>JAUNUK010000004.1 GCA_030538185.1 Actinomycetaceae bacterium | reverse complement strand
ACCCAAGAACCCCAAAAACCCCAAAAACCTCCGCACCGCCGATTGGATCCCCGACCAGCACGGAGCCTGGCCAATGGTCATCGTCCCAGCCCTGCTTGGTGCCACAGTCGGAGGCTGGAGCCCCCTGCACATAGCCCCACTGCTCACCTGGCTGCTTGGTTACCACCTGTTTTACGCCACAAGCCGCCTGGTCAAAGGCCGTATGCGCCCTCGTTTTCGACCACCGGTGTACGTCTACACGGCTCTCACGGCAATCGCCGGCGTCATCACGCTAACCACCCTTGGCCTGGGCGTCCTCAATTGGCTGCCCCTCTTCCTGCCATTCATGATCCTCGCCGTGTGGCAAATGCTGGCCAACCGCGAACGCTCCATCCTGGCACGCGCCTCAACCATCATGGCCGGCACCCTCATGATGCCCCTGGCCTTCGACATCGGTTTCTTCGCTCGCTTCGGCGAATTCACCTATGACTGGGGCATACCCGAGGCTTGGTATTCCCTCCATGCAGTCATTTCGGTTGCCATTTCCGAGGGCGTCATCTTCGACCCTGTGGTCTCCAGTGCGGCTGCCTGGCTACCAAACTCGACGAACCTGAACGACTGGGCGTGGGTGTGGGTTGCAGCCCTAGGGACCGCAGCGTATTTCTTTTCGACCGTGCCCTATGTCAAGACCCTGGTACGCAACAAGGGCGACGAACGCTACTTGGTGTTTTCGATCGGCTTGCACATCGTCTTAACTCTTTTCGCCGCAGCTTTCGCGGTACTGGGCTGGGTGCACTGGTTGATGCCGGCCGTTTGGGTCGCCCTGACAATAAAATCCATTGCGGTTCCCTGGTACGCCAAAACGCACCAGAAAACGGTCAGTGCCAAAGCAATCGGCCGCAGCGAGGTCGCAGTGTCCTTGCTGTATCTCTTGGCGCTGTGCTTGTAAAGCCAACGAAGGCAGGGCTTGTGCACGAGTGCAGGCCCCCAGACCGGACACTCTGCACAAACCCTGCTTTCGGCTTCGGATTCATAGTGGCTAGAATGCCTGAGTGCCCAAAAGCCCGATATCTACCGGAAGTACTCCGCCCAAACGCCAGTTTGCCCCCGACGTAACCGCTGGCCTGCGTGACGCTTCCATTGTCGGTGCAGGCTACATTCCGCTTGGTGCAGGTTTTGGGATGCTGTTGTCCGCCCAAGGTATCGCCTGGTGGTGGTCTCCCATCTGCGCACTTATCGTCTACTCGGGTTCGCTACAGTACCTTGCAGTCGATTTATTCCTGGCGTCAACATCATTGGGAGCAACGGCAGCCGCCAGCTTCTTCGTCAACTTCCGCCACGTCTTTTATGGCTTGTCATTCCCACTTGACCTGGTTAAAAACAGATTGGCGAGGGCGTATTGCGTCCACGCTCTGACGGACGAAGCATACGCGCTCATCGTTAGCCGTCCTCGCCAAGAACTGACGGGCAGGCGCATTGTCATCACCCAACTTGGCTGCCACCTGTATTGGATTGTTGGCTGCACAATTGGTGCCCTTGTCGGCAGTTCCCTAACATTTTCGCCCACAATGTTAGAAACCGTGTCCTTCACTCTGACCGCACTGTTTGTGGTTTTGGCGATCGAATCTTTGAAATCCTCCAAGGCTCACGCCTCGCTAATTATTGCTCTGGCCTGTGCTGCAATCACGCTGTTGTTCACAAAGGACGGGATGCTGGTGGTGAGCCTCACGGCATACGCCCTGCTGGTCTCCACCTTGGCGATCTACAAGGTCCGAAAAGAACGTCCTACCAGGCGGGGGGTCGATCATGTCTAGCCTGGCATCCGCGTTCACACCCGCGCTATCCCCCGCACACATCATTGCCATGATCCTTATCATGTGGGTCATCACCTATGCCCTGCGCCTGGCCCCGTTCCTTTTCATTGCGCGTCTAAAAAACTCCCCTGTCGTCAAGGAAATCGGGCGCACCATGCCGGTCGGTGTCATGGCTATCTTGGTTGTCTACACCCTGCGCAACACTGACCTCGTAGCTCTGACCAGCACAAACGGCCCAGTTCCAGCTGTGGCAGGCATAGCAACCACCATGGCCTTACACCTGTGGCGCTCCAATGTCTTGCTGTCTATGATTGCCGGGATCGCGGTCTACGGCATTGTTCTGCATGTCCTGTGACACCGCCCTCGGCATAAACTCCCCGAAACAATGGCAACTTCTGACAACCACGGGCCTTCACGCCTAGGCTGGTCTTGGATGGAAACAAGTATCCACAGAGCCAACGGAGGACATGTGAGCACAATAAAGGCAGATATCGGCGTATATGGCATGGGCGTTATGGGCAAGAACCTGGCGCGAAACCTGGCCCGAAACGGCTACAAAACGGCGATTACAAACCGCACCCCCTCCCGCACCGCCAAGGTGATGGAGGAACACAGCCAAGAAGGAACCTTCATCCCCAGTGACTCTGTCAAGGACTTCGTCGAATCGCTGGAAAGCCCACGCGTCGCCATCATCATGGTAAAGGCAGGCCCGGACACGGACGCGGTCATCGACCAGCTAAGCGAATACATGGCCGAGGGCGACATCATTGTGGACTGTGGCAATTCGCTGTTCTCTGACACGCGCAGGCGTGAAGCGACCTGCCGTGAACGCGGGCTGCACTTTGTGGGCTGCGGCGTTTCAGGTGGTGAGGAAGGTGCCCTGTGGGGGCCTTCAATTATGCCCGGTGGCTCAAAGTGGTCTTATGACCGCCTGGGACCCATGTTTGAAAAGATCTCTGCGCATGTCGACGGCGTGCCCTGTTGCACCCACGTTGGCGAGGACGGCGCGGGCCACTTCGTGAAGATGATCCACAACGGCATCGAATACGCCGATATGCAGGTCATTGGTGAGGCCTACGACCTGATGCGTCGTGCTATTGGCCTCACTCCGCTGGAAATCAGCGAGATTTTCGCCGAATGGAACAAGGGTGACCTGAACTCCTACTTGATTGAGGTGTCATCTGAGGTCCTCAAGCAGGTCGATGCAGAAACGGGTACGCCTCTGGTGGACCTGATTGTGGACGCGGCAGGCCAGAAGGGCACGGGCTCGTGGACCGTCCAAACTGCTCTTGACCTGTCTGTTCCTGTTACGGGTATTGGCGAGGCGACCTTTGCTCGCGGTTTGTCGTCCTCTCCTTTGCAGCGTGCGGCGGCACAGGGCTTCGAGGGTAAGGCCGCACCCTGGGCCATTGAGGACAAGGATGCCTTTATCGAGGACATCCGCCAGGCGCTGTTTGCCTCGAAGCTGGTCGCCTACGCCCAGGGTTTCAACGAAATCCAGGCAGGTGCTGCCGAATACAATTGGCACATTAATATTGGCGACATGGCCCGCATTTGGCGCGGAGGCTGCATTATCCGCGCCGGGTTCTTAAACGACGTCACCAAGGCCTTTGAAAAAGACCCTGAATTGCCGTTGTTGCTGGCCGACGACTACTTCTATGCCAAGATTCAAGACGCGATTGCCTCTTGGCGTCGCATCGTTTCGCTGGCGGCGCTGCACGGGGCGCCTGCTCCTGTGTTTTCTTCGTCGCTGTCCTACTACGACGGCGTGCGCTCAAAGCGTCTACCAGCTGCCTTGATTCAAGGCCAGCGTGACTACTTCGGCGCACACACCTACAAGCGCATCGACAAGGAAGGCACTTTCCACACCCTGTGGGCCGTCGAAGGACGCCCAGAGGAACAGTGGTCATAGCTTTGGTTTAGTTATACGAAAGGTTTCAGCCGGGTCGCCCTCGGAATTTTTTCCGAGGGCGACCCGTTTCAAGCCGTGAAGGCGCTCTTAATGTGGCCTTCGAAACCCAAGGGCGGTGTGGGGGTGCGAAATTGACTGATAGAAGCGTGCGAAATTGACTGAATTGTCAATCGGTCACAGTACATGGATGAGGCATGTCGTTCGGGCCTGCCAGGCTTACCGCAGCAAAGACAACATAGCCGTCATCCCTTTGGCTCTGCTTGGCCCTTAAACCGTCAGAGCGCGCCTGGGTGTGGTGGCTGACTAGTTTTCTTGCAAAAAGGAGCGGACCTCGTCGGCCGATGCGTAGGAGGCCTGTGCGCCGACTTTGGTGGCAGACAGGGCTGAGACTGCGGCTGCCAAGGAGGCGCCCTCGGCAATGGGAATGTTGGAAGCTAGGCAAGCCAGCAAGGTTCCCATGAAGGAGTCTCCTGCGCCTGTGGTGTCAATTGCGTCAACCTTGAAGGCGGGTACCTGCGTGGCTTGGTCGTCCTCGAACACCAGAGAGCCTGCTGCGCCTAAGGTGATGACCAGGCGAGAAACGCCCAGGTGGGACATGGAAGCCCGAACTGCCTGGTGGTCTGCGGGATCGACATTACGGCGCATGAGGGTCGAGAGCTCGTGTTGATTGACGATCAAAACGTCAATCACGTCAAGCAGTTCTTGGGGCACTTCCTTGGCTGGCGAAACATTCAACACCGTTGTGACGTGGGCGTCGTGGGCAAGGGTGGCCACCTGGGTCACCAGGTCGGTGTCGACCTCGAGGCACAAGCCCAGGACCATCGAGTTGAGGACTGAATCAACGTGTGACTCTATGTCGTGTGCGCTAAGCGTGCCGTTGGCGCCAGCGGATATGACAATCGTGTTTTCACCGCTGTGATCGAAGGTGATGACGGCAGTGCCGGTGGCGCCTTCGCGAACAGACACATTCGAGGTGTCTACCCCTGCTTGACGCATGGATCCCAAGAGGATCTGTCCATTCGGATCGTTTCCTACAGCACCGATTATCACCGTCGGTGCCCCAAGGAGGGCGCTGGCTACAGATTGGTTGGCTGATTTGCCTCCCGGAAGGATCTGTAAGGGTCCGCCGTGTACGGTTTCGCCTGGACCGGGCAGGCGCTCGGTTTCCACGGTGACGTCGGCATTAATGGAACCAAAAACGCATACCTTACCGCCAGTGGCTTCCATAGTTTCGAGGGCAGTGAGGGCAGTCCTTGCAGTTGTGGCCTGTTGAGTCGTGTCCTCGTTTGCCATGGTTCTCCTTGTCTGGGTGCATGCGTGTAGAACCAGGATAGTCAATGAATGTCGATCGACGTGGGACCCGGAAGCGATAAGATAATTTATTTCAAAAATAAACAATTATTCCAGGAACTTGTGACAAATCTTGAAATTGTGTTCAACAGATGAACAAATCTCTTGCTTAGGTATTACTAATCCCGTAACATTTTTTGGTGGTGGAAATGCACAATGTGGTGCGGAAAGGATGCCGCTCAGGTACACGTTCTACCGGGTAGGACCAGTTTTTCCCGTATTTACTTGGTGTTTGACGGATCGTTGCCAAGTGTATTCAGTGTCGTAAAACCGAGGGTCCAGACTCGAAGAGATACGGATCCGTGAAATCACAAGAAATCAGGAGTTCATAACATGAAGAAAACGACATTTATGCCCGCTGTGACAGCGCTCACCCTTGCCTTCACTTTGGGTATCCCAGGTTTGGCGTCAGCAGCACCTGCACAGCCCGACAAGGATCCTCAGGCAGTCGCAACCCAGACTCTCGAGGAATTAGAAGAAATTGCGCCTCAGGTTTCAAACCCTCAAATGCGCAATGACCTGCAAAAACTGCAAAGGGAAATGCAGAAGCTTGAAGGAACTTCACGTTTCAATCCCGAAACCATTTACGACTTGGACTCGATTGGTGCACGCATTGAGTTGGGCGCCAAGGCAGGTGAGGCCATCACCTTCGCGACAACCGTCTTGGCTGACCGCGTCGAGGCAGCTCATCACAAGATCGGCTGGGCCATCACTATCGCTGTTATTAAGATTGCCAACCCCTTTGAATCCGTTGCCGGGCTGAATGCCTATGTCGCCAAGCTGGATGCCCTCATGGCTGAACTGCAAAATGCCCCCAAAATCAACGACGAGGATCGCGCAACCATTTACATCCTGCACCCGCTGGATGCCAAACTTCACGAGGCACGTTTCATGGGTCTGTATGACTTGAAGGCCAAGTCGCGCGCCACCAAAGACGCACTGGCCAAGGCCGTCCACGAACTAACCATGGAGCGCCTACGTCCAGGCATCAAGGTCAAAGAAGTTAAGGACCTGACTGCAAAACTGGCTGCAGCTGTAGCTACAGCCCAGGCCAGCGCCTAGTCAGCACCTTTTACATAATTTTTGCCGAGGGCGGTTCAGATGGGGCCGTCCTCGGCAAAAAAATGCTGTGGTGAAGAAATCCCTTTATGTATTTTTCGTGGATGTAGCCATGTTGACTCCACGTGGTCTAACACGGGGCATGGGAGTTGGAGTCTGGCCTCACCCCAATTATTTCAGGAGTTCCTCCTTGGTAATCCCAGCATCACGTGCGGTTTGCTCAAGTAATATCGCATTATCCAATGTGGGTTTGCTGCGCGTTGCACGAATCGCCTCATCAGTCTGGTATTGCGGCTCATAGTCCCAGGCGTGTCCTGTGAAAACAGGTTTCCAGGTGCGCTCGGGGTTTGCGCACCAGTAGTCATTATCTTGTGGACATTCGCTTGGCTCTTGCATCTGCGCCGAGGCATCGATCATCTCTTGAACAACCTTTTTGTCCTCAACAAACAGCGCATCCACCCGCGCTTCATAGTCGGGAGTGCCCTTCTCAGGTAGAGGTTCGTCTGGCGCAAAAATCAGCGCAGATTCTGCCGTGTAGGTTTTTACAGGCGTTTCCGAGGGCGTTGCGCTGTCGGTAGCGACGGGATTCACGTCGGCTGTGTCGTTTTCGGCTGCTTTGTCCTTTGCTGCACAGCCCGTGAGTGCCAGGGCGGTGATTAGAGCAACGAGGGCGGTCATCTTCTTCGACATGATTCTCCTGAAACTGGCGGTTAGGTTCGTCGGATACGGCAAAGACAACGGTGGGAGCCGCTTCAATTCAGTGTTTCACAGTTTCCTCGAGATGACACCCCTCTTTTGGGGGGTGTGGTGGCTGGCTGGAGTTCTTGCAAAAAGGAGCGGACCTTATCGGCCAATGCCAGGAGGCGTGTGACTCTACACCTTGTGTTTGGTATCAAAAGCAGGGTAGTTAGCGTCTGTTGAACTCGTGTCCGGGGTTACCTGTAGAACTGAAGAGACAGGTCAATGTGGTTAAGAATTGGGATCCCACAATCTGCCGACCAAGGTCCGGGTGGTCGGTGCCGATGAAATTGCCCGCCGGCCTCAGCGTCGAGGAATTGCCACGGTTGACGCTTAGCCCGACTCATGTGTTGATGGTGGAAAACCTGCAAACACTGGACGGTTTGCCTGATTTGCCTGGGGTTGTGGCCATTCACACCCAGGGTTCCGGCGTGACTGTTCCTCTGGAGGTGCCTTGGATTCGCAACAGTCACATTATCTACTGGGGTGACCTTGGGGGTTCCATAACACCACATGGATGGGACTTTGTGCCTATTATCGAAGGAGTGGAATGCAGTTCTTACACCACTCACACCTCTGACTTGCTCACAACAGATCCGCATCGTTGCAGGTCAAACCACTGGAAGGAAGAAACATGGGTCGTCTCGACAATAAAATCGCTTTGATTACCGGCGCTGCTCAGGGCATGGGAGCCTCACACGCCAAGAAGTTCTTGGAAGAAGGCGCCGCCCACGTTTACCTCACCGACGTGTTGGATGAAAAGGGCGCACAAACAGCAGCCCAATTCGGTGATCGTGCCAGTTACATCCACTTGGATGTCGCAAACGAGGATGATTGGAAGGCCCTTGTTGCCCAGATTGCCCAGGAAAAAGGCCATCTGGATGTCCTGGTGAATAACGCAGGCATCACCCGTTGGGGACCTCTAGGTGTTATGACCCTGGAAGAACTGCAGTTTTCCATCAATGTCAACCAGATCTCGGTCTTTTTGGGAATGACGCACTGTCTGGAACTTCTGAAGGGCTCCGAAGCCGCCTCGATTATCAACATCAGCTCCATAAATGGTTTGAAGGGCGGCCCTGGCGGCTACGCGTACGTCGGTTCGAAGTTTGCGGTCACCGGCATGACCAAATCGGCCGCCCTGGAACTGGGCCACCACGGCATCCGCGTCAACTCTGTCCACCCTGGCGTCATCGACACCCCCATGATTCAGCAGGCAGGCACGGCTATGGCTGTCGCACAGTTCGCTCAGTCCATCCCGCTTGGCAGGATTGCCGAGGCCGTTGAGGTTTCAAATGTGGTCGCATTCTTGGCCTCGGATGAGGCCTCTTATGTGACGGGTTCGGCTTACCTCGTCGACGGCGGTGTCCTCCAGCTCTAAACCCTGGGGCGAATGCGAGGCGTGAGGCGCGAGTGTGAGGTCCTCAGCCTCGCATTCAGTCCCCGCGCCTCGCACGGGACGAGGCGCGGCAATAGGAGGAAAGCCACGACTATTTGGGACAGGCTGCCATAGACTCTTGATATGAGTCGCTCGTGCTTGGCATTGGGCGCTTGAACTGCAATACAGCCACAAGTCCAGCAGAAAGGTGTGACGACGATGTCTACAGTGGAGAGCCTCTATCCAGACCTTCCGCCCGCTAAAACACTGGGTTCTGCTCAAGAAGTGCTGGACTGGGATGCGATACGCGCATTCGTCAAGGACTCAGTGGGCGCTGAGGACTTCACAGGCAAACGCATAACCGTTATCGTCCCTGATGGAACCAGGCACGCCCCAGTAGACCTAATGCTGCAGGCCCTGCGAGACGCCCTCGGAAATAAACCTAAAGATGTGAGGGTCGTTATTGCTGCGGGCACTCATGCCGCGATGGACGAAAACGCTATAGCCAAGTTGACCGGGTCGGCTCCTGGGGATTTCGCAGGAACCTATCCGGGCTGGCAGATCTTCAACCATGAATGGTGGGATGAGGACACCTTTGAAGACCTGGGCACCATCCCGCGCGAGAAGATCGCTGAGCTGACTGGCGGCAGGCTGACGGACCGCGATATGACGGTGCTGGTCAACAAGATGGTTGTCGATACGGATGTGTCGATTGTGATCGGTCCGGTCCTCCCTCATGAGGTCGTGGGGATCTCTGGGGGCAACAAATACTTTTTCCCGGGTCTGTCTGGGCACGACGTTATCGACATGTCGCACTGGGTGGGCGCGTTGATTACCTGTTACGAGATGATCGGAACGGTCGGGATCACCCCGGTGCGCAAGATGATTGACGCAGCGGCAGACCTGGTGCCTTCGAAGAAATACCTGCTGGGGATGATCGTTAAACCTGGCAGTGACGATTTGAACCTGGTCACCTTTGGGGATACCAAGACCTCCTGGGAGGCTTGCGCGCGCGTGTCTTCACAGGTGCACATCAAGTGGTGCGATCGCCCGTATAAGACCATTGTGTCGATTGTTCCTGAAATGTATGAAGACGTGTGGACCGGGGCGAAAGGGTTTTACAAGCTGGAGCCCGTATGTGCAGATGGTGGGCAGATTATCTTGTATGCCCCGCACATTACCTCCGTTGCTGACATGCATCCGGGCCTGCTGGATATCGGGTACCACAACCGGGATTACTACGTGAAACAGTGGGATAAATTCAAGGACCACCCCTGGGGCGAGCTTGCGCACTCGACGCATGTGACGGGGTTGGGCACCTATGACGCGGCCAGCGGCACGGAAACGAACCGCATTACCTGCGCTTTTGCAATGTCCATCCCGCGTGAGGTTGTGGAAGGGATCAACAAGGTCTACGTGGATCCTGCGTCCTTGGACTTTGAGGCCCTTGAGGCCGACCCGGATGTCCTGGTCGTCCACAACGCCGGTGAACTGCTGCATCGCTTGAAAGACCCGACGCAGATTTCGGGGGACCCTGAGTTGTACAAGTAGCCCGCGGCGAAAGCAGGGTTTCGGCGCGGACACTCGCGCACAAAGCCCTCTTTCGGCGTAACTAGGCCCTGCTACGTTGTGGACGGCGGCAAGTCGGAGCGCGGATGTTGCTGAAAGTGCTGAGTGCGCGTGCTCACAACAATATGCACAGTTAACACAGCAATCGCAGCCCAAATCAGGAAGAACCCTGTCCAGCGCAGAGTTGAAAGCTGCTCTCCGAAAACCAGCCAACCGAGCAGGAACTGCATAAAGGGCGTCATGTACTGCATCATGCCCACCGTGGATAGTGGCAGCATCCTGGCCGCAAGGGCGAAGAACACCAGGGGCACCAAGGTAATAAATCCAGACAAAACCAGTAATGCGCCGTGTGTGCCGAGGGCGGTGACCTCCGCCCCGCCCTCGGAAATTTTTTGGAGGGAAGAAGTCCCCTGAACGGCCAAATATCCCATGTACCCCAAGGCAAAAGGGGCGACGGCCAGGGTTTCGACGGTCAGGCCCTGGAGTGCGCCAACTTTCAAGCCGACCTGTTTTTTGACCAGTGAATAGAGGCCAAAGGAAAAGGCCAGACCCAGTGAGATGAAGGGAGGCCTGCCTGCGTCGATGACGAAGACGGCGACCGCTACGGCTGCCACGACAAGGGAGATGACCTGCAGGATCGTCAGGCGTTCGCGCAAGAAAATAATCGCTAAAAGGACTGTGACCAGGGGGTTGATGAAATACCCTAGGGAGGCTTCTAGGACGTGTCCGTTCAAAACCGCCCAGACGTAGATGGTCCAGTTGCCGGCTTGTAAAAGTCCTGCCAGGGATAAAATGCCAAACAGGCGCCAGTCGCGAAAGGCTTGACCCAAGGAACGCATACGGCCCGTGAGGACAATGGCTATCAGTGAAAATACCAGAGCCCACCAGGCACGATGCGCAATGACCTCGAGGGCGCCTGCGGGGACCAGCAGCGCGAAGAACAGCGGGAACAGGCCCCACATGCCGTAAGCGCCCAGGCCATAGAGGTAGCCGGTGCGCAGGGTGCCGCTTGCGCCGGTGTTGGTTTGTCTTTGGGTCACGATGGCCAGGTTACACCCGTAGGTGCCCTTGGTTTGCCTCGCCGGTGTTGACGTGGAGTGGGCGTGGAGTGGGTGGTGCGGGGCGCTGCGGCCTGTGGACATCAAACGAAGTTGCAGCTATCAGGTTCCATAAAGTCTCTTTAGAGGAAAACATCAGCTTTTATAATATCGGACGTTGAACTGCCGATATGTTAAATGTTTAAAGGGGTGAACGCTGAAGATTCGCCGGTTTGAGGGTGTTCAGCAGGATCCAACAGTTGTGCGTAAACGCATAGACATGTCTTGTTGGGGGATTAGTGGTCACAGGAAACATGACGTCTGGCAACCCGGTCGGGAACCCAGCTGGCAGGCAGCTGAGGCCCCCAACCGCAGACAGAGCCGTGAAAGCGCCCACTTCCGCAAAGGCTCGCAGTGCAAAGCACCCGCTGGTTTCAGTTTTTGCCGCGTTCCTTGCCCTGGCGCTGATCGTTTTGTTGGCGCCTTACGGAACCAGGGCCTTGGCGCAGGTGGCACTCCCTACAGACCCCGGGACGGATCCGGGCGCAGATGAGGGCCTAGTCAAAATTGTTGACGACCCCGACAACCCCGACGATGCCATAGAAGACCCCGCCAACGACCCTAATCAGCCCCGTATCACGCTCAGCACCTCGACAGCCGTGGAAGGCCCCAATAACAACGCCGCTGACCAACTGACTTTTGGTGAGGAACTGACCATCGACATCACCATTGACGTCCCCGCCCCGGCCAAGGGTTACGACGCCGCGGTGGCCCTCATGGTTGACGCCCCCCAAGGCACGCACCCCTTCGCAGAGCCTTCTATGAACAGAGGCTTTTCTTTCGGCTACATTGACCCCGAAACCGGGCAGTTCACGGCCTTCGACAACCAAGAGATAGGCAGCATCTTGGGTGTCGGCCAACCCGGCGACACTCCCTTGCCAACCCTGCTTTCAGATGTCCTCAACAACGGCCAGTTTCTACCGATTTCCGGCGAGGCCCTATCGCCCCTTTTCCCCGAAACCGGCGCCTTGCGCCTGGTCATGTCCATCACTACCTACATTCCTGACCTGCATAAACTGGACACCACACGCCAGCTGTTTGCCGGGTCCACAATCGAACTGTCGGCTTGGGTCCGCTGGGCTCACGAACGCAGCGCCCATTCAGAACCGCTCGTGCTCACCGTGGTTGAACCCGCCCCGGCCATAACGTTTACGGCCACACCCATCGACAACAAAATCATTTCCGAGGGCGGGGCGTACGGAAGTGCTGGCGAAAAAATGTACCGCGTGGAAGTCACCGTCAGCAACGATTCGACGGCCGCGTCCTTGGAGGGCGCGATCGTAAACGTGTGTATGCCCAAGAAGTACCGCGGTGAAGAGGTCGCCACGCTGGTTTCGGGCATGGACATGGTCCTAGGGGAAAATCGCTTGTATCCGGGATATCACGGCCCTTCGCAAAGCAAGGACCCGGACTACCGGGTGTCGCATGGCACGGTCGATGGGGCCAGCAGCAATAGGTACAACTGCGTTGGTGGACCCAACGGTCAAAACGCCGGCGAACATTCCCTGTTCAATGTGTTGTGGCGCGGTCCTGACACCCAAACCAAGGCAAGCGTAAAACCTGGTGAGGCAGGCACGCGCACCCTGGTATTCGAGACGTCTATGCGTCCAGGACCGTGGAGTGGAACCGACGTGCCCTACGCCTGGGTTGAGGGCTATTCCTTGTGGGAAGACGGGAAGAATTATTCCAAGCCACGTTTTTACTCGGCCTTCCAGGAACTGAAGAAGGAAGAGCCCGCACCTACGCCTGAGCCAACCGGTTCGCCGACACCTGAGCCGACTGGCTCACCAACACCCGAGCCCAGCGGCACACCGACACCACAGCCCACATCCACGCCGCCCACTCCAGGCAACACCAGCGCCCCCGTGCCGGTGATCCCAAGCGTGACGCCCTCGGAAAGAGATCCTTCGCCGCTGAGCCAGATCGTCAAAGAAATCCTGCCCCTAGCCCCTGGGAAAGTCCAGGTCCCAGCCCAGCTGCCGCCTGTGGCAGGTGCCTCGATTGTGCAGCCGGCGCAGGTGAACCCGGCGGCAGGCCTGCCTCGGATGATGTTTATTGGCAACGTTAGTCAGCGAAACATCAAAACAGGCACGGTAAGTTCCGCGACCCCTGGAAGTCGCCTGGGTCTGAGATCGGCCTCGGATGAAACACTGGCGCGCACGGGCGGGACCCAACTGGTTCCGCTGGGTATTGGTGCGCTTCTGTTCGCCGGTGCGGGTCTGGTTTTGGCTAGGCAAACCAGGCGTAGCCGATAATTGCACTTTGAACTACACTCCGCATCTGCAATTACGTATACTTTACATAGATGATTAGGACTTAAGTTCTAGAATTCTTGGACGTGTGGAGGTGCGATGAATCCTGGTAATCCAGGTGTGCCCCGCATGCTTGTGGGGGCAATCGCCCGGCGAATCTTGACGACGCTGGGTGCCGTTGTTGGCGCCTTCGCTTTGATCGTTGTCCTTGCGCCCCTTGGCAATAGGGCAATGGCCCAAGATGTGCCTGTTTTGGACCCCGAAGACACAGGTATAACCATTTCCGAGGGCGATGCGTCAGATGATGTGGAACCAGGCGAAGATGTTTCTAACAGTACTGGGGTGCCGGGCGAGCCAGTTGAAATATTCCCCGGCGGCAGCGATGCGCCTTGGGCGGCGGTGAACCTTGAGTTTGGCTCGGGACGCCATGAAGACGGAAACCAATATGGGGACATTACGCCTGGTGAATCTGGGTTTGTGCGCATAATGGTTAGCATTCATCCCAGTCTTTACATGAAAAACCCGCGTTTGACCCTGAGTCTGGACCCACATGGTGAAGGTGTTCTTGTCCCACTAGACAATGGTGACAAGATGGCGGTGGAACTGCCGCCCGCCACCGCAAACGACTATTGGACTGTTGTGTCGGACTCTCAGGTGTCGCAGTTGTGGGGCGTTGCTGATGATGATGGGTCGCGTGAACAGGTCTACAAGGGCCTGCTAGAGGGCGAAACCACGGCGTTCTTCCAAGGGACAACTGAATCTTTTTGGGGCCGGAAGTTTATCGAAACCTTGCATCCAGGATGGGAAGTGCTGGGACAGACCGCATTCAGGTTCCAGATTATTGTGCCCTTTGGTTTGGGTAATGACGAGGTCTTACAGGCGGGCGGAAAGCTCACAGCAAATGCCTCGTTGCTTTGGGAAGAGGAACACGATGACGGCACCGGTCGAAGCTTGGTGGCTAAGGCCAGTGAACAGAGCCTAAACATTGTGGAACCCAAGCCGCAGGTGACCTTCAGCGCCAACCCCGTTGATGGCATGGACAATGGACTGCATGAGTTTGTGCTCCAGGCTCGCAACGCGTCTGGTGGCAGTGCGCTATATAACGTGGACCTCCAGGCGTGCTTACCTGGGTATTTCGGGGATGACAATGTTCAATTTCTTGAGGGTCCGCACGGCAAGGTTAGTAAGGCAGAATCTGCAAGGCCTTCATTGATGCGGGCTGTCGATGTGTCGAATAATAGCTTCATTATGCAGGATACAAATCAAGTGGTGCCTGATGGAACCCATGCCTGTATGGGAAACAACCAGACACTTATCCGGTGGATGTTGGGAAACAACGTGGAACCAGACAGGTCGGATGGTTTCGTTTTGAAACCCGATCAAGAACTGAATTTGAGGTTCCGCGCCAGGATTGACGGGGCTCCCTGGATTACCCAAGATCCTCCAACAGCCTGGATCAGCGGTTCTTCCTATGGCGGTGACTATAGCTCTAACGGGGATGGGATTGCTCTATTCGACGTCTTGGGGATTGCGCGCTGGTACAAGGTGGGGGCCGAGGTTTTGTCTCCAAACACACCCGACGAGGATGACTATGACAGTAATGATGACGGCTCTGAAGAACCAGGACCTCGAGATACGGTTCCTCCGGGTGTGACACCTTCGCCTTCAGGCAATGCTCCGTCACCCAACACTCCCTGGCAGTCGCCCTCGGAAACTGATGTGGAAAGAAAACCGGAAGTCAAAGACACCCCAAAGCCTGTTGAAGCTGTGACCGATAAGCCCGAAGTCAGGATAGAGGCGGTTGGCCTGCCCGGTGGACCGGCGGCAGGGGTTGGAAGTCGTTTTGTGCCCGTACTGGGTGTCAATATGCGTGTAAATCCGTGGGCTGGAATGTCAGCGGCCGAAATGATGGCGCTGCGGATGCAATATGGGATGCGGATGCATGTTGGGGACGTGGGCAGCCGTGTAATGCACCTGGGTAGTATCAATGGGCGGACCCCCGTGAGCTTAAATTCGACGATGAACCCGCAGTTGCAAGGCGATTTGGCCCGCACGGGAGGAACACAGCTGGTGCCTGTGCTGGCGCTGGCCTTGCTGCTGTTGGGTGCCGGTGGCCTGCTAGCTCGACGCATTTCTTAGTTCATCCTCAAACCTGCAACATCGTCACCTGGTGACGTTGTTGGTCGAGGGTGACGTTAATACCGTCACCCTGGGGGGAACAGTCGCTTTACCGCGTCAGTGCAAAAAAGCAGTGCCACAAAAGCGAGGGTCCCGCTCTGCCGGAGCAAAGCGGGACCCTCTAAAACAGGAGCTGCAGATTAGCGGGCTGCGTGTGCTGCCCTGCGCGGCTTACGGGCTGCGGCAATCGCCAGCACGGAAGCAAGAGCCAGCGCCAAGACTGCAAGTCCGCCAACCAGGCCAGCTACGGAACCAGTCTGCGCTAAAGCAGGAGCAGCAGCTGTCGCAGGATTTGTGCCCTGTACGGCAGAGACCCCAGCGACAGGAGGCTGTGCGCCACCCACCGCGGCAGCGCCATCGGCCGGTGTCCCAGCAGGGGCTGCGGGTGCAGGCAAGGTTGTGGCACCGGCAACCGGAGGTGTGGTTGTCGTCGCGTCAGGCGTTGTTACGGTTCCACCCGTGACAGGCACCGGAGCCGCAGGTCCACCAGGGGTTGTCGGTGTAGCCGGGAGGGCTGCACCGATTTGCAGGGTGTAGGTCTTGGAGATCTCGTTGCCCTGGGGATCCTTGGCGATGATGGTGATCGCGGTTGTTCCAACGGCAGTGGGCGTACCTGAGATGCGACCAGTCTTGGGATCAAGGGTCAAGCCTGCAGGCAGTGGCGTATCAGGTGAGACCTTGAAGCCATCGGCTGCGCCCTTGGTGAACTCAGGGGTATCAAGTTCGGGTGTAAAGGCGAAGGCAGTGCCTTGGTTAGCAGCTGCGGGGGCTACGTTCGTGAAGTCCACGTACTCAACGGGGTGTTGTACCCACCAGGCCTGCGCAGGTGAAGGCGTGCCATTGACACGGATCGTTTCAGTCGTGGCAGCTACGGGACCGGTCGTGTACCAGCTCCAAGTAGGTGTCCATTCAACAGTCTGGGTTTCTGGCTCGGTGCTTAGGGGTGTCTTTAAGCCATCGGCAACGGGGTCAGCCGTGTAGGTGTAGCTTGTGGCGCCTGCAGGAACAAACCATGTTTCGCCCACTACTCGCTGTGAGGTCAGGTTTAGGAAGGAGTATCCCTTAGCCTTCAAGCCTGTGAAGTCTTTGATCTTGTTGTAGTGCAGGATCATGGATGTCACATCGGGCAAAGCCACAAGAGCAGCGGCATCGTCGATATTGTTGCCACTGAGTGCCAGCTTCTTCATCTTGGTCAAAGCAGCCAAGTGCTGTACCTGGTCTTGAGAAACATACGCCCAGTTGATCGTTAGTTCTTCTAAGTTTGTCAGGTTTGCAATGGGGGACAGGTCAGTCAGTAAAGCGGTGTCTTCATCACCATTCACGTGGCCGAAGTTCAACTGCAGGTCGGTCAAGTTTTCCAGATTTTTTGCCCATTCAAGGTCAGTAGGACTGGTGTATTGGGCGAAGACCATTGTCAACTGTGTCAGATCAGTCAGAGGTGAAAAGTCAGTGAGTTCCCTATTGTGCCCAATGTTGACGCTGGTGGCACCTGTTGCGGACTGTAGGCCTTCAATGCTTTTGATGTCTTTGTTGGAACAGTTGATGTTCTTAAGTGTCGCAATGGAGGCCTCGGTTATCTCGGTGCCCTTCGGTAGCGCTGTGCTGAGGCAGGCGCGCAAGTTGGCATCCGGAACAATGTCTTCGGGTGCGGCAATGGCAACCGCAGAGACACCGAAGGTGAATCCTGCGGTAAGAAGTGCGGCGGTGGCGGCACCGAGAATAGAAGTAGTTTTCACGAAGAGCTCCTGCTTATTAACCCAAGTTTGAAAGATGCTTACATCCTGTGTCCAGGACTCTTTAAGGTTCCCACGTCTTTTGATGATTCTCAATAGCAATTCTCAGCAAATTCTCATAAAGGAGGGTTGGGTACTGCATACGTGGCTTTTTCATACAGCGAAATTACAAACAAAGTGCCTACTACCTGCCAAAATGCTTGTGGTAATAAATTAGAGTGATTCCAATAACTTAATGCTGAAATTCGAAGAAGTGCCAGCAACAAATGGCAACAGGTAAGATGCGCAAGTAGTTTCTGGCCGCGAATAGCTCGTATGGCGACGCTTTGATAGCATCCCTGCGTGACCTCTCGACCCACAGCGCTCAAAGCCCGCATCGGCATCTCTTTGTTCTTCTTCACAAACGGTGCGCTGATCGCCGGTTTGCTGCCCAGGTACCCACAGATCAAAGAAGCATACGGCCTGTCGAATACCCAGTTTGGTCTAGTCGTCGCCGCAATTGCTGTAGGTTCTGTAGGGGCATCTGCGTTTCCCGCCCCTCTGATCAAACGCTTCGGAGCGCAAAAAGTGGCCTTGGTGGGAACCGCGCTGATGGCCTTGTCTTTGGCTTGTGCGGGTGTGGCACCTGCGCTAACACACAATATCGCCCCTTTTGTTATCGCCCTGGCCTGTGCAGGTTTCACCGATGCCGCCATCGATGCTGCTCAAAACGTCCACGGCGTCAAAGTTGAGGACGCCTACGGAAAAACCATTATCAACTCCCTTCACGCCCTGTGGTCCCTTGGGGCAGCCAGTGGGGGAGCTATTGGAACCCTTGCTGCCCACCTGGGAATACCCTTGGGGTGGCATTTATCCGTCATGTCCGCGTTGATATTTTTCCTGGGCATCGTGGCGACAGTTTTAGGCAAACTTCCAGACTTTCCCGACATTGCCGAGGGCGACAAGCCCACACCGCAGTCCCATAAGGAATCCACTACCCCGGAACCAAAGAAGCGCACGTCGATAGGCGTAAAGGTTGCGATCTTGCTGGGGCTATTGACTATTGCCGGTGTTCTGGCAGAGGATTTTGCTTCGAATTGGTCTGCCTTGTTCCTCAAAGACATCATGTCAGCCAGTGTTGGCGTGGCTGGTGCCGGTTACGTGGTGCTGATTATTTCGCAGTTTATTGGCCGAATCCTGGGGGACCCATCAACCGATAAGTGGGGGGCCGTAGCGGTTATCCGTGTCGGTGGCCTCATGATTGCTGCCGGGGGGATTCTGGTTGTCATGGGCGTGAATGTGCCCATGGTTTTGGTGGGTTATGCCCTGGCGGGGTACGGATGTGCCACGGTAGTGCCCACCGCTTACGCGGCATCTGGACGCATACCCGGTCTGGCGCCTGGGACCGGTATCACCATAGTCGGCTGGATGTTGCGGGTGTGTTTCCTGCTGGCATCCCCGATTATCGGCGCACTGTCGGACCTTATAGGGCTGCGCCTAGCGCTGAGCTTAATCGCAATCTCTGGGGTGGCAGTAGTTCTATTGGCCAACACTGTGCGCCCACGCACCGCGGATTAACCCCGGGGGCGAGGCAGGAGCCCTTAGGCAGCGGTTGCTTGCTGCTTCCACGTCACCATCCGCCCCGCCCTCGGAAAAATTTTCTTAGAAAAAATTTGCCTTGAAGGGCCTAGTGACCCAGGTCGTCTCTCATTTTGACCCAACGGTCGCGCACAGCATAGGCGTTTTGCTTCGGTTTGCGATCCCTCGTGAACATGCCCTTCTTGTTGCCGCCAACGCGCATAATCCCAGAAATCGTCATGAAGTCGGCGAAGTTCCACATCTGTTCGCCGATCACCTGCGGGTGGCGGTCAAAGACGCGGTGGTACATGGCCATCATGTCGGTTTGGAACTCCTCGGACCAGGGACGACGGAAGTAGTCGTGGTTTCCGGGCATGGTGTCTGGCCCATATTCGGTGTAGATCACAGGCTGCGTCGGGTGCATGGCGATGATCTTTTCCAGCTCAGATTCCAGAGCTTTTTCGGCTGCCACCAGGTCACCTGTTTGCACATACCACCCGTTGTAGCGATTCAACATCACCACGTCAAACATGTCTTGGCAGCGTTCGGTTTCCGGGGTGGACAACATGACGTTGACATATCCGACGGGCCTGGTGGGGTCCGCAGCGCGTGTGGCGGCAACCAGAGGCTCGAAGTATTCACGTGAAGCGTCCGTGAAGGACTCCGGTTCGTTGGCAATCGACCAGATGATGACGCAGGGGTGGTTCTTGTCGCGGGCGATGAGTTCTTCGATGTGTGCCTTGTGGACCTCGCGTGTGGCGTCGTTGACGGTTTCGGGGCTAAAGGTTTTCAGCGGCTTATTGGGTCCCCCAAAGACACCGCCGTCAATGCCGACGTTAATGCCCACGGCTGCGGTTTCATCAATAACCATGAAGCCCATGCGGTCGGCATAATCCATAACGGCCTCGTCATAGGGGTAGTGCGAGGTCCTAAAGGAGTTCGCCCCTTGCCAGCGCATCAGCTCGAAATCGTGGGCCATCATGACCGGATCGTGTTGTTTGCCGCGAACAGTGTTGTCCTCGTGGCGGCCATATCCGCGCAGGTAAACAGACTTGCCGTTGATAAGCAGCTCTCCGCCAGTAACCTCGACGGTGCGTATTCCTACCGACAAGGGGTATACGTCGTCCCCGGCGCGCACAACCAGCGTGTAGAGGTAGCCGTCCCCGGGCCCCCAGAAGTGTGCATCTTTCACGCGCAACTGCCCAGAGGCTCCCGTGCCCGAAGCGACTTCGGTTCCGCACGCAGCCAGCAAGGACACGGACACGTCGACGCCCTCGGCCGCGCTACCGCCCGTCAGCTCCACGCGGTAGTCAACCAGCCCGTCAGCCCCGTCAATAGTGGTCACGACAGTAATGTCCTCAACTGCCACAACGGGCCTGGAATACAGCACAACCGACCTGTGCAACCCGGCGTAGTTAAAGAAGTCGTGGTAGTACTTCTGCTTCAAAACCCCGGTGATCTCGTCGTGGTACGTGAAGCCCGGAGGTATCGTCTGCCAGCTCAGGGTGTTATCGACCGCAACCGTGACCAGAACCGACGTGCCTGCCCCGGCCTCATCAGTAATGTCGGCCTCGAAAGGCAGGTAGCCGCCCTCGTGTCGCGCAACCTCTGTTTCCCCAACCCACACGATCGCCCTGTGTGTGGCAGAGCCAAAACGTAAAATCGCGCGCTTGCCCGAAAAATCCGCAGGGATACACACGCGGCGCTGGTACCACACCCATCCGACGTGGTCATGCACGTCCAGATCGGTTGTGATGTCGTTATAGGAGGCCGGCACAGGCATGGGCCGCGCATCCTTCAAAGGGCCGGCGAACCAGCGCTCTGATTGCCCCACATTGTCGGGGTCCAGCTTGAAATCCCAGATTCCATCCAGCGAGACATTGGTGCGGGAAACGGTTTGACGAACGCTTAGCATGGGGCTCCTTTGCTCATTTTGCCTAGGTCCTGATTCAATCCCAGTTACACACAAAGGAATAGCGATTGCAAGATTTTGGCTTTCGACCAGCCTTTTCACGAGCCGTCCTCGAAAATAATTTTTTCCGAGGGCGAATTATAGTGACTCTGATCCAAATATTTCAAGAGGTTTCGCCAACTTGCCGATCTGGATAAAAGGCAGGATCAGGTATCAATGCAGTTCAGGTTGCAAATCTCTGAGTTTTCAATGAAGGTGAAAACAATTTATGCATCTGACGTTCACCTTTGTGAAATACTCCAATTTGAGTCAAAGCCGACTGAGCAGTGCAGGTGGCACAAGGCAGATTCAAAATACGTAGGCATAAAGCATAGGAGCTAAGTGCCCCTTAAAGGTGAGGAGTTCCCCAAATGAGCGACCCAACGCCCAGCGTTGCCGCAGCAGGTTCCAAAGTGGTACGCCCCTTTGGCATCCGCGACAAGGTTGGTTATTTATTCGGAGACTTCGGCAACGATTTCTCTTTCCTACTTGCGTCATCCTATTTGATGATCTTTTACACCGATGTACTTGGAATTGGTGCAGGTGTCGTAGGTTGGATCTTCTTCGGGTCCCGTATTGTCGACGCCTTTACCGACGTCGGAATGGGACGTATCGTCGATACTCTGAAGCCCACAAAGGCTGGCCGTTTCCGTCCTTGGATTTTGCGTGGAATGGTGCCAGTCGCTGTGGCTTCGTTCTTGCTATACCAGATCTTCCCTCAGTCGTGGGGGGATGGGCCAAAGATTGCGTGGGCTGCGGGTACGTATCTGTTGTGGGGGTCTATCACCTACACAATGATCAATATCCCCTACGGTTCTATGGCGGCGGTTATTTCGGATAAGCCTGAGCACCGTGCCTCGCTTTCGGTCTTCCGTTCTGTGGGCGCGCAGCTTGCCTTTTTGTTGGTGCTGTTTGTGCCGCCCTTCTTCATCTACAAGAAGATGGAGGATGGAAGTTCACAAGCCATCGACGTTGCCTTCCCAATTATGGCCGCGATTTTCGCGGGCTTCTCGATCTTGTGGTACTTCCTGTGCTACAGAATGGTGACCGAACGTATTGAAGCGGAACCTAAGCCTAAAGAAGAACGAGCCTCTTTCGGTCAGATGCTACTGTCTTTGGTTCACAACCGCGGTCTGCTGTCCTTGGTTTTGGCGGCATTGTTACTGTTGGCAGCCTCTTTGTTGGCCATGGGTATGACACAGTATCTGTATAAGGATTACTTCGGTGATGGGAAGCTGGCCTCCTGGGGAGGGCTGATAGGCATTGTGCCTGTGTTCATTTTGGCTCCATTTGCTTCGACGCTGGCTAAGAAGTTCGGTAAGCGTGAACTAGGTATTGTGGGCATGTTGTTGGCTGGTGGCATGAATATCCTGCTTTATGTCTTGCACCTGTCCAACCCCTTTGTATTCATGGCACTGTTCCTTATTCAAGGTGCTGGCTTGGGGCTATTCAACATTTTGATCTGGGCCTTCATTACCGACGTACTGGACTACCAGGAAGTCTTGACTCACCAGCGCGATGACGGCACCATCTACGCCGTGTACTCGTGGGCTCGTAAGCTAGGCCAGGCGTTTGCCGGCGGCCTGACCGGCTGGGCACTGCAAGGCATTGGGTACCAGAGGGCCGAGGCTGGTCAAAAGGTTGTTCAAGAGGGAGGCACAATTGAGGGAATTTATGCCTTGGCAACCATTGTGCCGGGCCTAATCTACCTGGCCTGTGCCCTGGTCTTGTGGTTCTTCTATCCGTTATCAAAGAAGGTTGTCGATGGTAACGTGTCCGAACTGCAACGTCGCCGCGACGCAGCAGAAACCGCCTGATTCTTAGGCTTCACACATATAGGGTGTTGGTGCCTTGCTGGGTCGTCACGTGTGGCGGCCAAGCAAGGCACCGGCACCCTCATTCTTTATTCTTTTTGGCTTTGCCGAGGGCGACTAGCATCGAGTGTGCATCTTCGAGGTGAATGTTGAAGGCAGCAGCCACCTCGGTTGCGCATGTGGTCTCGGTGGTGGTGATGGTTTTTACAAAATCGCCCACGGCCTGCACGGTGATGGGCAGCGCGGTGGGCCTTAGCTCCTTGGCCGTGATGACGTCAATGGCCTGTTCCATTATTTCTATGCTCTGGTAGCCGTGCATAAGCGCGTGGTACTCGTTGTAGCGCAATAAAAACGTCGGAAAGCCCAGGGCGCCGTAGCGCAGGGCCAGTCGGCGGTCAATGTCGAAAAGGTGTTCGGCTAGGCCACTGTCCATGTGCTCACGGAAACGCATAGGGTCAAGGCCGACCTGCGTGGCCAATGCCGCCAAGGTTTCAGGGCGCAAGGTCGGCTGGCCTTCCACCAGGGTCGCCTCGCGTAAGCGGCGCAGCAGCCTCAACGCACCGCCCTCGGAAATGATCTGTGCTGCTTTGACAGCGTGGCACAGGGGGAAGCTGGAGGTGTGCCCCTCGCTGAAGGGAGCGAAACCGGCTGTGTTGATGGGCATGCCGTGTTGCTCGGTGGAATCAGCCCATAGCCGGGCAAGGGTGTTATTGGCCTGGTCAAGCGGGATGGGCTTGGGCCCAAGAGGTGCGGTTGCTCCCAGGGACAGGCGTCGCGCGTCTGCCACGAGGCCGCCCATAATGAAGCCGATGCGCAGGCGGCCTTCCTCCCCAAAACGCGCCCGCACCGCGTTCATGACGGGTTCAGAACCCCAGGACCACGCGCACATTGGGTCCGTGAATTGGATGACATCCAGGGTGTCGGGACGCGGGTCGTAATAGATGCCAGGCAGCGGGTCAGGCAGATCGAAGGGTAACGGCGCCTCGGGCACGGGTGTGTGGCTCACTTTGGCAGTCTAATACGCGCTGACTATATCGGTCGTGTCCTGAGAGTATCGCTGGGACCTCGCACGCCCGGTACTCTCAGCGGTGTATCGGGCGCAGGTGCTGGAGAGGCGATAGCATCGATTAGATGAATGAGGTTGTAGCATCCGAGGGACTCGTTGACTTGCCGATCCCCGTGCGTCCACTTGAGCCTTCCGTTTTGGCTGCGCGCGTTGAGGCTTTGATTGCCGAGGGCGATGCGCCCCTGGGTGTGGCTTATTCCGGTGGCGTGGATTCTTCGGTGCTCTTAGCCCTGGCCGTGCGGGCATTGGGTGTTGATCAGGTTGTCGCATTTATGGCGGTGTCTGAGCTGTTGCCACAGCGTGAATACGAGTTGGCTATTGCGCAGGCTTTGGATCTTGGTGTGCAGGTCGTTGAACTTGTGACAAGTGAGTTGGAGGACCCAAACTTTGTGCGAAACGATGTGAACAGGTGTTACGCCTGTAAGGCCGGGATGTTTGCGCAGGTTGATGTATCCGTTGCGCGAGAGTACGGTTTGCGTGCTCTGGCTTTCGGTGAAAATGCCGATGACCGTGGGCGTGTGGATAGGCCGGGTGCGCGCGCGGCTGATGAGGCCGGTGTTCTGCGCCCCTTGGCGGATGCTGGGTTGAGGAAGGCTGATGTGCGTGCGGTGGCTCGCTGGCTAGGGTTGCCGTCTGCGGATAAACCGGCAGCACCGTGTCTGGCTTCCAGGATTCCGCACGGCGAAGAAGTCACTTCATCGAAACTGGCGGCTATCGAGGCACTTGAGGACGCCTTGTGGGCTGTGGGTGTTAGCGATTGTAGGGTTCGGCACCATGGGGACGTGGCTCGGATTGAGGTTCCAGTGCGTGACTTTGCGCTGTTTGCTGGCGAGGGCGCCGATGGTGCGCAGGCGCGCGCGGTAATCATGGAAGCTGCACATCAGGCGGGATTCAAACACGCAGTCTTGGACCTGGCAGGCCTGCAATCCGGCGCATTCACAATGAACGCCCTCGGTACGTAGTGGCCGCAGGTTGTTCTTACTGGCCGGGAGAGTTGACCTCTAGGCCTATGGTTTGGGCGCGGGCGATTAGTTCTTCGTCGTAGGTGATGATCGCGTCGGCACCGATGCGCAGGGCAGCGGCAAGGTGAATGGCGTCGGCTGCGCGCAAGCCCATGCCCGAGATGGGTGCCTGCATGAAGTCCTGGCGCAGGATGTCGAATAGTTCGACCACGCTCATTACGCGGTCAACTTCCAGTGCATCAAGGTGAGATTGTCTTTGTAGGGCGCAACGCATTTCTGCGTACATTAGCCAGGAGGAGATCATCCTGTCACCCTGTTCGCCGACAGTTTCAATCCAGTCTAGGAGACTAGACGATTCCTTTTCTTGCAAAACCAGTTTCAAGGCCGCAGAGGTATCCAGGTATCGAATCACCGGTCGCCTCGCAGATCGTCTAGGACCTCTTTGCTTGTAAGGCCTTCTACTCTTTTAATCTTGGTCAAATCAGAAAGTGGTCGAAGCGGTGGCCGGGTTTGGCCGGCAGCCCTCAGGCGATCCAGTTCTGTTTCTTGTGTCGGGATCAGCATTGCTGTAGGAACACCGTTGTTTGTGATTTCGAAGGATTCCCCAGCTGCGACCCGTCGAAGTATTTCCGATGAGTTGTTCCTCAGTTCCCGGTGCGCAATAGTTTGCATGTTGATCCCCTTTCCGAGGGCGTCTTGTAGCAAGCGTAGCAGCACTCTATGGAATGTGCCAGGGTCGTGCGAAAACAACCTTGAATGTATGACTTGACAGCTTCTTTGGTGTATGGTTGTATTAAGTGCGTAATACAATAAGACAGTCGCACGGCAGAGAGGAGCACTCGTGGACTTTGACCCATCTCGCCCGATTTGGACGCAGCTGCTGGAAGACTTCCAACGCCGGGTTATTGCAAACATCTGGCCACAAGGCACGCGCATCCCAAGCGTTCGCGAACTGGCTGCCGAATACGGCACCAACCCGAACACCGTTCAACGTGCCCTGGCAGAGTTCGAACGCCTGGGCCTGGCCCGAAGCGAACGAACCGCCGGACGCTTCGTCACGGATAACAAAGACTTGATTGAAGAACTCAAAGAAAGCAGCGCCATGGAAGCCGCCCTCGGATATGCCCAAAACGCTAAAAGCTTAGGTCTAAGCCAAGCCAAAGCAATCGATCTGCTGAAGCAAGCCTGGTTGAAGGAGGAAAAATGAACACCACGCACAATGGCGCCACACAGGTCCCCGCAGTATTCAACGGCGAGGAAATCCAGGCGCGAAACCACAACCCCAATACCAGCCTAGACCAGGCCCAACAGGCCATTCATGCCGTGGGGTTATCGCACGCATACAACGCCCGACCATCCCTGCGCGGCATGAACCTGACGCTAAAGGCAGGGCAACTTGTGGGACTCATGGGTGAAAACGGCTGCGGAAAAACGACGCTGTTGAAAATCCTTGCGGGGCTGATTAGCGAATACACGGGCGAGGTGCGGCTGTTCGGGAACCGTCCAGGCTTGTCGACTAAGCCTTATGTGTCTTTCCTGCCGGATACGTCGTTCTTGGCCGATAACCTGCGTGCCACTAGTGCAATTGCCTACTTCGACGATTTCTTTGAGGACTTCGACGCTGAAAAAGCCAAAGACATGTTGGGGTTCTTCGGTTTGGACCCGGCCATGCGTCTCAAAGAAATGAGTAAAGGCATGCGTGAAAAACTACAGATATCTTTGACCATGTCTCGCGCGGCGCGCGTATACCTGCTGGATGAGCCCATCAGTGGCATCGATCCGGCTGCACGTCAGGCGACTTTGGATGCCGTCCTCGGAAATTACAGCGAAGGCGCGATGGTTGTGCTGTCCACGCATCTGGTCCACGACCTCGAGCCCATTGTCGATCACGCCGTGTTCATGCGTGCCGGCCAAATCTTGCTGCAGGGTGACACCGATGACCTGCGTGCCGAACATCAAGCTTCCTTGAACCAGATCTTCTTGAAGGAGTACTCATGTTGAAAATACTGAAACACGAATGGTTGGAGACCTGGCGCCTGCTGCTGGGGGCCGTGGGTGCAACCGTGGCGATTGTGGCCGTGGGAGTCCTGGGGCATTGGGTCCAGGTGCCCGCCTTGTCCGGGTTCTTCTACCTGGCCGGCATTTTTGTTCCAGTCATACTGGTCACAGCGGTTTTCGCCTACCTGATATGGCGGTATTACACCACCATGTTTGGCCGCAGGGGTTATCTAACCCACGTCCTGCCAGTTTCTGGTGCGCGGATTTACTGGGCGAAAATCCTGTACATCACCGCGTGGATGTTGGTGGTCCTCGGCGTGGCCATTGCCTCCTGGCTGGTCTTCTTTCGGGTCTCCCTGTCGCAGGATATGTGGGCCAGCCTGAAACAAGAGTTCATTGCCTCCTTTGGCTCCCTGCATAAAGGCGTCCTGATAGGCATCATTGTCGTGGCTGTGCTCATGTCCTTCGGCCAGTCCATCTTGTATTGGACAACGGGACTGACCTTGGGTAATGCACCGCAACTGTCGCGCTTCGGCCACTACGCGGGCATGGTGATTTCTCTGGTTGCCTTGTATGTGATCGGCCAGGTTGTCGCTGTTGTGGGCCTGTTTGCCGTCCCGGTGTCGCTGCGGATCGAAGTCCCGATCGGTCTGGAGTTCGGCTACCGCTTCCTTCAGTTCGTCAATGAAAGAGGCGCAGTTCCGCTGGTCCCCTTCGGTTTCATCGTGACCGAGCTGCTGTTCTACGCGGTGATGATCGCCGTGTCCTTGCGCGTGGCCACGCGCCACATTTCCTTGAGGTAGCTCCCTCCCATCCCCGCCGACTGTGCGCTAAGTGCTTGAGAGTGAGGCTATTGCCGTCCTGTCACCCACTTAGCGCACAGTCGGCACGTGAAGGCGGCAGGGCAGGGGGCTAATTGGTGTTTTTGGGCTTGCCCCAATCTAGGAGGCCGGGTGCTCCGCCTGGCCACAGCAGGCTTCGGGTAAGGCCGAGGGCGACCACCAAGGCCAGTGTGGCCCCGGCCAGAATCGCGCACAAGATAATCACCCAGTCCCAACCGCCGTGCTGCCAGGCCACCCCGGTTAGTGGCCCGAAAGCAGAGGAACCTGCGTAATAGGCGGCCATGTAGGTGCTGGATGCGTGCCCTTTGGACCTGTGTCCGGCGGCTGCGCGCACTGAGACCCAACCGGCCGCAACCCCGTGAACTGCGAAGAACCCGGCCATCATGAGGGCCAGTCCCACAATCATGCCCGGCAGGGAATCGACCAAGGTCACCGTGATGCCGATCAGGAAAATGAGGGCGCCCACGGGAGATACGCGTCTTTGGCCGAACCTGGACGCCATGCGCCCGGCAACCGTGGAAGCCACCGAACCGACCGGGTAAACCAGGAACACCAGGCCGGCCAAGCCGACCGACAGGTTATAGGGCGGTCCTTCCAGGCGAAAACCAATAGCGTTGAACATGCCGACGAATGCACCCATGCCCAGGGCCGCCACTGCGTAGAGGCCGACCAAAACCGGGTCGGTCCACGCACCCACAACCTGGCGGGCCAGCAACTTTAGCGACGCGTCTTCACGCACGAAGTTCCTGGACTTCGGCAGTAGCAGCAAGACGGCAATGGCGCAGGCCAAGGATATAACTCCGACCACCACCAGGGCGGCACGCCAGTCAAGAAAGTCTGCTACCAGGCCGGTCACCAGGCGTCCAGACATCCCACCCAGGGCGGTGCCACCAATGTATAGGCCAGCGGCGCGTGGCAGGTGGGTCGCTGCGATTTCTTCGGTCAGGTACGACATGGCTACGGCAGGCAGTCCGGCCAGCGTAACACCCAATAAAACACGACTGACCAGCAGCAACTCCCAGGTTGGAGCAAGACCAGTGAGGATGCCGACAACCGAAGCCGTAAACAGTGAAAAATACATCAGCTTGGTGCGGCCAAGCACCTCAGAGGCAGGACCGAAAACAAGCAGAGCGACACCTAAACCAAGAGTCGCTGCAGACACCGATAGCGCGGATTCACCAGCCGTAATACTAAAGACCTTCGAGATGGTCGGCAATAAGGGTTGGGTGTTGTACAACAGGGCGAAGGTCGCCAGGCCAGCCAGGAATAATGCGACAGAGATCCGCCGGTACTCCCGCGACCCCGGGAAATATCCGCCGAAGGCCGGTGTTGTTTGGGGCGCAGGGTGCGGGGGGTCCCCCTGGCCGTCAGGGTCATTGTCCTTGTCGCCCTCGGAAATAATATTTGTGTTGCGCGCCACCTTGTCATTGTGCCAAGAAATTTGTCTCGACATCAAGAAACCGTGAACTGTTTGGTGGCAGGTGCAATCGGGGCTGGGTAGTATTCGCAGCATGGATGCGGGTAAAAGGTTTGAAACCCTGCACGAGGAAACACAAACAAGCGTTCGGGGGCGAAATGAACTCCAAGGTCTATGAGTTTGAGGCGCTAATAGAGGCTGCACACATCGGAAAAGGCGGCGCTTTCGTGCGATTCCCCTATGACCTGCGTGAAGAGTTCGGCAAAGGGCGGGTGAAGGTGCGTGCCACCTTTGACGGCGAGCCCTACGAAGGCTCAATCGTGAATATGGGCGTGAAGAACGAGGACGGTTCCGTGTGTTACATCCTGGGGATATTAAAAGATATCCGAGGGCGGATCGCTAAGCAGCCTGGCGATACCGTAAAGGTGACGGTACAAGAACGCGAAGGGTGAACTCGTTAGTTAAACGTACTGACCTCGGTAAACGCGCTAACCGCGCTAACCGCGCGGGTCCATGACCTTCGCCGCATACACTGGCCAGCGGGTTGTTGCGTCACGAATCAACACAATGAACGGACGGTCCAGCTTCACCTCAATAGAAGGCGGAGCTCCCATGCCGCCAGGTATTGAGGTTAGGGTTGTGGCCAATGTGCCGGCCTCGGAAATGTTGAGCATGGAATCTTGGATGATGTCACTAATGGCAAAGGCTGGGTTATCGGTGATACCCGGAAAAATCCCGGGCAGGAATAATGAGCCATAAGGGCCTTCTAAATCTTTGCCGGCGATAGATTCGCGCAGGTAAGCCCTGGTTTGCAAGGTAGTGCGTGGAACGGAGAGGTTCACATAAGGCAGTGAATCGGCCTCGTGTCGGGGGAATTCTTCGCTGTATGTGTCTTGAGCGTCGCGGGCCTCGAAAGCGGCGGCAGCGGCGCGAGCTTGTAAGTCAAGGTAGGTGAGTACGTCTGCATGTAGGTCTGCAAAGCCTGTTTCCTTGGGCGGCAAAATGAACTGCGCAACGAAGCCTTCAGTGTAAGGCTTTTCGGCCAAAACCCATCCCTCATACTGGGCAGATGGCATCGGATAGAACTCGTTCATCATCTGCACCTCGACACCTTCACCCGAGGCTAGGTGGAAGGTGTCGGGCTTCGTGTAGTCGACCTTGAAATGCTCCTTCCACTGAGCACCAAATGTCGCAAGGTTTTGGATGATGACCATATTGTTCTCATCTGGCTCCAGTGGGGCACCGTCCAATATGCCGCCTGAGTGTTCTTTCACCCAATCATTGACGGGTTTCAGCCCCTCGAGCGATGCCAGGTCTGTCGTCAAAACATCGGCCCCCATGGTGTCCTTGACCTTCGTCAAAAACTCATCCTTTACCTGGGCGTCATCGTCTACAACTACCTGATCAACCATATGCAAAATTGGTTTTTCAGGCAGCGTTGTGGGGCTCAAGGATGAAACATCCCCATCCCAAACCTTGAGGGATTTCCCCATAGCAGCTAAAACCGCGCCATCGATCATGCCGAGGGAATCCTTGAAATTCGATTTGACTTGATGAGACTCCAGTTCTGCACCAAGGCTTAAGGCTGCCAATGACATTTGCAAAGATGCCGGCGAGGCTACCAGATTCTTATCGGCGCGTTTGAGGACATCAGCTGCCAATTGATTGGCAGCGATAACAACCTGCACCCGCTGTTTTTCATTAACACCTGGCAGTGCCGGGTTGTCAGCTGGGTCAGCGGCTTGAGTCTGCGATGTTTCCTCAGGTTTTTCGCCTGGCGCGGCAGTATTGGAGCATCCAACAAGGCCAAGGGCCAAGCAAATGCCGAGGGCGGCCAGTCGTGGGCGCAGTTGTTGGGCAGAGGTGTGGCGGCGGGTTTTCGCGGCGCGTGTCATATTTCCACGTTAGTCTTGCCTGTGCCGGTTGGGAACCCCTGAATTTATAATGCTTTGCGTTGTTTTTGTGGGCAGGTGCCCGCACAGGTGATTGCCTTGGTCCGGACCAAGGCAATCACCTGGTGACGAAGTTGCAGAAGAATTACTAGCGCTGGACGCGGGCGTTGCCTTCCCATATGGACCAGACCTGTGCTTCATCAGCGGGTGCACCGAAGTCATCCAAAGATGTCGCCGCCAGCGCCCCGGTTGCCCAACCAAACTGCATGCATTTCTCGGCAGGCCAGCCCTTCAAAATCCCGTACAAGAGGCCGCCGACTGAGCCGTCGCCCCCGCCGATGCGGTCGATAACGTCAATGTCGCGCAAGGGTGCCACGTTGAATGTGTCGTCGCCAAACAGGATCATCCCCCACTTGTGGTGGTTGGCGGAGATAACCTCGCGCAGGGATGTGCCGACGTACTTTGCCTCGGGGTAGGCAGCGCGGATACGGCCGATCATCTGCTTAAAGGCTTCGATTTCTGCCTCGATGTCTTCGCCTCCGGCCTCGGGGCCTTCGATCCCTAAGCACAGTTGGAAGTCCTCTTCATTGCCGTACAGCACGTCGCACAGCTCGGCGATGTCGTGGAAGGCCTTTGACAGTTCTTCCTCGCGGCCCTTCCAAAAGGATGCCCGGTAGTTCAGATCGAAGGTAATGGCGGTTCCGTTGGCCTTGGCGATTTTGGCGATCTCGACGCAGAAGCGCGAGGTCTGGGGCGAGAGGGCTGCAATCAGGCCAGACATGTGTAGGATTTTGACGCCCTCGCGCACGAAGAGTTTTTCCAGGTCAAAGTCTGCCGTGTCCAGTGTCAACCCCACTTCGCCTGCGCGGTCATTCCACACGCGAGGTGCGCGTCCACCAAAACCAGAGTCAGCAATGTTGAACTGGTGCCGGTACCCCCACGCCCCACCTTGGGGCTTGTCTGGGCCCTCATAGGCCATGCCGCGCGCCCGCAGGTCTGCCTTCAAGAAGGCGGAAATCGGTGAACCCTCTACGAAGTTCGTCAGCACCTTGGTGGGCATCCCCAGATGCGAGGGCACGGAAGCAACATTCGTTTCCGCAGAAGTCCCCTGCATATAAAAATGATTCGACGTGTGGACGGGCTGGCGGTTATCAGGCGTAATACGAACGCCCATAGAGGTGGGAACAACAATGGCCCACTGCGCATCTTCGCGAAGTTTCATCATCAACCTTTGACTGGTGGAGGGGAACTAGACACATAGATAGTAGGCAGGTTTCACCCCAGTTTGCCCCTTTTGGCATCTCTTTCCTTTGAGCGGGTGTTGCACGCACCTGGTCATCCGTGACGCACTTTTGCCCGCTAGGGTGGTGCTATGGATGAATCAAGCGAGGTCCAGTCTTTGGATTTTGATTGGGATAGGCCACGTCGACGCGGTTTCACCGAGGCCGTCTATTGCGAGGGCAAGTCCCCAGACCAGTTGCGTGAGGTAGCCCGCCAGATCCGCGACGCGTCAACAGATTCCTCGCTGGCATTTTTATTTACGAGGGCGGATGCCCCACGGGCTGCAGCACTGAAAGAAATCCTGCCCGACGCTTTCCATGACGAACAGGCCCAGTTTCTGTCCTGGCCCGCCTTGCCGCCACCCGTAACGGGTACAAGAGTGGTGGTGGCCTGTGCGGGGACCTCGGACTGGAAGGTCGCCCGAGAAGCCGAATTGACCGCCAGCTACATGGGGCGAGAGACTCAACTGATTGCGGACGTGGGCGTTGCCGGCCTGCACCGTTTGTTGTCGCACCAAGAAACCTTGCGCGAAGCCGGTGCGATTGTGGTTGTCGCTGGGATGGACGGCGCATTGCCCTCGGTCGTCGCAGGTCTGGTTGAAGTGCCGGTCATTGCGGTTCCAACCTCGGTTGGCTACGGCGCAGCCTTTGAAGGCCTGGCCGCACTGTTGACCATGATGAACTCCTGTGCGGCCGGTGTTGCGGTAGTGAACATCGACAACGGCTACGGTGCAGGTGTCCTGGCAGCTCAAATCACCTCAGGGTGAGCCTTAGACAGCGGAGAGCAATCCCAGGCTTTGAGGCAGCCACAGTGAGATCTGTGGGATGAACACGACAATGAACAGCCCTATTACCAAGGCAACGATAAACCAGATCAGTTTCCCAATGACGGGTTCTAGCCTGAGTCCAGCAATCCTGGCACCCACGAAAAGGACATTGCCCACCGGAGGAGTGATCACGCCAACACACATGGAGTAAACGACCATGGTTCCGAAGTGGACCGGGTCAACTCCCAAGGAAGAAACGATCGGCAAGAAGATTGGAACGAATATCAAGATCGCAGGTGTGGGATCCATGAAACAACCAATAATCAGCAAGAACACCATGGTAATGATCAAGATGACTGTGGAGGAATCGGAAATACCCAGCATGACCGCTTTGATGATGACAGGGATTTGCGCGAAGCTCATGACGAAGCTGAGCATCGAGGATACACCGACCAACAGCATGACGATTGCTGTGGTGCGCCCCGAATCAACCAAGACTGTTGGAATGTCTTTGATCTTCAGTTCTCGGTAGACGAAACCCAGCACCAAGCAATAGACAACAGCGATGGCAGAGGATTCTGTTGCTGTAAACCATCCCATCAGGATGCCACCGATGACTATGAAGATCATCAAGAGGCTAGGGACTGCTCGCCAGATGACGATAGATGCTTCTTTAAAGCTCAGTCTGGGTGGTAGCTCTACGGCTTCAACGCGGTTGGCTTTCTGCGTGAGGGCAACGACGATCATACAGGCCACGGTCCACACCAGGCCTGGCCCGACTCCTGCCATGAACAACGCAGCAATCGATGTGGAGGAGACCAAAGAATAGACAATAAAAGTATTGGAAGGTGGGATAAGCATCCCCGAGGGAGCGGATGCGACATTGACGGCTGCAACCCAGGGTTTAGAGTATCCGTCCTTGATAAGACGAGGGTTCATAACCGTACCAACAGCGGCAGCAGCGGCAACTGCTGCACCCGATACGGCACCGAACATTGAGTTGGCGACAACATTTGTGTGTGCTAGACCTGCTGGTAAACGCCCGACCAGGACGAGTGCGGCATCAACTAGCCGTGAGGCGATTCCTCCTTTATTCATAATGGCCCCGGCCAATATGAAGAAGGGTATAGCCAAGAGGGTGAAGTTATTCATGCCAGTGAACATGCGGGTGGCAGAGTTTTCTGCCGCAATCGGAAAATCACCAATCATAATGACAATGGCAAAGAAAGAGGGCAGTCCGATAGTTATACCGATAGGAAGGGACAGCAAGATACCAAAGAAAATACCTGCTACCAGAACAATGATGGCAAGAGTTTGCGGATCCATGTTTAGCGCTCCTGCTCGTTAGAAGGCGTGGCCGATGGGTTGAGCTCATCGACTTTGTTGGTATCTTGCGCAGCTACTTCGGCCTTTATCGTGTCGGCATCAGCCAGTGCTTTGGTGATTTCAGGGTCTTCTGTCGGGTCTTCGACCGTCAAGGGTCCTGTTCCGCGGAGATCCTCAAGAGCATTGACCAGGGCAAAGAAAGCAATAAATGCCCCTGCTACAGGCATAATCAGGTAGACAGGTCCAATGTTTGTGGGTAGGGCTACCGAGTTTTGCAGCCAGGCATTCATGGCCGCGCGGTAACCGCCCAATCCCATAAGGACAACAGCGAAAACAAAAATGCAGATCTGTATGAAAACGGCAATTATTTTCCTGAGATTACGGGGAAGTCTTTCTACTGCGAAGGCGACAGCCATATGTCCGCGTTCACCAAATACGAGGGCGATTCCTATCATGGATGTCCAAACGAACAGGTACTGCGATAGTTCCTGTGTCCACGCTGGGGCTTGATTCAGGACCTGGCGGGCAAACACCTGCCAAACCACGACGATCGTCAGCAGTGCAAAGAGGCTTGCGGTCAAAACCGTAAGCACCTTTGCAAGGAATAGTTTTATTGCAGACATTGACCTTCCTTTCCGTTTCTCTGGGAGCAAAGCACTCAGCGGCGGTACACATCACACGATGTGTACCGCCGCTAAAACCAGCGATGGCCTACTTTTGTGCGTCCCGTAGAGTCTCCCAAAGTTTCTTTTGGCTAGCCTCGGTCAAGAACTTATCGGCCAAAGGAGCCAGTGCCTCCTTGAATGCTGCAGCATCGACCTCAACCATTTCTGCACCCCCGGCGGTGACTTTATCAATGGCTTCCTTGGTCTTGGTGCCCCATAGGTTAGTGTGTTCATCCACGGTGGCCAACCATTCCTTATCGAAGGTAGCGCGGTCTTCGGCACTCATTGTCTTGAGTGTGTCTGTGTTAATGATCAGGTAATCGGTACCCACCAAGTGCTTGGTGAGGTTGTAGTACTTTGCCACCTCGAAGTGTTTGACGGTGTAGTACGAGACCTCATTATTCTCTGCTGCGCCAATCACGCCAGACTGTAGACCCGAATAGACTTCGCCGTAGGCCATGGGCGTGCCCTGTGCGCCCAATGCAGCTGCCATGGCGAGGTGGAGATCAGATTCCTGAACGCGCAGCTTGACACCGGCCAGATCTGCGGGGGTCTTGGCAGGGGCTTTCACCGTGTAGACGGAACGCTCACCTTGAGTGAATCCGCCAAGGACAGTAATCTTCTGCTCGGTTTCCAAGGAGGCGTATAGATCTCCTAAGAGTTCCTGATCCTTGAGGATCTTCATTTGCTTTTCAATATTGTCGAAAGCTCCAGGCATATTGAGAACCAGGAAGTCCTTGTTGAGGTTCTCGAGTTGGGTACCCGAAACGATAGCCATGTCCACGGATCCGTTAGACACCATCTGCAGGGCTTCTTGCTGGGCGCCCAGAGTCTCGTTCGGGAAGACTTCGATGTTCCACTTACCCGAGGTGGCCTTGTCAAGGCGCTCACCAAAGGCTTTTAGTGCAATATAAGAGGGATGTTCTTCTGTCTGGTTGAGGGCAAGGCGCATCTTCTTACCGCCCGCACCTTCTCCAGTTGAATCTGTGTCGGTGCCGCCACCACCTGCGGAACAGGCGGTCAATGCAAGCGCCAAAGCAGCAAAAGTGGCGATAAATTTTCCACGCTTCGCGTTCATGAATGGATCTCCTTTGATTCTTCAAATCAGTTGGTGTCAAGAGACCGCTACATAGCTAGCGGGGGGACACGAACTCTCACACCGCAATCTACTGCATTTTTTGGTAGAGAAACTAGGGGGTAGCACAAGAGTAACCAAATGGCTATCACTTGACTTGAAAGTGAAGGCAAGTAATGGAAATGGGTTCTACCCTTACTGGAATTTTGGTATATACGTCAGAGATTGAGAGCCTTGGAATGGATAGAAAACACGTCAAAACGCATGAAATCGTCTTGCCAAGGTAGCCTTGGAAGTAGTGTGCGGGGAGGGACACATGAGCACAGCAATATGGATCGATGCACGCGGCGGAGTCGCAGGGGACATGCTGCTGGGCGCGTGTGTGGATGCAGGCGCTGACCTGGGGAAGGTGCAGGCCGCCATTCACACGGTTATCCCACACGAAGTTCACCTCACAACGCAGCAGGTCATGCGCTCTTCTGTGCGGGCACTTAAAGCTGACGTCACAAGCACCCAGGCGTCCCCCCACCATCGGGCGCTAAAAGAAATCCGCGCACTGATCACTTCCGCCCGCGAGCGCCAAACCTTGCACCCCGACACTGCGGATGCCGCTCTAAATGTTTTCGAGCTGCTTGGACAGGCAGAGGCCGAGGTTCATGGCACAGCTTTGGACGACGTAGAGTTCCACGAGGTCGGCTCATGGGATTCCATCGCAGACATCGTGGGCACCTGTGAAGCCATGCGTTTACTGGGCGCATGTGAACCTGGCACCCGCATCACTGCCTCCGAGGTTGCCTTGGGGCATGGCAAAATCCGGGCAGCGCACGGTTGGCTCAGCGTCCCGGCCCCGGCAGTGGCCCGCCTCGCCTTGGGTTGGCAGGTAAGCAGTATTCCCGAGGGCGTCACGCAGAAACTCGAACACCACGGACATGCGCACGACCATAACCACGACAACGGTCACTCGGCGGCCCACGCGCACGGTCACCACAGCCACCACCACGAATATCCCGAAAAATCTTCATGTCCTGACAATATGGGCAACCCCGGACACGAACACGGACACGAACACGGACATACCCATCAAACAGCGCACGACCAGCACCATCACGACCACGCGTCTCTGCATCCGACACAACCGGCACCCGCCGACAACCCGATAGGCGAATTGGCGACCCCCACGGGCATGGCACTGCTGCGACACTTTGCGAAAGCCTGCGAAGACATGCCCGCCATGCAGGTCAAAGCCATTGGCAGCGGGGCGGGCGGGAAAGACATCCCAGGCATGCCCAACCGCGTGCGCATCTTTATAGGAGATACGGAAACAATCGCCTCGCAAACCCCAGGAGACCAGGGCCTTGGTGATCGTGTAGTAGAGGTCGCGGCAAATGTGGATGACATGGATCCGCGCCTGTGGCCCGGCGTTATCCAAACGCTTTTGGATGAAGGCGCCAAAGACGCGTGGTTGACCCCCATCACGGGCAAAAAAGGCCGCCCTGCCCACATCATTACTGCCCTGTGCACCCCTGAAGACTCAGAGCGTATGGCACGCATTATCCTTACACACACGACAACCCTCGGCGTTCGCATAGGCGCTGTGCAACACCGTGTGACCTGGGCCAGAAGTTACACGACCATAGACATCCAGGGTCACAAAATCCGCCTCAAACACGGCAGGCCGCCCTCGGAAATTGGAGATGCCCCAAGGCAGGTGACGCCGGAATTTGAGGATATCGCCGCTGCTGCGAAGGCCTTAAATATCCCCGAAATACAGGTCCTGCAAGCGGTCCATCGGGCAGCAGACGGACATTAAAGCTGCTGGTGGGTTGATAGAAACTGGCGGATTCTGTCGGTTGGCGCGCTGAAGAAATCTTGGGGGCAGCCCTCGAAAGCAACCTGGCCCGCATCCAAGAAAACAATCTTTTCGGCGGCAGCTTTTGCGAAGCTCATATTGTGTGTCACCACAATGAGGGAGCGGTGTTCTGCCGAAAGATCGGCCATAACCTTCAGGACTTCAGCCTCCAGCTCAGGATCCAGAGCCGAGGTCGGCTCGTCGAACAACAGGAACTGGGGTGTCATCGCAAGCGCCCTGGCAATCGCCACGCGTTGTTGCTGGCCACCAGACAAGGTCGCCGGAAAGGCTGAGAGTTTTTCGCTCAGGCCCACGCGGTCCAAAATCCCCTTTGCCTGTTCAACAGCCTCATCGCGAGGGTGGCTCAATACCTGGATGGGTCCAACTGTCACGTTTTCTAAAACAGTCATATTGGGGAACAGATTGAAGCTTTGAAACACCATGGCAAAGCGACGTTTGACCTCGGAGGACATGCGTGAAGGCAGCTTATTTGCAAAGTCGATGGACAGAGGCTCGAAAGAGCTTGCGTCCTGTGCGCTGGTTTCCTGCTGGCCCGCCTGCGCCTCCTGGCCCGCTTGGCTTGCCTGGTCCGCTTGGGCAGAAACCCCCGTGGCATCATCATGTTCCACACTGGGCTCAAGCGCGGGCGTGTTGCAACGATCCCCGCCCTCGGCAAATAATTCCATAACCCCGGAATCCGGTTGTTCCAAAAGGTTCAAAGAGCGCAATAAGGTTGACTTGCCGGAACCCGAGGGACCCAAAATGACCGTTGTGCATGCGCTCGAAAAAGTGAGGTCGATGTCCTTCAAGACATGCAAGTCGCCAAAAGATTTATTTATGCCACGAAGTTTTAACAATGAAATCACCTCTGGATGAAACGCGAAGCGCGTTTTTCTAGGTAGGCCTGCAGCCAGGTCAGCGCAGTGACAATTATTAGGAACAAGATTGCGACCTCGACGTATAAAATCAAGGGCTGATAGGTGCGTGCAGTGATTTGCTGGGCGACCATGAACACGTCAAGCAAAGTGATGGTTGACACCAAAGAAGTGCCCTTGAACAGGTCGATCAGGTCGTTCGTCAAAGTCGGTAAAGCGATGCGCAGGGCCTGCGGGGCCACCACGAAACGCAGGAGTTTCCCGCCTGTCAGACCCAGGGAAGATGCGGCTTCGAACTGGCCTTTCGGGATGGACAGGACCGCTGCGCGCACGGCTTCGGAAGCGTAAGCCCCGGTGTTCAGCGAAAACGTCACGATAGCGGCTGACCAGGCGTCGAAAACAATGCCGGCCTTGGGCAGCCCGAAAAAGACGATAAAGAGCTGCACCAGCAACGGTGTGCCTCGAAAAACCCAGACGTAAAAACCGAAGATGGCGCGCAGCAGGCGAAAACGCGACATGCGAGCCGCCGCAGTGATGCAGGCCAGCACCAGGGCGAGGGCAAAAGAGATCACCGTTAGGGGAATGGAGACCTTGACCATGGCGGCAATCAACTGCCACGCAGAGGAAAGCATGAGGTCAATAGTTTCGTTCATCAGTGTCACCCGCTTCCACCTGCGCCTACTTAGCCGGCGTCAGATCCTCAGAAACATACTTCAAATAGATGTTCTTCAAGTCCCCGTTGTCGATGCGCGTGGACAAAGATGCGTTGACAGCCTCACGCAGGGCGTCTTGTCCCTTGGGCAACAAAATAACCGAAGCTCCCCCATCAGGCAGTTCGCCATCCAAGAGGCGCACCCCCGAACCGGGGTTGTCCTTTAGGAAGGTTTCAAAGGTGACCAAAGAGTTCGCGGTGGCATCGGCCCGTCCGGTTTTCACCAGCTCAATAGAGTCATTGAAGCCATTTGTCGGAACGATTGTGGCCCCAAGAGCCTCAACGTCGGTGGCATAGTTGGACGATGCAGTTTGTGCAGAACTGTGTCCCTTAATGTCATCGACCGTCTTCAAGGTGGAGTCTTCCAAGACGCCAATCTTTCCAATCGTGCGGATATAGGGCTGAGAGAAATCGTATTTTTCGCCGCGTTCAGGTGTGGGGGACACGTCGTTGATCACGATGTCGTAGCGATCCACGTCCAGGCCGGCAATCAAGGAATCCCATTTTGTCTCAATGTATTCGGCCTTGACGCCCAGGTCCTTGGCCACCAGGGCCGCTATCTCAACTTCGAATCCCGTCAGCGCGCCGCCCTCGTCATGGAAGCTGTAGGGCTTGTATGTCCCTTCAAGGCCGATGCGCAAAACCCCGGCGTCTTTGATTTTCGCTAAAGAATCAGCGGAAGCGGAGGTTTTTGATGAGGCTGAAGCCCCGGAGGCCGTGGAAGAATCGCCGGCCTGAGCACCCGGTGAGCACGCCGCCAACGCGGCCGAGGTTGCGGCCAGAGCCAAAACCGCCACCCCTGAGCGAGTGAACTTTCGTGCCAACCCTATAACCGAGGCCTTACCGGAAGCAGTTGTCTTATTGTTGAACATTTCATTACCTTTCAAGTGGTTAGTGTTTGTGTATCTAAGGGATTTGGATGCTATTTGCGCGCTTTGGATAGCGCCTGGTCAAGGTCGGCTATAAGGTCGTCAATATCTTCCACGCCTACGGCCAACCGCAATAACTGCGCAGGTATTCCGGCCGCCGCGTGGTCTTCGGCGCTGAAGGCCTCATGCGTCATCGAGGCGGGCTTACAGATGAGGGATTCCACCCCGCCCAGGCTTACCGCATAGGTAAATATGCCGAGGGCGGAGACGAAGGCATCCTGATCGACATCGGGGGCCAGTTCCAAAGAGAACACGGCGCCAATGCCGCGGGCCTGTCTGGCCTGTATCGCGGCTTCTTCAGGTGAATGTGAACCCGGGTAATAGAGTGCCTCCACGCCTGGGTGTGTACCCAGCCACTCCAGCAGCCGCACAGTGTTTGACTGTTGCCTCTCCATCCTCAATGCCAAGGTTTTCACTCCTTGAATCAGGCGAAAAGAATCCGTCGGGGACAAGATTGCTCCCAGGGTGTTTTGTGCGAAGCCCAGTTCTGCGGCCAGGTCATCGTCGTTCGTGACGGCCACGCCCGCGATCAAATCTGCGTGACCAGCCAAGTACTTGGTCGCAGAGTGCACAACAATGTCAGCGCCCAGATCCAGCGGGTTTTGCAGGTAGGGCGTCAAGAAGGTGTTATCCACAACCAAGAGCGCCCCGTTGCGGTGTGCCAGATCGGCCAGGCGCGCAATGTCGTAGACGCGAAGTGTTGGATTCGTTGGCGATTCGATAAAGACCATTGCCGTTTCTGGCGTGAAATCTGCATCGCTTAATTCCTCCAGGTCGGCAAGGAATGTTGCTGACTGTGAACGCCTGGGTAGCTCTTGGGTTAAGAATCGGTACGTCCCTCCGTACACGGCAGCCGAAGCAATGACATGCGCCCCTTGCTTCAACAGGGACAGGGCAGCGGCGGTTGCGGCCATTCCCGAAGAAAACATGAAGCCGTGTTGGGCATTTTCGAGGGCGGCCAGCACCTGTTGTGCAACAGCGCGGGTCGGATTTGCTCCGCGCTGGTATTCCCACGTGCCAGGTCCTCCGGTCACTGGTTGTTTGAAGGTGGTGGAGGTGTGGATTGAAGGAACCACATCCCCAAGGACGCCGATACCTGCGGCATGTACGGCAAGAGTGGAAAATTTCATTTTGTCTCCTGAGCTGTTGTGAAAGTCTGACCTGCAAGCGATTTGGCCTAGATTCACGAGACACTGGGTGCAAAAACGCCAGTTAGAAGGAATTGTTTTGTGCTCGATGAGCCAGGCTTAAGGGTGGGGCGAGGCGTGATAGTTCAAGAATCACATTCGGCACATAGGCGACATACACATGGCGCAGGTGCCAATGGAGGCAGCGACAGCGGCATAAGAAGGTGTATTCGACATATGATCATACTAATCATGTCTCGCGTCAGAGCGCAAATCACACCCACACAAACGACGTTCCGCCCTCGGAAATCTTGTCTTTAATCGAAGCGGACGTAAGCCTCGGGATCTGTGTATCTCGACAAAGGCCTAGGCAAGGTCACGAACAGCACAAGGGCAGCCAAAAGCAGAAAGATGAGGTCGGAAGTCAAGGCCAAAGTAGCGGCCTGGCGCAGGTCAATATTTTGCTGGGCGCCCTCCAGCTGAATCACATTGCCCAGCACGCTGGTCTTGGTGACGCTGAGGTCTGAAAATAAAGTCAAAGACACGGCTGAACCGATGGCGGCCCCAACGGCGGAACCCATCTTGTAGATACCAGAACCCAAACCGACGTGTTCGCGGGGAAGGTTGTCCAAGGCCGTGTACATTGACGGCGTCGCATAAAGCGCCAAACCAAGTCCGTACAGGGAGTACGCTATGGCTGCGAGCACTACGTAGGCGGAAACGAGTACGTGAGTCAGCATCAACATGCCGCAAGCTAAGGCGGCAGAAGCAGTCCCCCACAGCATCAGTTTTCGCGGGCCGAAGGTGGGCAGCAATTTTTCGCCTATGCGAATGAAGGACATGACAAAAACCGCGTAACCGATGGCGATAAGGCTGGCGTCCCAGGCCGTGTAGTTCTTGCCGATGGGGCAAAGGTCTCCCATGCGTTGCGCTTTACACCCGGCCAAAACAATCAACTGTTGGCTGACCAGGACCATCCCGACTGAGGCATTCAGGAAAAAGTTAGAGACAGTCACTCCTGTAAAGGCCCGGTTGCGGAATATTGACAGATCGAGGAAGGGGTATTTGACGCGCCGTTCCCATATTCCGAGGGCGGTTAAGGCAAGAATGCCGAAGATCAGGATTGCCAGGCACAGGGGTTTCAGCCAGCCGTTCAAGAAACCCAAGAAAGCACCGATCATGAGTGAGGCAACTCCAACAACCAGCAGAATCATGCCGATCCAGTCGAATTTTTCTCCCGCATGTGGGGTGCTGGTTTCGGGTGTGCCGTGAAACAGTGAGAAGGCGATAGCTGAGACCACAATCGACGCAACAAGTAGCCAACGCCAGCCGATCATTGTTGCAATCGAACCGCCGAAAAGCGCAGATAGGGATCCCCCACCCCAGGCTGCTATCGCCCAGATAGAAATCGCTTTTGCGCGTGCCTTGCCGCTCCAGTTTTCGCTGATCAAAGCCATGGTGGCGGGCATAATGCAGGCTGTGGCGATTCCTTGTAGGGCACGGCCAGTGCCGATAAGTGGAAGTGCAAAGCTGCCGTGCGCTGCCAAAATCATCGCCGAACCTAGAGTATTGGCGATAAGGCCACCCAGGGTGATTCGCACGTGGCCAATGCGGTCGCCCAGGTTGCCCATGATGATGATAAAAATACCGACGAACAGGGCCGTCAATGAGATAGCCACGTTCAACGTGTCCTGATTCAACCAGTAGCGATCAGCAGTGTTGATATTCTTGATCATCGCAGGTGCGGCAGCACCGATGCTTTCGGCGAACAACCAAAAGGTCAAGACCGACACCGCACAACCCCACATGAGCTTCTTGGAGCCCTCGGAATAGGTCTGTACTACTCGTGCTGTCGGCACGGCGCTGATCTGGTTATTCACGGTATCCCTTACAAGGTTTTCTGCACACAAAGATGGGCATGGTGTCGCATAGGACTTCTGTACTATAACTATCGTACTTTCCCCGTGGATATAAGCGTTTTATTGTGTTAGTTATGCGAACAATCTCAACAATGGTGTGCTATGGATGATGAGCTGGGCAACCTAGTGAAATTGGTTTTCTGCTGCACGCAAGGCCACCTCGGTGCGATTGGCACATCCTAATGCAGCCATAATGGTCGAAACTTGCTCCTTCACGGTGTTGAGGCCTTTACGCAGTTCCTTGGCGATAGAGGGGTTGGACATCCCGCGAGCCAATAACCTCAAGACCTTGCGTTCTGCTGGGGTCAGTTTCTCAACGGCTTGCCAAAAAGCCGGGTCATCTTTGTGAGTTATCTGTGTGGCTTTGAACCCTTCGGCCATGATTTCCGTAGGCGTTTGCCCGAAATAGGTGCGTCCTGCGGCTACATGCCGTATGGCGAAACGCAGTTCATCGGCCCCGCCACCTTTGGTTAGGAATCCTTTGACGCCAGCATCGATGGAGGCCAAGAGATCTGGGCGCGAACGGAAAGCCGTCACAATCAACACTTTCACCGATGGATAGTGCTCACGCAGATAGGCGGCGGCATCGATCCCATTCATTCCAGGCATCTCAATATCCATCAAGACCACGTCGGGCAGGTCAGCACCGTCCCCAGCCAAGCGTCCTAGGTGATTCATCAGGCGATTGGCCCGCAGGTGCTTGGATTCCACACGAATCCCATCTGTCCCGTCCAACAGAGTTTCCATCAGCTCAGCGGTGCCTTCGTGGTCCTCAACGATGGAGACCGTGATGACCTCGGTGGGTGTATCCGGGTGCAAGGCGACAGGTTCTTCGGGTCCTTTAGAAGTCATCTCTGCCCCCGTCCTCATCCCAGGGGTCCGGTTGCAGGTGCAGCGGCAGGCGGTACGGCATCTGCGCATAGTGCACCCACAGGGGACCATTATTGCCCACCTGCATGCTTCCGCCGATGCGCTGGATTTTTTGTTCCAGTTCAGCCAGGCCGAACAGCCCACTTACCCCTTTAGCAATTTCGATTTCCGAGGGCGACTTGCTCATGGTCTTGACCCGTTTGGCATCTGTTGCGCTTGTGGCCAGGAAGCTAATGACCTGGCCGTCATTTTCAATGGTGATTTCCATGACTGACGAGGATTTAGCGTATTTCAGGGTGTTTGTGCAGGCCTCGTGTATGGATTCTAAAAGAATCGACATTGTTTGTGTGTCGGTGGATTGTGCCAGGTTGTCGGGTATGTCTTCTACAAGGCTTATGGAGCGCATGGATAAAACAGTTCTCTCATTTTCAATAACCCCCTTGAGGGATCTGGGGGCCAAGGTGTGTGAACCTGTGGAGGCAGTCTTTAGTGTGGCCATGAGGGTTCGTACCTCGGCTAGTCCGTGGTCGCATCCTCCAAGAACATTGGACATGGCCACCTGGGTGCGTTTGCTTTCTTGCTTGCCGAAGGCCTCGTTCAGGATCTCTGTCCCAACCGAAATCCTGGAAAAGGTCGCCACCAGGCCCTTGTGTAGCTCAGATATGAGCTCATGGTGTAAAGCGTAGGCATCTTCGACAGCTTCTGCCTGCGCATTGGCCGCAACAGCCCGCAACTTTTCTTGCTGTTGCTTATATTTCCAAATAACGAGGCCGAAACCTATGAAGATCAAGTATTGGAACAGGTCAATCGCAATGTAAGAGAGATCGCCGAAGTTCAGGAATGATGCTCGAAAAAACGATAGGCCCGCAAGTGCGAGACCTTGTTTGATGCGACCCACTGTTAGCCAGTCAACGACAATCGCAAGTATGGCGAATGAGGCAATGCCGAGCGATATGCCAAGAATGCTCGTTAAGGTTTGGACGGCAAGGAGCAGCCACCCAGCACTTTTCTGAAACCAAATACTTGAAATAACAATTGCGCCAAACAGCAGCGAATAGGCTAGGGCCTTTGGATCAGAGGCACTACCACGAACCGCATCAACCATTGGTTGAAATAGACCAAACACAAGTCCCAACACCGTGAGCACAATAGGGCGAAAGCCCAAGCTCTCAAGCTTTGAGGACAAGTTTAGAAACAAGGGCTGGAATTTCAAGCGGGGATTCCTGCTACTTCTTCAGGCACCAAGGTAAAAGTGGAAATACTTTACATACCTCAACCGTTCTTGGAACGGGCAGTGGCTCACTGCTGGGTACCTGTGCGTGCTGGTCCAGCGTTGCAGGAACAAAACCACAGGCCAATACAAAACATGTTGTCGTCGCTAGTGTCTTCATGATGTCCTCCTAAAATATAGGGTTTCACCTGTCATACCACGCCGCAAATCGAGACACACCCCCCGATCGGGGGGTGTAATGCTGTGAGGTAGACCACATCAATATCCACCCGATCGGGGGGTGTGCCCCACATCACTTGTCACGCATGATGTTGTTGGAGAGTCGACTGACTCTGGTCAGTCACCATGGGATTGGAGAGGTGATGGAAATGAGAGATAGTGCGATGGTTGTGAGGGGTGTTGGGCTGCTTGGGTTGGCTTTAACTTGTGGTGGAGTGTTTGTCTACTTCAGCCTTCCTTTTGCAATCTTTCTTCGTACGGTTGGTGTCGCCTTGGTTTTGTATTTCGCATTGAAAGCGAATCCAGGTGTCACACGTAAGAGAGCTTCTTTAGAAATTCTAGGCATATCAGTCGTGGGTGTTTTGCTGTTTGCCTACGCTGGTATGACCGTCCTAGCGCCCGTGTATCGTTCCTTCGTATTGGAAAACACGAGTTATTTAATGCCCGTGGTTCCAATGGGAACGTATGTTGTGGCTTCAATGGGTTCTGTCGTGGGCTTGGTTCTTGGGATATATGCCTTTAAGGTGAATTCCCCTCTTAGGGTTCTTGGTGCGGCAAGTTGTGTAGCATCCATGGGTGTGTGGGCAAACGGATACCTTGGACTGTTCATGCTGCTTGTGGGTGCTGTCCTGGTTCTAGCAAGCATCGTGAGGGATGTGTCGTTTACGCGTGTTCAAAGGACACAAGAGTCAATAAGTGTCCCTGCTTAAGGTGTGTGTCACCCTCACACATGGGGGGTGACATCCACTGGCCGACCTCACCCCAGATATCCCTGGCGGCACATCGAGTACTTAACCGCCCTCGGTGGTCGTGATGTGGGATGCAGGGTTTTAGACCAGGAGGATTTGGACACCAAGTCGTTCGTAGGTCGGCACTGCTCGCCTGTCACTCGTGGCTAGGGGGACATTATGTGTTTTTGCGGCAAGGGCGACGAGGCCATCATAGGTTGCGCCACCTGCAATTCCGGCGTCCGCTAAAACAATGTAGGCCTGGGCGAATGCTGTGGTGTCAAGCGATAATACAAGCGGAAATCGATCGTGGATGATGCGTTTCGCATGAGGGGCCAGGACCCTGCTATCCCCGGGGAGCCTGGTCAAGACCGCGAAGGTCTCAATTGCGGCATGCCCAGCCAGTGCGAGCTTCTTCCCATCTGCCCACTTAAGCGTGCGCCCATGACGGTCATGGTTTTCAAGCAACAAGGGAACAGCGACGCTGGTGTCGATGGCAATCGAGGAGTCCATGACTATTTGCGGCCGCTATCGATAAGGTCAAACATCATGTCATCGGTGATGGGCGTGCTTCCTTTAGCGGCAAGGTGCCCATCGGATGTGTGCACGATTGTGGCAGTACGGCCGCCAGGAATCACTTGGAACCCCTCGCCGTAAGGGGTGATATTGACTTTTGTTCCGGGAGTAATCCCCAGGTGTGCGCGCAAAGTCTTGGGTACCAAAATGCGCCCCGCAGAGTCAATCGTTGCTTCCATGGGAACAGCCTACCAAGTCAATCCCATATGTGGCGATTGTCGATTCACGTTAGATGACCAGGCGCCTTGTCCTCGCGCGCCAATTGGGTGGTACGTGTCTGTGAGAGAGAGCACCCCAGAACCCCCCCGATCGGGGGTTAGCCTCGCTTGTAGGGGGTGACACACACTGGCCGACCTCACCCCAGATAGTCCTGGTGACACAGCCCGAACTTAACCGCCCTCGGCAAGGTTAGCGGTACTGGTTCTCTGCGGCGCGCAAGGCAACCTGGGTGCGGTTTGCGCAGTCCAGGGCGGCGATAATCACCGAGACCCGCTCTTTTACGGTGTATTCGCTGATCCCCAGCTTCGCGGCGATTGCCGCATTCGACATGCCACGCGCCAACAAGCGAAAAACCTTTACCTCCGAGGGAGTAAACCCCTCAACAGCCTCCCAAAAATCCGCATCATTGCGCCGCTGGATCTGCGTAACCTTGTACCCTTCGGCCAGGATCTCAGTGGGAGTCTGCCCGAAATATGTGCGCCCCTCAAAGACGTGACGAATCGCGAAACGCAACTCAGCCGCGCCCCCACCCTTGGTCAAGAACCCCTGCACACCAGCCTCAATGGCCGCCAAAAGATCCGGACGCTTGCGAAACGCAGTCACAATCAGCACCGAAACGCTTGGGAATTTTTCCCGCAAATATCGGGCAGCATCAATCCCGTTCATGCCTGGCATCTCAATATCCATCAAGACGACGTCCGGCAGTTTTTCACCCGCCCTTACCAGTTTGCCCAAGTGATTCACGAACTGATTGGCCCGCAAATGAGTTGAGTGCACAACGATGCCCGCGGTCCCATCCAGCAAGGTCGCAAGCAATTCGGCGGTATCCGCGTTGTCCTCCACAATGGACACCCGCACGGTTTTTAGGGGCTCATCCGTGAACGCGACCGTGGCGGTCATGGTTTTAAGCAACAGAGGAATAGCGACACTGGTGTCAATTGCATTGGATGGTAGATGTCTGTGATAGAAATCACCCCGGAAACCACCCGATCGGAGGGTGTGCTCTATGTCACTCTTCATGCATGATGCAGCAAGCAAGTCAAACAGGCTTGCATCGATCAGCATAGGAGTTGAGAACAATGAGTAAGAAAAAATTGATGTCAGTAGTTGCTGTTGTGTCGGTGTCGTTACTCGCTGCACTTCCAACTAGCGTAAATGCGGTAAATGATAATGATGAGCCTTCACGCACAATAGTCGAGCCAATAACGGGGGGCAGTATTGTGGTCTATTCGGAGGGGATCTGTGAAGATCTTCGGGTTGAGGAATCGGTTCCGGGTGGTGATGGCCTTGACAGAAAGCTCGAGTATACGATTACCGACGAATGTATTATTGATAATTTGAGGGGTTCAGTAACGCCTTCGCAGTCTGTAACTGAGCCTCAATCTAGGAGTGGTTTGGAATGTCGGCAGATAGTTACTGAACACCATCTTAAAGATCCGGTTAACCTGACAATTTCGCATCTCTCAATGGCCGGGAAACGTTGTTGGAACGGCTCGGTAACCTACTTTTCTGAACGAGCTGCATTGGCCATGACTTCCCTTCCTTGGAATTTTGTAACAAGGCAGGCGTACTTCACTGCCACTGGTGATACGCCCGGATCTGTTGCTGCCCTGACGGCACAGGCAGACTTTACAACTCATTGGGTTGAGTGCCTTCCGAGTCGATCGTTTATGATGAAAAACTCAATATCCAGTCAAAATAATGGCCGGTACTCTACAGGATTTTCGCATACTTTAGGCTGCGGGGGAGACCATGTCCACGTTGAAACAAGTCACTACGAGCGGTAGTCAGCCGCGGAGTGGTCAGGCAGTGTCGCTAGGGCTGTCGATTGTGGGATTGGTGTTACTGATCGGCGGGATCTTTGTCGGGTGGAGCATTGTTTTCTCCGCGGCGGTTCGAGCCTTGGGCCTGGGCCTTCTTCTAGTGCTTGCGCTGCGAGAGGACAACACTCCACCGCTAGGTAAGCGCCTACGATTTACAAGTGTTCTCATCTCGCTTGCGGTATTGGTAACGTATGCAGTCCTTATTATCGGTGAGCCCTTTTACTTCCGCTACATTGCGCAAAGCACCACGCACTTTCTCCCAATAGAGCGCCCCGATGCCTACGTCATTGGGGTTATCGGGTCAATGCTTGGGGTCATTATTGCTCTCTTCGCGATCCGGGCGCGCAATCCCCTCGGCTTGTTGGCCATTGCTTTCCTAGCGGCATCTTTTGGTATGTGGGCAAACGGTTATCCGGGGCTATTGATGCTGCTCATAGGCACAGTCATAGTGATCGTCAGGCTGGTTGAGGGCAGGGATCGGGCATAAGGAACCGCGGGGCCCGGGCAGGTTTGGCTTGGGCCCCGTGAGTTATGGGTCAACCCATTAACTACCCCGACTTTCGCGCGTCACACCAACGAAAAACCTAAACCCCATACACACTTATGTTCCTATATCCCAGATTTCTTCTGCCTTGGCTTCAATCGCGTCCAGCAGCTTGTGGTTGTCGGCCAGGTCGGCTGCCACAACAAACAGAGCCGAGGACGCAGCCTCGCGGACTGTTCTCGCCGCAGCAACCGCCTCAATAACAGCCCCGCCCTGGGCATCCACAACAGGCGCACCGTGCCCCATCAGGTGTAACACCCACGCCGCAACGGCACGCACAGGACCGTCAGGCAGGCGCCCGGCAGCTAACTCCATGCGCAACACAGGGAAAATGCGCACCGGGATCTTTTGGGAACCGTCGTGTGCGATCTGTGCCAAGAGGTGCCGGATGTTCGGGTTTTCAAAGCGTTCCTTCAAGGCCGCAGCATAATCCTGCCAGGGCACATTCAAGTGCGGCCCAGCAACAGCCCACCAGTCATTGACCCACCCGGCAATCCTCGGGTCCTTGATTGCTTCCTCTACTGTCTCTTTGCCCAGGATTGGCCCAGCGTAGGCCATCAGGGAGTGCGAACCGTTTAACATCCACAGCTTTCGCTGCTCAAAGTCCTCGACGTCATCGCAGATGGTAGCCCCGGCGTCTTCCCAGCGAGGACGCCCGGCGGGGAACGACCCAGCGATCACCCACTCGGCAAAAGGCTCGGTCGGCACGGGTGAAGCGTCATAGAAAGAGCCCCACTCGGCAACCCCTTCACGTTCAACGTCCGTCGTGGCAGGCGTAATTCGGTCCACCATCGAGGTCGCCCAGTGGATATTGTCATCCATCCAGGACGCCAGGCTAGGGTCAACCACTTCAGCTGCGTCGTAGACAACCCGCTTCAAGGCTTCACCGTTTCCTGGCAGGTTATCGCAGGGCAAAATCGTCATGGGAGCTTTGCCATCCCCTTGCAAGGCTCGCGCGCGGCGGGCCATCAACCCAGCACACACTCGTGCGGGCACACAGCCGACAACCGCCCTCGGATCTGCCTTTAAGGCGGCCAAATCTTCGGCAATGTCGACGGCCCCGGCGTCCAGTGCGCCCAAAGCGGTCCTGCGGTAGCCGGCCTCGGTCACTGTGGTTGTCACAATAACGACCGAAGGGTCGGCGAAATACCCCAGCAGTGCCTCGTATTCGGAAGACGCATGCACCGCGGAAATAGAGGAAATCACCTGGTAGGTGTTACCTCCAGGACCTTTGGTGACCAGCGTGTATAGCCCGTCTTGGGGGGCCAATGCCTCGGCCATGTCTGGCCTGCGACCCGTAAAGGCCGCGTATCCCCAAGAAGCCCCGTCAGGGGCCTTGTCCGTGTACCAGGCCTGGTGTGCCCGGTAAAAGTTCCCAAGGCCCAGGTGGATCATGCGCACGGGGGCCCGCCCGTGTCCCTGCGTGGTGCGCGACAAACGCGGCAAAGCGGCTATGTCTTCTGAACTCACAGCTTAAACACCTTCTTCGGCTGAGTAACAACAAGGTCATAGGCGACGTCCACCGCTTCGTCCAAGGTCAGGCGGTGCTCGGCCACCAGGTTGCCCAAGTATCCACAGTCCAGGCGTCTGGACATATCGTGACGTGCGGGTATGGATAGATACGCCCTCGTGTCATCAATAAACCCGGAAGTCCTGGTAAACCCGGCCGCCCCCGTCACCGAACGCCTAAAGCGCGAAATCGCATCCGCTTCGTCAATGAACCACCAGGGCGCACCGACGTAAACGGAAGGATAGAAGCCGGCCAGGGGCGCAAGTTCGCGCGAATAAACCGTTTCGTCCATGGTGAAAACAACCAGGTGGAAGCCCTCGGCCGTCCCGTAGTCGTTCAACATTGGCTGCAGACCGCGAGCGAACTCCACCGACATGGGGATGTCCGCGCCCACATCCGCGCCGTACTTTTCAAAGGTCGGCTGATGGTGGTTGCGCACAACCGCCGGGTGCAGGGTCATGACGAGGCCGTCCTCGACAGCCAAACGGGCCTGGTCGTTCAATAAATGCCGCTGTAAGGCGTGGCATTCTTCGGGGGAAGCCTGTCCGCGCAGGGCATCAGCGTAAATCCGACGCGCCTCAGACAAATCCAAACGCAAAGTGCCGGCATCCACATGCGAGTGGTCCGTTGACACGGCCCCGCGTTCCTTAAAGTACAGGCGCCGCAGACGCATGGCCTCCACATACCCGTCATAAGAACCAGTGTCCACGTCGGCCACGCGTCCCAAATCGCCCACCAAGGAAACCCAATCGGCGCGCGCAGGCTCCAGGTAGCGGTCTGGCCTGAAGGTCGGAACCGCGCGCCCCTTCCACGCAGGGTCATTCGCCAGTTTCACATGGTCATCCAAGGAATCACAAGGGTCATCTGTGGTTGCAATGAACTCGATCTTGAAGCGGTCCCACAGCGCGCGCGGCCGGTACGCATCAGTCGCCAAAGCAGCGTTTATCTGGTCATATATCGCGTCCGAGGTCTCAGCCGAAGGGACAGTCGTAATCCCAAAGATCTCAACCAGTTCGCTTTCCAGCCAGAAACGCACAGGCGTTCCGTAATAGTCCTTCCAGTGCGAACACAGGTGTTTGAATGCGCGCCGGTTATCAGCCTCGCTCATGGAACCTGCAGGAACACCCACGCCTAGTTCCGACAGTGGCACCCCATTGGCGTGCATCATGCGGTTAACGTAATGGTCAGGCGTGATCAACAGTGATGTCGGGTCCGAAAACGGAATGTCGTAGGTCAACCACTGAATAGGCACATGCCCATGTGGAGAGATGATTGGCAGGTCCTTTACACCTGCATAAATCTCGCGGGCCGCCGCGCGCGCATTGGCCTCGGCGGGAAATAAACGGTCGGGATGGGCTTGCAGCTTCTTTGCTTCACTCATATGTCGATCTTCCTTAGACGCGGCAGATCCGAGCATGGATTGCCGTTTCTTTCCTTAGATTTAAAAATTTCCGAGGGCGAGGCGGCGTTGACTCTGGCTGTGGAGTAAGCTCCGCGGCCAGAGACTTTGCGTTTCGCCCTCGGAAAGAAATTACTGTGCGCGGGCTGCCAAGGCTGCTCTTGTCACGGATAAAATCCGTTCCTTGAGATCCGGATTGACCGGGCCGTGCGAGCCGCGGGGGACCAACTCTACGGGGACGACCATTTTGACCTCAGAGGTTGGCAGGCGCGAATGGATGGAGTTAATCAAGTGGCGGCAGGCGGAGCGGCCCAACAGGCGGTTGCCGGTTGTGACGGTTGAGAGGCCGGGTGTGGTCAGTTCGGCGGCAAAGATATTGTCGATGCCGGTGATGGTGATGTCTTCTGGCACGCGGAAGCCCAGGTTTTGAGCGGTGCGCATGGCGCCGATGGCCATCAGGTCGTTGTAGGCGACGATTGCAGAAGAGGGGCGTTCCAGCCAGGCTTGGAAGGCTTTGGAACCGCCGGCGACCGTGGGGTTTTGTGGGGGCGTGCGAACCAGTCGGATGCCGTACTTTTCGCAGTTCATCGACAAGATACGCCAGCGCGCCCCGTCCATCCATGATGCCTCGGGGCCTGTCATGTAGGTGAGTGTCCGGTGTCCGAGTTCGTGGAGTTTTTGGACGACTGCGCCCATGCCCTGACTCATATCCGAAATCGCTGAGGGAACGCCAGGTACTATCCGGTTGACAACCACAAGCGGTTTCACCTTGGTCAACTGGTAAATGTCGGAATCCGATAGACGCGAGGATGTGAGTATCACGCCGTCGACGATCTGAAGGGCGCGCGTGACTTCGTTGCGTTCACCCAGCTTGGATTCGCGGGTGTCTACCAATAGGACTGTGTATCCCCTTTTTGCGGCTTCGAACTGGACGCCACGCACGACCGAGGCGTAGGTCGGGTTTGCGATGTCTGCTACCGCGACGGCTATTACTCGTGTGTAGCGATCTGGTTGTACACGCATAATGGGGTGCGCCCGGTACCCCAGCTGTTTTGCGGCGGCGTGAACCTTTGATGCGGTTCGCACATTCACGCGACCTGGCCTGGCGAAAGTCCTGGAAACCGTAGAGGGCGATACGCCCGCAAGTTTCGCGACATCGTAGATCGTTACGTGTTTGCCATGCGGGTCCAGTGCGTCCAGTGTTTCCTCGGCATCGGTGGATGCCTCGGGGTTCGAGCTTAGGAGCGAATCATTCGGATCTTGTAGATCGACGATTCCTCCGGCAAGTGCTTCAACAGCGTTGTCCTCAACACCTCGGGGTTTGTGATCGTCACTCATGTTTTGACTCTAATCATTAATGGCAACTGAAAGGACACAAAGCTGCAACTCAACAAGGGGAGCTGCAATTTTGCAACATGTTGCACCAGAAACGATGGCAACAAGGTGGAAACTTGGCTTGACAGGTCCCCCATCTGCTTAGCTTTCCTGGGGTTCTTTTGCCTTTTCCCCGCCTGCTTGCGCGGGAGGCGTCGTTTTTTTGGCTTTACTGTCTGAGGCGGGGCGAGGGTGCGCAATGGGCTGCGCTTTGGCCTCTTCAGACAATATGAGCTCGGGGTAGGCGGGTTTCCACATGGCGTTTAAGACTTGCTGGATGGGGTTATCTAGGGTTGTGCGAGCCAGGCCATCCTCCTGGGCAGCCTTTGCAACCGCGACTGCGACCCTCGCAGAAACCATACGCAGGTCTTGAACCCTTGGAAGTAGGGACTGGCCAGGCTTATTGACTTTTTGGATCGAGGCGACCGCTTCGGCCGCAGCGGCAATCATGCGATCGGAAACCCTGGAAGCATTCGATACTGCAACTCCGAGGCCCAGACCGGGGAAAACGAAGGCATTATTTGCTTGGGCTATGCGGTAACGGTGCTCGTTATAGACGATCGGATCGAAGGGGGAGCCCGTCGCAATCAGGGCGTTTCCATCGGTCCAAGCCAAAATGTCGGCAGGGTGGGCTTCAATCAGGGTTGTCGGGTTCGACAGGGGCATAATGATGGGCTGGGGCGTGAAGGCGGCCATTTCGCGGATGATGTCTTCGGTAAAGGAATCGGCCTGCGCACTTGTTCCGATCAAGATCGTTGGCTGCACATTGTGAACCACATCCGATAGGCCAATATGTGCCGGGTCATGCAAGGCCCAGTCTTTCGTATCTGCGGCATCGCGGGCATAGGGCTTTTGGAAACTACGCATTTTATCGCCGAGGGCGGTTGTCAGTAAACCTCGCGATCCAAGGCCCCAGAAAGCCTTGCGAGCGTCTTCATGTGAAGCGCCCTCGGAAACCATAATGTCGCATAGGAGGTCCGCGATGCCGATCCCCGCCGTGCCCGCGCCGTGGATCACAATGCGCTGGTCACGCATCTTTTCACCCTTGGAACGCACGGCGGACAAGGCCGCGGCGACGACGACTGCTGCTGTGCCCTGGACATCGTCGTTGAAGGTGCAACATTTGTCCCGGTAGGTGCTCAGGATGCGGTGTGCGTTGGAGGCGCCAAAGTCCTCCCAGTGGATCATGGCGTTGGGGAAGGCCTCTGTGGCCGCCTGGACGAACTGTTCGATGAAGTCGTCGTAGCGTTTGCCTCTGACGCGGGCGTGACGCAGACCCAGGTAAATGTCGTCTGCCAGCAAAGATAAGTTATCGGTGCCAACGTCTAGAACAACGGACAGTATTCGGTTGGGTTCCATGCCGGCAGCCGCCGTGTACAAGGACTTTTTACCGTTGCAGATCTCGATTCCGCCAACGCCCTGGTCGCCGATTCCAAGGATGCCTTCTGAGTCGGTGACGATGATCAAGTCGACGTCCTCGGCGCCTCTGCCAGTAGATAGGAGGGTTTTCTTGAGGTCGCCGGGGTGTTCTATGTCCAGGAAGACACCCGAGATGCGCTGATACCAGTGCGAAAACTCGATAATGGCATCGCCGATGGTGGGTGTGTAGACGATGGGCATCATCTCTTCAAGGTGATTAGCCAGGAGTCGGTAGAACAAGACGGTATTGCGGTCCCTGAGGGCCGAAAGGTATGCGAATTTTTCGAGGTTCGTTTCATTGCGTAAATACTGCTGGTATGTACGTTGTGCTTGCTCTTCTAGAGTCGTCACGCCCACGGGGAGTTGACCCTGCAAGCCCAGTTCTTCACGTTCTTCGGTGGTGAAGGCGGTGCCGCGATTAAGTCGCGGAATAGTGAGGATTTCTGCCCCACGAACATTCAGGTTGACTTTGGATGAATTAGAACCAGGAATAATCTCATAACGCTTTTTAGCCATACCTTTAATCTAGGCTGTTCGCCGCTCTTTGGAGGGCACTATCAGGTGGGAGATTGGTCCTAATTGCTCGGCAGACGGTGAGCGGTGGGCGATAGGGCATCGAAGTTGTCGGTGGGTGCTTTGCTAAGGGGCGTTGGACGTTGGTGACCTTGTTGGTGACCTAAGTTGGTGCTGCCAACGTCGCTTACCCCTTAGCAAAGCAAAGTAGAAATCAAGAACTGCGAGCTATCCGACTACCGCGTGACTCTTCCTGAAGACAGGATCTAATGCCGGTTGAGCAGCCCGGTAGGCGGGCAACAGGGCTTGGTAGACCTTGTGAGCATCCGGGTTCGGCGTGAATTCCTCAGCGACCGATGTCATTTGAATGATGGCCTCATCAAAAGACGTATAGACCCCAAGGCCAGCAGCAACGCAGATGGCTCCCCCTAGTCCAGCCGCATTGTTGATGCTCATGCGCACCGTCGGCAGGTTGAAAACATCGGCAAAAATCTGCATCATCACGTCTGAATTCGAACCGCCACCTGCGACGATGACCTTCTTGAAGGGCTTGGCCAGATCTGAAGACATGGCCTTGACCATGTCAAACATGGTCAAGGCGATACCCTCCAAAACCGAGCGATACATATGCGCACGCCCCTGTCTGCCATCGAAGCCCAGGATTGCTCCCTTGCGGTGAGGGGCGTCGGTGGGCGCCAACCAGTCCAAGACAGTCATCAAGCCATCACAACCGGGCGGGACCTTGCGCGCCAGATCATTGAAGTACTCCTCGATGCTCTGCGTGTCGCCCTCGGCAATGTCTTTTTTGTCTAGCACGTCGCAAACCCAGCTCACCGTCCACATGCCGCGACGGATGCCGTGGCTTTCGTAGAGGTACTCGCGAGGCGTGGAAGCGAAATTGCTCCAAAACCCGGTGGCATCCAAGCGGTTTTCCGTCCCCAGTGCCATGCCCGCAATATATGTCCCCAAAGAAATGAGGACATCGCCTTCGCGCAGGCCAGAGCCCAAAGCCTCGACTGCCTTGTCATTGGAGGTGGCGATGACGGGGAGGGTGGCGGGCAGGCCGGTTGCCTTGCTGGCTTCCGCGGTGACATAGCCGAGGACGTCTCCGGGCATGACCAGGTCGAAGAGGTACTCGCGCGGATAGCCGTAGGTGTCGAAGTCTTCGCCGGGAGGCAGCCACTGCCAGGTGTCGGTGTCGATGGGCCACATTCCTTGGTAGTTGGCGGCCGTGTCCTTGAACTGGCCGGTCAGACGGTGCGTGATGTAGCCCGAGGACGTCGTGGCTTTCTGAGCCTCTGGGAATTCTTGAGGGTTGAAAGGCTTGGACACTCGGGCATCCATCCAGCTGAGAACCGAATGCGCCAGGGTGCCGTCGGCTTTCAGCATGGCTCGGCAAAACCGTATGGTGCACAGCCCCACGCCGATAATGTCGTCCTTGTTTCCGCTAAATTCGGCCATGGCCTGCCTAGAGGCAACCTGGATTGATTCCCAAAGATCGTCATGCGGGTGTTCCACGATCCCGGGACTCGGCGTGTAGTTCGGGCGCAAGGCTTGGCGGCCCGATGCGACAGGGGTGCCATGCAGGTCAAAGATGGTGACCTTCGTGCTTTGAGAGCCGTTATCTATACCGATGATGTATTTCATGATTCCACCGGATAGATAGTGCCCAGGTTCATGATTCCCTTGGGATCGAAGTGCTCCTTTAGTCCTTTCAGCAGCGGGTAGGCCGAGCCATGTTCTTCCTTCGTCCACTGGGTGCGGTATTTGCCGATGCCGTGGTGGTGAACCATCGAGCCGCCAAGACGCAGTGCCTCCTCTACGACAATTGCGTTGATCGGGATGTGGTATTCGTCGATTTCATCAACCGGGTCGCAGTTAATGTTGTAGTCGTAAACGAAATACAGGTTCGTTCCGGTTTGATAACTGTGGGACGAGTGCGCGCCCAGCATGGTCAGGTCTGCCGCGCGGGGGAATTCTTCACGGACTCGTTGCATTACCGAGTGATACAGCTCGGTGACCTGTGACCAGTCGGCGGAAACTTCGGTGGTGTAGCCCAGGTTCTTTTTTTCCAGCATCCATTGTTGTTCTGCCAGGATCTTGTCCAGACCCCAGTTGAGGTTGTTGAACCAGTCCTCGATGAGTTTCGGATCGACTGATTCATGGGGTATCGCCTTCACTGCGTCCTCAATCTCGCTGATAGTGGCTTCAACGATAGATTTTGGCCCCTCGGCCATGAACAGTAAGACGCATTTGTCTTTGTAGAAGTGGTCGAAATGCTGACGGGCGTCCTCTTCAGAATAGACACGGCACACAGAAGGCCTAAAGCCATCCGTAACAACCTGACGGAGCACATTGAGACCATCATCCATGCTGTCAACCAGGTAACCGCGGAATCGATTGTTTTCAGGGGTGTATCTGAACAGTTTTACGGTGACCTCGGTGATGAAACAGATAGCGCCCTCGTTACCAATAATGATGTGGCGTATATCCGGGCCGCATGCGCGACGGGGAATGGACTTGATCTTTGAAATGTCCCCGTTGGGGAACACCGCCTCCAAGCCGACAACCATGTCTTCGATTGCGCCGTAGAGGGTTGACAACTGTCCGATAGACCTCGTGGCGACTAGACCGCCCAGTTGAGCCAAGGGCTTGGATTGAGGTGAGTTGCCTGTCGTCAACCCCTGTTCGCGGCACGCATCTTCTAGGTCTTGAAGTTTTACCCCACACTGGACAGTGGCCATCATATTGACAGGATCGATGCTGAGGATCTTGTTCATTTTCGAACCGTCGAGGACGATGGAGTTTTCGACTCTGACCTCGAGTCCGCCCTCGGTACCGGTTCCGCCTGTGCGGGGAACAACATTGATTCCGTGTTCGTTTGCGAAAGAAAGCACCTGAGAGACTTCCTGCGGTGATGCAGGGTATGCAATAGCCGAAGGAAAAGGCCCGTTAAAGATTCCATGGACTGATTGGTATTTTTTGAAGCGGTCCACGCTTGTAAACTTAATGGCCTTCTCAGAGGTGTTTACTTTTTCCTCTCCGAGGATGTCGATGAGGCGTGAAACGATGCTTTCGCGATCGAGACTGGTCATTTTAGGTGCTCCTGTGTATCTGTTTTCTGTCTAGTTGTTGGGCTTGCTGGCTGGTTGTCTGTCTGGCTTGCTGGCCGAGGTGTTTATCTGACGAGGTAGCCGCCGTCAACGGCAACGGTGTAACCATTGACGTAGTCACTGGCCGGGCTGGCCAAGAAGACGACAGGCCCCATCAAATCGGCCACGTCGCCCCAGCGGTTAGCTGGGATGTGGTCAAGGACGGTTTGGTTACGTTTTGGATCGTTGCGAGTAGCCTCTGTGATGGCGGTGGCAAAATACCCGGGAGCAATCGCGTTGACCTGAATATTGTGCTGTGCCAGTTCATCACAGTACGCCTTGGTGAAACCGACGATGGCGTGCTTGGTTGCCGCGTATGCGGGTGACCACTGGCCGCCAAGGAAAGAGAACATCGAGGCAATGTTGATGATCTTCCCGCTTTTTTGAGCGATCATATGCGGGACTGCCTCGAAGGACAGTTCGAAAGCCGCCGTGAGGTTAATGGCGATCATGGGATCCCACTGCTCGCGGCCGAACTCTTCAACGGTCGCCAGGTTACAGATGCCGGCAGAGTTAACGATGATGTCAACGGAACCCAGCCGAGAAATACACTCGTCAATGACTTTCTTGGGTGCCTTGGGCTGGACCAAATCAATCTCGAGGAATTCGAAGCGGACGCCCTCGGCCTCGACCAATGAACGAACCTCCTCGTCGGAACCGGAAAAGGAGGGTGCCATAACGTTTGCCCCCGCTTTGGCCAAAGCCAAGGAAAACGCTGTGCCCAAACCAGAGTTACCCCCGGTGACGATAGCGTTTTTCCCTTTGAGCGAAAAGAAATCCATGTTGAAGTCGGTGATATGCATAGGTGATCTTTCTTGTGGTGTTGGTTGGCTGCTATGTGGTAGTTATTTGGTCGTTATTCGGTCGTGGCGAGAACCGGTTGATCGAGGCCAGCTGCCAAGCGTTTTGCATGGTAACGGCGAGTGACCTGGGTCAACACGATGCCGATGACGCACATTGCGATAAGGAAGAAGAACATTGTTGTGTAGCCGCCGCCGTGTTCAGGGATGGCAGGTGTCGCGGAGGGATCTCCAATCCACCATGCGGCTAGAGAAGGCAAGAATGCATCTGGCAGATAGGCCATACCAGAGGCTAAGCCGATCATTCCGCCACGCTCGACGGGGGTTACGTTTACCTCGCCGACGGTTGCCCAATAGACACCGCGACAGGCGAAAACAGCCAAGGTTAGGAGGAACATGAGGGCGACTGCGACCCAGACCATCGAGTTATTGCGGGGCAAGACCAGGAAGATGCCCAGAACAACGATGGAGCCAGAGAACATCCAGCCCAAGAATCGAGGTGTCGATTTGGCGACCTTGTCAACGATTAGACCCGAGGCCGGACCTGCGACGAACTGGAAGACGTAGGTTCTAATGACGCCAATGGCTGCGATAATGCCTGCGCCCATGCCGAACTTGTGTTGCAGCAGTGGAGAGAAGTAGCCCAGACAGGTGTAAGCGCAGTAGATGCACATGATTGTGCCACCGATGAGCCAGGTGTAAGGGTTTTTCATGGCGTTGAGCAGTTGCCTGAGGGTCACGGTGCTGCGTTCAGCGCCGGCCAGGGCTTCCTTGTCTTCTTTGACAACGAAATAGACCAAGACGCCCAAGATGACTGCCAAGACTCCGTAGAGCTTAATGAGCCACAAAACGCCCATAGCGGCTTCAACGGCTGCTGCGACGACGGCGGCCCCAATAAAACCGACGATGGTGGACACGACTCCGCGAACGCCTTCCAGGTAGCCAAACATTCGGCCCTGTTCTTTGTCGGTTCCTAGCAGACCGATGGACTTCACCAAGGCTGACCAGTAGAGACCCATACCCAAGAAAGCCATAATGATGTGGGCGATCAGGGTTGCGAAATAGCCGGGAGCCAGGGCTATCCACCAGTCGATTAATCCCGTCCCGATCATTGCAACAGCAATAAGGGCTTTAGGTGAAAAGCGGTCTGAAAACCATCCGCCAATGAAGTAACAAACCATTGCTACGGCACCGTAAACGGAAATAATGTTTCCGTAGTCCTGCGCCGACAGATTGAGTGCAGTGAAGGTTGGTTCCCAAAAAACGTAACGGATGTATCCGACCTGGAAGACGATGCCGCCTGTCATGGCCAGGATGAGAAAGCTAAGCCATTTTTGTGCTGTACTCACAGGGCTACTCCTTTGTATAGCTGTGTCGACAAACTGGAACAAAAAAAGAGAACAGTTGTGAAAACTGTTCTCTTCGCTCTGAGATGCGGCCTAGCCGCTATTAGATTGTTCTTGAAGTGTGCCTGAGGTTGCGGCACATGTCAAGCAGTTTAATTATTGGTTGGAGTTGTGAGGTTATGGGGTTGTGAGGCCGGTTTTTCCGGCCAGTGCTATCACGTCGGCGTTGGAGGACGCGACTGCTGCTGCACCTGCGTCGAAGGCCGCGTGTACATCTGCCTCATCACAAACCAGCCCACCGGCCACAATGGGCAGATTAATGTCTTCGCGGATCCAGGTGATAACTCTGGGAATACATCCTGGCAGGACCTCTACAGCGTGTGCCTGGGAGGCGGCAACCTGATCGACCATTTGGTCGTAGGCAAAAGAATCGATCATGAACAGCCGCATAACCGTAAGCAGGCCTTGTTCTCTGGCGGCCCGAACGACTGGAGCTTTTGAGCTCAAGATGCCATCGACAGCGGTCATGTAATGAATGAATTTACTGGCTGCAGGGCGGGTGGATAATCCGTCCACCATATCCACATTGATAAAGGCGTTGCGTCCGGTTGCTTTTACTCGACCGATAATATCGCCGATGGTCAAGATGCTTCCGTAAAGAATAAAGACGGTTTGACACTCGGAAGCCAAGGCGCGGGCTAGTCCTGCTTCATCTTTTGCGCTGGCAATGATCGGGCTGGATTGCAAAAGAGGAAGTATGGTTTTTCTTTTGTTGGGGGTTGTTCTGGATCGGTTCATGAGGGCACCTCTTCGAGCATCGTAGCCTTCTTTGTTGCGGAAGGAATGGGGTATCCGTGTTCGTCGTAGTCTTCTTTTCTCACATCGAAACGAGAAGGATTGCGCGCAATGCGGATGACAGAAACGGTCATGGCAAGCCCCAGGATTAATGCCGGTAGGCCGCCCAGGTTGGAGAGGATCTTGATGCCATCAACCCCGGAAGATGCCAGCATGATCCAGGCAATAACCCCGATGAGGCCACCCCAAAAAAGTTTCAAAGGCCACGGTGGTTCGGGGTTCTCGGGGGCCAAGCCATCGGTCGACATGGCCCCCAGGGTCGTGGTGTAGGCGTCGGCTCCCGTGACGTAGGACAAGAAAGTTACGAAGATGAAGATGGGTATCGTGATAGCGACGAGGGGATACCTGGATAGAAACTCGTAAACCGTGTACTCCGGGCCCTGTTCTAGTTTGGCTATTAGGGCTCCACCTGTGTCAATATCCATTCGCAGAGCTGCCCCTGACCAGATTCCAATCCAGACGATGTCGAAGACTGCCGGGGCAACAAACTGGATCATGAGTGCTTTGCGCACTGTCTGACCGTAGGAGATGCGGCCAAGGAACATTCCGGAAATGGGCGCCCACGCTAACCAGTTGCACCAGTAGAAAATCGTCCACCAGCCTGCCCAGGGATCGTTGGCGGCTGCCCCTGTGAATGCGGCGCTTGGGAAGAAATTAGCAAGGTGATGTGCGAAGGCCTCGGCGCCTAGGTTTAGCACGAAAGATGTGGGGCCAACGACGAGTACAAAAACGAAAAGAACAATAAAAATAATCGTATTTGTTTCCGATAGGCGCCTGATGCCTTTGAGTAGGCCAGCGACAGAAGAGATCACAAAGGTACAGACGACTGCCGCATCGACCAGAGCCCAGGTAAGTAGACTGCTTTGCCAGCCGGTGAGATATTCGAGGCCTCCGCTAATGGATAGAACCCCGGTAGCCAGTGATGCCGCCATCCCTGCGATGAGGGAGTACATGACGATGGCGTCAAGTCCTTGCGCCGTTGCAGGCTTCAAGGGTTTGCGAAGTAAAGGTAAGAGGGTTGCGCCAATAGAATATGGGCCCTTCATGTTGTAGTAACAAAACGCAAAAGTGATGGAGGGGATTGCATAGATCGCCAGTGGCAGGAATCCCCAATGTGTATATAGCGTCGAAACAGAGAAGACCATCGCTTGAGGGGATTGGGGTTCTATATTCAAAGATTCAGGAGGGGTGGCAAAGTGTCTCAAGGGCTCGGCAGTCGCCCAAAACAAGATCCCGATTGCGATGATGCTGGTCAACGTGATTGAGAAGTAGCGTGCCGTATCCAGCATGGGGGCTGCGTCTCTGCCCCCGATGCGCACATTGCCGAATGAGGAAAACATCAACCAAATAACTACGCCGAGCATAGCTATAACCCCAAGGCTAAAAGCCCACGCAAGATTAGAAATGAGCCAATCGTTAGCCGTAGAAACAAAGGCGGTGAAGGTGTCGGGCTTGACGAAGTTCAGTACAGCAGCGGCAAGAAACAAAATTACGGGTGGCCAGAACGCGATATGTCGAATCTTACCCACGGTGTCTCCTCATCGAGATTAAGAGCGCTATTCAGCGATCGAAATCACCGTTGCTCTGATCCCTGGGTGAGTTCATATGCCCGCTGCTCAGTAGGGCATTAAGTGACTCCCAATTTAGGTGTAACCCCCCGAAATGTCAAGGGAAAACACACGTTTGCGCAGGTGGGATACTGTTGTTGGCTCGGGTTTTGTCGGTGCTTTGCCGAGGGCGAAGTGTTGAAATGTAAAGTAAGCGGACATCTACGCGCAGTTTCTAAGTCAGGCTCTGCCCGGAGTCTTGTGAAATAGAAGAATCGGAAATCGCATTTTCCGATTCTTCGCGAGTGACGCGCCGCGGATTAGCGCGGCGCAATTAAACACTGCCGCGCGCCGCAGGGGCGGCGGCGCGCAAATAAATACTGCGTGTACCCCGACAGTTAGAAAAACCCCACGTCAGTGGGGTTTTTCTAACTGTCGGGGTGACAGGATTTGAACCTGCGGCCTCTTCGTCCCGAACGAAGCGCGCTACCAAGCTGCGCCACACCCCGTGCCTTGCAACCTTGGAAGTATAGCCGAGGGCGGGCTCCCAAGTGAAACCGCATCCTAAGGGTGAGTTGCGCGGGTGGTTAGCCTGAGCAGCGTCGCGTGTGGCGGACAAAAAACGCGCCAGGGAGTCGCCCGCGCGGTCCCCAAACCTCTCGAGACGTGGACGTAGGTTGGTGCAGGTTGCAGAGGCGCAGCTTGTTCCGCAGTTTCCGCAGGACTCGGATTTGAACCTGCGGCCTCTTCGTCCCGAACGAAGCGCGCATTGGAAGTGTCAGCTGTCGCCGGGCCAGAAACAACCCCGTGCAGGTCTTCGGGAACCTTCACTATACGGCCCGCACCCAGAGGCTGCGGCCAAGGGAAGGTGCCTGAAACAAAAGCGGGAGGCAGATCGCAGTTCGTCACCAAAGCCCCCAACCAGGGTAAACACACTTGTCCCCCATGTGTATGCCCCGCAAGTACCAACTGCGCACCAGCCCCAGCGAAAGCGTCAAGCACACGGCTGTACGGCGCATGTGTCAATCCCAGGCGCACAACGCCCGCGTCCTCCCAACCCTCGGGCACACCTGGAACGGCATCCCGGCGGATGTGCGGGTCATCGACCCCGATTGCCGCCACCGTGCGCCCGTCGATTAGTTCCACACGTGCCCCCTGGTTCGTGAGGTCTTGCCAGCCGCCCTCGGCCATGAAGTTGCGGATTTGGCGGGAGGGAAGGCGGCGCGCCCCGTGCCTAGAAGGGGGAACCTCGAAGTCAGCAGGATTGCCGAGGGCGGGGCCGACAGATGATGTGGCCGCGGCTTCCTGGGTGTGGCGCAAGGTGCCCGGTTCGATGGGGTCGGCGTCGCGTTGCCCCTCGGGTAGGCGCCACAAGTATGCCAGGGGGTTTCCGGCGCTGGTTTCGTAGTAGTCGTGTGAGCCGAAAACGAAGAAACCGGGGCGCTCAAATAGGGGTTCTAGGGCGCGTTTGAGTAAGGGTATCCCGCTGGCGTCGTTCAGGTTATCGCCGGTGGAGACCACCAGGTCAAAATCGAGGTCAGACAGGTTTCGCACCCAGTCGACGAGCCATTCTTGGCCAGGATAGAAATGCATGTCGGCCAGATGTAAGACCTTCAGATCCGCAGCACCCGGATCCAAAACGGGCAGCGTGTAGTGCTCTAGGCGTGGGCGTTTGGCAGCACGCGCGCCAGCCCACCAGGAGGCAGCACCCAATACACCCAGGGTTGCGGCTGCGCGTTTGAGGGTCAGATTGGTTGGACTCATGAATTGTGGGTACATATCCCACCCCTCAGCCGGCAGGTTGAGGGGCTGGCTGGACGGGCTGTTGAGGTTGCGGCTGGACGGGTTGCGCCGGCTGTGCGGGTTGCTGATTGGGGTCTGGAACTTGCGGCGCGGTGCCGTCGGGGGGCGTGCCAGTGCCAGTACCTGGGCTTGGGGTGGCAGATTCTGAAGGTTCTTCAGAGGGCTCTTCAGTAGGTTTACCGCCCAGGTTGATGGGGGTAAAGCGCTGTACAGGCATATCCGCCACCGCCTCACGCATATAGGCACGCCAGGTGGGAGCAGAGACCATAGAGCCGTAAACAATGTTGTAGTACCTGCCGTTAATGGTCACGTTTTGTACGGGCTTGTTGCCCTCAGAGTGTCCCAACCACACGCCTGCCGCAAGCTGTGGCGTGTAGCCCACAAACCACGTATTCGAATAGTTGTTGGTTGTCCCGGTTTTTCCTGCTGCAGGCCGTCCGATACCAACCCTGGCGGATTCGTGGGCAACCACTTGGGCTAAGGTCTGGTTCATCTTGTCAGCCACGGACGGCGGCAGGGCCTGATGGCACTCCGCGTCGGGCACCTCATATTCCTTACCCGTATAGTCTCTCACCTCGGTTATCGCAATGGGTTTACAGTAGGTGCCCCGCGCTGCGAAGGTTGCAAAAGCGTTGGTCATCGCCAAGGGGGTGGCAGAACCCGTGCCCAACACAAAACTTGGGTTCGGTTTAAAGGGGGTGCCGTCCTTTTGGGTCACACCCAAAGAAGCAGCCAGGTTAGAAATGTCGCACAGGTTCATCTGGGAGGCCATGTCTGCAAAGGCCGCGTTTGTGGACAATTGTGTTGCCCGCACAACGGAAGACGCGCCGCGCTGACCGCCAATATCCACAATGGGGAAGTCTGCGGCAACATCAGGTGCGCAAGGGATCTTCCACTTGGATTTAGGGATGAAGTACTTTCCTCCCACAGTGTCGTATCCGCCCTTGCCCTCCAAATACCACTGAGCCAAGGTGAATGCCTTGAAGGTTGAGCCCGTTCCGAAACCGGATTCACCGCCGTGGAGGACATCGGCGTTGTATGAGGTCTCAGTTACGTAGGCATTTCCAGGATCCACACCAAAGTCCGTGTTTTGTGCCAGGGCTTGTATCTTTCCGGTACCTGGTTCCACAGACGACAAAGCCATCTTTAGGTTCGAAGAATCACCCTTGGGCACCGCCCCCGTAACTGCTGTTACTGCTGCCGCCTGTTTTACAGGGTCCATGGTTGTGTGAATGGTCAGACCTCCGCGGAGCAACAGGCGCTGTCTTTCGGCATAGGTTTTGCCAAACTCTGGGGCACGCAGCAGTTCATTGGTCACCCACGAACAGAAGTACGCGTTGTCCCCGGCTAGGCCACACCCTTGGGGCGTGGTCGAAACGTTGCGAAGCATGTCGGCGATCGGGATGGCGCGGGCCTCATCGTGCTGAGCTTGGGTGATGTGCCCGTCACGCAACATAGCAGCCAAGACGGCATCCCGGCGGTTTCGGGCAGATTCAGGGTTTGTCAGAGGATCGTGACCGTTGGGGGATTGTGGCATCCCCGCCAAAAGTGCGGATTCTGCCAGGGTCAGGTCATTTGCAGATTTCGAAAAATAATGCCGCGCGGCAGCCTCTACCCCGTAAACAGATGGCCCGTATTGGGCGATGTTCATATAGCCTTCGAGGATCTCGTCTTTTGAAAGTTTTTTCTCCAAAGAAATCGAGTACTTGATTTCACGAATTTTTCTCTCAGGGGTTTGTGCGAGGGCGTCATCGACCAGACTTTTATCGCCTTCGACCCGGCCGCGTTCAATCAAAACGTTGCGAACGTATTGTTGCGTCAGTGTCGAGGCACCTTGCAGGTCGCCGCCGGCGGCGTTGTTTATGAATGCCCTGGCCAGGCCCTCCGCATCCACGCCCTTGTGCTCAAAGAAACGCCGGTCCTCAATGGAAACCGTGCCTTCCTTCAGCCAATCAGTCACTTGGTCGGAGGGAACGGCTATGCGGTTTTCAGCATAGAAGCGGGCCATGACGCTGCCGTCAGCTGCCAGCATGGTAGAGATTTGCGAGGGCGGAGCGATGTCGAACTCTTCAGGTAGTTCCTCAAAGGTGGTTACCCCAGCGTTGGCCACGACCCCCAGGCTGCCCACAATAGGCAAGGCGAAGCCGCCGAGAAATATCCCGGCCACAGCAGAGGCGCCAAAAAGTGCCATGAGGAGTGCTGCCAGACGTGATGCGGTGTATTGCGATCGTGTTTCCGTGGTTTCCGGTGCCTGCGTCGGTTGCGGGGTGGAACTTGCCATGTCGTCTAGCCTAGTTCAAGGCATGGACACCGACTAGCCGAAGTCCTGGGTAGTGTAATGAAAATTAATACTGCCAGTTCATTCCTAAATACGCCCGAACGCCTGTCGTTGCCACTAATTGCCTAATATATGGGGCGAGTAATCTACCACTAAGCTGTCCACTAGGTGGCATTTTTGCCGATCAAAGTTGTGTAACAGGTCACTTATCGCCTACTCTGTAGGAACGCTAGTTGAGATTTGCTCAAACTTAGGGGAAAGACCGGACACCATGAACGTCAACGAAGACCAAACGTGGGCAGCAAGGGCGCTGTGTGCGAATACGGAACCTGATGAATTATTTGTACAAGGTGCTGCCCAAAGGCAGGCCAGATCGATGTGTATTTCTTGTGAAGTTCGCCTTGAATGTCTGGCGGACGCATTAAACTCCCGCGCCAGTTTTGGCGTGTGGGGCGGGTTGACCGAAAGAGAACGCCGCGCCATGTTGCGCAGGTATCCGGATGTCACCAGATGGGAAGACTGGTTGCGCGAAGCTGATGACGAATTGGCTCACGAACTGCGCTCTAGGCGAACACCACGGGTGCTTGCCTATGTTCGCGGATCAGGCAGATAAAACTCGAGCAGACCTTGTCCCAAACACGTGGCTAAGATGAAGACATGACGAAATGGGAATACGCAACAGCGCCAGTCCTTGTACACGCCACAAAACAGATCCTCGATCAGTGGGGTGAAGACGGCTGGGAACTAGTCCAAATGGTGCCAGGCCCCTCTGGAGGGGACAACCTGGTTGCCTACTTCAAACGACCAGTTGAATAACCAATTGAATAAGTAAAAAACTGTGGTGGTGCCCAAACTTTTGGACACCACCACAAACACTTAAATTAGCGTAAATTAGCGGGCACGGCGCATGAGACGTTCAATGTCAATAAGTGTCACTGCACGTCCTTCCAGGCGGATCCAGCCGCGAGAAACGAATTCTGCCAAGGACTTGTTGACTGTTTCGCGTGAGGCGCCAACCAGCTGCGCCAGTTCTTCCTGTGTTAAATCGTGGGGGACGTGAATCCCGTCTGGAGTCTTTGAGCCAAAGCGTTCAGCCAGATCCAAGAGGGCCTTGGCCACGCGACCAGGTACGTCAGAGAAGACTAGATCTGCCAGAGTCGTATTCGTCTTACGCAGCCTCATGGCGAGGGCGCGTAAGAAATGCTTGGCCATTGAGGGCCTGGTCTCCAAGAAGACCATCAGGTCGCTGTGTGCTAACCACACCAGAGTCGTTGGGGCAATGGCTGTGGCTGTACCCGAGCGGGGGCCTGGATCGAATAGCGTCAATTCGCCCAGCATTTCACCCGGTCCAAGCACCGCAAGTAAGTTTTCGCGGCCATCACTGGAGGCGTGACCCAGTTTAACTTTCCCTTCGGTCACCACGAAGAGGCGATCGCCGTCATCGCCCTCGGTGAAGAGGATTTCAGAGCGACGCAAGGTCACTTGCCCCATTTTGTCGATCAGGGCAGTTTTATCGGCCTCGTCCAATCCCTCAAACAGCGGGAGCCTACTAAGTATCTCGTAATCCACGAGTTCTCCATCCTTCTCCGTGTGATGTACCGCACCCATTATGAGTCTTTTTGGCAAGATATGCACCCTACTTCGTGCGGAAGTCTGAAAATCAAAGGGAAATTACCCGTATAGGCCCGCGCTGGGACACAAATCCACCAAGGGGCACCGGCCACACAAAGGCCTACGAGCTGTGCAGATGGCCCTGCCGTGGTCGATTAGCTGGTGACAAGCCACGACCCAACTCTCCCGAGGCAGTACCCGATTCAAATCTGCTTCTACCTGCAAAGGATCCGTTTTTCTAGACAGCCCAAGTCGCCTAGAAAGCCGACCGACGTGTGTGTCTACGGTTATCGCCGGTACGCCAAACCAGTTGCCCAAAACCACGTTTGCGGTTTTCACACCCGCGCCGGGCAGGGTTGTCAGTTCTTCCAGAGTTCCAGGGACTTCGCCCTCGTAGTCTTGAATTAACCCTAAACCTAGGCCCCTGAGGTTGCGTGCCTTGGCGCGGAAAAAACCGATGGGGCGCAAGATGCGTTCCAAATCCTCTTGTGGTGCGTGCGCCAAGGCCAGGGCACTTGGGTACAAAGCAAAGAGCTCGGGGGTGACGCTGTTGACTCGCGCGTCTGTTGTCTGCGCGGACAAAGCCGTGGCCACAAGCAGCTCAAAGGCATTGTGAAAATCCAAAGAGCAGCGAGAATCGGGGTAAACCTCGGCCAAGCGCTCGCACAGCAGCTGGCCGTGCGCTTTCGTGCCAGGGCGCGGGGTGATCCCTTTGACCCGTGCTACGGGAGGTAAAGCCGGGTGTTTCATCAAATCGATGGGGAGTTTACGCCCTGGACGCGCGCCAAAGCGTCCTTGGCGATTTGTTCTTTACGCCCCTGCCTGCGAGCCGAATGTGAGACAACGCCAACCATTAACATGGCGATTCCCAGAGTCAGGATGCGCCCCCACGAGCCGTCAAGCTCCAGGTAATAGGCCAGTTCACCAAGCACTATCACCTTGGAATCCGCCATCCACTTCAGGGTTGATGCCAGGGAGGACTGGACCAGCGAAGGGAGGAATACGAATAGGGCGCCGCTGACGGTAAGCAAGGAACCAGCCAGAAACATGCCCACCGAAGATGAACGCGCAGTAATCCCGAGGACGATAATCGAGGCGATACCCAGGATAAGGAACCCAAGCCCTTCGGCCGAATACGCACCTGTGGCCCACTGGGAGTCCTCGATTCCGGCCAGCAAACCGCCCGCATGGTTCAAGGACAGCCAAGCGATCGGCGTCAGCAAGAGACCAGCCAAAATCGCCCACCAATGCGAGGCGGCCCGCGAAATAGGGGCAGGCAGCACCGATGCGCCAGCCAGCAAGGTTTCTTCGGGCAACCCAGCATCATCGGTGCCCAAAGGCTGTGGCGTGCGCGGGGCCCACACGGGCTGCAACTCCCCAGACGTGCCCTCCCCCTCGGGCAGTGCCACATCCGGGTCGTCCTTCTTTATGGCTCCCATCAGGGATTGCCTGCGGACTACCGTGGTTTCCAGGTCTTCTGCAGGTTGGGTGGGTTCTGTGGGTTCTGTGGGTTCTGGCGGGGTTGGGGTTTCAAGATTATTTTCCGAGGGCGAGGCGTCGTTGTGTGTGGCCTCGTCGAGAGGGTCTGGGGCAAGGGGATCGGGATCAGAAAGGCCTGCCTCGGAGGTTTCATCGGATTGTCCCGCGGCGACATCTTCTTTCGCAGGTGCCTCGTCATTGTCGCTGTTCAGCGCGCCAGTGGTGCCTACGGCTGCTGGGAGGTCCTCGGCAGGTTCATCGGCAGGTGTATCGCCAGATTCATTGGCGGTTACGGATCCTTGGAGTGCCCCGGATTCCGCAGGCGTTTCAGGGGTGGGAGCTTCTGGGTCAGTTTCCGTTGCGTTTTCTAGCCCAGCATCCACCTTTTCGGCCGGGGTTTGGCTATCCGCCCTCGGCAAATCTGTGGAGCTATCTCCTAAGCCTGTGTCTTCGGGTATGCCCATGTATTCGGGGATATCGTCGGGCTTGCTTTTGTGGTCGCTCATCTGCAGTCCTCCCAATGCTCTGCCGCCAACTTACTAAGCGGGGCTATGAAACGGGCTTCGCCATGCCGTGATGGGCGAAACTTAGAAGCCGGGTGGATAGCCTTGGGCGGGCGGTGGGGACTGGGCAGGCGGTGGGTGGCCTTGGGCGGGCTAGGCCCCAGATTCCTTCAAATCGGTTATGGCGCTGGCGTATCCAGATTTTCGTGCCCACACGGCGGTCGAGCCACAAACCATCAAGACCATGCCGAATGTGATCATGTAGGGGCCGGAAATTGTCAAGGAACGGCCCAAAACCGTGGCGACCGCGTTCACCATAGACGCAGCAGCACCCCCTGGAACGAAGGCTGCGAACATGAGGAAGACCCCCGGGATGAGGCACACCAAGAGTCCTGCAAGAGGAAGGCCCATGGATGAACGTGACAGGGTCATGGCTGCCAAAAGCATGGCGGTGATCCCCAGCAAGGGCAGGCCAAAGTGCAGGAATGTGGGTAAATGCATGGGATCTTCATGCAGGGCTACGGCAGTGATGCGGTCGTGCAAAGGTGTTAGGCAAAGCAGGCCAATGCCCAGGCCCGCAACTGATATGACCAGTGACATGATCTGGTCACGCCTGCGAGAAGGTGGTACGGGAGGAGCCCCTTGTGTGGTGTCATCGGCCTGTGCCTGATGGTCACGGGTCGCCTGTGTGCGGCCTGCTTCGCGGGCGCGGTGGGAGGCAATAGCGCAGCCCGCCAAGACAATGGCCAGGGCTGGGAAGAATGCAGAGTAGGACACGGGCATGAGGTCTTGTAAAAAAGTCCAGATGAACGAGCCATTGGCGCCCGAGGCGTTGTGGGCGATTGTGCGGGTGGCCAAGGGGCCAGCCAGTGCCGTAAGGGCCAGAGGCCAGGCAACCGCGAAGCTGAGGGACGTGGCAGATTTTTTTCCGGCGTAGATGATGAGGACTGACAGCAGGGCCACACCGAGAATGATGGAAAATGTGCCGATTAGCACGGACTGCGTGAAGCTTGTGGAGGCATAGGCTGCTCTGCCTAAGTGCGCAATACCCGTGACGAAGGCGACAATCGCTACGGGTGTGATGAGGATGCCCTGGATGGCTCCGATCAGCCTCTCGGGGCCCGGTTTCGGGGGAGGCGTGGGCCCTGGGGCGTTGATGGCATCAGGTAAGCCTGTTTCGCTGGCGTGCTGGTCGCGTAGGGCGCGCCGCTGCCTGCGACTGGGGCGCGCGGGTTCTTCGGGTGCCGGCGCCGAGGCCGGGGGCTCCGGGGATTCTGCGGATTCCGTGGATTCCGGCAGTGTTGGGGGCTCCGCAGGGTCGGCGGAACCCGGCGAACCCGGCGGCTCTTGCGAATCTGGCTGAGGTGTAGACACGCGCTTAAGCCTAGCTCTTTCGTTCAGGTTTTGGACTTGTCCACAAGGACTTGGTTTTTGATTTATCCACAGCTACACGTTTTTCTTCGGATCCTCTGTGCGCCACCAGGCAGGCTTGGTCCATGACCAAGGAAGTGTTGGAGCTGTGGTTGACCCGCGAGGATGTTGCCCTGGAGCGCCAAGTAAATGACGTGGCGCAACTGTGTGCGATTGAGGTGCGCAGGTTCTTTGTCGAAGAGGAACAAGGGCGTCCGGGGGCCGTGCACGCGCATATTGTCTGTTCAGTCGCGGCGGGACGCAGTTTGTTAGCTAGGGGGTGGTCGGATTCCGCCCAGGCCATCGCTGTCGCCTTGGAGACAGATGGGGCAGGGGGTGTAAGCGATGCAAGTGGTGCAGGCGGTTTTGCGACACGTCTGCAGTGGCAAGGCACCAGCCTGGTTTTGCCCCAAGAGGCCACTTTGCTGGCCTCCATCCTGGGTCGCCAAGAGCTACAGGCTGGCATAGTCCTGGTGACAGGAACCTCTGGAGGTGCGGGGGCAAGCACCTTGGCCTGGGGTTTGGCCAGGGCTTTTGCCTCAAGCGGGGCGCGGGTGGCCTGCGTGAACATGGCTTTCAACGGGGGAAGTTTTCTTGCTTCTTTGAGGCAGGCCGGCCAAGGCATTGCCGAGGGCGAGACCTTAGGCGACCTGGACGTGGGCGGAGGACTGGAACTTGCGGCTGGCGCTGGTATGGGCGTTGGTATGGGTGGTGGTGGCGGTGGTGCGGATGCGGGCTCCGGCGCTACTGTCAGGGCTTTGCGTCAGGTCGCCTGGGATGATTTCTTAGACACCCGGGGGCAGGTCTTGGGCGCTCGCCTGCTCTCATCCTTGCCTGTCTGTGCAGGTGTATCTGTCTTGGATTCGGTTCTCGGAAGTTGCGTTGTGCCCAGCCCCCCAAGTCAGCATTCAGCTCTTTTTGCATTGGCCACCCAGGTGGACGCCCTCGTCATTGATGGTGGTGCCAGGCCGGGGCGTCTTCCGCCCGCCCTCGCGCAGGGGTCGTGGGGGGCCAGGCGTGGACGGGTGGTGGCTGTGGGACGCGATGTGCGCGCCCACAGCGGTTTATTGGCAATATACGAGGCCAGGGAGCTATTAGATTCGTGGCCCACCACTTTCGTGGCACATCGGCGAGGGCGAGGCTTAGGGGACATGGATGTGAAGTCTCACCTGCGGTCTTTAGGGGTGGCGGCGAATGTTTCTGGGGTGTCGTGGAGGGGATCTGTTGCGCGCGATCTGGGCGCGCGCGGTCTGGAGGCCCTGCCTTCGCGGGGTGCTTGGGCGCGCAGCGTACAAGGGATCGCAAACTCCTACTGGGATTTGTGGAGGAGGCAATGACTGCGCGTTTAGGTGTTGCAGCGCCATCGGTGGACGTCTTGAGGTCATCTGTGGCCTCAGGGGTAAGCCTTGGCAGCAGTGTGTCTGCGCACGGACCTGCCGGCGCGTCAATAGGGCAATTACTGCAGTTAGGTCGCGCGGTACACGCCGAACTGCGTGGTATCTGTGCGCCTATTGCAGGTTTGTTGGAAGACGCTTCAGTTACAGATGTGCTGGTAAACGGGCCAAGCGATGTCTGGGTGGACAGGGGTGCTGGATTGGTGAGGGCCAGTGGTGTCGGTTTTCGTGACGAGGCCGATGTGCGTGGTGTGGCGGTTCGCATGGCTGCTGCTTGTGGACGGCGCCTGGATGATTCCACGCCGATTGTGGATGGATCCTTGGACGTGGGGCTGCGTTTGCACGCCGTTTTACCTCCCTTGGCACCTTGCGCCACGATTTCCTTGAGGGTTTTACGCACGAGGGCGTTCTCTGTGGAACAACTGGTCCAACAGGGGACTGTGGCCGTGGGGATCGAAGCCGTTGTGCGAGGTCTTGTGTCTGGGCGTGCCTCGTGCTTGATTTCCGGTGCTACGGGAACAGGGAAAACGACCCTCTTGGCCGCCTTGCTTGGCCTGGTTGACGCAGATGAACGCATCGTGTGCATCGAGGAAGTCTCGGAGCTGTGGCCTGCGCATCCGCATGTCGTCCACCTGCAAGAACGGCGCGAGAACGTGCAGGGCGTGGGGGCTGTTTCCATGTCGGAGCTGCTGCGCGCGGCCATGCGTATGCGACCGGACAGGATCGTTTTAGGTGAGTGTCGCGGCCCAGAGGTTCGTGAAGTGTTGTCTGCCATGAACACCGGGCATCAAGGAGGGTGGGCGACCCTGCACGCGAACTCGGTCTTTGATGTGCCTGCCCGTCTGGTGGCCTTGGGTGCCTTGGCTGGGATGGGACCCGAGGTCGTTGCCGCCCAGGCTGCTTCTGCTGTTCAGGCCCTGGTTCACATCCGCAGGCGCAAGACTGGCGAGGGCGGCGCGCTTGCCGCTGCCGGTGCGAGTGCGGGTGCCGGTGCAGGTGCTGCGCGCACGGGTGAAAGAACAGGCCCGGGAAGTCTGGTTGCCGTGAACAGTGACGCCAGGCGGGTATTACCAACGCGCTGGGTTGCTCAGATCGGCACCCTAGAAAACGACCGCGGTCATTTGAAAGCCGCCCTCGGAATAGAAATAGAACCCGACGGAACCCTGCGCCAAGGCCCCGCCTGGACCCAACTCCAAAAGTATCTAGAACATCTAGACACTGACCATCTAGAGCGGCTAGGGTAATCAATTGAAGCGTTCAAAAATCATAAAGAGGCTGCGGCGTGAGGCAAAGGTTCGTGGTTTTGACATGCGTGTGGTTGAAAAGACGCGCCACACTGCGGTCACGATTGGTGAGGTGACCTCGCACTTAGGTAGACATAAGGAAATTGACGATGTCGTTGCAAGGCTGTTTTTTGACCAATTTGCTGAGGTGTTTGGAAAGGGTTGGTGGAGATGATCTTTGAGATCCGGGTGCAACGGGGGAAAAGGAATTGTTGGGTGATCCAGTGCTTTAAGCCTTCAGTGGTTACGCAATCGAAGACTCTGGCTGGTGTTTCAGCCGAAATAACACCGATTTTGGCCGAGATTGTGGGGGTGTCCGAAGCCGAGGTTGAACTGGAAATCGACCTGGTTTTACCCAAAGAGTTTAAGACCAGTTATGCGTCATCGAAGAAGTACCGAATCCAGGCAGATGAGGCAGCAAAAAAAGCCAGTGAGGCGTCGAGGAATGCGGTTGCCGTCCTGGCAAACAGCGGGATTTCCACACGCGACATCGGCTCAATTATGGGAATCTCAGCCCAACGGGTTTCGCAGCTGGCACATAGGTGATGCTAACCGAGAAGCATGGATTGGAAGATCTCAATTTGCATCAAAGATGCTAAAATTGATGGCAGATGTTGGAATAGGAGCAGGAGGAGATATGCGTACAACCGTCACGATTGATGACTCGCTAATCGCCCAAGCGCAGGAATTGACCGGGATTTCAAACCAATCTGCCCTGATTCGCGCTTCGATTGAATCCTTGATTGCCCTGGAAAGCTCCAGGCGATTGGCGGCGTTTAGTGGCACCATGCCCGACATTGCGGACGTCCCCAGAAGGCGAAGCGAGCAGTGAAGGTCCTTGTGGACACCAACACCTGGATTGCAGATATGCGTGAAGGTGAACCGGGGTTGCAAAATCTGTTGCTTGACGGGTTTGTGGTGACGCATCCTCTGGTAATCGAGGAACTTGCTGCCGGCAACCTCCCAAAACGTAAGGAGTTTTTGAGGTTGTTGTCGAACCTGGAAACCCTAAAACCTGTCACCCATCGAGAATATTTAGCCTTTGTTGAGGTCCGGAGCCTAAGCGGACATGGCTTAGGCGCTGTCGACCTCCATCTTTTGGCATCGTTGGTGATTAGCCCCGGCGTGGCGCTATGGACGAAAGATGCGCGCCTAAACCTGGCAGCCACCGGCTTGGGTGTCACCTGCCTGTGATCTGCACAATCCCTGCGTGACGGTGGCACTGGAGGTGGTGAAACTGGTTGCGGTTTTGTGAGGATGAGTGTGAGGGCCGGGGTGTGAGTGTGAGGCTGGGGCCTCACACTCAGGCTGTGAAGCTCACAGTCGCGGGCGGGAGTCAGGTGTAGTGTTGCACCTTGACTTAAGGTGGGGCACCGAGGGTACAATTCTGCTATGCCGACACTGTTGATGCGCCACCAAATCACAGAGACCCCAGAGGTGTCTGAGGCCATTGACATTGGCCAACGTTCATGGCCAGAGTTATCCAGGGCAGCGGTTGTACGTCGATTGGTGACAGTGGGTGCCCAGCAGCTAAAACGTGATGCAGATGAAGAACGGCGTCGTCGACTGGGGATACTGAAAGACATGATGGATCTGGTGGGCCCCTACCCGGAAAACTACCTAGAGGACCTGCGTGCGGATTGGCAACCGTGATCACGCTCGATGCGTCTGTGCTGATAGCCGCAACCCAGCCAGGCAATATTCATCACGAGGAAGCCATAAAAATCCTGTCCGAAGGTTTGTCCTTCACTGTGCATCCCTTGACTTTGGCAGAGTTTCTCGTGTATCCCGCACGCACAAGCGCCAAGGCTGCCAGGAAGATGGCCGCATACCTTGAGGCTCAGGACATTACAACCAATGCTGCTGTGGACGTGGACCCGGTTGATATCGCTTTGGCCAGGGCGAACTATGGTCTAAAAATGCCTGATGCATGCGTTTTGGCCACCGCGTTACGAACACGGTCCACCTTGGCGTCCTTCGACCAATCTCTGAATGAAGCAGCCATCAAGGCGGGCGTAGACCTACTGAATAACACTGCCTCGTAGAGGCAATAAAATCCTGGACGACCAGGCTGACCAGGCTGAGATGCTTGTTTTGGGTTTCCTTGGGCAGATGTTCTGGATGATTGAACTGACCGCGATTTTGTCAGTGCGGGGGTTTGGGTCACGAGGCGGCCATCAGGCTGCTACCGTCATGACCTAGGTGTTTCTTTTATGGTTTGGTTTTTGGAGGTTTGATGGTTCCCTTGACGTCTAGCGCCCAGCGCGCCGAGCTGCACCGCACTATCTGGAGCATCGCCAACGATTTACGCGGCTCGGTGGACGGCTGGGATTTCAAAACCTACGTCCTGGGCATGCTGTTTTACAGGTTCATCTCCGAAAACCTGAGCGATTACATAGACCGAGGAGAGCGGGCAGCCGGGGACAGCACTTTCGAATACGCGGCTCTATCCGATTCCCTTGCCGAGGACGGTCGGGCACAAACCGTGGCGGAAAAGGGATTCTATATCCTGCCCTCTGAGCTTTTCGCGAATGTGCGCGCCCGTGCTGCCGGGGATGCGGATTTGAACGAAACACTGTCGAGAGTGTTTAGGAACATCGAGGGCTCAGCCGTAGGCACAGATTCCGAGGGCGACCTTAAGGGACTCTTCGATGACCTGGATGTGAACAGCGCAAAACTGGGGAACACGGTCGCCCAGCGCAATGCGAAGCTGGTGAAGTTACTGGACGCCATTGGGGACCTACCCCTGGGTGGCCTGGAAGAAAACCGCATTGACCTGTTCGGGGATGCCTATGAGTACCTGATGCAGATGTATGCCTCGAATGCCGGCAAGTCCGGTGGCGAGTACTTCACGCCCCAAGAGGTCTCAGAGCTCTTGGCCCGCCTGGCGACTTTCGGCAAGACTTCGGTGTCCAAGGTCTATGACCCTGCCTGTGGTTCTGGGGGTGCGCTGCTGAAGTTCGTGAAGGTCTTGGGTAAGGACAATGTGCGCCAAGGCTTTTATGGGCAAGAAATTAACCTGACGACCTACAACCTGGCCAGGATAAACATGTTTCTGCACGGGATTAACTTCGAGAGCTTTGACATTGCCCTGGGCGACACTCTTGTTGACCCACAGCACGCGGAAGTTGAGCCCTTCGAGGCGATTGTGTCCAACCCGCCCTATTCCATGAAGTGGGAGGGCAAGGACAATGGCCTGCTGATTAACGATCCTAGGTATGCACCTGCCGGCGTTTTGGCTCCTAAGTCTGCCGCTGACCTGGCCTTCACCATGCACATGTTGGCGTATTTGGCGACCAACGGGACGGCAGCGATAGTCGAGTTCCCCGGTGTTATGTACAGGTCTGGGGCGGAGCAAAAAATCCGCAAGTACCTGGTGGACAACAACTTTGTGGACGCGGTTATCCAGTTGCCTGCGGATTTATTTTTCGGCACGACGATTGCGACCTGTGTGCTGGTCTTGAAGAAGTCCAAGAAGGACACCGGGGTTTTGTTCATTGACGCATCCAAGTTGTTTGAACGCCCCGGGAATAAGAACCGCCTGGCTGATGAACACATTGAGCAGATCATGGAGGCCTACGCCGAGCGTGCAGACGTGGACTATTTCGCCCGAGTGGTCACCCCACAACAGTTGGAAGAAAACGACTACAACCTCTCGGTGTCTTCTTATGTGGAACCCGAAGACCTGAGCGAGAAAATCGACATCAAGGAATTGAACGCCGAGATCGCGGAAATAGTTGCCCGACAAGCGCAACTGCGTACAGAAATCGACGCCATAGTAGCCGACCTAGAAGCAGGCCAAGAATGAGCCACTTAGAAGCCCTGATTGAACGTCTTTGTCCTGATGGGGTTGAATTTAAGATAGTTAAAGATGTCGCAGAGGTTGGGACTGGTCGGAGTGACCGAAAAGATGCGGTTCAAGAAGGAGCTTATCCTTTTTATGTTCGCTCTAAAGAGATCCAACGAATTAATCACTTTGAATATGATGAGACTGCGATTGTAATTCCTGGAGAAGGAGGAATTGGCGAGATATTTCATTTCGTTACAGGAAAATATGCTCTGCATCAGCGCGCCTATCGCATACATTTTTTGGATGAAACAATCAATGTTCGATTTGCGTATTATTGGTTTACTGTTTCCTTTGGGCGTTTTATAAAAGCACGAGCAGTCAATGCAACCGTGAGCTCTATCAGAAAACCAATGATTGAAGGTTTCAAGATACCCGTGCCTCCTTTGGAGGTTCAGGAGGAGATTGTTAGGATATTAGATAAGTTCACAGCCCTGGAAGCGGAGCTGGAAGCGGAGCTGGAAGCCCGCCGAAAACAATACCAACACTACCGCGACCAGTTATTGTCCTTCCCGGAATTTGAGCGGGGGGGGGTCTTCTGGAAATCCTTAGGCGAAGTTGCGTGTTATGCAAAGACTCGAATATTAGTTGATGTATTAGATTCTAAAACTTATGTAGGTGTTGACAATCTTCTTCCATCCCAAAAAGGTCGTACTGATTCCAGATATATTCCTAATACAGGAACAGCTATCAGGTATCAGTCCGGCGATGTCCTCATAGGAAATATTCGTCCATACCTTAAGAAAATATGGCTTGCAGATAATTTTGGTGGCGCCAGTGGAGATATCCTAACCATCAGGATCATGCCCGAAGCATCTGATGTTATTATTCCAGCCTACCTGTACGTAGTTTTATCTACAGAGACCTTTTTCACCTTTGCAACAAATACAAGCAGAGCTGGATCCATGCCAAGGGGGGATAAGGCCAAGATTTTGAAATATAGGATCCCCGTCCCTCCCCTGGAGGAACAGAAGCGTATCGTGGCAATCCTGGATAAGTTCGATGCCTTGGTGAATGACCTTTCAACGGGCCTTCCTGCCGAGATTGAGGCTCGGCGCAAACAGTACAACCACTACCGCGACCGCCTTCTGACCTTCAAACCCATCGAGCCCATCAGTGAACCTCTTGATGGGTAGGCTTTGGGTATGATCGAAAAAACTGGTGGTAACCGCTTTGAACCCGTCGTTGTGGGCAATGAGTCAACCGTTGTCGCAAAATATGAGGCCAGTGAGAAAGACGTAAACGCTCAGGCCTATCAATCCGAGGGGCAGTTAGAGACCCAGTTCATCGCCATGCTTCAAGGCCAGGCCTACGAATACGTGGGGATCACATCTGAGGCCGGGTTGATCACAAACCTGCGCGCCCAGCTTGAAGCGCTAAACGATTACCGTTTTACCGACAGCGAGTGGGCCTCGTTTTACGCCTCGTGCATCGCAGGAGCCAATGAGGGGATCGTCGAAAAAACCAAGCGAATACAAGAAGACCACGTCCAGTTGCTACGCCGCGACAACGGGGAAACCAAGAACATTTACCTGATAGACAAGGCCAATGTTCACAATAACCGGCTGCAAGTTATTAACCAGTACGAAGTCCCGCAGGGCAGCGATAGCTCTGGCGCTGCTGCTGGCGGCGGGCAATACGCCAACCGCTACGACGTGACGATCCTTTTGAACGGCCTGCCCGTGGTCCACGTCGAACTAAAACGCCGCGGGGTCGACATTCGAGAGGCCTTCAACCAAATCGAACGCTACCAGCGCGAAAGCTTTTGGGCTGGGTCTGGGTTGTACGAATACGTGCAACTCTTTGTTATCTCGAATGGGACCCTGACGAAGTACTACTCGAATACGACCAGACAACAACACGTTGACGGTTTGAAAGGGTCGAGTACTTCGGGCAAAGGAGCAAAAACAGCCGCGAAGAGTTCACACTCTTTTGAGTTCACCTCGTGGTGGGCGGATGCCACGAACAAGCCCCTACAAGATTTGGTGGCATTCACACGGACATTCTTTGCCAAACACACGCTGTTGAATGTGCTGACCAAGTATTGCGTCTTCACATCTGAGCAAACCCTGATGGTCATGCGTCCCTATCAAATTGTTGCAGCCGAGAGGATCCTCCAAAGGATTCAACAGGCGATTAACTATAAGAAGCTGGGCTCTGTTGAGGCAGGTGGCTATGTGTGGCATACGACCGGGTCGGGTAAAACCCTGACCAGCTTCAAGGCAGCCCAACTGGCCTCACGCATGGACGGGGTCTCCAAGGTTTTATTTGTGGTCGACCGTAAAGACCTGGATTACCAGACCATGCGGGAATACGACCGCTTCGAAAAAGGGGCTGCAAACTCCAATACCTCAACAGCGGTGTTGACCAGGCAACTAGGGGACCCATCTGCGCGGATTATTATTACCACGATTCAAAAGCTAGCCCTGTTCGTGGAACGTAATAAGGGGCATGCAGTAACGGAACAAAACATCGTCATTATTTTCGATGAATGTCACCGATCCCAATTCGGGGACATGCACCGCGACATCACAAAAGCCTTCAAGAAGTATGCGCTCTTCGGTTTTACCGGGACACCAATCTTTGCCGAGAACTCTACGAGTGGCGGCAACCCACAGTTGAAAACCACACAGCAGGCCTTCGGGGACAAACTGCACACCTACACGATTGTCGACGCCATTCGCGACAGGAACGTGCTGCCCTTCAGGATTGACTACATCAATACCGTGCTGGTCGATTTCAAGTCCGAACTGGACCGCAAGGTCCGCGACATAGACCGAGATGCGGCACTGGATCATCCGATCCGTCGCCGCGAAATCGTTGCCTACATCCTGGAGCACTTTGACCAAAAGACACGCCGTTCAGAGCACTACGTGCATAAAGGGGTAGCCAAGCGTGGCTTCAATGCTCTGTTTGCTACGGCCTCGATTGAGGCGGCCAGGGCGTATTACCGTGAGTTTACAAACCAGCAGGCAGAGGTTCTCGAGGGTAGACGCTTGAAAATCGCCATGATTTATTCCTATGGCGCCAATGACCCGGCATCCTTGGCTGGAGTGGATGGCCTGCTGGCGGAAGAGGGCTTTGAAACCGACGCACTTGAATCTTCGGCGCGCGAAGACCTTGAGGCGGCGATAGGCGACTATAACCGTTATTTCCAGACGTCCTTTGATACGTCCTCGGAAAAATTTCAAAACTACTATAAGGATTTGTCGGCCCGGATAAAGAACCAGGAAATCGACCTTGTGATTGTCGTCAATATGTTCCTGACCGGGTTTGATGCCACGACGTTGAACACGCTGTTTGTGGATAAGAATCTGCGGGCACACGGGCTGGTGCAGGCGTTTTCGCGCACAAACCGCATCCTGAACTCTGTGAAGACCTACGGCAATATCGTGTCGTTTCGGGCTATTGAGCAAGAAACGAATGACGCGATTGCACTGTTCGGAAACGAAAACGCGCGCGGGATTGTGCTGCTGAAACCCTATGACGACTATTACAAGGAATACGCTGCGAAAGTGGCGGACCTGGGGTGCTTCGAGCTGGTTGCGGCAGGGGAGGGTGGCAGTGAGGACGACCAAAAAGAGTTCATTAAACTGTTTGGGTCCATCCTGCGTCTGGAAAACATCTTGCAGTCCTTCGACGACTTTGAAGGCAATGAACTGTTGTCCGCACGGCAAAGCCAGGACTACCGCAGTGTGTACCTGAACCTGCATGAACAGTTCAAACAGGGCAAGAACGGGGATAAGGAATCCATCCACGACGATGTGTTATTCGAGATTGAATTGGTCAAACAGGTTGAAATCAATGTCGACTACATTTTGATGATGGTTGAGAAATACCGGGCAAAGCGTGGGGATGGGGAAGATAAGGAGCTGCGCGCGCAGATACTGGGTTCCGTGGATGCCAGCCCTTCGCTGCGTTCCAAACGCGACCTGGTTGAGGCCTTTGTCGATTCCGTGTCGACCAAGGCCTCGGTCGCTGAAGACTGGAAGGCGTTTGTCGATGCCAGGCGTGAGGCGGAACTGGGGCAGATTATTGCGGATGAAAACCTCAAGGATGACGCCGCGCGGGCTTTCGTTGAGGCTGCCTTCAGGGATGGGCACTTGCGGGTGAGTGGTACCGGCATCGGGGATATTTTGAAGCCGGTGACTCGCTTTGGTGGGCGCGAGGCAATAAAGAACCGCGTGGTTCAACGGCTGCAAGCTTTCTTCGAACGCTTCTACAACCTGATTTCCTTAGACCCCGAAAACTAGTTGTGGGGGTTTAGGCAGCGGGGTGGTGAAGCGTTTGAGGGCGCCTTGACGAGTCCTACCATGTAATTCCCCCAGTGAGCGGTGGAATTACATGGTAGTCTGTTTTTATGGTTGTGCGAAAACGTGCGGAAGCCTAGCTTTAAGCGGCGCTGCAGTAGTAGCTGCGGTGGCTAGCCTCAATAGTTTGATACAGAGCGCAGGAACACGACTCCCCATAGAAACTACGCCCCTAGCCATGCTCCAGCTTACGACCACGCGCTCAAACTAAATGAGGTGCCAGTCCGCCTTCGCGCTCAATAAACATGAGGTACGTCGTCTTCTGGAGTTTGTGGCGGAAAACGGGTAGACTTGATGGCAACATGACCGGTTCCGCTGCCCGCTTCGGTGGGCAGTCCAGGGCCGGTCTTTTCGTGAACAAAGGGGTGTGGTGAACGAAACTAAGCCGTTTTTGTCCTATGCCCAACAGGTGGATCTGTTGGTGTCTCGTGGTATGTGCGTGACGGATCGCAAGCTTGCGGAGCGGCAGTTAGAGATCCTGAACTATTATCGGTTGTCGGGCTATTGGCATACGATGCGCCAAGTTGACCCATCATCAAAAGCAAGCCTTGATACTTTTCGCGAAGGGGCTTCCTTCGAGTTAGTTGTCGCCCTTTACCACTTCGACGAAAGCTTGCGAAAGGCGATATTCGCTGAGCTTGCGCCGATCGAACTTGCTATGCGTGCACTAATCGGGCACCAGCTTGGACAAGTCGATCCGCTAGTTCATCTCGATCCAAGATTGCTTGGGGCAATTGCGCGCCAACCCGGAAAACGTTCAGCTGATAGAACAATCCATGATGAGTGGTTGAGAAAGTACGATATTGCAGTGGGGAACTCGAAGGAGGACTTCGTTGCCCATCACCAACGGCAATATGGAGGGAAACTACCGATTTGGGTCGCAGTTGATGTGTTGGACTGGGGCATGCTGTCTCATTTGTACAGAATGTCTCCGTTTCAAACGCGTGACAGTGTTGCTCAGAAATGTCGCCTTAGCGCACCCCAACTTGAGTCTTGGCTGAAATCGTTAAATATCCTACGCAACTACGCTGCCCACCACGCACGTGTTTTCAATAGAGGTTTCGATATCAAGCCCAAGCTCAGCAATGATGCCTGCTTCGATGGTGTCCGAATGAGCATGAATCGAGCGTTTGGACAGTTGAGTCTCGTACAGTATCTGCACCGTCAACTAGGCCTTTCTGAGGCAGTTGAATTGCCTCGGGTGTTGGCAACATACCCGCGCAACGACCTTGTCCCGTTTGAACGGCTTGGGGCTTCCAAGGGCTGGCAACAATCTAGCCTTTGGAGCATTCCGTCTCCTTCCTCAAGTTAGAAGGTGAAACGAGGGACGTCCAGGGTCTTGTCGTGGTTGCGGATGGACTGGGCGCCGGTGACGGCGGTGGCGACTGCGTCGCGGGCGGCCAAAGCGCTGGTCACGGTCGGTGCGCCATCCAAAAATCGCAAGAACTCCCCCATCGTCAAACGGTCAGCATCCCCATGCCCCCCAGCGTCCCCAACAATCGGGAACTCTAAGTCGCCGTCCGCTTGGAAAGTGTGCCTGCGGTTCCAGACTTTTACGACACCGCCCTCGGCGTCCCCAAAATTCTCTAAACGTCCGGCATCGCCAATGACCGTGTAGTTCCTCCAATAGTCGGGGGTGAAGTGACACTGCTGGTAACTAGCCAAAACGCCGTTGGCCAGGCGCATGTTCAACATCGAAATGTCCTCGACGTCGATGACGGGGTTCAAGCCCGTGACCTCGGTTGGCGGCCAGTTGTCGAAAGAAAACCACTGCTTCATCAGCATGTCCGAATTGTCGCGGCGATCCGTAATATCGCCGTAAATCATCAAATCACCCATGCCCTGCACGCGCACAGCCGAAGCCCCAGCCAAATACGCAATAACGTCTAGGTCGTGTGCGCCTTTTTGCAGCAGCAACGTGCCGGAAAAACGGCGGTCCGCATGCCAGTCCTTGAAGTAGTAGTCCCCGCCATTGCCCACAAAGTGCCTGCACCACACGGCCTTGACCTGGCCAATCAATCCGTCGTCGATGATCTTTTTCATCAGGCGCACCACCGACATGTGGCGCATATTGTGGCCAACATACAGTTTCGTGCCCGTCTGGTGCGCAACCTCAAGCAAGGTGTCGGCGTCCTCAAGGGTGACAGACATGGGTTTTTCCAGGTAGACGGGCACGCCTGCGCGCAACAACAGGCTGGCAACCGCCGCATGCGTATCATCCGGCGTACACACGATTGCCCCGGCCAAGTCCGGGTTCGTGGCCAACAAGGCCTCAGTCGAATCGAAAGTGAGCACATCGTCCCCGAACAGCATGCGTGCCCGATCCAGGCTCGCGGCTCGCGGGTCAACCGCGTAAGTCACGGCGCCACCCGGATCCAAAGCGGGGATATGCGTGCCAATAATGGCGCGTTCGCCACAGCCGATCATGGCGAAATTGCGAGTGACGTCCGCGTTTTTACGGGGTGAATTATTCTCAGACATTACGCCTCGATGTTTGTTTGATTAATTGTGGACCCACTCTCGGGGTCATTTAGTTTGATCTCTATAACAGTATCGACTGGGTCGGCCAAAGGATAGGTGAAAGCTGGGTCAGCGCCCAAAGACACAAAGGGCTCATCGAAAGCCTCAATCAGCCAAGATTTCGTAAGTTCCAACGCCCGGTCCTCACGCACCAGCCTGATCGAGGAAATATCATCCGCTTTCAAGCCACTAAGAGGCAGCGGCCCAATAGGCTGCTCTAAAACATGGGCATAAAGCATATTTCCGCGTTGCGTCCACCTACCCCATTCGGGTTTAGAAAGCTGCGAGGACGAAGCGCCGCGAATCGATACTTCGTTAACATCCAACCAGGCGCCAACCTCTTGCAGGATTGTGCGCGTTTGACGTGTGATGCGGCCGTCCCCATCAGGGCCGATATTCAACAGCAGATTGCCCCCCTTGGAAACAATCTCTACCAGTTTGCGGATCACCGTCGTCGAGGACTTGTAGTCCACGTCGCTGTGATGCCAGGCCCAGTGATTATTGAGTGTTATGCAGGCCTCCCAGGGTACGGGCGTGCCGTCTTCGCAAAGAATTCCCTGGGGAGGGATTAGCTGTTCGGGGGAAACAAAGTCCCCAGAATATGCTGTGGGATTATCCGTGACGATACTGCCGAAGCCAGAGGCGCTTTCCTCAATACGGTTATCGATAATCACATTCGGCTGTAAAGAACGAACCATAGAGATGAGGTCAGTGCCGCGCCAGGCCTCGCCACGCATATCTCCATAACCGAAATCGAACCAGAGGATATCCAGGTCACCGTAGTTGCTGCAGACCTCACGGACCTGTGCGTGCATGAAATCCAGGTAGCGATCAAAGTCGTGTTCGATTCCCTTAAAAGAAGGGTTGTTTCGCATGGGGTGGAAAGCGTCCCCAAAGGCTGGGTAATCCGGGTGCGACCAGTCGATTAGCGTAAAGTACAGGCCTACCTTGATGCCCTGCTTACGAAAAGCAGTCAGGAATTCTGCAACAAAATCGCGCCCTGGCGTGCGCTTCACGCTGCTGTAATCAGAATATGCAGAGTCGTACATGCAATAGCCGTCGTGGTGTTTGGCGGTAAATACTGCGTATTTCATCCCGGCTTTTTTCGCCAATAAGGCCATGTCATCGAAGTCAATATGTTGCGGGTCGAAACGTTCAACCCAAGGCTCATATTCTTCTAAAGAGATTTCTTGATGAGAGCGCACCCACTCGCCCTCGCCCAAAAGCGAATACACGCCCCAGTGGATAAACATCCCAAAACGCGCATCCCTAAACCACGCAGAACGGTCGAATCGGGATGCGACAGGCTGGGATTCATACCGCGCAAGGGTTCTGGGTGGGGTTTTCGCCGAGGGCGAAGGGCTGTTCAGCACCGCATCTGTAAGCAAGACTCTTTCCTCACGCATCGAAATCCATTGGTAAAAACCTAGAAACCTTGGTTGAAATGCCACGGGCCAAGGCTCGCAGCCCTAATTAACGAATCGGGCAAGGAACCCCATTGAGGATCCCCGGGATTGCGAACACCAGCAACAAGTGCCGATAAATCCCCAATCGCAATCGGCCCAATGTCCTCAGAACCTTGAGCCAAGGCCTCGCTCGCATCCTCCAGGCGTGAAACCTGGGCAACACCCCCTGAAAGTGACAACAAATATTGCCCACTATTGTCGGGAACCAAGGCGTCGTTCACGCTAAACGTCCAGGTCCCTGTAGCTTCGGGTGCCCACCCGCGCCCTTCCAGGGCTGCCACGACATCTATGACGCGCATCATTGGATTAGCCCAGTCCCGTATGTCCAGGTTTCCGGGATACCAGTGCCAATAGGGGGCGTGTGGGGTGGACCACGCCTCAATGACGGCACCCCCGGTTTCACTGGCGAGCAGGCCGAGGGCGGATTCCCAGGCCATCTTGTCTTTGGCAAGCAACAGGTCACAGGTGATGTGTTCACCCACCCGCAGCATCCGTATAAAGGCAACCGCTGCGCCTGCACGTCGTAAGACCACGTCAACCTGGTTTTCGCTGCGCGGCGTCAAGGGGGTGACGGCTCCTGAAAGTCCTTCAATTAGTGACGCATAGGCCACCCTTGCTTGAGCCTCATCAGCTAGGGAAACCTCAATGTCCTTATCCATGCGGGCACGGGCCAGGGTCGAAGGGTCTAAACGAACTAGGCACCGCGAAGCCACTGCCGCATAGCTGTAAGAGCGGTACACGGCGGGAATCGAAGGGTACAAAATCGACAACACAACCCCACGCTCGCGTTCAAGGTTCAGGATTTCTCCAAAGAGCTGGCGACCAAGGCCCCGCCCTCGGAAATCCAAGGAAACCGTGACATCGGCAACCCCGTGAATGCGAATATTCTTGCCCCCAAGAGACAAATGCAAAGGGTAAACCGCGATTTTCCCGAGCAGGCGATCCCCGGCAAAAGCCCCCAAGGCCAAAGGTGAACCAGCGTCCAAATCAAAATGCGGAGGCAAAATGGGCTCATAGCCGAACGCTAGGCGTTGGGCGGCCTCGTAATCCGGGCGGTCGGCAGGCCCTAAACGGCGCGTGAACACGTCCATTAGCTCTTCACCGCCCCGGCCACCATGCCGCCAACGATATGCTTTTGTGCCAGCAAGTAGACAATCAGAATCGGGATGACCGAGATAACCAGGTTTGCCGAAACCAGGGCGTAATTGTATGAATGCATGCCCTGGAAGTTGAAAACCGTCATGGGCATGGTCCATTTCTTTTGATCGGGCATAAGGAAAAGGACGTTTTGAAACTCGTTCCACGCATAGGTCGCCAACAAGACGACGCAGGTCATGGTTGTCGGTTTCAGTAAAGGCAGGATGACCTGGAAGAACAGGCGTAAAGGTGAGGCGCCGTCGATAATGGCGGCCTCGTCGATTTCGCGCGGCAGCCGTTGAATGAACCCGACATAAAGCAAGGTGATAAACGGTATTTGGATGCCGACATTGACCAAAATCAAGCCCGTGTAGGTGCCATACAGTCCAAGAAGTTGCAGGACCTTGATGGCGGGGATGAAGCTGAAGGGCGCAATCATGCCGGCCAGTAAATATTGGTAGGCGCCCACGGTGAAACGCCGTGGCGAGCGCGCGATGACGAAGGCAGCCAATGCGCAGACAACGACGGTGATGGAGGTGACGCCAACGGTCATGATAAGGCCGTTGATCATGCCTCGGCCTACGCCTTGGGTTTGCAGGACCTGTATGTAGTTGTCGAATCGCCACACCTCGGGCAGGGCGAAGTTCATGACCTTGGATTCGGTTTCGTTCTTCAGCGAAGTCAGGACGACCAGAGACAGCGGGATGACATATACGGCCACGATTATTGCCGACACCACGGCGATTCCCAGGGAGGCCAGAGGGCGTCTGCGTGCCCCGGCCCTGCGCGAGACACGGGTTTTTTGGGTTTTTCGAAGATTGCCGAGGGCGGTCGCGGTTGGGGCTGTGGCGCTGGTGGCTGTGGGCGTGGTTACGGCTGGGGTGCTCATTCTGCTGCCGCCTCCCTCTTACGGATCACGGTGTTGATGGCGAAGGCCAGGACGGTGATAAGCACAAACTGTGCGAAGTTTGCGGCTGCGGGGGCCGCCAGCGAGCCCGTGACCATCTGTTTGGCGATGAAGGTCGAAATGACTTCGGTGGCATGCCCTGGTCCGCCGCCCGTTGTGGCGTAAATAATGTCAAAGGCCTTCATACCAGAGATGAAGGTCAGCAAGAGCGCCAGGTTAATGGCGTGCGCAACCAGGGGAAGCTTGATGGCAAACACGGTGCGCAAGGGACTTGCTCCATCGACGCGGGCGGCTTCCAAAACGTCTTGGGGCACGCTTTGTAGAGCGGCTAGGACGATGACGACCGTCCAGCCCACGCCGACCCACACGTCAATGGCAGCAACGGTTACCAAGGCGGTGTCGAAGTCGCCCAGCCAAGGCCGCACAATAGAACCCAGGCCTACGAAACGTAAGACTTCGTTGACGAAGCCGTCAGAGGCCAAGAGGAAGTTGAAGATCATGCCGACGATGATCAGCGAGATCATGATTGGGGCGTAAACCAAGGCCCGCAGGAAGTCGCGTCCTATGAACTGCTGGTCCATGAACAGGGCCATGGCAACACCCAGGGCCGTTTTTCCAAGGGTGACCAACAGGGCGAAGATGAACTGGTGTCCAACGGCGCCTAAGAATTGGCCGCCGGCACCGAACAAAACCTTGTAGTTGGTCAATCCCACGAAGTCCATGGTCGAAGACGATAGTTTGGCATTCGTCAGGGATAGGCCCAGGCCAAAGAACGCTGGCAGGATGTAGAACACCGTGAAGATAGCCAAAACAGGCGCCAAGAAGTACATGGGGTAGTAAGACTTGCGCGTGGATGTGCGTGTCGAGATGCGCTTAGACATGCGTTTTCTTTCCTGGGTGGTGAGGATCTCGCAAGGGTTGTTGCCAGGGACAGAGGCAAACCCGTGCGAGACCCTCACCAATGAAATGGGAGCTAGAAGCCTGCTACCCCGGATTGCTTACCGATGGCGATCATGCCCTCGGCCTCGGCCTTGAGGAAGTCAGCTGCACTTTCCTTGCCGCTTACTAGTAGCTGGTATGAGGCGATCAGGTCAGACTCAGGGGCTGCGATCACAGAGGAGTTATCAATGTGCAGCGTGGTCTTGCCTTCGGCTGCCTTGGCTACGTCCTTCATTGCTGCCGGGGCGTTGTCCGGGACAGTGACATCTGTGAAGGATGACAGGCCAGGGGCTGCGTCCATGAAGGACTGTGCGACCTCGGCAGATGCCAGGAAGCTCAGGAATTTCTTGGCGTTGTCAACGTTCTTGGAGGTCTTGGCGATGTGTAGGCCATCGACTGCTGACAGGCCCAGCATGGAGCGTCCATCTTTGGCGGGCAGCGGGAAGAACCCGATGTCTTCTTTGGCGGATTCGTTTAGTGCAACCAGTTCACCAATAACCCAGGTGCCGTTGATGATCATGCCAGCGCTGCCATCAACCAGGGCCTGCTGGGATTGTTCGTAGGTGGCCGTCAGCACGTCGTCGTTCAATAGGCCGTCTTTTGCCCAGCCTTCAAGGGCCGTGTACTGATCGGTCAATGCCGGGATTTCGTCCCAACGCAACTCGTTCTTGTTCAGCTTGCCAATAGTGTCCCCATCCAGGTTCATCAGGGGGTTGGCGGCGTTGCGGTGCTGAAGCAGAGTCCAACCATCCTTGCCAGCCAGGTACAGAGGTGTGACCTCAGCTGCCTTGAGTTTCTTCAGGGCATCTGTCATCTCGTCAAGGGACGTGGGGACTGCGGCGCCGGCCTTTTCAAGGGCTTTCTTATTGTAGAAAACGCCGAAGGTAGCACCGGGGGATGGGGACGGGAAGGAGTAAATCTTGCCGTCAGTGTGCCTCAAAGAATTGAGCGGCCCTTCAGGCATGCGCTTCATGAAGTCTTCGTCGGTCAGTTCAATCATGACGTTGGGAACGTCGAACAACTGGTAGGCGCCAGCGAAGATGTCCACGTCAGTGCCACCTGCCAGGCGCGAGCCGACAACCGAGTTGTAGTTTTCGTCGGGAACGGCCTGAACGTTTACGGTTATACCGGATTCTTCTTGGAACTTGGCGACGTTTTCCTTGAAAACTTCGACGTTCGCCCAGGAGGTCGGAAGCACGTAGTTTACGGCACCGTCCTTCCCTCCCGTGTCCTTGCCCTCGCTGCCAGCATCGCCGGCGCTACCGGCTCCACAAGCACCCAGGGCAAGTGACATGGCTAGAGCTCCGATACCTAGCAGTGTCCTCTTTGACATGTGTTTCTCCTTATTGGGTTTAGACGTACGCGACGTGCGCCTAGTGTTTGACAGGTAGAGGGATCTCTACATCTGTTGTGTTTCGCAAAGTATGTTCCAGGCTCGGGGCCCCGATTAGTGCTGTTTCTAGGGCCTCCATTCCTTTCAGGGCTGCTCCCAGTGCTGGCCCCCAAGACCGCAGTTGGGACAGGCGAATATCTATGCCAGGGGTATTGCCCAAAAGCTGGTCCAACACGGAGGTGATTTCTTCAACGAAGTAGGGGCTTCGGTGTACCAAGGGGCCGCCCAAAACGATCATTTCGGGGTCAATGCTCATGGCAAGGAAAGCAGTTTGAGTGCCCGCTGCCTGGCAAAAGGCCTTTACTGATCGCTGGGCTTTAGTCGAGCCGCCCTCGGCATTTTTTAAAACCTGAAGGAAGGTGGGCCAGTCATTCCAATCTTGTGCGAAATCCTGTGTGGGATCGGTGCTGGTGATGAGGTTTAGTTCGCCGGCTAGGTCGTGGAAACCACGGTGAATTTTTCCGCCGAGGACGATCCCGGCAGCGACGCGGTGCCAGGCCAGGGTGTAAACCAGGTTGTCCACTCCTTGAGCACAACCGATGTGGTGTTCTGCGTAGCTGGCGGCCTTGAGGTCGTTTTCCAGTGTGACGGGCGCGTGTAGTCGTTTGGCGAAATTGTCGTCAAGCAAGGCCACGTTGTCTGCATATTCCAAGATGGCCCCTGCGCTTGAGACCTGGGTTCCAACAGATCCGGAAAACCGTTGGATGGCCTCTTGTGGGACAGCGGCGGTTTCGGCTAGTTCTTTGAGGTCTGCCTCGATAAGGGCTTCGCGTTGGGGGATGCTCAGGTCGCCGGGGACATCTTTGACTAGGGCGCGGCGGATTGTGCCTGAAATATCGCACAGCAGGTAGCGGTGTTCATGTTTCGAGATATCGAAAACCGCCAGGTAGGCGGCTGAGGCATTGATGGTGAATGAAGCTGCGGGGCGTCCGCCTTGCGACTGCGAGGGCTGTTCTGTTTCGTGCAGGAGTCCCATGTCTTTCATGGCGTCGATGTGCGTGCGCACAGTTGGGCGGGAAAGTTTCGTGTGTGCGGCCAGTTCAGTTATGGATTGCTGTCCGTGACGCCTGATGAACGCGAAGCAATGGGCACGGTTGTCGGCGCCCAGGACGGCCAGTCGTCCATTGTGGGTGTCGTCGGTTCCCATTCACGCTCCCTTGCTTATGAAAGGTCCTTTAGAAACTAGGAAACCATGCGCCGGGCGGTTTGTCAAGGCCCTTTCATAACTTGGGTGCTGTGAGCAGCTGAGGGGAGTTATCCACAGGCAGTTGGTTTTAGGTTTATCCACTGCTGTAGAGGTTCCCCCTTTTTCCGAGGGCGAATCCCCGTCACCGTTGAGGCATGAAAACAATCAACCTTGGTTCCGTCCTTGAGCACATGGTGGTGCTTATCGGGCAATTGCCGCTGCTGGCGTGGGTGTCGGCTGCTTTGGCTCTGGTGGGGGTTGGGGTTTTGGGGTGGCGCAATCCGCGTTTTGCGCTGTCCCACGTAAGAGATAGTGGCGGATCTGAGCAACTGGGCGTCAACATTGTCGGTTTCAGTCGCTCAAAGCGCCGCTTATCAGCCGATATGTCCATGATTGTTGTCGAGGTTGCCTCGCGTTTAACCTCGGGAGAGGTTGTGGAGACCGCCTGGGCCAAGACTCTAGGAAGGGTGGATCCCAGGCTGCAAGGTGGTCTGCAAGGTTCTGATGAATCGGATGCTCCAGATGAGCTGGATGTAGCGTGGGACCTGAAGAATGACGCCCTGGACGAAGGCGTCCCCCGCGCGCTGGTGGCCCTGGAAAACAAGGTCCTCGAAGGTAAGGGACGCATCTTTTCACGCGATCCTCTAGATGTTATGGCTCGTAGCCCTGGGTTTGCGGCCACTGTGCCTGCCCTGAGGGCTGCCTGCCGGGTGTCACATAAGGTCGGTGCCCCCTTGGCTCAGGTCTTGGATACCTGTGCCACCGCGATCACCCAGGCAGCAGAGGACCGAGGTGAAAGGGACATTGCCCTGGCTGCGCCACGCGCAACCGCACGACTTTTGGGAGGATTACCACTGTTGGCCCTGCTATTAGGGCACGCAGTGGGAGCCGATCCTTTGGGCATATTGCTGTCAGGCTCAATAGGAACCCTGGTGATCTGCGTGGGTATTGGCCTGATGGTCGCAGGTAATATCTGGACTCGTGCCCTGGTGAAACAGGCCATGGAACCCCCAGGAAGAACCCCCATTGACGAGGGCGTCTTATTGGTGTTGACCTCCTCAATCCTGGACTGTGGAGCCTCGATACCAAACACGATTGAGGCCCTGGCCTGGGCTTTGGATGTCCAAGAACTCAAGGGGGTAGGGACTTTGCTGATCCTCGGTGCCTCATGGGAAGAGGCTTGGGCTAGGGCAGGTCCCGGTTATGCGCGATTGTCCCGGGCCTTGGAGCCGGCGTGGGTTGATGGGTCTGCGCCCTCGGCGCTGTTGTTGAGGGCCGCAAACCAGCTCAGGCGCACACGTGCACAAGAAAACAAGAAGGCTGCACAAAAACTGTCGGTGCAGCTGGTGATGCCGCTGGGGTTATGCCTGCTACCTGCCTTTATGGCAATAGGGCTTGCCCCGGTCATTATCTCGACCGCGCAGGGAATGCTGGGTTGAGCCATGCGTGCCTACGCAGTCGCAACTAGACGTCCTCGGCAATCGAGGAAAACCCGGAAGGTCCGGGGAAAGTGAAATAAAGGAGAAGAATATGGAAACTGAAAAGAAAGCCGGTTGGTTTGCGCGTGTGCGCAAGGAAGAAGACGGCATGGCCACGGCCGAGTATGCCATCGGGACGCTGGCGGCCGCAGCCTTTGCGGGGTTGTTGCTGGCAATCATGAAGGGCGGATCCTTGCAGGCGGTCTTACAGGGGCTGATCGAAAAGGCGCTGTCGGTCTGATGAAAACGGGTGACGGAAAAAGGTCTGAGGCCGGAATGGTGACCGCCGAATTCGCGCTGACCCTGCCGGCTGTCGTGATGATGCTGGTAGCGGTGCTGTTCGCCGGTTCTGCTTCGGCTGCTCACATCGCCGTGACACAGGCGGCCGGGTCTGCCGCCCGGGCACTTGCGGCAGGCGCCGATGTGGGGCGCGCCCAAGAAATCGGGCAGGTCCTGGCCGGGTCCACAGCAATCGTCACCGTGAACGGCGGGGCGGGGGTTGCGCATGCGCTGGTCGTGCGGCCCCTTCCCGCCCCGCTGGGTTGGGTCGGCCTGAAGGCTCAGGCCCAGGCAGCGATTCCCCTGGAAGGCCAGGAGGGGCCGTGAGGTACACAGCGGATGAGTGCGTTGCGCAGGGGTGTCTTGATGCGCACGCGATTGGGACCTTAAGGCAGGAACGTGGTTCTGGCACAGTTTTGGCCCTCGGCACAATCGGGGTTGCAGCAATTTGCTTGCTGATGTGTCTGGCTTTAGGGGCAGCCGGGGCGGGCAGAGCACACGCCGAGGCCGCAGCCGACCTGGCTGCCGTCGCCGGGGCGACTGCCCTGCAAGGGGGCCGTGACGCCTGCGGCGTTGCTGGGGCGACTGCGCAGATGAACGGGGCTCAGCTTGAACAATGCCGGGTGGAAGGCTGGGACGTGGTCTTGGTTGCGCGCTACCCGACGCCAATCTTGGGTGTTGTACGCCCCGCCCTCGCCCAATCCCGCGCAGGCCCCGCCGCATAAAACTGCTGAGCCTATCACCCAAGGCCTGAGCCTATTCACCGGGGGCACACCCCGCGAATAGGCTCAGGCACTAGGTGATAGGCTCAGCGGATGAAAGGGGGCTGGTGGATGTGGGCGACAATCAGGTAGATGCGCAAGTAGATGGCCCCAAGGGCAGCGGCGGTCCGTCCTCTTTCACGGTTGAGGGGTCCACGCGGGTCTTTACGCGCAAGAAGATGCTCATCGCCCTGCTTATCCCTGTTGCCATGAGCCTCATCGTGGTTTCCTCCGTGAACGTCGCGCTGGCAACCATAGGCACCTCCTTACACGCCAGCGATTCCGACCTGCAGTGGGTGTTGACCGGCTACGTCCTGGCTTTTGGGATCTTGCTGGTGCCCTCTGGCAGGCTGGGAGACCTATTTGGCAGGTCCACGTTCTTCATGCTGGGCTTGGCGCTTTTCACCCTCGGATCTCTGTGGTGCGGGTTGGCCACATCGCCCTTGAGTCTGAACGTGGCTCGCATCGTGCAAGGGATCGGGGCGGGCGTCTTCAACCCCCAAGTCCTTGGGATCATCCAACAGTTCTTTCGCGGCCACACACGGGCCAAGGCCTTTGCCCTGATTGGAGCCGTGATTTCAGCTTCGGTAGCGATAGGGCCCGTCATTGCCGGGACCCTCATTCACATCGTGGGTTCTACCCACGGGTGGCGGGCTGCGTTCTTGTTCAACGTGCCTTTGGGGCTTATCGGTTTGCTGTTTGCCGCCTACGTGATGCCCTTCGAGATGGAACGCAAACGTGGCATAGCACGCAAGGCTAAAAAGGCCGCCAAAAAGGCTGCCAAGGCAGCTGCCAAACAGGCCAGAAAGACGCGCGCAAAAGACCAGGCGGCTGTCGATTCTAGGCAGGCCAGTGGGGCAGCGGTTCATCAAGAACCCGAAGAATCGACCCAGGGCGCGCAAGCCAAGAAACGCAAAGGTGTCGACATCGATCCCCTGGGGGCCCTGCTGTTGGCAACCGGGGTGGTGGGCATTATGGCGCCCTTCATCCTCAAAGAGCCGTGGCCAATATGGCTGTTTTTGCCCGCAGGCAGCACCTTCATTGTGCTGTGGGTCGTGTGGGAGAGGGCCTACCTCAAACGCGGCAAAGAACCGATGGTTGACCTTGCGCTGTTTCAGATACGTTCCTTCGCCTACGGCACGGGCGCAGGCGCCTTAATGTTCCTGGCGGCCCCAACTATATTCGTCGTCATCCTGTTGTACCTGCAACAAGAACTGGGGCAGGGCGCACTGGCGGCTGGAGCAATCGGTTTACCAAACGCTTTGGCCTCGGGTATTGCGTCCCTGTGGGCGGCGCGCGCGGTGCTAACCCGAGGGCGACGCACAATACTGTGGGCCTTGTCGTGGATACTGCTGGGTATTGTCTCCACAGTCGGGGTGGTGTGGGCGATCAACCTTTGGCAGATATCCCACTGGTGGCTGCTGTTGACCTTGGGCATTGCAGGCATCGGTCAAGGCGCTTTTGGCTCATGTAATCAGACCTTGAGCATGCAAGACGTTCCCCCGGCCTCAGGCGGTGTATCCGGTGCCGTCAAGCAAACCGCAGAGCGTGTAGCCACTGCAGTTGGAACCGCAATCGTCACAGGCATTTGTTTCGCCGTCGTTGCGTGGGCCGGTTGGACCTGGGCGACGACTGTTTCTTACGGGGTTATGGCGCTGTTCTTGCTGGTGGCTCTGACCGTGGCCGCCTTCGACCTGCGCCGCGAAAAACGCAGCGCCAAATAACACTTGCCACGCACCCTGTACCTCACACTCGCGGATTTAGGGCCGCTGTTTGGGCGGCAAAATCCCGTAATCACAGGCTCAACAATGCACCCAAAACGCCCTAGTATTGGACATGTGTCCGATGCTCGTTTCCACACCACGACGAAGCGCCCCTTCTTGGGTGTGCTGTTGGTGCTTTGTTCCGCCATTGGGTTTTCTGCCTCCGGCATTGCAGGGGAGTATCTGTTCCTGACCAAACATCTCTCACCAGAGTGGACGGCAATCGTGCGCCTGTGGATTGGCGGAGTGATCGTCCTCGGATGGGCCTTTTTTCGAGGGCGAGGCGTGCACAACCCTTGGCGTTACCCCAAGGTCCGTCTGCGTTGGCTCATGCGCCCGTGGAAAGACCGAAAAAACCTCCCCAGGTTTTTGTTGCTGGGAATCTGTGGGATTGGGCTATTTACCTACACATCGCTGATTTCCATTGCCGAAACCAATGCGACGACCTCGACGATGATCGGCTATACGGCTCCTGCCGTCATCCTTTTGTGGACCTGCGCGCGCATGCGTCGCGTGCCCACCTTCTTGGAAATCCTCTGCGTTGTCATGTCCCTGCTGGGCGTGTTCTTGATCGCGACCCACGGAAAGCTGGACACCCTGGATGTTTCGCCCATCGGTTTGTTGTGGTGTGTGATCGCCATGATTATGACCGTTATTCGCGCCCTGGCGCCCGGTGATCTCTACCGCACGTATTCGACGTCTCTGCTGACCGGGTGGGGCATGCTTATATCAGCTGTCATCTTGACCATCGTGGATCGACCCTGGAGGCACCAGGTGAACCTGGATCTACCCTCTCTAGCTGGGCTTTCAGTGATGATTTTTGGCGGCACGGTGATCGGCACTATGTTCTTCTTGTACGGCGTAAAACTGGCAGGTCCCGTGTTGGCTGCCCTGGTCTCAACCACTGAGTTGATGTCGACCATGACCTTGTCAGTCCTCTTATTGGGCGCGCTGGCAACTGGCTTCGACGTGGTGGGATGCCTGTCGATCGTCGCTGCCGTGGCCATCTTGTCCATTCCGCGAGAAACCTGGAAACCAGTCCTAACCCCCAGGGGTGCCAGGGGCTAGGATTTGGTGTTTTGGGCGCGCCTTCGCTGGAATTTCGTCACGCGCCCGTACTCTTGACCTGTGTTGAAAGACGAAGAAGCGTCCCACTCTCCCTTTGGGGACGATGAACTAGGTGCCCTCATGCGCGCCTCGATTGCCGGTAAAGCCGCCTCACGTAGGCTTTTGGCGCTTCGTCGCGGGGCTACTCAGCTTTCAGATATGGATTGGAAAGCTCTCGAGGATTACGCCAACTCCGGATCGGCCCAATAGCTCACGTTTCCTTTTTCATTTCCGAGGGCGGTGCGTTGTGCTTGCTGAACAGCTATTACATGCCCTGGAAGAAATCGATCACGCCACAGCCCAAGAACGCCTGATTGGCGTCACCCACATTCCCGAAACCCCAGGTGAACGAGCACCGTGGCCCGCCTGGTTGGACCCCGGCCTGATCCACGCGTGGCAGACCTTGGGCGTAGAAACCCCCTGGTCGCACCAGGTTCAAGCAGCCGAGGCCTTGCATGCCGGGCACCACACCCTGATCTGCACCGGCACAGGCTCCGGCAAGTCCCTCGCCGCATGGGCGCCAGCCTTGAACTCTTTGTGTCCCCAAGAAGGACGCGAGCCCTGGCATGAGGCCAGGTCGGCGGTCCTCTACATGGCACCGACGAAAGCCCTGGCAACCGACCAGGTGAAGGCCCTGGAAACGCTGCTGGCGGCAGCCGAATCTGGCGTGCGAGTCGGCCAGGTGGACGGCGACACCGAATCGGGCGCGAAGGCCTGGGCGCGCGCTCATGCCGATGTTATCGTCACCAACCCGGACATGCTGCACTACGGCATCCTTCCAGGTCATGAACGTTGGGGACGCTTCTTGCGCGGCCTGCGCTACATCATCTTGGACGAGGTCCACACCTACAAAGGAACGTTTGGCGCGGGCGTGGCCCTGGTCCTGCGCAGACTCCTACGCCTGGCCGCCCTCTACGGTTCGCGCCCCACCATCGCCATGCTCTCCGCCACTATGGCCAATCCTGAGGATTTCGCGGGCAGGCTGCTAGGTGTCCCGCCCGATTCCATCACAGTCATTTCCGAGGACGGTTCGGCCAGGGGGCAACAGTTTTTCGTGCGCTGGCAGCCCGGATTCATCCCGACGGGTGAGGGTGCAGACGGAGAAGAAGCCGAGTCCATGTGGGACAGGCCAGCCGATGACCCCTGGTTAGAGGGACAAACTGGATCCGAGACACCAACACCCACGCCTACAACCCTTGATAAGGTCGCGGACCTTGAAGCCGTGGAACTGAAACCCAAGCGCATTTCCTCCATCCGAGAATCCGCCCTGGTGACGGCCTTGTTCGTAGGTCTTGGGGCCAGGGTGTTGTCCTTTATTGGTGCGCGCGCAGGTGCCGAGGCTCTGGCGCAGGCAACCGAGTTGGAAATCGAGCGACGTTATGGGCAGCGCCAGGCTTCCCAGCTGCCAGTTGCCGCCTACCGCGGCGGCTACCTGCCAGAAGAACGCCGCGAACTCGAAGCGGCAATCAATGACGGTGCGATTCGTGCCCTGGCCTCGACTTCCGCCCTTGAACTCGGGGTGGACATCGGCGGCCTGGATGCAGTCGTCTCCTGCGGCTTCCCTGGTACGCGAGCCTCCCTGAGACAACAGGCCGGGCGCGCAGGCAGGGCAGGAGCATCCGGGATTGCCGTCTTCGTGGCCAGTGAGAACCCCTTGGATCAGTACCTCGCACACCACCCGAAAGAGCTACTCAAGGGGGTTGAAGAGACTATTTTTGACCCGAGCAACCCCTACGTTTTGGCCCCTCAACTGTGCGCGGCAGCTAAAGAGTCCCCACTAACCTCCAAGGACCTGGCTTTATTCTTTCCGTCCTCGGAAATAGAAAATGATGCGGACAATATCCCGCAGCTGGTGCGTGTGTTGGAACAACGGGGGCTGCTAACTCCCAGGCCACAGGGGTGGTTTTGGAATGCGACCCGCCCTGAGAACCCGCATCAACTGGTGGACCTGCGTGGCAGCGGCGGAAGCATCCAGTTGGTCGAAGAAGGCACCGGGCGGATCTTGGGTGATGTTGACGAAGAAGGCGCGTTCTTTGCGCTGTTCACAGGGGCAATTTACGTGCACCAGGGCCAGACCTTTACCGTAAAGCACCGCGAAGGCCCCGTTATTACGGTCGCGCCGTGCAAGCCGAAGTGGCGAACGAGGCCTAAGGATTTCAAGGACGTCACGATTCAGGGTGTGCAACACGCGCGTGACCTACCCGGCGGCGTGCGCATCCACTTTGGAAACGTGCAGGTCGTCACCCAGTTAGAGAGTTATCAGCTGCTGCGCGCGCCCGGCATGGAGATAGTCGGAAGTTACCCCGTTGATCAGCCGCCCAGGACCCTGAACACTCAGGCCGTGTGGTTCACATACCCGGACGCCGTGATTGCGCAGGTCAGGAAGGACGCAAACCTGGATGGGCCAGACACTGTTGCAGGTGCCCTGCATGCGGCCGAACACGCCATGATCGGGATGCTGCCTTTGATTGCGACCTGCGACAGATGGGACATTGGGGGCCTGTCGGCCGCCTGGCATCCCGGTACGGGGCAGGCGACAATCTTTATTTACGACGGTCCCCAGGGAGGGGCTGGCTATTGTGCGAGGGCGTATCGCGAGGTGGAAACCTGGGTGGAGGCGACACGCCAGGTTGTAACCCAGTGCCCCTGCGCCGAAGGTTGTCCCAGCTGCATCCAGTCCCCCAAGTGCGGAAACGCCAACGAGCCCCTACACAAACTAGGCGCCAAGCACATCCTGTCAACCCTTGTGCCGACTGTATCGGTGAGGTCCTGACTGTATTGCCCGGAACGCCTCCCACCGACACAGTCACGACACGACCGATACGCTCAGCGCGGGGGTGGGGGAGATTCTACGAACTCGCGGCGGGTTCGTAGCTTGTGTCTGCGCGCCGCTTCCTCGATTTCGGCGAAGGGCGCACGTGCGCGGATCAGTCCCAAAATGTGGTCGTGTTCTGCTACGGACTTTTCCGAGCGCACAGGCTCGAAGGCGAAAACATTGCGGCGGATGACGGCCACGCGACCCCACTCGTCACGCAGAAGCTCCATGAGGTGTGCGTTGTCGCAAGGCCCACAGATGATCTCATGAAAACGATTATTGAGCTGCGTAAACAAGTGCGGGTCGAAAGAGTCACTCAGGGCCAAGGCGCGAAGCTGGTCGTTGACTTCAGCCGCCCTGCCCAGCTGTTCGTCGCTGATGTGTTCAGCCGCAATCGCCGTGGCGACCCCCTCCATCATCGCCAGCACCTGCATGGATTCTGAATAGTCATTGACATCGATGGAGGCCACCTGTGCTCCCACATTGGTGGTGAAGGTGATCATTCGTTCTGCTTCAAGTCGGCGTAAGGCCTCGCGAACAGGTACGACGGACACGCTCAATTCTTTTGCGACATCACCCAGGACGATTCGAAAACCTGGCACATAACGCCCGTCCATTACGCGTGAACGCAACTCCTGATAAACCATCTCGGATTTGGAAGGGGTCATGCGCGTCTCCTGACATATGAAAAACCGTATTGATTCTATATACAAATGTGGGGTGGACTGACATTAGCCCACCCCACATTGGGTTTCCTTAGACCTGTAAGGGTCAACTATAGGGTCGCCCTCAAGCGTCTAAGCCTGACTCACAGCGTGTTACCCAGCTTGAAGCCCTGTTCCTTATCGCCCTTGCGGGTGTAAGAGAACCCATCAGCTCCGATGGTTGCCTCAAGTTCCGAAGGTTCTTCACGCTTGACGATCTCTTTCAGATTCCCGTCCAGGTCCAAGACCCGCGAGGCATCCGTGTACCACGAAGGCACAACGGGGTTGCCCCACCAGTCACGGCGCTGGTTATCGTGGACGTCCCAGGTCACGGTCGGGTTGTCGGGGTCGCCCGTGTAGTAGTCCTGCGTGTAGATCTCTACGCGGTGACCATCTGGGTCGCGCAGGTACAGGTAGAAGGCGTTGGACACGCCATGACGCCCAGGTCCGCGCTCAATGCGATCCGAAATGCGCAGGGCCCCCAGCTTGTCGCAGATGTACAAGATGTTGTGCTTTTCATGGGTTGAGAAAGCCACGTGGTGCATGCGAGGCCCATCGCCACCCGTCAAGGCCGTATCGTGCACGGTGGCCTTGCGCGCCACCCAGGCGGCATAGGTCACGCCCGCGTCGTCTTTAATGTCCTCGGTAACCCTGAAGCCCAGGTCCACAAAGTACTTGCGTCCGCGTGGCACATCCGGGGTGACCTGGTTGAAGTGGTCCAGACGCACCAGGGCGCCCGCGCTGTGACGCTCGTAGTTCCACACCAGACGCTCGACGTGGTCGACCTCGTAGAAGAACTCGAAGGGGAAGCCCAGAGGGTCTTCCACGCGCACAGAGTCTCCCACGCCCTTGACGAAGCCGTCCTTCTTGCGCTCCACGCGGCAACCCAGTTCCTTGTAGTAGGCCTCGGCCAAGTCCACGTCCTCTGGCGAAGCCACGCGGTAAGAAAACGCCGCAACAGCCGCCACGGGGCCCTTGCGCAAGATCAGGTTGTGGTGGATGAACTCTTCCAAAGACCGCAGGTAGATAGCGTTTTCATCTTCCTCGGTCACAACCAGACCCAACACGTCGACGTAAAACTCGCGCGACTTGGCCAGGTCGGTAACGACCAGTTCCATCGACGCACATCGGATGATATTGGGTGCCGGAACAGAAGGCTTGGGGATGACAGACATGTTGTACTCCTTTGTATTGTTGTGTTCTCCAGTTATCCAGTTGTTCGGTTATTCAGTTGTGTGGCTCTACTTGCTCACTTGCTCAAGAAGACAAGCCCTTATTTGCCGCCCAGGTGACCGAGCGCCGGGTCGGCCTCGGAATACCCAGTTGCCCCGAAACGCGTCGTGTGAACATCACCCAAGGTGACGTGCACGGCCTGCGATTCGGTGTAGAAATCGATGGAGCGGTACCCGCCCTCATTGCCCAGGCCAGAGGCCTTCACGCCACCAAAAGGTGAACGCAGGTCGCGCACATTATGCGAGTTCAGCCAGACCATCCCGGCCTCTATGCGATGCGCCACCGAATGCGCGCGACGCAAATCAGAGGTCCACACGTAGGCCGCCAGCCCATATTTCACGTCATTGGCCAGTTCGACGGCCTCTTCCTCCGTGTCGAAAGGCGTAATCGCCACGACGGGACCAAAGATTTCCTCCTGGAAAATGCGCGCGGTGCGCGGCACGTCGGCAAAGACGGTTGGTTCCAGGTAGTTTCCTTCCGGGAATTCGGCTGGGCGTGAACCTCCGGCGACCAAGCGACCTTCAGATTTGCCGAGGGCGACATAGCCCATGACGCGGTCGTAATGTTCGGGGTGGACCAAGGCGCCCAGTTCGGTTGTCGGGTCCGAGGGCTTTCCTACCTTGACCTTTGCAGCGCGCGCGGCGTAGGCCTCGACGAAGCGGTCATAGATCCCGCGCTGCACCAAAATCCTAGACGAAGCAGTGCAACGTTCGCCGTTCAAAGAAAACACGCCGAACAGCGTGGAATCAAGGGCAGCCTCGAAATCGGCGTCGTCAAAGATGACGGCAGGCGATTTGCCTCCCAGCTCCATCGACATGCCCTTCAGGGTCGCTGAACAGTTCGAGAAGATCAGCTGACCCGTCGTGGTCTCACCAGTGAAGGAAATCAGGTTGACATCCACGTGTTTGACCAGGGAGTCGCCAGCAGTCTCTCCGTAGCCGTGCACCATGTTGAAGACGCCCTCGGGAAGGCCTGCTGCCTCGAAAATCTCTACCCAAAGGGAGGCCGATAGTGGCGTGAACTCTGCAGGTTTTAAGACGACCGTGCAGCCGGAGGCCAAGGCGGGAGCCAGTTTCCAGGATTCCAGCATGAAGGGCGTGTTCCACGGGGTGATCAGGCCGGCCACTCCCACGGGTTTGCGGTTGACGTAGTTGATCTGCATGCCCGGGACCTTGTATGCCTCGTCTCTTTGGGCGACGATCAAATCTGCGAAGAAGCGGAAGTTTTCGGCGGCTCTTCTGGCCTGGCCACGTGCCTGCGTGATGGGCAGGCCCGTGTCAAAGGACTCCATAGCGGCCAGCTCGGCGTCGCGTGACTCGATTTCATCGGCGATGCGGTTGAGGATGCGCCAGCGTTCACGGGGTTTCATGGCAGGCCACGGGCCTTCGTCAAAGGCCTTGCGGGCGGCTGCCACCGCCAGGTCAATATCAGCCTTATCGCCCGAAGCGGCCTGCACATAAACCTCGTTGGTCTCGGGTGTCAGCACATCGAAGGTCTCACCCGACACGGAATCGGCCAGGCGCCCACCAATGTAGTGGCGGATGCGTTCTGGGATGCCTTGGGGACGCTCAGTCATGTCTTTCTCCTTTTACTTTCGGCTTCTATCGGCTATCGAGCAACGCTCAGTTGACGGGTGTCAGGTAGTCTGCGGCCTGCGCTGCCAGGTCACGCACACGCGCCTGCCCGGCCTCGGTCAACCCGATCAAGGGCGAACGCACAGCACCTGAAGTAATCAGCCCGCGCTGTTCCATGAGCCACTTGGCGGGTGCCGGGTTGGTTTCCACAAACAGCAGGTCCACCAAGGGATGTACGCCATAGTGCAGTTCACGGGCCTTATCCCAGTCGCCCGCAACGGCCGCCGCATAGGTGTCAGCAACCGCCCTCGGGGCGATGTTGGATAGGGCAGAGATGAACCCAATCCCGCCCAGCGGAATCAGGGGCATGCACAGCAGCTCAATGCCCGACCACATCAGCAAGTCTTGGCCACACAGGTGCATGGTGCGCGAGAAGTGCTCAAAGTCCTTGGTGGTTTCCTTGATGCCCACAATATTGTCGAAATCCTTGTACAGCCTGGCGAAGGTTTCCGGCGCCATTTCAACCGCGGTACGCGAGGGCACGTTGTAGGCAATCAGCGGCAGGTCAGGGAATTCGCGGGCAATCGTGGCGTACCACTGGTACAGCGCTTCCTGGGTTGGCCTGGCGTAATACGGCGTAATGATCAAGGCCGCATCCACGCCGACCTTCTTCGCATGTGCGGTCAACTCCAGGGTTTCATCCAGTTTCGCCGAGCCGGTCCCGGGCACAAAGGCCGCGTTCGTCCCGGCCAGGGCTGCCTTGACGGTGTCTATCGCTTTTGCGCGTTCCTCAATGGTCTGCGCCGAGGGCTCACCCGTCGACCCGCCGATCGAGATTCCAATCGACCCGTTGGCCAACTGCCAGGTCACCATGCGCGTCAGCGATTCGTGGTCGACCTCGCCCGAAGCGGTAAACGGGGTAAACACGGGGGCGATTGCGCCGGATAGTTTTTCGCGAAGGTTCATTTTTCTTGTCCTTTATTGTCTGGGTTTCGTTTGGTTTTTCTATTGCCGAGGGCGGTTTCTCACGTAGCCTGGCCTTTGTTCTTGGATGATCGCCACTCCTCGTAACGCAAGCGCCATTGAGGTCCAAGGGGGTACAGGCCGTCGACGGATTCGCCCTTGCGCACCATCTCGACGATGAATTCCTCCTCGGCTTCCTGTTTTTCTGCCGCTTCAAGGACCTCAATGACCAGGTGCGGTGGGATGACGATTGGGCCGTCATCGTCGGCGACGATCACATCGCCCACCCGGACAAGAGCACCGCCGCAGTCGATGTCTACGTCGGTTTCCCAGGGAATGTGGTGGCGCCCCAGGACGGCAGGGTGAGGACCCGCTGCCCACACTGGAATGTCCAGGGCGCCCACCAGGGAGTAATCCCTAGCACAACCATCCGTAATGATCCCGGCTGCCCCTCTGACCTGGGCGCGCAGTGCCAAAATGTCGCCGATGGTCCCTGCGTTGTCCACGCCTCGGGCCGACATGACCAGGACCTCGCCAGGCTCTACGGTGTTAATGGCGCGTTTTTGCGCGTTGTATCCTCCACCGCGCGCCTCGAAAAGGTCCTTGCGGTAGGGCAGGTAGCGCAAGGTGCGTGCCCGTCCCACCATCTTCTTGCCAGGGGCAAGAGTTCCAACACCGTCTATAGACACCTCGTTGAAACCCCGCGCACGCAGTTGGGCTGACAGCGTTGCAACACCTACGTTCAGTAGCCTGCGTCGCAAGTCATCGGTCAACTCGAAGGCTGCTTGCGTGTCGCCCTCGGCAATATTCCCGGAAAGTCTGGCCGCTTCGATGCTGCCCCAGGCGTCAATCCTCTGTTTGTCGTCAACCTCAGGGGGGCTACCCCAGGGTGCTAAGGCGGGTCCCGAAACGACGGTGGTGCGCAAGCGCCCCGAGGTCAGCGAGGGATCCTCTGTGGACGAGACCTCGACCTCGATGACCTGTCCCACCCCTGCCACGGACGCCCCGGCGGGTGTGCCGGTCAAGATGACGTCGCCGACCTCCAATGTCATAACGCGCGATAAATCTGCAACGATTGCGCCAATCGTAAAGAGCATTCCTGCCGTGGTGTCGTCTTGGACCACTTCGCCGTCCAGCCAGGTGCGCACACGCAGCCCGTCTTCTTGGACTGAGCGGGCGTCGATCAAGGCAGGGCCCAGTGCGGTGTAACCGTCACCTGATTTGGAGCGCACATTGGAGCCTTTATCCGCCGCGCGCAGATCGTGTAAGCCCAGGTCATTGGATGCGGTGACCCAGCCGACGTGCGCCCAGCCGTCTTCGGGGCTGATATTGCGGGCGGGCGTGCCGATGATGGCTGCGACTTCGCCTTCAAAACCCAACAGTTCAGTGCCTGCCGGTTGCGTGACCTCACCCGAACCAGCCAAGGAAGACGATGCCTTCATAAAGTACGAGGCATGTGCCGGGGTGCGGCCGCGTTGAAGGGCACGCGATCGGTACGACAGATGCACGGCGATGATCTTGCCTGGGCGTGTGCCTAGAGCTTCTGTGAGGTTGTCCATCTGTGATCGCCTTTCTGCGAGTTTTCTTGGCTAGGTTCTTGGCTCGGTTGTCCGAGGGTCCCGGTCTCCGGGTGTCCCGCAGGCAGACGGACGCCTACGAAACACCCGGAGAGTCTGTCAGTAGCCGGAGTCTTGGTCGAAGGTAACGCTGCGAGCGCCCATGTCTTCTGCGCCCTTGGCTAAGGCCGCTTCCAGCTGGGCTTGGCCTTCAATGTCGGTGGCCGAGGCATCAAGTGCGCCCCCTGTGCGGTCCTTCAACACCGACACGGCTATGAGGCCGATAAGGCTGAAGGTCATCAGGTATCCCACAACGGCGACATTGGTGCCGAACTTGGCAAACAGGGCCGCAGCAATCATAGGAGCGAAGGCGCCGCCAATGATGGAGCCAAAGGCATAGGTAATTCCTGCCCCCGAATAGCGAACCTTTGCGGGGAACATTTCAGCAAACATTGCCGAGGTCGGCCCGTAGGTCATGCCCAGGCCAAGGGTGGCTGTAACCATAGACAATGCGATAATCCAGGGGCGGGCTGTGTCGATCAATAAAAACATGGGCAGCAGCCAGATCAGTTGCAGCACGAAACCGATTTGGAAGGTGCGTTGGCGTGTGATCTTGTCGGATAGCTTGGCGGCAAACAGGGTGGTGACGACCCAGGCGGCTGCAGCTAAGGTGACCAGGTTCAACATGGTCGTTCGGGGCACTTCTAGGTGCTGGGTGGTGTAGGCCAGGATGTAGCCGCCGGTGATCATGTAGCCCATGGCGCTATTGCCCGCGAAGGTCAGGGCACCCAAGGCAACCTGCTTGCCGGAGTATTTGAACATTTGGACCAAAGGCAGGTGGACTTTTTCTTCGCTCTTCTTGATCTCTTGGAAGACAGGGGATTCTTGGACGCCTTTGCGGATCCAAATGCCCACAACAACCAGGCCCAGGGACAAGATGAAAGGCACTCGCCACCCCCATGCCAAGAACTGTTCTTCGGTGGTGACTGCTGACATGATGCCCAAAACAGCGGTGGCCATGAGCATCCCTACGGGTACACCGATTTGGGGGAATCCGCCGAAGAGGCCTCGTTTTTCAGTCGGTGCGTGTTCCACGGCCATCAGGGCAGCTCCACCCCATTCGCCACCGGCGCTAAAGCCTTGCAGGATGCGCAATGCCACGAGGAGGACCGGGGCAAGCATCCCTGCGCTTGCGTATGTTGGAAGTAGGCCAATAAGCGTGGTGGCTGCTCCCATCAAGATCAGGGTGACAACCAACATGATTTTGCGACCCAGCTTGTCGCCCAGGTGTCCTGCGACCATGGCGCCCAAGGGGCGGAAGAAGAAGGATACGCCCACGGTTGCGAAGGCCAGGATTTGTCCGGCGACAGCACCGTAGGTTTCTTTGAAGGGCTCAAAGAACAGGGGGACAAGTACCAGGGCCGCGGCTGAGGCGTAAATGAAGTAGTCGTACCACTCGATAGCGGTTCCAACCAGAGTGGCCAGTGCAACGCGGCGGTCTTCTTTTTTCGTTTGGTCTAGGACCAGACGGTTTTCTGTGGGGGTCTGGGTGGCCATGGGCCCTCCTTTGAAGTCATATAGGGCACGGATTCCTTCTTTGGAATCACGGCAATGTCCAAATCGTGTACGAGATCATATACGATTTTGAAGTACAGTCTTACGGAATCTCTGAAGCATGTCAAGCGATTTTAGAAAATTCGCAAAATTTGCCCACGGGAATGCCCTGGACCATGGCGTTTAGTGGGAAACAGAATCCCCGATAATCGCCGCATTTCCTGGGATGCGTCCTCGCCCTCGGCAAAATATAGCCGCAAAAGCTGAGCCCACCTGCGCACCTATAGGGAAACCAAAGTAGAGGCAAACTTCCCCTTGACACCCGAAAAGAATCGTATATTATTTCAGATATTCCGTTTGGTGTGGCGGCAGCGTTGCCCACCACTGAGCTAAGGAAGAGAAAATGCAATTCCACCACCACGGATACGTATCCGAAAACCCACGCGTATTACCCTCTCCTGGGCAAACCGTCGACTCTGCCAGCGTGCCGGAAACCGCTGATGTCCTGATCATCGGGGCAGGACCAGCGGGCATGATAACCGCAGCCCAGCTAGCGATGTTCCCGGACATCCGCACTGTTTTGGTCGAACGCCGCCCTCACCGCCTCATCCTTGGACATGCTGACGGCATCGCGGCACGTTCAGTTGAGACCTTTCAGGCATTTGGCTTTGCGCCGCAAATCATCCAAGAGGCCTATCAGATTACCGAAACAGCCTTCTGGAAGGCCGACCCGAATAAACCCGAAAACATCGTGCGGGCCAAAGTCACGGCTGACGATCCGACGGGGATTTCAGAATTCCCGCACCTGATTGTCAACCAGGCCCGAGTCCTGGATTACTTCGCCGAGTTCGCACAGCGTGCACCCGCCCGTCTAGAACCGCATTACGGCTGGGAGACCACCTCCCTCGAGATTGCCGAGGGCGACTACCCAGTGGTTGCTACGGTCAAAAATGCGGAGGGCGTTGAACGCGTGATTCGCGCCAAGTACGCCTTGGGTGCTGACGGGGCGCACTCGCTGGTGCGCAAGGCCATCGGTGCTCAGCACCTGGGTGGGATTTCAAACCATGCTTGGGGCGTTGCCGATGTCCTAGCCACAACCGATTTCCCGGATATCCGCACCAAGTGCATTATTCACTCGTCCAAGGGCTCGATCTTGCACATCCCGCGCGAGGGCGGCTACCTCTTTAGGACCTATGTTGACCTGGGCGAGGTTCCCGAGGGCGACGACGGTCAGGTGCGTAAGACTCCCCTGGAAGAAATCTTGCGCAAGTGCAACGCGATTATGGCGCCTTACTCGATAGACGTTAAAAACGTGGCGTGGTGGTCTGTTTACGAGGTGGGACACAGGGTGACCGACCGCTTCGACGACGTGCCCACCGCCGAGGTCGGCACGCGGACCCCCAGGGTGTTTATTGCCGGGGATGCCTGCCATACGCACTCGGCTAAGGCCGGGCAGGGCATGAATGTGTCCATGCAAGACGGCTTCAACCTGGCCTGGAAACTGGCGCAAGTACTGCGCAGCCAAAGCCCAGAGTCCTTACTTGAGACCTACACGGCGGAACGCCAGGCCATAGCCCAGGATCTGATTGACTTCGACCGCGAGTGGTCTTATCGCATGGCCGATGCCGGGTCCACGCGCGGCTCGGCCGAATCGATTGAGGACTTCTACGTGTCCACGTGGGAGTTCCCCGCTGGGTTCGGTACGCACTACAAGCCTTCTGTGTTGACAGGTGCGGGTACACACCAAGACTTAGCAACAGGATTCCCTGTTGGCAGGCGCTTTAAGTCCTACGGCGTGGTGCGTCGCAGTGACGCGGTACCCAAACACCTGGGACACCTGGCCGAGGCCGACGGACGCTGGCGTTTGTACGCTTTCGCCGACAAGGCCCCCGCAGGGGACGCAGGTTCCAAGCTGGCCCAGTGGGGACAGTGGTTGGGCTCCGAGGCCGGCCCCTTGAAGCGATACACCGCGGCCGGGGCCGATGTGAACTCCTTGTTCGACGTCAAGGTTATTTACCAACAAGGCGTTCACGACTTCGAGATCACCGATGTGCCCGAGGTCTTCAAACCTGCCAACGGGCCCTTCGCCTTGAACAACTGGGAGAACGTCTTTGCTGTAGATACGGCTGACGATATCTTTGAGGGTCGTGGTGTGAGCCGCGACGGCGTTGTCGTCGTGGTGCGTCCTGATCAGTACGTGGCCCACGTCCTGCCCCTGGATGCCACCGAGGAATTGTCCAAGTTCTTCGAAGGAATCTTCCTTCCCCAAAACTAACTCCCTATAACTAGCTCCCTCTTGTGCTGACTGTATCGGTGGGGTCCTGAGCATATCGCCTGGAACGCCTCCCACCGATACAGTCACAACACGACCGATACACTCAGCTAGGCTGGGGGACGTGTCTTGGCGTGAGATAAAAAACAGCATGGCCTTCAAGCGCATTAAGCGCGTTGGGCTTTCCACTTTCTACGCCGCCATTGCCGCAGCTATTACTTGGGTCTGTGTTTACACTGTCCCGGGCCAAAACCTTGATGCCCTGGCGCACACTGCTTCGAAAGCAGCAAAGGGCGCGCTGTTGCGGATCGATACCTACCTCCTTGACCTGGTTTCCATCCCCATCGTCGCCGGGGTGATGGCCATAGCCGCAGCCGTTGCGCTGATTCGCAAACGTTGGGCCCTTGCCGCGCGCGCAATCCTGCTGGTCGTGGGGGCCAATGTCACCACGCAAGCCCTCAAGCACTACATCCTGCAACGCCCCGACCTCGGCGTGGATATCGCAACTGTGAATTCCTTGCCTTCTGGGCACACGACCGCTGCCGCAGCTGCCGCGGCGGCCCTCATAATGGTCGTTCCGCATTCTTGGCGCACCGCTGCCACCTGGCTAGGGACCATATTGACGACCCTCATGGGCGCATCTGTCTTGGCTAACGGTTGGCATCGCCTGTCCGATGTTCTCGTCGCAATCCTCGTGGTCGCTACCTGGACCCTTGCGCTCGCCCCATATGAGAAGCGAAGGCGACGCGCGAAACGGGCCACGGCACCCAAGGATTCATCCACACATTCTGCAGGCCGCGCGGGTGCAAACGGGGCGCAAACCGTGCTTGCTGCGCTAGGGCTGGTCAGCCTCGCTGCGGGCGCGTTGGCTCTGGGCTCGGTAATTTTGGAGGTGCGGAACCTGACTTCATGGGCGATCCCCATGACACCTGCCGATCTGGACGCCTGGATTTTGGACGGCACGGGCATTGGGCTGGCCTGGGGAACCTGGCTGCTGACCTTCGGCCTGACAGCACTGATCATGCGGATGCTAGACGGGTTGGCCTCATGACAGTTTTATTATTTCCGAGGGCGGCTCGATGTGGGCGCGGCGCTGGCTTTGGGTGGGGTGGTCGATGTGGCCATTAAATACCTGGGCTCAAAAAGGGTGTTAGTGCCGGTTTTGGGGGAGCTCTTGTCTGCCAGCGGAGCGCGCACGGCCTTGGATTTGTTTACGGGCACAACTCGGGTGGCTCAAGAGTTTTGCAGGCGAGGTGCCTTTGTTTACGCAGTGGATATTGCCTCGTATTCCGAGGTCTTGGCGCAGTGTTACGTGGAGGCGGACAGTACGCAGGTGGATGTGGTTGAGATTGAAGAGGCGATTGAGTCTCTGAACGCGCTGCCCGACGTACGCGGGTACGTGACAAAAACCTTTTGTGAGGACGCGCGCTATTTTCATCCGAAAAACGGCCAGCGTATCGATGCGATTCGCCAGGGGATAGATGACCTGTACGCAGATTCTTATCTTCGCCCAATCCTGTTGACCTCGTTGATGGAGGCGGCCGACGCTGTGGATTCAACGGTTGGCCTACAAATGGCGTACCTGAAAGAGTGGGCACCCAGGGCGTTGAAAGACCTGGAGCTTCGGGTTCCTGTTTTGACGCCCGGCACGGGGCGGGCTATCCGAGGCGACGCCTTGGAGCTCGTGGGGGATTTGCCGCCAGTTGACTTGGCCTACCTAGATCCACCCTATAACCAGCACCGATACTTCACGAACTACCACATTTGGGAGACCCTGATTCGTTGGGATCACCCCGAGCATTATGGGATTGCGTGTAAACGTCTGGACGCCCGCGACGAGGAAACCAAAAGCGTATTCAATAAGAAACGCCAGATGCCCACTGCCTTTGCGCGCACAATCGCAGCAGTGAAGGCGCAGACCCTGGTCATCAGTTTCTCAAACGAGGGTTATGTGTCGATTGAGGAACTGGTAGAGATGTGCAAGGCACGCGGGGACACCGTCGAGGTTTTGGCCTTCGACCACAAAAGATACGTCGGTGCGATTATCGGGATCTATGATCCTGCGGGCGAGAAAGTCGGAAAAATATCGCACACCAAGAACACCGAGTACATAGTGCTCAGCGGTAAGGCAGAACACGTGGCACACATGGCTGCGGCGGTTGCGCATCACACAAAGTAGCTGGCATTAGGGCCTGCAGGATGCATGCAGGCATGGGGATGCTGTCGTGTATAGCAATAAGTACTCCCTCATCAATCCCGAAAGGGTAGCCCTCTTGTATAGTGCCTACCTCAAAAATCTAGTTCTTGCTACGATTGGCGCATGCCCACTGCCCAAAAAACTCTTGCAGTGCTCGCCGCTGGGGCACTGCTTCTCTCACTGAGCCTGACTGGTTGTTCTAGCACGGCTCCGAGCAAGGATGCGCAGCCTGAGGAAACGGTGAGTATCGTTCCTGCAGGCAGTGTCAACGCAGCGCCCTCGGCAATACCTTCACAAAACAAGCCAAGCCCGACCCAAAGCCCTACCCAAAGCCCAACGACCCTACCTGATGTGACCTTCTCTGTGGCCGTGACTGGGGATTATCTTCCGCATACGCCGATCTTGAACTACGCGAAACGCAAGGGCGCGGGCACACCTGGCGGATATGATTTCACGTCCACGATTGAGGCGATAAAGCCTTGGATTGAGCCTGCCACGATTGGTTTGTGTCACCAGGAGGCCATGTTTGCCCCGACGCCTGCCCAGATCTCGACATTCCCTGCTTTTGGGATGCCAGACAATTTTGTTCACGCCCTGCAACACGTCGGCTATGACGGGTGTTCGACTGCGTCGAACCACTCGTGGGACAAGGGGCGCGCTGGCCTGGTTCACACTATGGAGCTCTTTGACCTGGCCGGGATGGGTGTGGTTGGTACGGCACGCAGCGCAGCAGAAGATGTGGCGCAGATTTATGAGGTGACCCAGCACGGGCGAACCATCAAGGTTGCGCACATTTCGATGACATACGGCCTCAACCAAGGGCGCATCAGGGAGCTGCGAAACGAACCCTGGCTAGTGCATGTCAACGACACTCAACGCGTAGTAGAAATCGCCTATCAGGCCCGTGTGCAGGGTGCGGATGTCGTCATTGCTTCCGTGCATGACGGCATGGAATACAAGGTACCGATCTCTGCCATGCAGGCCAAGCGTGTGCGTGACCTGGGGGCCAGTGGGGTCATTGATGTCTTCGTCGGACACCACGTCCACGTTCCGCAAAAGATCGGCGTTGCCCCCGGCGGCGTTGGAGGCGGCGGCATGTGGACCTACTACGGCCTGGGCAACCTGTTTTCTTCTATGGGACCCGACTTGGCGCCGGGCACCCAATACGGGACACTTGGGTATTTTGAGATCACGGTTCCTGGCACCCCCGGTGCGAGGGCAGCCGTTACCAAGGCACAGTGGACAGGCTTGGCTTTGGACAGGGGAGCACAAAAGGTGTGGCCTTTCGCAGCTTTCGCCCAGGGCGCACCGCCAGGAGCCACCATCTCAAAGGCAACCGTGGATAGATACCGTGCAACCATGCGGGGGATCGTCGGCCCGGAAGCCGAAGAGATCATGGCACCGCCTGCGCCCAGCGACGCAACAGTGAAAGTCGTGCCCCGCCCCCGGTGAATCGGGTTTTCGAGGATAATGTGTCGTTGTTGGTTGAGGGTGACGGTGTGTGGTCACCCCGAGGCAACATTGTCACCTGGTGACGATGTTGCTGGGGGAGGACAGGTCTGGGGAGGACAGGTTGTGGGAGGCAAAAAATGGGCCTCTTGTCCCTTGTAAAAGGCCCTAACCTCGTAATTTGGACAAGAAAAGTAACGATTCGGGCAATTCGTGTCTGAAATGTTGAACAAAATGTGTGACCGGGGTTACTCTATAAGTGTCAAGTGGTTCGGACTACATCGAGACATGACCCACAAGGTCCGTAGGGACAGTGGCAACCTAGGGCAAAGGACCAGGAAGCCAGCTAAGTGGAGACTCGAATGTAGTCCGAACCTTTTTCTGCTCTAGTAGGCCGTCCAGCCACCGTCGACTGTCAAGACGGTGCCGTTGACGAAACTGGCTTCATCGGATGCCAAGAACAGAGCAGCCTCGGCAACCTCTTCGGATTTTCCTGGAGGAGGAGACAGGGTCACTCCGGGCATCATGCGCGCAGAACCGTATTCAGAAGGACCTGTGATGCTTGTGCCGATGTTGGTGGCAATCGAACCGGGGGCAATGGCGTTACAGCGGATTCCCTCGGGGGCATACATGTAGCCGATGGACTTTGTCAGTCCCACAACCGCGTGCTTAGAGGCGGTGTATGCGGCACCCGCGCGTGAACCAAACAGCCCGCCAACAGAGGCGATGTTGATGATTGCCCCGCTCTTCTTTTCGCGGAAAATGGGGATGACCTTGCGGCACAGGTGCATGGTTCCCGTTGTGTTGACCGCGAAAACCCGGTCCCATTTTTCGTCGGTAACCTCGTGGACGGGTTCGAAGCTGTCCATAATGCCGGCATTATTGACGAGGATATCGACGGTTCCGTAGACCTCTACGGTCTGGTCGATGAGGGCGTTGGTCTGAGTTTGTTCGGCGACGTTGCAAGCCAGGGCTACGCACGTTCCACCTGCTTGCGTAATTTCTTGAGCAGTTGTCTTCGCGCCGTCCAGGTTTAAGTCTGCGGCGACAACCTTTGCTCCCTCACGTGCGAAAAGAACGGCCATTGCCTTGCCCATGCCTGAAGCAGCACCTGTAATGACGGCTACCTTATTCTCTAAACGTCCCATGCGAAAACTCCTTTGTTTGGGATGATTGTGGGCCCGAGCATGGCCCTATGGCGAGTCTAGGACGAAAGATGAAGACTTTGGGACTAATGACCTAACTGAATCGCGGTATTCTCAATGGTGCTATCAATTCGCAGAGGTTACCTAACTGCAACACAGGTTAAATGGTCGTGTCTAGAGTGACGGGTATGCTAAGAGAAGCACGCTTTTGCGGGTTGTCAGCTGAACCAATGATGGGGCACTGACTCATAGAAAGAAGGGCAAATTAGATGCAAGGTTCAATACGTGCAATAGGCCTCTCTGCAGTGATAGCACTGTCTTTGGGCGCGTTGGCGGGATGTTCGGGTTCCGATACCGGGGCTGGAGATGGAGGGAAAGACGACGGGAAGGGTTCGGTCTATTACCTCAGCTTTAAGCCTGAATCCGATGCCATTTGGCAACAGGTCGCCAAGGACTACAAAGAAGAAACCGGCACCGAGGTCAAGGTGGTTACCGCAGCTTCCGGTACCTACGAGCAGACCCTGAAGTCGGAGGTAGCAAAATCAGATGCCCCCACGCTTTTCCAGATCAATGGTCCTGTGGGTTATCAGGCGTGGAAGGAATACACCGCGGATCTGAAAGACACGGAGCTGTATGGTCACTTGCTGGATAAGACCATGGCCATTACTGATGGTGACGGTGTTTACGGCATCCCCTACGTGGTAGAGGGCTACGGCATCATCTACAACCAGGCGATTATGGATAAGTACTTTGCTCTTGACGGCGCAAAGGCAGCCACCATGGACGAGGTCAACAGCTTCGACAAGCTCAAAGCCGTTGTAGAAGACATGCAGGCAAAGAAAGCTGACCTGGGCATTGATGGTGTTTTCGCCTCCACATCCCTGGCCCCTGGTGAAGAATGGCGCTGGGGCACTCACCTGGCGAATCTGCCGGTCTTCTACGAGTACCGTGACAATAAGGTCACCGATATGGACAAACTCACCTTCAAGTACTCGGATAACTTCAAGAACATCTTTGATCTGTACCTGAAGAATTCGACTGTCGAGCCAGCTTTGAGCGGTGCAAAGACTGTCACTGATTCCATGGCTGAGTTTGCCTTGGGTAAGGCAGCTATGGTGCAAAACGGCAACTGGGGTTGGGGCCAGATCGCGGACGTTGAGGGCAATACTGTCACCCCGGAAAACGTCAAGTTCCTGCCTATTTATACAGGGGTAGATGGTGAAGAAAAACAAGGCATCGCCTCCGGTACCGAAAACTTCTTCGCCATAAACGCCAAGGCCTCCGAAGCCGATCAGAAAGCCTCCATCGACTTCATCAACTGGCTCTACACCTCGGATAAGGGCAAGGGCTACGTCACAAACGAGTTAGGCTTCATCGCCCCCTTCGACACCTTTGCCGAGGGCGAAACCCCCAAGGATCCCTTGGCACAAGAGGTCCTGCGGTACATGGGCAACAAAGACCTGTACAACGTGACGTGGAACTTCACGACCTTCCCCTCGCAGACATTCAAGGAAGAGTTCAACCAGGCTCTGGCCCAATACGCCACGGGTGCTATGCAGTGGGATGCAGTCAAGACCCTATTCGTTGATGAATGGGCAGCCGAAAAGGCTGGCTAACCACGGTAAACGCGGTGTGGGCGGCATTGCCGCCCACACCGTTCCATGTGGCCCAATGTGGGACCACGCCACCTGCTAGTCGCCCTCGGAAATGGAGGAGGAGGAATGCAGAAAGTCCTCAAAAAGTATTTCCCCGTCTTTGCCGGGCCCACGCTTATTGCGTTCTTTATAGCGTTCTTGGCGCCCTTTGTTATCGGCGTCTACCTGTCGTTTTCGAAGTTTACTACCGTAACAGATGCCAGTTTTGAAGGCGTCGATAACTACATCAAGGCCATGACTGAACGCCAACGTTTCGGCCAAGCCTTGTTCTTCACCGTTTTGGTGACGGTGGTCGCGATTATTACCGTCAATTTATGTGCCTTTGGTTTGGCTTATTTACTGACTCGCAAGCTCAAGGGCACAAACTTCTTCCGCACCGTGTTCTTTATGCCCAATTTGATTGGCGGGATTGTGCTGGGTTACACCTGGCAAGTCATGATCAACGCCATCTTGGCCAAGTACGGCACGACCCTAATAGCCGATTACCGCTACGGTTTTGTAGGGCTTATCTTGCTGATGAACTGGCAGATGATCGGCTACATGATGATCATCTACATTGCTGGCCTGCAAAACGTGCCTCCCGAACTGGTCGAGGCAGCCACCCTGGACGGGGCAGGCAGAGGGCAGGTACTTAGGCATGTGACCTTGCCGATGATCATGCCCTCGATAACGATCTGTCTGTTCTTGACGCTGGCAAATAGCTTCAAAACCTATGACGCGAACCTGGCCTTGACGGCAGGCGCCCCCAGGCACCAAACAGAGATGTTGGCCTTGAACATTGTCGACACCTTCTACGGGCGTATGGGACAAGAAGGTGTGGGCCAGGCCAAGGCTGTTATCTTTTTCTTGATTGTTGCGGTGATCGCCCTTGGGCAACTGTATGTGACTCGCAGAAAGGAGGTTGAACAGTGAATACGAAAGGTTCCAAAGCTGGACGCATCATTATTACGGTGTTTTTATCGCTGCTGGTTATTGTCTTCCTGTTTCCAATTTTCTTCATCGCGCTGAACTCTTTTAAAGGCAAGTTTTTCATCTCGGACAACCCCTTTGCCTTGCCTACGAGTGAAACATTTTCAGGGGTAACAAACTACGTGACAGGTTTAGGGTTAACGGGTTTTGCCTCTGCGGTGGGCTGGTCATTCTTCATCACCATTGCCTCGGTTATCGTCATCGTGTTTTTCTCGGCCATGACCGCCTACTTCATTACGCGCGTAAAGTCCCGTTGGACTTCTGCCCTGTACTACATGTTCGTCTTCTCGATGATCGTGCCCTTCCAGATGGTCATGTTCCCGACCGTGAAAATAGCAGACATCCTGCACCTATCCAATCCCTTGGGCATGGTCTTGTTGTACCTGGGCTTTGGGTCGGGGCTCTCGGTGTTCTTGTTCGCAGGCTTTGTGAAAGCCATTCCCCTAGAAATCGAGGAAGCCGCCTACATTGACGGCTGCAATCCCCTGCAAAACTATTTCCACGTCGTCATGCCAATACTGAAACCCACAGCCATTACAGTGGCGATCCTTAACACCATGTGGGTGTGGAACGACTACCTCTTGCCTTACCTGGTTATCGGCTTGTCAACGAAGTACAAGACCATCCCTGTCGTTATTCAGATGTTGGTGGGTTCGAATGGCAACCGCGACATGGGCGCCATGATGGCCATGTTGGTCTTGGCTATCGTGCCAATCATCGTCTTCTACCTCTTTGCACAGAAGTACATTATCGAGGGCGTCGTCGCAGGTGCCGTAAAGGGGTAGCCTTTGGGTTTCTTGAATCCAAACTCGCGGTTCTATCAAGCACTTGCCCGCATGGGTGACATCGTGGTGTTGAACCTGCTGATTCTGGTGTGCTCGATGCCCGTGGTGACGGCAGGCGCAGCCTGGGCGGCTACCTGGCGAAGCTGCTTCGACATGCGCCTTAACGCAGACACAAAACTGGCGCGGACCTTTCTTCGGACCCTGCGCGCCAGTTTTGTGCGGGTCACACCTGTGTGGATTGGACTGCTCGGGCTGGGCACCTTGGTTGTCTGGGAGGTGCACATTTCCGGTCTGTTGCGCGCAAAAGTCTTGGGAATCCTCATGTCTGCCCTGGCCTTGGCGGTCTTATTTATTAGCGCACTTGCCTTCTTCTGGTTCACATTCTTGCTGGGTTTGGAGCAACACAGGCTAGGCCTTGGTGGGACAGTTGGGCCAAATTCGTCCTCGGAAATAATTTCCGAGGGCGGCACGGTCCCTGCCCTGAAACTAGCCCTAGTCCTTGCCGTAAAACACCTTCCCTTGGGTGTGTTTGTGCTGGCCACATATGCTTTGCCGGGGGTGGTCGTCCTGTGGAATCCCATGGTTGCCGTGTATGCGGCACCGATATGGTTCTTCTTTTATTTCGGGGCGTTAAGCTATGTGACCTGTCTCATCTCTCCTAAAGATCTGACTTATTGACCGAATTACTGACAGGCCCTTGCGAAGCAGAGGCGCTGCTTGAGAAGTCGATATGGACAAACGGGTGACTTCCACATGGCAGGTCGAAAAAGGAGGAAACGGCACAATGCCTGAAGTACAGAAGGAAACCACGTCGCCAAAGTTATCCGGTCGGATGGTGACGTTGCGCGCAAAGATGATGGGACTGGTGATGGTCTCTGTTGTTGGCGCAATTATTGTAGGTATTGCTGGAATTATTAGTATTTCGGGATATCGGACCACAACGCAGCACATTGATCACCTCAACGCTACGTCTTTGGAGACGGTGTCCAAGATTCAAGAGAATCAAGATTACGCCAGGATCCTCATGTCCATGATCGGCACTGTTCAAGAACCAGCGCAGGCTGCGCCGTACTACAAGTTCTTAGAAGAAAGTAATGCGACACGTGTTGAGCTTGTGAAAGAGCTGGAAAGTTCAGGGGTTACCGAGCACCTGCCGTCTTGGAATGCGTATCTTGAGAGCTACGACCTGTGGATGAAGCACCTGCAGGGCACCATGATCCCTGCCATGGAATCTGGTGATAAAGACGCCTATTTTGAGGCCCTAAATGACACGAGCGCACAGGGTTCTCGCACTTTGATTGCGAATTTTGTTGAAAAAATGACAGCCTTGCGCACCGAGTTCAACGAATACACGACAGTTTTGGCGAATAATGCCGCCCAGCAAGGCACCACCTCAATCATCGTGATGGTAATCATTACTTTGGGCGTTGCTGTGCTGGGGATGACCTTGGCGTGGCGTACGGGTAGCAAGGTATCCGCTTCGGCGCGTGCCATGGAAAACTCCATGGTTGCGATTGCTGACGGAGAGTTGCGCGAAGAGATCAAGGTGATGTCTCGCGACGAATTAGGAGAAGCCAGCGAAGTATTGATGCGCATGCAGGAGCACCTACGTGAGTTGATTGGTGCAACCGCCATGACCGCAGCAGAAGTGACAGACAGGGTCAACGTTTTGAACAATGCTGCAGGCAGCATTGTTGAAGACTCCAATAAGTCTTCGCAGGAGGCCTCAGGCGTGGCAAGTGCAGCCGAACAGGTCTCTCACAGCATTGATAGCGTGGCTGCCGGGGCAGAGGAAATGGGTGCCTCCATCCGCGAGATTGCCTCCAACGCCAATGAGGCTGCCAGGGTTTCGCAAGAAGCCACCGAGGTTGCAGCACACACGAACGAGGTTGTGGGCAAGCTGGGTCAGTCTTCGCAAGAGATCGGTGAGGTCATCAAATCAATTACTGCGATCGCCGAACAGACGAACCTCTTGGCTTTGAACGCCACCATTGAAGCAGCGCGAGCTGGAGATGCAGGCAAGGGCTTTGCTGTTGTTGCCGGTGAGGTCAAGGATCTGGCTGCAGAGACAGGGAAGGCCACAGAAGAAATCGGTACCCGTATCGAGCAGATCCAAGACGACGTGATGGCTGCTGTCAGTGCCATTGAAAAGATTTCAGGAATTGTTGCGTCTATCAATGACTATCAGACAACGATTGCTGCGGCTGTTGAAGAACAGACAGCAACAACCAATGAAATGTCGCGTTCCGTATCCGAGGCTGCCACAGGTGCCCAAGACATTGCGACTCGTATCGCGGTGGTGGCTGAGGTTAGCAACTCTGCTGCGCAGTCGGTTGAAGAGATGCGCGATCAGACCAGCCACATGTCTCAGCTGTCTGATGATTTGAGAGAAAGAATCTCGGTATTCCATTACTGATGGACCGCAGGGACTTCTCAGGGGTGCAAGACATATTTGTCTTGCACCCCTTTGTTTTGCGTTGTCTGTCTTGCATTGTCTGACTTACAGGGGTTAGTACAATGATTCACGTCCACCCACGCAGAGAGGCTCCAGATGATTACGCGTTCGCAGGTCACAGGTGCTTTGGATGCGGCGGGAATTGATTACTACCTAGTTGAACACCCTGCCGCCGAAACAACCGAAGAGGCTGACGCCTTCATAGAAGGCCATGAGGGCATCCGCACCAAAAGCCTTTTCCTGGTCAACCGTAAAAGAACGCGCAGTTACCTGTTGATTATGGATGGTGCGAAAGAGCTGGATCTTGCGTGGTTGGCCAAGTTCCTGGGCGAGTCACGACTGTCTTTCGGCTCGGCCGAACGTCTGGGGACCGCCCTGGGGCTGGAACCGGGGGTGGTTTCACCTTTTGGCATGTTGGACCCTGCGAAGCGTGAGGTCCGGCTGCTCTTTGACAAGGAAATGTTGGAGCAACAGACCATCACCTTCCATCCAGGTGACAATCGGGCGACCCTTTTCGTCGGCTTCGAGGCGCTGCTCGGGTTCTTCACGCAGTTGGGGATCGACTACAGCCTCATCGACATACCCTCGGCGGGTTAGTGGGTTAGTGGGTGAGTGGTGGAGGTCTTCGTGGTCGCGGTGTTCCGGTACGTCTAACTGGAAGGTGCAGTGTCGGACAGAGATTGGGAAGTGTTTGGCCAAACAGTCTTGAAGTTCGTGTAAAACCGTGATTGAACAGCCATTTGTGAAACAGTCTTCGGGCAGGGTGACGTGTGCGGAAAGTGCGACTGTCCCGGTTGCGATTGTGGTGATATGCAGGTCGTGGACGTCAATGACGTGTTCATGGGCCAAAATATGGGCGCGGACATCGTTTAAGTCCAAGCCGCTTGGTGTGCGATCCAGAAGGATTCCCACAGAGGTTGCAAGCATCCGCACGGCACGCGGAGCCATGAGGGCTGCGATTGCCAAAGAGGCAATCGGGTCAGCATACTGCCAGTTGGTCAGTGCGATAACGCCAGCAGCGATAAGGACAGCCACCGAACCCAAGGCGTCATTTAGAACCTCCAGAAAGGCGGCGCGCATATTGAGGTTGTGTTCGCGTTGACGATGTAAGACCGCAAGGCTTGCAATATTAGCCAACAGGCCGACGGCGGCGATAACCGCCATTTGAGGGGCCAGTACTGTCGGGGGGTTAATGAGGCGCGCAATGGATTCGATCGTGACAATAACGCACACGGTTGTGAGGATCCCTGCCTGCAAAGCTGCAGACACGATCTCGGCGCGCGCCAAACCCCAGGTGTAGCGATCCGTGCGCGGGCGCCTCATGAGGTACGCAGTTATCAACGCGATAACCAAGCCGACCGAGTCGACAAACATGTGACCAGCGTCTGTTGCCAGAGCCAAAGAATGTGTCCACCAGGCCCCAATGAGTTCAGCCAAGAAGACGGTGGCAGTCAAGGCCAGGGCAATGCGCAGGGCGTTTATGGGCGCGCCTGCAGTGTGGTCGTGCCCATGCCCATGCGCGGCGCTTGGGTGTTCCTGTGGCGTTCCCAATTTAGGTACTCCTAAGTAGTCTGCCCATAAATGGTAGCTCACATTTGTGCGAGTGCTCGCGCCTTGCCATCACGCTCGCGAAATTGTTGTTCCGCCACGCCGGGTGTCACTTTATTGCCGAGGGCGAAACGTCGTAAACCTGACACAATCAGGGACCATGGTCCCAGCAAGTCCAATGGTGTGACCACAACATCTAGTGGTGGTTTTCCGACACGCCCACAATATATAGTTGAAATACGTCCTGGACCGTCGTAGCGTTACATATCGTGCGCGTCAAACAAAGAGCGCACATTAAGCAAGGCAAAGACTGAACGACCAGATTTGCAGCTATCCGCCCTCGGGAAAGAAACCGGTGGGGAAGTGCGCAAGGAAACGCCCTAGGGAGGCATAATATGACACCCGCCAACGCTGCGAGCGAAACCCAGACCAAGAAGACTTCGGCGCCTGCACCCGTCTACGTGGATGCGATTTCAACAGTGGACGAATACCTGGACCGCTCGGATTGGCGGGTGAACGCGAATGCGAACCAGGGGTATTCAGTGGGTGGTTTGGTGCTCAACTCTGCGGGGAAAATGATTGCTAACTACTGGCTGTCCAATGTGTATGCCCCCGAGGCAGGCCAGGCGCACCGGGAGGGTGACGTCCACATTCACGACCTGGACATGTTCGCCGGATACTGCGCCGGATGGTCGCTAAAAACTCTTATCCAACAGGGTTTTAACGGCGTGGTTGGCGCGATTGCCTCCAATCCCCCGAAGCATTTTTCTTCCGCATGTGGCCAGATCGTCAACTTCCTGGGCACCCTGCAAAACGAGTGGGCGGGCGCGCAAGCGTTTTCATCCTTTGACACCTATATGGCGCCCTTTGTGCGCCTGGACTCGATGACCTACGAAGACATCGTCCAAAACATGCAAGAACTCATCTACAACCTCAACGTGCCGAGTCGTTGGGGCTCGCAGTGCCCGTTTACGAACCTGACCTTCGATTGGACCTGCCCAGAGGACTTGCGCGACGAATATCCTTTGATTGGCGGGGAGCCCTGCGATTTCACCTACGGTGACCTGCAGGTCGAGATGGATCTGATTAACCGCGCCTACATGGATGTCATGTCCCAGGGGGATGCCGACGGGCGAGTCTTCACATTCCCGATTCCGACGTACAACATGACCAAGGACTTCGATTGGGACTCACCCAACGCCGACCTGCTGTTTGAAATGACTGCGAAGTACGGGTTGCCCTATTTCCAAAACTTCATTAACTCTGAACTGGACCCAGGACAGATCCGTTCCATGTGCTGCCGTCTACAGTTGGACCTGCGCGAACTGCTGAAACGCGGCAATGGACTGTTTGGCTCCGCCGAACAGACGGGCTCTGTGGGTGTTGTGACCGTGAACCTCGCTCGCCTTGGGTACCTGTACAAGGGCGATGAGGCCGGGCTCATGGCTCGCCTGGATGAACTTATTGACCTGGGATCCGGGACTCTGGAAGCCAAGCGCCGCGTCATCCAAGAACACATTGACAAGGGGCTTTTCCCCTATACGAAGCGCTACCTGGGAACCCTGGACAACCACTTCTCAACCATTGGGGTCAACGGCGCCAACGAAATGGTTCGCAACTTCAGTGACGATGCCTACGACATCACGGACCCGCGCGGACACGCTTTGACTGTGCGCGTCTTGGATCACGTGCGCGACAAGATGGTTGAACTGCAAGAAGCCACGGGGCACCTGTACAACCTGGAGGCCACACCCGCCGAGGGCACGACCTACAGATTTGCCCGCGAGGACCTGGCGCGTTACCCAGATATCCTGCAGGCTGGTACGCCCGACAACCCGTATTACACGAACTCTTCGCAGCTGCCTGTCGCATTTACTGATGACCCCTTTGAGGCACTGGAACGCCAAGAAGAACTGCAGGCGAAGTACACCGGCGGCACCGTGCTGCACCTGTACATGGGTGAACGTGTTTCCACAGGTCAAGCCTGTAAGGAACTGGTGCGCAGGTCACTAAACGCCTTCCGCCTGCCCTACATCACAATCACACCGACCTTCAGCATCTGCCCCAACCACGGCTACTTGGCAGGCGAACACTTCACCTGTCCACACTGCGCCGAGCAGCGCGGCGCATCGGCTGAACCGGTCATGTGTGAAGTGTGGACCCGCGTCATGGGCTACTTCCGTCCCGTTCAGTCCTTCAATATCGGCAAAAAGGGTGAGTACAAGGAACGCGTGTCCTTCACCGAGGACGCGGCAGCCGAGCACGGCGAGCTAATATCAACCCTGACACCCGCCGCGGTCTAGGTGCCTATTTCCGAGGGCGGTGTCGTCGAAAGTGCGGCACCGCCAGCCGATGACCTGCAAATCGCTGGCCTCGTCCCGCTGTCTACCGTGGATTGGCCAGGAAAACTGGTGGCCAGCGTTTTTTGCCAAGGATGCCCTTGGAACTGTCCCTACTGTCACAACCACGCCTTGATAGATATGCGCATGCCGGGGCTGGTGGACTGGGATGAAGTGCGTGCGTTACTCGCGCGGCGCCGTGGCTTGCTTGACGGTGTCGTCTTCTCTGGTGGGGAAGCGGCACGCCAAGATGCTTTGGTGGCAGCTGCTCGTGAAGTGAAAGAGTCAGGGTTCCTAGTCGGGCTTCATTCGGCCGGGTGCTATCCGAAAAAACTGGAAGAACTGCTCGCTGCGGGTCTGGTTGATTGGGTGGGCTTGGATGTCAAGGCCATGCCCGAAAACTATGGGGCCGTTGCGGGTGTGGGTGTGGCAGCCCAAAAAGCGTGGGACTCCTTGCGTGTCGTCCTCGGCAATAAAATGCGGGGAAACTTAGCCGATTATGAAATCCGTTTAACGATCTTCCCTGGGGGGCCGCGTGATGCCGTGCAGGTGGCGCACGCCTTGAAGGAGGAAGGCGTAGAAAACTTCGCCCTGCAGGTCGCCCGGGCGCAAGGCGCGCGTGAGGGCTTCGTCGACAGCGGTCCAGGCTGGGGTGAATACTGCGAAAGTGTCGCTCAGGTTGCGCGCGAACTGGGGTTTGAGACCTTCACGTACCGCGACTAGGCTTTGGCTGAGTTGGCAGCTCGTTGTTGTTCCTCTACGACGGCAATAATGTTTTGCTGGTATTGATCGATCTCGGTCATGGCCTGTTCGATCTCTTCAATGGAAGAAATCGCAGCTTGGGCATCAGAGCGGATCGTTTCTACCTGCGAGACAATATCTTCTGTTGCCTTCGAAGTGCCTCCAGCCAGTTCCTTCACCTCGGATGCTACGACAGCGAAGCCACGGCCTGCTTCACCGGCGCGCGCGGCCTCAATAGTCGCATTGAGTGCCAAGAGGTTAGTCTGTTCGGCGATCTTGGTAATCAGATTGACGACTTCGCCAATCTTGGTAGAAGAAGTGTCCAAAGCACCCATGCGTTTGCCTGCTTCTACCACGGCTGCCAGGGATCGTTTCGAGGCTTCGGCCAGATCCCTAGAGACTCCAGACAGCTGTGCTGAGGAGTCCGTCAGTGAGGAAATGGTTTGTTCACGATCTTCGCTCATGGCACGTTCATCATGGATGTCGTGCAAAGCGCCTGCGATACGTTTCGGATCCCCATTTGCGTCACGCCTGACAGTTCCGGTGGCTTTGAACCAGCGGTAGTCGCCGTTCTTGAGCTTCAAACGGTATACCGGGTCGTAGGGGGTGCGTCCCGACTTGTCTGCCAAGGAGGCAGCAAACATCGCCATTGTGGGGTCGTAGTCATCGGGGTGAAGGCGTGAGGCCCAGGAGGACAAGATATTGGGGAAGTCGGTGGTGTCGTTGAATCCTAGCATGTGACGGAAATAGTCTGACCAGAAGAAGGGGGTGTTGTCGCTGAACTGCCCGTCATCGGGCACCACCATGTCCCACAAGCCAATATTTGCTACCTCGATAAGCATTTCATGGCGGGTCTGGAATACTTCATATTCTTCCTGAAGCTTTCGTAAAGCTGCTTCGCTAGCCTCTTTTGCAGCTGATAACTGTTCAAGCTGTGCAGTTAAGGCAGCTACCTGCGGTTCAGGGGCAGCCTCTGTGGCTTTTTTGCGGAAAAGCATGAGTACTCCTTTGTAGCAATAATGCGCATGATCCTGCGGCCAATACGTCAGCGACAATGCCAGACCATACGTGTGGTGACGTGCGCGATCACCTCCCAGCCTATCGGGTGTGCACTTCCAAACATTAGAAATAAATCTGTAATTTGTGGGAAAGGGCAGATATTCAGGGATCAGAAGTTACTTTTGTACCTCAAAAGTCTCAAAGGGGCTTGGACACAAGGTTCTCCTTGCATCCAAGCCCCTTTGAGGTGAGGGTTAAACTTGATAGCGTTCGATCAAGCGGTTCAGTTCACTTGATGTTTGAGCCAAGGCGCGAGCTGAACTCAGAGTTCCTTCTGAGCCTTGAGCGCTTTGTGCGACTTCGTCGGCAACCTCTTGCAAGGACTGGGTGATCTGTGTCGAGATACCGGCGGCATGTGAAACAGTGCGACCGATCTCTTGTGTCGTGGCTGTCTGCTCTTCGACGGCAGAGGCAATGGTGCTCTGGTTTTCGTTAATCTGCTCGATAATTTCTGCAATGCCCTCCAGGGCCTTGGACGTGGCCTCGGCGTCACTTTGAATACCAGCCACGCGCTGAGAGATATCATCAGTGGCTGATGCGGTTTGGCTGGCAAGCTCCTTGACTTCTTCAGCGACCACGGCAAAACCCTTGCCGGCATCCCCGGCTCTGGCGGCCTCAATGGTGGCGTTCAAAGCCAAGAGGTTGGTTTGTTCAGCAATCGAGGTGATAGTCATAATGACTTCGCCAATCAGGGCAGAAGATTCACCCAACTGGGCAACAATTTTTTGTGCCTGCGCGGCAGAGGTTACTGCTCGGTTTGCAATCTCGGAGGCCCCTTGTGTGGCGCTGGAAATCTCACGAATTGAAGCCCCCATCTCTTCTGTTGCAGCTGCGACAGTGGACACATTTGAGCTGAGTTCGTGGGATTCTTCGTAAGCCGAGTTCGAACGCGTTGCCGCTGCGGCAGAGTTCGACTGAAGTTGTTGGGCTATGGTCGAAAGTTCTTCTGCTTCTGAATCCAGGGAGTCGGAAGAATTTTTTACAAGCCCCATGGCTTGAGACATGTCCTCAAGTTGAGCATTGAAAGCTCTACACAGTTCCTGAACCTCGAAAAATCCTTCTTCCTTCAGGCGGAAGCGCAGGTTGTATTTGTCATGTGCTTCCAGTTCCTTCGTGGTATTGGCCAAAACTCTTGTGGCGCTGCGACGAATGATTGACGCCAAAGCGATCAAGGTAATTAAGGTCAGGGCAGAGACAACGTTCGAAGAAATCTGCGACATTGTGCGGAACATATCAGAATTTGCAAGGGTCCCGTCTGTGCGGTTGATTACCAGTTCCCTCATACGTGCCGTATTTGCCATGATTTCGGTCGTGACTGCGCGGTATTCGGAACCAAAGACAAGATCGCGAGCCAAAGCCATCTTTTCTTCGTCTGACAGGGCTTTGTCTGCGGCAGAAAGTTCAAAGGAGGCCACGGCGGCGGGGTAGCTGCCAGATGGAAGATGTGTCGCATCCGCAACCAAGCGCATAGAGCGTGTCTCTACGTCAACAAGTTGGTTGGAGATCTGGGCACCCTTGTCTGCTGCTGCTAATTCTTCTGCTGTGGCACCGCCATCCTTCATCATTTGAAGGCCCTTTTCGCGATTCTTCGAGACCTCAATTTCCTTCCAGTACTCTTCGAGGAAGTAGGTATCACCTTCAGCTGCGTAGCCGCGAACCATGTTTGTCAGGTTTGCTGAACCCCCGGATAGCAAGCTCTCGCCTGTTATGGAAAGGTTCCTATTTTCGTAGGATTGCTTGTACTGCTGTGTTGCCATCGTCCCTACAACTATTGTGGCGACTCCAGCGATCGCGAGAATAATGCACACAGCCATAACAATATTCGTCAACTTCGAGAGTTTCATTTGCGTTCACTTCCTGATTTCTATCGGTTGCCGTTAACATTCTACATCGACAAACGGCGTATAAATGTGAGGAAATTGATGTTTATACAATTTCGAACAAAGAACCTTGAATGAAACTATTTCAATATTTTCCACTAAAACCAGTGAATATTAAAGAGATTCCATATGGTAACGATTACAAGTGCGGGGAGCATATTAGCCACGCGCAGACGAATAAGCTTTGCAGGGAAAAGAATGTTGATGCCAACACAGCAGATCATGACTGAGCCAACCAGTGAAATCCCGCCCAAGACGTGAGGGGTCATAAATGGTTCGAGGAAGGCTGAAGCAGCAGTGATGCTCCCTTGAAAAATACCTAAGGGCAGTGCAGCGAAAAGCGATCCCTTTCCTAGTGTTGACGCAAAGACAATGAGAATACTTAAGTCTAGTAAAGATTTCGCGTAAAGCATTGAAGGATCTGCTCTAAGGCCATCCTGAAGCGATCCAACAATGGCCATAGCGCCAACACAGATGACAAGAGAAGTGGTGACGAAGCCGTCTACGAAATGCGGATCGTCCTTTCCCTTGATCTTCTTCTTAATCCACGCACCTAATTTCTCAAAACCTCGCTCTATGTTTAATGCCTCTCCTATTAGAGATCCCAGCACCATAGAGACGATTAGCATCAAAATGCCTGATGAAGCTAGTTGTATATGTCCTGGAGCCTCTAGGGAAAGACTTTCTTTGGCTGCGCCAATAACGCCAATAAAAATTACAGAGATCCCTAATGCGTGCATCAGCATGGAATGAAACCTTTTGGACATTCCATTCTTTAGAAACAATCCAATAATGCCGCCTGCAAGGACAGCGACAACATTGGCTATTGTTCCTAAACCAACCACTTTAACCTCTGTCCTGTTCCATAAAATAACTGAGGCGCACCCAAACCCTACAAAAAGCAGTGGCAGCGAAACGCCCTCGCAAATGATTTAACTGATGGCGGCCTTCATGGCTCTCACGTAATCCTTGATTGCAGGGACGCAGGTGCGGCCATGTTCAGCGATGATTCTGACGATTGCGGAACCCACGATGACCCCATCGGAAACCGCTGCCATATCGCGGGCCTGCTCAGGGGTGGAGATGCCAAAACCGATGGCCACGGGGGTGTCCGTTGCGGCGCGTACCAGGTCAACCATGGCGCCGACATCCGTGGTGATTTCTTTGCGCACGCCAGTAACGCCCATAGAAGAAACGCAGTAGATGAAGCCTTCTGCTTCCTTGGCGATTGCGGTGATCCTGTCGTGAGAGGTTGGCGCGATAAGAGAGACGAAATCTATGTCAACCTTGCGGCAATTTGGGGCAAACTCATTTTTTTCTTCGAAGGGCACATCAGGCAGGATGAGTGCGTCGATGCCAGCGGCCGATGCCGTCGTTAAAAACCTGTCAACGCCGTAGCTGTAGACAACATTGGCGTAGGTCATGAACGCCAAGGGGGTGTCAATGCGGGTGCGCAGGTCACGCACCATGTCGAAGATTTTGTCGGTTGTGACGCCGCCGGCCAAAGCACGGGCAGAGGCCTCTTGAATGACGGGACCCTCGGCGATGGGGTCCGAAAAGGGAATGCCGAGTTCTATCAGGTCCGCCCCGGCGTGCGCGCAGGCCTCGACGATGGCTGTCGTCGTTTCCAGGTCAGGGTCTCCGCAAGGGATGTAGGGGATGAAAGCCTTGGAGCCGGCCTCTTGGGCGCGGGCAAAGGCGCGGGCAGTGTTACTCATGAAGGTCCTCCCCTCGGTAGCGGGCCACAGAGACACAGTCCTTGTCCCCGCGTCCTGATAGGTTCACGACCATAATGTGATCCTTGCCCAGGTGTGGCGCGGTTGCCATGGCATAGGCTAAGGCGTGGGCCGATTCAATGGCCGGAATAATACCTTCCATGCGCGACAGGTACTCGAAGGCCTGGACGGCTTCTTCGTCGGTGACGGGCACGTAGCGAGCCCGCCCGGAGTCATATAACGCCGCGTGTTCAGGCCCGATGCCCGGGTAATCAAGGCCGGCGGAAATCGAATAGACAGGTGCAATCTGTCCGTACTCGTCTTGGCAGAAGTAGGACTTCATTCCGTGAAAAATGCCCAGGCGTCCCGTGGTGATCGTGGCCGCGGTATCCCCGGAGTCCACCCCGCGACCTGCGGCTTCGATGCCGATCAGCTCAACTGACGGGTCCTCAATGAAATGGTAAAAGGCACCGATCGCGTTTGAGCCACCCCCCACGCAGGCCAAAACCGAATCGGGTAGGCGCCCCTCCGCTGCCAGGCACTGCTCTTTTATCTCGGCCGAGATGACCGCCTGGAAATCGCGCACAATCATCGGGAAGGGGTGCGGGCCCATGACGGAACCCAGTAGGTAATGCGTGTCATGCACACGTTGTGACCATTCGCGCATGGTCTCGGAGACGGCGTCCTTCAAGGTCGCAGTCCCGCTGGTCACAGGGTGTACTTGCGCGCCCAAGAGGCGCATTTTGTAGACGTTCAGGGCTTGACGCTCAACGTCTTCGGCCCCCATAAAAACTTCACATTCCAGGTCCAGCAAGGCGGCGGCGGTCGCCGAAGCCACCCCGTGCTGACCAGCGCCGGTCTCGGCAATCACACGGGTTTTTCCCATCTTTTTCGCCAACAACGCCTGTCCCAAGACGTTGTTGATCTTGTGCGCTCCCGTGTGGTTCAGGTCCTCGCGCTTCAAATAAATGCGTGCCCCGCCCAGGTCTTCACTCATGCGCCGGGCAAAATACAGGCGCGAAGGCCTGCCCGCATAGTTGTCGAATAACTCCTTGAGCTCTGCCTTGAACTCTGGATCGTCCTTGAGCCGCACATATTCACGCTCTAACTCAATGACGGCTGGCATTAAGGTTTCGGGTACATACTGTCCGCCGTGTTGCCCAAATCGCGTCCCCTGCATATCCGTACCTCTTTAATTTCCGAGGGCGGTTTCCCGCAACCGCCGCTCCGCTAGTTTATGACTCTAGGAAGTTTTTAATAATCGTCGCACCTTGGGGCGTCATAATCGATTCCGGGTGGAATTGGACCCCGTAGACCGGGTGAGTGGCGTGCTGTACAGCCATGATTTCGCCGTCCTCGGCACGGGCTGTGATTGTGAGGTCCTCAGGCATGGTGGTGGGGTCTGCTGCCAAAGAGTGATACCTGGCGGCCATGATCACCGGGTCCATGCCCTTGAATAGGGTCGTGTCCTGGGTGACCTCAACCTTTGCGGATTTTCCGTGGACTAGGTCTTTGGCGTAGGTGATGGTAGCGCCGTATGCCTCACATATGGCCTGGTGGCCCAGGCACACGCCCAGGATCGGTGTGGTGGAACCGCAGTCTTTGATGATGTCAATGCAGGCCCCGGCGTCCACAGGACGACCTGGGCCAGGGGACATGATGATATGCGTAACGCCCCATTCTTCGATGTTTTCAGAGGTGACCTCGTCGTTGCGGACCACTTTGAGGTTCGGGTTTATTGCGCCGACGTACTGCACCAGGTTGTAGGTGAAGGAATCATAGTTATCGACAATTAGGATCACTTTTCTACCCCTCCCTGCGCTGTTTCGAGGGCTAAACGCACAGCCTTGGCTTTGTTAATGCACTCGGTGTATTCGTTGTCTGGTATCGAGTCTTTGACGATGCCAGCGCCGCTGCGGATATAGACCTTGTCACCCAGTTTGTAGGCAATTCTAATAGCGATACAGGTGTCCATATTGCCTGAGAAATCGATGTAACCAATCGCGCCGCCGTATATGCCGCGGCGTGCATTTTCCAGTTTATTGATGATTTCACACGCGCGGATCTTTGGTGCGCCACTTAGTGTTCCCGCAGGTAAAACAGCCTCGATTGCGTCTATTGCGTCGTATTCTTCACGGATGTGTGCCGTGACGGTGGAACCGATATGCATAATGTGTGAAAACTTCAGAACGTCCATATATCTTTCGACTTCGACAGAGCCGAATTCGCTGATTTTTCCCAGGTCATTGCGGCCCAGGTCCACCAGCATATTGTGTTCAGCCAGTTCCTTTTCGTCAGATAAAAGGTCTGCCTCGTAGGCTGCGTCTTCTTCAGGGGTGGCTCCGCGTGGACGTGAACCTGCAAGCGGGAAAGTGTGCAGGGTGCCGTTGTGGAGTTTCACCAGGGTCTCTGGCGAGGCGCCGGCAATCTCTAAATCGTCGGAAGAAAAATAGAACATGTAGGGGGAAGGGTTCGTGGTCCTAAGTACGCGGTAGGCGTCGAATAAGGAGCCTTCAAAGTCGGCATCTAGCCTGTTGGAAAGGACTATCTGGAAGATGTCGCCCTCGTGAATGTGTCCTTGAGCTTTTGTCACCATGTCGCAAAAGGCCTCACGTGAAAACTGTTCGCGGAAAGGGGATTTTAGTGTCGCCGGTGGAATAGCGGCCTGGGGACCGCTCTGTAATATCTGTGCGAGGTTATGTAGGTGAACGCTGGCCTTGGCGTAGTTTTCCTCGATATTGTCAAGGCCGATATTGGCGATGAGGACAATCTTTTGGCGGTAGTTGTCGAAGGCGATAACCGTGTCGAATAGCATGACGTCGACGTCTTTGAAGCCCTCGGTGTCCGGGGCGTCCAGGTTGAGGGTCTCTTCGACGTAGCCGATGTAGTCATAGCCGAAATACCCGACGAAACCGCCTGTGAAAGGGGGCAGGTGCGGGGCGGGCATCGAGCGGTAGCGCGCCAGTATGCTGCGGATGTGTTCGGCTGGGCTGCCGTTTTCGTAGCTTGCGACGTGGCCGTTTGTGTCCGTGATGGTGACGTTGCCCTTGTGTGCGCTTACCCCCAAGGACGGGTCGAAGCCCAGGAAGGTGTAGCGCCCCCAGTTTTCTTGGCCGCCCACGCTTTCGAGCATGTAACAGCGCGAAGAGACGGCACGCAGCTTGCGCAGGGCCTGGACCGGGGTGCACATATCGGCGTAAAGTTCCAGGCTGACAGGCATGATGTCATAGTTTCCGAGGGCGCTGGCCGCCAGGGCGCGCGCTTGTGGCAAACTGGGCGACAACTCAGACATGCGGGTTCCTAACTGGCTTCTAACTGCTGTTCATGTGGGGTAAATCCACACGACCCGATACTACAACCAACCCCGGACACGAAGCACACGGCTATCCGTTCGGTCCTGGCCATCATCAATGTCCCTGTTACGGTCAGGAGGAAGCCTTGGAAGCAATGGCGGGGCTAGCAGGTGTCTCCATCCTTTAGGGGGAGAGGATGTCAATAATCCAAGTGTTCACTTGTGTTGCTGCCTGGTCCATATGAAGCGCGACGCCAGTGGATTGTGCTGCTTTAGCGTAGTCCCTAGACCAGTCAGGATAAGCGACAATTTGAGCAGGAAGGTTCCGTTCAACGCCCCCTGTTTTTCTTATTTCTATTGCCCTAGATTCAAAGATATCTTGAAGTGCGGATCGAATTTCGGTCTTAGAGGGCTGACCTGTGTCCGCTACTAGTTTTTGTAAAAGGATTAGATCCACTAAGTCGCGCGCCCTATCGTTTACGTGTTCTGGCGGGGCATGAGGATCTGATGATGCGTGGATTTTTTGGGCAATCTGGTAGCTGAGGTGCAGGCCGATCAGCATATCTGGGGTGGGAATCCCAAAACTTGATAGTGACGGTGGTTCAAACGCTTCGATCGTGCGTCCAGCTGTGCCTTCATCTGGAGAAATTTCGATTTGAATCCTCCTCCAAGTTTTTCCTCGAAGTGTTAAGGACAGATGAAACCTTCTTGGGTTTACCATCTTGTTCGGCACATTGATCTCTTCAATTTCTGAGCGCCTGAAACTAATAGGTCCCCATGGGGTGCGTAGCATTATGTCCAGCGAGCGAAGAAAACTATCGATGTCACCTCGCACAATCCCGTCGATGTCTTTGGTCGCACGAGCAATAAGGCCAAGGCGGTATTGCAAAAGAGTGCCCCCTTTTAAAACGAAACGGGGAACTGAACTAGAATCAACAACCTGCTGGAGTTTTGCAACGGCCACTGAGGTGGAAACCAGCCAAGCCAGTCGTCCAGGGATATCCACCTCCAGTTGACGTTCAGCCGAGTCGATCCATTTGGTGAGCGTCGAGACCGAGTTTGGTTCTTTGTCCTTAGGTTTTAAAGACCTCAATAGATTGTTCGCATCACTCATGACGTCCCTTGTTGCTGTAGTAGCGCGGTCAATGTTTCTGCCTCCTCGCCTATAAGTAAGCCTAGTTTTGAACCATTTTCGATGGCTTGCCTTATCAGATATGTGGGGACGGTATCGATACACTGTTCGACTGTCGTAGGGAAAGTAGTGACAGGAATGCCCTCTATCCAGTCTTTCTGGTCTGCGTGAAGATCATGATAGTGAAGGGTGTAGCCATCACCTCCCAAACGTCTTATTCTGCGGTTTTTGCTAACCGTAACGTTGATAGATGAAGGATTGACGTCGCTTACGTTATATAGATCTAATGCTGTGCCGTGGCTAAGAACCGCCTCGGGTGCGCCGGTCCATAAAATGGCCATCATGTAGCGATCAAAAGGGGTGTGTGGAATTTGAGGAACTCGATATACCCCGTGTGCCTTACGTTCAAGACGGCCCCGTTTTACCAACATAGATAGTGCCGGGTGGTTTGCTCCAATATTGATAGCTTGCTGTGTTGTGACATAGCCGTACTGTTCCACTGCAAGCTCTCGCAGAGCATCTAATGTTGTCACAACCTCGCGCATGTCAATATCTTAACAAAATGTGAAGATATTGACAAGATTGCCTTGTGTGCGAATCCCTCTGAATGTCGCGCTCCCCTCTGGCAACTCTTTGCAAGGGTCTTGTGTTGCGTAGGATTCAATATAGCGTGCATATGAGATAGCTGAATATATCGCCTGTGCCCGGCGGTGGCCTTGGGCGCAAACGAGAGGATAGAAAATGGCTGATTTGCTTAAAGAACTTTCCGATATCGGTGTATCCGTGTGGCTAGACGATCTGTCTCGCACCCGTTTGCGCACCGGTCAGCTCACAGAGCTGGCAGAAAAAGACCACGTCGTCGGGGTTACCACGAACCCAGCGATTTTCTCTGCCGCCATTGGAGACGGCACCACCTACGCCGAACAAATCAAGGAACTTGCTGCCAAGGGCGCAACGGTTGAAGAAGCCGTAACGGCTATGACCTCCGATGACGTGCGTGAAGCCTGCGACATTATGCGCCCCATCTTCGATGCCACCAACGGTCAAGACGGAAGGGTCTCCATCGAGGTTGACCCGCGCATCTCTGCCGACCGAGAGGCAACAATCGCCCAGGCCAAGGCGTTACACGCCCTTGTGGATCGCCCCAATGTGCTGATTAAAATCCCTGCTACCAAGGGCTCCATCCCCGCCATTTCGGATGCGATCGCTGCGGGTATCTCCATTAACGTCACCCTGATTTTCACCATTGAACAGTACGTTGACGTCTTGGATGCCTACATGGAAGGCTTGGAACGAGCCAAGGCAAGCGGCTTAGACCTGGGCAAAATACGTTCGGTGGCCTCGGTTTTCGTCTCGCGCCTCGACACCATGATCGACCCGATGCTGGATGCCATTGGCACCCCTGAAGCCAAGGCCCTGCGCTCCAAGGCAGCCGTAGCCAATGCCCGCCTGTCCTTTGAGGCCTACGAGAAAGTCATGGCAAGCGATCGTTGGAAGGCCCTCGAAGCTGCCGGCGCACACAAACAGCGCCCCCTGTGGGCGTCGACCGGCGTAAAAGATGCCAGCCTTTCGCCTACCTTGTACGTCGATGAGCTGGCAGCACCCGAAACCGTCAACACCATGCCCGAGGCCACGCTGCGCGCCGTGGCGGCAGGCTCGAAACTGCACGGGAACGCCATTGAGGGCACTTATGAAGAATCCCGCGAGGTCATTGCTGGCCTGGGCAAGGTCGGTATCGATTTCGACGATTGCGCCCATAAACTCTTGGTCGAGGGCGTAGAGAAGTTCGAGGTCGCTTGGGTGTCCCTACTCGATAAGGTGCAAGCCGCCTTGGATGCTGCAAAGTAAACAAAGTACAACTGGCGCACTGCAACAGCAGATACAACAGCAGATATAGGCCCGTCCCAAGCAGGGGCGGGCCTAGCTGTTGGTGCTCGGGCGTCCTGTACCCAAATTGGTACTTTGGGGTAAAGAGAAGAATAAACTAAGGGCAAGAAATCCCTTTCCAATCCCCCTGTATTCATAGGAGTTACCGTGACTGATAACAACCCTATTGATCCCACTTTGGCGCAACGCGCCGCCGACCCCGCAACCAGCCCAAGCGAATTGCAACAGTTGGCTGGGTATCACCCAGAACTTCACGCCATTATCGCCCAGAACCCCTCTGCCTACGACGGCCTACTTCAGTGGTTGAGCGCACAAGGAAACCCTGAGGTGAACGCAATTATTGCCCAACGACAAGCCGGTGTCCCCGCACAGGAATTGCCGAGGGCGGAGGAAGAAGTTGACGCAGTTGTAGGACAATCCCCAGCACAAGAACTTGCGATGCCGCAAGAGGACTCTCAGGCTTATCCGCAAGAGCCCGCCGGTACTGCAGACTCCTCGCCCCAAATGCCCGAGCAGGAAACCGTGACTTTTGCAGCTCCAAATATGGAGCCCACCCCATACCCTGCCCAAATGCCCGAGAGCCAGGCACCCTATGGGCAGCCACAGGCCGCTTACGCGCAACCAATGGGTGCAACAGGGCCAGGCGCTCCCGGCGGACCAGCTAGCGGATACCAGCCGCAAGGCTACCCGCAACCAGGCATGCAAGCCGCAGCGCCCAAGGATCCGGCCAAGGAGCACCAGAAGAAGACCATGCTGATGGTCATCGCCATAGCCGTGGTCGCCTTACTTGCCGTCCTCGGCGTAATTATTGGGTCTGCCCTCATGGGGGGCGGTAAGAAAGCCGCTGCCCCTGACAAGCCCACGACCTCGGCTAGCGCTACCAAAACCAGCCCGGCCCCAACCAAAACCGAGACGGATGATCCGGCAGGACCGCTAGGGGCTGATGGTGATTTGGCTGCGCCTCCGCCCGATGGGTACTACATGGATGAAGCCTTTGTCACCCAGGATGGACTGACTCGTTGCCGTTTGGATGGATCGAGTGTGACCTGCACAACCAACCAATTCGATATGGACGCACACTGGCTGGAGTCGGGTGAATGTGACCCAGCGACACAGGTCATGCAGACCATGATGGAAGCCGGAGAGACTTTTGGCGTTGACACCTGTGAAAACCAGGTCGCGACGGATACTGATGTCGTCTTTGATCCAGGCGATGCCGCAATGGTCGGCAGCTGGGTGTGCCAGGCCGGTGCCACCAAGGTGACCTGCTGGGATGTCAATACGGGTGACGGCTTCATCATCGGGCAAAACATCTCGGAATGGTTCACCTACTCGAGCGAGACAGTGCAGCTGGACTAAAGGATTTCCCGAGGGCGAATTTCTCAGAACCCCTGCACTTGGGACAAACCTGTCACAAGGGGTGCTCTGGGTCGTGTCCGAGGTGCCAGGTATCCTGTTCTCAAGACATGGGCGTGGGTGCTGCACCGCAAACTACCTGAAAGGCAACAAGATGTCTGAAAACGTCGATCCGACACTGGCTGCGCGCGCAGCAGATCCCTCAACAAGCGGTGCTGAACTGCAGCAATTGGCAGGCTACCACCCCGAGTTGCGGCCAGCGATTGCGTTAAATCCTGCTGCGTACCCGGATTTGTTGAACTGGTTGGGCGCCTTGGGTGATGCGGATGTGGATGCTGCCTTGGCTTCGCGGCGTGCGGCCGAAGAGGCAGCCGCTACAGGGGGGATGGCAGGCGCTGCGGATGAGACGCAGGTCTTGGATGTGGGCTTGGAAGGGACCACAGTATTGCCCGTGTCTGGCGGTGGCTACGGGGTGCCTGCCGGGCCTGTTTACCAGGGCGTTCCCAGTGGGGTGCCCGTAGGTGCGACCGGCGGCGGTGCCCCCGGCGCGGGAGTTCCGCCTGCGGCGTGGGGTCCACCAGCGGGCGCCATGCCTGCCTACCCGCCCTACGGTGTTCCTGCACAAAATAAGTCAAACACCGGGTTGATTGTGGGGATGATCGTTTTAGGCCTGATCTTGCTGGGGATGCTTGGTGGCATACTGCTTTTGCTGACGTCGAAGGACAAAAATGATGGGGACGCTGCCGGTCAGGGTGGCCCACAGACCACGCAAACAAGCGAGACGCCCTCGGAAACCAAATCTGAAACCCAGAGTCCGACACCTACTCCAACCCGAAGCACCCAGGAACCTGGGGACGAAGAAAGCGAAGGTCCAGACAGGGTCGTGCGCGCGCCAGCCCCGTCTGGTGCCTATTCCTTGGACGAATTCCGTACCGTATCTGGTGCGACTGCGTGTATCGCAGCTGATGACTACGTGTCTTGTACGGTGCAGCAATTCAACGCCGGCGCGTTTAGCTGTAACCCGTCACAAGAGTTAGGACAGGTGTACTACAGCCGTAGCGAGGATGAGTTATATATAGGGTGTGCTGGGCGACCTGAAACAGATACGGACACCGTTTTAGGATACGGGGAAGCCTCTGAGTATGACGGCTTTGCCTGCACGGCGGCTGATTCAGGGACGACCTGCTGGGACACGTATTCCGGAAAGGGCTTTTTCATATCCAAACAAGGGGCATACGGGGTGAACCGCTAAGGAGCACGGCCTGGGAACACAACCGGCCGGCCCGTAGCGAGGTTTCGGGCTGACTGTGGTGTTCCTGCGGCCCAGTGCCCGCCCTTGCGGTTAGGCTAAAGGCCTAAGCCCGAAGTCGCCGCAGGGGACGGATACGGGGTGGGCGTCGGTGAAAACCGGCGAATAGGAGGGACATGGCTGGGCCTTGGGAGGACTGGGACACGTGGGAACCGACCCGTGCCTACCCTGATGCGCCCCCGGATAAGTCCCCCACCTTGCGTTCCTCTTCTTCTTCCGCCGAGGGCGACAAGGCAGGTAATGCTGCCGGCCAAAATCCTGCTGCGGGTGAGGGCTCGGGCACAGGTGCGGGAAGCCCGGGCGGGCTCGGTGATGCTTTTGCTGGAATCTTCTCTGCCTTTGGAGGGGGTTCTACCTCCAAAGCGGCTGCGGAACCCAAACCTGCACCCGCAGGGGGATTAGCGGCAGTATTGGCGGCTGCAGAGGCCGCTGAACAGCAGATGACGCAGCGGCTTGCCTCAAACCTCAGTCCTGAAGCCAGGCCCCCTTCCCAACGCCCTCGGCCAGCGCAAGTGCCGAAGAAGTCTGTGCCTAGAAGTGTCGACATTGGCGCGATTGAAGCAGTCGAGGCCAGCGCCCAAGAGGCTTCTCCGGGGGTTAGCGCAATTTCTGGAACACCTAGCCAAGGCGCAATGGCTCGTGAACTGGCAAGAAGAAAGGCCCGCGAACAAGCTGAGGCACGGGCGCGGCAACGAGCACACAGAAGCGCGCAAGCCAGTGCAACAGGGGCAGGAGGGGCAAGCGCTGAGCGTTCGCCCGGCTGGCACGCACTGATGCAAGGGTGGGAAGTCGGACAGGCAGGAACCAACGCGATCCCAGGCACTCCACAATCTGCGAATCGTTCTTTGGGGGCACCGGGTGCAGTGGCCGCAGCCGAGATTCCCCGTGCAGGTTTGGGCAGCGGAATGTCTGCGGGCCAAACCAGGCGGTCAGCTGGAGGAACACAGTGGGCACCCACGGGAGCGCTTAGCCAAACCGGGGGCGGCAGCGGCATGGATGGTGTGCGGTTTACCAGGGTTGGGACACCACAGACCGAGGATTCAAACCCCTGGATAATGCCGCTGGTATTGGGTGCTGCAGCGGTTTTGTTACTGCTTATTGGGATCGGTGTGGGGGTCATACTCGGGCAGGGCATGAAGCCAGCGACAGTTGTGACCGTGACGCCCTCGGGGTATGAGGAACCAAAGGGAGTGGGTGAGGATTCGGTCGGCTCAAGCCCCTCGCCTTCGCCTGTGCCAACGGCTTCGCCCAGTGAAAACGCTGAAGGCGCGGCTGGGGCGTTGAGCGGGCTACGTATCGCTTTGGACGCTGGACACAATGGGAAAAACGGTGCTAACGCTACGGTTATCGGCCAGATGGTTAATGACGGGCGCGGTGGGCGTAAGGCCTGCGACACCACAGGGACTGCCTCCTTAGATGGGTACCCGGAACACGCCTTCAACTTCGACGTCATGCAACGCGTGAAGATAGGGCTGGAAGCGCAAGGCGCGATTGTCTCTGTGACCAGGGATAACAATGACGGGGTTGGGCCCTGTGTGGATGTTCGTGGCACTTTTGCTGCCGCCACGAACTCTGAGGTCTACGTGTCAATCCACGCCAATGGTTCCGATAACCCGTCCTTGCGAGGGTTTTTTGCGATGGTCGCCTACCCTGCTTTGAACGATTCCCAAGGACCCAAGTCTGAAGAACTCGCAAAAGATTTGGTGTTGGAACTGAAAAAAGCCGGGTTTAAGCCCCAAGAACAGGCTTACCCTGGGGCAATATGGAAGCGCCCGGATTTGGCGGGATTGAACGCACAGACCAAACCGGCAGTCATGCTGGAACTGGGTGAAATGAAGAACTCTGAGGATGCCTCGGTTATGCGTTCTGATGATGGGCGTCAGCGTTACGCCGATGCGATTGTGAAGGGCCTGGAGGCTTGGGCCAAGGGGCATCAAATGGAGTTGGCCGCTGCGATTCAAGCAATCGAGGGTGCACGAGCTGGTGAGGGTGCGCCTGCGCCTGAGTAGGGACTAGCGCGCGGGTAATTTTGCCGTGCAATTAAACTACGCGTAATTAAACACTGAGGACTCCTTGCAGCAGTAGGTCTGGGAGGCGGCTTGCTATGTGGGTGCGCACTGTCATGGGGTCTTGATCTGTCAGGACTGCAACGCCTGTGGCTGCTTGTGAGACGCTCAGGTCGCCATCTAGGGCGCCTAATAGGCCGACGATCTCGGGGGATAGGTCGCTTGCGGACCACCCAAGTGTGGGACTGTGTAGGCGTATGGCCAGCAAATCGCCCGTTCCAGGGCGTTGGGTGTGCTCTTCCAGAACAGAATCTGCCAGATGTAAGCGAGCGTCCAAGCGCTCTTCCTCGCTCGGGTGTGCTGCCAGCCAATCCAACGCCAGGTAAACCTCAAGCGCCCGAGTCCCTGTCGGAGCGCCCTCGGGACCGAGGTTGGCCTGTAAGAATACGCGTGTCTTTGAAGAAGGAGTCTCAGAAAGACGTGCGTTAATGATGCCGAGGGCAACCCCGCTAACCCCTCGGGCCTCGAAATCAGACAGATAAGAGTTAAGGCCGCGTTCGAAAAGACTGTCTTCGGTGTTGGACTGTGCCTCAAGGCCGCCGTCGCGTAGCCACATCTCGGCGTACTGTGCTGTATCCAAAACCTCGCGTGCCACAACCCAGGCGTCCAGTCCTGCCTTGTTTAGCCAGGTCTCGACACGTTCTAACCCGTGCGGATCCGCATCTGGGGCATGCACCTCCCAGTTGGCCAGCATGGTTAGCAGGCCGCCAGGGTTCAGGTGCCCTGCAGCCTCGGTCAGCAGCGCGGGAATCAGTGAATCCCCAGGTAGGCCGGCGTCGCGGTACTGCCAAACCCCCTGGTCGCGCAGTTCTTGTGGGGTGATGACGAAGGGCGGGTTACTAACAATCCGGTCAAAACATTGGTCCGCGACCGGCTCAAAGAAAGAGCCTTGTACGAAACGCAGGCAGTCTGCCCCAAGGCCTGCCAAGGTCGCGTTGAAACGTGCGAAACCCAGGGCGCGCGCGGACAGGTCGCTGGCCGTGACGTGGGATGCAAACCTGGTCATGTGCATGGCCACAATCCCGCAGCCCGTACCCAGGTCCAAGGCAGTTTCGCAGGGCGTGGTAACCATGGAACGCAGCAGTGACAAGGTCGCCTGCCCCAGTCCCATCACGTGTTCGCGCGGCAGTGGCACGCCAGGTGGCAGGCGTTCTTCCCCGATGTCCGAAGCAATCCACCAGATCGTGTCGGCTGGAGCACTTGCGCCTTCGCCCTCGGAAATAATTTCGTGAGGTCGCAAGTCGATAGGCGAACACCAGCGTCTGTTGGGAATTTCCGAGGGCGAAGGGACGGGACTCAGCAGATTGGCTTGGGTCAATTCCTCGATGGTCACAGAAGGCAGGGCTGCCTGCACGTCTTCGCTGGTCACCGAGCCGCCAAGCATAAACAGGGCCGTCAGTGCGGCGCAGGCCCGTGTGCTTTCGCGGCGGTCAATGGCCTCGGCGCAGCGCACGCGTGCTGGGCCGAAGTGGCCGCGCGCCATGGCCCCGGCAATGACATCACCTAAAAGGGCAGCGATGTGGTCATTTGTCCAGCGGGCTGCCAGAAAATCCGCACGCAGGCGCGCGGCAAGGTCAGCAGAAACAGCGGGCGGGGCAACAGTGGTGTTCACCTAAGTATTATCGCGCCGAAAGAAGGAAAAGTGCACGAAAAGGGGTCAGATGCCGGAGGTGCGGGGAGGTGAGAGAAAAAGCGGAGGTCGTGACCGGGTTGTTGGTCACGACCTCCGAATGCTTGCTGTGGAGCATCCACGGCGAAGCGTTTAGCGCAACAAGGTCACAGAGTTGTCTGGATCTAGTCGGGCTTGGGCCCCAAGGGCCAAACCAGGCTCGGCAGGGATGCGGCTGGTCAGCGTGTCGGCGGCGGTAGAGGCAGTTGCAAAATCTGCAATGGCGGTATCCCCAGATACCTTTTCCTTCTCAGATATGCGTGCACTAACCTGTGCTTCGTCGACAACTTCACGCTTCGCGGGTGCATCCGTGCTTTCGCGTTGGTTGACCGGCTCGGGGTCCTGTTTAGTGGATCGCATCGTGGTCGACGCGATATTACTTTGCGTAATTGCAAAACTCACTACAGCACCTCCTCCGGCTTTCAAGCAGCAATCCTAGCTGCCTGCCTGCACAGATACGTGCAAGCTCACCCATCGTAGCTTATAGAGCAGAAAACGGGCAGAAAGTTTCCTGTCAATATCCTGGGAAGTTATGAGTTAACGCCGATTACCCGTGAGAGTGCTGCTTAGCTCATGACTGTAGCGCTACCAAGCTCGCTTTCGCGGAAGTAAGGACTACTCCTTCGAGGCAGACTTTTTGGCAGCAGGCTTCTTCGCGGCCGTCGCACGCTTCGCAGGCGCTTTCTTGGCGGCGGGCTTCTTGCGTGCGGGCGCCTTCTTGGTCACCGGCCCTTTCGCGCGTTTCTCAGCCAATAGCTCAAAGGCTCGCGATTCGGTCAGGGTTGCGGGATCCACGCTGCGGGGGACCGTGACATTGGTTGTACCGTCGGTTACATAGGGCCCAAAGCGCCCGTCCTTGACGACGACCTTCTTACCGGATACAGGATCTTCGCCGAATTCCAGCAAGGGGGGTTTTGCCGCAGCCCGCCCCCGAGTCTTGGGCTGGGCGTAAATCGCCTCGGCTTCTTCCAGGGTCAAGGTCAAGAGCTGCGATTCTTCGGTCAGCGACCTGGAATCGGTGCCCTTCTTCAAGTACGGTCCATAGCGTCCGTTTTGTGCAGTAATCTCAACTCCATCAGCACTGACACCCACGACGCGCGGTAGCGACAAAAGCTGCACGGCATCTTCCAGTGTCACGGTTGCAAGGGACATCGACTTAAACAAAGACGCAGTCCGAGGCTTCACCTTCGCCGCGGCCTTCTTACGCGCGGGTTTTTTCGCACCAGTGCCAGCAGCAGCGTCAGTTTCTTCTTCCGAGGGCGGATCCTCAGGAATCACCTCAGTAATATATGGCCCAAAGCGCCCAGCCTTGGCCACCAACATCCGCCCTGTTTCTGGATGAACGCCCAGTTCACGCCCGTCGTCCGCGGCGGCCGTCAACAGTTCTTGAGCCTTTTCGGCCGTCAGTTCATCAGGTGGTAATTCGTCGGGCACAGAAGCCCTGCGATCCCCTGCCTCCAGGAATGGACCGTAGCGCCCGACCCGCAAGGTGACGCCCTCGGCAATGGGTGTTGCGTTCAAAGCATGTGCGTCAATATCGCCTAGTCCTGCGACTTCTGCCTGCAAACCTGCGCGATCGTTGTCGCCCAAGAAGAAGGCGCGTAGCCAAGTGACGCGGTCTTGTACGCCCTCGGCAATGCGGTCAAGGTCCTCTTCCATGGTGGCAGTAAAATCGTAATCGACCAGGTCGCCCAGGTTTTCTTCGAGCAATCGGGTGACCGAAAAGGCTACCCACGTGGGTGAAAGTGCCTGTCCGCGTCGACTCACATAGCCGCGGTCGGTGATTGTGGAAATCGTTGACGCATACGTCGAAGGTCTGCCGATCCCGCGTTCTTCCATGGCCTTGACCAAGGATGCCTCGGTGAAGCGCGGCGGCGGACTGGTCTTGTGGCGCCTGTCTTCGGAGGTGTCGACCTCAAGTGCTCGAAGTTCTTGCCCCTTGTCCAAGGCTGGCAGGCGCTTATCGTCGGCGTCCCCATCCCCGCGTCCGTCATATTGCGAGGCGTCGCGTCCTTCCTCGTAGGCGGCCATGAATCCGCGGTGTGTAATGACGGTTCCGGCGGCGGAAAACAACATCTGGCTATTGCCGGCAGATGAAGTGCCAGCCCCGCCGTCAACAACCCCAGCCAAGCCAGGGTTCGCCGCTCCTACACGCACCGTATTGGTTGTGCCCTTGGCGTCCGTCATCTGCGAAGCCAGGGTCCTCTTCCAAATCAGCGTGTACAGCGCCAGTTCAGCCGGACTTAGAGAGTCCTTTACCTGGTCAGGTGTGCGGAAGTGGTCACCTGCGGGGCGAATTGCCTCATGGGCTTCCTGGGCGCCTTTCGTTTTGGTTGCGTACACGCGCGGCTTGTCTGGCACAGTATCCGCACCATAAAGCTTGGATGCCTGGGAACGTGCAGCGTTCACGGCCTGCGCAGAAAGCGCCACGGAATCTGTACGCATATAGGTGATGTACCCGTTTTCGTATAGGGTTTGCGCCGTGCGCATGGCCTCCCGTGAGGAAACCCGCAGCTTTCGCGAGGCCTCCTGCTGCAGTGTCGAGGTCGTAAACGGCGGGGCGGGCCGCCTCGTGTAGGGCTTCGTTTCGACAGAGTTTACGGTCCAGGTTGTTTCGGGTTTACGCAGGGTTTCACCCAAGGCCAGAGCCTGCTTTTGGTCCAGGGCCACCACCCCATTTTTTTTCGCCGAGGGCGTTAAGGTGCCATCGTCGCCGAAGTCGCGGCCTGTGGCGATTTTTACTCCATTAACCTCTATGGCCTTGGCTTCAAAGCCAGGCTGGGTACCTGTGTCGCCCTCGGAAGTAGCCAAATAGGCCAGGATGTCCCAATATTCTGCCGAGATGAAGGCCATACGTTCGCGTTCGCGGTCGACCAACATGCGGGTGGCCACGCTTTGGACGCGGCCAGCAGACAGGCCGGGTTTGATTTTGCGCCATAGCAGGGGGGAGACCTCGTAGCCGTAGAGGCGATCGAGGATGCGCCGGGTTTCTTGGGCGTCGACGAGGTCTTTGTCGATGTCTCGAGTGTTTTCTAGGGCGCGCTCGATGGCTTCGCGGGTGATTTCGTGGAAGACCATGCGTTTGACAGGGACCTTGGGTTGTAGGACCTGTATGAGGTGCCAGGCTATTGCCTCACCTTCGCGGTCCTCGTCTGTTGCCAGGTAGAGCTCGTCGGCTTCCTTTAATTCACGTTTGAGTTCTGCGACTTTTTTCTTCTTATCGGAATCGACCAAGTAGTAGGGCTCGAAGTTGTCCTCAATGTTGACGGCGAAACGGCCGTAGGGGCCTTTCTTCATGTCGGCGGGTAGCTGGGAGGGCTGGGCAAGGTCACGGATGTGCCCTACTGAGGCGTTTACTTGGAAGGATGCGCCCAAGTAATTGGAGATGGTGCGGGCCTTTGCAGGAGACTCGACGATGACAAGTTTTGTGCCGCTCACAGTTATTACTCCAAATAGGTGGGATCTTCCTTAGCCAACTTAGTTAGAAACTGGGAATTTCGCCAATGGGGACATTCCTCAGCGCCCAGGATTGGAAAGCTGCTAGTTATTTTTATTCCGGGTTCGCACATTATGCACCACAAATTCAGCGAGCATATTGATCATATCTTTCGGTGTGTCCGTAATAAACCATGCAATTTTCAGTGGAAAAAAACCGAAAACTGGGCACAATCTGTTTGGTTCCTGGGAAAATTCTGATGGTACAGATCGAGGTTCAAATGCACCTGTGATGCTGGTCACAAAAATCTTAGAACCTTACCACTTGTAAAAACCCAACAATATCGAACAATACCAAACTTGGCAGGTCAACATAGGTTTACATATGGTAAGTCCTAACATTTGAACGTTTGATCTAAACTTAAGATGCCAAATGTGCACAGAAAGGTCTTGATTTGGTTTCGAAATGGCGATTCCATAGGGGTGTACAGCGACGGAACGCTGACGTAATAGATGATAAGGATGCATCATGAGGGCACAGGTTAAATATGGATTCGGCGCTTTAGCCGGGTGCCTGGCCGCCGTCTTGCTTGGTTCCATGTTCGCCCCCGGTATGGAATTAGCTACTACAAGTGGCTCTACGGGTTCACTTTCCGCAGGATTGAGTGCGACTTCTGCTCAGGGTACAGGCGAGATTCAAGCCCCAGCTGGTCCTTATGCAAACCAAATCAACACATCCAATAAAGGTGAAGTGCAGCGCGCATTTTTAGAGCGCTTTAATAAGAACGACAAGCGCGTCGCGCAAGCGCAGGGCACAGACCTGGCTGCTTGTGAGCCCGGGACTGTTATACCTGACGGCATTGCTCCAATGGTGGAGTCTTGGAACTTCCTCCGTGGCCTTAACGGTTTGAACGCCGTCTACGTTGATACGAACTCACCTATTACTTCTTACGCTATGGCCGCAGCCATGACTCAGGCCCGCAACGGCAAACTTTCGCACTACCCCACAGATGCAGGATTTGCTTGCGTAACCGAGGCGGCCGAACGCGGTTCGCGTCATGGCAACCTGGCACAGTCCACCGGACATAGCCCCGCACAGCAGATCCTGTGGTACTACATTGACTTCTCTGCTCAAGATAACCCCGTGAACGACACCATGGGACACCGACTGTTCATGCAAGATCCACAACTTTCGCAGTCTGGAATTGGTGTTGTGGATGGCTTCACCGCTATCCAGGTCCGTACGGGCGAGGATTACCCAGGTATTGCTGCTGCACAGATGCAAGATGCCTCGGCACCGACCCCCGACTGGATGTCGTGGCCTTCGCAGGGATTCTTCCCCAAGGACTTGTTGCCCTCGCTGCAAAACGGTGTGGACATGGAGCGCTGGTCTTTCTCGGTTCACGGCGGTGACCTCTCAGAGGCAAATGCGACCATCACGGGCCCCGACGGTGCAGTTATCAACACCATTGTTGTTCGCCCAGGCCAGCCTGGTATTGCCTACACTCCTCGCGATATCGCCGATTACTCGACCTTGTTGATGAAGATGGCCCCGCTCAACGATTCAGCCCTGCCCGTCGGACAGGAAAACAAGGAGTACACCGTACACATCACTGGCGTGAAGGGGACTGCGCAATCTGAATACACCTATCAGGTTGTCCTGTTCGACCCCCACACGCCGCTGACCAACGAGGCCCCGGAGATTTACTTGCCGGAGCAACCCTTGTCGGGTACAGGCTACAAGATGACCAGCCCCATTCCTGTGGAAATCTCAGGCTGGCCAACGCCTACCGTCCAGTGGCAAGAGCGCATCAACGGAGGCGCGTGGACGGATATAGCAGGAGCCAACTCAGATGATTTCATCCCCGCGGGTGGATGGGATGTCAGTAGAGCCAAGGCCACAGAGTTCCGGGTAGTTGCCACCAACGAGCTTGGTGAAACAGTCTCACCACCCATTAAGGTCGCAGTTCAAGGCATTGAGGCAATGCCTGAGTCCAAGACTGCAGCCATCGGTGAGACCGTGACCTGGGAAGCCAAAGCCCTCGTCGATCTTGATGGTCGAATTTGGGATACGCATTATGAGTGGCAGTTCCTGGCAGGCAACCAGTGGCAGACACTTCCCGAAGACGGACACTTCCAGGGAACCAAGACTTCACAGCTGACGGTGAATGGCGTGAGTGCGGCTGATAATGGCCTGCAAATCCGCGTCGTTATCCGTTCCAGGCTTTATGAACTTTCGGGTTGGTCCACCATTATGGTGTGGTCGGACGGCAACGCTGCGCTCAATGTGAGCTAAAGCATCGTTAGTGCCCCCGGGGCCGTGTTTATTTCGAATTTTAACTACAATCGATACAGTGCTTGGATTCTGACCTGTGCGTTTGTGAGTACAAAGTCATTCGGAAAACCGGAAATATTTGTGTGACCTTTGGGTTTAAGGATCAATTGCTCTATTTCGCACACAGTAAAGCTCTAATGAATCCTGTGCTTGGTCGATTATCTGTTCGTAGGGTGCGTTGGAGCGCCCCGTTGAAAGGAACAAAAGTGACGGAAGCTGAAGGCAAGAAACCCACTGCTTCGAAAACAGGATTCGTAACCTCGCTCAGTATGAAGATGTGGGCGGTAGGTTTGGTCGCTACCGTGGTTATTGCCATAGTGACGGTGGTATCTCTAGTTTCGTTGCAATCATTTAGATCCACAGTCCGCGAATATGATGCACATATTTCACAGACAGAGCAGGTGCTGACCCTTGAGGCAGAATGGAGAGAGGCCTCGGGCGCAGTCCTTGAGGCCCTTGCTGTTATGTCCAGTGACAAATTTACGAATAGCTCACAGCTGGATAAGGATTACTTTTCACGCATTCAAATGAGTGTGACGCATGGTAATGAGGTCCTTGAGTCATTAGAGGTATCTGAGCTGGATTCCAAACAACGGGACATGGTGGCGCAGGTAAAGACCTCTTGGGAAGCAGGTGTTAGCTTCCTTGGTTCATTCCAAAGCAAGGTCTCCAATGTGTCAGGCACGAACGCTGGAATCGTGGTCGAGGCAATTGACGAGGACCTGAAGGCCGCAGATGCAACATTGATGCAACATGCGAAGGCCTTGGTTGCAGAGTTCACGCAGGAGGGTGAACGTACATACTCCTCAGGTGAAAGATTGCCTTTAACCGCTGCGATCATCATCATCAGCACGCTTGTGGTTTCAGGGATCCTTATGACTCTGCTGGTCGTTTTCGTGGCGCGCTCTGTAAAAAGGCCCGCTCTGGCTATGCGTGAAACCCTCAATAAGCTTTCCGAGGGCGACCTAGTGCATCGCGTCGAAAAGACCTCCAACGACGAGATTGGCCACATGGCGCCACAATATAACCAGACAGCAGAGGTATTGAGGCAAACGCTGTCCGAAGTCTCTGGGATTAGCCAGGAGGCAGTTGAGGAGACAACCGCACTAGCGGAACACTCCGACATGATTGCGCAAGCAGCGGTGGGTGCAGGGAAACAGTCCGTGGCCGTCGCTGCAGCGGCAGAACAGGTTTCCAGAAACGTTCAGACCGTTGCCGCAGGGGCAGAAGAAATGGGTGCCTCCATTAGAGAGATCTCCTCGAATGCGAATGCCGCTTCAGATGTGGCTGCAGAAGCAACACGTGTGGCGGTAAGAACCAATGAAACCGTTGCGAAGCTTGGAGAATCCAGTCAAGAAATTGGTGCGGTCATTGAAACGATTACGGCCGTGGCTGAGCAGACAAACCTCTTGGCATTGAACGCGACAATCGAGGCAGCGAGAGCAGGGGATGCCGGGCGTGGCTTTGCCGTTGTGGCCTCCGAAGTGAAGGATCTGGCTGCCGAAACCGCACAGGCGACGGGTGATATTGCGCAAAGGATTGAACAAATCCAGGCGGATATCTCAGAATCTGTCACTGCCATTGAAGAAATCTCTGACATCATTGCCTCCATTAACGACTACCAGACCACCATTGCTGCCGCCGTGGAAGAACAGACCGCGACGACAGCAGAGATGTCTAGGTCAGTACAAGAGGCCGCCACAGGGGCGACAGAGATTGCTCACAATATCTCCAACATTGCCCAAGACACCGAAAAGAATGCGGTAAGGCTGGGGGATATATCGTCTGATATGCGTGATACCGCAAGTGCGGGCGTCACCTTGCAAAACCACATCTCCGAATTGTCACTCTGAAGGGAATAGACACATGAGTATCGAAACAGTAAATACCCTTCAAAATAAGAGTAAGGGCTCCGGTAAAAGAGGCAGGCGCATGAATATTGCGACGAAGTTTGCGCTCATATCGGTTATCGGAATATTGATTGGCTTGCTTGTCTTGACAACAGGCATTATTGGAATGAACCGTTACGCCAATGTGGTGGAAGGGATACACCGGGCACGCCAGGTAACCCAGCAGGTAGGACAGCTAGAGGTTCGATTGAAGGGCATGGGTTCTTCCGAACTGAGGATTGCCCATCAGGCCAAGAATCTCCTGGGTAAGGATGCTGTTGACCCAGCGAAAAACCCCGATTATGCCGAGCTCCAAGCAGTAAAAGAAGAGCTATCCGCGATAACCTCAGAGCTTGGTGCCAGGCAGCTGCGACCAGAGAATATGCAGTTGGTTAAAGAGATGAACCAGGAGATTGACACATACATCGCCCTGGGTACAAAGGTCGGTGACCTTATTCGTCAAGGCACACCTGAAAGCATCGAGGCAGCTCTGGACTTGTCGGTCGGTGAAATGCTGGAAGAGTACGACCTGGCAATCAAAGCTGCCGACGCAGTCAAAGAGGCCATGTCCAATGTGGCGACTGATGCCTATTCGACAGGGGCAAAAACTGCGCAAGTGATTATGTGGATTGTGGGGCTCATGGCCATCGTGGGCGCAGCCGGTGCGATCATCTACCTGATTGGAGCGGTTCGTCGTATGAACAGGTCCGTTCAGGATCTGAAAAATGCTCTGGATGCCATGTCACACCAGGATCTCACATACAGGGCAACCGTCACATCAAATGATGAGATTTCAGACATGGTGGAGGCCCTGACCCAAGCCCAAGAAAAGCTGGGAAATATTCTGCAAGAAGCCAAGAACGGTGCCGAATTCTTCGAAAGGCATGCAGCTCAAGTCCAAGGCTCTTCAAATGAGGCACTTCAAGTGAACCTGGACTCCACTGCCCAAGCGGGCGTTGTGGCAGCTGCTGCGGAACAAGTTTCACGTTCAGTGGAAACCGTGGCTGCTGGTGCTGAGCAAATGGGTGCCTCCATTCGAGAGATCGCCACCAACGCCAATGAGGCAGCGCGCGTTGCAGCAGATGCCAAGAAGGCAGCAGAAGCCACTCAAGATACGGTTGGAAAACTGGGTGATTCTTCGAAAGAAATTGGCGAGGTCATCAAGTCGATTACCGCGATTGCCGAACAGACCAACCTGCTTGCCTTGAATGCCACTATTGAGGCGGCCCGCGCTGGTGAGGCCGGTAAGGGATTCGCTGTCGTTGCAGGCGAGGTCAAGGACCTAGCTGCTGAAACTTCTAAGGCAACCGACGAGATCTCAACCAAGATCTCTGCGATTCAAACAGATACGGACGGTGCTGTGCAGGCCATCAACCGTATTGCTGACATTATTGGTCAAATCAACGATTACCAGACCACCATTGCTGCCGCGGTGGAGGAACAGACTGCGACCACCAATGAAATGTCGCGCTCTGTCCAAGAAGCCGCAACGGGTTCTGCCGAGATTGCAACCAATATCGGACAGTATGCCGAGGTAGCCAGCGGTGCTACCGAACCCTTGGAACACTTGAGCCAAGAGAGCGGGCAACTGGCTAACACCGCAAGCCATATGCGTGGCACCCTCTCAGGCTTCACAGTCTGAGTCTACAAAGAGTGTAGGGATCGCTGCACAATCAAAAACTCTGGGGCCCGGTCAATCGACCGGGCCCCAGGTTATGTGCGGATTAGCTAATGGCTACGCAGCACTACGCCTTAGCGATGCGCTCACGCAGTTTACCGAGCTCAGCAGCGATCTCTGCGGGCAGGTGATCGCCGAACTGCTCAAAGTACTTGGCGGTTTCATCCGTTTCAGCACTCCAAGCGGCTGTGTCGATCGCAAAGAGCTTGTCCCAGTCTTCCTGTGTCAGCTCAATGCCATCAACGTTGAAGTCCTCGTACTTCGGGTAGCGACCGGTCACGCCGTCAACGGCCTCGACCTCGCCGGCAACGCGACGCACGATCCAGTCCAGGACGCGAGAGTTGTCACCGAAGCCTGGCCACAGGAACTTGCCGTCGGCGTCCTTGCGGAACCAGTTGACCTGGTAGACCTTGGGGAACTTGTCGCCCAGCTTGTTGCTCATCTCAATCCAGTGGCCCCAGTAGTCAGCCATGTGGTAGCCACAGAAGGGCAGCATGGCGAAGGGGTCGTGGCGCAAGGAGCCCACAGCGCCTTCGGCAGCAGCGGTCTGTTCGGAGGCAACGGTTGCGCCAATGAAGACGCCGTGAGTGCCAGAGTACTGTTCTGCAACCAGGGGTACGTTCGTGGCGCGACGTCCACCGAACAAGATGGCGTCAATCGGCACGCCAGCAGGTGCTTCCCAGTCCTCGCAGATGATCGGGCACTGTGAGGCAGGCACCGTGAAACGCGAGTTCGGGTGTGCTGCCAGTTCGCCGGACTCAGGCGTCCAGTCGTTGCCGTGCCAGTCGATCAGGTGTGCAGGCTTGGGGCCATCAATGCCCTCCCACCACACGTCGCCGTCATCAGTCAGGGCCACGTTGGTGAAGATGGAGTTTTCTTTCATGGTGTCCATGGCCATGGGGTTCGTGTCATACGAGGTCCCTGGTGCCACACCGAAGAAGCCGGCCTCGGGGTTGATGGCGTACAGGCGACCATCTGGGCCAGGACGCATCCAAGCGATATCGTCACCCACGGTTTCGACCTTGTATCCGGGGATGGTGGGCTGCAACATGGCCAGGTTCGTCTTGCCACAAGCAGACGGGAAGGCGGCGGTCACGTGGTACTGCTTGCCTGTATTTGTGTTGGTCAAACGCAGGATCAGCATGTGCTCTGCCATCCAGCCATCGCGCTTGGCCATGGTGGAAGCAATACGCAGTGCGAAGCACTTCTTGCCCAGCAGGGCGTTGCCGCCATACCCGGAGCCGAAGGACCAGATCTCGTTGGTCTCGGGGAAGTGGGTGATGTACTTTTCATCGTTGCAAGGCCAGGTGGTGTCCTCAACACCTTCGGTCAAAGGCATGCCCACAGAGTGAACGGCCGGCACCCAGGGCTTACCCTGCCCAATAAGGTCCATGGCGGCAGAACCCATGCGGGTCATAATGCGCATATTGCACACAACGTAAGGCGAGTCGGTGATCTCGATGCCCAGCTGTGAAATCGGGCCACCCAAGGGGCCCATCGAGAAGGGAATGACATACATGGTGCGTCCCACCATGGACCCGTCAAAGACACCCATAAGGGTCTTCTTCATCTCTACCGGATCGGCCCAGTTATTGGTCGGGCCTGCGTCTTCTTCCTTTTCGGAACAAATGTAGGTGCGTGATTCCACGCGAGCCACGTCGGAAGGCAGCGAACGCGCCAGGAAAGAGTTGGGGCGTTTTGCAGGGTTCAACTTGGTGAACATGCCAGAATCCACCATCAACTGTGTGAGGCGATCCCATTCAGCCTGCGAGCCGTCGGAAAATTCCACGGCTTTCGGCTTGGTCAGTTCGGCGATCTTGGCCACCCAAGTCACAACATCTTCAGGGGCATTCGTTGGTGCGGCAGCGCGCACATCTTGCTCAGTAACGGTCATGCTATGTGCCTCCTATGGCGGTAGGTTTCCTTCGCGTCCAGCGCTTGGGCTACAAGCTAATCCTCCCTCATCTGAGCCCAAATTTCCCGGTGCCAACGTCCCATTGTGGCAGGCAACACAGTTCCTGTTTCTTTAAGGGTATTTCCGAGGGCGGATTGCCTGGAACCTGGTCCAATATTGGCTGCAACAATTGCCAACTATTCGCCCTCGGCAATCTGTAAAATAAAAATAGATGTGCGAACGCGTCTGCTTGTCCCGTCAATCTCTCTTGAGGAGCCAACATGAAACACACAAAGAAGTTTTTGGCGGCGCTGTTGCTGCCTGTCGTTATAGCCCTTGCGGGCTGCGAAATAAAGATGGCCATCGATGTCCAAGACGAAAGCAACGGCGTCATGACGATGGACATGATCATCCCTGCGGACATGGTTGGAATGATGGGCGATGAAGGCGCTGACTGTAATGCAATGATGTCCGATTTCCCCGCCCCTGAAAGTGGGGAAGTTGATGTTGCGATAGAAGACATTTCCGAGGGCGGCAACCTCGCATGCCGCATGACAGCCAAAGGCGCGATTTTCCAAGACGACGCAGAAGGCATGGGGGTCACGAAGGACGGCGACAACCTGATTTTCGCCATGAAGAACTCTGGCGGTGAAGGCCTGAGCGAATCCATGGGTGAAATGCAAGGCATGGAAGACATGATCACCTTCTCTATGGCTATCACCATGCCTGAAGATATTACCTCGGCGACTCCCGAGGGCGGGACAGTAGAAGGCAGGACGGTCACATGGACCGATACTGTGGTCACTTCGCAAGACATTGAGGTTGTGTCGCCTGCCGGGTCTGGTGCCGCTTTGGGCGGGGGTTCGGGTGGCTCGGCTGGCGGTATGGGCTGGGTGACCTGGTTGATTGTCGGCCTGATTGTGGTTGTGGCCGCGGGGGCGATTGTGCTGGTGTTGGTCATGCGTAAGAAGAAGGGCGCTGGCGCTGGCGCTGGCGCCGGGGGTGGCTATCCCCAGCAGCCCTATGGGGCACCTGGTGGTATGCCTGGTCAGCCGGGTGGCTACCCACAAGGAATGCCCGGCCAACCGGGGATGCAACCCGGGATGCCGGGTGGGGTGCCTATGCAGCCGGGACAGCCGGGTGCCTACCCGCAACAGCCCTATGGGACACCTGGCCAAATGCCTGGCGAAGCTCCAGGACAGCCGCAAAATTGACAATAGCCAGGGCAGTCGGGTGGCTAACCACTAGGTACACACCGGACAGTAATCCCTGATAGTTATCCATGAGGGTCTGCCCGCTATATGCGGGTGGGCCCTCATGTGTTTCCCGCGGTACCCCTAGATGTCAATGACAAAATCAACATCATGTATGTTCGTGACCTTTTTCCACGCACCGAACAAAATGGATGGAAGATGATTTTTGGATTTGTTCCATTAACCGCTAATGAAATCGTGAAAATGTCGATTGATATCAAATAGGTAGTGCGGTTTCAAAACGATAGCGCACGATCACCTTAAGGGGTCCTAGTGAAGACAATGCAAGAAAACTGGTCCATCAAAACAAAAATTTTTGTCCTTGTGGTCGTGTCGGTAGTTTTGACCTTCCTTATTGGGCTTCTGGGTGCCTTGAACTTAAAGTCGGCGCTGATGAAAATGGAGGACGTTGTCGACACCGATCACATCACGAAGCAAATCTCGATTATTAAAAATGAACAGGCATTCAATAGGATCTCCCTGTTGTACATGGTTTCCTTCGCGGATGCTCGTGCCACATACGCGCAGCGCCTTGAGGAGTCTGATAAAGCGATAGCTGCCGCATACCAAGAAATCCTTGATCGTAAAGGACTCACGGTTGTCCCTTCTTTGCAAAATTTTTGGGAAAAACGTGAGCTATGGGTAAAGGAGTCACGCAACCGCAATCTGCTTCCGGCTGCAAGTAGAGGAGACGTGGACAAGTTCCAATCCTACGTTTTGGATTCTTCACCCGGAGGCAATGTCTCGATGATTGCCGCCTATGAAGAAGACCTGACAAAGTCTGAAGCAGAACTGACGAGTTATATCACTGGGGCAGCACAAGACCTTGCCAATATTCGCATTGGAGGCTTGATCATCGGTGGCGGAGGGATGGTTCTAGGTGCCCTTGTGATTATTGGGCTGGGCGTCCTGATTGTTCGTTCTGTTACGGGCAAAACGAAAGCCATGGTTGATGCCCTAGAAAAACAGGCATCAGGCGATCTGAATGCCCACGTAGATGTCAACGGCACCGATGAACTGAATACGATGGCAGCCCACTTTAACTCCTCTCAACATGCCTTACGGTCAGCAATTGAAGAGGCTGCCACAACCTCTGAAGTGACAGCCGGAACAGTGAAAGAAGTCGTAATAAAAGTTGGGATGCTCAATCAGGCAGCGGCAGAAAATTCTGAGGGAGCAGGTCTTGTTGCAAAGTCAGCAGATGACGTGTCTGTGAACATTCAAACAGTGGCCGCAGGTGCCGAAGAAATGGGTGCTTCGATTCGTGAAATCGCCACCAACGCAAATGAGGCTGCCAGGATCGCTCAGGGCGCAACCGAGGTCGCAGCGCACACAAACGAGCTTGTAGCAAAGCTGGGTGAATCCTCCAATGACATCGGTGAGGTTGTAAAGGCCATCAATTCGATTGCTGAACAGACCAACCTCTTGGCTTTGAACGCGACAATTGAGGCGGCTCGGGCTGGTGAAGCCGGCAAGGGGTTTGCGGTTGTGGCCGGGGAGGTCAAGGACCTCGCGGCAGAGACCGGCAAGGCAACTCAGGACATCACCCAAAGGATCGACCAGATTCAAGCCGATACATCAGCAGCCGTGGATGCCATTGCTGAGATCTCTTCGGTTGTGGCACAAATATCTGACTTCCAGATGAGCATTGCTTCCGCTGTTGAAGAACAGACCGCAACCACTAACGAAATGAGCCGTTCGGTCCAAGAGGCTGCGCTGGGGGCCTCAACAATAGCCGAAAACACCCGGGGCATTGCTGCAGGTGTCGAACAATCCACAGACATCATTGGTGAGGTGATCTCTGAGATACAGGACGTGGCAGGAAAAGCCGCGCACCTGTCTGGTTCACTTGCCACCTTCCGCCGATAATCCCACGCTGCTACGGCACGCGCGTCCGCTCCACCCCGCCCAGTGTTGGCTTGGGTCTACACCTTGCTGACTGTATCGGTCGGGTCTTGACTGTATTGGTGGGAGGCGTTCCGGGCGATACACTCACCACCCCACCGATACAGTCAGCTAGTTTTACAATTGAAGACTGTGTCTGACGATGGCGGCTTCTCGGCCGGGGCCGTTGCCGATTACAGAGACTCGGCAACCCGATAACTTCTCGATGTACTCAATGTAAGCACGCGCATTGGCGGGCAGTTCCTCAAAAGTCGTGGCCCCCGTGATGTCCTCGGTCCACCCGGGCAGCTCCTCATACACGGGTTTGGCGTGGTGGAAAGACGTCTGATCCATGGGCATGTGGTCAATGCGTTGACCGTCAACCTCGTAGGCGACACACACGGGAATCACCGGGTACCCGGACAATACATCCAGCTTCGTTACGACTAGGTCAGTCAGTCCGTTGATCTGCACCGCGTAGCGGGCAACAACCGCGTCGAACCATCCGCAACGCCTGGGTCGGCCCGTCGTCGCCCCGTATTCTCCACCGCGCTCGCGTAAGGCTTCGCCCTCGGGACCATGCATTTCGGTGGGGAAGGGGCCTTCGCCGACCCTGGTGGTGTAGGCCTTGGTGACCCCGATGACCTTGTCAATGCGAGTGGGGCCTACACCTGCGCCGATGCAAGCTCCTCCGGCGGTTGGCGAGGAAGACGTGACGAAGGGGTAGGTGCCGTGGTCGATGTCCAGCATGGTGGCTTGACCGCCCTCGAAAAGTACGGTTTTCCCCTCGTCGAGGGCGGTATTGATCAGGTACTGGGTGTTGGAGATCATGGGGCGCAAGCGGTCTACGTAGGTTAAAAGCTCTTGAGTGACCGTGGTCGCGTCAATCGGTTCCTGACCGTACATGTGAACCAAGAGTGCGTTCTTTTGTTCGAGGGCGGCCTCGACTTTCTGCTGCAAAATCGAGGGGTCTAGCAGGTCTTGCACTCGGATGCCCACGCGGTTCATCTTGTCGGCATAGGTTGGGCCAATCCCGCGACCGGTTGTGCCGATTTGGCGTTTGCCTAGGAAACGTTCCCCGACAGCATCCAAGACCTTGTTGTAGGAGGGGATGATGTGGGCATCGGAACTAACCAACAGTCGCGAGGTGTCAACGCCGCGTGCTATGAGTTCGTCCAGTTCCTCGAAGAGGACCTCGACGTCAATGACAACGCCATTTCCGATAACCGGGATGGCATTTTCGGACAGTATTCCTGCGGGCAGCAGGTGCAGGGCGAACTTTTGGCCATTGACGACGACCGTGTGGCCTGCATTGTTCCCTCCATTGTATTTGACGACATAGTCCACGTCTTGACCGAGTTGATCGGTGGCCTTGCCTTTTCCTTCGTCGCCCCACTGGGCTCCGAGTACAACGATGGCTGACATAGCAGCGCCCCTTTGTGTCCGTGCGTTCTTCTCAAAACTTAGGCGCAAACATGTGTTTGCTACCCAAGTCTAGCCGTTAAATTGACGTGACCCTTGCCATTACAGCCGAACTGTGGTGGCAAGGGTCACTGTGTCCTAAGAAACGGGCGTAGGCGATTATCGATACGTGTTCGTGGATACGATGTCCACGCTGCCCTGGGTGGGGACCTGAACTTCGGCCTTCCACTTCGACACGTAGGTCACACCTTGACCCGTGTAGTTCGTATTGAGCGAGGTGAAGATCTCCCAGGCTGCCCAAGAATCTTGAGTGAGCGTACAGGTGGACCCCGCAGCAACCTCAAAGCTGGCATCGCGTTGCCCGGCATAGGTTGGCCGCAGCGAGGCATTGTGCTTGGATTTTTCACCCGTGGGACTGAGGCACACGAGGTCGAATTTCAAGACCTTCGACGACAAGGGTTGGGCTGAAAGTATCCGGGCTTCCAGATTCACGGTTGCCTTGCCCGAGGGCGGAGGCGTCGTGGGTGGGGTCGTCGGGGTTGTTGGTGGCGTCACCGGGGTCGTGGGAGGCGTGACCGGGGTTGTTGGTGGCGTGACCGGTGTCGTGGGAGGCGTAGGCGGCGGGCCCGTGAAGGTGAACTCGCTGCCCTGAGTGCCATACAGGTTGACTAAGGTGACAGTGTTGCTGCCTGTTCCAAGGGTGAAGGTACCCGAGAAATCACCGGTTTGTTTGGCGCCCATAAAGCTTACACGTGGGTAGGTTCCGCCCAGTTCGGCACTGGCCTTGTCCTCGGTGATAGTGCAGTTGGAGCCCTTGGGGATGCCCGTAAAGTAGGCGTACTCGCCGTTGAAACGGGGGCTGAGGGATGCAGAGCCCTTCCACCCGTACCACCAGGTCTTGCACTCAACATTCAAAGAGATGTTGCTCAGTTTTTGATCGGCCTCAGAACCGTGGTTCACCTTGCGGATCACCAGCTGTGCATTATTAGGAATCTGGGCGATCCTGGCCTCTAGCGTCGAGTCCCGTGCAACCAGGAATACTGCGTGCTCATTTTGTATCTGGGTGGTCCCCATTCTCCAGTTGACGTCCTGTTTTGAACCATCTAGGGGCTGGGTGGTCACCGTGCAAATGGAGCGCGTGGGAACCTCAACGGAGGTGGAGGCATTGGGCGCAACCCTGACAGTGCCTGTGACTTTCTCGGTATTTAGCTCACAGGAGTAGATGATGTCCTGTGTCCCCGAGCTCGTGGCGCCTTGGTTGGCGGCACGCATGGGCGAGTTAACGAAGGTCAGTAAGGATTTCTCACCTGTTGGAGGAGTTGTTGGGTCGGGAGTTGGATCCCCAGTGGGCGGCGTCGTAGGAGGCGTCGTCGGGGGCGTGGTTGGTGGCGTTGTCGGCGGAGTCGTGGGAGGTGTCGTCGGAACCACACCGCCCTCGGAAAATATTGGGGTGACCGCGCCATAAGCATTTGTGACCTGAACTATTGTCCGGCTTGACGAGGTCGCAAAAGACCCGGATAGGGCTCCGGTCTTTTTGGCGGCTCCACCGAAGGTGACCGAGGGCAAGGTGCCGTTGTGCAGGGCTGTGCTTGAATCCTCGGTGATGGTGCATTGGGCGTTTTGCGGGACCTGTGAGAAGAAGGCGTATTCGCCGTCAAATCGGGGGTTTAGCGAGGCCGAACCCTTCCAAGTGTAGAACCAGGACTTACATTCAAAGGTCAAGGAGACGTTGCCGTATTTGTCGGAAGAATTGGCGCCGACATTGGATTTACGGATGACCAGTTGTGCGTCACTTGGTATTAGTGCAGGGCGGACCTCAAGCCTGGTGTCCGCGGCTGTCACAAAGGTCGCAATGTCGTCATTCGTCTCTGTCGTTCCAATCCTCCAACGCAGGTCTTGGATGGAGGAATCCTTCGCCTTGGTGCTGACGCTGCAGGTGCCGTTCTTAGGGACGTCCACCGTCGCAAAAGCGTTTGCTGCAATCTCAACAGAGTTGGAGACCTTCGCATTGCCGGCCTCACAGGAGTATGTCAATATCTGGGTGCCAGAGGCCTGGGCGCCCTGATTTGCCGGGCGCATCGGAGTGTTCACCAAGGTCAGGGTGACATTTTTCCCAGGAACAGGGGGATTGCTGGGGTCCTGTGGATCCTCCGGGTCAGGGGTGGGCGTTGTGGGAGGTGTTGTGGGCTGGGTTGTAGGCGGCGAGGGCGGCGTGGGAGTCGTCGGCTCGGGCGTGGTGGGTTCAGTTGTTGGTGGGGTCGTGGGTGGGGTCGTGGGAGGAGTTGTAGGCGGCGTAGTCGGAGGAATGGTCGGAATGGAAGGGCCAAACCAGTGGTACATGAAGGTCGAGTACCCTAAATCGACAGGCACAACGAGGTCGCTTGCCCAGGAGACAGCGTTAGTGATGTCATAAAGTGAAAGCCACGGCACAGACCACGCCTTAGGGTTGCTGCCCTTAATCATGACCTGAGCCGTGCCCGGGGCGGCATCTTTGGAGATCGAAATGCTGACGGTGCTGGGGATCGTTATCTGTGAACCTTTTGTAAGGGACCTGCCCTGGTCATCAAGAAGGGTGACACCTGCAGGGAGATCGGAATCTATAACACCCTTGGTAGAGATTCCTGATACCCGGACACTGGCTTTCCAACCACCGTGGCCATCGCCGGTCATCTCGCCAGGAATTGCCGAAATCGCGGTCACAGTGGGCAGGGTGCCAGCAGCAGCCTGGGCGTCAACCTGTGCGATGAGGGACTGTGCCTTGGCCACCACCTGAGAAGCTCGTGCAGCAGTGGTAACCCCAGAAGCCCTGACCGAAGACACATCTAGGCCCTCGCGGTAGTGCCAAATGGCCAATTGCGTCGCCGCATTCAACAGCTGTGCGTCGCCCTCGGTCGATGTTGCCGCCGCCTGGGTCAAGGCGTTGACCTCAGCAGCTTTTGTGGACAGGCCGCTAACAGCGGTGCCATGCCAGGCGTAGTCATAGTAAGCGTTAGCTTGTGTGGTGGTCGGACGCTGTGTTTGCTTCAGGGTGAAGAGAGCACCGCGGGCACCCGAGGCGCTCAGGGTGTAGCGGCCGGCCTCGAAGCTGGTCACCCCCGCGCGCAAGGAGATGCCTGCGACCTGGGATACCGAGGCGCGTATATCGCTAAGTGCCTGCGCTGGCAGCACGACAAGGGCGGAGAACAGCAGACCAAGGGACGCCACAATAGCTGTGAAGGCCTTGGTCCTCTTGGAGCCCTTGGACCACTTGCCCTGGGTGAGTCGATTCGCGGGGCGGTTTTTCATGACTAACCTTCCGAAACGCCGAGAAGTTCCTGAAAGAAACCTGACAATTTACAGATTAGCACCTTAACGCCCTCGGCAAAAGCCTATTTTTGGCCTAAATCGAGGATGCGGACATTTACCTCGCGTTTACTCTGGCGACGTAGAATGTTTGGGTGAGTCCTTTGCTGGCACTGCTGTTGGTTGCCGTTGGGTTACTGGTCGGTGCCGTGGCCACGGCAGCTTTCCTGAGTTCCGAACGCGACATGCACGCGCCTGCGAAAATGGACCTCTTGCCTTCCTTAGATGAGGACTTCACGCCACCGCTGGACCCCGATGTATTGGCAATCTTGTCCGCCCTGCCAGGCATCCCTATTGTCATCGGCCGCCAGGATAAAGTTGTGCGGGCACACGCCTTAGCGAACCTTTACGACATGGTCAAGGGTGATGAGATCAGCGATCCCACGCTAATCGAGGCCTTGCGAAAAGTCAGGGCCGAGGGCGAGGCGCATGTTGCCGAGATCGTGATTCCGGCTGGAAAAGTGTTGGGCCAAGCCGCCATCCACCTATCAGTACGGGCTGCCCCTGTTCATCCAGGTCACGTGCTCATTTTGGCGACCGACATGACCGAAGCCCGCAGGGTTGAGGCCATCCGCAGAGATTTCGTCGCCAATGTGTCACACGAGCTCAAGACCCCGGTCGGGGCAATAAACTTGCTGGCGGAAACGATTTTAGAGAATGTGGACAACCCGGAAATCGTGGCGCGTTTCTGCGAAACGATGGTGAAAGAGTCTGAGCGTTTGACTGCCTTGGTCCACGATATTATTTCCCTATCTCGCCTGGAATCCACAGAGGTCAAAGACCCTGTAGAGGTGCTAAACGTCTTGGATGTCGTGGCGGGCGCCATAGCGGATGTCTCAGAGCTGGCACGTCAACATTCCGTGACCCTCGTCTTCGATGAATCCGCAGAGGAACCGCCCGTGTGGGTGCGCGCCTACGCTGCGCAGTTGAGTATGGCCATCCGCAACCTGATAGACAACGCCATTAAGTACGGTCCAGATAATGCGACCGTTCAGGTGTGGACAAAAATCGAAGGTGGGATGGTTCGTATCTTTGTGAAAGATGAGGGGCCAGGAATCCCTGCAGACCAGGCTAGGCGTGTTTTTGAACGCTTTTATCGTATGGACCAGGCTCGAACACGGATCGCTGGAGGTACGGGACTTGGCCTGGCAATCGTGAAACACGTGGCACTCAATCACGGGGGCACAGCCGAAGTCGTCGAGCCTGAAAACCAAGGCGCTACGGGTGCTGTCCTGGCCTTGAACCTGCCTTTGGTCAAGGAACTTGACCCCGCACAGGATATACAAACACAAACCGTACAGGTGGGCGCACAAATAGACGCAGAAGGAGAGGAAAACTGAGGTGACAAAGATTCTTGTTGTTGAAGACGAAGTGGCTTACCGCGACCCGCTGACCTTTCGGTTAGAGCAAGACGGTTTCACGGTCATGGTTGCCGAGGACGGTCTTGAAGCCGTGCGGATGTGCGACGAAAGTGGCCTCGACATAGATCTTGTTTTGCTAGATCTGATGTTGCCCGGCATGTCTGGCACCGAAGTGTGTAGACATCTGGTGGAGCACCACCCAAGGATGGGCGTGATCATGGTGACGGCGAAGGACGACGAAATCGACACGATTGTCGGCCTGGAACTGGGCGCTGATGACTACGTGACTAAGCCCTACTCTTACCGAGAGCTACTGGCTAGGATGCGTTCTGTGCTGCGGCGCCGCGCGGTGGCCGCCGAACCACAAACGCTTGAGGCCTTAGACGATCGCGACATCCTAGAGGTCGGCACACTCGTCATGGATATGGATGCCCATGAGTTGCGAGTGGGGCAGTCTGTCGTGGACCTGCCCTTACGTGAGTTTGAGCTATTGCAGTACCTGATGGAAAACGCCGGGCGGGCCTTGACCCGTGCGCAGATTTTGGACCGGGTTTGGGGTTTCGATTTCGAGGGCGACCCGAAAACACTCGATGTGCACATTAAGCGCCTGCGTTCGCGCATCGAAGAAGACCCTGCGAACCCCGAAAGAATCCAAACCGTCAGAGGTGTGGGCTACAAGCTGGCCGGAGCGTAAAGACTGCCCTTTCGGCTAGCTTTTGGTGGACAGGTCTTGCCAGTTTGCGGGTCTGGTGTTTTTGGCCAGGAGGTTGTAATCCGCCTTGGTTGCGCTTGGGGGATGAGGGTTGCCCCTGGGGTGCAACCAACGACCCCCAAGCGCAACCAGCGCGCCTAGCCGAAGCGGCCGCTTATGTAGTCGGCTGTTGCCGCCTGGGTGGGCTCGGTGAACATCGTGGGTGTGTCCCCGTATTCGACCAGTTTGCCGGGCTTGCCGGTGGCCTCCAGGTTGAAGAACGCCGTGTAGTCAGACACGCGGGCAGCCTGCTGCATATTGTGGGTCACGATCACAATCGTGTAGTCCTCTTTCAACTCGACCATCAGCTCTTCAATGGCCCGCGTCGAAATCGGGTCCAGCGCGGAACACGGCTCGTCCATCAGGACAACCGCGGGCTTCACCGCAATCGCCCGCGCAATACACAGACGCTGCTGCTGTCCACCAGACAGGGAACCACCGGGCAGGTCCAACCTGTCCTTGACTTCTTCCCACAGGTTTGCACCCTTCAAAGAGCGCTCGACAATCTCAGCCTGCTCAGACTTTGACACCCGCTTGTTGTTCAACTTGATCCCCGCCAGCACATTGCCCGCAATAGACATGGTCGGAAACGGGTTGGGCTGCTGAAACACCATACCCACGTGCCTGCGCACAATCACCGGGTCAATGCCCTTGCCGTAAATGTTTTGCCCATCAATCATGACCTCGCCGTCCACGCGCCCACCAGGGATCACCTCGTGCATGCGGTTGAGCGTGCGTAAAAACGTCGACTTGCCGCAGCCAGAAGGCCCAATCAGCGCCGTAATCGACTTGGGTTCGATATTGATAGAGACATCAGCAACCGCCTTGAAATCCCCGTAGTAGATATTCTGGTTGCTCACCGTGATACGTGACGACATTTCTTTTCCTTCTTCGATTATTCCCGAGGGCGGCTCGTCATCAACCATGGCAGTAGTGGCTAACCGCCCTCGGAAAGCAAACAAATTAGCGGCGGTTGCCTTTGGGTGCCAGCTTGGCTGTGGCATAACGAGCCCCGATATTGACGAACATAACCAGCAGCAGCAAAACCAATGCTGCGGCCCAAGCCCGGTCGTAGTTGATGGTTGCAACACAGTCTGTGGCACCAGGTGAACAGGGCATGAGGCCTTGCGAATACTGGCGATAGATGTACACCGGCAAGGTCATCATGCGGCCTTCGAAGATATTGCTATTTAGCGAGTCCAGGACACCAACCGTCATGAGTAAAGGCGCGGTTTCGCCAATCACCCTGGCGACGGCCAGCATGACGGAGGTGACCAGGCCACCGGCTGCTGTGCGCAAGACGACCTTGGTGACAACCAGCCAGCGGGGCACGCCCAGGGCGTACGCTGCTTGGCGCAAAGAATCCGGCACCAGACGCAGCATTTCTTCCGAGGTGCGCACCACGGTGGGGACCATGAGGACCGACAATGCGACCGCACCCATGATGCCGGCGCGGTAGGCCGGCCCCACGGTCAGGGCAAAGGCGGCTGCGGCGAAAAGGCCAGCCACGATCGAAGGGATGCCGGTCATGACGTCGACGACGACCGTTACTCCGCGCTGCAGCTTTGAGTTTGGCTGCGCGTATTCTGTCAACCACACGGCAGTCAACATGCCTATGGGCACCGAAATGATGCCTGCGGCGACGGTGATCTGGAGGGTGCCAAGTATGGCGTGAATGATCCCGCCTGCATCCATGCCGCCGTAGACGTTCTTCATGGTGACGGTCAAGAAATACGGGAAGTCCTGGGTCAGGCGGTCCCAGCCTTTGGAAATGACTAGCCACATGATAGATACCAGGGGCACGAAAGCAAAAGCCATGGCTATCCACACAATAACGGCTGAAACCTTGTCAGATAGCCAACGCTGCTTGTCCGAAGCGTTGGATTTTAGCCAGTGCTGCGTGCCTGAGGGGGCGCCCTCGGAAATGTTTGTGGAAGAACTGGAAGCCCCGGAAATGCTGGAGGTTTCGGTGCTCATTTCGCTGCCTTCCTCTCTGCGCGGGCGACAATCAAGCGTGCTCCGGTATTGACCAACAAGGTGATCAGGAACAGGACCAAACCGGTTGCCACAAGTGCGGATGTGTCGATGCCAGAAGATTCAGGGAACTGCAGGGCGATATTGGGGGCAATCGAGGAGTGCTTGCCGGCCTCGACGACAGACCAGGTCATTGAGGAGCCCACAGACAAAACCATCAAAACTGCCATGGTTTCACCCAGGGCGCGACCCAGGCCCAACATTGCGGCAGACACCATGCCGGAACGGGCCATAGGGAGTACGACCATGCGTATCATCTCCCAGCGGGTCGCGCCCAAAGCTAGGGCCGCGTCTTCTTGATGCTTGGGTGTCGCGTCGACGACCTCGCGGATGACCGCGGTGATGATCGGGAGGATCATGACCGACAGGACGACTGCGGCAGACAGTATTGTGCGCCCAGTGGTTGACGGTTCGCCACCGAAGAATGGGATCCAGCCGAAGGTGGCGTTTAGGCCTTTGTGGACGGGGGTTAGCAGCGGCAACAAGAACAGGGCACCCCACAGGCCGTACACCACGGAAGGCACGGCGGCCAATAGGTCGACCGTGTAGCCCAGCAGCGACGACATGCGCCGCGGGGCATAGTGCGTGATAGTCAAGGCCACGCCAATAGAGAAAGGCACGGAAAGCAACATGGCGATCACAGCGCCCAGGATGGTACCGAAGACCTGGGGTGCGGTGAATGCGAAAAGGCCAACGCGTTCGGAAGATCCCATGGGGCGCAGCTCAAGGGTCCTAGACGCTATGGCTGGCCAGGCTTCGGCCAGTAGGAAAGCACCGACAGCAGCCAAGACGATGAGGACCGTAATGGCAGAGCCCTTCGTGGCGAAAGCCATGATCTTATTGCCCAGCACGCCGGTCCTGGCGCCCTCAGTCGTAAGGATCCGTGAGGTGTCCGGGGTGAGGTCACTGGTAGGCGTGGGTTTGTCCAGGCGCGACGCAGGTGTGAGCGCACGCTGAATAGAGGCCTCCAGCTTTGGGTCGATGTCAACCGACTCTTTAGGCGTGAGGATTGTAGCCGCGGCTGAGGCCGCAGCGGTGGCTGCGGCCTCAGGTACGTCAAGCTCCTGGAAGTCATCTTCAGGATCATGAGGTGTCATTACTTGGTCCTTGTTTTGTGATTAGTTTGTATCCCAAATCCGTTCGGGACTTACTTGGCGGCTATGGTTGCGATAGCGGCCTTGGCCTTTTCGGCTGTGGCGCCGGGTAGGGGAGCTGAACCGGCTTCTTTTTCCGCCAGTTTCTGTCCCTCATCCGAGACGATGAACTCCATGAATCCACGCACGTTATCGGCGGTTTGAGCCTCTGCGTATGTGGGGCATGCAATCAAGTAGGAGACCAGGATCAGCGGGTAAGCGCCTGCTGCATCCGTCTTACGGTCCAGCTTCAGAGCCAGGTCGTTGGCGGCGCGGCCTTCTTCAATGGCTGCGGTTTCCACGGCCTTGCCTGCTGCTTCGGTCGAGAACTTGACGTACTCGGCGCCGACCTTCAGTGCGACCGTGCCAAGTGAGCCCACCTTGGAGGCGTCTGCGTACCCGATGATGCCCTTGCCGTCTTGCAGAGCCTGGATAACGCCAGAGGTCTGCTGGGCAGAGTCACCCGAGGCCACAGGCCATTCCTTCGAGGCCTCATAGGGCCAGTTTTCGGGGGCAACCTCGTTGAGGAAGGCGGTGAAGTTTTCGGTCGTGCCGGACTTGTCTGCGCGGTGCACGGTGGTGATCGCCATGTCAGGCAAGGTGACGCCTGGGTTTGCCTCCACCAGGGAAGGGTCGTTCCACTTGGTGATCTTGCCGTTGAAAACGTCGGCAATCTGGGCTGGGGACATGTTGATGGTGTCAACGCCCTCCAGGTTGAAGGCGACAGCCACGGGCGAGATGTAGACCGGGATATTGATGGCGGATTCGCCTCCACACTGTGCCTTGGATTTTTCCAAGTCTTCAGCGCCCAAGGCCTCATCAGAGCCTGCGAAAGGCACCTGGCCGCTGAGCAGTTGCTCAATTCCAGCACCAGAACCAACCGCGTCATAAGACACTTCGATGTCCGGGTTGGCGGTCTGGAATCCAGCACGCCATGCGTTCATGGCCGATTCCTGCGAGGACGCGCCAGCACCTGCCAGCGTGCCGCTGTAGGTGGCTTGGGCAGCTGCGCTGGGTTCTGTGTTCGTTGTCGTATCGGGTGAATCGCTCTTGACAGGGTCTGTGTTGCCACAGGCGCTAAGTGCCAGAGCTGATACCAGAGCTAGAGCGGTGATGCCCCACGTTGTCTTCTTCATTGTTGCCGGGTCCTTCCCAAGCGTCGGAATCTTGCATGTGAAGACTATGGGTAGGGGGTTAAATGGGTTCGGCATTTGGGTGAACGGCAGGTGAACGCGCGCGTGGGGTTTTTAAAGATTGCCGAGGGCGGTGTATTGGTGGATGTTTTTCTGAGGTGAACTGCGGGGTCACAGACTGTAAGTGTTCTTGTGTGTGTTTGCGAAGGGCGCGCGAAAGTGGTGCGTGCGAGCCATAAATGTGAGGTAACAGACCCTCGTGTCTGGCGACTTGGTCACCCTGGGGGAACAAGGTCACCTGGTGATGGTGTTGGCCAGGGGGCAGGGATGAGGGTTAGTTGCTGGAGCGCAATTGGGCGATCTCGTACAGGGTTACCGCCGTGGCGACCGAGGCGTTGAGGGATTCGACCTCGGGCGCAATCGGAATCGAAACTATTTCGTCACAGGTGTCGCGCACCAGGCGAGACAGGCCCTGGCCCTCGGCACCCACGACGACCACAAGAGGGACGTCAGCCAGGTGCAGACCACGCAAAGGCGTGGTTCCCCCAGCGTCCAATCCGACCACAAAACAGCCCTGAGCCTTGAGCCACTTCAACTCCGATACCAGGTTTGTGACCTGCGCAATCGGGATGTGAGCGAGTGCTCCGGCACTCACTTTCCACACAGCTGGGGACACTGGAGCGCTACGACGCTCGGGCAGCAAAATCCCATCGGCGCCGAAAGCCGCAGCGGAACGCACAACAGCACCCAGGTTGTGCGGGTCTTGCAGGTGATCTAGGGCGACAAAGAGAGGGGGGCGGGTGGGTGCGGGCGCAGAACTCTTTGCGGACACAGTGCTTGCTGTGTCGCCTTCGGGAGTTGTGGAGGCTGCTAACTCGGCCGCTTCCTCCAGCTCAGCCTGGGCCCACTCAATGCGATCTTGGGCGCGACGCCACAGGTCGCGGGTGTGTGAATACTCGTAAGGCGGGACCTGGATGGCGATGCCCTGGTGGGTGGCACCGTCCGTCAGGCGGTCGAGTTCCAGGCGGTTGCATTCAATCAGGGGGGCGCCGCGTTTGGTTGCACGCTGGACGGCGCGCGCCAGGCGGTCATCCTTAATGACTTCTGCCGTGGCGAAAACGCGGACGACAGGCATATCGACTTTCACGGCCTCAATGACAGGGTTGCGGCCCACCACAAACTGGTGGGTGTCAGGGATATGGGGGATATGCGCCGAACGCTTTTCTTTGACCTGTTGCGCCTTGGCTGCCTGTGCTTCGCGCTGTTCCTGCTGTTTTTTGCGGGCGTGAGCCGCGTGATAGGTGCGGTCTTCGGCACGAGGGGTAGGTCCTCGGCCCTGTAGCGCCTTGCGGCCCAAGCCGCCGGTGCCCTTGGAGGCACCCTTCTTGTGGGCAGGTTTGCTTGTCGAGCCAGGGCGCCGAGAACGATTGGGAACAGCCATAGTCGTATTCTAGCGGGTCGGCACAGTCCTGAAATCCAGTGCAAAAGGGGTGATGCTGTTTCTTAAAATACGTATAGACGCCGAGCTTAGCTATATGGCAAGCCCGGCTCCTATACGTATTTTAAAAAAACAAGACAGTGGAGACTAGCCCAGCTGCCAGGTTGTGCCGGTGGGGGAATCCTCCAAGATAATGCCAGCCTTTGTGAGTTGGTCACGCAGTTCGTCAGCGCGGGCCCAGTCCTTGTCGGCCCGGGCTTGGGCGCGAGCATCCAACAGGGAGTGGATCAGAGTATCCAGGGCCTGGGTGGGGGCAGTGCTTGGGGTATCTGGGACAGCGGCATTACCGCACTGTGACCAGGCCACATCCCGGGGGTCCAAGCCCAGCACGGCCAACATCCCACGGATCTGCTCGTAGGCTGTCTGCAAAGCAGGACCATCTTGTGTCGACAAGGCCTGGTTTCCGTCCTTCACCGCCGCATGTAAAAAGGCCAGGCCACCTGCAACGTTCAAGTCCTCGTTCATGGCCTGCACGAAGCCTCCCGGAAGCTCTACCTGTGACAATGCTTCACAATCCAAAATATCGACGCCCGCACCCTCGGCACGCGACACAAAACCGGCGAACTTCTCCCACAAATGCCCGGCAGCCTCCAAAGAATCCTCAGAGTATTCAACAGTTGCCCGGTAATGAGTCGAGACCAAAGCCAAACGCAAAACTTGGGCAGGCACCCGCTTCAAGATCTCCTGAACAACCAGAGAGTTCCCTAGCGATTTCGACATCTTCTCGCCTTTGATGGTTACCCAGGCGTTGTGCATCCACAACTGCGCAAAACCCCAACCAGCCCCGTGAGACTGCGCCTGCTCGTTCTCATGGTGAGGGAAACGCAAGTCAATACCACCAGCGTGAATATCGAAAGAATCACCCAAAAAGCGCTGGGCCATAGCCGAACACTCCAGATGCCAGCCAGGCCTGCCTCGCCCCCAGGGCGTATCCCAGGCCGCGCTCTCGGGTTCCCCAGGTTTGCATGCCTTCCACAAGGCGAAGTCTCTGGCATCACGCTTGCCCAGTTCAGCCAAGGCATCCACCTGGGAAGCGTCCTCGGTCGTCGCTAAATCATCCAACAACTGATGCGTCAACGACCCATAGTCAGGCAAGGACTGCACATCAAAATACGCGTTGCCACTTGTCCCATCCGTGTAGGCATGGCCACGCTCAATAAGACGATTTACGAGGGCGATCTGATCAGTAATGTAGCCGGTGGCGCGCGGCTCGACAGTCGGATCCAAAACATTCAAGGCCCTGTAGGCCTGCGAAAACTCACGCTCAAAACGAGCCGCCCACGCCCACCACTGCCAACCAGCCTCAGCCGACTTCGCCAAAATTTTGTCGTCAATATCAGTCACATTGCGCACAAAAGTGACGTCCAGGCCGCGATACTCCAGCCAACGCCGCAAAACATCAAAAGCCAAAGCCGCACGCATATGGCCAATATGAGGCGAACCTTGAACAGTTGCCCCACACAGGTAGATCCCCACATGGCCAGGTTTCAGTGGAATAAAATCCACAACCTTACCCAATGAGGAATCATAAAAACGCAGGCCAGTGCCTGCTTCCTGTGCAGCCAAATCAGTCATAGGCTCAAGTCTAGCGAAACAGTGGCAATAGCCTCGCCCTCGGCAGGCAAAGCTTAAGAACTAGGTGGCCCCTGCATTAAGACAAGGGCGGCACCGACAATGTTGTTGACAACGTGGATTGACAAGGCGTAACTCAGCTTCTTGAAAATCAGGTACGCAACCGTGATGACCAGGCCAATAACCAGGTAATTGAGCATCGGTTTCAGGGCCTGCATGCTGGGTTCGCCCATGTGTAAGACGGCGAAACCCACAACCGAAACCACGGACAAGACGGCGACAGGTACGCGGCTTTTCAGACGCCCGATCAAGGCGTGGCGGAAACCGACCTCTTCAACGAAGGGGCCAATCAGGGTCACAATCGGGATTGCAAAAAGTGTTTTGTGAAGAAACTCCTCGGCGTTCTTCTGGTTTTGGGCAACACCTACGTTTTGCACCAAAAAATCCACCAAGGTATTAGTCCCCTTGATGACAGCAAAGCCCAAAACACCCACAATCAGTAGCTTCACGGGGTGGCGCGCAAACTCTTTAAAATCGTCCAGAAGGTCGCGGCGAAACATGAAGAATCCCAGCAGCGCCAAAGAACAGTAGAAACCAATCGTGTAATAGGTCGAAGCGTCCTTACCCAAACCAGGCATAAAAGCCAGAACCATGGGGCCACCCAGCAAGGTCACCACATAGATCAGTAAGAAGACGAGGGGCGCCGCCAGCCCAGGTTTTCCAACGCTGCCAGGGTGTTTCGACTCTTTCCTTGCGGTCGATGCCATCGTGTACATCCCTTCGGTTCTAAATATCTGAGTTGATTATAGTAACTGCGCTATTAACTGCGCTCTAATAAAACAGTCGCCATAGCGGCTAAGCCTTCACCGCGCCCCAAGGCCCCCAGGTGATCGGTCGTAGTCGCCGACACCGCAACTGGGGCACCCACCAGGTCCGACAGGCGCGCGCGGCACTCTTCGTAACGCGGGCCCATGCGGGGTTCATTGCCGATCACGCTGACTGTGGCATTGATGACCGACCAGCCGTCCTCGGAAAGCATGGTGCGCACTGCGCCGAGGAAGGTCTCGCCACTGGCATTCTTGAACTCCGGGCGGTCCACACCAAAGTTTGACCCCAAATCGCCCAGGCCGGCCGCGCCCAGCAAGGCGTCACACAAGGCGTGGGCGGCCACATCCCCATCTGAGTGACCAGCCAAACCTGTGATGTCCGGCCAGTACAGACAACAAAGCCACATAGGGCGTTGGGATTCGGGGGAGTCGAAGGCGTGAGTGTCAAAGCCTTGGCCGATCCTAAGAATAGTCACGGATGTCAGTCTAGCCAGGCAATGTGTGAATACCGAGGATGCGATGTCACAAAAGTGTCAGACGGGTTGGGTGTCCACACGCATTAGTGTGTCGAGGTAATCTGCTTCACCGGCAACAACAGCATGAGGCCAGCAAACAACACGACCATGATCCCCAAGATTCCCCAATAGGTTGCATCCGCCCCTGGGCCCATCACCAGCGCGCCAACCCCGATCGCTACGCCATACAACATGGGAGACAGGAAAGAAACCGCACGCCCAGTCGTCGCATACAAGCCGAAGACCTCACCCTCGCGACCCTCAGGGATGACGCGAGCTAGGAAGGAACGCGACGCTGATTGTGCCGGGCCAACCCAGATGCACAGCAGCAGACCGAAAATCCAGAACATGGTTTTTCCGCCCTCGTGCAGGAAGAAAATCGTCATCCCACACACCAGCATAGAAACCAGCGACAAGATGATGACGCGCTTGGGGCCAATCACATCATCCAGATAACCGAAAGCGATTGTCGCGATACCGGCAACGACATTGGCTGCAATGCCAAAGAGCATGACCTCGGTAGTCGAAAAACCAAAAACTGATGCAGCGATGATGGCGCCGAAGGTAAAGACACCGGCAAGCCCGTCGCGGAACACCGCCGAAGAAATAAGGAAAAACAAGGTGTGAGGTGAGCGTTTCGCCAGGCCGATAATCGTGCGAATCAGCAGCTTGTAGGACGTGATAATCGACTCGCGGCCTTGTGGTGCGTTCTTGGAGGCTTCAGGGGCTGCGCCCTCGACCGAGCTTTCGCGGTCTTGTACTTTCCGTCCTCGGATCATGAGCAAAACTGGTAGAGCTGAAAGCCCAAACCACAGCGCCGAGAAGACAACCGAAACCCGCACGTGTAGGCCGTTTTCGCCAGTGACGCCAAATAGGCCTACATCAGGCATGATGAAGGCGATCAACAGTATGCCCAGCAGGACAATGCCGCCGACGTAGCCCATGCCCCAGCCCAGGCCAGAGACTCGGCCCATGGTTTTGGGCGTCGAAATGCGGCCCAACATGGCGTTGTAGTTGACGGAGGCGAATTCGAAGAAGATATTGCCCAACCCCAGCAGGCCGATGCCCAGCCACAGGGATTGGATCTTCGACAGACCCAGCGGTGAATCGGGCGCCACAAAGAACATCAAAAACATGCAGCCAACCACCGCGAAAGTAAAGACGCCAAGCATCAGGGTGCCGCGCCCTTGCCGGTCAGAGCGCTGTCCTGTGATGGGGGCCAGCAGGGCAATGATCAGGCCGGCAACAGACAAACCAAGAGATAGAGCCTTGTTTGCGTCCTCTGTGGATGTGAAAACTCCGTCAGAGACCAAGAAGGTCGAGAACACAAAGGTCGTGACTACGGCGTTGAAGGCCGCAGAACCCCAGTCCCAAAATGACCAGGCCATCGTGCGTTTATTGACGATCGATCCTCTAGGAAGTTTTGGGCGTACAGTTGCGGCGATTTGCGGATTACTCACCCGCTTACCGTAGCTCTTTTTGGTTGCGATTGAGTAAACAATGGCGTTAGTAGTGATGGTGGGCTGGGGTTTTGCGGGGTTTTGTTGGGTTTGCGGGCTTGGCGGCTTGGTTGGGTTACGCAAACAGGGCTTTGGCGATTTCCAGGTCCCACGGGGTTGTTATCTTCATGGCTTCGGGTGCGCCCTCGACCATCCAAACTTTTTCGCCCAAGGCTTCAACCAGGCCAGCATCGTCGCTGGCTGCAGTAGTTTCTTCATTGCCGAGGGCGGTTAGTTGACGGTGTGCCCGCCCAAGCAGCCCCCACTCAAATCCCTGAGGCGTTTGTACCGCCCGCAGTGTGTTTCGGTCGACAGTTCCACCCACTAATTCTGGGGGTGAAAGTGGCAGTGCATGGCTGGGCGGTGTGGTTAGTGTGTCGTTGTTAGCTTGGGGTGACGGTGTTTGGTCACCGCGAGGCAACATGGTCGCATTAGCACTGGGGGTGAGGACCTTGATGGTGTCGGACACCGGTAATACGGGGATGACGGCGCGGTAGCCGGCACGAACGGCATTGACAACCCGGTCATAAACCGCCGTAGGCGTAAAACACCTGGCTGCATCATGAACTAAAACAGGGGTCTTGTCCTGGGGTGTAAAAGCCTCTAGGGCCTGCAGACCAGCAGCAACCGATGCCTGCCGCGAGGCCCCACCCGCCACAATTACAACAAATGGCACGGATTGCAATACAGATTTATCTTGTGATTCCAGCAGCTGGTTGTTGTTCGAGGGTGACGAAATTTCGTCACCTGGGGGGAATATCGACACATTAGTGGTGGGTGCTAAGGGTTCGGGGTGAAGTTGGTGCTCGCAGGTGTCGTTGTTGTTCGAGGGGGACGTTGTTGGGCTCACGGGGCTCGGATTGGCCCAGGCGCCTTCCGCGTCGAATAGGGCCTGAAAATCGGACTCAAAACCTGGAGGGACAGTCACAACAATCGCACGAAACAGCCCCGACGCAGCCATGCTGCGCGCAGCCGCCAGAACCATCGGAACACCAGCCTGCCCCACAGGAACCAGTGCCTTCGGCATCTCCAAGCCCAGCCGGGTCCCCATGCCCGCAGCCGTCAAAACCGCCAAAGCCCCTGCCAAAGCGGGCGAAGAGTCCTTTGCTGCCGACATGTTCAAGTCCATGTCCGCAAGTCTATAAAACATCCGACACCAAAAGAGGCCGTCACAAGTGGGCCGTGTTTGTGCAGGTGAAGGTTGCGAACACTATAATGGAGCTCTTTGACGACATACGGAGCCCACAATGCAGACTTTGGTTATAAACACCCACCCCACGCCGGGAAACAAAGAACACTTTTCGCAAAAACTGTTGGACATGTTTTTAGAAAAATACGATGGGCGTTTTGACCGTAAAGACCTAGAAATCCTCAATCTTTATGCGGCAAATGTGCCCAGGTTGGACGCCAATATGCTCTCAATGTGGGAAGCACAGGCCAGTGGCAGGGAAATGACCGCTAAAGAACTGGAGATCGAGGCCGCACAAAAACAGCTACTTCAACAGTTCAAACGCAATCACAGGATCGTTATCGCGGCACCTACGCACAATTTTATGATCACATCTGCAATGAAGGACTATATGGATAACATCCTGATCGCTCGGGAAACCTTCCGGTACACGCAGACCGGCTCTGAAGGGCTGATGAACGACGATTACAAGATGCTGCTGCTGGTGGCCAGCGGCAGCATCTACACGAACAACGACAGGTACACCCCACTGGAAATGCAGCATTACTATGTGAAAGAAATGTTCACCAACATCATGGCTTTCAACGCCTTTGACATTGTTCGGGCACAGGGGACAGCCACACTCCCAGCTGCACAGGTACTAGATTCAGCTAAAGAACAGTTGGACCGCGCCTTCGTCTCTTTTTACCAATAAATCATCAGGCGATACGCCACAGCCACGAAGACAGGCCGCCCTCGGCAAAAAATCTAGGAAGCCAGGACCTCGTCCAAACGGGCCTCTGCCGCGTCTTCTTCGGTCTTTTCAGCCAAGGCCAGCTCGGAGACCAAAATCTGGCGAGCCTTTGCCAGCATACGTTTTTCGCCAGCGGATAGGCCGCGGTCGACCTCGCGCCTGGACAGGTCGCGCACAACCTCGGCCACCTTGACGACATCGCCGGTGGAAATCTTTTCCAGATTCGCCTTGTAACGCCTGGACCAGTTGGTGGGTTCCTCAGTGTGAGGCTGCCTCAGGACCTCAAAGACCTCTTCCAAACCTTGTTTGTCGACAACATCGCGCACGCCCACCAGGTCGACATTCGCCGAAGGGACCTCGATCGTAAGATCGCCTTGAGCGACCCGAAGCTTCAGGTATTCGCGTTCAACACCGTTGATGATGCGTAACTTGATTTCCTCGATTGTGGCGGCCCCGTGGTGGGGGTAGACAACAGTTTCACCAACAGTAAATGTCATATTCCTCAACAGCTCCCAAGAGTCGGATGACCCTATTCTACCACGGGAGCGTAGACTACTCTAAAGGCGATTTTTCGTCTGGCTGACACGCAGAAGCGCTACGGATAGGACTTCCATGACAGGCAACGATTTCCTAACCCGCCGACGCCGCCAGTTTACCGAGGACACACTCGAGGAGGAGTGCAACCCCAACCAGGCGGCTTCGTGGGCGGCACGTGAGGCCCTGACGACAGCTGCAGCTATGCGTCGGGGGGAAACGAGGATTCCGGCGGCCTTCGCGATCAAGGCGGAGGAAACAGACAAGGACGAGGGCGAGGCGTAGGTTTTGAGTCCTAGCGCCTCGCCCTCGTCAATGGTTGTGTAGGTTTCGAAAACTACTTGCCCTGAGAGGCGACTGCGGCAATGGCTGCAGCTGCGGCATCAGGATCCAGGTAGGTACCCCCGGGGTTTGTTGGTTTCAAAGTGGCTTCATCCAGGTAATAAACCAAGGGGATGCCAGTGGGGATATTGAGTCCTGCGATGGAATCATCGGACATGTCATCCAGGTGTTTGACGATGGCGCGCAGGGAATTGCCGTGCGCGGCAACCATGACGGTCTTACCTGACTTGAGGTCGGGGACGACCGCAGAATCCCAGTACGGCAGGGCGCGGACAAGGACATCCTTGAGGCACTCGGTCCGGGGGATGGGTTCGCCTGCATAGCGAGGGTCGGCGTCTTGCGAGTATTCAGACCCGAGGGCGATTTCTGGCGGTGGGGTGTCGTAGGAACGACGCCACTGCATAAACTTGTCTTCGCCGTATTTATCACGGGTTTCTTTTTTATTGAGGCCCTGTAAAGCGCCATAGTGGCGTTCATTTAAACGCCAAGAACGGTGTACTGGAATCCAATGCCTATCTGCTGCATCTAATGCGAGGTTGGCAGTCATGATGGCGCGCCTCAACATTGATGTATGAAGAATATCTGGCAGAATTCCTGCTGCTTTGAGGAGTTCCCCACCTCGAGTTGCTTCCTTTACACCCTTTTCAGACAGCGGCACATCAACCCAGCCAGTAAAAAGGTTTTTTGCATTCCACTCGCTTTCGCCGTGGCGCAGAAGTATTAGTGTATAAGCCATAGCTATTCGTAACTCTTTTCTTTGAGGATCGTTTTAGTGTGCTGCTGCGTAGGCTTCGCGAATTTTTGCAGATACGCGACCTCTGTCTGAGACTTTGTACCCATTATCTTGTGCCCATTTGCGAATGCGTTGGGTTTCTTCACGTGAGGCAGTCGTGGCAGCTTGACCTGTGCCTCTACGACGGCGGCCTGCAACTCTACGAGCTTTTTCAGCCCACGGTGCAAGCGTGTCTCGCAGTTTTTTTGCATTCTTATCCGAGAGGTCGATCTCATAGTTGACACCGTCAATTGCGAAAGAAACGGTTTCGCTGGCATTACTACGATCGACATCGTCGATAAGAATGATTTTTTGAATTTTGGCCATTAGTGGTCCTCCTCAAAGAGAGTGACTGGCGCGTCACAGATTACGAAGCGTTGTAGTAATAATAGCCGATTCTTTCTTAGCCTAGATACCTGTTCAATCACATCGTTATTTATTTCTTACCCAAAAATGTTCTACATATCGGCAGCGAATTTACATAACCCCTAAATTTTGTGGGAGATTTAATGAAAATCTGAGCGTGACATTGTAAAAACAGCAAGAAAAAAGCTACACAGACAGGTGTACGTAAAGGAGCATTAATGCCAGTCGCGAACCTTGGGTGACCGTTTCGTGTCCCATTGCACAACTCTAAAGTCCCACATTCCAAGCTCTGCCCACGTGTGTTCCGCGAGTGACGCGCGGCGGATTATCGCGGCGCAATCCAACACTGACGCGCCGCGGACATCTACGCGCAAGCAATCCATACGTTCAGGCTCTGCCCACAGTCTTTGGAACTAGCTTTTGCGGAAATCGCACTTTTCGCAAAAGCGCGAGTGACGCGCGGCGGATTATCGCGGCGCAATCCAACACTGACGCGCCGCGGACATCTACGCGCAAGCAATCCATGCGTTCAGGCTCTGCCCACAGTCTTTGGAACTAGCTTTTGCGAAAATCGCACTTTTCGCAAAAGCGCGAGTGACGCGCGGCGGATTATCGCCGCGCAATCCAACACTGAGCCGCCTGTGGTGTGTGGTGTCAGGACATAGTTCACATATGTGTCGGGTCATCGTTCTTATTGTTGTGGGGTGTTTAAGGGGTGGTGTGTGTGGTCTTGTTTCGTGTTTTGTGACTGGCGGGTGGGTGTGGGATGTGTCGGGTCATCGTTCAGGGTTGGGGGGTATGAGTCAATATGTTCAGCAAGACACCACTCGTAACGAGGCCATTGTTATCGCTATCCGTGAGGCCAATATGCCTATCAGTGTGGCAGCCACGCGTTTTGGTGTGTCTCGTAGATGGGTACACACCCTGCTACACCGCTACGATCGTCAAGGACTACCAGGCATACAACCACGCTCACGAGCACCCCATCACCGTCCTCATGCCACCCCACCAGCATTACGCCAAGAAATCCTTGATTTACACCAGGCCTTGAGCATGCAAGGTCTTGATGCTGGGGCGGCATCTATTCATGCTCGTCTTGCCTGTGACAGGCCACCAAGTCTGTCTACGATCTATCGGATTTTGAAAAAAGAAGGCAAAACCAAGAACGAACCCAAAAAACGACCACGCTGTTCATGGCACCGATTCCAAGCACCACAACCTAACGCCATGTGGCAATCAGATGTCACCCACTGGCCCCTAGACGACGGTGACGTAGCAGAGATTATCTCCTGGCTTGATGACCACTCCCGCTACCTGCTTCACGCCTCAGCACACACCATTGTCACCACACCAACCGTGATACAAACCTTCAACACCACCGCCCAACAACATGGCCTACCAGCCTCAACACTGACCGATAACGCACTGATCTACACCACCAGATACGCCCACGGAGGAAACTCCTCACCCAACGCATTTGAATCCCACATCGCCCAACTGGGAATCAAACAAAAAAATGGGGCACCTGCACATCCCACCACACAAGGAAAAATCGAACGCTACCACCAAACACTGAAAAAATGGCTCACACACCAACCCCCAGCCACGGACCTGCAAACCCTCAACCAGCAACTACAAAAATTCCAACACATCTACAACTATGAGCGCCCCCACAGAGCACTCAACCGCCAAACACCCGCCACCTGCTACAACACGCAACCAAAAGCTGAACCACGCATCACTATCAACGCCATCACCTACCGGATACGACTAGACACCGTAAGCAAAAACGGAACCATCACCCTACGACACCTAGGAAAACTCAAACACCTCGCCGTTGGACGAACCTGGAAAACAACACCCATCATCCTGCTGGTCAACGGCCCCAACACCCTCGTCATCCACCAACACACCGGCGAAATACTAGCCGAACACACCATCAACCCAGACACAAACTACCAACCAAAAAAATGAACGATGACCCGACACATACCTATGAACTATCACCTGACACATACGTGAACAATGACCCGACACATCAAAAACAAAAACACGAAAACCACACCAAAAAAACGTAGGTTCACATATGAACGATGTCCCGAGACATCACACTGAGCCGCCTGTGGGAATCGAACCCACGACCTGATCATTACGAGTGATCCACTCTACCGACTGAGCTAAGGCGGCCTGTTCTTCCTCACCTTCTACATTAAGTGAAGGTGCACAAGAACTAGATCATCTTAGCGGAGAGCCTGGACATCCCAAAACCTGCTGTACCACTGCACTTCCTGATGACCTTGTTGTGGGCACACCACCAACCGCCGCGCACTCAACCTTGGTTCAGCACTTTAAATCGGCTTCGTCCTCGGGAATTGTGCCTGTCAAAAGGTATGTGTCGACAACCCCCGACACGCACTTTGACCCCGAGCGAGAATACGCCGTGTGTCCCCAACCTTCCCATGTGAGCAGGCGTCCGGCCTCAAGCTGTTTGGCTAAGGACACCGACCATTCGTAGGGGGTGGCTGGATCGCCCGTGGTGCCAACCACCAGGATTGGCGCGGAACCCGAGGCGGTGACAGGTGTGCGGGTGCGTTTGCTTTCTATGGGCCAGGCTTGTTGGCCGACCTCGCAATAAGAGAAGTCTTTCCACCAGGTAGGTGTCGTTTCCTTGAGCTGGGCCGCCTGCGCATCCCAGTCTGCCAGGGTTCCCGTGGCGTAGTAGTCCAGGAAATTGATGGCGGTGAAGGCGTCTGACATGTTGGAAGCGTAGGTGCCGTCGGCGTTGCGTTCGTTGTAGGCATCGGCGAAGGCAAGCAACTGGGTGCCATTGCCAGCGTTTAGGGCCTGTGAAAGACCCTTGGTCAGATTCGCCCAGGTCTGGGTGTTGTACTGGGCACCCATAACCGCAGTGGTCGCAAGGGCGGTTGTCAATGGTCGTGCGGGGTCGTTCGTCTTCAGAGGTGCAGCTTCCAAGGAATCCAGGAAGGTCCGCAGAGTTTTCACGCCATCTTCGACGTTGCCGGGCAATGGGCAAGACCCGGCGTTTGCCTGGCAATCGCGCACGTACTCTTCGATGGAGCGTTGGAAGCCCAGGGCTTGCCCCGCACAGACCGCGCCGATATTCAACCCCGGGTCCATGGCTGCATCTAGCACGAACCTCCCCACATTCGCTGGGAAGTTTTCGGCGTATAGCGCGCCAATAAAGGTGCCGTAGGAGTACCCGAAGAAATCGAGTTTTGCGCGTCCCAGCGCGGCGCGCATGATGTCCATATCGCGCACGGTCGACAGGGAGTCGACGTGTTTGGCTATCTCGCCCGATTTTTCAAGACATTGTTTTCCGAGGGCGGATACCTTGGCGCTGTGTTCCTCACGCCCGGCGGGAGTGAGGGTATCTATCGTTTCGGAGTTGTCTCGATCCAGTTCGGCAGCATTCCTGCAGAGGACCGGTTTGGATTTACCCACGCCTCGAGGGTCAAAACCGACGACATCGTACGAGGACAGCAGGTTATCGGTGAACATGAGTTCAATATTCGGGATGTATTCGACCCCTGACCCCCCAGGTCCCCCGGGGTTAAATAGCAATGACCCGATGGCCTCGCCCTCGGCAGGGCGCATTTTCAAGGCCAGGTCGATAGTCTCGCCTTGCGGATTGTCGTAGTCCATGGGCACGCGCACGGTTGAGCACTTGAAACCGACGGTGTCTCCATCGGAGCATGCCCCCCATTCGACTTTCTGGCCGTAGAACTGGTCAAGGCCCCCGGGACCTGCGGGCATAGCGCTCGAAGTCTCTTCGGTGGGCGTGATGGTGGGTTCTTTCGGTCCTGGCGAACAAGCGGCCAAGCCAAAGGCTGCCACTGTCACGCACACTGCGGTCGCCACATACGGGTGCCGCCATCCCCTCTTGTCAGATGCTTGAGCCGTGTGAGCCGTGTGTCGTGTGCGCACTGATACTTCCATTCTTCGCTGGTTCTAACAGGTCGATTCTATTGCTTTGTTCCACATGCGCAGCACATGTCCGGCGTCCCGGATAGTCTTGATGCATGACACAAGGGTTTTTTATTGTTTTCGAGGGCGGGGACGGTTCAGGTAAATCGACCCAGTTGGGGATGCTTGCCGATCGTTTGCGCGCCTTTGGTCGTGACGTGGTGCGCACGCGGGAGCCAGGGGGCACCCTCATGGGCAGGCAAATCCGGCAACTCCTGTTACATTCGGAAGAGGTTGGTCCCAAGGCGGAGGCGCTTTTGTTTGCCGCCGATCGGGCCCATCATGTCGACTCTTTGGTGCGTCCCGCCTTGGCCAGAGGTGCTGTCGTCTTGAGTGACCGTTTCATGGACTCCTCCATCGCATATCAAGGCCAGGGCCGTGACCTGGGTGTCGAAGAGGTCCGCGAGCTGTCCTTGTGGGCGACAACCAGGCTTCTGCCGGATATTACGGTCATTTTGGATCTGGATCCGAATATTGCGGCCAAAAGGCTTGGGGATCACCTGGATCGCATGGAGTCCGCCGGAATCACCTTCCACACCCAGGTGAGACAACGTTTCTTGGATATGGCTGCCGAGGGCGGAGACTCCTACTTGGTTGTTGACGCATCAAAACCTGCAGAGGTCATCGCTCAAGAGATTTGGCAGCACGTGTGGCCGCGAGTGAACAACGGCACAAAGGATGACCTGGATGGCTGAGGCCACACCTGGGGGTGGAGTATGGGCCGAGGTCGCTGGACAAACGGCTGTGATCGCCAGTTTCATGGACGCTGCTCGCGCCGCTCGGGTTGCCCTTGCGCAGCGGGGTGAAAGCGAGGGAACCCAAGATCTTCAGGGGGCGCCCCCGGGTATCGATGAAGGCGTGGGGGGTCCTCAAGATTCAGGGCGTGAGGATACCGGGCGTGAGAGTCAGGCTATGACACATGCCTGGTTAGTGACAGGGCCACCCGGTTCGGGGCGTTCTGTCGCGGCCTTGGCTTTTGCCGCCGCACTTGAATGTACGAACCCTGAAACCCCTGGCTGTGGGCACTGTGAGGCGTGCCGACAGGTGATGGGTGGTACTCACCCCGACGTCACAGTCGTCACAACCGATAAGGTCCTTATCACTATTGATGAAGTTCGCGAATTGGTGAACTTATCAGTGCGTTCTCCGTCCTCGGGCAGGTGGAGGGTAATTTTGGTTGAGGACTATGACCGCATTGACACCAGATCCTCCAATGTTTTACTCAAATTTATTGAGGAACCGCCCCCTGCAACGGTCTGGTTGCTATGTGTGCCGTCGCCGGCGGACGTGATGCCGACTATTCGTTCTCGCTGCCGCCTAACCCAGTTGCGCGTACCCTCGGTTGAATCTGTCGCTGAGTTACTTGTGCGTCGCGACGGGGTTGAACCCGTGTTGGCACGTCAAGTAGCTGAAGAATCAGGATCTCATATCGGTTTGGCCAGGGCTTTGGCGCGTGACCCAGAGACAAGAAGCAGGCGTGAGGAGCTCATAAGCGCAGCAGTCACCTCTGCGTCTACCTCGCAGGCAGTCCTGGCTGCTGCGCGCATTATGGGGGTCGCCGAAGCCCAAGATAAGGCCACCAACGCAGAGCTCGAAGAAGCAGAACGCTTAGCCTTGCGCGCGTCTCTGGGGCTGACAGAGGGAACGGCGATTCCTCAAGGACTGCGCGGCCAGTTCAAGAACCTGGAAGAAGAACAGCAGCGGCGCGCCAAACGTTCCCGTCAAGATGTGATCGACAGGGCTATCCAGGATGTGACCAGCTTTTATCGAGATGTGTTAATGCTGCAGACATCTTCGGGTGTGCCTGTTGGTAACCAGGCCATGCGGACGTTGATCCAGCAGGTAGCGGACGGTTCTACCATGGCACGTACCCTAGAGCGCATTGACGTTTTGGATCAGACTCGTACGCGGCTGAAGGTCAACACTAACTATCAACTGATCCTCGAGTCCATGTGCATTCAATTGCGTCAGTCGTAATTTCGTAATTTGGTCGTGGAGGGTCGGTGGCGATCCTTCAGCTATGTGGGTGCGTCGGGCTTGTCACATAGCGAAGGCAGACGCACCCACATAGCTAAAGAAAAGGCATATGCGTTTTACAGGGACTGCCGAGGAGTCGGGCTGCTTAAGGTTGGCGAAGGACTAGATGCGGATCTGGGAGATATCGGCGGCGATGTCGCGGCGGTAGTACCCGCTTTCCAGCTGGATCTTTTCCAGTGCCGTGTACGCTTTGGCGCGCGCGGCCTCAATGTTCTCTCCGCTGGCAACTGCCGCAAGTACTCGCCCACCGCTGGCCACCAAGGAGCCATCCTCGGCAATGGCTGTGCCTGCGTGGATGATGTGTACGTCTTCGGTGTATTCCGCATCGCCCACACCTTGAATGACACCCCCGGTCGAGATGGTGCCTGGATAGCCAGGTGCCGCCAAGACGACGGTGACGGAGGCGGCCTCGGCGATGGTCGGGGCCGGTGAAGTGTCGAGGGTGCCGGTGGCCGCGGCGTACAACAGGGCTGGCAGCGAGGACGTCACGCGGTCAACAACGGATTGGGTTTCCGGGTCTCCAAAGCGCACATTGAACTCGATGACGCGCATGCCTTTCGAAGTTAGTGCAAGGCCGCAGTACAAGACACCGACGAAGGGAGTGCCGCGCCTGGCCATTTCATCAATGACGGGTTGCGCGACTTTGGTGATGACCTGGTCTTCTAGGTCTGAGGGTGCCCAAGGGAGGGGCGAATAGGCCCCCATGCCACCGGTGTTCGGCCCGGTCCCGCCTTCGCCGATACGTTTGAAATCCTGGGCTGCGGGCAGGGCGAGGACAGTTTTGCCGTCGCTTATACAAAACACGGAGGCTTCCGGGCCATCCAGGTATTCCTCAATGACGAGGGCGGGGGCATCTTGGGCTGCGGCGTTTGCGGGGGAAGGTGTGGCGCTAGAGGGTGAGGCGGGTGCCGATTCACCGAGTTTGACAGAGGGTTGCGCCTGTGACTGTGTTGCACGTGTTCTTGATGATTGCATGGCGTTAGCTGCGTCTATGCAGGCCTGGGCATGGTCTAGGGCTTCTTGACGGTCGTTGGTGACGACCACGCCTTTTCCGGCCGCCAGGCCGTCTTGCTTGACCACGTGGGGGGCGCCAAAGAGGTCGAGGGCTGCTTCGGCCTCTTCAATGGTGCGGCAGGCCTTGGATTGGGCGGTGTCAACCCCGGCAGCCTGCATGATTTCCTTGGCGAAGGCCTTGGAGCCTTCGAGTTGGGCGGCGGCTTTGGAGGGGCCGAAGCACGGTATGTTAGCGGCGCGCAGGGCGTCGGCAACACCGGCGACGAGGGGCGCTTCGGGGCCAATGACGACTAGGTCGGCGCCTATTTCTTTTGCGAGTGCCACGACCGCCAAAGAGTCTGTGGGGTCAATGTTGACATTGCGTCCAAGTGAGGCGGTGCCAGGGTTGCCCGGGGCGGTTAAAAGGGCCGTGACCTTGGGGTCTCGAACGATAGCAAGTGCCAAGGCATGTTCACGCCCGCCAGAACCAAGCAAAAGAATCTTCATACCCCAAGGCTACCGTCTTCCTTCGCCCACAAAAACTTGTGCAGATTATGTCCGGTGTGTGATTAGTGGCGGGCGTTAGTGTGTCGTTGTTGATCCGGGGTGACGATGTTGCACAGATATGTAGTTCAGGCTCTGCCCAGGGTTTTGTGAAATAGATTTTGCGAAAACCGCGTTTTTCGCAAAATCGCGAGTGACGCGCGGCGGATTATCGCCGCGCAAAAAAGCACTGCGCGGCGCAATTCAAGACTGTGCGCCGGGGACTTCTTCTTCGGCTTCGGCACCGATGTCTTTGGGGTCTCCGATGGGGGCCTGTAGTGGCCAGTCTTGGTCCTCCAGGACTACCTGCATGGCGTCCAGGGTGTCAGGGTTCAAGACCAGGGGCGCCAACAAGTTCGCTGTGTGCGGGTAGGGGCCTTGGGCTGGGTGGATGATGACCAAGATGAAGGGGTCCTCGCCGTCTTTTAGCTGCAGCCTTTCCTTGGCTGAGCGAGGGATCCTGGGTACGTAGCCATCAAAGAAAGCTATGGGTGGCACAGCAAAGAGCCGAATCGCAGGATCGTTGACCGACTTGATTGTCCACAGCACGCCGGACTCATCCATAGCGGCGAGATCAAAAGTCAGGTGAGTTTCGAGTCCAGGCATGGGGGTAACCATGCGAACCCGCAGGGCGGGGAACTCTTCTTCCTTCTCAGGGTCGTTGTTGCTCATCGCAAGTAGTCTAGCAAGGACGGTTGGATAACACGCTGTGTTGCGTCCAAAGATGCTTTATAGGACATTTCTGCCAGGGCCATGTCAATGATGGTCTTTTGCAGGTCCACATCCTCGACACCAGACAACTGCCCGGCCAAGTTATCGCGGTCAAACTTGACGGATTCTTGACGTTCCAAAACAACCTTGTGCTTTGCGCCCAGGGAAGCCAACTCCGTCAGCACAACTTCTTCACGGCTATTCAAGGCGTTTTGCAGGGCATCTAGGCGGTCTTGGTTGACCGGCTGTTTGTCCAATTCTGTCGCTGCCTGCATCAAGACATTCATGATGTTGGGGTTATTGACACTGGAAACGGTCAACTTACCCCCGGCAGCCTTAATGGGATCGGTGACGTTTGTCTGGTAGGTCTTCAGGTCCGTCGCATACTTGTCTGTAAGAGTCTTATACTCTTCGTTTGTCATGGTGGCAGTCTTGACGGGGTATGGAGGGGGGTCCGCCACTGTCAGGGCTGCACCATCCTTATCTACCCACGAATACGTGACTGTCCCGGTCCCAAAGATTTTATTGCCGTCTGCATTTGCCGCAATCGTGTGATTGACACTCAAACGCCTGGTGACGTCCTGTGCCGTAACGGCATCGGATTCGGTGGGGGTAAAGACGCCCGCAGCACTCTTGGTAAAGGTAATCCCCTTGTCAGAGTTACCCGCAAAGACCGTGCGCCCCAGGTACGTAGAGTTCGAGGCGTTCATCAAGGCCTCGGCCTGTGCCCGCAGGTCTTCGGCCAAGGCCGCGTGCGAGGTCGGACCCATTGCCCCAGAGTTGGCAGCAATCATCTTTTCGCGCGCAACCTTCAAGGTGTTGGAAGTGCCTTGCAGCGCTGTGTCAACGGTCTGCATCCAACCGGCAGCGTCATCAGTATTGCGTCCGTACTGTTCTGTGGCCTTAATATCATTGCGCAGACGCATAGCGTCAACTGAGGAAGCCGGGTCATCCGAGGGCACCTGCATACGCTTGCCAGAGGTCTGCTGCTCATTGAGCATAGCCATGCGGCCCGTATTCTTTTGAATGTTATACAGACTGGCATTAGCCAACATAGTCTGCGTAATGCGCTCCATCATGGCCTATCGCCTCCCCAGATTGATGAGCTCTTCCAACATGGTATTGACCGTATTCATAACCCTGGCCGCCGCCGAGTAGGCGTGCTGGCCTTTGATCAACCCCACAATTTCTTCGTTCATTTCCACACTTGTGCCTGACATGTGTGCGCGTTCAGCGATTCTGCGTCCCTGTTCGGCCAGGTCTGAGGCGCCCGAAGCGGATTTGGCGTGGACACCAATATCGACTACCGAGGTCGCCCAGGTATCCACTGCGCCGCGCTGTTCGTTCATTTTTTTCATGATCGTATCGGCAACGCTTCCGTCGAATGCGCCCATCCCCTCCTTGGCGGCAGCAATGTTACGTGGGTCAGAAATCGCAACCTTCAAGCGTTGTGCGGGCGGCAGTTTTACGTCAATATTGAAGTCAAAGAAGTCTCCACCGGCCGTGTAGTTGCCGCCGGCATCCTTGTTTAGGGTGCGGGTTTGGTTGGTTCCTTCGGCCTTGTGCAGCGCATTAATTTCTTTGGCCAGATTGGTCGCCAGGTCGTTGTACAGCTTGCCGACCTCGGCAAAAGCCCCGCCACTTCCGATATTTCCGTTTACTTCCGGCTTTCCCGAGGGCGCCACGTTGGCAATCTTGCCGCCAAGTGTTCCCTCGGTAATAACGGCAGTGTGCCCGCCTCCAGACCAGACTAGGCGGACGGGCCCTTCGTCGTGCTGGTAGTCCTCCATACTGAAGGAGGCTTCTAGCTTCGAAGGATCAAGCTTAGAGGGGCGCAAAACGTCATTGCCGTCGGGTGTTTTGACACCAGCTAGACGCGATGCAGTCACATCAGCACCGTCTTTGTCCTTAATGACAACCTTGCCTTTGCCAGGTCCTTCAAAGACGACAGAAACTGTGTCCTTGTCTGGTGCTGTAGTCTTTGCAGCGCCTTCGGCTGCAGCCCACAGATTTTTCGGAGCAATCTCAATGCCGGGCATGTCCCGCGCGCCGTTGACAATAACGTGGTTCGCGTAATCACCAGCGACCATCGCATTCCCGGCGACGTACACATCAATCGTTCCATCGTCGCGTTCTTTGGCGTTGGCTCCTGTGTACTTGGATAGCTGCAACACCAATTTTGCGCGCTCATCAATCAACTCATTGACGTCTGCCCCGGCGTTCTTTTCGCGGCGAATGCGCTCATTTAGCTTTGCGACAGAATCCATGGTGGCGTTCAGGTCCGAGACCTGCGCATCCACCTGGGAGCGCGCATCTTTCCACAGCGTATTAATGTTTTCATACCCAGAGGCGATCTGGTCCACAGCCGCCTGGGCCCTTTGTAAGGTTACAGAGCGCGCCGCCATGCTCTCTGAGGAGTTCGCAATATCCCCCCAGGAGGTGTAGAACTGGGACAGTGTCCGGTTCATACCCGTATCGGAGAGCTCTTTCATGACGGATTCCATGTTTTTCCAGGCTTTGGCGACTTCACCAGCCCCGGCAGAGTTACCGGTTTCCAAGCGCAGTTTATTGTCCAGGAATACGTCACCCATGCGGCGCAGACGTTCTAGTTCAACGCCGCCACCCGTGATGGTCGAACCAGCAAATATAGAGGGGATCGATGAAATCCCCAAAGCCTTTTGGTCCACACGTTGTTTCGTGTAACCAGGCGTGTTCATATTCTCGATATTGTGCCCTGAAACCTCGATAAGACGCTGCGAAGCATACAAGCCTGACAAAGCGGCATTAAGCGATCCGAATGTTGAAGCCATCTCTAGGGCACCTCCTTTACTTGTGAACGCCTGGTGTTACTTCCGTGTTCTTCTTATCGGCGATTTTGGTTGTTTCTTAAGTTAAGCCCGACCATCCGAGGTCAGGCCATTTCCGAGGGCGGCCTACAAGGACTCGTCCACTATGCGTCCCCCACTGCCCAGGAATGAGGACGTTGCCCCAGCTTGGTCGTAGGTTCCAACGCTTTCCTGGATGCTCATGAGGGTTTCTTGAGTCGCCCTTTGCAGCATGGTTAGTTGTTGACGGTTGGATTGGGCTGTGTCCCCGATTTCTGTTGTCAAGGCAACCAGGGCGTCACGATGTTGAAGCAGTAGGGTCTTCCAGGGTTCACTTGCGGCCTCGGCAATATCTTGTAGCGAGGCCGTAGCCTCAAGTCCGAGAGCAGAGGCAGCAGCCTCTGATTCCATGGAGCGTTCCAGTTCTTGCTCGCGAGCCTGGTTGAGCACGGCCTCTAGTTCAGCGGTTGCGCGCGGCAGCCAACGGGCCATGCCGGTGGCGACAAGCAGTCGTTCTTCCTCTAATTTAAACAGCACAACCTCAAGGGTCTCCCGTTGTTTCCACAATTGGCGAGACAGTGCGTCCAAGGACATGCGTGTCTTCCCTTCATTGATGGTGGATTGGTTTGCACTATCGGGCAACCTACTGGTCGCTTACCTCGCATTCAATCCGTTCTGACAGAACAATCGGCAGGAGATTGAAAAACATTAGGGCGGTAAGTTTCTCAATATAATTATTGTCGAACAATGCCGATGCCATAAACTTCACAACGAAAACTGCTGAGGACAGGTATTCTGTCTTAAGGTGTCGACCCCTTTGTCGGCGCTGTGGCATAGATGGTGAAAGGCGTAGGGGTGAACACCCAAGAACGTGAGGCTCTCATTGTGGATAACCTTCCACTGGTGGGTTATCACGTGTCCGAGATGCTGCGTCGGGTCCCAAGCCACGTGCAACGTGAAGACTTGGCGGCTGCCGGCTCTTTAGCCTTGGTGCAGGCCGCACACTCCTTTGATCCAAGTCAAGGTGTGCCTTTTCACAAATATGCTGCCTTCCGGGTGCGGGGCGCAATGGTGGATGAGTTGCGCGGAATGGACTGGGCAAGTCGCGGAGTGCGTCAGCGTGCAAAGCAATTGGAAGAGGTCCAGCAGACCTTAATGGCTTCCTCTGGGCGTGTACCCACCCGTGAAGAGCTCGCTAGCGCTCTGGGCTGCGATGTCGCACAAGTGGAGGCCATCCAGCACGATGTGAATCGCAAGATCTTGTCTATTGACGGCTCTGAAGAATATACGGCGATACAGATCGTCGATCCGGAGATGGGTCCCGAGGATCGCGTTTTAACGGATGAACGCCAGTTGTATCTGCATGCAGCTGTCGCGGCTTTGCCTGAACGCCTGCGTTACGTCGTTCAAGAAACGTATTTCAAGGATCGACAGGTCTCTGAGCTGGCAGAAGAACTGGATGTCACCCAGTCTCGTGTCTCTCAGCTGCGTTCAGAGGCCCTGGCGCTCATGCGCGACGGAATGAGCGTCCAATTAGATGGCGCTGTTTTGCCGGAAGCCAAGGGCGTCGCCCAGCGCCGTCGGGTCTCTTATTGCGAGGAGGTAGGCAGGCAGGCCAGATTATTGGCGCAGGCTTCCGGCATAGAATTATCTGCCGAGGACGAATCGCAAGCGGCTGCAGAAGTTACTGTGGCTGATACGTCGGATGTCAAGCCCACGGAAGCTGAAAGCCCCACGCCAGAATCGCGCGCACCAGACTTCGAAGAGGACTCCCTTAATGACCCGCAGGTAGACGTAGAAGAAGATGTGTGGGAATCCGAGGTACACGTGACTATGCGCGGCGGGGTAGTGACGAATGCGGCTATCTTGTCTGCACAATCTGTGGCCGCTGGGATTGAAAGAGAAAAAGAGCGCGCCGCAATGGAAGAAGAGCGTTTAAGGGAAGCAGAGGGCAAGAAGCCTTCAAAATCGCAGCCCCCGATAGAGGAAGAAGATCCTGAAAAAGAGACGGACAAGGAGTTTCACCCTGGAGTTGGGATGAGGGTGGGGTTGCAGGGGAAGGCGAAGCGCCGTCCAGTCAAGGGACTCAAGGACTTCACTGACACGTAGTTTCCAAACATTTTTATAGAATTCCTTAATTGTGGTCGGCTTTGGGCGATTATGTGTACAGCGGGGTATGTCGGATGCTTCCATATGTCAGAAGAATGCGTGACCCCGTGAGTGCATGCGGCTTATAACCATGGAAGGAGAAGCGCCATGAGCTCGGGACTGGGAATTGACGGCATGATCTCGGGGTTTAAAACCACGGACGTCATCGCAAAGTTAATGAGTATTGAAAGCAGGCGCGGCCAGTTGCTCGTTAAGAAGAGCACCGGCATGGAGAAGGAGATCACTGCCCTTCAAGCGCTGAATGCCAAGATTTCTTCTATTGCATCGGCAGCCAATGGCGTAATGGGTAAAAAGGACGCCTTGTCGAGCGCCGACCTTTCTTCCGTGTGGGCTGCAGCAAAAGCTACGTCTTCCGATCCTACGGTCGGTATCACTGCAAAACCTGGTGCTGATATATCTCAGCTGAGTTTCTCTGTGGATAAGACCGCACAGTCACAGGTGTCTCTTGTCAGTGCAGAGACCCTTGCGGATATTGCCCCTCAGATAAAGCAGGGCCCACCTCCTCAGGGTCTTTCTATCATTGTGGGCAATCAGATTGCTTCTATCTATCCCTCTTCTGGGTCCGCCCAGGATATCGCCGAGGCCATTAATAAGGCCTCGGATATCGGTGTGCGTGCGACAGCTGTGCGCGTTGGCACGGGCGCAGATGGCCAAGGCCAATACATCCTTCAGATCACCGGAACCAAAACAGGTGAGAATGAAGGTAAGTTCTCTTTGCATGTGGGGAACGTGGCCGAAGATCTGAAGGCAGCGGGCGTGAAGCCAGAAACGTCGAGCCTAAACGAGGCCACTGGCACAATTCAGAAGGCCACATACAAGGCCGAGGACCTGGCTGCTCATCTTTCTACGATCAACGCTAAGAAGGTCACCGTCAGCAATACCCAAGAGGCCACTTCCGCACAGATAACCTTGTGGGGTGGGACCGCTCAAGAGCGTTCGGTGACCTCTGAGAACAACACTTTCTCTCAGGTTCTTGATGATGTGGACATTACTGTGGGCATCGCCGCCAAGGATCCCAATGGGAAGCCTCTGGCGCTGACACCCAAGGATGTGAAGGTGAGTGTCGAAAGCGATCCGAAGGTTGCCAGCGACAAAGTGAAGGCCCTGGTCTCTAATATCGACCTGGTGCTCTCGGAACTGTACTCCCAGACCAAAGCTGTCGAGGGTAAGGACGATAAGGGCAATAAGACCTTGTCTCCTGGTGTACTTGGCACTAACTCACTTACCCGAGGGATGTCTTCTCAGATCTCCTCTTTAATCGCAGGTGGCATCGAGGTCACGAATAAGAACGGCACAAAATCAACCGTGTCGCTTTCAGAATTCGGCATCACCATGAGTAACTCTGGTGCCCAGATGTCTGTGAAGTTCGATGAGGCCAAATTCGCCAAGGCAATGGCCGCAGACCCTGAGCGTGTACAAGAGGCCATGACTGCCTTCGCTGCCAAGACAGAACAGTATGCGAAGAACATGTCGGACTCGAAGGACGGCCTGGTAACACAGCAGATAACCTCCAAGCAGTCTTCTAAGACGGCACTGAACGATCGTATCGATGCTGAACAACGTCGGTTGGATATGCGGAAGGCGTCTTTGCAAAAGCGTTTTAATGCAATGGAGAGCGCTTTAGCCAAGATGCAAAAACAGTATTCAGCTCTGGGCTTGTTGCAACAAACTCCTACACAGAAACGGTGATGCACCGATTAGACTGGTGTCTGGGTTTAGGTGGGGCGTTTGTGCCTAGCCCTGGCTCAGGTTACTGAATCACAGTATTCTGGTCGTGTGTATTAGTGGCGGCTTTGTCCGCTAGAACTGAGGGGTTTGATGCAGTCAGCGATTGACCGTTTTCGCCAAGATGCGATTGTGACGGCCTCACCTGCTCAGCTTCTTACCATGCTTTACGACCGGTTATTACTGGATTTGGGACGCGGAGAAAAAGCCCTTGAAAAGGGCGATCGCCAAGAAGCACACCGTCAGTTGACGCATGCACAAGACATCATTGCAGAGCTCATGTCATCCTTGAAAATGGACGTGTGGGAGGGTGCCCAACAGCTCATGGCCCTTTACGTATTCGCCATGAAGCAACTGGTGAATGCGAATGTCTCAGGCGATCCGGCCTTGGTGAAAGAGATCCACGAACTTTTTGCGCCTCTATGCGATGCCTGGCACCAAGCCGCAGCCCAACTTCAAGCAGGTGACCCAACCACTGCCACGCCACGGCGCATCGGGGGAGACTTGGGTGTCGGCTGACCAGTGGGCCGCAGTCTTAGCCAGGATGGAAGAAGATCTTCGCATCCTCAATAACAACCTGCTCAATGATGATTTTGATGTAGAACTGCCCGACTGGGAGTTGCCCGAATCCTTGGGAGGGCTCCCTGAACAGTTTTCTGAGCGCGTACGGATCCTGAGAGATGGCCAAGAGAAGGCTATGAAAAAACTGGAAGGCGCGATAGCAAATGCGCGCAAGCATCAACATGCGGTAGACCAGGCAAACCCCCATGAGGATGCCCTGCCCGTGTATCTCAATGTCGAGGGATAAGCCCGACTTATTCTCTGCTTTCCGTGTCGGAACAGGCTTTTCTTCCAAAATTAAAGGAAATGGACGTAAATGTCCGTCTTTGTTCGGTGGACTTTGTGCGTTTGTTAATACGTGGCGTGTTGTCTTGACAGACACATTTCCTTTCATTATACGCTCAGGAAACCTTCAGAAATGAACTCTGTTTGAAGCCGAATGAATGTAATGACAAAGAAGTTGGAGAGAACTATTTTCAACCCCTACAGACTGTAAAGAAGTTGCGGTCCAGGAAAATAGTAGGCAAAAAATCAAGCAAATCGCGAGATAGCGGGGTTTGTAACCGATTACGACACGCCGAACCCTCTTGGAGTGTGACCAAGCTCACAGCAATTAATAAATTGTCGTTGCGTTCAAGAAGTGAACATTTTGCTGGCTAAGCGGTCAGGGTTTGTATTCAGCCGATCCCAAAGGAGTATCTCAATATATGAGACAGAAACATCTCAACACTTTTTGCTCTGTTCGTTCCTGTTCGCTTCGGTGGGGGTAAAACCAGAGCTAAATCGCCAAAGTTCTCAAATTCAACCAATTACAAGGTGTTCGTGTTCGATGATTACAGACTGTTTCAACTTGGTAAGGTTTTGGACAAGTGCACATTTATACCAACTGGTCAGTCTTTATGAAAAAGCTAAGAATACCCTGTCATTAGCAATCTTGTTTTACCGCTTGGAAAGTCTTATCAAATGCGAAACAGATACTGAATGAACACTTAAATTTTCATGTATGAAAGATTTGAAAGGCTTATTGACCAGCTAAAACGTAAACCTGAAAGCGAAACTGAGAGTTTACCAATAGGTAAAAAAACATTTCTATTTGGGTGTTTATCTAAAAAAGTTACACCCTATAAAAGTCGCCCCTGACTTTTGCGCACTTCTTTCTTAGACTGGCACTGTTGGTTCACAAGAACCGATCTCGCACTGTTAGCGAGAAGGCAGGATTCAACACCGAACGAATCCGAACCTAGAGCATGTGGGGTTGTCATGTTCGATTCTGTGGGTTACGTAGCGATGCGGACGGCGCTAGATGGCTTGGCCATGCGTCAACGTGTCATCGCGGATAACGTTTCCAATATTCAGACACCAGGGTTCCTAGCCGGTCGCGTCACATTTGAAGACGAACTGGCACGCGCAGTTGAGTTGGGTCGTCCCCAGATGACTCACGTACAGACGTCGCGTTCACTGGAACCCACGCGTATGGATGGAAACAATGTCAATCTCGATACAGAGACCATCTCTAACGTCGACACAGTACTTAGGTTTCAGCTAGCAACACAGGCGCTGGATGGAGAGTTCTCCAGTATCCGCGCAGCCATGAGGACTACCTCATGACCGTTTTCGGAGCTATAGGTATTGCCGGTACGGGAATGACCGTCAACCGTAAGTGGATGGACGCCATTTCCGACAATATCGCCAATGTCAACACCACAAGGCCAATGAACGAGGAAGCGTTCAGGGCACGATACGTCGTGGCCCAGGCCGTTGACTACGGTCGCCCGGCAGGCACCATGGTTTCCGGAATTGCCCTAGGTTCCACGGATGGACATGTCGTCTACGACCCCGACGACCCCAACGCAAACCAGGAAGGCTACGTGCGGCGCCCCGATATTAACTTGGGTTCTCAAATGACCCAGTTGATTATGGCGCAAAGGGCTTACCAAGCAAACGCAGCCGTTGTAGATCGTTCAAAACAATCTTATGAGGCGGCTCTTCAAATCGGTAGGAGCTAAACATGCCGCTGTCAGTAGGTGCAGTAGGTGCAACAGGCCTAACATCTGCCAATGATTTTGTAAGCTCCCTCGGTTTCGCGCGCACAAAGGCCATGGCAAATGGCCCCGCAGCATTAGGACAAGGTGCGGATGTACGCGACACAAATTTTGGTTCTATCCTCTCTACCGCAGTTGAACGGATTCAGACGCGACAGGATTACGCAAAGGACCTTGGTATTCGGGCAGTGACGGGACGTTTGGACAATGTCCACGACTACACCATCGCAGCCGCCGAATCCAAGATGACCCTTGAACTGACCGCAGCTATCCGCAATAAGGCAGTCGATGCCTTCAACGAGGTAATGAGGATGCAGGCCTAATGCCCCCAGCAATCACAGGCGCCTTAGATCGCGCCAAGACAACAGTCTCCCAGTTCTCCATCGCCCAAAGGACGCTCGCCGCTATTGGCGTGGCGATGTTGGTCTTGGGATGCTTCGCCCTATACACCTGGATCTCTTCCCCCGATTACAAGCCCCTCTACTCGGGGCTATCGGATAAGGACGCCTCCGCTATTACGACACAACTGAGTGCCGAGGGCATCAAATATCAGACTTCCGAGGGCGGAGTCGTTTCAGTCCCTGCCGATAAGCTATATGACGCGCGGATGAAGCTGGCAGCGGCGAACCTGCCTGAAGAGACCACCGCTGGCTACGCCATCTTGGATTCTTTGGGTGTCACTGCCTCCGACTTCCAACAAAACATGGCAAAGAAGCGCGCATTGGAAGGCGAGCTTGCTAAGACCATCCGCACCATGAACGGTGTTGAAGCAGCAACCGTGCAGTTGGCCATACCTGAGAAATCAGTCTTTGTGGACAACGTTGCTGATCCCACTGCCTCAGTTTTCTTGACGCTTAAAAAGGGAACCGAACTCGAAAAGAAAGCCGTTGACTCGATCGTTAACTTCGTGTCTGCTTCTATCCCAGACATGAAGCCCAAGAACGTCACCGTCGTCGATGCCGCTGGTGTCACTTTATCGAATGACGGCTCCAGCAATTCCGCTGCCGCCCTCGAATATGAAAAACGTATCCGTGCAGCCATCCTGGATGTCGTTGAACCTTTGGTTGGCGCTGGAAATGCCCGTGTGGCTGTCACCGCGAAGCTGACCGAGGATGTCGTAGAGCGCACATCGAAGACCTACACCGAACCCGAGGGCGGGGTTATGTCCCTCAACTCCTCGACGCAAAACGAGCGTTATAACGGTTCGGGACAGATCGTGGGCGGTGTTCTGGGGCCGGATAATATCGGTAACCCCAATAACCTGACCGGACAAGGTGTAGGTGGCAACTACCAGACGGATCAAAACGTCACGAACAATGCCATTAACGAGGTTGTGGAACACGCGTTATCCCAGCCTGGCGGGGTTGCTTCACAGGCCGTCTCGGTTGTTGTCAACCAAGAAACCGCACGCCGTTTGGATATGACCGCCCTGCGGGACATCGTTGTGGCCGCTTCTAACATCAACGTGGAACGTGGCGATATTGTCAACGTTTCGCGTATGCCTTTCGACGCAACTGCCGCCGAAGCCGCACAGAAGGCCGCCGATGAGGCCGCTGCCGCAGCGGAAGCTGAAGAACGCGCCACCATGATTCGCCAGGCGATTATCGCCGGTGTCATCCTGCTACTGCTGCTGATTATTGCGGCAATCGCAAGGCGTCGGGCCAAGAAGCGCGAACGCGAGGCTCTCGATCTGGGCGAACTCGATCAGATGCCAGAGCCCTACATGCTCACGCCTCCCGAGGAAGAACCCTTGGAGTTGCCTTCCGCAGAGGAATACGAAGAAGAGTTTGTCGAACTTGAGCAACCCAAGCCCGACCCGGCCATGTTGCGCCTGGAGGCCAAGCGCCAAGAGATTGCCGATTTGGCGATTGACAAACCAGGCAAGGTTGCTGAGCAACTGCGTATGTGGATGGGGGCGAGGTAACAATGGTAGGACAAGCGCTTACGCTGACGGGCACCCAGAAGGCCGCGCTGCTGCTGATCCAGATTGGCAGGGACCGCGCTTCGAAGGTCATGGCGGAAATGTCGGACCACGAAGTCGAAGAGCTCTCTGCTGAGATCGTGCGCATGGGCACCGTGCCTCAAGACTTGGGACGCGAGATTATCGAAGAGTTCTACGAGGACAACTTCCTAACCTCAAACTTCCCGACCGGACACGGCGGCCTGGAATACGCGCAACGTGTTTTGGAAGCATCATTTGGGGCAGAGAAAGCCGCAGAGATTGTGGCCCGCCTGGAGACAATGCTTCAAGGCCAGCCCTTCGATTTCTTGCAACATGCAGACCCTCGAGAGGTTGTGACCCTGGTTTCGGGTGAGCACCCCCAAACCATCGCCTTGGTCCTCGCGCACCTGCGCCCCGATCATGCTGCGCGCGTCATGGCTGGCTTACCTCCCAAGTTGCAAGCCGAGGCCGCGCACCGTATTGCCCTGATGGAAAGGGCGAACCCAGAGATGGTCATGCTCGTTGCTGAAAACCTGCAGCGCAAGGCTTCCTCGGTAATTAACCACGATGAGATGCAGCAAGTCGGTGGCCTTGAGCCTCTGGTAGAGATCATCAACCGCGCAGATCCGGGCACAGAGAAGATGATCTTGACTGGTCTGGAAGAACGTGACGAGGCCCTGGCTGACGAAGTGCGTTCTCACATGTTCGTCTTCGAAGACATCACCTTGCTGGAAGACCGTGCAATCCAGATGGTTTTGCGTCAAATCGACGGTTCGCTGCTGGCCATGGCGCTCAAGGGCACAGGAGAAGACTTGCGTGGACGTATTATGCGCAACCTTTCAGAACGTGCACGCCAAAACGTTATGGAAGAAGTCGACATGCTGGGATCTGTGCGCATGTCTCAGGTCCAAGAAGCCCGCGCCGAAATCGTCCAGCTTATCCGCAAGCTTGAAGAGTCCGGCCAGATAGTCATCCGCCGCGAAGGCGAGGACGAATATGTGGCTTGATCAAGACCTGCTCAAGATGTCGGAGGCCCAGCGCAGAGGCGCTGCGACCACCGCCACCTTGACTGCGCCCAAAAAGATGGTCTCAGCAGACGCTTATGCTGTCGCCGAAGAAAGCCAGGACCGCACTACAGGGTTCCAGCTGAAGTCGGTTGCAGGAACTGAGAGCGATAAGGGCGCGCAGGCACACGGCTACGCCAAGGGTTTTGCAAGCGGATGGGCCGCTGGTCAAAGGCGTGCCGCCCGAGAGGCAGCCGAGGAACAAGCCCGCATAGAGGAAGAAGCCAGACTGGCTGATGAAGCCAGGTCTGAAGCCTTCGCTGACTCCATGGACACGGTTGCCTTGGTGGCCCAAAGCGTTGGGGATCGCGACGAATTGGTCGTCGACGAGATGAAAGACGCCTTGGCTCTTGCCGCCATTGAACTGGCTGAAGCCCTGCTGGGCGCAGAACTCAGCAGCTCGGATACCGGCGCAAAGGCCGCCTTAAAAAGAGCTTTGAATATTGCAGAAGCAAAGGACATTGTGCGCGTGCGGATGAACGCTCGCGACATTGCTGTCCTAGAGGCCAGCGGGGTGGAGTCCCCGGTGGAATTGGTCGCAGACCCAGCGATGGAACCGGGTGACGCGATCTCTGAGATGCCTGAGGGCTTCCTTGATGCCCGGCTATCGTCCGCCTTGCAGCGGGCCAAAGCCGCCTTGGAAGCAGTTCGGGAAGCTGGTGGTGAGCTTTAGTGACTCCCGTTGCTCTGCCCGCGTGGGACCAGGTCTTGGCCGCTACGACACCGCAGAGGGTGGGTCAGGTCGATTCCGTCGTAGGGCTAGGTGTCCAGGTGCGTGGCTTGCGTTGCGCAGTGGGCGAGATGGTCCTCATCGGAGATGAACCTGGTTCGCCCGCAGAGGTCGTAGCACTGGATTCCGGCATGGCCCAGTGTATGCCTCTGGGCGAGATCGAAGGCCTTCGCGAGGGCGCCCCGGTGAGGGGCACTGGAAGACCGGCAACTGTGCCGGTTGGACCTGCTTTGCTGGGCCGCGTGATCGACGCGGTGGGTCGTCCCATCGACGGTAAGGGTCCGATATTCGCAGCAGACCACGTGTCGGTTAACGCCTTGGCGCCCAACGCCCTAGAGCGTGCCCGTATTGACACGCCCATGTCCGTTGGCGTGCGCGTCTTAGATACCCTGGTGACTCTCGGGCGAGGTCAACGTATTGGCCTGTTTGCTGGTTCCGGTGTGGGTAAGTCGACCCTGTTGTCGATGATTGCCCGCGGTACGACCGCAGAGGTCTGTGTCATCGCCCTCGTGGGTGAGCGTGGACGTGAGGTCCGCGAATTCCTGGAAGACGATCTGGGCCCCGAGGGCCTGTCCAGGTCGGTTGTTGTTGTGGCGACCTCGGATGAAACCCCCATGCTGCGCAAGCGTGCTGCTTTCACTGCTACCCGCATCGCAGAGTATTACAGGGACGCCGGGAGGCACGCGGTCTTGATGATGGACTCCATGACCAGAACCTGTATGGCCCAGCGCGAAATCGGACTGTCCGTTGGTGAGCCACCTGCAACCAGGGGATACCCGCCCTCGACTTTTTCCATGATGGCGCAGTTGCTAGAGCGCGCAGGCTGCGGGGTTTTCGGTTCGGTAACCGGCATTTACACAGTCCTGGTCGACGGTGATGACCACAATGAACCCATCGCCGACCAGGCACGTTCTATCCTGGACGGGCACGTCGTCTTGGACCGCAAACTGGCTGTTGCGGGGCATTACCCTTCGATAGACGCCCTCGGGTCTGTATCCCGCGTGGCCACGAAGGTCTGTACTCCCGAACAAAAAGCCTTGGCGGCGAAACTGCGTCAGGTCATGAGTGCCAAGCGTTCAGTCCAAGACCTCATCGACGTGGGTGCATACCAGGAGGGCACCAACCCTATGGTGGATGCCGCGGTCACGAACGATGACGCGATTGAGGCCTTCTTGTGCCAAGCCATTGGTGAAATACCCAGCTACGACGAGTCTTGGGAACAGCTTGACGTACTTCTCAACCAGATTGGGATGGGGGTGCGGGCAGCGTGAATCGCGCATTTCGTTTACAAGGCTTATTGAACCTGCGCCAACTGCAAGAAGACCAGGCGGCAGGCCGACTGGCCGAGGCCAACGCTGACTTGACGCAGCGCGAGAGGCAATTGCAGCGTTCCAAAGAACGCCTTGCCTCCTGTGCGATTGAGGACGGCACGGACGGGCAGAGCCTGGCAACGCACGTGGCCATGCGGGTGTCCGCACAGTTGGCCATCGAGGTCAATGAACAGCGTCGAATTGAGGCGGCTCGCGTCGTCTACGCGCGTCAAGCGGACTGGTCAGGGGCACGCAGAAAAACTGCCACCCTTGAAAAACTCGAAGACCGTCACATTCAGGCGGTAGTTGCCGATGAATTGAATAAGGAGCAAGCCGTGCTTGACGAAATAGCCACCCAGAGGGGGGCTGCGTCTTTGCGTGCGGCAGGCAGTGAAGGACAAGGAGGGAAAGCCTAATGGGTTTGGCAGAAGTACAGTCACGAATCGCATCGATTGAACAAAAGATTGCTTCGCTCAACAACAATGGCGTGCCTCCCGTTGCCTTGACCGAGTCCTCAAGTGCCTCGGCAGCAGGCTTCAGTTCTCAGTTGGCCGCCCAGGTCGCCTCTGCGCTTGGAGTGAGTTCAACAGGCGATACAGTCAGTGACTCCTCGACATACCCTCAAGGCTCCTCGGAGGCCTTTGTCCAGCAAGTGCGCAAGTACATGGGTGTGCCTTATGTGTGGGGCGGGACCGATCCGGATAAGGGCCTGGACTGTTCGGGCTTGGTGCAAACCGCCGCACAAAAAATTGGCGTCACCGTTCCGCGCGTCACCTGGGACCAGCAGAACTTTGGTGAAGAAATCCCCTCGGTTGAAAGTGCACGCCCCGGCGACATCTTCATCACCAGGGCGGGTGCCCATGTGGTTGTCTACGTGGGCAACGGCAAGGTCATTCACGCTCCCAAGCCGGGTGAAGTCGTCCAGGAAGCCTCGGTCGAAGACATTGGCCCGATTAAGACCATCCGCAGGCTCATGCCCAATGCCTCCGAGGTCCAGGCTAGGGGCGGCGTGTCCACATCGAATACTTTGGCCTCGCAGATGAGTGTCGCGCAGGCCACGCAGTTATTGTCCGCTATGTCTGGCACTCAAGGATTGGGTGCATCATCTTCTGCCGTGAATGGCTTGGGGACAGGGACGTCCTCAAATTTGACGTCCTCGGGTCTGCCTTTGGCAAACCTCTCCAATCTATCTCTGGCAGGAGCATTCTGATGGCAGCTATTGATTCCGCACTACCAAACCTGGGCAACCAGCTTGCCTCAAACGGAAACGGCGCACAAAACCAGGGGGTGAACCCCGCTTCCAACAGCGCTTTTGCATCAATCATGTCACTGGTGTCTGGATCTGGCCGCAATACGCAGGCACCGACCGTGGGCGCCCAGCATTCAGCGAAGGCCCGGGAGGCGGCAGCATTCCAGCGCGCCACCTTGGCAGATGTTGCTCCTCGCCCTGCCTCTTTCACGCCCGCCCAGCGCCCAGAGCCCAGCCAAGGTCCTCGCCCGGCCACGCCCCCGGCGAAACGCTACGAGGGCGCGCGTACCACCGAGAACACCCGCCCGGATAAAACCCAGGTGAGCTCGAATACCCCCCAAAGCTCACAGGCCAACCAAAGCCAGGCACAGACAAAGCCTGCCGAGGGCGAAACACCTTCAACCGTGGCCCCCAAGGCTGAGTCTGGCACCCCTGTCCAAGGCAATACGCCTGTGACGACTGAGGATACACAGGTTGCCCTTGTTGCCTTGGTCGACACCCTCGCAGAACCTGAGGAACAAGCCCCGGTTGCCGCCCAGGACACTGAACTTGAGGCGCTTCCTGACGAGATACCTGTCGAGGTGGACGAGTCGGCATTGCCCACGGCAAAGGCTTGGGACCAAGATGTCCAGGAAAACCCTGCGGACGTAAAGGTTGTGCACACCCAAACACAAGATGTGCACACCCAGCAGGCCCCGGCGTCAACAGATTCCGCTCCCGAATCTGTGGCTGCCCCTGCCCCACAGGCACCACCGCCTGCTCCTATGCATAATGCTCAACAGGACACCGCGCCTGTCGTGGCTGTCGCCGGTGTGCCCGCCACTGCTGCTCCTGCCCCGGCCACCAGTTCACCTATAGCACCAGCATCGATAGGCCCCGTGGCCTCGGCACAAGCACCGCAGGCAGCACAGGCCAATATGCCCGGTGCCTCACCTATTGTCGCAACTGCTCCAGCAGCGCCAACTGCTCCCGCACAAGCCGCGACTCCTCTCAGTTATGCGCCAGCGAATCTTCCCGCACAGGTGGTTAGCCAATTGCAGCACCATGTTGGTCGCTTGCAGCCCTTGGGTACAGGCGAACACCAGTTGCGTCTGGCGATTACTCCGGAGACCTTCGGCACCGTGCGCGTGAATGCGACCTTTGGGGCAGACGGCTTTGTACGTATTCATTTGATGGGTGCAGACGCCTCAGCTCAAGAGCAGTTGCGACAGGCCTTGTCTGACCTGCGCCGCGACCTGGCCTCAACCGGGATCCGCGCAGATTTGAACCTGGCCGAGGACGCCCGCACCTTTGCCGGCCAGCAAGGCCTGGGCCGCGGGGGAGACCAAGACAACGACGAGGGCGCGCGCGGCGCTGGTTCCTCACAAGAAGACAGTAATGCGCAGGATGCGCAGGGTGATGAGGCAGGAAGCGCAGGCATACCAACGGTCGGAACAGTCCTGAAAGACGGGGCCGATGGCTCTGTGGACATGTTCGCCTAAAGGAATTAAAGGAAAAGGTAAGAAAAATGCCAGTAGAAACTGCAACAGCCTCAGCTCCTGCAGCAGGCTCCGCCGCAGCGAACCTGATCAAGTCCATGAACGCGGCCAAGGAAGAAGGCAAGGCCACGGTCACCATGACCGATGAGGAACGCGAAGCCGCGTTACTCAAGGCCGTCAACGAAGGCCAGCGCACCGACAAGGTCCAAAAGTCGGCTGACGAGCGCGGAAAACTGGGCAAGGACGACTTCATGAAGCTCATGATCGCGACCCTGAAGTACCAGGACCCCAATAACGCCATGGACACCCAAGCATTGTTGGAACAGACCACGACCATGGCCTCCATGGAACAGATGGCCGCCATGACCGAATCCATGCAAAACGTCTTCCAGGCCCAGATGAAGATGCAGGGCACCGCCCTGGTTGGCCAACAGGTCATCTTCAATGTCACCGACAAGGAAGGCAATGTGGCCACCGCCGCCGGCAAGGTTGACGCCATTGAGTACCCGACAAAAGGCCAACCCATCTTGCACGTGGCCGGCGGAAAGATCGCCCTCGATAAAATCCTTGGTGTTGCCGACGGTGACGCGGCGGCTGAAGACGCCCTCGAAGGCGTAAAGGACGCGGCCAAGAAGGCTGAAGAAGCCGGCGAAGCCAAAGACAAAGCCAAGGCCGAGGGCGAAAAAGACGCGAAACTGGCGGAAGCCCAGGATGCCCTGCGCGCAGCCAATGAAGCCATCAATGACACTTTGATCAATATGGGTCAAGACGATCCTAAAGACACGCAAGGAAGCACAAGTAATCAGGCAGCCACACCAGGTGGTTTGGCCTCGGACCGAACCACTGAAGGAATTATGGCTGCCGGCGCACGTTCGGCTGGCCTCTAGGAAAGGAAAGACCCATGCTACGTTCACTATTCACAGGTATTTCAGGCCTCTCCGTCCACCAGACCATGCTGGACGTGACAGGCAACAACATTGCTAACGTCAATACGACCGGCTACAAGTCGGCTTCGACCCGCTTCGAGGACACTCTGTCCCAGATGGTCAAGGCTGGTGGCTCCCCAGACCCAGGCGTGCGAGGCGGTATGAACCCCTCACAGGTCGGTTTGGGCGTGAAACTGCAGTCGATCACGAACAACTTCACCAACGGTGCGGCCCAAATGACCGGGCGCAACCTGGACGTCATGGTCAATGGCGACGGCTTCTTTGTCCTGCGCCAGTCCAATGGGACCCAGGTCTACACCCGTAATGGTTCCTTTGGCTTGGACTCCCAAGGCCAGGTTGTGGCTGCTGACGGATCCTTCGTTCAAGGATGGCCTGCTGACAAAAAAGGTGTTGTCAATGCCTCAGGACAGCCTTCAAACTTGACGGTCCCTTTGACACAGACCATGGATGCTGCTGCCACAAAGAAAATCACCTACGGCGGGAACCTCCCTGCAGATCAGATCTGGGCAGACAAGGCGGGAGGCGAGCCTAAAGCGTACACACAGGCTATGAAGGTTTTTGATGATAAAGGAAACCCGCATAATGTTTTGGTGAAATACACGAGGGAGAACCCAAAGGATACAGGTCCCGGATCGAGCTGGCGAGTACAGTTATTCGATGCAGAAGCGTATGCAGCACTCGGAGACGGTAAGAAGGAAGCTGCCCAGTTAGCGTTCTCTATGGCTGACAAGGCTGAGGACGGAACAGCCATTACAATCACTGATTATCTTAAGGGAGGAGATACTGACACAGTTGCTGATGTTTTCAATCTGAATGATGACGGAACGGTTGGAACTACAGCTCGTCCAAATCCTAAAGATTTAGTTATCAGTTTTAATTCCCAGGGACAACTTAGCGACAATGCAAAAAAAGCCCTAAAGACTTTGAAATTCCAAATTGCTAACTTCAGTGAAGTGAAACCCAAAACTGACGGCGGGAAGACTACCTATGGCGTAAATTCCGATCCAAGCATTACTGCGGAAACTACTTCGTTTGATCTCTCTGGACTCACCGGTTTCGGAGGCTTGTCTAACTTTGCTGTTAACACCCTGGACGGTAACTCGGCCGGTACCCTGACCGGGTTCTCGGTGCAGTCGGACGGCATGATGCGCGGTACCTTCTCTAACGGCGATACCCGCAATATCGGCAAGGTCGCCATGGCGTCCTTCTCTAACCCCATGGGTCTGGAAAAGGCAGGTTCTTCCTACTTTATTGAGTCCGGAAACTCCGGCCAGCCCCAGATTGGCGAACCTGGCACAGGCTCACGCGGGTCCATGACTGGCGGGGCCATTGAGATGTCCAACGTGGACCTGTCCCAAGAGTTCACCAACCTGATTTTGGCCCAACGTGGCTTCCAGGCCAACTCACGTGTCATTACGACCTCGGATGAAATTCTCCAGGAACTCGTGAATATGAAACGTTAGTAAGGACATACGAGGAAACCCCTTACATTCTGGCGGATGTAGCCGAACTACTTAGTTAGAACATTAAGGGGTTTCCACCAAGAAAGGACCACCAGTGATTACTCTAAAGCGGTTAGGGGGTGCCGAATTTGCCCTGAACCCAGATTTGATCGAAAGGATCGAGGTGTCACCTGACACCATCTTGGTTCTGGTGGACGGTGCTCGCTACATAGTTTTAGAGTCACTGGAACAGGTCATTTCAAAGATTGTAGATTCCCGCGCCCGCGTTTTGGCAAGAGCAGAACAGATCGCGGCAACCCCGGAGGCTAGGAAGGCCCCGGTCGTCCCGTTGAAAGTATACGGAGAGGAATAAGCCATGGATCCGGCAACCATTATTGGCCTTGGGGGCGCCTTCACAGCCCTCATCGCCATGATCTATATGGAAGGTTCGCACATCGGTGCGATCCTTCTACCCCCACCCATGATTCTAGTTTTTGGCGCCACCATCATGGTCGGCATGGCTGGGTGTACCATCAAGGACACGATCCACGCCTGGAAGTCAGTGCCCAAGTTCCTATTGGCCAAAATCCCTGACGTTTCAGAGGCCATCGACACAATCGTGTCCCTGTCTGAAAAAGCCAGGCGTGAAGGCCTGCTGGCACTGGAAGACGCCGCCAAAGGCATTGAGGATGAGTTCATGCGCGAGGGCTTGACCTCGGCTATTGACGGCACAGACCCAGAAGACCTGCGCACCCTCATGGAAGATAAAATTGAGGCAAAAAAGGCGGGGGATAAGGTCGCCTACAAGATGTTTACTGCCATGGGAGGCTATGCGCCCACCATCGGGATTATTGGCACCGTGATTTCCTTGGTTCACGTGCTAGAAAACCTCTCGGATCCAGAGAAACTTGGCGGCATGATCGCCGCCGCCTTCGTCGCGACCCTGTGGGGGCTGCTGACTGCTAACTTCCTGTGGCTGCCCATAGCGGGACGTATGGAACGCATCTCTGAACTTGAAGTCATCCGCATGGAGATCATCACCGAAGGCCTCATAGCACTGCAAAGCGGTTCCAACCCACGCCAGGTTGGCGAACGACTGCGCTCACTTATACCTGCTGACCAGGTGAAAGAACAAAGTGAGGCGGCTTAGCCATGGCAAAGAAACACGTGTGCCCCGAGCCTGAAAACACAGAGCGTTGGGCTGTATCCTACCTGGACATGATCACGGTCATGATGTGCCTGTTCCTGGTCCTCTACGCCATTTCGCAGGTGGACCAAGGTAAACTCCAACAACTGCGAAGCTCCCTGGCTGCAGGGTTCAACAACCAGGCCCTAGCCGAGGCCCCCATCGTCACAACGGGCGGGGTGGGTATCCTCACAGGTTCGACGTCTTCTGCCGAACTGGGGAAGTTTATGGGTGGTTCTGCAAGTCAACTGACCGGAGACTCCCCACAACAGGCGGCAGCCAAGGCTGAAGCCAAACACCTCAAAGAGATGCAAGAGGCCATAGAGAATCAGCTCGCGACAGCAGGACACGGCAAAGTCTTGGACTACCGCATTACGGAGCGTGGCCTGGTCTTGGGCTTAGTAGCCAATGACACGTACTTCGACACCGGAACCGCGACCCTGCAAGACGCTGCCCGCGAGATCCTCAACACTGTGGGACCGGCCCTCTCTGGCCTGCCAGAACAAATAGCCGTAGAAGGCTACGCCGATCAGGTGCCCATTAATACTGCCAGATACCCCTCGAACTGGGATTTGGCAGCAGATCGCGCCACACAGGTACTCAAGACCTTGAACGCCACGGGCGTCCCCGTCGAGAGGCTGAGAGCCGTGTCTTATGGAAACGCACACCAAACCCAGCCAGAGGAAGGACAAGACATCCTCGCCGTAAACAGGAGGGTCGATATAGTTGTCCTGTCGAGTGCACCCGAGGCCGTGCGCGCCCTCGTCCCTGCTGTGGTAAGTGCCGCAGTCGACAAACCCGCAATGGGGTAGGAACACGGTCCGTGTCCGCCCTCGGAAATAGTATTGAATAAAACGTGAGAGTAAAGGAAGAAGGAAGGCAATGCCAGTAGGAACCGGCGCACCAACACCGCGTCCCGCGACACCACCGCCCAGGACGCCTCCCAAGGTGCCACCGAGGACGCCTCCCGCTGCTCGACCAGGCGGGGGAGGGGCCGCGCCCGAGCCTCTAGGTGAGGAACAAGGCGGTAAAGGTGGAAAGCTAAAGCTGATCATCATTATTGCTGCCGTTCTTGTCGTGCTGGGGGCCATAGGCGTTGCTGTGTACCTGTTTTTCTTCGCCGGCAGTGGCGAGGCTAAAGAGGATGTTCCTGTTACCAAGAAAGTCGGCAGCGTTGCCATGTCGACCGGCGACCAAATGAATATCAACCTGCAAGACGGAAACTTCTTGGCTTTCCAGGCGACTATTTATTTTGACGACAAGGTAGAGGCCGCCCCTGATCCGACACCTGCCCGCCAGGTGGCACTGAATATCTTTATGGGCGGGGACGCTGAAAAACTTAATACCCCAAGGGGAATGGAAGAGAAAAAAGAGCTGTATTTGGAAGAATTAAACAAGCTACAAATAGAGCAATATAAAGATCACGTGGTTGAAGTGTTCTTTTCCGTATATTCATTCCAGATTTATTAACATGCCTTTGTAGGACGCTAAGGCATGTCATTGAACACCAAGGATGGATGAGTTTATAGACTGGATGGCATGGCACGCACAGGAAATAATCGAGTGGACACCCCAGGCGTAGAGGCTGAACTTTACGACTTCAGGCGTCCCATGAAGCTGCCTCGTGAATACGCGCGCGTCATGGAACTGGCCTTAGGGACTTTCACCAGGAACTTTGTCAATCAGTTGGTGGCGCGTCTGCGCGTCATGCTGACGGCAGAACTCGGCGTGCTCGAAATGCGCACCTATGACGAATACATTGCGGGTCTGCCCCAAACGACCTGCATGGTCACTATTTCTTTCCAAGGTGGACGTGCCAAGGGCATCCTGCAATTGCCGCGCCAAACCGCTATGGCCTGGGTGGATCACTTGCTGGGGGGCCAGGGTGCTTTCATCGATGCCCCCGATCGGGAGCTGACGGATTTGGAAGTCTCTGTCATGTCAGATTTCCTGGAGCGCTCCTTGCGCGACCTGGACATGGCCTTCGAACACGTCATCCGTCTGGAATCCAAGTTCGTTGACATCCAATACAATCCACAGTTCATTCAGGCGGCAGAGACCTCTACACCTGTGGTCTTCGCACCCATCACCATCGACGTGGAAGAACGCAAAGATGTGTGCACCATTATGTTGCCCGTGGCATTAATAACCGATGCCATCAATGAAGGTTCAAGGCACGAGTCACGAACCGAAGAACAACTGAACGAAGCCCGGCGGATACGTGACCGCTTGGTCGACGTCTTGGAAGAAACCCCCGTCGATTTTACGGTGCGTTTTTCCTCTCGTCCCGTCCATCCCCGCGATCTGGACGGCCTTGGTATAGGTGACTATATCCCCCTTATGCACCCCACCTCACGCCCCCTGGATGTGATGGTTGGGGACTTTACGGTCGCCGAAGCGGCCGCAGGATCTTCTGGCTCCCGACTTGCAGCCATGATTGTGTCTACCAATAGAGAGGACCGTTCCGCATGACCTCCCCCGATCCGCAGAAAGTCTTAGAGGCCGCACAGGCCACTATCCCCTTTCTGCCTTCTGCCACGCCTCTTGAGGTACGTCTTTTTGCCGAGGGCGATCCGCAACCAAGCCCGGAAGATTTGGCGATAACCGCGACCTTGGTGGGCACGTCTTCCGCAGACTTCCTGCTGGTGGCTTCCGAGCTTGTCCAGGACGCACTTGCCGGGGCTGAGGGACTAACCGCAGCTGACGCTCTGCGCCCTGCTCTTGAGGCTGCCGCCACCGTGGTGGGAACCGGTGTGCTAGATGCCGCCGAAGAAGTACCAGTTGGTGAAACGCTGACGGATCCCGACTGGGTGTTGGCAGTTCTTGTGGCTGACGACGCTGTCGAAGGATGGTTTGGTGTGCGTGGTCGCGGAGCAAAACCCGCGGGTTCCGCCGAAGAGATCAAGCCAGGAACCCAAACAGCTTCAGGGCTGTCAACGTCTCAGCGCGAAGCTACCCCTCAACAGCGCGCGGACTCCATGCGTTTGCTATATGACGTTGAGATGACCCTGACGGCCGAGATTGGCCGCACGAAACTGGCAGTCCGTGACGTCTTGGACCTGACACCCGGTTCCGTTATTGAACTCGACAGGTCTGCAGGGTCACCCGCAGACGTCATGGTCAATGGTCGCCTCATCGCCCGCGGTGAAATCGTCGTGGTCGATGAGGAATACGGGATCCGCATCACTGAGATCGTCTCAGGACAGAACGCAGACGACTGAGCCCATGATGAACGCGCTGGTGTCCAGCACTGCAAAGGTTGCCTCGGCAGGCGCGGGGTGGCTGGAATTGCTGCGCTTCCTGGTCGGTTTGGTGATCGTTTTCGCCCTGATCTGGTTCCTGGCGCAGTACATTAAGAAACGCTCTCTGGGTGACTACGATGGCCCTGGCCTGCGCGTTATGGCACGACTGCCACTAACGCGCAGTTCCCAAGTGGTTTTGGTGGAGATAGCCGGACGCATGTTCTTACTGGGGGCAGGAGAGGCCTCTGTCACCACGATCGCTGAGATCTATGACACGGATGAGCTGGGCATCTATCTAGGTGACGGAACACCTGGCATTGGTGTCGAGGGTATTGGCAACGGCAGTGATGTGGCCAAGGCTCTCGGCAAGCGTCCCAGAGTGCGGGGCTTCGACACGGTTTTGGGTGGGTTCATGCGCTCTAAAGATCTGGGAGAAATACCCGTCGAAGAGCACACGGTGGCCACGCCTAGTTCCTCAGCTGCGAAAACGCCAACGGCATTGCACACCACTAACCTCCAACCCGTTGTTGCTGCGGGCGAATTCGCTGACACAGCCTTGGGTCGCGTGACGGAACAAACCCCGGCCACCTTGTCTCAAGACGATATGGCTCAGGTCGCAGCACAACTGTCGGCAGGCAAAGCAGGAGGTGTCGACAAGGGTGAATAATAAGGTCCGCGTGAGTGGCGGCCGAGGTCGTGTGCTGCTGGGATTCCTTATCGCCGGGATAATGGTGCTAGGGGTATCCACGGCTGCTCAGGCTGCGGGCGTGTCGCCCTCGGCAATGCTTTTTGGGGGGCCAGGGGTCACCGTCATTGATCCCCCCGACCCGAATGTCATTGGACCTACCCTGCCTGCGAATCCAAACAACCCCACGGATCCGGGGATTACGCTGAACATTGGCGGGCTGGACAAGGGACCATCGACGTCGGTGCTGGTTTTTATCGGGATTACCTTGCTGTCGGTGGCGCCCTCGCTGCTGCTGATGATGAGTTCCTTCACCAAGATTTTTATCACCCTGTCCATGACGAGGAACGCAGTCGGGCTTCAAGGGGTTCCGCCGAACCAGGTCATCGCGGGGTTGGCGCTGTTTTTGACGTTTTTTATTATGGCGCCCGTCATCTCGCAGCTGTGGGAGGTGGCGGTTAAGCCTTACGTCGACCAACAGGTGAAATTTGGGGAGGCCATGCAGTTGGCCGAGCCTGTCATGCGTAACTTTATGGCGGCCCACACCCGTGAAGAAGACATAGCATTGATGACGCGGGCAGCGGGGCGAGTCAACCCGCAAAACCTGGCTGACCTTCCATTTACTACCCTGGTGCCCTCGTTCATGATCTCCGAGGTGCGAGCTGCCTTCATTATCGGCTTCGTTATTTACGTGCCTTTCTTGGTTATCGACCTGGTTGTGGCTGCGTCCCTGATGTCCATGGGCATGATGATGCTTCCCCCGGTGATGATTTCGCTTCCCTTCAAGGTGCTGTTGTTTGTGCTGGTGGACGGGTGGGGACTCATGACACAGACCCTGATTGGAACGTATCAATGAGCACCGCGGCAGTTTTGGACATTGCGCTGACAGCCATGATCCTGGCAGCGAAACTGGCGGCACCCATCTTGTTGACTTCGCTGCTGGTCGGGTTTGCGATTTCGCTGTTCCAGTCCATCACGCAGATCCAGGAAGTCACCCTGACCTTCGTGCCCAAGACCATTGCGGTCGCCTTGGCGATCTATATCGCGGGGTACTGGATGTTGCAATCCGCGGTGAACACCACCCTTGAACTCATGGCCAGAGTGCCCAGGTTATTGGAAACCTAGGTGGGCATATGGTCTTTTCCTTCACAGGCCTAGTGGCTTTTGCCCTGGCCACCATACGCGCCACCGTGTTCCTGGTCATGTGCCCGCCCTTTAACAACCGCGTCATCTCTGGGCGGATAAAAGCCATGCTCGGTATCGCTTTGGGTATGGCAGTATTCCATAAGGTGACCCCTGTTACCGGCACGGCAGAGTTCATCACCCAGGCCATCATGCAGGCGATCATCGGGGCCTCCATGGGGTTCGTCGTGTACCTGCTGGTGGTTGCCGTGCAGGCGGCAGGTTCCATGATCGACCTGCAAGGCGGTTTTTCCATGGGGCAATCCTTCGACCCCATGTCCATGACCAGTGGGGCAGCCATGTCGCGCCTGTTCAATATGACGGCACTGGTGATGCTCTTCGTGTCCTCTGGATACCAGGTCGTGATTATGGGACTGGCCAGGTCTTTTGACGCCGTGCCGGTGGGGATGGTTCCAAGCTTCGCCAACCTGGCGCAGGTCTTGTCAACGCAATCCGGGCAGCTCATTTTGTCCGCCCTCGAAATCGCTGGTCCTCTGTTGGGGATACTGTTCTTGACAGACGTCGGCCTGGGCTTGTTGACCCGTGTGGCACCTGCCTTGAATGCCTTTGCCTTGGGTTTCCCGCTGAAGATCTTTGTGACGCTTACCTTTATCCCTGCGCTGATACTTGTGATCCCCTACGTCACTGACCAGCTGGTTGGTCGCGGGGCTGAGCTCATGTTGGAGGTGTACCGATGAGCGACTCAGGTGAAAAAACCGAGAAGGCCACCCCGAAAAAGATGAAGAAAGTCCGCGAGGACGGGGGCTTACAAAAATCACAGGACTTGACTGCGTGGGTGGCTCTAGCGGGGGCGGCTGCTGTCTTGGGAATGGTTGGATCCAAGATGTGGGATCAGGGATTCACCCAGTTCCTGACGCTGGCGCAAATAGCCAAGCACCAAGACACCAATATGGCCTTGACCTTCTTCGGGCATGCCCTGGCTTCGGTGCCTTGGACCATGGCTCCATTGCTGGTTGTCGTCACCATCGTGGCAATCTTGATGAACGTCATTCAGGGCCGTGGCGTATTTCCGACCCTGAAGAAACTGAAACCCAAGTTTCAGAACTTCAATATCGTAAAGGGCTTAAAGCGCGTATTCGGGTTACAAGCCCTGTGGAACGGGTTAAAAGCCTTTTTGAAAACCGTCGCCGTGGGGGCCGTGCTATACATGGTTATCTCCTCCATGCAAGAGTTGCTTGGTGTCGCAGGGCGCCTGCCCGCAATCTCGCTTATTCAGGCCATATCCGGGAAACTGTGGACGCTGCTGTGGGCCTCCATCGTGGCAGGTATTGCACTGTCGATCCTTGATGCGCTGTTTATTTTCAAGAAGAACCAAAAACAGACGAAGATGTCGAAACAAGAAGTGAAAGAGGAATACAAGTCGACGGAAGGCAACCCCGAGATCAAGGCCCAGCGTCGGCAAAAACAGTACGAGATCTCACGAGGGCGTCAGATGCGGGACACCGCAGACGCCGACGTGGTTGTCGTAAACCCCACCCATTACGCGGTGTCGCTGCGGTACGAACCAGGAAAGGGTGCGCCTAAGGTTTTATCCAAAGGAGTCGACCATAGTGCCTCGAAGATCCGCGAGATCGCCCTCGACAATGATGTCCCCATGGTAGAAGACGTGCCCTTGGCCAGAACCCTGTATGCGACCTGCGAGGTGGGCGCCGAAATACCGGAAGAAATGTACACGGCGGTCGCGCAAGTATTGGCCTTCGTCATGATGCTGAAGAAACGCGGAAGCGCAACGGGGGTGCATAAGGTTCCCACCTATACATAGATAATGGGGCATGGTGCTGGGCTGGCGTGTTTCATTTATTGGCCAGTTTTGAGACCATTTATTACGACAAGTTGTACAAAAGAGATAGCAAAGGCAGGTGAGAAGGATGAGGAAGATAATCTTCCAGCTGGCGACCCCAGTGGCGATTGTCGGCATCATCATGTTGATGATGTTCCCCATTCCATCTTGGCTGCTGGACATCTTGTTGATCATGTCCATCATGCTGTCCATGTTGGCACTGCTGACCACCCTATTTGTGCGCAAGGCCTTGGACTTTTCAGTCTTTCCCACGTTGGTGCTGGTGGCAACCCTGTTCCGCCTGGGGTTGAACGTGGCCTCGACCAGGTTGATCCTGGGCGGCTCTGGCGGAACAGATAAGGCAGGCAAGGTCATTGAAGCCTTCGGGACCTTCGTAGTCGGCGGTAACTTCGTGGTCGGCATGGTTGTGTTCCTGATCCTGGTCATTATCAACTTTGTGGTTATCACCAACGGTGCAGGGCGCGTGGCCGAGGTCGGCGCTCGCTTCACCCTGGACGCCATGCCTGGCAAGCAGATGGCCATCGACGCGGACCTAAACGCAGGCCTTATAGACGAAGACCAGGCGCGCAAACGCCGTGCAGAAGTCACTGCCGAGGCAGACTTCTACGGCGCAATGGACGGCGGCACCAAGTTCGTCAAGGGCGATGCCATAGCCGGCATTGTCATTACCCTGATAAACCTGGTCGGCGGGTTCATCATCGGCATGGTCATCGACTCCATGAGTGCAACCGACTCCATCAAAACCTACGCACAGTTAACCGTGGGTGACGGTCTTGTATCACAGATCCCTGCCCTGCTGATGTCCTCGGCTACAGGCATCATCGTCACCCGGGCCAACACTGATGCCAATGAGGGCGTTGGGAAAGACTTCGTTGGGCAACTGTCCCAATCTCAAATGGCCATGTACATCGCCGGGGTTGCGGCCCTTTTGATGGGCGTCATCCCCGGCATGCCCAAGTTGCCCTTCATCATCGTGGGGGGTGTGCTTATCTTCGTCGGCTACCAACAAGGCCTGGCCGTCAAGCGTGCCGAAGCCGAAGCCGACATGATGGTCGACGAGGAACCCTTCAAACCCGCTGGTGAGACACCTGAACAATTGATTGAACAGATGCGGGTGCCAGCCCTGGAGATCATGTTGTCGCCAGACCTTATCGACCTGGTTGGCTCCAATACGGATGCCGACCTGCTGGCGCGTGTGCGCGGGTTGCGGCGTAAGGTCGCTTTGGAATCCGGTTTTGTTGTGCCACCCGTCAGGACGCGCGATTCCGTCGACTTACCGGCATCGACCTATGTGATCCGCATGTCTGGAGTCGAGGTCGGCCGCGGCATCGCCCCTGGTGGCCGCGTTTTGGCCCTGGGGGATTCCCTGGATGACCTGCCAGGCGATCTGGTCCACGAACCCGTCTTCGGGTTGACCGGCAAGTGGATACCCATCGAATTGCGCTACAACGCGGAAATCAGCGGCGCAACTGTTGTTGACCGTGTCTCGGTGCTCATTACCCATCTGGGCGCCCTCGTCGCTGAAAATGCTGCCCGCCTGTTGACGCGCGAAGACGTGCGCGTCCTAACGGATGGCCTGAAACAAACCAACCCTTCGGTTGTCGATGAACTGATCCCCGCACACCTGTCATTAGGTGAGGTCCAGGTCGTTTTGCAGGGCTTGCTGGAAGAACAGGTGGCCATCTTGGATTTGGCCAGGATTTTCGAAGCCCTGTCTGTGCGTGCCAAGCAGACGACCGACCCCGAACAACTGGTAGAGGCGGCGCGCGCAGAACTGGGTCCAGCTATCGTCGCCAAGTACGTGATCGACGGGGTGCTGCGCGTCATCACCCTGGATCCCATGTTTGAGCAATCCCTATTGGAGGCCGTGCGCCCAGGTGATCACGGCTCTCAACTGGCACTTGACCCAGACCGGATGGAGTCCTTCCTCACCCAGGTTCGCGCCGTCACAGAGGCCTCCGAACAAACAGGATTCTCTGTAGTCTTGGTATGCGCGCCCGTGTTGCGCCCAGCCTTGCGAAAACTTGTTAACCTTGGGATTGCAAGGCTACCCGTCTTATCATATTCCGAGATGTCTGGAGCCAAAGTAATGATCGAAACGATGGGGACAATAAGTGGTAGCCACGCGATATCTAGTTGAAGGTGAACGCCTTGACGTCCTGCTGTCTCAGGTACGCCGCTTAGGGCGCCAGGTGACCGTTTTGAAGGCGGAAAAAGTCCGCAGCGGGGGCCTGGGCGGTTTCTTCGCCAAAGAACACTACGAACTTCTGGTCGAGGTGCAGGACACAGGTTCCGTGCCCGCCAATTTCCGCCCTGCCAGCGCCGCGCGGTCTGGCGGGGGTGCTGGGGCTTCCCAGCGGGCCGCAGTGTCGACGAAAACTACAGACATCCCTGCCGAGGGCGGATCGCAAGTTTCTGTTGAATCGGGGTCTGGGTCAGTCGAAGCGATCAAGGAAGAAGACGAGCTAGGCCTGACGAAACTCTTGGATGCTGCCAGGAACCAGATATCTACCATCACCGAAGAGGCTTCGGCGCAGGTGGATGCCCAGTTGGCCGCCATGATAGAAGAAAACCACACGGTCGCTGAACCTGCGGAAGCCAATACCTTAGCCATCGCGCGGGCTGACCAGCCGGTACAAGGCGTGGCTGCAGTAGCCGCGGCAGGTTTCGGTGAGGGCGGTGCAGGAGCTGTTTCTCGTGGGCCAGCCAGGACCCCTTCAACCCCTGTCCAGACCGGGCTGGACCCCAGGCTGACAGGGGCCGGTGCCCCTGGCATGAGTGCCCAGCCTTCGGGGAGCATGGCGCGTCCCGCTGCCGTGGTGCTTGGGGGGTCTGTTAGCGAGGTCGAAACCACGCGGATGACAGAGCTGGGGATTCCTTTGGCTTTTATTCCACAGACTGCCACGGATTCGGGGGTCGGGAATCTGGCAGAATACATCGCGCGTTTCCCGCAAGCTCCCGATCCTTTGGCGGAGCCCGGCTCTGTCATTGTGGTCATCGGGCCGGCACCAATAGCGACTGCTGTAGTGGATGTGGCTGGACGCCTGGCGGGACGAATTGGGGGGAAAGCGTACTGTGTCATGGGAGGCGCAAAGACCTTACTGCCTGGTGAAGGGCTACGGGTGCGTTCTTCCGATGAGTTAGTGCGGATGATGGCCTCAAAGCCGGATGGAATATGTGTCCTGGCCTTGGCGGACTCCATGGTTGACTCGCACCGGCGGATTGTTTCGAAGCTGCTGTCGGTGATCTATGTGGACCAGTGTTGGGCGGTTGTGGATGCCCGTAACTCGGTGCAGAAACTTGAAGGCTGGTTGTACTCGCTGCCTGATGCGGCAAAAGCCGATGTCTTGGCGGTGCAGCGCATTTGGGAGGCAGAGAAACCTGGGGCTGTTTTAGGCTTGGGCCTTCCTGTCGGCATGTTGGACGGCACCCCCGCCAAACCCGCCGCCTGGCAAATGCTGCTGGAAGAAAAAATCAACTAAACACAGCCCAGGGGCGGTGTTATTCCTCGGCATGCCGAAAGAGCATCAGGGCGTCGAAAGCAGGGTTTGTGCTTGAGTGAAGGCCCCTAACCCCGCTTTCGGACACAAACCCCTCATTCGTCAAAGAAAGTGCGCTAAAGCGCACTTTCAACGGACGGTTAGCTCGCACAAAGTGCAACCTAACCGTTAGAGTGGTCATGTGTTGGTGCTAAGTCGTCGCTTGGGCGAAAAGATAGTCATCGGTGAAAACATTGTTATCACCGTGGTTGAGGTGCACCGTGATTCCGTGAGGATCGGTATTGACGCGCCTCGCTCTGTGCCCGTAAACCGTGCCGAATTGCTTGAAGCCGTCAGTGAAGAAAACGTTGCTTCCACGACCATCAATGATCAAGATGCCGCCAAGGCCTTGGCTGCTTTGAGGGGCATATCTGCTGCCAAAGGTAAGCGTGGCACAGGAAATATCCCTCGGATGCCGCGCCTACCCAAGACGCCCACTCAAGAATAGAACCCGTCTTGCTCGGCGTGCGGGCACACAAATTTAGTGAAACTGGTGTTCCCAGCAAGTTTCAAGCTAGTTTTTCCTCAGCTTAAGGTGCAGGCTGCCGATATGTCGCCTAGACGGCACAAGAAGTGCCACTTCGTTTTGGAGGCATAGCCATGGAAGAAATGGACGAAATTGTCCGCGAGTTTTTGGTGGAGAGTGACGAAAACCTCGACCAACTGGACCGAGACCTAGTGTCTTTGGAGTCCGACCCCGGATCACATGAATTACTTAGCTCCATTTTCCGCACAATCCACACGATTAAAGGAACAGCAGGATTCCTAGCATTTGGGAATCTTGAACAACTGTCTCACCGCGGTGAGAACCTGCTTTCCGAACTTCGTGACGGTGTGCGTGAAATGAACCAGCCCACAACCGACACGCTGTTGTTCATGGTGGACAAGCTGCGCGCTATCCTTGCGGCCATCGAAGCCCAAGGGGATGAGGGCGACATCGATATCGATGAAGCCATTGCCAAGATTGAGGCGATTCAAAACGGTTCCGCAATAGCTGCTCCGGCAGCCGCGGCAGTCGAAGAAGAGCCCGCTCCGGTACTAGAAGATGTTCAAGAAGAAGTGGAAGACGAGGATTTCGACGTCCTCGACGAAAACACGGAAGAAGGCGAAGCTGTGGCTGCTCCGACAACAACGGCAACAACGGCAACAACGGCACAAGCCGAAACCAAGAGCAATGCTGCCACCACCTCTGCCAACCGCACCAGCGCGGCGGATTCTTCAATCCGCGTAGACGTGGATTTGCTAGACATGTTGATGCGCGAGGTGTCCGAATTGGTCTTGGTGCGTAACCAGATCTCTCGGATGACCTTGAACTCGGCTGATCAAGACCTGGTCCAGTCCGCGCAGCGTCTGTCTCTTGTGGCCTCTGAGCTGCAAGAAGGCATTATGAAGACCCGTATGCAGCCCATTGAACACTTGTGGTCCAAGATGCCTCGCATCGTGCGAGATCTCTCTACCCAGATGGGCAAGCAGGTGCAGCTGCAGATGGTTGGCGGCGACACCGAGCTGGACCGTTCGCTGCTGGAGGCCATTAAGGATCCCTTGACACACATCGTGCGCAACGCGGTTGATCACGGAGTGGAAACGCCTGAAAAGCGCACAGCTGCCGGCAAACCCGCCAAGGGCACAGTGACGCTTTCTGCCTACCATTCCGGTGGCCAGGTCGTCGTTGATGTCATTGACGACGGTGCCGGAATCGATTCAGACAAGGTTGCAGCCAAGGCCCTTTCACGCGGCATCATCACAGAGCGTCAGCTTGAAGAAATGTCCTCGAAGGAAATCAACAATCTACTGTTCATGCCAGGTTTCTCAACCGCTGAGGCCGTTACGAATATCAGTGGTCGCGGCGTGGGCACCGACGTGGTCAAGACCTCGGTCGAGGCTATTGGTGGAACCGTTGATGTGGATTCCACCTTTGGTGAAGGCTCCACATGGCGCATGCGCATCCCCTTGACCTTGGCGATTCAGCCATCGCTCACGGTGGAAAGCTCTGGTGAACTGTACGCCATTCCGCAGGTTTCCTTGCTGGAATTGGTGGCCTTGGATTCCTCGAAGAAGGAAACCTCCATCGAGTACGTCAACTCTTCACCGGTCTACCGTCTGCGTGGAATGTTGCTGCCTTTGATTCACCTCTCACAGGTGCTGCACAACTCAGAGGGCAGCGGAAACCTGGAGGAACAAAACGGGGTCATTGCCGTGCTTCAGGCCGAAAATCAACGTTTCGGGCTGGTGGTCGACCGCGTCATCAACAACGAAGAAATTGTGGTCAAGCCGCTGTCTTCGAAGCTGAAGTCCATCGGTGTCTACTCGGGAGCAACCCTGCTAGGAGATGGTCGCGTGGCACTGATTCTGGACATCGGGGCAGTCGCCCGTCGCACCTTGTCGGATGCTGCTGCTGACGCATCACGCGCAGCACAAGCCGCCGCAGATCAAGCAGCCGCAGCCCTCACCGAAGTCACCGGCCAAGTTTTGGTCGTGGGCATTGGCGATGGCCGCAGAGTCGCTATCCCGCTGGCAGCAGTTACCCGCCTGGAACACGTCGACGCTTCCTCTGTGGAGCGCGTTGGTGGCCGCGAGGTCATCCAATACCGTGGCGCAATCCTTCCGATTGTCCGCCTGGAGCGTCTCTTGGGCGCCAATGTCTACGACGAACCCGAGGATTTGCAGGTTGTCGTCTACAACCGTGGAGACCGCTCGGTCGCTATGGTTGTGCGCGAGATCCTCGATATCGTTGCAGATGACAAGCGCAAGCACTCGACAGTTGAAGATCATGGCTTGGTCGGATCTGCCGTGCTCAAGGAACGTGTCACAGAGTTGCTGGATGTCGAACAGGCAGTGCGTGCCGCCGACCCGACATTCTTCGACGACGTCACAAACTTCCAGGAAGAAATGGACGAGAACTCACGTCTAGAAATGGTGGGAGCCTAATATGAGTCAGTACGTGACATTCGTCTTGAATGACGCTTTGTACGGAATCGAGGTCAACAAGGTCCAAGAGGTACTCAAAGGGGTTCCCACGACCAATGTGCCCATGAGCCCCGAAGAGATAACGGGCCTAGTCAACCTCCGTGGCCAAGTTGTCACTCTGGTCGACCTGCGTAAGCAACTCAACCTGCCTTCTCGCGCTGAGGGTGAAGAGGCAATGATGGTTGTCGTTGAGGCAGATGGGGAAATGATCTCGCTGTTGGTAGACAAGATCGGTGATGTCCGAGAGGTCAAAGAAGCCGATTTTGAAAACCCGCCGGACACCTTGCCCGTCGAAATGCGCGAACTCATCCTCGGAGCCTACAAGTTGCAAGATAACTTGCTACTGGCCCTGGACGTAGAAAAGGCAGTCGCCGTCGGCTAATCCGCGGGCATTTGGATTATTCCGAGGGCGCTTCGCCCGGGATGTGGCGGGGGGAGGAAATCAAATTTCCTCCCCCCGCTGATGCCCGGAATGTCCGCCCTCGAAATGTCGAAAAATACCTGTGTTTCCGTAGGTCGGTTTGAAAGGGACAAACTTCACGTAGCTAGTCCCTACAGTTTATGGTTGTATGTCCGATGTGGGGGATGTTCGATTTGCGGACGCGTCGGGAGTAGAAAAGTGAGGTGGAGCATTGCCTGGTGTAAGGGTGCTCGTTGTCGATGATTCAGTGGTCATTAGAAGGCTGGTTACAGATGCCTTGTCTGCCGACCCCGCAATTGAAGTCGTAGGTACAGCTGCAAACGGAAAAATTGCTTTGACGAAAGTCGCGCAACTTCGTCCTGATGCGATCACGATGGACATTGAAATGCCGGAGATGGACGGGATTACTGCAGTGCGTGAACTGCGAAAATCCGGCTGCAAGGCACCTATCATCATGTTCTCGACCCTGACCGCCAGGGGTGCTACAGCAACGCTGGACGCTCTGTCGGCTGGCGCCACTGACTATGTGACCAAGCCTGCGAATGTGGGCTCGGTCCAGCAGGCTATGGCATCGGTGCGTGAGCAGCTAGTGCCACTAATTTTGGCCCTGGTTCCCCACGCGGTTGTGGGCGGACGCCAAGTTCCCAGGACGTCGGCAACTATTCCAGGTGCAGGCGGCAAGCCTGCACCTCGCGCGCTGTACTCTGGGCCCGTCAAACTGCATGACAGAACTGGCATGCCCAACAAGCCTGTGCGGGCAGTAATTTTAGGGTCTTCCACGGGAGGGCCAGAGGCCCTGTCGAAACTGGTGAAGCAGCTGATCAGGCCTTTACCTGTGCCGATGGTCATTACGCAGCACATGCCCCCTGTGTTCACGGCTCAGCTTGCTGCCAGGCTGGACAGGATGACGTCCTCGGAAGTCATTGAGGCGAAGGAAGGTACGACACTGCGGCCAGGTTCCATATATATTGCTCCAGGTGACTTCCATATGGAATTCGCCGGGAATGCCGGGGTGGCCAGGGTGAAACTGACACAGACTCCACCGGTCAACTTTTGTCGTCCCAGCGTTGATGTCATGTTCGATGCCGCTGTGAAGATTTTTGGCGGTGAAATGCTGGCAGTCGTGCTCACTGGTATGGGGCAAGACGGCAAAGAAGGGTGCCGAGTGGTGCTGGATGCTGGCGGACGCACTCTGGTCCAAGACGAGAAGTCCTCTGTTGTGTGGGGGATGCCTGGGGCTGTGGCTACGGCCGGTTATGCAGACCAGATTCTTCCCATCGAGGAAATCGCCGGACAGATAACCAGGATTGTTGAAAGTTCGCAAGGAGGCCGTCCATGACGCTGTCGCGCGACACTTTTCAGTTCGTCGCGGATTTGGTGCTGCGAAAAAGTGCCATTCAACTCCCTGCCGGCAAGGAATACCTGGTTGAATCCCGACTGATTCCACTGGCGCGCGAAAAAGGGTTTACTGGCGACATTGCCGTGGACTCCTATATTCGTGAGTTGCGTAAGAAACCCGAAAGCTTTGAGCATTTCGAAATTGTCGACGCGCTTACAACCAACGAAACATCGTGGTTTAGGGATGCGTCGCCGTTTAAGGCTTTGACTGACGTCATTGTCCCGGAACTGCGCAAACAAGGAGCCTTTGGCGGTTTGCGGATATGGTCAGCTGCCTGTTCCACAGGGCAGGAACCCTATTCGATAGCGATGAGTTTGATGGAGATGGCAGACCCACCCGCTTTCAACGTCACCGCAACGGATTTATCGCGCGTAGTTTTAGCCCAGGCGCGCGAAGGTGTGTACTCCCAGCTTGAAATGAACCGAGGACTGCCTGCCCCGATGTTGGTGCGTTACTTTGAACGTGATGGACGCGGGTGGAGGGCAAATCCACAATTGCGCCGTAGTATCACCTTTAAGGAACACAATTTGCTGGACCCACCACCCGTAGGTGGGCCCTACGACATTGTGTTCATCAGGAATGTGCTCATTTACTTCGATCTACAAACAAAAGCTGGTGTGTTGCGCCGGGTTGCCAGCACCCTGCGGCCAGGGGGATTCCTGGTTTTAGGTGCGGCAGAAACAACGATGGGGATGGATCCGGTGTGGCAACGAGTGGATATTGCGAAGGGTGCGGTTTATCGGCTGCAAGGAGGTAAACGATGAAGGCGTTAGTGGTAGATGATTCCAAAGCGATGCGCCGTATCGTTGGCGGAATCCTGAAAAAGCAAGGCTTCGAGATCTGTGAAGCTGCCGACGGGAAAGAAGCCTTTGATCTTCTGACAGACCCAGAGACAGGACCGGTAACTTTGGCGTGCATTGACTGGAATATGCCGGTAATGAACGGACTTGAACTGGTGGTCGCCATACGCGGGCGTAGGGATCTGCGCAATATCTCGCTCATGATGGTCACAACCGAAACCGAACACTCACAGATTGTTCGAGCCCTGGCTGCAGGAGCTCATGAATACCTGATTAAACCATTCACACCAGACGGATTGAAAGAAAAATTGATACTACTAGGACTAAACCCAGAGGGGACATCATGATTTCAGAGGCGCTAACTGACGAAGTCTTTGCGATAACCGCTGACATATTCGAAGCACTGATTGACGGAGAACCAGGCCATTTGAGCCTGTGGGAAGGTCCAATAGAGCCCTTCGCACAGCCACTGTATGCCTGGGTGGATATGGAAGGCGAGGACGCGGCACGCGCGCTCTTGACGACCGAGAGGACCACTGCCGATGACTTGGCCCATGCGCTGCTGGGCATGGATCCAGAAGAGATCGTAGAAGAAGAAGATCTGGTGGATGCTGTCGGCGAGGTTGCCAATGTTGTTGGGGGTAACCTCAAGTCGATGGTGCCCAATCCGGGAGCTCTGTCTTTGCCGGTCGTGCAAAACGATATCCCTGAGGTTAAGGGAAATACTATATTTGGGGAGATCCAGATGAACTGGAAGGGCTCCTTGCTGGTAATCTCGATTTGGGGTCTTGGAACGTCTACAGAAGGGAACGACTGAGATGCGTGTAGTTGTCGCTGATGACTCAAGGGTGATGCGGCAGATCGTCATTAGAACCCTGCGTCAGGCTGGGTTTGACGACTGGGAGATCTTAGAGGCGGCCGATGGGCAGGAGGCATTGGATCTCGCTGTTGCCCAAGCGCCAGATTTGGTGCTTTCCGACTGGAATATGCCCAACATGCTCGGGATTGAGATGCTGCAACATTTACGCGCAGCGGGCTATACTATCCCCGTGGGCTTCGTCACATCAGAAGGTTCCGACCAGATGCGCGAAATCGCAGCAAATGAGGGAGCGCTCTTCCTGATTGCAAAGCCCTTCAACGCAGATTCCTTCAAAGAAGCATTGGGGCCGATTTTCGGATGAGTGAGACACCTTTACCTACCGCCAAAGAGATCCGTGACGTCTTTGAGGGGCTGCTTGGACGCACCGTAGAGGTTGAAACGGACTACGAGATCATAGACCCACACGCCGAGTTCGGTGCGTGTACTGCCCTGTTCGTCGACGGACTGCAGCGCATGTATGCGATCGCCGTTATGGATCTGGACTTGGCGGCATACGTGGGCGCCGCCTTGGCGTTGCTGCCCCCAGGGGCGGCACAAGATGCCATCAACGAAGGCAATATCGGGGACCACATTATTGAAAATGTTTACGAGGTCCTCAATGTATTGTCCTCATTGTTCAACAAGCCCGGCGCACCGCACCTGTCGATCTATCTGATGTACACACCCGGTGAGAAACTGCCGCCAGATGTCCACGAGACTGCCACGTCCTACGTGGAACGCAGGGACTCGATCCTGGACATTGAAGGTTACGGCAAAGGTCGCCTGGGGATTTTGGTTCTCTGAGTTTTCGCGCCCAGCTGTCCGCGGCGCTTCACTCGCGGTTTTGCGTAATGCGCGATTTTACGTAAAACCTATTCCACGTGAATGTGGGCGGAGCCCGGGGTTGAGGTTGGGTGTTTGTTCGGTAGGTTCTTGATTACTGACTGAAGGGGATGCTAGTAATGGCGCTGGCGGATATTGGTGTGTATGGCTTGGGGGTCATGGGTGCCTCTCTTGCGCGGAACTTTGCACGCAATAAGAATCACGTCGCCGTCTACAACTACACAGCTGACCTACAAGAAAACTTCAAAAACCTATACTCGACCGAAGCAGATTTCATCTACGCGAAGTCTGCCGAAGATTTCGTCGCAAAACTCTCCAGGCCGCGCTGCATCGTCATTATGGTAACCGCAGGCGACGCCACGGATGCCGTGATAGCCGAGTTATCGCCGCTGCTAGAGCCCGGAGACATCCTGATCGACTGCGGCAACTCTCATCCTGGTGCCACGGCCCGACGCGAAGCCGCCCTCGGCGAAAAAAATCTTTTTTTCATGGGGGTTGGCGTATCAGGAGGGCAACAAGGTGCCCTGTGGGGGCCGTCAATAATGCCCGGCGGCTCAGATGAGGCATATGCGCGGGTAGGGCCGATGCTGGAGAGCATCGCGGCAAAGGCTCCCGATGGGACACCGTGTTGTGTGCATGTCGGGCCGGGAGGGGCAGGACACCTGGTCAAGACGGTACACAACGGTATCGAATACGCCGACATGCAGCTCATTACCGAAGCATACGACTTGTTGAAGACCGGTTTGGACGCTGACGGGGATCAGCTGGCCAGGATCTTTGAAGAGTGGAATCGAGGCGAACTTGAGTCCTACTTGATCGAGATCACGGCCACCGTCTTAGCGCATAAGGACTGCGAAACGGGTGCAGATTTCGTCAATGTTATTGACGACGCGGCCGGGCAGAAGGGGACCGGCAAGTGGACCGTGCAACTGGCACTGGATTCTGCGGCTCCCGTGTCGGTAATTGGGGCAGCGACCTTTGTGCGCGGGATTTCGGGCGAGGTGGCGCAACGCCAAGCCGTCTGGGAGGCTTTCGACTCTAACCAGCCTTGCTTGGATGTGGATACGTGGAACGGGCTGACAGGAGATGAGGCGCGGGCGGCTTTTGTTTCGGATGTACGCCAGGCGTTGTACGCCTCCAAAATCATCGCCTACGCCCAAGGGTTTGACCAGATAGCTTTGTCCTCTGCAGAAAATGAGTGGAGTGTTGACCTGGGTGCCGTCGCAGGTCTTTGGCGGGCGGGCTGCATCATTCGTGCGCGCTTCCTGGACAGGATCATGGAAGCCTATGAGCGTGCGCCGGGATTGGCATTGTTGATAACCGACTCTTATTTCGCGGATGCGCTGCGAGGGTGTGAGGCCGCGTGGAGGCGCGTTGTTGCTGCCGGTGTGGTGACTGGGATTGCGGTGCCTGCTTTTTCTGCGGCCTTGTCGTATTTCGATGCCATGCGGACGCATAGGTTACCGACTGCTTTGATCCAGGCTCAGCGTGATTTCTTTGGGGCGCACAGTTACCGCCGCGTGGATAAGCCCGGTGTTTATCATGTGCGCTGGGAGCAGCAAGGACGACCGGAAGACAGGCTGAGTTAGTGTCAGATGTTTGGGTAGACGCCCTCGGAAATGCTGTTTGTGCTGTTGATGTTGTGCCCGCTGGTGCGCTGGATCGGGCCGTGGTGGATGCTCCTGATGTGCCGGGGTGGCGCCATGTGCAGCACGGGAAGGTGCGGGAGCTCTACATTCCGCAGGGGTGCGAGTCTCTGGCCGATGCGGACCGCGTTTTGGTGGTGGCGACCGACCGGATTTCTGCTTTTGATTTCGTGTTATCCTCGCCGATTCCGGGCAAGGGCGTCGTGTTGACGCAGTTGTCGCTGTGGTGGTTTCGCCAGTTGTCGGATGAGGGCCTGGTTGCCACGCATGTCCTGGACGAGCCGGTACCTGCGTGCGTCGCCGGGCGTGCCATGGTGTGCCGCGCCCTGGACATGATCCCCGTCGAATGTGTGGCGCGCGGGTACCTGACGGGTTCTGGCCTGGTGGAATACCGCGATGGTGGAGAGGTCTGTGGGGTTTCGCTGCCCGCTGGCTTGGTTGAGGCATCGCGTTTGCCCGAGGCGGTATTCACGCCCGCAATCAAGGCTGACCTTGGCGATCACGACGAAAACGTGTCGATTGATGTGGTTGCGGCTCGTCACGGGTGGCCTCTGGCGGGCGCTTTGCGGGATGCGACTTTGCGTGTTTATGGAGCCGCCGCTGACATTGCGCGAGCACGCGGCATCATCGTCGCCGACACCAAGTTCGAGTTCGGTTTTGCTCGCATGGAGCAAGGTGCCGATGCGGGTGCGATGGGTGCAACAAGTGTGGAGCCTAGTGGTGTGGACTTACGTATGTCAGATCCTGTGGAGATGGCTTTGGTTTTGGGGGACGAGGTCTTGACCCCGGATTCTTCGCGCTTTTGGCCTGCAAGCGAATGGATGGAAGGGCAGGTCACCCCCAGTTTTGATAAGCAGTTCGCGCGAGACTGGTTAAAGTCAGAGGCCAGCGGCTGGGATATGGCAAGTGGCGAAGAGCCCCCGGCGTTGCCTGCCGATATTGTGGCCGCAACCCGACAACGGTATTTTGACGCCTTTGAAATACTGACAGGCGCGGCGCTCTCCTAGTTCATGTGGGCTTATAGGGCGCCTACGCAATTCAGCTAACATTCAGTTACCGCCCGGCAACCTTTCAGTTTTCCGTACTTTACCTATCCCTGATTCACTGCGGCTGTTGACATAGAGACTCGTGCCGCAGACTCTCCTGCGGTGGATCATCGTGAAGGAGCAGCATGTTCGGCGAGGCGGAAAAGAAAAGAAAGGACTCGATACTATTTCGAGTTTGGGTCCCATTACTTGTATTTGCTGTGGCCCTAACAGGGCTGACATTTGTCCGCGTTCCAGCGGCTCATGCGACCTTCAATCTGGCGGGCGTGTCAAACACCCCGTCTTCCCCTGAAGAAGGGTTTAGCGACAGTATCAGGGCAGAAGGCAATCTCTACGTGCATGGCCGTGCGGATTTTGGGGGCGGTGAGGTCTGCATCGTCTCGGCCGATCTGGACGAAGCCAAGGCCACCCCATGCACCAAGCCCGCCTGGGGCACCCGCAACTACATCAAGGCGGGCATCGGTGGCCTCGAATCTATTCCCATCGAGGCTGCACCTTTGAAAGTTGGGCAGTGGCGGATTCGTGCTGAAAATCGAGGGACGCTAACTTCAATAAGCCCTGTTTTTACCATTCATCCATGTAAAGGCACCCAAGAAGCATGCTTCGGTCGCCTAAGCATTTCGCAAGCAGAGATGCAGAAGTACAAGGATGCTGCCAAAGGCCCCATGGATCAGTACGGAAAGCTGTGTGACGCGACTAAGTTCTATTCACTTATTAAGTCCTTCTACAAGACAGCCGGTAAAGGTGGGGGTGTCAAAAGCTATATAAACGACGTGTTGAGCTGGGCAGAGGGGCTGCTTGCTAAGGATGTGCCCTCCGTGGCGAGACGGAAACTCAAAATCGGTGACGATTGGAAGCCTAAAGTCGACAAATTTAGTATCAAAGACCACGTCAAAGCCAACCTTGACGAAGAAAGCAAGATGGCATTGTTTGCTGGCTGGGGTGCAATCATCGATATTGGGGTCTGGATAATCAAAGGCCTCAGCTGTCAAGCAAGTGCCCACTACCGCGATATTTATAACGATCCACCAGACAAGAACTATCAAACGGTTGATGCCCCAGTATTCGAAGACTCTCAGTATTTTGATGGGTCTGAGATCGACACTGCCGCTATGCACTCCCTAAATGATGAGGCAGCCTATGCCAGAGCCGGCCTGACCGCCTATGAACGTTTCCAAGGGGCAGAAATTGACGGGAATATTCCGGCCCAGATCAAACAGCTGCGTGCAGGGGCAGAATATATAAACAAGCAGGCAGATGCCGTGGAAGATAGAGTAAAGAAAACTACTGCCTTGATTGCAGAGCTGGAAAAAGTCCCGGCACACGACACCCTGCCCAGCGGGGAAACCGCTGTCGTGACTGAAACGGTGGTCGGTGCCATCCAAAGCGCTGCCGACTGGACAATAGATGATGAAAACCGCGCAGGATTCAAACAGTATTACGACTTCACAGATGAGCACGTAGATATCTTGCAAAGGGAACTCGGTACTCTGGGTACCTATCAAGCTCCAACTGTTTCCCTGACACAGGCAGTGCGTGATACGACAGCGACCTCCACCAGTGACGTGGTGGGATTACGTGCGGGTGCTGCTGAAATGGCTCGCTATGCCGATATTCTGGAGCGCCTACAGGGTGCCTTTACCGACACGGGTGGCTCGACACCTGGCGGTGGCACTGACCCTGGCACTGGCGGTGGTACTGACCCTGGCACTGGCGGTGGCACCGAACCTAAGGACACGGTGGTCACCCCAGTTGCTCCAACGATCACACCGGCTAAAGGCTGCGCCCTCGGCAATATCAAAACTGCGCAAACTGAAGGGGTGGAATATACGGTAGAAAACGCCACCCCCGGGTTTGGGGAGTATGTCGTGAGCGCAAAACCCTTGAAGGGGTATGTGTTTGAAGCGAATGCGCAAAGCCAGTGGGCGGGTAACTTAGGAGAGAAAAAAGACTGCACAGTAAATGTGTGGGGTTACAGCCCTCAGGACAATCAGAAGATATTAACCAATAAAGTGCTTACTGACGTGCAGGTATCTTTGCAAGCTAATCCTGTCAACGAGGTTGTGAAAATTGATGCCATTATTGGCGCGAAAACAGTTGAATTGAAACATGTTAGTGGCCACACGTATCGCGCACAGGTGGAAGGACTGCCGCAAGGAACCCACGACGTCCAATTCAATATTGAAAAGGTTGACGGGCAGACGCTGCGGAAAGAACACAAGTTCACTATTGAAGCAAACCCTGTGACTGTGTCGGGACAGGCATTGAAGCGTGACCTGATGCCGGAAGAAAATGTTGTCTACACCCTGAGTGTCACAAACAACTACGAGGAAGCCAGGCAGGTAAAACAGCTGAGTATGGTCATGCCTGAGGGCTTCACATTTCAGAAGGTGGGCAGCGGGCAAGAAGTTCCTGACGTGCGTGGAAATACCTTGGTGTGGGAACAGCTAAGCTTGGCGCCGAATTCGACAAGCAGTTTTGGGGTCACCTTGAAGGCGTCAAAACAGGACACCAACAGGCAGTACGTGACCCCAGAGGTGTCGTTGATCCCTGTCTCGAATGGCACCAAGGTCACTAAGGGGTCCTTCGGGAGTATGCGGGTGTTGAAACTTGTGACCCCTGTGGGGCCGCTGGTGGTGCCCATAAGTGAATGTGGCAAGTTCGGGGCTGTGGATGACCCGGGTGCGGAAGGGTTGAACTACTCTTTCACGCCCGTGTGGCCGCGTTCGGGTGAGTACACCGCTGTCGCAAAGGCTCAAGACGGCTATGCCATTGCGCCTGGGGCCGTTGCAGAATTCAAGGGTGACTTGGGTGCCTTCCGGTACTGTAAGCCTACGGTTGCGATCTCTACCCCAAAGGACAACCCAGAGCTGGACCCGGGCGACGTCCCAGTGGAAGGGCTGTTGAACTTGTCGAGCACAGGGGACAAGATCAACATCGTCATCCTTGTGGACAAATCCACGTCGATGTACGCGGGTACCGGGGACTGTAATGGCGACGGTGTGAATGACAACCGCTACGTCTGCCAAGATGAGGCCGTGCGGTCCTTGGATAAGTACCTGCAGACCATCCCGGGTGCGAAAGACAAGATCAAGATGGCGTTGACCTCGTTGGATGGCGGTTGGTACGCCTTCCCGATGAGCACTGGGTCTGACGGGTGGACCTATCCGGGCGAGGCTGGTAGCGACCCTGCGAAGTACTCTTCCATGTTGTATGAGGCCTCGGTCAAGACCGGTGGGAGTAGTTCACACCCCGAAGGTGCAGTTGCATGGGGGATTGAGAAGCTCAAGGGTATGGAAGGGCAAAACCTGGTCTTCATCTTGACTGATGGAGGAAGTAGTCACCCACAGCTGTCGTCCTTGAAGAAGATTGCAGCCTCGAACGTGCAGGTCCGCGCCTTTTCTATCACGGTCGAATCCTCGTGTGCTCCCGGGGCGCCCCTGTGGAGTTACGCGGATGCCGCCAATGACCGCTGCATCGTTATCCATGACCCGACAAAGATCTCTGCCGCATTGATGGGCGAGGCCTCTGGCATGGTCAAATCCGTTTCGGTTCTTCACGAAGGTGCACAGCATGCGGCCGAGTTGGACTCGGTTGGCTACTTCCGCAGCGTCGTGCCAGGTGTGCAGCGGGCTGGAGCTCATACCGCGACGGTTCGGGTGCTGATGAACGACGGTTCGTCTTTCGACACCCCTGCGCCTTTTAGGATCAAGGGGGCTGTGCCTGTTGTTCCTACTGGACCGGGGTCTGGCGGGTCTGGCGGGTATGGGTCAGGTAGTTATGGTGGGACCGGTGGGTCTGGCTACATAACTGTGGTGCCTGCCCCTAGCGCTTCGCCGGCGCCTGCGCCGAGTGCGACTCCGCCCGTGGCTGGGGTTGTTGTCGCGGCGCCAAATGTGCCCGGGCCTGGGGCTTCGGCAGCTCAGCAACCCGCTGAATTGGTCTACGGGACCACTGTCCCCGGGCGCAAGCCTTTAGTCGCCGGTGCCAAGAACGCCAAGGATTTGGCGCAGTCTGGCTCGCAAGCCGCGTGGCTGGTCGTTATCGCGGCGGGTTTGCTCCTGGCTGGCGGCCTGTTCGCCTCGCTGCGGGGCAGGAAGGAAGACAGGGAAGGATAAGACCTAGCGCCTTATTCGAGCAGGAAGGCTCGGTGCAGCGAGGTATTTTGCACCGGGCCTTCCGCTATTTTTGGATTGCCGAGGGCGATGCGTTGGGACTGTTGGCTTGGTGTTTGTGCTTCGTGTTCGGGGCGTGTGGAAGAGTTGTCGTATATGAAGAACCCGCTTTGGGTATCCTAAGCGGGTTGGTGTGGGATGCATGGGCACGATGCGGAGGAGCCTTGTGAAAACACGCGAGAAGAAGGCGAGGGCGCCGCGCGTTGTGGCGCCAGGTTTGCCTTCGCGCATCCTTGCTCTCTCGGTTGTGTTGGCGGTTGTGCGCGCGGTTTCCTACGTGGCGCTCGCCTGGGGTGTTGCCCGTGTAATAGATGGTGCTTATGTGGGGGCAAGGACGCAGGCTTTTGCAGATATGGGTGTCGGTACTCTCTTGGACGTTGCTGGGGATGATGCGCCTTTCAGGGATCCGGCTGTACCTGCGCCCCTGGGTCAATATGTGCAGGTGCTGGGCTTGCCGGTTGTGGTCGCGATCTTGAGTATTGTTGCGATTGGTGTCGCAACAATACTCAATCGTGTCTTGGTGGCCAAGGCTATTGGGCAAGAAGAATCCTGGCTGCGGACTCGGCTATTGGGTGCGGTGTTTGCTCGCGGGTATTCCTGGTTGGCCAGTCGACCAAGTGCGGGGCTGGCAAATACTGTGACCGACGGGGTGGAACGTGTGGGGGCTTACCGAGTGGGATACATGGGGCCTGCCGTTGCGTCTCTGGTTGTGCCTGCAGCGGTGATCTGTGGGATTGGCGTGACAATCGACTGGGTTATTGCAGGTGTGTTGGCCTGTTTATTGCCGCTGATTCCCCTGATAGTGGGCGGTTTTCAAAGTGCCGCTGGTAAAGCGCCGCAAACGCATCGTCGGGCGCGCGCGGCCTTGGCTTCTCGGTTCCTGGACTCCTTGCAGGGGTTGTCGGCACTGCGGTTGATCAATGCGCACACCCGTCAGGCAGGGGAGCTATCCAAGGCCGGGGATCGGGTACGCGTTGCCGTCATGAAGGTGCTGGCACGAAACCAGTTAATCGTGTTGATTATTGACGCCACCTTCGCCGCGGTGTTGTTGGTAGGAGGTTCGTTCTTGGCTCTTCGTGGGCTTGGACGTGGCGACATCACAGCAGGTCAATCACTTTCAGTTATTGTCTTGATTTACACAACCTTGAGTCCCGTCGAATACGTCGGCGCCTTTTTCTACATAGGTTTAGGGGGCCGCGCTTCCCAAAAAGCTATCCGGGACATTCTGGATGGGGTATCTTTTGGCGAGCCACCTGAACCTGCGAGCACCGCGGTGGGGGCAAAACCAGCAGGTCGGATTTCTAGCATCCGACTGAGGAACCTGGGCTTTGCTTACGGCGACACACCTGTGTTGCGGCAGGTGAATGTCGATTTTGAGGGTGGAAAACACAGCGTATTGCGCGGAGAGTCCGGCGGCGGAAAATCAACATTGTTAGCTCTGCTTCAAGGCCTGATTGTGCCCGATACGGGGGAAATCACTATCCAATACGAGGGCACTCCGGGGGACGCCGCCCTCGGCAATGTAGGTGAAACCGAGGAGGGGAAGGCGCAGACTGCCGCGGATTTTTTGCTGCGAAACACTGCCCTGGTCGGGCAAGGCGGGGCGCTTTTGTCGGGGACAATCGCCGACAATTTGCGTTTGGCCAAGGCGGGGGCCAAGGACGCGGAAATGTGGCGGGTGTTGGAGGCTGTCTGCTTGGCTGAGGAAGCGCGTTGGATGCAAGGCTTGGACACGGTTGTGGGCGAGTTGGGGCATGGGGTGTCGGGCGGGCAGGCCCAGCGGATCGCAATCGCCCGGGCATTACTGGCTGACCGGCCCATTTTGCTGTTGGATGAGCCCACCAGTTCCCTGGACGGCGTGAGTGAAAAGCTGGTTTTAGAGGCGATTGCTACTGCGAGCGTGGGGCGCACGGTTGTGTCGGTTGCTCACCGGCCCAGTGCTGTCGGGGTGGCCGACCGTGTGTACACGGTTCGGGCAGGTGGGGTTGTCATAGGTGATGAGCGTGGGCGTTGATATGGACGGGCTGACTACGCGACAGCTGAGTGGTTGGCAGGTTTCATTGCGCCTGGCGCGTATGGCCAGGCCTTTACTGGGGTGGCTTATTGGGTCTGCCTTCGGTCGGGTGGTATCGCAGTTATCGCTCTTGGGTATCTTTGCTCTGTCCGGGTTGGCGCTGGGCGTTATTGCAGGTGGTGGCTCTATAGGCGGTCCGCCTGCGGATGTTGGCCCTGTCGGGTACGCGACAGCCGAGATGGTAACAACTGCCGAGTACACGCCACCAAGCCCAATCGGAAACTGGGTGCCGTTGGTTTCGGTTCTTTTGGGACTGGCTTTGCTGCGTGGACTGGCGTCTTATTTGGAACATTTCTTGGGGCACTTCGTGGCCTTTAGATCACTTGAGATGATACGGGTCCGGTTTTTTGAGGCACTGATCCCCCAGGCGCCTTTTGACGCGCGGACACTAAAAACCGGGGACCTGCTTACAACCGCAACCAAAGACATAGATCGCATTGAGGTATATTTCGCGCACACCCTGGTGCCTTTGATAGGCGCAGTGGTCGTGCCTTGCGTGACGGTTGGTGTTGCGGCAGGTCTTGTTCACCCCCTGATGGCCCTGGTTTTGGGTGCAGGTGTTGTGGTGACTGCGCTGGTGCCGCTCTTGGGTCAAAGTGCAGGGTCAAGGGCCGGGCGTGCACTGGCCCAGGTGCGTGGTGAACAAGGCACCTATCTGGTTGACACCCTCCAGAGCGCGCGTGAAATCATCTCCTACCAGCAGGTCGATGCGCGAATCGCTGGTCTGCGTGACTCCGAGGTGCGACTGGCAGATGCCTTGGGGGTATCTGGTCGCGTGGATGGGCTTCGGCAGTCCCTGGTTTCCATGCTTCCTGTGATAACCATGCTGGTGTTGACCGTTATGGGTGGGTACTTGTTTGTGACCGGCACAGTGGGTTTGCCGGGTGTTTTCGCCTGCATCGCTGTGGCGATTCCTGCCCATATTCCAGCTACTGCTATCGAAGGGTTCGCTTCAGAATTGAAGCTGTCCTTCGCCTCGGCCAGGCGTGTTTTTGCTGCCATGGATCGCGCCCCTTCGATCCCTGCCTCTGTGCAGGCGGTTGCGCCTGATGAGCCTCGCGTCCTTGAGGTTGACCACGTGACCTTGGGTTATAGCAGCAACACCGACGCCCTTGTCAGTGTGGTTCAAGATGTGTCTTTTAGGGTTCAACCTGGGCAGATGGTGGCTGTCGTGGGCTCCTCTGGTTCGGGAAAGTCGACTCTTGCGGCCGCTTTAGTTCGCCTTATGGACGCGTGCGTGGGCAGCGTGCGTTTGGCAGGCCTTGACCTGCGCGACTGGGATGTGGACGCGCTGCGTGACGAGGTCGCGATCGTGCGGCAGCGAGAATACCTCTTTGCTGGAAGTGTGCGTGACAACTTGCTGATGGCAGCGCCTGGAGCCACTGAGCGTGACCTGTTGCAGGCATGCCAGTGGGCGGGACTCTGTGTGGATGTGCAGGGGAATCCGGTGACCCCATCCGCGCATGGCGAGGCCCGCGACGCTTTGAACAGCGGAGAGGCAGTCATCGGCGGTGTTCTTGGACCCTCAGCGTTCCTGATCGATTTGCCCAAGGGGCTGGATACCCAGGTGGGCCCTCGCGCCACGCAGATCTCCGGCGGTCAAAAGCAGCGCATAGCCCTTGCCCGCGCGTTGCTAAGAACTCAGACCTTGGGGATTGGGCGGGCGCGGATATTGATTTTAGACGAGGCGACCTCGGACCTGGACGTGGATACCCAGGCTGTCGTCACTGCCTCAATTGAGGCGCATGCCAAGGCAGGTGGTTCGACCATTGTCGTCGCGCACCGCCTGTCTACCATCCAGGACGCAGACGAAATCCTGGTGATGGAAAACGGGCGCATCGTGGAACGCGGGCGGCACCAGGAACTATTGGACGCGCGCGGTCTGTACGCCCAGATGTGGTCCGCGCAAATGGAGTGAGAAATGGCCTATCGTGCGTTCACAAAAGGCCTATTGCCTATAGATCGTTTGGCAACAAAACATTGGAAGCGTGTGGAGTGTACTGGCTGACCTGCTAAGTCGTAAATGGCAGTTCGGAATGTTGCATAATCTTAGTGTTGGAGCCTTTCATAGTAGGCCGTTTGGCGACAGTGGGTAGGCCATTTGTCGACACCCCGTCCGGGTGGGTGCTGGACCAAGGCGCTGATAGGCTGACACCACGCTTAAGCACTTCCAAGGAGACGCACATGGGACGCATTGTCGTAGAGGTCATGCCGAAACCAGAGATTCTAGATCCGCAGGGCAAGGCCGTGCGTTCTGCGCTGGCAAGCTTGGGCCACACCCAATTCACCGATGTTCGCCAGGGCAAGCGCTTCGTTTTGACCGTCGAAGGCGAGGTTACCGAGGCTGACCTAGAGGCCGCGCGTCAGGCGGCAGAAACTCTGCTGTCGAATCCCATTATTGAGGACGTCGTCAAGGTCAAGGCCTGTGGTGGCGGCCAGGGCAAATGTTGCGGCGGTGGCCAGCAAGGTCAAGACGCTGCCCGAGGACGTCACGCCGCTGAGCTGCCCGTCGATCAGGGCTGCGGCTGTCAAAAGGTGGAAAACTGATGAGCCCGCTGGCGTATACGGCTCCTGTCGATGCGTCCGCTTTGGCGGGTGCGCCCAAAATCGGCGTCGTCACTTTCCCTGGAACCCTGGATGACCGCGACGCCCTGCGTGCGGTGCGTCTGGCGGGTGCCAAGCCGGTGAACCTGTGGCACAAGGACCGTGACCTGCATGGGGTGGATGCCGTCGTGCTGCCCGGAGGGTTTTCATACGGCGATTACCTGCGCTGTGGTGCGATTGCGCGCATGTCTCCCGTCATGGAAATGGTGATTGAGGCCGCTGGGCGCGGTATGCCTGTCCTCGGGATTTGTAATGGCTTCCAGGTTTTGGCTGAAGCTCACCTGATTGATGGGGCCCTTATTCGCAACGAACAACAAAAGTTTTACTGTCGTGACCAGGTTTTGCGCGTCGAGAACACGGACACGGCCTGGACGGGCGGTTTCGCCCCGGGTGACGAAATCACGATTCCGCTGAAGAACGGCGAGGGTTGTTTCATTGCCGCCCCCGAGACGATTGAGCGGCTAGAAGGTGAAGGCCAGGTTGTCTTTCGCTACGCCGGTGAGATGGGAAACCCCAACGGCTCCATGAGCGACATCGCAGGCGTGTGTAATGCGCGCGGCAATGTGGTCGGTCTCATGCCTCACCCGGAGCACGCGATAGAGGCAGGTTTCGGTCCCTTGGTTTCTGGGGCCGAGGGCGGTGCGCACGGCGGTGTGGACGGCCTGAGACTCTTCACCTCCGTTGTGGCCTCCCTCCTGCGCTGAGCCTATCAGTCAAGGTCTGAGCCTATTCGTAGGGTATGCCCCCAATAGGCTCAGGCACTAGGTGATAGTCTCAGCGGAAAAACGTAGGACGCCGACCGGGCCTCTATCAAAGGAGAATCGGTAACCCAGAGACCCGATCGGCAAGTTAGTGAATGTCTTAGCCCAAGCGCCCCAGGCGGCCTTGGCGTCTGCGGTGTTTCATGTCGAATCCAACGGCGCCCCAAAATACGAATAGTGCCGTGACAACCGCGGCTAGATCCAATGCTTCGAATAAGTCGTGGCTGAACGAAAACCGCAGGATGGATGCGGTGAGGCTAACCACGCAGATGAGCGGGACGAAAACCCACATGATAATCTCGATAGGTTCCGCCGGAAAGGGCGTTGCAAAACCTTGTTGCTGGTGGCGCGTCCGTTTTTCACGCACCTCGATGTAGTGGTATCCAAACATGCATAAAAACATGAGGACACTCGTCGTTGTTGTCTCGATTGGCAGGTCAAGAACATCGAAAAGTGAAAGCAGGGCGACGATTATTGTGAGGAAAGCAAACCCCAAGCCCACCCAGAACAAGACCGTGCGAATTAGGCTCAATTTCGGGTCTTGAATCTGTATCGAACCCAGGTGTTTCAGTACGTTCATAGCCTCCCCTTCACTTCCTGCGCCGGGCACATAAACTGCAAGTTCACTGCGTCCAAGCATTCCTGATGTGGCAACCGCGCTCCGCAACCACAACCACAGCCAGAGTTTCTCGCACAAGTCTTTCAGAGGGAGACACCTTTTGTGACCCTACTTAAGTAGGGTAACTACAGCTTTGTGATGCAACTCATATCTGTCTTTGCTTGTGGTTGGCAGTTTGGAGCCTTCAGAGGTGTGTTTGACGACTGTGTGGAGTCGCGTTTTCTCATCTGGAACACCCGATGGATGCGCCCTCGGAAAATGTGAAGCCTCTTGGCGTCAGGAAGTGTGGGCGTCCGCCTGTCTGGTTGTTGCAAGTTGTCCTGCATCAAGCCGGCAGGTGCCATCTTTGCCTTTGTCTGATTGTTCTGGCAGGTGAACACGGGTTTAGTGGGACGTCTTGTGGTTGTTTTGGGTGTGGAGCCAATCGGGGTATCCGATTTCTAGGCGGGCGGCCCTAAAACCTGCCTCGCGCAGTTGGGCCACGGCGGTTGCGGCCATGACGCAGTACGGTCCCCGGCAATAGGCCACAATAGTTGTGTCTTATATTGTTCGCGTCAATTAAGTTATAGAGTTATAGCCCTGGAGTTGGAGCGTCTGCTATGGATATATTTGGGACCGGTCAAACCTCGAAAACAGCAGAGCCATTGAAACTGGGAATCATCATCGAGACCAAAGAGTTTGAAAAGGCCTGGAACGCGCTGCGCTTCGCAAATACCGCCCTCGGGAAAGGGCATGAGGTCAAGGTGTTCCTCATGGGCGAGGCAGTAGAAATCCCTGAACTGACTCACGAAAAATGGGATCCATCTGAGCAGTTAGACAAGTTTGCAGAGGCTGGAGGTGAGGTGATGGCCTGCGGCACCTGTTTGAAGTCGCGTAAAATGGAAGGCACCGAAGTGTGTTCCTTCTCGACGATGCTCGACTGCCTGGCTCTAGTCGAATGGTCCGACAAAGTCCTAACCTTCTAAAGAGGCCGTATGTTGACTCATGTTGGTGAACGTCCTGAGCCCGATCCGGTGATGGTCGCCTTGCATAAGCGCCGCATGATGTTCGCCTGGATTCCTTTGGCGTTTGCCGTGTTAGTCCTGGTCATTCGACTACCAATGCTGCCCGATGTCATCCCTACGCACTATGGCCTGGATGGAGCTGCTGACGGCTGGGGATCGAAGTGGTGGGCGCTGATACCCACCCTCATTGGCCCAGCTATCCTGGGCGTTTTGCGCTTACTTCTGGCCCACCCAAAGATCTACAACTTTCCTGTAGAGGTAACAGGCACGAATGCCCAACACCTTTACTCTGCTAGCTTGACCTTGATTGTTCGTATTGCCTGGGGTGTGTCCATCATCTTTGCAGGTATCACTTTGCTCACGGCCTTCCCCAGCGCCACCTGGCTGATCGGCGTCGTGTGCTTGGTCGCCCTTGGCGTACTCCTTGCGATAGCCGCCGCCTTCTACACCATGACCCGCAGCTAGGGGTAGGCTGGGGGTGTTTGCAGTTTCGAGGGCGAAGCCCTCGTGCCCGTGACGACTTTGCGTCAGATTTGGGTGTTGCGCTGCAGACACGTGGAAACCGCCCTCGGCAATGAACCTGGAGGAACTGTGGAGAAGCCCGACACTATTGCGGATGCGTTGGCTACCCCCGACAAAGACATGCCTTATGCGTCGCTAGGGCTCACGGACGATGAATACCAGCAGATCTACGACCTGTTGGGGCGGCGCCCCACGAACGCGGAACTGGCCATGTACTCCGTCATGTGGTCAGAGCACTGTTCGTATAAATCCTCCAAGAAGCACCTGGGTGAACAGTTCGGCGCGAAAACCACCGAGGACATGCGCAAAAACCTGTTGGTCGGCATGGGGCAAAACGCCGGCGTGGTCGACATCGGCCAAGGCTGGGCCGTGACCTTCAAGGTTGAATCCCACAACCACCCTTCGTTTGTCGAACCGTACCAAGGCGCCGCCACCGGGGTCGGGGGCATCGTGCGCGACATTATCTCCATGGGAGCCAGGCCAGTCGCGGTTATGGACCAGCTGCGTTTCGGCGCGCCCGAACACCCGGACACCGCCCGCGTCGTCAAAGGCGTGGTCTCCGGCGTGGGCGGCTACGGCAACTGCTTGGGCCTGCCCAATATCGGCGGCGAGGCCGAGTTCGACCCGTCGTACCAGGGAAACCCGCTGGTCAACGCCTTGTGTATAGGGGTTTTGCGACACGAGGACATCCACTTGGCCAATGCCGAGGGCGTAGGCAACAAAGTCGTGCTGTTCGGGGCGCGAACCGGCGGGGACGGAATCGGAGGCGCATCCATCCTGGCCTCCGAGACTTTCGAGGACGGCATGCCCGCCAAACGGCCCTCAGTCCAGGTCGGCGACCCCTTCATGGAGAAAGTCCTGATCGAGGCGTGCCTGGAACTGTTCGAGGCCGAAATCGTGGAAGGCATTCAGGACTTGGGTGCCGCAGGCATCAGCTGTTCCACGAGCGAGTTGGCCTCCAATGGCGGCTCTGGAATGCACGTTCACCTAGAGAACGTGTTGCTGCGCGACCCGACACTGACGGCCGGCGAGATCCTCATGTCAGAATCGCAAGAGCGCATGATGGCAGTCGTGGCGCCCGAAAACATGGAGCGCTTCAACGAGATCCTCGCCCGGTGGGATGTGGAGTCCGCCGTAGTCGGCGAGGTCACAGGGGATGGCCGCCTGACCATCGACCACTTCGGCCACCGGATCGTGGATGTTGACCCCAAGACCGTGGCTCATGACGGGCCAGTTTATGACCGGCCCTACGTCAAACCTCAGTGGCAAGACGCCCTGCAGGCGGCAACTGTACAGGCCACAGGCTTGTCCAGGCCCGCGACAGCCGAAGACTTGACCACAGCCGTCAGGCAGGTGTGCGTCCAGGACCCCAACCAGGCTTCCAAAAACTGGATCACAGACCAGTATGACCGCTACGTGCAGGGCGCAACGGCACTTGCCCAGCCCGACGATGCGGGCGTCATCCGAGTGGATGAAAACACCAACCTGGGCGTGGCTCTGGCCACCGACGCCAACGGCTGGTTTACGAAACTCGACCCCTACGCGGGGGCGCAGCAGGCCCTGGCAGAGTCCTACCGCAATGTCTGCACCGTGGGTGCTAGGCCCATGGCGATCACCGATTGCCTCAACTTTGGCAGCCCCGAGGACACGGACGCCATGTGGCAACTGGTCCAGGCCATGACCGGCCTGGCCGACGGCTGTAAAACCCTGGGCATCCCTGTGACCGGCGGAAACGTGTCGCTGTACAACTCCTCTGGCGCAGTCAAAGGCGCCATCGATTCCTCCATCAACCCCACCCCGGTTATCGGCATGCTGGGCGTCATGCAAGACGTGCGCCGCGCCGTGCCCTCCGGTTTCGACACGGAAGGCCTCGCGGTCGTCCTGCTGGGCGAAACCCGGGCCGAACTGGACGGAAGCGCTTGGGCGCGCACGGTCCACAAGCACCTGGGTGGCCTGCCTCCCCGGGTTGACTTCGCAGCCGAAGTCGCTTTAGGCAATGTTTTGATCGCCTTGGCCGAGGCAGATTCAGTAATTTCCGAGGGCGGTGTGGGTAGCAATGCGGAACAGAAAGGCAACCCGGCAGAAACACGTCTCTTGCGCGCCTCGCATGACTGTTCCAATGGCGGGCTTGCGCAGGTGCTGGTCGATATGACCACGCGCTTTGGTGTTGGGGGTTCCTTCGACCTGAGTGCCGCCTCGCAAGCCAACTCGATTGACCTGTTCACCTTGCTGTTCAGCGAAACTCAGGCGCGCGCGGTTGTGGCTGTTCGTGAAGCTGATCTGGAGGCTGTGTTTGCTGCGGCTCAAGCCGAGGGCGTCCAGGCGACACGGATCGGTACCTCTGGCGGGGAATTGCTGACAATAGAAGGCCCAGGGCTGCCGCAGGCCGGCGCTGGGGAGGACCACAGCGACAAAGAATCCGCCCTCGGCAATGTTTTTGAACCTGGAGAAGGCGGACCAAGGACCCTTTTAAGCTTCGATGTGGCGCAAATCGCAAAGGAATCCAGCGAGGTTTTAGCCAAATTATTTTAGAAAATCCAGTGAAAGTCCTGGTCGCGGCAAAGGTAAAGAGATGTCCAAATGATGACATATCTGTGCCTGAAGCCTAAGCCTGTGGAAAAATCGAAACGCTTTATTGCTTCAAACTAAGGACGTGGGGACATGCATCCCAAACTAGAAAAGGCATATAACGAGGTCATCGCGAGAAACCCCGGAGAGCCAGAGTTTGCACAGGCCTTGACCGAAGTATTCGTGACCCTGGACCCCGTCATAGCGAGGCACCCTGAATATACAGACCACTCACTGCTGGAGCGCCTGGTCGAACCCGAGAGGCAGATCATTTTCCGCGTCCCGTGGGTGGATGACCAAGGGCAGGTGCAGGTCAACCGCGGGTACCGCGTGGAATTCAACTCTGCGCTGGGGCCGTACAAGGGCGGGTTGCGCTTCCACAAGTCGGTGAACCGCAACATTATTAAGTTCCTGGGATTTGAGCAGATCTTCAAGAACGCACTGACCAACGAGGGAATCGGCGGCGGAAAGGGCGGGTCCGACTTCGACCCTCACGGCAAATCCGATAACGAGGTCATGCTGTTTTGTCAGTCATTCATGACCGAGTTGTACAGGCACATTGGCCACGTCACGGATGTGCCAGCCGGGGACATCGGTGTGGGCGGACGAGAAATCGGCTACCTCTTCGGGCAGTACAAGCGCCTGACGAACCGCTACGAGGCAGGCGTCCTGACCGGCAAAGGCATCGGCTGGGGTGGGTCACTTGGGCGCACCGAGGCGACCGGATACGGTGCGGTCTTGTTCGCACAGTCCATGTTGCGCACGCGTGGCGAAGACATCGAAGGTCAGACCGTGGCTGTGTCGGGTTCCGGGAACGTCGCGATTTACGCGGCTGAAAAAGCTCAGGCCCTGGGCGCGCGTGTCGTTACCGTGTCAGACTCGATGGGCTGGGTGTATGACCCCGAGGGGATTGACGTCGCGCTGTTGAAACAGATCAAAGAGGTAGAACGAGGGCGGGTCGAAGACTACGCGGCACGCAAGACAGGTGCTGAATTCTACGGCGGTCCAGCGAATACCCGGTCGCTGTGGTCGGTTCCGTGTAGCGTCGCCTTGCCGTGTGCGACACAAAACGAGCTGGTTGAGGCAGACGCGCGCGTGCTGATACGCGACGGGGTTAAGGCCGTTGCCGAGGGCGCAAACATGCCCTGCACCCCAGAGGCTGTCGATGTGTTCCAGGAGGCCGGGATCCTGTTTGCCCCCGGAAAGGCAGCGAATGCTGGCGGTGTGGCGACCTCGGCGTTGGAAATGGAACAAAACGCACAGCAAGCCAAGTGGTCGTTTGAGGCGGTCGAAGAGCGCCTGACCGAGATTATGCACAGGATTCACGACGACTGCGTTGAGACCGCTGAGGATTATGGTCACCCTGGCGATTATGTGATGGGTGCCAATATCGCTGGCTTTAAGCGCGTAGCCAATGCGATGCTGGATCACGGAGTGATCTGATGTTTTGAGGTTTGCCTCAAAACATCGCAGTGCTTAATTGCGCAGTGTTTAATTGCGCCGCGATAATCCGCGGCGCGTCACTCGCGAAGAATCGAAAAGCGCGGTTTTCGATTCTTCTACTCACAAACGTCTGGGCAGAGCCTGGGGTAATTGCTCTGGACTCTGCTCACCTTCCTCCGCTGCTTCCGGTTTTCATGTTTGACATGGCTGTGGGCAGAGCCTGGGGTAAGAACCGCAGACGGCACCTGGGTGTGGCTCGCGACACACAAGATTCTCACAGGTTTTTCTCATACCCGCCCTCGGGAAGCCGAATAGATGGTCTGAAGCTGACGGATTTGTAGCGCGCACCGAAGGAGTCTGAGTGGCAGCGATTGGGGCTTTGGCTAGTTACCAGTCCAATGTTGTGACTGGCCAGTACGGGTCTTTGGCGCGCCCAGGTGCCGCCCAAGGTGCCCCCCTCAAGTCGACAACCACGGGTGCGAATGCCACCACGGCCACCACCACCGCGACGACCTCAGGCGCTAATCCGAATGCCGCAACCCAGGTCAGCGGCGCAGGAGACTCCCTGCAGGTTTCATCAACTGCCTCAACTCGCGCAGAGGTCCAGGCTGCCACCGCGCAATCCCAGGTCGCTCAGGCCGGCGTGCGCACATCCCAGGCCCTCGACCAGTCGCTGTCAAAGACGCAAGACCGCCTGCAACAGCTTTACTCGCTGGCCCGCCAAATCACAGACGATCCGCAAATGGATGCCTCCGCCCGCTCAGGCATCCAAAAGCAGATGGCAGACGTCGCAAAAGGTCTGGCCACTTTGGTCCAGGAAGAAAACTTCCTCGGCCGCCCCACCTTGAACGGCTCCTTTGACACCACCTTCCGCGTCGGCGATACAGCCTTCAACGTCTCGGCAAAACTGCCCACGGGCGGAGCCTTCGATGCGGCCGGTTTAGGTTTGTCGGGGATAGTTTCTTCCGCAATTGCCGAGGGCGGATCTGCAGGTAATGCGTCCGCACGAGGCGTTGTGGAACTCCATTCTCAAGACCAACGCAACACTGCTTCCGCGTCCCAGGCTCTGACCTTTGTGTCTTCTATGCGTGAGACCCTGGCAGAAACTGCCAGCGCACTAATGCAGGAAGTCACGGGGTCTTCCTCGATGTTTGGTTCGGTGGGGATTGGCCCGCAGGCGATGGGCGTGGCGCAAAAACTTGCCTCAATGGCGATTATGCAGATGCAGAATAATGGTGCGGCCGCTTTGGTTTCGCAGGCGAATGTGTCCTCCCATTCCGCTCTGCAACTCCTAGCATCCTAATTCTTGCTGAGCCTATTCATAGAGGGCCTACCCGACGAATAGGCTCAGGCCATAGGCTCAGCGAAAGTGGGGGCTGAGGTCTGTGCGTTCGCCAGAGGCTTGCACCAGCCCGGCCTTAAGCGCCTCGTCCCAGGTCAACAGTCCAGTCGCCAATCGCAGCCAAGTGTCTGCCGAGGTTTCAACAATCGCTGGGGGAGTTCCGCGCGTATGGACAGGTCCCTCAATAACCTGAACGGCACCGTATGGCGGAACTCGTAGCTCAACAGAGCGCCCGGGGTGTAGTGCTGCGAACTCTTGAAGCGTGTAGCGCACGGCAGTTGCAATATCTGCATTATGTGGGGACTGACTCCCAGTACTGCCACCACTGCCGCCACCACCGTCGTCAACGTCGTTAACACCCACATCCCCAACATGGCCGCCGCGATCACCAACCCCGCGACTCACACCCACACCAGCACCAACAACCCCAACCCGCCAGGCTGCAAGCGCATTTTGACCGGCCTGGTCCGAGATCTTTTTTCCTGAAGCCACGCCCCCATCTTATCCGCCCTCGGAAATATGTGACAAAAAACTAGAAAATGCCACTTTTGGACTGCTTGTAAGTTTTGAGGCCTGGGTACGTGCAAGAATGGGATTCAATGAGGTTTTTCCCAGGTGACAACGGTTTAGCCAAATAGTAAAGATAAAGGCCAGAGGGTCAAACCTGAAAGAAAGCTGAATGAGGTATTGAAATCGGCCCATCACGCCGGTATTATTAAAGTGTAGCCAAAGGAATGGCCATCTCTCATATGGGCAATCCCAAGGCACAGGCGCAGTAGCGTCGCAGAACACTGGGCCAGGATGCCCGGTTCAAAGGCTCAGGGAAGGGCCGACTGCACAGTAAGGGTAGTGCCATGGGGCTCTCGATTCAACAAAGCCAAGCCGCACTCAATTCGGCTATTCAAGCGGCGTCGACAGGACGTGCAAAGGCACCAACCCAGGGCGCAGACATCTCTCGTCTCAATACTGCGTTGGCGGCCCAAGATACCGCGACCCTGACCACTCAGCCGGCGCGAGCCCAGCTAGAAGCGGTTTCGGCGCATATGCAATCGGCACAAACAGGTTCTTCCTTGGTGTCGGCTGCCCAACAGGGACTAACGAAGGCCAGCGGCGTTTTGGATAGCCTGCGCGGTGTTGTCGAGGCCATTCAAGCCAATGGCAAGACAGACAACACCAGCACCATGAGGGCCGTCAACCTGGTTGGCGAACTTGATCGCATTGGTCAGGGCACCAACTTTGCTGGAATCTCGCTGTTGTCCGGTGCGGTTTCAGGCGATCACGCCATGTCTTTCGCGGTCGGTGGCTCCAATATCACTGTCGACCTGGGTTCTGCCAATGTGGCAAAACTGGCCATTGACTTGGCGGTTGGCCGCGGACAGACCGGCGAAGGCCGCATGAACTTGTCCACCCCCCAGGGTATTGCAAACACTTTGACCTCGATTGCGGCCGGCGCCTCTTATGTCAGCGCCGCACAGGAATCCTTGTCTGGAACCTCTGTTGCTTTCGATACAGCAATCGCACGCCTTGGTGTGTCAATGGAAAACATCTCTGCCATCAGCTCCCAGGTTTCCGATGTCTCTATGGCTCGCGACCTGCTGGGCATGGCTACCGGCGCCATTTCGGCAGCTCCTGCAGCGGCTTTCGGGGCGCAATCCCCGTCGGCAGCCTCGGTCGCAGCCTTACTGGCCGACTAGTTACACGACCACAGTTTTTAGAAGGACCGCCGCACAGAAGAAAGTGCGGCGGTCCTTTTTAATTCCCGAGGGCGGCCCGTCACGGACCCTGGCCCTAAGGTTTGGGCCAATTTTGTGCCGAGTGAGTAGTTGGTGGCTCATTGTGCAGGAAAATGTGTCGCAGTCGGCCAGGAACTACTCAATCAGCGCTGGCCACGGGGAAGACGACAAGGGTCTCCCCCCCCCCAAAAAAAAAGTTTGCTGACATGTTGGAAACAACCCTAACAACAGGCTAGAAAGTCTCACCCGGATGGACATCGTATTTACCCCTCGATTTCAAAAGGATCTGAAGAGGCTTCCGCGTGACCATCAAGGCGTCTTCGCCAAGGCTTTCACCGAATACATTCAACCGGCATTGCAGGCAGCAGCCCAGACAGCCACGCGAGTTGATTGGCCCCCAAAACTGCGCGCAGAGCAGCTTGTTTCTTCAGGTGGAATTTGTGCTCTTACCTGGCATTTTGCTCGAACCGATGAACGTTTGACGTTTTATCTGGAGCTCGACGGTGGCGAAGTGGTCTGCGTTTTCCGCCGAATAGGCACCCACGACATCTACCACGCCCCGTAAACCTAAACCGATTTCCGAGGGCGACTTGGCGCGGACTCTGCCCCCAAGGTATTGAGGTGGAGGAGTTCGGCAGGGATACCCGCTCGGCTCGAGTATGATTGTTTTTGGGAGGTGTTTCGTGTGGAGATGATTTTGGAGGTGTCACCTGCGATTGGCAAGCGCCTGGAACAATTGGGTTCTGATGCGGGGCTTTCAGGCCCACAGTATGCCGCACTTTTGGTCGAGGATGCGTTGCAGCACGCAGACACCATAGACACCACAAACGCAAAAGACCGGGCCTATGTCGAGGCCGCTTTGGCGCAAGTCCCTCCAGAGGATATTTTGAACCTCGAACGTTCTCACTCTTTCGAAGAGATCCGCAGAATAGTCAAGGCCGCAAAGACTGCCTTACAAAATGCCTAATCTATTCAGGGTGGTCTTTACCGACGCCGCTCGCAACGATATCGACAGCATCGTCAATTACCTTGGCTGGGAACTTCGTTCTTTGGCAGCGGTTGAATCCTTCGATGCTGCGTTGATATCTGCTCACGAAAATTTATCCAGTTTTCCAACGGCTACCCGAGTTTACCCAACGTCTGCCACCAAGATTTCCTGCCGCATCATGCCGGTGGGCTCCTACCGTATGTTCTACGTGGTCGATGAACCCCAAGGGATCGTTCAGGTGTTGCGTGTCCTCCACAGTTCCCAAGATGCAGACTCAATAATCACAGACTAACAACTTTCCCGAGGGCGGCCTCCCCCACGGACTATGGCCCTAAGGTTTGGGCCAATTTTGTGCCGAGTGAGTAGTTGGTGGCTCATTGTGCAGGAAACTGTGTCGCAGCCGGCCAGGAACTACTCAGTTGGCGTTGGGGATACGTTCAAGGTCTTGTTTCGCTTGCCAAGAGTAGACAATTTCTTTGCTCATGCGGTGGGGGCTGCGTGTGTTTGGTGATGCAGTGCTGCTATGCGTTCGCGTATTTCTTGCGAAGTAAACACTGGATACGTGCCTGTTTGCATGGCATCATATGTGGCAACAACCTCAGTACGCAGCCACTGTTCGACTGCGGTGTCTTCACCTAACGACGTGCGCAGAACACCACCGGGACGATTATCTGTCTGCATACACACGCCTTTCACTCTTAACCGATTGTAACCCGAGAAAAGCAAAACGTACCCTGGGGAAAGTTGTGGCCCCGGGGCTCTTGCGAGCACCGGGGCCACGTACAGCGTTGAAGCTTATTCTGGGCTAGGGAGTGGTCTCAGCATCAGGGCGAACCCTGGAGGACCGCTATAGCCTTTGGTTCAAGTCCTAGCGGAGCAGTGACAGCACCGACTGGGGGACCTGGTTGGCCTGGGCCAGCATGGAGGTGCCAGCCTGGGACAGAATCTGGTTACGAGTGAACTGCATCATCTCGGAGGCCATATCCGTGTCACGGATACGAGACTCAGAGGCTGACAAGTTCTCAACAGCCACGTTCAGGTTGTTGATCGTGTGCTCGAAACGGTTCTGCACAGCACCGAGAACAGCGCGAGCAGAGGACACGTTACCAATCTGGGTATCGATCAGACCGATCGCTGTCTGTGCAGAAGCATGTGTTGACACATCGACTACGCCAGGACGTTCACCAACTGCAATAGCCTTTGTGCCTGCCGTTGCGGTGCCCGCAACAGCTGTGCCACCGTTTGAAACAGTGAAGTTCATCGCATTTGCGCCAGCTGCTTTGGCAGTAATCTTAAGATTACCGTTATCTACAGCAGCGGTGTACTTTGCAGTGAACTTAGCATCGGCATTCAGAGCAGTAACCTGGGCAGCAATTGCCACGCCTCCGGCAGTACCGGCAATGCTGACGGTTACACCGTCACCATCCGAAACTGTCATGTTCGTGCCATCCACAACGTTACCGGGAGCTGCGGTTGAAACCCAGCTACCAGCAGTAGCTGCAGTTGCTGTTGTGGCAGGTGCGCCACCCAGAGCATTAGCAATGTTGGCAACATTGGCTTTAGTCAGGTCAACGGTGATGCGTGAAGCCTTATCGCCGTTGGCGCCAACTTGGAACTGCATATTCTGCACAGATCCGTCAAGGAGCTGTGTTCCGTTGAAGTTCGTAGCCTCGGCGATACGACCCAGCTCTTCAGTAAGCTGGTTCATTTCTTCCATAATGTTGTTACGAGCTGCAGCGGAGTTCGAGTCATTAGCACCCTGCACGGCCAGGTCACGCTGACGCTGTAGAATCGCGTGAACTTCCTGCAGAGCACCTTCAGCTGTCTGGACAACAGAGATGCCATCTTGCGCGTTGCGCACGGCCTGCTTGTTGCCACCAACCTGAGAACGCAAGCCCTCAGAGATTGCTAGACCAGCAGCGTCATCGGCTGCGCGGTTAATGCGGAAACCGGATGAGAGCTTCTCCAGCGACTTACCCAGTGAGCCTTGCGTGGCGGACAAATTCCTGTAGGAGTTCATCGCCATAATGTTTTGGTTGATTGACAGTGTCATTTTAGAATCCTCCTGATTCGAGCCAGGCGGCATTTGCCTCCTGGCGGTTTATACAGGCATTCCGTTGCCTGCACCCAGATATATCGACCACCCCCCAAAGTTCATTAGCAATATTTAAATCTTTGTCCTAACCAACCCAAACCCCCAGCAATACGTCAGGGGGCAAGGGATGTGATGGGTAGGACATGGACGCCATCTTTCCTGCGACCAGCTGGCCCACTGGGTGTGATAACGGCCAAGGCAGCAGGCTCTCCGTGCCTAGCCCAGTCCACTCGAGAGGCGAAACGTAGCAGGGTAGCCGCTGCCTTATCTACGTCGTTTTGGCTCATTTTGACTTCAAAAGCTGCCCAGCGGCCATCGTCCAAAGTCACCACAGCGTCAACCTCGTTGCCTTCGGAGTCTCGCCAGGTGTCAACGCGCCCATCCAAGGGTTGAGAATAGATGCGAAGATCACGGATGACCAGGGCTTCGAAGTGGTAGCCGGCGGTATTGAGGTCGTTGAGCAGATCCTTACTGGATGCGCGCAGGGCAGCGGTTGCCAAAGAAGGATCGACAAAATAGCGAGTTGGGGCAGCGCGAAGGCGGGTGCGTGAGCGCATATGTGGTTGCCAAGCCAGCGAATTGTCCAACAGGTGAAGGCGTTGCAGGGCATCTAAGTGGCTTCTGAGTGTGCCTGTGTTCAAAGGGCCGCCCGCTCCACCCGCATCGGCTGCAATGCTTGTCAAGGCAGGGCTGTGTGCCACAAAGCGAGCAAGAGATTCCAAGACCCTGCCCAGAGTGTTCGGATCGCGGTGACCAACAAAAGAAGGGATATCCACCTCAATGGCTTGTTTTATGTAGCCTGCCAGCCATTTTCGGGCAGTGGTTTCGTCTTGGCCTAGAAGGTGGGGCCAACCGCCGATGACAATGCGTTCCATAAGTTCTGGGACGTTCATGTGATTTCCTGACCCCTTGCAGGTTTCGCCGTCCATCAGGGCCTTGAAGGACACGTCCCCTGTGGAGTGGTGCGTCTCAAAGAGGCTCATGGTGCGCATTTGTAAAACGCTGAAACGCCCAGCCCCGGAATGGCGGTTGACGTTATCTCTGGGTGTTGAAGAACCAGTTAAAATGTAAAGACCCCGTTGGCCTGACCTGGCATCGACTGCCCGGCGGACACGGTTCCACACGTCAGGGACCACCTGCCACTCGTCAAACAAGATGGGTGTGGGATTGTTGAATAAGAAGTCTGGATTGAGTTCCACTGAGGCTTTGGCAGTTGAGTCTTCGTCCATGTCGAATCTGGTTTTCGCAAGCCTCGTGGCGGTTGTGGTTTTACCGCAGGCCTTGGGGCCCTCGATCAAAACAGCGCCAGTTACCGACATGAGGGACTGTAATTCTGATTCCGAAACACGGCTATGATAACTGCTCACGCATCTAGTATACATTTTGCAGGGAATGGATTGAGCGTTTTGCAGGGAATGGATTGAGCGTTTTGCAGGATTATTGGCGGGTGAAGCCCAGGGCTTCGTAGGCCCTGTTCCTGGCATCCGTTGGGTCGTTTGCTACACGCACCGCCTTGGCTGCTGCCAGGCACTGCTCAAAAGACAGCTCTGCTAACTCGGCGCCAACCGTAGCTAAAGCCATAGGGGCCATAGACAAAGACGTGACCCCCATACCCAACAACACCGCAGCAAGGGCCGGGTCAGCTGCGGCCTCGCCACACACACCCACAGGTTTGCCCCCAGGGGCAGCAGCCCTGCCCGCTGCACACACCATGTCGACCAGCGTCAAGACCGCCGGCTGCCAAGGATCAGAATATGTCGCCAAGTGGGGACTTAGGCGATCGGCAGCCATGGTGTACTGCGTCAAGTCATTAGTGCCAATAGACACAAAATCCACGGCCTCAAAAAACCTGTCAGCCATTAGTGCCACCGAGGGCACCTCGACCATGATGCCTGGCGACAAACCGCGTTCACGTGCCAGGTCAGCAAACCAGCGAGCCTCTGGCAAGGTGGCAACCATGGGGGCCATGACCCGCACCTGTCCGCCCTCGGAAATGATCTTTTCCCCGGCCAAGGCGATGGCGTCAAGCTGATGCAATAACAAATCAGGGTGTGGCCCCGAGATTCTGATGCCTCGCACGCCCAAGGCGGGGTTGTCCTCGCCGCGCAGGTTTGCGAAAGTGATGGGTTTGTCCGAACCGGCGTCCAGGGTGCGAATTACGACGTACCCGTCCGGGAAGGTGTCGAAGGCCGGTTGATAGGCGCGGACTTGTTCCTCGATTGAAGGTTCTGTCACCGAGTTCAAGAACACCAGTTCGGTGCGAAACAGGCCGATGCCCTCTGCCCCTTTACTCAAGGCCATGGCGACACCGGCTGCCGTTTGGGAATTGGCCAGCAAGCGGACAGGGCGTCCATCGGCCAAGGTGGCAGGCCCGCGCCAGGCGGCGACCCTCTCTCGGCGCTGGGCGTCCTGGGCAAGTAATTCCTGGGTTTGTTCAGGGTCAGGATCTTGTTGAATCCTGCCCACAGTGCCGTCCACCAAGACCTTTACGCCGTTGGGAATCTGCCTTGCCAGATGGGCTGCAACCACACAGGGGATGCCCAACTGCCTGGCAATAATGGCGGTGTGTGAAGTCGGACCGCCCCCCACGGTCACCAAGGCTTTAACCATGTCAGGGTTTAGGGTCGCTGTATCCACAGGAGCCAAATCATCGGCCATCAAAATAACCGGGGAGTCCATGTGAGGTAGGCCAGGTTCTGGCTGTCCAAGCAGGCGTGCCACAATGCGGTCACGCACATCGGCCACGTCGGCGGCGCGTTCTGCCATGACGGTTCCTGCTGCGATGAACTGGTCAATGAACACGTCGGCGGCGGCCATAACCGCTTGAACCGCAGGTATTCCACCAGTAATCAAGGTCTCTACTTTGGCAGACAAGGCCGGGTCAGCTGCCACAGCGGCCGTCATGTCGACCACCTCACGGGCAGAGCCCTTCAAGCCTTGCGCACGTTCAAATAAGGAATCCCGAACCGCATCGGCTGCAGCCTTGAAAGCTTCCACATGCGCTGCGCGTTCGCCCTCGGGCAAATCTGGGGCGTGTGTGGGCGGCACCGTAACCCGGTGAACCCAGGCAACCGTGCCTATCGCGACGCCGGGGACGACGGGAGTGCCCCAGAGGACCGAAGAATGTGGAAAATCGTTCATGAGAGCCCCTTGCCTTGGCCGCGCCCAGAGTTATGGAGAGCTGGACGTGGGAGTCGTGACTCCAAAGTTACTAGCGAAAAGCGGAAAAGGCTTCGTCCTCATCGCTTTTGTGAGTGGAATCATGTGTGGGAGGATGGAGCGGTGTTGAAAGACTTCGCGGCAAGCAACAACCTTGGGCAGTGTGGAAATGTGGCGGTTATGGGGCGGGTTACGGACCCGTTAGCAGGCCAGTTACCAGGCCCGTTAGCAGGCCGGGTGGAAGACCCCTTATCCCAGGTCGAGGCCGATGGGAAGCCTCGCGAAGAGTGTGGCGTATTCGGGGTGTGGGCGCCTGGCGAGGACGTTGCCCGCATGACGTACTTCGGGCTGTACGCCCTGCAACACAGGGGACAAGAGGCCGCAGGTATCGCTGTTACCGACGGTGAAAAGATCTTGGTCTATAAGGACATGGGCCTGGTTTCGCAGGTCTTCGACGATAAATCCCTGGGGGTTTTGAGCGGGCACGTGGCAGTCGGACATGTGCGTTACGCAACACAAGGGGCTTCTAACTGGGAAAACGCTCAGCCGACCTTGGGGCCAACTGCTTTTGGTACCCTGGCCTTGGCGCACAACGGGAACCTGGTGAATACGCGTGAACTGATTGCGGAAATCCAGTCGCGCTTTGGCGGCGAGGACCTCAGCGACGCCCTGGGCCGCGGGTCCACAACCGACACAACAGTAATTACCGCACTGGTCAACCACGTTTCGCGCCAGGTTGCCGTGTCGGGCGGCGAAGCGCCCCTGCTGTCGACCATGATGGAGGTCCTGCCTCGACTGTCTGGCGCATTCTCCCTGGCCTTTATGGACGAGGGCACCTTGTATGCGGCCCGCGACCCGCACGGCTTCCATCCCCTAGTGCTGGGGCGCCTGGATAACGGCTGGGTGGTGGCCTCAGAGACGGCAGCCCTCGACATTATCGGCGCGACTTTCGTGCGCGAAATAGCCCCAGGGGAGCTTTTGGCGATCAACGCTTCCGGGGTGAGCAGCAGGCATTTTGCCGAAGCCGACCCCGCCGGCTGTATCTTCGAATACGTCTACTTGGCGCGACCCGACACGGCGATTGCTGGAACCTCGGTTGTGGCAGCCAGACGCGCCATGGGTGCTGCCTTGGCCGCCGAACACGCGGTGGACGCTGACTTGGTGATGCCCACCCCCGACTCTGGAACGCCCGCCGCCATCGGTTACGCCGAGGCCTCTGGCATCCCCTTCGCCCAGGGCCTAGTCAAAAACGCCTACGTGGGACGCACCTTCATTCAACCCACACAAACCATGCGCCAAATGGGCATTCGCGTGAAACTGAACCCCCTGCGTTCGGTCGTCGCCGGCAAAAGACTGGTCGTCGTCGACGATTCAATCGTGCGCGGCAACACCCAACGCGCCCTGGTGCGCATGCTGCGCGAGGCCGGCGCCGTGGAAGTCCACGTGCGCATCTCCTCCCCGCCCGTCACCTGGCCTTGCTTCTACGGCATCGACTTCGCCACCCGCGCAGAGTTGATCGCCTCGGGCATGAGCATCGAAGAAATCCGCACCTCGATTGGGGCAGACACTTTAGGTTTCCTTTCCGAGGACGGCATGATAGAAGCCACAGGTCAGGCCAGATCTGACCTTTGTACCGCGTGTTTCACGGGTGTTTATCCGGTGGAGGTCCCGGGCTTTGAGGGCATTACCGGAGGCGCGGGCGTCGCGGATGCGGTGAGCGGAACAATCGCGGTGAGCGAGGCGGGCGGGATGTCGCCCTCGCAAAATGAAAGCCAAAACAATTAGAAGAGACAAGGTGGACGCAGTGGACAAGGCACAATCCAGGGGCAGCGAGGACGCTGAAGGGCAACGCAATGTGGATCACGACTTCGAAGCCATGACCTACGCCATGGCGGGTGTCGATGTGGCAGCAGGGGATCGCGCCGTTGAACTGATGAAGGATGAAATCAAAGCGACCTTCAACGACACTGTCCTTGCCCAAGATGGGGGCTTCGCTGGCCTGGTGGACGCAAGCGCGCTTCGAGGCATGAGTAAACCGCTGTTGGCGACCTCTACCGACGGGGTGGGCACCAAAGTGGCTATCGCCCAACAGACCGGGATCCACCACACTATAGGGCAGGACCTGGTGGGCATGGTGGTCGATGACATCGTCGTCGTAGGGGCAAAACCCCTGTTTATGACCGATTATATTGCTTGTGGCAGGGTTGATCCGGAGGTCATCGCCCAGATCGTTGGCGGTATCGCCCGTGCCTGTGCCAGCATCGACACCCCCCTGATTGGCGGAGAAACCGCAGAGCACCCGGGGCTCATGGGCCTGGACGAGTACGACGTTGCGGGGGCTGCCACAGGGGTAGTGGACGCGGCTGACGTGCTGGGAGCCGCGCGCGTGCGCGAGGGCGACGCGGTAATCGGACTGGCTTCTTCCGGGCTGCATTCCAATGGGTACTCCCTGGTGCGCAGGGTGTTTGCTGACGCCGACTGGGATTATGACCGGGCGGTTCCCGAACTGACGGGGCCAGACGGTTCGCCGGAGACCTTGGCAGAAGCGTTGCTGATTCCCACCCGCCTGTACACCACGGTGTGCTTGGATATGGCGCGCGCGGGCAGGCTGGCGGCGCGGGATTGGGACGGAGACGAAGCGGCCGTGCTGTCTGAGGCTGCGGTCGGCACCGTGACGCCCTCGGGCCTCCATGCCTTGTCCCACGTCACGGGGGGAGGCTTGGGCGCAAACCTGTGCCGCGTCATACCGGCTGGCCTTATGGCGCACGTGGATCGCTCAACGTGGCAGGTGCCAGCGATGTTTGGGCTAGTCGGGGACCTTGGCAGGGTCCCGATGGACGACCTGGAAGCGACGTTAAACATGGGGATCGGCATGGTCGCCATAGTCGATGAAAGATTTGCCGAGGACGCCATCGCCCTGAGTGCGGCGCAAGGCATAGTTGCGTGGAGGATTGGCCGCGTGGAATCTTCTTTAAAGCCGCCAGAGGGCGCCAGGATTATTGCTGGGATGAAGGGGTCTTCGGGCGGTGGGGTCGCCTTGAGTGGAAATTACCGATCTTCTTCGGGGTCGTAGTAGTGCGCGTAAGGATCGTCTTCTTCGTACTTATCTGAAGAGCCTGCGTTTTGGGATCTGGGTTCACCTGAGAGCTCGCGCTGTAGTGCCGCGAGATCTGGCTCTTCACTGTAATACTTGAGCCTACGTGCAACCTTCGTCTGCTTAGCCTTTTGACGGCCGCGCCCCATGGGGTCGACCCCCTCCAACAGTAATGAGGGCGCACCTGGAAATGCAGCCCCGAATCCTTATATGTTCCTGGGTTAGCCTATCGTGAAAACAGCTTCGTTTCCATTCCACGGGTAAAGAAATGGAGTTAATGGGCAAAAAACTAACGTCTAATTAGTTTAATGACGACGAGGGCCAGGGCGACCCCAGCCCCGGCTAGGACGCCGTAGACGATTTTTTTCGAGCGCTCATCGCCCAGGGAGGCGCGATCCAAAGTTGTCACAATGGTTTCACTTGCGCCTAAAACTGCGTCCTTTACAGAGTTCATCGCTTCTTGAGAGCGTTTAAAGGCATCTTCTTTGAGGTCTTTGGCCACTGTCGCGGGGTGTAATCGGGTTACGAGCTCGTCCACGGTTGAGGTCATGGCGCTTCGAGTGTCGGCGAGAGTGGCCTCTAGTTCCTCTACCGAAGGCAGTTTTGGTGTCGGGGCGTTACCGGAGGGGGGATCGGTCTGTGGGGTCATGGTGTGTCCTTGGAAGTTTCGGTCAGTTTCACAGTCTGTTTCACAAAAGATGCCTTTACCGCATCCAGATCGGCTTGCAAACCGGCCTTCGGATCGGGGACGTATTTATGGGAGCGTTTCAGGGACGCGATCCCCACCAAAGCCAATATCCCAGCGAGCAATAAGAGACCACCTGCGACGATCAGGGCAGCAGCCCAATGCGGCACAACGAGGGCAAGGGCCCTAAAAGATGCCGATAACAGCCAGCCGAAACCGAAAACTGCGAGGAAACCGGCCACTGCAAGCAAGGCAACCCCGAGGCCTGCAGCCTGTGCTGAACGCATGGCCTTAGCCTTGGCGAGTTGAATCTCTGTGGAGACAAGGGTCGAAAGATGATCAGAGACTTGGGCAAATAAGGTGCCGATGGTCTGTGGCGCAACAGGTTGAGACTGGGATGGATCAGCCTGTTGGGACGCAGATTCGGATGCAGAAGAATCCAAAGGTGCCATGTCTCTCCCTTCCGTGAGTGAGGTGTGCAGGGGGCAAGGTGAATACTGGCGGTTCATACATCTTCCCACGAAACGTGCGCGTGTGCTGGGCAAACTGTGCCTTATGCGCGAAGAACCGAGTCCAAAATTGGCCTGCGCGCAGCCTGAGCGGCAGGGATTAAGGCCGCAAGCCATCCGGCCACACAGGCAACCAGAACAATAATGATCAGTGAGACCCAGGGGACAGCAAAGACAGTGAGGCCCAGATCGGAGGCGAAAGCCTGGAAACTGTAGGCCAAGACCAGGCCGGTGGCAAGCCCGAGTGAAGAAGCAAACAGGGAGGTCAGCACGGATTCCACAACAATAACCCACCGAGTTGCGCCCCTGGATAGACCAATGGAGCGCAGCAAAGAAATCTCACGCCCGCGTTCTAGAATCGCAAGGGTCAAGGTGTTCACAATGCCCAAAATGGCGATGATCACGGAAAGGCCCAAAAGGGCATAGAGGGCCAAGAGGACTTGGCGGGCTGTATGGGCAGAGGAATTTTCGAGCTCTTTGGGGGTCATAACCCTGTAGGCGTATAAATCAGCTACGGATTCTTGCGCCTTTTCCTGGACCTCAGCCAGATGCCCCGCCCAAGCCTTTGTGTCTTTCCAGGTCAACTGAGGCTTGGGAGCTGATGTAGTGCTGGGTTCCATCGAGACGCCCTCGGGAAGGGTGTCTGTGGGCATGGTGCTAGAAATGACGCCCCCGCGCAGCAATAACGGGTAAACCTGGGTGTTCCTGCCCGTCAGGCCGATTTGTTTGGCAACCAAGGGGGTGGTGAAGAAGGAAGTACCTGCCAGCGCGTCGGTGTGCCCGATGGCGCAAAGGCGCGAGGTGTAGGTGCCTTCGACCCCGGCGAGGGTGATGGAATCGCCAAGTTTCCACTGATGGCGTGCCGCCTCATCAGGGGTGACGATGATTTGGCCGTCCTCTAGGCACGACAGGGTGCCCTCGGCCATAGTGAAGGGGAAGACGTGGGTGGCAGAGGGGATGGTTACGGTTGAGACCTGGACTTGAGCCCCTGAACCCTTGGGCAATATGACCTGGGCAGAGCCGGTAGAAACCGAGGTGATGACCTGTTCGATGTCCTCGATTTTGAGTAGGCGCTCGGTCAGGGCGGCGGGCTGGTAACGAGAAGACTGAGAGACGAGCAAGAGGTCGGCCTTGATGGCGGTTTTTGTTAAGGCTGCGGTTGACGCGGCAGCCGATGAGGCGACGGCCGCCCCAGCAGTTATGAGGCTCAGGCCAACGAATAGTGCAGAGGCAGTGAGGGCGGTGCGGCGGGGGCTTCGCATGACATTGCCCCGGGCCAACTTTCCCACCACGGGTGTGGCCTTGGCTAAGGGCCAAGCAAAGACGGCAAAGAAGGCCTTGACGAGGGCGGGAGCCACAATGAGGATGCCGAGCAACAGGGCGGCGGCTCCCAGTCCAAGGGCTACTTCAGAGTGAGGATCGGCCAGCCTGGATCCCCCCAAATACAGGCCGAGGGCGCCTGCGCCAAGGAGTGCCGCGCCAAACAAAGTGCGCCACAGCAAGGTTTTTTCACGGGGGTTTTGTGCCAGGCGCAGGGCATCAACGGGGGCGGAGGCGGCTGCGCGTCTGGCCGGAATCAGGGCAGAGATAACCGTGACCAAAGAACCAATCCCAAGGGAGATGAGAATCACCTGCGGGGAAAGTGACCAGCTGACATCGAGGTTTACTTCCAGACCAAAAGTCGGATTGCGTAGCAAGGTGCCAAGCAGACGAAGGAGGCCAGCGGATAATGCTATGCCCAGGACAGAGCCCACCAAGCCCAGTATGAGAGCTTGGACCACGACCACAAAGAAGACGGACGCCCTTGAAGCGCCCAGGGCGCGCAGCAGAGCATATTCGCGGGCGTGCTGTTGAACGGTGATAGAAAAAGTGTTGGCAATGATGAAAACCGAGACGCCCAACGCCAATGCCACGAAGAGGAGCATCAAGGCGTTGATGAAGCCCAAAATTCTTGAGGCATCGTCTTCGCGTTCAGCACGGGTTTGGTCGCCCGTGGTCACAATGGCTTCTGGCCCCAGTGCTTGCGAGACCTCATCAGCAATGACGACAGGGTTAGCCGAGCCCGTTGACAATGCAAAGAATGGGACCTTCGAGTCCGGGGCGAAGATAGGTTTGAGGACCGCCGGATCCATGTAGATCATGGTCACTACGGGTAAAGGAGACCCGTAGGTGACTTCGCCGGTAATTGTGTACATCCCCAGCTTGTCGCCCAAGAGCATCTTCGCCTTATCCCCGATTGCGTATCCGGCACGCTTCAGGGCACCGGATTCGAGAGCGATTTCGTCCTCCCCTTTGGGGATGCGCCCGCTTTTGAGGATTGGACCAGGTGGGTTGGAATACAAGGCGACAACTCTGGTGGAGGCAAGTCCATGGGTTTGAGGAACTCCCTTGGCGTCCAGAAGGATGCCAGAACCATAGATAACGGGGTTGACGTAGCTGACGCCTGGGACCTCTTTAATGATGGGCAGAAGATCTAAAGAAAGCGGTTTATTTTGCGGCTGCAGCAGAGGCGAAAGCAGATCGTTGCTGAGGTTTAGAAAGGCGGGTACGTCCTTGGTGTTACTGGCGACTTCTTCGGTTTCGTCTGTGCTGGGCGCGGATGTCGAGGAAGGCTCAGGGGGTGCCTGGGCAGTTGCGGGAGGTCCACTGACGTAGACGTCTCCCGTGATAGTCGAGGTCATCAGCGAGCGCATTGCAGAATCCACGGACTCGCGTAGAGCCAGGGTGCCTGACAGGAAAGCCACGCCTAAAACGATGGCCAATGTCGAAAGCAGATAGCGACCCATATTCGCCCAGATGCCGCGTAAAGTGACACGCCACATGCCTTCTAGCCTTCCACTGCTGTGTTAGGAGCGAGAGGATTTACAGGGCCGTCTGTTGGCTTGTTGCTTTGCCTCAGCCGCGCCTCAACCCCCGCCGTCGTAGGGGCAGGAGCCGGAGATGTGGGATCGAGCGCGCTTGCGTCCAGGGGAGGGCGCAATTCATTGAGTTGTGCCGCCAAAGAAGAAGACTGTCCTTCCACCTTGTCCATTAGTGCCTCAGCCCTGAAAACCAACAGTTGCTGCTCCAAAGACGGTTCAGGGTTTTGAGGTGCCGTATCATCGTGAGCTTCAGGCACACGGCTCAGGTCTGTATCCATTGCCGAGGGCGGCATTTCAGCGGGTGTGGGCTGACGGGAAGGCTCTTGCGGCTCTATATCTGCAGGGATAGGAGGCAAGTCAGCAAGGTCTTCTTCTGGCATGGATAGGCGGGTCTTGGCTTGAGAAATAGCTGTGCCGGATTCCATCAGGAGGCGTTCTGCCTGGGCAATCATCTGTGCTAACTCAGGGGGTAAGTTTTGGGGAAGTGCCGGTGTGGGGGCACTTGGAGGCTGTGATGTCTGGGGCGATTGTTCCTGTGGGGTTCTTTGTGGCAGAGGTCTGGTGTCTTGTGCGGCGGGCATAGAAGGGGTGGCTGGTTTGGCTGGTTGCGCGCGAGGAATCGGTCGTGGGGCCTGTTGCGGGGGAGCAAAAACGGGAGCCGAGATTGGAGGCATAGGGCGCGTCAAGGTATCTGCGATTTCTGAGCGCACAGACAAGGCAGAAAGAGAATCCTCAACTGGGGCAGAACGCTGGGCTAATGGGATGCGTTCTTGAGGGGCCGGTGCCTGTTGCACAGGATGTGGGGCCGGTGCCTGCGGGGGAGACTCAATCAAACCAGGGGCATCAGTATGAGGCGCAGGCAGTGGGGGCGTCACAACAGCAGGGGCATCCTGGGTGCCGGGCTGGCTGGTCTGGTGGACTTTCTTGAATAAACCTTTGGGAGGGGCTCCGGTAGCTGCAGGTTTTGAGGGGACAACAGGAGTTTCCACAGGAGAGTTATCAACAGGAGGTGTGGATAACTCTTCGGGGTTTGGCAGAGAAGCCGACGTAGTTGTAACCTCAGGCTCACAAGCCTGTTCTTCGGGGGTTTCCTCGGGGACTATAGTTTCTTGTGCTGGGACTTTTCGTTGAATCTGTGCGCGTTTCTGTCTACGAGTTTGTGAAGCTGACCGATGGCGGCGAGGTTGTGCTTCAGGAGCGACAGAAACTGGGGACGTTTCTTCTTCCTCCAGATCATTTAAAGCCACGGATAACTTATCCACAGACATTGACGTAATTGACGCTTCATCAACCCGTAGAGCTTCCGGCTTTGCCGCCGCAGGCATAGGGGGCTCGCCCTCGGCAATAATCTCGGAAGGAAAAGGTGCAGGAAGTAGCGGACCTTCTGTGTTCCGCGTGGCCTGGGCGATGGCACTTTGGGCTTCCAAAATCGCTGAACGCGTGGGGTTGATGAGCTCGGCTACGATGCGGCCGTCGGCCAAGAAAATGACGCGATGAGCGTAGGCGGCGGCAGCAGGTTCGTGCGTGACCAAGACGACAGACTGACCAAGGTGATCGACGCTTGCGCGAAGGAAGCCTAAGACCTGGTTTGCAGCGGTGGAATCGAGGTTTCCCGTAGGTTCGTCTGCGAAGACAACCGCTGGATTCGCCAGGAGCGCGCGGGCACAGGCCACACGCTGTTGTTGGCCCCCAGATAATTCGGCAGGCATGTGACCCAGTCGGTCCTCCAGGCCCACGGCCTTGACAACGGTGTTTAGGCGATTTTGCGAGACCTTGCGACGCGCAATATCCATCGGAAGTGTTATGTTTTCACGCGCATTGAGGGTGGGAACCAGATTGAAAGACTGAAAGACGAAACCGATGCGATCGCGGCGCAGGCGGGTGAGACCCCGCTCGGTCATGGTTGAAAGGTCATCTTCGTCAAGGAGGATTTGGCCTTCCGTCAGCGTTTCCAAACCGGCAATGCAGTGAAGGAGTGTCGACTTTCCTGAACCCGATGGCCCCATAATCGCAGTCATGGTGCCGCGCGCAATATCCAGGTTGACTGCATCGAGAGCGTGGACCTGGGTCTCGCCCTTCCCGTAGGTTTTTGTGGCGTTGCGGATGGTAATGAGAGGGTCAGGGATGGAGGTGAGTTGCCAAGAAAAAACCGGGGAAGGTTGTTGCTGCGCGCCCTCGGAGTGCTGAGAGCTTGAGGTGGCAGACGGCGAGCCGGCTGGGGATGTAGGAGCAGATGAGCGAGGACGGATTGTGCGCGCTGCTGAGAAAAAAGAATTTGGGGACGACGTGTCAACCGAAGGTGTGGGGATTTTCTCTTCGGTCATAGAACTTCCTGAACGTTAGATACGGCACCAGTCACAGAGATACAACTCTTCGGTAGGTGAAGGTCACGGACTTCGTAATTGTCCCACAAAGTCATACACATATTGTGATGAGGACTCGCTGAGTCGAAGTGTGCCCAAGGTCTGCATGTTTGCTTGGTGCTTCGGTGAGGGGTAGACCGTGTTGGTGACCTTGTTGAGATTCCCGACATTGGCTACCCATGACTAAAGCGTAGGGGGAAGTGGTTGAAGAGTCTGACGAGGAAAGTCAATGTAGCCTAGTCCACATCCCTCGAGTTTGCGTGAACTCGGGGTTCCGATTATGCTTGCTGAGGTCTTGGAGCACCGGCGTGATCCGCCAATGCTGCAAGCGGGCCCCGATCGTTTAGCGGCCTAGGACTCCGCCCTTTCACGGCGGCAACACGGGTTCGAATCCCGTTCGGGGTACGGACTCGCATTGAACGTGAGTCTAAAGTAGTACAAGCTGCGCAGATATGATCCTGCGTAGCAGGCTTCGTGTGAAGCGAGGCCCCGTAGCGCAGTTGGTTAGCGCGCCGCCCTGTCACGGCGGAGGTCGCGGGTTCAAGTCCCGTCGGGGTCGCCAGTTCGGTTAACCGTGAGAATTCCACGAAACCGAACGTTGGGCTCTGTAGCTCAGTTGGTAGAGCGAACGACTGAAAATCGTTAGGTCACCGGATCGACGCCGGTCGGAGCCACGAAATATAAAAGCGTAGGCTTCTCGCCTACGCTTTTATATTTCGTGGCAGTGTTGAATTGCGCAGCGATAATCCGCCGCGCGTGCAGTGTTGAATTGCGCGGCGATAATCCGCCGCGCGTCACTCGCGCTTTGTCGGAAGGTGCGACTTCCGACAAAGCTATTTCACAGAAGTCTGGGCAGCGCCTGGAGACATGACTGTGGGCAGGCGCCTGTGCTTGTTTGGCTTGTTTGTGGGCCGGTGTAGCACATGGCCCACAACGCCGACCAGTATCCGCTACGCCGCGTGCGGATTACTCGTAGCGTAGGGCTTCGATGGGGTCTAGTTGGGCGGCCTTATTGGCTGGGTAGTAGCCAAAGAACATGCCAATAGCCATTGAGAAACCTAAGGCAAATAAGATTGCGCCAATAGAAGGCAAGGATGGCGCCTTCATCATATTTGAGCCCACGTATCCCAGGGCCGCACCTAAACCGACACCAATCGCACCACCGATAAGACAGACAATCATGGATTCGACGATGAACTGGATCCGGATATTCGTATTCGAAGCCCCAAGGGCCTTGCGAACACCAATTTCACGGGTGCGCTCTGTGACCGAAACCAGCATGATGTTCATGACGCCAATACCACCTACCAGCAGCGAGATACCGCCGATCACAGACAGGCCCAGACTCAGCCCGGACATAAGCTGAGTGGTCTCAGCGGCCAGCTTTTCCATGCTCATGGCTGTTATGTGGAATTTTTTATTGTTCTCATAGTAACGATTGAGGAAATCGGAGATTCTTGCCCCCAATTCTTCACCAGGGATCCCGACTTTTCCAATAACGGTGAAAGTGGAATAGCCAGAGCCACTATTATTCATTTTCTTTGTTATAGGCAGTGGTACGTGTGCAGAAGTGATGGGATCCGAGGTCGATGCCCCAGGGTTTGCGAAAGCAGGCTGCTCGTATTTGTAAATGCCAACAATAGAATAAGTGGGTGTCTCTTTGGGTAGAGTCACCGATATTTCTTTACCCAATGCCTTATCCAATTGTTTACCAAACAGTTTGGTCACCAAGCGATCAGAGACGACCGCAACGCTTCTGCCGCCCTTGACGTCTTCAGCCTTAATGCCGCGCCCAAAGAGCATCTTAACGTTATCAATTTGGGCTTGACCTTCATTAATGCCGTTCAAGGTAACTTTTGCGGTCTTTTCGCCGACCCTCACTTCCCCTTGCGGCCCGCCCTCGGAAATGCCTAAGCCGTCGATCTCGGGGCCGAAGCGCAGCTGGACGGCCTCAATCATTTCTGGGGTCATCATGTCATCAGCGGTACGTGGTGCCTGATCGCCGCTCATGCCATCGTCGGGGTCGCGGTTTTGCACCATGATGGTGACATTCCTTGCGCCCATTGAAGACATGGACTTTTGGACGGAGCCAGATAAGCCACGACCAACAGTCATAATGGAGATAACAGAGGCAATACCGATAATAATTCCCAACATTGTTAGGAATGAGCGCATTTTGTTAGTGCGCAGGCCATCCAAGGCGACTCTAATAGATTCAGTAATATTCACAGCAATGAGCCTTCGTACAAGATACCGTCAGTCATGGTAACGACCCGGCTGGTTTCTTCTGCAAGCTCGGGGTTGTGGGTAATGAGAATAATGGTCTTTCCTTCTTCCCGGTGAAGCTTATGGAAAATGTCCATCACCAAGCGGCCTGTATGAGTATCCAAGGCACCTGTGGGCTCGTCGGCAAGGATTATCGCTGGATCATTGGCCATAGCGCGGGCAATAGCGACGCGCTGTTTCTGACCACCAGACAGCTCAGCCGGTGTGTGGTCGAGGCGTTCATCCATTTCTACAAGTTTCAGCAGGGCCATGGCTTTTTCATGCCGTTCGTTGGCGCGCATTCCTGCGTACATCATGGGAAGCTCGACGTTCTTTAGCGCACTGGTACGGCCGATGAGATTAAAGTTTTGGAAAACAAAACCAATCTTCCTATTGCGCACGACAGACAGGTCATCGTCACTTGCCTCTTCAACGTTAACGCCATCCAGATAATAAGTGCCTTCAGTGGCTTTATCGAGAGCACCCATAATATTCATCAACGTAGATTTACCGGAACCCGAAGAACCCACGACGGAAAGGAAGTCTCCAGCAAATACCTTCAAATCAATTCCGTGCAGGACCTCTAATTCGTTAGGTGTCCCGATATTGAAACGTTTAACGATCCCTTTCATATCGATAATGGCCTCCTTGGTGGTGTCCAAGGCGTGACGGGGCGCTGAGGCCGGTGCGGAGGCCGGCGCAGAGGCCGGCGCCGCAACCGGTGCGGCAACAGGTGCGGCAGGCGTCGCGGCAGTTGACGGAGGTGTCATCTCGGAAGTCGGAGCAGGGTCGGGGGCCTGTGAGGCGATGGATTCACTCATGAGATTCACAGTCCAAGGGCTCCGCCGGCGGGGGCTTCCTTAGCCGAAGGCCCATCAACGATCGGGACTGTTTTCCCCTCATATTCCATGTACTTATCCGGGTAGCTAATGACCTGGGTGCCTTCTTTGAGCTTCTCAGACTTGATGACAATATCCATGTCATTGGACAAACCAGTCGTGACCTCCAGGCGTTCCACGCGGACCTTGTCACCATCAGCTGGCTGTAGGACCAGAACGTAAGACTTGTCGCCCTCGGTAATGACTGCCTCCCTGGGGGCGGTCAAAGCCTTGTCTTCACGTTGGGTGATCAATTTTGCGCGGACCGAGGCGCCGGCGCGGAAGCGAGGGTCAATGACGGCCATATTGATTTCCGTCGGGAAGATTACCTCAGCAGAGGTGGCAGGTGCTGCACCAGCCCCAGCTCCACCGGCGGCAGCTGCACTGCTTTGCTGAGCCTTGACTGCGGCGGGCGATACCAATGCGACCGTGCCTTTGAACTCTTCGTCATCTGTGATGCCGGTTTTGAAAGTGACAGGGATACCGACAGTGATCTTTGTGACGTCCTGTTCCTTCAAATTGACCTTGACGATAAGGCGGTTTAAGTCTTCGACAACGAATAGCGGGCCAGCCGGTGTGGCGCCTACCTCGACGTTCACGGCAGTGACCGTGCCAGTAACGGGGGAGGTGATAGTGGTTTTTGCGAGGTCACCTCGGAGCTGGGCCAGCTGGACCTCGATGCCGGCTGTTGAAGCAGCAGCAGCTGCCTGTGCCGAAGAAACAGCAGTGGCCTGCGTCTGCAAGTGTTGACGGGCTGCCAGTTGGGCGGCTGACAAGCCAACCGTGGCGTCCTTATGGGCGTTGAATGCAGTGTTGACAGCTGTCTGTGCATCAGCAACCTGGTTATCCAATCCAGCCAAGGATGCCTGGAATTGACGCTCGGCAAGGTTCAGTGCCTCCTTTGCGGAAGCCACACCTTTACGGGCAGTTTCAACCTGGTTTTCGGCCTGCTTGTACTGGCGTCTGCGTTCAGCCTGAGACTGTTCCTTGCCGCGCACCGTGGCGCGCAGGGTCTCAATCTGTTGATCGATCTCTGCCTGTTTAATGGGGTCGGAGGTAAGTTTGCGCTGTTTTTCGAGTTCGTTAATCTTGACTGATTCGCTAATGGTCGAATAGTTGTCGTCATAGGCTGAGTACGAGGCATCTGACTTGCCTTGAACGGCTTGAGCATAGGCCATCTCTGCGTTCTGCAGGTTATTGCGCGCACCATTCAAGGCAGCTTCTTGGGCCAGCTGAGTTTCGTTCAAGCCCCTCAACCGTGAATCGCGCAGACGTTCGTAGGCTGCCACAGCCTTGTTGTAGTTTTCGGACGCTGTGGTCTGCGCTGTCTGCGCAGAGTTAACGGCAGAGTTGAGGCCCTTGTTTAGTTGCTCTGCAGAGTGTGCATAAGCCTGCCGGGCAGAAGCAATCTGTTGGCCGCTTGTCGCCTGGGTGGTCTGCAACGAGGTCTCTTGGGCCTTGATCTGGTTGGCAACCGTCGTCTCATCCAACTTTGCAAGGGGTTGACCGGCGTGTACCTGGTCACCGACCTTCACATAGATCTCTTTCACCTGTGCGGTGGAGGTAGAATTCACCGAGGCATGTGTTGCACTAGCGACGTTTCCATTAATGTTGACTGATTTAATCAAGTCTTTTTGCGCAATTGTTGCGACGTCTGTTCTGGCGATCTGTTGAGCATCGCCGCCAGGCTTCAAGATCATGAATCCTGCGATCGCTAGGACCAAAGCGGCTGCACCGCCGATAAGTAGCTGTTTGCGCAGCTTCTTCTTACCCTTGTTCTTAGAAACCAAGTCGTCTTTTTTACCGTTGGTTTCCGTCACAGCGATCTCAGCACTACTCCCCTTCTTCTTGAACAGGGAGGTTGGGATAAGGCGTGTTATGCGAATCATTACCAGTCTTTTTCCGTCGAAGTTTCAGCAGGATTGTGATAGACAAATACTAACCTTGCGAATCTGTGAAAATACTGTCAGCAAGCGATTATCCACGTCTGCCTTTAAGGCACAGTGTCAAAAATGTGTCAGATTCGTGTGGAATAAGCGTGGGTAATAATCGTCGAACTGTGTTTCGACTAGGTTGAACAAATGGATTCCGCACAAAGTTCTGGAGTAATTGACGCTGACGCCCTCGGAAAAAAGCCTCGAAAGTCTCAAAATTATCTGGAAAAGTATCTGGGTGGTCCTAAGCGTGTCATGGCCCTGGACATTGCGCGGGGCATGGCAATCCTGGGGATGTTCACTGCACATTTGCTCAACATGCCGCCAATGGGGTTCCCCGCGAACTTGATAAACCTGGTACACGGGAGATCTTCCATACTCTTTGCCATCCTGGCGGGGATTTCCGTGGGCATTATTTCCGGAATGGATCGCCCGAAGGTTGGGGTAGAACTGGTGCAGGCCCGCATACGCATTATGGTGCGTGCGGTGTTATTACTGGGATGGGTAGCGTTATTGTCGCTGGTCAACATGGGTATTGCGTTGATTTTAGGGTTCTATGGCGTGTGGTTCATCTTGGCCTTGCCATTCCTGTCCTGGTCGGTGCGGCGTTTGTTGATTGCCTCTGGCGTGATTGCGTTGTGCGGGCCGGTCCTGCGTCTCATATTCAGTACGGTCCTTTCCTCGCCACAGGGCATGGGCTCTGAAGACGGCGCCTGGCTGAGCTATTTCACACTGGGCCACTACCCCGCCCTGATATGGATGGCCTTCATCCTGCTTGGCCTCGCTCTGGCGCGAGCAGGCATCACGCGCCGCGATGTCCAGCGCCGCATGTTGGTCGCCGGGCTTGTCATGATGCTAGGCGGTTACGGAATCTCGACCGGAATCTTGTCGGCACTCGATGGGAGGCTGACAATCGATTTCATCAGCGGCTTCACCGGGGTCAGCAAGATGTACGAAAAAGGCGGGGTTAAAGGCTCCAAAAACATTGACGAGGGCGGGACGAGTGGCGATGTTGCAGACCCGGTAAGCCCGGTCACTTCACCACCGACTTCCGGTGCGACGCCGAGCAAGGACCCTTATATGCAACCGACAGTTTTCCCGCAATATGCTGGCGACCTGGCAGGAAAGCCGGTCCCGGAAAATTGCTATTGCACCCCTGCCAAAATAGTTGAACAGATGAAGAGTGAGGGCATGCCTGAGGCGCAACCCACCAGCCCAGGCCTGTGGGAGCGGATTACATCGGCTGTGCCATACATGGGGCGCGCATTGGCCTCGGCTTCTCCGCACTCAGGGACTACTTTCGAGGTCGTAGGATCTGCAGGGTTTTCACTGGTCGTCATTGCCCTGTTATTGATGGCACCAACGTGGATCGGTCTGGTCCTGTCTCCCATTGCGGCAGTGGGGTCTATGTCATTGACCATCTATTCTGCACACGTGCCTTATGTGTCGGCCATGATTCCCATGCAACTGCCCGCGACGATATCGATAACGGCGCTGGTGGCAGTCGCTATTACCTTTGCTGTTTTGTGGCGGACTTTTATCGGGCGCGGACCCCTGGAATGGGTCATGAACCGCGTATCGCACAAGGCGGCTGCTATTCGCGATTAATGCTGCCGTTGCGGTGGGGCCACAATGGCCCCACCGAATTGTGACTGGGTTGGGTTACGTTTACTCGTTGGGGCGGGCCTCGGGGCGGGGGTCGTGACAGTGCTCATTTGCGCGGCGATAATCCGCCGCGCGTCACTGGCAAAGAATCGGAAGACGCGACTTCCGATTCTTCTATGTCAATGACATGTGGGCAGAGCCAAGTCGATATCCGACGCCCACCTACCGCTCCCACCCGCCCCGAGTCCCGCCCTCCTTGGGTTTGCGAATACGGGAAATGGTACGGGAATTAGCAGGCGGCTAGGGCTTGGTCTATGTCGGCCAGGATGTCGTCGATGGCTTCCAGGCCGACAGAAAAACGCACCATGCCGGGGTCGATTCCGGCCTGACGTAGCTGTTCATCGTTCAGTTGCCTGTGCGTTTCAGAGGCCGGGTGCAGCACGCAGGAACGAATGTCTGCGACGTGAACCTGATTGGATGTCAGCTTCAAAGAGTCCATGAAGCGCTGGGCTGGTGCCTTGCCGCCCTCGAAAATAACTGAAATAACCCCGGAGGCACCCTTCAGGTAGCGCTGTGTCAAGGCGTAGTCCGGGTGTGTGGGGAGGCCGGGGTAGACGACGTGGGCGATTTTGTCGGAGGCCTCGAAGTGACGGGCGACCACCAAGGCGTTTTCGCAGTACTGTTTCATGCGCATGGCCAAGGTTTCTAGGCCTAGGTTCAGTAAGAACGCGGAGTGTGCGGCCGGGTAGCAACCGAAATCGCGCATGAGCTGCATGCGAGCCTTGATGATGAAGGGCGCTTGAGAATAGGTGCCGGCGTAGGTGATGCCGTGGTAACTGTCGTCAGGCGTTGTGAAATCCGGGAAGTTGCCGTTCGTCCAGTCGAAGCGACCGGAATCGACGATGACCCCGCCGACCTGCACGGCGTGGCCGTCCATGTACTTCGACGTGGAATGAATGACCACGTCAGCGCCGTGTTCAATGGGTTTGCATAAAATCGGGGTGGCGAAAGTGTTGTCGATGATCAAAGGCACCTTGTGGCGTTTTGCGACAGCAGACCACTTGCCGAAGTCGAAGACCTTGAGCGCCGGGTTTGCGATCGTTTCACCGAAAACCAGTTTTGTACTGGGCTTGAAGGCCCGGTCGATTTCCTCGTCGCTGGCGTCGGAATCCACGAAAATGCACTCGATGCCCATGCGCTTTAGCGTGACCGCGAAAAGATTCACTGTGCCGCCGTAAATCTCTGGCACCGAAATGAAAGAGTCGCCCGCCTGGCACAGGTTCAAAATCGCCAACAAGGTCGCCGCCTGCCCAGATGAGGTACACATGGCCGCCACCCCGCCCTCGAGCGCTGCGATTTTTTCTTCAACTGCCATGACGGTGGGGTTTGCGAAACGCGAATAGATCAACGAACGCGTCGGGTCGTCGAAAACGGCTGCGACGTCCTCGGTCGAATCGTAGACGTAGGTCGTGGACTGGACGATGGGCACCACGCGCGGCTGTGTGTTCGTGGGCGTGTATCCGGCATGCAGACAGGCGGTTTCGTCGCGCATGAGGGCTCCTTCGGCTTTGGTTTCGCTGGGCGTTCACGAAAGACAATACCCGAGGACGTGCGCAAGTATCTGCCAAAGCAAGGCCGTGTGGCCCCGCTGCGCAAGGCTTTCGATAGGATTTGGGGGTGGTTGAGATGGGCGAGGGCGAATTTGAAGAGGCTGTGGGACAAGCCTTGGATTTGTTGCCGCCTGAAATGTTGGACGTCATGGACAATGTGGTGATCATGATTGCCGCCGAACCCAGTGAGGAACAACTGGCTGGCGGAAACGTCGATGACCTGCTGGGGCTCTATGAGGGCACGCCGCTGACGGAACGAGACTCTTTCGAGTGGGCGGGTGCCTTGCCGGATGTGATTCACATTTTCCGTGGGCCAATCCTGCGCATGTGTGAAACGGAAGAAGAAGTCCGTGAAGAAGTCGCCATTACCGTCGTCCATGAAATCGCACACCACTTTGGTATCCCAGACGAACGTCTGCACGCCCTCGGCTGGGCGTAGCGCGTAGGCTTGGGGGATGGGGATGATTTTCACTGTCGACACGCCTGATGCTACGCCTTCTTCGCCGATAGGCGACAAGGTGGAAGACGCCGTTCACAATGTGGTTGCGCCTGCGGCCGAAAAAGCGGTAGAGGCAACAGTCGACGTCCTGGCGATTTTGGCCGGGACTCTGATCGGCGCGGTCGCAGGAATCGTGGCCGCTTTCGTCGTCTACCTGTTCATGCGCGCGGTGAAAAAACTGCATCCCTTTGTCGCTTTCGCCATCAAACGAGGCAAAATACCTGGAACTGCGGCCCTCATGATCTTCGGCGGCGCCATTGGCCTGGAATACACCGCCTACGGCATGCACACCGAAAACGCCAACTGGGTGTCATGGCTGAGCCACGCCTTGTGGATAGTAGGAATCTTGGCCCTGACATGGCTGGGTACCTCTTTGGTCAACATTCTCGATGACCTTACCCAACTGCATTACAAGGATGTGGAACCTGGGCGGGTGAAGCGTCTGACAACTCAGGCGCAAGTCCTGGGTCGCGTCCTTCAGGCCATTATTGTCATTATTGGCGTGGTCTGCGTCATTCTCACATTCCCGCAAGCCCGCCCTGCCGTGGGGTCATTCCTGGCTTCAGCAGGCCTGTTGTCTCTCATAGCGGGCCTTGCTGCACAGTCGTCTCTGTCTAATATGTTCGCCGGGATACAAATCGCCTTCACGGATGCCATCCGCGTCGACGACATCGTGGTCGTCAACGGCGCATCAGGCACCGTCCAAGGTGCTGTCGAAGAAATCACCATGACTTACGTGGTTGTGCGCGCGTGGGATGACCGCCGCCTCATCATCCCCTCCACCAAGTTCACGACAGAGCCCTTCGAAAACTGGACGCGCCGCGCCTCGCAACTATTGGGCACTGTCGTGCTGGATGCCGATTGGCGTCTGCCCGTGAGCAAAATGCGCGAAGAAGTCGAACGCCTCCTGCAGGCCACCGACTTGTGGGATGAACGCACCTTCAATATCCAGGTCGTCAACGCAGAGGCCGACCGCATCAAAGTTCGCATCGTGGTCTCTGCCGCAAACTCCGGAAACCTCTGGGACCTGTCCTGTTATATCCGTGAAAACCTGGTCACCTGGGTGAAGGACACAATTCCAGATTCCCTGCCAACAACTCGCCTACGCTTGGAAGGCCCAATTTCAGAAAAAATTGCCGAGGGCGAAGCGCCAGACAGCCTTGAAGAAAAAACTGGATCCGAGGGCGCACAGCCGCACGCTGAGGGCAGCCGCAAGTCAGAGAAACATGCGCAAGCAGACGCCACTCACGGAAACGATAAAGAAGGTGTGGCCAGAAGAGAGATCGACCCTGAACTGCAAGCGGCGATTATGGCTGCTGCCAAGTCAAGGCGCTCGGTCAGAAGCAAACTGGACGACTTCGGAGCTAAACCGCCCTCGGCAATGGAAGACGAACAAGACAAGTCCACGCAAGGGCTGTCGGTTGAAAGGCTCTACTCTGGGTCGCCTGAAGCTGAGGAGCGCGGCAGAATGATGGCAGGGCCTTCGCAAGAGGTGATTGACGAGCGCGAACGCACGGCGCTGCTGCGGCGCGCGGCGATTATGGAGGAGGGGGAGGTCGATGAGCCATCCGCCACAACGCTTGTGCAACCGCTGCCCAAGGGCGAGGACACAGACAGCAAGAATCAGAGGTGAGTACGGTGACAGGTGATCCGCGGGAACGCACAGAACAAGAGTGGCGTGCGCTGCTTCAGCCGCAGGAGTTTATGGTGTTGCGGCAGGCGGGCACGGAGCATCCGGGGACAGGTGCGCTGCTGAATGAAAAGCGTGTAGGCAAGTATTACTGTCGCGGCTGTGAGCAGTTTTTGTTCGCCTCGGATGCGAAATTCGATTCGGGTTGCGGGTGGCCTTCCTTTTTCGAGGCGGCCGAGGGGGCTGTCATTGAGTTAGAGGACCGTTCTTTGGGGCGCGTGCGCACCGAGATTAGGTGTGCTCGCTGTGATTCGCACCTGGGGCACGTTTTCCCGGACGCACCTCAGACACCAACTGGCCTGCGGTATTGTATGAATTCGGTGGCTTTGGTTTTCGAAGAGGAATAAAGGATAGAAGGCTGGTATGCGTCGCAGGCTTCGAGCAGTGCCGAAAGCCCGCCTATGGGGGGTGGAGGGGAAAGCTGCGTCAAAATCATCATCGAAGGCCCAGTCTGCTGCGCGCGCTGTGCCGGGTGGTTTACGTATTTTGACCTTGAACCTGCAATACGGGACACCTGCGGGTGGGTACACGGCAGAGCAAAGAGGTGTGGGTCTTGAAAGCTACGAGCGCCGCCAAAACGCCACCATTCAGGCCATAGAGAAATCGATAGGACAGATTTCCGAGTTGGATCCCGACATAATCTGTCTGCAAGAAGTTGATAAGTCTCAACGGCGTTCAGGCTATGTGGATCAAGGTTTGGCTTTGGCTAAGGGCTTGAATATGTCCTACTACCGACTGGCTGCAACGTATGCAGGTAGCGCCAATGGGCTTAGGCGCTTGCCTTTGGACTCAACGATTCCTGCCACCAAGGGCAACGGGGTTGCGATACTGAGTCGTTGGCCTGTGCGTTCTTGGCACATGAAGCGTTTGGGACGGCGTCCTCCTGCCTTTCGGTGGAGCTGGGGTGAACCCCTTGGAGGCAAGATTGAAGGAAAGAAACGCCTGCTCGGATATTTGCGTGCGCTGCCCGGGTTGCGAATCACTGTTGGGCAGACTCGTGCAGTTTTGGCCGCGAACATCATCACCCCCGTGGGAGAGGTCGCCTGCGCTACGACACACCTTGAGTTGCATGTTCCGACCGCTAGTGGGCAGTTACGCAGGGCTTGGCGTTCAGTGCGAGAACTGAATCAAGAGGCTGCCATCCTGGCCGGTGATTTCAACTTGAGCCCGCAACAAGCCAAGGATGCTCTCGAGCTTTTAGGGGACTCGGCTGGGCCCACCTTGCAGCAAAGTGAAGTAACGTTCCCCGCCTGGCGTCCGCAGCACAGTGTTGACCAGGTGTTGAGCACTGGGTGGGTGCAGGCAGCATCTCCGCGCACCGTCCGTTTCGACGTTTCTGACCACCTGGGACTTGTTGTGGACTTGCGCCCTGAGCGGTGAGGGATAATGGTGTGGTGCTATCCAAGATTCCACCGCCCGTTTTCTTTATGGGCTCAGGGTTCTGCCAATACGTAGGAGCCGCCCTTGCTGTGGGCGTATTCTTGCAGATAGGACCCTTATCTGTTGCTTGGCTTCGGATCTTGTTGTCCGGTGTGATCCTCTTGGCTTGGCGCAGGCCCCGTAACCTCTCTTGGAGTGACATTGCCTGGTCTGTGGTTTTTGGCCTGGTCTTAGGTGGCATGAATATGGTCTTTTACGAAGCCATAGCCAGGATTCCTTTAGGTGCGGCTGTCTCTGTTGAGTACCTTGGTCCGGTCCTGGTTGCGGTTATCGGCTCTCGGGGATGGCGCTCCCGTGTGGCTATCTTCTTAGCCTTGGCAGGGGTGGTTTCTATCGGAGGCTGGGGGGTGGACATCAACGACCCGGAGCAGCGACTAGGGATTGTGCTTGCCCTGATTGCAGGCGGATGTTGGGCAGCTTACATACTCTTGGGCCGCAGCATTGCGACAAAGCGCTCTGGTTTGGACTCCTTAGCCATCGGCATGTTCGCCGCCGGAGTCTTGCTTGCCCCCATCGGCGGGGGAGGCTCGGCTCTGGCGTGGACGGACGGGCTATTGTTCCTCACCGTCCTGGGTGTCGCCGTCCTGTCCTCGGTGATCCCCTACGGTGTTGAGCAACTGATTTTGGCGCGCATCCCGGCAGCAAATTTTGCGTTGTTGACGGCCTTGCTGCCCGTGACTTCTTTGATTGTTGGTTTGATTGTTTTGCGCCAAATCCCCAACTGGGCAGAGCTTTTGGGTCTCACCTTGGTTTCGGTGGCGGTCGCCTTAAGCTCATACCAGCCCAAACATTAATTTTCGAGGGCGGGGCGTCGCAGGCCTGGTCTTGTGGATATGGGCGGATCTTTGGCCGATGCGGTGAATAATTTTTGTGAGACAGGGCACTAGGGATCTTCTTGCGTAATGAAGATGAGAACCGTTATCGTTATCAAGTAAAAATTGTAGTCCAGCTAGAGAGCCCTCTTTTGCACAAGTACACCCGCCCCTACGCATGGGCATCCCGATCTGCGCTGGCTTTAGGCATGGTTCTAGCATTTCTTGCCGTATTCGCCTTCGGCAGTCCGCAAGCCTTTGCTGCTGACTACCAGCAGATCCCCAGTGGAGAAATTGTCCTCAGCCGCGGGCACGTCGACGTCTTTGACGTCACCGTAAACGGTGGCGAACTGCAGTTATTGCTCAAAGAAGACGTGACCGGTTCGAAAGTTTTGCGCAATCCCGAAGACATGGTCTTGCACGTGGAAGCCTCTTCGTACAGCCAACAGGTCGCCAGCGTCGTCGGGGCAGGGGGCTATTATCTGCCCCAGACGCAAGACTCGCGCCTATTGTGGCCGGGTTGGGACACCCAAGGTGTGGCCCCCGGGTTTTCTTCCGTCGTCCTAGATTTTTTGAGCGTTGATGGGCCGGGAGAGGTTTTTCTGTTCGGCACCTCGGGGCTTGGGACGGTAGAACCACTTCTCGAGGGCGGGGCCTTGCGCTTGGACTCTGGTTCAAAACGCAATCAACACATGCCAGCGCACACCCATGCAAACTGGGTGTTTACGCAGCCGGGTCAATACACCATGCAGGTGCGGGCTTATGGGCAGCCAGTCAAAGGTGGGCAAATTGTCAGTTCTGAAGTGCGAACCTACACCTGGTGGGTGGGGGATCTGCCCGGTGCCAGTGCGCAAGACGCGACAGTAAATAATGCGGATTCAGGAGCAAGTGGTGGGAAGCAGAATCAAGACAAGACCCAGAAAGATATCCCGGTGCCACCAGCGGGTGCAGGGAAGCCTGTGCAAGGAGCTGGGCAGGTACACAATGTTTTCCAACAGGCACCAGCAGGAAGCCAAGGCCAAGCACTGAACACCGCGACACCAGGTGAAACCCTGTCCGCTTCGGGCCCTGTAAGTCGCAAAACCTCGGGTTCGTACCAGGTGCCAGCCAATACCCATGCGCATCCGAACTGGGTTTTTAGTGCCCCAGGCGATTACACAATGACCATGGAGCTGAGTGTGACCACCGCGAGTGGTCAGGTGCAAAGCGCGCGTACGCAGCTGCGCTTCCTGGTTGGGGATGGGGCAGGTGCGGGGGGAAACCCAGCAAATACCGCCACTTCAGGGCACTTTGACCTGGGCGCGTTGATGAACGGTGGGGCCTTGGTTCCGGCCTTACGTGATGACAGGGTGCCGCCCTCTACGTGGATCGATCCGCAGGCCATGACATTTACTTTGGGGCAAGGCGCGCACACGAAAGCACCGGCAGGTCTGGAATTTGTGGCGCAGGCCGGGCAAGACATCTGGATGATCGGGTCCACCCAAGTCGCCAATGTGCCGTGGCTGGGGGTGAACTCTCAGCACCCGACGATCTTGTCCGAAACGACCGGCCCCATACAGATGGCCCTATTAGACGTGCAAGGGCCTGGAAACGTCGCGGTGTTCAGCGGCGGAGGCCTGGGGCAAGTTGCTGGTGACGTATGGTTTTCCTCAGTTTTGAGTGCGGGCGCGGGCTCTGCGGGCGCAGGCGCGGGCGGATTGCCCGGCGTCTACGCTGCCTCGCGCTCTGCGAACCGCGCAAGCACTCTCGCACAAACCGGTGGTGAACTAGGCATAGAGCTATCAGTTTTGGCCGGCGGTTTCCTGATGGTGGCAGCCTCCCTGGCGTTCTATCACAGGCGTCACCGTGTCTGAATCGAAAGAATATAGCGCCACGGCACACAAGCCATCTAGGCCTTCGTCTCGAGTGATATCTGCGCTGGCGCTCAGCCTGGGTAGCCTGAGCCTGGTCGCCAGTGTGATCCTGGGCGACGCGCCAATCGTGAGTGCTGCAGCCGCGCACGAAACGCCCTCGGCAATGGAAACTGAAAAAGCGGACGGGCGTCCAAGCGTGATCACCACAACCGAAATTATTGCCGACCTGGCGCGTCACGTTGCAGGTGAACGTATGTTTGTGAAATCTTTGGTCCCCAAGGGTGGGGACCCGCACAGCTTCGAGCCCTCCCTGCGCGACGTGCGCGACATTGTTTACTCCGATATGGCCTTCACGAACTACATGCTGCTGGAGGAACAAAACCTGATTCGCGCGATTGACGCCAACCTGCCCGCGTCCGCGCCCAATATCTCGCTGGCCGAGGAGGCCTCCAAATACGGGGCCAACCTGATCCCCCTGATTGAAAACATCAACCTGGACACGATATGGCTGGGGCTGCGGGTGCGCGGCAGCGGCAAGGACCTGGGGATGGGAAGGGCCGCTGAAGTGCGCCTGAACGCCTCGCAGGTCGAGGGGCCAGGTAAATTGTTTGGCTACGTCACCGGCAGTTTCGGCACGCCTGAACTATTTTTTTCTCCCGAGGGCGCAGCGCGGAAAGCACCTGGAACTAGTGGCGGCTCTGGCGGTGTGGGAGCTGGATACGGGCAGGCACTCTTGCCTATGGATGCACATATGCACATGTCCTGGGCGTTTACTAAGCCCGGGGTGTACAGGCTGCATCTGGGGGCCGAGATAGCGCAAGACTCTGGGGACGTAGCGCAAGACACGGGCGCGCGCGGGGTGGTGACCTTCGCCGTCGGCGTGGAGCCATCGACGGTTCTGGGGGGTTCCGGGGATGGGGCCGCGAGTGGGGCCGGTGCTGGAGCCTCGACCGGGGCCGCGACCGGGGGCGCGAAACCCACCGTATTGGACATTGGACATGCCGACATTTCGGTGAACCTGGATACTGGCGCAATCGAAATCTATGGCGATGATATTGAGGGCAGGAACAACGGGAATAAGGCAGCGCGTTCTTACGAGCCGTCCTCGACGGTAATCTCTGTGCCCTCGAAAGCCCTGGCTGATATTCCGAAGGAATCTTCGTTTCGCTTCCTCGGTCGTGCAGGTGAACAGGTCTATCAACTGCCGCAAGCCGTTTTGGGTAAACATGTGCACGGCGAGATTGACCCGCATCTGTGGCACGACGTGGCCAATGCCAAGGCATACGTGAAAATTATTCGCGATGTGATGTCCAAGACAGATAGGGCTGGCGCGCAGGTTTATGCCGCGAATGCGCAGAAATATCTGCAGGAACTGGACGAGCTGGATGCGCATATGCGTGCGTCGATCGCCTCAATCCCTGAAGACCGTCGCTACCTGGTGACCACTCATGACGCCTACGGGTATTTGGCCAACGCATACGGGCTAAAGGTGGCCGGTTTTGCAACCCCGAACCCGGGGGTTGAGGCCAGTGTGCAAGACATAAAGAAACTCACGCAAACACTGCGTGACTTGCATGTTCCTGCGGTTTTCTTGGAGCCAAACCTGGCGGTCAGGTCCTCACAGCTCAGTGAGATTGCCTCGACCCTTGGGGTGCGGGTCTGCAAACTGTACGGCGATGCCTTCGATGACCAGGTCAGCAGTTATGCCCAAATGATGCGAGCCAATGCCCGGTCTTTATCCGCCTGCCTCGGTGGATTAAAGACATCTGTCTTGAACAACCCGATAACAGAGAAAAAATGAAAAAGATAAGATTTCTGAGTTTGGCCGCGATGGCATCGGCGGTACTGGTGTTTGTTGGACTTCCGGCGCACGCCCTTGTCACAGAGGAGATAGCCCCCGGACAAGCCGTCGAAATAGGTGCCGGACACGTCGATGTTGGACCGGTCGTTCAAGAGGGCAAGCTGCGTTTCATGGCGCGCGACGACACCGGCACCAAACCCTTGTGGCGCGCCTTCGACCAAACTGTTTTGCGCGTAAACGATGGCGCACTTCAAACTGTGCCTGCGGCAAAGGAGTACGCCTTCCTGGGGGAAACCCAAGGAACACAAGCCCACGTCATTGAACAAAATCAAAGGTCAGGCGTCCTTTGGCTGGGTTGGAACACCATGGCGCCAAGCCTGCTTGGGACCAACACCCGCGGCGTGACCTATACGCTCAGCGGCCTGCAAGGCCCCGGCGACATGACCGTTTTCCTGCAAAGCGGCACCTTCGGCGAGCCAAGCGTGCTGTGGACATCCACGAAACGCAGCGAACAACCCGTCTGGGTCGATGCCAACACCCACACCCACGCTAACTGGGTATTCACCAAACCCGGCGTCTACCTGGTCCGCATGCAACTGGCCGCCACCTTGCCTGATGGCCGCGTCCTGCGCGACTCCCAGGTCATGCGTTTCGCCATCGGGGATGGGGCCTCGGCCGAAGAGGCCTTGCGCGCACGCTTCCTTGAAACGGCCCACTTTGCCCCAGGCGAGGGCGGGGTCGGCATGGCCGCAGGCTCAGGCCAAATTGCCGAGGGCGGCCCAGCAGGGAACGTAGCACCTGGTCAAGACGTGCCCGAAGGCAGCGGGACACAAGGAGCTGAGGCGGGCGCGGTAGACGGTGGCGCTGCTGGTGGCGCTGGTCTTGACGTGGCGAATGGCACGCCTGATACAGCGGCACTTGGAACGCCAGCTAACCCCGCCCACGCGGGTGGGATATTCATCAGCACACAAACCCTTGTGGTTGTTGCAATTGTCGTATTGGCACTGGGACTGAGCGGTTTTGGCCTGTGGCGTTGGCAGGCGAATAGACGGGCAATTGCCGCTGCCCGCCAACAAATCTTCCAAGAAGAAAACCGGACAGAAGGGCCCACAACCCTATGAGCACGCAGATAACAAGCTTGAAGAAAAGCCCGAAAGAACGTGTGCCAATGCGGGGAGGAACGCCAGGCCGCAAAACGCCACAGGCCTTGGAGGTGCGGGACCTGTACGTGAAGCTGGGTGGACGCCCGGTTTTGCAGGGGGTTGACTTGGCGGTTGCCCAAGGGGAACTCATGGGACTGGTCGGGCCCAATGGCGCAGGAAAAACTACGTTAATGCGTTCGATTTTGGGTCTGTTGAAACCTGAAAGCGGAGAGATACTGGTCGCGGGCATGTCTGGGAAGGCCACGCGACACATGATCGGGTACGTGCCTCAGCGGCATGAGTTTGCGTGGAACTTCCCCGTAGACGTGCAAGGGGTGGTGCTGACGGGACGTGCCGCCATGATTGGTCTGGGCAGGCGCGCGCGGGTTGAGGACTACGCTGCGACCATGAGGGCCCTGGCGCGCGTCAATATGAGCGACTTGGCCACTAGGCCTGTGGCGGAACTGTCCGGAGGGCAACGCCAGCGTGTCTTGATTGCGCGAGCCTTGGCCACTGAACCAGCGATCTTGCTGTTAGATGAGCCTTTCACCGGCCTGGATGTGCCCAATCAGGAAGACCTGGCAGAACTGTTTTTGCGCCTGGCAAACCAGGGGTCCTCGCTTTTGATGTCCACACACGATCTGGCCCAAGCAACCGCGACCTGCCAACGGTTATCACTGATCAATCGTCGCGTTATCGCAGTTGGAGCGCCACAAGAGCTGCGCCACCCCGAACCTTGGATTGAGACCTTCCGCTTGCGTCGAGGCTCCCCACTGCTAAAGACCGTCGGCCTGGGAGATGTGGAGGTTGAAGCATGATCTCATTCATTGATTTCTTACGTGATCTGTCAAACCCTGCCTTGGCGTTCTTGCCGAAGGCGCTGATAGTTTCCGTTATGGCTGCCGGGGTGTGTGCGATCATTGGCGCGCATGTGGTGTTACGCGGCATGGCCTTTATCGGGGATGCGGTCGCGCACGCCGTCTTTCCTGGGATTGCGGTGGCCTTCGTGTTCCAAGGGTCCCTGCTGCTAGGTGGGGCGGTTGCGGGACTACTGGTCGCCTTGCTGGTCGCAGTGTTTTCACAAGGGCGTCAACTAAAAGAAGACAGCGTCATAGGCATCTTTTTTGCTGCCGCTTTCGCCTTGGGCTTGGTGATAATTTCACGGGTGCCTGGTTATACAGGATCCCTACAGTCGTTCTTGTTTGGTTCCATTACAGGTGTTCCGACCTCGGATGTTGTGATGACCGCGGGGATCGGTTTGTTGATCGTTGGTGCGGTCTTGATGTTGAACAAGGAATTAGTGTCAGTCACCTTAGATCGCGAGACCTCAAAAGCCGCAGGTCTTCCGGTGTTTTGGTTGGATATTTTCCTGTACGTGGCCGTCACAATGGCCGTCGTCATCTCTGTTAGGACCATCGGGAATATTTTGGTCTTGGCCCTGTTGATTACTCCGGCAGCCACCGCCCGTTTGCTGACCAACAAGCTGTCCCACATGTTCGTGTTAGGACCCATCTTGGGTGGCTTGTGTGCCTTCGTGGGCATCTACCTGTCCTGGGCCATCGACCTGCCCACAGGCGCCACCATCGTCTTATGCGTCACAGCCGTGTTTCTGCTGGCTTGGGTCTACAGGGCGTACAAGGCATACAGGGGAACGACAAACCGCGGTGTGTCACTCGAGGTCGAGGAAAAGCGCGGATCTCAAGGCCTTTCAAGAGTAAAAACCACAGGCAGTGTCCCGTTCGCAAAGGACCACAGCCCCAGTCTGGTGAACTAGAAAGTAAAAAAATGCGAAAAATAATCGAAAGAACCAAGCCATTGGAACCACGGCGTCAAGGGGAAACCGCCCTCGGAAATGGGGGAAAGTGGCGAAAGGCTGCGGCGGGGATTGCGGTGATGTGCGTGGCCGTCCTCGGGATAATTCCTGGGGCGCTGGCGGCAAATGCGGCGCAAGCCGACCCCGAATTTCCGGCGCATGTGCTCGGGCAGCGCGGGTTTGGCGTGGATTTGCCCGCTGACCTGCAAATGAACGGGCAGGCGCACCCGTGTGCGGGGCGGCGCATGATTTATCAGTCGCATATCGATTCGGCGTATGTGACCTTCCACGAGGATAAACTGCGGGTTTTGTTGGTGGACGGCACGAAAATCGTGGACCCCGACACGGTGTGTTTGCGCCTGGCGCCAGACGCCGACAAGAACGGGCGCGAGGTGTCCAGGATTGTCGTGCCTGATGCGCCCGGGTTGTCGTTTTTGGGGGCGCCCGGAACGATTGTGTGGAATGCGCCGACTGCTCACCCCGAAGGGTGGCGACCGCTGTGGCCAGGCACGGGGGCATTCGACCCGACGCACGAGCAAGCGGTCCCTAAAAACTTGCTGCACAACCGCGTCGCCCTGTCCCTGGCGGATGTGAATGGCCCCGGACGGGTTGAGGTTTTCAACAATGGCGGGCGCAACCGCATCGCCTCATCACACGAGGAAAAATACCGCACGCACTTCCCTGGGGTTGGTTCGCACGCCCACATGGACTGGGCGTTTTCGACCGCAGGAATCTATCAGCTGGGTTGGGAGGCGCGTGTGACCCGTATTGGGCAGGCCGAGGAGGCCAGCCCCAGACAGTACATGACCTGGCTGATCGGCTCGGACGCCGAGGTCGGCCTGCCGGAAGGAACCACGGTTAGGCTCAATAAGATCACTAAAAGTGCTGAAGACATCCGCAGCGAGATGGGTTTAAAGGCTCCCGAGGGTGGTAGTGGTGGGGCTGGCGGTGGTGACGCTGGTGGGCCTGGCGGCGGGTCTGGCGGGGTGCCCGCGCCGGTTATTACTGCCGCACAGCTAGAAGAAAACTTCGACGACATCTTTTACGGGCATGCGGCCCAGGACCTGCCCTCGCTGCATTCGGCCGGGGACGTGGTCTTATCTGTCAGCACTGATGCCAAGGCTGAACTGTCCCGACAAGTTGTGCACCGAAGCCCAGATGGCACTCAGAGCAATCTGGGGCGCTCCGGGTCTTCTTTGGCCATTGGTGTGCCGGACGCAGCCCTAAAGTGTGTGGGTCCGGGTGCTATGGATAACCGCACTGTGGAGGCCGAAGGTGGCTGGGTCTATGAACTGCCAGGTCAAAGCACTGAAGGTCTGGCCCGTTTAGTATTGTCCAGCGCGGGGGTGGACTACAGCCTGTTCAAAGAAGGCCTGCCCTTTACGCAACGCTTCGACTTCTACCAAGGGCCTCAAGGCTTCAAAATCGCGCTGGCCAATCAGCACGGCTCCTTGACCCCTCAGGCGGTCCTTGAAATAACGGCCGAGGCCAGTTGCGGGTCTGCGCTGATGGACAGTGACAATAAGGCATGCCTGGCCACCATGTCTGCCCCTGCCGAAGCGCCTGTGAGCATGTACTTCAACCGCCCCGGCGCCAACACAGTCGCTATACAGTTCCTGGGAACTGCCAAAGACGACTTGGTCACCGGAGGCCTATCAAATCGGCGCGCAACGGATTTCACAGTCAAGTTCATCGTCGGCAACACCGCCATCAACGAAGTCTTGCGCCTAAAACACCCCGATGCGCCGCTGCTGCCCGAAAACGAAGAAAAGGGTCTTTGCAAGGACGGCCAGATCGTTTCGGCCAGCATTCCGCCTGCCGAGGGCGGGGGCGGCAGTGAACCTGGCGGCGGGACAGGTGAGCCTGGAGAAGGAGGCGGGGATCCTGGTGCGCCAGCCGTCCCCAGTATCCCCGCAAACGAGGCAGCAAAGGCTATTGAGACCACCTGGAACAATAGGGTACCTGCGACGATTATTGACCACGGCCACATGGACCTGGCTTCCTACGGGACAAGTGCGGACAAGGCCGGTGTGGTCTTACGGGATGACCAGATCCCAAGCCAAACAGTCTGGAGGCCTTCAGGTACCTTTGCTTTACCTGTACCGGACTCGACCTGGATGAAAGTGCCTGCGGAGTTTGCCCAACTTGCAGCCGCGGCCCCCAACGGGATCTGGAGTCTGCCTCAAACACAGGACTACCAGCTACCTTGGCTGGGTTTCTCAACTGAAAGGCTCGATTACTCCAAGATCGAAGGTCCAGTGAATTTGAGCATAGGGAAATTGGAGGGCCCTGGGCGCATGATGACTACCCAATCCGTTTTGGGCGGGATCAATATCCTTATGGACTCTGCTGATTTGAATAAAACAGTCAATTACTCGGACAGAACACACGATCACCAAGGTTTTGTCTTTACAGCTCCAGGATTGTACGTGGCTACTTTCGACTATCAGTGGAAGTTGAAAGGGCAGGAAACCTTGGTGAAACGCTCAATGACGGTGAGTTTCTTGGTCGGCGACACAAGCATTACTGCAGGCCGGTCGGCTTCTACGGCAGCTGTTGCTGCGGGTGTGGCCTTGGGTGGCACTGTGGGGGCTCCTGACAGCGAAGGGGGGCAGCCTGGTCCAACGCCTACTCCGACACCTAAGCCAACGCCCACCCCAACGAAAACTCCCACGCCAAAGCCCACAGTGAAGCCCACGCCAAAGCCCACTGTCGCGCCCACTGTGTCACCCGGAAAGGGAAAACAAAATCTGGATTTTGGAAACAAAGCCAAAACCCCTGGCAGCACTGTGGCCGCGAATAAACCAGCAAATACTGGACAGCGAGTTGCGTCCCCTGGCAGCGTGAATCCGGCGTCGCAAGTTGCGGCGAGCGCAAGTGGCGGAAATCCGGGGAATAGCGCTGCGAACATGGGCGCTGGGGGTGTTGTGCAGCAGGGCGGCAGTGGCGCGTCGGGCACGCGTTCTTCGCGTGCGCAAGCCCTTAGCGGCAACACTCTGAGTGGTGCGGCAGCGCTCGGATCGGCTGGTACCGCGGGTGCAAGTTCCGTTGACTGGAGCAATAGCCCTGTGCGCCCATTGGGGGTTGCTGGGGCGGATGCGGTCGGTGATGCCTCGATTGCCGCGAATGAGAGCCTGGATGCTGCGTCTGCTCCGTTTGGTGCTGCAGCCGTTGCAGATGCCAGGAAATCTGGCAGATTGTCAGGCATCCTGCTGGGATTTGGCCTGGTGGGAATCATCGGAGGCGCCGTGTCCTTGGTCTACTTCCTACGAACCCCGATGAAACAGTAGGACACCCGCCGTGTGGGTATGGCTACCCATGCAGTATTTGTGTCTTGCATAATAGGGTTGTGTGTGACACAATCAAGTGTGGGAATCAAATTTTTTCGTTCGGCTCGACGGCACAGAATAGGCAAAGCCCACGCCTTGCATGCCATGACTTTCGCACACTCTATCCAGCCTGTCGTAACCAGCCAGGGTGAACAAGGTATCGAATACTACGGTCACGATATGCGCGGTGTAGAACTGCATATTGTCGCCTTTCCAGAGGGTGAGAACCTGTATGTCATCCATGTCCAACCCACCAGCTTTGAGCATCAAGGAGACTAACGTGAATTTTGAACGCTACCGACCAACGTCCGATCTCACCGCAGATGATATCGAGGATGTAGACCAGATCACCATGAGTGATGGACGTGTGCTGAATGATGAAGAAGCTGATGATTTGGTTGAACGTCTGATAACAGCAAGCGGCCGTCCATCATTGACGGCCCCCGGAATTCATTCGCCGACTATCTCAATGCGACTGGATGCCGCAATGGCACAGAAGCTTGATGCGCAGGCTGCCAAAGAGGGTCGTCGACGCTCAGACCTGATCAGAGATGCCGTAGCCAACTACCTGCATTCCGCGTGAGGATCAGAGCCTTGTCCTCCCCACATGACCAACCTCAGGTGCCGCCCACATGATTAAGTATCAAAGCGAATCGGAAGTCGCGTCTTCCGATTCGCTTGAGTGACGCGCGGCGGATTATCGCCGCGCAATTCAACACTGTAGGCCCACGGGGATTCGAACCCCGAACCAACAGTTAGCGAGCAACGTGAAATT
>JAUNUK010000006.1 GCA_030538185.1 Actinomycetaceae bacterium | reverse complement strand
CATTGGCCAGGCTCCGTGCTGGTCGGGGATCCAATCGGCGGTGCGGAGGTTTTTCGTGTTTTAGGGGTTCTTGTGTTTTTGGGTTGTGCGTGCGGAGGCCTGAGCACTTGGAGTGGTTGGCTCGGTTGTGCCAGTTGGGCGTGTTGGGCCTGTTGGCTCGATTGGCATCCGACTCGTTGACATGCTGACGATTATCCCTCACCGGTCACCAAAACCGAAGCCCCGCTGACTGTATCGGTCGGGAGCGTTCCGGGCGACACACTCAGCACCCGACCGATACAGTCAGCTAGTTTTAGTCGTTACGTCGCACATGGCGACCTAGCAAGGAACGCTCCAGAGGCACACACGCCAGAGCTGCCACCAGGGCAAACACAACCGCCAGTACGGCTACGGAGCCAATGACTCCCCAGGCGTTCATATCCATGTGCGTGTAGCCAGCCGTCTGTTCGTAGGCGACGCCGGTTGTGACAATCAGGGATAGGAACCAACCGATGCCAATCCCTCCCACCAGGCCAGCAACCAAGGGCAGGGCAACCTGTTTTAGGCGCGTGCGCACATGCAAACCTGCGGGGGCGCCCGCCCAGTCCAAGGCGCGCGCAACGTCCGCCCCCTCAATGACGCTGGATGCCTGCTGTGTCAAGGTGACCATGACGCCTATGACCATTGCGAACACCAAGGTGATCAAGAGGCCCGTCATCAGATCCGTTATGAAAAGGTCACCCATGGTGGGGACGTTCTGGTCAATTTTGGTAGAAGTATCCGCCATCATCAGCGTATTGATGGCTGCCGACGCGAAGGTTGCAACGATCATCAGCATTGATAGGCCTCCGATTGCCCTCCAGGCGGCCTTCGGATCGTGTGTTATCCGCCTGGCGGCCAGCAGGGTTGAGGGTGTTGATGCGCGAGTGAACGGCAACACCATGAGCTGCAAAACCCAGGGGGCAACCACCATGGTGGCAAACATCAACCCGGCCACAAAGATCCCGGCCACCGCAAAACCAACGACGACAGTAGCCCTCATTCCGCCACCGAAAATCAAGTACCCAATAAACGCCAAGGCAACCAGCCCAAAGAAGACTAGGCGCCAAGCGCGCAAACTCTTGTTCTTGCCACGCTTGGACACACCCAAGGGTGAAATCCAGACCTTCGTCAGGCCCAGCAGCGTCGACACAGCAGCCAACACCAGGACCGTACTCACCCCCAGAACCCAGAACCACCAGGGCATTAGCATCTCGGTAGCTTCAATCGGTGCGCCCTGGAATGAGACGAGCGACCAAAGAGGCAAAGCCACAGCCCAGGCCACAAACCCTATAATCACACCCAAAACAGCTGCCACCTGGGATTCTACAAGCCGGATCACCGCAGTTTGCCCCGAGGTCAAACCGACTAGGCGCATGGCCGCCAAGGATTCGGCCTTCGCCTGTGCCCCCAGGCGAGCCGCCGCCCCGCCCAATCCCAGCACGGGAACAATCAAAACCGCGCAGGCCAAAATCGCCATGGCCAGGTATATGCCTCCGAAAACGTCTGCCTGGTCGGCCGACAATCCCATGTTTACGGTTGCCGCGCGCGCCGATTCAGGCATGTGGCCTGCGCGCCGATAAAACATCCACGTCCCAGACGCGACCGTGAACAGCATCCAGGCGCACAGCGCATAGCTGGCGACGCCCAGGATTTCCAGCCACGCCATGCCTTTCGTCGATTTCATACGCGCCCGGACCAGCGCGGGCGCCAAGGCTAATGCCGTTTTCATGCCTGCTGCCCTCCCAACGCGGGGCGAGGCGCCAAGCGCAGCAACCCCGCCAACATTCCCAAAGTCTGACCAGGGGTTTCCTTGGCTTCCAGACGCAGGGTTGTGTTTCCATTGCCGAGGGCGGTTTTTGTGGTTGTGGTCCCAGCAGATGAGGCCGAGCGTAGAGCCTGCCCACTTGTGACAGCACTATTTCTAGGATCAGGCGTGGAACCCGCGCCGCCCTCGGCCTTGATCTGTTGAACCAGGCGGTCGGTGTGCATGAGGCCGTCTCGGATTTCCACAATGCGGTTACACCAGGCGGCGACGGCGGGGTCGTGCGTGACGACGACCAGAGAGGCGCCGGACATGCGGGCGGTGGTGGTCAGGATTTGCATGACTTCGTGGCCGGTGGCTTGGTCGAGGGCGCCGGTGGGTTCGTCGGCGAAGACGACTGCAGGGCCGTGGACCAGGGCTCTTGCGATGGCGACTCGTTGGGCTTGGCCGCCGGACATGTCTCCGGGGCGGCGTTTTTTGAGTTCCGGGATGCCCAAACGCTCTAGCCACACGTCTGCTTGTGCGCAGGCCCGCCCACGTTTCACACCTTGCAACATGAGCGGCAGGGCGACGTTTTCGCGCGCGTTTAGTTCGGGCACCAGTTGTCCGTCTTGGAACACGAAGCCGTAGCGCGTTGCGCGCAGACGTGAGCGCGAGGCGTCCGACAGGCGCGAAAAGAGGTCATCACCCAGGCGGATTTCGCCACTGTCGGGCTTCAAGATTCCTGCCATGCAGTGCAGCAGCGTCGATTTTCCAGAACCCGATGGGCCCATAATGGCGACCTGCTGACCTGCGGGGATATCGATTGAAACGCCTGCTAGGGCTTTTACGTGGCCGAAGGTTTTGACGATCCCGCGACCCACCAGCTTCGCTGATGTTTGGCTGGTGGGGTGTTGCGCTGGTTGTTGCGCTTGCGCTTGCGTCTGTTGAAAATCGTGCTGTCCTTGAGGACGACCTTGGGGCTGGCCCTGCTGAGGGTTCATAGTTATAGTTTCCATGCTTCAACAATGCCGCGCATCCCCGCCCAAGAAAACAGCCCCACCTCCACTTTTCCAGGTAGACCTAGCTCTACCCTGTACGCATCACAGAGGTGTTGAGTGGTGGATAGACTTGGGTTTGATGGGTGGACAGTTTTTTCAAAGATTTTTCCGAGGGCGGGGCCTTGGAACACGCGCGCAAACCCTGGCTGCCGAGGTTGTCGGTCTGCGCGAATCCAGGCGTGCCATTGTGGATGCTTTTGAGATTGAGCGCCGCCGCATTGAAGGTGACCTGCATGATGGTGCCCAGCAATACCTGGTGGCAACGGGCCTAAAAATCGGCGAAGCCGCCTGGATTGCACAACAACTTACTGAACTTCTGATGTCACATACGCCAGAAACATCAACCGCGACAACCTCAAAAGCCCAGGAGCTTGCCACACTATTGTCACAAGCCCAGGAACTAAACGATCTGGCCTTGGTGTCGTTACGACACACGGTGCGTGACGTCCATCCGCAGGTGCTTACCGACCACGGCCTTGAGGTTGCTGTGCGTGAGTTGATTGGCCACGCGGGTCTACAGCCCAAGGCTCGTCTGGCGGTGCCCCACCCCTTGCCTGTGCTACCCGACGGCGTTGCATCGACCGCGTATTTCCTGGTTTCTGAGGCGCTGACAAACGCTGCGAAGTACGCGCCAGGCGCCCAGGTGTCGGTGATGCTTGCAGCTGATGACGCCTTACATGTGTCAGTAGTCGATGAAGGTCCAGGTGGAGCCTGCATCACAAAAGGTCACGGCCTAGCCGGCCTGACTGAACGCCTGGCTGCTTTCGGTGGCACCGTAAACGTTATCTCGCCGCCCGGTGGCCCCACAACAGTGCGCGCCCAGATCCCTTTGCTGCTGCGAACCGGCGAATCCGGCCTCACACCCATCTAGGCAAACCCGCACATCAGTCCGTATTCTCACCATCATGCAAATGAGGATTATCGACAGGGACAGCTGTACTGAGGTCATACCCCTTTTCAGCTTCCTCTTGCCAGGCTTTTAACTGTTCTTCCGTAAAGCCCTCTACCGTTTCAACCACAGGTATTGTCATGTCCTCACCACCCTCTCGCATAATACTTTTTCCTCAGTTTCATCGCGTGGATAACCACTTCCACACCATCGTCGCTCATTACCGTCACAATTTCTAGAGGACGAAGTCTTGTATCGAAACCCATATACAACCTCCTGTCCGGATCCTCACCGATACGAAGGACAGTCAAAGAGGTATCCATCGCAAGTTTGATGTCTTCCGAAGAACACCCATGTTTATACGCCGATTTCCAAATGACCATAGTCCATTGTGACGACCTCAAGCTTCGTGTCGAAGGTCCTCTATTCTCAGCTGTGGATAAAATCTAAAATGTCAACCTGTGGATAACTTTTCTAGCACTGCGGCCTTACACTTGTGATCGGTGGGACTAGTCGAGTTGAGGACTGATATGCGGGTTGTTGTGGCGGATGATGCGGCCATTTTGCGCGAAGGGCTGGTTGGCTTACTTGCACGCCAGGGCCACGAGGTGATTGCCCAGGTCGAAACCGCAGACGAACTGATTGACGTGGTTGACTCTTTGGCCGCTTCAGCTGACCTGCCCGATCTGGTCATCACCGATGTACGCATGCCCCCACATATGGAAGACGACGGCCTGCGCGCCGCTGTACAGATTCGAGCCACACACCCCACCATCGGCCTGCTGGTTTTTTCGCAGTACGTTGCCTCCACCTACGCACGGGCGCTATTTTCTTCTTCCGAGAGCGAACCAGGCGCTAATCTTGCCCCAAGTAGTAACGTTTCTCGGTTGTCTGCGTTGACGCCACAGCCTGTTCGAGACGCCCTCGGAAATGAATCTGCCACGCGCGAGCCTTCCCCGGGTGGTCTGGGTTATTTGTTGAAGGACCGCATTACGCGAGTGGCGGATTTCATGCAGTCTTTGTCGGTGATTGCCGCCGGCGGAATGGTGGTTGACCCGCAGGTGGCGGCGCATTTGATGCAGCATCGAGCACCCGTGTTGCAGGCTTTGACCCCGCGCGAGGCAGAGGTTTTGGAGCTCATGGCTCAGGGCCTGTCGAACTCGCAGATCCAAGAGAAGTTGTTTGTCTCTGCAGCCTCGGTGTCCAAGCATGTGGCAAACGTGTTCATGAAACTGGGCCTGGGCCCCGAAGAAGAAAACCGCCGAGTCCGCGCCGTCCTCATGTACCTCACCCAAACCCGCTGAGGCTATCAGCACACTAAATTTCAGGAGGACCGTCGGTGATGTCGACAGTCGTTTTTAGGGTGTTGCCTCCTTCGATTGACAACTGTCCCAGACCTTGTGCTGGCTTCGGCACATTCTTCAGGTCAGTCACCCTGGTTCTGCCTATCAGCAAACAAATATCTTCTTCGTTCTCTTTTAGTTTTACCTCTAGGGTGTATGTGTCTACACCATCAAAACGCAGGTCAGCAGGCTCTTCTTCGCATGGCCCGTCACCAGTTCCTCTGTACACACGCAAGGTTGTGCCATCTTCTAGCCAGAAAGCAACCGGGCTATTGTGATCCCCGGCTGCTAAAGGAACCTTGTCCTCTTCTAGGTTCGCCTCACGATCCGTAAAATCCAGCGCGATTGGTCCTTTAGTGGCCTGTGTTGCGCTTTTTGCAAAGTCCCCGCATCCCGCGAGTCCAAGCGCCGAAATAAACACCACCACAGCAGCCAACCCAAAAAACCGAGAGCCCTTCACGACACCACCTCCTTGATGAGTGCACCGATGGTGCCTAAATCATATCTGCTGAATGTCTTCCAGGCGATGAGACGGTGTGGTCATCCTGTTGTGGGTCAGTGGCCCACCGATATGGTCAGCAAAGCTGCCAGTAGGCGGTCGTTTTCTTCCGGCGTTCCGATGGACACGCGCACGCCCTCGGGGAAGGGGCGGACCGTGATGTCGTCGGCTGCACAAGCGGCGACAATCGCGTCAACCAACCCCGGGTACGGAAGCCAAAAGAAGTTCCCCTGCGTTTCCGGGATGCCCCAGCCGTGTTCGCGCAAAACACCCACAACCCGTTCGCGCTCGCTGACGATGCCTTCAATCTGCCCAGCCAACTCATCCTCGCAGGCCAAGGCCGCAATCGCAGCGGCCTCGGCCAGGGCGTTGACGCCAAACGGCGTGGACACCGCGCGCACAGCGGAAGCCAGGCGCGCGTCCCCTGCAACCGCATAGCCCACACGCAAACCGGCCAAGGTGTAGGCCTTCGAGAAGGTTCGCAACACAATCAGATTCGCGTAATCGTCAACCAGGTCAAGGCCGTCGACTGCCGCGCCGTCGCGCACAAAATGGCAGTAAGCCTCGTCCAAGAGCACCAAAACCCCTGGCCGCAGCCCGTCCAGGAACCCGCGAACCTCTGCTTCCGACAGCGTGGGCCCGGTCGGGTTGTTCGGCGTACACAGCAAGACCGCAGTCACGGCCGGGTCTGTGTTTGCGGCTTCCAGCATCGCCGCCAAATCATGGCGCTCACCGGCACCCAAAGGAACCGCAACGGACTGGGCCCCAACAGTTCCGATACCGATCGGATATGCCTCGAAGGACCTCCACGCCATCACGACCTTGTCACCGGGACCAGCAACGGTCGCCAAGATATGAAACAGAAGCGCAACCGACCCATTACCTACGACCACGCGGTCCGCCGGTACTTCAAACCGCTCAGACAGTGCTTCTACCAGCGGTATCCCGTACATATCGGGGTATCGGTTCACCCCACGCGCGCGAGCCTCAATGGCGTTAACGATGGTGGCAAGCGTCGGGTTTGGATTTTCGTTGGAGGACAACTTCACCGCCCTCGGGCTTGCCTTGGTCTTTCCGGCAACATAGGCGGGCAACGCGGCAACGTTAGGCCGAATCCGCACAGGCATTTCCATTTCCGAGGGCGTCGCGTCAGCAGTCATACCCCAAGTTTGCCCTGTTTCTCAGATTTTGGACACTTGTTTCACTATGTGGGCGCTTTAGTTTTTTGGACGAATCACCGCGTTGACAATACTAGCGACAACTGCGGTGATAATGCCTCCGAGAACTGCGGCACCAAAGGAGTCCACATGCAGCCCATGCCCCAGGCTTTCGGTCACCTTCGAGGTGATGATCAATAAAACGGCATTCACAACCAGCGCCCACAGCCCGAAGGTCACCACGTACAGCGGGAAGGTCACGATTTTCATAAAAGGTTTCACGACGGTCTGTACAAGGGTGAAAATGAGGGCAATAACCCCGATGACCAGTAGTTGTTCGCTCAAAGGCGAGGCTTGAGGGATGCTTATGCCTTTAATCAGCCAGGCGGCCACCCAAAGCCCTGCAGCATTAGCCGCCAATCGCGCAATAAAGTTCATGTTTCGAGTCTAAATGCGATGCTCTAAGCCCGCCATTTTTCCTCACCCGAATTGTCGTGCTCAGGGCGGGGATGCAGGGCGGGACCACATGGCCCCACCTCGCATGTCACACGGCTGTGATTGTCTTCCCAGATACTCTTTCTAGAAGTATCGGCCGAAGTTTTGTACGCAGTAGACCCAGTCGCGCCCGGTCGCCACGCCCACGCCTGTGTGCGTGTACACGGGGTCAGCCAGGTTCGCATAGTGTCCCGGTGAATTAATCCACAGCTGGGCCGTGCCCTGTGCGTACTTCACGGGGTCCACATTGTAGAAGCCGACCATGTTCTCTCCGGCCTTCTTCCACCCAGCAGGCATTAGCGCACTGTAGGCCTTCGCCCCATTGGAGTGTACGAAGTTACCAGTCAAAGCTACGGTTTGTGCCCACATACGCGCTGCGTCATCCATGCGAGAGTCCCTAGCTAGCGGCTTTAGGCCACGCGCCTGACGCTGGGCATTGATTTCATTGACCACAGCTTGTTCTTTTGCAAAATCCGAGGGGGAAGGCGCTTGAGAATGTACCAGCTGTCCCAGTGTGGCATTCAGTGTGGCGGCTTGTTGTGCCTCTTGTGTCGCAGCAACTTCCAGAGCCTTTTTAGCTGCCAGATCGACCTGCCCGGCTGCAACTCTCATGGCTTCATCGCTGACCCCGGTACCGACGGCCACGACGTTGGATGCGCCGAAGTTCTTGATCATATCGCGCGTGGCCTGTGATGGTCCTGCGGGGACCAGCAACAATGGCCCGTCATTCAGCGCTCCGGCAACGAGGGCGTCTGCCAGTGCGTTTCCTTCGGCGATGTATATGGTTCCTGCCCCACCAGGGTAGGCATGCGAGGCAATTTGTCCTGCGGTGGCGTAGCGGTCAGCTCCCGCCAAACGCCCGACCGCGCGGCCAGCCGCGATTTCGTTCAGGGTGACATCTGGCAGTACAGCTTGGCCACCAAGCGCAACGACATTGGACGCGTTCAGCTTGGCGATGACCTGTTTGGCGATGGCCTTATCTCCGGCAGCCGGGCCAACGGTAATAATGGGTCCATCTTTAAGTGCCCCGCCTGCTACGGCATCAGGGGAGCCCTTGCCATTCGAACCGTAAGCATCTGCTACGTAAACAGTTGTCGTTCCTCCGGGGAAGGCATGTGAGGCGATTGCAGCGGCTGTTTGGACGCGGTTGTCGCCGGCAAGTCTGGCATTTTGTCCACCTACGGAGCCGGAGGCCTGCCCCAAGACGGCGTCACTAATTGCTGCAGGTCCACCCAAGGCCACAACCTTTCTGGCCTTCAGACGGGCGATCTCGCCCAGCACCTCAGCATTGATTCCACCTGCGGTGTCAACCAAGAGGACTGGACCGTCATTCAAGATTGAAGCGGGGAGGGCATCGACGGGATTCGAGACGTTCGCAAGGTAAACGACGGGGGCACCGTTGGGGAAGGCACGCTGTGAAACAGCAACAGCGGCAGAGTACTGTGAAACGCCAGCGAGACGCGCCATTTGCGCAACGCCTGCATCAGGCCCGGCAGGCTGCAAAAGTGACGGGGCATTCACTGAAGGAGCTGCTTGTTGGGGAGGAGCAATAACGGGATTAGATGTAAAGACACCATCAATGGGAGCAATAGTCGTCAGGGCAAGAGCCGCGACGGCAAAACCGACCGCACCAATCCCTCGTCTACGGGCGTGTCTGACCGCCGTAGTACCAACCGTTGCCGTAACCTGCTTCGTGGTGTCGGCCACAGCCACTTGCGTTGTCAAGACTTGCTTGACATCTTTCGTTGCCCCGTTTGCGTACATAACGCATCCCGTCCTTGTGTCATTCTCCAGCTAGGCGTCCTTCCTAGCTCAAACCGGCAGCAGAGACACTCCACCTACGATTCGCCCTTCCTATCGTCCCGGTTTCAATGCACTTTAGGAACATCATGAACTTCTGCGGAAGTTTTCAGTAAACTTTCAGCTTCATAACTGTGACCTGCGAAGATACAACTACCTGAACATAATATCGGTCATTATTTCTTCCGAATGAGGACTCTTTCTACCTCAATTCTCTGTGTGTGGGCATCCTGTAACGCACCGTCCAGGTTCATGGCCTCCGCACGCCGTTTTGCCCACCAATCAATGCCCGGATCCTCCGCATTAATCACTGCTTTAGCCATCACCGTGTAGGTATCACGACCATGCGCTTCTTCACAGCCTTCGATCCCGCCCATATCCGTCAATACATTCACGTGACTCGCGCTGGGCACGTTATGCGCCCCATCAAGCGAGGGCACAAAATCCGAGACATTGATCAGATGCAGCGCACCCACTTTTTCGGGCAGGTCCGCCCCTGCCACAGGGGCTCCAGCAGTAATTACGCTTACAATATTGTGCTTGGCAAGAACACCCGGATCGCTGGCCAACTGCACACCAATAATCCCGGCCTGAGAATGACCGATGATCTCTACCGGCGCTCCCGCAGACACACCCGCATCCAAAACCGCTTTTGCCGCCTCGATTTGCGCAGACGGCAAACCAGCTATCGCTTGAAAATTCGTCAACATGTCTTGCGGCTGAGGAGATCCCCCGTCCCACGCCTGAGTTCCCCGCAAGACCAGACGGTAGCCTTCACGCCCATCAGGGGTTTTCCAACCTTGCAGCTCCATCGCCCCACGTTGACCTTCCGGATCCACAACCCGTAAATAGTCAATACACTCGTCTACTTCGATAGGCAGCCGTGTGTACTTCCCCAGTTCCGACCTGCCGTCCTCGGAAAAATCTTTTGCCGAGGGCGAGGCAAGGCTGCTGTTCGAAGGAACCTGTAATGCGCGACGGCTGAGCTTACTGCCGGTGGTCTCTTCTACCTTTGCTATGAACTTTGCGGTGTCAGTGCTTGGCCATCGTTGTGCAGATTTGTCTGACTGTGATTGAAAGGCCTGCCTGATGCTGGGCAGGATCAAAGCGAAAGCTGCGGCTGTGCCACCGCCCAAGGTGCTGTCTTGGGATATGTCGATTCCCTTGGAGCCTGCATAGTCTTCCAAAGTCTTGATTGCTCCTGTTACTGCCTCTTTGTCATCCAAAACGCTGGGGACCGAGATGTGTTTGACTCCATCGGCTGTGTGTACGGCTACCGCATTGAGGTTCCCGTAGGTGTCATCCCCGTATAACTCCGTCAAGACGCTGAAGATCAAGGCGCCTTTTTGTGTCGGGCTCAAGGTTCTTGTGTCAATCTTTTGCTCACCAACCGTGATGAACGTAGGCAACTGACTGTGGGCTGCGATGTCCTCGCACAGGTTGTGCAGTGCGTTTTGCGTTCCTTGCATTTCCTCTGTCGTGTTATCCCCACGCCCTCCTATTCTTGCTGCCCCATCCACAACATGTTTCAACCCACCCAGATCTGGATCGAAGCCAAGCCAACGGAAAATCATGGCCAGGTTGAATCCCATGGGGGACTTTCCCCACCCGCTCAAAACGTTTCCCTCTGCCATCACAAATGTGCCCTGGGCCTGATAGACCTGTCTGCGCAGCAAAGCCGTCTTTTCGCACACCGCATGTAACCCACGCGGACCCCACAACAGTTGAGACACCGCGCCCCTGACGCGCTCTAATGCGGCGTAGATCGCGGCGATCTTCTGCGCAACCATCACTGACTGAGCCCCTTGTGAACTGAGCATATTGATGCGAAACATCGCTTCGTCGAAGGCCCTAGTTTCAACCTCGTGCACGTTGACAATCGCGGTGTGCAAACCCTCCTCGGTGCGCTGTAAGGAAACCTGAATCCTTTCTAACTCTTGAGTGTCGACCTTGGTCAGTCCACCGACCACCCAGATCCTTGGGCGCATTGGGCCATCAAGACCGGCGATGTCCTTGGATATCGTGTACCCACCCCTGACCCCAGAAGGCAGGGAGTAGTCCGTATTGCGCGGAAAAATCACATCGAGTGGCTTATTGCCCTGGGGGATTCCTGGGCTTGAATCAAACGTGTCCCCCCAATTTTCTCCCACTGCGCCCACTGCGCCCGGAGCAACCATCGTGCTTGTCATCTCTGCCTCAACTCATTGCCGCCTGAAGCGCCCTGACCGCCGAGCTCAGCTCCCAAGAACAACCTTGAACCGCTAGGACCTCTGCGTTTAGTTCAGCGAGGCGCTCCTCGTAGCATTCTTGGACATGGCCTCTCCAGGCTTCAGTGGCCCGACTGGCACCCAAGGACATGAGGGCATGTTCCACGTCCTCTTCAGCTCGCTTGGCCGCAGCCAATGTACCTATGCCCATAACATTGCCTTTCGAAGCTCGCTGACCCCTGTGTCCAGCCGGTGCCTTCGACATTACCTACGCCCTTGATCGCGTTCATGGCCGCACATCGCAACTGTGGATAAACTCCAAAGACCGCAATTGTGGATAACCCCAAAACTGCCCGGTAGCCATGAATACCAACACTTGCGGGATTCACTGACATCCCCGCAGCCCTCAACGTGCGATAGTAGTTCTATGTCTTCCTCAAAGGCCCCTGCGCGCGTCTGGGTTCCCGCCAACCCACTCACCGCTGTCTGCGCGGATACACCTGAGGCTAAACATGCGGGAAATCTGTTTATCGCCACACTTTCAAACCAGGGTTTCACCTGCACACTCACTGCCCTTACACCCCAAACGGATCCCTGCGCCCCCCTGCGAGTGGCCCTGCTCAGCGGTGAATCGGATATTGCGCTTCACCTCCTCGATGACCTTGCCACTTTTGACATGCCTGGCCTTTCTTTGATTGCCGTCTCCAAGGATTTCGCCTTGGAAATCAGGGAGGACGAGGACGCCCTCGGAAATGTTTTGGCTGAGTTAGATGACCTCGATCGCCGCCTTGAGCTACAGGCAGAGCGCGCGTTTTTTTCAGCAATTGATGCCTCGCGGGATAATTCACTCAAGGCCGAGGGCGTTTTGACCAGGAATGTGGCGGCTGTGCCGGCCGTAGCCTCGGGTACCCTGACGCTCAGTGTGTCTGGTGTCTGGGCTGGGCACCCTGTGGATCTCAGCGCCGATACGGTACTTCCTTTGGGCAAGGAACGCACGGAGTTTGATTACGCCATCGCCTGCTCACAAGAACTTGGAATTGCCCTGGCAGACGAAGTTTTGTCACAGTTTTAGCACTTACCCGATTGAAAGGTTAGTAATGCAGATTCAGCCGAGCACTGGCGACCTCCCTTTGACCATGACTGATTTGGGTGCCCTTGAGGATTTTATTGCGCTTGGTCCCTTGGATGGGCGCTACCGTTCGGTTGCCGAACCCCTGGTGAACCATTTATCAGAGGCCGCTTTGAATCGTGCGAGGCTGCATATAGAGATCGAGTGGTTGACGTGGTTGACAACCCACGGGGTTTTACCTGGTGCCCCAACATTTTCCGAGGGCGAAAAGCAGTATTTGCGGTCCCAGGTTTCTGGTTTTGGCGCTGCCGAAATCGCACAGTTGGCCACGATTGAGGCAGAGACCAGGCACGACGTTAAAGCGGTCGAATACCTGTTGAAGTCGATCCTGGAGCGCGCCCCCCAAGAACTTGGGGCTAATACCGTTTTGCCGAAGGTCAAAGAGATCGTCCACATCTTCTGCACCTCCGAGGACATCAATAATCTGTCCTATGGCCTGGTTATTCGCTCGGCAGTGCAGCGTGTGTGGTTGCCCAAGGCCCGCGCCCTGGTGGAGCAGTTGAAGCACATGGCCAAGGACTACAGGGATGTTCCCATGCTGGCCCACACTCACGGACAGCCTGCAACACCTGTGACCATGGGGCACGAAATAGCCGTATGGGCATATCGACTGGGACGCCAGATTGACCTGATTGACGCCCAGCCCTACCTGGGCAAGATTAACGGGGCGACCGGGGACTTTGCAGCGCACACTGTCGCTGTGCCAAATGCCGACTGGCCTGCTATTTCACGTGGCTTTGTGGAACACCTTGGTCTGACGTGGAACCCTTTGACCACACAGATTGAATCCCACGACTGGCAATCAGAGCTCTATGCGAATGTGGCCAGGTTTAATCGAATTGCTCACAATGTGGCAACGGATACCTGGAGCTATATCTCCATGGGGTACTTCCATCAGAAACTCAGCGCTCAGGGGTCAACCGGGTCATCCACGATGCCCCACAAAGTGAACCCGATCCGCTTCGAAAACGCGGAAGCCAATATGGAGATCTCTTGTGCTCTCCTCGATTCCTTGGCTGCAACTCTCGTGACCTCAAGGCTGCAACGCGACCTGACAGATTCCACGACCCAAAGGAACGCAGGCGTTGGCCTGGGACACTCCTTGCTGGCCATCGATAACCTGATGCGCGGTTTTGACGGCCTTGAGGCTGATACGGCCTTGCTGGCCCGCGACCTGGACAATAATTGGGAAGTCCTGGGGGAAGCCGTCCAACAAGCGATGCGGGTAGCTGCCATTGCTGGGGCCACCGGAATGGAGGATCCTTATGAACGCCTCAAGGATCTCACGAGGGGCCACAAGGTTGATGGCCCTGCCATGCGCGCATTTATTGAATCTCTGGGCCTACCTAAAGACGTGGAACAGCGATTGACGCAGTTGACTCCTGCGACCTACACGGGCATTGCCTCAGACCTCGTCAATTACCTGGAGTGACCCTCGACCAGGAACCAAAAGGAACGTGTGCTGCAGTGTAAGTAACAACGCGATGCCAGTAACGACGTGTCGTCCTCGGAAATGTTTTTAAAACTAATCTGCTTCTCTCAGGGTCTTAATCCCTTTTTCGGCAAATGATTGCAAGGTCAAGGCCGTGGAGATAATGCAATCCACGTATGTATCCAGCTGTTCTTCGGTTGCGCCTTGTTCCAGATCGAAGTTGGCTTCGCCGATCAACAGCAGTTCACCAGAACTTTCGACACAGTAGGCCTTCGGCCAGTAGCGCGTAGAGTTCCAGTCATTAATAAGTTCCGTTAATTCATCCCAATCATCAATGGCGACGGATTTTAGCCAGGTGGCTTTCCCGTAGAGGATTTCGTCGCTGTCGCCTACACAGCTGATGCTTATTCCCATGTCTTCGAAGCGTGCGTTTATTGAGCCATCATCGCTGACTTTGTACTTGTAGTTTCCCCTTCTCAAGAACGCTTCTACCTGGGCGCAAGCCAAGGGAAGAATCTTGCTGTTATCCAGGTTTCTGGGCATATCAGTCCCCACCCATGAGCGGATCGTCACCAAAACGAGTTTCTGGGAAGGCGTCTTCTAATTCTCGGAAATAATTGACGGTCGAGTTAATCCCACACTCAAGGCATTGCCGCAATTGCCGATCGCTCAATCCATCGGAAACGGGGACCGCGGTATCTGCCAGCAAGGTGATGCCCCCAGAGTCGTCTACGCGCAGAGAGCAGGTGGGCCAATAGGCCCTTTCATTGCGGCTATTGGCAATCCGCGCAAGCTTCATCCGAGTATGAACGGGAGCGCGTGGGTACCATATACCCCTCGTGACCAGTGTGCTTCCTTGGTTATCCAAGAAAATATAGTAACTTGACCCGTCTATCCTGAAGTACAGGTCTCCATCAGGATCGGTCAAGAAGTACAGACCAATTGCCTCTAGCGTCTCTCGGATCCGGGTATTTGTGACGGCCTCGGGAATAGAAGAAATCGGTTTCTTAAATTTTTTAATCTTGCCAGCATTGTCTGCGACCGGGACACCTTCATCCGCACCTTCGCGGTTTTCCTTGTCGCGGCGGCTACGCCAAAACCATGCCACTGCGACCTCCTTCGAGCGCCTTCTCGATGCCTACGTATCCTTTAGCCGCAGTAACCCACGGAAGTCAAGCATATCGAGAGCACTCCGGGGGCTCAAGGTCAAGTAGCCATTGCGCTGGCAGTGAAATGGATTGACGCTGGAACACCACCTGCTTAGGCTTACCTTAGAAACGGTATTATTTCGCCGATCTAGAGACGAAGGTAAGGAGCTATCGTGCCTAAAGAATTCACAGCTGTCGCACATATTGCGGGAATGACCTGCAACAACTGCGTCAATCACGTCACGGATGAATTATCACTGCTAGATGGCATTGAAGCGATTGAAATCGATTTGAAAACGAACGGGATCTCAAAAGCCACAATCGTCTCAACCCAGGCCTTGAGCAGCGACGCCATTAAAGATGCGATTGACGAGGCTGGTTATGAACTCGTCGAACTCAATGTCTGAAAACCTGGCGACCCATCCACAGCCCCCGTCTCCCGGCCCGGCAGAACTCAAGTCTTCTGCCCTGCTGCCGCGCCTGATAGTTGCCGCTTGCCTGGCCTTTCCGGTCATGGTGACTTCCATGGTCCCGGTGTTGCAGTTCCCAGGCTGGCAGTGGATGCAACTGGTCTTGACTGTGCCTGTCGTCGTATATTGCGCCTGGCCTTTCCATGTATCAGCATTCCGTTCGGCCCGACACCTGACCTCCACCATGGACACCCTTGTCTCCATGGGGATCATTGTGTCTACTGCCTGGTCTGTATGGGCTCTCATCTGGGGAGGTGCCGGGCACATCGGCATGAGAATGTCCATGTCCTTGATCCCCCGGGCAGCCACACCGGGCACACATGCGGAAGTCTATTTCGAGGTCGCCGCGATGATCACCACCTTCTTGCTTGCGGGACGTTACGCGGAAGACCGCGCCAAGAACCGCGCAGGCGACGCCCTGCGTGAGCTGTTGAACCTGGGCGTAAAAGAGGCCCACGTCCTGCGCGCTAACCCCATCTCAGGGGACCTGGAAGAAATCCTCATCCCCACAAGCGACCTTGTCGTCGGTGACATCACCATCATCCGCCCCGGCGAGTCCATCCCGACGGACGGCATCGTCATCGAGGGCAGCTCTGCCCTGGACACCTCCCTTATTACAGGCGAATCCTTGCCTGTGGATGTCGGCGTGGGTGACGCGGTCACGGGTGCGACCATAAACACCTGGGGCTCTTTGAAGGTTCGAGCCACCAAGGTCGGCAAGGACACCACCTTGGCTCAGATTACGGCCCTGGTGACCGCCGCACAGGCTTCCAAGGCTCCCATAGAGCGCCTGGCCGACAGGGTTTCTGCCGTGTTCGTCCCCGTCGTCTTGGCTCTGGCCCTGGCTGTTTTCCTGGCGTGGCTTGCCTTCGGCGCCTCTGTCCAAAGCGCCATAACCGCTGCCGTTGCAGTCTTGGTTATCGCCTGCCCCTGCGCTTTGGGCCTTGCCACCCCCACGGCCCTGCTGGTCGGCTCGGGACGTGCGGCCAAGCTAGGCATCGTCATCAAAGGCCCAGAGATCCTTGAATCCACCCGCCAAATCGACACCATCCTGCTGGACAAAACAGGCACCCTAACAAAAGGAGAAATGTCCGTCGCACAGATCATTTCCGAGGGCGGTGCGGTTGTCGGCGCGGAACAAGAGCCGCACTGGCTGCCTTGGGTCAAGGCGCTTGAAGCCCAGTCTGAGCACCCGATTGGCAAGGCTATTGCCGAATCAGATGTTGACGTGGCTGACGTTGAGGTCCTGGGATTTAGCAGTGATGCGGGCAGTGGCGTGCGCGGACTGCTACGTGCCCGTGTGGGTTCACAACATGAGACTTTTGCTGTGGCAGTCGGTAAGCCAGGGTGGGCAAGTTCTTTGGGTGCTGCGATCTCTGCGCCACTGGAAACCGCAATAGCACAGGCACAGGCACAGGGCTCGACGGTTGTGGTTGCGTTGCGCGGTCAAGCGTGGGTAACCCCTGATAGCCAGCCACAAGAAGTCTTGGAGCCCTCTTCTGATGCATTCCAGGCAGGGCACTCCCAGGTCGCCAGCGCGTACCAAGTGATCGACGTGGGCATCGAGGGCATGACTTGTGCCTCATGCGTCAATCGCGTCAACCGGAAACTCAATAAGCTCGACGGAGTGGAAGCCAGCGTCAACCTGGCGACAGAATCTGCCCGTTTACAGGTGGGCACGGATGTGGATCTGGACGATGCACAGATCCTTAAGGCCATTGAGTCCGCAGGCTACACCGGCCACATTGTGGATCGAACGAGAGTTACGCCCGTCCATAACAGCGATAGCGAGCGGCAAGACTCTGCCCGCCTGACAGTGGGCAACCTGGAAGACCCTCGCGTTCTTGGAGTGATCTCTTTGAGCGATCAGTTGAAGGACTCTGCTTGGGCTGGCCTCGAACAACTGCGTTCACAAGGCATCGAAACCATGATGGTTACTGGCGATAATGAGGCGGCTGCTAGGTCCGTTGCCCAGGGCTGTGGAATTGACGTGGTTTACGCCGGCCTGCTTCCCCAAGATAAAGCAGCCCTGGTCAAAGACCTTCAAGAGCAGGGCCGCACTGTCGGTTTTGTGGGTGATGGTATTAATGACTCTGCCGCTTTGGCCCAAGCGGGGGTCAAGGGCCTGGGCTTTGCCATGGCCACCGGCTCTGATGCGGCCATGGCTGCTTCCGATATCACCTTGGTGTCAACACAGGTCACCAGTATTCCTACAGCACTGCGAATATCGAAGGCGACCTTGCGCGTCATCAAGCAAAACCTGTTTTGGGCTTTTGCCTACAATGTGGCGGCAATTCCACTGGCGGCTTTGGGGTTGCTAAACCCCATGATCGCAAGTGCCGCCATGGCCATGTCCTCAGTCATAGTAGTAACCAACTCCCTGCGCCTACGCAAAGCCAACTAGTCAGCGGGGTTCCACAGGGACGATATGGGCATCTGCCACAGGCGTTCACTGGCCTTATCATTTCGCTGCACTGTTTCTAACGGAACGCTGCGAACAATACGCCTATCACCTGGGATAACAGTAATTCAACCTACTTCTACACGCCCTGCGAGTCGCCCTCGGAAATAATCTAGGAATCTGCCTTGTCCTGGCGGGACTTTAGCCAGGCGCGCGCACCTGCGAAAATCATGGGTAGAACCGAAACGAAAACGATCAGCAGCGCAATGGCCGAAATGTTGTTGCGGATGATGTCGAAGCCTCCCAGCAGCGAACCTCCGACGACGAACAAAACCACCCAGACGACCGCGCCCAGGGTGTTCCAAAACAGGAAACGCACATACGGAAAGCGGGCCATGCCGACTGCGATCGGCGTAAACGTGCGCACAAAAGGAATGAAACGCGCCAGTACAAGCGCTGGTCCGCCCCATTTGTTGAAGAAGGCCTCGGCGGTGTCCAGGTATTCGGTTTTCAAGAATCTGGCGTCAGGCGTGAAGAACCTGGCCCCGAAAAAGTGGCCAATCAGGTAACCTCCCTGGGCGCCAATAATCGCCGCCACAATCAATACAACACAAATTAGCCACAGGTCCAAGTGCATCTGGTGGTGCAGCAAACCCAGCGTGAACAGCAGCGAATCGCCCGGCAACACCGGGAACAACAACCCGGATTCGACCAGGACGATCAACGCCACGGCAACCAACAGCCACGGTCCCCACGCGTTCAACAAATCCCACAACAGTTTTTCCGGGTCGTGCAGGTAATCCAACAGGTTTGTAGGTTTATTGCCGAGGGCGGTTGCCAGTTGACCTGGCACAACCGATACAACTGCGGGGATGGACCCGAAAGCAATGGACACTGTGACTCCTTTAAACCTGATGCAGGCGGATACCGCGTCTTTAGCCTACCGGGCGGGTTGTTGCGGCATGAACGCGAAGCTAGGGAAGTCAGTCACAGTTCACAATGGAGTGGGTGCCGTCCGTAAAAATATGTGGGTGCGTCGAGCTTGCCATATAGCGAAGCCCGACGCACCCACATAAATTAAGCAGAGCCTTGCCCGTGTTTTGTATGCAATCTCCGATTGCTGCGCCATGTGTCAATGGCCTGGCGCACCCCGCCGCGCGCGCGGAAGTACTCGTTCCAAGGACCACTAGCCAAGCTTGCCAAGGCACCAAAGACTCCGAACGCAGCGAAGAAATACAGGGGAATACTCGGTTGATCAAAGGCGTGTTGCAACAGGTAACCCCCAAATACGCCAGAAACAGCGCCAACTGTCGCAATCACTAGGGTCTTCAAAAGCAGTTTCCCCAGTGTGTTTTTCACGCTTGACACCCTTATCTGGCTCTTTCCGCTAGCAACATTCCCCTTCATTACAACGGTAGCCTTTCTGGACAAAGTGTTTCCATTTCAGTCTTCCTGTCATAATATTTCACCCACGTTTGTGGATGTGGAACTTTTTTCCGATCGGATAGCGAACCGGCCAGCGCCCAGCTTTGTATGGCCTCAGTTTGGTGACTGCGAGGTTTGAAGGGCGAATGCGATGCTTGCAGCCGCGCATTCATGACCTTGCCCTCGCACTGGCGCCAAACTGCGTGCACGGGTATCGTGTCCGGCCTGTGGCCTAAACTACTTTTATGAATCAGCACAGCAGCCCCGACACCAGTCATGTTCGGGTGCTGCTTGTTGACACCCCTGATGGGCGTGTGCGCCGCCTTTCCGACATCCTTGACCTGGGGCTGACCTTGGCAGGCGTCGTCTTCATCGCGCTGTTGGCCTTGTACGCACACGGCACCCTCATGGGTGTAACCGGCGACGTCTCGCAGGTCGTCCACCGCGGCCTGGGCGCCCTGCTGTTCCTGCCCGTGTCCCTGGTTGAACGCCTGGTCACCATCCTCGTACCCACACTTGTCTTGATCTCTTTGCTCATCAACCGCGCTTGGCGCACCGCCATCCTGTCTTTCGTAACCGCAGGCTTAACAATCATGCTGGTCACAGCCCTCGGACAGGCGACCCCGTGGATTGAGGGCTCCGCCCTTTACGAGGCCCTGGCAATCCCTACCTTGTACGGCCCACGACTCATTTTGAACCCGGTTTTAGCAGGTCTTTCAGCCTTATTGACCGCCAGCGGAGAGTTCTTCGAAAGCCGCGCCATCCGCTTATCCTGGCTTTTGCTTGGCCTGGTGACAGTCCTGACGGTCGTTTCGGTCGGCGCCTCCCTGCCCACCGCCATCATCGCCATTTTCTTAGGCAGGGCCTGCGGTCTGGCAGCCCGCCTCACCTTCGGAGTGATAGCGCCTCGCGCAGCAGGGGAATTATTGATTCAGGCCATCGCCCAGGCGGGGATCCGCCCGCGACAGATTATTCGCATCGACGCACCCAGTACGCAAAACCTACAGGCTTCCACATACATTCCCGAGGGCGTCTCGCGTCCACTGTCGGCTATCGATCAAATCGAGCGCTTTGAAACCTGGCGTGAAGAAGAAGCTCAAGATATCCGACCTGAGCTCTTGGCGCAGGACGCAGGAAAACTAGTCACCCAAGGCATTTGGGCCACTACAGACCGCAGGTATCTGGTCGTGGATTCAGCCGGTGAACGCCACGTCGCAACCGTCATTGACTCTGATAGAAGAGTTGCCGCAATGTTCTTGGACATCTGGGATAACCTGCGTGTTCGTGGCATGGACAGGTCTTCTACATCTTCCTTGCACGACATTGCCGAAAGGGTCTTTTTGATGTCCTTGGCTGCCAAGGATGCAGGCATCCGCACCCCTGTTGTGGAAGGTGTGGCGAAGATGGAAGGCTCGGTCGTGGTGGTCGAGGAACACATTGTGGGCACACACGTACTTGAGCTGTCTGATGCCTCGGATGCAGTGTGGGAAGATGCCTGGACGCAGCTCTTGCGCGGGCACAGGAAGGGCCTTACTCACCGATCCTTGACTCCAGATTCCTTGCTTGTGGATGAGGACGCTAAACTCTGGGTGACCTCCTGGTCTTCGGGCGAGATCGGCGCCTCTGACCTGGCCAGGCGCATTGACCACCTCCAGCTGTTAACGCTTAGCGCCATAGCTCTAGGCCCCACCCGAGCCTTGGAACTGATGCAGCGCACCCTGACTGTCAATGACATGGTTGCCTTAGCACCTCTGATTCAGGCCCTGGCTTTGCCACAAGCAACCCGCACCCTATTGAAGTCCAGCGACAATATGGAACTTTTGCGACAGCTACGCGAGGAAATCTTCGAGATCCTGCCTTCTGAAGTCTCTTTGGACCCATCTCGACAAGCGACGCTGTCACGCTTCCCCGTGCGTACCTTCATCATGGTCACCCTGGGTGTTTTTGCCGTGATTGTTGTGGCTGGTTCCTTGAACTTCCAGCAAGTCGCCGCCGCTGTCATGTCGGCTAATGCATGGTGGGTTCTCGCATCTTTCGCCTTGGGTTTATTGACCTACATCGGTTCCGCCATGGTGTTAATTGCCCTGACACCCGAAAAACTGGACCTGCGTGAAACTCTACTAACCCAGGTGGAGGCCTCTTTTGTGGCGCTGGTTGCCCCGGCAGGGATAGGGCCAGCCACCGTGAATATGCGCCTGTTGACTCGCACGGGTGTAAGCAACGCGGTTGCGGTTGCCACGGTTACCCTGGTGCAGCTAGTTCAGGTTTTAACCGTGTTCTTCATGCTGGTGACTTTGGCGTCCTTGACCGGGGATCTATCGACTTTCTCAATGCCCTCGGGCTCTGTTCTCAGTGTCATCGTCGTCCTGCTTGTGTCTGCAGGCGCTGTTGTGGCCATCCCGCGTCTGCGCAACACCTTATGGGCACGCATACGGCCAACCTGGGTACAGATCTATCCGCGCCTGATTTGGCTGCTCACGCATCCGCGCCGCCTGGCTTTGGCTGTTGCGGGTTCAGCCCTCATGGCGGCATTCTTTATCGCATCTTTCGCCGCCAGCCTGGCTGCTTTTGGCCGTGTCCTGCCGGTGACCACCTTGGCAATCACCTACTTGGCCGCCACGGTGATTGGTGCCTTGATTCCCTCACCAGGGGGCATCGGCCCAATCGAGGCCGGTCTGACCGGTGGGCTTACAGTCGCCGGTGTACCCAGCGGTGTGGCCTTGTCTGCGGCGATGGTCTTCCGCCTGGTGACCTTCTGGGGGCGTGCACCCCTGGGGTGGTTGGCTCTCAAGCGCTTGGAGCCCCGACCAGTCGACACCTAAGCCTCGATTTGTCGGCCAAAGTCCCCTTCCGGCGGCCATATATTCACATCACGGTTACCCTTGTCTTGATCACTGGTTCTACAGAAGGTGTCTATGCGAGGGCGACGACAAGCAAAGGCTCAAGTCTCAGTGACTGGAGCATTGGCTGCATCATTGGCCGCAGCGCTACTCACGCTTTCGGCCTGTTCGCCACCTGCACAGCAGACGAACCCCACAGATACTCAACCCTCATCTACTAGGAGCACCCCAGCCATGTCCGCTGACAACACATACGACGATGCCCTATTAAACGCCGCAGCCAGCGGCAATACCGATGAACTGCTGGCCGCCCTCGGCAATGGGGCAAACCTGGAGGCCCGCGACTCAAGGCAACGTACGGCTTTGCTGTTGGCCGCCTCAAATGACCACGTTGAGGCCGCACGCATCCTGGTAGAAAAGGGTGCGGATGTCAATGCCGTCGATGACCAAAAGGACACGCCTTGGCTGGTCACAGGCGTGACAGGCAGCGTTGAGATGGGCAAAGTCTTGCTGGAAGGCAAGCCGAATATGAAACTGCGCAACCGTTACGGCGGGATTACGCCCATCCCCGCAGCCGAACGCGGGCACGTTGAATACATTGAGTGGGTGGCCACAACCGGCATCGACCTGGACCACGTCAACGACTTGGGTTGGACAGCCCTGCTTGAAGCGGTCATCTTGGGGGATGGTGGCCCCAGGCATCAACAGACCGTGAAAGCCCTGGTCAATGCCGGTGTCAACACGTCAATCGCCGACAAAGACGGCGTCACGGCACTGGAACACGCCCAAAAACGCGGCTACAAAGAAATCGTCGCCCTGCTACAGGCTGAGTGACTAGTTACTGGCCCACAGTGCAGTACAACCGTCACAGTCGGCCAAGAACTACTCAGTTGGCAAAGATGGGAAACTAGAACGCTAGGCCCTTGGGTTTGGGGCCCATCACGGGGACTGAGGGGTCAGCCACACAAAAGCCGCGGGCCTTGTAGGCCTCGTAGTCGAATTCCTCGCACTCCTTGAAACCCAGCAGGTGATACTCATCAAAGCCTTGCCAGTCCTCGTAACCGGCCCCGAAACCGTTTTCCAAAAACGCTTCGGCCATGGCAGCACCCAAGGCGGGACCAGTCCAAAACGCGCCCATCGCCAGCACGTTACATTTATTGGCCGTCGACGCTCGCCTGGCAGCTGGCAAAGACTCAGCCACAGCCGCGTGCACGTGTGGACACTTGGATGCCGCCACGTGAATGCCCATCCCGGTCCCGCAAAAGGCCAGAGCCTTTTCGTATTCGCCCTCGGCAATCTTTGAACCCACGAGGAAGCCTGCCCTGTGGTACATGGGGGCCAAGTCCACCTCGGGCGTCAAATCCAAAACCTGCCAGCCGCGCGATTCTAAATGCGCCTTAACGGCCTCTTTCAAAGGGAAACCGGCGAAATCCGCTCCCACAACAACATGGCGATCTGCGGTTGTTTTCATAGCGAACACCTCCTCTGTAGTTTTACTGCCCCGACATTTCTTGCACGGCAGCCAATCGATGCATGAGTGAAGCCGTGGCAGGATACATTTCGCGGTAAATCGAATAGAGCTCCTGATAGACGGCGGCGTTCGCGGGCCTGGGAGTGACCGTGGAAGCGGCCTTCAACCAGGACTGATCTTGCGGGAAAGCGCCACAATACTGTGCGACCAGCAAGGCATCACCGTAAGCTGCGCCAATGGTGACCTCGGGAATTATTTGGGTGATGCCGCACGCGTCCGAAACGATCTGCGTCCACAGATCACCTTGGGTACCGCCGCCCACAGCAATCACTCTGGCGGCACGCCCGGCACAAAACTCTAACTCCTCAATAATTTGGCGAATGCCGTAGGCGATTCCCTCATAGACGGCACGAAAGACGTGGCCACGGCTATGTCGTAGCGTCAAACCCGCAATCGTTCCGCGCGCATTCGGATCATAAAGTGGGGTGCGTTCCCCCGCGAAATAGGGCAACAAAACCAAACCGTCCGAACCAGGTGATATCTCCGAGGCTTCCTTCACCAAGGTTTCAAAGGGTGCGCCTCCGCACAGTTCTTGAATCCAGTTCGTTATGCTTCCCGAGGTCGACATCCCTGCAGCAAGAGTGTGGGAACCTTGGGCGACACCGCTGGTCGTCCAGAGTTTTTGACCAACTGTCGGGGCGGACAACACCTGGACCATAAACATGGTTGAGCCATACATGAGCATCAGGTCACCAGGCGCACTGACCCCCGCAGAGTAGGCCTCCGCCCAGGCATCCACAGTGCCTGCGAGGACCGGAGTCCCTTCGGGCAACCCCGTCAAGGCGGCTGCCTGTGGTGTTACAGAACCCGCAAGCTCACCAGGCCACAGCAACTTTGGAACCCTCAACCCTGGCAGGACAGTGTCGATCCAATCCGTCGCCCATTCCTGCTTCATCACGTCATACAAGGGATCGCACTGCGAAGCCGTGTGGTGATCCAAAACCCAGTTATCAGTTAGCTTCTTCACCACATACGAGTGGGTTGAATACCAAGGGGCATCAGCGGCTACACCAGGGACGTGCGAGCGGATCCACGACAGCTTTGGACCTATGGCTTGCGATGACAAGGCCTTGCCGCAACGCGCCAAAATCTCTTTTTCACCAAGCGCCTCGGTTTGTTCAATAATCTCTTTACCGGCGCGCGTATCAATGCCATAAAGGATTGCCGGGTGCCCAGGATTGCCTTCACCATCCGTAACGACCACGGCTGGGCCTAAGCCTGAAACACATATACCCCCCAGGTGGGCCTTGCCCTGGGTGACGGCGGCAAATGTCTTTGAGGATGTGATCTGCTCACACACATCGATAACAGAACCCCACCAATCCCCCTCAGCATCCATTTCGGCGTACCCTGGGCGCGGCAACTTCATGTGGTTGCGATGTGTCGCTTTTTCAAGGATTTTTCCCTGAGGATCACAAAGGACTGCCTTGGTCGACCCTGTACCGACATCAACGCCAAGGACAAATATTTGGCTCACGAATACTCCTTAACACACGTGGGTTGAAAACTTTTTCGCGTTTCTACACAGGTAAAGGCTACGAAGAGTGCGCCTTCACGCCCCCTAAGAGTGCTTTTATCCAGGCAGAGAGCTTGTACCCCCAGGCGTTAAGAGCAACGATAAATATCAGCAAAGCACCTTGCATGATATTGACGACGTGGGGGCTGTTTTGTATCGACAACAAACCCGTGGATAGCATCTGCAGGGCTAAAACAGCGATGATGACGCCAGAGACGGTGACGTATCCGCCCTCGGGATCTACCCCTGCCAAAACCGCAACAACGATAGCCAAAAGAATGTAGGTGACCCCGTATTGCGAGTTGGCCCCAGAAGCCCTGGAACTGATAATCAAGCCCGCTATGCCTGCCAAAACGCCCGATGTCAGGTACGTGAAAGTCAGAACCTTGATTCGGTTGATGCCCGAATAGTCCGAAGCTTTCGGGTTTGAGCCAACCATGCGCATTTGGAAGCCCAGTGAAGATTTCGACACCAAGATCCCAACCAAAGCAGCGATGGCCAGCATGATAATGAAAATCAGCGGGATGCCGGCAACGGTGATCAAGGCGATATTGGTGAAGGCCTCGGGCATGCCTTTAATAATCGAACCACCCGAAAGGACCAGGGCAATACCGGAGAACAACTGTTGCGTTCCCAGCGTCGCCAAAATCGGAGGCACATCCAACAAAGCGATTAAAGCGGCGTTCACCAGGCCACATACAGCCCCAACCGCAACGGCAACCAGCATTGCCACGGGAACTGACTGGTTTGTGCCCCCCATGATCACCATTAATTGCGCAGCGGCAATGGCAGAGACATTCGATATCCCGACAACCGACAGGTCAATGCCTGCCGTCAGCATGGTTACCGAAATAGCCAAGGCCAGTAACGCCAACTCTGGGGTGGACAGGAAAATGAACTGAAAATTCGCCCCGGAAAGGAACACACCCGGATTCAGCACGGAAAACAGGAGGAAGATGCTCAGGGTAACCAAGGCGAGCCGCAGGAAGCTAGAGCGAGCTCCCATCGTGTTCAGGAATTTCATCTGTAGGCTTTGAAATGTCATCTTAGCGCTCCTCACCTGGGATTTTAGCTTTCGCTTTGACGCCGTCTCCTGGCCCTACCAGCACTTCAAGAATCGGTCGGTATGGCTTGGTGCGCGCCGACAATGCCTGCAATGTGACACCCAGCAAGAGCATGATTCCCACCATGGTCTGCTGCCATATCGCTGGAACGCCCAAAGGAACCAGTGAGGTTTGAATCAAAGAAATCAATACGACACCTAAGACCGTGCCCCTGACAGATCCTTTACCGCCCGTGATCGCCGTGCCCCCGAGGACTACCGCCGCGATGACATTGAGTTCTTGGCCCGTGAAGGCCGTCGGGTCTGCGGTACCAGACAAGGTCACGAAGGTCATTCCTGCAATGCCCGATAGGGCACCTGCTGCAACAGCGACCAAGATCCTGATTTTCTTGACCGGGACTGCCGCCCTGGCTGCGGCTTCCACCCCGCCTCCCAGGGCAAATATTGAACGTCCCGCAACGGTCCACTTCAAGAAGGCCCACACCGCGATGACGATAACCGCCACGACCAGGATTAAGACATTGAGGCGAGTCGTTCCGCGCACGGCACCGGGTGCGGTTATCAGGTTTGTGGTGCGCAAGGCTTCCAGAGGGGCGGGCAGGTTGTTAATAATGACCCCGCCACCGAAGGCGAATAAGGTGCCCATGAACATGGCCGATGTCGCCAGGGTTGCTATCAACGTCGAGACCTTCGCGCCGATGACGACGGCAGCGTTCACCAAACCCAGCATCGTGCCAACCAACATTGCGACGATGAAAGAAACGATGGCCAAGGCCGGTCCGCCGTTTTCAGGCGTGGCCAAGACGGCCAAGTAAGCCGAGGTCATCCCTATGGCCAGGAAGGATACGTCAATCCCTCCGGTTAGTAAGACCAAAAATACGCCGAGGGCGAATACGACGTTGACCATTGAGTCACGAAGGATGTTGAACAAGGTTTCGATTGAAAAGAAGCCGGGCACCTTGAATATGACAGCCACAAGGATTGCCGCGATGAGAGCCAAAAGTAGGAGCTCTTGGTTGGCGACAACCCTGTGGAGCAGGGATCCCCGCTGCGTGGAGTTTTTACTAGGTGTCATTGTGCAATCGCCTTTACAATCTCGGTTTCACTCAAGGACTCTCCTGATAATTCGTCGCATATCCGGCCACTGCGCACGATAAAGACTCGGTGACAGGTCGAGACAAGTTCTGGGACATCGTCAGAGATGATGAGGACACCCATCCCTCGCAGGGATTGGGCCCTTAGAACCGAGAGAATATCGAATTTGGAGCCGACGTCCACGCCCACCGTGGGTCCGTTTAAAACCAGAACCTTAGGCTCTCCCATCAGCCATTTCGCCAATAGGACGCGCTGGGCATTGCCGCCGGAAAGGGAACGTACGGGATCCGATAGCTTGTCTATCTTGATTCGCAGGTCCCGCACGGCTTCGGTTTGAAGTTGCCCAGATTTCTTGGCGGAAATAATGCCTCGTGATGAGATGCGTTCGGTATGTGCCGAAACGAGGTTATCTCCAATGGGTTGATCCAAGAACAAGCCCTGAGTGAGGCGATCTTCTGGGACGTAACCGATTCCTGCCTGCAAGGCATCGCCCATGTTTTTTATCGCGATTTTTTCGCCGTGAACAAGAATCGCCCCATCCGGGGCTGGGTTAACGCCCGCAATCGCCTCTGCGATTTCTGTTCGTCCAGACCCAAGCAACCCAGACAGACCTACGATTTCGCCTTGGCGCACTGTGAAGGAGATGTCAGCAAATAGTGGGAAATGCCCCAGGCCTCTGACCTCAAGAGCGGGTGGGGCGTCATCATCAATAGCCCCCATGCTTTCAATCGTTGCAGAGGACCGGCCTGTCATGGTCTCGGCCAGGGTCAGATGAGAATAATCCGAAGGCTTGCCTTCGCCGACTATTTCACCGTTGCGCATAACAGTAACGCGATCAGAGATTGAGAAAACTTCTTGCATTTTGTGGCTGATGAACGCCAAAGCGACGCCCTCATTGCGCAGTGAGGACACGGTTTCAAAGAGGGCATCCACCTCACGCCAGGTCAATGCTGTTGTCGGTTCATCCATGGCGATGAACTTTGCTTCATGGGCAAGGGCGCGTGCCACCGCACACAGTTGGCGTTCTGCAACCGTGAGGTCCCCAACCAGGGCGTGTAAATCCAAAGGAATCCCAAGGCGCGTAATTGCTGCCTCTGCTATTTCTTCATTCTCTTTTTGACTCACGAACCTGCGCTTATCAGAAAGGTAGCCAGGTAAGGCGATGTTTTCTGCGACGCTTAGGTTAGGAAGCAAAGAAAAGTCTTGATAAATAATGTCCAATCCCAGGCGGTATGCCTCGGCGGGGGTCAGTTTTGGATACGTCGTGCCTGCCACGACAATATGCCCGGACGTAGGTGCGTGGGCGCCCGAAATGACTTTCATGAGAGTCGATTTACCGCAGCCGTTTTCGCCGGCCAAACAGTGAACCTCGCCAGGATAGAAGTCTACTGACACGCCATTTAGTGCCTTAACACCGCCGAAGTGTTTAACAACATCGACTGCGGAAACGAAAGGCTGTGTTTCGGTCGACTGACCGCTTTGAGACTCTAAATCTTCTACAGACATTCTTACTTCCTTTGCCGTGCCTCGCAGTTTGTCATGACCGTTTCCGAGGCCTGGGAGGAGTTGTAACCCAGGCCTCGGAAACACTTACTTTACGGCCAAGCTAGAAGTTGTACTTCCCTACCGTATCCTTGGTCGCTGAGAGATCTGCTGTCCCATAGAAGACCTTGGGGTTCGTCGGCGATTGCGTCAGTTTGGTGTAGCCTTCGACTCCCAGATCTGTGCCGGTTTCGATCTTCTTACCCTCAACCAGCAACTGACCGGCCTTCATCATGGCTTGCCCGGCGGCGGCAGGATCCCAGAAGTAGATCTCATCAATGGATCCGTCTTCCAGGCCCTTTATCGACTGAGACGGCACGCCTGTGCCGTAAACACAGGTGTCGGCCTGCAAGCCGGCCTCGGCAATGGCTCGGCCAATACCGATGACATCTTCGGAGGACCCGCCCTGGAAACCCTTGAGTTCTGGGTTTGCCTGTAGCAGTTGCTTCGTCTTCTTATAGGCTTCATCGGCGCTGTTATTGGATTCGACCTCTGTGCCCAGGCGTTCCATTCCGCTGTACTTTTCCTTCTGCAAGTCGTAGCCAGCTTGTGCCCATTCCATGTGGGTAGCGGCAGTCAGCGTGCCGACGAACTGGACGTATTGTCCCTTTTCGCCCATGCACTTTGCCAGGCCACCCATAATGGATTCGCCGTAGTTCTTGTTATCGAATGCCTCTATATCGGCATCGGGGCTTTCCAAGGCAGGGGCTTCTTGGGTGATGACCTTGATGCCTGCACCCGTGGCCTGCTTGATCACTGCATCTAGGGCAGCTGGGTCAGATGGGATAATTGCCAAAACAGCAGGTTTTTGTGCGATAAGACCTTGGATGATTCCGACCTGTTTTTCTGGACTGTTGGTGTCTGGTCCTGTCTGGAAAGCTTTCTTTCCTGATTCTTTGGCGAAATCCTCAACGCCAGTTTTCATGCGGTCAAACCAAGCGATTCCCGTCAATTTAACTACGTTGACGTAGTCACCGGCAGAAGCGCTCTTATCGTCGCTTGCCGATGTTTCTTCCTTCTTGGAGCCGGTATCTGCCATTCCACATCCAGCCAAGGACACCGAGGCGACCAAAGCCGCCAAGGAAAATAATGCTATTTTTCGCATCGGATAACCTCTTCTTCGAGTTGTTTAGCCGTATTCACGACATCGTGCACACATCCTGCACGAAATCGTGCGAGATGTGAACAGTGTAGTGCAGGTCCTATTCCATATCAAGCAGTTTCCGGTTAAACTTCTATTCAATAGGTTCTAATAGGTTTCAATAGGTTCCAGCGAATTCCGTTTAACTACCTGCCCAAGGAGGTCATCGTGCGCTTGAGCGCCCGGCAACGCCAAATCTTGGGCCTTTTAGGTCACGGTTCCTACGTCGAAGTCAAGGACCTTGCCCAAAGCCTGGGCGTTGACGGCTCCACGATTCGACGCGATCTGCAGGGATTAACCGCTAATGGCTTGGTAGACCGCCTCCACGGCGGAGCAATTTTGCGCAGTTCAGCCGAGACCACCCCATCCCTCGGACAACCAAACGAAGGGGAACACCAAGCCATTGCACAGGCAGCCCGCCGAATGCTCAAAGACGGGGACTCACTTTGCATCAGTTCCGGTCCGATTACCTCACTTTTGATTCTGTCTATGTTGGATATGCACGACATGACCGTTGTCACCAACGATTTACGAAGCGCGATGACCCTGTCTCAAAACCCCAGCTTTAAAGTCCATCTGGCGGGCGGCGAACTGCGTGAATCTCCGTCACACGTCACATCTGGCGCCAGGGCCGAAACCTTCGCAGCCGAACACATAACGCGTTGGAGCTTCATTGAGGTTGAAGGCATCCATCCCTATTCCGGTTTCACCATCTCTGCGACCTGGCAAGCCGGTATTCAACGCGCTCTACTTGCCGCAGGAAGACGCCGCTGCATCATCGCCGATTCACACTCTTTTGGTAAGCGCTGCATCGGTTTCGTCGCCGATACCTCGAATGCCGACCTGATTATGACTGATGAGCTCTTGGACGACTACGACCTGCCCGCCTTCGGAGGCAAGGTCATCCGCGTCGCCCTGGATCCCGGTGATTCTTGGCGGCAACGCTAACTTACGCGGTTAACTTACGCGCTAAGTTCCTCCATATCCGCAACGGATTTCTTGGCTAGGCCCTGCAGGCGACGGTCGTAGAGCCAGGCGGCAAACAGTGCCACAACAGCCACAGCCAAGGCCACAAACAGCCACGACGGCACGCCGTTTAAGACCACGGTGGCCGCGTTTTCAAAAGCGGCTTGGGCTTCCACATTCAGGATTGAGGGCAAATTCGCAGACCCACCCGTAAAGATCAGCACAATGCCGAGGGCGACAAAGATGACACCCGAGACGATATTTCCGACCGTGGTGTGAATACCCAAAATGGTTACCGACCGTGGCTTTAAGGCGTCCTTCCACCGAGATGAAATCGCCTCCCAGCCCAGTGCCAGGGCGAAAACCGGGGTGAACATTCCCGCCGCGTAGAAGGCCATCAACAGGCCACCTTGCCAAGAAGAACCCGAAAGTCCTGCGGTCGTGAGGACCGCCCCCAAGATCGGTCCAGTACAGCCTGCACCGGCCAAACCGTAGGTGAAACCGAGGAGCAAAACCGCAATGGGTGAGGAACCGCGTTGATTTTCTGCTGAGGCAAATACCCCTGGGGCCACATCCCCTTGTCGGCCGCCCTCGGAAATGGAAATGGCCGTAGACCAAGCCTCCCCGCGTTTGGCGGGATTGCCTGATTTGAAGCCCTTAGCAAGCTGGGCTTCGATGTTTTTGCGCTTGCCAAGCGTTTTGAGGCGAGCTGCTATGCCCAGGCGTGGCAGGTGCAGGTTCAGGAACTGGACGATGCCGAAGATGATCACGATCACCCCGCCGACCAGGGTGATGGTCTCCATGCGGGCGCGCATAAACGCACCTACAGAGCCGGCCAAGGCACCCAGGGGGACTAGGCCTAATAGCAGACCGAGGAAAAACACGCCTGTACGGGCGATCAGTTTTCTGCGGGTTGTGAAGGCGTAGGCGAAAAACGAAGGCAATAACAGGGCTGCGCAGGGCGCCAAAAGAGTGATGAGCCCGCCTGCGTAGGCAATAGCAATCGAGCTTCCTGACATATCTATCCCCTCAGTTGTGATAACTGGATGCGGCTAGGAGGTGGTTGTTGCTATTTTGCAATCTCTTTTTGGATGTTGATCGTGTTGATGATGACCTGCGGATCGACAGCCCCCGAACCGTAGGCCTTATTAATAATCCACGCGGGTGTCCCAGAGATCCCAACCTGAAAACCAGCCTGGGTCTCAGAGTCGACAAGAGCCTGCAGCTGTGGGTCTTGGGTGTCAGCCTGGAACTTCGCCATATCTGATACGCCTGCCTGTTTCGCCATCTCGGCAATGATTTCAGGGGTCCAGGTCTGGTGGTTGTCGTCCCACTGTTTATCGAATGTGGCCGCATTAAACTCCCAGAATTTGCCCTGGCGACCTGCGGCCATGGCGCCGACAGCTGCCTCATTGGACTTGTACTGCTGTGCAAAGATTGCCAACTCGCGCCACTCGATGCGCAGGGTGCCGTCTTCCACCAAAGGCTGCAAGGAAGGCATGACCTTATTGTGGAAAAGCTGACACATGGGACAGGAATAGTCAGAGAACATCACCATGGTGACCGGCGCGTTTTCCTTGCCGAGGGCGCGCGTATCGCCTGCCTCGCCGCGCTTGAGGGCCGCCAGGTGTTGCTGCACTTCTTCCGGTTGTGATGGAACGTAGTCTTGGCCTGCGACAAGTGTGCCGGCTGCTTTGGTTTCAGCCTCTGATATCTGCAGTTCAGGGGCCGTATCGCCGTCGCCGCCTTCGCCGCCTTCGCTGCCCTGTCCACCTTGACCATCAGCGCTTCCACCAGGTGCGGCACTGCCAGTCCCAGCCGTACCTGCCCCCGCGGCATCCTGGCTGCCTGGCGCGGTCGCGCGCCCAATAAAGAAAGACACCACCAGCAGCAAACACACCACCAGCGCCAGAATGGCTTTCAACAAAGCAGAGGACATCTTGGCTTTAACCTGGGCTTGTGTCAGTAATGCCGCACCGCTTGCGTCACGTATCACAGAACCATCCGGGGCAATTGGGGACTGCCCTAAAGGGCTATTCGCATTATCTTGGGTCATTACTCTCTCAGATTCGTCTCAGTACGCTCTTCGGCACGCTCTTCGGCGCAAAGTCACCCTCACTATAACCTTGATACGCCCAGGATTATTCCTGGGTGGCACCATCAAGACACCTATCCTCGACACCCCTCTTAAGTGGGGTTACAAGTCCTCCCGCGTCTGAAACAATCGACCAGACACGTAAGGAGAATCATGTCTACACAAGACTTTGATCAAGAACCAGACGACACACCCACTACCCCAACCCACACCCCGCGTCTGGCCTTTATCTTGCTGGCAATCTTCGCCGGCGGCGCCCTGGGCGCGACTCTACGAATCGCTTGCGACCTCGCCCTTTATGCGGTTTATCCCGCTGACTCTTTCACCGATGTGCTCATCGTCCCCTGGTCTACCTGGTTCGTAAACATCCTTGGCTCTTTCCTTTTGGGCTTCGTCTACGTGCGGTTTTCTCTCAAGGCCGAGGGCGAAGTTTCGTATATGTTGCCATTCCTGGCAACCGGCTTATTGGGAGCCTTCACAACCTACGGCGCAGTTGCTGTAGGTCTGGCACGTGGCCTGCTTGAGCCTGCCCCCGCTTTCTCTGCGGTTGTGCTGTTCTTGGCCACCACTGCCATGTTAGTCCTGGGGGTTGCAGCAGCCCTGCTTGGAGTCCGCCTTGGCCAAGGGAGGAAAAATGTCTGAGTACCTCGCACTCCTCCCAATACTCCTAGCAGTGACCCTCATGGTCGCCATAGCAGGAGGCCTGGGCGCCCTAGCCCGCTTCGGCGTGGATCACGGCGTACAAACAATCGTCAACCGCGTCTACCGCGCTTCACGAAAATCACAGAGTGACACAGCCGTAGTAGCACCCAAATACCTGCGCGTTCTAGGGATTATTATGGTCAACGTGACCGGCGCTTTTGCAGTCGGTTACTTCACCTACCACTTTGAAATGGTGGGCGCCATGGTTGTCGTCTACGGCTTCTTTGGGGCCTATACGACTTTTTCAACAGCTATGGTTCACGTCATTGACATCTTCAACGAAAGTTCGGGAAGCAAAGACCCCAAAGGCCTGGTGTTAGCCCTGGCGTACCTATTCGTCCCCATGATGCTGGCCCTTGCGGCAGCCATTGCTGGGTACCAGCTGGGCAGCTAAAACACCCAAAGTTTCCGCCAGAAGACATACGAAAACCGCCCTCGGCAATCCTAAAAGGAAAGCCGAGGGCGGCCTTGTAAAGACGTCTAAACCTGCTACAACGCCTTGATGATGTCTTCCACGGAGGCCTTCGCGTCACCGAACAGCATCTGCGAGTTTTCGTTGAAGAACAACGGGTTTTGTACGCCCGCGTAGCCCGTGGCCATGGAACGCTTGAAGACGATGACGTTCTTGGCCTCCCAGACCTTCAGGACCGGCATGCCAGCGATGGGCGAGCCGGGTTCCTCGGCGGCGGGGTTGACCGTGTCATTGGCACCGATAACCAAGACGACGTCCGTATTGGGGAAGTCATCGTTGATTTCGTCCATCTCAAGGACGATGTCATAGGGCACCTTGGCCTCGGCCAAGAGGACGTTCATGTGGCCAGGCAAACGGCCTGCAACAGGGTGGATGCCGAAGCGAACCTCAACGCCCATGTCGCGCAGACGCTTGGTCAGGTCGGCGACGGGGTACTGGGCTTGGGCCACGGCCATGCCGTAACCAGGCGTGATAATCACAGACTTGGCTGTTGACAGCATATCTGCCACGCCGTCAGCCTTGATTTCGCGGTGCTCGCCGTAGTCCTTGGCTTCGCCCGTCACGGCCCCGTCAGATCCGAAACCGCCCAGGATGACCGAGATGAACGACCTGTTCATCGCGCGGCACATGATGTAGGACAGGTAGGCACCTGAGGAGCCGACCAGCGCACCGGTGATGATTAGCAGCGTATTGGACAGCATGAAGCCGGCCGCAGCCGCAGCCCAACCCGAATAAGAGTTCAGCATCGAAACCACAACGGGCATGTCGCCCCCGCCAATGGCCGCCACGAGGTGAACGCCCAGCAGCAACGCGATGAAGGTCATGACCCCCAAGGCGCCCCAAGCGTATGTGGGGTTGAAGTTCGCTGATTCTTCATTGCCATACATGACAAAGACGACCATCAACGCAACCGAAGCCAGGATCGCTAGCAGGTTCAAGAAGTGCCTGGCCGGCAGCATAAGGGGCGCGCCCTTAATCTTGGCCGACAACTTCAGGTAGGCCACAATCGAACCCGTGAAGGTGATCGCACCGATAAACACACCCAGGAAGACTTCTCCCAAGTGGAAACCGGCCATGCCCTCGCCCAGGTGACCGGGGTCCATGAAGGAGTTGAAGCCGATCAGAACGGCTGCCAGACCCACGAAAGAGTGCAGCATGGCGATCAGTTCCGGCATGCCCGTCATCTCGACGTTCTTTGCCTTCCAAATCCCGATGATGGCACCGATGATCATGGCGACAGCAATCAATAAGGCTGTGACCATCACCGGTTGGTAGCGTTCATTTCCTCCGTCGGTTATCGAAAAAACAATCGACTGGAAAATCGTTGCAATAAGGGCAATCGTCATGCCGACTATCCCGAAGTTATTGCCGCGCTGTGCCGTAGTCTGCTTCGACAGCCCGGCCAGGGCCAAGATGAACAAGATTGCCGCACCCAGGTAGGCGGTGACGGTTATGGAGTTCGTCCAAGAAACAAGGTCCGCGTACTTGGGGTCTATCGGCGGCTCACCACTTGCAGGAGACAAAAAACCATTGCCGAGGGCGCACGCATTCAATGCGGAAGTAAGAGCACTCATGTCTTAGTCCCTCCTAAACATGTCGAGCATTCGGTGCGTCACAAAGAAGCCGCCAAAGATATTAATCGAGGCAATCACAATCGCAATAAACGAAAGACCTGATACGACCAGGTTGGTGGAACCGACCTGCAGAATAGAACCGACCAGGATAATGCCCGAGATGGCGTTCGTTTCAGACATAAGCGGCGTGTGCAGCGAGTGCGTCACCGCCGTAATGACGTAGAAACCGACGACAACCGCCAGGGCCAAAACCGTGTAATACGAGGCCACAGCCGCAGGACTGAACAAGACCAGGGCGCCTGCCAAAATGGCGGCAACACCCAACCACAAGCCCATGCGTGACTTCTTGGGTTCTGCGGGGGTTGCCGGAACCGCACTAACGGCTTCTTCCACCGGCGCTGGGGTGGCCGCGACAGAGACGGGCGGAGGTGGCCACAGGATTTCACCGGCGCGGCACACGCAAATCCCGCGCACGATTTCGTCATCCAGGTCAACCGTCAATTCGCCGTCTTTCTCAGGCGTCATGAGCTTCAGCAGGTTGACAATGTTTTGCCCGTACATCTGTGAAGACTGGGCAGGAAGGCGCCCGGCCAACTCCGTGTGACCAATGATGGTCACGCCGCCCTCGGTCGTGTAAACCTCACCGGGACGGGTCAACTCGCAGTTGCCGCCCGAAGAAGCCGCCATGTCGACAATGACAGATCCGGGTTTCATGGCCTTGACTGCGTCCGCTGTGATCAGACGTGGCGCTGGGCGCCCAGGAATCTGTGCGGTAGTAATGACAATGTCGGAGGTAGCAGACATTTCAGCGTAGAGCTTCAGCGCAGCCTTTTCTTGTTCGGCATCCATTTCGCGGGCGTATCCGTCAGAGGATTCCTGCGCAGGTGCTGGGATTGCCACAAAGGAAGCTCCCATGGATTCGACCTGTTCGGCAGCAGCGTCACGAACGTCCGTGGCTTTGACAACAGCACCCATAGAGTTCGCGGTTCCGATGGCGGCCAATCCGGCCACACCTGCACCAATAATGTACACATTGGCCGGTGGCATCTTACCTGCAGCCGTCACCTGCCCAGTGAACAGTCGGCCAAACACCGAAGCGGCCTCAATAACCGCACGGTATCCGGCGATATTCGCCATAGAGGACAGCACATCCATAGACTGCGCACGTGAAATACGCGGCACCGCATCCATGGCCAAAGCCGTCACGCCCTGCTTGTTCAAACGCTCGTTCAGCTCGGGATTTGCACGCGGGGATAAGCGCGAAATCAACACTGAATCCGTGCGCAGTTGCGCGATCTGTTCTTCGGGGGGTGCGTCAAGTGTGACGACGATATCTGCTTGCCATGCTTCTGCTGGTCCAACTACCTGGGCTCCGGCTTCGCGGTATTGATCATCAGGGAAATCAGCCAACGCGCCGGCGCCTGTTTCGACGACGACTTCGTAGCCAAGTTTGATGAGCTTACCTGCAGTGTCGGGAGTGGTAGCCACCAGTGTCTGCCCCTCTAAGGGCTCCTTGGGGACTCCGATTCGCACATTATCTCCTGCGTTGAGTTCAGGGGCGAGCGGCCTTAGCATTTTCTAGGCCCTTACGCCCCTCCACCCGAGCTCACGGGCGGCAGCATTAGTCTATCCGGTAGCCCGAGTTTTCGTGGAATCCCAGACTTTCGTCCTTGGATAATTTCCGAGGCCGGAGGTCCGACCTGCTGCGCTTGGCCTCAGTGTGACGGTTTGTGGATGTCGCCCTCGGCAATAAAACTAGTGGATCTCTTCGCCGTTGCCTACGTCAACCATGACAAGCTGCATGTGGCTTGCCTCAAGGGCAACCAAGGCGTGCCTATCGCCGGGAGCCAGGTAGATGACGTCACCGGGGGACATGATGTGATGGTCGGCGCCAATGGAAAAATCGAGTTTGCCGGTAAGCAAAGTAACGACAACAGCCCTGGGAGAGGCGTGCTCTGTCAAAAGCTGCCCTTTATCGAAAGAGAAAAGGACCGTGCGCAGCAAGGGGTTGTTGACGATCACCCGGGATGTCGTGGCATCCTGGACGATAGGCAGAGCCTGAATGAGGTCGACGTTGGCGGTTGAGGTTTCAACAGTGGTTGTATGCGACATGATTCTCCCTAAACGTGCTTGTGGGAACACCCCTGGTAGGTACGAGACCTAGTCCTCTATGTTTACCACAGATTTGAACTATATATGGGTGTGCTGAACTAATGTTTTGCAATAGTTGTGGAGGTTGTGAGGGTTGCCTCATCTACTGCTGGAAAGGCACGACGCAGAGAAGTGGAATGTCCTTCGTACTAGGCTGGGAAATGGTCGCGAATATCGACCGCGAAGGCACACCGCTATGGCAGCGAACCGCGCGTACAAGAGCTAAGGACGCAGATGACTCAGGACACTGATGCAGGGATTAATACCTACGAACTACCTATTGACCTGTTAGAACAGTTGCGCGAACGCGCACCCGGTTTTGATGAACGCAACGAGTTTTGCGCCCCGGACATTGAAGACCTAAAACGCATCGGGTATTTCACCTGCTTCTTGCCTCGGGAGTTCGGTGGGGCCGGGCTGTCGTTGCCGCAGGTGTGCGAACTGCAAACGACTCTGGCTCGCTATGCGCCGGCAACAGCCCTGTGCGTCAATATGCACCAGATCATTATCGGCCTGGGTCACACTTTGGCGCGTTCCTCCGAGGACGGTAACCAGGCGGCAGGCCGCAGGATTTTCCAGCTGGCCGCGCAGGGTGCGATCTTTGGTTTCGGGATCTCCGAACCCGGCAATGACCTTGTCTTATTCAACTCGATTTCTAAGGCTCTCCCGGTAGATGACGGCAGCTACCTATTCAGCGGCACCAAGATTTTTACCTCACTGGGTTCTGCCTGGACTCACCTGGTGACCTTCGGACGCGACGATTCCGTTGAGGGAGCACCTCTGTCTGTTTTCGCGATAATCGACCGCAAGGCTGGGGGTGTCAAAACCGTTGAGGACTGGGACGCTTTGGGAATGCGCGCCACCGGATCGCATACGACAGTCCTGCACGAAGCACCCGCCTTATCAGAAAACATCCTGGGTAAAGTTGCGCCCGGGGCGTCCATCGAACCCATCATCCTGGGCATATTCGCAAACTTTGAGATCCTACTGGCTGCCACTTACGCAGGCATTGGTCTGCGTGCCCTTGAGGTCGGGGCCTCCCGCGTGAAGGAACGCCGCTCGGTAAAACGCGGCGAGCCCTATTCGACCGACCCTGACATCCGTTGGCGTTTAGCTTCAGGAGCAATACGCATGGACGCTGTAGGGGCACACCTGCGCGAAATATCCGGGGCTTTTTGGAACGGTGAGGACCGTGGGATGCGGTGGCTGCCTATGCTTTCTAATGTGAAACACCAGGCTGTAGAGGCTTCGAAGCTTGCTGTCGAAGAATCGATCAGGGCCTGTGGCGGGCACTCGTACTATTCGGGTGTGGAACTGTCCAGGTTGTATCGCGACGTGTTGGCCGGATTGTTCCAACCCTCTGACGCAGAATCCTTGCACGGCGCCTGGGCCAATATGCTTCTGGGACCCGCCTAAAATTCACTTATTGCTTCCCTTCAGCTATGTATATGCGTCGGCCTTCGATATATGACAAGCTCGACGCATATACATAGCTGAGTAAAACGCATCCCTTACAGCCAGCCGTTGTTGGTGGCTGTTCTCAGGGCGTCAGTGCGGTTTTTCGCACCAGTTTTAGCCAGTATTGCGCTGATGTGATTGCGCACGGTTCCTTCTGACAGGTGTATTTCGCGGGCAATCTCGCTGATGTCGCCTCCTTTAGCTAAGGCACGCAAAACTTCGGTTTGGCGTGCCGTCAAGGGCGAGTCACCCAGCGCCAGGGATTCCACCGCGAGATCCGGGTCGAATGCGGGTGCACCCTCGGCAATTGTTCTGAGAGCTGCGGCCAACTGTGCGGCGGGGGTGTCCTTGACCATGAAGCCTTTGGCGCCTGCCTGGACGGCCTTCTTGAAATAGCCGGGACGCCCAAAAGTCGTCACTATCAGGACTTTTATTCCTGGATGAGCAGCGGTCAGGGCCTCGGTGGCAGCCAATCCGTCCATGCCGGGCATTTCAATGTCCATCAATACGACGTTGATGTCGATGCCGCGCGCGCCCAGGTGGTCAACCAAGTTAAGCAGTTCTTGGCCTGATGCCGCCTGGCCTACGACATCAAGGTCGTCTTCTAAGGACAGCAATGCAACGAGGCCTGCGCGAACCATGGCCTGATCGTCAACCACGACAACGTTAATCACGAGTGTCCTCCTGCACATCAGTCATAGCCAGAACCCAGCGGGTGCCTTTCGGCAGGTCACCCACAAACTGAGTTGGGGCACCGGCATACAACTGCGCACCTGCACCGACGCGCATACGCAGACCCTCGATTCCGCTTCCTTGCCTCACCTCTTCGCCCTGCCTGGGCTGTGTCGTGGGCTGCGATTCTGGCTGTGCACCCACACCATCGTCGCAGACCATCACGCTATGGGCAGTGACGATCACCCAACAGTTCGTGGCCTTGGCGTGGTGGACAATATTAGCCACGCCCTCACGCAGCACGTAGGGCCCAAAACGTGCAACAGGCCCAGAAGGGTTCGCCTCCCAGGCATGCGGGTCTGCTTCAATATGTGCATTCACGCCGGCCACCTCCAATAATTGCGCGGCCGCATCCAACTCTGAAGCCATGGTGACCTGCTTCGTGCCCACAACAACCGCACGCACATCAGCCAAAGCTTGCCGCGCCAAGACGTGAGCCTCGTGTGCCTGAGTTTGCGTAAGTGCCAGAAGATCGTCTGGGCCTCCCTCGGAAATAAAACCGGAGCGAGACAAAACCTTGTCGATGAACTCGGTGCGGGTGGCGATGGCGGTCAGTGTTTGGCCCAGGATATCGTGCAGGTCAGCCGAGATGCGCAGGCGTTCGCGCTCTATCGAAAGTTGCGCGGAGGCCACCAGTTCGAGGTCTTTTTCGCGGCGTTTGAGGATGGCTTTGTGGTCTGAATAGGTCAGCATCACAGACATGCCGATGACCGCAACCGCCAGATAGTTGAATACCCAACCGCCTAACAGAGATTGGATCATGGCGATGGTCATCAGGGCGAAGGTCACCGGCCAGACAATTGGGGCCGGAAGCAAAATGCCAACGCTGGCCGCCGGGAAGGTCAACAAGTAGGGTGATCCCACTGTGAACAGGGTGTTCAGCCAGATTACAAGCGCCACTTGGACCACTAAGCCAAGCGCTATAGGCCAGTGAATCCGAGTGAAGGGCGGGGCGGATGGGCAGGCGGCCGAGGTTCCCAGAAAGGCTGCGCCCAAGGCTACCAAGGCAGCGATGATGGTAAGGCGTTTGCCGGTCGGCATATCCGCGAGAATGACCCCGACCAACGGCATTAGCAGGAAAAGCAGGTACGGCGTGGTGGAGAGGACTGCTGCTGCGCGCGGGTGGGCCTCGGCCCACGAGTCGCCCCCACCGTGGTGTTTTCTTCCAGGCGTGTACTTTGTCAATGACGACAATGCCATACCATTCCTCTCGACTGAGTTTTACTCTAGTGGTTTCCTTGAGGATGAAATCTACCGAGATGTTTGGCGCCTGGCAGCCAGCAAAACAATAGTTGCGAAAATTGCTATCCACGCCAATAGGTTCGCCACATCCGCAGTTTCCAGCTTCTCTACACCAGTGACGAAAACTATGGGTACCCTATATGCCCCATACATGGGCATGTACGGTGCCAGCCCACGGAAGAAGTCACCCATCTGATCCAAGGGGATAAACATCCCAGAGGAGAAGGCAAGGATGGCTGTGCCGCCCCCCAGGACGCCGTTAGCCGCATCCGTTTCTAACAGGGCACCCACAGCAAGGCCCATGACCACCGCTAAGACGACTGTTGCGGAAGAAGCCACGGCAGATCCCAGCCAAGCTCCCGCCTCCATTGTTGCTCCCATTAGGGCACCTAGGGAGTAGCTCACCCCCATGATGACCAGGCCGAAAGCGAAGATTCCGATGGTCTTTGCCACAAGGTATCGTGTCAATCCCATAGGAGTAAGCGCAATGTGGCGCAGCCACCCCTCTTGACGTTCACGTGCGATATTCAACGACGCAGAAGACACCCCGATGACAATCCCATAGGCTGTGAAAGTAACCAGCAATTGACCTGCAATGTTACCGTGTGCCAGTGGCAAATCCGAGTACTCCCGGTTCACTCCAAACATGGTGAACATGATTAAAGGCAACCCCAGTGAGAACATCAACACCACTGGTTGAGACACCAGCGAATAAAATGCATCCCAGGCGAAACGCCACAGAGGCATCCGTACAGTCGTTGTTTTGGTGCTCATCTTATTTCTCGCTTTCGATTGTTGTTTCGCCTGTTTCGCCTGCATCAGCGAGCTCGCTAAATGCCTCTTCCAGGGATGCATTAGTGAGCTCTGCGCCGTGTACCCCAGGAAGCGCTAAAACGTATGCACCCAAGGCAGACAGGTTGGCCCCGCTGACACGCAGCCTGTCCCCCTCCCAACTCACATCCCATTCGTGGTCTGCAGCCAGTGCCGCAACCTTGCCTTTTACGTCCAGGATCTCAACCGCACCGCCCTCGGAAATGGAAGGGATAACCGCGGTAAAACGCTGTCGCGAAACATGTTCGCGGACCTCGGCGGGGGTGCCGTCGGCGACAATGCGACCGCGGTTCATGACAATGATGCGCTGGGCGAAGTCTTCGGCCTCGGCCAGGTAATGCGTGGCGAAAATGATGGTGACGCCCTCGCGTGCCTGGCGGCGCATAAGCTCCCAAAAGCGTCTGCGCGCCGAGGGGTCCATGCCGGCGGTCGGTTCATCCATGATCAAGACGCGCGTGTCGGGCAGCATCGCCAAGGCCAGGCGCACGCGTTGTTGTTCGCCACCAGAGCATTTGCTGATGCGCCTGCGCACCAGGTCCTGAATGTCGGTCATCGACATGACCTTCTCAACGTCTTTGACCTGTGGGTACGTCGAGGCGACCAGGCGCAGCATCTGACCGACACGCTTGTCTCCTGGCAGGCCCCCGCTTTGCATGATGACACCCAGGTGACCTGCATTGATGGCCTGTTGTGGTGTTCCGTCTAGGATTTGGACGCTGCCGCTGTCGGGCTGAGTGAGACCCTCAATCATGTCCAGCGTCGTCGTTTTTCCCGCGCCGTTGGCACCCAGAAGGGCCACAATCTGGCCTTGAGGAATCTCTAAGCTAATCCCAGCGACTGCCTTGACAGAGCCGAAATGCTTGGTCACCCCCTGTAGCCTGATAGCCAGCTTGCTTTCAAAGATTCCCGAGGGCGGTGTCGCAGTTTGTGTCACGTCCAATGTTGCTGTTGTGTCCATGACTCAATCCTGCGTCCGGTTTCTGGGCCACCCCCATGTGCCCAACCACAAATCCCCCATGACTTTTGTCATTCACAGTCCGTTGACCCCAAGTGCGAGGTGTTGGCGCCACCGCACTCACACCCTTGTCACTACTGACACCGCCCGCCACCTGCTTTAATGCACAAGCAAAGGAAGCGCACTACCCTAGTCCCATGACCTTATTGCCCCCACCCGTGCGTTTCACATGCCCGACCGCTACTGGCGCTTTCTACACCTATGGCGCTCACGTCACTGAATGGGCTCCCACCGGCCAAGATCCAGTCCTTTGGATGTCATCCCAAAGTGTCTTCAAGGAAGGCACCGCGATTCGCGGCGGTGTACCTATCTGTCTTCCGTGGTTTGGTCCGGGGCGCAATAAAGACAAAAGCCCCTTGCATGGCCTGGCACGCCTACATAACTGGGAACTGATCTCTCAAAGCCAGGATGGGGATTCCGCAAATTTTCATCTACGACTAACCGGTGACGACCTGGGCAGACCCGAATCCTTCCCCTATAACTTCGTCGCCAACTTCCGCGCAGCTTTCAGCAACAAGCTAGAGATGGCCCTTACGGTCGCCAACCGCGACACCCAGCCCTTCACCTTTGAAGAAGCCCTGCATACTTACATTTCCGTTGGCGATATTCGCCAGATTCAAATCGCAGGGCTCGAAGGCGCCACCTATCTGGACAAGGCCGCCAACGCCCCAGCCCCCACAGGAACACAGCAAGGCCCGATTACCTTCGCAGGTGAAACCGACCGCGTCTACAGTTCCGAAGCACCCGTTACCCTCTTGGATCCCGTCCTCAAGCGCACGCTTCGCGTCACTAAATCCGGTTCAGCCAACACGGTCGTGTGGAACCCCTGGATCGACAAAGCAGCCGCCATGAAAGATTACGGCGACGATGAATGGACCACCATGGTCTGCATCGAGGCTGCAAACGCCTTCGACAACTCCATCACCCTGCGCCCGGGCGACACCCACACCCTGAAATACACCCTAGAAATCGTGTAGGCAGAGCCTGGGGCACAAACCCCGCTTTGCCACAGACTATTGCCGAGGGCGGGTCCTAAAGAACGCGGTCCATTCTAAAGACCGCAGTCGCAACAGGCCCGCCCTCGGCAATTTTCCTGACGAAACCGCGTTACTTGGCGGTCCGTAGGCCTATCACCCTGTAGCCTTCTTTGGGCAGCATGGTGTCTTGGGTTTGGACCCCCGTGTCGGGCCTGATCTCGAAGTAGATGGAGCCTTCGGCCAGTTCACCATTCCCACAGTTGAACTTCGCCTTTGCCCATTTACCTTCGTCAAACTTGACTGCAACGATGGTGACAACACCGGGTTCTAAGGCATCGCACCCGTAATTGAGCACCATTTTCCCGCCGGCCATCACGTCAGAGGCGCTGAAAGTCGATGAAGCGGTGGACGTGGTTATCACGCCCTCGTTAGCCGAAAACAGCGCGTCGGAAAAATTGTACTTGTCTGAGTTGGCGTTTAGGACTTCCTTGGCCTTGGCTTGCCACTCTTCGGCCTTGGCCTCGGCTCCCTCAAGAGGCACCTCTGCGTAAGGATTGTCTGAACCTATGCCAAAATCTGCCTCGACGATGCTTACCTCCTCAAAGCCACCATCCGCATAAGGGTCCATCAGGGGTTCTAGGGGCTTGGTTGCCTCTGGTGTGGCAGTTTCGGTCTCGACGACGTCCGTGCCCGCATCCGCATCACCTGCGTCGCCGCCCTTGTCTTTGTCGCCGGAACACCCGGCACTCATTCCAACGGCGACCAGCAAGGTCGCCCCCAACGCCACCACGCGGCGCAGTCTCGTGCTTTTCATTGCAACTCCTATGTCTAAAGTTTTCGAATCGTCCTGCACACCCAAGGGCCCAACAGCCCAACAGCCCCCGCGCTACTCGCTGGCACCGTCTAGGTGTAGGCCATAAAGTGAATACCCCTCACTTGCCGGTGCCTTGAAGTCGATGACCACGCCCTCATTTGCTGGCATTTCGAAGACGATGGTCCCCTCTGCCAGTTTGTTATCGCCGCAGGCCAACTCGGCTGTCATGTATTTCTCAACCCCACGCTGTTGGTAGGTGACCAACAAAGGCACCCCGCCTTTTGCGGCAAAACAGCCCACGTTGAGGGTGAATGTGCCCCCCGCTTTCATCTCAGGTTTGACGAAGGTGATAGAGGAGTTCATCGGAGTAAGTTCACCGTCTGAGGTCATGAACAGATTGTCTCTGTCCTTATATAACCCAGCAGCGTTCTCATTGTTTAGTGCATCTTCCCCGGCTGTTCTCCACTTTTCTGTAGCGCCCTCGGCGTCGTCAATAGGGACGTAGTCTTTGTTCTCTGGCCAAACGACGTCGTCACTTTCACTCAGTTCACCAAATGCCCCGGTGGTATAGGGCGGCACCTTTGCTTCCTCGGTTTTGGTCGCCTCGGTTTGCCCCGCGTCCCCGCCACCTGTGTCGCCGCCCTTGTCTTTGTCGCCGGAACACCCGGCGCTCATTGCGACGGCGACCAAGACGGCCGCCCCCAACGCCACCACGCGGCGCAGTCTTGTGCTTTCCATTGCGACTCCTATGTCTATTCTTGGAGGGCATGGGTACCCTTTAGGCTAGACGCTACGGAGTTTTCGGCACTACAGGCAGACCCATCTGGGTAAAGTTTTCCCGTCTTTTTAACCCTTTTGGGGCTTGTATTTCCGAGGGCGATGCGCTACGAAACCTAGAAAACGCGTCCCTTGTAGTCTTCCATTACCTCGGCGGCGTTCAAGGCGTCCAAATGCGGCAGGGGGTCAATCTCAGTCGCCATCACGAAAGCAGTCAGTTCTTCACGCACAATCGCCTGCAGTTCCTCAGGCTTCCAAGGCTTCGCAATGTAGTGGTCCAAACCTGCCTGGTTGACGGCCTTAATGGTGTCAGCCTGGTCTGCCTGACCTGTCAACAAGATCTTTGAAGCCATAGCTGTGCGCTCATCTTCACCCATGGCGACCAGGAAATCCACGCCGGTGGTACCTGGCATGCGGTGATCTGCCAAGACCACGGCCACGACGTCACCGTCCTCGTCAATCTCTTTGATGACTTCCCAGACGTCATCAACATTCTCTGCCGGTTCGACGCGCACCGTCGGTTCAAAAACGGCCAGGTCGCGCACCACGGCATCGCGCACCTCTGGTTCGTCCTCTAAGGAAATAATCGTGAGCTTCATCGCTGTCTTCCTTCCTGGTCTATCTCAACTTTACGTGGTTCTTGCATCGACATCATCCTTTACGCACTGCCAGCACTATCAGTCAGCACAGTCAGCACCGCCCGCACCGCCAAACTCTTGCAAGCCCCCGTTGGCGGGCATATCCCCCATATCAAAGATGGTCTCGGCCTCGATGGGTAGCAGGACAGAGAATTCAGTACGGCCCGGCAGAGAATCCACCAATAGCAATCCGCGGTGGTCTTCAATGATCTGTCTGGACATCCCCAATCCCATCCCCAGGCCGAAGCGCACCGTCCCATGTTTGGTGGAAAAGTGCATGTCAAAGACTTTGTCCAAAATGCCCGGGTCAATGCCCGGTCCGTCGTCTATCACGCGCATTCTCACACAGTCTGCGCCATTCAAACCCTCTGCCACCACGTCGGACACCACTTGAACAACCCCGGAACCTCCCAAGGATTCTGCGGCATTGACCAAAAGATTAGTAAACACCTGCCCCAGTTTCCCAGGAAAACACGTCACACCAGGCAACTGGGTATAGGAACGTTCCACGTCGATGCCACGCATCCTATGGGTTATCAAACGCAGGGTGTCTTCCATGATCTGATTAATGTCGATACCGACCTCGGCAGCAGTATCTGGCCTGGCATAAGACCTCAAAGACGCAACCAACTCTTGAATGCGCCGGGCTGCCACTTCCACATTTTTCACTGCCGTACCCATAGAGGCACCTGCCTCAACCAGCCGCCAACTGTCAGGGTTGCGTACCAGGGTTTTGGCCGTCGACACCTCGGTCACCCCTGCGCGCATCATGCGTTGAGCAACGTCGCGTTCCTTTACAACCTCCATCAAGGTGCGCACAATAGCGCGTTCCTCGGATGTCGATCGGGCGCGCACCTCACGCGCATCCCGCGCAGCTTCCAAGGCCAGTTCCAGGCGTCGATCACTGGACAATAAAGTCGTCGCGTCCTTGGAAATAAAATCAGCCGCTCGAAGCAAGGCACCGACAGGATTGTTCAACTCGTGAGCTATGCCCGCGGCTAACTCGCCCAAGGTTGCGTACCTGGCCTGAGCCACCAGTTCTGCACGGGTCGCCTCCAGTTCCCTCAACGCCGCGCCCAAGCGCTGTGTTTCAGCCTCAAGACGCGTAGACAAGTCCTCTTTTTCTAGGTGCAGTTCTTCTGCCCGTACTAACCTTGAGGTCAGCGCCTTTATCGCCAAAACTGTCAAGAGTTCCGATACCTCTTGATCTGCTTGGACCATCCGCTCCAACTGGTCCAAAGACAACCGGATAGCCAGACATTCGGTTGTGGCTACAGATGTGAAGTGGGCGCCCTCGGCCTCGTGCGACAGCGAAACCAAACCAATTATTGGACCCGACGAAGCCCGGTGTGCCAATACATTCGTCCCGTATTCGGTGCGCCGCAGGGATACTTCGCCCTCCAGCACCAGGTAGAGGGCATCGACGGGCACACCTTGTCGGGTCAATCTGGTTCCCACAGGCAAGGTTAGCCGAGGGCGGGGCCCCAGGATCCTGTCGGTATGCTCAACCATTTTCTCAATCGCCCACTCTTGCCCCTTGGACAACATGGGCAGGAATGATGTGGATTCTTGGACCCCACGTTTCCCGGGGTAGTGCGTCCATTTCGTCCAGGCCGCACTTGTTTCGACGTCCAGTTCCTCAGACCAGCGCGCTGTTTCCGCGCGACAGTGCTCAGCGACAATCGAAGGGGTCCACGGCAAAGACAAGACGGCCGCTAAACCGCCGTAGTCAATGGACCTGGCGATGTCGTCGTGTGCCAGACGGGACGTCAACAAAAGATAACGCGAGCTTTTCAGCAACACGTTTTCAGTCAAGGAGTCGATCATATTGTCGACGTCACCAGGCGGATCCAAAATAATCACGACTGGCACGACGATGTTGCCTATGGTGCGCCAAGCTGCGGCCCTGGCCAGGGCCTCATCAACGGTGCGTACAGCCAGGGTCGAGGTTTCAGGCAACAGGGGATCGAGTTCATGCGACAGTTGGGCCGGGTTGTATTCGCCAGGGCCAATAATCAATAGCCGGACAGCTTTTTCTTCCCCAATGTCTTGAGGTACCACAAGCACCCCTTCTCTCCGATGTTCTCCTGTTGTTCTCCTGTCGCCGCTGACCTAGGCGATACCCAGCAGGTGCCAATAGGGCGGACAGAACACGGCCAACAGCACGACCCCCGCGATGCCCACTACCAGGCCGGTGAAAGCCATCTCTTTGGTGGGGACTTCTTTCGAGGCGTAGGCAATGGCGTTAGGTGGCGTCGAAATCGGCAAGGACATACCCAATGAACAACCCAGGCCCAGGATTACCGCGATATGCACGGAAGACGTCGACACGGTCGCAGCCAAGCCCACACCCAGGGGAACCAACAGGTTTGCCGAGGCCGAATGCGAGATCACGTTGGACATGGCAAAACCAATCAAGGCCATTCCGGTCAACAGCAAGGCCGAGGGCATTGAGGCCCACGGAATAGATCCAATGAGCCATTTATCGAGGCCGGAAGCTCCCACGCCCTTACCAAGCGCAATACCGCCAGCCACCAGCCACAAGGTCGACCAATCCAGTTTATTCAGGTCATCGCCATCCATAACTTTCAGGCACAAAAGCACCACAACCGGCAGGAAGCCGACCGTATTGGATGAAATCCCGTGGAGGTTTTCACTCATCCACAAGAGGATTGTGACACCTGCGGTCAGGTAGAAGATCTTGGCCTTACCCGTCGTGTTGTACTTGGCCTCCAAGTTAATATTGAACTTCACGTCACGCGGAATGTATCGAACAGCCAGCCACACCCAAGAAATCGCCAGGACAATCAACATCAGCGGAATGGCCATCACCATCCATTCCACGAAGGACACCGTGATGCCCGCCTCACGCAAACCAGCAATCGCAATCGCGTTGGGCGGCGTGCCTACGGGCGTACCCATGCCGCCGACGTTGGCCGCAACAGGGATCGACAGCGCGATCCCTGTTCGTGATTTACCTGGTGGCAAGCCCTTTAAAACCGGCAGCAAGATCGCAAACATGGTGGCCGTAGTCGCCGTATTAGACATAAACATGGACAGCCCTGCAGTGATCATCATCAGGCCCATGAGGGTCAGGCGTGGGGAGCCCAAGAAAGGACGCAGCAAGGTTGCGGCCAAAGCCTTGTCCAGATGATATTTTTCCGCCCCGTCAGCGATCATGAAACCGCCCAGGAACAGGATAATCACCGGGTTTGCCAGGGACGCATAAAATTCCGATGCCTTGGCGGCCTGGTCGGTCACCGGCAACAAGGCCTGGTCTGAAATCAGCAGGACCTCGGCGAAAATCACCAAAACCGCGGTCGCAACCAGGGGGATGGCCTCCGAAATCCACAGGGCAACAGCCGCCATAAAGATGGAGAGCATGCGCTGCCCGGGCTCATCAAGGCCCGGAATGTCCACAAAGAATGGCACCAGGAAACCCGCCAACGCCAGAAGAGTCCCACCTTTTTGGAAGTTGGTCAGTCCCGGTGCAGCCTTAGCCTGGATATTCGATGAGGACGCCTGGGCAGCGGCCCGTTTCTTTGCGGCAAGTCGCACCTTCGACTTACGTGCACCACCTTGATTTTGGCTTCCCGAGGGCGGATCCGTTATTGGTGTGGTTTTTCGATCTTCCGATCCCGGATTCTGTCCTGTCTGAGCATCCGCAGGCGTTGGTTCGTCCACAGTGATGTCCCTTCACGCGTAACTTACTTATGCGCTCCTCTTTGCGCACACAAGCCTTGCTAAGGGTATCAGTTCGCGGTTTATTTCACTTTGTCAACAGGTGTTTCTTCCTGAGTTTCCACCGATTTCACAGTCTCATCGACGTCACGTGTGAAACGTCCTTGAGCTCCGTCAATTACAAGACCCACAGCCAGGCCAAGTGCCGAAGGCACCACCCAGGCCATGTCTACCGAATGCATCGGAAGCAAAGACCACAGATCGTTGGCCCCGCCCTCGGCAAGTAAACCCATAGCCCGCAGGGATGACCACGCTCCGAAAACTGTGGCAACAGCTCCGGCGATCTTGTACGCCCAGGACAGCTGCCCAGGAATCACAATGTCGACCAGCCCAACCGTGATTACCGCAATGGTGATCGGGTAGATGAAAAGGGTGATCGGTCCGATGATCTGCAAGATGATGGCCAAACCCAGATTGGCGATGGCACCGGAGATGAAGACGTGGATCATGACCATGGTGGGCTGATTGATCTTCGGGAAAAATTCGCGGAAGAACTTGGTGGATGCACCGATCAGACCCACGGCGGTTGTCAAGCAGGCGAGGAAGACGATGGCACCGAAAACTATTTGACCGGTTGCCCCGAACAGGTGCCTGGAGGCTTTTGACAGGGCATCTGCCCCGGTTTCGATGCCTTCGCGTTGGACTCTGGCGCCAAGGTTGGCCAGACCAATGTAGACACCTCCAAGTAGGACGCCGGCCACGATACCTGAAGATACAGTCGAGGTGAAGATCTGTGCTCGTCCGGTGAAACCTGCCCTGCGCAGGGAGTCAATGACGATGCCGCCAAAGACGATGGAAGCCATGGCATCCATGGTGAAGTAACCGTCCACCAGGCCGACCGTCAGGGGAGCGCTTGCGTATTTTTCTACAGCGTCCCCGCCGATGGCATTCATAGTGAAGAGGCCAACAGTGATGAGCAGCACCAGCAAGGCCAGCAGGGCAGGGGTCAACCACGTGCCGATCCTGTCCACCAGTTTGCCGGGGTTGAGTGCCAACCACGCAGAGACACCAAAAAAGACCAGGGTAAAGATGGCCAAGGCGACACCGTTTCCTGCCGATCCGACAGACATGTCCAAGCCTGAGGAGGCCAAGAACGGGCGCAAGGAAGTCTCATATGACACGGTTGCGACCCGTGGAATGGCATACAAGACACCAATGGACAAGAAGATCACGACGGTGAAGGCCATGCCAAACTTTTTTCCCATGCGTTCGGTCAAGCCCAAGACCCCAGATGTCGAGGTAGCAGAGGCCACAATACCCAAGGCAGGAAGGCACACCCCTGTAAGCACAAAACCCGTGATGGCTGCCGGTAAGTTGTTGCCGGCCTCAACGCCCATCATGGTGGGGAATATCAGGTTCCCCGCGCCGAAAAACATGGCAAAGAGTGCCATACCGGCGATGACGATAGCGCGAATGGAGCCTTGTGAACCTTCTTGGGTAGTTGCAGGCACGTTTCCTCCTGGATTATTTCCATTTATGTGGGCTTTTCGCCGCAAGCGCCAAGCATAACGAAGCCGCGCTCTTGACAAAAACCAGCAACTATCCTCCCTCTTCGCTGAGAGTATCGGTCGGGTCCCGATAGTATCGGTGGGAAGCGCTGCGAGCGATACTCTCAAGACCCCACCGATACAGTCACGAAAAAGGTGGGAGAATACCCCTATGCGGAAATACGGAAGAGCCTCACGTCGTGTACCCCTTGCTGCCACCTTTGCTGCAGTCTTATTTGTGACCTGCGGTCTTGCTGTGCCGACTCCGGCGAAAGCAGCCGGCACCAACCCTGATACGCACGCGGCGACCGTACAATTGGCGACTCCCGTCCGCGGCACATCCATGGTGGGTACACGGTTATCCAGTTGTTCAGGCGTCTACGTTGCGCCCGGAATTATCCTGACCGCCAAGCACTGCGTCAACGGCACCGACCACGCCACCCGAGCCTGGGATTCAGGGACCATGTACAACCCCGTCAACCTGCACCAAGCCAATGCCGTGCGCGAATACCCGGATGCTTCTTTCGATGTGGCCCTGGTGTACACCTCTCAGACCGAACACGCTTGGGCGCCAGTTGTCGACACGAAACTACAGGCTGGGACCTCCGTGACCTTGTGTGGACAAAACCTTGTGACTACACGGGGTAACTTCACCTCGAATGGGACGAATCACTGTGGGTCTTCCTCTGTGGCACCGGCTCCCTGGCAGTCCTCTCGCTCCGTTGTCCGCACCGAGCCCCCACTGATTGAGCAGGGCGATTCTGGCGGGCCAGCCTACGATCCCCAAGGCCGAGTCGTCGGGATCATCTCCTCAGAGGACATCATTACCCAAAGGGTAGGCAACCAGTACGAACAGCGTATTTTTAATGCCATCGTCCCAATGTCAGAGATCGGGGTTTGGTTACGCGTCAACGGGGTTCCCGTCATTTCCGAGGGCGGTTCGACAGGTGGCGCAGCAGGTACGCCCACTGCCCAACCCAAACCTGCGCCTGTCGTTAATCTTCCTGCGGGCATGGCTCGCGTGGCAGGCGCGGATCGCGTTGCGACCTCGATTGCCGCCTTTGGTGCCAGTGGTGGTGCCGGGTCACCGTCGTCGGTGATTGTGGCTACTGGCTTGAATGCCGCCGATGGGCTTTCTGCGACCCAGCTGTCAGGTGCAACGGGCGGCGCGCCAGTTCTGCTGTCGATGGGCAGAACCGATGTGGATGCCTCGGTGTTTAACCTTCTTTTGAATACGGCTGGGGTGCGCCAGGTTTATCAAGTGGGTGGGACTGCCAAGTTTTCGCAGCTGCAGCTCGCGGCCCTGGCCGCAAAAGGCATTGGCGTAGAAGTCCTGGCTGGTGCTGACCGTTTTGCAACCGCGGTTGTCGTGGCCACAAAGACACAGGCCTTATACCAGGCTCAAGGGCGCGCAATATCCAGGGTTTTCTTGGCTGACGGCCTGAACTTCCCGGATGCCTTGGCAGCTGGAGCAGCGGCTGGAAGAACTACTGGTCTGCTGCTTTTGACTGCCGGCGCAACGCTTCCTGCCCCGACACTGGCAGCCCTGAGCGGATTTGCTGTCGCCTCAGCCCCGGTGGCTGTCGGTGGCCCTGCTGTCTTGGCTGCCCAATCGGCTGGCCTGCGTGTCGAGGCTCTGGCAGGCACAGACCGTTACGACACAGCCTTACGCCTGGCGGGATCCCTGGGTGGAGGTGGTGGCTTGGTGGCTGTGTCTGGCCGCGATTTCCCGGATGCGATTTCCGGGGGTTCCTTGGCAGTTGCGCGCGGAGCCACCCTGGTGTTGACCCCACCCGACGCAGGCTACGTGCAAGTCTTACAGTCTTTGCGCCAAGTAACTGGCGGAGCAGTGACAGTAGTCGGCGGGGAAGCAGCCCTCCCCAACCAACAACTGGCCACCGCCTTCGGAAGTGTTTAACCTTCTTCAGGGATCATTGTGATTGCGCCGCAAGGGCACTCTTCGGCGCACACCCCACAACCCTTGCAGTAGTCATACTTGAACAAGTACTCCGTCGGGCGGATCTTGGTGATCGCGTTATCAGGGCAGACTCCGAAGCAGTTGTCGCAACCGAAGCAGTTGCCACACGACATGCAGCGTCGGGCCTCGAACAGTGCTGAATCCTCATCCAGACCCAAAACGACCTCGTCGAAATTGGATGCGCGGCGTGCGCCCTCCAGTTTTTCGCGAACCTGGTGGGGTGCTTCGGCGTAATACCAGGGGTTAATGCGTTCGATTCCGGCATCGTCATGCTTGGCCGCAGGGTTGTACTCAGCTCCATGCAGGTAGGCGTCGATGTACCTGGCGGCCTTCTTCCCATGACCGATAGCGACGGTCACGGTCCTTTCGGAAGGAACCATGTCGCCACCAGCGAAAACGCCTTCAATCCCTGTCATCATTTGTCGGTTAACAGTGACCACGCCATCCGTAATCTCAATGCCTTCAGCATCTTCAATCAAGGACAAGTCAGAATCTTGACCCAGGGCCAAAACCAGCGAGTCAGCCTCTAAGGTTTCGTATTCGCCCGTGGGTTGAGGGAAGCCGGACTCATCCAACTCCATCTTCTCGATTTTGATCTCATCGCCCTCGACGTGCTTAATCGTTGACAACCAACGCATCATGATGCCTTCTTCTTCGGCCTCTTGGACCTCGAAGTCGTGTGCGGGCATGCGGTCGCGAGTACGCCTGTAGATAATGACGGCTTCTTCGGCGCCCAAGCGTCGGGCGGTTCGGGCGGCATCCACGGCCGTGTTGCCGCCGCCATAAATCGCCACGCGACGTCCCAGCAGCGGTTTTTCGTCCGTTTCCATATCGGCCAGCAACTCGACCGCATCCATGATCTTGGACGCTCCCGCAGCGGGGATCGAGGCGTGTTTACCGATATGCGCACCGACTGCCAAGAATACGGCGTCGAATCCCCCGCGCACGTCCTCAATGTTTTCGACCTTGGCGTCGAACTCGAAACGTACGCCCATATCCTCAATGCGTTTGATCTCGGCATCCAAGACATTCCTGGGTAGGCGGTAAGAGGGGATACCGAAGCGCATCATGCCTCCGGCCATGGGTCCCGCATCCCTCACAACGACCGAATGTCCCATGCGTCGCAGGTGGTATGCGGCAGATAGCCCTGAAGGACCAGCCCCCACCACCAGCACGGTTTTTCCAGTGTCAGGCACTAAAACGTCAATTGACCACCCTTCTTCCAGGGCTTTATCGCCCAAGAAGCGCTCAATGGCGTTAATGCCTACCTCTTCGTCCACCTCAGCACGGTTGCATGCGGTTTGGCACGGGTGATAGCACACACGCCCCATGCAGGCAGGAAGTGGGTTATTGACCATGATTTCGCGCCAAGCTGCCTCGTAGTCGCCTTCTTCGGCGTGGAACAACCATTTCTGGATGTTTTCACCACTGGGGCATGCCTTGTTACACGGCGGAAGCAAGTCCACATAGATTGGGCGTTCCGTGCGCCAAGAGCCGGTCTCATTGGCTAAGGAGGAACCCACATCCAGGGTGATGGCAAAGGGCTTCGTCTTGTCCATGCCTAGTTCTATGACCGCAGCACCTGCACCTGCGTCTGCCGAAGCACGCGTTCCTTGTGTTGGCTCGCTCATCTCAGTCCACCTTTCCTTGCGCATCCGCCACGGCAGACCTTGATCTTGACGCTGCCGCTTGAACCTGGGCTGCGTCCATCACAGAGCGGGCAAAACGACCTGTTGGGTCATCTTCCACCGCCAAGACACGCGCCTGCACGTCTTCATCCAAAGCACCCAATTCGATAAGCCCATACCTGCGGATATTCCTATCCGCGATGGCCTGCATACGTTCCAAAACCGTAGGGTCGGCTCCCGGCTTGAACAGGTGTGCGAAACGACGTTGTGGACGCAGGTAGTCCTCAACCGGTACGGGCCTGCGTATTTTCGTCACAGAAGTGACTTCACCGCCCTCGGCCTCGTAAACCGGGAAAAATCCGGACTGTGTGGCCGCGCGCGCTATCGAAATCGTCGCATTCGAGACTGTACCCCAGCCCAGAGGACAGGGCACCAGGACGTGAATGTAACGCGAGCCGCGATACTGCATGGCCCTATTGACCTTGTACTCCAGGTCGCGCAGGTCGGCAACCGTGGCTGTGGCGACATAGGGGACTTCGTGTGCCATGGCAATGCGTGGCACGTCTTTGCCCTGGCCAAATATGTTTCCGGGTTCCTCGCCGACTGGCTGCGTCGTCGAGGTCCTGGCGGCAGGTGGCGTCGCACCCGATCGCTGCACGCCTGTGTTCATGTATCCGCCGTTGTCGTAGCAGATGTAGAGGACGTCATCATTGCGTTCGAACATGCCTGAGAGGCAGCCCATCCCAATGTCGACGGTTCCGCCGTCCCCACCTTGGGCGACCACGCGGGTATGAGTATTGCCTTTGGCCTTCAGCGCTGCATAGACGCCTGTGGCCACGGCCGGCGCGTTGCCAAACAGAGAGTGAATCCACGGGATCGTCCAGCTGGTTTCAGGGTACGGGGTGGAAAACACCTCCAGGCATCCGGTCGCGTTCACGGCCACCACGTCACCGTCCGTTGCGGCCATTGCGGTGTCCAAGGCGTATCTGGCTCCCAGTGCTTCTCCGCACCCCTGACAGGCGCGGTGCCCGGACGTCAGCGAGTTGTACCTGTTGGGGTCCGATTGGACGGAACGCAGTTGCACATCCGCCAAACGGTTACCCACCGCAAAGGATCCAACCTGATAGAACTTGACCTGTTCACGGGCCGGGATAGCGGTTTCCGGCGTGTCAACAAAAGGCATTGCCGAGGGCGACTCTGTTGTTGGTGTGGTCGTTGGGTTGCTCATTTCTGCTCCTGGGTAGCTGTGCTTGGTGCTGGCGCACCCGGGGTTGGAACGCCGCGGCGCAGATTTGCGCGCTTCACGGCATGGCGCATGACGTTTTCAGCGATGGGTCCTGACCTGCGTGTTTCTTGTTCGCGTTGTAGTTCTGCCTCTACCAGTTCCATATCCAGATCCAAGAAGGTGATGGCATCTAGGGTGTCATCGGCGACTTTATCCAACATCCCATGTAGGGAATGTTTCGTAATATTGCGCCCACCCAGGCCGGCGATAACCTCGTAGCACCAGAAGGGCAGACCGCGTAGGGCAGCGCGTATTTCAGGGGCGACGACCCCTCCGATGCCCACCGAGAAGGCTTTTTCTAGGACGACGAAACGCTTGCGGTCTTTTAGGACTGCGCGGATGGCCTCAGATGGGAATGGACGGAAGCTGGTGATTCCCAGAACACCGATTTTTTCGCCTTTTTCGCGGCGTTCGTCAATGACGTCCTTGAGGGTTCCCAGGATGGAACCCAGTGCCACCACGATGGTCTCTGCGTCCTCGCAGCGGTATTCACGCACCAGGCCGCCAGAGTCACGCCCAAAGACCTCTTTGAATTCGCGTTGAACCTGCGGGATGAACTCAATGGCTTGCAATTGTTTGTGGTGTGCCAGGTAGCGGACCTCTGTGAAGGCCTCAGGGCCGACCATTGCGCCAATCGATACGGGGTGTGCCGGGTCCAACATGTGGCGAGGTTCGTAGTCTGGAAGAAAGCGGGCGACCTGTTCGCGTTCGGGGATGTCAACTTGTTCGACTGCGTGGGTCAAGATGAAGCCGTCCATACACACCATAACCGGCAGGCTCAGTTCTTCTGCGATACGGAATGCCTGCACGTGCAGGTCAGCAGCCTCTTGGTTGTTTTCAGCGAAGAGCTGCAGCCAACCAGAATCGCGTTGGGACATGGAGTCAGTGTGGTCGTTCCAAATGTTGATGGGTGCCCCGATCGCGCGGTTGGCGACTGTCATCACAATAGGTAGGCCCAGGCCAGAGGCGTTGTACACGGCTTCGACCATGAATAAGAGGCCCTGAGAGGCTGTCGCCGTGTAAGTCCTGGCCCCCGTGGCCGACGCCCCAATGCACGCCGACATGGCCCCGAACTCGGATTCCATATTCACGTATTCACAGCCGGGCAGTTTGCCCTCTTTCACAATCTTGGAAAGGGCCTCTACGATGTGGGTTTGCGGCGAAATCGGGTAGGCGGCAATCACTTCCGGGTTACAGGCAGCAATGGCCTGCGCCATGGCCTGAGAGCCTTCGATCTGCTTAAGCATGGGCACCTTCCTTAATGTGCAAGACGTATTCATATGCAGCTGCTGCGGCGGCAGTATTCCCTTCGCCAGCTGAACCACTGAACCGCCCTCGGATAGCTTTTGTGACGGAAGCCAGCTTCACTAGACCGGTGAGCGCAGCCATCCCCCCTAATAGGACGGCATTCGGCAGGGGGCGGCCCAGGTGTTCTTTGGCGATTTCCGAGGCCGGCATCGCAACGATGTGACCTTTCGGGTGGGCCTCAACCAGGTCATGCAAGCCCAGTTCATCCAATGTTCGCTTGGTGTTGATCAGCCCAAAGCCCCCAGGCTTGAGCCCCGCGAAGGGGTCCATAATCGCAAGCAGCGTGGAGTCTTGGACGATGATGACGTCCGGTTCCAACACGGGTTCGCGAGATCTGATTTCGTGATCCTCTATGCGACAGTAGGAAACGACGGGCGCACCGGTGCGCTCGGAGCCAAAGGACGGGAAAGCCTGAGCGTGGTGCCCGTCCTCAAATGCTGCAAATGCCAGAAGGTCGGCAGCTGTGACAACGCCCTGTCCGCCTCGACCGTGAATGCGTACTTCGACCATGCCTTGACCTTAGTCCTAGATATGGAATAGTTCCTGAGTGCGTGTTTTTCCGTTACCGCACCTAGCTTCTGCGTTTTTTGAGTGATTACCGAGGGCGCATTTTTCGTGATGTGGCAGTTGTGTAATGGCGTTTTTTGCTTTATTCCGCATCGAAGTAATCAGTATTGGAAGGTTTACTTTGAAGGCTATAAGATAATACTATTACACTTGTTCAAATTTGAATCAATGGAGGGATCGTAATGAAAAAGGCACCTAAGTGGATCGGTATTATCTCGATAATTGCGGGCGTCGTGATGTTTATTGCCGGGGCTGGCGCTTGGGGCGTGACATCTGCCCAGTTGAAGGCTGAGAACATCACCGTTCCAGGGGATTCGGACTTCTTGGCAGGGGCGCCTGTGGCCGGGCCGTTTAGCGCCTTTGCGCAGGCTGAGACCATCAAGAAACACACGATGAAGATCTCCGATGGCAAGACTTATGCGGAACTAGGCAAGCTGGCAACTGAGGCGAAAGACGCCGGCGACACCGAACTGGCCGCAAAGCTGACCGAGACCAGGGCGACCACCATGACCTCTGCGTCGCTGCGTGCCTCCCTGTTTACGTCGATCCTGGCCTTTGGTGTGGCTGCGCTGGTTATGGGTGTGGGTGTTTTGCATGCATTGAGCGGCTGGGCGATTATGGCTCTCGCTGGTCGTAAGACTGACGATGGTGTTGTAAGTGCAGAGGCTGCTGCCAGTTCTGGCAGCAAGGACAAGGAATCCAGCACCGGATCCAGCACTGCGGAGTAATCACTAAATCGCTAGTAGTAACTCTTCCAACCGGCACTGTGGTGGCAAGCCCATGAGAGCAAGGCTTAGAACCTCACTCTCAAGACCCAGACCTCGCACTCGCGGATCTTGGGTCACATGAATCCTGCGGCACCTCGGCCGGCGTCTATGTCACGCTGGATTTTCAGCAAGGCCTCACGTTCTTCAGCACTGAGCGCTTCGCGGGTGTTCTTATCCAAGCGCCGCTGCAAAGAAAACTTATTGGCAAAAAACACAACCGCCACCACAAACACCCCCGTAAGAATCCACCACTCCAATAGCTACCCCCGACTCCCGTAACCAGACCGCACAAGGCACGCTCTACGTTGCCAGTCTACGCAATACGACACCCATCCATAGGAGAAAATTTTCCTATCTGCTGGTACCTCGAGAGCATAATCAAAGTCGCTAGCAACACCGTCCCTGATATCGTAAAAATAAATATCACAGCAATCACAATTCCAGTTTGCTCATTAATTGTTGGAGGTAATGTGTTGCGTTTAGGGTATCCGCGCAGTTGGAAGTCTTTTTGGCTGCGGGTGTTGTTTATGGGCCTGATCTTTGCCGTTGCGGCTGTCGTGGCTGGGTTCCTGTTGCAAAACTGGGGACAAATCTGGGGTTTTGTTTTCGCTTACCTGGTGACCATTGTCTTCATGGCCTTGTGGGCAGAGCCCACTATCACGGCACACAAGAACGCTACCCACGACGGGCCGCTTGACGATTTCCGTTAGGGTGACCCTGGGGTATCGACGGTAATGCCTGCACGGATACCACCGATAGCCCGGGGCTACCGTCACGGGTTTTGGTTTTGGGAGTATGCTGGCAGTGACTGCAATGCTTGCGGTTCGCATGTGTCTGGGGGGTTGATGACTACCATTACTGTTCGCGGACTTACACCCGAGGTGAAGACATCCATTCAAGTTGCGGCCGCGCGCGCCGGGCGTTCCATGGAAGAAGAAATCCGGCAGTGTTTAGCTGCTCAGTACCCTCCGTCGGGGTCCCTGTTGGAGGCCTTGGCCGAGGTTCGTAAAATTACCGGCGGGGTGAACCTGCCGACCATTCCCAGGACCGTTGACCACCAACGCGTCGAGTTCTAATTAACTCGCACCCCGCCATCAGGAGTTTCGCACACTGTGCCCTCCTGTTTACGCCTTGAACGGCCCCAGCCCGCAATCCAATGAAAGGCACGCACACATGATCCTGCTAGACACTTCGGTTATTTCAGAGCTGTTCAAGGCAAATCCAGACCCGAAGCTCACAGCCTGGGCGAACGCGTATTTGGATGATTCTGCCTACATCCCGGTACAAGTCGTGGGGGAACTCATGGCTGCTGCAGATTTGATGATGGACCAGGAAAAGGAAGATCAGCTGCGGGCGCAACTGGATGCCTTACTTACGACCTTCGCCACACGCATCCTGCCCTACGACCTGGCAGCCACCCGCGAATACGCGACCCTGCTGGCCCTGAGTCATAAAAGCGGACGGCCAACTCCAACCGTCGATTTACAAATAGCCGCCCTCGGCAAAAGCCAAAAAGCTACCCTGGCCACAAGGAACCCACGCGACTTCGACCACCTGGGCATTGCAACCGTAAACCCTTTTGTCTAGAGGTGAAGGGTGGGGTCCATGCGTTGGTGGAGAATGCGAATAACGTCGACACCCGCAGGCCTGGCGCGATAAAACACCAGGTGCGAACCTATGGCGTAGCGACGATACCCCGGTCGAATCACATCACACACCTGACCCAGGGAGGGGCTTGCGGCCAAACGCTCAAAGGCGGCCCGCATGTCCTGGAAATACAGAGCCGTTTGCTCAAAGCCCCAATGATCTATCGAGTAATCCCAGATCTGTGACATATCCTGCCTGGCCAGAGGCGAGAGCCGATACGTGTTCATCGGGTCTTTTCGGCAATAAACGCACCAAAATCGAAAGCCTCGGGAGGTCCGCTTTCTTCGCCTGCGATCAAGGCTGCACGCAAGGCGGCCAGATGAGTTTCTTGATCTTCCAAAAGGCGCAGACCCGCACGGATGACCTCGCTAGCCGTGGCGTATCGCCCAGATTTGACCTGTTGAGCAAGAAAATCTGTGAGGTGTTCGTCCAGGCTGATAGATGTATTGGTGGCCATATGGGAATCTTACCAAATGTTGGTATGTCGTAGCTTAGATGGGGTTTGGAAGAAACAGTGCGGCGACGCAAGGGTTTGTGGTGGGCCACCCTCGGCAAAAGCCAAAAAGCTACCCTGGCCACAAGGAACCCACGCGACTTCGACCACCTGGGCATTGCAACCGTAAACCCTTTTGCCTAAGCCCTTGATAAAACACAAAAATACCTCTATTCATGGTGACACCTTTTTGTTAGATTTGTGGTATGAACAACATCGACACCGCACCCGTATTGAACGCCCGCGCCAACCTTGGCCATGGATATCGCAGCGTCAGTCCCAAGCGAGTTGCGCACATTGTTGCTCTGGTCCTTGCAATCTTGGGGGCCGCAGTGCTGGCTTTTGCGCCCACCTACATCGGTTCGTCCACCGATGGAATTGGGCCTGCGACCATCACCTACCGAACGGCCTTCGAGGTCAACGGGCTCTACCTGCTGTTTTTAGTCGCTGTCCCGATTGTATTGACACTGATTCCGCTACTGATTAGAGACAGGGCGCTGCATATTGCGTCGATTGCGTGCACTGTGTTGCTGCTTTTCGCCGTCCTGATTAGCTTCATGTCTATCGGCGTATTTTTCCTGCCCGCCGCGCTTGCTGCGCTGGTTGCGGTCTTCTTGCAACCTCGTAAATACCGAGGCTAATAACTGACAGGGTCCTGGCTAGTCGCCCTCGGGAATTTTGTTAGTTGGTGCTGGGTTGAGGCTGGCTCAAAATCGTGCTGACTTCATCGGTCGGAAGCGCTCCTGACGATATAGTCACGACACCACCGATATAGTCAGCGAGGTTTTAGGTCAGGGCCTGCCCGGTTTTGTGGTCGAACCACAGGATCTCATCGACCTTGGGCCACACGTAAATGATGTCGCCACCCTGCACGCCCGAGCGCTTACCCATGCGCACGGCGACCTTCTGGCTGGCGCCCACAATCGCGGGGAACTCCTCAAAGCAGTACGCGAAGGACTCGGAGCCCAGCTCTTCCAGGATTTGCACGCGCAAGCCCAGGAAGGGGCCTGTTCCCTCTTTCACCTCAAAGGCCGCACCACCAGAGGCACCACCAGAGGCACCGCCTGCCGCGCCGCCCTCGGCGAAAGGGAAAACCTGAACCCAGGATTCGGGGCGGATGCCCATCGTCACCGACTCCAGACCGCGACCGGCCAAGCCTGTGGGCAAGGGGATGCGGCCATTGCCGACGGGGACACGGCCGGCCTCGACGGGGGCGTCGATCAGCGAAATGCCGGGAGACCCAATAAACGACGCAACGAAAGTGTTGACCGGGCGGTCGTAAAGCTCGGAAGGGGTTGCTACCTGCTGCAAGACCCCGTCGTTCATGACTGCCACGCGGTCACCCATAGTCATGGCCTCGACTTGGTCGTGTGTGACGTACATGGTGGTGACGCCCAGGCGGCGCTGCAGGGCCGCGATTTCGGACCTGGTCGACACACGCAGTTTCGCGTCCAGGTTCGACAGAGGTTCGTCCATGCAGAACACCTCGGGTTTGCGCACAATGGCACGACCCATGGCGACCCTTTGGCGCTGGCCTCCGGACAGTTGTCCGGGTTTGCGTTCCAGCAGGTCTTCTAGCTGCAGGATTTTGGCGGCCTCTTGCACGCGGGTCGCGATGTCATCTTTCGACATGCGCGCGTTTTCCAGCGCGAAGGCCATATTTCCGGCGACCGTCATATTCGGGTACAGGGCATAGGATTGGAAGACCATGGCGACGTCACGGCTCTTGGGACGCTGTTTAGTGACGTCTGCGCCGCCCAGTTTCAGCGTCCCGGTTGTGACGGGTTCCAGGCCCGCAACCATGCGCAGGCTGGTGGACTTCCCGCAGCCCGAGGGTCCCACGACCACCAGAAACTCCCCGTCCTCGATGTGCAGGTTCAGGCCGTCGACGGCGGGTTTGTCGGAGCCGGGGAATACACGCGAGGCGTTTTCAAAGGTTACGGTTGCCATGTTCTTTCTTTCGTTTTTGGGCCGAGTGTAGAGTTCACGACCGAATGTATAGACATGTGCCATACACTCGACCGCCAGCTATACAGTCGGAGCTATAGCTTGGGTTTAATCTGAGTGTCGATGATCTGCTGTAGTTCTGCGCTGACTTCCTCAAAGGTGGCCTTCACATCCGCGCCTTGTGAGATCTTGTCCAAAGCCGCACCCAGCTTCTCGCCCCCACCTGGCACGAAGACACGGGCAGCGTCCTGTGACTGGGTGTTTTCGGCCAACTGGCGAACAGCGGTCATGGCGTTCGGATTGGCTTCCAGGTACGCCTTTTCTTCCGGGTTGTCCATGGCGGATTTACGCACCGGCATATAGCCCGTGGCCTGTGTGAATGTCACAGTGTTATCCGCGTTGGTCAAGAACTCCAGGAACTTCAGGGCCGCATCCTTGTTCGCAGGATTAATCTTGGCCGGAATCCCTACGCCAGCCCCACCTGTTGGGCAGCCTTTGCGGCCATCCGGTGAAGGCAAGTACGACGTACCCAGGTTGACCGAGGTGTCCTTCGTCAAGCCACCCAAGGACCCGGTGGATTCCAAAAGAGCCGCAGCCTGTCCGGCGCCAAATTCTTCGGCAGGCGTCTTGGAGACCTTGAATGCCCCGGTCGCATACATTTTCTTCAGGAACTCACCGGCCTCAATCGCGGCCGGTTCGGTCATTGTCATCTTCCAGTCCTTGGAGTAGTTTCCACCAAAGGACCAGATCATCCCCTGAAAGTACCAGTCCAGATAGTTCGAGCCCGGAGGCGTTACCAGGGGTGCCTTGCCCGAACCCAGCGCGGACTGGATTTTCGGTGCCCACTGCTCAAATTCCTCCCAGGTCTCAGGCCCGCGGTCTGGCAACCCAGCCTTCGCCCACACGTCCTTGTTGTAGTAGAACAGTGGCGTCGACCTGGAGTACGGCAGCGCATAGTGCGAACCTTCCAGCTTGTAGTCCGAATAAAGCGTGTCGACATAATCATCCGTAGAAATCCCGGCGGCCTTGAAAGGCTCATCCAGGGCCAACAGTTGATCGTTCAAAGCAAAGTTGAACCAGGTGACGTCAGATACCACGATCAAATCCGGCACCTGTCCACCCGACAGCGCCGCATTGTATTTCTGCGCTACTTCCTCATAGGAAGCCCCCGCGTCTGTGAGCTTGATTTTCACGCCAGGGTTTTCGGCCTCAAACTTTGCGATTATTTCTTCTTCCACAGCCTTAGATTTGCCGGGGTGGTTAGACCAGAAGTCCAGAGTAACCGCCTCAGCCTCAGTGGTTTTTCCATCCGCCGAGGGCGACGCGTCGGAAGCTGACGATCCAGTTCCTGCGCACCCCGCCACCATCGATCCGGCCACCAATGCGGCCGTCAGTGCGCCCCAGGCGCGCTTGTTCATGCTTCGCATTTCTTTCGTTTCCTTATCTCTCTTCTTCTTTTTGTCGAAGTCTGTGGGTCAAACTCTTCTTCCGCATCACCTTGGACACCGCCCTCGGCAAGCCTTTAGCCTTTAGCCTTTGACCGCGCCCGAGGTCAGTCCCTTGATCATGTTTTTTTGCAGCACAACGAAAACGATCAGCGGCGGGATGACAGCCAGCACGGTCCCCGCCATGACGGTCCCCCAGTTGGTCATCCCCTCGTTGTTTTGCAAGAAGGTCAGACCAATCTGCAAGGGAGCGGTGCGTTCGTCATCTGACATGAGGAACGGCCACAAATACTGATTCCATTCGTTGACGATTGTGATCAACGCAAAGGCGGACAAAGTCGGCCAAGACATAGGCAGCACCACGCGAAACAACATCCGAATGGGTCCTGCGCCGTCCATGCGCGCGGCCTCGATGACCTCGCGGGGCAGCGACATGAAATGGTTGCGCATCAAGAACGCCCCGAAGGCCACGCCTGCCAGAGGCACAATGATCCCCAGGAAAGTGTTGCGCCACCCCAAACTCGTGACCAGCGCATAGTTCGAGATGATCGTTATCTGGTTTGGCACCAATAAAGACGCGATGACCAGTACAAACACCAGGTTACGCCCGGGGAATCGCAGGAAGGCCAAAGCATAGGCCGTCATAACACCCAAGATGATTTCAACCACCGACAAAATCGCCGTGATTATCACTGAATTCCGCAGATATGTGCCCAGTTTTATTTCGGTCGCAGCGGTGACGTAGTTGTCGACCGTAGGGTGTGCTGGCCAGTACATCGCGGGTTTGACGTAGATGTCCGGCCGCTCTTTGAAGGAGGTCACGATGATCCAAAAGATCGGCAAAAGGACCGCTACCAGCGTGATTGCCATGACGACATAGCCCAACGCCAACAAAACAGGATTAGCGCCCACATAGGAAGGCGTTTCTTCCCGGTTTTCTTCTTTGCCCTTTTTCCGAGGGCGTTGCGTTTCCACTGCGGCTGTTGAGGCGGGTGCCAGTATTGCCATCATTTCTCCTTTTCCATCTGCCATACCTGCAGCAAGGTGATGACCAAGAGGACCAGGAACAAGATGGTGGCAACCGTGGCCCCGTACCCGGCGCGAGAGTTCACGAAGGTCTCTTGATACACCTGGTAAACCATGGTTGTTGTGCCGTTGCCGACGGGTCCGCCCCTGGTCATAACGTTGATGATGTCGAAGACCTGCATGGAGTTGAGCAAGACGGTTATCAGCAGGAAGAATGTGGTTCCTCGCAGTTGAGGCAGGACGACTCTGCGAAGTTTTGTCCACGATGAGGCGCCATCTATTTCAGCCGCTTCGTCGAGGTCTTTGCGCCTGCCTTGCAAGGCTGCGAGGTAGATGACGAAGGTGTACCCCAGGTTTTTCCATATATAGGTGGCGGTCACCATGAATAGTGCCCAGTGTGTCTGCCCGTAGAAATCGGGCGATACTTGACCCAGACGCTCCATTAGGTCAGCTATCAGGCCAAAGGTCGGGTCAAAGACGAACTGAAATGCCACCCCAATTGCCGCCCCTGAAATAATGTAGGGCGCGAAAATAATGGAGCGCATAGCATTGCGTCCAAGGATCTTTTGGTCTAGAACCAAGGCCAGGGCCAAGCCGATCACCATGGAACCGATCACCGTTGCTGCCGTAAAGACGACTGTGTTGGTGACGATTATCCAGGTGTCCTTCTTGCCTACCCATTCAATGTAATTCGCAAAGCCGACCGGATTGGCCACAGGTGCCGAGATGTTCCAGTCAGTGAATGACAAGCGGATATTGTCTAGCAGTGGACGGTAGGTGAAAATCAGCAGCAGCGCCAGGTTCGGCGCAAGGAGGACGGCTGCCAGGAACCATTCTTTGGGTGTGCCCCGGCTTTCTGCCCCGACATTCCCGGCCATGCGCCGAGTAGCCTTGAGCCAAACTGCGCGCAGAGAAGAAACCAAGTTTGGCTTTGTCTGCCCCTCCTTTGCGCCGATATCTTGTAGGTCAGCGCCCGGAGAGAGGTCTTTGTCTGTCACGGAAGAGTGTGGTTTCTCCCGTACATCAGTAACAGTCACGGCCCTGACGCTAAGGGCTGTTTATGAACTAATCCTCACGTGTTGACAACTACTAAGTAAACGTTCGGTGCTTTCGCATTCAAACGTCCCGGATTCCTTGTTTTGACCTTGAATGCGCTTACCGCCCAAAGCTAGGAGACTCACACAGGTCGCTATTTCCCATTCACTAGTGGCTATGTGTTTCTTGGTGAAGATGCCATCTACTCACCTTTCCTCCCAAGCTCTTTACATGGAGTAGCGATAGACATTGGTTTCTCTCAGATCGAAACCACACCGCACATATAGCCTGTTGGCGGCCTCACGGCTGGGCCGGGAGGTCAAATCTACCGTTACGGCACCGATTTCTTTCCCTTTGGCCAGTGCAGCTTCTACCAGAGCCTGTCCCGCCCCTTGCCCGCGGGCTGCCTCATCGACGACGACATCCTCAATCCAGGCGCGCACCCCTGTGGGGATGGTGAAGGTTGCCAAGGATAACATCCCCAAGATTGGCCGATGCCCATCAATATCGCGTTCCGAACGAAACACAAAGAGGTACACCCCGGGCTGTGCCACAAAGTTGGCGACCTCTTGAGCGGATAGGGCAGGTGCCGACCTGGATAGTTGTGGAATCAAGGTATTCATAGCCTCAACCAGTTCAGGTGTGCTTTCATCAACGAGTTCTACGGCCACAGCTATTCCTTTCCGAGGGCGACTTCTTTGTTTCCCTAGTCTTGCACAGACCCCAGACACCAATGCGGCCACGCCACCGTGGTATCCGCCCTCGGAAAAATTTTGTTGCCTTCGGTTGCCAAATTCGCTTACAGCTTGTGACCTGCACAAACAATCCTTTTTTAGATTCATTCTAGGTTTCAACTTCCCTAGAAAACCTCTGGCAAATAAATTGAAGATGTGCCGAAACATGGCACATGCCGAGGGTGAAAGCCCAGAGCACACGGGGTTGTGTGGGACGCAACCTGTGTCCCGCCCCGCAAGGAAAGGACACAAAGAAATGATGACTGACAAAGACATCGCAAATATCAATTACTCGGATGAAACCGCGCTGGAATACGTCAGTGTTCAACTGACTGCGGTTTTGATGCTGGCCGGAATGTTTGGGCTGGTTGCAACGATTATCACCGGGCAGCCTGTGTGGTTGGCACTGGGTGGAATTGCTGCGGTCGCGCTGGCATTACTGCCGGTGAAATCACTGGAAATCTATTCCAACCAACTCCCTGCACACGCCTGGTAACAACCTGGCAGCAACAAACGGGCCAGGGTTGGTGCGTTTGATGGGATAGATATAGAGCACAGGTGCTCCGGTCGCTACGATGGGACTGTTCATACACTAAGCCGGGCAAAGAAGCCCGGATTTTTCTTTTCTGGGGTGCTTGTGTGCCGCTGCACGCCACTGCGCAAAACCCGACGGTGTTTAGGATGTGGACTGCGCTCTACATTAGGGGGCCGGCTCTGCGATAATCTAGGCGGCCCACCTTGCAGACCAGTGGAATGAGGAATGATGAGCGACAAGGCAACAAGCCAGACAAGTGCCAACGCGCCAATCCGCGTGGCTATTAACGGCTACGGCAATCTGGGACGCGGGGTTGAACTTGCGGCCCAAAAAACCCCGGACATTGAGGTTGTCACGGTGTTTACCCGCCGCGACCCCGCCAGCCTCACAACACTTGGCGCCCCGGTCCACCACGTCGATAACCTGCACTGTTTCGAGGGCAAGCTAGATGTCGTCATTAACTGTGGCGGCTCGGCCACGGACCTTATTGACCAAACACCGCAGACGACCACGATGTTCAATACGGTCGACACCTTCGACACGCACGCCCGCATCCCCGAACATTTCGCCCGCGTCGACGCCCAAGCTCGCGCGCACGACCGCCTAACACTTATTTCAACCGGCTGGGACCCAGGTCTTTTCTCGCTGATGCGCTGCTATTTTGGCTCTGTTTTGCCTGATGGCGACACCTATACCTTCTGGGGTCGAGGCGTCTCCCAAGGCCACGGCGATGCCCTGCGTCGCGTTCCTGGTGTTGCCAATGCCGTCCAGTACACGGTCCCGGTTGAGGAAAACCGTCAACGCATCCTGGGCGGCGAACACATCGAACTCACGACCCGCGCCGGACATCGTCGCGTGTGCTACATCGTGCCCGAGGACGGCGCGGACCTGGCTCGCATCCAAGAGGAAATCGTCACGATGCCCATGTATTTCGACCAGTACGACACCGAGGTCAACTTCATCACCGCCGAAGAACTGGCGCGAGACCACAGCGGCATGCCTCATGGCGGTTCCGTGATCCGCCTGGGCAATACCTCGCGCGACACGAAAGACGTCATGTCTTTCAACCTGGACCTGGGCTCTAACCCAGAGTTCACGGGCTCTGTCGCCTTGGCCTCCGCGCGTGCCGTCGCCCGGCTGTACGCCGCTGGGCAGCGTGGTGCGATCACGGTTTTGGACGTACCGCCCTCGTCATTCTCCCCCAAAACCCCAGCCGACCTGCGAGCAACGCTGCTCTGACCTTGCTCTGACCCTGCTCTAACGCGACCTTAGGCAAGGGCCTACAGAAATGACCGGGCCAGGGGACTTCTTCCTTCTGGGCCGGTTATTTTTCAGAAGCGCCCAGTTTGTTGCGGGTTCGTGTGAAAATTTTTACCAGTGCGTCCACGTCACTGTCTTCTAGGTCATCGAGGAAAATCTCGCGCACAACTGCTCGATGCACCCCCGAGGCCTGCGCATATAGCGCCTCTCCGTCCTCGGACTTCTGCAAGTACGCCACGCGCCCATCCTGGGGACACGCCACCCTAGACAGCCAACCGTTTTTCTCCATGACCCCAACCATGTACGTCAACCTCGACGGCGCAAATACTAGCGCACGGGCCACATCCCCCATGCGAATCCCGTGGTCATCGCTCTCGTGCAGAACCAGCAGCACATTGTATTCACCCAAGCCGATCCCGCAAGACATTTTAAGTTCTTGGTCAATGCGGGCACGTAATAACTCTGAGGCTTCAAAAAAAGCCCGCCACGCCACCCCGCGTTTGCCCAAACTATTCACTATCTCTCCTTGCACGACTTCGTCTTTACGCAGGTCATCCGATTCACATATCCAACTTACGAATGTGAACTATCGAAACTGAAGACTTGAGTTCTCTAAACCCCAGTTTTAAGCCATATTTCCATATTTTTCTCTACCCGACTTAGGATATTAGGCCCTTGGTCAACTGGTCAAAGGGAACAAAGTCGGGGCAATCTTCTTCCCCGGTTTTTTCTTGCGCAGCACTGCCATTAATTTCCGAGGGCGAGGCGTTGTGGCCTGTAGATTTATTGTCCTGTGCACCCTCTTTGCCACCGGCGCCAAGCAGCATTAATGCGAATTGTTTTCCCGCCCTACGCAAGCGAGAATTAAGGGTTTCTTCTGCTCGGTTGCGTCCGGTTCCATTAGGCTTTCCACCTTGGGCAACCGTGGTCCCTTGCCCTTGTGCTCGTTCTTCACCAACTGCTCCCCAGTCTTCGGTGGCAGAGTAAATGGCGGTCGGAGCGACCTGTGCACGAAGGTAGACAAACAATGGGCGAAGTGCGTGTTCGCTAACCAAAGAGTGTCTGACCGATCCGCCAGTGGCACCCAACAAGACCGGCTTGTTCCACAAGGTCTCTTCAGGTAGAACATCAAAGAAGGCTTTGAACAGTCCCGAATATGAGGCATTGAAAGTCGGTGTCGCAGCAATGACACCGTCCGCGCGCGCCAAGACATCGAAGGCCTGAGCCAGATCCCCTGTGGCGTCCCCCAACAAAGTCGCATCCATAATGGCGTGCGCCAAGGGCCGAAGCTCAATAGTTTCAACCTGGATCTGCTCCCCGTCCACGCCTGAATCGCTCAATGCCAGGAGGGTTTCTTCCCTCAAGGCATCAACTAGCATCCGGGTGGAAGACCCCTCGGACAGTCCTGCGGAAACTACTGCAATCAACATCGTCTACTCCACTTCTATGTATGGCCAAAGCCTTGGGGGCCGCTACCATGGCCGCAGCCCCCAAGGAGATGTGTTTAGAGGGTTATCAGCTCACGCGGCGTTCCACGTTTTCACCAGCAGCCGCCAAGTATTCATTCGCATTGGCAACTGCGGCCTCATTGGAGCCAGCCTCTGGGTAGAAGGAACCACCGGTCAGGTCGTCAATGGTTCCGGCCAGGGACTCTCCCTTTTCAATAGCCTCGGATAGGGTGCGGGGCTCGCTAAGGCTTGCGTCCGCCACATTGTCAACAGCCTCGCCCTCGGAAATCCCCTTGAGCGCAGCCACCCTGGAGGCGTGTGTCGGGGCCAAAGGCACCCCAGCAGGACGCATTGAGTCGAACTCGCGGCGCAATGTCGGCAGGATTTCGCCCAGGAAATCCATCTGACGCAAAACCGCGTCCAGCGGCAAGCCCGCGTGGTCGATGATGAACAGTTGGCGCTGGTAGTCCCCGACGTTTTCGCGGAAGGACAGGGTGCGGTCGATGACTTCCTGGGGCGAACCCACCGTCAAAGGGGTGTCGCGCGTGAAGTCCTCCAACGACGGACCGTGCCCGTAAACAGGGGCGTTGTCGAAGTATGGACGGAATTCGCGCACGGCGTCTTGCGAGTTGCGTGCCATATAGAACTGTCCACCCAGTCCGACGATAGCTTGCGCAGCCGTGCCGTGGCCGTAGTGTTCAAAACGCCTGCGGTACAGCGAAACCATATTGCGCGTGTGTTCGGAGTTCCAAAATATGTTGTTGTGGAAGAATCCGTCCCCGTAATAGGCGGCCTGTTCTGCGATTTCAGGCGAGCGAATCGAGCCGTGCCACACGAAGGGCGCAACCCCATCCAGCGGCCTGGGTGTCGAGGTAAACCCGCGCAGCGGCGTGCGGAAGTGGCCTTCCCAGGTGACAACATCTTCATCCCACAGGCGACGCAGCAGGGCGTAGTTTTCAATCGCCAGCGCAATCCCGTTGCGGATGTCTTGACCAAACCACGGATAGACCGGCCCAGTGTTGCCGCGTCCCATCATCAGGTCCATCCGCCCACCCGTGACGTGCTGCAACATGGCGTAGTCTTCGGCAATCTTCACCGGGTCATTTGTGGTGATCAGCGTGGTTGCCGTCGTCAAACGCAGGCGTTTCGTCTGTTGCCCAATCGCAGCCAGCAGAGTCGTTGGCGAAGACGAGAAAAACGGCGGGTTGTGGTGCTCGCCGATTCCGAAAACGTCTAGGCCGATGTCTTCTGCCTTACGGGCAATCGTCATGATGCCCTGGATCCGTTCAGCTTCCGAGGGCGTCTTCCCTGTAGTCGGATCGCGAGTGATGTCTGATACGGAAAAAACCCCGAGTTCCATGTCCTATTCCCTGCTTTCTACGGTTCTATTTCTTCTGTGCTTCACAAAGTATTTCAGATTTGAACTAAAAAAGCAATACCTGACTTCATTCCTGGAAATCCAAGGCAAACCTGCAGCGCGAGGCCGTTTGGCCTCGCTTCGTTGTTACTGGTCAGGGTTGGGTTATTTCGTTGGGGTGGGGTGTGGGGCGGGGGTAGGGGTTGCGGGGTAGGCGCGGGCTTCGGATGCCTGCTCGGCGCAGCTGAGCAGTGCACCGCTGGGCGGGGCTACCCCTACCCCCGCCCCGTGGGGCAGTTCTTTCTAGGAAGCAGGCTCAAACGCCATGTTTGCGAAGCGCGCAAAATGTCCCTGAAAGAGCACAGGAATAGTGCGAGTCTCACCATTACGGTGCTTGGCCACGATGATGTCGGCCTCCCCTGGCCTGTCGTCCTCGTTGTACCTGTCAGGACGGTGCAGCAGCATAATCACATCCGCATCCTGCTCAAGTGAACCAGATTCACGCAGGTCAGACATCATTGGTTTGCGGTCTGTGCGCGCCTCGGGCCCACGGTTCAACTGTGCGACAGCAATAACGGGGATCTCAAGTTCCTTGGCCAAGAGCTTCAAGGAGCGAGAAAGTTCAGAGACCTCTTGCTGGCGAGATTCTGCCCGGCGTGACCCGCTCATGAGCTGCAGGTAGTCCACAACCACTAACTGTAGGTTTGCCTGCTGTTTCAGGCGCCTGCACTTCGCGCGAATTTCAGGCATGGACAAGTTGGGAGAATCGTCGATGTACAGGGGAGCATCAACAATCCGAGTCCAAGCCTTAGCGACACGATCCCAAAATTTATCGTCGACATCCCCAGAGTTCACCTTCGACAACCACACACCAGCTTCAGCCGAAATCAAGCGTTTAACGATTTCCGAAGACGACATTTCAAGCGAGAAAATCGCGGCAGACATCTTGTTCTTCACAGCCGCTGACCTGCAAAAATCCATGGCCAAAGTGGATTTACCCATGCCAGGACGTCCTGCGACAATGATCATCTGTCCTGGGTGTAGGCCATTGGTTAACCTATCCAGTTCCACAAAACTTGTCGGCACCGAGGAATCATCTTCACCCTTTTGCGCAGCCTCGATCTCGGCAATAACCTCATTCCAAATATCGCCGACTTTCTTGTAATCCTCAGAAGTGCGCCGCTCGGTAACGTGGTAAATCTCTTCTTGCGCCTCGTTGACGATGTTTTCAATATCACCGCCATCCGTCGCATATCCCAACTGCACGATTTTCGTACCTGCCTGCACCAACCCGCGCAAAGTAGCTCGTTCGCGCACAATGCGTGCGTAATACCCAGCATTGGCAACAGTGGGTACCGAGGAAATCAGGGTGTGCAGGTAGGGCGCTCCTCCAATGCGCGTCAGTTCACCACTTCGTTCTAGTTCAGAGGCGACTGTAACCGCATCGGCCGGTTCGGACCTGCTATAGAGGTCCATGATGACTTGAAAAACGGTTTCGTGTGCTGGTTTGTAAAAATCCGAGGCAGTGATTTCTTCCATGACGTCCGAAACAGCATCTTTGGACAGCATCATCGAACCGAGGACTGACTGTTCGGCCGCTAGGTCTTGCGGCGGGGTGCGGTCGAAGACTGCGTCTCCTGCAAACACTTGTACTCCTACCTGTGGATACTTCATTGGTGCCGCACATCACGCGGCTTGACCCTTTGGGCGATCACGTTCATCTCATCAAGGTTTCAAGGTGTTGACCTGCGGTTTCTCTTTGATGGGTAGCCCAATCCTTTAGGAAGGGTAGCCCCAATAGCATATTTTCGCTACCGAGCTTCTGTGGAAAACTTGTGACCATGTGTGGAATAGTTGTGGAGTATTGCGGACAGGCTGTGAATAATGCGAAAAGGATCTGTCGAGAAATGTCATCCAAGTTCTCCCCTCTTCGCGTCCTCGCACCGAATTCTCTCCACAGGGCTTTGCACAGCCTGGGGATAACTTCCTTGAGGATAGAATGCGAACGACACGCCCGAGATTTTTCAAAGTCTAACCCTCTCCTTGAAGCTTCCACCTTTCCGCAAGATTCCGCCACAATCAGTGCCGAGGTCGAAAGCTCATGACCCCCAATACCACAAATGATCCAGCTATGAAAATCGCCCAAGGGACCCAAGAAACAGATGTGACTCCTGTGGAAAATGATGAGTTATCCACAAGTTTGTCACCCTCGACACAGCCTAAAAAACCCAATACCCCGACCCGCGAACTCTTCGCCCTCGCCATTCCTGCCTTGGGAACCTTGGTTGCCGCGCCTCTCCTGCTGGCGGCAGACACGGCGATGGTTGGATACCTGGGCACCACCCCTCTGGCCGGCATGTCAATCGCGTCAACCATTGTTGCAACGCTGGTCTACGTTTTCATCTTTCTGACCTACACAACGACCGCTGAGGCCGCACGCTTACTGGGCAAAGGGGATCAGCCGGCAGCCGTGCGCACGGGCATTGACGGCATGTGGCTGGGGGCGGCCCTGGGCCTGGCACTGGCCCCCATCACATTCCTTGCCGGTCCCGCCCTCGTCAATCTGATGGGAGCTGAAGGTGATGTTGCCGCCCAAGCGGTGACTTACCTGCGTTTCACATCTTTCGGCCTTATCGGAATGTGCGTCGTTTTGGCCGGCAACGGCGCACTTCGTGGCCTGATGGATGCCCGCACGCCCTTTTATGTCTCTCTTGGAGGGGCCGTAGCCAACGTCATCTTGAACGCGACCTTCATGTATGGCCTGAGCATGGGGATAGCCGGTGCGGGCCTGGGCACGGCCCTTGCCCAAACCGGGATGGCCGCAACCCTGATTGCCGTGGTTGCTCGCGGGGCAAGGCGCCTGCAGGTCCCCATCAAGCCTGATGGGCGCGGCACCCTGAGCAGTTTCACCCACGGCATGCCCCTGCTGTTGCGCACTGTGGCACTGCGCGCCTGCCTGGTCGTCACTGTCATGGCGGCGACCGTTTTGGGCCCGCTGACCTTGGCTGCCCACCAGGTGATGCTCGCGATCTATGCGCTCTTTTCCTATCCGGCTGACGCTTTCGGCATCGGGGCACAGTCCTTGGTTGGTCACGCTCTTGGCACAGATTCCCGAGGGCGGTTCACTCAAGTACGCCGCACCACGGTTGTATCTGGCCTCATCACCGGAGGCGTTTTGGGCCTGGTTTTGGCGTGTGTGAGTCCCTGGATTTCCTACGCTTTCACACCTGACGTGGCTATTCGCGAGGCAATCCCCGTGTCAGTGTTGCTCATGGCAGTTTTGCTTCCGGTTTCTTCCCTGGTGTTTGTCCTGGACGGAATCCTGATCGGAGCAGACCAGGCCTGGTTCATGGCGAAGGCCACGGTCATGACCTTCGTGATGTATGCCCCGGTGGTTTTGGGACTCGCGCACTATTTGGCCACTGCCGAAACCTCCCCGCAGTGGTCGCTGCTGGCCCTGTGGGCCTCTTTTATGCTGGTATTCCTGGGCTCCAGGGCCCTAGCCAACACATACAAATCCTGGCGCCTTTGAGTTCAGCCCCAGGTGACGACGTTGCCAAGAGGGATAGATCGCCTGGTTACTTTGACACGTTGCCTATCATGTGCCGGATTTCTTGCATTTCACGGTCTAACTGGGCAGATATTGTTGCGCACTTTTCTAGGCGCTCCCGAATGACCTCTGGCTCTTCCAGGTTTTTCTTGTACCTCAGTTTGTGTTCCAAAGACGCCCAAAAGTCCATGGCAATCGTACGAAACTGGATCTCTACAACCTTCAGTTTCTTGCGCGAAGTCAAGAAGATAGGCACCTGCGCAATCATGTGATATGACCTGTACCCATTGGGTTTCGGGTTTTGTATGTAGTCCTTGGATTGCACAACCGTCAGGTCGTCTTGCGAGGCCAAGGCCAACGCCACTGCATAGACGTCTTCTTCGAAGGCGCATACGACGCGCACCCCGGCCACATCGTTGATGTTTTCTTCCATGGCCTGAATAGTCAGAGGCAATCCCCTGCGTTTGAGCTTTTCATAAATGGACTCCGGGCTTTTCACCCTGGTTGCGATGCTCTCAATAGGGTTGGCGTCCATAGAAAAAGAGTGCTCTGCGTCGATAATGCGCAGCTTGGTCTCGATCTCGCGCAGTGCACACTCGTATTCCATCAAGGACTGTTGCAGCGGGCGTGCTGCGTTACGCAAAGCAAAAAGCTTGGCTTCCTCTTCGCTGCCTACCTCGAACAGCGGTTTAGCTTCGCCATTGCCGCTACTTCCGTTGTTTTCTTTCACAAGCACGCCCCCATCCTATTCGCCCTCGGCCCTGCCCACCTCGGCTAAAGACACCAGAAACGCCAGTGGCGCGGGATTCACAGCCCCTCCCTAGGAGAAAACCAGAAACCCGCGCCACTGACGAGGTACCCGAAGGCACACAAAACCGAAATGAACCTGCTACTTGGCTGCGGTTACGCGCACCAGCAGGTCGACCTCGACGTCTTCGTACAAACGCACCTGGACCCCGAAGGTGCCCACGGTACGAATCGCTGTTTTGACGAGGATCTTGCGGTGATCAACGGTCGCCTTCAACTGTTCCTTAATTGCGGCAGCAATCACGGAAGTCGAAACGGAACCGAACAAACGCCCATTGGGTCCAGCCTTAGCCTCGACGTCAATCTGCTGGCCAACCAGCATATCGCGCACCTCATGAGCCTGCTCGAGGCTCGCGATCTGGCGTCTGGCCTGGGCGGCCTTCATCTGGTCAATCTGCTTTTGTGCACCCTTGGTCCACGGAGTGGCAAGCGCACGGGGCAGCAGATAGTTGCGGGCATATCCGGGCTTGACGTCCACGACGTCGCCGGGGGTCCCCAGGTTGGGAACCTCGTGAGTCAAAATAATCTTTGTCATTTTTTCCTTCTCCTATCAGCGGCCAGTGCTTGAGTAGGGAAGCAGCGCCATTTCGCGGGCGTTCTTGACGGCCTTCGCGATTTTACGCTGATCTTGAACGGATACGCCGGTTACTCGGCGCGCACGGATCTTGCCGCGGTCCGAGATGAACTTACGCAATAGCGCAGTATCTTTGTAATCGATTGGACCGACCTTCTGCGCCTTGGCAGGGGCGATCTTCTTTTTCATGGGCTTCACAGGTTGTCTTGCCACGTCTTGCTCCTTCATGTGCCGTTTGGGGTTTACCCCGCACGGTCAGTTTTTTCAAAAAGTCTGCCGAGGGCGAAACGCCCTCAATGTTGGTTTAGAAAGGGGGTGGGCTGTCGAAAGCGGAAGGCTGTGCCTGTCCGCTGCTCCACGGGTCATCAGGTGTTCCACCAGCTGGGGCGTTGAATCCGCCCGAGCCGTAACCACCCTGGCCGCCTTGCTGGCCCTGGGGGCCTTGGCCGCCCTGTGGGGCCTGGCCGTAACCGCCTTGACCACCATCTTGGCCACCGCCGTAACCACCTTGGCCGCCTTGTCCGCCCTGTCGGGGATTGCGTGAAACCTGTGCAGATGCGAAGCGCAAAGAAGGCCCGATCTCTTGGACCGAAAGCTCGATACGCGAACGCTTCTCTCCGGTTTGCTGATCTTCCCAGTGGTGCTGTTCGAGGTTGCCTTGGGCAACGACGCGCATACCTTTCGAAAGGGATTCAGCGATATTCTCTGCAAGTTCCCGCCAGGCCGTGCAGTTCATAAACAGGGTTTCCCCGTCCTTGAACCCGCCCGAGGCGCGATCGAAGCTTCTTGGTGTAGAGGCAATAGAGAAGCTGACCTTGGGTATTCCAGAGTTCGTAAATGAGATCTCGGGATCCCTGGTCAGGTTTCCGACCACTGTGATTACTGTCTCGCCAGCCATTTTTCCGCCTTTACAAACCTGGTTACTTGGCGTCGCGACGAAGTAACTTAGTGCGCAACACGGCTTCGTTCAAGCCTAGTTGGCGATCTAGTTCTTTGGCGACATCGGGAGTGGTCTTCATAAGAACGACCACATAGATTCCCTCAGACTTTTTGGCAATTTCGTAGGCTAAGCGGCGCTTACCCCAGATATCGACATTCTCGATAATGCCCTTATTGCTGGTGACGACCTTCAAGATCTTTTCCATCGACGGAGCGACTGTGCGCTCATCGACCTGAGGATCGAGGATCACCATCAATTCGTAATCTCGCATGTACTTCTTTCTCCTTTGGTCTATGCGGCCACGGTCTCTCCGTGGCAGGAGGGGCGCACACAGAAGTTGCGCCAACGCATCATATTACCGCCATTTCTGGCCCCACGCCAAGCCTGTCTTTGTGAACTTAGGCTCAGCCAGTCCCCGCAACAGCTTGCCCTGGCTGAACCTGTCCAGCTCCTTGGTTCCCTTCCTGTCCCGGCTGTGGATTTGGCGCAGGTTGCACTTGCCCAGGTTGCGGGTTCGGCGCAGGTTGCACCGGCTGATTGGGCTGCCCCGGTTGCACAGGTTGTACCGGCTGCCCCGGTAAACCCGTGGTAGGTGGTTGGATTTGGCCAGGTTGCCCCCCTTGTCCAGGGAGGTTTCCCGAGGGCGAAGTCCCTTGACCCGGCAGCTGTACGCCCTCGGAAGGCACAACTGAGGGCACACCGTCGACAGGACTTTCGCTGGTTGTGGGTTCTTCGCTGGGTTCAGTCTCGACTGGTATTGCTTTTCTGGGTGTTGGGAACTTCTCGACGGGCAGGTCTTTGACTGCTTGTTTCATGTACCGGGTCCACAACCAGGCTGGCCACGTCGAACCAGTGATCTCTCGTTCCCCTCCCCACGGGGTAATGCTCTCTTCTGAACCATCGGCACCTACCTGGTACATGGAAACCACTGTCACCATTTGGGGAATAAACCCAACGAACTGCGAGGATCTGTTGTTTTCTGATGACCCTGTTTTGGCGGCAGCGGGCCTGCCCAAGGCCATGGCTTTCTTACCTGACCCTCCCTGAACAACCTGCTCCATGGCGGCCGTCACGTCAGAAATAATTTTTGCGTCAAAGACCTGATCGGCTGTGCTGGACGGCATGTAGACCGTGTCGCCTGTGGAATCCAGGACCTCGGCAACGATATGGGTTTCTCTGCGGATTCCACCTGTTGCAATGGTGTTGAAGGCTGTGGCGATGTCAATGGAATGTGGTGAGGACGTCCCCAAAACATTAGCGATATTGTCTTCTAGGCCTTGGGTGTCCGGCGGATACCCCGCACGTATGGCAACCTCTTTCGTGTAGGCAGGTCCTACGTCCATGTTCAGTTCCAGGTAGGCAGTGTTGACCGAGTGCTTTGTGGCCGTCGCCAGGTCCACGGTCCCGTAGGACACATTGGAGTGATTTTGGAATTTGCGCCCGCCAATGGTGATTGGCGAGTTCCCGTTGTACCTGCTTCTTAGAGTTTTCCCTTTTTCAAGCCCAGCAATCAACGCGAAGGGCTTAAAGGTTGATCCGGCCATGGCTATATCTTGGGTGACCGCGTTGCGCTGTACCTTCAAATAGTCTGCCCCGCCATATTCGGCAATGATCCCCCCGGTTTTCGTATCCAAGGACACCATGGCGATGTTCAGGTTTTCAGCGTGACCTTGGGGCACCTCACTCACGGCCTTGACCATCATGTCCATCTTGGCTTTGTCGATGGTCGTGACGATCTTTAACCCCAGGGTGTCGATCTGTTGTTCAGTGATGCCGGCCATGTCTTGAAGCTCGTGGCGCACATGTTGCAGAAGGTAGCCCTGCGATCCGGCGTAAAGATCCGACACAGTTTTTTGTACCGTGTCTGGGAATTGGTGGCCTGCTCGTTCCTGGGCACTTATCGCCCCATCCTCGACCATAATGCTGAAAACCCTATCCCATCTGGCCTTAGATGCTTCTAGGTTGACTGCAGGGTCATAAAGCGAAGGGGCAGGAATCAGTCCGGCAAGCATTGCTGCCTGTGAGGGGTTCAAATCCTTGGCAGGAACATCAAAGTAGGCCCGCGCTGCAGCCTCAATCCCGTAGGAGCCGCGTCCAAAATAGATGGTGTTCAGGTAGTTTCCAAGGATTTCTTCCTTGCTTTGTGACTGGTTGATCTTGAGAGCCAAGATGGCTTCTTTGGCCTTCTCCCAGTACTGCTGAACGATGTTTTTGTCCCCCTTTGACGACAGATAATAGGTATCCACGTACTGCTGAGACAGGGTCGATGCTCCTTGACGTTTCCCGCCACTGAGGTTGTTGATGAAAGCTCGCGCTATGCCTTTGAGATCCACGCCGGCATTCGTCCAAAAAGTGCGGTCTTCGGAGGCCACCACTGCGTCTCCAACAAATTTCGGCAGGGTCGAGGCATCAATAATGGTGCGGTTGACCTCGGCGAAAGACCCCATCTTGGTCTGCCCATCGGCGTAGTACACCGTCGTGGTTTGGGCCTGGGCGAACTCATCGGGTTCTGGCACAGAGATCGTGTTGTAGGCGAAGATAAAAACGGCAAGACCCGCAGCAATACAGGCCAAAAAGAAGAGGCCCAGGCCGATGAAAAATCCGCGCACCCTATGGGTTTTCCTGCGCACAGGTGGGCGCCCACCTCGGTTTGTCCCCGGCCTGGAACCGGGCCTACCGCCGGCCTGGGCTCGCGCGGACGCACCCTGAGGTGCACCCCGTCTTTGACGGCGTGACACGGGGGTTCCTCCACTCATGACCCGACCTTTCCTCGCCCTAGTTTTCTTTGCCCTTGTATTCTGTCACGGACCCCCACCACGAGCGCAGTGTGTCTACCGCCTCCTCATGTTCTAAGGGTCCTCTTTCCATACGCACAGACAACATATACTTGTAGGCCTGCCCCACTTCGCGCCCAGGTTTCAAGCCCAAGATCTCCATGATCTGATTGCCATCTAAGTCGGGACGCACTTTGGACAGTTCTTCCTTCTCCAACAGTTCGCCTATACGCTCTTCCAGATCGTCATAGGCTGCCTGAAGATATGCGGCCTTCTTAGCGTTGCGTGTCGTGCAATCCGCCCTCGTCAATCTGTGTAGTCGCTCCAGCAGGGGCCCGGCATCGGTGATGTAGCGGCGCACAGCAGATTCACTCCACTCTTGTTCGCCGTATCCGTGGAAACGCTGATGCAAGGCGACCAGTTTCGACACGTCTTTCGTCGTCTGTTTATCGAACTTCAACAACCGCATGCGTTTTGCGGTCATACGCGCACCCACAATGTCGTGCTGGTGGAAGGTCACGACGCCTTTGCCTTCAAACTTCCTGGTGGCAGGCTTGCCGCAGTCGTGAAACAAAGCGGCCATGCGCAAGACAAAATCCGGGGAGGGCACGGGGCCGTCCTCGTCAGTTTCCAAGGCCATTGCCTGCTCTAACACGGTCAAGGTGTGTTCGTAGACGTCCTTGTGCCTCTTGTGTTCATCAACTGTGTCACTGAGGGCAGAGATCTCTGGAATGACCAAGTCGGCTACCCCTGTGTACACAAGCAACTCAAGGCCGCGTCTGGGATCGGGGGCTGTCATCAGGCGGACGAATTCCTCGCGGATCCTCTCGGCAGAGACAATATCTAGGCGCTGGGCGTAGTCGATCATCGCCCTCATGACGTCTTCTTCAACATGAAATCCCAGCTGGGCGGCGAATCTGGCGGCGCGCATAATGCGCAGAGGGTCATCATCAAAAGACTGTTCAGGACTTGCTGGGGTCCGCAAAACTCCCGCAACCAGGTCTTTCAGCCCTCTCGTGGGGTCGACGAGTTCAAAGTCAGGCAGGCGTAAAGCCATGGCGTTTATTGTGAAATCCCGCCTAGTTAAATCCCCTTCCAGGGTATCGCCGTAGGTCACAGTCGGTTTACGTGAACCAATAACGTATTCTTCACTGCGATAGGTCGTCACCTCAACAACCACATCACCCAGCCGTCCGCCGATGGTGCCGAATTCTTTTCCGACATCCCACACGGCATCCCCCCACAGGTCCAGCAGTTCCTGGGTTTTTTCAGGCATTGCCGAGGTCGTTAAGTCGAAATCGTGGGGGACTTTACCCAAACAGGCATCCCTGACTGGACCGCCGACCAGTGCCAGCTCTTCACCTGCCTGAGCATAAATTTCACCAAGTCGAGCGATCTCAGTTGGGAAACACTCACTGAAAACTAGGGTCTGCCCACTCAAAGACTCGTCCTTCTTCCTTGCCTCTTATATCACTTCTGCAAGGCTACTTTAGCGAAAGCATGGTGCCCAAAGCCGTGCCAAGAGACCCTACCGTTTACAGTTGAGTCATGTCCGCCAAAGAGCAGCAGCCTGAATTCGCTGATGCGATCGGTGTTTACCGCACTCGCTCCGGTCGTCAGCTGCCCATTATGCTCGAAACTTCCGCGGGAGGTTTGGTGGTGAGTGTCATAAAAGGCGAGGCACATGTCGCGTGTATAAGCCGACGCAACAGGGCAGGCAGACTGGAGTGGTGCCTGCCAAAGGGACACTTGGAAGGCGAAGAAACCCCCGCTCAAACTGCTGTTCGAGAAATTGCGGAGGAGACCGGAATCACCGGGAAAGTCATCTGCCACCTATCCACCATCGACTATTCGTTTACCGGAACGGATAGGCGTGTCCACAAGGTTGTACACCTTTTTTTATTAGAGGCCTTATCTGGCGAACTCACAACCGAAGCGGATCCCGATCAAGAGGCAGAGTCGGTAGCCTGGATCCCATTGATGAAACTGTCCAAGAGACTGGCCTTCCCCAACGAACGTCGTGTCGCTAGGATTGCCGCTGAGCTATTGGTTGGAAGGGTTCGATGAGCAAGCCACGGTACTACCTCGTGACCTTCGTTGCTCTCATCTGTTTATTTATGCCTGCCCTGCCTCTACATGCTTTGCCCGCTCCCAAGATTGAACCGAAGCCTGCCCCTGATATCAGCGTCAATATCATCCGGATGACCCCTATTCTTTCGGCCAATGCGGGGCAAGAAGACGCCTTTTTGGATCTGCGTGTGACCTTGTCCAATAACACCCAGCGGTCAATGAACGGCCGCATATCCGTGTCTATGCAGACCAGAACCCCGGTGCTGCGCTCGGCCTTGGAAAAGTGGATGAATCCCGCCAGTGCCCCCAGTTCAGCAAGGCAGGTGACAACCCAAGACTTCACTTCGCTTTCGCCCGAGACTTCTGTAAACATCGACCTGTCTATTCCCGCCTCACAGCTTCCTTTGGGCAGCAGGGATTCTTGGGGACCACGCGGAATTGCCGTTGACGCTCTTGACGAATTCGGGGTAGTGCTCGACAGCGCAAGGAGCTTTATGCTCTGGGATTCAGGCGTGGACTTCTCCCCCTCCAAGATGATGTTCTTTATTCCAGTTACCCCCACCGCCCAAGAACTCCTTGATGCCTCTACCCTAGAGACCTCGCTGAATGTCAAACCCAGCACTCGCCTCCTAGATCTGACGCGACTGGGTAGTAATCCATTGGTAACACTGGCCATTAACCCGACACTAATTTCCGACTCCCAAAACCGAGTTCAGGCATTGACGCAGTTGACGTCGACCGAGGTTTCCACGCTGTCGCCTCCCCCTGAAGACGGCCCGGCTACTCCCTGGTTTCCTGCCTTAGATTCCTTGGCTCACCCTCTGGAGCTTTTACCCCTTGGGGATGTTGACCTGCAAAGACTTAGCTCTGAAAGGGCACATGCCAGGCTTGCGCCTTCCCTGCTGGATGACTGGGGAACCCTGACCCAAGGTCACACGGTAAACACACAATTGACGAATCTGGGCATCGCAAACAAGAAAAGGCTAATTTGGCCTGTCCCCAAGGACAACCAGGTCAACCCCGATTCACTCAATTTAGGACTAAAAGCTCTAAAACAAGCAGATAGTGCATCCAAGGCCGTTGCCCTCCTCCCCGCCGAGCTCTTGCCTCCTAAAAAGCAGTTGACCTACACACCCAGCTCCACTGCTGCCATCAACACAGCCTCCGAACAGGTATCGGCTGTCTTAACCGATGCTTCTCTCGATCTGAGTCTCTCCCAATCCTTAACCACCTCAGATGCTGTGGGGGCCACCCGAGGCACAGCTGAGTCGGTCATAACGCATGACGCCACAAGTGTCGCTGGCAGGCAGTGGTTCCTAGCCCAAAGTGCTGTCTTGACCAGGGAACTTCCCGCCATTTCCAGGGTTTACGTAGCATCCCTCCCCCGCGACGCAAAGCTCTTGCCCGAAGCAGAGATGACTTTGAATCAGCTTGCACAAGCTCGGTGGCTTCAGGCCATATCGCTTGACCAAGCCCTTGAAGAACCCGTGCCAGACGTCAAAAGAGATGAAACCCTAAAAACTCCCGAGGAAGACACGAGTTCACGTGCGCCATATCCGTCGCTCAGCGATGAGTTTTGGTCTCAGCCCATTGCACTCCACGACGAGATTCAAACCTTTTCTTCCATACTCGAAGATCCACAAGCCCTATCCCTACCAGCCCGTTTCCTCATCACACAGTTTGGCGCCGTCGCCTGGCGCGATGCAATACCGCAGCACCTGGATTCCATCGAGAAATTCAAAGAACACAGCCAGGCCATTACCAAAGCAGTCGTGGCCCAGCCGTCCTCGACAATAAATGTGATTGACTCGAGTGCGAAAATGCCGGTGGGTGTATCAAATAATCTGAGCGTTCCAATAAACATCCTGGTGAACCTGGAAACCGAGGACCTGCGCCTCCAACCCAAAGAGAGCCCCGCCCTGACGATCCCCGCGCACTCCGCCAAGACGGCACAGGTCGCCATTAAGGCTGTCGGTTCCGGTGATGTGCGCGTTGACGTGCAGGTACTTAGCCCCCTTGGGCAAACTGTTTCCACTCCCTCATCGATTTCGGTGCGTGTGCGAGCCGACTGGGAAACCTCGGGAACTGCCGTCCTGGGTGGCGCGGTTCTGCTCTTCTTAATTGTGGGCCTCATTAGGAATATCAGGCGCGGCAGGAGGTCTTCATGACGAAGGATCCGGCTAAACCAAAAAAAGAGGACCCAACACCCGCATCCATTGATGAACGCGACGCCCTGCTGGCCAAACCCTCGGGTTTAGCCAGGTCAAGTGCCATTATGTTTGCAGGTACCCTCACTTCGCGTGCCCTGGGTTTCCTGCGCTCGGCTCTGCTTTTGGCGGCCATCGGCGGGTTTGGTGCCTCGGACGCCTTCAATGCCGCCAATACCCTTCCCAACACCATCTACAACCTCCTTGCAGGAGGCGTCCTATCAGCTATTTTGGTGCCTCAGATAGTTCGATCCTTACGAGGGCGAAAAGCTGGAGACCGCGAGGGTGAGGACGCTGTCAACGCGTTATTGACCCTGGCGGCGATCATCTTGCTTGCCATAACGGTCCTCTCGGTTTTGGGCGCCTCGATATTGATCACCCTCTATAACGCCGGCCTGGACCCTGAGTTTCACCGCCTAGCAGTGATCTTTGCTATTTGGTGCCTGCCACAAATCTTCTTCTACGGTACATATGCACTGTTGGGGCAGGTTTTAAATGCTCATTCTGTCTTCGGCCCCTATATGTGGGCGCCCGTTTTAAACAATGTGATCGCCATAGCGGGCATTGGCATCTATGTCGGGCTCTTTGGCTTCACGGGACCAGCCACAATCGACACAGCGCTTTGGACTTTCGACCGGGTGGCTATCCTGGCAGGCAGCGCGACTCTAGGTGTGGTCATGCAGGCTCTGGTGCTTTTGATCCCCTTGAAACGACTAGGCTTTCACCTGCGAATAAACACTAAATTCAAGGGGCACGGCCTCAAGCGTGCTGGCAAGGTGGCTGGTTGGGCCTTCGCCGCCCTGCTGGTGGGCCAATTGGGGTACCTGGCCGTCACGAACACGGCGGCGGCGGCCAACGGCTGGGGGGTTGCCAACGACCAATTCGTTCCGGCAACCACCATCTACGCGACCGCCTACATGATCTACATGCTGCCCCAGTCTCTGATCACCACCTCGATTACCACAGCCCTTTTCACGGGCATGGCCATGAAGGCAGCCGCCAACGACACCCAGGCTGTGAGCGCTGACTACTCCAGGGGCGCACGCATTATCGGGATTTTCACTGTATTTTCTGCTGCCTTCTTCGTGGTCGCCAGCGTTCCAATCGCGCAACTCATCGGCCCCAGGCTCCCGGTCGAACAAGCCCTTGGCATGGCTAAAGTCTTGGCCATTATGAGCCTTGGCATCGCCTTCCAAGGCCTTTTCTCGCTGAACAACCGCGTGTTTTATGCCTTTGAGGACACCCGCACTGCGTTCTTCACCCAGATCCCACTGTCTGTTATCACCATTGCAGGCGCACTATTATCGGTCTATTTCCTACCCGCTGACTGGTGGGTTGGTGGCGCGGTGGGAGCCGATGCCTTGGGCACTGCCGCAGCTGCCTTGACTGGCTTTTATCTGCTACACCAGCGTGGGGTAACAACACAGGTCTTTCGCTCGATTGCCAAAACCTACGGCCTGCTGCTTATCGGTGTTCTGCCCCCGTCCCTTGCGGCCTGGGCATTACTGGCCTGGTGGGGCCCAGTGTCCCATGACCCACAGTGGATCTCACACATAGGTGAAACCGGAGCCCACTTCTGTGGGGCTCTGGCTCGCTGCGCCGCCGTAGGGGTACTTATGCTGGTGGTGTACTTTCTAACCCTGCTTGTTCTGCGTCTACCCGAGCTTCGTTCCCTCAAGGATCTCAGGCGCCCAGGCACAACGAACAGCACTCAAAAGTGAAGGTAGGTAGGCTAAGACCGTGAGTTTTCAGGACAAAAGGACCTTCAGCAACTGGGCCATAGGGATAGTGGCAGGCATTGTGGCCATTGCCCTCTTCGCTGCAGTGCTCATCATCACCCGCCCCTTGGGAACGTCTCAAACCGAGGCCGAGGCGAAACAACCAACCTCCACCCAAGAGACCAGCAAGAATTCGCCCTCGGCAAGCCCAAATCCTGAAAGTAGTGGTGTGGACAACCCCGGACAATCCGTGGAAATCACCTCGGCGACCTCCCTGGATCCTTTCGGGGATAACAATGAACACCCCGAACTCCAACACCTATTGATCGACGGTGAAACAGGTCCCGCTTGGTACTCACGTTTCTATAACGCCCCCAATTTTGCTGGCATGAAACCCGGCATCGGTATCGCACTGACGCTCAATCGTGAAGCCGCCATTGAGGAAGTCGTCATCCACTCAGATGCCGTGGGTGGCTCCTTTGAGTTGCGGGCCACCTCGGCAGACGATCCCACTGGGGGAACCGTCCTCGCCCAAGGCTCCTTTGACCACGTCACAACGGTTAAGGTTACGGACACGACAAAAACGTCCTCGGTAGTCCTGTGGTGTAAAGAATTGCCCCACACAAGCGATGGGCGAAACCGTCTGTCCATCTCAGAAATTGCCATAAAAGGAAACTAGGTGAGTCCTCGACGGGTCTGTGGGATTATATTAATCGACCCGGTTGTTCAACGTAGAGAAGCACATGCAAAAGCGGAGGGATGAAACCTTGGAAGAAAACCGTGTACATGATGTCGTGATTGTCGGATCTGGTCCGGCAGGATATACGGCAGCGATTTACACCGCGCGCGCAGGTCTTAACCCTGTCGTACTAGCTGGGGCGATGGCCGCTGGCGGGGCCCTCATGAACACAACCGAGGTTGAAAACTTTCCTGGTTTCGCGCAAGGCATTATGGGCCCTGACTTGATGGATAACATGCGTGAACAGGCTGAACGTTTCGGGGCAGAGATCATTTTCGAGGACGCCACACAATTGGATCTGGAAGGTCCGGTTAAGACCATTCACACTGATGGTGCTGTGTATCAGGCAAAAACTGTCATCCTTGCCACCGGTTCTGAGCACCGCAAGATAGGTTTGCCAGAGGAACCCAGTTACTCCGGTAAAGGCGTTTCCTACTGTGCGACCTGTGATGGCTTCTTTTTCAAAGACCGCCCGATTATTGTCGTGGGTGGTGGGGATTCTGCTTTGCAAGAAGCGATTTTCCTGTCGAGATTCGGATCTTCTGTGACCGTTGTGCACCGCAGGGATGAGTTGCGCGCCTCTAAGGTCATGCAGGACCGAGCCTTTGCTAATGAGAACATCCGTTTCGAGTGGAACTCGAAGGTTACTGCTATCAACGGTGAAAGCCAGGTTGAATCCGTAACCCTAACCGACACACAAACAGGGGATACTCGCGAGGTTCCTGCCTCTGGTGTGTTTGTTGCCATTGGGCACCTACCCCGAACGGAGATTCTGGGCGGGCAACTAGATCTGGATGAAAATGGCTACATTTTGGTCGATCAGCCTGGCACAAAAACCTCTATGCCTGGTGTCTTTGCTTCTGGTGATGTTGTTGACCACGTTTACCGGCAGGCCATCACTGCAGCCGCCTCCGGATGCCGCGCCGCTTTGGATGTCGAAGCATACCTACTTGAAAACATGAGTTAGACGTAATATATAACCCTCCAGGTAAGACTATGCTGGTCGGGTAGCCTCAGGTTTGTGAAGGAAAAGGACGATGAGAAATGTCTAAGCCAATAGTGGTCACGGAAGATAATTTTGACGAGGTCGTTTTGGCGTCACCTATCCCGGTCCTCGTCGACTTTTGGGCTAAGTGGTGTCCTCCTTGCCGCCAAATGCACCCCATCATTGCTGCCATTGCCAAAGAACTTGACGGTCAGCTTCGGGTGGCGAAACTGGACACCGATGAAGCTCCTGAGATAACGGCATCGTCAAGCATTGGGTCGATCCCCACCTTCAACCTGTACAGGGATGGAAAAATCGTTCACCAGATTGTGGGAGGACGTTCCAAGGCCACATGATCAAGGAAATCAAGCCTCATCTTTAATATGACCTTTACAGAAGGGTAACCGCAGAACAAGGCCGTTTCAATATATAGAAACTGTTTGCACATTCAGCTTTTTCCCGGTAAAGTCCCAGGTATAACCCAGGTCAGGGTGTGTTCATACATACCCTATGCGGCCCCGATGCTCCTGCACCGGGGCCGCAGTGTTTCAGTGTTTAATTGCGCGGCGATAATCCGCCGCGCGTCACTCGCGAGGTTGCGAGAAACGCGGTTTGCGCAACCTCTATTTCACATGACTGTGGGCAGAGCCTGAGTGCCGCCCCCACCTGCGGGGTTTTCGTTCTTGCGAATTAATGCGGATTAACAAGGACCTATAGCCCTTCAGTCTTGCGGAGAACGGTCATAACCTGGGAGTAAGTTTTCGTTGAAAACCCACCATTTGATTACTTAAAAACAGGAGATGAAATGAAACTGCAGACGAGGGCGTCTGTCTTTATCACGGCCGTGTTCGCGACGATGGCCTTGGCTCTACCCGCACATGCCTGCACCGGGATCATTATTGGCCAGGACCTGACCACTGACGGCTCGGCAATCTTCGGACGCACCGAGGACCTTGAACAAAACCACCCCAAACGGCTACTGGTCCACGAGGCAGGAAAATACCAGGTTGGGGCAAGTATTGAAGGAGTCAACACCGGTGTAGCCCACATTCAAACCAAGCCTTCCTTGAAGTTCACGTCCGTCAGCGATGTGACCCCCGAGGACGGCGATTTTGATGAGGCCGGTTTTAATAGCGCCGGGGTAGCCGTGGATGCCACGATTTCTGCTGGTGTTTCTGAGGCCATAGAAAAAATCGATCCCTACACCGAAAAGGGTTGGGAAGAAGGAGTGTTGACCACCGTCCTTCTGGCCAACGCCACGACCGCCCGCGAGGGCGTCGAGCTCATGGCAAAACTGGTCGACAAAGACGGCATGAACGAGGGCGACACCCTAATCATCGCCGATCAAAAGGAAATCTGGTACATGGAGCTGTACTCCGGCCACCAGTATGCAGCCATGAAGTACCCCTCGGATAAGTTCAGCATCATGCCCAACGCGTTTTGGCTCAACAAGGTTAACTGCGCAGATAAAACCAACTTTGTGTGCTCGGTCAAACTGGAACAAGTCCCACGCGAGGCCGGAACCTATAAAGAGACCAATGGCAGTTTTGACCCGGCAGCGAGCTATAACCCAACCGAAGCCTCTGAGCGTAACTCTTCGCGCATGTGGTCTGGGGTTAAAACTCTTGACCCAGGCTCCACACTGACCTCGGATTCAAAAGAATTTCCCTTCCTGAACACCCCCAGCGCACAGTTTAAGAAGGTGAGCGTCGCTGATGCCATGCGCGTACAGCGTTCACGTTTCGAGGGCGTTGACCCAAACCTGGCGGCATTGAGCCAAAAAGTTGTAAAAGACACTGGTTTCCTCGGGGCTGATAACAAGCCGGTGGCCGGTGCACAGTACCCCATTGGTAACACCAACACCATGGAGGCACATATTTTCCAACTGCCTGCCAAGGGTATGCCCGCTACGGTTCCTGGCACGCTCTGGCAGACCGTGGGCAACCCCCAAAGTGCGCCTTACTTGCCCTACTACGGTAATGTGACCTCATTTATTGCGCCGTACCAGACGGTTTCTATCGCTGATCGTCTGCCCAAGGGCAATAACCCGCGCCAACCCTTTATGGTCGATGACTCTTCCTACTATTGGCTTGCAACCGAGGTCGGCCACGCCATCGAAAAGGACCGCGCAACCTTAGCCGCACCCGTGATGAATTACCTCAACCGTTTCGAGGCCTCTCTCATGGCAAAACGGCCCACAGATGATCAGACACTGGCCACAAAGCAAGCCACAAACCCCGGCGAGGCAGCAGCGTGGGCGACAAATGATTTTGCTGTAGTATCCACAAATGCTTTCGAGGATCTAAAAGGACTGAAAGCAACCTTGCGGGTTTACAACACCACCCACCGTCTGCCCGGTGCCAACGGCAACTACCTGACAGTCGGTCCCAAACAGATCGTTTTGCCCACAATCTTTGCCGCCAATGAAATCGGCGCCGCACAATTCCCGGCCCTTGATGCGCAGGCACAAAAAGCTGGGAAGGTGCGAGCCGCCTGGAACCTGGGCCTGGCCGAACGCATACCTGGCGGGGCAGGCGTGCAATACGTCCAACCTAATGGCGCAGTCTCAGTGAGTCTCAAGGTGCCAGCTGGTGTCAGACTCTCCAGGGCCACACTGTTCCAAGAACAAAACAGCACCTGGCAACCAGTCAAGTACACGGTGAAGGGCAGGACCATCACCTTCCGAACCACAACACTAGGACAGTTCGCCCTAGTGAGGGCATAAATCCCTCACTGCAGTGCGTGACGCGCCGCGATAATCTGCGGCGCGTCAGTGCTTGATTGCGCGGCGATAATCCGCCGCGCGTCACTCAGGGGAAACGGAAAGCGCGGTTTCCGTTTCCCCTTGATCGTCAAAAATCTGGGCGGCGCCTGACGTTTGAATTGCGCCGCGGGGTGGAGCGGACGCATGTGCCGTAGGCAGCGTAGGTGGGGGGACCCGCGGCTTTGCCGTGGGGGGAGGTGCTTGCACCTCCTGCTGCCCTAGGCACGTGTGCCGCGTAACCTCGCCACACACCCCCGACAATCCGCCGCGCGTCACGCACCCCACAATTCATCATAGAATCGACACCGTGAAGCCTTTGTCCGAGCCACCCACGTACACCGCCACCCCGCGCAAGGTGTTCAACGAAGAGGTCCGTCGCTGGAACTTTTGGGAGCTACTAGATGCCGTCTTTATCGTCCTGGCCGGTGCAGCTACTGCCTGGCTGGCGTGGGTGCTCTTACGCGAAGGCACGACGATCAACCCAAAAAGGATCGGCTACCTTTTCGTCTTTTGGATAGTGGTGGCCTACATGGCTCTGCCTCGCATCCATCAGCTACTAACGCTGCTCTACGTTCCAAACTATTTCATCGGACGCACCCGCACCCAAGACGGCCTACTGGGCGACCCCGTCAATATGGGTTTTCAAGGCAATGAAGCCGGAATACATAGGGCCATGCAGAAAGCCGGCTGGTCCTTGGCCGACCCAATAACAGTCAGATCGGCCATCAAAATGGTGTTCTTCTCCATAAGTAAACGCTCCTACAAGAAAGCCCCGGTCTCTTCTCTGTACCTTTTCGACCGTATGCAAAACTTCGCCTACCAGCAAGAAGTTGATGGTAATCCACACCAGCGCCACCACGTCCGTTTCTATAAATGCCCCGAAGGTTGGTTGCTGCCAGGTGGACGCCAAGTGGATTGGTTGGCAGCCGGCACCTTCGATCGTTCCGTCGGATTCTCTCTTTTCACCTTCCAGCTCACGCATAGAATCGACGCCAATATCGACATTGAACGCGACTACATTGTCGACACCTTGCGCTGGTCGGATCCCAGCCTAAGAGTCGAGATCCTCGAAGACTTCTTCACGTCATATCACCACCGCAACGGCGGAGGCGATCGCATCCACACCGACGGCGACCTACCCATCGTCCACACCGGAATCGCCGTGGAAAAACCCGAGGACAGACAGAAACACAAGGCCGGTCAACCGCCATCTTCCCTCATTGTCTCCGCCCTCTTAATCGCTTTATTGACCGTCGGCCAAACCCTCATCTCACACTTCCGCAACCCCCTATCCCTCGACATGCTCTCGGAGTTGTGGATGGACTTTTCTCAAGACGATTTCTTGTTCGTCTTGGATTACGCCCTCACCATCGTCCTGGTTATTTTCCTTGTATTCCTGGTGGTCAAAGGCTATTCACGCGCCCGCTTGTCCCTGGAAGCCCTCCTTTTTTTCGGTATCATCTTCGACCTATACCACCTGACCGTCAACGGCATCACACCCGATACCTCCCTTATGCGCGTCTCCGTTTTCGTCCTGGCCCTCATCGCCTTGACCTCCAAAGAGACACGAGATTGGGTGTCTCTAAAATCCCGAATTCGCCGCGGCATGCCTGCGCATACCGACCAACCTTCCCTCCCACCGACCCCGCCAAAAAACCCGCCATTTGTCCCTTAGGGTTTCTCTTTTAACAACAGTTTGGGCTTTGTCGCCCTCGCCAATTTTTCTTTCCGAGGGCGAGAAAGTCGCGAAACTGGCCCCATCAGTGGCAGACTGGTGGGAGTGTCTGCGCGTAGACAAGCAGCAACACACAACACGGAATTAAGGAAAATGATGTCTGAATCGGCAGGAAACTCTAGGCAAGGTACACGGCTCGACCCCTGGTTGGATACCTACGCCGCCCGAGCTCATAACCTGCGTTCCTCTGAGATTCGCTCACTTTTCTCCGTTGTTTCTCGCCCTGAGGTTGTGTCCCTGGCGGGAGGCATGCCCAATATTAAAGACCTGCCCCTAGACGATTTGGCCCAGTCTTTCGCTGAGCTCATCCGCACTGATGGGGCGACCGCCTTGCAGTACGGAAATGGGCAGGGGTATGCGCCGCTCCTGGAGATGATTACCGAGGTCGTCCAGTATGACGGTATCCGCACGCCTGCAGATAACGTCGTCATAACCACCGGCTCGCAGCAGGCCTTGGACCTGGTGACGCAGATCTTTGTTGACCCAGGTGACGTTGTTTTGGTCGAGGCCCCTTCTTACGTGGGCGCCCTGGGCATTTTCCGTGCCTATCAGGCTGATGTGCAGCACGTACTAATGGATAACGATGGGCTAATCCCTGAGGCCTTGGAAGAGGCCATTAAGGACTGTGTGGCCGCAGGTAAGCGCATAAAGATGCTCTATACCATCCCCAATTTCCACAACCCTGGCGGCATGACTTTATCTGCTGAACGCAGGCCCTCAATTGTTGATATTTGCCGACGTCACGGTGTTTTAATCATTGAGGACAACCCCTATGGTCTCTTGGGTTTCCACGCGGATCCAAACCCCTCTTTGAAGTCTTTGAACCCTGACGGGGTCGTCTACCTGGGCTCGTTTTCTAAGATGCTTGCCCCGGGTTTCCGAATCGGCTGGGCAGTTGCGCCTTCCCCGATTAAGGACAAGCTCGTTTTGGCTTCCGAGGCCGCTATCTTGTCACCCTCAATGGCTGGGCAAATGGCGATTAATAAATACCTGCGCGAGTTCGACTGGTACCAGCAAGTGAAGTCCTTCCGTGGCATGTATTTAGAGCGTTGTGAAGCAATGATGAAAGCCTTGCAAGACTACTTGCCACAATGCACGTGGACAGTGCCTGACGGGGGCTTTTATACGTGGGTCACCCTGCCCGAGGGCATTGATGCCAAGGCCATGTTGCCTCGCGCTGTGACCGCCTTGGTCGCCTACGTATCTGGCACCGCCTTCTATTATGACGGGCGCGGAGGTGACCACATCCGCTTGTCCTTCTGCTATCCACCGCCTGAGACAATCCGCGAGGGTGTGCGTCGTCTGGCTGGTGTCGTCAAGGCTGAGCAGGAACTCGTAGAGCTTTTTGGTACAAATGTCCGACCTGATGAGTCCTCAACTCGCTCTATTTCTATTCCTGCACCGAACCAACCCTGAGGTGATTGATATGTCAACTTCATCAACCGTGTCAACCGGGAAACCCCATGTTGTCGTGATAGCCGGCGGCCTTGGTCACGAGAGAGATGTTTCCATACGTTCGGGAACCCGCGTGGTCAACAACCTGCGCAGAGCCGGAATGACAGTTGACATGGTTGACTTCGACAGTCAGCTTATGGGACGCCTTGAGGAACTTAAGCCCGATGTCGTCTTCCCCTTGGTTCATGGTGCCTTGGGCGAGGACGGCTCCTTGGCGACCCTCCTTACCTTGGCTGAGATTCCTTTTGTCGGCACCACCGGCGCGCAAGCACTCCCTGCCTCAAACAAGGCCAGTTTCAAGGCCATTTGTCTAGCAAACGGACTGCCCACACCTCCTTTCATTTCCTTATCGCACGAGCTTTTTCGCCAGCAGGGGTCTGCTCCACTTCTTGCAGCCGTGAAAAAGACCCTGACTTTCCCCCTTGTTGTGAAGCCGGCCGTTGGCGGTTCTGCCCAGGGCGTCACCATTGTTCGTGAAGAATCCGACTTGCCCGAGGCTTTCGTCATGGCCTTTGCCTACTGTGATTCCGTCATTGTCGAAAAATTCATCGAGGGCAGGGAACTGGCGGTTTCTGTTGTGTCTTTCGGTGAATACGACGACTTGTCTCAAGACTTTGATGTAGAGGAATTCTTAGAAACCCTGGAAAACTCTGATAACCCTGATGATCTCGATGCCGCCGATTGGGCTGGAGATGACTCGGGTATTGATATCCGCGCCCTCCCGATTGTCGAGATTGTCTCTGACGGACCTTATGACTTTGATGCCCGCTATAACCCTGGCCGTGCAGAGTTCTTTACTCCTGCTCGCCTGCCTGAGGCCAAAAGTGAAGAGGTTAAAGCACTGGCCTTATTCGTTCATTCGCTCTTCACGCTGCGTCATTTTTCACGCACGGACATGATTGTTGACAGCGAAGGTACCCCTTGGGTCATTGATGTCAATGTGGCCCCTGGAATGACAGATACCTCGCTCTTCCCTCAGGCGGCGCACGCCGATGGTACTTACGAAAATCTATTGGTTGAGCTGGTCAACGCTGCCTTGGAAGCTGGTCCCGTCTCACTGTAAGGATTGCTTGGGAAGTCGAACGACACCTAGGTTGCCGGGGTGTCAAGGACCTCAACAATACGGTTCAGATCGTCTAGATCCGCAAAGTGAATAACAATCCTTGAACGTCTTTTCCCCAGGGTAATATCCACTTTGGTATCCAAAAGATCGCCTAGTTTCCGTGCAATTGGATCCGTGATCCGAGGTTCTTGAATAGAAATGCTTGCGGATTTTTCGCGCGCTACAGGTTCCTCGTCCCCCATCGAGATGATCTCTTCGGTAGAGCGCACCGACAGGCCTTCAGCGATAATTCGTTGCGCCATGAGCTCCATGGCATCATTGCCAGAAAGTCCCAAAAGAGCCCTGGCGTGTCCTGCGGATAAGACCCCTGCTGCAACCTTTGATTGTACAGACCCTGGTAAACGCAGCAGTCTAATAGTGTTGGAAATCTGTGGCCTGGACCGGGCAATCCTCTTTGCAAGTTCTTCTTGGGTGCACCCAAAATCTTCCATCAGTTGTTGGTAGGCGGCCGCCTCTTCCAAGGGGTTTAGCTGTGCACGGTGTAGGTTCTCAAGCAGGGCGTCTCGTAGGAGATCTTCATCATCTGTGCGTCGCACTATAGCAGAAACGGTATCATTTCCAGCTATTTTGCTTGCTCTCCAGCGGCGTTCTCCCATAATGAGTTCAAAATGGGCACCTGTTTCCTTCGCCATCTTCGCGTCCAGCGGACGTACAACGACAGGTTGAAGTACCCCTACTTCGCGGATAGACCGAGCAAGTTCCTCTAGCTCATCTGCATCGAAAACGGTTCTGGGCTGACGCGTATTGGGAATAATGTCATCCAGTTTAAGCTCTGCCACGGTCACACCCGGCACAGGGACCAATTCAGGACCGGCACCAACATCTTGGCCTGCAGTCCTCTTATCCTCGACAGGCCGTGCGCCCCGCCCTCGGGAAGTCTTCTTTTGACCACCAGGAGATAAGAGCCCGTGTACGCCTGACTCTTGACGCCCCTTTTTTGCCGCTTGTGTGCCCTCACCGATGAGGATGGAAACGCCCCGCCCTTCGACGGTCGGTTCACGTTGCTCTTGCGGAATAAGGGAGGACAATCCTTGTCCCAACCCAGATTTTCGTGCCACTACTTTTCCTTCTTTTTCAGACGATTCATCAGTTCAACTGCGGCTTCCATGTATGCAACAGCACCCGGGCCACGCGAATCATAGGAGATCACCGTCTCCATATGAGAGGGCGCCTCAGAGATACGCACCTGTCGCGGAATCCTGGTGTCCATCGTGATCTCTGGATAGTGCTTGCGGACGTCCTCATCCACCTCAATCGACAAATTCGTGCGCTTGTCATACATGGTTATGAGGAAAGTCAGAATCTCTAGGGTCTTATTAGTGGTCTTTTGCAGCCTGGAAATCGAGGCCACAAGTTTCGCAATACCCTCAAGGGCGTAGTACTCCGCCTGGACAGGAACAAGCACCCATTTTGCTGCCACCAGCGCATTCACAGTGAGCAGACCCAGACTAGGAGGGCAGTCAATCAATACCAGGGTCGGTTTCTTTTGTTCCTTAATATAGGTGTCTATCGCAGACTTCAACACCGTGTACGGAGAAGGGTTATCCATCATCTCCATTTCCGTGCCTGCCAGGTCGATAGAGGCAGGGGCCAAGCGCACACCCGGGGCGGCCGGCGAATCCACAAGGACATCGGCCAGCTTGGCTCCCTGGGAATACACGTCGTACAGGGATTTAGGTTGTTCCCCAATACGAATTCCGAGGGCGGTTGAGGCATTACCCTGAGGGTCGTTGTCAATCACAAGGACCTCGGTGCCATACTGAGCCAATGCGGCAGCTAGATTGACTGCCGTAGTAGTTTTGCCTACCCCACCCTTTTGATTGGCTAAGGCGACAATATGTGAACGTCTCAGAGAAGGGACCTCAAGGTCATCGAGGGTCATACGAGCACGCACGTTTTCCCAGACTTCTTCTGCTAAAGGAGTTTGCTCCATTGATTGAGGAACCTGTCTGCGGATCGCCGAAACGATAGAATGCGGATCCTTTGCTGCGCGGGGCAAGTCAAAACTTGGACGATCGACCATTAACCAATTCCTTTTCCTAGTATCAACTAAGCATATCTCTAAGCCTGGACACCATGATCATCCCTGTGTGGAAATCTGAGTTGGAGGTGTCATTTTTCCATAGGCAAAACGGCGTAGCAGAAGTTCGAGTGGACCAAGGTATCCCTTTCGATCCAACAAAACACATACCAATACCGTGACATACCATACGGCACAGGCAATCATTGTTGCCCCAAACTGTCCCACCTCAGAACCCAGGCCCAAGCCCCAGGCGCACATCATGGGTGCAAACACCAAGGATTGAACGATGTAGCCCGTAAGAGATCTCTTACCCATCGCCAGTAGCCCTTCGGTGAAGGGACCAACTTTCCTATTCGGGGCGCAGACCTTTAAAGAGATCAAGGCGATAAGACACATATACCCAAAACCACCGAAACAACCCGTCAACAAAGATACTGCCACTATTGGGTATCCTGCAGACTCTGGTATCAAGAATATTCCTGAGGCCGTCAGTGCCTGTGGTAAACCGCCAAGCCACCCGATACCGATGCCTATCAACGCCCACCTTTTAAGTAACTTGGGATCTGGTTCTTCCAAGAAGCGACGTCGTGCAAGGATCCAGCCCAAAACAACCATAGCCACCAAGGTTGGAGCAAAAATAACCGACAGTGTCGTCATTATCAACCACAATTCAAACCTTGGGACGATGCTTTGCAGGTAACTCTCGAAGGCCGGTAGAGCGGAAGCATACAAAAGGGTGGAGTCCTCTGGCGCCAAAGCATCACCTGGCAGGGCCGCGTGATCCGACCAGGCCACAAGGAAGCCTCCCGCGTCCAAGATGGCTCCTAGCCCAAAAAATGATGCGGCAGTTATTACTAAGGTTTTCAGGCTGCGTCGAAAAAATAAACCTCCAAAAATTAGAGCGATAAGCGCATAGGTTCCTAAAATGTCGCCGGCGTACAGCAAGGCACCATGCGCAAGGCCGAAGATCATCATTCCGGCGTATCTTCGGCGCTGGATTTTATCGACTTCGCCCTCGGAGTATCCCTTCGACAATCGTGATCTTTCAAACTGAACCATGCCGTAGCCAAATAGGAAAGCAAACAACGGAAGTGCTCGCTGATCCACAGTGATGGCCCTGATGAACACAACCACACGGTCCAGGACCGTATAGTCTGCCAAATTTCGGATGCCATCTTGATCCTGGGCGTACATAAAGGAAGATACGCTTGCCACCGCAATCAGCAGCAGCATGAAACCTCTGGCCAGGTCGGGTGCAGGCAAACGCAAAGAGCCTTCACGGACTCTGGTCGAAACTCCTCCTCGAGTCATGACTCCCCCTTGGCTCAGTTAACGCTGAGTTTAAGCCTAGTCCTATGTTGCGGTTATTTCCCGAGGGCGCAGGCTCAAGGAGTCTGTATCTTTTCTTGACTGGGATCGTTTTGCAATGTTTCACGTGAAACATTTTTCTTACGAGTACGCACGGGCATAGGCTGGGGGAGTGGAGCTACTAATTCCTGCGATTATTCTTTTCACCTTCATGACGGCTGGCACTGTTGTGCAAAGTCTTTCCGGTATCGGCTTTGGTATGGTAGCTGTTCCTTTTTTGGTTGCAATTTTGGGTCCTGCCGAGGGCGTTCTTTGGGGCAATATCGCGGGATTAACTAATGCCCTTGTCATGACCTTCCTGAAACGACGAAACATAAACTGGAAGATTTTTGCGCTCATGTCCGGGGGAGCGCTTCCGCTCATTCTTATAGCCATTGCCCTTCAAAGTTTTATGTCTACAGCAGTTCTAAACCTTTTTGTGGGCGCGTTAATGCTGGCGATGCTACTTGGCAGTTTCTTCGCCCTTCGCTTCCCAGAGATCAACCATCCACTATTCACCATAGTAAATGGCTCTCTAGCAGGGTTCATGTCGGCTTCGGTTGCCCAGTCAGGACCAGTCATGGCAGCCTATGCGCAGGCTACAAGGTGGAAACAAGAAGAATTTGCTGCAACCATGCAACCTATCTTCATCTTCTTCAATATTGTCGCAGTTCCCACCAAGCTTGCCGCCGGTGTCGAGGGGAATGTCCTAGCAGCCTTCGGAATGTCGGCTCTGACGATTTTCGTTGGTTCTGTCATTGCTAGATTTCTCAACGTCAAACCAAAATCCGCCCGCAAACTAGCTCTATTCATTGCCTTCATCGGCTCATCCATAGTCCTCTGGCGCGGCCTACAACTAACCCTGCTTGCTTAGAAAACCGAGGCAAACACCAGGAGAGGCCCTTCAATCCGTGAATGTTTCACGTGAAACATTCACAGGAGTAGTGACTACCGTGTGTCCTAAAGGAAGAAGCGGTCCCACCCATGCTCAAATAACCGGGAATAGAAATTCCCAAAAATGATCTGTCTTACGCCAAACCTGGCTTGGCGGGTCGCGTGGCGGGAGGGAGCGGGTGGGTGGGCTTCGGATGCGTGCCGAGCTTCAGCTCGGCACTGCACCGCTGGGCACGACCCCCGCACCGCGACCCACCCAAACGAAAACCTTAACCCAGTAATAAACAACGAGGTGGGGCCATGTGGCCCCACCAACACACTAGAATGAAACCACTCCGCCGATAGAGTCACCAATGTTTCACGTGAAACATTCATCGGTATCGTGACTGTCGCGTGTCCCAAAAGAATAAGCGGTCCCACCCATACTCGAATAACCGGGGACAGAAATTCCCAAAAAATAATCCCTCTTACGCCAAACCTGGCTTGGCGGGTCGCGGGGCGGGAGGGAGCGGGTGGGTGGGCTTCGGA
>JAUNUK010000003.1 GCA_030538185.1 Actinomycetaceae bacterium | reverse complement strand
AGGTGGGGCCACATGGCCCCACCTCTGCATCCACAACAACAGACACAAAACCGTCGCAATGTTTCACGTGAAACATTGCGACGGTTTGCTAGTCACTCATAGCGTTTCTTGAGTATCAGTTACGCTAAATTTGAAGGCACTCAAACGCTGAGATACCAGATGAGAGGCTTCACGAGCCCGACGGGTGGCCTCAAGTGCTTCTTCAGAAACCTTGGACGATTCTTCGTTGCTCGCAAAAAGATCATCTGCATTTTGGCTGATTCGTTCAACACCGTCTGCAGCGTCCGTAACAGAACGTGTGATCTCTTGTGTGGTTGCTGCCTGTTCTTCTACAGCAGATGCGATAGTGGTTTGATAGTCATTAATCTGTGTAATAACGTCTCGAATTGTACCTATGGCGTCTACAGTCAGGTTTGATTGGCTCTGGATATCCTCAATCTTCATTGAGATGTTTTCTGTTGCTGTCCCTGTTTGAGATGCAAGTTCTTTAACTTCGCCAGCAACTACCGCAAAGCCTTTACCAGCTTCTCCAGCACGGGCAGATTCAATGGTTGCGTTCAACGCCAACAAGTTTGTCTGTTCTGCGATACTGCTGATCAGACGGACAACTTCACCAATTTCTTGAGAACTGGTGCTCAGAGCACCCATTTCAGTATTGGTCTTCTCAGCCTGATTCATTGCGTCGTCGCCGATTCTTGCTGCTTCGGCAGTATTAACCGATATCTCTTTAATTGAGGAAGCCATTTCTTCACTAGCGCTTGCCACGACTTGAATATTGCCAAGAATTTCTTGTGCGGCATCTCGAACAGCTTCTGCCTGCTTCAAGGCCTCGCTTGAAGTTCGGTCAGCTCGTAATGAAGCCGCATCTAAGCGGGAAAGCTCTTCTTCCAATGTCTTCGTACCAGAGATGACAGTTGACATAGTTTCTGAAACAGATTCCAAAGTGGTGTTTAGCCTCTGGGCCATAACCTGAACCGTTGCGTCTCCTCCAACTGGGGCCCGTACAGTGAAATCTCCCGCAGAGACTTGTTCTAGGGTGGCATTAATAGCTTCTACAGGCTTGGTAACGGAGCGCCCAATAATTCGTGAAACGATAATTGATAGTCCTATACCAATAACCAGTATGGCGATACTGATAGCCAATCCAAGCATTTTTGATGAATTAGCTGTTTGAGTCACGGTTGTTGTATCCGCCATGGCAATCAGTACAGCAACAGGGACCTGGGTAAAATCAATAATCGGTTTGTAAATTATTGTGTAGGTGTTGTCCTCGAAAACAATCGGTTCTCTTTGCTCTTTTCCGGTAAGCGCCTTCTCTGCAAGCTGTGTGTCGGGAGTAAATCCTTCTTTAAGCGTTGAGGCAACCTCTGTGGGTGCCTTTCCTTCTTCTTCAGGCGCCCACAATGCAACAGGCATACCCATTGCTGTAGAGATGCGGTTGACGGCGGCTTCCCCGAGATTCAACCCAAACTCAACCGAACCGATATGTCTACCACCATCAAAGACAGGTGCAACAGATCGAATTCCCAGACCAGCTGCTCCACCTTCTGTTCCACCCTGAATTGTTTTTGTACTATTTGCCTCTACAACAGTATGGCGGAAGGCGGATAGGTCATCGCCATACTTATCTGGATTGTGTAACCGAAGATACGATTTCGCCTCAGGTGTATGAAATTGGAATTGAGCAACTCCATACTGTTCCTTGAGGGCTTTGAAAATCGGTTGTGTCAACGCAAGCAACGATTCACGATCATCATTAGCAAATGCCTGAATAATATCTGGCTGTTGTGAGATAGAAAGAGCCAACATTGCAGCTGTCTCTTTTTGGGCACTAAGATCGGTTTCAACTTGCGTATTAAGTGTTTGTACGACTTCATTCTCAAAAACCCTTGCCATCTGCGAAGAGACTATGGAATTCGTAACCAATACACCTGTAAATCCAAGCATTGATAATACTATTGACAATAGCAAAATCTTCGCTAAAACACTTCCAAGTATTCGCTTCATGGCAAACAAGACCTTCCCGATCCTCGGTTAGAACAATTGATCTCCGTATAAAATTTCTTCTACACAAAATCACAATAGCACACACAAAACGAAGGGTTCGGCGTTATGTTCGCTACCTGTAGTGCTTAGTTATTAACAACTATATTTATATTCTGAAGCTTAGATAGTATTTTTATACTATCTTCGGCGTTGCAAACGGGTTGTCTCCCGCCACATACTCTGGGGCCTCAATGGTGGGATCCGGATCCATATGCTGTGGCACGACCTGCTTCACACCGCTTACCTCAACACCAGGCTCAACGGGACCACAGCCAGCAACAGGAACCTTAGACCCATAGGTCAAACGGCGCAAAAGGACTTCAAAGGGACCACGTCGCCCAGACTTTTCAATGAAATATGCAATAACAACCGTCACAACCCACACCGCAATGGCATACAGCGAAGCCGTAGCAACCCCAAGCTTTGAGCCCAGACCAAAGGTCCACGCCGGCAGAAGAACAGCAAACAATACAGATTGCCCAAGGTATCCACTCAAAGATCGTTTACCCAAACCCACAACGCCCGTAATAAACCAACCCATTGTCTTGCCGGAGGATTCAATCCGTGAAGCAATCAATCCAATCAAGCACACATAGCCGTACCCGCCGGCAACACCAGTCATCATCGAAAAGAAATGCAGGCTTGCATCAAAACCAATGTTTAGATTCAACACCCCTATCTGATTTAAGGCAGAGGGGATTCCTCCAATCCATCCGATACCTAGCCCAAGCCAAGCTCCCTTCTTTAAGCGCTCTAGCTTGGGTTCCTCAAGGAAACGCTGTCTTGCGAGTTTCCACCCCAGGATCACCATCGACATAACATTGAATGCCATGAAGGCGGCGACAGGTGCTGAGGTAACCCAGAATTGAAGTCGCTGAAGAATTGAGTCAAGATAACCGGGCGTTCCAGTGGAAACTAAACGCACCGTTGTGTCTGTTGCCAGGTACTCTGCGGGGACTTTTTCGGACAAGATGGCCAGTCCGGCAGAGATATTGGCTAGGAGAGTCAAAATACCACATGCAATAAAAACCCAAAAGACGATAGTCAGGGTTTTGTTTGTGCGCCTGAAGAATATCCATCCCCAAAACAGCGCAATAATGGCGTAACTTCCCAGAATATCGCCTTCAAATAACAAGGCGGCGTGAAGAAATCCGAACAGCAACATGCCCCAGTGACGGCGGCGCAACATGCGACGAATGACAATCCCTTCAAAGCCGCGGGCATACCTGGACCTAGAAAACTGGACCATTCCATACCCGAACAAGAAAGCGAAGAGTGGCAGAGCACGTTGGTCAACCAAGACGGTCCTGAGGAACACAACAACCTTGTCAATGACACTCACAGGTTTAATCATGAAACCTAAAGAACTGGGTTCTTGCCCCCACTGAAAGACCCACACATTAGCCACTGCAATCAGCAAAAGCATGAAGCCGCGCGCCAGATCAGGACTGAGGGTTCGCTTGTACACGTGTGCCTCGGCAACAACTTTTCTTGAAGATCCCATCCCAAACCCGTTCACTATAGTTATTTACCGACTATTTCTACTTTTTTGACTTTCGGCCACAAAAGTAACGCCATCATCCATAATGGATGGCACCTCGTGAACCTTCACCGCACCCATACGCTTTTTACGCAAAACGTCTTGCGCATCTTCGACCTCGAGGTAAACCCTTTCACCCTTCAATGCGAGAAGACGTCCACCAGGACGAATAATCCCAGAAGTCCACAAAACCAGTTTGCGCAGGTTAGCCACAGCGCGCGCAGTAACAGCATCAACCCGAAACTTTTTCGGCATATCCTCTACACGGCCTTGATGAACCGTCACATTGTCCAAGTCCAAGGCCTCAATCACATCATTGAGCCACGCACACCTGCGCTCCATGGTTTCAATGAGGTGCACATCTAAATCAGGACGCATGACCGCAATAACAATGCCGGGTAACCCCGCACCCGAACCCACATCAGCCACGGTCCCTGACTCGGGCAAATAATCCAATAACGCAGCACAGTTCACAATGTGTCTGGACCATAAACGTCCAAGTTCACGCGGCCCGACAACCCCGCGCAGCTCGCCCTCATCAAAAAGTAAATCTGCGTAGACTTCCAAGGCACCGTAAGCAAAACCGAAGTATTCCTTTACGGCTTCAGTGGCAAGCTCAGGTTCAACCAGGGCTTGTTCAGCATTATTTACATTGACAAGGGCGTCTTCTTCGCTTCTGTGATCTTTGAGTTCAGCCGCAGACTCGGGATTCTTTTTATCGCAGTCTCCAGTGGCACATATGCCTTCAGGCTTATCAAGATTACCGAGAGTCTGTAAAGATGAAAAACGTCGGGCGATATGGGCCATTATGGAATTACTCCTCGTCTTGCCCGTCTATGTCCTGGGTATCTTGATCAAGTTCATCGTCGGCAAGTCTAATGACAATACGCCGATTAGGTTCAATGCCCTCAGATTCTGATACAAGTCCTGCTGCGTCAATAACATCGTGACAGGCCTTGCGTTCAAAAGCATTCATGGGTTGCAAACGAACGGGTTCACCACTTTGCTGTACCTTGATAATTGCTTCTTCAGCAATGGCACGCAGAATAACTTTCTGGTTTTTTCTATACTCAGCAATATCCAGCATCAATCGAGAACGTTCGCCTGTTTTTGCGTGGACAGCAAGACGGGTGAGTTCCTGTAAAGCATCTAAAACTTCACCATTGTCACCGACAAGTTTATTCAATCTTGTATTGGCATTATCTTCTGAAATAATCTCTACAAGAGCACGTCCATTTTCGATATCTATTTCAATATCACCATCAAAGTCCGTAATATCTAGTAGCTCTTCAAGATAGTCAGCAGCGTATTCGCCTTCTGCTTCTAGTCTTTCCATTTTGGAAAGACCCTGCTCTGTTTCTTCTTCAATTATTGCGTCGCTCATTGGATCTCTCTATTCTTTCCTGCCCTCTATGTGGGCATCACACATGTGTTCGCAAGAACTCAAACTATGAACTTCGATAGTTTTCACCAGCATTGCGCTTCTTTTGCTGTGCTGCTCTCTGCTTTGCAAGTTGTTCTTTTTCACGCCTCTTGGCTGCAGCTTCTTTACGTTTAGCAGCTTGAGCCTCGTATCGCTTATGCGCTCGTTCCTGAGCAGTTAATCCGTCTTTGCCGCGAACATCAGGATCGATTTCGACTTCTTCGTCCTCTTCTTCCCACAGTTCACGCTCTTCCTCAAGCTCCTTTTGAGCTTCCTCCCACCCTTTTTGTCCAGGCTGAAGGCGCTGTCCCTTTCTACCAGGTACGTCGGGCTTGCCCAGATTGATCTCATCGAGGCCCAACTCCATACGTTTCTTTTCCAAGAGTCGAATATGTGCCCTGCGCAGTTCACGAACGCCGATCTCTACTGTTTTCGGTTTCGCATCCGCATTGTCTTCACGGTACTTGAGAATCTCAGTCTCAAGTTTTTCTTCTTCACTTGCCCTGTAGGCATTGAATTTTTCCTCGTGCTTCGGTGCACGAGCCCTGGCCGCAGCAGAACCACGGGTCGGTAGAACACGGTTGAAAATGAACTGCTGTCCCATTGTCCACGTGTTTGAAGTAGCCCAGTAAACCAGTAACCCAACCTGAACAACAGGTCCAGTCATCAGGTAAATAAGGGGCATGCCATAAAGCATGTACTTAGTTGATTTCATCATGGGATTATCAGAGTTTAAAGACTCATCAGACATATTCTTCAAGGTTAAGAACTTCGTCTGTAAAAGCATGGTGATAATCAGGTAAGCAATCAGGATGCCGACAACAATCTTGGGTTGTAGCTCAGTGGATGTGGCGAAGGATGAATGCATCGATGCGCCAAAAACAGTGGAGTTAATAAAATCCGTGGCCTGTTGTTTATCAATTCCACCAATGGTTTCTTTTGCAAAAGTTCCTTCTGATAAGGGACCGAGGTTAAAAATCAGACGGTAAAGGGCAAAAAACACCGGCATCTGTACCAACATTGGCAGACACGAGGCAGACATGGAAGCGCCATACTTTTTTTGAATGGCTTTATTTTCTTCCATCATCTTCATTTGAGACTCTTGGTCTTTTCGACCTTTATATTTCGCCTGTAACTTCATCATCTCAGGCTGAGCTAAGGACATGGCGCGTGAAGCTTTAATCTGCTTGATATACAAGGGAACCATCACAAGGCGTACCAAAATCGTCAGTCCCACGATAGATAACACCCAGGCAACACCGGGGCCGCTATCGAAGCCAATAGCCGTCAGTCCTCTGTGGACTGCGCTCATGATCCATCCAATTACCCATGTAAAGGGGTAAAGCATAGAGTCGTACCAGTTCACGCTGCATTCTCCTCACTGGCGTTTTGAACATATCCTCTGTGGCAAGTCTTGTTTTTCAAGTCAATGGCGGCCTGAATATAGGTTTCATCTGTAATGGAACCTGGCTCAGTCCAGGGGTTATCCCAACGTCCCGGTAGTGGAACATGGTCTACGCCGCCATCAGACATGGGATTACATCGAAGTATGCGCCAGGCACTCAAAACGAGCCCTTTAAAGAAACCGTGAACCTCAAAGGCTCGTAGCCCGTAGCTTGAACAACTGGGGTAGTACTTGCATGAGGGCGGAAAAAGTGGGGAAATGAAGCGTTGGTACACCCGAATAATGCCTTTGGCGACAAAAGACAGCGGGTTAGGAAAGGAAGTCACGATTGATGTTCCTTTCTCATGGCACGATTCAAAGCCGAAAGCAGCTCGGTCTCTAAGTCTTTACTACTCATGGTGCTAGACATACTTTTGGCCCTGACAACGGTTCGAGAACCGTGACCCAGTTTGCCTAAATACCCAAACATCACATGTCTTAAGCGTCTCTTAACTCTGTTACGTCTGCTAGACCTAGCAATTTCACGTTTTGGTACCACAAAGCCGACAAGCGCGGCAACCTTACGGTCATCTGTCTTGTCGGCTAAGTAATGCACCGTTAAAGAAGCAGTACCTGCGTGGGCACCGCGCCGTGTTACCGCTTTGAAATCATCGGTTTCCAACATGCGATGCGTCCGAGGTAACACCTCTTTAGACCGAAAGCTCTTTACGACCCTTTCGGCGACGATTAGCAAGAATCGCTCGCCCGGCGCGGGTACGCATACGAAGCCTAAACCCGTGTACCTTTGAACGGTGACGGTTATTGGGCTGGAAAGTCCTCTTGGTCACTAATATCACTCCTGAAAAAATCTACGCACGTGCCCTCTGCCATGGATTCACAACACCCGCACTTGAGCACAGACAGCTATTAACCGTAAGACATTCGGCATTTCCCCGCAAATTGGGGCCGACCTGTATTTTACACATTTTCTTTCACACCTCGACCCCTCAAAGGCTCTTGTGGCTTAAACCTTCCCCACAGCCTCCGTGTCCCACACAGCAATGACGCCCCGTCCTCGGCATGCCGTATGTGGATATCTAAGCCATTTGTCCCAATTTATAGCGAAGTTACCCACAAATTTATTAATGCCATTAATTGCTTAGAATTCCTCTGTGATGTGCAAAAACACCTCTAACTACAACGATGTCATTTATCCCCAGTCTGTGGATTGAGTTGTGGATAACTTTGATTTTCATGGCATAGTGTCCCTACGAGTCAGCAGAGACTTAGAGGCGCAAAGAAGAGGCTACAACTGTGGTAGAAAACACTGACGAGATTCCACTAGAAACATTGGCAATGGCCTGGACTTCCAGCATTGCAAAAGTGGAGACTGAAAACGTCTTATCAGCTGCACAGCTACCATTCTTACGACAATCACGTCCCCTGGGCCTACTGGATGGATCTATCCTTTTGGCTGTTCCAAATGATGTGGCTCGTCAAGTCATCATGGAAGTGGCATATAAGACCTTAACAAATTCTCTCTCCTCATCTCTTGGTCGCCCCTTGCGCATTGTTGCCACTATTGACGCAGCTCTTGCCGATGTTCCGCTTCCTCCCACAACAGGAGAATTTCCTGTCCTCACAATTCCAAAAGAAACCCCAGAGACACCTCCGTCGCAAGAAACTCCTATCTCAATCTTGCTCAGGGATCCCGAAACCCATCTAAATCCGAAATACACCTTCGAAACCTTCGTCGTGGGCCAGTCCAACCGTTTCGCCTCTGCAGCTGCGACTGCCATTGTGGAAGCCCCAGCCAAGGCCTACAACCCTCTTTTTGTCTACGGAGGTTCAGGACTAGGCAAGACACACTTACTGCACGCCATTGGCAACTATGCCCTGAGTTTGTATCCACAAATGAGGGTGCGTTACCTGAACTCTGAAGAGTTCACCAATGACTTCATTAACTCCATCCGCGATGACAGAGCTGAAGAATTCCAGCGCCGCTACCGTGAGGTTGACTTCTTGTTGGTCGACGACATCCAGTTCATTCAGGACAAAGAACAGACCATCGAAGAGTTCTTCCACACCTTCAACGCTTTACACAATGCCAATAAACAGGTAGTCATCACGTCGGATCTTCCTCCGAAACAGCTTCACGGTTTCGAAGAGCGCATGGTTTCACGTTTTGAGTGGGGCCTGCTTGTTGATGTTCAACCACCAGACTTGGAAACTCGTATCGCAATTCTTTCGAAGAAGGCCGCCTCACAAGATCTGGATGCGCCTTACGATGTCTTGGAATACATTGCCTCAAGAATTTCATCGAATATCCGCGAGCTGGAAGGCGCTCTCCTTCGCGTCACGGCTTTTGCCTCCTTAAACCGTCAACCCTTAGAAAAGTCTCTGGCTGAACTGGTCTTGAAGGATCTCATTTCAAACACAGAAACCCATGAGGTAACCGTTTCACTCATCATGGCGCAAACAGCCGAGTACTTCTCAATCACCATCGATGATCTGTGTTCTTCAGACAGGTCTCGGGGCCTGGTGGAGCCCAGGCAAATCGCCATGTACCTGTGCCGAGAACTCACGGAATCATCTCTACCAAAGATCGGGCAGTCATTTGGCGGCAGGGATCACTCCACCGTCATGCACGCAAACAAGAAAATCAGCTCACAGATGGCAGAGAAGCGCACAATTTTCAACCACGTCACAGAGTTGACCAACCGCATCAAAAATGCGACCTCCAGAAGTTAACCCAAAATTATCCATCGATCTACTTTTCTGTAGACCTTTTGGCATTATTTCAAGTAAAAATCCACATCTGTGGAAAAGACAGTGGATAACTTACTGATATCTCCCATTCCTGTGGATTTCTTCCACAGAAACTGGGGATAACTTCATCACCCAAGAGTTATCCCCAAGTCATCCACAAAATGACATATAACTATCCCCAGGTTCTTCACACAACGCCACGCCTATTCACGAGCCAGCTTGCATCCTTTCAACACTATCCACACACCCGATGACTGTTAAAAGGAAAATGTTTAGGGACTTTTACAAACCTACATCGACGAACTTCCCTACATCAATAAGAAAGACAAGTTCCCGCCACTCGCAACACGTCTTCAGGTACAGTAGAGTGCTTGACAGTTCCTGAAAACATTTCTTATAAATGTGTTCGCGAACTGTCCAAGGTGTGTACTTGCCTGCAGATCTAAGGGGAATCGATGAAGTTCAGAGTGGAAAAAGAGGTCTTGTCTGAAGCCGTCTCTTGGGCTGCTCGAACCTTACCTACGCGGCCAGCTGTTCCCGTTTTAGCAGGCGTTCATATCACCGCTTCACCCACATCGGGCCTTGAGATTTCCTCCTTCGATTACGAAGTTTCAGGAAAAGTTGTGGTTGATGCACAAGTCGAAAACGAAGGACAGGTTGTTGTATCAGGTCGCCTCTTGGCAGAGATCTGTCGTTCCTTGCCCAACCGCCCTGTCGATGTTGAACACGACGAACAAAAATTAGTTATCAAATGTGGTGCGTCATCCTTTTCGCTTCCCTCTATGCCCATTGATGACTACCCGCCACTTCCATCTTTCCCCGAATTCAAAGGGGTTGTCGACGCGAATGTCCTTGGTCATGCCGTCAACCAGGTCTCGATTGCTGCCTCACGTGACGATACGCTTCCCCTTTTGACAAGCGTGCGTATGGAAATGGTCGGATCGATTATTTCTCTGCTGGCCACAGACCGCTACCGTTTGGCTCTACGCGAAATCGAGTGGGATCCATCCCTTCAAGATCTCGATATTAAAGCACTGGTCAAAGCGAAAACCTTACAGGACGTCGCCAAGTCTATGACAACCAGTGGGCCAGTGAACATCGCCTTGGAAACTCAGGGCATGGCGATCATTGGATTCGAAGCGGGCGGCAGAACTGTCACCTCACAGCTCAATGATGGTGATTATCCTGATGTTCGTAAACTTTTCCCCGATGTTTCTACAACCTATGTCGTCGTTTCAACGTCTGAACTTTCTGATTCCGTGAAACGTGTGTCTTTGGTTGCTGCTCACAATAATCAGATTCGCCTGACCATTTCCGAAGGAAATATTTCTCTTGAAGCAGGTCAAGGTGAAGATGCTCACGCGGTTGAAAACATCCCTTGTCATCTTGAAGGCCCGGATATTACCACCGCGTTTAACTCTCGTTACTTGCTTGATGGGCTGTCTGCCCTCGACACAAACTATGTGCGCCTGTCTTTCACCGATTCTGCTCGACCCGCAATCATTACAGGTCAGGCTGAAATTGGTGGATCAGATCAGCAAGATTTCAAGTACTTATTAATGCCAATCCGTTTCGGCATCTAAGTTATTTTTCTAAGGCATGGCATGTGGGTATCTGATGTCGCCTTAGACGACTATCGAAGTTATGCGCACCTCGTTATCGGCCTCAAACCAGGTATTTGCGTCTTTACCGGCTTAAACGGGCAAGGGAAAACCAATTTCGTTGAGGCTATCGCCTATATGTCAATGCTTTCCTCACACAGGGTTGCCAAAGACACCCCCTTGGTGCGTGTCCCACAAAAAATTTCCGAGGGCGAAGGCACAAAGAGCCCAAGAGATCAGACAAATGTGGAGGACAATAACACGATCGACGCACCGCCCTCGGCAGCCGTAATTCGACTTAAAGCTAGGGAAGGTGAGCGTGATACCTTATTGGATTTAGAAATTATCTCTGGCAAAGCTAACCGTGCGCGCCTCAATCGCCAACCAGTCAGGCCACGCACCTTATTGGGCAATCTTCCCCTTGTGATCTTTGCGCCAGAGGACATGTCTTTAATCCAAGGTGATCCCTCCACACGCAGGCTCTTCTTAGATCGACTAATTCAGCAAGCCAGACCAACTCTCGCACCCATACTTTCAGAGCAAGATAAGGTTTTACGTCAACGGGCAGCTACCTTGAAGAATCTCAAATTTTCTCAAGCAAGTCCTGCTGAGGTTGAGGCGATGATGACTGTGTGGGATGAACAATTAATTCCTTTGGCCGCTAGTGTTATCACAGCCAGGAAGGAACTTTTGTCCCAGATGAACAGGCCTATCTGGGCTGCGTATCGCAAAATTTCTGCCCTGGAATCTCACCTCGAGGCAAGTTATATTTGCCAACTCGACAGCTATATTCCTTCAGATTTTCCCGAACTTCAAGCAGGGTCAACAAGCAATGAAAGAAAAGCCTGGGAACTGGATTGTGGCAGGAGGCTAGGGGCCTTAATGAAGAAACGTAGGTCAGAGGAACTGCAAAGAGCAGTAAATTTAGTTGGGTCCCACAGAGATGATCTGTCGCTGCATCTCGATGGGCTCCCTGTCAAGGGTTATGCCTCCCACGGGGAGACCTGGTCGGTTGCGCTAGCTTTAAAATTGGCTTCATTTGAGTGGTTAAAAAACATCAATTCATCTACTCCTGTATTAATCCTGGATGATGTGTTTTCAAAACTGGATGCTTCCAGACGCACAAGCCTCCTGGATGCAATAAAAGAAGCAGAACAGGTACTGATCACTGCCGCGGTTAAAGAGGATTTGCCCGAATTTACGCAGGCCACTTATTACCGTGTCACCAAGGGTTCAATCGTGGAAGAAAATGCATTGAACCCACACCCCGCGAAAGAAGATTCGCAATGATTCACTCAGACTTGCCTTTGCGCAGCCTTGAGGCGATACAAGAAGCGGCCTTCGCGGCAGGTTACGGTCGTGTTCCTGCAGGCGTGCTGCGGCGAAAAAAAACAGAACACATACACAAGGACGCTGAAACCGGTTCGGATTTCACCTCCGGTAGTGAAGAAAAACCAGATATTGAGGGTTTGTCATCACAACAGATGCTTCAAGCCTTGGGTTTCGATCCTAAAACCTTGGCGCGTTATGACTGGGGGCAAACGCCAGCGATTGCGCGAGGGCGCACAGGAGCAAGAAAATCTCGATTCGATCCGAAAAAACTTGGGTCCCTTGCGCGAGGTTTCATCAAGCGTGAAGGCTGGGATATCAACGTAAGGGTTGCTCAGCTAAAGGATTCTTGGGAAGAGATCGTGGGTACCCACGTGGCTCAGCACTGTGTCATTGACAGCTTCGATGAAGGCCGTTTGACTCTCAGGGCGACGTCTACGGCTTGGGCACAACAAATAAAAGCTCTTTTGCCTCAGCTGGAACGGCGTTTGGATGAAGAACTTGGCTCGGGAGTGATTAAGCTTGTGGTGGTTCATGGCCCACAGGCGCCCACGTGGAGAAGGGGCCCCAGAACGGTGCCGGGCCCAGGACCACGAGACACATACGGGTAAGGCGATCGATGTTTTCCTACCTTGTGAGCAAAAATGAGGCCCGCAATCGCGTTTAGGTGGGTTACCACACGAGTGCATATTCGTCTAATCGTGGGTGCCTTGAGGTGGCTCAGGAAGCTAATTATCAAAATTTACGCTAGGATTTCTAAGGCATCGAAGATTGCCGGATATCGGAGTGACCGAGTCCCAAGAAAGCTCCTAAGGAGATCCCTCGCGTGGCCAACGACAACGCCAATGATGTTTTATCCAGTTCTTCCGATTCAGGTGAAATTAATTCTTCCATAGAGCACTATGAGGCCTCGGACATTACCGTTCTCGAGGGCCTAGAGGCTGTAAGAATTCGTCCTGGAATGTACATCGGTTCAACGGGGGAGCGCGGTCTACACCACCTCGTCTACGAGGTAGTCGACAACTCTGTCGATGAAGCCCTGGCAGGTTTTTGTGACCACATAAGCATTACTCTGCAGGCAGACGGAGGGGTGCGCATCCAAGACAATGGCCGCGGTATCCCTGTAGACGAACACCCCACCGAACTGCGTCCCACGGTGGAAGTCGTCATGACCATCCTGCACGCCGGCGGCAAATTCGGTGGCGGAGGCTACGCAGTATCGGGTGGCCTGCACGGGGTGGGCATCTCCGTCGTCAACGCCCTATCCGAACGTGTCGAAACCGAGGTTCGTCGCCAGGGTTACGTTTGGCGCATCACTTTTGGCGAGGGCGGAAAAGTCATCAAGCCCTTGGAACGCGGGGAAACCACAGATGACGTTGGAACCACCCAGACCTTCTACCCTGACCCGACCATCTTTGAAACCACAGAGTTCAGCTTTGAGACCCTGCGTACCCGTTTCCAACAAATGGCATTCCTCAATAAGGGTCTTCGCATCACCCTGACGGATCTGCGTCCCACCGCGGTTGACGCCGGTGATTTTGTCACAGGGGATGAAGAGGGAACTGCCGACGATCCGCACACAGGTTACCGCGAGGTTTCATATTGCTACTCCGGTGGCCTGCGTGACTACGTCGAATACATTAACAACACCAAAAAAGCGGAGATCATCCACCCCGAGATCATCGACTTTGAATCGGAAGACACCGAACGCGTTATTTCTTTGGAAGTCGCAATGCAGTGGACGACTGCCTATTCAGAATCTGTTTACACCTATGCCAATACGATTAACACAACCGAGGGCGGGGCACACGAAGAAGGTTTCAGAGCGGCCCTCACGACCTTGATGAACAAGTATGGGCGCGAACACAACATCATCAAAGAAAAGGACGAAAACCTCTCGGGCGAGGATGCCCGCGAAGGCTTAACCGCCGTCATTTCCATCAAGCTTGGCAACCCTCAGTTCGAGGGGCAAACCAAAACCAAACTGGGAAACACGGAAGCCAGAACCTTCGTCAACCGGGTCATGCAACAAAAGCTTGGCGACTGGTTTGACGGCCACCCCACAGAAGCCAAAAGCATCATCATCAAGGCGCAACAGGCCCAAATGGCGCGTGCGGCCGCACGCAAAGCCAGGGACGCTACCCGCCGTAAGGGCGCTTTAGAGTCCGCCTCTATGCCCGGCAAATTGAGGGATTGTTCTTCCAGGGACGCCACCGTTTCCGAAATTTTCATTGTCGAGGGCGACTCGGCAGGTGGCTCTGCGGTTCAGGGACGCAACCCTGAACACCAGGCCATCTTGCCTCTGCGCGGCAAGATCCTGAATGTTGAAAAGGCCCGGGTTGACAGGGCCTTAGACAACCGTGAAATCCAGGCGCTTATCACTGCTTTCGGAACAGGTATTGGCGAGGATTTCGACATAGAAAAACTGCGCTATTACAAGATTGTCCTCATGGCTGATGCCGATGTTGATGGCCAACACATCACGACCTTGTTGTTGACCTTGTTGTTCAGGTATATGCGCCCTCTTATTGAACGCGGACACATCTACTTGGCAACCCCTCCCTTGTACCGTTTGAAGTGGTCAAACGCACCGCATGAATTTGTTTATTCCGATAAGGAAAAAGATTCACGCCTGGATGGGGGTCAGGAAAAAGGCAGGCGCCTGCCCAAGGAAGGCGGAGTCCAACGCTATAAGGGTCTGGGTGAGATGAACCCCTCGGAGTTGTGGGAGACCACTATGGATCCTGAGGCCAGGTTGCTCAAGCAGGTTTCTTTACAGGAAGCAGCCTCGGCTGACGAGGTTTTTTCCATGCTTATGGGTGAGGACGTCGAATCCCGGCGCCACTTTATTCAACGCAATGCACAAGATGTGCGATTCCTAGACATTTAGCAAGGCAGTAGCCCAACAACCACGGTGTGAGCGAAGCGCCCTCGAAAAGGAAAAGAAAAAACGTGAGTGAAGAAAAAGACCTTGAAACGCAAGGCACGTCGTCGGTTGCAGTCTCTGACGTTGACCAGGTGGCTATAGAACAGGGACGAATCTCGCCTGTTGACCTGGAAAAAGAGATGCAGCGCTCTTACCTGGACTATGCCATGTCTGTCATTGTTGGCCGCGCTTTGCCCGAGGTCCGTGACGGAATGAAGCCTGTTCACAGGCGTATTTTGTACGCCATGTATGACGGGGGATACCGACCGAATTCTGCTTACTCAAAGTGTATGCGCGTTGTTGGTGACGTCATGGGTCACTTCCACCCACATGGTGACGCTTCGGTATATGACGCACTGGCTCGCTTGGTGCAGCCTTGGTCTATGCGTTACCCGCTGGTTTCAGGGCAGGGTAACTTTGGATCGCCAGGCAACCTGGGCCCGGCAGCACCCAGGTACACGGAATGTAAAATGGCGCCCCTGTCCATGGAGATGGTGCGTGACATCGACGAAGACACCGTCGACTTTATGGACAACTACGACGGGCGCAACCAAGAACCGCGCGTCTTGCCGGCACGATTCCCATCCTTGCTGGTCAACGGTTCTGAGGGTATTGCCGTGGGCATGGCCACCCGTATTCCTCCACATAATCTGCGGGAGGTCTCTGCAGGTGCCCAGTGGTATCTGTCCAACCCGGAAGCCAGCCGCGAGGAACTGCTTGAGGCCCTGCTGGGCATTATTAAGGGACCTGATTTTCCAACGGGCGCAACCATCTTGGGGCGTAAGGGCATCGAAGAGGCCTACCGTACAGGTCGTGGATCCATTGTGCAGCGCGCCGAGGTCTCTGTTGAAGAGATCCATGACCGCACCTGCTTGGTGGTCACATCCCTGCCCTACCAGGTCAACCCCGATAACCTGGTGATGAAGATTGCCCAGCTGGTAAAGGACGGGCATATTCAAGGCGTGGCTGACCTGCGTGATGAGACCTCTGATAGGGCTGGTCAACGCATTGTAATCGTGCTGAAGCGCGATGCGGTTGCCAAGGTTGTGCTAAATAACCTCTACAAGCGCACACAGTTGCAGGACTCTTTCCCAGCCAATATGTTGGCCCTGGTCGATGGGGTTCCCAGGACCTTGTCGATTGACGGCTTTATCCACCACTGGGTCGAGCACCAGATTGATGTCATTGTGCGCCGCACGAAGTTTAGGCTGCGCAAGGCCCAAGAGCGCCTGCACATTTTGGAAGGCTACCTTAAGGCCCTCGATGCTTTGGACGAGGTTATTGCGCTGATCCGCAGGTCACCAACGGTTGATGAGGCACGCATGGGCCTGATTGATCTGCTGGGGATAGATGAAATCCAGGCCGATGCCATCCTGGCTTTGCAGTTGCGTCGCCTGGCCGCCCTCGAGCGTCAAAAAATCGTTGACGAACACGCCGAACTGGCCGCCAAGGTTGCCGATTACCAAGACATTTTGGCCAAACCAGAACGCCAGCGCTCTATTATTTCCGAAGAATTAGCCGAAATCACCGATAAATTCGGTGACGAGAGGCGCACAGCCATCGTGCCCTTCGAAGGCGAAATGTCCATAGAGGACCTGGTCCCAGACGAGGACGTCGTCGTCACCATCACGGTTGGCGGTTACACCAAACGCACCAGAACCGACCAGTACAGGTCACAACGCCGCGGAGGCAAGGGCATCAAGGGTGCTCAACTGCGTGAAGACGATGTGGTCGAACACTTCTTCACCACCACAACGCACGACTGGCTGCTGTTTTTCACAAACTTCGGGCGCGTCTACAAGATAAAAGGCTACGAAATTCCCGAGGGCGGACGCGACGCCAAGGGCCAGCACGTTGCGAACTTGCTGGAGTTCCAACCCGAGGAACGCATCACCCAGGTCTTGCAGTTGAAGGACTTCAACCAGGCACAATACTTAGTTTTGGCGACTAAGCACGGGCTGGTGAAAAAGACGGCCCTGCCCGATTTTGATACTAGGCGCACAGGCGGCCTGATTGCCATTAACCTGCGCGAAAACGCTAAAGGCGAAACCGATCAGCTGGTTTCTGCCGTGTTGTGCAACGAAGACGATCACCTATTGCTGGTTTCTCGCAAGGGACAGTCTTTGAGGTTCATCGCCGATGACACACAGCTTCGACCCATGGGACGGGCCACCTCCGGGGTGACCGGCATGCGCTTCAGAGCAGACGACGAGCTGCTGACCATGGACGTCTTAAGTGGTGAAGGCGAATTACTGATCGTCACCGAGGGCGGCTTCGCAAAACGTTCTTCGATTGACGAATACCGTGTCCAGGGCAGGGGAGGCATAGGCATCAAGGTCGCAAACTTGGTAGAAGCCCGCGGAGACCTCGTCGGTTCCCTCATCGTCAATGAAGAAGCAGAAGTTTTGGTCATCATGGAGGGCGGAAAGATCATGCGTTGCCGCGTTGATGAGGTACCTCGCACGGGTCGCGCCACCCAGGGCGTGACATTCGTCAGACCAGAAAAGGGCGATCGAGTCATCCACGTCGCCTTAAATACTGAAAACGGCAGCGAAAACGAGGATGATAATGAGGAAGACACTGAAGTTTCTGACAAAGAAACCACGGTAGCGACGAAAGAGTCCGACAAAGAAGATACCGAGGAGTGACAATGAGTGCAGAGGTCAACCTTGACTCTGGCGAGCAGCCGGTTGCGAGCAGCATCCCAGGCCCCAGGCGTGTGCGCCTAACCCTGGAACGCATCGACCCCCTCTCTGCTGCCAAGGTCGGCTTCTTGGTCTCTGCTGCTCTCGGGGTCATGCAAATAGTGGCCTCTGCCTTATTGTGGTTCGTCCTGGATGCAATGAAAGTATTTTCTTCACTGGAGTCCTTCATTGGGTCCATCGGTGCCGGGTCCCTGACGAAGTTGCTAGAGATGCTGCATTTTTCACGCGTCTTGGCTTTTGTCACCATTTTTTCTGTCGCCCAGATGTTCCTCGTCGTAGTTCTGGCCTTCCTTTCTGCCTTCATCTACAACGTTATCGCTGGTCTAGTGGGCGGCTTGCATGTAGTCATGACTGACGATTAAGACATTTTATTTCTCTGGAAATGGCAGTGAAAAGTCTGGTGGTAACTTGTTTTCTGGGATAGGCTAGACGGGAGAGTTTTGCTGACGATGTTGTCAGTACCTTTTACTTGGGATTTGTAGGGGGAATCATGTCAGGCGAGAAGCGGGCGCGTAAGCTGCTAACGCCTCGTTTCATTCTTGAAGCTCTCGCTGTATTCGTTATCGGATCTCTTCTTGGTGTTGGCACCTTCACAGTCGTCTACGCCAAAGGCTGGTCCTATCTGGGAAATGACCCCCAGACCTGTATGAACTGTCACGTTATGGAGCCCTACTACAAGGCTTGGTCTGCCGGTAGCCACGCTGGTCAAGCTGGCTGTAATGATTGCCATGCCCCGCATGACAATATCGTCAGCAAGTACTACGTCAAGGCTGAAAACGGATTTTGGCACTCATTCAAATTCACGACGGGGTGGTACCCGGACAATATCGAGATTCGCGACAGCAATCGGCAAGTCACCAACGAAGCCTGTCTCTACTGTCACTCGGATTTAACCAGCGATATGCACATCACTGCTGGTGACGAACAGATTCAATGTATGGACTGTCACACAAATGTCGGTCACAAGGTCAGATGAGGAATGATCACAATGTCTAGCGAAATCCAAGAAGAAACCAAGGCGACAGATGTCACTTCGCGTCGACGTTTCCTGCTGTTCGCCCTCGCAATTGTTCTGGTGGCGGTGATAACTGCCTTGATAACTGCCCTGACCTTCAATATTTTTGACCGTAAAACGGAAGGTAAGGCCACCTTCAACAAGGTCGTTGAGCTGGATGACACCACTGTGGATCCTGCTGTGTGGGGACAAAACTTTCCCTCCCAGTATGAATCCTTCCTCAAGACATCTGAGATGACTCCGACCACGCATGCCGGTTCCAAAAAGGTTGACCACACGCCCACTGAGACAGATCCTCGCACCTTTGTGTCTTCCAGCCGTATCGAAGAAGATCCGCGTCTGGTTCAGATGTGGGCCGGTTACCCATTCGCCACGGACTATCGCCACGCCCGTGGGCATATGTACGCTTTTGACGACCAGAAATACACACTGCGCACCACCCAGTTTGACCAGCCTGGTACCTGTTTGAACTGTCACGCGTCGACAGTCAAGATCATGAATGACCTGGGCGATGGGGATATGAACAAGGGCTTCACTGCCATGAATATGCTTTCCTTCAAGGATGCTGCTGCCCTGGCGACGCATCCGGTGGGTTGTATTGACTGCCACGACCCCAAGACCATGGAACTGCGCATTACCAGGCCAGGCTTTATAAACGGGATCGCAGAGTTTAAGAAGTCCCAAGGCGTTGCCAACTACGACGTGAACAGGGATGCGACCCACCAAGAGATGCGCAGTTTCGTGTGTGGACAGTGCCACGTTGAGTACTACTTCGACGGTGAGAACAATAAAGCTTTGACTTTCCCGTGGTCTAAGGGCCTGACGATTGACAATATTTGGGACTACTACCAAGAAGATGGGCACATCGACTGGACGCATAAACGCACGGGTGCCAAGATGCTCAAGGCCCAACACCCAGAGTTCGACATCTTCATGTCTTCTTCTATTCACGCAGACAACGGGGTGTCCTGTGCTGATTGCCATATGCCCTACAAGCGTGAAGGCGCAAAGAAAGTCACAGACCACCACATCCAATCCCCGCTGTTGAATATCAACTCATCGTGTATGACCTGTCACCATTCAACGGCCAAGGAACTTGAGGACCGCGTAGTCAAAATCCAGGATCGTTTCATTCACTCGCGCGATCAGGCCTTTGATTCTTTGGTGCAACTGATTGATGCACTAGAAAAGGCACAAACGGATGGAACCCCGGCCGCACAACTGGACGGAGCCAGGGCCATGCAAAATAGGGCCAGCTTCTATCTGGACTACGTCTACTCTGAAAACTCTTATGGCTTCCACGCCCCCGACTACATTCAGCGAATCTTGAACGACTCCCTTGAGGCATCTCGTTCGGGTCTGCTGATTCTACGGGGTGAGAATCCTGATTCCTTGAAACCTTCTAGCGTTTCACAGGCGAATACTGTATCTGCGGCTGATCGTGGCAACTGACAGAGACAAAGCTGGACCACTTGCGGCCCTTTCAGAGCTAGGTGAAGACGAGGACTGTGACAACGCAGGCGTCGTTGATTCACAGATCTTGGTGTTCACCCCACAGGACAAGTTGGCCACCCAAGAAGTGCCCCAGACCCAGGCCAAACTGCCTTTGCGGGCACTAGCCAGGGTTGCTGCGGTTATCGCCGTTGCTGCCCTAGTGTTCTTCATTTACAAAGCAGGCCTTCCCGGCGAGGAAGACGGCGGACATGCTTCCATGACCACAACAGGTGAGCTTCCTGAAGGACACCCGCCCACGGATTCCGCCTCGGCTCCTGCACTAATGGGCAGGGCAGATCCCGAGGCCGAAAAACAGCGCATTGCCGAACTGGAAGAAATCCTAAAACAACAGCCAGATGATGTGAATGCGCTGCTGGAACTCGGTGTCTTGGTTTTTGACCAGGGTAATGTCTCCGTTGCCCAAAGTTATTGGGAACGGGCCAAAACTTTGGATCCCAATCGTGTTCAGGTCTGGTTCAACTTGGGTTTCCTCTATATGTCCAGCGACCCGCCCGACACCCAAGCGGCTCATGATGCCTGGGCAAAGGTCTTGGAACTTGAACCCAATTCACAACTGGCCACGGTCGTGCGCAATCATATGAAGGCCCTGGAGGCAATGCACACCGAGGGTGGCACCTCTTTGCTCGCGCCCACAGAAGGTGTAGGCCAGCAGTGAACCCTGTCGATGTGACCATTCCAATTGCCCTGCTCGCGGGACTCTTGTCCTTTCTCTCACCTTGTTTCCTTCCCTTAGTTCCGGTTTTCTTGACCTCCGTTGTGGGGAAAAATGCAGGCCGAGGGCGTGCCCTTATCAACGCTGCGGCCTTCATTGCTGCTTTTTCCTGTGTCTTTGTGAGTATCTGGGCTTCCTTGGCTCTGATTGGTTGGGCAGTTGCCGATTACCAAAACACCTGGCGGATTATTGCTGGGGTGGTCATTATTGTTCTGGGTATGCAGGTAGCTGGGTTCATTCGCCTGCCGTTCTTGGAAAAAAACCGGTCGCTGTCTGTGGAAGGTTTGCTCACGGTTCCACAAAAAGTCCGTGTGGGGGCAGTGTCAAGCGAAGGACGTCTTCGGGCTTCGGATATTTTCACTGAGCAATACACTCAGGCCCGTGGTGCACAGGACATCACTCAGGCGGATAGGAGCAGCCACAAGGACGCAATGCTCAAGAAACCTAGTGATGTACTCGAGAAATCTTCGGTTACTACCCTTCGTGCCACCCTTCTGGGTCTGGCTTTTGGCGCTGGGTGGACACCGTGTATTGGACCCGTCCTCGGCGCTATTCTTGCCTTGGCAACCACTCGTGACACCACAGCTCAAGGTATGTTGTTAATGCTTGCATTCTGTTTTGGCCTGGGCCTACCCTTCCTTGCCATAGCCGCCGGTGCGGATTTCTTGGAAAGCAAAGGGGACTTTTTTGGCAGGCACCAAAAATTCTTGAGGTTATTGGCAGGTGTTCTCCTTATCATCACGGGTCTGCTGATAGTGACAGATCTCTTTGCGAAAATGTCAGGATGGTTGCTGTGGCCCCTTTAGAAACCGGTGCACAACCTCCCTCTCAACCAGGGAAAGTGACGCTTACAACGCCCTTGGCTGAAGACCTGGATGGGCCTACCGAGGCATCCACATCGAAGCCTTCGCCCTCGGCAATGAGCCTGCGGTCTGTGTTCTCAAAAATTTACAGATTCTTGTACTCCAAGGTTCTGGGTGTTGTTGTCATTTTGGTTTTAGCCGTTATTGGACTGATCGCTTCGCTTCTGATTCAAGCCCCTGCCTCCGTGCGCACAGACGCCTCGGCACAACAAGAGTGGCTGACCACCATGCGACCGACCTTCGGTGGATTCACTGATGTCTTGTGGTACCTCGGGTTTTTTACGATCTGGACATCACCGCTGTTCATCGGAACCGTTGCGTTGCTTGCCGCCTCGATCACCGCCTGCACCACTCACAGAATCCCGCAGCTGTGGAGGCGCGCTATTCACCCGCGCACACACGTTTCCTCAAGATTTTTTGACAACGCCCAATACAGGGCTCGTGTCTTCGTGGACCTTCCCCTCGACGAGGCGCGCACACATATCCAGGCCATCTTGCGTCGCCACCACTTCAGGGTTGTGGCCGATGAAGAAGCTCCCAAGACAGGCATTTACGCTGACCGCTTCCGTTTTGGACCTTTCGGTACAGTCGCTTCGCACATCGCTTTCATCATTATCTTGCTGGCCTTCGTCGTCTCCGCATTCACTGGATTTGAAAAAAACGTCGACGTGGCCATCGGTGAAACAGCCGAGGTCGGTGCCGGCACGGGTCTTAGCCTTGAGGCAACCCAATTCACGGATTCCTACGACGACCAAGGTCGGCCCACAGATTACGTTTCTCACCTGATTGTGCGCAGGGGCGAACAGGTCGTGGCCGAAGACGACGTTCGTGTCAATGAACCCCTCGTCGTTGACGGGATTCGTTTCCACCAACAGTCTTTCGGTATCGCGGCAGGGGTGCGTGTGCAAAATATTGCCGAGGACGACATCTTTGTTGGCGCGGTCCCCTTGAAATGGTCAAGTGATGATGGGCAACATGCGATCGGGCGTGTGGAACTTACCTCGATTGGGCGGGAGCTAATCGTGGTGACCCCTGCCTCGGGGGCGCGGGGAGCCGCCATGCCTGCGGGTTCGGCAATTTTTGAAATCTATGACCTTCAAAGCGGTGAGCGCCTAGACGTCTTACCTGTAGAACAGGGAGTTTCTCAAGTGTCGGGAGAGGCCATCTACACCTTTGAACGCGAACAGCCCTACACCGGGATCTTGGTGCGTGAAGATCCGGGTGCCATATGGATGTGGATAGGTTCGGTGTTACTGGTGTTGGGCATGGGCGTAACTTTCGGTCTTCGACACAGGCGCCTTTGGTTGCGCCTTGAAGAGGAGCCAAAGTCGCCTGCCGCCCTGACCCAAGCTGAGTGCGGGCCAGATTCCTGCAGTCTTGGCACCGCACCGCAGCAGTCCAAAACCGTCATTGCGCTCGCCTCGGTCGAGAAACTGGACACCATTTTTGAACATCAATTCCGAGCTCTTGCAATGGAATTCGCTGGTATTGATACCCCCAAGAAGGGACAAACTGATGCTTGAGACACTTCAAACAGCCCAGTATTTAATAGCGGTCGCAATCGTGTTCATTGTGATCGCCTTGGGCATCGAGATCTCGGTGGTCACCAGACGAAGAAAAGTCACACAGGCGCCCTCGCCGAAGGTTCTAGTAGCCGTGGGACCCCAGGCCGCCGAAGCAGAAGTCGATGGGCAAGAAGCTCTCGGCACATCCTCACTGGATCATCCCATTGTCGAGGCCGTGGTTGCCCCAAATGTCCCTGGCTCAAATACTGTTGCGGGTGGGACACCTGGGACATCTGGGACACGTTTATTGCGTTCATGGTATGCGATCGGTTTTATTTCGCTTGCCCTCCTGGCCTTGAGCGGCTACCTGGGGGTCCGCATGTCTGTAACCGGGCATGGGCCATTTTCCAATCAACACGAGTTTGCGGTGTCCTTCAGTTGGGGGATCTTGCTGGTCTTCCTTTTCTTTTTACTGCGCCACAGGGTAGATGCCTTGTCTTTGGTTGTTTTGCCGGTTGCGGCTGTCTTGCTGGTGTATTCCATGTCTCTTGACATGGGAGTAAAACCCCTGGTCCCGGCGCTACAAAACAAGTTGCTCTTGACCTTGCACGTGGGTTTTGCGATCGTGGCCTACGGGGCGGCCTGTGTTTCCTTCGGAGCTGCGGTTTTGTATTTGCTGCGCCCTTACTTGTCTTTGAGGGTTTTGCCGCGTCAAGAAATACTGGATGAACTGGGATACCGGGCCGCCGTTGTGACCTTCCCCTTATTGACCATCATGATTCTGCTGGGTTCCGTGTGGGCGCAAACCGCCTGGGGGCGCTACTGGGGATGGGACCCTAAAGAGACCGCTGCCCTTGTGACCTGGTTGATTTACGGCGCATATCTGCATGCCCGGGTGGCGCGCAATTGGCGCGGCAATCGCAGTGCTTGGCTGCTGATCATCGGTTTCCTTGCGGTCCTCTTCGCCTATTTTGGTAACCACTTCTTCGGAGGGCTGCACTCCTATGGGTGACAGGCGCTCTTTCTTCGCAACACCTGCGGGTATTGTGGCGGTTTTGCTAAGCGCTGCCCTGGCAGTGGGTGGCCTGGTCTTCGCCCTGGGCTTAGGCACGGGAGTCGGACGCGGTTTAGCGTCGACAGCGGATTCGCCCTCGGAAATACCTATCGATACGGCGAAAGGTGGCGCCCCGCAGGTAGGTGTTCTTGCCCCTGCGATTGAGGCCATGGACCTGGAAGGCAAGCCCATATCCTTGACGGATTACCGAGGGCGTCCCCTGTGGCTGGTCTTTAACGCAACCTGGTGTTCCGCCTGTAGGGCCGAAATCCCGGACATCCAGGCCGAATACGACAAAGGTGAGGTACAGGTCCTGGCCTTCTACAAGGGTGAGGAAGCCGGGACGGTCCGCACCTTTAATGCGCGACTGGGGGTGGGGTATCCATCAGTTCCTGATGCGGATTCAAGCATTTCTGCGCAATACCGCGTCATGGGCGTGCCCACACACTTCTTTATAGATGGGGATGGGATTATCCAACACCGCCACACCGGCGTGCTCAGTCCCCGACAAATCGAGGCTTTCATCAAGGATCTGTCGTAGGAAGCCGTAGGAAGCCGTAGGAACGCGCCCGGGATTGACCCTCGTCGCGCCCCTCACTTTGGCCCTCGCGTCGTCCCTCGCCTGGACCCCAGCCGCGCCCCTCGCGCCTACGGAAGTTCCTTGGTCCCGTAAACCTTTTTCCAGTCGCTGTTGAACTTGTCGATCGCTCCAGTAATGTGTGCGCCTCCAAGAGCCTCGGTCAGCAGGTTCGGTGCGAGGGTCACAGCCTGAGACCCGGCGGTCAACGCGCGAGTGATCTGGTGGACGTTCTTAAAGGATGCCGCCAGGATTTTCGTATCCATGTCGTACTGACGAATCAGCGATGACAGTTCGCGAATGATCCCAATAGGGTCAATGTCCATGGCCTGCATCCGGTTGTAATACGGCGCCAAATAATCCACATCGGCAGCCATGGCCAAAATCGCTTGGGTGACCGAGTAAATCGCTGTAGCCGTCACCCGCACGCCGTCGCGCTTCAGGCGAGTCATGGCGGCCAGGCCGGCCTCGTTTAGCGGGATTTTGACGTAGACGCCCTCGTCAATGTTTTTTAGTAGTTTGTGGGCTTCCGTGACGATGCCTTCTGTGTCTCGGGCTATCACCTGGACGTGCAGTGAACGTTCGGGGCCGATAATGTCTCGAATGGTGCGAAAGTGCTGGTAGAAGTCGACCTTGCCTTCGGCTTTCAGGATGGTGGGGTTCGAAGTGACGCCTGTGTAGGGATAGATTTCGGACATGCGTTCAATCTGCGAGATATTGGCGGTGTCGAACATGATTTCCATTGTGGCTCCTGTGGTTTAGGCAAATACGTGCGCCATGACAATCCTAGACAGGTATGTACCAGCTTCCTACGCCCCAAGTCCCAGGTTCTTTCCGAGGGCGGTGCGTTGCGACCGTGTTTTGCGGGTTTGTTTGTGTTCTTTTTTGACGTGGATCTTGGGGGCTTGTGTGTGTACGATTGCTAAAACTGAACTGCACTCTCAAATTGAAGTGGAAGGCAAAAATAATGTCGAGTAATCGTGGTACTGATTCTGGTATTGGCTCTGGGTCCGATGCGGGTCTTCGCGTAAAGAAACCCCTGGGTGCCGTCTTGGTGGAGACGATCCCTGGGGCTCGGGTGCGAGATGTGTTGGTGGTACTGTTTGGGACCCTAGCGCTGATCGTCTTGGGACAGGTTTCGTTGCCCTTGCCTTTCACCCCTGTGCCTTTGTCTTTGGGAACCTTCGTTGTCTTGCTGCTGGGGGTTTCGGCAGGTCCTCTGAGGGCTGGCCTGTCTGTGGCTTTGTACATGGGTCTGGGCCTTAGCGGCGTGGGTGTCTTTGCCTCTGGTGCTTCTGGGTGGGCATTTGCGAGCTTTGGCTACATTCTGGGCTACGGTGGGGCTGTCGTGGTCATGGGCCTAATGGCGCGTCGCATGCGCACGTCTTCGGTTTTGGCGACTTTCGGTATGTGCGTGGTGGGTAACGCGGTGATCTATGCCGGGGGCGTGCCTTGGTTGATGGCTTTCTTGGGCGTGGACTTTGCAGCTGCCCTGGGCATGGGCGTCCTGCCATTCTTGCTAGGAGACGCCATCAAATGCGCCATGGTAACCGCCCTAGTCCCCACAGCCTGGCATCTAAGCAACCGCCTTCATAGCAAGTAGTTCCAACACTCAAGTACACTGAGTACATGTCCATCACATTGGCCGACTACATCCGTGCAGGCACAGCACTTGATCCAGATGAACGAGAAATTGCTGCGGCCGTGCTTCAAGGTGTCGAAGATGCCGAGCAGGCAGAGATTGATGCTGCCTGGGAGGTTGAGATCAAGCAGCGTGCCGCTGAGATTCAAAATGGGTCCGCAAGGCTTGTCAACGGACGGGTAGGACTTGATCAGATTCGTGCGGAGTTATTAGCAAGGCACTCGTGAGTCGGCAATGGCAAGAGCATGAGGATGCTCATAAAGAGCTACGTGCAGCGATATTCTGGTACGAAGAACAACGGATTGGGTGGGGCAACAAGTTTGCTGATGCCACTGAGGCAGCGATTGAAAGCATCCTTGAGGCTGAATTTTGCTGGGGACTCTATCTCGATACCCGAAGTGATCCACAGTTTTATTCGCGAAGTATAAAAGGTTTTCCTTTCTACGTCGTTTACATGGTGCTTAACGATGAGGTGTTCGTTCTTGCCTACGCACATGAACGTCGCCGCCCCGGATACTGGCTTGACCGTCTCAAATAATCCGTCCACATGTTGGAACTAGAAAAGCCCGAAACCGCGTAACAGTCCTAACTCCAGGCTCTGCCCAGATGTTTTGGAACTAGTAAAAGCGAAAATCGCATTTTTCGCTTTTACGCGAGTGACGCGCCGCGGATTATCGCGGCAGAGTCCCAACGTCAGGCTCTGCCCAGATTGTGTTTGAAATAGAGAAACCCGAAACCGCGTTTTCGGGTTTCTCGCGAGTGACGCGCCGCGGATTATCGCGGCGCAATTAAACACTGTAGCTCCACAAAAGGTTAGGGGCCCCGAGGGGCCCCTAACCTTTTGTGGAGCTAGACGGACTCGAACCGACGACCCCCTGCTTGCAAAGCAGGTGCGCTACCAACTGCGCCATAGCCCCATATTCATTTTGAACTCACACAGTCTAACAGAGCCACAAGGCCCTTTTCACTTTTGGTCACCAAGCTCACAACAATCCCAACCCCAGGCCCTGCCCAGATGTCAATGAGATAGCTTTTGCGGAAATCGCGCTTTGCGCAAAAGCGCGAGTGACGCGCCGCGGATTATCGCGGCGCAATTAAATACTGCACTGCCGCCCACAGAAAGTAATAAGAGGAGGGGATCCCCTCCTCTTATTACTTTCTGTGGGCCTAGCTGGGCTCGAACCAGCGACCTCAGTCTTATCAGGACTGCGCTCTAACCAACTGAGCTATAGGCCCATTTCCTGTGCTTTCACGCGTTTTTCCACGTTTGGCACCCCAGCAGTCTACCCAATGCACAGCGGTGGGCAAAATCTTGTCTTTGTGCAAGCGAACACACGGAGAACTAATACATTCCGGGGGAAATCCCTGGCACCTCAGTTAACCCGATACCATCGTCTAGTGGCTATTTCGCGCGGTGATGTCTTTCCAACTTTCGCTTTACTTGTGACCTCTGCGGCGTGGGGTTCCAGCTTCTTTCTACTAAAGGGCCTTCTGCGCGATCTGGACACCTTGGACGTTATTGCCTGGCGCTACGGCTTGGGTGCCCTTGTGGGTGCGTTGTTCTTCGCCCCGCGTCTTTTTCGCGCGAACCTGCGCACCTGGCGTCGCGGCACCATTTTGGGCGCTTGGTACGTCGTGTCGATGATGCTTCAGGTTTTCGCTTTGCGCACAACGGATGCCTCTGTTTCCGGCTTCATCACGGCCATGTATGTCGTCTTTACTCCTCTTGTGATGTTGTTGGTGTTCCGCCAGGCCATTACGCAGGCAACCGTCTTCGCTGTCGCCTTTGCCGTTATCGGTTTGGCATTCTTGTCTTTGCAGGGCCTGTCGATGGGCCTTGGCGAGTCTCTGACCCTGCTTTCGGCCTTGGGTTTCGCCATTCACATTGTCTTGCTGGGGCATTGGTCCCCGCGTGAGGATGCCTTGACGCTGTCTGCTATCCAGTTGATCTCTATGGGGGTTTTCGGTGTCATTGCGGCCCTGCCAGGTGGTATCTCTATGCCGTCTACTGGGCAATCCTGGGCCGAGTTGTCCTACCTGGTGTTGATTCCCGGTGTGGGCGGCATGGTGATTCAAACCTGGGCTCAGGCACGTATGCCGGCTTCCAAGGCCGCGGTCATCATGGTCGGTGAGCCCGTGTGGGCGGCCCTTTTCGCGGTCCTCTTGGGGGGCGAATACCTGACTTGGCGACTTGTATTGGGCGGTATCCTCATCCTTTGCGGCATGCTGGTTTCAGAGCTGGGTAACCTTTCGCCTTTGTCGCGACTTTCGAAGCGCCGCAAACAACCCATTCCCGAGGACGGCTTCCCACCGACTGCCTCACCCCCAAGAACCCCCTCCTAGTCACCCGAACCGAGGGCGGGGCGTCTATGCAGGTTCGTATTGCTCTACGGCTTTGGTAATTAAGGCTGCTGGAGTCAAGTTTTCTTGCCGCGCTTTTTCTTCGATTTCATCCCAATTTGGGAACATGTCAACCAGCCATGCATATTGTCCAGCTTTCCAGGTGGCCTTTTCCAGTTCGTCCAGCGGAACGCCGTTCTCATAATGAGCAGCAAGTGCCTCATAATCAGTTTCCACGGTGCCTCCTTTGCTTTGCCTGGTTAAGAAATACTTTTGAGGCAATGATGGATTTCTTGTTTTTCGCCATATGTCCACAGTGGCATAGTCCCAAGCCCCACATGAGGGGTAATGAGAATCTGTGGATAACCCTCACAGGTGGCAAATTTTTGGATTGTCGAGGGTGGGGCGGTTGTTTGTGTTTAGGAATGCGCAAGCTGGAAGAATGGAGTGAATCCACTTTGGGAAGCTTGGGAGTCTGCCTGTGGCAAGGAAATATATCGGAGAATAGGTAGCATTTTTCGTTGATTTTGATGGAAATATTAGTAGTTTTCGGCGCAATCTGGGGGTTTTTTGAGAAATACCAGAAAAAGGCGTGGGAGAAAACCTAATAAAGGCTGAGAGTTGCCGATTAGTCTGACCGTGAAGTGACGAATCTGTGTCGCACCACACAAAACTGGAAGTTTTGTTAAAGATTGCTGGGAGCATACTGAATGAATATAGTCAATGTTTTGCCTGTGGGAGGACGTTCTCCGGGTGTTCAGTATGCAGTTTACCCTGACATTTGCTCAAAATCTGACACCTCCAAAGCACCCTGGAGGATTGCAGAAACATGAGAGTTTACCGTATGCTTGCTAGTAATACCCTGGGACTAGTGTCTCAGGGGTCTACGACCTGTTCAAACACCCTGGGAGTTGACTGAACATGAGGAACGCTACACCTGTGCCTCCACGCGGCTTTAAGCCACAGGCCTTAAAAATGAAGCAGCGTAATAAAGTCAAGAAACGCAGTTGGGGCGCGGCCATCATCGCCGGCCTCATAGCCGTCTCCTGGGCCGTAGGCGGACTAATCCTCCCCTCCCTGGCAGCAGTGGGCCAAAAAGCAGGCGTGTGGACCGAGACGATTACTGGTCAAGATGTCGACGGGATCATTAAGCCCAGAGAAACAATCGGACAATTCGGGACTTCCTTTGACGCTTCATCAGCACTTGGTCTTATGGAAGCCAGTGCTGCAGAGCATAACGGCATCGCCTACGTCGGCGGATCACGTTATGTTTACGCAAATTCTGTCAAAATCTATAGTGCCCTCGGTGGTTTGGGATTGATCCCAAATCCAAATTTCACGACCATGGGCGCATGGATCCCCGTACCCGAAGGCATGTGTGCAAGTGGTGTACAAAACACCAAACCTGCTGGTCGTTCAGCTATTCCAGAAAAAGATCCTAAGGTGACTGATGGATCTGTTAAACCAACCAGCCCGTCTCAAACTCCCAGCACTGAGACGACAACCGGAGTTCAAACCCCTAAGACTTCAGATCCAGTTCCTACTGTTGTCGAAAAATCTCCCTCAGCTACCGTAGACACCGTTGTTACGGAAAGTGTCACGACGCAATCCAAGCCTATGTCTGCTTTGATTCCTCCAGCAGCTCCTTTGGATAACACGGAGCAGGTGTCTTCTCAGACACCTGTAACGCAGACTACTGAAACCGTTGAAACTCCTAAAAAAACAGTTGAGCAACTAGATATCACTCAAACTGAGATCTCTGATGATCCCATTCTTAACGATGCCGAAGACGATGTTGTGGCGGATAGATCACGTTCAGGTGCAGCAACTGAAGAGCCCATAGACGAAGAAGAACTTGCTGATCGCAACGCAATAAGTGGTAACAGCTGTTTACAAGAAATCTTTGCCGATCAGCGTTACGTCAGTGGCGGTTATGGCTACGGCGGCTACAGCACATATCAACCTGCTATTACTCAAAATGGAGCAGCGTTGCGTTTCGGACAGGTCAACAGTTCTACTATTAATCCGCAAATGGGATGGTTCAATCCGCAGGTTTTAGGTGGCTTGATGCCCATTTCTGCATCAGGTTCTGGTACCTTGTGGACCTTCTGTATTGAGCCCATCAGCAACCAAGGCCAAGGTGGAAGTTCCACAATCGATAGTGGCTATCACGGTATGTCACCGGTCGATGAGTCGAAGTTAAAGCTGTATTCCATGATCGCAACCATGGCTGCCTGGACAAAGGCAGACTGGCAAAAGTACATTGGTCCGAATGTGTCACCGATTTTGTGGGCACACCAAAGTGGTGGAACTGTTGCGCAGATTAAACTGTGGGCAAAGGTTTATCAGATTGCCCTGTGGCAAAATACGGTTTGGGGTAATGCAACCACTGATGCTGCCACACAGGCACTGGTTAATGAACTAATTGCGGCCGCTCAGCAAGCTATGGCGGATGGTCTCAAATCAGGTAAAGAAGCGATTGAGGGTCTGAAGCTTGAGGCAACTGAAGCTGCTGGTGGTGGTTATAACCTCACCTTGGCAGGCTATGACAAGTTGGCAAGTGCCAAGGCTGAAATTAAGAACCTTACGGTTACGGTGCCCTCCAATATCTCCTGGACAGACTCTTCTGGCAGGACGCAAACAGGTGGACAAATCCCGATTGCTGAAATTACTGGTGGAAAATCTGTTCGCTTGAACGTTGCCGGTCCCTGTAATGGCGACACATTTGGTGTCAAGCTCAACGTACACCTTAAGGTCCCTGGTCTTACTATGTCAGGTCCAGGATTCCACCAGGCCCGCGTCATTATTGATGCTGTTGATATATATAAGACGGGAGAATTGCTACTTCCGTGTACCACAACCGGGCCGCAGCCTTCTATTGGGACTATCGCTTCCGATAAGACTGATGGGGACAATAAGATTACTGCTGGTGAGCCTGCAACTATTCTTGACACGGTTTCTTATAAGAATCTGAAGCCAGGTACCTATTTCCTTGAAGGTGAACTGTTTAATAAGACAACCGGGCAATTGACGGGGATTAAGTCTGCACGGATCCCTGTGACTGTACCCGGTACAGGAACAGCACTGCAGTCAGGTACTTTTGCGCAAAAACCAGAGTTTAATCTGACAGCAGCACAGACTGCTGAGGGTACAAGCTACGTTGTTTATGAAACCCTGACCGATGCAACCGGAAAGTTTGTTGCCGAACACCGCGATCCTAATGATCCGGCTCAAACAATCACAGTTATTAAAGAAAATAAGCCTGTTGTTACTACTCTTGCGCGCACCTGGGACGCGTTTAAGAATGGTGGACAAAATGTTTTGATTCCGGGTAAGACAACAGATCTAATTGACTCAATTACCGCTTCGAACCTCATCAAGGATAAGGATTACATTATTCAGTCTTGGTTTGAGACTGGTAACCCAAGTAACCCGAAGGTCGTGACTGAAAAGAAATTCGGTTCGATTTTCAAGGGTTCGCTAAATAACCAGGGGATCTATTCGTACACCGGTGACATTAGTGTTCACATTACAGATCAAGCATTTATTGCCAATCCGACAACAGTTTATGCGCGTGCTGACCTCTATGAGGTAACACCAACAGGAAATAAATTACTTGTCGAGCACAATAAAGACCACAATGCTCCAGATCAGACCATCACCGTCGACAATAAAACTGTTGACTTGTATATCCTGAAAGAAAATGCCGGAACTGTTAAACCTGGCGCTAATGACTTTGTGACTTTCAAGGTTAAGTGTGCTTCAGGCACCGAAACCTTTGCCTACGCCAACGCTGATGGTGGCTCTGCCATGCTCACCCAGGGTGGGGCACAACCCTTTATTGCCACAGGTCTGCGTGTGGGTGACACTTGCACCATCACAGAAGAAGGCTTGACGTCCTCGACCGTGACCATGGCGGGTGATCCGACCTGGGAACTGCGACATAATCCCTTTGCGGACCCGAATACTCTGCCCGCTGTATCCATGAACCCTGCGGGTGGGACCTCCAAGTCCGTCACCGTCAAGGTGGATGCCCTGAACGCAGACACAGGGATGGTAGCCCTGGTTGCCCACAACACTTACGTGGACAATGTTGGCAAGTTCTACTTGAAGAAGAAGGTTGTAAACCCAGAGCTTCCTGGCGTACCAACCAGCTTCAACTTCAACTACGAATGTAAGTTGCCATCTGGGGCAATCGAAACGAACACCGATCCCATTACCCTTACCAACGGGGGCACACCATATACCTCCAAGGAATTCCCGGTAGGTACCATTTGTACCGTTACCGAGCTCGATCCCAAGGTTCCTGGGCTGGGATGGAGTGGCTCCTGGATGAACAACGATGGGGATGTCACCAACGGACTAAGCATCACCCTGCCAGCCATTGAAAACGGTAAAAACCCTTACACGGCTGAAATCGTTCCTGTGGTCGGTGGCGAGATGACCAACACCTACACCTCCGAGAACTCCTCCTTCACCATCCTGAAGAAGGCAACCCTTGACGGTGTGGAAACCCCGGTGACTGGCAAAGAGTTCACTTTTGAGTACTCCTGTGTCTACAACGGGAAAGCCACCACAAACACCATCAAGGTACCCGCCAATGGCGAAGCAAAATCAATAGTGAACATCGCCAAGGGCTCTGTATGTACGGTTAAGGAAATCGATCCTGCCTCGGTTGTACCCAACTCAACACTGAGTGCAAACCTGGTAGTTGACGGTGCAGTAGACGCAGATCCGACTGCGGGTATCGCCAAGTTCACGATCCCGACCTCGGGCACGGCCACCATTGTTATTAATGCGAATAACACCTTCACCTCAAAGAAGGGTTCCTTCTCTGTTACCAAGGCAGTTGACGCCCCAGGCGTAAACGGCGCAAGCACGAAGGTCTTTAACTTTGACGTTGTGTGTGAAAACCCGACACTGTGGGGAACCAACACCATGGCCTCAACCATGAGTGTCACACACGGGAGCGTTTCTTCCTCACAGCCAATGCCTGTAGGCACCACCTGTAAGGTCACCGAACAAGAGACCCCCATCGCTGATGCCACCGCAACAGGGACAACCCTTGAGTTCGTCAAGGGAAATGGCACCATTAACGGTCGCACAGCCAGCTTCACCATTATTGAGGGCACCCAGGCCATCCAGGTCAAGGCCATCAATAAGTACAAGGCCCATGTGGGCAAGCTGGCAGTCATTAAGAAGACTGCAGGCAACGGCGCACCCAAGGTAAGCGGCCCGTGGGTCTTCGATGTGACCTGTGGAACCGAAAAAGACGTCATCACCGTTAATGCCGTCAACCAGGCGGTATCCAGCACCAAGGAATTCCCTGTTGGTGCAACCTGTACCATTGCTGAACGGCCCCAAGCCACACCTGGTGTCACACCACGTTTGACCTGGGATGAAACAGGGTCAACAGCGGATCAGCCCGTGACCGTCACCATTCCCAAGCAAAACGGGAACCAGATTGTTACCAAGACGGTTACCGCCACCAACACCTACACCCTGAAGGAAGGCTCCTTCACAATCGTCAAGGACCTGAAGGTCTTGGCCGATGGTGTCTCGATTAACCCAGTCTTTGACTTCACATACAGCTGTGTAGCCCCCGACGGCACCAAGGTGGAAGGCCCCGTCCAGGTTGACTCCAGGACCCTTGGCCAAACCATCACGGTCCCGGCGGATTCGAACTGTACGGTCACAGAGACACTGGTCAAGCCACCAGCAGGAACAACGGTCGATCGTACAGTCAAGGCCGTGGATGCTAATGGCGTCCTGATTCCAGGCAGTCTGGGCACAAACGAAACCAAGTTTACGGTTCCCGCTGGCGACAAAGTAAGCGTTAAGGTCCTGCAGTCCAACGTCTACAAGAAAGACGGGGCTAGCTTCCAGGTCACCAAGGACGTGACAGGGGATGGTGCCACTACCGTCCTCGGCTATGAACCTAGCTTTAACTTTGGGTGGGAATGTACCCTGGGTGACCACGTCGTCGCAGGCAAATTTGGCCTGACCCCAAGTGTGGGTGACACGGTAGCCACCGTTGGCGAAGCCCAAGATGTCCGGCACGGGGCAACCTGTCGTGTGTGGGAGACCGGCAGCGACAAGGACGCCAATATCCCGACGAATATCGTCTTCGATCCTCAGTGGACGAATAATCCTGCTGGTTCCAAGGTCTTGGGAAGCTACAAGGCCAAGGACGGGACAACCCATAAGAACGTCATTGAGTTCACAGTGGACAAGGCCAAGCCTGTCCAGGCCTCCGTCACGATGACCAACGATTACAAGCTCAAGAAGGGCTCAATCGAGGTCATTAAGAAGACCGAGAACGTCAATGGTGGCACAGTCGCCTTGGATAAGAAGGTCAGGCTGACCATTAACTGTGGCCCAGGGGCACTGACCAAGTCGGCGACCCTGGTGTCCAATGATCCCAACTCGAAGGTTCGCATCGATAACGTGCCTCTTGGCACGGTCTGCACCGTGGAAGAAAGCACAACGGGTATTGACGTTGTGGGACACAGCCGCGTGACGTCCATGTCTACCGATGGTGGACAAACCTGGGTTAAGGGCACCTCTGCGACAGTAACAATCGAAAAAGAAGGCGTAACTGTTCAGGCCCAGGCCAAGAACGTTTATGAGCGCCAGCACGGCTCTTTCGATGTCACCAAGGTCGTGACACCACCGTCGAACCTGACCTCTGTAACGCTGCCTACAAGCTACAACTTCACCTGGACTTGTACACCGCCTGCGGGTAGCACTGAGGTTGCTTTGACAGGCACAATTACCGGTGTCAAGGACGGGGAGACAAAAGCCGCTGGCACACAAATCCCATACGGATACACCTGTGTGGTAACAGAGGATCCGGCCACGGCACAGGGTGCACAACTGGTCGCGACACTCAGCAACAATAACTTCACCATTGGTGCAGATAACAAGCATGTGAGCGTGACGGCATCCAACGTCTACACAAAGGACCTGGGTACCTTCGAACTGTTGAAGGAAAGTGCTGCAGGCACAGGGGTTGCCCTGCCTGTCAGCTTCAACTTCGTCTACACCTGTACCGATGTCAAGGGCTCGATTGTGGCCGACAAGGTCGAGATCAAGGGCCTGAAGGCCGGCGATCCGACGTCTAAGTACACATCTGGTCCCTTGCCCACGGGCGCCACCTGTGTGGTTACCGAAAAGGCAGATGATCCGGTGGTTGCAGGTGCCGGGCGTGACGTGTCTTGGACGCTGTCTGGTCCAGGTGTGGATCCGGCCTCGGCTACCGCAGGGGGCGATACCTTCACCTTTAAGATTGGCCCCAACACAACACACAGGGTCATTAAGGCCAAGAACGACTACACCCTGAAGGACACAACCCTAAAGATCCTGAAGAACGCGTCAGCTCCTGCTGATGCGGGGACACTGTTCACCTTCGACTACGAATGTAAGTCGCCTGTGAAGGACGTTTCAGGCAAGGTCGTGGTTCCGGCTGATGGCCAGGCCCATGATGTTGTGGACGCCGCCGGTCAGCCTGTCAAGGTTCCCTATGGCGCAGTCTGTACCTTCACTGAGGCCGCTGATAATACGGCAGTCGGCGGGCACACCCACACAGTGAGCCTCTCAGTCACAGGTACCGCGACACCCGTAACACCCAAGGTCGACCTGGCACAAAAAGACGCCTCGATTAGTTTCGTGGCCGATAGCGAAAACGTGATAACGGTTTCGGCCAACAACGTCTTCACGCCTAACCCTGAAATTGGCACAACACTGACGGCTAACGGTGCACACGACATTACCGTCAAAGACTCAGCACCCACGGTTGTCATGGTTGACACTGTTAGCTACAAGAACGTGCCTGCGGGTAACTATGTCCTTGAGGGCGTATTGACCGACACCAAGACAGGCGAGTTGACCTCAGTGCGTTCGGCAGACCTGCTCACGGTCGTTGACGGACAGCCCGGATCCTTGGGACATGAGGAGGCTGGCCTTGCCCAGATCACCTTCACCGTGCCTGCACAGGTAGTGAAGGCCCATCCTGCGCTGACCGCATTTGAGTACTTGTGGAAGGCCTCGGATGTCACAGTCAACACGGCTACGGGCGAGGTTACACCGAACTCTGGTGCAAAACCTGTGGCAGAGCACGCCGTCAAGGGTGATGTGGAACAGACAGTCACCGTCACCCTGAAGCCTGAGATTGGCACCAAGGCCAAGGGCGTTGTGGACGGCAAGGACACCACCGAGGTGCCCGCCGGTAAGCCTGCCACCATCGTGGACACGATTGAATACCGCAACCTGGTTGTTGGAACCGAGTACCAACTGCGCGGTGAACTCATGTACAAGGACGGCACCTCAACAGGCATCGTCGTTGTCAAGAGCTTCACGGCTGATGTTGTGGGCACGGCTGATGCCCCAGGTAAGGTCGATATGACCTTCACAGTCCCAGCTGACAAGGTTATTGCTGGTAAAGACTTCGTGGTCTTTGAAAAGCTCTATACCGCAGGCTCCTTGAATGAGGACGGCAGCCTAGTTGCCGAGGACACTAAGCCGATCGCGACACACGAAGACCTGAAAGACAAGGGTCAAACGGTTCAGACACCTGGCCTAGAGACAAACGCCTCCATCGGAGACACCGTTCAAGGCCCGGTCTTTGATCCCAATAAGATTATTGAAATCAAAGACCGCGTCGTGTGGTCCAACCTGGTCAAGGGCCGCGAGTACCAAATCACGGGCACTCTGCGCTACCAGGCGGATGCCACCTTGGCCAACGGCACAGTTGTGAAGAAGGAAGACATCGTTCCTTCTGACAACCCGATTGTCACCATCAAACCTGCAACGGATGAAGAAGCAGCCAAGGGTGAAGCGATTGTCACCTTCAAGGTCAAAGCAGGGGACATCCAAGGTCAAGCCGTGGTTGTTTTCGAAGACCTCTTGCATGAGGGTGTCGTCGTGGCCGCTCACCACGATATTACGGACGAAAAGCAGACAGTCCATTCACCGAAGCTGGGCACGACAGCCACGGATCCGACAGACGGGGATAAGTTCCTGCCTGCCGGTAAGACAGCCGATGTTTTGGACGTCGTCGCATATGAAGGTCTGAAAGCGGGAGAGAAGTACGTCCTGATCGGCAAGCTCATGGACACCTCAGCCCTCAATACGGACCCGGTGGCTATTGCCTACCAGCGATTTACTGCCAGCGCTACAGGTGCGGGCACAGTGAATATGACCTTCAAGGACGCTCCGGTTGTGGCAGGTAAGTCCTATGTCGTCTTCGAGACGGCTTATTTGGAAGCCGACACCACCAAGGATACGTCCTCGGCAATCCCCGATGCGGTAAAGGTCAACGATGGGGCGAAACCTGTAGCCGAACACGCTGACCCAAGCGATAAGGCCCAAACGGTTTACACGCCACAGATCACCACGGATGCGAAAGACGCAGAAGACGGTGACAAGTACGTCGATCCCACTAAGGACATCACAATCATCGACGTGGTGACCTACAAGGGACTCGATACGTCCAAGACCTACACCCTCAAGGGTGAACTCAAGATCAAGGACGGCACCGAGGAAGGCACCTCGACCGGTATCTTCTCTGAGATTCAGATCGGTAAGGACACAGCTCACCCGATCACTGCTGCAGACGGCAAAGTTGAGTTGACCTTCACGATTCCTGTTGAAAAGGCTAAAGAACTGGGCCTGATTGGCAAGACGATTGTGGTCTTTGAAACCTTGCTGCACGAAGGCAAGGAAGTGGCAATCCACCACGACATCAACGACACCAACCAGACGGTGTACACACCGTCCTTGGGCACCACTGCTCGCGATAAGGCAGATGGTGACCAGGTGCTCGAGGTGGGTAAGGATGCCACAATCGAGGACACCGTTGCCTGGAATTCGCTAGAACCTGGCACATATGTCCTGCTTGGCACCCTGATGGATAAGGCCACTGGAAAGCCCGTTGCGGGAGCCAAGGCCACCCCGCTCACCTTTGAGGTGAAGAAGGGCGAAACCCAGGGCACCCAAAAGGTGACCTTCACGGTTCCTGGTGACCAGATTAAGGCCGGTTCTGTTTTCGTGGTCTTTGAGGCGGCATACAAGGCTGGGGATGTCGATAATCAAGGCACACCCAAGCCTGGCACAAAGCCTGTTGCCACCCACGAAGACATTAACGATATTCCTCAGACCCTGACGGCACCCGAGGTGAAGACCAATGCCTACGACGCTGTCGATCAGGACAAGAACCTGGACGGCACACAAGACGTGGTTGACGTGGTTGACGAAATCACCTACACCAATCTGCTGCCAGGTAAGACCTACACCATCACAGGCGAGCTGCACTACCAAAACGTCGCAGCCGATGGCACCATCACTGATGGCGGGGTCGTTCCAGGCGTAACCGCTGAACCCATAACTTTGGTGGTTGATGGAGTTAACGTTCCTGTTACTGGAACCGTCACCATGACCTTCAAGGTTCCGGCCAAGGCCCTCGTCGGCCAAACCCTGGTCGCCTTCGAATCCGTTTACGAGGACGGCAAGTTGGTTGCTGCCCACACCGAGATCACTGACGAAGCACAAACCGTCTACGTGCCTGAACTCAAGACCTTCGCCGAAGGTAAGGAAGGGACAAAGATCCTTACCGCCGGTGCTGATGGCACAGTCACGGATACGATTGCGTGGAAGTCCTTGGCACCAGGTGACTACGTTATGGTCGGTCGCCTCATGGACAAGGCTGATGCCACAGGTCAAACACAGGCTGAGGGCGTGGCTCCAAAGGCTCAAACCTTCACCATCACTAAGGAGATGGCAAAGAAGGGTAATGGCACAATCGAGATGACCTTCGCCGTACCTGCTGGTACTGCCGTAGAAGGTAAGACCTTCGTGGTCTTTGAGACTGCCTACAAGGCTGGGGATGTATCTGGAGCAACCTCGACTGGTTCCACAACCTTCGAGATTGCCGCTGGCGCAGTACCCGTAGCCGCGCATGTGGACATCAACAGCACTGAACAGGCTGTCACGACCTCTGACCTGACGACGGACGCTAAAGACAAGGCCGATGGTGATAAGAACCTCGCCATTGAGGGTACGGTCACGATTGTTGACACCGTGTCCTTCACCGGTCTGCAGATCGGTAAGGAATACACGATTACTGGTGACCTGAATTACCAGTTGGATGGTACTTTGGCCGACGGCAAGACTGTCGTGAAGCGTGGAGACAAGGTGAAGGATGAGGCCGGTAAGGTCATCACCGCCACCAAGACCTTCAAAGCCACCGTCTCGACAGGTAGTGAGACGCTAGAGTTCGTGGTTCCAGCATCCAGGATTGCTGGTCTGCCCGTCGTGGTCTTTGAGGACCTGTCACAAGGGAACATCCCTGTCGCCTCACACCATGACCTAAATGACGAGGCACAGACCGTCTACACGCCATCCTTGAAGACCTCGGCTGAAAACGTCAAGGGAGGCAAGGCCCTAGAAATCGGTGCAGACGCCCAGATTATTGACACGGTGACGTGGAAGAACCTGGCACCAGGCACCTACTCGCTCACCGGTACCCTGATGGATAAGAAGACCGAGAAGCCAGTTGAGGGAGCTACGGCTACCCCCACCACCTTCACGGTTGCCAAGGGCGAGCGTGAAGGCAGCGCACAAGTGACCTTCACGGTCCCAGGTGACAAGATTGTTGAGGGCGCCTCTTTCGTGGTCTTCGAGGTCTTGAAGGGCACAGTGACCAAGGCCGATGGCACAACCGAAGAGGTTACGGTTGCCACGCACGAGGATATTAATGACGCAGATCAGACCGTGACGACTGCCAAAATCTCGACAGAAGCCAAGGACGGAGCGGACGGCGACAAGATCGTCAACGGTTCCGAACCCGTTGTGATTGTGGACGTCGTTTCCTACGCAGGTCTAGATCCCGAAAAGACCTACACCTTGACCGGCACCCTGAGGTTCCCGGACCCCAATAACCCGGACAACAAGGAAGGCATCGCGGTTGACCCGACGAAGTACAAGGTCGAGCCCGTAACCTTCAAGCCCGAGAAGTCTTCGGGAACGGTTGAGATGACCTTCTACGTGGAGGCTGGCGTTATCGTCAACACTCAGGTCGTGGTCTTTGAAGACCTCACTGGAGACAATGGCTTCCTGCTGACTCACCATGACATTACAGATGAGAAGCAGACCGTTACCTCACCCACAATTGGGACGGTGGCCACCGGCGACCAGGCACATAACTATGTGTACGCAGACCAGGCCTCCACCATTAAGGACACGGTTAGTTACGAGAAGCTTGAGGGCGGTAAGGAATACGTCATCACGGGTGAACTTCACAAGAAGAACGCCGACGGGACTGACGGTGGTGTGATCGCTGGTGTTACGGCTAAGCCGGTGACCTTCACGGCAGATGCCTCGGGCAAGGGTACGGTCGAGATGACCTTTACCATCCCAGCTGGCACCTTGACTGGTGTTGAACAGGTCGTTGTCTTTGAGAAGGCCTACCTGGTTTCGCAGGTCACGGTGAACGGCGATGTGGTGACACCCAAGACCTCACCCGATACCAACAAGCCTTATGGCCCAGTTGCCACACACGAAGACATTACCGATGTGAAGCAGACGGTTAATGTGGGTAAGAAGCCTGAAATTGGAACAGTTTTGGCGCCTGAGGGTGTTGAGCGTGTGAAGAATGATGGCAAGACCTACGAAACCGATCCAGGTGTGACCACAACATTCATTGACACAGTGGACTACAAGGGTCTGATCCCAGGTAAGTCTTATGTGCTCAAGGGACAGTTGTACATCACCGAAACCCAAACCATTGGTCCAACAGCCTATGAGGTATTCGTACCCCAGACTGCCGATGGCACGGTAAAGATGACATTCAAGGATGTTCCTGCTGCACAGCTGGCCGCGGGTCAAAAGGTTGTCGCCTACGAGTACCTATTCGAAGGCGATCAGTCTCCAGAACCTGCCGGTGCAACACCGATAGCCAAGCACGATAACTTCGGTGACATCAACCAGACTGTGTACATCTCTGAAATTCCAGAGATCGGTACCAAACTTGAGGGCCCAGCAGGCGCCAAGCACATCGAGAACATTGAAGCCGACCTGGTGTTGACAGATACGGTCAGCTACACAGGGCTGCGTGTTGGCACAGAATACACGCTGCAAGCCCAGCTGATGAGTGTTGTTCCTGATCCAAACGACGCCACAAAGATGGTTGTTGATAAGGACACAGGGGTTGTGGGCACGACAAGCTTCACCCCAACACAGAAGAAGGGAACAACCACTGTTACCTACACGGTTCCTGCAAACACCTTGAAGGACCTTCTGGCAGGCAATGGCAAACTGACCTTGGTGGCCTTTGAAACGCTGTGGCTCACCAGTGATGTCAATATCAATGGCCAGAATGTCACGCCTAAGGATGCGACCAAGAAACCAGTAACAGACCACAAGGATCCAAACGACAAGGGCCAGACCGTCACGGTTGCTAAGCCCGGTATCGGAACGACTCTGGTTGGTCCCAATGACAAGGATCCACACAAGCTTTCTCTCACACCCGAGATGATGAGTGTGACCTTGACAGACACTGTTTCCTACACCCAACTACTTGCAGGCAAGTCCTACACGATCACCGGCAAGCTGATGGGCGGAACTGGTGTGGCTGGTGAAACCGGCGAAGAAACAGGCATAACGCTTGTGTCCAAGCCCTTCACGCCACAAGCTGAGGGCACAAAGACACTGGTAAGTGGAACGGTTGAGGTAACCTTCGAGGTCCCACGAGCCGTCCTCGAGAAATACTCGAAGCTAGTGGCCTTTGAGAAACTCTGGCTAACGGCGGACCTGAACGATGATGGCACGCCAAAGAATGACGATGAGGGCGAGCCGAAGAAGCCTGTGGCTGAACACGAGGACTTCACCGATTCGGATCAGACTGTCACCATCGGTAAGCCAGAGGTCAAGACCTCTGCCACCGTAAACGGAGCACAGGCCATTGACCTGGACAAGGTCACAGGCGATACCTTCACCGTTACGGATAAGGTCTCCTACACCAACCTGTCGGTGGGCACCCAGTACGCCCTCACAGGCACCCTGATGGATAAGCTGAGCCAGGCTCCGATTTTGGATGCTGCTGGTAAGCCAATCACTGCAACAAAGGCATTCACGCCTACATCAGCTGATGGCACCACAAACCTGGACTTCCAGGTCCCGGTTGCGGCTGTGAAGACAGGCGCTGCTGCCCTCGTGGTCTACGAGAAGTTGTGGCTTGCCGGTGATGTTGATGCTGCAGGTCAGCCTAAGGATACGACTGTCAAGCCCGTGGCAACCCACGAGGACATCAATGATCCATTGCAGACCATCGTCACGGATAAGACCCTCTTTGGTAGCTTCGAGGTCACCAAGACCCTGAGCGCCCCCGAGGGCGTCACAATTGATGCGGCACTGCTAAACGCTGAGTTCAAGTTCGACTACCAGTGTTACGCGCCTTCTACCACGGATCCCTCAGGTTGGGGTCTGACGGATAAGGCAGGCACACTGATGGTCAAGCCGAACCAGTCTGTGAAGGTCACTGGTATTCCAGATGGTTACCGCTGTGAGATCTGGGAGGATATGACCTGGGTCAATACCTTGTCAGACCAGTCTGCTGCCTTGACCTGGTCGCAAACGGTTGTGGACGGTGCCGGTAACCCGGTCACCACGAACCTGTTTGCTGGTAATGATGGCAAGCTGTCCTTCATGATTGGCGGAGATGACCACGTCATCAACCGCGTCTTGGGGGCCACCAACACGGTTACGGATGTGCCCAGGATTGGGACCAGCGCGTTTACCGCCGGTGGGACCACGGTGGCCAGCGGCTTGACCTTCAACGACATGGTTGATTACCACAAGCTCGAGGGTGGCAAGTCATACACACTGGTCACAGAGCTGCGTCATATGGGTAGCGGCGATAAGCTCTCGCCCGACATGAAGCCCATCAGCGTACATACTGTGACGGCCGACAAGTCTGGAACAGGTGTGTGGCGTGTGCCGATCACCATGCCGGTCATCGCGGGTGTTGACTCCCTGAAACTGGTTGTCTTCGAGTACCTCTATCCAGCCGGAACAGTGGATGCTGAAGGCAATGTAACGCCAGGTACTAAGGTGATTGCCTCGCACGAGGAACGCAACCTCAACCCGGATACCTCCAAGCAGGACGTGGTATTCAGGTCTGGTTTCGGCTCCTTCGACGTGACGAAGAAGGTCGTCAACGAGACTGACAAGACCATTGAAGGTCCCTTCACGTTCACCTACGAGTGTGAGGTTCCTGCTGGGGCCCCTGTTGGTCCAGGAGTCACGGTTAAGGACGGCAAGGTATCAGGCACCTTCAACCTGAAGGCCAATGAGACCTCGCCCAAGGTCGAAGGACTGCCCTTGGGTGCCAGCTGTACCATCACGGAACAGTGGTCTGCACCTGAATTGACCAAGCAGACGGTTACCTGGTCTTTGGAGGCTGCCGGTGCACAGGGTGCGTGGAGCAACGGATACGACAATAACAAGGCACACTTCACCGTGGCTGAGTTCTCACACGTATCTGCTGAGGCCACCAACACCTTCACGCCTTACAAGCCAATCTTGAAGACCTTGGCAGTTGATAAGGCTGATGGCGACAAGGTGCTTGAAGGAACGGCACAGATCATCACTGATACCGTCTCCTACGCGGATGTCCCGGTCGGCGACTACACACTGATTGGCAAGCTGTGGAATAAGACAGACGGCCACATCGTGAAGGTCGATGACAAGAGTGACCTTGACCTGATGGTTACACAAAACGTCAAGGCTACGGCAGTGATCGGTCACTGGTTGATGGATATTCCTGTCCCGGCCTACGTCCAAGGAAAGGAACTGGTTGTCTTCGAATACCTCTACAAGGCAGGTTCGACAGATACCAAGGACCTCATTGCCAAGCACGATGACAAGGACGACGCGGCACAGACTGTGAACTCCAGTACGCCAGGCGAACCGGACTTGTTCACCGATGCTAGGGAGGGTGGAGACCGAGTCCTATCCGCAAGGAATGGCGGCACGGTTATTGATACCGTCACATACAACAACCTGCCAGGTGAAACTGAGTTTGAACTGCGCGGTACCTTGGTCTTGAAGGGTGCGAATGGCACCTGGACAGACACGGGCATCAAGGCCACCAAGCGGGTTGTGACAGGTGTGGCAGACGCCAGACTGGGTGTGACATCGGGTACGTGGACCCTGGAGTTCGCGGTTCCCGCCACGCTGTCACGCAACTGGGCTGATAGGCAGTTGGTTGTCTTCGAGCGTCTGTTCAAACTGGACGATCTGGATAAGCCCTACCTGGAGCACGCAGACATCAACGATGTCGCCCAGACCATCCTGGTAGACAGGCCGACGACTGAAACAAGCACGACGACGCCTGGCACGCCTGGGACGGTGACAACGACCGTGACGACAACCACCTCTACGCCGCCGGTAGCCTCTGAGACAACAACTCCACCGACGCCGCCAGTGCTAGGTGTGGTTACGCAGCCGGTTCCTCAGGTGCCAAGCATCACGATTGTTCCGAAGCGACCACCCTTGGCACGTACGGGTGCAAGCGATGCGCTGCTGTTGGCGGCAGCTGCATTGGCAATGATCGGTGTCGCTGGTGGCATAGGAATCATCGCGGGTAAGAAACGCCGCAAAGAAGAGGAGTAGCCACGGTTAAGTAGTAACCGGTAACTACTGGACAGTAGCCGAGGGCGGGCAGAGTTTCGACTCTCCCGCCCTCGGCAATCTTTTTTAAATGATTTAAATATGAAAGAACCCTGGGAAGAATCGAGCAAAATTGCTTGAAAATGTCACTTGATTTTGGCATTAATTATAGAACAATTAGCAGTTTGACCTGTGTGTATGTCTTTGTACTAACCTTTAATTTCAAGAAAAACCCTTGTGCAATCCTGGGAGTTTACTGTATGGTAACTATTAGTTCGCTGGGACGCAGGTCCCAAGACTTTTGTACCAAATAGAAACCTGGGAGTTGGCGGTCATGGGAGACAAAGCCCAAATACCTTCATACGGACATAGCCCGCAAGGAATGCGGAAAAGAAAAAATGAAAAGCGCAACTGGATAGCCAGCGCGCTGGCTGTTGTAATCGCCTTGTCGTGGGCCGTGGGTGGGCTGATTATGCCCTCTCTTGCCAGCACTGGTACGCAAGGAACAGCGGGCACCACCACTGTCCACAGCTACCCGGTTTCTGTTGGTGACGTGCCCTATAACCTGGGGTACGGACAGCCCATTGCGGGCAGGTACGTGGCACATTCAGGCACCTTGGACTCCTGGGGTGCGCAAGACACCGTTGAGGTCGGTGGGACCACCTTTGTTAAGATTGCGCGTCAAGACGTTCACTATCATATTGGCGGACGTCCTGCCCCTGCCGGAACCACAGATTTATGGGTGCAGGTACCTGTGGGTACCTGTGATGCAAGTGGGCGTTCTGCGCTCGAGGCTGAGGCGGACGCGGAAGCAGAGACTGAAGCAGACGCGCTTGGGTCGCGAAGTGCCCTGGGGGAGGCAACCGAGGCCGCCGGGGCGCTTGAGTCCCAACCCGAGGTCGGCAAGCCAGAACCGAAGCAAAGCGATACTGGCTCACAAGCGTCTGTTGAACAAGAGGCAGACGTGCAAACGCCTCTTGTGGATCCCGCAATGATCCCCGCGGTTGAAACCGGTGAGGCCCAATCGCAGGCGCTGGAAGCACTTGCGGTTCCGGCAGGTGTTACCGAGGCGTCCTCGCAGGAATTGGCGCAGGAATCGACACAGGATGAAGCCCTGGAAACACAGGATCAGCCTGGGTCTGGTGTCGGCGAGGCAGGCAATGAGGCAGGCACTGAGGTACCCGAGGAAACACTGGAACAGCCCGCACTTGGCGAAGATGCCGATCTTGGGCAGAACCTTCAAGCCATAGACGAGGAACCAGCACAGCGTTCCGCTTTGGCAGCGAGCTCAAGCGGATGCGCCGCCGTGGTTGAATCCATGTTGCGTTCGGGTAGCTACCCGCGCGGCCTGCTATCGATTGCCGCTGCGAATGCCTCTTTGGTGCCATCCGCGGTAGCAAAAGGCGACATTCTGAAGTGGGAGATTCAATATAACGACGCACTTGCCTGGGCGCCGCTGTCGGACCCGAAGTCTCCCAACACTGGCATCCGCTACCACCGACAGGTAACAGTCAACGGTGGAACTGTTCAAGGATTTTGCCTGGAGTATTTATCCGACTGGGGAACCTACGGTGGAACTGCACAGATAGGTGTCTCTCCTGGATTAGACACGGGTCTGAACCAAGACAGTATGGACAAGGCCTCAATCTTGGCCCAAATGTACAACTGGACCGAGGCCGATTGGTTGAAGAACGTGGGTGTCGCACCCAAAGACCTGATCTGGAAACAACAGGGCATGGGCTCAGGGACCAACACGACGAAGGTTCGCCAGATTTTCGCCGTGGCCTTCACCGCGACCTCTGCCATCGGAAAGGCTGTGCCTAATGATGCGTCCATCAGGGCTTCGGCTGAGAAACTTCAACGTTATCTGGGTGAGGTTCAGGGCAAGGTTAAAAGCACCCGACAATTGCTTGAGGGCCTAAAACTGGTCTCCACGGTTGAGGGAGGCACCACCTATGTTCAGTTGCAAGGCTACGATGAAATTATTGCGGCTGGTGGGAAGCTGAAGTCTTTGACCGTTTCCATGCCTGCTGGCAGCAGCTGGACGGGAAGTGGCGGGGCAACGGGATCCGGTAACATCCCATACCAGGAGCTCATTAACGGTAAACGGGTTGCCATTTCAATCCCCGCTGCAGACTGTGAAAAGGCCGTTTCCACGGACATCACCTTCACCGCCGAGGCCGAGGTCTATGGGCTGCTGATCTCTGGTGGGTCGGTTCCCCAACCAACGGTTATCACAGACCTCACACCGATTTCTGTGTCCGGGACCTTGACGATTGTCTCCACGGGTTCATGTTTGAAGACCCTGGCATACGACGCAAGCGACAAAGACAAAAACCTTGACGCCACACAAACAATGGTTGACGTAGTTGACGAAATCAGCTACACCAACCTGATCGTGGGCAAAACCTACACCATCACCGGCGAACTGCACTATCAAAACGTTGATGCCAACGGCACAATTACCGACGGTGGGGTAGTTCCTGGTGTTACAGCCATACCCGTCACCTTTACGGTCGATGGCGTCAAGGTTCCGGTCAGTGGCACGATAAAGATGACCTTCAAGGTCCCCGCCAAGGCCCTTGCTGGCAAGAAGCTAGTCGCTTTTGAATACCTTTCCGAGGGCGGCAAGCCAGTAGCCTCGCATACGGATATCACCGATAAGGCACAAACCGTCTACGTGCCTGAACTTCAGACCAGTGCCGTGGGTGCTCAAAACTCGAAGCTTTTGTCAATAGGCGAACAGGCAGTCATTGTAGACACAATCACCTGGACGGCCTTGGCACCTGGGGACTACGTCATGGTTGGCAAGGTTATGGATAAGGCCGATGCCACGGGTAAAACCCAGGCTTCGGGTGTATCACCCCAGGCCATGACCTTTACTATTACCGAGGAACAGGCCAAGAAGGGCAGCGGCACAGTTGTCATGTCCTTCACCGTTCCCAAGGAAACGGTTACGAAGAACAAGACTTTCGTGGTATTTGAAACCGCATACAAAGCTGCAGATGTCATTGGTGCCACAGACAAGGGCTCCACGGTGTTTACTGTGGCCGGTGGTGCTGTGCCCGTGGCCAAACACGAAGACATCAACAGCATCGACCAGACCGTGACAACCGGGGATCTATTCACGAGCGCCACGGACAAGGCAGACGGGGACAAGAACGTTCCTCTGGTGGGCATGGTCACCATCGTTGACACTGTTTCCTTTATTAACCTGCAGGTTGGTAAGGAATACACGATCACCGGTGACCTGAACTACCAGAGGGATGGAATCCTAGCTGACGGCAAAACGGTCGTGAAACGCGGCGACAAGGTCAGGGACGAGGCCGGCAATATCATCACTGCCACCAAGACCTTCACCGCGACCGTGGCTACCGGCAGTGAAACAGTGGAGTTTACGTTGCCTGCCTCAAGGATTGCTGGCATACCAGTCGTGGTCTTCGAGGATCTGACGCAGGACAACATTCCGGTTGCCAGCCACGCGGACCTCAACGATGAGGCCCAGACGATCTATTCACCAGACATTGAGACCTCGGCAGAGAACCTCACGGGCGGTAAAGCCTTGGAGGCAGGGAAAGATGCCACGGTGATAGACACAGTGACCTGGAGGAACTTGGCCCCAGGAACCTACACCCTGCAGGGCGTCTTGATGGACAAGAAGACGAAGCAGCCAGTGGCAGGGGCTACGGCCACACCCGTGACCTTCAAGGTCGCCAAGGATCCGAAGACCGGCATTGTTCCTCGCGAGGGGAATGAAAAGGTTACTTTCAAGGTGCCAGGCAATGTGGTGGTCCCGGGTGCATCCTTCGTGGTCTTCGAAGCCTTGACAGGAACCGTTGACATGGTTGACGCAACGGGCGCTGTTGTTGGGAATCACACCGTCATGGTTGTTTTACACGATGACTTCGATGACGGAAAACAAACCGTCTTTGTTGAGGAAGAAGAAGTAAAGCCTGTGTTTGGCGGCTTTGAGGTCACCAAGATCCTCAAGCCCGGTAAGGACTCGACTATAGCGGATGCAACGAAGTCCATGGAGTTTAAGTTTGACTACCAGTGCTACGTTCCCGATGCCACGATGACAAGCGGATGGGCGAAGTCTGACAAGGCAGGCACCTTGATGATCGCTGCCGGTAAAACAGCGAAAGTCCAGGGCATTCCCGAAGGCCAGCGCTGTGAGATCTGGGAGGACATGAACTGGGTTAACACCCTGAGCAGCCAGTCAGCCACGTTGACCTGGACCGAAGTTAAGCTCGATGCCTCGGGCAATCCGGTAAGCACAGATCTGTTTGCCGGACAGGATGGGCGACTGTCTTTCATGATTGAAGCCGGGACAAATGTTTCGGGCCGTGTCCTAAATGCGACCAACACCATTACGGACAACCCTTGGATCACAACCAAGGCGCGCACAGACGCTGGGACCACTATTGGCGGTGGTCAGGTCTTTGATGACCTGGTTTCATACGGCAACCTTAAAGCCAACACAGACTACGTCTTGGTGACCGAGCTGCGCTATATGGGCAGCGGCGATAAATTATCTGAGGATCTGATGCCCGTGGCTGTTCACACCGTGACGTCGAACGCAGCAGGCAAAGGTTCGTGGAGGGTTCCTATCACCATGCCACTGATCACGGGTGTTGACTCCTTGAAACTGGTTGTCTTCGAGTACCTCTATCCGGCCGGAACAGTGGATGCTGAAGGCAATGTAACGCCTGGTACCAAGGTGATTGCCGCGCACGAGGAACGCAATCCTGATGCGTCGACATCTAAGCAGAACGTTGAGTTTAGACAGGGCTTTGGTTCCTTTGATGTCATAAAGAAGGTTGTCAATCAAACCGGAAAGACCATTGAAGGGCCCTTCACATTCACCTACGAATGTTCGATCCCTGACGGTGCCGCCGTCGGTTCAGGAGTGACGGTTAAGGACGGCAAGGTATCAGGCACCTTCAACCTGAAGGCCAATGAGACCTCGCCAAAGGTGAAGGGTCTGCCCTTGGGTTCGAAGTGCACTGTGATCGAAAAGCTCTCGACACTTTCGTTGATTACACAGAAGGTCGTCTGGGCTTTGGAGGTTGCGGGTTCACCAGGTGGATGGTCAAGTGGCCATGAAACGGATAGGGCACACTTTACGGTTGCAGACCTCACTCACGTATCCGTGCTGGCCACAAACACCTTCACGACTGATACCCCTGAGCTCCAAACAACGGCTTTGGATAAAGCGGATGGTGACAAGGTACTTGAGGGTGCTGAGCAGGTCATCAGGGATACCGTGACCTACAAAAACATCCCTGCTGGTGATTACCTGCTGATAGGCAAACTGTGGAACAGGACAGACGGTCACATCGTCAAGGAAAACGCCAACAGCGACAAGGATTTGATTATCCGTGCGAGCGTTAAGGCCCAGACTACATTCGGTCAGTGGATAATGGATATCGCTGTTCCAGAGTATGTCCAGGGCAAAGAACTGGTTGTCTTCGAGTACCTGTACACGGTCAGTTCAACAGGGGAAGAAAACCTGGTCGTCAAACACGATGACAAGGAATCCGTTGAACAAAGTGTGAACACCGAGAAGGTCTATGAAGGTGAAATCTACACCAACGCCCTGGAAGGTAATGACAAGGTCTTGTCTGCCAACAGCGGTGGAATCGTTAGGGACACCATCAGCTATATCAATCTGCCGGCCAATACCGAATACGAGTTGCGAGGCTCCTTGGTGCTCAAGGGCAGTGGAAACGCGTGGACCGATACGGGGATCAAGGCCGTAAAGCGCGTGAAAACAGCTGTAGGTGTTCCGGGAGTTAAGGTTTCCTCTGGCCAGTGGACTTTGGACTTCACGGTTCCGGCACATCTGTCGCGCAACTGGGCAGGACGCCAACTGGTTGTCTTTGAAAGGCTGTTCGCACTTGATGGTCTGGAAGGTAGCGCCTACAAGGAGCACATTAACCCCAATGATATTGCTCAGACCATAGTGATTGACAGTCCTCCAAGCACCACTACGACGGTGACGACACCTGGCACGCCAGGTACGGTGACCACTACAGTGACAACCACCTCTACCCCGCCGGTGGCATCAGTTTCGACAACTCCGCCCTCGCCCCCTGTCTTGGGTGTTGTGACGCACCCGGCGCCGCAGGTGCCAAGCATCACGATTCCTAAGAAGCCGCCTTTGGCACGTACAGGTGCTGACGATTCGCTAATGCTGGGTGCCGCATCAGCCCTTGCGCTTGGCCTCGCGCTTGGCCTGGGAATCTTGGCAAGCAAACGCCGCTTGAGGACTAGAAACACTATCTCTTAGTCACCTTCGGTGTGTGACACGCGGCTCAGTGGACAGCTAAAACACGTACAAGGAGCCACATGTCACACACCGGGGAAATGTTGTGGGGGACCAACTCGGTTGGTCCCCCACAACACTTGTGCGTACTACGTGTTATTTCGCAGAATCCTCTTCTGAGGGGTCAAGGATAACGACCAGGTCTTCATCCACGTCCTCCCAGGCTTCTTCTGCCCACGGGTCGTCAATCGGTTGAGCCCTGCGCCAGGCAATAATGCCAACGACGGCTACCACAGCCGCCAAAGCGGTCCACAGCCACGGAGCCGGGAGGGGACAACGTTTCTTCCGTGTAGGTGTTTTCAGTGCTGACATTGCTGCATCCCCTGCTTTCGTTGCTTTTTCGGTGAGTGATCCCTTACTGTGAGCCGCATCTGTTGCGCTCTTGATGGCAGTTTGGGCTCGTACGGCGTAATCATCAACAATTTTTTCTTTCGCAGCCTCAATTTTTGGGCCAGCGGCGTCGATGGCGGCCTCGAATCTTGGGACTGCCGCATCCCAGGCGGCCTCGATCTTCGGAATGGTCGCATCCCTGTAGGCTATGAGCTTTGGTGCAACGACCTCGCGAGCCACTTGAGCGGTGCTACGTGAGGTAGCAACAGCATTTTCAAGTGCAGCCTCAACCTTTGGGCGAGCCTGTTCCACCATGTGTACCGTCGCATCGGCGACGAGCTCGGCTGCATCCAGGGCCTTGTCGGCGGCCCGTGCAGACCACAGACGAAGATCGTTAGCATCTTTACCGGCAAATTGCATGAATGTACTCCCTCTCCATTAAGGGTTCGGGTTGTGTGGGCGATTCCCACCATCCTATTGTGCCAACCTATGAGTCCTAGCGCACGCCGATAGACGATTAATGTGGAAAGATCGAGGTATGGAAGCAATTATGCATACGACTGAAGGCGATATCCGCCTCGAACTTTATCCGCTACACGCCCCCAACACAGTGAAGAACTTTGTTGGCTTGGCCAATGGGTCAAAGACCTGGACACACCCGATGACTGGTGAAACGCAAACAGGGCCCCTTTATAAGGACGTTGACTTTCACAGGATTATTGAGGGGTTCATGATCCAAGGTGGTGATCCCCTGGGAACAGGCACAGGGGGGCCAGGTTATACCTTCAACGACGAAATCCACCCAGAACTGGGCTTCACAGAGCCATACCTTCTGGCTATGGCTAATGCTGGCGTCAGAGGAGGCAAGGGGACAAACGGCTCTCAGTTCTTCATCACGGTACAGCCGACAACCTGGCTGACGGGCAAGCACACTATCTTTGGCAAGGTTGCAGACGAGGAATCTCGGGCGGTTGTTGACCGCATTATTTCCGTACCAACGGATCCTCAAGATCGCCCTTTGGAGCCAGTTGTCCTATTGAACGTTGACATAATCGAATGACACAGATGCCGCCCCGCCCCGAGGACATCGACCAAGTTGATGGACCTCGGGGCGACGGACCCAAAAATCAGCAGAGTTACCTCAGGGCGGTGGGAGACGATGAACGTCAACCACGTCAACCTCGATTTGCTGGAGATAAGCCTTGGAAACCTTGGGTAACCTACAGCATTATCGTCATATGTGTTGTGATGCTGGTGGCGCAAAAAATTTATCCGCCTCTCGTGTCATACCTGGCATTCCAGCCGGCATCCTCACTTCTTCAGCCATATCGCTTTATCACTGCGGCATTTATGCACGGAGGAATAATTCATCTGTTGTTTAATATGTACGCCCTATATCTTGTTGGCCCAACCCTGGAACAGCTCCTTGGAAGAGCACGCTATATCGTCCTCTATGGCCTTGCCGCCTTGGGCGGGTCTGCGGCGTTTTCTGCCGTGGTCGTCATTGACCCCAAGGCTTGGGTAGCGGTAACCGTGGGAGCCTCGGGGGCTGTCTTTGGATTATTCGCTGCAATCGTCGTGGTCTTTAAAAAGATCAAACTGCCGGTGAAATCGATGGTTGTACTCATTGGCATCAACCTGATCTTGGGATTTGTCATTCCTAACCTGGCTTGGCAGGCCCATATTGGGGGAATGCTGGTGGGAGCAGTTCTCACTGCCCTCTATGTTCGAACCGTTAAACTAGCTAAAATAAGCCGAATCATAGTTGACGTGGTTGTCTCAGTCGCGATTTTTGCTGGCATTGTCGGGGCTGTCCACGCGGCCTATGGGTACGCACTGCTACGCGACCTTCCCCAACAGACATCTACTCAGACGGTCGCCCTCGGAAATGTTGTTGATCGGGGAGGTGTTACTTCCACCACATCAGCATGATGAAACCGGCCATAATAAAGCCGAAGCCGCCAACCAGGTTCCAATACCCGATGCCAAAAAGATTCACATTGGCCGAAATGGCATAGAAAATCACGATCCACAGTAGACCGATGCCCATGAGAATAAAGGCTAAAGGCGCATACCAGCGGGGGGATTGTTTAATCCCCTCTGTCCATGAGGGAGGGATCTCGTCAGTAGAGACTACAGGCTTATTGGAGCCCGTTTTCTTTCGTTTCTTTGACTCGGCCAAAGGAGGAATCCTTTTCTTGAAGGGGTTTCATCTAAGGGCGATTCTATGCGTATTCGGCACACAGACCAAAGCCCAGTTTCGGTAGTGATGGAAGAGGTGAAGCAGTGGGCAAGCGACGTAGGGACGATCGCAGGGGTAAATACAAGCAGAACCCTTGGATTCTTACGATCCTGGGTATGGCCCTTTGTGGCTTAATATTTGCCGTGTCGGCGCAGACCCTTGGGGAGCGTGCCCGCACAGCTGCTTCAGGCGATTTATCCAGCGTTGTCGCGAAAACTGTCGATGACGTCGCAGTGTGGGAGGCAGTGGCCTCCAGAACGCAAGAGCAGATCAATAACCTTGTGAAGCGCGAGGCCACTGTCCCCGTTGAGTTGCGAGGTGATGAGGCCTTGGCGATTGGTCAAGATGACATCAAGGGCAGTGGTCTGGTCGTCAAGTTATGGGATGTGCAAAACCCGCAATTGGTGACCTCAAGGAATCTGGAGCCTGATGACCTAGTTGTCCACCAGCAAGATGTGGAAGCAGTGATAAATGCTCTGTGGGCAGGGGGAGCTAAGGCAGTGAGTGTGCAAGGGCACAGGATCTTAAGCACTTCGCAGATTCGCTGCGTTGGCAATGTGATAGTTGTGCAATCCAAAACCTATTCACCTCCATATGAAGTGGCGGCAATTGGGGATATTGCCCAACTTCAAGAGGGCCTTCGAAAATCCCAAGGTGTCCAGATTTACCAAGAATATGTCAGAGCGATTGGTCTAGGCTGGTCAGTAGAAGAAAAAGCGGCTTTAACACTTCCGGCAGTTGTGGAGATCCCAAAGTTATCCCATGCGCAGATAACTGGTGATGGGGGTAACGGCGGACAAAAAGGCGAAAAGGAGGGGTAGAGATGGAGAATAGAACGCCCAATCCGCGCGATGTTTTACCTGTCTCAGGATCCCGGCCAGACGCACCAGCCATGTCCAGGCGTGAACGCCGCAGACAACAAGAAAATCGAGACATTTCGTCAACCACGTCATCCATTGAGGTTGAGGCAAAGGACACGATTGCCGCAACTCCCCCAAGCGTCGAAACTATGCCTAATCCGTCAACTACGGCAACTGTTAATCGGCGTAATGCAGAAGAAAAATTACCTTTTGAGTCTCCTGTTGCTGTGATGGTCGACGGTGTTTCGCCCTCGGAAATAAAGGGGGTAGGGCAGGCCGAAGCCACGGGTGAAGCCACGGCCGAATCTAAGCCCGAAACCAAGCCTAAGAAAAAGAAATCACTCGGACTGTTGGTCATAGTGATCTTGAGGGATCTGTGCTTCACGGCAGGTATCGTTTTGGGGCTCTTTGTGTTTTGGCAGCTTTACGTTACGACCTGGGAGGTTTCGGGTGTCACCGACGCTGCCGTCACGTCATTCACAAAAACCCTTGCCAAAGCCCCCGAAGAGTACACGCAAGAGCGTCGCACAGATCCCCCGCCGGAGGCCCGCGTGGGTGCCATCGGCGATACTTTTGCAACCCTGCATGTGCCCAGGTGGGATCGGATGACCATCCCGGTAGCTGAAGGTACGACAGCAGCCGTGCTCAATACCGGATATGCAGGGCATTACACAGACACAACTTCACCAGGGAATATCGGGAACTTCTCATTAGCCGGACACAGGCGTTCATATGGAAATAACTTCCGAAGGGTCGAAGAACTGCAAATAGGTGACCCTTTGGTCGTACAGACCAAGGATGCCTGGCTGGTTTACCAGGTGACCGAAACACAGATTGTTTTGCCCTCGCAACGAGAGGTTATTAACCCGGTACCGGGTCAGCCTTTGGATACGCCCACCGACATTAGGATGATGACCTTGACCACTTGCCATCCTGAGTACGGCAACGCCGAAAGGTTCATTGTTCATTCGACGCTTTCATATTGGGTCCCGCGTTCAGAGGGACGGCCTCAGGCTCTGGAAGGTAAGGTCTAGTAATGTACGCATGGCTTTTTAGGATTATGCCCGGACCGACCTGGCTTCGCATTATTGAAATAACCCTGGTTGCCGTGGCTTGTGTGCTCATGCTCTTTCAGTGGGTTTTTCCCTGGGCCGTAGACTTTTTCCAACTAACAGAAAATACCGTTAGTTAGCTAATTTTAGGTTGTCGTAGTTGACACTATTGACGTACCGCCAGGGTTGTTGACCCTAAAGACTGGGCTGCGGGGGAGTCACCTCTGATGGTGAAATGGGAGAGGTGTTATCCGGTGGGGGCGGGGGTGCAACAGGTGCCACCGCAAGAGTTACCGTCAAGGTGGTACCTGGTTCAACCAGGCCCGTTGGGGTGACCTCTAAAACCGTGTCAGGCGGCCAGTTAGAAACTTCACGGGTTGTCGTGCTCGCGTGTAGATTATTATCGGCAATCCACTTCAAAACCTCTGACTTGGTCTTGCCAGCAAGCTCTGTGGGGACACGGATTGAGCCAGAGGCGATAACCACGTCGACTTTACTTCCCGCCTTAACGGGTGAGTCAACGGCTGGATCAGAAGAGATGATTTTGTCCTTGGGTTGGGCTCCTGAATCCTCGGTCCTGACACTACCAAGGGTGAGTTTCGCGTTATCCAAGGCAGTTCGAGCCTGGTCGAGATCCATGCCTTTCAAATTGGGGACTATGGCTTCTCCAGGTCCTGAAGAGAAAGTGATCTTGATTTTGGCGCCCTTATCTGCGGTTGTTCCCGGGGCAGGATCCGAAGACACAAACAGCCCATCTTCAATAACATCCGAATTCACAGGCTCAGTGATAACAGGTACAAGTCCCGCATCTGTCAGAGCCTTGCGAGCATCGGTGGTGTCCATGCCCTTCATCTCTGGAACGGTTGTGCTTTCGGTAACGACGGGTGGCGTAGTTTCCTTGGTCAGCATGTGCCAAGTGATACCGGTCAAAACGCCGATAATAACCAAGATTAATAAGGCCCAGGGCCAGACCTTGCGGCCTTTGCTCTCCTGGTAAAGCCCCTGTGTTCCAGGCATCACCTGGGTGTGGGCCGCTGTCCTTGAATCAGCCGGTGGGAACTGGCTAACCGACGGGAAGACTGCAGTTGCGCCCCCCGGACGTGCCGCACCACCTGCGTAGACGTTACCCGCAGGTTGGTGTGCGGGAGGAAGGACTGTCGTGGCACCATCTTTAGGATCCGTCCACGAGTTTGTGGCGGGTGCCGATATAGCCTTGCCTTGCATCGCTTTCACTAGATCTGAACGCATATGGGCTGCATCCGAATATCTCTCTTCCCGCGACTTCGCCAAAGACTTCATGACGACTCGATCCAAGGCCTCCGGAATGTCGGGGGTAATAGAGGAAGGTACAGGGGGCAGCTGAGAGACGTGCTGGAAGGCAACCGCAACTGCCGAATCTCCGCGGAATGGTGGGCGGCCGGTTAGCAGCTCAAAAAGTAAGCAACCTGTCGAATACAGGTCGGAGCGGGCATCGACTTGTTCCCCGCGGGCTTGTTCTGGCGAAAGGTACTGCGCGGTGCCCACGACTGCATCCGTTTGGGTCATGGTTGCTGCTGAGTCCGTTAGGGCCCGGGCAATGCCAAAGTCCATGACCTTGACCTTGCCGTCGGTAGTTAACATGACGTTTCCAGGTTTAATATCGCGGTGAACCAAACCTTGGTGGTGTGAGTATTCCAAAGCGCCCAGAACGCCGGAAACAATATCGACTGCTTCGTCGATGGGGACAGGATCCCCGTCGGTGAGCAACTCTCTAACGGTGTGGCCCTCCACATACTCCATGACGATGTAGGGGACAAGTGTTTCAATGCCGTCGGCGCCCATAATTGGCTCTTCGCCCGTGTCATAAACGGCGACGATTGCAGGATGGTTCAGGTTCGCCGCAGACTGGGCTTCACGCCTAAAACGGGTCTGGAAAATAGAGTCTCGCGCCAAATCTTCGCGCAACATCTTGACGGCAATCGTGCGGTTTAGGCGCAGATCTTGCCCAATACGCACCTCGGCCATGCCACCACGCCCGATCGTTTCACGCAGCTCATAGCGTCCGGCCAGGGTTCGGTTTAGATCAGCCACTGTGACCATCCTTCGAATTCAATAGTGTCAGTGAGGAAGGGGTTGTTCACACCTGCCACGACTGCATCACTTACAAGGGTACTAACACTTGCCGAGTTTCGTAGACTTAGCACCAGCCCAAGGATCAGGCCAGCAATAATGAGTGCCGTAATAATTCCAAGAACAATCTGTGGAATTAGATTGGGTTTCTTCCGGTGACTCGCAGAACGACGGTTGACGTGTTTGACGTCAGAATCTTTGGGCGGGGGAGCGGGAGCGTCCTTCGTGCCCCCGCCGGTCTCGCTTGCGGTACCACGCTGAAAAGCCTGGGTGGAAGGGTGTGGAGCCGGGGCAGGAACAGGAAGAGGCTCGGGCTTGAGGGTGGGTGGGAGAGGATGGCGTCCCAAGGGTAAAGCAGCTGTTGCCTGATTCGCCGAATATGGCCCTGCCAAAGCTGGGGTGGTCCTGCCTTGAGGCACAGGGGCTATATGTATATGGGGGGCAACCTCCGCCAAAACCTCCTCAAGCCGTTTAGATACCTCTATTGCCGAGGACGGACGCTTTTCAGGAGTCTTTTCCAACATTTGCATCACTAATGTGGACATGGCCGGTGGAACTGTTTCAGGCAAAGGTGGAACAGGATCCTTGACATGGGCCAGGGCGATATCGATCTGAGTGGGGCCAGTGAATGGACGATGCCCAGCCAGGCCTTCATAGGCAATGATCCCCAGGGCATAGATGTCACCCAAGGGGGTGGCAGGATCGCCCATAGCTTGCTCAGGGGGCAGGTATTGGGCTGTGCCCATCACCATTCCAACCGCGGTTAAGGGAATCCGTTGGGGAGCGACCGAGATGCCAAAGTCAGTCAGTTTGGCGACACCAGACGCAGAGACCAAAATGTTTCCAGGTTTGACATCGCGGTGGACCACGCCTTGAAGATGTGCGGCACTGAGTGCTCGAGAGATCTGGATCAAAATCGGAAGCAAGGTCTCGATACTCAAAACGGAACCACCCTTGAGCAGCTGCGACAAGGGTCTGCCGTCAACCAGCTCCATCACCATCCACCCAAGGCCATCCTTTTCGCCATAGTCGTAGACCATAGCCAGGTTTGGGTGGGTAAGTTGTCGGGTGTTTTGAGCTTCTGCCCGGAGGCGCGCAAGGAAAGATTCTTGCCCAGCAAGCTCTTCTTTCAGCATCTTTATTGCAACGACTCGCTGTTCTTCTTGGTCCCAGGCGCGCCATATCTCTCCCATGCCACCCATGGCTAGCTGAGAGACCAGACGGTAACGTCCGTTGAGCAGCAGACCGGATTCGACTTTCATCCTCCAACACCTGCCTGCAAAATCGCCTTCGCCACAGGTGCTGCCACGTCGCCGCCTGTGACGTTTGTTGGAATGTCTGGGCCTCCATCAAGGACCACGGCTATGGCATAGCGGGGTGCTTCGGCTGGGGCGAAACCCACGAACCAGGTTGTGGGTCCTTCCCCCACGGTGCCCTCGGCAGTACCGGTTTTGCCAGCGACTTGAAACCCCGGAATTGCGACTTTTTTACCCGTTCCGCGGTTGACCTCGTTGACCATCATTTCACTAAGTTGTGCAGCTACCTCGGGTGTAATCGCTTGAGAAATTGAGGACGTTGGGGTGGTATTCACCACCTCCAGATTTGCGTTCAGTTCCTTGTCAATGAGGAAAGGGCGCATGACAGAACCCTTATTTGCTATGCCGGCGGCCACCATCGCCATCTGCAAGGGCGTGACCCTCGTATCCCACTGGCCAATAGCCTCCATTGCGAGCAGAGCTTGTGAAGGAGGCTCGGGCAGAGTTGAAGGAGTCACAGATAAGGGGATGGATAGGCCCTGATCGAAACCGAAGGCTTGCGCTTGGGCAAGCAGTGGCTCGTAGCCCATCTTCATGGCTTCGGCCGCAAAAGGGGTGTTACAAGATTGGACAAAGGCTTCATCGAGGGTAGCTTTACCATCATTTCCGCAGGCGGCCCCGCCATAGTTGGAAAGTTTGATATTCGTCTGGGGAAGCTCGAGTTGATCGGGGGAGTCCAAAACGGTCTGGGGGGTGTATTGCCCTGAAGAGAGCATGGCAGCTGCCGTAATCATCTTGAACACCGAACCGGGATGGTAGAGATCCCCTGAAATGGCACGATTGATGAGGGGCTTATGCGCTGCAGGGTTATTGAGATTCTCCCAGGCGGAGGTGACTGTGGCCGTATCGTGAGAGGCCAAAAGATTAGGATCGAAACTGGGAGAAGAGACCATTGCCAGGACCTTGCCACTGGCAGGTTCTGTCACAACGACAGCCCCACGACGCCCCCCAAGGGCCTCGACGGCTGCCTGCTGTAGGGCAGGGTTAATGGTTAAGGCAACAGAACCGCCTTGGGGTTGTTCCCCGGTGAACATGGCCTGTACGCGTTGCAACCACAGAGACGAAGACCTACCTCCCAAGACGTCGGTCTCTAAGCGTTCCAACCCGGTTGTCGAGGAATTAATAACCGAGAAATACCCCGTCAAATGGGCATACATTGGTCCGTGAGGATAGGACCGCTGATAGACGAAACGGTCATCAACAGGTGTTGAGGAAGCGATTGCCTCACCGCTGACGATTATTTGACCCCGGTCCCTGTTGAACTCGCGGTAAACGGTGCGCACATTGCGGGAATCGGCGTTCAGGGCAGGGGCATTAAAGACCTGGTGGACACTAGTTGCGGCAACGAGAGGAAGCATCATCAAGAAGATGATGGCAAGGAATAAACGACGCACCTGAGGGTTCATGGCAGGCTCACCCGCTCAGTGACAGCGGTATTTTCCGAGGGCGAAGCGTTGTCAGCCGGGACCTTGGCGTCCTCGGAAGAATTGGTATGGGGGAGAGAACTTGCGGCTGGACTTGGGGTGGCACCGACGGTAGCGGGTGAGGTTTCGCCTCCAGGGGCGCGCGCGGCATGTGAGATGCGTAGGAGGAGACCCAGGATGATCCAGGAGGAAATAAGCGAAGAACCACCGCTTGCCAGGAACGGAGTCGTCAACCCCGTCAACGGTATAAGCCTGGTAACTCCACCTACAACGATGAAAACTTGGAAGGCTGTGAGGAAGGAGAAGCCCGTTGCGAGCAATTTTCCAAAACCGTCTTTGACACCGATCGCAGCCCGAATCCCGCGTTCACACAGCAAGGTGTACATCAAGAGAATTGCAACAAGTCCTGTGAGTCCCAGTTCTTCTCCGAGTGAAGCAATAATGAAATCCGCATTTGCTGAGGGGACCAAATCTGGGTAACCGCGGCCAAAGCCTGTTCCGAAAAGGCCACCTGAGGCCATACCAAAGAGGCCTCTGACCAGTTGCCCAGAACCTCCAGGGTCACGGTTAAAGACCTGTGGATCGAAGGCGTGAAGCCAGATATCGAAGCGTGCGGCTGCGTGCGAAAAGAACTTCAAAGCCAGCATCACAATCGGGACAGTCAGTATGGTGCCCATGATGATCCAAGACGGTCTGTCTGTTGCGACGTACAACATGGCGACAAATAGGGCAAAGAGAAGAAGGGAGGTTCCCAGATCTTTTTGGAAGACGAGGACTGCAATGGAGGCAATCCAAATGATGAATAGCGGTACAACGTCTCGGGCGCGAGGAAGTTGGATTCCTAAAATCTTCTTGCCTGCCAGCGCCAGGTTGTCGCGGTGGCGCTCTAAATAACCGGCAAAAAAGATGGCGAGTAGGATCTTGGCTATTTCGGCTGGCTGGAATGTTGTGAAGCCAAGATCGATCCAAATCTTAGAACCGAATTGTTCTGAACCAATCCCAGGTAAGAAGGGCAGAGCCAAGAAGATAATGGCCAAGGCCATTGAGATGTAAGAAAATCCGCGCAAGATACGGTGGTCGCGGATAAAGAAAAGTACAGCCCACAGGAAGAAGATCCCCACAATGCTGATTATTAGTTGCTTGGGTCCTACGGGGATTGTGTAGGGGCTGGAGTCTTTGGCATAAGGGAAATCGATGCGGTAGATCATGGCCATGCCGACTCCGTTAATGGTGACGGCTAGAGGCAAGAGGACTGGGTCAGCGAAGGGTGCCAACTTGCGGATAACGACATGGGTAAGCAGGACTGAAATAACAAAGAGCGCAATGAAGGGCGTGAGTGAGGGGTAGGCCAAATCCGTCAAGGACATAGAGACAGCTGAAAATCCTACGCAGGTGATCAGCAGTGCCAAGGCCAGGAGTACAAGCTCGGCTCCTCGGCCTGATTTTGTCGGATGCTGGGTAACGGTAGCCATGGTTTAAGGCCCGGTTGACGTTGTGGGCGTGGGAGAATTCGCCGTGGGAACAGTGGGAACAGGTGAGGCAGAGCCCTCAGGCGAAGTCGTGGCTGGAGAGGGCGCACCTTTGCACAACTTGTCCTGTTCGGTGACCCACTTTTCGGCTTCCTCAGGGCTGGTCATTCCTGTTACGGGATTCTTGAGTCGGATTTTAGCGCTGCTGCACCAAGACTCCAGTGGAATGGCAGTGTCCTTGAGTTCTGTAAACAGGGTAAGGGGGCCCAGAGTTTGCGGAATCCCCCTGAAGATAGCAACGCTGCCTTCCTCGTTAACATCGACAAAATAGTTTTTTTGCGACCAAGAATAAGCCCACCGACCAATAAAAAATAAGCCTAAAAGCATGGCTGAAATAAGGGAAAATGTAAAGATCCATCGCAGAAGAGATTTAGCCTTCAAAGGCTTATTACCTGCGTTTTCATCCTTATTTGAGGAAGCTGCAGAGGCGCCATTTTTGCTTAAAATTTTAAGGGCAGCTGCTTTTTGTGCCGGTGAAGTCGCGGCGCTCGTAGGGGTTTTTCGTTCCACTGCTGCAGCCCCAACAACCACTGGGACAGTCGAAGGAAGCGAATCAGAATCGTCAACCACGTCAGCCACTACACAGGTGATGTTATCGGGGCCTCCACCGCGCAAAGCCAACTGGGTTAACTCTTCGGCACAGGCGTGTGGATCAGCAACCCGGTTCAATACTTCTTCAATTGTTTCGTGAGAGACAACCCCTGAAAGACCGTCCGAACACAACAACCAGCGATCGCCGATCACGGCATTGCGCACCGACTCATCCAATGTGACATCGCCCTCGGAATCGCCTAAAACTCGCAGCAGGACTGAACGTTGAGGGTGGTGTGCGGCAGCATCTTCCGTCAGTTGGCCAGTTTGTACCAGGTATTGCACGAAGGAATGATCGGTTGTGACCTGGGTCAGTTCACCGTTGCGTAGCACATAGGCACGTGAATCACCGATGTGAATCATCGCAAGCTTATTGCCGGCGCGTAAAACCGCGATGCAGGTCGTGCCTAGTCCGGCCAATTCTTCATCTTGGACGGTGCGCTCTAAGAGTTCTGCGTGAGCCGAAGCCACAGCCTTACGAAGCAAATCTAATAGGTCATCAGCACCATGAACATCAGTATCCAAAGGGGCCAGATGAGCTACCGCAATCGAGGACGCGATATCACCACCTGCCGCTCCGCCCATGCCGTCAGCCAGTACAAGAAGATGCGGGCCAGCGTAGCCTGAGTCTTGATTACTTTTTCGTACCAGACCAATGTCGGAGCGTGCCCCGTAACGCAAGTGAACGCTCATGGAGCCTCGCGTAACTCAAGGGTCGACTGGCCGATAGTAATAGGCATGTGTAGGCCTAGAGGAGTTGGGCCCTCAATCAGTCGACCCTGGACCAAGGTGCCATTGGTTGAGTTCAAATCCTCAACCCACCAGGTCCCAGAATCCAGATAGATCCGGGCATGTTCCCTTGAAGAGGACTCATCCTCAAGGACCAAGGTGCAGGCAGGAGAACGGCCAATAACAACGGGAAGAGAACCAAGCTGGAGGGAAGACCCGACCAGAGGGCCTTGAGTCACCACGATTCGCACGGCTGTTTTGGCGCCAGCACGAGTAGTAGTAGCAGGGCTTTGGTGCCTACGGGAGGCGAAAAAGCCTGGTCGTTTGTCCTTAACTTCGCGGCCAGGTCCTCGAGGTGTGACAACGGTGCCATAGACATCATTCATGAGAACAAAAACCACACCCATGACCAGGAGCCACAAAAGTGCCACGAAACCAAAACGTAAAGTGGTGAAGGCGAGATCGCTCACGGGCGCACCCCCTCGAGGCTATAGGTTCCTGCGTGTGGGGCTGTGAAGGGCATCAGTAAGCCTCCGCAGAAGACGAAGACCAGAAGGTAATTGTCGTGCGGCCAATACGGATCACATTAGAGTCCACCAAGGTGGCCTCAGTGATTTTGTGACCTTGAACAAAACAGCCATTCGTGGATCCCAGATCCTTGGCGATGACGCCCTCGGGAGTAACCCGTATCTCAAGGTGCCTTCTGGAGACCCCGGAATCGTCGACGACGACATCGGCCTCAGCGCCACGGCCAATGACCGTGACGGAACCCGTCAAGAGGTAACGCTGCCCTTCGACGTCGATGATCGGATAGTTGGCAGAGTCTTGCGTTGTGGTCACAGGGGCGACAGCACCTTGAACGGCGCGAGCCGTGACATCAATTGAGCCTTCTGTACGGTCCTCGGTGAGCTCGAAAGAAACCGAGACCGGGCCGACAAAGCTGTAGGACTGGGAGGTTCCATGATTAGCAACCTCACTGGCCATCTCAGCAGCCAGGGCTTCTAGACCCCAATCTTCTATTACAGAGTAGTCCTCGGGACTGACGTGGACCGTGTACACGTTTGGTGCAACCGTACGCTCAGACAGTTGAGCAGCTTGATCGTCCATGGTTCTGCGCAGTCTTGAGGCAATGTCGATGGGCTTCAATGGGCTGTTGAAAACTTTGGCTACAGACCCTTGAACGACGCGTTCAACTTGCTTTTCGAGACGGGAAAAGAAACTCACTGGTCAACCCTCCCCTTTCCTGCGACGCATGAATAGTGGTAGACCGTGTCAGGCAAAACGGACCTTGTCACTGTACTACCAACGGCCTCAACTCTACCTGTAGTAACGATTAGGTTACAGATTTAGTCCACATTAATGCGAATATCGCATCTGTGCGTATTGCTGTAGGCACGGATTTGCGAAGTTAGCACGGTCGCGCTACTCTCATTTGGTTGTCTTGCATACCACAAGACTACGCGCGAGTGGCGGAATGGCAGACGCGCTGGCTTCAGGTGCCAGTGCCCGCAAGGGCGTGGGGGTTCAACTCCCCCCTCGCGCACAGAGTCTAATTGCGCCGCGCTAATCCGCGGCGCGTCACTCAGGCCAATCGGAAAACGCGGTTTCCGATTGGCCTTGATCGTTAAGGGTGTGGGCGGAGCCTGGGGTTGGTTGTGTGGGTGCCCCTGGGAAAGTGGCGGTATGCGGTTTTCGCTTCGCTTTGATCGTTAAGGGTGTGGGCAGAGCCTGGGGTTAGTTATGTGGGTGCCCCTGGGAAAGTGGCGGTAGTGGGGGCCTGGGGTTTTTGGTTATAGGCTAGTGGCGTGGAATCTTTGATTTTTGTGGTTGGGGCGGTTGTCTTGGTTGACGGGCGTATCCTTGTCTGCCGCAGAGCTTCACACAAGAGTAATGCCGGGTTGTGGGAGTTCCCAGGAGGAAAAATTTCCGAGGGCGAGGCTCCAAGTGATGCCTTAGTACGGGAGATCCGCGAAGAACTTGGTGTGCATATACGTGTTGGCGAACTGCTTGACCGTAGTCAGACCTTGGTTGAAGAAAGCACTGTCGATCTGGCAGTCTATTGGGCCACACTTCTGTCTGATCCACCCGTAGCCAGCACTGACCACGATGAGTTGCGCTGGGTTCTACCCAAAGAGCTTAAAGAACTCACGTGGACAAAACCAGATCTCCCGGCAGTATGGAAGTTACAGCACCTAGATTCATGTAATTAGTGGTAATCACGGGCGATACAAACAACTAGACATGCAAGACCCCCAAAAATCAGGAGACAGAACAAAATAGAGTAAAAGTCGGGGATCCACGACATTTTTGAAGGCAAGATAGACTAGCGATCATGTACATGTGAAAATGTCAAAGAACAACGACATTTGACGAAATACAGTAAATAGCGAATTTATCGAAACATAGAATCTTTATATTCCCAGGTCATAGGGATAACAACTGATTCACCAAAATGAAATAAGTGTGTAAGAGTAAAGGGTTCCAGTTGGAAATAGCTGTAAGCCCTAAATTTATGTGAGGCATGGAGGCTCATTTTCATGTCTTGGGTGGGTCGCACCAACCAAGGCTAGGCTGAAACACATGGACCAACACAAGAGCCTTGACCTGACACTGCCGACAATGCCGAAGCGCACGCCTATTCTGGCGTTAATATGTGCAGCTATGCCCGAAGAAATTGCGCCCTTTGAAGCTTATGCGCAGGCCCAAGGGACAAAGACGGCCTGCGGGGGAGGTTCGTTACAACTCATCCAGGTCGAGGATGTAAGCCTGGGGCTCTTGCTAACGGGGATTGGCCTAGTCAATGCCGCCGCGTCCCTCACATCAGCACTCACCCACGTCACGCCCAGGTACATCTTTGCAACGGGCTCGGCAGGGGGCCTGAGCATTGAGGCCCGAGTGGGGCAGGTAGTGATAGGAACCAGCTCAACCTTCGGGCGCGCAGATGCCAGTGCATTCGGCTATGAAATTGGCCAAGTCCCCGGCATGCCTGCGAGTTACCCCAGCGATTCCGCCCTCCTGGATCGCGCGCTTAAGGCAGGAGATGATCCTCAGGCCAAAGCGCGTCCTGGCCAGTTCATTAGTTCTGATGCTTTTGTTACCGAAAAGAACGTCGAAGAGATGCGCCAACTTTTTCCACGCGCCTATTGTGCGGATATGGAAACTGCCGCTTTGGCTCAGGTTGCTTATTTAGCGGATGTGGCATTCCTTCCAGTGCGCGGAGTTTCGGATCTGTGCGGACCACTTGCCCACGTGGAAAACCATCAAGATGCTGGAGTGGTATCCGCTTTAGCAGCAAAAGTCACTATGAAAACATTGGGGCTTATCGATTAGGAATTGACGTGGTTGACTAAACCCCTGCGTCTTCCCACTCGGAACGCTTATCCAGGAAGGCCCGAACAGCTGTCTTTGCCCCTTCGAGGGAGTGGTTTGCACCCCAGCCACACTGGACCTCGTTTGCTGCAGGAACCTCTGTAGCCACCAAAATATCCTCGCAGGTTTTTTCTAAAATAGGCAGAAATTCGCTTATTTCCAGCCCCAGAGTTAAGGCATAAAAGCCCGTCTGACACCCCATGGGTGAAAAGTCGATCAACTTGTCCGTGTGGTTGCGCATGAGTTCTGCACTCATGTGCTCAATGGAGTGAATGGTGTCCATCTCTAAATGTTCCACATTGGGTTGGCAGTAGCGCACATCGTATTTGATCAGGGTGTCACCGCCCGGAAGTGTCTTGCGGTCGGCAACCCTCACATAGGGAGCCACGACACGCCGATGGTCAAGATTAAAAGATTCAACATTCATGCGATTTGTCATACCCACATTGTCAACCAAGTCTGGCCCAAAACCAAGGGCTACAGCTTCAACTTCCCGCCCTCGGCAATGATTGTGTGGCGACACGCCGAAACACATTATCTAGTGGTGGTGGCGCAACGCGACCACAAGGTGTAGTGTCATGTATCCGAGGCCAAAATGTGTCACAAAGTAAATGACATGGATGTGGTTACAAGGCTGGGATTCACCGACTATGGTGGGTATTCCCAAACAAACGGAGGTCGGTCAGATGACTATTACTGTCTACACCAAGCCCAGGTGCGTGCAGTGTGACGCAACCATGCGCGCATTGGATAAGCAGGGATTCACCTACTCTACGGTCGACCTGACTGAGGATCCCAAAGCCCTGGCAACAGTCCTGGATATGGGCTTTCAGCAAGCCCCCGTGGTGGTTGCAGGAGACAATGCCTGGGCAGGTTTTCGCCCCGACAAGATCAAGGCATTGGCTACACAGGATGCGGCTGAACTGAAAGCTATTTAGAGCTATAAAGGGTTGATTGCTGTGGGCAGTATTGTCTACTTCTCCTCAGCGACGGAGAATACGCACCGTTTTGTGCAGCGTCTGGGTTTTCCCGCACATAGGATTCCTCTGCGTGCGGCAGACCCCTTCTTGCACGTGGAAGAGGAATACGTTCTGATTGTTCCGACCTACGGGGGTGGTTCCATTAAAGGGGCCGTGCCCAAACAGGTCATAAAGTTCCTGAATGACGAGGGCAACCGAGCGCTGTGTAAGGGCGTTGTCTCGGCGGGAAACACCAACTTTGGCAAGGCGTACTGTATTGCCGGAGATATTGTGGGCGTGAAGCTAAACGTTCCGCACATGTATAAATTCGAACTACTTGGCACCTCAGAGGATGTCGAGACCGTAAGAAAAGGACTTGAAGAGTTTTGGCAGAAACGCTCACAGATACCGGGGTAGACAACCCACGCAGCCTGGACGAGGACTATCACGCATTAAACGCCAAGCTGAACTTGTATGACGAAAACGGTTTGATCCAATTCGATGCAGATCATCAGGCGGCTCGGCAGTATTTTTTGCAGCACGTCAATCAGAACACGGTTTTCTTTCACAACCTGAAAGAAAAGCTGGAGTACCTGGTAGAAGAGGGGTATTACGAAAAAGAAGTCCTGGAGCAATACGACTTTGACTTCGTGAAGTCCCTATTCAAAAGGGCTTATGCGGTGAAGTTTAGGTTCCAGACCTTCCTGGGCGCCTACAAGTACTACACGTCTTATACGCTCAAGACCTTCGACGGTAAGCGCTACCTAGAGCGATTCGAAGATCGCGTGTGCCTGGTTGCTTTATACCTGGCGCAAGGCGACAAAGCATTGGCTGAGCACATCGTGGACGAAATTATGGCGGGACGCTACCAGCCGGCTACCCCAACCTTCCTGAATGCGGGTAAGGCGGCGCGAGGCGAGCTAGTCTCCTGTTTCCTGCTGCGTATTGAAGACAATATGGAGTCCATTGCCCGGGGTATCAACTCTTCTCTGCAGCTGTCGAAGCGGGGCGGAGGTGTGGCTTTATCCTTGACAAACCTGCGTGAGGCAGGAGCCCCTATCAAGCGCATCGAAAACCAGTCTTCCGGTGTTGTGCCGGTTATGAAGCTGCTGGAGGACTCGTTTTCCTACGCTAATCAACTGGGTGCACGTCAAGGGGCAGGTGCGGTCTATTTGAATGCACATCACCCGGACATTATGCAGTTCTTGGACACGAAGCGTGAGAACGCGGACGAAAAGATCCGCATCAAGACTTTGTCCTTGGGTGTGGTCATCCCCGACATCACTTTCGAGTTGGCTAAGAACAACGAGGATATGTACCTGTTTAGCCCCTACGATGTCGAACGCTTCTACGGCGTGCCTTTCTCGGAGATTTCCGTGAGTGAAAAGTACCGAGAAATGGTTGATAACGGCAAGATCCGGAAGAAGAAGATCAACGCACGTAAGTTCTTCCAGACCCTGGCCGAGATCCAATTTGAATCCGGTTATCCGTATATCGTTTATGAAGATATCGTCAACCGTGACAACCCGATTGCCGGACGAATAAGCATGTCTAACCTTTGTTCTGAGATTCTTCAGGTCTCTGAACCATCGGTGTACAACGAAGACCTGACCTATGAACACGTCGGCAAGGACATCTCTTGCAACCTCGGGTCTTTAAACATAGCCCTGGCCATGGAATCCCCGGACTTTGGCAAAACCATTGAGACAGCCATCCGCGCATTAACTGCTGTTTCCGAGCAGTCCAATATTGCTTGCGTTCCTTCTATTGAACGCGGCAACCGCATGAGCCACGCCATAGGGCTTGGCCAGATGAATCTGCACGGTTATTTGGCTCGTGAGGGTATCCATTATGGGAGTGAAGAGGCCCTGGATTTCACGAATATTTATTTCTATTCGGTGCTGTACCACGCCTTGAAAGCATCACATCAGTTGGCTGTCGAGCGCGGTGAAACCTTCGAGGGTTTTGAAGACTCGACATACGCCTCTGGTGCCTTCTTCAAAAAGTACATCGAAGGCGAGTGGAAACCCGCAACCGAGAGGGTTGCACAGATCTTTGCTAACTCCACTGTCTATGTGCCAAGCCCCGAAGACTGGAAGAAACTGGCAGAAGATATTGGGCGTGATGGGATCTATAACCAGAACCTGCAGGCCATCCCACCGACAGGATCTATCAGCTACATCAATAACTCCACGTCCTCAATCCACCCGATCGTCTCCAAAATTGAGATTCGCAAAGAGGGGAAGATCGGGCGCGTATATTACCCGGCACCCTTTATGACCAACGACAACCTGGAGTTCTATAAGGACGCCTACGAGATTGGCTTTGAGGCGATTATCGACACCTACGCTGTGGCTACACAGCACGTCGATCAGGGGCTCAGCCTGACCTTGTTCTTCCCAGATAAAGCCACAACCCGAGACATTAACAAAGCCCAGATTTACGCTTGGCGTAAGGGCATTAAGACCCTGTATTACATTCGACTACGCCAAATGGCTTTGGAGGGAACCGAAGTCGAAGGCTGTGTTTCTTGTGAACTGTAAGAGACTTGAGGATTTTAGAACAACGGAGGAAGCATGAGTGCGTCAACCACGTCAACCACGTCAGCTGTGAAGCGTGAGCCGGTTGAAGCAATTAACTGGAATCGCCTGGATGATGACAAAGACCTAGAGGTCTGGGATCGCCTGACAGGGAACTTTTGGTTGCCAGAAAAGGTGCCTTTGTCTAATGACATTCCCTCTTGGAAGACTCTAAACCAAGACGAGCAACTGATGACGACGCGCGTATTTACAGGTCTGACCTTGCTGGATACAGTTCAGGGGACGGTGGGTGCTGTATCTTTGATTCCCGACGCGAGGACACCGCACGAAGAGGCCGTTTACACCAATATCGCCTTCATGGAATCTGTGCATGCGCGCTCATATTCCTCGATTTTCTCCACTCTTATTTCCACTGCCGAGATTGATGATGCTTTCCGTTGGTCTGCAGAAAACCCCCATTTGCAACGCAAAGCCGAGATCATTTTGGACTACTACCGCGGTGATGACCCCCAGAAACGTAAAGTCGCCTCCGTGATGCTGGAATCGTTCTTGTTCTACTCGGGGTTTTATGCACCGATGTACTGGTCAGCACACGCGAAGCTGACAAACACAGCCGATTTGATTCGCCTTATTATTCGAGACGAAGCGGTTCACGGTTACTACATTGGCTACAAGTACCAGCTAGCCGTGCGTGAATCCTCACAGGCTCGTCAAGATGAGCTGAAGGACTACACTTTCTCATTGCTGTATGAGCTTTACGACAACGAAGAGCAGTACACAGAGGACCTTTACGATCCTCTGGGACTTACCGAGGATGTTAAAAAGTTTTTACGCTACAATGCGAACAAAGCGCTTATGAACCTGGGATATGAGGCTCTCTTCCCTCACGACTCAACGGATGTAAATCCAGCAATTTTGGCGGCCCTCAGCCCCAATGCGGACGAAAACCACGACTTCTTCTCAGGCTCCGGCTCTTCATATGTCATTGGTACGGCTGAGGCGACAGAGGACGAGGACTGGGAGTTCTAGGTTGCCTGTGCCCCCCAAATTTCTAGGAAGTCGAGAGTTCGAAGACACATGGCAAGAATCGCTAGTTTCCCAAATTCGGTCATAGAGGCAGGTTTCTGGTTCTTGCTCGCAGAGGATAACCGCCGTGAGAGTTTTTCTCTCTACGAATCCCGCGAGTCGTCCTCGGCAAAAAATTTGGGGGATCCCGAGGAAACCTCCCATGAAGATTTAATTGCCGAGGGCGTCTCTTTGGGGCTGCCGCACGAAATGCTGGATGACCTGGTTGACGTTCTGTCGAGGGAGCTTGAGGATCTGGATAAGGATCCGTTCCAAAACCCCCAGGTTCGTGAGATTTGGCAGCAAATCCTGGTTGGAAAGTATTGGATCACTCAACACCCAAGGACAACCATCTCCGCAAAGCGCTATGAATACCTGCGCTCACAGGTCATCGCACAACGCGAAACGCAGTCAGGCAAAGGTGAATTCCGTTGGCCCACGACCTGCCAGACGGTGAGTAAACGTTTTGGTGGCGCCTGGAACGAGGCGCTTAAGCACTTCGGGATGCAGACCACGCTCAAGGGTAGAGCCAGAGGGGCACTGAAGTTTTCTATGCAGGACTACCACGATGCTGGTTGCGAATTTTTGCGGCACTGCCGTTCGCAACGTTTGGAACCAACGGTCAGCTACTACAGCCAGTGGGTCAAGGATCAAAGTCCCGAGCGATCTTGGCCCTCTGCAGCTGCGCAAAGGCAGATTCGTGGACTGTGGTCCACAGTAATTGATGATGCGGCCTCGGCTCTTCATATTGAGCAGGCACAGTAGAAGGGGAATTCACCCATATCCAGGGGTATTCCTGAGAAAACGCTATCGAAACCATATGTTAAATCCCCTTAGATTTACGAGCTTTGACCCGATTGGTAGGGTGGTGAAGGATGCCGTCCCTTGACGGTGCAATAAGCTCTGGAGGCACATTTTTATGACGCGCAAGATCAGCTCGTGGACAGGGAAAAGAATCGCGGTAGCTGTTGGTGCAGCAGTGGTGGTGGCAGGTTTAATCCTCCCCCAAGCCTTCGCGCAGTCAGCACCTCCTCCTCCGGAGCAGTCCTCGTATAAGGCTGGCGTTATGGGGTTCCAGCCGGGCATGATCATCTCTGATGATGTTTTTTATAACCCGCGGACAATGGATGCCGCAGCGATACAAACATTCTTGGCTCAACAGGGCGGATTGTGTTCATCGGGCACAGACACCGATGCCTCGGGCAACCCAGTGTCAGTGCCCTGTTTGAAGAACTACATCCAAGACACACCGACTATTGCTCCCGACGCCATGTGTCCAGGTGGATACCAGGGTGCTGCGGGGGAATCCGCCGCTTTGATCATTGCAAAGGTGGGTTTGGCCTGCAATATTAACCCCCAAGTCCTGCTTGTTACCCTGCAGAAGGAACAGGGCTTGATCACGGCCTCAGGTAAAGGCTTGACGCTCTCGCGCTACCAAAAAGCCATGGGTTACGCTTGCCCGGATACTGCAGCATGCGACGAAAAGTACTTCGGTTTCTTCAACCAGGTTTACTCTGCCGCATCTCGTTTCCAGTACTACAAGGCGAACCCCACGAAGTTTCGTCACCAGGCTGGCCGAATCAATCCTTTGCTCTATCACCCGAAAAAGAACGATGACGGCACCTATAAGTGTGGTGCAAGCGACGTGTTCATTGAGAATCAAGCGACCGCTGGCTTGTACAACTACACGCCCTATACCCCCAACGTTGCAGCTCTCGCGGCAGGGGGGAACTTGGGCGATGAGTGTTCCTCGTATGGCAACCGCAACTTCTACAGGTTCTTCACTTCCTGGTTTGGCTCTGCCGGTAACTCGGCCTCTGTTATTGCCTCCGGCCGTATCGAGGGGGCAGACAGGATTGCGACTGCGGTAGGTATTTCTGTCAGGGCATTCCCAAGTGGTTCCAACACGGCGTACATCGCGCGTTCAGATGTCTTGGTTGACGCATTGGTTGGGGGCACACTGGTCGATGGTCCGGTTCTCTTGGTTCCAACCACTGGTGGAATCCCGCAAAGTGTCCGCGACGAGCTCAATCGCTTGAAGGCCACAAAGGTTGTCGCCCTGGGGGGTCCTGCCGTCGTTCCTGATGCGGTTGTCGCCGATGTTGCCCAGGGACGCGCCCAAGGCCGACTCTTCGGAGACGACAGGGTCGGTACAGCTATCTCGGTAGCTCGTGCCGTCTTTACCGAGGGAACACGCCCCAATACGGTTTACGTGGCTGACGCAAATGGAAGCAACGGCCAAGGTTCGCCCGACGCGGTTGCTGCAGGCATGTTGACCGACGGGCCTGTTTTGTTGACGAACCAGAAAGACGCCGGAGTCCTCCAGCGCGTTACCCAAGAGATCCAGCGTTTCAACCCAGGGAGGGTCGTCTTCTTGGGTGGTCCTTCCGTCATTAGTGAACAGGCAGCCACTCAGATGGCCGCCGGATACACTCAAGGGCGCTTCTACGGTCAAGACCGTTACGAGACAGCAGTAGAGATTGCCCTCAACGCCTTCCCTGCTAACCCTGGAACAGACCCTGTTACGGGTGCTCCTCGTGCAGGCGCAGACGCGATCTACATTGCGCGCGGAGACGTCTTTGCTGATGCGGTTGCAGCAGGAACCTTGAAAGATGGCCCAGTCTTGCTGCTGCCTCCTGGCACACGCGATAATCTGCCACCAAAGGTCGTGCAGTATCTAGCCGCATTGCGACCCAAGGGTGTCATGGGCTTGGGTGGCTTTAACGCTGTTCATCAAGATGCCATTGAGGCCAGCGTAAAGGCCGTGAAATCAGGCATGCGCTAAGCGGGATACATCTATGAGTATTTCTTTGGTGCCCAGACCTTCGATTGCGGGTTCAGACAAAGCTCCTGGTGTCTTATTTGTGTGCACGGGAAACATCTGCCGCTCCGCGATGGCTGAGGTTGTCATGGTTGACTACTGTCAGATTCAGGACATCCAAGTGCGCGTGGACTCTGCGGGGGTTTCTTACGAAGAATCCGGTAATCCCATGGATCGACGCGCAGCCAGAGAACTGAGTGGACGCGGTTATGAACTGCGCCCGCACCAGGCTCGACAAATTCACACGCAAGACTTCCACGATTACGATCTTATTTTGGCTATGACCGCCGGGCACTTTGTTGCGATCCAGGCTTTTGGCAACCGGAAAGGCATAGAATTTGGTCAACCGGGTCAACCGCGTCTTGAGATGTTTAAAGTCTTCGACCCCGCCAATTTCTCACGGCTAACCGAGGCATTAAACCTTGGTCAGGACGGTTCAAACATGCCGTCCTCGCTAACCTTGGCTGGGGTGGAAGCGGGACTGTGGACCCTGGAAGCTGATGAGCTGATGGTGGCCGACCCGTGGTATGGGGGACCGAAAGACTTTGAAATAACTGCCAATGAGGTAGAGACCGTCATCCCCGTCTTGGCCGCCAGTCTATAAGGCGCACTGCAGATCGGTGCTGGATTAGAATTTCCACACCCTGTCGCAACGGCTGCGGGTGCCTTCTACGGTCGTGATGTTTGCAGAATCTACGGTGCGCACCCACTCATTAGCGTCCTCTTCGTTACTTCCGTGTGCGACCTTGCGGGCGACCAGACGAGACAAGAGTTCGTCTTGAGGAACTGAAAGGTAGATTAGAAGGTCAATTTGTTCACGCAGCATGAGCCACGGGCCATCTTGGAGGGCTAGGTAATTGCCCTCTGTAATGACTACCCCCTGGGGTTCAATGCGGTGACGTGCGGCGATGGGCTCATGCAAAGTGCGGTCATAGTCGGGGGCGTAAACAACCAACCCTGTGGTTCGAATGCGGTCCAAGGTCATGAGGAAACCAACAACATCAAAGCTTCGTGGCATGCCCTTGGAGTCACTCAGTTCTTCATATTCCAGGACACGATTCGACTTGTGAAAACCGTCCAAAGGCAGGCGACCTGCAAGAAGAGGCATTCCATTGGGCAGGCTCTCTCTGCTGAGGAGATCTGCCAAAAGCTTCGAGGCTGTGGACTTTCCTACCCCAGGAGGGCCGGTAAAACCGACGGTGCGTAAAGGAGTGGAATTTTGGGAGGTCTCAATGATTTCGGTGGCCAGGTCCTGTACCAGCCCCTCCAGGGTGCCTCTATACTCGCGCATCATGCCTCCACAAATGTTGTTCACCTAGATAGTAGCTGGGTAAAGGCTTATTTTTTACCAAATCCTCGCTGAAGCCTACGCAACTCGCGCGAATAAGCGCCAGTTGGGACTTCACGTGTGCCCTGGAAGGACCAAGAAAACAGGTAATCCAGGTTGAAGCGGCGGGAACAATTCCCGCAGGTAATAACCCTAGAAGGCTTACGAAACCGTTGAACTTCATGGAGGTTGATGCAAACTCCGATCCACGGTGCTCGCATCCGAGGGGTTTGGGTACCCAGTGTTCGCCTCCCGCTTGCTCCGATTTCTCGGGCCTTCGCCTGCCAAACGCGGTTGTGTCCATGCCCGGGACCGACCAAGGCGTGTGCGGCTTCATGCAGAATTGTCTCTCGAACTGCATCAACATCGTAAAGGGCCATTAAGTGGCGCGAAAACGTTACCCTACGCTCACTGTAATAACAGATGCCCGCCCTCTTTTTGGCCCTGTCGAAACTGAGATGCCAATTGCTTAGGCCCAGTTCGTCAAAGATTGTCCTGGCTAACTGGGTGACATCGGCAAGCTCCACCCGTCAATCCTAATGCCTGATGAGTAGGATCGGTTTGTGTCACGCCCACAAGTGTCCCCTCGCCCTCGGCCACGCCCTCGGCCTAGAGTTTCTGGGCCGCAAGATCGCGTGCGCAAGCCCCCAAGAGGCTCTAGGCGCTCTAGCGGCCCTTGGGTTTTCGTGATCATCGCGGTTTTACTGGGAACAGTCGGCTACGGGATTTGGGTTATTGGCTCGGCGGTTATGGGCTTCGTATTCCCAAGTCAGCCACCAGATGAACAACGCATCGCCCTCGACAATGAACCCGTGACACCTGTCCTGGACGTATCCGACTTCACTCCAGGACACTTGATCAGCGATGAACTGTTCTATAACCCGGGCACGATGGACGCAGCTCAGGTGCAAGATTTTTTGGAGAAGGTTGGAAAAGGGTGTCGCCCAGGTGAGGGTGGAACGCCGTGCCTGAAGGATTATCGTGAGGATACCGGCACGTGGGAGGCAACTTCGCGATGTCAGGGCTACCAAGGTGCCGCAGGTGAGACGGCGGCCGAAATAGTTGTGAAGGCGGCCCTTTCCTGTGGCATAAACCCCCAGGTTCTGTTGGTCACCTTGCAAAAGGAACAGGGGTTATTGACGGCATCGTCTCAAAACTTGTATCCGCGTCGCTATGAAACCGCGATGGGTTATGCCTGTCCTGATGGGGGGACCTGCGATCCGCAGTATTTTGGCTTCGCCACCCAGGTGTATTCGGCAGCCGCCCAGTTCCAGCGGTACCGCATGAATCCGGCAGGCTTTCCTTTCAGGGCCGGAGGGACCTACGAAATACAGTATTCCCCTGATGCAGCCTGCGGTGCGGACCAGGTGACCATAGCCAATAACGCTACAGCTGCCCTGTACAACTACACCCCGTACCAACCAGATTTATTGGCGCTCGAGGGCGTTCGCGGCAGTTGTTCCTCGTGGGGTAACCGCAACTTTTTCGGCTACTTCAAGGCCTGGTTTGGCCACCCCACCGCAGGCTAGTTCGTTTCGGTTTTTTGTGGAGGATTGCCGAGGGCGGGGCAGTAGGTAGCGTGGCGCAATCTAAAGCAGTTTATGGATCCGTTGGGCAGACACCTTGATGGAGGTGCCCAATTGTTGGGCAAAGGTTTGGACCTTTAGTTCTTCAAGCATCCAACGGGCCTGAGTGAGTTCATCGGCACGCTGGGGGCGATATGGGCCGGCATCAAAGGAAGCCTGGGCGTCTTGTAAGGCGTTGTGGAGGGCAATTAGCGGGGCATTGGCGCGTTCTTCTGCGTGGATAGAGGCGGTGGCTTTTTCCAGGCGCAGGGCAGACGCGCGCAGGTAGCGTCCAATATGTTTGAGCCAGACCCTTGGTGTGTCGTGCAGAAACCCGGGATACATGAGGGTGTTTAACTGGTCTTTCAACTCGGTGTGGAGGTTCAGCAGGGTCAGGGAGTTGTGCTTCTTCATTGCTGCATCTAGCTGTGCGCGTCCCTCACATGCGTCAACCAGGTCACCCATGATTTTGTGTGTTTCGTCTTCTATGCGGTCTAAAGCCCAGGAACAAAGGGCATCAAAATGGGCGCGAGTACGGATGTGATTGGGGGTGTCAATGTGGGAGGGCTCCTGCGTTTGAACAAAACTGTCAACCAGGTCAATTGCTGCTGCGAGTTGAGCATCAGCCACCATAGCCTCGGTTGACGGGTACGGGCTGGTTGCCAAGATTGCGGCCTGAGAGCCTGTCCACCTGGACGTAACGCGCAGGGTAGGTAAGGCAATGGCGTGGTACAACAAACGGGCCACGCCCAGGCGATGTTCTCTGGCCTGAACATGTGCATCAGGGAAAACCGTTAGCTCGACACCAGGCAAAACAACGCGAGAGGCTGTACGTGAGGTGCTTGAAACGGGCAGCTTCGAATTCCCATCGACCCCTGCTTCTTCGCTGCCTCTGTCCAAGGCTGCCGGCAGACGGGCTGCTCGAAGACCGGGGTATCCGCGCACTTTCAGACCCTGTGAAAACGTCGACAACTCCATGTCAATCGCATCTTCGCCGCCCAGATGAGGCCAGGAGACAAGAATTTGCGAAGAATAAGCTTCGCTAGCAATAGGCGCAGAACTTGCGTGCTGATTATCCGCAATCTCCGAGGGGGCTTCTGCTTTATCCGGTATATCCGGATTTTCACGTGCGGCTTCAGCGAAAGCCTGGGCAATGGCACCTTTTACGGCTGACTTCACCGCCTGGGCAGCTCGAGAAGCAAAACGCCTTTGAAGGTCTGGTAGGTCATCACTAATCTCAATGATTTTGCCCCCTCTTTGTGTGAGAACGATGTGCATACGCATATGAGCAGGCAGGTTTTGAAGCATCACCTGCCAGGTTTGTGCATCGATGTCGATGTCGCGCAGCCTGGAGACCTCATGTGTGAATGCCTCGAAGAAAGTAGGTCTTTCCAGAGGGTCATGGGCCCAGTGGTGACGGATACCTTCGAAGATCTCTTGTCCCAAGGAGGGGGCAGGAACCAGGTGCTTACGCACGGGTTTTGGCAAAGCGCGTATAACCGCAATGCAGTATTCCAAGCCTTGACCAGGTATTCCCCAGTCCAAGCCCTCGGTTTGCAGGCGAGTCAAGACCTCAAGGGGCACAGTCAATGTGACGCCCTCGGGGAAAGAAGGGGGAGCTGAGGTCTTTGCTTTTTTACTTGATCGCGTGGCGCGACTGCTTTGGGTGTGCGCGCCGTGGTGAGGGCCTTGTGCATCTACGTCGCTTCTGGCAAATGTGTAGGTTAGCGGCAAGATGAGGTCGCCTTGCTGGAAGGTGTCGGGGAATCCTTCCAAGGCCAAGGGATCGGGTATCAGGAGCTCCATCGGGTAGGTCAAGAGATCCGGGGTGTCCTTGCGAGCTATCTTCCACCAGGCATCAAAGGCGCGCGCGGAGGTACAAGAGTGGGGTATCCGGGTTTCAAAGAACTCAAATAGGGCCTCGTCGCTGGTGATGGTACCCAGTTCACGGGTGCGCCTTGCAACCTCTTGTGCCTCCTGAAGGCGCTTGGCGTTAACGCGGACAAAGGCGTGATGAGTCCTCCACTGTCCCTCGACCAAGGCGTGACGAATGAACATTTCGCGGGCTAACTCGCGGGCAGGTAGATCTGCAATAAGGCTGTCCTTTAAGGACGCCAGGGTGATGGTGCGGTCAGCCACCAGGGTTAAGCCGTAGAGCACTACTTTTTCGTGCAGCATGGCGCATCCGCGTGCACTTGACCAAAAAGGCTCGGAGTGGATGCGGCGGAGCAGGTGGGTAGCTAAAGGCTCGACCCACTCTGGTTTGATTGCTGCACAGGTTCGGGCAAAGAGCCTAGAGGTTTCAACCAGTTCTGCTGCCATAACCCAGGAGTGACGCCTTTTGGCTAGGCCAGAACCTGGCCAGATGACGAAATGAGTACCCCTGGCACCCTCGTAATCGTTTTTGCGTTCATGCCAAGACCCCAGGTTTGACAATAATCCCACGAGGACCGAGCGGTGAATCAAATCCCTATCTGCCCCGTTTTTGCCGCCCGACATAGCCTTAATAACGTCAACCACGTCAATGTTTTCTTGTTGAGCTTTAGCCAATTCAGCCCTAGAAGGTTGGCGCAAGGGATGAACATCTAAATTCAAAGGCTTGCAGACAGACCGCAATTGCGTCACCAGATCTTGCCATTCTCTAACCCGCAGGTAGTGCAGAAACTCTGAACGGCACATCCGTCTGAAAGCCGAGCCCGATAGTTCGCGGGCCTGGGTGCGCAAATACCTCCACAGCGTCACATAAGTGATGAAGTCTGAGGACGGGTCTGTGAAACGGTTATGTGCCGCGTCTGCAGCCCCTTGGTGGGCCTGTGGGCGCTCGCGGACATCCTGCATGGACAGGGCAGCCACAATCACCATGACCTCGGAAGCACAGCCATTGGCCTGAGCCTCAATCAACATGCGACCCAAGCGCGGGTCTATAGGCAGTCGGGCAAGCTGGCGGCCGATCCGGGTCAGGCGAAGAGCGCCTTGTTCTTTGCCGGGTTCTTCCGGCCTCTCTTTCGTCCTGGGGGTATCGAGGGCACCAATTTCGGTCAACACCGCGAGGCCATCCTTGATAGCCCTGGTGTCAGGCGGGTCAATAAAGGGGAATGCGGAGATTTCTCCCAGCCCCAAGGAGATCATTTGCAAGATGACCGAGGCCAGGGAGGTGCGAAGAATCTCGGGCTCGGTGTATTCGTCGCGCCCCAGGAAATCCTTTTCGGAGTACAGACGGATACACACCCCCGGGGCCTCACGCCCACAACGACCCGCCCTCTGGTTTGCCGAAGCTTGAGATATGGCTTCAATCGGTAGGCGTTGAACCTTTGTTCGCGTAGAAAAACGCGAGATACGGGCCAGTCCAGGATCGATAACACAACGGATGCCTGGAACCGTCAAAGAGGTCTCGGCCACGTTCGTGGACAAAACGATACGTCGATACGGGTGGGGCTGGAAGATGCGGCGCTGTTCGTGGGTGGAAAGGCGCGAATACAGGGGCACAACCTCAATGGAACCAGGCAGTGTTGCCTTTTCGCCGGGCGCCAGGTAGCGGGGACCAAGGTGTTCGCTCAGTGCCGTTTGAGTATCGCGGATATCTCGTTCGCCGGCCAAGAACACCAAGATGTCGCCTTCGGCTGTATCCAGCAGCTCATCCACCGCAGACAAAATGCCCGTCACCTGATCGATGCCGGTATCGGTTTGCGAATAGCCACGCAAGGACAATTCGTCAGGCAAGTGGAACATTATCGGCTGATTAGGATCGGTGTTTTCTTCGCCTTCCGCCATTCCTCTTTCCGAGGGCGGGGCGTTGTGGCTGTGGCTGTCTGTCTGGTCTGCAGGAACCGGGGTGTCGTCCTCGGGAAAAAGTGGACGGTACCGCAGCTCGACGGGGAAAGTGCGTCCACTTACCTCAATGACAGGAACGGAGGCTTCCTCGGATGGTTCGGGGCCTGGATCGTCAACCACGTCAACTGTTGTATGACTGAAGTGCGCAGCGAAACGCTTTGAATCAATGGTCGCAGAGGTGATGATCACCTTGAGGTCTGGTCTAAGGGGTAGTAGACGCGATACATAACCCAAGATGAAATCGATATTGAGAGAACGCTCGTGGGCTTCATCGATAATCAGGGTGTCATAGCGCTGAAGAAGAGGATCGGCTTGGATCTCATTGAGCAAAATGCCGTCGGTCATCAACTTGACCAGTGTCTGTGGTGAGGAAATGTCGTCGAAACGGACCTGATAGCCGATAACACCGCCCAATTGAGTGTTTAATTCCTCGGCGATCCTTTCGGCGACTGTGCGCGCGGCCAAACGCCTGGGTTGGGTATGCCCGATGAGACCTCGGATACCTCGACCCAGCTGCAAGCACATCTTGGGCAGCTGCGTTGTCTTTCCCGAACCAGTTTGCCCCGCAACAATAACGACCTGATTGGCATCGATGGCGGCCATAATCTCTGTGCGGGCCGCGGATACCGGAAGCTGCTCCGGGTAGGTCAAAATAGGGACCGAAGCGGCGCGTTTAGCGAGCTGCTCTTGCCCAAATCCTCTAAATACCCTGCCCTGAGCCACCCAACTAGTCTATGCATCTTCGTGCGAGGAGAAAAAGCACAGTAAGTGTTGGCTCAAGGTCCTTGCGTCTGTCAGGATTGGGCAATGGAGAACAATGCCCCTTGGACCGAACCTGTCGCCGAGCCAATCTCTGCTTTAGTTGACGCATTTTGGAAAACCAGCTCTAAGACCTTTCACATGGCTGGGGAAGATGCCTACATGGGATCCAATGAACAAGGAATGTTGACCCCTGTGGCCTGGTCATTTGGTGATAATGCTGAACTGGCCGACCGGCTATTGCAACTGGTTTTGGACGGTAAAAAAACGGGTACTGCTTCTTCGTATGAGGATTACATCCTGGAGGAAGAAGAGATCCCCCAGGTTGGGGATTTATCGATTATCTGCGACTCCAAAGGTGTTCCGGCAGCTTTAATAAAGACAATTCAAGTTGACGTGGTTGACTTTTTAGATGTTACAGCCGAACACGCAGCCGCCGAGGGTGAAGGCGACGGATCCCTGGAATACTGGCGAACTGCCCACGAAGCGTACTTTTCTGGACAACCCAAAGTCGTTTTAGAGCGATTTAAGGTTATTGCACGAGCCGAAGGACGTAAGGCTACAGATACAATTTAGGCTTATTTGAAGCTCGGAAAACGGACGCTATTCAAAATAGGGTTTTACCCACTGACTGCTGAGCGCTGCGATCTCATCCACAGCCTCGCCCAGATCATTAGAGGCTTCAGGAAAAATCTTGAGTTCCGAGCCCGGTGGAAGAAGAGGCTGGGCTTTGCGGGATAAATCCGCCAAGCCATTGAGCTCATCATCTCTCCCACCATGTACCAAGAGAATGGGCACATTTTGAGCAGACATCACTGCATCGGTATCCATCACTGAGTAGTCGATCAGGGTCTGTTGAGAGATCACTAGGGTTTCCCGTGATGAAGAACCATCATCAGGGATGGACAATTGCCCTTGATGATCCAAGGTTTCTAACTGTTCAGGAGAAAATACTTCGTCCCAGCGGTAGGTCAGCGGTCCAGTAATCGGTGACAGAAGTATCATGGTCATCACGTGCTTAGGACGGGATTCCATGGCCACACGAGCACCGAAAGAATGACCGATAAGGGCCTGTTGGGTATAACCCAGATCAGCCAGCCACGACGAGGCTGAACGCAGGTCTTCAACTTGTCCTCGCAGGCTAATGGTGGCGTCATCTGACGTCCCACACCCGGAAAAATCGAAAAGGAGACTTGCGTACCCTTCTGAGTTCAAGGATTGTGCAATCTGGTCAAACAGCCCTGAGCAACTTCTCTCACCCAGAAAGCCATGCGCAAAGAGGATGGCCTTAGAATTATTGCTCGGGTCTCCCGGGAAAAACGAAGCACTCAGCGAGACCCCACGGGTGGTGTCAATCGTGATTTCCTCCATATGCTCAAGACTAAGCGAGTTCGAGCAATAATCAATACCGTAAATTTCACACTCTGAGATCAGATGACCAAAGTGTAAGATTCTGGGTAGCATTAACAGAGACCATCCAGAGCGGCTGAGAGACTCGGCTCGAAGACGCTGCAGCAACCCTGAAGGCAGGGTGCTTCCGCCGGGATCGATGGAGTGTGAAATGTCTATCTCGACAATGCTCGACGGCACTTGGCCTCGGGCCTCATTTGAACTGTTCCCACCCAGAGGGAAAAGCTCGGCGATTTGGGCCAGGCTTGAGGCACTCTATGCTCTTTCACCAGATTTCCTTTCCGTGACATACGGGGCCTCAGGAACAGGTCATGCTGGACGTGAGGCTTCCTTAGAGGTTTTGAGATACACAAAAGAACACACATCTATCCCTGTTCTTGCCCACCTCACGTGTACGGGAGTCACTCGCCTCCAACTGGTCGAGGTAATTGAAGAGATGCTGGAGATAGGCGTCCGTGACTTTTTAGCACTCAGGGGTGATCCACCCAAAGGCAAGGCGTACTGGAAAGTAGTCCCTGGGGGCATTGCATCTTCAATTGACCTAATTGACGTTATTCGCGCTGTGGCTGATGCACACGGGGTTGAAGTCGATATTGCGGTTGCTGCGTATCCGACCTCGGAAATGGAAGCCCGAAACAGGGATATTGCTGCACTTCAGTCCAAAGAGCACCACGGAGCAACCTTTGCCATAACCCAATTGTTCTTTGACGCAAAGGAATATGCCGAACACGTCATGGCCATGCAAGAGGCCGGGGTGACGATACCCCTGGTCCCAGGTGTGTTGCCCTTGACCGATCCGAGCAGACTCCTGCGCATGTCCCAACTATCAGGACGTCCGGTGCCTGCATCTTTGTTGAAACTCCTAGAAATCAATGACCCGGCAGAGAGGGTGCGCCGAGGGCTGCGCGCCACAGATCAACTAATCTGCGACATCCTTGACGCGGGTGCTCCCGGAATCCATTTGTACACCTTCAATCGCACGCGTCCCGCACGCGATATTGTCGAACGTTTACGAGCACAGAATTTTAGAACAGCAGATACCGGGTCTATTGATGTAAGTTTCATCGAACAGGCCTTATACAACCCCTCTCCGGGAGGATGACACTCGACAAATACCATTTTCACCTGCATAGATATTGAGGATATTTCGTGTCCGCCCTGGTCTTATGATGGACACAGAACATAACAAAACGGAGGAAAGCATGACACCCGCATCCACGCCCTTCCCGGCAGCGACCATTAGTGGATATCCGCGCATTGGGCGCGATCGCGAACTCAAGAAGGCCTTAGAGGCCCATTGGAAAGCTTCGATCGGCGCCGAGGAATTGATTGAAAAAGCTGCACAGCTGCGCAAAGAGAGCAGGGCGCGCCTGTTGGAACTGGGCTTAAAGGCGGAGGAATCGGCGATTCCTCTGGATTTCACCTATTACGACCAAATGCTTTCCATGATCGTTACCCTGGGGGCTATCCCTGAACGTTTTAATCACCTGCGCGGTGCAGACGGGTCGGTAAGCCTGGATGGCTACTTTACGATGGCACGCGGCAAAGGCCAGGACACGCCCCTTGAAATGACCAAGTGGTTTGATTCTAACTACCATTACCTAGTGCCTGAACTAGGTCCCAACACTTCTTTTGAGTACCAGTGGCGTCACATCGCTGGGCAAGTGACAGAAGCCAAGGAACAGGGCATTACAGGCCGCCCTGTGTTGGTAGGTCCGCTGACCTTCCTGCTGCTATCAAAGGCTGAAGAGTCTGCTCCCGCAGGTTTTGAGCCGATCACTTTGTTGAACAAGATTATGCCCGCCTATGAAGAACTCCTGGCTGACCTCGGCAAGGCTGGGGCAAGATGGGTCCAATTGGATGAGCCAGCCTTATGTGTGGACACCTGGGATACGCCCAGGAAAGAACTGATTGAGGCCCTGAATCAGGCGTACTCACAACTTGCTGCATCCTCAGCGCAGCACGGCGTACAACTGTTTGTGAACCTCAGCTACGGTTCAGCACCTGATGCGGTTGAAACTCTGGGGAACACAGGTGTGAAAGCAATAGGCCTGGACCTGGTCAAGGGAGAAGTTCCTGCGCCCCAAGTTTTGAGCCAGTTGAAGGATGTCACCGTTGTTTGTGGCCTGGTCTCTGGACGCAATATTTGGCGCACCGACCTTGAGGACGCCCTCGAAAAAGCGGTGACACTCAAATCCCAGTTGGGCGCTGGTGGACAGCTTGCTATTTCTACCTCAACCTCCCTGCAGCACGTACCCTATGACGTGGAACGTGAAACACACATGGATGAACAGATCCGCTCCTGGCTGGCTTTCGCGGATCAAAAGGTTGTAGAGGTTGGCGTCCTTGCGACCGCAGTGGCAGAAGGAAAAGAGGCCCTTGCTGGCATCTTTGCAGCCGACGCTTTGGCTCGTGCTTCACGCGCGGTACACGCTGGAGTCAACCGTCAAGAAATTCGTCACAAGACAGCTGCGGTTAGTGCGGCAGACCGCCAGAGGATCCCCTATTCTCAGCGGGCGCGCGCACAAGAAGAAGCCTTGGGTCTGCCTCTATTACCCACGACCACAATCGGTTCCTTCCCGCAAACAACGGATATCCGCAAGGCCCGGGCCGAACACAGAGCCGGTGCATTGAGCGATGAAGCCTATACCGAGGCAATGAAGAAGGAAGTCAAATATGTCGTTGATTTCCAAGAAAAGATCGGCATGGATGTCTTTGTCCACGGCGAACCAGAACGTAACGACATGGTTCAGTACTTTGCTGAACTGTTGGAGGGCTTCGTCACCACCCAACACGGCTGGGTCCAATCCTATGGTTCCAGGTGCACAAGGCCCTCTATCTTGTGGGGCGATGTCGCACGCCCCGAGGCCATGACGGTTGAGTGGGCCAGCTATGCGCAAAGCCTGACCGACAAGCCCATGAAAGGCATGTTGACAGGCCCAGTTACCATAATGGCTTGGTCTTTTGTGCGCGACGATGTCCCTTTGCGCGAGGTCGCCGACCAACTGGGTCTGGCCTTGCGCGAGGAAATAGCAGATCTAGAAGCGGCAGGAATTAAGGTCATCCAGGTTGATGAACCAGCCTTGCGTGAACTTCTTCCCCTGCGCCTTGCGGATCGTGAAGAATACCTTGACTGGTCAACGGGTTCTTTCAGGCTTGCCACCAGCGGAGTGAGGCCTGAAACCCAGATTCACACACACCTGTGTTACTCCGAGTTCAACGTGGTCATTGACGCCATTGATGACCTGGACGCAGATGTAACCTCTATTGAGGCCGCCAGGTCCAAGATGGAGATCCTGCCGGCGGTTGCTAAACACGGATTCGAACGCGAACTGGGCCCAGGTGTTTACGATATTCACTCACCTCGAGTGCCTTCACTGGACGAGATGCGCGATTTACTACAGGCCGCCGTGTCAGCCATTCCCGCCCGTCAACTGTGGGTAAACCCAGACTGTGGCCTCAAAACAAGGGGATGGGCAGAAGTGGAACCCACCTTGAGAGATATGGTTCAGGCGGCAAAGGACGTGCGTGCAGGGCTAAACTAGGCGCGAGACTCGTAGAGAAGATGCCGGAGGGAACATGGGTACAAAGCTGGGATTCTTGGTGGGCTTAGGGGCAGGGGTGTTCTTAATGGCCAAGGCCAAGCCAGAGACTGTTGAATCCATCCGCCGCACGGGTGAGAAAATCATGGGCAGCGCACCAGTTCAAAAGACAGCCGGCGCCGCTACGGAACGTATCACCGAAACCCTGCACCAGCAGGGTGCGGCCATGACCGACAGGGTTGCACAGTCCATTAAAGGGACCCTGTTCCCTCAGGCATCTTCTACGGTTTCCCCGCAAGATGAATCCGGGACACAAGTAGTAACACAGGCAGGAACATAGGTCGCCCGAGATCTAACTTTCGGGCGCCCTAAAGGCAATCTCGTGGAGTAGGGGCAAACTATGGGTGTGTCAATAACGTCCGAATCCCATACGGCTTCTACTCAGCCAAACAAAGAGCAAATTCGCAGATGGCGTCGGTACTTGGCTGAAGAGCGCCAAGAAGCCGATACCTATCGGGCACTGGCCAGGCAAAGACAAGGCATTGATGGCGAGATCCTCATGAGGCTCTCCGAGGCCGAAGCCAGGCACGAGCAGCACTGGCTCTCACTCCTGGGACCTCATGCATTCCCCGCTCCACGTATCCCACTACGCAGCCGGCTACTGAGCACTTTGGCGAAAGCCTTTGGCTCGGTATTCGTCTTGGCAATGGCCCAACGTTCTGAACAGCGCTCTGCCTATGACATGGATCAGGATGCCACCTCGGCTATGGCAGCTGATGAACACCTACATTCAGAAGTGATACGTGCTTTAGCATCCGCTTCTCGCTCTCGAATGTCTGGCACTTTTAGGGCAGCTGTTTTTGGTGCCAATGATGGCCTCGTATCCAATTTGGCTTTGGTCATGGGCATTGCTGCGGCAGCGAGCACGCCGCAGATCATTTTATTTACCGGCATCACAGGCCTGCTTGCAGGTGCCTTGTCGATGGCTGCTGGCGAATACGTATCTGTGAAATCTCAGACAGAGCTATTGGCAGCCACGCAACCCGACGACTCTCTGGATGTCTCTGAACTCGATCAACAAGCCAATGAACTAAAACTTTTGTACATGGCACGTGGCGAGGATGAGGATATCGCAGAGGCACACGCCCAACGCATCTTAAAAGACATCTCGGAGGCTCAATCTGTCAGCGATGACCCAAAGAAGGCTGGTGTAAACCAACTGGTTGAACACCTTGAAGAAAAGAATTTTGTGGAGGTTGGGACCGCACCGAAAGCTGCCGCCTCATCTTTTCTGTTCTTTGCCTTCGGCGCAATTATCCCATGTTTGCCCTACATCTTTGGACTGTCGGGCCCCACGGCAATGGTGATAGCTTGCATCCTTGTCGGTATCGCTTTGCTGGTCACAGGGGGTATCGTCGGTGTGTTATCCGGAGCTTCCCCGGCCCCGCGAGCCTTACGACAATTGGCAATCGGTTACGCAGCAGCAGCGGTTACCTATCTCTTGGGGACCTTGTCTTCTTCCCTATTGGCTTAGGCCCTGTGGAAAAACTTTCTCCACAGCTGGGGTTCAGCCTCAGACCGTGCGCGTGAAACCCAAGGCACACTGGGACAGTGAAAGACGCCATTGAAAAACTGCTCCTCATTGCCGGTTGTATGGCGTTTTTCCTGGTTTTCTCACCCTTCGCCTTGGACACTTTGAAACTACGAGTCCCGGCCTTGAACTGCAGGGGAGTCGTACTGGGACAGGGAAGCCTGGGCCAGCTATGCGCCCTGCGCCTGCGTTCAGATGACCTTGAGTCACGGTCATACAGACGCGAGAATTTCGGTCAGGCCTGGGCGGATACCGACCACAACGGCTGCGATACCCGCAGCGATATCCTGCGCAGAGATTTCCTCATTTCCGAGGACGGATACGATGTGGCCCCGGTGCCAAGCACAAGGGCAGAACCCACGACCCTTACGCCCTCAGCGTGTGCTCTGCCGCAAGGGACGATCCCAGACCCCTACACCTTGCAGGATATGACTCTGGATGGCACATCGTCATCGTCAACAATCCACATTGATCACATCGTGCCATTAAGCGCTGCTTGGCGGCATGGAGCCCATGCGTGGTCCAAAGAACAACGTCTGATCTTCGCCAACGACCCGCTTAATTTATTAGCGGTTTCGAACACCGCAAACACAGAAAAAGGCAAGCAAGAGGCCGACGAGTGGCTGCCGGCCAATGAAGGGTACCGATGTGAGTACATCTCACGCCAAATAGCCGTGAAGTATGCCTGGGATCTGTCGGTCAGCGCTGCCGAAAAGAGGGCCATGTTAGAGGTCTTGAGCACCTGCCACGGTTCCTCGTTGCGCTAGGCGTTTGACGTGTCGCCCTCGGCAATGTCTTTTTTGTCCTCGGGGGGATTTAGGCGGGGCCTGGAATCCTGATCTGCCTTCTTCAAAACTCGAAGGCCCAAGAGCATGACGAAAACGGTGGACCATGCGGCGATGATGAGTGTACGGAAGCCCGCGGCTGAACCACCGTGGTCAACGACTACTCCGCCAATGGCGGAGCCGACTGAAACTCCCACGTTCATACAGGTAGACATCCAGGTCAGGCCCTCTGTTAAGCGACCAGGTTCGACGGTCTGTTGGACGATGGCGCTGACGTTTGCCGTTGTGGGCGATATTGAGAAACCCGTCAAGAAAACGATGATCATCAGCATCGGGATTGATGTGGCGAAGACGAAGAGCGAGTTTCCGATGGCCAAAAGCAGGATGCCGATGGCAAAAAGTTTCCATAGGGACAATCTCCACGGATATGCCCCGTATAGGAACGCAGAGATGAGAGAACCGGTGGCGTAGACTGCCAAGATTATTCCTGCAGAAGGGCGAGAGCCCTCTTCGGTTGCGAAGGCGACTATCGACAGATCGGAGATCCCGAAAAGGGCGCCGCCCACGATAAACACAAAACCCATGACGAACATGACCGGTGTGAGCATAACGGAACGCGTGCGAACCTTGCGGGGCTTTTTCCCCTCGGGTGTTTCTTCTTGTGAATCTTGAGGGGGCTCCGGTTTTCTTGGAGGGGGCTCCGTCTGCCTTTGTGACATAAACCAAAAACCGCCACCGAAGATGAAAAACAAGGCCAAACCGAGGCCTGCTGCGGGATGGATGAGGGTTGTGGCGCCCGTAGCCAAAACCGGCCCGGTCATGAAGGCGACCTCGTCAATGCCGGCTTCCATAGCGAAGGCCGTGCGCAGGTGGGAAGGGTTATCCAGGATGTGTGACCAACGGGCGCGAACCATAGAACCCAGTGAGCCAGAAAATCCCCCCGACACGGCCGTGGCCGTCAAAATGATCCACTCTGGGGCGTGGTTGACGGCGGCAACGATCAAAGCGATCAGGGCTAGCCCGGAGATGGCGATACACGGGCGCATGACCTTGGCTTGCCCGTATTTGTCCGTCCATCTGGCCAAATAGGGTGCCATCACTGCGTATGAAACGATATTGACTCCCGCAGCGCGTCCCGCCAAAGAGTATGAGTCATACAGGATTTGCAGCATCAAAATGGTCGACAATCCGACCAACGCCATGGGATAGCGCGCCAAGAATCCGGCCAGGGAAAACTGCCAGGCGCCTGGTCGGCTTAAGATGGTCTTATACGCTGCAAACACGGGGTTCATCGTCGCACAGTTTGGTCTCGGTTTCCACGTGGCTACCGGGGTAAAACTTGCGCTGTGCGCATTGCGGGTGTTGTGCGTGTTCAGCCACCTAATGCGGCTGAAACCACCTTCTTAGCTTCTTCTTGAACCTGGCTCAGATGCTCCGGCCCTTTAAAGGATTCTGCGTAAATTTTGTACACATCCTCTGTGCCCGAAGGCCTGGCGGCAAACCAAGCGTTTTCTGTCGTGACTTTTAGGCCGCCGATTGCCTCATTATTGCCAGGTGCGTTGACCAGGCGTGCGGTTATGGCCTCACCAGCCAGTTCGGTTGCAGTTACATCCTCAGGGGCGAGTTTGGCCAGTTTGGTTTTTTCCGCTTTTGAGGCAGGTGCGTCGATCCGCGCATAGCTAGAGGCGCCGAAACGTTCGACTTGTTCATTATGCAGTTGAGAGGGCGTTTTGCCGGTCACCGCAATGATTTCTGAAGCCAAGAGAGCCAGGAGTAGGCCGTCCTTGTCTGTGGTCCACACGGTGCCGTCCATACGCAAGAACGATGCGCCGGCAGATTCTTCGCCACCAAAACCGACCGAGCCATCAATCAATCCAGGGACAAAATACTTGAAACCAACAGGGACCTCGATCAGTTTTCTGCCCATGGCGGCCACTACCCGGTCGATCAGTGAAGAGGAAACCAAGGTTTTGCCGACAGCAGCCGAGTCAGCCCAGCCGGGGCGATGAGTGAACAGATACTCGATAGCCACAGCCAAATAGTGATTTGGATTCATCAGACCATCTGGTGTGACAATTCCGTGCCTGTCAGAGTCTGCGTCATTACCAGTGGCAACGTTATACGGGGTTACGCCGCTGGCATCAGGTGTCATGATTTCTCGCAAAGATGCCATGGCGTTTGGAGATGAGCAATCCATACGGATCTTTCCATCCCAATCAAGTGTCATAAAAGACCATTTGGGATCAACCTTGGGGTTCACCACGGTTAAGTTCAGGCCGTAGCGTTCTGCGATCGCACCCCAATAATCCACAGAAGCACCACCCATAGGGTCGGCACCGATGCGCACACCTGAGTCACGAATAGCATCAACATCCAAGACATTTGCCAGGTCATCGACGTAGGCAGAGAGGTAGTCGTGCTTGAGGATATGAGGGTTATCCATGAGCCTTGTGGCCACTCGAGGTACAGAAGACCACCCCTCACGCATTATTTGGTTGGCGCGCGCGGCAATCCAGCCAGTTGCATCTGAATCAGCAGGGCCACCATGTGGGGGGTTGTACTTAAACCCGCCATCACGCGGAGGGTTATGCGAGGGCGTAACGACGATCCCGTCGGCCAGACCAGGACCGCTTGTGCGCACGCCAGGTGCTGTGCCCGCACCATTAGCACGCAGAATTGCAAGTGAGACCGCAGGGGTGGGCGTATAGCCGTCACGTGCATCCACGCAGACATCTACCTCGGCGGCTGCCAAGACCTCAAGGGCGGTTCGCATGGCAGGTTCTGATAGAGCGTGAGTGTCCCTGCCTATGTATAGGGGGCCGTCATAGCCTTGGTTCTTGCGGTACTCGACAATAGCCGCCGTTGTTGAAACGATATGGGCTTCGTTGAAGGCCCCATCCAAAGATGAGCCACGATGCCCGGAGGTGCCAAAGACAACCTGTTGAAGGGGGTTTTCAGGATCGGGCTTCGTGTCGTAATAGGCCGAAACGACGGCATCAACATTGATGAGGTCTTCGGGCAGGGCTCTGGTTCCAGCTCTCTCATGCATACCTAGATTCTGGCACTGATTACGGTTATTTACAGGGCGAACAAGGGAAGTTGCCATTTCTGGTCAAGGATGGGTGATCGTGAGCAGGGAATTGAGAAGTGTAACCTGGTATGACATCCTCAAGCAGCGCTGGTCACATAGACTACTCGGGGTTTAAGAAAATTCAGTGTTCCATCAATTCCTGTAGGTGAGAGGGGTGGCTTCGTTGACGATTAAGGATCCTTTGCGCCTAAGTGCTGACGACCTCAGTCTTGTTTTGGATGCAGCAGAGGAGTTGATCATCACTAATGGTATTCGCATGGTATCCATCCAGTCTCTTGCCGAAAAATGCCAGATTCCTGCAGCCGCCATCTCGAGGCACTTTTACGGGATAGAAGACATCGTTTCACACTGTCTATCGAGAGAAATTGATGCCATCATCGATGAAATACCCAAGCGTGGTGCAGATATCACTTCGCTGCGTGCCCGCGTCACGACCACTTTCGTCGAAACCGTGATGGCTCTGATTCAAGCACCGGTTACTGCCGCACTGCGCGAGTGGGAACCAGAGCTACTGGTTCCGTTGTTCTTGGATCGCCAACCTTTGGACTCCAGTCGCTTCGTATCCAAATTCGTGGAAATGATGAACGATGTTGAGGGCAGAGAGATCGATATCCGTGATTTGAGCGAGGAATTTAACCAATTTGCCAATATCTCGGTCTCTGTGACCCAATCATTCTTGTTGCTTTCGGATAACACTCGACAAGAGATCGGGGATGAAGGCATCGCCAGACAGCTCTATACCCTGGTCGACAGGTATTTGGTACCCCTGCCGGGGGAGAAGACTTTTGCTTGTGACGAACTGCCCCGCTCCTAGCGTGAGCTAGGCTTATCCGCATGGGTAAAAAGAGCAGAAAAATAGTGCGCGTAAAAACAGACAAAAAGCGCGAAATTCCCTTTAAGAGCAGGCCTTTTGAGGGTTTTGTGTCAGAGCTTGCCTTGGTTGCTTGCCGCGACATTCTTCCGGCAGCCACAATCCGGGTGAAGACGACCCCTGCCTACGGCGCCAGAGAGGTCATCATTTGTAGCTTTTTGCCGGAAGTCGCCATAGCTTTTGTTCGCGAGGACGGCACACCCATGGCTGCGATGCAGATTCAAGCACATTCTGGAGATGCTTCACACGATTTGGCTATTGCCCTAATCTCTGCAATAAATGCTGCAGATTCAGGAAAAACTGGCGCAATTGCGGTTGACGTGACTGACGAATCGCCTGAATTGGCTGAGGTCATTGATCCTGCCACGCCTATGGATATTGTCATCGAAAAGGACTTTGGATTCTGGTTGGACCCGAATGCAGACCAGACCCCAGAGGTTGTGCAGGCCATGGAACAATCCAGTATGAGTCTTGTGCCCACCGAGGCGGTCCCAGGAGTTGAGGGTGCTTGGACGGCAGAAATGAATCGGAATTTTGTGCGATGGGTGAGGCCAACAGGTGAAAGGGAAGATCTCGATGCCTTGGCGCGGTTGCGGGCAGCCGGTGAGCTTTCAGTAGGAAAGGACAGCAAGTTCGTGGGGGCTTTCCGCACCTGCGGTTTGTTGATTCCTGTGTGGGAGATCCCTGATGCATCGACAGCCGCAGACTTGAGCACGGCGATGATTGCCCTGGAGAAGTCCCTTGCTGCGGCCTTAAAGGATGACACGCCTCTTAGCTATGAAGAGAAGCGAGCGAGGGACGGCATCATCTCTAGACAGGTCGATATTCGCTGATATACGTGGAGGATTGTGCTTTTCCCTAAGCAACCACGGAAAATAACAAGCAAAGCAGAAGGAACAGAGATAGGCTTAAGGGCGTGTCAAAGGCGTTGGATGGGCCACTTTCCTCAGGGCAACGGGTCGCTGTCATAATTCCTGCCAGAAACGAGGCAGACAGGATCGCTGCCACCGTTCGTGTGTGTCGTGCGATTCCACTGGTGGATCTGATGGTCGTCGTCGATGACGGTTCAACCGATGGAACTCAACATGCAGCCCGTGCAGCAGGTGCTGTCACCGTGCGGCACTCGGTCAATCGGGGCAAGGCTTCGGCGATGGAGACAGGCTCGAAGGTAGTCGCTATGCGCGACCCCGTTGATGGACCGGGTCGTCTTTTATTGTTCATCGATGCAGATCTGGGAGAGAGCGCTGCGAATTGCGCTCCTCTGGTTCAAGCGGTCCTCGAAGGTGAGGCAGATTGCGCAATTGCTGCTCTTCCCCCTCAGCAGGATGCAGGGGGACATGGTTTTGTGACTGGGCTTGCCCGCCGTGCGATACAGCGGATCACGGGGTGGACTCCGACTCAGCCCCTAAGTGGTCAGCGCTGTCTCACCCATGAAGCCTTCTTTTCCGTCTTGCCTCTGGCTGGCGGATGGGGGGTCGAAACTGGAATGACCATAGACCTACTACTACAGGGTTATACCGTCCAAGAAGTGCCGTGTGACCTGGAGCATCGAGCAACAAAGAATAATTTTAGGGGATATCTTCACCGCTTAGGTCAGTACCGGGATGTGTGGCTTGCCGTGCAAGGCCGCAGGTTCTTTAGGACCGGGGTGAAAATGAGGAAGCCCAAACGCCGCATAGAGCACAACCCCGGTGATCCCTACTCAATGAGTGTTTTGTAGCCTGCGCCAGTCCTGGCCTTTGAGGCAAAAGCTAAACCCAAAGGGATCGCAAACATTATCCCGCAGGCAGTTATTAAGATCCCGGAGTCGTTTAGTGCGTAGCCCAGAAGGTGTGTGATTAAAAGTGCCCACACGCATGCTTCGAGTGTTGGGCTAAAGACCGACCCGCGGACCTGTTTGAACGCTGGTCGTAATACCAGGAAGGCCACAAGCAGCCCAGCCAAGGCCACGATCGTCAGGTACGAGTGGGTCAGATTGTGTAGGTTTTGTTGGGCTTTGCGCATGAGGACCGCCCACACTTCGCCTTGGAAAACTGTGTCGACGAAACGACCCAGGTGAGTGCGCTCTAAGCTGGGACGCAGCCAGTCAGCGAATGCCAAAGCGCTCACACCTCCCACAGTGAGGACACCGATGCTAAGGACTCGCAACCAGGTCACTCGTAATTCGTTGGCAACGAGACCCATAGCGATGAAACCGGGAATCAAGGCAGGGGGACCTCCAAAATCGGCACCAAAACTGGGGAAGCCGTCGACTATGACGCTTAGGCCACCGATCAACACGATGAGAAGAGTTTGTAGTAGGCGTTTTCTTTCCAGGTTTGTGCGCCGCAATAGGAGAAGAACGCAGGCAGTAAAGATGATTCCGCTGGTTGCCAATAGGGCGAAGGCTGTGTTGTTAAGGCCATAAAAACGACCGCCAACAAGGGAAGATACCCCCATAGGGGCATCAAGTTGGGCTGTGCCACTGCGCAGGGCGTCAATGACGATGGTGAAAAACAGGAGACCTGAAACGAGTCCAGGCACAAGTTCTGGAAGTTGAATCCCGGTTTTCTTTTCGATGGAAGCGCTCACTTTTAGGGTCCCCATGCCGCTAATTCCCGCGAGCAATATGATCGCTATCAGCAGGGTGGGTATCGGTGCAGGAGACAGCCACCAGGGCAGATAGGCCACTACTTGCCCCGCCCACGGCAAACTGGCGATGAGGACAGATATGGGAATGAACCAGGGGAAACTTGAAAGGTTTGTGGGCACTTGTCGCTTGCGTCCCCACAGGTAGACAACGCATACAAACAAGAAGAAACCGACGTTGACGACGGTGAGAAATATAAAGAAAGCAGGTACTGCTTTGCGGTTTTCTTGGGCCCGTTTTTCTTGGTTTACCAGAGCATCTAGCCGATCTTGTTGCGATGCGCTGGAGGCTTGAGAGGTAATCGGGGAGCCAAAGAACCCACTTGGATGTTTTAAGCCAAGAGCCGTCGTCACGGTTACTGAAATATCAGCGTTTTGTACCAGACCCGATTGTCTGACGGAGCCTGAATACGACAGTCCTTGCTGGCAATCGGCGCAGCGTATGGCCATGAATTGAAGGTCGGGGCGCCTAGTTGTATCGGCCACAGAAGCGACAATGAGGGTAGCCTCCTCAGGAACCTGTTGAAGTACAACCGCAATACGGGACACTAGAGAGTCGATGGCTAGCTGGTGGGCTTGTGTTCGTTTCTCCAATGCGTCGGAAGCATCTTGATCCTTCATGGGTTCGGCTTTTGGGCGGGGCGTGGAACCGGCGTCAATAACAGTGAGGTCATAAGCGCGCAGGGCTTTTTCTATCTCTTGCCTGAGCTCTATGTCGTTTGAGGGGAGGCTAATATAGTCGCCTACTACAACGCCTAGCTGGTCAGATAAAGCGATACTTGCCCCTGGTCCAATGGCCAGGGACTTGATACCACCTGTCTTGAGGGCATTGCCGAAGGCACCAGGTTTTGAACTGAACCCTTGCATTCGTGCCGCACTGACATACCTGGGCCACTGGGGGATAAGTAGCTCATCACCTTCGGGGGGAGTCATGGGACGACATTCACCCGATGCCTCTGGAGTGAGATCTCCTGCCCTTGCACCTGAACTGAGAGTTAACCAGCCGTCCACAGGGCATGCAGACGTACGGACCGAGCGCACGACATTATTACCCAAGGATCCTTTTCCAAGGAGAGTTGAGTTCCAAATTTCTTTAAGCTTCGGGTTGTTTTCTAGGGACGTATTCAGGTCAGACCAGCGCAGACCAGCCACCCCGACGAGGATTACTGGTGGATTATTGTCCCTGCCAGAGTGCGGGCTGTCCGTCCTCGGCAAGGCGTATGCGAGTGAGGTCAGGAGCAGGAAACCTGCAATTAGAAAGGAGGTAAGTGAAATCCAACGATTCATACTGGCTCCACACTATTACGCGAATGCGATAAAGCTCCAGTTATGGCAAGCCCCAGTAGGGGAATCAGTAGGGTCGAAGCGGTGAGGGGTATCAGGATGGATGAATCATTGGCAGCCGTGGCTAGGACCATTGTGACGACCCATGAGGTGATTAAGGGGCGGGCCGCTGGGGAGAACTGATCGGCGGAGGGCAAGTTGGAAGGTTGGGTGAGCCAAGAGTAGTCGCCTCGCTGGGGGTTGCGCACGGCTGAAACGATGGGTGCGAATATGAGCAGGGCTAATAGGGATACACCCAGCGCGAAGGCAAGTATTAAAGGCAGCGGCAGTGAGCCTGAAAAAATCTGGGTGGCCTTTCGCCATAAGACGCTATGGGCTTGACCCTCTAGCACGTTTTGGACGAAGTTTCCCAGGTGGGTACGCATTCGTAGGGGGCGCATCCAATCGAGGACGGCAACGCTAGCGACACTCACAAGAGTCACCAAGACAATGGGCATAGTCGTCAACCACGTCAACCGTCTTCCTGTGAGAAGAAGCGCCATAATCAAAAAACCAGGAATAGCTGCCAAGGGGCCACCAAGATCGGCACCAATAGAAGGTGCCGCGTCGATAATCACACAGACGGAGCCGATAATGACGGTGACGATACCGGCTGCAAGGCGTTTGCCTCGCTTGATGAGCACATGCCCTATGCAGGCGCTCAATACTAGAGCTGCCGTCACAATGAGGGCGAAACTGGAGTTATTGACGCCGTAGAACCGCCATCCGGTAGCGGTTGGGACACCCAGAGCGGAATCGAGGAGCAGTGGAGAACCTAGAAGAGGATCTGCCAAGAGAACCGCGAGCACAAAGGCTGACACTGCGCCAACGAGTCCAGCCGGTCTTAGTCCTGGTGGACGCACAATGCGAGGTAGCAAGAACAGGGGCATGCTTAGGAAGGCAAGTAGCAAAGGGATCAGCGCGCCGATAAAACTGGTTGTCGCAAGGGCTCTTTCGGTGCAGGGGTCACCAAGCCTCCACCACGGCAGCAGATTGGCTAAGAATACGGTTGCTGCCAGCTGGGTCATCCATAAAAAGATAAGTTTCCACCCGCGAAGCAGGCCTGTGACGGAAGGCGTGTCTTTGCGGTAGATCCTGCGATTGAGTGACCATACGAAGCCCAGGATGACCAGCACGGTTATTGTTGAGATGATGACGATATAGAGGCCCTGTAGGCGAGGTCCATAGGCGGCGTGTCGGGCCTGGTCAGCCAGGGCTGAGCGCAGTTGAACGGGGTCATTTTGGGTGTGGGGGGCTGCGAAAATTGGAGTACCCGAAAGATTGTTGGGCATTTCGAGGCCAAAAAGATCGATGAGTGTGGCGGTGATGTCTGGGGTTTGAACCAGGCCGCTTTGCCTCAAAGACATGGATCTGGCCAGGGTGCTGCTGCTTGTGTTTCGCCCTGCCTGGGTTGTCTGGGTTGCCTGAGTTGCTTGCGATACCTCTGGTGCGGGTCCCATATATGCAAATGTTTGCAATCTCGGGAAAGGGGCTATGTCGGATAGGGAAGCAAGGAGGATGTGCGTATTGGGGGCCTCGCTACGGATGGCCTGGATAAGGCCATCCAGGCCCAACCACGAACGAGTCGTGGTCTCCAGTTGTGTAAGCCCAGAAGGATTTCCAAGAACGTCAACTACGTCAACTACAGTTAAGCCAGGTTGGGTAGAAAAATCTACTATCTTACGAAGAAAAAAGGGGGAACATCGCCGCCTTCGGAAGCGGCAGAATCTGCTTCAAGGTACTTTCCAGAGATCGCGCCATCGCTTGTGGCAATGGCTATTGCGGCACCGGCCCCCACGGCGTGAAGAGGAATGTGTGCATCGCTTAAGGTCTGGCCAAGCGTGCCCACGCGCACGTCAGACTGTGCAGCGCTCGCTGAAGCCAGAAAAGAGTCCCAATTGGGCACGTTTTGCGCACCGCTGGGAGGTGCAATCTCGGGACATGTGCCAGTGGACTGAGCTGCACGTCTGCCGGCAGATAAAGTCAACCAGCCATCAACTTCACAAGTCTTGAGATTGACGGAACGCACGACGAGGTTTGCGGAACTACCCTGGCTTAAAAGTGCGTCCAGAGCCGGTGTTTGAAGATCGGGGGGCCTCATATCCCATCGGAGATTAGACACACCAAGCACAGTGACAGAAGGAGGATCTGGAATCGTGGGAGCTGCGGGCATGCGCAGAGGCACTAAAAGCCCGACTCCAATCCCACCAGACTGAGCATGGATAGCGGCTTGCTGCGTCCCGCCCTCGGCAAGCCCGAAAGAGGCGGAGCTGACGGAAGGTGCGTTATTGGGATCAGGCACGAGCCCCTCTTGTGTCACGACAGGTGGTTCAGGGCTTGGCGCCTCGGGAGTTGGTGAAGCAGGCTCTGGGGTTGAAAAGATCGGTGAAGGTCGTTCCAGGGGAGCATTGGGATCAAAGAAGGGTCTGGTGTCTGAATCGGTGGGTATCGGTGAGGGGAAGCGGGTGAAAAGTATGCCGCCGTGCCTCTCAGAGGGGTCGACTTTACCTCTACCTTCACCAGCCATAGCCCCGACAACCAGGATCATTCCGAGCAAAAAGGACGTAATTCCGATCACCCAGTGTTTTGACGAATAGCGTTTCTTTTTCCTAATCGTTTTGACACTTTGGCGCGCCGGATACGTCTTGATCGCGCCAACCTGTGGCCGTCTCGCCGAATCCATACTCACTACGTCTGTCCTAGAGTCGCCCGTTGTTTCAGGTAAAGTCGTGTGACAGCCTTAAGAATAGCTGAAAGTTTAGGGCGCTCAGGTGCTTGGGTGTGACCAATATTGTATATGCCTCAAGAAATTACCTGGGATGCGAAGATTACAGAGGGTATAGGGGAGTGCCGTGTTAGCAAATACAGGGGAATTAAGGCAGGACAGTGACCATGAAACCAAGGATGAGTCTGTGTCTATGCCTGGCCCGATTCTGAACGGAATCCCCCGGATCTCTTTTTTGGGCCCCCTGGGGACTTTCTGTGAAGCTGCATTGCGACAAGTTGCTCCCAAGGATTGCGAACTTATCCCGTGTTCTGGTGTGCCTGCTGCTCTCGAGGCCTTGCGTACGGGTGTTTCAGACAGGGCGGTGGTCCCGATTGAAAACTCTGTCGAGGGAGGCGTAAATGCCACTTTGGATTCTTTGGCACACGGAGATCCCCTAACAATTGTCGCCGAAATGGTTGTGCCCATAACTTTCTGTCTAGTGACCAGAGCCGATAGTGATATCGAACTGGGACAGATCCAAAGGATTGCCACACACCCACATGCGTGGGCGCAATGCCATAAATGGGTGCTTGCGAACATTGGGGATGTGACGCACCTTCCGGCGACCTCCACTGCTGGGGCAGCCAAGGCTCTAAAAGAGGATGTGGCCTGTGGGTACGATGCAGCCTTGTGTTCTAAAGAATCCGCCGATCTGTACGGGCTGCGCATTTTGGCTCAGGGCGTAGCTGATAACCCGGATGCCGTTACCCGTTTTGTGTTGGTTTCAAAACCGGGCTCTACCCCGTTGCCCACGGGAGCAGACAAGACGACTTTACAGGTCACATTGCCTAATAACCGGGCTGGTGCGCTATTGACCATGTTGGAGCAGTTCTCAGCGCGCGGGGTGAATCTTTCGCGCATCGAGTCACGCCCGGCTGCTGCATACTTCGGCAACTACTCCTTTTCCATCGACTTGGAAGGGCACGTGGCAGACGAGCGCGTTCAATCAGCCCTGATCGGCTTGCACAGGACCTCTCCCGAGGTGCGTTTCTTGGGTTCGTATCCCAAGGCCAACGGCGTTCCTACCAGGGTCGATGATGAAACAACAGATTCTGCTTTCAGGGATGCGAGGGCCTGGGTGGGGGCGGTTGTGGCAGGTTACGCCACATAAACGCTTGCCGAGGGCGGTTGAGCAGAGGCCGTTCAAGTGAGATTGAGTCTGGCTTTTGGTGGCCTCGTATAGGTCGTGTCCTAGGTCTTGGTTAGACTGAGACCATGATTGACTTGCGAAGCCTGCGTGAAAACCCTGAACCTGCTCGCGCCTCTCAGCGTGCTCGTAATGAAAACCCGGAGCTCATCGACCAAATCCTGAAACTGGATGAGGAACGCCGCGGAGCTTTATCTGACTTTGAACGCAAAAGAGCGGAACAAAAGGCTTTTTCGAAGAATATTTCGACTGCTTCGGCTGAAGAGCGTCCTGCCATGTTGGAAAAAGCCAAGGTCATGGCGCAAGGTGTGAAGGATGCTCAGGCCTTGGCTGATGCCAAGGATCAAGAAGCTCAAGAAGTCGCCATGCAGATCTCCAACCTGATAATCCCCGGCGTTCCCGAGGGCGGGGAAGAAGACTACGTGGTCTTGAGCCACGAAGGCCCTGAAATTCGGGACTTTGAGGCAGAAGGTTTTGAGCCCAAAGATCACCTTGATCTGGGTCTTGGCTTGGACGGCATAGACACGGAACGCGGAGCAAAGATCAGTGGGGCGCGTTTTTACTTCTTGAAGGGCGCTATCGCCCGCCTCGAGTTGGCCATGTTGACGGCTGCCTGGGACTTGGCAGAGGAGCACGGCTTCACGCCCATGACGACCCCGACTTTGGTAAGCCCTGCGACCATGTCAGGGACGGGCTTTTTGGGCGCGCACTCGGATGAAATCTATTACTTGCCTGCTGATGACTTGTACTTGGTGGGCACCTCAGAGGTCGCCTTGGCGGGCTACCACACGGATGAAATCATAGATGTTTCGAATGGCCCCATTCGCTACTCCGGCTGGTCAGCCTGCTACAGGCGTGAGGCGGGGTCGTATGGGAAGGACACCCGCGGAATCATTCGCGTCCATCAGTTCAACAAGGTTGAGATGTTCGCGTACTGCGAGGCATCTCAAGCCGAGGCGGAACACGAACGTCTCCTCGCCCTCGAAAAGGAAATGCTGGCCAAGGTTGAAATTCCTTACCGCGTAATCGATGTCGCAGCAGGTGATCTGGGTTCTTCGGCCGCTCGGAAGTTTGACTGTGAGGCCTGGTTACCGACCCAGAAACGTTACATGGAAGTCACCTCGACCTCGAATTGCACCACCTTCCAGGCCAGGCGTTTGGGCATAAGGCATAGGTCCGAGGACGGGATGCAGGTAGCCGCGACTTTGAACGGGACTTTGGCTACGACGCGTTGGCTGGTCGCTATCCTTGAGAATCACCAGCAGGCAGATGGTTCAATCCGCGTGCCAAAGGGTCTGCAGCCCTACATGGGGGGTCGCACTGTGTTGGAGCCCCGCAAATGAGCAAAAAGGGTGCTCCGATTTCCTCGGTCCCTTTCATCTCCAGTGATTCTTTGAGGGGAGGCGGGGTTCCTGACGAGGTGACTTTCCGAAAGGAAGTGGCCGCGCAACTGGCTGCCTTGCCGGATTTCGATCACTCTAAGCGACAGTTGATCGCCTTGGATGTGGATGGAACTCTGCTGGACGGTTACGGTCAAGCCACCGATCGCATGTATGCTTCTATGGCGAAACTGAGCGAATTAGAGGTTGACGTAGTTGTCTCTACGGGGCGTTCTGTGTATGCGACCTTGCCCGTTATCTCGCTCTTTGGTTTACGTAGTGGGTGGATGGTGTGCTCCAATGGCGCTGTCGTCTGTACTTTCGAAACAGATGCGGATGGAAACGTCAACTACCAAGTGTGTTACGTCAAAACCTTCGACCCGGCACCCGTGATTGACACGATTTTGCGCGTCATACCCGATGCCCTGATTGCGGTCGAAGACGGGGATGACGGGTTTAGGGTGTCGGCAGAGTTCCCTCAAGGTGAGCTTGCAGAAACTCGCTCGGTTCAGCCCATAGATCAGTTGAGAGCCACACCTGTGACTCGCGTGGTGGTGCGCCACCTGGAAATGTCAGTCCCGCAGTTTAGTGCAGCCGTCGAAAAGGCAGGTCTACATGCGGTGGAATACGCTGTGGGCTGGACTGCCTGGATGGATGTGGCACCGCTTGGCGTCACCAAAGCCACAGGTTTGGACTATGTGTGTCAACAGTTGGGAAGTTCAGCACAACAGGCCTTGGCCTTGGGGGATGGCTCCAACGATTTGGAAATGCTTGAGTGGGCCAGGCATGGGGTGGCTATGGGCCATTCGCCTGCTTCCTTGCTTGAGGTGGCGCAAACTTCTACACAAGGGGTTGAAAGTGATGGAGCCCCAGCCGTCCTTGACGCCTTCATCTTGTGGCGTGAAGGGATGGACAAATAGGGAGGCAAAAGTCGCCCTTGGCAGCCATAAGGTCGTAACCTAATAGGGATAGATAATCCGCATTCTCCAATGACGCAGGAGGCGACATGGCCTGGTTTGGCACGATTGAGCACGAACGTTGGCTTTCGATGCAGTTGATTGCTCTACTTGAGCATGGGCATAAAGCCTATGTTCCAGCAGGGTTTGGCTTCATCGGACTGGATGACAAGGTTGACGAAACCGCGCCAGTGCCACTGTTTAGGACAGCTCGTTCGACCTACGTGTATGCCATGTCGACTTTGCTCGGAATACCTGGAAGCCGCCGTCGTTGTGATCATGGCATTTATGCCTTGCGGCACCATTTTAGGGACAAGGAGCACGGGGGGTATTTCTCACTAATCAACCCTTTGACCGAGGATGAGGTTGCGGCGAAGGCTCCAGGTGTGCCAGCCCTTGAGGTTGAGGGTGACCGCAAATCTTCACGTTCACACGCCTATGTTCTCTTGGCTGCTGCTGCCGCAACCATCGCCAATCGACCCGGGGCAAATGAGTTGATGAAGGATGCAATTGCCGATGAGCTGGAGTATTTCTGGGACGACTCGCTGGGACGTGTGCGCAATAACTGGGACAGGAGTTTTAGTTCATTAGAACCCTATAACGGTATGTCGGCGAACCTTCACAGCGCCGAGGCATACCTGGCCTTGGCGGATGCCACGGGCGATGATGAGTGGCTGAAACGTGCCATGCGCATTATCGAGTTTGTGATGGCCCAAGCCAAAATCAATAATTGGCGAGTTCCCGAGCACTACGACATCAATTGGAATATTCAAAAAGACTACAATGTCGGTTCTCCGGCTGACCCGGTGCGGCCGTATGGGATCAATATCGGGCACTGTCTGCAGTGGTCACGCTTCATCTTGGAAACTCGGGCATCTTTACGTTACCGGGGACTACCGGTGCCCAATGGGATGTTAGAGGCCGCGCAGGAAATCTTTGAAAGAGCCCGCACCGATGCCTGGCGAAAAGACGGTAAATCCGGGTTCTTCTACACCGTGGATTACGAGGGTAAACCCCTGGTGAGGCAACGTTTCGCCTGGGTTGTTCTGGAGGGAATTTTGGCTACCGTTGCCCTGCGCCGCACACTTCTTGACGAGGGCGCATCTGTCGGCGAGGTCGAACACTACGAACACTGCTACCGTTCCTGGCTGGACTATTGCGAGGGCTATGTCATCAGAGAGCCAGGAAAATGGCAGATGGAGCTCAATCCCTTCAATGAGCCTGATGACACCGTGTGGGCTGGGTACTCTGATGTCTACCATGCGGTCCAGACCTTGTTGGCGCCGCGTTTGCCCCTCGCCCCGACCATGCCGACTGCCTTAGCTCAAGAGCTGTTGGATAAGGCAGATATTAACGCGCCACATAAAGGAGGCAGCGGCTGGAGCTTCGGGCGTAGGCAACACAGCTGAGCTTTGAAGGCGGCGCGCGGGGGGCGTGACGGCAGAAATGCCGCGTGAACTGGGCGATGTGGGTACGGTTTTTGATGTGTTCTACGAGTCCAGTTGTGCCTAAAATCTGAGGTATGACTTTAGGTGGTAGAGCCCGGGTAGCTGTAGTTTTCGGACGCTTGGCGGCTGCGGCCTCGCGCGCACTGGGCAGGGGAAGCGGCGGGATGATAGGTGGCAGGGTTGCGAAAGCCATCTGTGGGGATGTATTGGCGCGCCTGGCCGATGATCGCCGCTGCGTGATGGTCACTGGCACTAACGGCAAGTCCACCACCACCCGCATGGTCGTTGCCGCCCTTGAGGCTGCAGGTCACAAGGTTGCAGTCAATCAAGGAGGGGACAATATGGAAGGCGGCGTGGTGTCCGCCTTGATGTCCAATATGGACGCGCCCTTTGTGATTCTTGAGGTCGATGAGATGCACATGCCCTCCATCGCCGCCCAAATTCGCCCTGAGGTTTTGCTGTATTTGAACCTTTCACGCGACCAGTTAGACCGCGTCGGAGGCGTGTCGGTGGTTGAGGGGCGCCTGCGTGAGGCTGCGGCCAACTCGCCACAGGCAGTTATGGTCGTCAACTGCGATGACCCCCAGGTGACCTCTGCGGCGTGGGATTGTCAGGGGCCGCATGTCTGGGTGGCAGCTGGCCTGTCTTGGACCGCGGACTCCGTGCAATCGCCCAGGTCGAAGGGTTCGATTGTGCGCGAAGGCTTGGACTGGTACGACGATTCCTTAGCTGAGTTCAGGCGACCAGATCCCGACTTCGAGCTGGGCGGCGACGATGGCGCTAATAGCGGGTTTAGGCTAATCCACAACACAATTTCCGAGGACGCTGTGAAAGACTCGCAGTCTTGGGATTTGAGTGTGAAACTGCCGGGGCGAGCCAACCGTGCGAATGCCTTGATGGCAGTGGCCGCGGCCTACGAAATGGGCGTTGACATCCCGACTGCCATACGCGGGGTTCAAGGAGTTGTGGATATTGCCGGCAGATACAAGGTTGCCCGCATCGACGGGCGTGATGCCCGCTTGATTCTGGCGAAAAACCCCGCCGGATTCCAAGAGGCGCTGAGCATGCGCGATCCCTCGGCAGTGGGCACCGTTTTAGCAGTGAACGCGCGGGTGGGGGATGGCACCGACATCTCTTGGATTCAAGACGTGGACTTTTCCTCCTTGAGCGGTCCCATTGTGGCCTGCGGAGAAGAGGGGCTGGCCCTACAAAAGCGCTTGAAGGAGCAAGGCGTGGAGGCCGAGTTTGCACCCACGGCCAGGGAAGGGGTGTTGATGTGCGAGGCCGGCGCAGTGGATGTGCTAGCTAATTACACCGCCTTCCAAGACTTGTACGTGGAACTCAAGGCGCAAGGATTATTCACCAACGCGCCAAGGCCGCTACACTAGACAGGTTCATTGGAGGGTTGTCCGAGTGGCCGAAGGAGACGGTCTTGAAAACCGTTATGGGGGCGACCTCATCAAGGGTTCGAATCCCTTACCCTCCGCCAGCTTGGAGCCTGCGTGTCATATCGCGTAGGCTAATCAGGCCTAGGAGATGTCGCATAGTGGCCTAGTGCGCCTCCCTGCTAAGGAGGTTGGGGCGTTCGCCCCTCGAGGGTTCAAATCCCTCCATCTCCGCCAAAACGCTTGGGGACCTGCATCTCAGATGCGGGTCCCCAAACAATTCAACCGGGGCAGCACTGGGGGTGTGAGGGTAGCAGCCGTTGGGACACCTTCAGTACCCTGCGGTTGCCTTCACGGATTTGGGGTCTAGCTCTATGCCTAGCCAGGTGCGTTGCCCTTGGTCTGTGTCGTTGAGGTGTCGGACTGCATCCATCCCAGTGCCGGTACCCGCGTAGGGTTCGATGATTCGAGCGTGGTCGTCATCAATCAAACCCCACCAGTGGACTAGCGCCTTGACGGGTTTCGTAAAAGGTAAAGAAGCACGTCTGGGCATGGTAAAGACATCGGCAGGAGGTCCACAAGAATACTCGGTAAGCAGTAAGACCTGTGCCGGTTGTGAATACCGCCAGTCAATCAAACCCCGGGCATCCAGATCTGCAAAAGTTTCGAATTTACAACGCCACCCTGGGGTGGGAGGCGAATATTCTTGGCCATCGGGGCCGACCACCACGTACTGAAAACCTGGGTTCTTTGGGTTCAGTTTCGGCTTTCCCAAGGGACTTCGACGGTAGAGCTCGCCGCGTGGCGTGAAGTGCTTGTACTCCCGCAGCGCCCACAACTGCGCATCATGGCGCACTGAGCGAAACCAAGATCGCATTTCTTGCGTAGCGCCCTCGGCAATGCCTTTTGAGCCTTCCCAAATTTGCTGTGCCTTTTCCAAAACCACCTCGACCCCAGGTTTGGGGATTGACCAAGAACCTCGAGTGCCTTTATCGGGCGATTGAGGATCCTTGGTCGATTGATGAAACAGAGGATGACGCTAACCCGTGGCAATGAGGTTCTCAGCGAGAGCAGGAGGATCCGAGGGGCTGTAGAGTTTGAGGCATGGGTAGTTTGTGGGGTAGGTTACAAAAACGGGCTCGGGGAAGTCTTGGGGTCCTGATTGCTGCGGGGCTTTTGTTGGGGGTTGCGGGGTGTGCCTCGGGGTTTACGGCATCGGCTCAGGAAGTGCGATCCCAGGTTCCTCGGGAGGCAGGGCAGGCCAGTGCCGAACAGATTGACCAATTCGTCCAGATTGCTGAAGGCATCGCCCTCGGCAGTATTGAAAACGAAAAACTGAACCTCGCTGTTTCACCAGCTTCGCTACAACTCGCCCTCGGCATGGTGGCGCTGGGGGCAAGGGGTGAGGCTAAAACTGCTCTAGACAAGGTCGTAGGTAGCTCGGATGCGGCTGTAGTCAATGCTATGGAACGAACCTTGCACCCTTGGGCAGGCGACCCCGCGGTAGTAAAAGAAAAAGAACTGCCCAAGGTTCCGGTGACGCATGTGGCTAATAATGTCGCCATTGACGACCAAGCCGATATTGAACAGGCGTATTTAGACGATATTGCCAAGAACTTCGGTGCGGGTGTGCTGCACACTGACTTGGGGACTGAGCAAGGAATTAAACCCTTGAGTGCTTGGGTGAAAGAAAACACGGGTGGGTTAATAGAAAAATCAGCGATCGAAGCTAACCCGGATAACCGTCTGGTCTTGCAAAACGCTATTGTTTTGGCGGCAGCCTGGCTAACACCTTTCGAAAAAGACGACACCGCACCTCGCGAATTTCATACAAGCGATGGGGGTGCAGTCGAGGTTGACATGATGCGTAAAACCGATGCCTTGCCTTATGCGCAGGCGGAAGGTTGGGCGATGGCAGAAGTGCCTTATACGCAAGGGTTTACAGCGCAGTTCATTTTGCCGCCTCGCGGGAGCGCGCCGAACGAAATTACTGACGACATATTGAGCGAGCTCAATGCCCAGGCTGTTTCGCAGCGCACAGGGGAGTCGAAAGAACTTGTGAAAATAACCGTGCCAAAAATCTCACTAAAAACTCAGACCGATTTGATTCCACTTTTGGAGAAGATGGGCGCGGGTATTGCCATGTCAGATGAGGCAGACTTCTCGGGCATGAGCAAGGCTGACACTCTGGTTATTGGGCAGATTAGCCAACAAGTCGTCTTGGATATTGACGAGGACGGCACGAAGGCAGCCGCGGTAACAGAGATAGGTATGCGGGCAACTAGTGCCCCAGTGGATGCCTTCGATCATGAACTAGTTTTAGACCGCCCATATTTGGTTATCATCAGGGCGGTTGACACAGGGTGGCCCCTTTTTGTGGCCCAAGTGATGAATCCTGCGTCCGAGTAGAGCTGAGCAGAGCTGAGTAAAGACGCGCACCACCAGACGAAACAAGCGCCGCAGACCCAAGTGGCCTGTCCCACAGGTGCACAATTTTGCATCCTTAGATACAAGCGACTAAAGTCAATGGGGTTCGGACTACACGAATTGTTCGGACGAAGCGCCCGTAGCTCAATGGATAGAGCATCTGACTACGGATCAGAAGGTTGGGGGTTCGAATCCCTTCGGGCGCGCTTGGCCCCGGTAAAGCTGCGATCCAGCCACCGGGGCCAAACTCATTTCTGCCCCTCTCATTCCTCAAGCGTGGGCGGATCGATATAGGCCGCGAGGGCGCCAAGCAGGCCCAAAGGCAGGGCTTGACGCAGGTGGGCGTGCTTTACTCCCGCCAGACGTCGGCGTTCGCCACGACGGAACAACCACTTTTCTATGACGACAGTTGCTGCCACTGACGCAGCGATGAAGCCGGCAAGAAGGGGAAGGAACACTGCGGGAGGCATCGGTTGGGAGTCTTCAGAGTCACAATCCTCGCAGTCGCACTCGCCGTCGAGGAACAAGTGTTCGCCCTCGGAAACGCCGATGGAGCTAGAAGTGATCGAGTTCACCAAAGTTGTTGAACGCAGAGAAGTGGTGCCACTGGCTTCCATGGAGGTGTCCTCAACAGATTGCCAATCCACCGCATCGTGACCGGAGTCAATAGAAGAATCTGTCGTCAAAGGGGGTTTTGAGGCTTCATAAACTTGGTGCAGGCCACGAACTGCCAAGGCGCCGACCGAGGCAAGAAGGCCGAAAATAAGGCCGCTCTTGATCCAGGTTCTGCCCTTGCGGGAGGACACATAATCCGGCAGCGCATACCAAACAGTGGTTCCCACGCCGATTGCCGCGCTGAAGGCCACAGCCATGCGTTTGGACTCACCCTCTGGCCCAAAAAATCTGGTAAAAAACCTGGCCACACGGCGGGCTAGGCGATCTTCGCCGGGGTTGTTTGGGGACTGTACACGGTTCATCCCATCAAAAAGGTGAGGATCGATACGCGGAGAATCGGTCACGGTAGGCTCCTTTGCTTCAGGTTTCAAGCCTACCGAGGGCGAAGGGTTAATAGCCAACAGAAAGGGGTGAATCCGGTTGGCGCGGGCCACGAAACACACGGAAATGCTGGACGGTGCAGTTTCGAGAGAAGAAATAGTAGGGATTCGTCTATTCGTGGATTTCGGCCTAAAATAGGGTCGACCATCACGAGCAGCTGAGAGACCTGGCTCCGCGACGCTGCAGCAACCACCCTCGAAGGGCAGGTGCTTCCGCCAGGACCGATGGAAGAAGGAGGCACACATGCAGTCAATGATTGAACTGCGCGATGTGCGTAAAGAGTACCTGGGGAAAGCTGCTGCTGGTGGCAAGGTTGTGGCGCTTGACGGCATTTCCATGCAGGTTGCCAAGGGCTCGATTCACGGGATTGTGGGACAGTCGGGGGCTGGTAAATCGACATTGATTCGGTGCCTGACGGCCTTGGAAAAACCGACGTCAGGGACGATTACCGTTGATGGACAGGATTTAACTGCTCTTGGCTCCAAGGACCTTCGCTTAGCCAGACGTAAAATTGGCATGGTTTTCCAGACTGCGAACCTGTTGGATTCGCGGACAGCGGCGGGGAATATCGCTTATCCGCTGTATTTGGCTGGTGTGCCTAAAGGTGCGCGTCATGACCGCGTACAAGAGCTTTTGACGCTGGTGGGTTTGGGTGACAGGGGCTCGTCATACCCTTCGCAGCTGTCTGGTGGGCAAAGACAACGCATCGGTATTGCCAGGGCTTTGGCAGATGAGCCTGCGGTTATTTTGTGTGATGAACCGACTTCGGCTTTGGACACGGAGACAACTGGACAGGTGTTGCATCTGCTGCGCGATGTGCGTGACCGCCTTGGTGTGACGATCATTATCATTACCCACGAGATGTCGGTTGTGCGTGAGGTTTGTGACTCGGTGACCTTGTTGGAAAACGGACGTATCGTTGAAACTGGGCGGGTTGAGGATATTTTAATGAATCCTCATTCGGTGTTGTCACGCGAGTTGATTCCGCCTCCTGTCGTGGACGTTGCCCCGGTTTTGGATGGGCGTACAACCGTGTTGATTGACGTGGCTTTTACATCTTCACCTGGTAAGCCAACGGGTTCTGAGGTAATGGGATTGGCGGCCTCGGTGGGGGCGGATATTGCTGGAGGCACCTTCGAGACAGTGGGCTCGACCCAGGTTGGACGATTGGTCTTAGCGGTTCCTACCGATTTGGTTAACCACGTCAATCAAACTTTGTTGTCAAAAGGTTTGATTACGGAGGTGAGGTCATGAGTTATGTAGCGCATATTGTGGGCTCATTGGCTGATTCCGGGAATGTGTTGGCCCAGTTGTGGCAAACTGCCATGGATAACCTGGCTTTGGCTTCTGCGCAGGCCGGACACCCTTTGCCGACTGGGCCCGGTGATCCGACTTGGGGGGATAACCCTGCGATTACTAGAGAGATGCTGCCTGCGACCTTGCAGACTCTGGGTACGACCTTGCTTTCAGGGTTCTTCACTATTTTGTTGGGCCTGCCTTTGGGTCTCTTGCTTGTGGCTTTGGGTCCCAAGGGTCTGTTGGAAAACAGGACCGTTTTCCAGGTGGTGTCCTTCATCGTGAACGTCGTACGTTCTTTTCCTTTCATTATTTTGGTGATTTGGATTGCTCCGTTTACTCGTTTGGTGACCGGGACGTCCCTGGGGTGGAAAGCCGCTTGTGTTCCCCTGGTGATAGGTGCAGTTCCTTTCTTTGCCCGCCTGGTAGAAACAAATATCCTCAGCGTTGACGAAGGAAAAATCGAGGCCGCAAAGATGATGGGTGCACGTCGTGCCCAAATCATGTGGGGTGTTCAGGTTCGCGAAGTCCTCCCAGCCCTGATACAGTCCACAACGGTACTTATCATCACCTTGATTGGCTATTCGGCCATTACAGGAACGCTAGGCGGAGGGGGGTTGGGACAGATGGCAATGAATTACGGCTATAACCGATACCAGTCCGACACCATGCTTGTTGCCGTTGTCCTCTTCGTTGTGATCGTCCAGGTTTTCCAGATGGTTGGCGACATGCTCAGCCGGCTGGTGGATCACCGCTAACCGCCGGCCGGAGTACTCACAAGACATCATTTTTATGTCTTTGCGGACCCTAATCTTTATGACCTGCATTTATGCAAACCAGTTTTAGGCTCGTTTAGGGGCCACAACACACATGAAAGGTACAACCATGAAATCGTCTATTACTCGCCGTATTGCTGCGGGCCTTGCCGTCGCGGCTTTTGGTGTTGGCTTGGCCGGTTGCTCGTCAACCGCTGATAAGAAAACAGAAACCGATGCCGCCAATGGGGCATCATCTGACCTGGTAGAGGTCGTTGTGGGAGCTTCCCCTTCACCACATGCCAAGATCCTCAAGCATCTGGAGGACACCGGTGCTGCGGCAGAGGCTGGCATCACTTTAAAGATTGTCGAGTTCACTGACTATGTGAAACCCAATGAGGCACTTCAGGCCAAGGAGTTGGACGCCAACTTCTTCCAAACCGTTCCTTACCTTGAGAGCGAATCAGAATCCCGTGGCTTTGAATTCGAGGCCGGAGAAGGAATCCACCTGGAGCCTCTTGCCATCTATTCATCCAATCTCAAGTCCTTGGCTGATGTGAAAGAAGGGGCCAAGATTGGTGTTATTCAAGATGTCACTAACCAAGGCCGCGCCTTGAAGCTCTTGGCAGACAACGACTTTATAACACTGCCCAGCGGTGTTGAGGCCAGCGTTGTAAACCTGAAGGCAGATGCCAGTGCCAACCCGAAGAATTTTGAGTTCCTAGAGGTTGATGGCCCCATGCTTGTTCGCGCCTTGCAGGACGTCGACATTGCCGTCATCAACGGCAACTTTGCCCAGGAAGGCGGCTTGTCTCCTGCCGATGCCTTGGCTGTCGAATCGGCAGACAACAACCCTTCAGTCAACGTTTTGGTGTGGCGCAAGGGGGATGCCTCCGAGGGAGTGAAGAAGCTGGATGAGCTACTTCACAGCGCTAAGACCAAGTCCTACATCGAAGAGACCTGGGCTGACAAGTCTGTTATCCCAGCCTTCTAGGCTATTCTCTGGGCACGCAGGCTTTTGAGGTTGACGTGATTGACTTCTTTAGTTGAAGTTCAGACTTAAAAGTGGCGGTTTACCTATTGGTGAACCGCCACTTTTGCTGTAAGACGTCATCGAGGTGTCAGGTTGACGTAGTTGACTAAAAGAGGCTCTGTTAGTCGACGATTCCATATAGACGGTCGCCTGCGTCCCCCAGGCCAGGCACAATGTAGGCATGTTCGTTGAGGCGTTCATCCACTGCCGCGACAAAGATATTGACGTTTGCGCGCTGCCCCACAGCTTCATCAAGTGCCTTGACGCCCTCGGGAGCAGCCAGTAAGCAGATGCAGGTGACGTCTGATGCTCCCTTTTCTAGCAGGAACTCAATGGCTGCGATCAGGGTGTGTCCCGTGGCCAGCATGGGGTCGGTGACGAAGCATTGGCGCCCAGAGAGGTCATCAGGCAGGCGGTTGGCGTAGGTTTCGATTGCCAGGGTTTCATCGTCGCGCCGCATCCCAAGGAAGCCGACCTCGGCGGAAGGAAGTAGGCGCGTCAAGCCGTCCAACATGCCCAGGCCGGCGCGCAAAATCGGTACGACAATAGGGCGAGGCTCGGCAATGTGTACGCCTACGGTGGGGCAGACCGGCGTTTCGATTTCGCGCGAGACGACGCGAATATTGCGGGTGGCCTCGTAGGCCAGCAGGGTCACCAACTCGTCGGCGAGCTGCCGAAACACGGGCGACGGCGTTTGCTTGTCGCGAAGGACAGTCAGTTTGTGGGCGATTAGCGGATGATCGGCGACGTGTAGCTGCATGAGTTAAAGGTACTCCAGATGGGGTGGGTGGTGCTTGCGGGTGACACAATGGGCGTGTGAATGATCCGCGTTTCGCCCAGTTTGCCCCCGCATTGGATGAGGCGTATCTGCTGGCGCGCGAGGCTTGGGAGGTTTCCGGGGACGTCCCCGTGGGAGCAGTCGTCCTGGACGGGCAAGGACAGATTATCGGCCGAGGGCGAAACAGCCGTGAATGTGGTCCTGATTTTGATCCGAGCGCACATGCTGAGGTTGTGGCTCTGCGTGAGGCTGCGCGGGTGTTGGGGCGTTGGAGGCTGGATGATTGCACTCTGGTGGTGACTTTGGAGCCTTGCCTCATGTGTGCGGGGGCTTTGGTTGCCGCGCGCGTGAGGCGTGTGGTTTTTGGAGCCTGGGACGTAAAGGCTGGGGCCTGTGGGTCCGTCAGGGATGTCGTGCGAGATGTGAGGCAGAACCACCAAGTAGAGGTCGTCGGCGGTATCGATGAGATGCGCTGCGGCGGCTTATTGCAGGATTTCTTCGCAGCCCTCCGGTAATTGCCACTGTGACGGTGCACGTTCTTGCAGAGAAGTCCATAAAGTAACAGTATGGAGATGTGGGATGTAGCCGATGCCTTGGTAAAGGCTGTTGAGCCAACATTGAAGGGGCATTGGGTCAGGCTTCCTGATGACCTTATCCCACCATGTGATTATTTTTATATCTGTGTGGATGCGTTGCAGGCTGCGGTTGAGTGCGATGCAGTAATTGACGCGGACCTTCTAGATATTGCGGATACGGTTATGCGGCAGGAGCTTTATGTGTCTCAAGGCATGAGGTACGCAGAGGGCTTAATAAGTATTTTGCGGAAACGCTTGGAAGCCACCGCTGTCGAGCAGCAGGCCTAGATCCTCTCGGCGTAGTAAGACTGTGCGCCTTGGCGGCTGATTCCTAGTAGCCCACCGATAGCAGCCCAGCTGACCCCTTGTGCTCGGGCGCGTGCAACAGCAGCAACCAGTGTTTCCTCTGCCTCGTGTTTGGAGTCTCTGGCGGTCTTGATATCTTCCAGGACGGTGTCTTCTCAAAGGCACGGGAGTTAGCCATGAGTTTTTCGGGCGCGTTTTCTATCATGTCGAGTAGGTCAACATCTGTTTCACTTGTCTCCACAGTGGCAGGTGTAATTGCTTACCCTCATTGTCACCTAGCAAAGTTGCCACGATGTGGTCACCATGGTTGGTTGTGACAAGACTTGGAAAGGCCTGTTTCAACTGCGGAAATACATCAAGAAATACCCTATTTCATCCAATCCAGTCACGCCTCCCATCCACTAATACGGCAGGAAAGAGGGGTAGAATTCTAGAATGGGTGATGAGGAGAGGTTTGCGCAGGGATTAGCGAATTTGCGTGATGATGATTCGTTTGAGGCGCTGCTGGCGAAAGCCGCGCTACCGTTGATGCCTGAGGGGTCAGAAGACCGCCATGATCTCATGATGTTGTGGTACGTTGGCGAGTCTTTACTCGCGCTTTCAACGCTAGAGCCTTTCTATGCAGAGCATGGTTTACGTATCCCTGATGAAGTCTTGGTTGAGATGCGTGAGTTTGTGGAAAGCCACAAAGACTCTGATGTGTCCGCTTTTCGGTTGAGTGCGTGGATGTGTGAGCGGATGCTCACACATGACGCTGAGTTGGCTGCTACTTAGCTGAACTCAATATGTTTCTAGGAACCCACCAGGTTTGTCTGGTGGTTTGGAGTGATAGAATCAATAAATTCGTCTTTGGTTGTCTATGTTTGCGCTAGTTAGGCTGAGGCAGGTGAAGCATGATCGAGTTACCAGAGGATTTGGTGCAAGAGTTTATTAATTTGGCTTATTCCAAAGGTGAAGAGCATTTAGCCAAGGGTGCGGAAGACGCGAGGTTCAACGCCCCTGCGTTTTCTTGTGCCTGGGTCATAGGCGGCTTGAGTGATAAAGGTTTTGCCGTACCTGAGGTTCTCATCCAGCGGTTACTTGACTTCTACGAAGGTGATGAATCCTTCGATGCCCAGGCGGTTCGTGCCCAGATAGAAATTGCCAAAAAATCTGCGGCCGACGTGCAGCCGACATGCCTAACCTTAAGCAAGACAGGAAGAGAAGACGAGTAAGCCTCAACAGAATGTCAAGGTGGATATTATTGATTACAGCGACAGTAATTTGCCAAGGTCGAAGGGAGCGTTCCGTGTTATCCGCTGATGACGATCTAATGTGGCAACGCTGCCTTGATGCTGTGCGCGAGCGGCTTGACCCCGCAAACAAGGACCTGTTTCTTGGTGATGTGAGCTTCGGTGAAGATTATGGCGCGTTAGCCATAGGCATGGACGCGCTAGCCTTACGTGGTAAGAGTATTCCTATAGATCTTCTTTCCTGGTTAGACGCCTATATTGGGGACGCGTCAGACACCGGGGCAGATTACACTTTCCGTCGAGCTATTAACGCCATGAAGGCCAAGGCTGACGCTGTTGCATAGTTGAATCCCATATTTTTTCTAGGAATCCACCAATCAGTTGGTGGGTTTCGTGTTTCCTGTCCGGTTTCCCGATGTAACCGTGTCCGGGTTTTTGTGCCCGTTTGTCGGAAGGACGAGGATTGTGACTGTAAAAATGGCGGTAGCGGTGGGATTTGAACCCACGGTGGGTTGCCCCACACAGCATTTCGAGTGCTGCACCTTCGGCCGCTCGGACACGCTACCCTCGGTAAACGACTAGACGTCCTCAATATCAAGCGAGGACACGCTACCGATTTTGTGGATGTCTGAACTCGACACACCACAGCGAAGAAGTATATCAGGTGCCTTCAGCCACAATAACCACGTTTTACATGACTATCAGCACAGCGGCCAAAGACACGGCCCCGGCGATCAGACAGACAAGGAAACCCAAGATCATCGCGCGGCGCCCGGTTGTGACGACTGCCTTCAGGTTCACCGCCGTGCCCATCGCTCCCATTGCAAGAGTCAATAAGAAAGTGGCAATCATGTCAACCACGTCAATTGTTGACATCAGATATTCCGGGGAACCGAGTACAGAACGTAACACGACCATGGCTAAAAACCCGAGGACGAACCCCGGAATGATCGGCACCTTCACCGCTGCTTTCTCCGACGGCTTCACCCCGTCCGACTCAGTTGCGTCGGCACTCGCAACACCCTGGGAACCCGCAGAGCCCTCATCAAGTTCCGCACCCAGTACCGCGCCGCCCTCGTAAATGGTCTTGAATTTGTGGGCCTCCCATAAGCCGACAATGGCTACCAAGGGGGCCAAAAGGACGACCCTGCCAAGCTTTGTGACCGTGGCGACCTCCGAAACCTCTGGACTTATGAATCCCGCTGCTGCGACGACCTGGCCGACCTCGTGAATGGCTGAACCGATCCAAACCCCAAGTTGAGAGGCGTTGAGTCCCAGCCACGTTCCCAAAACTGGAACCAACAACATGGCGAAGGTGCCGAATAAGGTGACAGTTGCGATCGCGGTAGCCGACGCCGCCTGAACCTCGTCATCGTCGACAAAGCTGCCGTTGCGATACACGGTGCGTTGAGGACGCAAAACCGAAGACATGCCTGCCACGGCAGCCGCTCCACAAATGGCCGTACCAGTAGCGGTCAAGACCCGGGTGGAATGACCGATGCGCATCAACCAACCTAAGCCCAAAGCTACGACATACGTGCACACAACGGTCACGATGATCGTGATGATCGGGCCGATCCCAAGGCTTAACACCTGAGGAATCGACAAACGGAAGCCCAAAAGGATGACCCCCAGACGCAAAATCGTCTTGGCAGAGTAAGCCAAACCCGGCCTAAATCTGCGACGAATCAACCCCACATTGTTCAGCAACATCCCCAATAAAATCGCAATCAGAAGCCCGGACAACAGGGGTATAAATCGATTGACGGCTAGAGAAACCAGAGCAATCCCGAGGGCGGCAAGGATGCCCAGACCTTGATTCCTGTTTGGTACAAGGGGTCGTAAATTGCCAAAGAGTCGCTTCACGCCCCCAGTTTTTCATCAAAGGCAACCTGAGAACAGAGTCCATTGCAATATGTTGCTGAAGGACAAGTGTTGTTTGGGCGATTAAACCCTGACCGGGCAAATAGGACTATAGTCTGAACTATCCTGATTAGGTATCCAAGGAACAATTCACTATTGGAACGTTAGGGTGTGAGACGATGAGCGCACAAGGGACAGTGCTAGACACCGATGCGTATATAGACCCTTTGATCCACCCTGATGCAGCCGAAGATCGATTCTATTCGACAACGGAATTAATGGATATCATCTTGCGCATTGACGAACCTGTCATTGCGTTTGCAACCGCCGCAAAAATCGCAGCCTTCCCCTGGTGGATGCGCTTGGCTTTGGCGGCAACTGCTGGTTTGGCCGCTGCAGCGGTTTCGGTTCTGAACTCATTCCTCTCTTTTGTGGCAATGATCGTTGGTGTTGCTCTGACAACAGCAGTTGCTTGGTCGGTAAGCCGCCGGGTGACAACCGGGATGACCTATGAACCACGCGCGTTCAAAATCGTGTGGCTGGGAGCTTTTGTATCGATTGCGCCAATGGCTTTGATCATCGTCTTGCGCAGCGTCGTCGATCCTCCAGCGATTACCCTGGTCGCTTTCCTGCTGATGACGGTTTTGGGTTACCTGTGGCTAACTGTCGACGAAATGTATCAGCTCCGACGTCTAAATGCTGGTCCACCCATGATTGAGGGCAGTGCCACCTGTGCATTACCCTCAGTTAGCAATTAGCTGGCTCAACACTACTAACAGCAACATTGCCAAGGCCATGGAGGAAAGCACAATGGAAGCCCGTGCCATTTGTTGACCCCTATTGATCGAATTTTTGAGTCGATGAGCAGCGATAATAGACACAGGCAATGCAACAACGGATAACACAGATGTGACAGGCCCCAATATCCACGACAAAAGGCTTAGTACGAGGGCGACAATAGCAATTGCTGCGGTTTGAGCGTGTGGTGCGCAATATCCGGGACCACAGAAAACTGCGCGAGAGTCCACTAATTCAGTGCCTGGAAAATGTGAAACATACACAGATTGACCGTTAATAGTCTCCCGGCTTGAAACGCTGCCAGGAAGATAATCAGCATCGTTTCCGTTGAAAATTTCTGAAGGAGAGGTAGACGTGGTTGACATTTTCTTCCTCCTTTACAGATTCTGTTCCATAACCGATCCGGGTTTTACGTCCCGAGGACGGCACGGCATCCCCACAAGCGTAGATCCGTAAACAGACTACCTCTCATCACCGGGTTTTTCTGCACGCATCTTTCGGGGCTATGCTGGTTTTTCGGCAAGCGTTGTGGCACGATGCCGAGTTCTGCATGACTGATTTTCGCCAGGTCGCGTCTCGGTCGGGTCGCAATCCGGCACACGAGAAAAGGTCTGCGATGAATAAACCCACACGAACCCCTCTTTTCACCTGGCGTTTACACGGTGACGGTAGGGCAATTGCTCCTGGTGAGGTAGTTCAACCCGATGAACGCCTGAGCTGGCCTCGCACTATAGGCATAGGTGCCCAACACGTGGTTGCCATGTTTGGTGCCACCTTCTTGGTCCCATTGCTGACAGGCTTCGACCCAGCGACCACATTGTTCTTCACGGGTATCGGAACGCTGTTATTCATCCTCATCACCGCAGGCCGTCTCCCTTCCTATGTGGGTTCATCCTTTGCTCTGATTGCTCCCATCGGAGCTGTTACCGGCTATGTGGCTAATGGCGGAGCCGCCCTCGACCAAAGTCTGAAATCTTTGGCTCAAGGAGGCATCATAATGGCGGGAGCGTCCCTGCTGATTGTTGGTGTGATTGTTCATATCGCAGGTGCACACTGGATTGACAAAATTATGCCCCCGATAGTTACGGGTGCGATTGTCTCGCTCATCGGTTTCAACCTTGCCCCAGCCGCCTGGAATAACGTCAAGCAAGCCCCAGCCACTGCCATCGTCACCATCGTGTCTATTTTGCTTATAACCGTGCTGTTCAAAGGGATTATTGGACGCCTTTCAATCCTTTTGGGCGTCTTGATAGGTTACCTATTCGCCTGTGTAACGGGCGAAGTTAACTTTGAAGCCATTGGGAAAGCTGATTGGATCGGCATCCCAACCTTTACAACCCCCACATTCGATTGGTCTCTTGTCGGTTTGTTTGTGCCGGTCGTATTGGTCTTGGTTGCTGAGAACGTCGGCCACGTCAAGTCCGTGTCGGCAATGACTGGCAAGGACCTAGATGACATCACAGGACGCGCCCTGATTGCAGACGGGCTCTCAACAGTTTTGGCGGGTTCTGGTGGTGGTTCGGGCACGACGACCTACGCCGAGAACATTGGCGTTATGGCAGCTACCCGCGTGTACTCGACAGTTGCTTACGTCGTGGCTGCCATCATGGCACTCGGTTTATCGATGTTGCCGAAGTTCGGCGTCATTATCGCCACCATCCCAGCGGGAGTTTTGGGCGGCGCCGCCACGGTTTTATACGGGATGATCGGGATGCTTGGTGTGAGGATTTGGGTACAAAATCAGGTGGACTTCTCTGATCCGGTAAACCTGAACACTGCCGCAGTCGCGATGGTCGTCGCGATTGCTAACTTCACGTGGAACCTGGGTGACATAACCTTCGAAGGCATCGCGCTGGGATCGGCCGCTTCGATTGTTATTTACCACATCATGCGTGCTATCTCGAAACTGCGTGGGACAAACCTTGAGCAAGCATCACCTGCCTCGGCACCAGCCGGCATTGAGCTCCAATCGCTTGCCTACAGGAAACGTCACGCTAAGGCAGAAGTTACTGATGCTGGAGCTAAAACCAGCTCTGCGGATGAAGAAAGTCAGGGTGTCTAAGCCTTCAGGAATGAACATAGGCTACCGTTGTAGCGTGACGATGATCGGTATAACCCCCGAACAGAGCAGAGCCTGGCGTCGGCGTAACTTGCTACGTAGGCAGATCGTTGTCTTTGGAACCATCGCCATTGTGGGTGCTTTATTGGTTGTGCTCGCACTTCCCTTTGCCTCGGGGCTATTGAGTCTTCCTATTGGCTCTAGTTTTTCAGCCGAAGAGGTCGCTGATCCTGATTTGCCGCCTTGTGTTCCTGAAGGTGCTCCACCTGCTTTGGAGGAGATTGTGGCAAATGTTTTGAATGGAACCACTCGAGGTGGCCTCGCCCAAGAGACCGCAGCCAGCCTAAAAGAATTTGGTGTCTCAGTTGGGCCAGTCGGCAATAATCCCACTGGTGTCTATTCAGGCAATGTCGAAATCCAAGCTGGTCGCACAGGGGTTGCCAACGCATACTCTTTATCAAGGCTTTTTCCAGGTGCAGTTGTGGTTCTTACTCAGAGGCCATCTGCGCAGCTTGACGTGATTTTGGGTGAAGAATTTATTGGGACGATCACGAAAGATCAGTGGAGCGCAATTGACAAGAAAGAACCTGTTTCGCCCCTTGAAAACTGTACTCCCATATCGGAAGAGGAGGCATCCTCTTCCGATGATTCTTGAATCCTGCAAATAGTGAACATGCCGGATTCATTAATGTTCTCTTTATTCCACCGATAACCTGGATGAGGGCGATTCAGCATCGCTACAGGTTTACTAGCAGGTTTACTAGCAGGAAGGGTTGCCATCATGTCTTGGTTCTCAGGCTCCCAAAACAAAGGTGCTATACCAGCCCCTCATGCCACAAGCTTTCCTGGGTGGGATTCCCCCTCTGTTCATTGCGAAGTTGACGATCCCGAGGGAGTCGATGGCTCTTTCGAAGCCATGTTCCACGGATACAACGTCGAGGATTACAACGGGGCAGAGTACGACACTTGGGCATATCTGAGACGTGAACCAAAAAATAGAGGGGATTACTGTGCCACCTCGGTATGGGTGGACGGCTATTGGGTCGGGCGCCTAAGGAATGATGACGCGGCGTCGTATGTGGTTGAGATGAATGGCCTGGAAAGACAGTCAATGAACTTAGTTGTCCCGGCAAGGGTCTGGGCGCAACGCACCAAGTCCCGCCTGGTCCATAGGGTTACTCTGACCATGCCGCCTGTGGGTGGCGTGGGGCCTGTGAATAAATTTCCACGCAAAGCTTTTACCGTCTTGCCCTATGGCGAGGAAATGCCACTTTCAGACGTAGAATCACACGCAAATATTTTACGTCCTCTTATTTCAACAGGGCGTGAAGTCTCCATCGCTGTTGCTCTTGATATCGAAAGAAATGGCGTAATCTCAGCCAAAATTGATGAAAAATCCTTGATCGGTACCCTGTCTCCAGTCCAAGCAGAGAAGGTCAGACCCCTTGTTGAACGAGCGAAGGCGGCGAAACTTATCCCGGTGGCTCGTGGGGTTATCTCGGGTAGTGAAGTCCTGCTTGATGCGTGGCTCTTGGTAGCGAGTAGCGATGAAGATCCCGACTGGCGCCCCACCAAGGATGGTGGAAAATAAGTTTTTGCTACTCGATACAACCGTGGGTTATACTCGTGAGCTGTTGCGCGCTTCTTACCAAGTGCGTACGCCGGGAGGATTCGCCTAGTGGCCTATGGCGCACGCTTGGAAAGCGTGTTGGGTGCAAGCCCTCGGGGGTTCGAATCCCCCATCCTCCGCGAGATGTATCTTTATGATGATTCATAAACCAGCGTTGACCTTATGTGATGGATCAATAATTCGATTGAGTATTTGCTGCGTCGCCCTCGGCGAAACGTGATATGTTCAATTTGTAGAATTCTTTGAGGTTTTTGTCATACTTCTCTCTGCGATGCCGAAGATTTGAATAACGGTAGAGAACTACTACTATCCCGAAGTCTCGAAGCTGATTCAAGGAATACAATGCAAAATAGTGACAACTCCCATGAAATACCGGTAGCAACGCCCGACGCACCCACAATGCAATCAAAAAAGACTAAAGGTTTCAGTCTGAAACTAAAATTAGGTGCGATTGGTCTTATTGGCGCACTTGCTTTGATTATTTCAGCAGGTACGTCTTTGATTCTAACGGGTAAGATTCAAGAACGATACAAATATTTAGAAGCTATCCATTCTTCCTCTTCAGCAGCGCTGGGAATGAAAACATATGTTGCTGATATTGAGGGTTGGCAAGAGGCACTTTTGCGTGTCGCTATGCGCGATCCCGAGGTCGTCCCTCCCGATGATGTCAAGGTGTTAGAAGAGGGATATGCGACAGCAACTTCTGATCTGAAACAATCTTTAGCTGAGTTCCCAACAGAGGTATTAAACCCTGAAGAAAAAGAACTCCTTAATCAACTGGGGACTCATTGGGATAGCTATTTATCCTTATCCGAAAATATGTTTGCCATGATCGAAGACCGAGATCCGGATAAGGTCGAGACAGCAAATAAATATCTAGACGGTGACATGTACGAGGTCTTTGAGAAGATTTTCGAGACATCTGATGCGCTCGTCAACACCTTAAAGGCCCACGTAGATGAAACATCTGCTGCCATGAATGCCCAAGCTACGCTCGCTTTCGGTGTAACCCTGGTGGTAGCGCTTGTTGGCCTTCTGGGGCTGATTGCCGTCTCGACTCTCACTTCAAGGGGGATTCTTAAAGGGATCAATGATTTACGTGCCCCCATCCATCAACTGTCAGCGGGCAATCTAAACGCACCCGTCAACGTCAAGAGCAACGACGAACTGGGCACGATGGCTCAAGATCTGCAGATTGCACAATCGAAACTAGTGGATCTGGTGTCTGACCTCGCCGTACTCACCCACGATGTTGCAGGTTCTGCTTCGACTATTTCCGAGTCGACAGACAAGATTGCTCAAGCCGCTCAAGGGGCTGGTGAAGAAGCCGACACTGTCGCAACCCAAACCAGTGAAGTCCTTCACAATGTGCAGTCCATTGCCGCTGGTGCCGAGGAAATGGGTGCCTCCATCCGAGAAATTGCGACAAATGCCAACGAGGCGTCTCGGATTGCGCAAGCAGCCACAGAGGTAGCCGATAGCACCAATGTGATTGTCGGAAAACTGGGTGAGTCTTCCCAACAGATTGGCGAGGTTGTCAAGACCATCACCTCGATCGCTGAACAGACGAACCTGCTGGCCTTAAACGCCACTATTGAGGCTGCTCGCGCTGGGGATGCAGGCAAAGGCTTTGCCGTCGTCGCTGGTGAAGTCAAGGACCTGGCCTCAGAGACCGGCAGGGCGACCGAGGAGATCTCTACTAGCGTCCAACAGATCCAAGAAGATACCGATCATGCTGTGCGAGCCATTGCTGAAATCTCTGAAATCATCAAGCAGATTTCGGATTTCCAGATGACCATTGCGTCTGCCGTGGAGGAACAGACGGCGACGACCAACGAGATGTCGCGCTCTGTGCAAGAGGTTTCTGGCGGCATGGATTCGATTGCGGCCAATACACAGAATTTGGCGCAGGGTACTAGGGATGCTTCCCAAGCAGTCAACACGATTCGCACTGATATTGACTCCTTGGCTTCACAATCTGAGCGACTACGACGGGGGATTTCGGTCTTCCGTTACTAAGGCTGTGGTGCGCTGGCCCACTTTGCTTCGGTGTTCCGACGGCAGGGTCGGCTGCCCCATTCCCATTGGTTCTACAGTTTCGAAGCGGGTAGACTGGTGGCGATCCTCCGCGTGGCGGCATCGCACGAACCTCCCCAGGGCCGGAAGGCAGCAAGGATAAGGGCGCTCTGCTGGGTGCGCGGAGGGTCCTTTCTTTACAAGCTTTTTCCGAGGGCGGATGGTTGTTTTTGTGGCGGTGGGGTTGAATCGAATGGTTCATGTCCGGGCTAGGGCTTAGAGTCGTTACGTGAGCACAGCACTGTATCGCCGGTATCGACCCGACACGTTTGCAGACGTGATCGGGCAAGAGCACGTCACCCACCCCCTGATTGCGTCCTTGGACTCGGGGAAACCGAACCACGCCTATCTGTTTTCGGGTCCGCGTGGTTGTGGTAAGACCACTTCGGCGCGCATTATGGCGCGTTGTTTGAACTGTGCTCAAGGACCGACAGGTACACCTTGCGGGGTCTGTGAATCTTGCGTTGATTTGGCGACGGGGGCTCAGGGCTCTATCGATGTGGTTGAAATCGACGCTGCCAGTCACAACGGCGTCGACGATGCCAGAAATTTACGGGAACGTGCCACGTTTGTCCCGGTGAGAGACAGGTACAAGGTCTACATCCTGGATGAAGTGCACATGCTGTCCACCGCCGCATCCAATGCATTGCTGAAATTGGTTGAAGAGCCACCTGCACACGCGGTATTCATCTTTGCAACAACAGAGCCCGAAAAGGTTATTTCTACCATTCGTTCACGCACACACCACTACCCATTCCGCCTGGTTCCTCCTGGTGTACTGCGGGATTACTGTGCCAAGTTGTGTGCACAAGAAAACATCCAAGTGGATGACAATGTCCTCTCTCTTGTTGTGCGTGCTGGTGCAGGTTCTGTGCGCGATTCTCTGTCTGTTTTGGATCAGCTCATGGCAGGTGCGGTTGAAGGACATGTCACATATTCGCGGGCCGCAACTCTTTTGGGATATACAGATTCAGCCCTCTTGGATGGCTTCGTCGACTCTCTCGTGGGTTCAGATGGGGCAGGCCTGTACCGTGTCATCGACCGTGTCATCGAGGCCGGTAATGACCCCAGGCGTTTTGTAGAGGACTTATTACAGCGCTTCAGAGACCTAGTAGTCCTCTGCTTCGCCGGAGATGGCGCCGAAGGAATCCTCGTGCACCTACCTGCAGATGAGATTGCACGTATCAAAGTTCAAGCTCAGGCGATGGGACATCATCGTGCCTCACTGGCAGCCGATATGACCAACACAGGTCTGACGGATATGTCTGGGGCGACTTCCCCGCGCCTACTACTGGAGCTCTTGGCCGCCAGACTACTTTTGGCGGTTTCAACGCGGGGACCTGCGGCCCTTGCTGCAGGCACAGTTGAACCTGGGCCTGCTGCGGCTCCAAAGACACCTCAGACAGTACCTGCTGCCGTACAGCAGGTACCTGTGGCGACTCCTTCCCCTCCCGTTGAACCGGTTCCGCAGGCACAAGCGCCGCAACAAGAAAGGCCACAGCCTGCCCCAAGCGGCACATCTACTGAGGCTGCGCCCTCGGCGGGGGCTGGGGGCTTGGCGGGGGCTGCGCCCTCGGCGGGGCAACAGTGGGCCTCTCTTGCCCAAGAAGGCACAACAGGCACAACGACAACGCAAGAGACTCAGGGAACCACGGTGCCCACTGCCGCACAAACGCCCCAGACCCCTACGTCACAGGAATCCGCGCATGAGGGTAGTGGCGCTACAGGTGTTGATGTGGACCTGTGGGAGAAACTGCGTAACCGTTGGGAGGACATCCTTCAACGCCTGGGCGGATTCGACAAGATTGTTGTATCGAGAGGGCAGCTGGGAAGGCTACAAGGCGGGTTCGTTGAGTTGAATTACGCCTCTGTGGGTGAACTCAAGGGTTTTGAAACGCGAGAAGGGCTCTTGGCAAGGTTAGAGGCCGCCATTAGCACAACCATGGGGCAACCTTTGAAGGTTCGGGCTATGGAACTCAGTAGTCCTGAACAGTCCGCAAGTGCTGTTGCACAGGTCCAGGCACCAGTCCCTGTGACTAGCAACCCTGAAGTTTTCCAGGGGACACCGGTACAGGCTCCAGAATCTGCGGCACCCACGGCTTCTGAACCACCAAACGCGTCGAACGTGACCTCTCTGTATGGGCGCATGATGCCTGAACAAGAACCTCCTTCTATTCCCGAAAGCGTGCGGCACGAATTGCGTGCCGTTTCTCTGCCGCAAGAGGGGCTCCCTTCGCAGCCCGGATCCTCCTCTCAACCTGCAGTAATAGCCTCTATTGGGCTTCCCAAATCTGTGCCGACAGCCCAGCCAAACACAGACCAAGATTCTGGGCACGCGCGGCCTGAACGTTCAGGTGTCGCGGTTGTGATAGACGTACTGGGAGGCAAGGTCATTGAAGAAACCCGCCATCTGCCCGGTCAAGGTATGAAGTAGCATGTCAGTTATGTACACAGGCGCTTTGCAGGACTTAATGGACGAGTTAGGTGCACTGCCGGGTATTGGCCCGAAGTCAGCCCAGCGGATTGCCTTGCACATCCTGGGTGCCGACCCTGAATCGGTGAAGCGCTTGACCACGGCGTTGACCGTGGTCAAAGAAAAGGTCAAATTTTGTACCACCTGTGGCAACGTCACCGAAGAAGAACACTGTGCCATTTGCCTGGATACCAGGCGTGAACAGCACTTACTATGCGTCGTCGAAGAAGCCAAAGACGTGGCGGCCATTGAACGCACACGTTCGTTTAGAGGCCGATACCATGTCCTCGGTGGCGCTATTGACCCGATCAACGGCATCGGCCCAGATCAGCTGCGCATCCGTGAACTCATGTCGCGCCTGGCCGACGGCACAGTGAAAGAAGTCATTATCGCCACGGACCCCAATGTCGAGGGTGAAGCTACGGCAGCATACCTTGCACGCATGCTTTCCACTCTTGAAATCCCCACGTCACGTCTGGCTTCTGGCCTGCCCGTGGGTGGGGATCTGGAGTACGCCGATGAGGTCACGCTCGGCCGAGCTTTCGAAGGCCGCAGACTTATCTAGACGCACCCACAACCGCTAGCCCCAAAGTCAAGACCACGTTCGCTGGCGAAGTCGCCCTCGGAAATATGATGGAAGCTTTAGGCGATACGGGTGCCCTTGCTGAGTTTCTTGATGGGGACTTGGGTGACTCCAATGGCCACCGCAACCCCAATGCCACCCAGCAGGACGTGCACCAACATGCCCAGCCACCAGGTCGTGCCAATCAGCGTTTCTGGTGACTTCCAGCCGCTGAGTTCAACTTGTTTCTGGACCCACTCATCTCCATGCCTGTTGAGGTCGTTGAGTTGGTCGGAGGAAATAGTCCAACGTTCGATGTAGGTTCCGTCGGGCTGAGGGATGCATTCGTCGCGGTAGCTCAGGCGTCCTTCACCCAAGAGCTCCTGGGGAACCCTGTACTCCAAATACCACTGGGGGTTGGGCGAGGACTTTATTTGGGCGAAACCCAAGGCCGCCCCGCCCAGCATTCCGGTGTGTCTGATCTCTTTGTCCCTATCAAAAGACATGGTGGGAGCAGCATCAGCCAAGGTCACATAGGGGTTCATGGCGAAAATCCACCACTGAGGTTTGGCGCTGACCGAGTAAAATCCCTTCTTTTGCACACACTTGGAAAGGTATTCGGGTTCCTCAGTGGTGGTCGTCATGACTGGCGGAGGCGTTGTGCTCGCCGGTTGCGCGTCGCTGTCGTCGCGGAAAACAGGTTTTTCTTCCGCAGGCCCGTCATGCTCCAATCCCCAGTATTCGTAGGGGTAATCGCGTTCCTGACCGACCGAGAGCACGGCAGTCACAATGGGCGTGCCCACCACGAGGGCCGCAAGAACCATATAGGTCAACACCGTGGAGCCCGCAGGCCGGGAGATCAATGCGGAAAAGCCCAGGCTAATGCCACAAACAGTGGCCACCAAAACTGTAATGACCAATAAGACAATCAACAGGTTGGGACCAAGGATCCCCGCGCGCAGGTGTTCAAAGGCCAGGAACGGTGTGGCCACGACAACGAAAGCCATGCCCGCCGCACAGGCGGCCAACCACTTGCCCAACACTATTTGCGCAGATGAAAGGGGAGTCATATGCAAAACGGCCAAAGTCGCGTTCTGTCTGTCTCCGTTGATGGACGTGGCTGACAAAGTGGGGGCGACCAGCAAGGCGATGCTCAAAACAAAGAAAGCGATAAAGCCGTACAAGAGCCCTGCTATTTCGGCACGCGCAGGTCCGAAACCGTCTTGGGAATAGCTTGCCGAGGCCATCAACTCCAGGCCGGCAGTCAACGCCAAAAGCACCAGCGCCCACACGCCAAGGGATATCTTCCACTTGGTCGAACGAACCCTTTGACGCAGTTCCAGGCCAGTAACCAGCCAAATACCGGCGAAGAAAGAAGGCCCGCTGTGTTCAGTTTTTGGTGCAAGGCCAGTTTCCACATTCATTTCCGAGGGCGGGGTAGTCATCGATGCGTCACTCATTGTTACTGTCCTCCAAGGCCATGTATTCGCGTTCCAACTCAAGGCTGGAGCGCTTTGCGTCACTTACCCGAAGGCCGAGGTCCAACCCTTCAATCGCTGCAATAACTTGTGCAAGGTGATCGTCTGTAGCGATGCCCTCAACGGTGAAGGTCGCCGACCCCGCGTTTTGGCGTTCTTGACGTTCCACGGTGAGACCCTTGGAAACAAAGATGGCGTCATCCACCATCGTTTCCAGTTCACTCAAGACATGAGAGGACACCAGTACAGTCGCACCCCTGTCGGCTTCTTCGCGCAAGATGTCACGCAGTTGCAGGCGCGCGCGGGGATCAAGGCCTGCGGCAGGTTCATCCAATAACAAAACTGAAGGGCTGTTCACCAGGGCGCGCGCCAGGCTCAATCGTTGCTTTTGGCCGCGAGACAAGACGCGGGCGGGCTGGTTGGCAAATTCTTGAAGCCCGGTTCGCGACAGTAACTCCAGCGCCCTCGGCAATGCGTCTTTTCGAGGTGTGCCGTAAGCCTGGGCGAAGGTGGTGAGGATCTCTTTCGTGGTTAAGGAGTCCCAAGAACCCAAGGTGTCCGGCATCCAACCGACTTTTGAGCGGGCTGTCCTCGGGTTGCTTGACATGTCAACCCCGTCAATCTCTATGGTGCCTGTATCGGGGGCCAACAATCCCGCAAGCATGAGCATTAAAGTCGTCTTACCTGCACCATTAGGTCCAACTAGGGCAACGATCGTGCCACCCTTGAGATCGATGTCCATGCGATTAACCGCTTGAACAGAGCCAAAACTGCGAGACAGGCCGTGGGCTGTGAGCGTCATAACTCCACCGTACAGAAAAAGCGTCGCCTGTTGATAAGGGAGCCTAAATTTGTTGCGAGTTTGTGGCCTAGATGTCAACAGTTACACTTGAAAGGTCTCCAAAGGCGGCGACGTCTATCTGGGACCAACTCACGGCTGGGCGGCGCTGACACCTTTACGGTCGTAGGGAAGGTTACCGATGGCTCTGGTAGTCCAGAAGTTTGGTGGTTCATCCGTCTCGGATGCTGATGCGATGTTGCGCGTGGCAAAACGTATCGTCACCTTGAAACGCGCCGGTCACCAGGTTGTCGTCGTAGTATCAGCCATGGGGGACACCACGGATGACTTATTGGATTTGGCGGCCCGTCTGACCAGTAATGCCCCTGAACGCGAGATGGATATTCTGCTTTCGGCCGGCGAGCGTATATCTATGTCTCTGCTGGCTATGGCCATCAACGAGCTTGGTGAGCCCGCCCAGTCATACACGGGAGCACAGGCTGGAATCCACACAGATTCACGCTATGGCAGGGCATCGATTGTCGGTATGGTGCCAGAACGCGTAGCACGGGCCATTCAAGACGGGCAGGTCGCAATCGTCGCAGGGTTCCAGGGTGTATCCGACGATAATGACGTCACCACCCTGGGTCGGGGTGGTTCTGATACGACGGCGGTGGCTTTGGCTGCAGCTTTGCATGCAGATGTCTGCGAGATCTTCACCGATGTGGACGGCCTCTTCACAGCCGATCCGCGCATCGTGCCCAACGCCCGCCGTGTGCGCACTCTGGGCTATGAGGAAACCTTGGAAATGGCTGCGCATGGCGCAAAAATCTTGCACCTGAGGGCCGTCGAATTCGCACGCCGTTACGGTGTGCCTTTGCATGTACGTTCCTCTTTCTCTGAAAAAGAGGGCACCTGGATTTCTAATACAACTGCCAATCCTGCGCTTGAGGGGATCGTCCCTGAAGCTGCCTTGACCTACATGAAGGAGGAATCTGTGGAAGCTCCGATCATCTCCGGTATCGCGCATGACCGCAGCCAAGACAAGATCACCATCGTTAACGTGCCCGATAGGCCAGGTGTCGCAGCCAAGATTTTCTCGACTGTGGCTGAAGCTGGAGCCAATATCGACATGATTGTGCAAAACATCTCGCACACGGATTCTGGCGTGACGGATATTTCTTTCACCCTTCCTGCCGCTGATGGTGCGGCCACATTGGAAGCATTGAAAGAAATTCAGCCACAGTTAGGCTTCACGAAACTGCAATACAAGGACAACATCGGCAAGTTATCGCTGGTGGGTGCGGGTATGCGCACAAACCCTGGTGTATCAGCCAAACTATTTGAGTCCCTGTCTGCAGCGGGAGTCAATATCGACATGATTTCCACCTCCGAGATTCGCATTTCAGTCGTGGTGGATCTGGACGACTTGGATAAAGCCGTGCGTGCAGTACACACAGCATTTGGTTTGGATGCCGCCGATTCCGAGGCGGTCGTATATGGAGGGACAGGACGATGACCAGTACAAAGGCACTCAATATCGGTGTTGTAGGGGCAACTGGCCAGGTAGGCGCAGTTATGCGCACGCTGCTTGAGGAACGCGATTTTCCTGTGGCCTCCATCCGATTCTTTTCCTCCGCCCGTTCTGCGGGCAAGGTTCTGCCGTTTAAGGGTCAGGACATTGTCGTTGAAGATGTCGCTACCGCAGATTTTACGGGCCTGGATATTGCGCTGTTATCGGCAGGTGCCACGGCTTCGCGTGAATACGCCCCAAAGATTGCTGCAGCTGGTGCCGTGGTTGTGGACAACTCTTCTGCGTGGCGCAAGAATCCAGAGGTCCCTTTGGTCGTCTCTGAGGTCAACCCTGGAGACACCCTGAATCGTCCCCTGGGCATCATTGCCAACCCGAACTGCACCACCATGGCTGCCATGCCTGTTTTAAAGGTCCTGCACGATGAGGCAGGCCTTATTCGCATGGTGGCTTCTTCATACCAGGCCGTTTCGGGTTCCGGGTTAGCTGGTGTCTCCGCCCTCGTCAATCAAATGAAGGCGGGGGTCTCGCAAAATTTGGAGGGTTTGGTTACGGATGGTTCGGCGGTCGATTTTGGCTCAGACACCGCACCTTATGTCGCACCAATCGCCTTCAACGTCGTCCCTTTGGCAGGAAACATTGCCGAGGACGGCTCGGATGAGACTGATGAAGAACAAAAGTTGCGCAACGAAAGCCGCCGCATCCTGGGTATCCCGGATCTGTTGGTTTCAGGGACCTGCGTGCGCGTCCCGGTCGTGACATCACACACCCTGACAATCAATGCTGAGTTCTCGCGTGACATTACACCTGAACGTGCGAAAGAGTTGCTATCTTCCGCACCAGGGGTTGTCGTGGTTGACGTTCCGACCCCTTTGGAGGCTGCCGGAAAAGACCCGTCTTATGTGGGCCGTATCCGCCAGGATCAGTCCATTGAAGGTAAGAAAGGCCTGGTATTTGTAGTATCCGGCGACAACCTGCGCAAGGGAGCTGCCTTGAATACGGTTCAAATCGCCGAGGTTCTGGCAGCTCAGCTGTAAAAACGGGTACTTACTGTCCTCGTATGGAATACTGGCGGGGGTATAACCGTTGAATGAAGTGTGGCCAATCCCTAGGGACAAGCCGAATAGGAATACAGAGTACAGACGTAAATTTTGACGAGGAAGGGTCCAATATGGCGACCATCGAGATCACTAGCGATAATCTGACTTCTACTATTGAGACATCGGATATCGTCCTCCTGGATTTTTGGGCAGAGTGGTGCGGCCCCTGCCGCAGCTTTGGACCAATTTTTGAAGCGACATCTGACAAGCACCCAGATATCGTATTCGGCAAGGTCGACACCGAAGCCCAGCAGAGCATTGCCGCTTCGGCTCAAATCCAGTCCATCCCTACCTTGATGATTTTCCGCGAAGGCGTACTGGTTTTCCGTGAGGCCGGAGCCTTGCCTGCAGCAGCCTTGGAAGACCTGATCAAACAGGTTAAGGACCTCGACATGGACGAGGTTCGCGCCTCGGAAAAGAAGTAATGCCAAAAGACCTGCGATAAGGCTAGGGCGTGGTCCTCGTTATGGGTACCACGCCCTATGTGCTTAACCAGGGTTGAGAGTGGGCCGCCCTCGGCAAAGGGGAAGAAGCGATCCTCTTGCTTCGGCCTTGCTCAGCAGACCTTATTCAATATAGGCGCGACCCCAGCTGGATTCGCCCAGGTAGAACTGTCCCTTTGTGGTGTAATCCCAACAGGTGATTTGTTTCCCATCAGGGCCAGCCTGGCAGACGAAGTTCCCAGAGGTAGCCTGTTTATTCGGTTCCAAAACCGTGGTAACGACGGTGGAGATAGGGACACAGGTCACCTGAAGAGACTTATCCGAATTCAACTTCAGAGCGGTGGCGGGCGATTCTGGCCGCTTCTCACAGTTGGTTGTGTAACCCACAGTCCGCATTACCGTGCAGTTGACATTGTCCGCCATGATATTGCACAAAACATTACGGTCAGCACTTTGGAACTGAGTAATTTGCAGTGCATCTGCCTGAGGTTTGCCAGTTCCCTCGTCACCGGTGGGAGAAGGTGTTTCGCTGGGGGTTTCACTCGCACTAGGACTACTCGAGGGTTCTTTTGAAGGACTTTCAGAAATACTCGGAGTCTCGATAGGAGTAATTGCCCCAGTAGGAGCTGCTTCGCTTTCTTGATCCTTAGACCCTTTGAAAAGGAATATAGATAGCAATAGCAACATGATTAACAGTGCAGCTATAACCCCTAACAAGATTTTTACAATTGTGGAGTAACCAAGACCCACCTCTTCTGGCTTAGAGCTTTGCTCGGGGTCTTCAAAAAACTCGTCAAAGGCGGCAGGATCCGCTTCCTCTTCAACAGGTGGGGCAGAGGGAATCTCAGACTCAACCACGCCTTCCGCCTCTTGTTCCTCGGGTTGTGCTGTGGCTGAGGGATAAGAGCTTTCTTCCTCAGGGGCCTCGGTATCCTCGACTTCTACAACGACGGGGGTGTCGCCCTCGGGAAGGGCGGTGGCGGAATAAACCAAACCCGCGGCGAGTAGCCGGGTCTTGTGGTTTGGGCTAAGAAGCCCGGAGTTGCGTTCTTCGCGAAGGCCAAGGACCTCATCAACGGTGGGATCGCCTAAATTGCCTAACCACTCCAAGAGTGCAGGGTAGGTCGAAGGGTTGTACGCCACGGAGGGGCGAAGCTCAGGATAGTTCTGCGCCAAATGCTGCAGGGTCGTTAGAGGGGTTGCCGGATCCTGGGCAAGAGCTAAGAGTTCGTCCTGGTTGCTCACGTCCTGATCACTGCCTTTGCAAAGTTAGTATCCACTTCGGAAGTATAGCTAGGAATGAAGCGAAACATGTGCTCCCCAGAAAAATACAAAAACTTTGATCAATTGACCGGACAATGAGCTGGGCTGCGAACAGAATATGCCACAGGACAAGATGTTCCAGAACCCATAAGTTCGGCAAGCCCGTGCGGAACATCAGGGATTTCAGCGCGTTTATCGTCAAGTGAAACGCCTACTGCCCTCAGGATGAAACCTTGCGCCAAACGAGTGAAACGTTGGAGTTGTGCCGGATCCTTTGGAGGCGCCCAACCAGACAAACAGGCATGAATAAGAGGGATAAGGCCTGTGACATCCTGGAGAGGCCAGGAGTTTTTTTCAATCCCCGCAGTGAGGATACTTAGTAAAACATCCTCGACCAGGGAAGCGTGTCCATGTAAAGCGCGAACATTCGAAGAATTCATGATTTTGCGCAGGTCGGGGCCGGGGGCAAGTCTGTAGTGTGCCGATAGGTCAATCTGGTGGCTAATGTAGATTCGAAGCTGCTCAATAGGGTCTTCAACGCCCTCAAGGTTTTCCCGCAGGCTGTGCGAATACCTGATTGTTTCGTACTCGATATATGCAAGTAACAAGGATTCTTTATCAGTGAAGTGGTTGTACACGGCCGTGCGCCCCACTTTTGCTCCCTGTGCTATTTGAGCCATGGTCAGAGAGTCAAAGCCTTGTTCACTGAGCAGTTTGGACAGGGAGGTGAAAAGCCGCACGCGGGTGCGGTCACGGTGTTCTTGCAGGTTTTTACCAATTATCTTCGGCACAGGCCAAGAATAGCGAGTTTCTGACAAATGGGGGGCATATCGTCTTAAAGAACTTTTGTTCTGGAGGCCTTTGACGCCTTTGGGTGGTGTTACTTCTTCTTGCGACGACGCCCAAACAGGCCGCGTTTCTTGCGTTTCGCCTGGGTGTCCATGTCTAGCTTGCCCTCGTACATGTCCTCTATTTCGTCTTCAAAGCGGGCCAGGACAGCCTCACGTTTCACCTTCATCGACGGGGTAAGCATCCCATTTTCTTCCGTGAAATCTGTGGACAGGATCGTGAACTTACGGATCGATTCAGCCCGAGACACCTGGGTGTTGGTGCGGTCAATGGCCCTTTGCATAGCGGCAACAACCTCGGGATGAGTAGTGGCTTCCTGAACGGTCATGGCGGGCAGATCCTTGTTTTTCAGCCATCCTGGCAACATGTCGGCATCCAGGGTTATCAACGCAGAGATGAAAGGCTGACGATCACCAACTGCGACTACCTGCGAAATAATGGGATGCCCGCGCAGCTTATCCTCCAAGACCGAGGGCGAAACGTTCTTACCGCCCGCAGTCACGATCAGCTCCTTCTTACGACCAGTGATCGTCAAGAATCCTTTAGCATCCAAATGGCCAATGTCCCCGGTATGGAACCAGCCTTCCTCATCAATGACCTTCTTGGTGTTCTCCGGATCGTTGAGGTAACCGTCGAAAACCATCGGACCTTTGACCAGGACCTCGCCCTCGTCACTGATCGAGACTGTCACGGTGGGGTACGGGCGTCCAACTGTGCCCAGGGCCTTTTCTGAAGGACGCGTGAAACTTGCAGGTCCCGTTACCTCGGTCAAACCATAGGCTTCCACGATGGTCATGCCCAGGCCGCGGAAGAAGTGCCCCATACGTTCACCCAGAGGGGCGCCAGCTGAGACAACAAAGTTGCACTGCGGGCCGATGGTGTTACGCAGCTTGGACAACACCAGCTTGTTCGCCGCAAAATATTGCACGGAAGTCAGCGGGTGAGGGCGTCCTTTTTTTCGCGAAAGCTGGGCTGCCACATGTGCCGACCAGCGGAAAATCTTGAGCTTAATGCCCTTGCCTGCCTTTGCTTCGGCGGCGTTGTAGATTTTTTCTAGCACGCGTGGGACAACGATCAGCGCCGAGGGCTTGAAACTGGTGATATCCGCCAGAAGCCTGCTGGTGTCAGGGCTGTGTCCGATTCGCCCTCGTCCCCCCAAAATGTCGTAGAAGATGACGCGAGCCATAATGTGCGCCAAGGGCAGGAACATGAGAAGGCGCGAATTCTTGTTGACGACAATCTCTGGCAGGGCTTTCTTGGCGTTGATGGCGCCAACGCCCAGGCAGCGGTGGGGGAGCATAACGCCCTTGGGGTGCCCGGTAGTGCCCGAAGTGTAGACAATGGTCGCCAAATCAGTGGAGGTCAGCGCGTGATAGCGGGCCTCAAGGACTTCCTCGGGGACGGTTTGGGCATTGGCGAGGACGGTATCGATAGCATCGTCCTCTAGGCAAAGGACTTGTCGCAGGGACTCTTTTTCGCCGGCGTCCTGAGCGAGTTGCTGAGCTTGAAGCGTGGTGGCCACCATGCCCTGATTCTGTGCGAAAACAATGTTCACCTGGGCGTCTGTGAGTATCCAACGGACTTGCTCTACAGAGTCTGATTGGTAGATCGGTACAACAACCAGTGCTGCGGTTTGGGCAGCCATGTCGATAAGCGACCACTCGTAAGAGGTGGGGGCGAAAATGCCGACGCGATCGCCTGGTTGGAGGTCCAGGGCAATGAGCCCGCGGGCGAGCATGTCGACTTCCTCGCGGAACTGGCGGGCGGTGATTGGGATCCACATGCCGCCAATGCCAACCTGGCGTTCCAGACAAATGTCGTTGGGGTACTTGGTGGCGCGGTCGCGCAACACCCACGGCACGGTCTGGAAGTCATGGTATTTCGCGCCTGCTTTGACAAAGGCGGAACGATTCTTCGATGGCATTTGGTCCCCTGGCTGTTTCTCGAAGGAAGCTACGCTGCGTTTAACCTACGCTACCGTAAGTTTACCCGCTGCCAAAGACGCAGGTGCAGATTTCTTCAGGTTTTGCCGAGGACGGTGCGGTTGGGGCTGTTGCAGGCTTGTGGGGGCAACCGTAGGTTATTGCGGTTTGTGAGCCTGGATGACGAACTGGAGGGGTAGGCGTTCTGGGTGATCCTTAAAGTAGTAGCCGTGTTTTTCATCTAGCTCCATGAGGTCTGGCCATGGGCACCACGAGGCATAGGTAGTTTCTTCGAAGGAGTCGAGTATTAGTCCAGCCTTGAGCAGAGCGGTGATGATTTCGCTTAGGGCGTGGTTCCATTGGTGATTACGGGTGTGTGTGATGGGCGGTGCATCTGCTGGAGGCGTGACGTAACTTTGATCATCATCCCAGGTTATCGGGGTAATGTGTTGGAAATATGGTTGTTCGATCACAAGGCCGTGGATGGTGTCCTCTCCGATGGCCATGAGCATGGGGTGATCGTCTCGGATAAAGAAGGTACCCCCTGGTTTCAGCAGTGAGCTGATCACTTCTGCCCAGGCGTTTACGTCTGGAAGCCAGCACAGGACTCCAAGGGAGGTGTAGACCAGGTCGAAAGAGCCGTCAACTGCCGTGCGCGCGTCGTACACATTGGACTCAATGAATTCGATGTTCGCGTTACATTCCCTAGCGATGGCGCGCGCCCGGTTGAGGGATTCACTGGACAGATCGATGCCAACCGTGCGCCTAGCTCCCTGCCGCGCAAAACCAATGGTGTCCGTGCCCAGATGGCACTGAAGATGGATGATGTTTTTGTTGGTCAGATCGCCAAAACGGTGAAGATCGAGCAGCAACTCTGGTGTGATCGCCTGCGGGTCGTCTATGAGTTCAGCGATTCCATAACCTGAGGCCTGGTGTACCGCAGCCCTGTCGTCCCAGTTCGATCGGTTGTCCTCAAAGAACTGTTGGTAGTCAAGGTGTGGGGAATCATTCATATTGGAAGCGTAGTGGATTGTGTTAATAGTTGAAGGTACGGGAGATGATGCAATAAATGAGCAATAAATGCTTGGTGAAGAATTTCAGCGCGGAGTTCCTCAGTTTTTCTGGGAAGGCTACATTGGGCAACGCTTCTATGAAGCGGGAACTGTGCAGTCAGTCAGATAAACGATTGAAGAACTCTTCTTCTGTGATCACTTCGATGGGAGATCCGGCATCTCGTAACTGTGAAGCTTTGATGAGTTTTCGCGAAGCAGAGGAGCCCTCCACCCATGCCTGCGGGTTCGGGATACCAACAACGAGCAGCGTTGTTTTCTTGGTCAAGCTCTTCTCAGGTATTCCGCCAACAACGGTCACGAGTTGTTGAACTGCAGCGCGCTGGCCGTGCCGCAGGGTGCCAGTAAAAACAACATGTTCGTTTTCTAGAGCTTTGCTATTGCCGTAGCGCTCAATTAACTCCTCAACCAACAATTGATCCGCCAGCATTCCTGGCCTTTGAGTAGGACGGGACCTTCTCGTAGGTGGGCACATTTCTTCAAGTTGTTCATATTCAAACTCGGATTGCATCCGACAGAAGATGCGACCACACGCCTCAGCATCGGCAGATGCATGGTGGTGATCGAAAGGCTCTCCAGGAAAGTAGAAGTCGTATACATTGTCAAGGCTCTTGCGGTCTAGTTCCTCGACAAGTATCTTTCTTGCAAGTCGGAGCGTGCAGAATCTGCGGTTATTTGGTTGTTCAAAGCCGTACATTGAAGCCAGGTCTGAAAAAACATACCCGTCGAAAGCCATGTTGTGCGCGACGATTGGTCTGTCAGCTACGAATGCAGCCACATCATCGTAAATTTCATCCCATTGAGGTGCGTCAACTACATCCTCAGCTGAGATTCCGTGAATCCACACATTAATTGGATTGAAGTAATCCACATCAGGATGCGGACGTAAAAGTTGGTAGTACCGATCTGCAACTTTGCCTTCACTGTCAAAACTAACCAGTCCAACGGCACAAGCCGAACGTCGCTGCTCGTTTGCCGTTTCAAAATCGAGAGCAACAAATTCACGCATACCTACCCCCAAGTGACTTGCAAATTCACCTTGAATTCTATGTGATTCTTTTGAGTTTCAGGTGTGTTCGCCACTGCCATTGCGGGTGGTGTGGGCCCTGTTGACTGACTTACTGACTGACCTGCACATCGCAAAAGGTTTACGAGGCTACGCCCTGCAATCCTTTGCCGGAGCGTGTGACGCCAGAGGCGCTGTGTTATGCTTTTCTTGACCGGACATAGGTGTCCGTTTGAAGATTGGAGAAGCTGTGTTCCTCTTTGCCCAGGCGCCTTGGTACGCCTATTTGATGTGGTTCGTCGTCCTGGGTGCGCTGATCGCCTGCAACGAACTGGCGCGGATTAACAAGTGGGTGGCACTGTCACTGTTTTTGGTGTTGCCCGTTGTGCTGACCATTTTCGTTTGGCCAAACACGGCAGGCGAGGGCGCCTCGACGGGCACCTGGTTCCACTGGGTAAAGGTCTATTCGGCGCTGGCTGGTTGCTTGGGATTCCTTGCGCTGCGATTCATCAAGGGAGCGGCAGCCAACAAATGGGTACTGATGTTCCCGCCCTTCATCTTGGCAGTCAACATCCTGGAGGCAGTGATCCGTGATTTCCAGGTGGGTGCCATGGAGGTTGACGGCATGGTCGATGGGGTGTGGATGATTTCAGGTCCCTGGAACTGGATGAACGGTGTAGCTGGGCTCATAAACATCATCACCATCTCTGGTTGGCTAGGTATTCGACTCTCGCGCGATTCTCGTAAAGACATGGTGTGGCCCGACATGATCTGGCCTTGGATCATCGCCTACGACCTGTGGAACTTCGCCTACGTGTATAACTGCGTTGGGGATCATGCTTTCTACGCTGGTGCCGCACTATTGGTCTCTTGTACCATCCCAGCCTTCTTCATCAAGCGCGGCAGCTGGTTACAAGCCCGGGCGCAGACCTTGGCGTTCTGGATGATGTTCACAATGGCAGTGCCCTCATTCGTCTCCGACAGCATGTTCTCCGTCGAATCCTCCAATAACCCTGTAGCGCTGTTTACCGTCTCTGCATTGGCCCTTGCAGCCAACGTCGGAGTGTTGATTTACCACTCCTACCGGATCGTGCGGGGGCGTCTCAACCCGCTGCGTGACGAAGTGTATGTCGGCTTTCCGGCCTACGAGAAGGCTGCAGCCGAGAACGCTGAGCCGCAGTACAAACCTGAATGATAACCAGCAACTTAACTTAGATACTCTGGGCCCTCCGCAGTTAATTCTTGCGGTAGAAGGCGCATCCATCGTCGTTGGCGGTCAGCATGGGCCCAAGTGTGAAACGTTTTTACAGAATTAACTCCAGGTTCTGCCCACAGTATGTGGAACTAGCTTTTGCGAAAATCGCACTTTTCGCAAAAGCGCGAGTGACGCGCCGCGGATTATCGCGGCGCAAATAAGCACTGGCAAGACAAAATGTGCAAAGCACATTTTGTCCGCGGAGCGGGTGACGGGATCCCCACTGCCCTTGCGGGCAGCGTGGGCCCTGTCGATTCACCGACCCGCACATAGCAAAAGGTTTACGGGGATACACCCCGCAAACCTTTTCCAAGAGCGGGTGACGGGAATCGAACCCGCGCTATCAGCTTGGGAAGCTGAAGTTCTGCCATTGAACTACACCCGCGACAGGGATCAAGTATGCCACAGTCGTATCTGGGCGCGCACATTAGACTAAGGGCCGGGCTCGGCTACGATAGTTCTGTGTTGCTCTCTGATCGTGATATTCGCGCCCGCATTGATGCCGGTTCTATCAGCCTTGACCCCCTTGACCTCGACATGCTCCAGCCGTCCTCGATTGACGTGCGCCTAGACAGGTATTTCCGCCTCTTCGACAACCACCGCTACCCGGTTATCGACCCATCGGCCCAACAAGACGACCTGACGCACCTGATTGATGTCGGCAACGATGACCCCTTCGTGCTGCATCCAGGGGAGTTCGTCCTCGGCTCTACTTTTGAATGTGTCACGCTTGGTGACGATGTGGCAGCCCGGCTAGAAGGCAAATCCTCGCTAGGTCGCCTAGGGCTGCTCACACACTCGACGGCCGGTTTCATCGATCCTGGTTTCACCGGGCACGTCACCCTAGAACTGTCAAACACGTCAACCATGCCCATCTTGCTTTTTCCGGGCATGAAGGTTGGTCAGATGTGTTTCTTCCAACTGTCCTCACCTGCCGAAAAGCCCTACGGGAAGGGCGCAACAGGCTCCCGCTATCAAGGTCAACGTGGCCCGACGGCTTCGCGCTCTTACCTCAATTTCTCGCGCATACACGTACTCGAGGGGCGCGGTATTGCCCCCACCCCACGCAGCCTCACCTCCGAAGCACCCAAGGACCACACACCAAACAACCCCCAGAACTGAAGCACACCGTGACCCCTCCTGAGTTCCTTGATTCGCTGACGTACAAGGATGGGCAGCGTTTTCACCTCTTGGCCTTGGCCGACGACGTGCAAACGCAAGAATTAGAAGCCTTAGCCCTTTCCATCTGGGATGATGCGGGGTGGATTCGTCAAGGTTTATTGCGTTTGACGGGGGAGGCCTACCTCTCTGGTCCCTGGGAGGCCACCGAGGAAGTGGCTCAAAGTTTAGGGTTGCCAAGCTGGTCAGCAACTGCCTATTTGCTCTCAGTCCCTGCCCTGCGCGGTGCCCCTGTTCCTCCAGAACTTGCAGGTTGCGATGAGTTACTTGACGCTTTCCCTGAAGGCTGTCCTGAAGGTTTAGAACTCGAGGTCCTCACGGGGCTGCGCGCCATGGCACGTCGCCTTGCCGGTGCTTTGCGTCTGGCGACAGGTCCGGTTGTGATCCCCGATCCGGATGCCTCAGTTGGCTTGCGCATTATTTCCGATCTGTGGCTCTCCCCGCCGGCCTGCGTCGAGGTTGTGCGCCCGGTTTTACCAGACGCACACAGTTCCCTGGAAGAAACTGAGGCCGACCTGCCGAATACTGCGCGTGCCAGACGCATACGCCTAGCATCCATACCCACCGATAAACTGGCTTTTGACCGAGACGGTTTGCGAAGGCGTGCGGTCGCTGAGCTCTCATCCGATGAACGTGCTTGGCTACACGCCGAGGCCGATGCCTTTGATGAGGTTGCCTTGGCCCAAGGCGACACCCTGGATTCTTACGCAATCATGGGGCGGTGCGGAGCATCTTCCGAGGTGCACATACATGTTCATGAAGAATCCGATGTGCCTCGCGCCGTCGGTGCAGCGCCTGATGAAGGCGTTATTTCCTACGATATTTTGTGGGTTCCACGCGATTTGTCGCAGGCTTATGGGCCGCGTCTGTCAAGAAGTATGCGCCTGGAACGTCTGAAAGCAGCCAGCCTGATTGAGTTAATTGCAAAGCGCCTCATACAAGAGGCAGGTGGTTGGCTACTTGACGAGGACGGCTTCTTGGTCGAACTTTAGGCCACAGGCCAACCTGGGTTACGCTCTGGCCTCGCTTGTAGCAGCGCGTTGTGCGGCAGCCAGAGTCAAGGTCGCAATGTCTTGTACCCTCGCCGTCCCCTGAGTGTTGGCAACCCCTGTTTGCAGCATGTTTGTGCAGAAGTGACAGGCCGTGGCGATAATATCTGCCCCCGTGTTCTGTGCCTCAAGGGCACGAGCATCCGCAATGCGCACCCCACCAGATTCTTCAACGAATGCGTGCCCGCCACCAGCCCCACAACACATCGAGTTTTCGCGGTTTCGAGGCATTTCATGTAGCTGGCCAATATCTGACACAAGCGCGCGCGGGGCATCAAATTCGCCGTTGTGGCGCCCCAAGAAGCACGGGTCGTGATAGGTGATTTGTAAAACGCGCCCGTCTTCGCCTTCGGGCTTCGCCAGTTTCAAGCGCCCATCGCGTACCAGACGATTCAACAACTGCGTGTGGTGCGTGACTTTAAAGTGCGCACCGAAGTCTGCATACTCCTTACCGATGGTGGTGTAGCAGTGCGGGCACATCACCAGTATTTCTTTCGCTTTGGCTTCTTGTAACATGGCTATGACCTGGGATGATTGCTGTAAGAAAAGAATTTCGTTGCCCGCACGTCTCGCCGAATCACCCGTACAGGTTTCCCCATTGCCGAGGACGGCAAAGCTGACACTCGACATGTGAAGCAGCTGTGCAAAGGCGGCAGTGGCTGCTTTTCCGCCCTCGTCATATGAACCTGCGCAGCCAACCCAGAGTAAGTAATCAACCTCAGTTGCGTCAGCCACGTCAACTCCGATTTGGGGCACCGTAAAGTCTAAACCCTTGGCCCAGTCCATGCGGGCCTTCTTGGGAAGTCCCCAGGGGTTGCCTCTGGTCTCGGTTTTCCTAAACAGTTGGGTGTAATCCCGGGGGAAATCAGAGTCCATCAATACCCTTGCCCGACGCAGGGACGTGACAATGTCCAAGTGCTCGATTCCCACGGGGCATGACTGGACACATGCGCCACAACTAGTGCAATCCCACAGCTCTTCGCCAACTGGAATGGGGGCATCCAGACCATTAGCGCCCGCATCAAGGGCATCGCGAATCGACATGACCAATGTTTTGGGGGACAGGGGTTTGCCGGTAGCCCAGGCGGGACAGACTTCCTGACAGCGGCCACATTCGGTACAGGACTGGACATCCAACAAGTTCTTCCACGTCAACTGCGTCAATGTCGATGCCCCGAAAACAGGGGAATCCCCAAAGAATTCGGGGTCCTCAATGGAGGCTGGCGTTGCCAGAGCACCGCCACCCGAACCGAGTACGCGCATGGGCGATAAACCGCCCAGATCTTTTCTGCCACCTGGGTCTTTGGCGAAGAACAGGGTAAAGAAAGCCAGGAACCTGTGCCACGCGATACCCATCGCAGGCATGACACCCACAACAATCATCCACACCATTGACACGAGGATCTTCAGAATCGAGAAGCCAACAGCTACAGCCCCGCTGGTGGCTATATCCAGGGGGGCACCCAAATCCAGGCCGAAGACCAGGCCGAAGAAAGGCACCATCCATGAAGTTAAGGGGTACCAAGCCTGAGCCATCTCGGGAGAAAAAGACAGCTGAGCAGCCTTGAATGAGTGGATCATGAGCACGCTGAATACCACGATTAGAATCACGAACTCTACGAAAAGGGCTTGTCCGTGTTTGGAGCCGAAGAAACGTTGAGGCAATGCCTTGGACCCAGCTTCGCCCCGTCGTGCGGTAGCGTCCCCACCGGCTCGTCCCTTGACCTGCCTGAAGATAATCATCGAGAGGATTCCAAACAGAGACAACCAGGCAATGACTTCTACTCCCCAAATCCAAACCGTATACAACAAAGACGGAAAGGCCGGCGACGGTATGGCAACTCCCCACAAAGCAGCGGAAAAGACATCATGGTAAGAACTGGCGAGAGTTACAAACAATAAAGGGAAAGACACCATGACCAGCCAGTGCGCAAGCCTCAGCCACGGTCTTCCGCGGAACTGTCCATGCGTCAAAACCGTGGCTACCATCGAGAAAACTCGACGCACAGGCGAGGTGAAACGCCCAGGTGACGGGGTGCCCATCCGTGTGCGCCGCCAAATTGAGAGTGCTCCCGAGATAAATGACCCCAGGCCGAGCACTGTCACGACGGTGATCACGAAGGCGGCACCCTGGAAAAAAACGGTCATTACATCATTATCGTCCACAGGCACGCAATGACGGCAATAGGGAGGCACTGCCAGGTAGTGAAAGCAGGTTTTTGGGCGTAAAAAATTCAAATGTCCAAGGTTTTCGCCCTGAAAGATGCGTAAATCGTGCATTTTCTCTAAACTTGAGGACAGGAACGACGAGGATACGCCCGTTTGACTCCAGTAGAGCCTTGAGGTTGGAACCGCTCATGCCCTTGATCTTGAGTATCCATGTGCTGGCTGCCCTTGTGGCACCCAAGCTCGTGCAGCTCTTCGATCGTCGCGCACTGCTCATTCTTTCCTTGGCCCCCGCCTCAACAGCAGTTTTTGCCTTAATGCACATCCCTTTTGACGCGGAAAACAACACCCTGGATATCGGTTCAATCACTTGGGTTGCAAGCATTGGAATGGTCTTCGACTTCCGCATGGATCCTTTGTCTTGGGTGATGTGCCTGGCTGTCGGGATTGTTGGAAGCCTGGTTATGCTGTATTCCGCCGCATATTTCCCCCAACGCGCCATCCACATGCGCACCTTCACAGCGACCTTCACCGTTTTTGCTGGTGCCATGGCTGGGCTGGTCACCTCCGAGTCCACTTTGGGTCTTTTTGTCTTTTGGGAACTCACGACCGTGAGCTCTTTTATCCTGATCGGACACCACTACGAATCTGCCGCCGCCAGGGCCGCTGCCCGCCAGGCAATCCTGGTCACCACCGGCGGGGGCTTGGCTATGCTTTCCGGGTTCCTGATTTTCTCCCAGATCCCGGGAGGGTCCTTTGCGCTTTCCGGGTTAGTCGATTCTGCGCGCGCAGGCACCTTGGGTTTGCCTACGGGCGAAACATGGAGTTCCGAGGGCGTTCCGATACTGGTTGTGGTCGCAGCCGGCTTAGTGCTTTTTGGTGCCGTGACGAAATCTGCCTTGGCGCCCATCCACTTCTGGCTGCCTTCCGCCATGGCTGCGCCCACCCCAGTTAGCGCATATTTACACGCTGCCGCAATGGTGAAAGCCGGTGTTTACCTGGTTCTGCGCCTGTCTCCGGGTTTCGCACAAATACCTGGGTGGGTTGAGGCTTGCCTGTTTTTGGGGCTGGCAACATTGGTCTTGGGTGGCTACCGCGCCTTGCGTCAAAAAGATCTGAAGTTGTTATTGGCTTATGGGACGGTCAGTCAACTGGGAATGATGATTGCCTTTGCGGGCACAGGTGTTCCGCTATTCACGGCCGTGGCCATCGTCATGGTTATCGCACATGCCACCTTCAAGTCAGCTGCATTCTTGATTGTGGGTGCGGTTGAGCACTGTACGGGAACCAGGGATTTGCGTGTGGTTTCCGGGGTCGGGAAGCGAGCACCGGCCTTGGCGGTGGCTGGTGCGTTTGCGGCTATCTCCATGGCAGGAGTCCCCATCTCTGCCGGATATGTCGGTAAAGAAGCAGCCATTATGGGCTTGTTGTCTGCCACAACATCGGGCACGAAGGCCAACCCATTCGAGCTTGTGGTCCCTGCGGAAGCCTTGGGGACCCTCCCGTCTATCTACGCATTCTTGGCTCTTCTTGTTTTTGTGTTGGGTTCGGCAATCACGGTCGGCTACACCTGCGTGTGGTGGTGGGGATCTTTTGCGACAAAGAAAGATACTGAGGTGTCCAAAGTGGAGCGCCCCAATTTCTTGCTTCTAGCGCCCCCTTTCTTGCTAGGAGCGACAAGCTTTGTCTTGGGTTTTGCCTATCCTGTCTTGCAAGCTGCAACCCAAGCTCAGATTGACTCCTTGCCATCAACACCTTGGCAAACTTCAGAGGGAGCCCTCGTAACTTCCGTCAACCACGTCCACCTTTCTTTGTGGTCAGGCGTAAGTGAAGCGTTGGTTACCCTAGTGGTTATCGCCCTCGGCTTAGGTATTTTTTCCGCTCGTGAAAAGATCAATGCTTGGCAGTCGGCACACGTATTCCCCAAGACTGTCCTGGGTGCCTTCAATAAATCCCTTCGATGGCTGGATGCCCTGGCACGCCGCGTGACTGGTCTGGTTCAAAGAGGCTCCCTGCCCTTTGACGTCACAACGATTCTGGTGGCTTTTTTCCTGATCATCTTCTTCCCCCTCATTCGGGTCCCCTTACCCGGCACTTGGCAGATACGCCTCTACGATTCCTTGCTCCAGGTTGGGGTGGGAGTCTTGATGATCATCGCAGCCGTCATTACTGTTCGGGCGCGCAGGCGTTTCAAGGCTGTCTTGGCTTTGTCGATGGTGGGCTATGGCGTGGCCTTAATGTTTGCCCTGCACGGAGCCCCGGATTTGGCTCTTACCCAAGTCTTAGTTGAAACCGTAACCTTGGTTGTCTTCGTTTTGGTCTTGCGGACTTTGCCTGAGTACTTCTCAGAGCGCCCACACGTCACCTCGGTGTGGCGCCGCGGAGTCCTGGGTGCCCTGGTGGGCTGTGGGGTAGTGGGGATTGGCCTCGCTGCAGCCTCTACTCGCTTCGCAGATCCCGTGTCGAAAATTTTGCCAAAGGAAGCTCTCCAATTTGGGCACGGCATGAATGTCGTGAACGTGACCTTGGTAGACGTGCGTGCCTGGGATACGGTTGGCGAACTTTCGGTCCTGTTGGTCACCGCGACAGGGGTAGCTTCGCTGATCTTTATCCACGGGCGAAACCCAGCATCTTTGCTGCGCAAGAATCACAAAGACGCCCCACCCGTATGGTTCAACACAGACCCAACGCACCGGGTCATCGACTCGGTGATTGAGGCACATTCTGCTTCAAGTCCGAGCTCTTGGCTCGCTGCCTCGACTTCCTTGGCCCCCCATAAGCGCGCCGTCATCGTTGAGGTCGCAACAAGGATCCTTTTCCCCATCATGATGATGATGTCCGTATGGCTGCTAATAATTGGGCACAACAACCCAGGTGGGGGGTTTGCCGGAGGCATCATGGGTGGCCTTGCCTTAGTCGTGCGCTATCTGGCAGGTGGACGCTATGAACTGCTGGAAGCCACCCCGTTCCACGCCGGACGCCTCCTTGGTCTCGGCCTTTTCACCGCAGCCGCAGGCGGAGCCGCCCCCTTGCTCATGGGCGGCACGGTTTTGCAATCAGTGGCGATTAACCTGAACCTGGGCCCTCTGGGTACCATGCATTTCACCACTGCGGTCATCTTGGACGTCGGTGTTTACCTGCTGGTCATAGGTGTCGTCCTAGATCTTCTGCAATCCTTGGGTTCACAAATGGATGTGCACATCGAAGCCCGCGAGAGAGAAAAACACCACGCTGAAATCCAAGGTCTTGCTAAAGGGTTAGAGGAACTTAGCCGATTGGACGCCCAATCCCAAGGTTCTAAGGAGGCACGCTCATGAATATGCCTTCCTTGGCCTTGCTTATAGTCGCCGGTGTATTGGTCGGAACAGGCGTTTACCTATTGGGCGAACGCACCTTGTCCAGGATCGTTATCGGCCTAGCGCTCATGAGCAATGGCGTGAATCTATTGCTGCTAGGTGCAGGGGGTGCTGCCGGCAACCCGCCTTTAGTTGGCAAGTATCCGCAAGAGACCATGGCAGATCCTTTGCCCCAAGCCATGATCCTCACAGCCATTGTCATCACTCTGGGCACCACTGCGTTTATGTTGGCAATGGCCTACCGTTCCATGCGTCTCTTTGGTCACGACGAGGTCGTGGATGACCTTGAGGATGCCCGTTTAGCCAAACAAAGGGACGAAGACGACGAACGTGCGCAAGAAGAATCCGAGGACCTTGAAGAGAGCCTGGATGAAAGCGCTACAGAGCTTTCCGAAAACCTCGACGACGACACCGACGACACCGACGATGACACCAGCGACACCGAAGACGACGAAAGTACGGACCACCGGGATAAAGACAAACCCGCACCCTCTACACAGATCACTTCCGAGGGCGAAGATCAGGGGGTCTCGCGATGAGTTGGCTCCTCACACTTCCCGTCCTAATCCCCTTCTTGGGGGCTGGTCTTGCCCTCATGCTGTCGCGCTGGCCTCGGCTGCAGGTGGGGATAGCCGTTGGGGCCTTGACCTCGGTTTGGGTCGTGGCCGCAGTTCTGACCTATCTGGCAGATGCTGGCCCTGTCGTCTTGGATGTCGGTTCTTGGACTGCCCCCTTGGGGATCACCTTGGTGGCAGATCGGCTCGCAGCGGTGATGCTGCTTATTTCGGTGTCGGTGACATTGGGTGTTCAGATTTATTCTATTGCCCAAGGTGTCGCTGATTCTGATGCCAGCAACGATGGTCAGCCGGTTCCTGTGTCCATCTTCCACCCGACCTTCTTAATCTTGTCTGCAGGCGTTTCCAACGCCTTTTTGACTGGGGATCTTTTCAACCTATACGTCAGTTTTGAAATCCTTTTGGCCGCATCTTTCGTGTTGATTACCCTGGGTGGGACGCCCTCGCGAATAAGGTCGGGAACCGTTTATGTGGTGGTCTCGCTACTGTCCTCGATTATCTTCCTTGTTGGCTTGGCCGCTGCCTATGCGGCTGCCGGGACGGTCAATATCGCCCATTTGTCGACCAGACTCACAGAGATCGATCCTCGGGTGGCCCTGGTCATCCAGGTGACCTTGTTGACGGCATTTTGTATTAAGGCGGCAGTTTTCCCGCTATCGGCCTGGCTCCCGGACTCCTATCCAACTGCCCCTGCACCTGTAACCGCGGTTTTTGCTGGTTTGCTGACGAAGGTTGGGATCTACGCAATTATCCGTACCCAAACGATCCTCTTCCCGAGTTCTGAAGCCAATACGGTCTTGGGCATTGCGGGTATTGCTACGATGCTTGTCGGCATCCTCGGCGCAATTGCGCAAGATGACTTGAAGCGTGTACTTTCTTTCACCTTGGTGTCGCACATCGGATACCTCTTGTGGGGCATCACGATGACCTCAACTCAGGGTTTGGCTTCCGCGATCTTCTACGCCCTGCACCACATTGTAGTTCAAACGACGTTGTTCCTGGTGGTGGGCTTGATTGAACGATACGGCGGCTCGACCTCGCTAAGAGAATTGGGTTCTCTGGTGCGAACGGCCCCGCTGTTGGCGATCCTCTTCGGCATTCCGGCCTTGAACCTGGCTGGTGTTCCGCCTTTTACGGGTTTCCTGGGCAAGGTGGGTCTGATCGAAGCATCTGCCCACGACGCCACAGTCCTGGGGTGGTCACTCTTGGCTGCAGGCGTCATGACCTCATTGATGACCTTGTACGTCATGGCAAAAGTGTGGAATAACGCCTTTTGGGCCGAGGGTACCTCCCCCTTGCTTAGAGTAAAACACCGGACCGTGAAGTCCCCGAGGACCACCGAATCTACGGCCAACATCCACCCGTCAACGGCTCCGACACCTGCCGAAACTCATCCTCTCGCGCACACTGCACAGGCGGTCGCCAGTTCCGCGAAACCCACCAAGGCATCACATTCCACTTCAGCCCAAACCCTGTCGCAGTTACCGAATACGCGTGTCATGGTGGGCGCGGCTGCCGCATTGGTCGTCCTTCAACTTGCAATGAGCTTATTTTCTGGCCCACTGTATGACTACTCCACCCGTGCGGCAGATTCTCTACAGTTCAAAACGCCCTATGTGCACGCGGTTTTGGGTACAGACAGTCGGGGCGAGGGTAAATCTGCAGATATTACGGACAGGGGGGTCGTCAAATGACACAGCCCTCCCAGCCGACACCGACACCAACACCAATACCAACACCGACATCAACAGACACCACGCAGGCGCCCCAAGTGGCGCTTCCACGTCGTATATGGCGTTTCTTGCGCTACCGCATCTCTTGGCAAATCTCGATCTTACTCATGGCTGCTTGGCTGATTTTGCGCCCCTCAATCGCCCCGATAGAGATTGCTGGAGGTCTGTTGGTGACCATTGGAATCCAGCTGGCCTTTCCAATGCCTCGCACCCAAGGCTTTGCCACTCTGCGGCCCTTGAGGTTCTTGTGGGTGGTCGCCCATTTCGTCTTTGATCTCTTGGTTTCCTCCATCCAGGTTGCGGGGATTGTCCTACGACAACGGCCCCCTACCTCTGCGGTTATCCGTGTGGACCTGCGTTACGCCTCACCTCTGTACATGACCATCATCTCTGCCATGACGACCCTGGTACCGGGTTCGGTGGTCGTCCAGGCCTTCACAGGAATTGGGCGACTCTATCTGCACGTCCTAGATGTAGAGGGTATCTCGGGGGTAGAAGAGGCAAAACGCGCCACCTTGCAGCTTGAAAAGCGCCTCCTCTGGGCTTTCGCCTCGAAGGAAGAGTTACGCCAAGTCGGGCTTATCCGGTCCACACATCCCGAGGGCGGTGCGCAATGACCATCTGGTATTTGATTGCAGCCCTTTTGTTGCTGGTCTCTGGCGTATTCATCTTGCTGCGCTTAGCTATAGGACCTTCCACTTTGGATCGCGCGGTAGCTCTGGACATGATGACGGCTATCCTGATGGGGTTCTTGTTGATCTTGTCGGCTTCCACACACCGCCAAGATCCCCTAGTGGTGGTTTTGATGCTCTCACTTGTGGGTTTCATTTCTTCGACTTCCTTGGCGCGTTTCGTGGCACCCAAAGAAGTAACCAAGAGTGCGCCACTGAGCCGTGCGGCAGTTGAGCAACAGACCCGCTACCGCGAGGAACTCGCGGCACGCTGGGAGAAGCTCGAGGCCTCACGCGCCATGCGCGCCGCGAGGGGTACACCGGGGGCCGATACTTCGCCCCACGCCCACGATGACGAAGCAACCGAGGAATCGCAAGATGCGCAAGACCGAGGCGTTCCTCTACACCCTCAACATGCCGGGGGTCCTCATGAGTGATCTCATCGTGGCCCCGGCAGACTCTTTGTCCATCATTGCGGGTGTCTTTTTCGTGATAGGCGCTTTGCTTACGCTCTTGGCTGGTATTGGGTTGGTGCGACTTCAAGGTCTGCTTGCACGTATGCACGCCGGAACGAAACCACAGCTCATGGGCCTGATCTTTATGTGTATTGGCTTGGCTATAGAGCTTCGCTCGTGGCGAATTGCCCTGATACTAGGTTTGGTTTTGTTCCTGCAGATGGTTTCGGTGCCAGTTGGTTCGCATCTCTTGGCTCGCGCAGGTTACCGCACAGGTCACATTACTGAAGATGTGTTAGAAGCTGATGAGTTGACCGCCGACTTGCGCATCGCGCAAGAACAAATGCAAGAGGAACATAACCTACACATCGCGCAGGACGCTAAAAACTCGCAGAACAGTTAGTGCTCAGACCTTTTCAGGTTTGCGATCTCCGTACCAAGCAGCAGCTTTCCTTACGGCGAAGCGCTGCGCCAAGGCCACGATGACCCCAGAAATCACGGCGAAGACGAGGACTTCGGCGATACGCGCCTCGTCCTCGGCGTCCCTGGGAGGTTTGTGGCCGGTAAAGATCTTCCAGCCGAGGTCGACGATATTGTCGCTGACCAGTCCCGCTACAACGATGGCAGCACCCTGGGCGATTTTCCAACCGATGTCCATGATTCTCCTTAAGAAGTATTTTTGTGCCACCGAATCTGGCAAGTAAACAACCGTGCCTTCAACGCCTCTAGCCTATTGTACAAAAGCGGGCATCTTTTCGATCTTGCACTCCAGGCCAATATCCATCGGCGCAATCAAACCGGCATCTCGCAGTTCTTCCAGTCTGGGCACCATCCGGTCACGCACCCCCCACGGGTCGATGGTGTTGAGGTAGATGCGTGTCCCTCCCTCGAAACCAGCCAGTGTCGAAATGCGCCACTTAAGCAGGATCCGCCACCGCATAGGTGATGAAACATCGGGCGGCCTGTGATACCACTCCTCATTACAGGGCACGTCAACCCCGGTTGCGGCGTGTAAAGCATGTAATATATCGGATACCCCGTCGACTTCTTCACGAGAGTATTCCCAGGGTTGTTTTGGCGCCCCCAGGGGCCACACGGCGACCGTGGGAAAACGGTGTCCAAAACCGACGAAGCCGACAGCGTGCTCGTTAGCACACAACATCAAGGTTTTGCGTGTCGCGTAATCAAAGATCTCTTGATAGATAGCTGGGTTTGCATGCAGGCGTTCGTTTTCGGCATCGGTCTGAACAGAATGTTCATCAATAGCAACTAGCTGCTTGTGCAGGTGGTCAAAGGATGCCCCTGCCGGCTTCAACCAGTTTTGGAAGGTTGCCACGTACCGCACTTGAGGATTCAACTTGTACAGGTCTCTCATGGCCTCAATCGTGAACGAGGTGTAGTGCCTGTGTTCTTCTGGCGTTAAGGTCCCGGCCCCCGCCAGGTCCATACTGGTTTCAGCTCCGTCCACAAAGTGCCTGCGACCAACAATCAGGTCGTGCCCTCCAGAAAAAAATGAGTGCGCAAAGGTTAGTAGCTTGTCTTCGGATACTTGTTCGACCGAGTCTTCGTCCAGACCAGATGCCTTGAGTTTGGAACGCACGACCCTCAGAATATGGTCATACCCTGATTCGGAGCCCAGATATTCCGCCATACGCCGGTGTACGGATTCTGAGGGCGTATGTCCATAGTTCAGGTTCCAGTATTGGTAAGAAATGATTTCAAATAGGTTTGGGATGCGCCTGAACTCTGCGGTTGTATCAAAGAGCTTGTCTGCCGGTAGGTCCTGCAGTTGTTCCCATGTCCCGTCGCGATGCTTGACCAAACGAGCTTTTTCAGGGGGTGTTTCGTAGTACCGCTGTGAACAAAAAGCGCAGTTCGTCGTGTGGTCGCCATAACTTAGTGGTTGAGGATCTGCCACGGGAATGCCCAGTGGTCTGTGTCCTCGTCCCGGGACCGTCCACACCTCGGTCCCCGTCAGCATATTGACCTGTTTGATAGTGCCATCGGCCATCCGCACGATCGGTTCCGGGATTCCTATTCCGTCTTTTCCAACCATATCTTCCACCTTACCGACTCCGTGCAGAACTTCACTGTTCAAGGGCGATATATTATTTTTTCGACCACACGACAGGTTTATCTAGGATGGACTCATGGCATACGTGGTCTTTGGACTCTTCATCATTGTGAGTGCTGGCGCCTGCATCCTGGGAATCCGTGCGATCATCCGCGTGATTCGCTCGGTGCTGGGTGCGCGTTCACGTTCGGCCCAAGAGTGGTATGACGCCCTGAGCAGTCTTGGCTTAGAACTGCCCCAAAGCCCACCCATTCCCTTATCCATTTCCGAGGGCGCTGCCTCAGAACCTGGGATCGTAAATGTCTATTCTGGCACCTCAGCTCTGCCTTTACTTCAAGAGTTGTCAAGAATAACGCCCTCGATAAGCCCTCGTCTTGGTCGTTTGGAACCCTTGAGCGCAGATGCGGAGGGTGTGGGTCACGACGGTTTGCCCTCGGAAGCACAATTAGAGGCCTTTGCCCATGAGTTATGCAGGGTTGCTGATACACCTGATGCTCTGCGCGAGGTGACACTGGTGCCAGAAGATGACACCTCGACACGGGTTTGCTTGCACTTCACGGCTGTCAATGACTCGTGTTCACCACCTGCCCAAAGGCATTCGCAGGCCTTCAGACTGGGGAAGGACCTGTCGCGCAAACTTGCCTTGCATTTAACGACCGCCTTGGATGAAATACTTGAAGACGACGTGATTACTGAAGACTTAGGCGTCGTTGTGCGTGTGCCTGCAAGGCACTACGAAGAGTTCGTGCGCCTGACAGCGCCAGCAGAATGGCAGTAGCCACCCTCCCAGCAGTGTTGTCACACCAGTTCGCGGTCCAGTCCGACTTTTGAGGAACGGCGTTCAAAGACCAGGACGTTTAGCCACTTGCCTGCCAGGGGCCCGTGGCTCATGAAACCAATGCGTTCAAAGTAGCCGACTTCCCTGAAACCACAGGCTTGGTGCAGGGCGATAGATCCGGTATTCTCGGGCAGTATCAGCGAGTGCAGCGCCCACAATCCGCCTTCTTCAGAGGACTGAATAAGCGCTTTCAGAAGGGTCTTACCGACTTTCCTGCCTCGGGCGGCCTCGTCAATGTAGATGGAAACTTCGCCAACACCTCGGTAGGCCATACGGGCAAAAGCAGGGGTTAAGGTTGCCCAGCCGACAACGTCGTGGTTGATCATGGCAACAAGTTTTTGTCCCGCCATCTTTTCTGTTTGCAACTCGGACCAAGTCAAAGAGCGCACAGAGAAAGTGGAGTAGCCATTTTGTAGCCCTTGCTGGTGGATTCGCAGCACTTCTTGGTAATGCGCTTCCTCCATCGGCAAGATGCGTATGGCTTCTGTGTCAAATATGAGGTCCTTAGTCACCGTCCTAGCCTCTCATTGCTTTAGCATTTTGTGTAGGCAAAAAGTCTTAGCATATCTGTGACACTTCTGTGGCAGATTGCCGAGTTCTTTCTTGAAACTGGCTTGCTAGCTTTGTTTTATCCGATAAACATCGGAATCCACCGCATACAAAGTGGACGGAAAGACAGGAGAATGAAATGAAAAAGAACACATCCGCCATTGTGGTGGGGACCGGCATGGCACTGGCCGCAACATTCAGCTTGCTCGCTGTTCCGGCTTTCGCCACGAATGATGCGCCTATCAGTGACTCAGAGGGTTCGGTTGTCACCTATGAAGACCCCGCTAATCAGGCTGAAGGCTACATCGAAACAGTCCGCGGCTACGGCATCTTGTCCGATGCGGAGTTCCAAACATTTGCCGAGGGCGAACGCAAGATCAACCAGCTTTTGGGTGACCGCTTCAACGAGATTGCCGCCATGGAATCAATAACCCCTGAACAGCAGGCAGAACTGGACGGCTACATTGATCAGGTGAACGCGATTTTCGAAAAGAACGATGCGATTTACCAAAAGATCATCGCCTTTGAAGATCAGGGCCTAGCCACGCATGAAGAAGCCGCTGGTGAGGAAGATTTCGCAACCATCGATGAGGAACTGCTTCAAGAAAATGAAGGTGACTGGTTCAACGATGAGTTCTCGCCAATGGCCGATGACTCTATCGCTATGGCTAACGAGTCCGGGGTGTTGAGCTCTGAAGAGCTGGCCACGTACTCTGCTGCACTGGTGAAGCTGGATGAGCTTGCCAAGCAGGTCTTTGACATCCAAGATCGCAGCGACCAGCCAGGCGTTATCGAACAGATCGAGGCACTAGAGGCACAAAGCGCCCAGGTTTTCGAATCCGTCAAGGAACTGGATGCGCGCGTTTGGGAAGCTTTAGCCGCCAAGGATGCCCAAAATGAACAGGAAGCTGAATAACTGTTCGAGCAGATCGAGGTTGATGCCAGATAGCATGAACCTATGAACGTATCGACGATCATGAAGACCGTGGTGGGAGCCAAGAATCAGGCTCCCACCACGGTTACGTCTTGCCTTTGGGATAGGGGCCATCAATGAGTGAAAGAATTTACGTCGCAGACGACGATCCCGATATTTTGAACCTGGTCACCATGTTTTTAGAGTCCGAAGACTATGTGGTTGAAGGGTTCTCTACGGGTGACGCCCTGTACGCACGTTTCGTTGAAGAGCCGTGCGACCTGGTCATCTTGGACATTATGATGCCAGGAACCGATGGCCTAACGATATGCAACCGGATTCGTAAGGACTCTGATGTGCCTATTATTTTGCTCACGGCCAAGGATTCCGATTCGGACTATATTGCGGGTATCACCCTGGGCTCAGACGACTACCTGACCAAGCCTTTCCGCCCCACCATATTGACCGTTCGCGTCAAGGCGTTGCTGCGTCGTGCCCAAATGAGCCGCGAACGAGCAGGTGACGAAGAAGTCGTGGTATGTGGCAACTTGCGACTAATTTATGCGCATCATTCCATTGAATGCGAAGGTGTTGAGATCCCATTTACCTCCAATGAGTTTGAGTGTTTGGCCGTGCTAATGGCGCACTTCAAGCAGGCAGTGTCACGTGAATTTTTGCTAACTGAGGTCTGGGGTTATAACAACTTCCCTGAAACCAGGGTGACAGATGAGACCATTCGTCGTATTCGCAAGAAACTGGGGACGGTGGATTCTGGGGTCACAATAGAAAACAAATGGGGCTTTGGGTACCGCCTTATTGAAGCGGCAAAAAGTTAAGGGCTGGTCCAGGCGTGCGCATTAAGACCCGTATCACACTGATTGTTGCCTTGCTGGCTGCTGCAGCGGCTGCCTTGTTTATCACCTTCATGAACGTGACCATAGGTGGCTATATTGACCGCGAGGCCAGATCCTCAATGCAGTCCGTCTTTGCCTCTCTGAGCGAAACGGAGTACACAGAAACAGATCATTCAAAACCGCAAATCATTTTCGACGTGATTTGGCTGCAGGTCGATGAGCAACTAAACCTTGTTTCCACCTATGAAGGGGAAACTAGTCTTACCTACACCAAAAATGATAGAGCTGTACTGGATCATGTACGTGGGCAGAAGGTTGATTTTTCGCGTGAACACATGACCTACGCCAGTGTGTTGGGACAGCGGTATTTGATCGGAACAACCTCGGGTCCAGTCTGGGACGAGGGATCAACAGGCAGTTCGGATGCCGCCAGCGAAAGTGCCACAGAGCCTCAGGTAGAGTCTCCCACCTCCGGTACCGGAAAATGGATCTTGTACATCAATATGGGGCCTGCCTCCGATATATTACGCCTGTTGAATATCATGTTGGGTGCCGCGTTGGTGGTTATGGTGGGCCTAGCCACGGCAGTGGGCTACCGAGCGGGATTGATGGTTGAAAACTCTGAACGACGTCTGAAGACCTTTTTCGCCAACGCCTCACACGAGTTGAAGACTCCGCTGATGTCGATTCAGGGTTATGCAGAGGGGATCTCTACCGGGGTGGTAAAGGACCCGAAAGCGGGTGCCACGGTTATTTTGCAGCAGGGCGACAAGATGGAGACCCTGGTGGAAGAGCTCCTACTGATTTCTAAGATTGACTCTGGCGATTTCCGTTTCGATAAGACCGCGGTTGATGTAAACGACCTGGTGGATGCCTGCACGTCCTCGGCGAAAGCTTTTGCTCAAACTCGGGAGGTCGAGGTAGAGGTGCTCTACTCGAAGGACTTGCCAGTAATTCTGGGGGATGCCAACCAGCTGCAGCGAGCTATTGGCAATGTTGTAGAAAACGCTGCTCGTTTCGCGAAATCCCGGGTTCTCGTTGAGGTCGCGGCCAAAAACAGCGCGGTCGAGGTGCGTGTAAGCGACGACGGACCTGGTGTTACGCAAGAAGATGCCCCGAAAATCTTTGACCGCTTCTATAAAGGGGCCGGAGGAAATACAGGGCTCGGGTTGTCTGTCGCGGCGCAAATCGTGGCCGCTCACAAAGCCAAGTTAGAGTTGACAAAAGAGGCCGGATCAAGTCAGCTCAAAGGCGCCACCTTCGTTTTCACTTTCCCCTTGCCGAGGGCGACCAAGTAGTACACGCCGCTGAGCTCCACTTAAAGTAACATCTGAAACATACAAATAAACTTACGATCCGCTAAACATACAAATTTCCATTACAAAAATGTATGTTTGTGTATCTTTGGAGAGCAGGTTTCTTGTCGTTGGGGCCTCAGTTATTGCTGCATTGTGGGCAGTTCAAGCGTGAACAAAATATTGGTGAAGAGCCTCGCTGAGGATATCTTGGGGGGATTCTCCGGTTTTTTCTGCGTGACTAAGAAGAAGCTCCATGTATCGAGCCTCAATTCGCGGTCCAATGTAGTGAGGGTTGTCAACAGCGATCAAGCGATTTTCGGCCCAGGCCTTGTTAACCTCGTCTACAACCTCGGCGACATCAGTATCATCCATTTCATCAACAAGTTTGTATTCCATCATTCCCTCCCTGCTATCCGATAGATCTTCCGCGTACGCATGGCATGAATTACCAACTCGTCTCCATCATCGGTGATTATTGAGATGATTTCTAGAGGAATCCCACTTTTGCTAAAACTTAAGTAGAGAAGCTTTTGAGGGTCTTCACGGACTACTTCCTTTTGATAGGAGTATTCCAAGGCGTAGATAATGTCCTGCGTAGATACCCCGTGTTTAAGCGCGCTTGAGTTGATACGCATGGCATTACTGTTTGACGTGTGTTTATTGGTTTTGGGCGGCGTAGGTTTGGGCGTCTAGGAGGTCGCCTGCGGCCTCGGCCGTAACTTCGATCAGCCAGCCGGCATCGAAGGGTTCGGCGTTGACAATGCTGGGGTCGTCGATTGCTGCGTCATTCACAGCGGTAACTGTGCCGCTGACTGGCGCATACAGTGTTGAAACAGATTTGGTCGATTCGACTTCGCCGAACTCGTCTCCCGCGGTGAGGGTATCGCCGACCTCTGGCAGGTCCAGGAAGACCACGTCACCCAGCTGTTCGGTTGCAAATGAGGTGATTCCAATACGTACCGTCGAGCCAGGAATATTGGCAACCAGGGCGTTGACCCACTCATGGTCAGAAGAATACGAGTAATCGACAGGCAGGTCAGACATGGTTGTCCTTTCCGAGGTAAGTGCTTGGCATCTTTTCTAAGTCTAACGAATCTTTAGTCTTGTCGGCGCGTATAGAACGGAGTAGCCGTGACCACGAAAGGAAGCGCTTTGCCTCGCACATCAACACTTAACTCGGTACCAACGTCCGCGTAATTCCTGTCCACATAGGCCATAGCTATGGGGTACCCCAGGGTCACAGAGGGCAAACCAGAGGTGACCTGCCCAATAACAGCGCCTTCGGCATCCACGACAGGATAGCCGGCGCGCGCGGGGCGGCGTTGCTGGGATGTCAACCCAAGTAGCACACGGGTAGGCTCCTGGGCAGCCGCAGCCTCCAAGGCCCCGCGGGCAAAAAAATCTTCCTTGGTTTTGAAGGCGACCAGTCGACCAAAACCCGCATCAAAAGGCGTCAATGCGTTGCTCATTTCATGCCCGAACAGGGGCATGCCTGCCTCCAGGCGCAGTGAATCGCGTGCAGCCAAACCGCAGGGCACCAGTCCGAACGCATCGCCCTCGGAGATGGTTTTTTCCCAAACCTGTGTGGCCAAAGAACTGGGCGCGAAGATCTCGAAGCCGTCTTCGCCCGTGTAGCCCGTGCGGGCCAGCCACATATCGACCCCGACAATCCGGGCGGGCATAATGGCGTAGTATCCCAGGTCGCAGGCTGCTTGAGCCTGACCTTCGCCCTCAACAACGCGAGTAATAATCGCCTCGGCTTCGGGGCCTTGCACGGCAATGATCGCCCAGTCGTCGGTTTCGTTGGTGAGCGTCACGTCAAAACCTGCGGCGCGTTCAATCAAGGCAGGGGCCACAACCGGGGTGTTTGAGGCATTGGGGACAACCATGAAGACATCTTCGGCCAGGCGATATGTAATCAAATCGTCCATCAGGTGACCGTCTGCGTCCACGATGACGCCGTACTTTGCCTTGCCGACTTTCATGGTCGAATACTTGCCGACCAGCGCAAAGTCCAAGGCCTCACCGGCCTGCGGCCCCCGGTAAAAAACCTCTCCCATGTGGGACAGGTCGAAAATCCCGGCCTTATTGCGCACCGCTCGGTGTTCTTCGGTGTCGGATGCGTATTTCAGCGGCATGTCCCAGCCGCCAAAATCCACCATGGTGGCGCCCAATGCGCGGTGAGTGGCGTTCAGCGGGGTTGCCTTGGGTGCGGCTGTGTCAGTCATGGCGTTCCTTTATTTTCCGATTATTTTCCGAGGGCGGTCAGTTGTCGGTGTCGTCGTAAGGGGCAAGTGTGCAACAAAACTGTCTATCCCCTGTGGCGCCGTCAATCCTGCGGACGGGTGGGAAGTACTTGTCTGTCTGAAGTTCTGGCAGAGGGAAGACGGCGACCTGCCGTGAATAGGGCAGTTGCCAGTCGCGTGCCAGCATGGCGGCCGTGTGGGGTGCCTGGCGCAGGGGGGATTGATCCACTGGCCAGGTGCCTTTGACGACCTCTTGGATCTCTGCGTAAATCTGGCGCATGGCTCGGATGAAGCGGTCGAGTTCTTCTAGGTCTTCGGATTCTGTGGGTTCCACCATCAAGGTTCCGGGCACGGGGAAGGCCAGGGTGGGGGCGTGAAAACCATAGTCCATCAGTCGTTTTGCCACGTCTTCTGCTGTGACGCCGGTGTCCTGTGTAATTCCGCGCAGGTCCAAAATACATTCGTGAGCGACAAGACCACTTTCACCTACGTACAAGGTTGGGTACATGTCAGATAGTTCTTTGGCGATGTAGTTCGCGTTCAAAACCGCAACTTCGGTGGCGCGGCGCAAGCCTTGTGGCCCCATAAGAGCCAAATATGCCCAGGTGATAGGTGTGACACCGGCTGATCCGAAATTCGCCCCCGACACGGGGTAGCCATTATCGCCCGCGGTTGGGTCCCCCGGAAGGAAGGGAATCAGGTGTTCCTTGACGCAAATCGGCCCTACGCCTGGACCTCCGCCGCCGTGTGGGATAGCGAAGGTCTTATGCAAGTTCAGGTGTGAAACATCCCCTCCGAACAGGCCCGGGGCGCCCAGTCCTACCAGGGCGTTCATGTTCGCGCCGTCAATATAGACCTGGCCGCCAACCGTGTGAACCAGTTCGCAGACTTCACGCACTTGCGGTTCGTACACCCCGTGTGTGGAGGGATAGGTGAGCATAATGGCTGCGACCTTAGGACCGTGTTCGGCCAGAGCCTCACGCAAGGAAGGCATTTCTATCGAGCCGTCCTCGGCGGTTTTTATGACGACAACGTCCAGGCCGGCCAGCGCAGCTGATGCCGCATTCGTCCCGTGGGCAGACCCAGGGATCAGGCAGATCCGCCTGTCGCCTTCACCGCGGGAATCGTGGTAGCGGCGTATGGCCAGCAGACCCGTGAACTCACCGGCTGCCCCAGAGTTCGGTTGTAAAGAGGTAGCGTCATACCCGGTTATTTTCGCCAAACGATTGCCGAGGTCGACCAGTAGTTCCTGCCATCCTTGGGTTTGGTTGAGTGGCGCATAGGGGTGGATAGAAGCGAACTGGGGCCAGGTTATGGTTTCCATTTCGATGGCGGCGTTGAGCTTCATGGTGCAAGAACCCAGGGGGATCATGGTCCTGTCCAAGGCCAGGTCCCTGTCGCTTAGGCGACGCAGGTAGCGCATCATTTGGGTCTCAGAGCGGTGGGTGTGGAAGACGCGGTGTTCGAGGTAGGGGGTGGTGCGTTGTTCACGCGGCAGTGTTTCGCGGGCTTCTTCCCAGGTGGGCAGGGTATCGGGGGCCTGGGCTCCCAAGGCTTCGGCAAGGGCCTGGACTTCTTTGATGCCGTGGTTTTCACCGAAACTGATGGATACGGTTGTGGCATTGACTTTGCGGATGTTTAAATTGTGTGCCCGTGCCCTGGAAAGGGATTGATCGGCATTGGGAACCGTGCAGGCTACCGTGTCAAAGAATTCAGCGTGCAGTACCGGGGTCCCGGCTTCTTTGAGGGCCACAGCTAAAGCGTGAGCACAGCGGTGTGCGTGTTGTGCGATCTCACGTAATCCTTCGGGTCCGTGCCACACGGCATACATTCCAGCCATGGATGCCAATAACGCCTGTGCGGTGCAGATATTGCTGGTCGCTTTTTCTCGGCGAATGTGCTGTTCGCGGGTTTGTAGAGCCAGGCGATACGCATCCTGGCCATCCGCGTCAGGCGCCAGGCCCACGATGCGCCCTGGAAGCTGGCGCTGCAGTTTTTCACTGCACGCAATGAAACCGGCGTGCGGGCCGCCAAAAAACAAGGGGACACCGAAACGTTGTGCAGATCCCACGGCAATATCGGCCCCCAGGCTTCCGGGATCTTTCAAAACCGTCAGCGCCAGCAGGTCCGTGTCGATGGTCACCAGGGCATTAGCTTGCTGAGCTGCAGCGATAACCGATGCCAGATCGCGAACCTCGCCGGTGGTGCCTGGGTACGCGACAACAATCCCGCACAGGCCATCCGTGTCGAAGGCTTGTGCAAAGTCGTGGACCTGGACATTGTGGTCTGCTGCATGTGCCCGGGCCATAACCACGGAGATCACCTGGGGGTGCAGCTGGGCATCCACTAAGACTTTGCTGCGTTTCTTATTGGCACGCATCATGAGGGCCACGGCCTCTGAAGTGGCGGTCGCTTCGTCCAGCAAAGAAGCGCCTGCCACCGGCAAACCGGTCAAATCCGCCACAACCTGCTGGAACGTAGCCAAGGCCTCCAGTCGTCCCTGGGAGATCTCTGGCTGATAGGGAGTGTAGGCCGTGTACCAGCCCGGGTTTTCCACCAGGTTGCGCCTGATCACGGCAGGCGTGACGGTCTCAAAGTACCCCTGTCCGATCATCTGCGTCATGGGTTTGTTCATTGCAGCCCAGGCGCGCAGTTGTTCTTGGACTTGCACTTCATTAAGCGCGCCGCCCTCGGCAATGGAAATGCCTTCACCCGGCTTAAAGCGGATGTCGGAAGGTATAGCTGAATCTATGAGCGCGCCCAGGGAATCGAAGCCGACAGCGGAAAGCATGCGCGAAACGTCGGCCTGACGCGGACCGATGTGTCGAGGAGTGAATGCCTGGGTGGAAACGGGGGCGGCGTTGCTCATGTGGAACCTTTCAAAACCAGGGCAAAGAAGTTAACGAAACCGTCACTATCACTCTACTGCGAACCCCGGACCCCTGCCTGGTGCCTGCCGAAGGTCATTAGCCCATGCCCGCCGCACGCTTTTGGTGCGATAAGCAGTTCTGCTAAGCCTTCGTTAGTTTCTGGTACTTCGGATGCTACGTTCGGCCTCCTCAGCATCTTTCACAAGAATGCCTTCAATGCGCCAGCCGCCCATGGGCAAAACAGACCGGGCTCTGCGCCTCCACTTGGCGCTCTAGTCCAAACATTCCGTGGGTGCTTCTGTAGTGTTGAGAGGTTTCTCGATTATGGTGACGGCTAAACCTCAATGACCGTGAGGATGCCCAACTTAGCGAATGCGTGAATTTGTTATGGTGAGCAGGGCTGATTAGCGTGCAAGTAGCGCCCAGGATTTGTGTTCCTTTGGCAGGATGCCGCAAGTTTCTAAAACGATCGGTATCTAGACCATGACCTTCATTATCGTTGCTGCCACTGTGCTGGCAGGGGGCAGCGGATACCTGGGAGCTTGGGCGCTCAGGGACGAATACTATTTGGGGGCAGACCACCAGCGACCAGTCTGGACCACAAACGTCGCCATTGCCCTGCGGGCGGCAGTGCTAACAGCAGCCGGAACCTGGTGGATGACCCACACCATCGACCCGCCCGACCTGTGGATACGCCTGGCGGGCATGCTCCCCCTTTTTATTGCCACACCCATCCTCACCAGCACAGACTTCACCAAACACCTGCTGCCTAACAAAATCATTGCCGCGACCGTCATAACCCAAATACCCTTGACGGTTCTGGCGCTCGTACTCACCCAGCAAACACCGCACCCACTGCTGACTGCCCTCGGCGCTGCTTTGGCATATTTTGCCACGGTGTTCCTCCTGCGACTGCTGCCCTCCGGGATCGGGGCAGGCGACCTGAAACTGGCCCTGCCTTTGGGGTGGGCGCTTGGCCTTGCAGGCTGGGAGGCTCTAATACTAGGAATAATCTTGGGATGGGTGCTGGGAGGCGTATTCGCCCTCGGCCTGCTCATTTTCACCAAAGCCAAAGGTAAGAACATGATGGCCATGGGACCTTGGCTGCTCTACGGGACCCTCATTGCCGGGGTTCTTTAGGTGCCGCAAAACATCAGACAGACCGCGTAAAATCAATAGCCCGGTTATGGCAAGGGTGCGCGGCAGTCATACCTGCTGTGCGCTGCCTGACAACACGGCGTAGACTGGCTCAGCACGCTGGCGCACAAATAATGCGCGAGGCACAACACAAAACCCCAGCCCCGCAGCCGCCGGCCTCGCACGCGTGAAAGAAGGTACCCATGCTTGTGAAAATCACCTGGCAGCGATTGGCTCCCAAATGGCCAATCCTCTTGCTGATCGTCCTCGCCCAAGCCTTGCAAACCATTGCTGGCCTGGCCTTGCCCTCTTTGAACGCCGCGATTATTGACGAGGGCGTCCTCAAAGCCGACATCCCCGCGATTTGGCGCCTGGGAGCGTGGATGCTGGGCCTCAGCGTCGTCCAGTCCATCATCACGGCCTTGGCGGTCTATTTCGGAGCCCTCCTGTCCATGGATTTGGGCGCCCAGCTGCGCAAAGAACTCTTCACGCGCGTGTCATCCTTCGGCGCCGTTGAGCTGCACCGCTTTTCGCCGCCGTCCCTGATTACCCGCGCCACCAATGACGTTCAACAAATCCAGATGGTCGTCCTTATGACCCTGACCTTGATCATAATGACTCCCATTATGGGTGTGGGTGCAGTCATTATGGCCATTCGTCAAGACCTGAAACTATCGGGTATTTTCTTGGTGGCGGTGCCAGTATTGATGGCTGTTATTGCGGTCCTAATGGTGAAACTTGCCCCTCTTTTCCGCACTCAGCAAGAACGTATTGACAGAATTAATACTGTATTGCGTGAACAGCTTCAGGGCGTTCGGGTTATTCGCGCTTTTGTGCAGCAAAAGAATCAGGCGAAAACCTTTGGGCAAGCCAATGATGAACTGCGCAACACAGCGCTTTCTATTGGTTTTCTTTTCGCTATCATGTTTCCGGCTCTTTCCTTGATTATTGGTGTCTCGTCTGTTTCTATTTTGGGTTTTGGCGGGGTTTTGATTGATGCCGGTGATATGCAAGTCGGCTCTCTTATCGCTTTCTTGGCCTATTTGATGCAGATCTTTATGAGCATCATGATTGCCGCAATGCTTTTCTTTATGGTGCCCCGCGCCGAGGTCTGTTCCGAACGCATCCACGAGGTTTTGGACACCGACCCGTCTATCGCCCCGCCCGCCCCTGACATGCATCACAACCTTCCGCCCGCCCCGCGCCTATTTCGCCTCCAAAACGCCGGCGTCCAATACGAGGGTGCCGACGCCCCGGTCCTTCAAGGCATTGACCTGGAGTTTCTTCCGGGTACGACGACTGCGATTATTGGTTCCACGGGTTCAGGCAAGACCACCTTGGTCAACACCTTGCCCCGCCTTGTGGACCTTACGCAAGGTTCCTTGACCGTTAACGGCATCGACGTGCGCCACCTTGATCCCGATTCCTTGCGCCGCTGCATCGCCTTGGTTCCCCAAAAGGCTTATTTGTTTTCCGGCACTATCGCCACAACGGTTTCGGGTTTGGCTAACCCCGATAAGGATTGCCGAGGGCGAATAGTTGAGGCTCTGAAAGCAGCCCAAGCCTGGGAGTTCGTCTCTGCGTTTGACGACGGTATTGACCACGTTGTTGAGGCCGGGGGGCAAAACTATTCTGGCGGTCAACGACAGCGTTTGACGATTGCCAGAGCCCTTTACCGCCAGGCAGATTTATATGTTTTCGACGATTCCTTTAGCGCACTGGATTATGCAACGGATGCCGCCTTGCGTGCCGGTTTGCGTCAAGCAGTCGGTGATGGCGCGGTCCTTGTTGTGGCACAAAGGGTTTCAACCATCAGGCACGCTTCGACCATTATTGTTTTAGAGGGCGGTCGTATTGTAGGGCGCGGAACGCACTGTGAGCTATTAGAAAATTGTGAGACCTATCAAGAGATTGTTTCCTCGCAGCTATCGGCTGAGGAGGCAGCATAATGACTACGCAAGACGCCAATAATATGAACGTCCAATCCCAGGATCAGGGTAATAACAATTCGCCCTCGGAAATGAAAACTATTAAGCGAGGAAGCGCGGACCCTAATGCGCGTAAACCCTCTGGAGGTTTTCACGGCGGAGGGATACCGGGGGAGAAATCCAAGGATTTTAAAGGCTCGCTGAAACGCGTTATTGCCACGCTGCGCCCAGAAAAGAAACGGATTATTTGGATCCTGCTGATTTCGGTTGTCTCGGTTGTGATGTCGGTGCTCTCGCCGTGGGTGTTGGGCAAGGCGACGAACGTCATTGTGGCCGGGGTTGTCGGTAAGCAGATGCCCAAGGGGCTGAGCCTAGAAGACGTTATTAAAGGCATGCGCGCCAAGGGCGAAAACCGTATGGCTGACACGATTTCGACCATGGATATTACGCCCGGGCACGGCGTGAATTTTGGGTTGCTGTGGCAGATCCTTGGGCTGGTGCTGGCCTTGTATGTGCTAAGCGCGCTGTTCATGTGGATATCTGGGCTGATTATGCGCAATGTCGTGCAAGACACGGGGTTTAGGCTGCGGGCGCAGTGCTCGACCAAGATTGACCGTATGCCCATGTCGGTGCTGGACAGGCAGTCGCGTGGGGACCTGCTATCGCGTGTGACCAATGACGTCGATAACCTGTCGCAAACCTTGCAACAGACACTGACGCAGCTGTTCACCGCCATTTTGACGGTTATTGGCATCCTGGTGATGATGTTTTCAATCTCGTGGCAGCTGGCAATCTTGGCAATTGTGGTGCTGCCTTTCGGGATGATCGCCGCAGGTATTTTGATGAAACGGGCAAAGCCGCACTTTGACACCCAGTGGAAGGCTACCGGCGAGGTTTCGGGCGTGGTAGAGGAGGCTTTCACCGGGCATCAGGTGTTGGCGACCTACAACCTGGGGCCCGTGTTTGCTGCCGAGTTCGACGAAGCCAATGAGCGTCTGAGGTATTCCTCCTACAAGTCGCAGTTCTTTTCCGGGATGATTCCGCCTCTGATGGGGACCTTTGGGAACCTGTCCTACGTGGTGGTGGCCGTGGCCGGTGGGATTATGGTTTCGCACGGCGGGCTGAGCGTTGGCGGGATTCAGGCCTTTATCCAGTACTCGCGTCAGTTGACGCAGCCGGTTGGGCAGTTGGCGTCCATGATGAACCTGCTGCAATCAGGGGTTGCGTCTGCGGAACGGGTTTTTGAGTTCCTGGACCTAGAAGAAATGCCTGAAAGTCAGCGCGTTTCGACCCTGGAGTCTGCGCGCACGGGGTCAACCTCGATTGAGTTTCGCGACGTCGTGTTCTCCTACGAGCCGGGCAAGCCGGTCATTAAGGGCTTGTCACTGCGCGTCGAGCAGGGCCAGACAGCTGCGATTGTGGGTCCGACCGGGGCCGGTAAGACTACTTTGGTGAACTTGTTGATGCGCTTCTATGAGTTGGATTCGGGTTCTATCTTGATGAACGGCGTGGATATTCGCTCTGTTCCCAAGTCTGAGCTGCGTCAGCGCATGGGCATGGTGCTACAAGACACCTGGCTGTTTGAGGGGTCTATTGCCGAAAACATCGCTTTTGGGCGGCGCGGTGCCTCGCAAGATGACGTCGTTGCGGCGGCGCGCGCGGCCTCGGTTGATCGCCTAATTCGCACCTTGCCTGAGGGGTATGACACCAAGGTTGACGACACAGGTGAAGGTATTTCCGCTGGTGAAAAACAGTTGTTGACCATTGCCAGGGCATTCTTGGTGGACCCGGCTGTATTGATTTTGGACGAGGCCACGTCTTCTGTCGACACCCGTACAGAGATGCTGGTCCAACGCGCCATGAGCGAGCTACGCATTGGGCGAACTGCCTTCGTGATCGCACACCGCCTGTCGACCATCAGGGACGCTGACGTCATTATCGTTATGGAGGAAGGTGACGTCGTCGAGCAAGGCACGCACGACGAACTGATTGCCCGCGAGGGCGCTTATGCCAGGTTGTACAACGCCCAGTTCCAAGCCCCCGAGGTCAGCCAGGACTAACACCCGCTGAAAGTGCGCTATCAGGGGCGGCAGGTGGGAGTTACAGACGCAGTCTTTCCACGCCTTGGCGCGTGTAGCTGGCGATAAGCTCAAAGTCCTTATCCAGGTGTAAGACGGTTCTATTGGTTAGTTCTGCCGTGGCAGCGATCAGCAAGTCTGGAATAGAAGGAGCGCGATGTTGCCCTTCGGCGGCAAGAAGGGCCTGTACGTCGAGGGCACGGTCCTCGATCGCAGGAGTGAAAAACTCAGGCACCAAGCTGGCCGCCAATCCGCAGCGAGTCAGGCGAAAATGATCGCCTGCGCCACGTGCAGAAAACCCAATCTCTAGTAAGGAAATGCTGGTGATGGCCACCAAGCCTCTGTCTATTCTCTCAATCCACAGCGGAAGATCGGGACTATTATTAAGTCGGACGAACGCAGATTTATCGATAATCCATCCGGTCACGACCAGGCATCCTTCATAATTTCTGGGTCATCCAGGTCTTGGGCCAATTGTGAAAACGTCTGAACGTCTTCCTGCGTGATTGGGCTAGAGTTGCGTCGAGCCTGTTGCAGTATTTGACGTTTCAGATACTCGTTTCGAGATAATCCAAGCCGCCGGGCCTGTTCGTCAATGCGTTGAACATCATCTGTGGGGACGCTGCGAATAAGTAGATCTGTCATGAAGCCTCCTGGATCGATATCTGATGATATCTAGTCTATTTGGCCAGCCTCTCATTAACAAGGGGCAATTGTCGGAAAGGCATAGGAAAGCCTGGAGACAATGCTTGAGAGTAGTGCCAAGCCCATGAAAGCGAGGCTGTGGCCACCACAGTCACGGCTTTTGCCTTGCAGTAACGGTTTAATTGCCGAGGGCGGCTTCTTTGGTGGCGCGGACCAAGGTGTAGCTGCGGTTTTGTGCAATCAAAGTTGTGGGGCCGACGATGCTGGACAGGCGTGCCTTCCAGGGCAGGTGCGAGTTATAGACGCAGAAGAACTGTCCGCCCGGTTTTAGTGCGCGTGCCGCTTCGTTGAACATGGCGATGGTGGGCGCAGATTCTTTGGCGCTGCCCTGATGGAAGGGTGGGTTGCAGACAATGACGTCCAAGGAGTTGTCGGTAAAGGCAGACAGGTCTGCGGCATGCAGGGCCTGCGTGTTTGCGTTTGTGTGGTTGTCGGCATTGGCTGCTGGTGCTGGTGAGGACAGAGTTCTGCGTGCCGCATCGACCGCCGCCCAGGACGCATCGACGCCGAAAACTTGGGACTGCGGGTTTACGCGCGCAAGCAAGGCCGTCAAGATCCCGGAGCCACAACCCAAATCCAGGTAGGTGTCCTGGCTGGTCGGGACCTGATCCAGGTGGTCAATCATCAGCTTGGTGCCGGCGTCGATCCGCCCGGCAGCAAAGGTTGCCCCGTGCCACCACAGGTCAATCTCGTGGCCCGCAGCTTCCACGGTCTTGTGGCGCGGCCAAGTGATTGAGGACCTAAGCGGTGCGCAAGCCAACAGAGCACGCGCTTTGCCCAGGCCCAAAGAAGCACTGACCTGCCCGAAGTGGCGCTCAAGAGTCTTGTTCATGGAACGGTTGAGGTCCTTATTGCGACCGGCAGCAACAACCGCGCCGCCCTCGGAAATGACGTGTGAAAGTAGCTCGCTGTACTCGTCCAATGCACCCAAGGCGCGGGGGAGCCTCATCCAGACCAGGTCGATGCCCGCCAAAGATGCAGCGTCAAGGGACTTGAGGAGATGGTCGGCAGGGACGTGCGCCCGGTCGCGCACGTCATCACACCAGATGCTCACCTGTTTGGCCGATGCCTTGGCCGCCTCGAATAACCCAGGCAAATCCAAAATCAGGATATGTTCAGCCCGTTCAGGTGAGTTCGCCAAAACCACCTGTTCCACAGCTTTCAAGGCTTGTCGTTCCTCTATACCGGGCTGTTGACGTTGTTGGGGTGGCGTGAAACCCTGCCTTGCTCACCTCGATCTAAGGCGCTGAGTTGGCGCAGATGTTCCGGGGTCAAGGAGAACCTAAACAGCGAAAGGTTTTCTTCCATGCGCTCCAAGGTCGAAGATTTCGGGATCACTGAGTAACCGCGCTGAACCTCCCAACGCAGGACCACCTGGGCAGGTGTTTGCCCGATTTCACGCGCAATACGTCCGATAGTCGGATTCGTCAAGACCGCACCACGAGCCAGAGGAGACCACGCTTCGACAATAATCCCGCGCGCCCAACACCAGTCACGCACGGCTTTATTCTGCATAAAGGGGTGTGCCTCAATCTGGTTCACGCCAGGCAGAACACCAGTTTCTGCCTCTAGGCGCTCTAGGTGTTCAACCTCAAAGTTAGACACGGCCAGGTTGCGAATGCGCCCATCTTTCCACAGTTCAATCAAGGTTTCCCAAGTCTCAACGTAGCTGGGCTTAAGCATGCCAGGCAGTGGCCAGTGGATCATAAAAGAGTCCACATAATCCACGCCCAAGTCCTTTAATGACTGGTCAAAGGTCCGCAAGGCGTCCTCGCGCCCGTGGTTCATATTGTCCAGTTTTGAGGTGATAAACAGTTCACTGCGGGGCACCCCTGAATCACGGCAGCCTCGTCCAACTTCGGCCTCGTTGGCATACATTTGTGCAGTGTCGATGTGCCGGTAACCAACCTCGATCGCTTGTCGCACCAGTTCGGAGGCTTGTGCGGGGGGGTACCTTGTAGGTCCCATATCCGATCTGTGGGTAAGGTTTTACGATGCCCGAGACCGGGTCGGGGGAAGTCCCGTGTTTCAAGGTCAACAGCGGGGTCGCGTCAAGAAGACTGAGTTCGACAGACAAGGCACACTCCTAGCTAGGCCAAGCCCATTCTACGCCACCCCAAGCCCTTCCTTGCGCTGAGATTATGTCCCTAGACTCAGCTGTCCTTCCAGTCGGCTGCAGCGCGGGCTGCTGCGGGCAGGGTGTCTAAGATTTTATTGACGGACGCAGTGGAAAGAAAAATAAATCATCGCGAGAGGAGGAAGGACGTAGGCCAGCGTGGAGATAAAACTGTGCTGCCTGTTCGTTTACTGCTTCAGCAACCAGTGCTCGGGCGCCAATAAGGTCAGCAGCTTTTGTTGCATTATGAATCGCATGGGTTAAAAGAATGCGTCCAAGTCCAGTGTTTTGGGCACAAAGATCAACTGCGAGCTGTCCTAGCAGGACTACGGGTATCGGATCTGGGGCGTTTCGCGATAGCCAGCCTCCTGACATTCTGCGGTTGACCGACCATGATGACAAGGAATAGAAGCCCGCAATAAGGGATGTGTCTGGACTGATAAAGACGTATGTGCGTGAATAACCGTTCTTTTCATTTCTTAAAGCCTGCCCTGACAACCACTCATTGAGTGGTGTGATCCCGCAGTCGAAGCTGTCAATCGGATCAGTTGACTGAATAGGTCTAGGGGTTGGGTGGGTCATTGGCATCTCGATCCCATTGAGCCGCTTGTGAACGTAGCGCTGTCATTGCCTCAGTGTCAGGTTCTTCGAGGGCTGCCATAAAATCATCCCAGGCGTCTGGGCTTAGAAGTAACATTCTTGACCGAAGGATATCTTGTCGGGCCGAACGCATGACAACAGACATGACATAGTCGGTCAAGCTGGTGCCGTTCAATTGGGCGGCTTCATCAATAAGTTCCCGATTGGCAGCTGTCATGCGCAGATCTAGGCGGGCGTCTCGCTTCGCCGGAGTAATGGTCGACATGTTTCAAGTGTACGGTGATTGTCCGTACTAAACAATTAATTATTTAAGGTTTCCAGTCGGCTGCGGCGCGGGCTGCTGCGGGCAGGGCATCCAGGATCTTATTGACGGCTTGGTCGTCATGAGCGGCAGATACGAACCACGCTTCGTACACGCTTGGTGCCAGGTTCACACCTTGTTCAAACATGGACCAGAAGAACGGCGTGTACCTGCCGACCTCAGTTGCCTGCGCATCTGCATAATTGTGGACGCCGTCCTCGGCAGCTTTTTTACCGAAAAATAGCGAGAAAATCGTACCAACCTGGTTAATAACAAAAGGAATTCCGAGGGCGGATAGTTCGTGGCTCAGGCCCTCACGGATGGCTGTGGAGACCTGGGCTAGGCGTTCGTAGACCTGATCGTCGGCCAAACGTAAGGTCGCGATGCCTGCCGCAGTTGCCAAGGGGTTGCCCGATAGGGTGCCTGCCTGGTAGACGGGGCCCAACGGTGCCAAGAGATCCATGACTTCTGCGCGTCCGCCCAGGGCGGCCAAAGGCATGCCACCGCCCACGACTTTGCCGAAGGTGAAGATGTCTGGTGCCCAGCCTTCTTGTTGGCCTTCTAGTCCCCAGTAACCGCTGGGACCCGATCGGAAACCGGTCAGGACTTCGTCAACGATCATGACAGCGCCGTATTGGCTGGTCAGGCGGCGTATCGCGGCGTTGAAGCCGGGCGCTGGTTTGACGACACCCATATTGCACGGTGCGGATTCGACAATGACTCCGGCGATTTCCTCGCCACGCTTGGCGAAACATTCTTCCAAGGCTGCTTCGTCGTTGTAGGGCAGAACTAGGGTCAGGCCCGCGATGCCTTCTGGCACACCGGCAGACCCGGGTAGACCGCCTGTGGCCAGGCCGGAACCTGCGGCTGCAAGGAGGCCATCGGAGTGCCCGTGGTAGTTGCCCGCGAACTTCACCAAAAGGTCGCGGCCTGTTGCTCCGCGTGCCAGGCGTAGGGCAGTCATCGTGGCTTCGGTTCCGGTTGAAACGAAGCGGACTTTTTCGGCCGGCTGGAAGCGGTCGCGTACCAGTTCAGCCAAGGTTGTTTCTGCTTCCGTCGGGGCGCCGAAGGACAGGCCACGTGCTGCCGCTTCCTGGACTGCTGCGACTACCTGGGGGTGTGCGTGCCCCAGGAGGGCTGGTCCCCAGGAGCACACGAGGTCTACGCGTTCATTGCCTTCGACGTCTGTGATGTAGGAGCCTTTGGCGCTTTGGATGAAGGCGGGAGTGCCTCCGACTGAACGAAATGCCCGCACAGGAGAGTCAACCCCACCAGGGATAATGCGTTGAGCTTGTGCGAATAACGCGGAATTCGACGCTGTAGTGGCGTTCATGACTCTCCTTGTGCTGAGGGTATCGGTCGTGTCTTGAGTTTATCGGCGGGATGCCTTCCGGGCGATATTCGCAGCACCCCACCGATACAGTCAGCTAGTTTGGGGGTTGCGGTTTAGGGCGAAGTAGGTTAGGACCATGTCTGCGCCTGCCCGCACTATTGACGTTAGGGATTCAGACACGGTACGTTCCAAATCTATCCAACCCTTTTCGGCGGCTGCATGGATCATGGCGTATTCACCGCTGACCTGATAGGCGGCAACAGGCACCGGCGACAAGGCCGCAACATCCGCTAACACATCCAGGTAATAGCCGGCCGGTTTCACCATAACCATGTCGGTGCCCTCTTCAATGTCGAGTTCGGCCTCAAGCAGTGCTTCACGGTGATTGCCGGGGTCTTGCTGATATGTTTTGCGGTCACCTTGCAGGGTAGAGGACACGGCCTCACGGAAAGGCCCATAAAACGCGGATGCGAACTTGGCGGAGTACGCCAAAATCGCTCTATCCTCAAAGCCCTCCCCGTCCAAAGCTGCGCGTATGGCTGCGACCTGCCCGTCCATCATCCCGGATGGACTTACAACCGCAGCACCAGCACGGGCCTGAGCAACAGCCTGCGCGGCGTACAGTTCCAAGGTCGCGTCATTGTCGACCACGCCGTCATCACGCAACACCCCGCAGTGCCCGTGCGACGTGAACTCATCCAGACAGGTGTCGGCCATGACGACTAACTCATCGCCCACGCGTGCAGACGCAATAGAAATCGCCCTGTTCAACACGCCGTTTGCATCCCAGGCAGCCGAACCCTGGGCATCTTTGGACACATCATCAGGCACACCAAACAGCATCACCCCGCCAATACCGGCCTGGACCGCTTGGTCCAATATGGCCTTGAAGGACTCCTCACTGTGCCTAAACTGCCCCGGCATGGACGCAATCGGCTGAGGCTCCGACAAGCCTTCGCCCACAAACACGGGATAAATCAGCTGCCGTGGATTCACACGGGTTTCACTGACCAGCGCACGCATGGCAGGCGTGGCACGAAGCCGCCTGGGCCTGCGATACGGGGCAGGTAAGTCAAAATTTTCGGCCGTTTTCATCACACTAGTTTCCTTTCCGAGGGCGAATAGTCCTCAATGTGTCGGCAATGTTGTGCGGTGCACTTGCCACCCCCAGCAGATCTAAACCCAGTTCCAGGCACGCGTGTGCACTGGGTTCACCCACGGCCACAACCGCAGGCCGCAGGTGTTCCGGGATCAGTTCACAGGCTGCTTGAGCATTTGACCCGCTGGTCGCCACAAAAACACAAGAACCTGGCCCCGCATCGCCTGCCAGGGCCTGCAAAAACGCGGGCGGCAACGTGGGTACGGTCAGGGTGTCATAGACGGGTAAGGCACAAACATGCCAACCACCTGCCTGCAAAGTCTGGGGTAACACGCCGGTTGAACGTGCGGACCCAGGGGCAAAGGCCGTGTGTGCAGGCGGATGCTTGGCAGTACCCCCCAGCGCTAAAAGTTCTTCGGCAAGCCCCAGGCCCGTGTGAACAGTGGCCTCATAGTCAACGCCCAGGCCAAAATCATGAACACTGGCGGTCGTTGCAGGGCCAACGCTTGCGATTTTGGTGCCGCATTCAACCATCGCCGCCAGGGTGCGTGCCATATCGTCCTCGGAAATCCCCAAGGCGAGGGCGAATAATCTAAGCGTGCGTTTGGAGGTGAGGATAAACCAATCGAAACTGCCCTCGTACAGGTTGTCAAGAAGGGAACTGGCCTTATTTTCTTCAATAGCCAAGGCGTGATGTGTGGTCAGTGGGGCGCATACAAGAGGAAAACCTGCCTGCGTAATAGCCTCAGCCAGCGCTCCGCCCGGGCCTTGAGGCAAAAGGATTGTTGGTAAGCCTACGAAGCCTGCCGGGTCACTCATCAATGGGTGCCTTGTCCAGGACGTCGGTTTCTTTGGGTGGTGGACCGTCCGTTCCAGGAGCCCATAGCTGGGTCGAATCAGCCACAGGACGCGGGTTAGGGTTCTTGGCCTGCAAATCTGCGATACGTGCACCGCCTCGCTCCAGTAGATCCTTGGCGATACCTCGACCCAGAACACGCGCCAAGCCAAGGGCATCGGCCAGGTTTAGACCCTTTTCGAAAGGGATAGCGTCATGGGACTCAAGGGCAGAGGTGCCATCAACGCTAATAATCCGGGCTCTCACTTCAAGATGACCATCCTTGACCTGACCCAAGACGCCGACGGGTGCACCGCACCCTGCCTGCAGCCCCTCCAAAACGCTTCGCTCCGCCTCGGCACAAGACCAGGTAACAATGTCACTCAAGGCCAATACTTCTGGCACATTGAATCCTTGCGCGGCCTCAATGGCCAGGGCGCCCTGAGCGGCAGCGGGCAACATGACGGCAGCCTCCAGGGACTGTGTCACCACGTCGCTTCGCCCCAAACGCTGCAGGCCTGCCTCGGCCAAAATGACCGCGTCCAGGTCGTGCGCCCCGCCGTCCAAGACGCCACGAACGCGCCCCAGCCGGGTGGCGATATTGCCGCGAATGTCCACAAAGTGCAGGTCGGGACGTGCGGCACGCAACTGGGCAACCCGCCTGGGTGAACCTGTGCCCACGGTGGCGCCAGCAGGCAAACCCTCCAGGGACAACCCGTCGCGCGCACACAGCGCATCGTTCCACGCGGCGCGCGCGGGCACCGCCACAATCTGCAGGCCAGGACACGGCGCAACGGGAAGGTCCTTGAAAGAATGAACGGCAAGGTCGCATTGCCCTTCAAGCAGGGCGTTGCGCAGGGCTGCAGCGAAAACCCCGGTCCCACCCAAAGAGGTCAAGGACCCAGTGGCTTTATCCCCTTCGGTGCGGATTTCCACAATGTCGACGCCCAGCCCACGCGCGCGCAACAGGTCAGCAACCCATTCGGTCTGGGTGCGCGCCAGTTGCGAAGCCCGCGTTCCGATCCGCAAGGTCTGTCCGGTGGGCACAGCGGTCATAGCGTTTCACCTGTTCGTAGGGCATCAGGGATCACAGCTGCCAGGCCAGAACCGGCAAACCACGCGCCAGAGATGCTGAGGGCCGAAACGCCATCTAGAATCTCACGCATGCGCGCGGCAACCTCGACGGCCTGAGGCGTGGATACGTGCATGGTCCCTGACCAGTTTATGACCCTGGAATCCAGCAGGGAATCTGGCGTGATGTCCACGCCCAAAAGCGTGCTGGCGTGTGCGCAGGCTTCTGAAACAGTCGGCAACATCGCGTCTTCACCGGCCCGCCCGTAGCTGACGCGCAACACGTGCATGTCGCTGTCTTCAACGGTGTCTGGCCACTTTGCCGAGTAGTGCGTCAAGGCTTTTGGCCTGCGCGGATAGGGACTCGCAGGGTCAAGTGGACCGCCCGGTCCAATAAGCATCCCTGAACCGCGAGGAGCACCTTCCAAGGAATCTCCCGGAAGGCACAGGGTCACATGCATCACCGGCGCCCCCTTGTGTGTCCAGTCAAAATCGCACAGCTCCAGGATGTCAGCCCAGGCCACCGCGTCTTCAGCGGCGCCCTGCCCTAGAGCATCCTCGGCGGCCTCTTTCAGCAGCGCGAAGACCTTATGCGGCGGCAAGGCCAGGTTCAGTTTCTTCGCCACATAGGTTTCCTCAGTTTTTTCTCCCGAGGGCGACTTCACCTCAACCTGGACGTGCCACAACCGGCTTGCAGCGACCCAACACAGCCCCACAACCTTGGTGTCGGTTATGACCCTCCCCCCATGAGATTCGATGGAATCCACCAAAGCCGCAGGCAGTCGCCACATCCCGCCTTTGGTGGAAAACACGGCCGCCCCTTTGGGGCCCGCAGCCTTTAGCGCCGCAACCGCACCAGAGAGGGATTCGGCCGACAACATGGCCTCTTTCAGGCCAGGCGCCACGCGCTCGATGCTTAGCAACGCAGGGTCAGCTGAGTAAATGCCTCCGGCAATGGGCTGCACGAAGAGGTCCAAAACTGCAGGTCCCATACGCATCTCAACCAGCTCAGCGATAGTCTCAGCCTCGGCGCCGACCTCGGGGCCTAAAACCAGGTCCTCAAGCGCCCGGTCCACGGCCGCCTGCCCGCCGGCCTGCCGTAAAGCAGCAATAACATCAGGATCGTGCAGGTCAGCCGGTATCCCAACAATCCCGTAAGGCAAAGGCACGGGACCGTCGGCCCCGTTCGACCACACCCAGGATTGGCCTTGGGGTTCCACTGTTTCCAGCCCCAGTTCGGCACACAGTTCGCGAACCAAAACCCCACCCTTGGAAGAAGCGCAGGACTCGGCACCCACGTCCACGCGCAGGCCCTCAAAGACGTGGGAGGCCACCAGCCCACCGGCACGTCCGCGTGCTTCCAGGACCCCAACGGACCGCCCTCGGCAAGCGGCCTTGTAGGCAACCGATAAGCCCGCAAGGCCCCCGCCTAAAACCAGCAGGTCGTAGGGGGTATCCAAGCCGGTGGTCATCGTGACTCCTCAAAACGCGTGCGGTGGGCCAGGCGGACGATGTGCGCCAAAACGTCGGGGTCTGTGTCCGGGTTGACGCCGTGTCCCAGGTTCAAAATGTGTACGGGAGACTTGCGGCCTGCCCGCAAAACCCCTAAAACGTGCTCATCCAAAGCCGAAGCGCCCTGGGCGGAGGTACTGGCGGCAACGACCAAGGCCGGGTCGATATTGCCCTGGACCCCTACACCTGGCAAGGACTCGATTGCCTCGGATAAATCCAGACGCCAGTCGATGCCCATCAAGGCCGCCCCGGCCTGAGACATGGGCTGAAGCAGATGGTGACAGCCGGTGCCAAAATGAATGGTCCCCAAAGGGGCACCAAAACCGGCAGGGTCATGTGTTACTGCCCCGCTCAGCCCCTCGAAAATCGCAGCCGTATGCGGCAGGACAAGCTCCCGGTACTGAGACCTGGACAAAACACCCACCCAGGAATCGAAAACCTGCACGCCGATAACGCCACCCAAAACCTGGGCGCGCAAGAACTCCAAGGACACCTGCGCACACCACCTGGCCAGTGCCGTCCACGCCGCGGGCTGGGCCAACATGAAGGCTCTGGTTTTTAGGTGATCCTTGGAAGGACCGCCCTCAACCAGGTAGGACGCCAGGGTGAAGGGCGCGGAAGCAAAGCCCAGCAAGGGCGTGGGTTCGTCAGGGGTTTCGGGGTTCAGGCCGGGGGTGGCCAACATTTCGCGGGCACGTTGAACGGCCTCGGTAATGACGGAAAATGCCCCGCCAGACGCATCGCCAACACCCGTCACCTCACGACCGACAAGCGAGGCAACCCCGCGCGCGTCATCAATAGGCGAGGCGAAAACCGGGCCGCGCCCAGGCACAATCTCGACGTCTACTCCCAGCAATCGCAAGGGAACCACAATGTCAGAGAAGAAAATGCCCGCATCCACGCCCAATCGCCTGACGGGTTGCACGGTTATTTCAGCAGCCATCTCAGGGTTCAAACAGGCGTCCAGCATGGGCACGCCTGCGCGCAGCTCGCGGTATTCAGGCAAGGACCTACCGGCTTGGCGCATAAACCACACGGGGGTCACCTCAGGTTGCCGGCCAGCAAATACGGCACGCATCCCCTGCAGACCGGACTGGGTGCTGGACTGGGCTGTTCCTATTTTCGTCACGCAAGCATTGTGCCATAGCTTGCGCACGGCGCGTTTACGTTGAAATTTCGCCAAAGAATTACGATTCTCTGTTTGCCTTGTGAGCACTAGGGAAAGTGACACTATATGACGGAACGTCAGAATAACATTCATTTTAGGGACCAAAGACATGGTTCAATAGGCCGCGTGGCATTTGATGTTTTCTCGCTCACCCACTCGGGGAATTCTCTACGCGTTGTAGAGGTAGCTGCCGCATTCGCCGACGCCATTAGCGCTTCCTTGAGCCAAAAGACGGAAGTGCGCGGATTTGTGAAAGTCTCAACCTGCAACAGGGTCGAGTTCTACCTGCATACGGACACCGGGGGGACAGACTTCGGACCCCCCACCACCCCCTGCATTGCCGAGGGCGATACGTCCAGTGTTGCTGCGGTAATCTTCGCCCAGGTACTTCAGGGCCTAGAACCCTTCATTACCGAGGATCGCAGCCAGGACCCTAGCCACATTCAAGAAATTGGCAATTGGCGGCATCGTCAGGCATGTGATGCGCTGAACCACCTGTTTAGGGTGGCATCTGGTTTGGATTCCATGGTCGTAGGGGAAAGAGAAATCTCTGGGCAAGTACGACGCGCCCTCGTCCAGGCTCGCCGCGAGGGGACATGCTCTGGCCTGCTGGATTCCTGTTTTTCAGCCGCCTTACGCACCTCACGAAAGGTCGCACAGCTGACCGGACTGACATCTGCGGGCCGCTCGACCGTGGGAGTGGCTTTCGACCTGGCGGCTGATCTCACGGGCGGAAACGTGCCCAGTAAAGCATTGATTATTGGGACAGGGTCCTATGCAGGCGCAGTCGTTGCCCAGCTGCGAGCACGAGGCGTTCAAGAGCTGCTGTCCTTCAGGTCTTCTGAAAGAGCCGTCACATTTGCAGCAGGCCACGAACTTGGGTTGATAGACGCGACAGAATTGGTGAAAGTCCTGGCCGAAGTAGATATGGTCATCACCTGTTCTGGCACAGGAAGGGTTGTTGTGACCCCGTCCATCGTCGCGGAAGCACTAGGTGAAAGGGCCAAGAGGCTCGCAGACCAGCTCGAATACCAGCCTGAAAACCAAGGAAACCCCGGCAACAAACCCTTGGTGTTTATCGATATGGCCTTGAATCGCGACATCCCTGTCGAGGTCGCAGACATGGATAACGTGGTGCTGCTGACCCTTCAAGACGTACAAAAGCACGTACCTGAATTGTCCACGCAGGCAATTAGCCGCGCTGAAGAATTGGTTGCTCAAGGACTAGACGCCATGCGCGCCCAGGCATCTAGCGCCTCGGTCGCCCCGGCAATCACTCTCATGAGGGACACGATCACAGCGCTTGCAGAAGAAGAAGTGCAACGCCTTCCCCAGGTCCAGCACCTCACTCCTGAGCAAGCAGCCCAAGCTATTAGACGCTTGGCAGCCCGAATCGCCCACACGCCCACACTTGCCGCACACCAGGCCGTTGCCCAGGGGGATGGCCAGCATTGGGTGGATGCTTTCACAACAGTCTTTGGGATAGATGTCCTCGCGGAGTTTAGAAGCGAGGTTGCTTCGTGAAACACAGTCCCGTGACTGCCCCGCCCTCGGAAAAAAATATGGATGTGTCCCCGAAAAAACTTGACCCCTTCGATGCCGTCATGCTGGTGTCCTACGGTGGACCAAACGGTCCAGACGATGTCTTGCCCTTTATGCGTAATGCCACGAAAGGTGCCGGAATTCCTGATGAACGTTTGGTGGAGGTCTCGCGTCATTACGAGGGTTTTGGTGGGGTTTCTCCTATAAACGCCCGCAATCGGGAGCTGCGCGCCTCGCTTGGCAATGAGCTAAGCGCGCGCGGGGTTGATGTGCCGGTGGTGATCGGCAACCGCAATTGGCACCCCTTCATCAAGGACACCTTGGGGAAACTGTATGAACAGGGACACCGCAATGTTTTGGCCCTGTTCACCTCGGCATACGCCAGTTATTCTGGGTGCCGTCAGTACCTGGAAAATATTGAGGCAGCACTGTGTGAACTCAACGCCGAAGAACGCATAGACGCCCTGGATCCGTTGAAGGTGACAAAGGTGCGGGCTTACGCGAATACCCTCGGTTTTGTGCAGGCTTACGCCGAGTCGATTGGGCACAGCCTAAAAAACATGCCTGCTCATACGCATGTGGCGATGGTGACCCACTCGATACCGGTTGCTATGAATGACGGCGCAGGCCCGAATGGCGAAAACCTGGACTACGTGAGGCAGCACCAGCTTGTGGCAGCTGCCGTGATGCGTCGCGTAGCGGCAACACTTGGCTACGAGCCCAGTTGGGATCTTTCATACTGCTCACGTTCGGGCCCACCCCAGGCGCGTTGGCTGGAGCCAGATATTAACGATCACTTGTCGACCTTGGCTGCCGGGGGCGTGTCTTCCGTTTTGTGTGTCCCCATTGGCTTCATCACTGACCACATGGAGGTCGTCTATGACCTGGACACCGAGGCCGCACAAACCGCTGCCGACTTGGGCATACAGTATCGCAGGGCAGCCACCATCAGCAATAACCCTGTCTTTGTGGACCAACTGGTCCAGCTCTTGTTTGAATCCGCAGCAATCAATCGCGGCGAACACCCCGTTCAGGCCGTCCAGCCCGGCACTTTCGATGCCCTAGCGCCCATCTGTTCGGAAGGCTGCTGCACGTACTTCAGAACCGCGGTTCACGTCCATTCCAGCAACACCGGCCCACGCGATCTAAATCATCCACATACACAAATAAAACAAATATAAGGAGTAATGCTCATGAGTCACCACCCCACCGAAGGCGGAGTAGCCCACCCCAATGCCTCCATGCCCAGCTACGTCAAGGACCCGCGTGACGCAGGAAATATCAACCCCGATGAGGTCAATGCCAGGGACAATTATTCCCTGCATTGCGTCTTTGCGGTGGACGGCGAACTGCCAGAGGAAAAAGATTCCCGAGGGCGGATCGCTGCCGATGTTGTGGCGGCAATCGAAGGCTGTGGTGTGGAACTGCGCGGTTTTTATGACGTGGGTGGTTTCAGAGCGGATGCGGACCTAATGGTGTGGATGCTGGCCGACAGCGCCGTGAAGCTCCAGGCTGCCTACCGTGCAATCCTGCGCAGTGACCTGGGCGGGTTCGTATCGCCTGTGTGGTCGGCAATGTCGCGCCATATGGCTGCAGAGTTCAACGCACGCCACCTGCCGGCTTGTTTCGGCGGGGTCGTGCCCAGGGACTTCGTCGCGGTTTACCCCTTCGTGCGTTCCTGGGACTGGTATTACCTGCCCGAGGCAAGGCGTTCTGCAATCCTCAAGGAACACGGCATGAACGGGCGCGACTATCTTGATGTGCAGGTCTCTACCTTGGCCGCTTTTGCTTTGGGTGATTACGAGTGGACCATTTCTTTGGAGGCCGATTCTTTGGAGCGCATTATGGGTGTACTGCGCAAGCAGCGAGATGCGGAAGCCAGGTTGTTTGTGCGTGAGGATACCCCCTTCTTCACAGGTCCCAGGGTCGCATTAGAAGAGTGGATCACCGCCCTACCATGAGGTATTTTCACGGGTTTCCCTCTGGCCTGCAAAGAGATACAAACTGATACGAAATGTCACTTTTTCTGACCTTCACAGTTGGCTCATAGGTGAAGAATAAGCAGGTGGGGATGGTTTTTCTGGGGGCTCTTAGGTGCAACTAAGAACCCCCAGCCAATTGGGACTGATTACCTATTAACACGGGTAACTTCCTGCGTTACTGTGGCTACTGTTGTACAGACCAAAACGGTCGAGGCTGGTGACAGTCTTGGCCTACGACATCAGTCCCTAGCCGCTCGGCAAACACCAAAATCGTCGAGTGGCCGTGTGGCTAGGGGCTGTTTGTTGTCTCGTTAGCCGCGGTTGGCGCCTGCAGCGCTTGTGCCGGGCACCATGTCTATTGCCTGTGCCATGAGAGACTTCGCTGGCTCTGCGTAGGACAGGCCCACAAGCGTGTGGTCCAAAAACGTCAAAGAGGTCAAGGAGGCCAGGGCACATTGCCTGCGGTTTGGTGAATGTGCAAGGGCCTGGCCCTCGACGTAGCGACGCACAACCCAGATGGGTAGCTGGTGCGACACGAGTAGCACCTCACCGCCCTCGGCCTTGTTTATTGCCGAGATGATGGCTGAACGCATGCGTAGAAGCATCTCGATATAGGGCTCACCCCAGGAGGGTGTAAAGGGATTGCGGTATCGCCACCAAAAACGCGGATGGGCCAAGGCCAGGCGGTTAGCGTTGACTTGAAACCCCTCAAAGGAATTCCCGGATTCAATGAGCCGCTCATCTGATTCGACCGACAAACCAAAGACTTTCGCCGAGGGCGCTGCGGATTCTTGTGCCCGAAGCAGGGGAGAGGCAACCACCCTGCGGATGTCGTGGCCTTCGGTTTTCAGGTGGTCGGCTGTCATCTGGACCATCTGTGTGCCCAGCTCGCTCAATCGGTAGCCAGGTAAACGCCCATACAAAATACCGTCGGGATTGTGGACTTCGCCGTGTCTCATGAGGTGAACGGTTGTGCGTTTCATACCTACAGTGTGACACTAACGGCTGCGTCTTTCCTGTCTACGTTTAAAGTTTACGACCGGCCAGCCCATTTGTTTCGCCAATCTTTTCAACGCGGCCTCGGGGTTGACTGCCACGGGATGCCCTACGAGGCCAAAAAGGTCCCTGTCGTGGGCGGAATCAGAGTAGGCGTAGGAGGCGTCTAGGTCTAGGTTGCGTGCGCCAGCCAAATCGGTGACCGCGTGTGCTTTTGCAGGTCCGTGCAACAGGTCACCAGACATTCCCTGCATCATGCCGTTTTCATCGAAGTCAATGATGGAGCCAAGGCCACCTGTTGCACCTAAATTCTTGGCGACTTGGCGGGCCATGATGTGTGGTGTGGCAGAGACCAGCCAGACCTCGTGTCCTTGGGAAATATGGTAATCCACCAGATCTTTTGCACCGGGAATAATCCTGGCCTCCAGGATGTGATCGCAGACCTCCTCGCTGATCTGCGTCAGTTCTGTCTCTGTGCGGCCCTTCATGACCTGTAGGGCGCGGCAGCGCAGCCGGGCCAGGTCTTTCTTGTTTTCGCCCAGCAGGATCCAGCGCAGGGTGTAGTACCCTGCATAGGCGATATCCTTGACACCAAAAAAACGCCTGGCGTAGAACTCTTTGGTGAGGTACCAGCTGGTCGCGCCGCGGATTAGCGTCCCGTCAATGTCGAAGAAAGCCGCAGGGGTCTTCGAGGTTTCTGGGCTGGTGGAGCCACCCGGTGTCACCACGTTCGCCGCAGTGGTGTCAAACGCAGTGTTATCAACAGCACTGGCATCAAACGTTGTGGTGTCACCGGATTTCTCAACCGAAGTGGCATCATCACTCATAAGGATCCAAGGCAGACAAAAATGGCAACCGGGTCAGCGCTATGCAGACCCGGACTTGCTCACTTCTTATTGCGACGCTGATGGCGTGTTTTACGAAGCAACTTGCGGTGCTTCTTCTTCGCCATACGCTTGCGGCGTTTCTTGATGACGGACCCCATAGGGACCTCCTGCCTCCGAAAGTTGGAAAGTCGCGGTTTTGAACCCCTACATATTAGCGGACTGGATGCCTCATCAGAAACGAGAGGCAAGTAAAATGGCTAATAAAGCAGAAGTGTCACCAGCGTCACTGAGCTTTGCGTTCTTCTGTGTCGTTGACAACCCATGCAGAAAGGTCTGAATTAGCTAGCTGTTCAACGGCGTGAAGGGGGACTCTAAAGGATCGTCCGACGCGAACGGCAGGCAGGTCACCTGAATGAACCATGCGATAAACGGTCATTTTAGACACGCGCATAAAGTCAGCGACTTCTGCCACGGTCAAGAACCGGGGTGCCTGCTGTTGGGTCATGTTCCATCCTTTGAGTGCGGTGGTGTCCGAGGCGCTTGACATCATTATTCTCAGCGTTCACTTGCACACCAGATACTAGGATAGTGGGAAAGCTGTCAGAAATACTAGTTTGCGGCAAGATACTTCATAGAAAAGTCACAGGAATTGGATAATTTATTAGAAACCGGGGTCTCGTCATGGTGTTAAAGGCGGTTGCTACTGCCTTGCGTGCCTTTGTTGATTCCGTGGCTCGCAAGGCGCCGGCGCGTTTGGCGATTGGTATCTTTGCGGGCATCGTCGCTGTTAGCACCGCCTTGTTGCAGCTTCCCATCTCCACCGCCTCCGGCCACCGCGCCCCCTTCGTGGATTCACTGTTCACGGCCACATCTGCGGTGTGCGTCACGGGCCTTGCCACAGTAGAGACTGCGACATACTGGTCACTATTTGGTCAAGTGGTCATCATGATCTCCATAAAGGTCGGTGGTCTGGGCGTCATGACACTTGCCTCGATCCTGGCTTTAGCTGTGTCCAGGCATATTGGTTTGACTCAACGCATGTTGGCGGCCACCGAGAAACAATCGAAACTGGGTGACGTGGGCTCGCTGGTAAGAGCTGTCGTTATTTCCTCAATCGTTATCGAAATGGCTATTGCAGCCGTGATGTTCCCGCGTTTCTTGACCTTGGGCGTCGGCGTCATACGTTCTGCCTGGTACGCGGTTTTCATGGCGATCTCGACTTTCAACAATGCCGGTCTGGTTATCCTTCCCGAAGGTCTTACCCCTTATGCCGCAGATGGTTGGCTCGTTTTTCCGATCGCCCTTGGCACAGTTTTGGGTGCCTTGGGTTTCCCCGTGGTTTTGGATGTGCGCAGGCATTGGCGCAACCCCAAACGCCTCACCTTGCACTCCAAACTGACCCTATCGACTTACGGGATCTTGGCTGTGATTGGGTCAGGAATCGTGGGCCTGCTGGAGTGGAACAATCCTGATTCTCTGGGTGCTTTGTCGTTCAAGGGCAAGGTTTTGACCACAATCCTCTCAGGGGTCAACGCACGCTCGTCTGGACTTGCGACCGTGCCCACAGGGGGTATGCACGAGGCCACTTGGTTCCTGGAAGACATCTTGATGTTCATTGGGGGCGGTTCGGCTTCTACGGCTGGCGGTATCAAGGTGACAACTTTGGCAGTGATGACCTTGGCGATCATTGCTGAGGCTAGAGGGGATAAGGACATCGAGGCCTTTAGGCGTCGAATTCCCTATGACGTGGTCCGTTTGTCGGTTGCGGTAGCAGCTATCGGCGCCTTCCTAGTAGCAATATCCACCGTTATCATGCTAGCGCTGACAGGACTATCTCTGGATCGCGTACTTTTCGAGGTGGTTTCCGCCTTCGCCACAGTGGGTCTGTCGACAGGGATAACACCGGATTTACCTGAGTCTGCGCGCTATGTTTTGGTTGCATTAATGTTCGCAGGCAGGACCGGCACCATGACTATGGCAGCGGCCTTGGCGATGCGACAGCGCCTGCGTGTTATCCGTATGCCCGAGGAGCGCCCTGCCATCGGCTGAGTGACATTTTACTCAGTTTTGCAACGTTCCGCCCTCGGGAAAAATTTTTATTGCCGAGGGCGAATTTCCTTGACTTCTGGCGGAAAACTGTACATAGGTATGATTTTATTTCGGGATGCGCTGACCGTCACTTGTGGCAATCTTCTTCCTAATGCGCAGGGGGAATGCTACATTTACTCCCAATTGCACTTGGTTTTTTTAACGCAAAACTGTTAGCGCTAACATCCAAGTTGACGTACGAAGGAGTACGAGTGACAACACTCTTAGAATTGAAGGGGATCAATAAAACATTCCCCGGTGTCAAAGCGCTCTCCGACGTTTCGATTGACCTCAAAGCGGGTGAAGTATTAGGCCTCTGCGGTGAAAACGGAGCAGGGAAATCGACGCTTATGAAGGTGTTGACCGGCATCTACACCGCCGATCCAGGTGGTCATATCTTCCTTGACGGCAAGGAAGTACACGTTCACGGCATTCAACACGCACAAAGCCTGGGCCTGAGCATCATTCACCAGGAACTCAATCTGGTTCGAGACCTCACCGTGGCGCAGAATATTTACCTGGGTCGCCCCGGGGCCACGAAGTTTGGGTATATCTCGGATTCCAAGATGATTGCTGATGCACAGAAGCTTTTTGATGACCTCGGCATCGACATCAATCCCAAAACAATGTGTGGTCACCTCTCGGTGGCTCGTCAACAGATGGTTGAAATCGCCAAGGCGCTATCTCACGATTCGCGCATTCTGGTGATGGATGAGCCCACAGCCTCGCTAACAGAACAAGAAACAGAGACGCTGTTCCAGCTGATTCGCAACTTTGTTACCGATGAGACCGGGCTGATTTACATCTCACACCGCATGCCAGAGATTGAAGAAATTACTGATCGCGTCTCAGTTTTGCGAGACGGACAATACATTGGCACGGTCACGACGAAGGAATCTTCCATCAAGGAAATTATTTCCATGATGGTCGGCCGCGAAGTTTCTGCTGAGGCACGCCCCAAGACGATTGTTCAAAGTGATGAGGTCGTCTTGAAAGTGGATAACCTGTCCACCAAGAGGCTGCTCAAACATGTTTCTTTCGACCTGCATAAAGGTGAAATCCTGGGATTTGCAGGCCTTATGGGTGCAGGACGTACAGAGGTTGCACGGTGCCTGTTCGGTGCTGACCCATATACCGAGGGCACTATTACGGTTCACGGCAAGAAGCAAAACATGAAGCGCACTTCGGACGCGGTGAAATCCGGTATCGCCTATCTTTCAGAGGACCGAAAGCACTTCGGTCTGCTCCTCGATCAGGACGTCCGTTGGAATACCATGCTTACCGCAATGGATAAGGGCATGACAGGCGGTTTAGTCGACGATAAAAAGATTGCCACCAATACCCAAAAATACGTCGACCAGCTGAAGACCAAGACACCTTCGATTAAGCAGCTGTTGCGCAACCTCTCGGGAGGCAACCAGCAGAAGGTAGTTATCGCAAAGTGGCTGGTTCGCGACACCGACATTTTGATCTTTGACGAACCCACCCGCGGTATTGACGTGGGTGCAAAGGAAGAGATCTATGGCTTGTTGGAAGAACTTATTGCACAAGGGAAATCGATCATCATGATTTCTTCGGAACTTCCAGAGGTCTTGCGCATGTCGCACCGTATTGCCGTGATGTGCAACGGCGAAATCACAGGGATCCTGGACAACAAGGATGCCACCCAAGAACGAATTATGGAACTCGCCACAGAGGCGGAAAAGAAGAACGGAGCTAAGAAGTGAGCACTCCAGCAGCACCGGCCCTACCGGTCAAGCCCAAGGCACATCCTCTTGTGGTACGACTCAAGGCCTCCTTCCAGCAGCTCTTTGCTTTCGGAGCACTTTTGGTGGTCTACCTTTTCTTCTTGTTTACTGCCCCGAACTTCGGCTCGTTTACAATCCTGACGGATATCTTGCTTTCCTCGGCAGTGATTGGGGTTATGGCTTTCGGTGCCACCTTTGTCATTGCAACCTCGGGTATTGACCTCTCGGTGGGGACCGGCATGGCCCTCATGTCGGTTATGGCAGGTATCTTCTTGTCTCCAGACTGGTTGGGACTGCCGTTATGGGTAGGCCTCATCCTGACGCTTCTTATGGGTGCTGTCTTAGGGGCCGTCAATGGCTTCAACGTAGCCATTCTTGACATCCCGCCATTTATCGCCACTCTGGCCATGATGATGGCAGCCTCCGGTCTGGCCCTGGTTATTACGAAAGCTCAGCCCATCCGTTTGGCTCAGGTCGAAGGGTTTACCTCGCTGTCTCAGGGCAACCTCATTCCTAACTTCCCCAATGCGGCACTCGTATTCTTGGTGGTAGCGGTTATTGCAGGTTTCTTGCTGCAAAAAACCCTGCTGGGACGCTACGCCTTGTCTCTGGGGTCGAACGAAGAGGCCACACGTCTTTCGGGTATCAACACCAAAAAGTGGAAGCTGGCCGTTTACACGGCGGCTGGTGTGTTCACCGCCATTGCAGCCATCTTGATCTCCGCTCGTTCTGGTTCTGCCTACCCAGGTACAGGCCTTGGCTATGAGCTTGACGCCATTGCCGCCTGTGTTATTGGTGGAACGTCATTGGCTGGTGGTAGAGCCACCATTATGGGCACCGTCATTGGTGCCATCCTTGTGCAGACCTTGGCAAAGGGTCTGACCCTCATGGGGGTTCCCCAAGAGTGGCAGAAGGTTGCGGTTGGCATCGTTATTCTTGCCGCAGTTTTCGCTGACAACGTCCGCCGTAAGAAGGCAACCGCCGTCTGAGGTAACAGCCGTAAGGCGCAACATAACTGAATATGACAATCATGTACACAAATCGAAGGGACAACAATGCGTAAGTCATTCGCAGCAATCGCCGCAGTCGCGGCCTTGAGCCTCACACTTGCAGGGTGTGGTGGTGGAGCCGGTGGTGGCGCAGATGCCGCAGACGGTAAAGGTTATCCAGAGTCCAAGACCATCTATCTGGTATCTAAGGGCTTCCAGCACCAGTTCTGGCAGGCAGTTAAGCAAGGCGCATTGGATGCCGGTGAAGAAGCTGGCTACAAGGTTGAATTCGTGGGTCCAGACAAGGAAACCGAAGTTGACAAGCAGATGAGCATGCTGCAAACCGCTTTCGATTCCAAGCCTGCAGCAATTGGCTTTGCCGCCTTGGACTCTGGCGCAGCAGCGGATCTCTTGAAAAAGATCAACGACAAAGGCGTGCCGGTTGTGGCCTTCGACTCTGGTGTGGAATCAGATATCCCTGTCACCACAGTTCAGACCGACAATAAGGCAGCTGCTGGCGAAGCCGCCAAGCACCTGGCCGAATTAGTTGGAAACAAGGGCAAGGTGGGTTTGGTCTGCCACGACCAGGTTTCACAAACAGGCATTCAACGTTGCGACGGTTTCATGGAGTGGATGAAGGACAATGCACCTGATATTGAGGTCATCACACCTCAGTACGCCGGTGACGTAGTCAAGGCAGCCGACGCAGCCAAGGCTATTATGCAGGCCAACCCCGACATCGTGGGAATGTACGGCACCAACGAAGCAGCCGCCACAGGCGTTGCCCAGGGTGTTGACGAGGCCGGTATGGTCGGCAAGCTGAAGGTTGTTGGCTTTGACTCCGGAAAGGCACAGATCGAGGCAATCAAGAGTGGCGCCATGGCTGGTGCTGTTACCCAGGCCCCAGTTCTGATTGGTTCTGAAACAGTCAAGGCCGCTATCAAGGCCATCAAGGGTGAATCACTGCCCAAGATTATTGACTCCGGCTTCAAGTGGTACGACGCCACAAACATTGAAGACCCAGAGATTGCATCGAACCTCTACGAGTAAGCAGGTACAGAACGCGTAGAAGCGTTCAAACACCACAAACAATGCCGCCGTGGCGTGCGTGGACGCCTCCACCGCGCCGCGGCGGCCCGCTTAAGGCCCCGGTTGGACCAAGAATGAACGAAGGAAGCACATGTTGAAGTACCCAAAAATCGGAATTCGTCCCATTATTGACGGCCGCCGCCGCGGCGTAAGGGAATCCCTGGAAGACCAGACCATGCGCATGGCACAGCGTGCTGTGAAGCTGCTGGAATCTGAATTGCGTTACCCAGATGGCACCCCTGTGCAATGTGTTGTCGCTGATACAACCATCGGTGGCGTAGCAGAAGCTCAGGCCACTGCCCAAAAGTTTAAAGATAATAACGTCGGTCTAACCTTGTCAGTAACTCCTTGCTGGTGCTACGGCACCGAAACCATTGATATGGATGCGTCAATGCCACACGCCATCTGGGGGTTCAACGGTTCTGAACGCCCGGGCGCTGTCTATCTGGCTGCCGCACTTGCCGGTCACGCCCAGTTGGGCATCCCAGCTTTTGGCATTTACGGCGAACATGTCCAAGATGCCAATGACGAGACCATTCCCGATTACGAGGCAGTCCGTATTCTGGACTACGCTCGCGCAGGTCTTGCGGTTGCCTTGATGAAGGGACGCTCTTACCTGTCTATCGGTGGAGTATCCATGGGTATTGCTGGCTCAATGGTGAACCCACAATTCTGGCAAGAGTATCTGGGAATGCGTAACGAGTTTGTGGATTCTGCCGAGATCATGCGTCGCATCGACCAAGAGATCTACGACAAGGCAGAATACGAAAAGGCTTTGGCTTGGGCTAAAGAAAACCTGAAGCAAGGCGAAGACCGCAACCCGGACAAGAACAAGCGCCCAGAACTTTATGAGAAGTGGTGGGAGTACGGCATTAAGATGACGCTGATCTTCCGCGACCTCATGATCGGTAACCCCAAACTTGCTGACATCGGCTGGGGAGAAGAAGCCCTGGGGCGCGGCGCCTTGGCAGCCGGTTTCCAAGGGCAACGCCAGTGGACGGACTGGGCGCCCAATGGCGACCTGCCCGAAACCTTGTTGAATACCACCTTTGACTGGAATGGGACTCGCGCCCCGTACCTCATTGCCACCGAAAACGATGCCCTTAACGGTGCGTCAATGGTCTTCAACCATCTGTTGACCAACACCGCTCAGCTATTCAGTGATGTTCGCACCTACTGGAGCCCTGAATCCATTAAGCGCACCACCGGTTATACCCTGGAAGGTCGCGCGGCAGGAGGCATTATCGACCTGCGTAACTCCGGTTCCACCACATTGGATGGCGCCGGCAAGGCCACAAAGGACGGCAAGCCTGTCATCAAGCCCTGGTGGGAGATGACTCCCGAGGACGTTGAGAAGACGCTGGCGGCATCCAGCTTCCACCCCGCCACCTACGAATACTTCCCCGGTGGTGGCCTATCCACCCACTTCCGTACCAGCGGAGATATGCCCGTCACCATGACGCGTATTAACTGGGTAAAGGGCCTAGGCCCGGTTATCCAGATCGCTGAGGGCTACACAGTGGAACTGCCTGACGAGGTCGCAACCGCCATTGAAGACCGCACGGATGCCACCTGGCCAACCACATGGTTCGTTCCAAACCTGACAGGCGAAGGCGCTTTCACCTCCGTCTATGAGGTTATGAACCAATGGGGTGCCAACCATGGTGCCATCAGCTACGGACATATCGGCCACCAGGTGATCACCTTGGCCTCGATGCTGCGTATTCCTGTCAATATGCACAACGTTGCTGATGAACGCATCTTCCGCCCCAAGGTCTGGTCCTCTTTTGGAACCGCAGATCCGGAAGGTGCCGACTACCGGGCTTGTGAGAACTTCGGTCCTCTATACGCCTGAGTGGTGTAGCAAGAACGATAGAAAAGGAATGACGTGACGATGACCTCAGTAACCGCCCTGGCTGTTGACCTTGGTTCCTCCTCTGGACGGATCATGGCAGGAACCTTCGACGGCACAAAAGTGACGGTTACTGAGGTCCATCGTTTCGCGCACGAAGCCCAGATGAAGGACGGCAACCTCATCTGGTGTGTGAAAACCATCCGCGAAAACCTCATTGAGGGCCTGCGCAAAGCAATTGCCACCTGCGAAAACCCAATATCTGTCTCGGTGGATACCTGGGGTGTGGACATGGTTATGCTGGATAGCGCAGGGCAGGCTCTCGATCCTGTGTACGCCTACCGCGATGAACGCACAGCCCGCACCCAAGAGGCCTTCCGCGAACGCCTCAGCGATGAAGCCTTTTGGGATGCAACAGGCATATCGCCTGCGCAAATAAACTCTGCCAATCAACTTTTTGCCCTCACCCAAGAAGAACCCGAACTGGCCGCGAAGGTCGATAAGGTCTTGTGGCTACCGGACTACTTTTCCTATGTGCTATCGGGCAAACAGGGTTGGTCTCGTTCGATAGTTTCTTCCTCTGGCCTGCTTGAACCGGGTGGCCGCGCGTGGTCACAGTCCGTGCGTACCGCCCTCGACCTGCCTGAAAAGTGGTTCGGGGAGCTCAACGACGAAATTAATATCGTAGGTCCTTGCATCATTCCCGGCCTAGAAATGCTCACCGTGGTTCGTGGCGGGGGACACGACACGGCCTGTGCAGTCCACACACTTCCAAAGATTAACGACGGCGAGGGCGATTCCTCCAGGGCCGTGTGGCTGTCTTGTGGATCGTGGTCGGTGCTAGGTGTATTGCGAAATGCGCCTCTGTTGGCACACGAAGCGCTGCACCACGGAGTGACCAATGAAGTGCGTGCAGATGGCGGTATCCGCCCACTATTCAACCTGACTGGCCTGTGGATCTTGCAAGAATGTCAGCGCTTTTGGAAGTTCGAGGGTGAAGAATGCGACATTGTGACCCTCGTTGCCAAGGCGCGGGAAGCCGAAAGCCTGGGTGTCACTTTTGACCCGGATGACGACTGTTTTATTCAGCCCTTCGATATGGTCAATCGGGTCCAGGCGCACCTCTTAGAAAAGTTTGGTGTCGAGGCTAAAGACCAAGGACAATTGGTTCGCACCATCCTGGAATCCTTTGCCGCCCGTTACGCTCAAGGCATTGAGGCACTTGAGGAACTCACCGGCGCGACGTATGACACCCTCTACCTGCTGGGCGGTGGATCGAAAAACAAGTTCCTGTGTGATTTGACTGCGCAAGCCACGGGTATCAAGGTCCTAGCTGGTCCTGCCGAGGCCTCGGCTCTGGGGTCTATCATGGCGCAACTGGAATCTATGCAGGTCACTAGACCAGAGGATCGTTACGCGATTGTCTCGGCCTCCGCCCACACCACTACCCACCGTGCGGGCGTCGGCGAATAACGAGATGCCCACATGAGCCCTAGATTCGCAGAACGCGGGACGATACCGCGAAGCACGACACCTCGCCTTGTCGATGTGGCGCGACATGCGGGGGTCTCCACCCAAACGGTTTCTCGCGTGGTTCGAGGAATGGAAAACGTCGCTCCCGAGACCAGGCACATGGTTCAATCGGCCGTGGATGAACTGGGCTATATGCCCAATCTGGCGGCGCGTGCCATGGCCTCGCGGAGTACCGGGGCGATTCAGGTAGTCATCCCGGGCACCATGATGTACGGATATTCCGCCACATTTATCGCCATTTCTCAAGCTATTTCGGCTGCCGGGTACCACGTTTCTGTCACCATGTCAGAAAACTTGCGCTCCAGTGGAAGGCCCGGGCGTAGGCGCGTGGCCCCCATTGACGTCGATGGCCTTGTGGTGATGGGCAGCAGTGAAGCAGACGCCGCTTTGGCCACGGAGTTCGCAGGAGACCTGCCTGTTGTCTTGGTGCTTTCGGGAGCCTTTGCCTTGCCGCAGGTTTCCACGGTCTCGGTCAACCAGCGAGCCGGTGTTCACCAGGTCATGAAGCACCTGACGCAACAAGGGCTAAAGGACATCGTCCACATTGTCGGTCCGCGAGGATGGGTGGATTCCACCGAGCGCCTGGCGGGCTACCTGGAGGCCTGCGCCTTGGCCGGTATCGAATCTCGGACGGTCACAAGTGAAACCTGGGAGTCAGCCTCTGGCTACAACATTGGCAAAGAGCTTGCCCGCGGCCTGCCGCAAGCAGTTTTTGCCGCCAATGACCAGTTGGCCTTGGGGTGTATGAGGGCTTTTCACGAGGCTGGTATCTCGATTCCCGAGCAGTGTGCCTTCGTGGGATTCGACAACTCTGACGGCTGCGCCGATTTCTTCCCATCCTTGACTTCCGTTTCCCAAGAGTTCACCTACCTGGGTGTCCGCGCGGTTGAGGCCCTGCGTCGCATGGGAGCCGATGGCCAACCCAGAGATGAACTCATTGTCCCGGTTCTGCATATCCGCAGCAGCTCCTCCGTACACAATGACACAGTAAAAACTGATTAGAAAGGTTCACAATGTTATTAGGTCCGATGACGCACCCCGAACTTATAGCCGTCCTTGGCGCGGCTGGACACGGTGCCAAAATACTGATTATCGATGGCAACTACCCGGCTTCGACAGGGGGTAATCCCGCTGCTGACCGTATTTATCTGAATCTGGCCCCCGGCCTATTGGACGTTGACCAGGTTTTGTCGGTGATCAAGAAGACCATCCCGATTGAGGCGGCAGGCATTATGGTGCCTGCTCCTGGTGGTCCGCCCCTGGATCCTGCCGTTCATGCGGGCTACAAGGCGGCCCTGCCGGATATTCCTTTCGAAGAAATGGATCGTTTCGCCTTCTATGATGCTGCCCGTTCCGAAGACCTGGCGGTCATCATTGCCACGGGCGATCAGCGTCTTTACGCCAATATCTTGCTGACAATCGGGGTTCGCACCGCCTAGTCCCGCCGTTTTCTGCTTGCCGAGGGCGGTGAGTCCAACCCGCCCTCGGCACAAAAATGCTTTCGTTTTCTTTCGATTCCCCCTTGTGCGTCTTTCAAATAGAGGGTAAGCTGAAACCAAGTGAATGTTGAATCGTAAGCACGGGGAGGTGTCGACATCGATAGGGCTCAGCGGGACGAGCTAATCCTCGACCGCTTATTGACTGAAGGAAGCGTTACAGTCGCTGCCTTGGCCGCCGAGCTTTCCCTTTCCGAGGTCACCATCCGAAACACCCTGCGCGACCTGGAAGATCAGGGCCTGCTGCTGCGAACTCATGGGGGAGCACGCCGCACATCCTTTGTCTCCGTCCTGCAAAGAGACCGCCTGAATGTCGATGCGAAAGAGCGTATCGCAGCCCAGGCAGCTACCCTTGTGAAAGACGATGAACGCATCATGATTGAAGCGGGAACCACAACAGCTCGTCTCGTGCGCCACCTCGGGCAGCGAGAAGGAGTACAGGTTGTCACCAATTCGACCCTGGTATTCTCTAACGCCCGCTCCAATCCTGAACTGAACCTCATCCTGACCGGAGGGGTTTACAGGCGCGAAAACGAGGCCCTGGTTGGTCCTGTGGCTGAACGCTCCATAGAAAACTTCAATGCTGGTATTGCCTTTGTGGGAACCGACGGCTTCAGTGTTGAACGCGGATTGACAACACAGCTGGTGGAAGGCGCACAGGTTGCAAAGCTCATGCGCAAACGCTGTCAGCAAACCTGGCTGCTGGCCGACTCATCAAAGTGGGGAAACGTTGGTTTTGTTTCCTTCCTGGAGCTTGTCGACGTGACCGGGATCATTACGGACTCAGGCATCAGTGCCGAGGCCAAAGAAGAGATTAAAGAATTAAACGTCCAGCTAAGGGTCGTCTAACCAACCGGAGGAAGAATGGCAAGCGTTGTAGTAATGCCTCAACTGGGAAATACTGTTGAGTCCTGTTTGATAGTCGCTTGGAACGTCAGCGTAGGCGATGAAATCGCCGAAGGCACAATCCTGTGCGAGGTGGAAACCGATAAATCCTCAATGGAGGTTCCCTCAAGTGCGGCAGGCACAATTTTGGCTTTGCTGTGCGAGGTTGATGACGACGTACCTGTAAAAGCCCCCATTGCCATTGTGGGCGCGCCGGGTGAAGACATTTCCGAGCTTCTGGCCTCGGTAGGTTCTTCTTCCGAGGGCGGCACACCCGAGACTGCCGCGCCAGAGAACACTGCCGCATCCGCTGGAACATCTGTTCCACAAGCGGCTAATGCGGCACCTGCTGCAAGCGCACCGGCCCCGACGGGGGATGCCAACGCGCCCGTTTCTCCGCGAGCCAAGAACCTGGCTGCCGCCAAGAACCTGGACCTTGCCTACGTTGCAGGGGGCACGGGTCCACACGGACGCATTATTGAAAGGGATGTCGCTGCTGTCCTTGAGTCCATCCCGGATGCCTCACGTGCAGCCCGGGCCTACGGCTTGCCCACGGGCGTTGAGGGTTCTGGCCTGGGCGGACGCGTGCTCACCACAGACGAGACAAGCGCTGCGGGTCTTGGCGCGTCGCCCTCGGCAATGGTTGTGTCGGAAACTGGCCTGGAATTCCCGGGAGCGTTTGAAGATACTCCCATCAAGGGAATCCGCAAGGTTATTGCCGAGCGCATGATGTACTCCCTGCAAAGCTCTGCGCAACTGACCCTGCACACATCCGCACCTGCCGATGGGCTGTTGGCGCTGCGCAAGCGTTGTAAGGATTCGGATGCAAGCCTGGGGCTAAACGGTGTGACCCTGGGGGATATGGTCTCCTTTGCGGCAACGCGCGTCATTGGCAACTACGCCATGATGAACGCACACCTGGAAGACAATGTCATGCGTTCATTCGCGGACGTACACCTGGGCATGGCAGTGGACACTCCTCGTGGACTGGTCGTTCCAACTGTGCGTTTTGCCTCGCGCATGTCGATTCGTCAACTGTCTGAGCAGATAAAGGCTTTGGCTGCGCAGTCTATTGAAGGTTCCATTAGCCCGGATTTGCTGACAGGTGCGACCTTCACGATCACTAACTTGGGTGCATTCGGGATTGAAGCCTTTACCCCTGTACTAAACGTTCCACAAACGGCCATCCTGGGTGTCAATACAATTACACCCAGATGCGTGGCTGATGAATATGGAGATTGCGTCACCGAAAACCGTATTGGGCTGTCACTTACCATCGACCACCGTGTTGTGGACGGGGCAGACGGGGCCAGGTTCCTCAAGGATCTCAGCAACGCTATCGCTAATATCGATCTCATTATTGCCGGTTGAAAGGAAGAACAATGACAAAGGTGGATGTAACAATCCTGGGTGGTGGACCCGGTGGGTACCTGGCGGCTGAACGCCTGGCACATGCTGGCAAGAAGGTCGTACTCGTAGAAGCTGACGAACTGGGTGGCACGTGTTTGAACGTCGGCTGTATCCCGACCAAAACACTATTGAACTCGGCAAAGCTGTACTCGCACGCCCTACATTCTTCGGCCTACGGCGTGAATGTTGAGGGCGCCAGTTACGACTGGGCAAAGATGCAGTCCTGGAAGAACGAGGTCGTCAAAGGCCTGGTCGGCGGCATCGGGGCCATGGAAAAGCGTTTGGGCGTCAATGTCATTAAGGGATACGGCGTCTTCAAAGGGCCAGGTCGTGTTGAGGTAAACGGCGAGCTTATCGAGTCCGAACACGTCATTATCGCGACAGGTTCTGTACCGGTCATTCCACCGATCCCGGGTTTGCAAGACAATCCCTCCGTCGTGGATTCGACGGGCTTGCTGTCCATCCCTGAAGTGCCTGGTCGCCTGGCCGTCATTGGTGGCGGAGTGATCGGCGTGGAGTTCGCACAGCTCTTTGCTGCACTGGGTTCCAAGGTCTCAGTCATCGAAATGATGCCCGAAATCGCACCCATGGTGGACAAGGATCTGGCAGTCATGATGCGCAAGTCCATGCCCGAAATCACCTTCAGCCTGGGTTGCAAGGTGACAAAGGTCGAGGGCGGCACGGTACATTACCTGTCGGCCGCGGGCGCGGAAGAAACCGTCGAAGCCGACACCATCTTGGTGGCCGTGGGTCGCAAGGCAGCGGTGGAAGGCTGGGGAGCCCAAGAAAGCGGCCTGGACCTGTATCGCGGAGGGGTAGTAGCCGACGAGCGCATGCGCACCAACCTGCCTAATGTCTGGGCAATTGGTGACGTCAACGGCAAATCACTGCTGGCACACTCCGCCTACCGTATGGCCGAGGTCGCGGTTGCAAACATTCTTGATCCGCAGGCACACAGGCGCGGTGAAATCCTGCGCACCAACATGGTCCCCTGGGTTATCTACACACAACCCGAGGTCGCAGGCGTAGGCCTGACGGAAGACCAAGCCCGTGAGGCTGGCTACGAGGTCGTGACGGCAACCGCCCCCGGATACATGTCTGGGCGCTATGTTGCGGAGACCAGCTTTAGGGCACCAGGTGCCGCCAAGATCGTGGTCGATGCCGAGTCACAACAAGTCCTTGGTATCCAGGTCATAGCCTCTTACGCCTCCGAAATGATATGGGGCGCAGTAGCCGTCCTCGAACTAGAAATGATGTTAGGAGACTTGCGTCAACTCACCATCCCTCATCCCACCGTCAGTGAGCTCATTCGTGAAGCCGCGTGGGCAGTAAAGATTTGAACGAATAACAAGGAGCCAAGACATGCCAAAACACTTAATCGTCGACCCATCTGAGGTACGCAGACCAGGGAAGATTGAAATCCCGGACATCCCTGTCAATCAGTACGTGCGTAACTTCGAAAAAGAACAAGCCACATTCGGAAACGATGGCTTGATCCACATGCTGCACGACATGATTGCCGTGCGTCAGTTCGAAACCATGCTGAACTCGATTAAGACCACGGGATCATGGAATGGCGTGGAGTATAACCACCGTGGACCTGCTCACTTGTCCTTGGGTCAGGAAGCAGCCACGGTCGGCCAGTCGGCAGTTTTGGACCCGCACGACTTCCTGTTTGGCTCACACCGTTCACACGGCGAAATCCTGTCCAAGTGTTACTCGGCCTCGCGCAAACTGCCCAAGGCCGAACTGGACCAGGTCATGAAGGACTTCCTGGACGGCGAAACCCTAGCCTTGGCAGAAAAGGTCGGCTTCAACAACGATGAGGAACTGACAGAGAACTTCATCCTCTTTGGAACCGTGGCCGAGATCTTCGCCCGCAAGGCAGGATTCAACCGTGGCCTGGGCGGCTCCATGCACGCCTTCTTCGCACCTTTTGGCTCCATGCCCAATAACGCGATTGTGGGCGGTTCAGCCGACATTGCCACCGGTTCGGCACTGTTCAAGCGCATCAACGGCAAGCCCGGAATCGTCATCGCCAACATCGGGGACGCCTCCATGGGCTGTGGACCCGTGTGGGAAGCCATGATGATGGCCTCCATGGACCAGTACCGTGAACTGTGGGGAGAAGAAGCAGGTGGGGCACCCCCCATCATGTTCAACTTCTTCAATAACTTCTACGGCATGGGCGGACAGACCAGCGGGGAAACCATGGGCTACAAGATGGTTGCCCGCGTGGGAGCCGGCGTGAACCCCGAGGCCATGCACGCCGAGCGTGTCGACGGCTACGACCCCCTGGCCGTCGCCGAAGCCACGGCCCGCAAGAAGAAGATCCTGGAAGAAGGACGCGGACCTGTCTTGATGGACACCATCACGTACCGCATTTCCGGCCACTCGCCCTCGGACGCCTCCTCTTACCGCACCAAGGAAGAAGTTGCCCTGTGGGAAGAAGCCGACTCGATCAAGGACTTCGCAGCCTACCTGGTGGAAAACAAGGTCCTGTCCACCTCGGACGTGGAAAACATCGAGGCCAGGTACATTGACCGCCTGACCAAGGTCATCAAGCTGGCAACAGACGAGACACAAAGCCCGTACATCGACCCGACCTTTATCCAGGGTGTCATGTTCTCGGAAAACCCGAAGGACTCACTGGACACCTCGCGCGAACCTGAACTCAGCGAAGCTTTGGCCGAAAACGCTCGCGTGAAGGCGATTGCCAAAAAGGTGCGCACCGCCAAGGACGAAAACGGCAAACCCGTGTCCAAGGTGAAAATGTATCAGTACAGGGACGGCCTGTTTGAGGCAGTGGCACACCGCTTCGCAACCGATCCGACCCTGGCCGCCTGGGGCGAAGAAAACCGCGACTGGGGTGGCGCTTTCGCCGTCTACCGCGGCCTGACCGAACTGCTGCCCTACAAGCGCCTGTTCAACTCGCCCATCTCTGAAGCAGCCATTGTGGGTGCTGGCGTGGGCTACGCCCTGAGCGGTGGACGTGCCTTGGTAGAGCTCATGTACTGTGACTTCCTGGGTCGCGCGGGTGACGAAATCTTCAACCAGGCCTCCAAGTGGCAATCCATGTCGGCTGGCCTGTTGGAAATGCCGCTGGTTGTGCGCGTATCCGTTGGCAATAAGTACGGCGCGCAGCACTCTCAAGACTGGGCTGCTTTGGTCGCACACATCCCGGGCCTCAAGGTCTACTTCCCGGCCACGCCCACGGATGCAAAGGGCATGTTGAACCGCGCCTTGCGTGGCTCCGACCCGGTTATCTTCTTTGAGTCGCAACTGCTGTACGACATCGGCGAAGAGTTCGAGGTCGGCGGCGTGCCCGAGGGCTACTACGAAACACCCGAGGGCGAGCCAGCAATCCGCCGCGAGGGCAGCGACATTACGATTGCCACCTTGGGCGCCACCTTGTACAAGGCCACCAAGGCAGCAGACGTCTTGCAAGAAAAGTACGGCATATCAGCCGAGGTCATCGACCTGCGCTACATTGCGCCGTTGAACTACGACAAGCTGATCACCTCCGTGAAGAAGACCGGGCGTCTGGTCTTGGCCTCCGATGCGGTAGAGCGCGGGTCCTTCCTGCACACCGTGGCCTCCAACGTGCAGACCCTGGCCTTCGATCACCTGGATGCGCCTGTCGCGGTTATTGGTTCACGCAATGAGATCACGCCGGCCGCCGAGATGGAAGAACACTTCTTCCCGCAGGTCGACTGGTTCTTGGACACCATCCACGAACGCATCTTGCCCCTGCCCGGCCACGTGCCAGCAACGGTACAAACCGAAGGTGAAATGCTGCGCCGTGCCCGTTTGGGTGTCTGATTAGCCCAAAGGAAAGAGTTTCCGAGGTGGGGGCTGCACATTCCCTTCGAAGGGCCCCCACCTCGGAGAGATGGAGAAAACAATGTCTGTAAGTCCTGTACCGTCTGTGGCCTATTGGGCCATGAACGATCCTGCCTTGGGCCAAGGCGAGCGCCTGGCCGCTTTAGACGAGTACTTGGCTGAATGTTTGGTTGCGGGACCGGACTTTCCAGACTTTATTGGCGAATCCAATAACCATATTCACACGGTGTATTCCTTCAGCCCATACACCCCAACTTTCGCAGCTTTGCGAGGGCGAATGGCAGGGCTCCCGGTTGTGGGCTCGGTAGACCACGATTCTTATAAGGCAGCCCCCGAGATGTCCGGGGCTTGTAAACGTCTTGGTATGGGCGCCATCACTGGATTTGAGATCCGCGCCTTTATTCACTCCCACGATGAACGCAGGGCTGGTACTGGGGCGTTTGAGGCTCGAAAGATAAACAACCCTGACTCTTACGGGGTGGCCTATCTGACGGTCCAAGGTGTCCCGGCGCGTGCAAGTAACGAAGTTGAAGCATTCTTAGAACCCGTACGCAAGGCCAGGTATGAACGCACAGAAAAAATGGCAGCGCGAGCGAATGAGATTTTAGAAGGTTTTTCAATCGCGACTTTCGACTGGCAGCGCGACGTCGTTGAGCGTTCACAGTACTCAAACGGCGGCAGCATTACGGAACGTCACCTGTTAGCAGCCATGGCTAGGGCTCTCATCAGCGGTTTTGGTAGAGGTCAGCAGCTACTTGACGCCCTCGGCAATAAACTTGGAATGAACGTTCCAGCGGCCTTGAGGCAAACCCTTGCTGACCCAGAAAACCCGTATCTGGACTATGACCTGCTCGGGATTCTCAAATCTGAATACCTTGACCGGATCTATATCCAGCCGACGGATGAGCTCTACACAGCCGCCGAGGTTGTCCGCTTTGCCGACTCCATTGGGGCTGTTGCTGCGTACCCGTATTTAGGGGACGTTACTGCCTCAGCGACCGGGGATAAGAAGGCCGAAAAATTTGAAGACGAGTTCCTAGAAGATCTACTGGACTATTTGGTCCAGATTGGGTTTAGGGCAGTCACCTACATGCCTACCCGAAATACCCCCGAACAAATGGCCAGAATTTCTGCTTTAGCGGCTGAACGCGGTTTATTGCAGGTCTCTGGTGTGGACATTAACCAGCCCAGGCAGACATTCAACTGCCCACAGCTGCAAGACCCAGCCAATGCCCACCTGAACACTACGACCTGGGCGCTGGTAGCTCACGAGGCGCTGTCGAATGTAGATCACACATTGAGCATCTTGGGACAAGGAAACCCGATCGAAAACCTAGACACGCGCTTAGAAACGTATGCCCGTTTGGGGCATGCCCTTGCTATTGGTGAAACAGATGTCGCGGACTGCGTGGAAGAACTGGGGAAACTCAAGGCTTAAAACTGCGCCTGACAAGGCGTGTATCGACAGATGCGGAAGGAAGACAAGATGATTGACATAGTGGAACTGGCACCACTGCTGCGCGGGGCGCTCATCACGGCCACAGGAAGCCCGGTGATTGTGCGCCTGGAAGACAGCCCTGCAGACTGCTCGATTACCAGTGAGGGTGTCCCATGTGAGGCTGCCCTCGAGATTGATGCCGCTGACCTAGCGACAGGCGCAGTTAATGACCAGCTCAAAGGGTTACCGACCCTGCCTGTCTGCCTGCGCGTGAAGGATGGCGCAGAGTTGCTACTGTTCTCGGTGCGCGCTTTGCCCACAGGTGATCGCCCGGTCAAAGGCCGCGTAGCCCTGGTGACGGGTGGCGCTCAAGGTTTCGGTGAAGAACTGGTACGGGGCCTGGTCAAGGCCGGTGCTTTCGTCTATATCGCAGACCTGAATATTGATGGCGCTGCGGCCCTGTCTACTGAACTGAACAGCGAACTCGGCGCAGACATCACGCACCCCTTGAAGGTCGATGTGTCCAATGAAGACAGTGTTGCAGCCCTGTGTGCCCAGGTTGCTACGGTTACTGGTGGCCTGGATGTGTTGGTATCCAATGCTGGCGTGCTTCGCTCCGAATCGGTTTTGACGCAGTCATCCAAGGATTTCCGCTTCGTCACAGAGGTCAACTACACGGCCTTTTTCCTGGTAGTCAAGCAGGTCGCAGCCTTGTTGGCTGCTCAACACCGCACAGCGCCCACCTGGATGACCGACATCGTCCAGATTAACTCCAAGTCTGGCCTGGAAGGGTCGAATAAAAATGCGGCCTATGCCGGCTCCAAGTTCGGCTCCCTGGGGCTGGTGCAGTCCTTTGCCCTGGAACTGGTGGAATACGGCGTAAAGGTGAATGCGATTTGCCCCGGAAACTTCTTTGAAGGACCCCTGTGGTCAGACCCTGACAATGGCCTGTTTGTGCAGTACTTGCGCGCTGGCAAGGTCCCGGGCGCCACATCGATTGCGGACGTCAAGGCGTTTTACGAAGCGAAGGTTCCCATGGGCCGCGGGGCTCAGGGTGAAGACGTACTACGAGCGCTCAACTATCTGGTTGAGCAATGTTACGAGACCGGTCAGGCCCTGCCTGTGACCGGTGGCCAAGTCATGTTGAACTAGGCGAAACTAAAGGAGAGACAGTTGAAAATCAAAGCAGTAAGGCTTCACGGGGTTGAGGACCTGCGCGTCGATGAATTCGAGCTGCCCGCCTTGGGCGACGACGAAATTCTGGCCGAGGTCGTCACAGATTCCATCTGTATGTCCAGCCACAAACTGGCCCTACAAGGTGAAAAACACAAACGCGTGCGCCACAAACTGGCAGAAGAACCCATTATTGTGGGCCACGAACTGTGTGGCACCATCAAGGAAGTCGGTTCCAAGTGGGCGGACAAATTCAAGCCCGGCATGCGCTTTACTATCCAGCCCGCGCTGAACTACCAGGGCACCCAGTGGGCACCCGGGTACTCATACCGTTGGGTTGGGGGCAACGCCACCCACGTCATTTTGCCCAATGAGGTCATGGAAATGGACTGCCTGCTGGAAGCAAAGGCGGATTCCTTCTTCGTATCGTCCCTGGCAGAGCCCGTTTCCTGTGTGATCGGTGGCTTTAACGCCATGTACCACACCGAGCAGGGTTCTTATGAACACAAGATGGGCATTGTCGAGGGCGGCTCGCTGGCCTTGTTGGCCTCGGTGGGTCCCATGGGTTTGGGTGCCATTGACTACGCCATTCACGCAGATCGCAAGCCCAAGCGCGTCGTTGTCACTGACATTGACCAGGCCCGTTTGGACAGGGCTGCGTCACTGTTGACGGTGGAAGATGCGGCCGCCAATGGGGTAGAGCTGCACTACGTCAATACCGGCACAGTGGATGACCCCGTTGCGCATCTGATTGCCCTGAACGAAGGCGAACTGTATGAAGACGTTATTGTCTTTGCGCCAGTGCGCCCGGTTGTAGAGATGGGTGATGCGCTTTTGGCCGTGGATGGTTGCATGAACTTCTTTGCAGGTCCAACAGACACGGGCTTCATGGCGACCGTGAATTTCTACGGCGTTCACTACCTGAACCATCACTATGTGGCGAACTCTGGTGGGAATAATGACGACCTGGTAGAGGCACTGAAGCTCATGGGTGAAGGTCGACTCAAGCCAGAGGTCATGGTCACCCACATCGGTGGACTCAATGCCGTGCCGGATACGACCGTGAACCTGCCGAAGATTCCTGGCGGCAAGAAGCTGATCTACACGCACAAAAACCTGGACCTAGTCGGGATTGACGAGTTCGAAGCCCGGGGTGCCACGGATCCCTTCTACGCTGAGTTGGACCGCATTTGCAAGGCGCACAACGGCTTGTGGTCCAAGGAAGCAGAGGACTACCTGCTAGAAAACGCACCTAATATCTAGCAGCATTTTAATTCCCGAGGGCGGAGGTCTTTGGACCGTGGCAGTTGCATGACTGCTGCAGTCCCAAAGACCTCCGCCCTCGGCAAATTATCTGAACTTCCAGGTGCATCTGTTGTAATCAGGCGGCACCAAAAAGTTCTTTGAGATTAAGGATCTCTGCTTGTGGCAGATCCCTTGCGCCTGAATGGACCTCGAACAAAAGCTCCAGTTGAGCGATGTTCTCAAGACGCTCCATGTTCAGGTACGCGCCTTCAAGGCTAGTGTCCCAGGTCAATGCCCCATGTTGTTCGAGTAAACATGCCCGGTGGGTGTGGGTAAAAGGCGAGACCGACGCACCAACCGCCGCGGTGGACGGCGTGGAATAGGACGCTACAGGAACATCAGGTAAGGCCACGACACTTTCTGGAAGCATCTGATTGGAAATCCCTTGACCTCGAATCGCGAAAAGAGTGGCGGCAATGGGGTGTGCATGAACGACTGCGTTGATCTCAGGGTTATCCCGATACACCTGGAGATGCATATTGATTTCCGAGGAGGGGCGTGCGGTTGTTGAAGACTGCACGACCTCGCCTTGGAGATTAACTATCGGTAGTTCCTGGGGATTCAATCTGCCCTTTGATACGCCTGTTGGGGTACAAAGAATTAGATCATTGTCTAAACGCACAGAGATATTCCCATCGTTGGCACTCACCATGCGGCGTTGCCACATTCGTAGGCCCACATCGCATATCGCCTCGCGAGCATTGGCCTCTTGCATGTTGTGCATTTCCTTCCTTAGTCTTGTGCACCCTTGGACAGATCGAGGTATTTTTCGAGGGCCTGTTGCGGATTTAATCCGTCATGCACAACCCCACTAACAGCCTGAACCATGGCTATGGGCGCAAGGCGTTGGAAGATATTGCGCCCCATGTCCACACCGGAAGCGCCTTGAGAAATGGCGTTGTAGGCCATCGTTAAGGCATCCTTCGCTGGGAGTTTCTTTCCACCGGCCATAATGATGGGGACCGGGCAAGATGCCGTCACGGTTTCAAAATCTTCTTCGCAGTAGTAGGTCTTGACGATCTGTGCCCCCAATTCTGCGATCATGCGAGTAGCCAGGCGCAGATAGCGGGCATCACGGGTGAGTTCCTTGCCCACTGCGGTAACGCCCAGAACCGGGATACCTACCTCCATGCCTGCATCAATTTGCTGGGTCAGGTTCAAAACTGACTGAGTTTCATACTCGCCTCCGACGAAGACCTGAACGGCAATGGCTGCGGCATCTATTCTTACAGCGTCGCTGATGTCTACGCCGATTCCTTCGTTGGATAGCTCCTTGAGGATGGAGGGACCGGCACTTGCCCTGAGGACAACTGCGTTATCCGAGTTAGCAGGGATGACAGAGCGGAAGATTCCGCGGGTCCCCATCAGCGCATCCACGTGGGGAGCAAGAGGGACGATTCCTAGGTCGACCCTCTCAAGCCCGGAGGTGGGTCCTTGGAAGTATCCGTGGTCGAAGGCCAACATGACGGTTTTGCCATCTTCCTTAAAGATGCGGGCCAAGCGATGTTTCATTCCGAAATCTAATGAGGATGCGCCCTTGATGGGGAAAGCGCCGGTGACTTGAGGGGTATCCAAGCCGTAGTTGTGCGCGTCCAGATTTCCTTCTAGATCAGCCATTTCTCTCTCCTGTCGTATAGGTGGGTTTAGTGTTATGCGGATTGATGCTGTGGAATTTCCTCTCCGGGTTTCCACGGAAGATTGATGGTGTCACCTGGCGATTGAGGGGACTTGATGAACACCAGACGCATAGCCTGGGTGGATTCATTGATGAAGTAGTGCATTTCACCTGGGGCGCAACGATAGACATCGCCCTCCTTGAGGGTAAAGCGCTGCTTGCAGTCAACCCACAAGGTGACTTCACCTTCGATAACGACGAAGGTCTCATCACAGTGTTCGTGGATGTGGTTGGTCATTTCGTCGCCGGGGCGCAAGCGCAAGACCCCGATGTCCGAACTGGGCCCTTGGATCGCGTAGGCCGGTCCCCAGTCCCCATGCCTGTACGTTTCAGGATTAATGCTTCCCTTGTCCATGTGGCTCCTTTCCTAGAGGGTTAGTTTTAAATCACTCTTTCGTTACCGCCATCTATGGGGATCTGCGCCCCCGTGGTAGCCCTAAAAGTTCCGTCAGACATGGCCAAGGCCAGGTCACCGACGGCGGCAGAAGTAACTTCCGTTTTCAACAGATTGCGTCTCTTGTAGTCATCGACGCTCATTCCGTAGTGTTCGGCTCGTGAAGCCAAGAGTTCTGGCGTCCATAACCCTGTGTCGAAGACCGCGTCGGGGTGCAACATATTGACCCGGATCCCATCGGAAGCCCATTCGAGGGCGGCCACCCTGGACAACTGCGTTAAGGCAGCCTTGGAGGATGAGTAAGCTGCTGCCCCCATTCCAGGTGCTGGCACATTCTTTGAGGCAATGACTACCACCCGCCCATGCGGCAAGGCTGCACGTAAGAAGGGGTAAGACCGGGTGTACAGGTCAGCCACCGACGTGGTGTTCACTTCCATGGTCTTGGCAAAGTCTTCGAGTGCTAAGGACTCCAGGTGGGTTGAAGAAGGGAAGATCCCGGCCGAGACCACCAGGATGTCAATCCCTCCGAAAGTCTCAACCCCCTGTTTGATGGCTCTATCAAGGTCTTGAGAAGACGTCACATCCGCCTGGAGCGCCAGCCAACCAGGATCGGGTGCGGTTCCTTGGTCGGGCATGTTCAGATCCAGGCCAATAATGGCCGCACCTTCTTGACGCAGTGCCTTGGCACAGGCCAGGCCGATACCTGAATTGGCCCCTGTCACGAGGGCGACTTGGCCCCGCAGCTTTTTGGGTGTCTGGGTGCGGTGCAACTTGGCCTGTTGGTATTCCCAATATTCGAGGTCAAATACGTGTTCGACAGAATTGCCACGGTACTCACCAAGGCCAGAGGCAGCCTCGATAATCGCCATGGTGTGTTCAACAATCCGGCAAACCCCGTTAAGTTCTTCAGGGTTGCGGGCTAGGCAGATGATTCCGTGTCCTGGGATAGCCACAACCCGTGGGGCTTGATCTCGTTGAGAAATGCTGTCAGGCCTGCGCCCCGTATTGGCATTGAAGTACGCCGTAGCCTTGCGGGAGTATTCTTCCAAGTCCGTGCCAATCATGGGGGCAAATCTGGTCCACAGGACATGATCGGGTGTGACAGGCCCTTTGCCGAGGGCGTCAAGGAAGTTGGGGTTAGCCAAGAAACGTAGGACCTGCGGAGCATTGAGGGTCCGTGCCAGCAGTGGCATCTGAGCAAGTGAGCTGATTTTTTCGCGCAGCTGTGCGGCTTCTTCTAAAGAAATTTCTTGGTGGGGCACATCTTGAACGGCGGCAGCGGGGGCATGGTCGTACAGGTATGCCTTGTAACGATCCACGATTTCCTGGTGGTATGTGTAGGCATTGTGGGGAGTATCGGCGAAAGTGAAGAGGCCGTGTCCACGCACAACAATGCCCTTGACCTCATCCGTGCCTTGGGAATTCCACAAGTCATTAACTGCTTTCCCGAGGTCGATTCCGGGCATGTGATAGTCCATGACCAAGATTTGCCCAGCTAGGATGCCTTCACACTCCTTAGCGCCCTGGCTAGAATTCGTGACGGCGAGGACGACATCTGCATGGCTGTGTAAGACAACTTTGTGAGGCAGTGCAGCGTGAACAAGCGTTTCCACTGAGGGATCTGGGGCAAAGGTGTCCACCATGCAGGAACGTAAAGCATTTGCTAGTTGCGAATCCCCAATATCGGAGTTTAATAGCGATTTCACTTGGGAAAGGCGTAGTGGCGCTAGGCCAGTTTGTGTCAAAGCATTCATCTGGTGGCCTGAGCCTTTAACCCAAAGGAGGGGAACAGTGCTTCCGCAAATATCCGGTCCCTCGGCTTTTACAGAAACATTTCCGCCACCTTGTAAAACAAGTGATTCATCTTCGCCAAGTTTACAAGCAATGCTGCAAAGATCAGCAATAAGAGCATAATCTTCAGGTTTTAGTGCGAATTTCGACATTGCAATTGACCTCACCTTAAGGGCTGTTGTAATACAACCTAGACCTGAGGATGGTCTGTGTCAAGGAGAGGTAAGGTGTATTGCTTACAAGTTGGAGGAGGTTCTGATCAAGGTGAAGGTGTACCTGGACTCAATAAAGTAGGTCTTGGAGTAGAGAAAGACCCTGTTGTCAGTGTCGTAATGGACTTGGTTCAACAAGACGAAGAGGTCGTGAGAATCAGCTTCTGGCCCCCAGCCCACGTGTTTGGAATGCACTGCATGGATCTCGGCGCGGGCTATGGCTGGCGTTAGGCCAACATGTGTGCGCATAAACTCAAAGAGAGAACCAGAGATTTTAGTGTTCTCAATGTGCTTAGGAACGATTGAGGTGGGGATTAGGTCATAGGAGTATGCGATGACCTCTGCGTCGGCCAAAATAGTGCGTCTCAGTTCAATGGCAGAGGTTTCTGGGGACATCTCCATGCTGGCTGCCTCTTCTGGAAGAAGCGGCCGAACTGTTTGGGAGATGTATTCCATTCCAGGTTTGCGCCCGGTTTTACTAATCGACGTCGTGATGGAATCCAGTTGTTCGATACCAACTGAGATGGGAAGCTTGTCGACAACGAAGCTGCCAACTCCGTGACGGGTTTCTACCAGCCCAGTTGCCTTTAGCTCATTGAGGGCTGCACGGATCGTAGGACGAGAAACTCCATGCTCTTTGGCCAGCACGTTTTCACTGGGAAGTTTCGCGCCAGGTGAGTAGACGCGGGCGGAGATTGCAGCCTGAATCTCCGAGACAACGCGATCGACCAGCCCTCTACGGGTGCCAGTTTTCGGTGTCTCTGTGGCCATGTTGTAATACTCTCTTCTTCTAAAGTAGTTGGCAGTAATTGCTTGGCGGTAACCTACTATACCGATATCACACGTGGATAAATGCTACAGTCAGTGGCCCTTTTGCCACCTTAACAAGACTACCCTTTGACAGGTGAGTTTAGTTGTTGTTTGGGTAGTTGTAAACTATTTTTACCTCCTCCCTCGATACGTTGTCATTCAAGTTGTCTTGTGTGAAAGTTTCCGATTGGCGCAGAATGGCTATATTTTGCCAAAAACTGATAATAATTAGTGTTACGGTTGCAATCAACGCCATAAAAGTTGCTTGACAACTAGAAACTTCTGAAGCACACTATCCCAAAGATATCTACGAGGATATTTAACAACGGTGTTTGGAGGACTAGGCCACATGGTTACCGCAATTACATGGACAAATGCCGAAACGCCCAGTATTCGAGTGATCGACCAAACTCTGCTTCCCATTGAAGAACGGTACTTAGAGTTACAGACCGTGCCGGAACTGGTCGATGCGATAAAACGGCTTGTCATACGAGGAGCCCCAGCGCTCGGAGTAGCTGGCGCCTACGGGGTCGCCCTTGCAAAGGCCCAAAGTGACAGAGAGGGGTGGGACAACCAGACCTTCGAGGATGCTGTTAGCAGTATTCGCGATGCCAGACCAACGGCAGTCAACCTCGCCTGGGGTGTCGATCAGGTCATGGACGCTTCCGCCCTCGGCGTGGATGCTGTTGTGGAGCGGGCTGCGATAATCGCAAGGGAAGACGAGGAAGCAAATAGGCAACTATCAAGATTTGGTGCAGATTGGCTTCTTCAAACCATAGGAAAGGACCGTCTGCGTATTGTCACGCACTGTAATACAGGTGCTTTGGCAACCGCTGGATGGGGCACCGCCTACGGCATCATCCACGAATTACATCAGCGGGGCGCCGTCGAATTAGTTTATGCAGATGAGACGCGCCCACTGCTTCAGGGTTCAAGGCTCACCGCCTTCGAACTCATGAAAGATGGAATCCCTTATGTCATCGAACCGGATGGGGCTGCGTCCTCAACAATTTTGCGAGGTCTTGCCGATGTTGCGATGATCGGCGCCGATCGAATCGCGGCAAACGGTGATTCCGCAAATAAGATCGGGTCAGTCGCTTTGGCTCTTGCAGCCAAGAGGGCAAAGATTCCATTCCTGGTTGCCGCACCGTTTTCAACGGTCGATCTTGAAACCCCTCACGGACAAGATATTGAGATAGAAGAACGCGGTGATGATGAGGTCTTATCTTTTGGCGCCTGCCGGGCAGCTCCAAAAGATGCACGAGCCTTCAACCCAGCTTTTGACGTTACACCGCACGATCTGATCGCCGCCATTGTTACCGAACGTGGCGTCACAATACCCAATTCAAATCCTGAAGATAACTCCCCAATCTTTTTCGCCGCAAACACACGAGAGGAATCACAATGAAGAATAAATCCATAGGAACGCTGGTGAGTGCAATAGCTGCATTAGCGTTACTCGCAGGTTGTAGCCAAGGAACACCAGAAAAACCCGCGGCTGAACCCACGACAGATGAGGCAACAACCTCCAGCGCAGCTACACAGGAAGCACCGGCTCCTTTCGATAAGGGCGACGTGCGTATTGCTATTGTCCAAAACACGGGCCAAGGTGACTATTTCCAACAGTTCCTGAACGGCACGCGCAAGCAAGCCGAGGCCTTGAACGTGAAGGTCGACGTTTACGACGCACAAGGGGATAACGCCAACCAGGCCTCGCAGCTTGACCAGGCTATTGCCTCTGGTGTCCAAGGCATCTTGGTGCGCCACGGATTCCCTGATTCTTTGTGCCCAGGGGTTAACAAGGCCCTGGACAAGGGGATCAAAGTGGTGATTTATGACGTTGAGATACAAAAGTGTGCCCCCAGAGCTATTCAGACTCAGCAGTCTGACGCAAAGATGGCCTCTTTGGTCCTCGATCAGATGGAAAAGGATCTGGGCCAGGGTGCAGCGATCGGTTATGTGAATATCGCCGGCATCGCTCCTTTGGATCGCCGTGATGTTGTCTTCCAAGAGTATGTCGCTAAGAATAATTGGAACGTGAAGTTCAAGACAGGCAAGTACTCTGCCTCGACTGCAACGGATACGACTCCGATGGTAGATAACGCTTTGAAGGCCAATTCAGATGTCGTTGGAGTCTATGCGCCATACGACGAACTCTCGAAAGCTACCCTGTCCGCCCTGGAGCAAAATGGCGCACTGAAGGACACGGTCAAGGTCTACGGTGCTGACATCTCGACAGCAGATATTGAGTTGATGATCAGAGAGGGAAGTACCTGGGTCGCAACCGGGGCAACGGATCCTAATGCGATTGGCGCCGCGGTGACGCGCACACTGCTCAAAGATATTGCCGGGGAACAAAAGGAAGGCGATCTTGTTGAATTCCCGCCGATCCTTGTGACGCAAGACAATATGAGAGCCAAGGGAATCAAGAACATGGATGAGCTGCGTAAGGCTGAACCCAGCCTCAACATCTCAGACGTATCCTCTTCCCCTTGGATTCCAGCAGTTGAATTCTAAATCGCTGTTGAGCTTCGGAGGATGCGGGATGCCCCGCATCCTCCGAAGTGGCAGAAAGGTGTGAAGATCATGGACAAGCAATCTGCGACACCCCCTCACGCACTTGAGCTATCCAACATCACAAAAAGTTTTGGCCCGAATCAGGTTCTACGTGGCGTTTCGATGAGTTTGACACCGGGGAAGGTCACGGCACTGCTCGGTGCAAACGGTGCTGGAAAGTCAACGCTGATAAAAATTTTGGCTGGCGTCTATGAGATGGACGGTGGCGAAGTAAAAACCGACGGGCAGATCGTGGAGATCACCAACCCTGTCTCGGCGGCGACCGCGGGGATCCAGACGGTACACCAGCAAGTCAAAGAAAATATTGTCCCTGGCCTGAGCGTTGCAGAAAACTTGGTTTTCAATGAGATTGTCCTCAACCAAATTCCGCCAGTGCGATCCCTTAAAGCGCTGTTGCCGCGCGCTCGTGAAATTGCCGAGACGCTGAAACTAGGGTGGACAGATGATCTGCTCAAAAAAGACGTTTTTGAGTTGGGCATTGCAGATGCGCAGATGATTTTGCTTGCCCGAGCACTAATACAAAATCCGAAAGTTCTCATTCTTGATGAGCCCACCTCGACCCTGTCTGAGGCAGAGGTTAGTCGGCTGTTCGAGTTCGTCGCAGAACTCAAGGAACGTGGCACGGCAATCCTGTACGTATCTCACCACTTGGCAGAGATCGACCAGATAGCAGACGATTTGCAGGTCCTGAGGGATGGGACGGTAGTCGACACACAAAACGCTCCCTTTAATATGGAAGCAGCAGTTACCGCGATGTTGGGGTCCAGCTTGCAACGCGCTGCCGCCGAGCGCGAAATCAAACGATCAGATCGTGTGTGTATGCAGTTGAGAGGCGTGAAGACTTTACCTCGTTCCGAAGCGTTTGACCTGGACATCAACTATGGCGAGGTTACTGGGGTCATCGGTCTTATTGGTGCAGGAAAATCCGAACTCCTCAGGGGAATTTATGGTGCAAAAAAATGGGAATCCGGATCAATCAGTATTGACGGCGTGCCGACGCGCATGACCTCGACAGCCAAAGCTTGTAAGGCTGGGATTTACATGGTTCCAGAGGACCGAGCTGCTGAATCAATGCTGCCCGAATGGTCCGTTACTCGTACGGTCACCCTGCCGTTCTTGGATTCTGTGTCCCGCTTTAGGGTTATGAATCGAAGGTCGGAAAAACGGCGCGGAACAGACGTTATTGAACAGTTCAACGTTGTTGGATCTGCTGGGATGAGTATGGACAACCTCTCGGGCGGGAACCAGCAGAAGGCTGTTGTGGGGCGTTGGCTAATAGAAACACCTAAAGTCATGTTGCTTGACGAACCTTTTAGAGGTGTTGATATTGGTGCACGAAGCGATATTTGTACAAAGATTGGTGAGTTAGCTGCTTCGGGCGCCTGCGTTATTTTGGCCTCTAGTGATATTGAAGAAATTTTTGAAGTAGCAGACAGGATCCTTGTCATGGTTGATGGCAATGTCACTATTGATGACTATGCAGACAAATTGGACACCGAAACGATCATTGCAGGAATATCGGAGGTAAGCAAAGATGAGTAGTCAAACTCTGACGCCGACAGAGCGAACGCAAGATATTATTGTAAAATATGGGGCCATTGCTGTGGCTGTAGTGCTATTCCTGTATTTTGCGGCAACAGAACCATCTTTCAGGACGCCAGATTCTATTTTCTCTATGCTGAAGTTCGCATCCGTGACAGCAATATTGGGTTTAGGGATCACCTACACAATGGTCGTTGGCGGCATTGATTTGTCTATTGGTTCTACCGCCGGCTTAGCAGTCCAATTGGCAGCCATGATGATGGTTTTCTACAACCAGGTCGCAGGGGTTGCGATTGGCCTTGTTTTATTGGGTGGGTTGCTCGTCGGGCTGATAAACGCCTTCTTGATTGTGGTGTGCAAAGTTCCCGATATGTTGGCAACCTTGGGGGTCATGTTCTTGATCCAAGGTGCCAAATTGATCCCAGTTCAGGGGCAGTCAATATCTGCAGGAATGGTGATGCACAATGGAACCCAAGCTCCTGGACGTTTTACTCCAACTTTCGCTTTCATAGATAGGGGCTTCATTGGCCCTATCCCTTTCCCGGTATTCATCACCCTGCTACTGACCATCATCACCTGGTTCGTTCTGTCTCGGACAAAGATGGGGCGTCTGATGTATGCCGTTGGTGCCAACCCGGATGCCTCCCGTATGGCGGGCGTGAGGGTCGGGTTTTATCGCGGCTCCGCCTACGTCTTGTGTTCGCTCTACGCCTCTATTGGTGGCCTGATCTTGGCCTCAAGGATTGGTCAAGGAGACGTGAACGCGGGGGCATCATCCTTGCTTGAGGCTGTCGCAGTGGCACTCATTGGGACAACCGTCCTCGGAATTGGTAAACCTAATTCTTGGGGAACGCTTATGGGAGCCGTTTTATTGGGGATTGTTTTAACTGGCCTTACAATGAAAGGTTTTCAGTACTATCACCAAGATACTGCCAAAGGAATTGTACTAATCGTTGCCTTGCTGTTCTCTTACACGCTATCTAGAAAGCAAGTGCGCTATGAGCCTGCTACTTAGCGCGATACCAAAACTAAACTGAACGCCACAAATGTAAGGAAAAAGGATGTCACAAGAAGCAGAATATGAATTCTTGACGGTAGATAATATCCCGGAATATCTAAAAGCTCAGCCTAGTATTAGTGGAGTAATTGATCTCGATAACATCGCATCGATTAATGAGATCGGTGACGGAAATATGAATGCAGTCTTTATTGTCAAAGACAGCAAAGGATCTGGAATCATCCTCAAACAAGCCTTGCCGTGGGTGCGTCTGAGTAAGGGTGAATGGAAGATGACACCAAAAAGGTTGGGGTTTGAAGCCGACCTATTGCAGACTCACGGATCCATTACCCCGCAATATGTTGTTAAGACGTTTCAATACGATCCCGAGCGCTACATTTTGGCCATGGAGGACCTGTCGGATCACACAGTGTTTCGCACCGCCTTAAATAATGGTGAAATTATTGATGGCGTGGGGCACGCGGTGGGTGAATACTGCGGTGCAGCCGCATTCGAAACCTCATTGTTTGCCTTGAACCGAAGGGCTTACGCGGATGCCGTTGGAAGGACACTCAGCCCTGACATCTGCGCCATCACCGAGGATCTCGTCTTTACCGAGCCGTGGAGAGACATCGGGAGGAACTCTTATCTACCCGAAAATGCCCAGGATGCTCAAGACCTTGCCGACGATGACGTGATGGTTCAAGAGATTGCGTATGCGAAGTACGCCTTCATGACGCATACGGAAAGTCATATTCACGGCGATCTGCATACGGGTTCGGTCTTCGTCAAAACAGACGAGTCAGGAACAAAAGCCGACAGCGTGAAGATATTTGATGCCGAATTCGCCTTCTACGGACCGACTTCATTTGATATTGGTGCCTTTGTGGGCAACCTCGTCATGGCTTCCGCGCGGGCGTATGCACTCAAAGAAGACGATCGGGCGTTGTTCTTGCTGGAAGAGATTAATCAAGCTTGGCAGGGTTTTGAAAGTGCTTTCCGGGCGCGTTGGCCTCAACGAAATGAGCAACGTTTGGCAGGGGATGCTTTCCTCGAGAACCAACTTCAACACTGGCTAAGCGAAATGTGGTTATTTGCTGCGGCCAAGATGTCTCGACGTATTGTCGGCTGGGCGAAAGTCAGCGATATTGAAACGCTTCCGCCGCAGTTGCGCGTTGGGGCCGCCAGGGGAGTCTTGAAGGTTGCGCGCATGCTAGTTCGGCAGCGTCACGAGGATTCAAGCCCCCAGGTGTGTATCGACCGCATCAGGGCCGAATTGGAGGCCAACCGCAGCTCCTAAGACCATTTCCGAGGGCGGTTGCGGCAGAAATGTTTGGGGGTGCGCATAGTGCGCACCCCCAAAACTATAAGAAACCTAGATAGTGAAGGCGGACATCCGGTTCGCAAGCTGATCGCTGGCCCCGGTCAACTCGCCCACGGCCTCTTCCATTCCATGAATAGTGTCTTCTGTTTCGAGGGCAGCAGATGCAATATCCGAGATGCTTGTGGCGATCTCTGCTGCTCCAGTGGCTGCTTCAGCAACTGAGCGAGACATTTCGCTGGTTGTTGCTGTCTGTTCTTCAACCGCAGAAGCAATGGTCATCTGGTAGTCGTTGATCTCTTGGATGATCCTTGTTATTTCGTTGATCGCCTCGACAGCTCCAGTTGTATCATCTTGGATTTGCATGACCTTTTTCGAGATTTCCTCTGTGGCCTTACTCGTCTCAGCGGCCAGGTCCTTGACCTCGCCGGCGACTACGGCAAAGCCCTTGCCGGCTTCTCCGGCACGCGCCGCCTCAATAGTGGCGTTGAGCGCCAATAGGTTGGTCTGCTCGGCAATACTGGTGATCGTCTTGACGACCTCGCCAATCTCTTTCGAGGAGTTGTCCAACTGCTCCATCGTTGAATTTGTTTGCGTAGCCACCGAGGTTGCTTTCTGGGCCACATCGGCAGCTTTATTGGCATTCAATGAAATCTCGTGGATTGAGGCGCCCATTTCCTCAGCACCTGCGGCCACGGTTTGAATACTGTGGGACACCTGCTCTGCTGCGGAAGCCACAATCTGTGATTGCTTGCCTGCCTGAGTGGACTGTGCTGCAACCTGATCGGCTGCATGCCCAAGCTGACTAACGGCAATACCGGTTCCCTCAGCATTCTTTACCGAACCTGAGATGAGGTCACGCAGGTTGTCGCTGGCAGTATTAAATGCGACGGCCATCTTGCCGATTTCGTCACGACTTTCAATGTCAATATGGGCACGCATATCCCCTTGGGCGAGGGTTTCCAAAGCGGTTTGAACTCCGGTGATCCCGCGGACAATCCTGTGGGCTATCAACAATGAGGCAAGTGTTCCAATGACTAGGCCAAGGCCAACCAGGGCGAGAATAATAATGATCTGCGCCTTTTCAAGGAAGTTCACTTTGTCGGTGAGGGTTTGAATGTGGGAAAGCAGTTCGTCCTCGGTTTGTTGCAGCTTGCTTTCCATGAGGCGGATCAGGCCGAGGTTGCCCCCATCATCTGTCCTGAAGGACTCAATCGCATACACCCAGAAGGTGTCTTTATAGTCCTCATCGTCAAGGACCTTGTAAGCCAGGGGACGCAGTTTATTATTGGCGACGTCTTGCCATTGATTGTATGCCTCTATGAACCCGGTAAAACTGGGCATTATTGTGTCCCCGCCAGCAGCGGTGACCTCTTGGATTGCACTTTCGATTTTCGAGGCCGCCTCATCAACCTTGTCGGCAGTCGCAACCTTGTCTTCATTTTTAAGTTCGAGGGCGATCCAGTCACCCATCATTCGCATGTAGGTTTCGCTTTTCCAGATGACATTCACGGGCTGACGCAGGTTTAAAGCTTTGTGCATCTGAGCGTTGGTATCAGCCATCTGTCGTGCTAAGAAAATTCCGGTACCACCGATGATTACCGATATTAAGGATAAAAGGATTGTGATGACAAGGATTTTTGTGCGTATTCCTACGCGCCCCAGCAACCCGATCTCTTTTGGTTTTGCCGCATTGTTAGACATCTAGTTCGTTCCTCCGTGATCGCACACACCGCCCGCAATATTGCGGATCGACAACACGTCCTATGTGTCGGGCATTCGCAAGATGACTTTATCAAAACAAACGTTTTCGAAACCGAAGTTTTTTTAAACGCACAGAAACGAACACGTCAATGCACTTCATGGCGACAAAAGACGGAAACTTAAGGCTGTTACAGTATTTGGTTAAGTGTAACGATGTAATCGTTCTTTCCCTTACGAGACAGTGCCTCCAAAAATAGGCATATTTCGAAATAAATACAGAAACCACCTTTTGCAGAGTATTACAAAACCTTCAAAATCGAACTTTGTGACCAAGGAATTTCGGGACTTAAGTACCCTACGGGGTATAGTATTTTGGGATACGATAAGGCTCACGGTTAGCGCATTCAAGGAAGAGTGGGGCACATGAGTAATATCGTTATCCTTGGGGCCGGTACGGCGGGCACCATGTTGGCAAATAAACTGAGACGGGCCTTGCCGCAAGGCCAGTGGAACATCGCCATTGTTGATCAAGACAATCAGCACCACTACCAGCCCGGCTACCTTTTTATCCCCTTCGGGACTTACAAGCCCAGGTCCGTCGTCAAATCACGCAAGAGCTTCATTCCCAGAGGTGTGCGCTTCTTCCAAGACACCATCACCAAGGTGGATAGAGAAGAAAAACTTGTGCATCTCCAATCCGGTAAGGGCCTGCGTTACGACTACCTGATAGTCACGACGGGGACCCGTACCCGGCCCGATATGGTGCCCGGCATGGCAGATGGCTCTCTGTGGTACGACAAAGTTTTCGACTTTTATACCCTTGAAGGCTCAAGCAGGCTGGCCGAAGCCTTGAAGAATATGCGTTCTGGCAAGTTAGTCGTGCACATCAGCGAAATGCCCATTAAATGCCCGGTTGCGCCTATAGAGTTTGCTCTTTTGGCTGATGACTACTTCTTTAAGCGCCGTTTGCGTGACGACATCGAAATCACCTTCGTTACACCCCTGGATGGTCCGTTCACGAAACCAGTGGCATCAAAGCACCTTGGCCAACTCATGAAGATTCGAGACATCGAGGTTGAAGGCGACTTTATGGTCTCGCATATCGACAACGAGAATCAGATGCTCGTCAGCTATGACGACCGTGAAATCCCCTTCGATGTGTTGGTGACGGTACCGCCCAATACTGGACAACAGTTCATCATGGATTCAGGCATGGGTGACGACGTGGGTTTCGTCCCGGTTGATCACCACACTTTGCAATCCTTGGCCGATCCCAACATTTTTTGCATAGGAGACGCCGCGGCCGTGCCGACATCAAAGGCCGGATCTGTTGCACACTTCCAAGGAGATTCCTTCGTTCCGAATTTCTTAAACCACATTCAGGGCATCCCGATGAGTGAAACCTTTGACGGCCACTCCAACTGTTTCATTGAGACAGGCAAAGGTAAGGGCATGCTCCTGGACTTCAACTACGAGCAGGAACCCGTCCCTGGGGTATTCCCTCTGCCCGTCGTTGGTCCTTTGAAGCTGCTACGGATGTCTCGCTTGAACCACCTGGCAAAACTGGCGTTCTATTACGTGTACTGGTGGTTGTTGATCCGTGGTTTACCGCTACCTTTCCCCAAGGATATGTCCCTGGTGGGCAAGGAAATCGAAGTAGAAGATCAACTGCGCACGGCCAATCCCGTTGTGGTCCCTGTGCAAACTCGCGTCACCGGAGCCCCAGAGATCCAGCTGCAAACCACGCCTCGGGTCTCTACAGCCCCCAAGGTGCGCCCAGGTGTTCGACGCAGGGCACCCATCCAAGAGCCCACTGGGGAGGTAACGCCCACAGGTTCTGCCACCGGGACAGCAACCATTGGTGGCCGTGAGGTCGCAGTGAATGCAGAAGGTTTCATGACAGACCCCGGTCAATGGGATGAAGACCTGGCAAAGGCATTGGCTGCCCTAATCGGCATCGAATTGAGTGAAGAACACTGGGCGGCGCTACGTTTTATGCGCCAAGACCATGCCCAGGTTGGCGTCACACCCACCTTGCGACGTATGCAGACCGTCGGAGGTTTCCACCCGCAACTCCTGTTCAAACTCTTCCCGAAGAAACCTGCAAAGAAGATGGCCTATATCGCCGGTCTTCCAAAACCAGTTGGCTGTGTATAGGCAACGCTTTGAACGCGTCGCCCTCGGAAATAGAAAAACTTTGACGTAGTTAGGTGAGGACAATGGTAGAAAAGAAAGAAAAACCCGAAGAAACGAAGGTTGAAGAGGAAGCCGTGCCCATGCCTGATTTTGGTGACGGTGCGACGGGCGGCGAAGAAGGCTCGGGGCGCAAGATGTGCTTCATCTGTTCCAAAGGCACCTTGGACATGGCCTATCCGGGTTTGATAATGGCCAATGCTGCCCTGGGTGAAGGCATTGAGGTGCATATTTTCTTCACATTCTGGGGCCTGGACATTGTCAATAAGAAGACGATGGACAATTTGAAGTTCACCATCAGCGGGAACACGGCCATGCACATGCCTGAGCTGGAGCGTCTGCGTCCAGGGTGGGGGACGAAATCCATGCCGCAAACCATGGCGCATATCCCGGGCATGACTGCTATCGCCACGAAGATGATGCGCAAACAAATGGAGGATCTGGATATTCCGACCGTGCGTGAAATGGTCGAACAGGTCTATGAAATGGGCGGGCACATGTGGGCGTGCAAGCTGACCTACGACATGCTCCAGATGAAGCCGTCACACCTGCATAAGGCTGTTGAAGACGTCATTTCGGCCACCGACTTCATAGAGATTTCCGAGGGCGCACAGATCATCTTCATATAGCTCAGATTTCATGTGATCGTAAGGGGCCATTGGCTTGTATGATTGCCATGGTTTTGTTGTATCGACAGTATTGGAGAACACCGTGTCGACCCCGAATAACCCCTATGACCAACCGCAACAGGCGCACGACCCCTACGGGCAGGCGGCCGGTGGCTATATGCAACAGCAGCCAGTTTATTATCAGCAACCCGCAACCGATGACTCGACCCTGGTCTTGATTTTGGGGATCTTGTCGGTGACCGTGGCAGGTATCCTTACTGCCATCCCCGTTTTGATTATGACGACGAACTCCAAGAGGGATCGCTTCTTGCCTCAAAACCAGACAAAGGTCACAATAGCCAAGGTTCTGGCGTGGATTTCTACCATAGTGGCGGCCCTCGCTGTAGGTCTCATTATGTTGACGATCTTTGGGCTTCTCGCCTTTGGAGTAAGTTCAGGCGTTGCCACGCCCACCTACTAAAGTGATAGGCTCAGCGGGTTTTTGAGTTAGGGCCTGGAGGCGAAGTGTTCTAGGAGGGCGCCGTCGCCCGAGGCGATGATTAGGTCGTTGGCTGTTACCAGGGTTTCTTCGGTCGCGTACTCGAAGGGATGGCCCGGGGAAATAACCCCCAGGATGGTCACCCCAAAACGTTTGCGGATATCGGATTCTGCCAGGGTGAAGCCCTGTATCTCTAGTGGTGGGCGCATCTTTACGATGGAAAAACCTTCACGATCCATTTCGATGTAGTCCAGCATGCGACCGTCCACCAGGTGTGCGGTTCGTTTTCCGGCGTCGAACTCCGGGTAAATGACGTGGTGCGCTCCGATGCGTCTCAAAATACGCCCGTGTTCACGGCTTGTGGCTTTTGCCCAGATGGAGGGTATTCCCAGGTCTACGAGGTTGGCGGTGATGAGCACTGAATCTTCCAAGGACGATCCGACCCCGACGACGGCAGAGCGAAAGTCTTTGGCCCCCAGTTGTTCCAAGGACTCCATCTTCGTGCCGTCGGCCTCGACGAGCGCCAGATGCGAAGACCACTCCTCCACTAAGGCGGGATTTGTCTCTACTGCCAGGACCTCACGCCCCAGGCGATCGAGGGTAACCGCAACAGCGGAACCAAAACGCCCCAGGCCAATGACCAGGGTCCCAGAAGTCTTGTCTACGTGTATCTCAGCCACTTGAGTGATCCTAGTTGCCTGCGAGGAAGGACGCTAGCGCCAGTTTCAAATGCCACATGTCTATTGGCGCGCACATTTCGCGTGCCGAATGCATGGAAATCAAGGGAATACCCACATCGACGACTTGGATTCCCAAACGGGTCGCCGATAGGGGGCCAATGGTTGAACCAGCTGGCACTGAGTTATTGGAGACAAAGACCTGGTGGGGGATGTCTGCCGCATTGCAGGCCTGAAGCCAAATCGCGTTGACTGGCGCATAGGAAGAATACCTCTGTTTGGCAGAGATTTTGAGCATAGGCCCAGCCCCGGCGACTGGCCTGGATTCTGGGTCAAATTTTTCTGAATAGTTCGGATGTACTGACTGTCCCGCATCGGCTGAAACCAAGGTTGAACGCGACATGATCCGCAAGAATTCCTCGCGCCCCAGGTTTAAGGACATGGCAATGCGCTCTAAGGTTCGTTCGAGAAGGGGGCCTTGCGCCCCGGTGGCTGTTGCCGAGCCGATCTCTTCGTGATCGAAAGATGCGTAAACCGTGATGGTTGCGGGATCTTTTTCGCCCAGATCCGCTTGCGCAAGTTCCAAAAATGCTATGAGCCCCGCGTATGCAGAAGATAGGTTGTCCAGACGCGAGCTGGCAAGGAATTGACCGCCCAGTCCAATGCGAGCAGGTGCCTGTGTGTCGAAAGCGAAAAGATCGAAACCGGCTATTTCCTCGCTGTCTTCTAGTCCGGCCAAAGCGGCGACGATATCCAATATGGATGGCACGTCCACCCGCCCTTCTTCATCCACGTCATAGCCGAGGGCGGGCAGAGAATCGGCCTGGTACCAGATAGGTTTCAGATGCTTTTGAGGGTCAAGTTTTAGGCCATCTGTGTTGACTGCGCGGTCCACGTGTGGAGCGAGCTGCGGGATTCGCATAATAGGGCCAGTTTGAACCAGGTGGGTCTTGCCTTCGAAATCCACAAGGCGTCCCGCCAAGCCCAGGTCGCGATCCAACCAGGAGTTATAGAGCAAGCCGCCGTAGGGCTCGACTTCAAGTTGCCCCCATCCGTCCGAGGTCACGTGGTCAGGTGTGGGTTTCAGGGCAAAGGAGGGAGAGTCCAGGTGTGAACCGACGATGCGGAAACGCAAGTTTTCTCCCAGGCCATCCCCTCCGGTGTCCACGCCAGTGGGCACATCCCAGGCGACGACGGCACCGTCGACCATCACGAAACTGCGAGGTGAGGCATTCACCCACGTGTCGCCCTCGGAAAGCTGTGTGAAGGAAGAAGCTTTGAGGATCTCTGTGAGGCGGGTGGCCGCATGAAACGATGTCGGGCTGGCCTGTACGAAGGAGATGAAATCATCTGTGAAGGAGTCGACGTCAGTGGGCAGGGGAAAAGGGGATTCCTTGGTCATGGCACCACTGTATCGCGTAGTTCTGAAGGGAGGAATAAAAACGCGACAGAGAAAGTTGAGCTAAGTAGACTCAAGTTTTAGAGCTTCGACTTGACTGTCGGGGACTCTTGAAGCAAAATTGAGTCTAAGGAACTCAACTATTTGAAGGAGCAACACACATGGCACGTGCAGTAGGTATCGACCTGGGTACTACAAACTCCGCCATCGCCGTACTAGAGGGTGGCGAACCCAGCATTATCGCCAACGCGGAAGGAACCCGGACGACACCTTCCGTTGTGGCATTCTCAAAGACCGGAGAGGTCTTGGTGGGCGAGGTCGCCAAGAGGCAGGCCGTCACCAACGTGGACCGCACCATTTCATCTGTCAAGCGCCACATGGGCACTGACTGGACAGTTGAAATTGATGACAAGACTTACACCCCACAGGAAATTTCTGCCCGAATTTTGGGCAAGCTGAAGCACGATGCCGAGGCATACCTGGGGGAGCCCGTGACCGACGCGGTCATCACCGTTCCTGCGTACTTCAATGACGCTGAACGTCAAGCCACCAAGGATGCCGGACAGATTGCTGGCCTGAATGTTTTACGTATTGTCAACGAGCCCACGGCTGCAGCCTTGGCCTACGGCTTGGAAAAAGGCAAAGAAGACGAGCTCATCCTGGTTTTCGACTTGGGTGGCGGCACCTTTGACGTCTCTTTGCTTGAAGTAGGTAAGGACGAGGACGATTTTTCGACCATCCAGGTTCGCGCCACAAACGGCGATAACCGACTGGGTGGCGACGACTGGGACCAGCGTGTTGTGGACTGGTTGGTCAACCAGGTTAAGACCAAGAACGGCGTGGACTTGTCCAAGGACAAGATCGCGGTACAGCGTTTGAGGGACGCGGCAGAGCAGGCCAAGAAGGAATTGTCTTCTGCCATGGAGACCAATATCAACCTGCAGTACCTATCCATGAGCGAAAACGGTCCTGTCCACTTGGAAGAAAAGCTCACTCGTGCACAGTTCGAGCAGATGACATCCGATTTGGTCGACCGATGCAAGGATCCCTTCGCAGCGGTCATTAAGGACGCCGGCATCTCGTTGTCTGAGATCGACCACATTGTCATGGTGGGCGGGTCAACCCGTATGCCAGCAATCACAGAGTTGATTAAGGAACTGACGGGTGGACGCGAACCCAACAAGGGTGTGAACCCCGACGAGGTCGTGGCCGTGGGTGCCGCTCTGCAGGCTGGCGTCATTGCAGGGGATCGTAAGGACGTGCTGCTGATCGACGTGACTCCTTTGTCCCTGGGCATTGAAACCAAGGGCGGGGTTATGACCAAGCTGATTGAGCGCAACACCGCGATTCCAACCAAGCGTTCTGAGGTGTTTTCTACCGCAGAAGACAACCAGCCTTCGGTGCTGATTCAAGTCTTCCAAGGTGAGCGTGAATTCGCACGCGACAACAAGCCGCTGGGCACCTTTGAGCTCACGGGCATTGCGCCTGCACCGCGCGGGATGCCACAGATTGAAGTCGCCTTCGATATTGATGCCAACGGTATCGTCCACGTTTCTGCCAAGGACCGTGGAACAGGTAAGGAACAGTCCATGACCATTACGGGTGGAAGTGCCTTGCCGAAGGATGAAATTGACCGCATGGTCAAGGAAGCTGAAGCGCACGCTGCTGAGGACAAACAGCGTCGCGAAGAAGCTGAGATCCGCAATACCGCTGAACAGTCCACCTATCGGATTGAAAAACTCATCAAAGACAATGAAGAGAAGCTCACCGAGGATGTGGTCGCGCCAGTGCGTGAGGCCAATGACGCGGTGAAGAAGGCCTTGGAAGGCGAAGACATTGAGGCCATTAAGAAGGCAATGGAGGACTTGGATGCCAAGTCCCAAGCCATTGGTGAGGCCCTATATGCAAATGCCCAAGCTGAGGAAGCACAGGCAGGTGCTGCCGGAGCTGCTGCTGGTGCAGCCGCTGGTGCCGACTCTGCCAAAGAGGATGAAATCATCGATGCCGAGGTTATTGAAGAGGATGAAAAGAAATGACCCAAGACCCCAATGGGGCCAAGTCATTAGATGACGAAGAGGCTCGCCTGGCCGAGGCAACTCAGGCCAGGCGAGCATTCGATGCGGCTCGCGCGAACTTTGAAACTAGAGTTTCTAGCGAACCGCCCTCGGAAGTCTTTGACGTGGAGAGACGCGAAGGGGTAAACCCGGCAGACACGGAAAACCTCCAAGAAACTCAGCCCGTGGCAGAAGGTGAAGCAGGTGATGGAATGAACGGTACAGACTCAAACACAGAGCTAAACGAGGAACTTGCCAATGTCCAAGAAGCACGCATTGCTGAACTGACCGAGGAACTGGCCCGTGCCAATGCCGCTTATTACAATAAGGACCAGGAGTTCGCCAACTATGTGCGTCGGGCGAAAGCAGATATTCCGACGCACAGGGATGCCGGAATTGCCGAGGTCATCGAGGCTTTGATGAGTGTCCTTGATGATTTAGATTTGGCTGAACAGCACGGCGATCTAGTCGGCCCATTCAAGTCGGTTGCCACAAAGCTTGAAGACACACTGGAGGCACGCTTTGGTGTCAAACGATTCGGACGTCCAGGCGATCTTTTCGATCCGACTGTTCACTCCGCGATTGCAACCGATGAATCGGGTGAAGGACCCGATACGATAATTCACCAGGTCGCACAGCCGGGATACATGTTTAGGGATAGGGCCTTGCGCCCTGCGATCGTGATCGTTGGCCAGGGAAAGGCTCAAGCAGCTGTCCCTGTTGCCGAAGAAACGGAAGGTGTGGGGAATAACGAAGGCTCATAGCAACTCTCGAAAAGGCGCAGGGAGCACAAAGAAAACCCAAACTGGGAACAACTGTGCTTGGCTGGCGGTTGACAGAAGTAAGACGGCGCAAGGAACACCTGGCGTTGTGCACGTAAGGGGAGGTGAATCAGATGACATCCAATGATTGGCTTGATAAGGACTACTACAAAGTTTTAGGGGTCCCTCAGGACATCTCGGAAAAAGATCTGAAGAAGGCCTACCGCAAACTTGCGCGCACCTGGCACCCTGACCAAAATCCGGGGGACACTAAAGCCGAAGAACGCTTCAAGGAGATCGGTGAGGCGTATTCGGTGCTGAGTGATTCACAACAGCGCAAACAATACGACGCCTTGCGAGCTATGGCTTCCGGCGGCGCGCGTTTTCGCGCGGGCGGTGGACGTAAAGGCAGCGCATCAGACTTTGAAGACGTGTTTTCTTCCATGTTTGGTGGCGCTGGTGGAACAGGTGGTCCAGGAGCAAGCTACACCTTTTCGAGTTCTGGCGCCTCATCTGGTGACTTCGCTGATATTTTGAATATGTTTGGCGGCGCCGGTGGAACAAGCGGTCCAGGAGCGGGCGGGTTTCCGACAGGACAACCCGCGGGCGCAGGGACTGGCTTCCCGGGTGCTGGCTCGACACAAGACCAAGGCCGGCGTGGTTTCGGCCTTCGGACCCCCTCGCGCGGCCACGATCTGAGTGCCACGACAACCCTTACCTTCAAGCAGGCCTACAACGGCGCGACAGTACGGCTAAAGGTCGAGGGCGATACGATGACCGTGCGGATCCCACCAGCAGTGCGTGACGGGCAGAAGATCCGTCTGCGCGGCAAGGGCAGGCCAGGGGCCTACGGTGGAAACGCAGGGGACCTTGTGGTCTCAGTGAAGGTCAACGACCATCCTTACCTGCGCGTGGAAGGTAAAGATCTTGCGTTTACTCTGCCGGTGACCTTTGCAGAGGCATCTTTGGGTGCCAACGTGGATGTCCCTTTGCCAGATGGGCGCAGCGTCAAGGTCAAGATTCCTGCCGGGACGCCCTCGGGATCTGTATTGCGTGTGCCGGGATACGGTCCGGTTGTGAAAGATGGAACCGGCGATTTGCTGCTGACGATTCAGGTCGCCGTACCCGATAAGCTCTCACGCGAGGCCAAGAAGGCTATAGAAGACTTCGTCACAGCGACCCAAGGGGCTAATCCTCGTGATGGCCTGGATGAACAGGTGCGGCTGTGATTACGCCCCGCGCCCAGGCCATTATGGCTGAGTTGCTTCAAATAGTTCAGGCAGCCAGCCATAATGATCCCTTGTCGCAAGAGCGCGCTGCCAAGGCCAGGCGTGCGCCTCGGTTCTCGGTATCGATGGCGGCACATTTTGCGGATATGCACCCCCAGACCCTGCGGCAATACGATCGCATGGGTCTGGTGGTGCCCGCCCGCACGGCCGGACGTGGGCGCAGGTATTCGCTACGTGACATTGAGCGCCTGCGTGAAATCCAGCAGCTTTCTCAAGAAGAGGGCATCAACCTGGCAGGAATTGCGCGCATTATCGCGCTGGAAAATGAGCTAGAGCAACTGCGTGAAGCACATGATGCCCTGCTGATGCAGGCCATACGGGCGGATTCCAATCGTGTCTTTGCCGCTGGCGTGGATGGTGAAATCATGCAGATGCGCAGAGGCCAACGAGCCCGCGCCACGGCAGACTTGGTGCAGGTATCGGATATGTCCTCAGCCCTGGTTGTGTGGGAAGCTCGTTAATCCCCGCAGTGCTTTGTGGAACAACGTGCCAAAAGATATGTTTGGTGTACGCCCCTTCAGATAGTCTCGAAGAGACATAGTGGGCAGTTAAAAAGACACGAAAGAGGACCCCATGACCACACCTAATGAACCTCCCACAGGATCCGTCCCCGAGCCCAACCCCCAGGCAGCAGGCTACTCTCCACAGCCACCCTTCCCGCCTGCGGCTCCACAGACCCCTCAACAGCCGTACTATGCAGACCCACATGCCGCACAGCAGCAGGGCTACTACCAGCAGGGGTATGACCCTGCGCAGTATGCACAGCAGGCATATCAGCAGTTCCAAGCAACTGCGAGGGGTTCTGATTCTTTCTTCAAGGCCCTGTTTGACTTCTCTTTCACACAGTACGTGACTATCACGTGGGCAAAAGTTCTATACATTCTGGCAATCATCGGTGCTGGGATAATGTGGGTCTTCTTCGCCATTGGTTCCGCCCTTGCCGGGGCAGCACCGAATCTGATGGGCCAAGGCGGAGGCATTATCGGAGGGGTTGGCGGTTTTATCGGCGGCCTTATCGGCGGTGGGATTGCGGCCTTCTTCATGATTCTTGGTGCGCGTTTGAGCATCGAACTGGCGGTGGCCATCGTCCGCACCGCACGTAACACCACTATTTTGGCTGAAGAAGCACAAAAAGATCAGCAAGCCTAGGCATTTAGGTTCAGCTACCCGTGGCCTTTTGCCAAGCAAATTCATAGGCGAGGGCGGCCAGTTCGGCGCGTTGTCGCACGGTGGCCGCCCCGCCATGACCTCCCTCAATGTTTTCGTAGCTCAAGACGTCCTTGTGCGCCTGGCGCATTAGCCACATCATGGTGCGCGCGTGCACTGGGTGAACCCGGTCATCCTTGGTCGAAGTCGTAAACAAGACGGGCGGGTAGGTGCGGGCAGCGTCGAAATTGTGCACCGGAGAAATAGAGCGCAAATGTTCCAGGTCTGCTTCGTTTTCGGGGTCGCCGTATTCGGCAATCCATGAGGCGCCGGCCAAAAACTGGTGATAGCGCAGCATATCTAACAGCGGAACCTGGCAGACAATACCGCCGAAACTGTCGGGGTAGCGCGTGAGCATATTTCCAACCAACAGGCCACCGTTCGAGCCGCCCTCGGCAATTATTTTTTCTGGCGTGCTGACCCCGCGCTTAACCAAATCATGTGCGACGGCGTGAAAATCCTCGTAGGCAAGGTGGCGGCCCTTCCCGATGGCGACCTTGTGCCACTCGGGGCCAAACTCTCCGCCGCCGCGGATGCAGGCAAGGACGTAGATGCCGCCGCCCTCAAGCCAGGCGCGTCCCATCCCGGGGGAGTATCCGGGAGTCATAGAGATCTCGAAACCGCCGTAACCGGTCAGTAGAACCGGGGGCGGAGCTGTGTTGGGGCCGGACGTTTCGCGGGGCTTACCCACCTGGAAATAGGGGATCAAGGTTGCGTCATCGGACACAGCCCAATGCTGGGAAACCTCGACATCTGTGGCATCAAACAAGGTAGGTGCCTGTTTGACGACGCGCAGATCGCATAGCTTACCGCGGGCGTCGATCCGGCCCATTTGCAAGGTTACAGGGGTGGTGAACCCTGAAGTTGTCAGCCAAACCCTGTCATCTTCTATTGGGTCAATCGCAGCAACTGAAATATTTCCAAGTGCGGGAAGGCCTGTGACGTTGACGGGCGTGTGCGTCCACTCGGTGCTGGGGCCGCTACTGGTGTCGCTGGAATTAGGGGGAGTGCAAACCGTAAGGGTGCTTACCACATTGCGCTGAATGGTCAAGATCAGGTGGTTGCGGGTCCAGGTTGCGGCCTCCAAGGAACTGTGAGGATCTGGACGGTACAGAACCTCGAAACGCCTATCCCCTGCTAGGAACGCATTAATGTCAATGCCCAAGAGGGCCCCTGCTGGGTAATCTTGGCCCGCAGTTGTCCAAGGATCTCGCAGGCGCACAATCAGCCACTGCCTGTGCAGGGCAGGCGATGCGGTATCTGGTACGTCGATATGGATAAGTTCGGGTGTTTGCAGCTGCGTTATGTCGAAGGGTTTTTCGAAAGCCGTATTTGTGTGGTTGGGGGAGCCTTGGGGGCTGTGAAGATAGGTCTTGGAGGAGTAAAAATCGTGGGCCACCGAAAACGCTGCGTGTTCAAAGCCGGGGGTGTGGTTGTAGTGCGCACCTGCCATCAGATCCGCGTATTCACAGGAAAAAATCACGGGTGAATGATCGAGGGATGTGCCGCGCTGCCAGAGGCGAACCTGGGCGGGGTACCCGGATTCTGTTGTTGTCCCTGCGCCCATATCGGTGCTGACCAGCAGGGTATCGGCGTTCACCCAAGAGCAACTGCCTTTGCCGGTAGGCCTGATGAAAGCCCCCGAGCTTGAGTCCACAAAGTTCAGGGTTCTCATGTCGAATTCGCGAGTGGTATCTGCGTCACTCCCGCCGTCCGACAAGGTTATTAGGGCGAGTTGGTAGTCAGGGTAGAGCAGGCTTGCTCCGTGCCAGACCCAAGAGACACCCTCATCTTCGGCCAGTTTGTCCAGGTCTAGCAGGGTTTCCCACCGGGTGTTATCTGACAGGTAGGAATCCCAGGTGGTACGTCTCCACAGGCCACGTTCGTGTGTGGCATCGGTCCAAAAGTTGTATAGGTAATTTCCGCGTTGTCTAACGAAGGGGATCTTGTCGGGGTTCTCTAAGACTTCCTGGATGTCCTTGCGGATGGTGCGAAATCGCGGGGTGTCAAGGGTGGCGAAGGCCTCAGCGTTGTTGGTGCGTACCCAATCCAGGGCCTCTTGCCCATTGACTTCTTCGAGCCACGCAGGGGCAGCGCCCTGGGTTTGAATCCCAGGGCGCTGCTCACTACTTAGCTTGTGGCTCTTACTACCGTTAGGCAGGGGCTTGCTAATCTCCGATTTTTTCATCGACGAAGTCGCGAGCCGCCTGGATCTTGTCATCAAGTTTTCCACCTGTCACCTTGGAGGCGGCGTCTGCCACTGCATCCAGGACTTTATCGGTGTTCTCTTCACTTGTGGCGTCCTTGACAGCCTCAGTCGCCTTGTTCTTAAGGTCATCGAGATTCATGTATTTCCCCCTCTACGTAACGGAAACAGGTACAAGCTAAGTTTGACCTGAATGAGGCCGGTCCGCAACCGGTATGAGCAGGTATTTTTTCGCGAATTTCCACTTTTAGTAACGCCGGGGTAGTCGTTTTGAGAAGTTCAAAGGTAGCGCCTTGAAAACACTGAGTTTCTCAACAGATTCGGGAGCAATACTTCTAAACAGTTACTTCCTGTTGCCGATGGGTTAACCAGTGTGAGTTACAAGACAAAAACTAGATAAAAAGGGATGAGGAAAATGTTGGTGCTGGGGAGGCGGGCCTTGGTGAAAGGTGGGGCGCAGTGTGTTTCGCAAGAACCCACGACGCAAGAGTCCGCAGGGTATTGGTCATGGAGTGACCTGGCTGCTCTGGACAGGCTGAACAGTTACGATTCAGGCCTTGAGGGTGGTTTGCTTCCCCGTTTGGTGCCAACTCCCATGGTAATGGTGGTTGCGCAGAGCTGATGTGCTGCACTGCTAATCTGTCGCATTGATTTTTAGCCGTATTAAAGTCGCGAAAAAAAGTTGAGTGGAATAGACTCAAGTTCTGAGTTGTTGAATTGAGGGACGACAACTGAACGGAGAGATCTATGGACACAAAGCTCACACTGAAGTCACAAGAGGCTCTTAGCTCTGCGGCGCAAGCAGCGCTGGCTGCTGGAAACCCACAGTTAGAGCCCCTTCACGTCCTGGGTGCATTAATTGAACAGCCCGACGGCATAGCGACAGCCGTCCTGGACCAGCTTGGCACGCGCCAAGCAGTAGGTCGTGATACTCGCGTAGCCCTGACGAAACTACCCGAAGCATCGGGGTCATCTGTATCTCAGCCTCAGACCTCGCGACAGCTTTTGACGGTTATCACCGACGCAGGCAAACTTGCGCAAGAGATGGGTGATGATTACGTCTCGACAGAACACATCCTTTGGGCCTTGGCATCTTCCTCATCTCAGGCAGGTGAGATCCTGCGCAGCAACGGGGCAGGACCAGAGTTAGTGAAAGACGCCCTCGGCAAGCTCAGGGGAGATACAAAGGTGACCTCAGCCAACCCCGAGGGAACCTTTAAGTCCCTCGAAAAATACTCCCGTGACCTAACCCAAATGGCCGCAGATGGAAAACTTGACCCCGTCATTGGGCGCGACCAAGAAATCAGGCGCGTCATTCAGGTTTTGTCGCGCCGCTCGAAGAACAACCCTGTCCTCATAGGTGAACCCGGTGTCGGTAAGACAGCTGTGGTAGAAGGCCTCGCCCTGCGAATTGTGGCTGGTGATGTGCCAGATTCCTTACGAGGCAAGCACTTGGTATCCCTGGATCTGGCATCCATGGTTGCTGGAGCCAAGTACCGTGGCGAATTCGAAGAGCGCCTCAAGGCAGTTTTAGAGGAGATTGAAAACGCTGATGGGCAGATCCTGACCTTTATCGACGAATTGCACACGGTGGTTGGCGCTGGCGGTGGCGGCGAGGGTGCGATGGACGCCTCAAATATGATTAAGCCGATGCTTGCCCGCGGTGAACTACACCTTGTGGGAGCCACAACCCTGGACGAGTACCGGGAGTACATTGAAAAGGACGCTGCACTGGAGCGCAGGTTCCAGCAGGTCTATGTCGGGGAGCCATCGGTTGAGGACACGGTTGCCATCCTGCGCGGGATCGCACCCAAATACGAGGCGCATCACAAGGTGACCATCTCGGATGGAGCCTTGGTTGCGGCTGCCACCCTATCCAACAGGTACATCACCGGTAGGCGTTTGCCAGATAAGGCCATTGACTTGATCGACGAGGCGGCCTCGCGTTTGCGCATCGAACTGGATTCATCGCCTGAAGAGATCGATCAGCTGCGCCGTCAGGTGGAGCGTCTGCGCATGGAGGCAGCTTATTTAGCAGATTCTTCTGGAGATGAGCATGACTCTGCCACCCAGGAACGTTTGGCAAAGTTGCGCCAAGACTTAGCCGATCGGCAGGAGGCCTTGGACGGGTTGAATGCGCGGTGGGAGGCCCAAAAAGCCGGGCAGAACAAGGTGGGTGACTTGCTGGTTCGCTTGGATGAACTGCGTACCGCCCTGGAGTTGGCCATGCGTGAGGGGCGGTGGGAAGACGCTGGACGCTTGCAAAACGGAGAAATCCCGCAGGTGGAACAGCAAATTGCGCAGGCAAAAGAGGCAGAATCACATGCCACCCAAGCCGAGGATTCCAACACCCCCATGATCGCCGATAAGGTGGGCGCTGCTCAGGTAGCAGAGATTATCTCGGCGTGGACCGGTATCCCTACGGGCAAAATGCTTCAGGGGGAATCAGAGAAGCTGCTCAATATGGAAGACATCATCGGTTCACGGCTGATTGGCCAAAAAGAGGCCGTGCGGGTGATCTCGGATGCCGTGCGCCGTTCGCGCGCGGGGTTGGCTGACCCTGACCGTCCTACGGGCTCTTTTGTTTTCTTGGGCCCCACAGGGGTAGGGAAGACCGAGTTGGCCAAGGCTTTGGCCGAGTTCCTCTTCGACGACGAACACGCCTTGGTGCGTATCGACATGTCGGAGTACTCCGAGAAGCACACGGTGGCGCGCTTGGTAGGAGCCCCTCCCGGATACGTCGGATACGAAGAGGGCGGCCAGCTGACCGAGGCCGTGCGCAGGCGTCCTTACACGGTCATCCTCCTTGACGAGGTCGAAAAAGCACATCCTGATGTCTTCGATATCCTCTTGCAGGTCTTGGATGATGGACGTTTGACTGATGGCCAGGGCAGGACCGTCGATTTCCGCCAGTCCATTTTGGTTCTGACCTCTAATCTGGGTTCACAGTTCCTGGTAGATCCCGGTTTGAATCCGGCGCAGAGGAACGAGGCCGTTATGGATATGGTTCGCGCTTCCTTTAAGCCAGAGTTCCTCAATCGCTTGGATGAGGTTGTGGTTTTCGAGGCTCTCACCCCAGCAGAGCTTGCACAGATTGTGGATCTGCAGCTGGCTCAGATTGGCGAGCGGCTTGCAGACAGACGCATCACTTTGGAGGCTTCCGAGGGCGCCCGCTTGTGGCTGGCGAACACTGGTTACGACCCGCACTATGGGGCTCGCCCCTTGAAGCGACTGGTGCAGCGCGAAATCGGCGACCAACTTGCCCAAATGCTGCTGTCGGGCTCGGTCGAAGATGGCGCGCACATTGTGGTAGAAGTACCCGATGTGCCGGTGGGTGCTGAAGGTGGCGAACTCAGTGTTGTAACTGATGAAGGTGGTAGTGACAGAGGTGTCTACATGGATGCCAGACGTCCCTATGGCCTACGCGTATCGGTGGTGCCTGCGAGGTGACCCGCCAATAACAGTAATTGGGTGACCCGCGAATAACAGTAATTCGCGGGTCACCCAGTAGCGATGCCTTGTGTGGGTCGCCACTGATCAGCTATTGGAAATAGGAGCTGGTATGGCCTTACCCTATTTGGAACTGGCTCATCTGCTCATCAAGCCGTTGCGACATGCCATTTAGTTGGATGATCTCTTCCCCCATGTCACCCATGTTTTTGGCAGACGCCGAAGCAGACTCGGCAACATCGCGGATGTTTTCAGCGATTTCTGCCGCGCCACGGGCCGCCTCTTGCACCGAGCGTGACATCTCATTTGTGGTGGCGGTCTGTTCTTCAACGGCAGCAGCAATCGTGGTCTGGTAGTCGTTAATTGAAGCGATAATAGCGTTGATATTTTCTATTGCCTCTACCGCCCGATCTGAGTCGGCCTGTATCTGAGTGACTTGGTTACCTATTTCTTCCGTCGCATGAGCAGTATCCGCTGCGAGGTCCTTTACCTCTCCGGCTACCACTGCGAAGCCCTTTCCAGATTCTCCGGCGCGAGCGGCTTCAATGGTGGCGTTGAGCGCCAACAAATTGGTTTGCTCAGCAATGGTAGTAATGGTTTTTACCACTTCCCCGATTTGCTGAGATGAAACACCAAGCTTTGCAACAATTTGGTTGGTCTGCTGGGCTACGGTAGCGGCCTCGGCAGCCACCCGGGCAGCCTCGGAGGAGTTGGTGGATATTTCTCGGATAGAAGCGCCCATTTCTTCGGCGCCTGCAGCCACGGTTTCCACGTTACGCGAGACTGTCTCGGCAGCACCTGCAACCGAGGATGCCTGGGTTGACACCCCGTTTACCTCGGTTGATACCGCACTGGCTATCCCCTGTAGAGAGTCGGAGGTGCCCTTTACCCCACGCGAAATGTCGCCAGCGGTGGAAAGGAGTTCACGTAAAGAGAGGACCGCACGGTTAAATGCCTGGCCCATTTGACCAATTTCGTCATTGTTGCGAATATTTACGGAAACAGACAGATCGCCATTAGCCAATGCGCCAAGCGCATCACGCATTTGTTTGGTGGGAGTCGAAATGGAGCGTAGTACACGCAGGGCAACGAATAATCCGATCAGAATGGCTAGGGTAAACACTAGCGATATCGTAATAATGGCCATCCAAAAGGCGGTTTTGATCTCGTCGCGTTCTTTCGCAATTTCCGTATTGATCTGTTCAAGGGATTCTTTAAAGGCAGCCTGGTAGGCGTCACGGTTATCTCGGTATCCACCATCTGTTAGGCCTGTCTTGTACCCTGCCCTGTCATCGGCCATAGCGGGCGGGATTACTGCCGTATCACGAATCTGCTCCCATTTGGAATACGCATCTTGATAGGCCAGCCAGGAGGGCATTACCTCCAGACCTCCTAGTTGCTCAATTTTCGCCCAGATTTCGCGCAGCTGTGCATCGCCTTCTTTGAGCTCTTCGAGATACTTTTCTTTGTCTGCTGTGCCGCTTACACCGGGGATAGAGACAACCTTCAAGCGGACCTGCAACATGGCGGTGTTAGTTTGGGCTACCTGGTAGCTCAACTCGTCAAGGTGTGCAATCTCTTGCGAGGCTTGATAGACCCGAGAGACATTGAATATGCCGAGAATCCCAATAAGGAGCGCACTGAGCAGCAGCCCTACTGTGAGCGTTAGGACGCGCATCGAAAGGGATGAGGTACCTTTCACGGTTGTGTCAGAGGAGCTCTCCACGGTTGCGTCAGGGGTACCTTTCACGGTTGCATCGGAGGTAGGCGAGAAAAATTTCGTCCGCATAATGTCCCATTTCCTAGGTGTTGTCATGCTGTTGAAGTGCGAATATGCACGAGGGATATTTGCATAGTAGCGCAACGCAGTAGAATCGCGCTGGAAAACGTGCGACCTTGGCAAATGCCAGGAACTCTTGTGGCTTGCGTGCCTATGATCTGTGGTGAGCAGAGATAAGACACCGTGTCCACATAATGAGATTTTATCTTAGATTTGACTGTGCAATGAGTGTAAACTCCCTGAAAGGCACCCGTTTGAGGGCCGGTCGCTTGTCTGTGAAAATCAGGTTGAGGATCTCTGTTTTTCACAAAGGTATTCCCTTAGAATATGCGGAAAAGTGGAGGTGGTCACCCGTTTCTTGGGCGCAAAGAAGAATTTCCGCACAACAACAGAGTGGAATCATTCTAGATAATATATTTTTTGGACCGACAATTTGATGACTGACATGTCGACTTACCGGGTGGTAACTTGATATAGTTTCACGTAGCAGGTGTGCTTTCACCCTTTCCCGTACTCGATAGGGAGAGAATGAAAATCGAGGAAGGAAGCCGATTAGTGGTGGACGAGAAGCGTGAGCGTGGTCCTTACGCCTCCGGTCTCGCGCGTCGGGAGGCAATTCTTGATGTGACAGTGGATCTCCTCGCAGAGGTCGGATACCACGGAATGTCGCTTCGGGACGTGGCGCGCCGAGTCGGTATTTCCCATCCCGGGGTCATTTACCACTTTCCAAATAAAGAAGCCCTGCTTATGGCTGTTGTGGAACATTACGAGGATGACGCCGGGCTCAACGCTGCTTTGTCTAACAAGATGGAACCCCTAGCCGTCTTGGATTCTTTTATCGAGATGACCGAAAAACTCTATGACACCCCGGTCATTGTCGAAATGGAGTGCATGTTGGTTGTCGAGGCCTCATCCCCCTTGCACCCAGCTCACGAGCACTTCAACACACGTAATGAACGTCTAGTCCAAATATTGACTAGGGCTTGGACGCGTCTGCAGCTTGAAGGCAAGTTGCGTGCAGATGAAGACGCCATACACCAGGCAAATGCCACTATCGCGTTGTGGCACGGCCTGAAGACGGTTTGGTTATATGACCGCAGCCTTGATATTCCTGCTGCCCTCGCCAAATCCTTATTGGCCCATTTCACGCCCGAGTTCATGCCAGATATGGTTGATCACTACCACGACTGTGGCTGGATCAGATAGTCGCACCGACCCGTGCCCAGCAACGACTTAGTGCCCTTTGACTCCCTAGAAAATAGACTGAGCGCGATCCCCTTTCCCTACGCCTTGGCGGTATCACGGCCACTGAGGTCGCGCAGTCCGGGACAGCGCGTTGAGCTATTCGGCGATATCTCTCAGGTTTTTCCGTGGGCCTCAGTGTCCAAGCTCGTAACCTCCTTCGCGACCTGGAAGGCTGTCGAGGACGGCTTGATGACCTTCTCTGATCCCCCAGGCGAACCTTGTCCACCCGGTTCTACACTTGCTGACCTGTTGGGACACACGACTGGTTTGGCCTTCGCCTCCAACCATCTAAGTGCCCGCCTGCGGACACACCGCATCTATTCAAACAGGGGCTTCGAGCTGGTGGGACAGATGGTTGAAAAGGCCACGCGCATGACCATCTCTCAGTGGGTCGCGAAAACCGTCACCGAGCCTCTGGAGATGACCCGCACACAGATGCCGGGATCCCCTGCGGATTCAATGCGAGGCACTATCACAGACTTGCTCACATTTGCGCAAGAATTGGCCAAGCCCACCCTGATCTCAAGGGATATGTGGGCTTTGGTCCAACAGCCGTGGATGCCCGGTTTGTCAGGGGTTTTGCCGGGTTACGGCAGGCAGAATGACAACCTGTGGGGTATGGGCATAGAGATCCGAGGGCGAAAAACTCCGCACTGGACACCAGTCAATACCCCGCCCTACTGTTTCGGGCACTTCGGTCAGTCAGGGTCTTTCCTATTGGTAAACCCTCTGACCGACACCGTTATCGCGTTCTTGGGTGCCCAACCCTTTGGCGACTGGCACAAAGAAAACTGGCCAGACCTCATAGAAACCGCCCTCGCCAGGTAGTGCCTTTGGCCTCGTGCCGATCAAACCTCAGGCAATGTCGACGATGACGGGGATGTGGTCTGAAGCGCCTTTGCCTTTGCGCTCTTCACGGTCCAAATGTGCCGCCACCACATGTGCCCCCAAAGCCGGCGTAGCGAAGGCATAGTCAATGCGCATGCCCTCGTTCTTTGGGAAACGCAGGCGCTGATAGTCCCAATAGGTATAGCCCTCTACCAGTTCACGGGTGACTTCTTTCAACCCCGCAGCTTCCAAAGCATCCAGCCTCGCCCGCTCATCAGCAGTGACGTGTGTGGCGCCCTCGAAAGCTGCCATATCCCACACGTCGCTATCCCGCCAAGCGATATTGAAGTCGCCCACGTAAATACCCAAAGAATCGGGGTCCTTGCGCAAAGTGTCCTCGACATGCGTGCGCAGGGCGTCCAGGTAGGCCAGCTTGTAGTCGAAATGCGGGTGTCCTAGCTCGCGACCATTGGGTATGTACAAGGACCACACAGCGATTCCTCCGCAGCGCACGCCGATAGTCCTGGGCTCCAACGCCGCAGGCTCCCCAAACGGGGGTTGTCCGGGGAAAGAAGTGCCGATCAAGGTGCTGTCCATGCGTGAAACAATTGCGACACCGTTCCACTGGTTCGCCCCATTAACCTCGACGTGGTAGCCCATATCCTCGAAAGGCTTACGTGGGAACTGGTCGACGCGACACTTGGTTTCTTGCATGGCCAAAACATCGACGTCCCAGCGTTCCAAGAACGCGGTGATGCGCTCTACGCGTGTACGCGCAGAGTTCACATTCCAAGTAGCAAGCCTCATACGCATAGCTTAGCGATCAAGTGCCCTGGCAAAGAGTCCAGCCCCGGCAAGAGCCCTGACCATCGGACGCGGAGCATGGCGGATTATGCACCCCAAAGCTTGATACATAACGCTTGGAGTGACCAAGACCCGCCCTCGGCGAGCCGCCTCAATGGCCTCTCGTACAACCAAGGCGCGCGAAATAAACCCAAAAGTGGGCCAAGCCCGCCAATCCATCGAGGCTGTCTCGTGAAAATCTGTGTGAACAAGACCGGGCAAAACCGCTGTGACATGTACTCCTGTATCTTGGAGTTCTGTAGATAGGCCTTCGGTGAAGTTTACGACCCAGGTCTTGTGTGAAGCGTAGGTGCCCATGGCCGTACCTGCCGTGGCCGAGGCGACATTGATGATTGCCCCGCGTCCTCGCAGGCTCATGGCGTGTGCAGCCGCGTGCGACAAAACCAGGACCGCGCGCACCATAACGTCCAAGGCGGCTTCTTCTTTGTGTCTATCCCCACCTAAAAAGCTTTGCCCCAGACCGAAGCCCGCATTGTTCACGAGCACATCGACAGGCTTGTCGGGATCGGACACTCGCCTGCATACCCGGTCCAGGTCTTCACGTTTCTCTAGGTCAGCGACCAAAACTTCTACAGGTATGCCTGCGACCTGCGAGATTTTGTGTGCCAGGCTGACTAGGCGGTCCTTGCGTCTGGCCACCAAAACCAATCCGACTTTCTCGGCCGCGAACTGCCAGGCGAATTCCTCACCCAAGCCGCTGGAGGCTCCGGTTATTACGGCCCAAGACATGCTGACTCCTTCAGTTCATTCCAACAATTTCCGAGGGCGGATAGTCGCTTACTGCGGTGGTGGGTTTTGGGCCCGCCAAGCCCACATGGCTATGGCCGAAGCGGCTCCCACATTCATGGACCTTGACGATCCGTGCTGGGTTATCTCGAACATCATCTCGCAATTCCTTGCAACTTCTGGTGTTATTCCAGATGATTCTTCCCCGGCAATGAGTATCATGCGGGCAGGAATTGTTGCGGTTTCCAGGGGCAGGGCGCCTTCCAGATTGTCCAGCGCGCACAAAACTAAATGCTGCTGCACAGCGTATTCCTTTAGCGAAGAAATATCTGGATGGTAGTGCATGTGCAGGTATCGATCTGTCACCATGGCACCTCGCCTGTTGAAACGTTTGCGACCAAGGATATGCACGTGGCGAACACCCAAGCAGTTAGCGGTGCGTATGACTGAGCCAATATTGAAATCGTGTCCCAGGTTTTCTATTGCCATATCCAGGCGTGGCAATAGCTTCTGGGATTGTGTGGTGGTTTTGCCCAGCGCATGCGCAGCATCTGGAGTACTCGGCTCAATCGGCGGGTCATCTAAACGCCGGTCAAGGTCTTCCACAATGGCCTCGACTGTCCAATACCTATAGCGGTCAAGCACATTACGCGCATCCCCTTCGCGCAAGAGCTGCGGATCAAAGTGAGGATCACTTGGGTAATCGCCCTCGGACCAGGGGCCAACTCCCTGAATTTCTCCGGGTGGAGGCGAGGAAGGAGGAGTCGCTTGCGTGTCCTGGTGAGAAGGATCTGAAGAATTACCTGTGTCGTCTATTGGGACCATAAGGGGAATTGTCTCACTGTTGGTAGCCTAGATGCGTGAACGTGACACAAGACCCCCGCAAGGCCCGGCTGGCCACTTTGGTAAAAGAACTTGCTGTTATCGAGGGCAAGGTGACCTTGGCTTCCGGCATCGAGTCGGATTTCTACGTGGATATGAGACGCGCCACCCTGCACCACGAGGCAGCGCCCCTTATCGGACATGTCATGCTCGATGTCTTAGAAGATAACGGAATAAGCATCGGTGACGTGGACGCAGTTGGAGGTTTGACCATGGGCGCAGACCCTGTCGCCACGGCCATGCTTCATGCTGCCGCCTCGCGTGGATTGAATCTGGATGCCTTTGTGGTGCGCAAGGCCGCTAAGGACCACGGTATGAAACGCCTTGTAGAAGGCCCTTCAATTGAGGGCAAGAGGGTCGTGATCCTGGAGGATACCTCGACTACAGGGGGCTCGCCGCTACAGGCGGCAGCGGAGGCCAAGAAGGCTGGGGCTACGGTTTTGGCTGTATCCGTGGTGGTGGACCGCAATACAGGGGTTCGTGAAAAACTTGCCGAGGAAGGTTATCGCTACCTCTACGCCTTAGACCTAAATGATCTGGGACTAATTTAATTAGTTCATATTTGAATATAAATAAAGGTAATACTTATTTTGCATTTAGGGTTTTTTCCTAATGCCCTTTAATAAATTACCGAATCTTGTGTTTGTAGAGTAATGCGCGTTATTATGTTCTCAGGATATTTTCAGCAATATCCCTGGTAACTTTATGGAAGTTGATAGTTGACAGGTCACAGCATCACGGATGAGAGGCAACCATGGTTATTAGCTCGAGTGACACCACCTTGAGCGACGCTCGCCATATGTCCTTCTCCGATGTTTCCCGCCAATTTTTGACGCAACGTTCCGTGTCTTCCGTGTGTTGGGTATTGCCCATCGACGAGCTTTCCGCAGGATTTCTTGCTGGGGCCGTCGAATGTGCCGGCTACCGTTCCAGTGGCTTAATCCACCCTTGGCCTGTTGACTCTGCCGGCTTGACTGTCGTAGATGAAGCCGAGGTTCGTACAGCAGGCTTTGGGCTGGTGCCTGTCGATCTGTCTCGACCAGAATTGACTCAGCACTTTATTATTTCAGCGCGCAGGTTGCTTCGGCCAGGCGATGCCTTGGTGATATGCGGAATGCCATCCTCCCTATTCATGGCCTCGGAGTTTATGCTTCGTTGCAAGTCCTGGGGTGTATTGACGGTCTTTGCTGCACCCAAAGAGTGCCTGCCAGAAAACAGTCTGGTGGATTTACTTATTGAAGAAGATCCTGTCGCTTCGATCGGCTGTACCGCTGCTTCCACGAGCGACTTCCTGTCGATATTGGCCGACACAATTGCTGAACTCGATATCGATGAGGCAAGTGTGCACTTTGACCGCGCTTCGATTGAAGGCTGTCCTCAATGGGTTTCAACCTCGGGTGAATGTCCGGTGTACCTGGGTGAGGTCGTCACCTTGCCCGAGGACGGGGGCCTACAGGTGCGCAGTTCAAATCGGGATCTTCCGGCACGCTGCCAGGAACCCATGGACCTGGCGGTCTGGGATCTTGTTGAGTTAAAACAGTGCGAAGAAGGTGGGGGAGCCATAATCCTCCGGGTGATTGCTCAGGGGTAGGTCCCTTCCTTATTGCCCCGCATACCAACGTAATAAGCGTGCAACTTCTGCCTCGACTGCGGCGTTCCCAGGTTTACCGTACTTCCTGGGATCCACGATTTTTTCATCCGCGTCCAAAACTGCGCGCACTTGAGCGGTGTACAAGACATTCAAATGAGTAGATACGTTGATCTTCGTCATCCCGGCTTCAATGGCGGCCCTCATGCCTTCATCTGAAACCCCTGAAGAGCCGTGCAAAACCAGAGGCACACTGATAGCGTCACGAATCTCGGAGATTAACTGGCAGTCCAACTCTGCTGTGCGGGTGGTCATGGTGTGTGAGGAACCAACGGCTACAGCCAATAGGTCCACCCCGGTGTCATTCACAAAGCGAGCGGCGTCTTGTGGGTTGGTGCGCGCACTTGGATCATGTACCCCGTTCTTGCCTCCCACTTCGCCCAACTCGGCTTCCACGGCAACACCTCGGGCGTGGCACCAAGCGGTGATCTCAGCGGTTGTGCGCCTGTTTTCCTCATCAGACAGGTGCGAACCGTCATACATAACCGAGGTGAAGCCCAGGTCCACGGCCGCTTTGCACAGGTCTATGTCCTCGGCGTGGTCCAGGTGCGCCACAACGGGTACGCGAGCCTCTTCGGCCAGGGCAATAACGCCTTTGCCAATGGGGGCGAGTCGCCCTCGGTGATATTTCACCGCGTTTTGGGAAAGCTGGAGAATAACCGGAAGCCCTGCTTCTTCGGCGGCTGCGACGATGGCCTCACCGAATTCGAGCAGCACCACATTGAAAGCCCCCAAACCTTTCTTTTCGGCGGCAAACTGGGTGGACAGTGTACGAATATCGGCCTGAGTCATTTTTGTACCTTCGCGTAGTAGTGGTGAACAGGGATGGAGCTGAACATGGACGAGGCAGCGTGTTCATCAATGCTGCCCGCCACTGGTTTAAGGACGGCCGCGGCAGACCAGGCTACGGCTGTCTTTAGGGCCAGGGCTTCCCCTGGTAAATCGCCTTTAAGGGCCTGACTTGGATCGTTTTCTTCTAACAAATCAGGCAGGATCCTTATTTGATGCTCTGACCTGCCCCCCGGATTGACGAGGGCGGGGGCGTGTACGGCCAAAGCGGCGACGGATGCGTCACCTGCCCCCGTGGGGTTGCCGTCTAAACGACTTGCTGGGAACGCTTGCCAGATGTCGAGTACATCAGCATCATCGGGCAAGCTGCGAATAAGGGCCATGCCTTTTTCTCCCATGGAGACAGCCAGCCACATGCCGGGTTTGCCCTCTGCCAGCAGCGTGTGGGCACCGGTAAGAACGGAGTCAGTGCCAGTCACCTGAGCAAGTTCCAGATGGTTTGGCTTCAACAGCCGTGCGCCACTGCGTGCAGCAGCCAATAAGGCAGGACCAGAGGTGTCCACAATCGTGTAGGCACCCGCCTGCTGGCAGTGTTCCACAAGTTTCCCCAGGGCATCGATCGGGGCTAAGGCCGGAAGGGAACCATTGATGGTCACAATGTCGTCGGGCCCTATCTCCTCTTGGACCAATCGGTACAGGGCTTCCCAGGCCCCTTGTTTTAACGGAGAACCTGCCTCGTTGAAGACCGTGGCATCCCCATCAGCCACGATAGCAATCGATTTTCGTGTCAGTTCGGGACCATCTAGCCAGTGCGGGGTAATGCTACCTGGTAGAGACTTTGCGCGCGCGGTTGTTAGCTGGGCGATATCCTGGCCGACCGAGCCACCAAGAAACCCCACGACCTGTACGTCAACACCCATTTGTGCGGCTACAAAGGCGACATTTAAGCCCTTGCCCCCAGGTCGGATGGTTACGTCTTCAACTCTGTGCGACTGACCCAGGTTCAAGGCGGGAAGGTGGTAGGTGATATCCATCGCCGGATTAGGCGTGATAGTCCAGATCACTGTTGCAACCTTTCTGCCGCATCATCGGCATCAAAGGCCTGTGCCCCAATGCCCAGGCACTGCGCCCAGGAGCCGAGGCTGGCCTTGACGATGGGCGGCATCGGTGCCACGTGCAGTTGCGAGGCAATAGCATTTTCGAGGGCGGCCATGTAGGCGCCCCCTTCGTTGGAAAGACCGCCGCCGATAACGACCCTCAAGGGTCCTAAAATCCCTATGACCTGTGCAATGACCTGACTCAAAGAGTGGACCGATTGGTCAATAACCAGTTGGGCCAGCTCATCTCCGTTTTCGGCTCTGTCGAAAAGCTCGCGTGTGCCAGGCCAGAGAGTACCCGGAACAGGTGTTTCAATACAGCCTGGAAGCTGACGACCCTTTTCGTGAAGCTCTCGATAGCGTCGAGAGATGGCCTTCGCAGAGGCCAGGCGTTCCATGGGGACTAACTGCGCGTCGCCCTCGGGATCCTTTTGAAGAATTTGCCCGATTTCTCCGCTCCAACCTGCCCGCGACAAAAGCCTGTCGTTTAAGACTATGCCGGCCGAAACACCTGTACCGATAGGGATGAAGATGCAGTCGCCAAGGCCGGCCCCCCAACGGGCTTCTGCCAGTGCCCCAGAGCGCACGTCATGACCGAGGGTAACTGGGCAGGCCAAAGATTCTTCCAGCATGTGAAGCATGGGCACATCTTTCCAGCCAACATTGACAGAAAGGACGGCCATCCCGGTGGCCTCATCCACGACGCCTGGAACTGCCACCCCCACTCTGGGCGATAAATCGATGGCGATATCGACATTCTTGGGGTCATTATGGACGACTTCGCGCAACATGGAGACTTGTTGGGTAATAACTGAGACGACTGCTGCGGCGCCCTTGGGAGTTGGTGCAGTCCTGGTGAGAAAGAGTTTGCCGTCGCGTGAGGCGACACCAAGTTTCATACTGGTGCCGCCTACGTCGACAGCAATGACGTAACCCGCATTCATGAGGCGTGCTCGTGTCTTATTGTGCCCTGGGCAGGACTAGTCCTCATCCAGGATGACCGAGCGGGTCAGGTGCCTGGGGGTGTCGGGGTTTAGACCGCGCGCCTCAGCGCGGGCCACGGCCAGGCGCTGAGCAAACGCCAGGTGAGCCATAGGATCCAGATCAGAGGATTCAAACATGGCGCCTGTTTTGGCTATCTGGGCCTCAAGACCGGTGGGGACAGGGCCAAACACCCAGGTGAGACGGCCAGGTTCAGCAATTGAAATGGGTCCGTGGCGGTATTCCATGGCGGGGTAGGTTTCCGTCCAAGACTGGGAGGCTTCGCGCAGTTTGAGCCCGGCCTCAGTGGCAATGCCAATGGTCCAGCCAGTGCCCAAGAAGGTGATCTGCTCGGCGTCGACGTATTCCTTGGGCATTGGCAGTTCCAGTGCTTTGCGGCAATCTGCGATGGCCGGGCTCAGGTCCTGGCCCAGGGACGCGCGGAAAAGTGCGAGGGCGGAGGTGGCAAAGCGCGTTTGAACGACGGAGGTTTCGTCTGCAAAATCCAAGACGATCTCAGAGTCAAAGTAAGGTGCCATGGGCCCGTTGCCGACGGCGGTGACCAAGAGATTGGGGGTCTTGCCGTGGATGTCCCGTAGGACGTCGATAATCTCGGTCGTGGTACCTGAACGTGAGAGGCAAATGACGCGGTCGTATTTACGGCTGCGGGGGAACTCTGTGGCAGTAAAAGGATCGGAAACTCCCTTACCTGCGGCTTCACGAGCTGCGCAGTAGGAAGCGGCGATAAACCAGGAGGTTCCACAACCGACTACGGCAATGGCTTCACCATCCTTAGGGAAGCCGGGGGTCTTTGCCCCAAGCTCGGCGGCCTGCGTCCAACATTCTGGTTGGCTCATGATTTCATTCAGGGTGAGGCTCATGGATTCTCCTTCGAAACAAGTTTCCTCAATTATGCATCTTTCTGATTGAAAAATACAGTCTTGATTCACAATTACTCAGTTATAGTTGTAATACGGAACGGCGAGATAACCAAACCAAAGGATTAAAGGCAATGGGCATTAGCAGACACGAGAGGCTATCTCAGATTGCCGCTTTGGTCATTGAGCGGGGAGCTCTGCGAGTAGAAGATATTGTCGAAAATCTGGACATTTCTGCTGCGACAGCACGCAGAGATCTCGACGAATTGGCGGCACAACAACTGATTGTGCGCACCCGCGGGGGTGCAAGTGCCCCACCAGTCTCGGGAGAAATACCCATCAGGTATCGGACGATCCTGCACAACGACGCCAAGGAACGCATAGCAAAGGCTGCGGCTGCATTGGTGCTTCCAGGAGACACTATTGGGCTCAATGGCGGAACGACGACAACCCTGATCGGTCGAGAAATTGCTCTGCGCTGCGGGGCAGATAAACAATTTGGGCCTGCCTCGGTTACGGTCGTCACTAATGCCATCAACATCGCCAATGAACTCGTTGTTCGTCCCCAGCTTCGGGTTGTGGTCACAGGTGGAGTAGTGCGACCCAACACCTTCGAATTGACTGGCCCCCTCACGGCATTGGTATTGCCTGCCATCGCTATAGACACCCTGTTTTTGGGGCTTGTGGGCCTTGAGCCGAGGCGGGGTGCCTATAACGACGATGCTGGAGAAGCAATGGTTAACGGTGCGCTTGTTGAGAATGCAAGCAGGGTTGTGGCGATCGCCGACTCTTCCAAACTGGGCAGACGTGCCTTCGCAAAGATTTGCGACATAGACGCCCTCGACATGTTAATAACCGATGCTGTCTCAGTTGAACAGCGAGAGCTGCTAGAAAACAGCGGGGTGGAAGTCGTGCTCGCCTAAAATGCAGGTGAGGTACGTGTGACTTGGTGCACGGATTATGCCGGTGCGTTAAGTCAAGCAAAGTGAAACAATAGACAATATCTGGAATCTATAACTAGGAGGCATTCTCGTGGCCATTGCAACACCGGAAGTTTATGCGGAGATGCTGGATCGTGCGAAGAAAGGTGTTTTCGCGTACCCAGCCATTAACGTCACATCCTCTCAGACCTTGACGGCGGCCATCCGTGGCTTTGCCGAGGCCGAATCAGACGGCATTATTCAGGTTTCGGTGGGCGGTGCAGAATACTGGTCTGGTTCAACGGTCAAGGATCGTGTTGCTGGCTCACGTGCTATGGCTGCCTACGCCGCCGAAATTGCTGCCGGTTATAACGTGACTATCGCCTTGCACACAGACCACTGCTCCAAGGACAACCTGGATTCTTGGACGAAGCCCCTCATGGAGCAAGAAGCAGAAATCGTTGCCAAGGGTGGCCTGCCCTGGTTCCAGTCGCACATGTGGGACGGGTCCGCGATTGCTTTGTCTGAGAACCTGGAAATCGCGAAGGTCATGTTGGACCTGGCTGTGCGTTCCAAGACCATCCTCGAGGTCGAAATCGGCGCAGTCGGCGGCGAAGAAGACGGCGTTGTTGGTGAAATTAACGACTCCCTGTACACAACCACAGAAGACGGCATCAAGACGATTGAGGCCCTGGGCCTGGGCGAAAAGGGCCGCTACCTCACAGCCCTGACCTTCGGTAACGTCCACGGCGTTTACAAGCCAGGCAACGTTAAGCTGCGTCCCGAACTGTTGGGCACCATTCAGCAAGAGGTCGGTGCCAAGTACGGAGTCGAATCTCCCTTTGATTTGGTTATGCACGGCGGTTCTGGTTCCTCTGCAGAAGAGATCGCCACGGCTGTGCGCAACGGCGTCATCAAGATGAACGTCGACACCGACACGCAGTACGCCTTCACACGTCCCGTTGTGGACTGGATGCTCACCAACTATGAGGGCGTGCTAAAGATCGAGGGCGAGGTCGGCAATAAGAAGCTGTACGACCCACGCGCCTGGGGCAAGGCCGCCGAGGGTGCCATGGCTGCCCGCATCGTAGAGTCCTGCCAGCAGTTGGGTTCCGCCGGCAAGAAGATGTAACTTTCCTGCCTCACAAGCAACTCCGCCGAGTGTGTGCCAGGTGGTTGGGTGTTAGGTTATTCCTGCACTTCAGCCACACGGCACACACTCGGCGGGTTTTTAATCAGCTCTATTGGGAGGTGATCCTGGTCCCTGCCCCAGACCGGACAATCCTTGAGATATCGTCCAGACAGCCTATTACTGCCGTCTTGTTACTGTTGCGGGCAAAGGAGCATGCCGCCTCAACCTTTGGCCCCATTGACCCCTTGGCGAAATCCAGTTTCTCCAGCTGAGACACCGTTGCGTGATCAAGGGTGTGTTCCTGGGGGGTCCCCCAGTCCATGCGCACCCCATCCACATCAGTAGCAATAATCAACATGTCGGCATTCAACTTTCGAGCCAAAAGTGCCGAGGCCAAATCCTTGTCAATAACCGCTTCAACACCCGTGTAGGTGTCGTTGTCGGAATCATAGACGCAAGGAATTCCACCCCCTCCAGCGCAGATAACAACCGTATTCGTATCCACCAATGAACGGATGGACTCGATTTCAAGAATCTCAATGGGTGCAGGTGAGGGTACAACCCGACGCCACTTGGCGCCATCGGCCGCAATGCTCCAGCCTTTTTCTTCGGCCAAGGCCTTGGCTTGATCTTCTTCGTAAACTGGTCCAATGGGCTTCGTTGGCGCATTGAAAGCCGGATCCTTAGGATCGACCTCTATGACGGTCATCATGGTCGCCAATGCGGTGTGTGACCCTACTTCGTTGCGCAATTCTTGTTCAATCATGTATCCAATCTGCGCTTGGGTTTCGGCTACCAAAACGTCTAAGGGGTAGGGTGCGACATCCGTGTATGCAGCCGCCTGTAAAGCCAATAAACCAACTTGTGGACCATTTCCGTGGACGATAACCACTTGGTGTTCTTTGACAATCTCGGCTATGCGTTTAGCGGCGATTCGCACATTTGCTTGCTGGTTTTCAGCGGTCATGGCTTCACCGCGCCTAAGTAGCGCATTCCCACCCAGAGCTACGACAATCCTCATCTTTTTCTCCTCTCCACCCGACTGACTAGGCCAGGGATGCGACCATGACAGCCTTGATGGTGTGCATGCGGTTTTCAGCCTCATCGAAAGAGATGTTCATAGGGGATTCGAACACGTCTTCTGTTACCTCGATGCCATTGGCTAGATGGGGGTAGTGCTTTGCGACATCCTGCCCGATCTTGGTATCCGAATTGTGGAAAGAAGGCAAGCAGTGCATGAACTTCACCTTGGGGTTATGGGTGGCCTCAATCATGGCTGAGTTGACCTGGTAGGGAAGCAGGATATCGATGCGCTCCTTCCACGATTCAAGGGGTTCTCCCATGGAAACCCAGATATCGGTATAGAGGAAGTCGACGTGGTCAATGCCTGCAGCAATATCATCCGTCACCAATATTTTTGCCGAGGACGCCTGGGCAAACCCCTGACACATGGTTTGAAGCTCTTTGGTTGGTTGTAACTCACGGGGAGAAACGATGCGCACATCCATCCCCAGTTTCGCTGCAATCAGTAGCAAAGAATTAGAGACGTTATTGCGTCCGTCACCCACAAAGGCAAAGGAAATCTGATGGACGGGTTTGTCGCTGTGTTCAATCATCGTCATGACGTCGGCCAACATTTGTGTGGGGTGGTATTGGTCTGTAAGGCCGTTGAAAACGGGAACACCAGAGAAATCGGCGAGTTCTTGAACCAGTTTTTGGCTGAAACCCCTGTATTCGATGGCATCATACATTCTGCCCAGAACCCTGGCGGTGTCCTTCATGGTTTCCTTGTGACCGATCTGTGAACCCGAAGGTTCCAGGTATGTCACATTTGCGCCTTGATCGTAGGCGGCTACCTCAAAGGCGCAACGGGTACGGGTTGAGGTTTTCTCAAAGATTAGCGCAATGGTTTTTCCACGTAAGCGCTGTTGTTCGGTGCCGTCGTATTTTGCTCTCTTCAGGTCTCTCGCGAGATCTAACAGGTAGAGGATTTCGGATGGGGTGTGGTGAACCAGAGAGAGCAGGTGCCGGTTTTTCAAATTGAAAGCCACGATTAAATTCTCCTTTGAATGCTGCATAGCTGTGTGGGATGTCCAGAGAAAAAGAGGTGTTTTCCATCTGTGGACGTTGACATTTCTAGGTTAGGACGCGCGCATTCAAACGCGAATAGTCAAGAGGTGTCATTGTGGGCCTAGAGGGGGGATGGTTTGGTGTTTAGAGGCACCTATACCTATCTACACCCATTTTTAGCTGCATAATTACGAGGCTAGGCTCCGGACCAGAATAGTGATGCTAGTTCTTGCCTGTTATTTGTACCGGTTTTCTTCAAAATATTGTGAACATGAACCTTTACCGTTGAAATGGAGAGGTATAGCTTTGAAGCGATCTGCCGGTTGTCCAATCCCTTTAAAACCAGTTCCAGAAGTTCTGTTTCACGTTTGGATAAGTTATTTGAGGGAGCAAAAACAAGAATTGTGTCGCGAAGGAGGTGCTCAGTGTTCTGTGTATGGGCATCGGGGATATGTTCGGATCTTAAGGAAAGTCCTGTGTGTGCCTTGAGCATTGTCAAAATCGCAGCGGAAACCATAGTGGCATTTTCAGCAAAGCTTCGTTCTGGGAAGAAAGATAATGTGCCGTCGAGGAATAAATTCGGTTCAAGCAGTAGTTGGAAGATGACGTTCTCTACAACAATTGCGATGCCGAAGACCCACTGAGAGATGTAGAACCATCGGTATCGCCACAGATGAACAGCGGTAGTGCTGCTGGGATCTTGTAGGTAGGCCCAGGCGATATATAACAGTATCCACGCTAGAAAGACCTCACGATTCGTGTAGAACAAAAACGTCTGGAGACCTCCTGCCTGAAGCGTCAGAAGTGTGGCAGCAGACGAAATGACGAACAGTAGCCCCGGGATGTAGCGCATCTTTTTTGACGTAACTGACAAGTATTCGCAGATGAACAACCAATAACCTTGTAATATCCCATATCCCAATATGATTGAGGCGATAGGGTGACCAATAAATGCTTCTTTAGGTGCCAGATGTAGGGCTTGGTGATAAAGGAAGTCATCTTCAAATACAAGGGCCACATCAAAGAAGTAACACAAAAATGCAAAGAATACATAAAGCGTTCTTCTTCTGTGTGTTATCAGATAGACGCCCATGCTGCTGGCTCCTGCAATTCCGCAGACCAGCATAATTGTTAATGTATAATAAAATAATACCGATGACATTTCGTTTCTCTCATCGTTGAGGTAGATCCCGTCATTGAGTCTGCGGTTAGTTAGGTATTAGAGACACCTGGTTCAGGATAAACCATAATAGACCCAGAATTGACCGTTGTTAGTCCTTTCCGCCCTCACAATCCCTACGTAGTTTTTGTCTGTAAGCAATCAATTTCTATCAGGGGGCTGAATGACAATGTCGTCTACGCAAGCACCAACAAAGCAAGAGACCGAGAGGCAAGCAGAACGTCGCAGGAACAGGATTCGAATAGGGGTACCTTCGGCCTTTACCATTCTTTTCATCCTAACCATTCTGGCGGTAGGAGCAACCTGGTCTGTTCCCGCAGGTAGCTACTCAAAGCTGTCCTATGACAAGGAAACAAGTCAGCTGTCTGTCACCAACCCTCGCGGGGAGGTGGAAACCGTTGAGGCGACACAGGCCGAATTGGACAAGATGGGGGTCCAGATTGGCATTGAACAGTTCCAAAAGGGTGCGATCACTAAGCCAATTTCGATCCCTGGTACTTATGAGCGTCTGGAACAAAACCCTGCTGGAGCTTCAGAAATCACACACGCCATGGTCAAAGGCACTGTTGAGGCAGCAGACATCATTGTGTTCATCTTGGTCTTGGGGGGCTTGATTGGTGTTGTGCGGGCCACGGGCGCTTTTGAGGCTGGCCTCTTTGTCTTGACGCAAAAGACCAAAGGGCATGAGTTTGCTTTGGTCTTCGTGGTGTCGGTATTGATGATACTTGGGGGAACAAGCTGCGGGCTGGAGGAAGAGGCCGTGGCCTTCTATCCCATCCTGGTGCCTGTTTTTATAGCACTGGGGTATGACTCAATAATAAGCGTCGGGGCAATCTTCCTAGCCGGCTCAATGGGAACCACTTTCTCGACGATCAATCCATTTTCGGTCGTTATTGCCTCAAACGCAGCGGGTATTGTCTTCACAGAGGGCCTGTGGTGGCGTGTGGGAGGCTGTGTCGTAGGAGCCATAGCAGTCATCGTCTACTTGTGGTGGTACGCCAGGAAAATAAAGGCCAACCCTGAGTTTTCCTACACCTATTCAGACCATGAAGCTTTCAACAAGCAGTGGGCCATGGAAGGTGACAACGCAGCATCTATTCCTTTCTCATGGCGGCGCAAGGTTATCCTGGTTCTTTTCGTCGCCGCATTCCCGATCATGGTGTGGGGGGTGATGTCGCAGGGCTGGTGGTTCCCGGCGATGGCTTCAATGTTCCTGACAGTCGCCATTGCAATCATGTTGCTGGCGGCTACAGGGCCGCAGCGCCTGACAGAAAAACAGCTTGTCGATGCCTTTTCGAATGGCTCGGCGTCCCTAGTGGCGGTCTCTTTGATCATCGGGTTGGCCCGTGGGATCAACCTGGTCATGAACGAGGGCCTCATATCGGACACCCTATTGTTCCAGTCTTCTCAGCTGGTTGAGGGAATGTCGGGGCCACTCTTCATCATCATTATGTTGTTGATTTTCTTCGTACTGGGCTTCGTAGTGCCTTCGTCCTCGGGATTGGCTGTGCTATCTATGCCGATTTTGGCGCCTCTTGCTGATTCGGTTGGCATTCCAAGGTTTATTGTTGTGTGCGCATATCAATGGGGCCAATACGCCATGTTGTTCTTGGCGCCAACTGGTCTGGTTATGGCAACCCTTCAGATGCTTGACATGAAGTACTCCCACTGGTTGCGTTTCATTTGGCCAATGGTGTTGTTCGTTTTGGGATTTGGAGGCGCACTGCTGGTCGCCCAGGTCCTGATATACGGATAGCCCACACAGGACAATAATTCCCGCCGAGTGTGTACCAGGTGGTTGGGTGTTAGGTTATTTCCTACACTTCAGCCACACGGCACATACTCGGCACTTTGTTTGGTTTAGCGGGTGATGTTCACCCTTGCCTCAAAGGGGGTATTTTCCGAGGACGTTCCCACATAGAAGGTGTATTCGCCAGGTTTGATGACAAAGTCGTTCTTGCACAGCGACCACACACCTAGAGGATGATTGGTGGCTTTGGGATCGACCGTGATTTCTACGGTTTCACTGTCTCCCGGCTGAACTTCTACCTTGGCGAAACCGACTAAGCGTTTGGGTGGCTGTCCTTCATGCGGAATACCCACGTAGACCTGCACGACTTCTTTACCGCTGCGCTTGCCAGTGTTTGTGACACGGGCACTAAACGTGACAGGAACAGGCGCATCGGCCTTCATGGAATCCAAAGACACCCTAAAATCTGAAACCTCAAAAGTCGTGTAGGATAGTCCGTGCCCGAAGGCAAACAGCGGCGCAATACCTTGGGACTGGAACCACCGATAGCCAAGCATGCGGCCCTCGGAGTATCTAATAACCGGGTAGCCGTCTCCTTCATCAGTGCCCGGATGACGTTCTGGGGCACCAAAGTGCATGAGGTCTTCTTCGCGCCTGGCATACGTTGTGGGCACCTTGCCCGATGGGTTCACAACACCAAACAGCAGGTCGGCGACCACGTGGCCGTCTTCCGTCCCTTGGTTCCAGGCCTCTAAGATTGCTGGGGCCTTATCCACCCAGGGCATAAGAACAGGTGTGGAGGTCTTCAATACCACTGCCGTGTGTTTGTTGACATCCAGCAGCTCAGAAACCATACGGTCTTGGTCATTGAACATGACGGGATGTTCAAGGTCTGCCCCTTCGGTGGCAACCAAACCGGCCATCACCACAACGGTGTTGGCCTTAGCGGCTGCAGCTTTTGCGTCTTCCAGGTTCGACAGGTCATTGGCAACCGTGAACTTTTCAACCGAGGCTGCCTGGTCGGCCCCCAAATCTGTCAGAACGTCGCGCATTCCCTCCAGTGGCGGCACAGTGTAAAGGGGGTCCACCTTGGAAGACCCACCCCCTCCAAGGCAGGCGTCGTCCACGAAAGTGGACTGACCGACGATCAGGATTGAACCCGAGGGGTGCAGTGGCAACAAGCCGCCCTCGTTCTTAAGTAGTACCGCGATTTCTTGGCCGATGCGGCGACTGATGGCGCCGTGCTTTCTGGCGTCGATTGCGCCCGGATTGTAGGGGCGTTCGAACTGATTGAAGCGGAACATCTGTGTGTAGCGGCGCACCAAAGCCCTGTCGACCGTCTCGATTTCGAGCGAGTGATCGCTCAATGCGGCCTTGATATTGTCTTCGTTCAACCATTTGGCATCCGGCATTTCGTGGTCCAAGCCCGCATTCAAGGACGGAGCACACGAACGGGTTGACCAAAAATCGGATTGCACGTAACCTTCAAAACCCCATTCCTTGCGCAGAATGTCGGTCAAGGTGTGGCGGTATTCAGTGGCGTACACGCCGCGCACTCGGTTATAGGCAGACATCATGGCGGCAATGTCTGCGTCCTTCACTAACATTTCGAAGGGCATGAGGTACATTTCGCGCAAGACGTCCTCATCAACCTCTACCGAGGTGCGAAAACGCTCGTATTCTTGGTCGTTGACGACGTAGTGCTTGCCCATGGCGATGACGTCATGAGCCTGAATGGCCTTGGTGACGGCCACACCCATGACGCCAGACAGGTAGGGGTCTTCGGAAAAATACTCGAAGTTGCGACCGGCAATGGGGGTGCGGTGCAGGCACACGCCGGGGCCTTCCAAGACGTGTTGGCCAAGGGTCGCGGTTTCTGAACCGATAATATCGCCGTACAAATGAGCCAGATCCAAGTCGAAACCTGCCGCCAGACCAATCGTCATAGGCAGGGAGGTTGCAGGTGGTGAGGGCGTTCCGTCGCCCATGCCTACACCGACGGGACCGTTTGTGATGCGAAAACGCGGAATGCCCAGTTCGTCTATGCCTTTGACGTGGCGTTCGACGCGGATCTGGGCGGCCAGTTGTTCCATTTCCTCCGCTGTTTTCGCATTGTTGGCCATCGCATAGATGTCGATCGTTTCCATGGCGCCATGCAGTTGGGCAATCTTTTGCTCCAGGGTCATGGCTTCAACAAGTTTTTCCGCACGCTCACGCGGCGAAAGGCTGGAATCCATCCAGGGCTGTGTCATTATTGCTCCCTTGCGAATATGGCCGTGCCCGCACAGAACCTATGGCGCGTGGGCAGTGACCGCTCAATAATTTCATCCTAGAAATGATTATGCCCGAGGGTTCGCGATTGACACTTTTTCTTCCCGAGGACGGTGTGCTTGGGCTCTGGTCTTGAAAACGGAGGCTTGCGACGATTGCCATCTTAGTGATCAGTGGTGCGGCTTCTGTCATGTTGACTCATGCTAAAAATGCAGGCATTGTTTCAGAATATTATGTTAGAGCTGTCGCATAGAGTTCACTTCCGATCCTTGTGGGTTGTGGGTTTTGTTTTGATGTTGTCCTTGAGCTTGGGGTCATGTGGGCTTCCCCCCATCCCGCCTCCAGAAGATCGCAGGATTGAAGCAGTATTGTCAGATTGGGGACTTGTTGTGCCCGATGATTATGCGCTCATAGAGACCTTCGATTTTCGGGGGCCACACTGGTTTGATAGGGCTCCTGTGTTCTACGTCCTGGAATTCCAAAATACTGTCAAGGATATTCACCTTGCCAAGGATGTTCCAGAGGGAGTCTTTGATCAGACACCTTTTATTGAACCGGAAAGAACCAGGAGACTCACAAACCTTTGTGATGTTCTACAACGAATTGCGGCTGAAAAGCCGACGCTAAGAAAACTAGAAAGAGAAAAAACCCCTCTCATCTGGGAATATTGTTTTAATCCACCCAAGTTTTCTTACGGGATCCATGCCCGTACATATACCCCACAGTACGCGCCCCAAAGTGAACTATTCGTATTCGTTCGCGAGGATGAAAAGGAAGTGTTGATTGTCGAAGAACAACAAGGGGGAGAAAACCCGAATATTCGCAAGGCTCAGTGAGACACCAATTGTCTGCGGTCTGCTGATACCTCTAATACTTCTGTGCCGTTCGCTGCAACTTGTCAGCAGACCATCTCTGTCCGAATGAGGATTCATACCAGGCAGTTTCGATTGGTGCGAACACTGTTCACTGCCGTATATAGCCTGTAGATAACGGGGCGTTGTGACCGTTACAGCCACAACGCCCCGCCCTCGGAAATGAAAATATCCCTACTTGATTGAACCTGCCGTGAGGCCGCCAATCAGGCGCTTTTCGACAATCGCGAACAAGATGATTACGGGGATAACCGCGACAACCGACACGGAGAATACGTACTGCCATGCGGTTTGGTACTGGCCAACGAACTTCGTCAAAGCCACAGACAAAGGCTGGTTTGCTGGCGTCGACAAGATCACCAAGGAGGCGGCGAACTCGTTCCAAGCTGCCACGAAGGTGAAGATCACTGCTGTGACAATGCCTGGCCATACCAACGGCAAGTTGATCTTGAACAAGACCGCGAACTGGCCACAGCCATCAATGCGGGCCGCTTCGTCAATCTCTCGCGGAACGGAAGCGAAGAATGAGTGCATCATCCACACCGCGAAAGACAAGTTGAAGGCAGAGTTCACTAAGATCATCGCCAAGAGCGTGTCCTGAATGCCCCAACCCAAGAACTGGCGGAACAAGCCGGCGACCAGCACTGCTGGCTGCAGCATCTGGGTCAACAAGACCGTAAACATGAAGGCCAGGCGACCAGGGAAGTCGAAACGGGCCGTGTAATAGGCGGCTGGCATGGCGACCAGCAGAACCACAATGGTTGCGCAGGTGGCGATGACCATTGTGGATACCAGGTTGGATCCGACAGGGGTTTCTGGTGTGGACCACATGGTCAAGTAGTTATCCAAACGCCAATCTTCAGGCCAATACGTTGGTGGGATGCGGCGAATCTCTGGACGAGACTTCACGGAACCCAAGAACATCACAATGTAAGGGGCCATAAAGAACATGAACACCAAGAAACCAATAAAGACACGCAGTTTCATATGGGGTTTGTGTCCGGGTGCAACGTCCGTGTAGTAACGCGCCATCCACTTCGGAATTGAGGATTTTTTCGCAGCCGGTGCAGCTTTTGGAGTAATGGTTTCAACCTTGTTTGCAGAGTTTGCAGACATCACTCATCAACTCCCTTCATCGGCTTTACAACAACCAAATAGATAGCAATCAAAACCAAGACGATCAAGAAGTTAATAACCGAAAGGGCCGACGCCAAGTCAATACGCCCACGCGCCTCAATCATCTTAAAGATCAGTGTTGTCGTCGTGTCGGCTTTATTGCCCGGTATCGCGCCTGTCAAAACCTTCAAAATCGGCAGGTTGTTGAAGACGTTAATGATGTTGATGGTTGCTGCGGTGGCAACGGCTGGGCGAAGTTGGGGTAAAACGATTGAAAAATACGTGCGCATACGCCCGGCGCCATCCACGCGGGCGGCTTCGAGCACATCTTTGGGAACCGATTGCAGCCCGGCCAAAATCGTGTACGTCGTAAACGGTAGCGACACGAATACGGCAACCATAATGGCGATAATGAAGGCCGGTAGCGGCTGTTTGGTGAACCCGGTTTCAATAGAGGACGTGAATCCCAGGTCATGAAATAACTGTTGAATAATCCCAAACTTGGGTTCCAGCCCGTAGTAGATGGTTGTGGTTGTCATAACGACAGATGCCGCCCAAGGCACAATAACCGCAATGCGTACCAGGCGCCTGCCTGGGAAGGGCTTGTTCAGGAACTGTGCCAAAGCCAAGGAGATAACGATAGTCAACACGACAATGCTGATAACCCAAATGGTCGTATTCATCAGCACGCGCGGTAAGGCGGCGTTTTCTAAAACTTTATGATAGTTCTCGAAGCCAATGGGGCCTTTATCAACTCCAGAGCGCGATATTTTCCTGGTTGAGTTGAAAATCATCACACCAGTGGGGTAGACAACGATGCTGGCTATGAGCAGCAGTACCGGGAAAAGCCACGGCAGGGCGCGCATGGTGTCACGCAAGGTGCGCGTGTCTTTGTGTCCTCGTTTTGCCATGAGGTTCTTTCTTCGGGGAGGGGGAGGGTTAGCCGACTTTGGCCTTCAGAGATATTTTATAAAGATTCCCGAGGGCGGTACGTCGTAAATGTGTGTATGTACGGATGGGGCCCGCCCGATGCTCGGACGGGCCCCATTACCTTGGAATATCTTTCGAAGGGTTATTCTTCGTCAGCTACTGCTTGGATTTCCTTCAGGATGCCTGCGGGGTCTTCACTTGCGATGCGTCCAATGTTTTGTTGGATTGCGCCCTGTGTGTCTTGCCACCTTGTGTTAGTGAAGGGGTAGAACTTGGCATCAGGCAGCAAGGGGATGAAGTCCTTGATTGTGGGGTCATCCTTGAGGGCTTCGCCACCGGACTTGGTGGTGGGGATGAAGCCTTCTGTCTGGACGTGCTTGACGTAAACAGCGTCAGAGAAGAAGTAGTCCAGGAACTTGGTGATGGCTTCTTGTTTGGTTTCGTCGTTCTTGAAGGCCATGATGTGGTCGGCCACACCCAGGGTCATGTCCGAACCATCCTTGGTGGGGATGGGGGCAATGGCGTACTTCAGATCTGGGTTCTGGTCTGCAATGAACTTGATGTACTGGGGTAGGCCGATCAGCATGCCTACCTTGCCTTGGAAGAAGGTTTCGCCTAGCGGCGTGCGCTGTGATGCGCCTGGGTCTGCTTGTGTCAGGCCTGCATCAATCAGTTCTTTCATGAAGGTTGCGCCTTCAAGGTTGGCGGGCGTATCGATGGTGATCTTCTTGCCATCGGTGTAATCACCGCCTGCACCCCAGAACCAAATAGCGGTTTCTGCTTGTGCTTCCTCGGAGCCCAGTGGCATGCCGTAGGCAGAGACGCCTGCTTCACCCAAGGCCTTGATCTTTTCGGCTGCTGCCTTAAAGTCTGCCCAGGTCTTGGGGGCTTCGGCTACGCCAGCCTTTTCAAACAGGTCTGTGTTGTAGAAGAATGCACGTGCCGAGGCAATGAATGGCAGGGCCATCTGGACGCCATCAACAGAGGCGTTCTTATTGAAGGAGTCCTGGAAGTTGGACAGGGTGTCAGGGGAAACCACGTCTGCTGCTTCGTAGAGCAGTTCATCAGCTGCGTATGAGGTGAAAGAGTCAATATTCAGAATGTCAGGTGCTTGATCGCCAGAGATCTTGGTGCGCACGACATCGTTAATGTTGTCCCAGGACTGGACCTCAAGTTTGACCTTGATGTCGCTATTTTCGGCCTCAAAGCCTTTGATGATGTCTTCCCACAGGGCCTTTGTGCCATCTGAGTAGCTGGGAACCAGCAAGTTGATTTCAGTAGCACCACCAGCTGGGGCGGCATCCTTTGTACCGTCGTCGCCAGCGGGCTTATCTGTATTTGAACATCCTGCCATGGACAGGGCGAGGGCAGCGGCCATAATGCCAATGCCTAGGCGTTTTCCGGGGATTCGCATGTAGTTATGTCCCTTCGATTCCGGTCAGGCACCCGAGGCGCCATCACCACGTTGTGATAAATAATGATTGATTCCTGATGCAATACATCAGAAAGGATCAACTACGAGTATTCTTTGAAAACCCTGTGATGTCAAGGTGAAGGCCAGGGTCGTATCCAAATTGAGACCAAATAATGGTAGGCGTCTACCAGATATTGTCTGGCCCGAGGTCGGGTGGGGTTCAATGCGGTTTCATGCGACGAAGTTTGCGCACCTATTGATAAATGCGGACATTTTCGCTCTAGCATTGAGAAAACAACCGTGGTAGCGTTCTCAATAACACATGTCGACGCGCGTCGATAGAACGATGGCTCGCGGACCAACGAGGGAGTTTATGCGAGATGAAACAAACACAGAAATATCTTAAACAGGTGGGCGCTGTCGTAGCGCTGGCATCATTGATAGCCTTGGCGGGTTGTTCTGGCTCTAGTGGCTCTGGTGGAACGAAGGACTCATCTGGGGATGGTGGGTCATTTGAGGGGCGCGGTCCCATTACCTACGTCCAAGGAAAAGACAACGCTGGCAAGCTGCAGGCATTGATGGATCAATGGAACGAAAAACATCCGGATGAAAAAGTCACAATGATTGAGCTGTCCACAGAGGCAGACCAGCAGCGGCAGTCTATGGTCAATAATGCTCAGACCAAGTCGGATGCCTACTGTGTACTGTCAGTGGATAACATCTATGTGCCAGAGTTCGCTGCGCACAGGTGGATTGACGAACTGCCAGCAGATGAATTCGCTGTCGACAAGTTCCTGAAGCCCGTGTGGGAAACGGGACAGTACCTGGGGAAGACCTACGCTATCCCGCATAGCTCGGATGGTGGCTTGCTGTATTACCGCAAGGATATTTTGGCCAAGGCCGGTATCACGACCGTTCCTGCGACATGGGAAGACATGATCAAGGCTTGGGAGGCAGTCAAGGCCCTGCCTGAGTACGCCACAATCGGTGGGTATGCGGGACAATTCTTCAAATACGAAGGCCTGACAGTCAACGCTTCAGAGGTCATTAACTCTCAAGGCGGCAAGTTCCTGGATGACTCAGGCAAGGTCGCAATCGACACCCCTGAAGCGGCAGCCGGACTAAAATTCTTAGTCGATGGGTTTGCTTCAGGGTTTATCCCTAAAGAAGCCTTGACCTATAAGGAAGAAGAAGGACGGGCAGCCTTTGAGGCCGGACGTATTATTTTCTACCGTAACTGGCCTTACCAATACTCGCTCAATGAAAAGGCCATAGGTGCAGATGCCTTTGGAGTTACATCCTTGCCTACGCTCGCTGGTAAGCCACTGGCCTCCACATTAGGTGGGCACAACGTTGCGATCTCAAGCTTTTGTAAGAATAAGGCGACTGCTCTGGACTTCATGAAGTGGTACTCGGATGCAGAAGCACAAAAGTACACCTTGAAAGAAGAATCCTTGGCGCCCGTCTACGGCGAGATTTACGACGATGCTGAGATGACTAAGCTCTACCCCTACCTTCCCGCCCTCAAGGCGTCGATTGAAAATGCTCAGCCCAGACCTCGGGCTGTAAAGTACGGTGATTTCTCTGCCGCGATCCAGGATGCGGTAACCCCTGTTCTGCAAGGCGAGGCTACACCTGAAGAAGCGTTAGCCACCATGCAAAAATCTTTAGAAGCCATCGTCTCCAAGGGCTGAGGCTCCCTCGTGGCTGGAAGGACCTGGGGCCTTCCAGCCACGGAGGTCCATCATGGCAAAGACAAAGATAAAACTCTCGAAGCGTCAGGCTTCGCAGCAACGGATGGCTCTGATGCTGGTTACCCCCACGGTCATCCTTATCGGGGTTGTGATTTTGTGGCCAGTTTTACAGGCCATCATCAACTCTTTCTTCGGGCAACCAGGCATGGATGCCGACGGCTTTTTCCAAGAAACCTCCCCCTTCGTTGCCTTGGATAACTACGCGTCCGCATTTGGGGACTCTCGTTTTTTCAACGCCCTGTTTAACACAACGCTATTTGCTGTCATCACGGTTTCGCTAGAAACCATACTGGGCATGGCCATGGCATTGATTATGAATCAGGCGATCCGTGGACGTGGCGTCCTACGCGCAGCAATCTTGATCCCCTGGGCTGTCCCCACCGCGGTTTCCGCCGTCTTGTGGAAATGGATTTTTGACGCACACGGGGTTGCGAATTCGCTTATCGGTAAGCAGATCCTCTGGGCGACGGGGGACTGGACGGCCAAGAGCGCCATTATTATCGCCGACGTGTGGAAAACAGCTCCATTTATCGGCCTATTGGTTTTGGCGGGGTTACAGATTATTCCCGAGGACGTCTACGAAGCAGCCAAAATCGATGGGGCAAATGTGTGGAAAAGATTCACATCCATCACACTGCCCTTGGTGCGTCCTGCTCTGGTGGTGGCGGTCTTATTCAGGTCTCTTGATGCCCTGAGGATGTTCGACCTGCCCTACATCCTGATAGGAGCACGCAAACAGTCGGTTGAGACGCTGTCGATGCTGGTCCAAGACCACGCTTCTAATCTCAGATATGGAGCGGCCAGCGCCAATGCCATGTTGCTCTTTGCCTACATCTTCGTCATCGTCCTGGTCTTCGTAAAGATTTTGGGTGCCGACATTATTGGCAGCGAAGGTTCCCGGGATTCCAAGGGCTCAAAGCTGCGCCTGTTCTCGCGCAGAGCCCAGGCGAAGCGTCGCAAGGCAGCCAATGAAGCCATAGAAAACACTGAGGCCAGAAAGCTGCAGCCTGTACTCGGTGGAAGTGAAGGGTGAAGCCATGAAACCCAAATCCCAAAAGCTCTCAATACTCTTTAGTGTTGCAGGGGTGGCACTGATCATCGTGTACTGTCTGGCTCCCTTCTATTGGATGATCGTCTCATCCTTGCGCAGACCACAAGATGTTTTCGAGATTTCTTGGTGGCCTTCCACTGTGTCTTTTGAAAACTACGGCGCGGTCTTTGATCCAAGTCGCGGTTTTACAGGATCAATGCTGAATTCGGTGATCGTATCGGTTACCACAACCGTCATTGCCCTAGTGATTGCCACATTTGCCTCATATGCGCTGGCCAGGCTGGAGTTTCGAGGACGTGGGGCGCTGCTGATCATCATTATTGCGACTTCGATGTTCCCCCTGGTGGCTATCGTGGTGCCCTTATTGAAACTCTTTACGGATTGGAATTGGATAAACACCTACCAGGCCCTTGTTGTCCCCAATTTGTCCTTTGCGATTCCCTTGGCTGTTTGGAATCTGACCAGCTTCTTTAAGCAGATGCCTCAGGAATTGGAGCAGGCGGCAATGGTAGACGGCTGCACACCCTGGCAGTCCTTCCAAAAGATCATCTTGCCGCTAGCAGCCCCAGGTGTGTTCACGACGGCGATCATTGTCTTCATCAATACCTGGAATGAGTTTTTGATTGCAACCACAATGATCAACGACCCCACCATGCAGACTGCACCTGTTGCCATCTCCAAGTTCGGGGGAGTGTCCCAGTTTGAGACACCATATGGCTCTCAAATGGCGGCAGGTGTCTTGGTTACCATCCCATTGATCTTGCTAGTACTTTTATTTCAACGCAGAATAGTTGCCGGATTGGCAGCAGGAGGAGTGAAACAGTGAGCGTTACACCGGTATCAAAGAACTTGGCAGAGATCCTAGTTCCCAGACATGATCTCGACCAGTGGTGGCGCAGGGCCGTCATCTACCAGATCTATCCTCGCTCCTTTGCTGATGGCAATGGAGATGGGATCGGAGATTTCTCTGGGGTTATTCAACGCTTCTCGCATCTTGTTGATCTTGGGATTGACGCGATTTGGTTCTCGCCGTTTTATCCTTCCCCGCAAAACGATACCGGGTATGACGTAAGCGATTATTTCGCTATTAACCCTGAATACGGCACCTTGGAAGAATTCGATCAGATTGTCGAGCTGGCAAAGGAAAACAACATCAAGATCATTATTGATGTCGTTCCAAACCACACATCCTCACAGCATCAGTGGTTCCAAGACGCCCTCGGGGCTGGGCATGGGTCAAGGGAACGCGATCGCTATATCTTCAAACACAGCGAGGGAAAGCCTCCGACGAACTGGGGTGCAAATTTTGGTGGCCCTGCCTGGTCTCTCGTCCAGCCACTATCTGGCAAGGAAGAGGACAAAGACTGGTGGTACATGCATCTTTTCGACCCCAGCCAACCAGATGTGAACTGGGATAACCAAGATGTGCGCGATCATTTCCAGGAGTTCTTTAAATTCTGGATGGATCGTGGTGTGGCAGGCTTCCGTGTAGATGTCGCCAATGGCCTAGTCAAGGATCCTGCCTTCCCCGATGACCATATTGGCCCTGACCGCTGGCATTCTGAAGACAATGGTGCCAAGGCAGGGGATGCGGGTCCCTATTATGACCAAGAGGGTGTCCACGAGATCTACCGCGATTGGCGAAAGGTCTTGGATGGGCATGGCAGCGATCGCATGATGGTCGCTGAGGCATGGGTGACCCCACCTGAACGGCAGGCGCGCTATGTCCGTGAAGACGAAATGTCGCAGGCCTTCAACTTTGACGTGCTCAAATGTGGATGGAATGCCCAAACATTACGCCGTATTATCACCAATAGCGTCACTGCGAATGCGGCAGTGGGTGCGCCAACGACCTGGGTGTTGTCCAATCACGATGTGGTCAGGCACGCCACGCGATTTGGATACCCTTATTTGGCAGATATGTCTGCGGGCATTGGCCCCACGGATCCGCAGCCCGATGGTGTTATGGGCCTGCGCAGGGCCAAGGCACTGACCCTGTTCCTCGCGGGTTTGCCCGGCTCTTGGTACATCTACCAAGGCGAGGAACTGGGCTTACCAGAGGCCACTTTGCTGCCTGATGAGTGCCGCGAGGACCCAATATGGGCCAGGACTGGGCACCGGGTGCGTGGGCGCGACGGGTGTCGCGTTCCCCTGCCGTGGGAGACTCAGGGGGATTCCCTGGGCTTTAGCGCAAGTGGGAAATCCTGGCTTCCGATCCCCGAGGACTGGGGGAGCCTGTCTGCCTCCTCACAGGACCTTGACCCCACATCAACCCTGGCGTGGTACAGGGCACTTATCGCCACGCGATCGTCCTTAAAACTTGCCGAGGGCGGATTGATATGGCTGGAATCGCACCCAGATGTTCTGATGGTCCTAAATGGCGATATTGTTCTGGCAGTCAATATGGGTATGGAAGCTCAAACGTGCATGCCCGGGAAGGTCCTTATGGCTTCTAGAGACTGGCCGCAGTATTCGGAGGGCTCACCTATGCCGGTCGTATTGGAACCTAATGACGCTGTTTGGCTGCGACCTGCGGAAATGTAAACTTGAGTTGCTGGGGTGGGCTGCTCATCCGCATCAGTTGGGTCTACGGTAGTTAGAGGATGGCAAGGTGGCGAGAATTCAACCAACCAGGCGTGATGTTGCCGCATTGGCTGGGGTCTCACCTTCGACGGTGACCTATGTTCTCAATGGTGCTAGGCCTATCTCTGAGGCGACCCGCCTAAGAGTGCTTGGGGCTATTGACGAGTTGGGTTATACCCCTGATTACCGCGCCCAGGCGCTTGCGCGCCGGGGGCTGCATTCGGTTGGGGTGGCTTTTCAGTATCGCAACTCGGTTTTGGATGCCTTTGACCTCGAGTATGTCCACGGCATGCGACAGGTGTTTGAACCGCTGGGGGCCTCGGTGGTATTCCCAATTATTGATGACGATGAACAGGCTTTCCGCGCCTTTGTGCAATCCTGTGCCGTGAGCTCTTTCATATTGATGGATGTAGGTCTGAACGACTCACGTGAAGCCATCTTGCGTAAGGAAAATGTTCCGGCAGTGGCGCTTGGCGCCACAGGGGTCGAGGATGGGATTCCCACAGTTGACGCTGACTTTATCGGTCAGGCGCGTTTGGCAATTGAGCACGTTGCGAATAATGGACACAAAAAAATCTTGACCGTGCTTCGAACGGTGGACGGTCCAGGTAAGGCTTCTCGTGAAAGAATTGATGGATGTTTGTGGCACGGTGCATCAAAGGCTGCTGAGTCTTTAGGCGTGGAACTGCAGCGTATTGCTATCCCTGAGCAGGTGTCGTCTGCGCTAGGGATCCTTGAGAGGTTGAAAAAAGATCGAGGGATTACGGCAGTGATATCAAATAATGCCCCCGCATTGGAAGGCTTGGGTATCTTGTGTGAGAGCTTGGGGATGAGGATTCCTCGGGATCTCTCGGTGGTGTCTCTGGGTGTAAAAGTCGGGTATCTCGAGCGTGCCTTCACCGAGGTGTATTCTCCGCGTGACCTGCTTGGACGACAGGCAGGTAAGTACCTGGTCGAGGTCGTCGGCGGGAAACAGCCCACACCGAGACACCAATTGATTGCTGCGGAGATAAAGGAACGCGGTACCGTCGCGCAAATGTAAGGTTGAAGTGAAGTTTTCAGTATTTCGTGCCCAAACTGAGACCTTGGGGGTGATGCGTCTTTAGCCGGGTAATAGTATATTAATAGGTGATTGAAACTGATTGAAGATCAGGTAAATCTTTCAAAAAGTAGCAATCGGGACTATTCTTTCTTATAACTCTGTTGTGAAAGAAAGGCGCAGGAATGCCGGCTGGAAGGCTCACGCTCCCTATTGAAACTGGAATTGACGAGCAGATTCTTCAAGTGCTTGCGCGATTTAAAGCCGATGCAGTCAGGAATTCTGACGGCACTGAACTACCCGCCCTCGTGAGCGAACTGGCAACCAAGGTTTATTCGACGTATTTCCCGGCGCGCGGAGATCAAGAATGGGCGCTTGGACATCCTGATTCCTTCGTTCACCAGTACCTCATGTCAGCCCCCCGCACATCCCTTGCCGAAGGCCCATTAGAAATAGACCCGATGGCAGGGTACTTCCCGCACCAGTTCGTGGCAGATATTGACTGCGACGTGACCAAATACTGGCAGGTCATTGATAGGACCACGGGTGAAACCGTGGCGCCCTCGGCGTGGCATGTGACAAGGGATCTGGGTGAGGCGAAGAAACTGGGCGTGCCCAAAGCAAATCTGGTAGACACAGCTGACCAGGGCAAATATCCAGCCCCTGCACATATTTCCGAAACAAGGCCGCCGTCTGTGCCGCTGGTGCCGGTGCGCGTGATCATCGAAAACACCCAGGTCGGCCACGAATACACGGTGAATGTCTTGGCCAAACAGATCTGGGACTCCACTCAGATGTATAACTACGTGACTAATGACTGGTATAAGGACCCCGCGCGCCACAAGGAGCTGCCCTACGATGCCTGGCGACCCGAGGTTTGGCAGCACATGCAGGAGGGTCTGGACCTGTGGCTGGCCGAGCACCCAGAGGTCGACGTTGTCAGGTTTACAACATTTTTCTACCACTTCACCATCGCCTATGACTACGCAGGACGCGAAAAGTTCGTCGAATGGTTCGGGTATTCTGCCTCCGTTTCCATTGAGGCGTTGCAAGCCTTCGCCGCCCAATACGGCTACGAACTGACCCCCGAAGACTTTGTTGACCAGGGATTTTATAATAATCCTTTCCGCAGTCCCTCGCGACGCTTCCTGGATTGGATCGATTTTCTCTCCGCTTTCGTGGCGTCACGCGCCAAGGTCCTGGTAGACAAGGCCCACGCGGCCGGTAAAGAAGCCATGATGTTCCTAGGCGACAACTGGATCGGCACGGAGCCCTACGGCCCGCACTTTGCGGACATCGGAATGGACGCGGTGGTCGGCTCTGTGGGATCTGCCGCCACCTGCAGAATGATCTCAGACATTCCGGGCGTGCGCTACACAGAAGGGCGCTTCCTTCCTTATTTCTTCCCCGACGTTTTTTGTGACGAGGGCGATCCAGTAGGGGAGGCCAACGAATCATGGAGGGCCGCACGCAGGGCCATCATGCGTTCGCCTCTGGACAGGATTGGCTACGGCGGCTACCTGTCGCTGGCCTTGAAATATCCGCGCTTCATGGACCGCATGGAAGAAATCGTGGCAGAGTTTCGGGGCATACACGCAGCCAGTGCTGGTAAGAGGCCCGTGAACTCACCAGTGCGTGTGAGCATTTTAAACGCTTGGGGGGCCTTGCGTTCCTGGCAGACACATATGGTGTCGCATGCACAGTATTACCGACTGACACACCCGTGGATCGGTGTCCTAGAAGCCTTGGCAGGACTGCCTTTTGACGTGCGCTTCGTGTCCTTCGACCAGATCCTTAGTGATGAAAGCGTCTTGGAAGAAACCGATGTCCTTATCAATGTCGGGGCAGCGGACACGGCGTTTAGCGGCGGGAGCGTGTGGGAAAATCCGCAACTCCTGACACTCTTACGCGCTTGGGTCGCAGGCGGCGGTGGCTTTATTGGCGTGGGTGAACCCTCTGCGCACAAGGTCCACAAGCCTGGGGCGTCAACGCATTTCTTCCAGATGGCCGACGTGTTGGGGGTTGATAAAGAACTGGGCCAGGGACTGTCGTCACGTCGCCCACAAACCGCCCTCGGAAATCATTATGTATTGGACGGAAGCGAAAAAGCTCCGGGAGGCAAAACCCGCCTGGAGCTGGATCAAACGGCAGAAGATGCCAAGAACGTCTTTGCCATAAACGAAGCCACTCAGGTTTTGGCGCTAAACGAAACCGGGATCCGAGCGGCGGTAAACAGCTACGGTAAAGGGCATGGCGTGTACCTGGCAGGTTTGCCGTATTCGGAGACCAATGCTTGCGTGCTGTACAGGGCAATCCTGTGGGCGGCTGGTTTTCAGGCGCGCGCGGCAGGGGCAGAAGATCCCCTGTGGTATGCCGATGATCCTCGCGTGGAAGTAGCTGTGTACACGGGAGAAAATGGCGTCAAGTTGTGCGCCTACAACAACACAGAACACGATGTCACCTGCACTCTTCACGGAAGTTCGCAGGTGGAGGAGATCAGACTGCGTGGCCTTGAGGCCAGGTGGTTTGATCTCCACAACCCATAGGGACACACAATGCGTCGTAAGGAAATGGCTGCGTTCGAGGTGGAAAGCTATTTCCACGGACGCGCAAGGGCGTGAAGTTCCAAGAATGAAAGGGAAACAGATGAAGACACCAACATGGTCAAAGCGCAAGACGATGTCTTTCGTGGCACTGGTTGCCGCTGCTGGGCTGGGCTTGAGCGCTTGTGGGGGAGGCAAGGCAGCTGAACCGACAGAATCCGCTGATGCTCCAAGCAAAGATGCTGCTGAAACGGTAGAGATTGCTTACCTGCACCGCCTGCCCGATGGGGACGGCATGACACCTGTGGCTGATGTTGTGGCCAAGTGGAATGAAGAAAATCCAGATATCAAGGTCACGGCCACGAAATTCGATGGCAAAGCCAACGAAATGATCAAGAAGTTGGAGACCGATATCAAGGCTGACAACGCTCCTTGTTTGGCCCAGCTGGGTTACGCCGAGGTCCCAGAGCTCTACACCAAGGGCCTGGTCGAAGACGTAACCGCAGAAGCTGAAAAATACAAGGGCGATTTTGCTCCAGGTGCGTACTCCCTGATGACAGTGGCAGGCAAGGCTGTCGGCCTGCCCCAGGATACCGGTCCGCTGGTGTACTTCTACGATAAGGCCGCTTTTGAGGCCCTGGGCTTGAAGGTTCCCACCACCCTGGATGAATTCAAGAACATGGCAAAGGAAGCTGCTGCTCAGGGTAAGTACATTGCTGCCTTTGAGCCAGACGAGGCCCAAATGTGGCTATCCGGCCAGGCTGCTGCCGCAGGCGACGTGTGGTACACGGCTCAGGCTGACAACTGGAAGGTCGAAACCAATGGCGCAGGTTCCAAGGTTGTTGCCGACTTCTGGCAGGAATTGTTGGACTCGAACGCGGCTTTGAACCTCAACCGCTGGGATGACGCCTACACGAAGGCCCTGAAAGACGGCCAGCTGATTGGCAATATCGGTGCGGCATGGGAAGCAGGCTTCATGCTTGACGGCATCGTCGCAGAAGACGCCCAAGGCACGTGGGCCGTTACGCAGCTACCTGACTTCGGCAAGGGAGTTATGACTGGTCCCGACGGTGGTTCCGGCGTGGCCGTCATGAAGGGCTGCAAGTACCCAGAACAGGCCATGAAGTTCAACGCCTGGTTCAACACCCAGATTGATCCCCTGGCTTCACAGGGTCTGGTCGTTGCTGCCAAGGGCACGGTTGCCACCCCTGAGAAGATCAAGCGTCAGTTTGGTGGGCAGGATGTGGCTGCAGAACTGGCCAAGGCCAATGACAATATGAACCCGAATTTTGTCTACATGCCTGGTTTCTCTGCCGTGGGTCCTGAAATGGCGAAGGCAGCCGCCAACGTAGCAACGGGCGGCAAAGTGATGGATATCTTCGAGGCAGCACAGAAGACCTCTGTGGATACCTTGAAGTCCATGAACCTGCCGGTCGCAGCGGAGTAATTGTTGGTGGGGTGTCAGGCCCGGTTTGACCAGGTCTGGCACCCCGCTGAATCATTCCAATAGCACGGCGTTTGGAGATGCAGTGGCAAGAAAAAATCACGGACGTGGCCCCACTAGAAAACAGGCCCTGACTGGTTGGGCCTTCATGGCCCCCTTCATGACCTTGTTCATCCTGGTTTTCCTGATTCCCATTGGGGTTTCGCTTTACTCTTCCTTCTTCAAACAGATTTCCGAGGGAGGGGGCTTGTACGGCGGTGGCGAGCTAAAAGACACCTTCGTCGGCTTCCTGAACTACGCCGAGGTCGTAAGCAATATGGCCTTTTGGCGAGGCATGGGTCGCGTTCTTCTCTACGCAGCCTTCCAGATCCCAATCATGATCTTGATGGCAATGGGTCTGGCACTGTTACTGGATTCTTTCCTGGTGAAACGGGTCGGCGGTTTTAGACTGTCGTGGTTTATGCCCTATGCAATACCGGGCATCATTGCCGCAATGGTGTGGCTCTACTTGTACACGCCTGGTATCTCTCCCATCAACCAGGGGCTTAGCGCCCTGGGCGTGGATTTCAACTTCATGTCCCGCAATATCATCTTGGTCTCTATGGCGAACATGACGACTTGGACCTACACGGGCTATAACATGCTCATCTTCTTGGCCGCTTTACAGGCCGTGCCACACGAGCTTTATGAGGCCGCGCGCATTGACGGGGCAACCGGCTGGCAAATCACCACAAAGATCAAGGTGCCTTTGTTGCGAGGTGCAGCCTTGCTGGCGGTCTTGCTCTCTATTATCGGCACCGTTCAACTGTTCAACGAGCCGACCATTATGTCCACCGTCAACCCCTGGATGGGTAAGGATTACACGCCGATGATGATGGCTTACAACACCATGATGGGCACCTTGTCGCCCTCGGGTGACGGGCCGGCCTCGGCAGTGTCTTTGGTGATGGCCTTAATAGCAGGTGCTTTGGCCGTGATCTATGCCCTGGCGCAAAGGAAGGTGGACTGAGATGTTGTCCCTAAAAGGTTCTCCGAAGGTCGCCACCCTGCCTGACGGGCGCACATATCGCCCATCCATCGAGGGCGAGCCCCCGCGTTCCTATAGGCCCACGCAAACTGCTCGCGTCATTGCGATCGCAGTTGCTTTCCTGGCCGTCTTTTATTTCTTGTTCCCGATCTACTGGCTGATTATTGCCTCGACCAAGAACAACTCGGATTTGATCGGATCGTTTTCTCTGTGGTTTGCAGACTTCAACCTGGGGTCGAACTGGGGCTCACTCATGTCGTGGACGAAGGACATGTTCCCCAGGTGGGTCATCAACTCCCTGTTGTATTCCACGGTCGCCGGAGCCTTTGGGACACTGGTTTCGGTTATGGCTGGCTACGCCCTGGCGAAGTTCGAATTCCCTGGCAAGAACGTCGCCATGGTCGTCATCATGGCCGGTCTTTTGTTGCCGGTCGCACTGTTGACCATTCCGTTGTACCTGGTCTTTCACGGCATCGGGCTGACCAATACGATGTGGGCGATCATCATCCCCTCGTGTGTTTCTCCTTTCGGGGTGTTCCTGGGGCGCGTCTATGCGCAATCCTCTGTGCCCTCTGACCTGCTGGAGGCCGCACGCATCGACGGCGCTTCCGAGATCCGCATCTTTTTCACCATCGTCTTGCGCCTGCTGGCGCCTGCCATGGTGACCATCTTCTTGTTCATTTTCGTGGCGACCTGGAATAACTTCTTGTTGCCCTTGATGATGGTTTCTTCACCCGAAATCAAGCCCGTGACCTTGGGCTTGTACGGCATGATGTCCTACTTTGCCCCCGATAAGGGCGCCGTTATGCTCGGTGCCTTGCTGGGTGTTATTCCGCTGATCATTTTGTTCCTGGGCTTGCAGAGGTTCTGGAGGGCGGGCCTGGCTGCGGGCGCGGTCAAGGGGTAGCTGGTTGCGCTTGGGGTGCGTTGGTTGCGTCCGGGGTGCAACCAAGAGCCGACAAGTGCAACCATCGTCAGTTTTCAAGTGTGCGACAGGAGTGAAACATGGGGATCGTGTACGGGGCCGACTACAACCCTGAACAGTGGTTATCGGCTGAGGGTGTTGTCGATGAGGACCTGGACCTCATGGCCCAGGCCGGTGTCACCATGGTCTCCTTAGGGATCTTCGCCTGGGCAAAACTGGAACCCACCGAGGGGCGCTACGACCTTGGCTGGTTGCGCGAGTTGATGGACCGGTTGTGGTCGCGTGGGATTTCCGTTGACCTGGCCACAGGCACCGCCTCTCCTCCCGCGTGGTTCGCACGTAAGTACCCCGATTCCTTACCTGTTTCCTCTGCCGGACGCAGGCTCAATTTCGGTTCTCGCCAGCACTATTGTCCGACCTCCCCAGACTTTAGGGCGAGGGCGGCTTCGCTTGCTCGTGTGTTGGCCCTCGAACTGGGGCAGCATCCGGGCCTGAAGCTATGGCACGTGGGCAATGAGTACGGCTGTCACGTGTGGGAGTGCTTCTGTGAGCGTTGTGTGCGCGTGTTTCGCGGGTGGCTGTCGAGCCGCTATGAGTCCATTGACGCACTAAACAATGCCTGGGGAACCTGGGTGTGGGCGCAACGCTACGGGTCTTTCGACGAGATTGACGCGCCCGTAGCCATGCCATCCTTCGGTAATCCGGGGCATGTGGCCGATTGGCGCCGTTTCACCAATGACCAACTTTTAGAGTGCTTCTTGGTCGAAGCAGGCGAGTTGCGGGCCATAACGCCTGCAATACCTGTGACCACAAACTTTATGGGCGCTTTTCCCTATTTGGATTACGCACAATGGGCGCTGCACATCGACGTTATCTCCGACGATTCCTATCCGGATCCGGCAGGTATTGAATCGGCGTCTCTTGTAGCCTTCATCGGGGACCTCATGCGCGGCCTGGGTGCCGAGGCGCGTTTTGGCCGACAAACGCGTAAGGCGAACCTTGGCAAAGATACCCACGCGCGCAGTGTCGAAGCCGCAGCGCGAAAGGCGGCACAAAAAGGAGGGATACCTGCCGGTGGTGAGGGTTTTATCCTCATGGAACAAGCCCCTTCAGCCGTCCAGTGGCGCGGGCGTAACTCCCCTAAACGACCAGGACAGTTTGCCTTGTGGTCCTTGGCCCGCGTTGCGCGTGGTGCGGATGCGATCTGCCAGTTCCAGTGGCGTCAGGCGGTTGCAGGAAACGAGGCCTTCCATTCAGGGATGCTTCCGCACGCAGGAACCGACACCAGGGTCTGGCGTGAGGTCGTGGACCTGGGCAACACACTGTCCAAAATCCCAATGTCCACTGAAGGTACAGATGCACAAGACGTGGGCAGGGAAGAAAAACCTGAGCTGTTTCCTGGTCCTCTCACGCCAGCCACGAATGCGAAACCGATAACGGGTGCGCGCGCGGCCATGGTGATGGACTGGGATTCCCAGTGGCTGCGCACGGCCAGTTGTGGGCCTGTGCAAGAAGCACCTTTTGCCTCCTTGCGTTCTTGGCACCGAAGTTTCTTCGAGGCCAACATTCCGGTCGACATTGTGCGGCCCGGGACGGACATCTCGGGCTACGACCTGGTTGTTGTGCCGCAATTGTGGTCGCTGGATGACGCCTTTGCTCGACGCCTTGAGGCAGCGGTACGCGCGGGAGCGCAAGTCCTCGTACAAGGCCCAAGTGGCGTTGTGGATCGCAATAACCAGGCCATCTTGGACGGTTATGCCCGACAACTGAGCGGACTCTTGGGCCTTCACGTGACAGAGCACGTCGCCAGCAGCGCCCCGTATCAGCTTTCGCCAGAGGCCTTGTTGGCGTCAGGCGAAACACATGACCCTGACGTAGTGATGGATCGAATAAGTGCCTCGATCACTGCCCCCAGCGGCGAGTTTGGCATGCCTTTAGAAATTACTTCCGATGCACTTAGGCGCACATGCGACCTGGTCGCCAAGGACGCAGCGGTTCCTTTCATCGAGCTATCGGGACAAATCTGGGCCGAGGACGTCCAGATTCTAAACCTGGCGCCAGATTCCAACCCAACGCCCTCGGAAATGGGAACGGAAATACTGGCCCGTTTTGCCCCGCAAAAAGCCTGCCGCGACCTGGGTGGCAAGCCCGCTTTGACGCGCAAAGCCCAAGGGAAAGGTGCGGGGTGGTATGTGGCGACGGACGCTGACCGCAAAACCCGGGCGGTGTTGCTGCGACTGTTGTGTGCCTACGCGAAAATCACGGAACCCAAAATGCCTGCCGGCGTTGAACGTCTCCAGCGCGGGGACCTGACCTTTTACATGAACCACAGCGACAAAACCGTACACATCGCAGGGGTCAGCGGCCAAGAACTACTTAGCGCAACCCAGGCCAGTGGCACAATAGTCCTCCCCGCCCGCTCCACGGCCGTCGTGCGTTGACTCTACGTGCCAGGGCTGACAGTGGGCAGGCCTAGGGCTTGGGCAGCGGTTTGTAGGCGGTGGTCATATCCCAGGAATGCGCTGAGGTTTTCTTGGAAATGCAGGGCTGTTGCCAGGTTATTCGTAGTGGGTCCACATTCTTAGGACATGGACGGTGTGTTCCTCAGTGATGACCTCGTAAACCAAACGGTGTTGGATGTTGATTCTGCGTGAATAGCATCCCGAAAGGTCGCCAACCAGTTTTTCAAAACGAGGTGGGGTTGTGAAGGGGTCGGATTCAAGTACCTTTATCAGGGTTTGGGCTCGCGCTTTGAGGCCGCTTTTCGCCAGTTTTTTCGCGTCCTTTTGCGCAAGGCGTGAGAAAACGACTCGCCAAGGGCTACCATTCAAGGGTTTCACTTGCTTGTTCTATTCCCTCTTGACGTGCTTGGTTAATGGACTCAACCAATCCCGGGACTGCTGCCAGCGCGAGGGTTTCTTGGATCGCAAGCCAGTCATCTTCGCTAATCAGCACAGCGTTGCCGCGTTGTCCCGTGATGGTCAATGGCTTACTTTCGGTGTTGACCTGGTCAATCAGACGATAGAGATTGCTACGTGCGCTGGTCGCTGTCATGGTTGTTGTCATATTCTCTGCCTCCAAAATAAGCGTACTCGAAAGCGTACGTAACATGCAAGAGTGGCACACACAATTCAAAGCGGTGGTCCCTCGGCTTGAGCCAAAGCCGAGGGACCACCTTTCGAAAGCCATCTGCCGGGTGAGGCTCAGGCTTGGATCGTTAGCACATCACGTGCTTAGGGAACGATGTTTGCGTACAGCGGCAGTGTTAGGAAGGTCGGGAAGGATTCTTCCAGGGCGACTTCCTCGAACATGTCGCGGGCCTGAATGATGCGGGCATGACGTTCAGCGTCCCCGCTGGCCTCACCGGCGATGCGGGCGGCCTCGACATCCGTGATCTGTTTGGCCAGTTCGCGGGTGATTTTGCGACCGTCAGCAAGCAGCGTCCCATTGTGGATCCACTGCCAGACCTGGGACCTGGAGATCTCAGCCGTGGCGGCGTCTTCCATCAGGTTATAGATCGCAACGGCGCCGTTTCCGCCTATCCAGGCCTCCAGGTAACGCAGACCGATAGAGATATTCGTGCGCAGGTCAGCCTCGGAAATATCGCCCTCAATGGAACGCACATTCAGCAGATCTGCGGCTGTGACCGAGACATCGTCGCGCTGTTTGTCCAGTTGATTTGGCGCACCGTTCAATTCGCGCTCGAAGATCCCGTACACCAAGTCGACCATGCCGGGGTGTGCCACCCAAGCCCCGTCAAAACCATCGCGGGCTTCTTGTTCCTTATCAGCAGTGACCTGCTCAAAGGCGCGAGCGTTCACGGCTTCGTCGCGGGAAGGAATGAAGGCAGCCATACCGCCCATGGCAGAGGCCCCGCGCTTGTGCGCGGTCTTCACGACCAACTGTGCGTAGGCACGCAGAGGCGGGGTCTTCATCGAAATGAAGTGCCTGTCCGGCAGCACCCACTTGGAGCCAGAATCACGGAATTTCTTAATGATGGAGAAGATGTAGTCCCAGCGCCCAGCATTCAAGCCAGAGGAGTATTCACGCAGTTCGTAAAGGATTTCTTCCATCTCGAAAGCGGCCAAAATGGTCTCAATCAAGACGGTCGCACGGATGGTGCCACGTTCAATGTCCAGGTACTCCTCGGCGTAGGCAAAAATGTCGTGCCACAGCCTAGCCTCGTGATGGTTTTCCAGTTTAGGCAAGTAAAAGTACGGACCGCGACCGCCATCGATTAAGGCCTTCGCATTGTGGAAGAAGTACAGGCCGAAGTCCACGAGGGCTCCCACCATGGGTTCGCGCCCAACCTTGATGTGCTTTTCGGTCAGGTGCCAGCCGCGCGGGCGCATAACGATGGTTGGGTTGTCCGTCAGCTTGCTGTTCTTCAGTTCGTAATGCTTGCCCTCGGGAGAATCGAAGCTGATAGAGCCGCGAATCGCATCATAGAGATTCACCTGCCCGCCAATGACGTTCTCCCAGTGTGGGGTGTTGGCGTCCTCCATATCGGCAAGCCAGACCTTCGCCCCAGAGTTCAAGGCGTTAATCGTCATCTTGCGTTCGGTCGGACCGGTTATTTCCACGCGGCGGTCCTCAAGGCCAGGTGCCAGGGGGGCAACGCGCCAACCGGGGTCATTGCGAATGTCTGCGGTTTCCACAAGGAACTTGGGCAGCGAACCATTGACCAGGCGCTTACGCCTGTCGTGACGGAATCGCAACAGTTCAGCGCGCCGTCCGCTGAATCGGACGTGTAGGCGCTTGAGGAAGTCCAGGGCCTCAGGGGTCAAGACCTCATCACAGCGTTCAGGAATTTGTTCCACCCCGTCAATCTGCGGGTGAAGGATACGTATGGGTTGGGTTTCGGGGCTCATGTCTCTACCGTTCTATCAGTTTATTTGGTGCTCGCCCTCGGCAATTTTTTAAGATTGCCGAGGGCGAGCAAAAGGGAGTGCCACACTAAAGGTGACTGTGCGTCCCAGACATCACATGCCTAGAACTGCGCTTCCTCTGTCGAGCCCACGAGGGCCAAGGTGGAGGAATCGGGGTTGATCGTCGTTGAAATAAGGTCGAAGTAGCCGGCGCCGACCTCGCGTTGGTGCTTGGTTGCGGTGTAGCCGCGTGACTCCGAGGCGAACTCTTCTTCCTGTAAGCGCACGTAGGCAGGCATGCCTTCGCGTGCATAACCGTAGGCCAGGTCGAACATGCCGTAGTTCAACTGGTGGAAGCCTGCCAGTGTGATGAACTGGAAGGCGTAACCCATGGAACCCAGTTCGCGTTGGAAGCGGGCGATTTCGTCGTCGTTCAGATTGGCTTTCCAGTTGAAGGACGGCGAGCAGTTGTAGGCCAGCATTTGGTCTGGGTACTTGGCCTTGACGGCCTCGGCGATTTCCTTGGCCACGTCCATGTCTGGTGTGGCGGTTTCTACCCAGAGCAGGTCAGCATATGGTGCGAATTCCATAAGGCGTGCAATGACCACGGGCGTGCCGGGCTCGGTGTAGTAGAAGCCCTCGGCCGTGCGCTCCCCGGTGAGGAACGGGCGGTCGGTTTCGTCAACATCGGAGGTGATGATGTTGGCACCCAAGGAGTCGGTACGTGCGACCAAGATGGTGGGCGTGTTTTCCACGTCGGCTGCCAGGCGGGCTGCCTTCAGGTTGCGAACATGCTGTGAGGTGGGGATAAGGACCTTGCCGCCCAGGTGTCCACACTTCTTTTCAGAAGATAGCTGATCTTCGTAGTGCATCCCTGAAGCCCCGGCGCGGATCAAAGCGCGGGCCAGCTCGTAGGCATTCAGTGGGCCACCGAATCCGGCTTCAGCGTCTGCGACGATTGGCAGGAAGTAATCGACCTCATCTAGACCCTCAGAGTAGTCAATCTGGTCTGCGCGGCTCAGTGCGTTGTTGATGCGTTGAACCACCTTGGGTACCGAGTCATAGGGGTATAGGGACTGGTCAGGGTAGGTAGCAGAGGCGGAGTTTCCGTCAGCGGCGACCTGCCAGCCTGACAGGTAGATGGCCTTTAGGCCGGCCTTCGCCATTTCGACTGCCTGGTTTCCGGTGATGGCTCCCAGAGCGTGAACGTAGTCTTCTTTGTTTAGCAGTTCCCACAGTTTTTCTGCCCCGCGACGTGCGATGGTGTGTTCTTCGGTCATACGCCCTTGCAGGCGTGCAACCTCTGCACCGCTGTAGTCGCGCTTCACGCCGGCCCAACGTGGGTTATTGGCCCAGTCTGCTTCGATTTCTTGGCCGCGGCGTGCGATTCGTTCTTTTGCTGTCTCAGTCATGGCTCTGCCTTACTATCAGTTTATGGATTCCCCTATTCACAACCAGTGTTTGTGAAAGTATGATGACATACATATATTCACACCGTTTCAACGGCAAAACCAAGCTAATATGGTGTGAAGATTTCGTAAATTTCACGTAGAGTGTAACTCGTGTGAAAAAGAGACCTAGCTCACGCTCGAAGGAGTTCAGATGTCAGAGGCAAAGCCGTCGAGGCCCGCATCCCCTCTAGGGAAGGAGCATCATTACGCGTCTCCCCTTATGTCATGGGCAGATTCAAACACGGACGCGGAGATCCCGGACCCCACTTCCGTCGACCTGGCAACACTAGGGGCTCGAATCCGCCATATGCGCCAATCTAGGAATATGACTCTGGCGACCCTGGCCGAGGAAGTCAACCGCGCGCCGTCACTGCTTTCACAGATAGAAAACGGTAAACGTGAACCAAAGGTCTCATTGTTATCTGCGATTGCCCAAACGCTGGATGTCTCCATCGGCGACCTGATGAAAAGCGAGCCGCCCTCGGAAAGGGCTGCGATGGAACTGGCCTTGAAATCTGCCCAAAACGATCCACGTTTTGCCTCGTGGAATATCCCTGAAGTCTATATTGGTCCGCGTCTGCCCACGGATGCCCTGAAGGCCCTGATAGCAGCCTATAAGCAGCTGGATTCCTCGGCGCAACTGCGGGTGCAAAGCCCGGAAGCCGCCCGGGTTGCAAATGTCGGCCTGCGGGCGCAAATGCGCGAGTTGAACAACTACTTCCCAGAGATAGAGGCGATTGCAAAGCGCGTCACGAATGCAGTGGGACATAAGGGAGGACCTCTGCTGGAATCCGGGGTGACCGATATTGCCAATTATCTGGGATTCCAAATCCATCGCGTCGAGGATCTTCCACATGCTGCACGCTCGGTGGCGGACCTGCGTAACCGTAGGATTTATTTGCCTGTGACTTCGCGCGGAGATAAGGACCTGCGCATGGTGATTTTGCGTTCCTTGGCGGATCACGCTCTGCAGCATCGGATTCCGACGTCCTTTTCAGACTTCCTGCGTCAAAGAGTAGAGAGCAATTACTTCGCCTCGGCGGTCCTTATGCCAGAAGAAGCGACCGTGGCGTGGTTGAAAAACGCTTACCGGCAACGCGACCTCGCGCTTTCTGACCTGCGCGACTATGCCTCGGTGCGCTATGAGGCAGCGGTGCATCGATTCACGAACCTGTGTTCTGAGCACCTGGATATGACGGTGCATTTCATGAGGGTTGGTCGCGATGGCATTATCTATAAGGCCTACGCCAATGACGGCCTGGTGTTACCCACGGATGCCAGCGGTGCGATTGAAGGCCAACTGGCCTGCCGAGAGATGTCCGTGCGCAGGGTTTTTGAGGTCGGCGATCCCTTCGCTCCTCACTATCAATACACGGACACCCCGGTCGGTACCTTCTTTTCCATTTGTCAGGTCGAGCGCACAAGTGCAGGGGATTTCGCAATAGGTTTCGGTGTGCCTTTTGAACAGTCCCGTTATTTCCGAGGGCGAGACACCGCGGAACGCAGAACTTCCATGTGCCCTGATCCCACATGTTGTCGCCAGCCACCCGCAGAGTTGTCAGAAAAATGGGCAAACTATGCCTGGCCGTCCGTGCGGGCACACTCGCATCTTTTGGCCGCAGTCCCCCCAGGTGCCTTCCCTGGTCTGGATGATAGAGATGTCTATGAGTTCCTGGAGAGGCATTCTGTGTGACGGCGTTTTTAGGGCGTGAGGGTACACTAGGCTAGTGGATGTGCCCTTGGCCTACATCGGAGGAATCTATGGAAAAGTCAACAGATCTTGACCAGACACATGAAGATTTACGTGTTGCGCAGGAGACCTTGAATACTCAGGATGAAGCCCTTGGCGCCCAGTGGAATCGCACCGAGGGCATGGTGGTTTTGGCTGAGGTTACGCCTGCGCAGGTCGCTGACTTCCTCAAGGACCAAGACATCGTGGCCTGCCTGGAATGGTATCCAGCAACCCCTCATTTGTTGTCCATCACCCTGGCCTGTGACGCGGACTCACGGGTCGCCGTAATTAAAAAAGGCGCCTTGGAGCCAGGTCTGGACCTTGAAGAACTGGTTTTATCTCTGGCCTCGACCTTCAAGGCCGATGTGCGCATTGGTCAGGTGGCGATAGACAATTATCCGCAAGACACCACCCCTCCTGTCGTGGATGAAGAAGAACAGGCAGCATCCCAGGTGTTGCGTACGGTTGAAATCACCCATATGGCGGCGGCAGCGATCCCGGTCAGGGCAACCGCAGAAGGCCAAACCTTGCATTGCATGGATTACGACGATGACCGCAGACTAGTTTTGTGGCAGCGAGGACCAGAAGAACCTGCCTCGAAAGTGGCCTGGAGCTTGACAGAGGTTCCTGTCATCGAGCTGCGATGGTCTCCTGACGAGCAAACGCTTCGCATCTGGAAAGCCGCAGACGAGGGCAGCGCGGCGTGGGATGGGCACACCTGGGCAATGGATTCTATACTCCTGGCGGGCTCCAAACCCCAGGCCATCGATCCGGAGACGAAAAACCTGATTGCTTCCCTCGTTGGACGCGCCAGGTTGGTTGATGCGATTCATGAAGCACTAGGTGAGGTTGATGCAAAGGCCGTTATTACCGCCTTAGAGACACCTGGAACCGTAGGGTTCCTCGCCATGTGCCGAGCTGTAAGGCTGCCTGGTGAGGTTATTGATTTCTTGAAGGGCAACCTGCCTGCGGAAAAACTTGAGGACGCAGATGTTCATGAAGACAAAGGCATGACACACGCCTTGGGGCGTTCGGTTGATGTCATCTTGACAGATCCTGCTTTTTCTTCATCGACCTACTGGTCGATGTACCACAAGGTTGCCATCGAAAATCCTTGGATTGTGCGTATCTTTGCTGCTTTGCAAGCTCTTGCCGGCGGGGCACTGGTATTCAAGGCACTGAAGTCCCAACGCATGGGTGGACTGGGCAAGTTCCTCACCTCTGTAGGTGGCGTGGTTATCATATTGGACGCCATAGGAGAGGTCGTCGTCGCGAAGTACTTGGGCACCAAGGAAAGCAGGCGTCTAGAAGAACTGGAACAGCGCCGAGCTTCGCGCTTGGACTCCTGACAACTAAGTCAACTAATTCAGCAAATGGTCCGCGCGATCGGTAATAATCCCGGTTACGCCCCAATTCTTTAGCTCATTGGCCCTTGCACGAGAGTTCACGGTCCACACATTGACCCCGAACCCTGCCGCGCGCACCATACGCACTTTTTCGCGTGTAAGGGAGGCGTCCTCGGGATGCAAATAGTCGGCATCAATGAGTTCCAGCATGGAACGCCAATCTGAAGCAAATGTTTCGCGGGTCGTAAGCCAAGCAACCGGCCACTGGGGGGCCGCACGTTTGAACTCCGCCAGCAGCAGGGGGTTGAAGGAGGAAACCACGACGTGAGCGCCGCGCTTGAGACGCATCAGTTCGCCAATCGTATTCCAGATTAAAGACCTGGACAGGGCAGCTCCGGTTTCATGTGACTTTAGCTCAATATTTGCCGATAAGTGGATCTCGTTCATCAGATCCACCAATTGGGTCAGGGTCGGTAGGGGTTCGCCCTCGAAATCGGAAGAAAACCAGGAACCGGCGTCGATTCCCTCAAGGTCATCGGCCCCCAGGTCATATATGGAGCCGCTTCGGTTGGTGGTGCGGTCCAGATCTGTGTCATGAATGATGATGGGGGTGCCATCACTGGTCACGTCGACATCGGTTTCGATCCATCCTGCGCCTGCCTCTTTAGCCATACGAAAGGCGGCCAAGGTATTTTCAGGAGCCTGTAGGCACATACCCCGATGTGCGTAAATCCTGGGCATTCTGCTAAACAACTGGCTCCTCGCTTTCTTTGAAGCCATCATCTTGGCTGTAGCTGGTGGTGTCCTCGATACTAATGCCATCAAAACCATCTGCGGTCTCTTTTGGCAGGTCCAGCATGGCCGCCTCATCTGGCCGGTTGATGAGCACTTTCTTAACGTAAGATTTCACAGCTTCGGGCAAGGGGACTTCTTTTTTGCGTTCCTCGGAGAGGTACCAGCGGTGTTCCAAGACCTCATGGAAGATTTCGGCGGGTTCCAGCTTTGAGGATAGTTCGGGGGGGACGGCGTGAACTGTGGGTTCAAAAACCTCGGCTAGCCACTGGTGTGCGGCCAGTTCAATGGGCAGCTTTTCTTTCCCGCTGAACGTAATATACGTCTGAAGGTTATTGAGCATGCGCCGACCTTGGTTTTCTTGCACATCCAGACCTGTCAGACGCATGATTTGCCGCTGATAGTGCCCCGCATCCACGACCTTCGGTTCAATGGATAGTTTGGCTTGGCCAACGGTGGTCGGATCTTGAGTGATGGACAGTTCGCCCACATCGAACCCCAGATCGTTGAGGCGCCTGATGCGCTCTTGGACCCGCCAGCGTTCTTTGACCGTGAAGGATTCGCGCGCGGTCAGTTCCTCCCACAGGGTTTCATAGCGTTCCACAATCCGGTTGCCCACATCGATTGTGTCCACATTGGGTTCCAGTAGGGCCCCGGCCTGCAAGTCCATCAGTTCGCCAATGATATTGGTGCGCGCTAAGTCCACGTCATAGTTGCGCTGGCCATTGCTTAGTCCCTCGGGGTGTAGCTCCCCAGTTTCCGCATCCACCAGGTAGGCGGCAAACGCCCCGGCGTCTCGGCGGAAGAGCGTGTTGGACAGGGAGACATCCCCCCAGTAGAAGCCCAGTAAGTGCAGCCGCACCAAGAGGACCGCCAAAGAGTCGATGAGGCGGGTTGCCGTTTCAGGGCGCATATTTTGGCTAAAGAGGGCGCGATAAGGCAAGGAATACGACAAATGCTCAGTGACGAGGGCGGAGTTGAGCTCTTCACCTTTGGCATCTGTGCGTCCGGTAATGACCGCTGTAGCTTGCACGGAGGGCGCACCCAATCTGTCTAGCTCCCACAAGAGGTCATATTCCCCTCGCGCGACGATCCCGCTGATTTCCTTCACCGCGATAATGCGTCCAGACAAGTTCACGAAACGCACTACGTGACGAGAAATACCCCTGGGTAAAGTGGCTAAATGGTGGGCTGGCCACTGTTCTAAGGCAATGTCCCAAGGCAGGTCTAGGAGTGCAGGATCGACCGTGGCAGCAGAGATCTGCAGGGATTGAGGCATGTGTCGATTGTATGGGATAACGAAGGTATTCAACAGATGCGTGAGGGGTCCTTACAGCATTAGAAGATGAGTTTCGCTACTAGGACGATGAGCGGCAAGGAGATTAGGGTGCGTTCAATGAAGATGATGAAGAGTTTCCAAAAATTGAGGCCAACGTCAGTTTTGATAATGATGACACCGACTTCTGTGATGTAGATGATTTGGATCAAGGACAGGGTGGCGATAATGAATCGTGTCGCGGTCGGTTCGACATCCCCTATGAGCAGTGCGGGTATAAACATATCCACGAAACCTGCCAAGGTTGCAGGGGCAACAGATGCAGCGCTTTGAACGCCCATTACTTCGAGCAACAGCCCCATGGGGAAGGCTATCCAGTTCAACAGGGGCGTGTGTTGAACTACGAGAAGTCCTGCAACACCCCAGGCGATGACTATGGGCACAAGGTTTAGGCAAATTCCTAAACACACTTGTGTGCCAGAGCGAAGCAGGAGGCGCCAGGTGAAGTGTTGGACTTGCTGGCACCCCAAGTCCAGAGCACGTGCAAGGATATGCTTGTCGGAACTTGGAGGAATAAGTTTGGTCCTGGTTCCTATGAAAGTGTCTTCAATCCGGTTCAGAGGGTAAATCCGTGGAGCAATTATTGCGAGGATTACACCTAATACGCACAAAAGCAGGTACATGATTGAGAAATACTGATCGACCCTTGCTGCCTTCGCAACCACCAAGCAAAAGGGAATGGAAACCAGAGAGAAGTTGCACATGACATTGGCTACTTCTCGCTTTGAATAGTAGCCCTCTCTATATTTTTCAGCCGACAAGATCACTGCGGCACTTGATGCGCCCAACCAGGAAGCTATGAGATCCAGTGATGCGTGCGAGGGCACCTTGAACAGGGGTTGAACAAAGGGTTTGGTGAGTTCTCCAATGAACTCCATCAAGCCTCCTTCGGTGAGGAAAGGAAGCAAGAAACTGAGGGAAACTGCCAAGGCAATAAGAGTCTTAGCCAAAGAGATCATCTGTGTTGTTGGTTCAGAAAGTGGCAAGACGTCGGTCGTGAAATTTGAGTAATAGGCGACTAAAAGGGCGAAGGCAATAAGCTTGGTTACCAGGTATATCGGGGTCGTGTAAAAGAGTTTTTGAAATTGGCTTTCAGGATTCAGCTTATTTAACTGTTTGAGGATCGTGGCTAGGACTGAGCCTATAGTCGAGATGGAGGTAAGGAATATCAAAACAAAATCAATGGCACCTTGTGAAATGTAAGTTAATACATCAGTAATGGCTCCAACTGCAATGGTGACAGAGCCTTGGTACGGAAAAGGCACAGTAAATGCGCCCAAGCCAACCAAGGCCACCGCTGAGAACTTCAGTAGCCTTGACCTTGAGACTGTGGTCTCATTCACGTGTGACTCCCTCTTGTTTTTGGGTGGCACGATAATGCGTGCCACCCAAAAACCATTTCACACATCGTTCACTAGTTTGAATACTTTGTCTTTCTTGTTTGTCAAATAGTTGACGATGTTTTGACAAGAAATTCTTTGAATATCTATGAATGACTCCTCAGAGTAAAAGGCTGAATGTGGCGTGATAATGACATTTGGTCTATTTGTCAGGGGGTGCCCTTCTAAGACTGGTCGTTCGTTCGTCAGTACATCCAAACCAGCTGCGCGAACCTGTCCTGTATCAAGGGCCTCAACCAAAGCGGCCTCATCGACACTCAAGCCTCGTCCCAGGTTGAGAAATATGGGACGACGCGCCATTGCTTTGAATTCTGCATCGGTAAAATAATGTGTAGTCTCCTCTCCCAGATTCATGTGGTTTGAAATAACATCCGAACGCCTGAGCAGATCTTTGAGATCGGTTAACTCGACTCCCAATGCTTGCGCTTCTGCAGCGTTAACAAACGGGTCATGCGCTATGACCTTCATGCCCAGACACTGAGCCTTGCTTGCAACGGCTCTCCCTATGCGTCCGAGACCAAAGATCCCCAAGGTTTGATTACCTATGCGGACAGGGGCAGGTGCCGCATCGAAAGCCCATTTGAAAGACCGTTCTATTGAGTAGGCGTAATACTTGAGATTCTTGTTCAGGCTTAGCATGAGCGCGATGGTGTGTTCGGCTACGTCCTGAGTGCAGTATTCCCCCACAGGACAAACCCCGATGCTGTGTTTGGTGGCCTCCGTGAGATCCACATTGTCGTAGCCTGTGGCGTTCAAGGAAATGACCTTCAGCACTGGAGCGTTGTCCAAAATGGCCTTGTCTATGGGAATAAAGGCCGTTAGTAAAGCATCAACTGAGCCGATTTTTTCGATGAAGCTCAAACGGTTTGCATCAGTGTATTCATATACCTCGACGTCAACGTTGGGAAGACCAGCCTTTAACACCTCAATCTCGTAGTTGTGCTCCGGCATCATGGAGTCCTTGTAGTCACTGATCAGGACTTTCATATCAGGGCCTCTCAACAGGGAATGACATGCAGTGGGGTCCGCCACCTGCCTTAAGGATTTGCATCAAATCGACTTCCACAACATCGATCCCCAGAGCTTTCATCCGCTGATTGACAGTCGCATTGTTGGTGATGCCAAGGACTTTGCCTTCGCCCAGAGCTTGAACATTGCAGCCATGTTTGAAGACCAATTCGCTTTCCACGGGAATGATCTCAAAGTTCCTGCGCTTGAGCATTTGTATAAAATTGTAGGGAAGTTGTTCAAGGGCAGCTAGACAGACCTTCTCTGCCACAATATTGAAAACCATGTCCAGGTGAAGGTTCGCTGGGGGTACTGGAACCCCGATTACGGTGTACCCGAATTTTTCGAGTTGTTCTCGAAGGTTAGCTACCCCTGCCAGGTCAGTTCGGTCTACGAGGCCAAAGGCGAGTGTGTGCTCATCGATCATCCAAAAGTCTCCGCCTTCGAAACATCCTGCGTTACAGCGAGCAACGATAGGGACACCGAGCTCCTTCAACCTTGCCTCGTAGGCTACGGTTTCGACCTGTCGAGCAGGGTGGCGGAATTTGCCGATGATGGCCCCTTCCTTGATGCACGCCCCAAAGTCGCGGGCAAAGGTTTGGATTTGCATGGAAGGATCTGGTTCCATCTCGTGAACGGTCACTCCGTTGGCTCGGTAGGCATCCATTAGCTCCTTCCATTCTTTGACCATCAGGTCATTTTGTTCGGTTTCTCCTTTCTCCATCCAGCTTTTCGTGATTTCGTTTATAGCATTGAATACGTAGTACTGTGGAGAACACACAAGCACACTTTTGAGTACATTTGTCGCATTGCTTACAAAGGTCTTTTCCATTGTTTCCTCCTGGTGTGTATAAATTTTGGATATTACAGAAGTATTCCAATAAGCAGGAATACGCTGCAGATAGCAAATAAAACTAAGACAAATTTCCAGTTTGTTTTTACCCATGTTCCATAGTTGACATGCGCCGCTTGAGTGCAGGTCATGACGACAATAGAGGTGGGCATGATCATCTTTGCCATCCCTAGAGCCATTAAGTAGATGTCCACCATGATTTCTTCTTTTACTCCCGCAAAGACTGCCAAGGGAGCCATAATCGACATTGTGGCTGCTGCCAGGCCAGTCGAACTGGGTATGAACGAAGCCATGACGAGATAGAACACCAAACAAACGATCACAAACACCATGGGGGGCAGGCTGGAAAGGGTGGTCTCTCCAAAGTGGAGGATTGTTGGTGTAACATTCCCTCCGTCCATTATTACCTGTATTCCTCGCGCAAGTGGAATGATAAAGGCTGTGCCAATAAGCGCTCCTGCACCTTTAATGATGATATTGATTGTCTTATCGATCTTGTATCCCATAATGAAGCCAGAGATAATCGTCGACACAATAAGCAAGGCATTAATCTCGTTGAAATACCAGTCTCCGAAGGGAACAAGACTCTTCCCGAGGACAGTGCCCAAAATCGGCATTTCAGTAATCCACGTCGTGAAGTCTTTGAAGAATGTCCAACTGGGATGCAAACTTGCCCACGGCACTAGGGAGACGATCAAGATTGCGAAGGTCCCTGCAAACATGCCCAACACACCCTTTTGACGCCTGCTCATAGACAGGTCTTCTTGGGTGGCGACTGCAAATTCCTTCAGGTCTTCGTCTCTGCGATAGAACTGCGGAGACTTGCTGGGATCTGCCTTAATCTTCTTGGCGTATAGGCAAATGTAGGTGGATACAACGGCAACCATGACGATGAGGATGACGATACGCAAAATCATTCCGTCCCCGGGGCTGATCCCTGCGATTCCCGAAGCAATGCCGGTTGCAAATGGGTTGACTACGGAGGCCAGACATCCTGCTTGCGTTCCAAAGACGACAATCATGACGGCAACCATCGTGTCTAGGCCCAGAGCCAGGATGATTGGAAGGAACATCAGAAGGTACACGAAGCCCTCTTCGTATGCGCCTTGAACGGTTCCGAACACAGCCATGATCGTCGTAAGTAGGACTATCAACAGGTTGTAGTTGTTTTGGTTTTTGATGGCAACTCGTTTTAGGAAAAGGCCAATGGCTCCCGAGGTCTCCATCATCTCCAGGAAGCTGCCGAATAGCAGCACGTTGAGAGAGATCACGATTGCAGCCGAGATGGTTTTATTTCCTACCATGCCAATAATGGGTGCAATGATGACGTCCCATAGGCCCTGTGGATTGGCCTTGGCTAACTCATAGGTTCCACCAATCGCCCTGCCGTTTTCATCCAGATCATATTGGCCACCTGGGATTATCCAGGTAAGAATAGCGACGGCCAAAATAATGAAGAAAATAATGACGTAAGCATTCGGGGACTTTAGCTGTTTCTTTTCTTTTTTACTAGAGTCTTCCTTGGTTTTCATAATTACTCCAAGATCTTTGTAGAAAGAACACCTACCCGCCTTTGGGTGGTGTGCCGTGAATATGGCGAGGATCTTCTAAAGAGCAACAGCGGCGAGGATGCCCTTGATAGAGTGCATCCGGTTTTCTCCTTGATCCCAGACCATGGATTGCTCAGATTCCATGACTTCGTCCGTCACATCAATTCCGCGGTATGCCGGCAAACAGTGCATAAAAATCGCATCGGGCTTCGCCTTGCGCATCGCTTCACTGTTGACTTGGTACGGGGCGAAGGCACGCTTTAGTTGCTCTACTTCTTCCGGTGGCTGGCCCATCGAGTAATGGGACATGCCGTAGACGATATCCGCACCTGAAAGTGCTTCATCGAAGTTATCTGTGAAGTTGATCTTGGCGCCACTAACCGCTGCCCTGCGCATGGTTTCTTGCAGGATGATGGGTTCGGGTTCCATACCGTTAGGACGTGCCACTGTCAGGTTCATTCCGAAGCTTGCGCACATGATCATGGTCGTATAGCAAACGTTGTAGAGGTTTCCGGCATAGCAAATCTTCAAACCGGGGTAGTCTCGCTTTTTCTCCTTGATGGTCATCAAGTCGGCTATACCTTGGGTGGGGTGTGCCAAAGAGGTTAGACCATTGATAACAGGGTGTTGCATCCACTGTGCGTACTCTTCCACGATTTCATGGCCAAAAGTCCTGATGAACAGGCCATCGTAGTAGCGGTCGAACATCCTGGCGGTGTCCTTCAAGGGTTCGCCTCTGCCGCTTTGGAGTTCGTCTGGACGCAGGTAGATGCTGGTGATCCCAAGGTCAGCTGCAGCGCGTTGGAATGCGTTACGGGTTCGGGTGGAAGATTTTTCAAATAGAGCGGCCCAAACCTGACCTCTGAGGTATTCGTGGGGTTCGCGTGCCACCCATTTCTTCTTGAGATCCAAAGAGAGATCTACGACGAACTCAATTTCTTCTCGGGTCATGTCCTTGAATGCCAGGTAATCGTTACCTCGTAAGTTGTGACGCATAGATCCTCCGTTGCTACGTCGTTGTTGCTGGGGCAGTGTGATAACAGGTGCCTAGGTTTCTAGAGTAGGGAGAAAACTATCTGCAAAACTATGGTGCTAAGGTACGTTTGTTGCTGGTTTTCTTGTACCATCGGACATAGTCTAAAAAGACTTATGTCCTAACTTGGACCGACGATGGCATGACGAATTGCCTTGGGAGGCAAGGTGTTTACAGTTGCTGATGCGGTGAAAGTTGACGGAAGCTTGCACGTCCTTGCAGGATCCACAGGGCTGTCGCGCAAAATTACATCCGTAACCATTATGGACATCCCAGATATAGCTGATTGGCTGACCGGTTTTGAATTGCTTATCGGGGGTGTCCTCTTTGAAAACACCTTGTCCAAAGAGTTTATCGACACCCTGATCGTCAAAGATGTTGCAGGAATCGTAACGAAAAGTAAATTCACCGAAAGGTTACCTCAAGAAGTCTTTAGCTATTGCGATGAAGTTGGATTCCCTATCTTATTGGCCCCTGGAGATATGAACTGGGGGCAAGTGATGAATCCGATCATTAGAACCATGGTCGGAGCCCCGTATCGTGCCATTGAAGACAATCAACACTTCCATCAAGAGCTTATGAACTCGGTGATTGCAGGTGAATCCTTAAGTAAAATCTGCTCTACCACTGCTACAGGCTCAAAACTTGGGGTTGCGATCGCAGACAGCGATCTGTACCTGGTTGGAGCCTCGGACAACCTCGACTGGAAGCTGCTGCTGAAAGGGGCAGACCGTAGTCACCTTAGCCTCAGTGCCACCTCCCAAAAATCTTCGCAGGGCGCAGGGGCAGCAGAGATCACCACTTCGGCCACGATTGAGGCCGGTCTTAGAGTTTTTGCATATCCCGTAGAATTTAACCAGACGCGCTACGGCTGGATTCTGGTGACGTCCTTAAAGGGAGAGGAAGCGTTACAAGGGTTAGAGCTAACACAGGTCCAGACATTGAGCCTCTTTGTGGCATTACACTTCACCCGCCAAAACGAAATCTCATCTGCGACACGAAAATTTAACAGCCTCCTACTTGAGGTGCTTTTGTCTGAGGCACAACTAACCCCAGAGGGTGCTCGGCGTATCCTTTCACCGCTCAAGAAAAAAATCCATTCTGGATATTATTTCGTTTTCTTGTCTCATGAAGAATTTGCGGACTCTATGGTTACTATGAACAGCAGGATGAGTCTTTTCCAGGGAATGTGCGAAAGAAATATTCTTCGATGGGAACATATTATTATGTTCGAACATAGACGAGGACAATTATTCCTTATCCCAGATTCACTTACTGACATTGAAGCTCTCGTTCTTAAAATCCGCGAACTCTATGTCAAGGCCTTGCATGTGTATGAGGTTCCAGTGGGGGTAAGTGGCCCAATGCCCTTGTCGGACACGGCTAGAGGACTATCTGAATCAATGCGTGCAGCAGATTACGCGAGACGAAAGAAAGCTAGTCGCAGCCTTGTTTATTATTCAGATTTGGGTGTTATTAGATTTTTAATAGACAACGAAGGGAATCTTGACGCCAATCTTTTGACAAGAATGGAAGACATGTATCTATCGCCTTTGGTTGCACACGACACCCAGTATGGAAGTGAGCTCAGAAAGACGTTGGAAACATATATTAATAACAATCGTTCTAAAGTGCTCACAGAACAGCAGCTATGTATTCATAAAAATACCTTACGCGCACGGATTGAAAAAATAAACAAAATTCTCAGCTGCGATGTGGATACATCAGAAGACTTTTTCAATATCCAGTTCGCCTTGAAGATTGACGAAGTGTTGGGACGCGCCAGTTGATGCGGGACGCGCGTGACAAGACAAGGACACACAGCTTAGGCTTGGAAATATGAGCGATGCACCAAAGCCTTTGGAAGAATTGCTAGATCCCGGGTGGGCCACTGCCTTGCGTCCTGTCGAAGGACAGATCCGCGTGCTGGGTGACATGTTGCGCGCCGAAATAGCTGCGGGACGTGGTTACTTTCCTCCAGGCAGCGCCGTGCTGCGCGCCTTTACCTACCCATTCGATGAGGTGAAGGTTTTACTGGTGGGGCAAGATCCTTATCCAACACCAGGTCACGCCATGGGCCTCAGCTTTTCAGTGTCTCCCGGCGTCAACCCGCCACGTTCTTTGGTCAATATCTATCACGAATTGCACGACGACTTGGGTGTAAGCATGCCGTCCTCGGGAGATTTAATTCCTTGGGCGAAGCAAGGTGTGTGTTTGCTAAACCGTGTGTTGACGGTGCAGCCTGGCATGGCCGCCTCTCATCGCGGTAAAGGATGGGAGGAAGTCACCCAGTGTGCGATCGAGGCTTTGGTGGCCAGGAACAAACCTTTGGTTGCAATCCTGTGGGGGAATGACGCGCGCAGCCTTGCCCCCATGCTGGGCGAAACCCCGAGAATCGAATCTGTGCACCCATCACCTTTGTCGGCTGCCCGCGGTTTTTTCGGATCAAAACCATTTTCGAGGGCGAATGAGTTGCTGATGCAGCAGGGTGCTACGCCTGTGGAGTGGGCGCTGCCCTAGGCTTGGTGCTTGCTCTGGTCGCGGTTTTCGACAGAACTAATTGTGTAAGGCCCTCAAGGTCGGGTCGGCGAGGTTAAGTTCCTCAGCGGCCTGTTCGACGATGTAGGTGCAGGCTGCGCGAGCGGCGAGCGGATCGCCGTGGGCGATGGCCTTAGCTAATACAAGGTGCTGATCTGTTGCACCAGGATCTGTGCGGAAGGGCATGCGGCCGAGGCGGTGACGGCCTGCGAGGATTTCTTCAATGAACATGTTTAAGGTGAGAAACAGGTCATTATTCGATCCCTGCAGCAGAATTTGGTGGAATAAAAGGTCTGCTTCCAAAAAACGGTCAAGTCGTCCCGAGGCGCCCAGCTCGATCATTTTTTCTGCCACAGAGATTAGTTGCTTGCCTTGTTCAGGGTCGATGCGGTAGGCCGCAAGGTATGCGGCGACGGGTTCGATAGCCATGCGCAGTTCGACAAGGGACCTGAACTGTTCGTCACGTTGCTGGGGATCGTCTAGGCGCCACGCAATGACATCGGGGGCAAAAGCATTCCAAGCACTGCTTTCAAGAACGATGGTTCCTCTTCTTTTTCTGGATTCGAGCAGGCCATAGTTTGTCAACACCCCCACTGCTTCTCGGATGACCGAGCGAGAAACTCCGTGTTCAAGAGCCAGATCGTCCATATTAAGTACGGTCCCGGCTTCCCATTGGCCGCTTATAACGCTGCGTCCAAAGCGTTCGATAATGGTGCGCTGTAGGCTCCCACCTGGGGGTGTGCCCGGGGGGTCTAGGGTGGAGCTTTGCTCTCGGTTAGATAAAGATTTGATTACTTTGCTCAAAGCGCTTCCTAAATTGATAAGTCTGACTTATTCTATACCATGTTGATATGCGGGTGGAGTCACTCTTTCTACCGCTCACTGACGAGCAACTGATCAAAGGAGAATCTGTTGAGACGTTTCCATGTTGTAGGTATTTCGCTTGCCATTATCGCATCACTTGGCCTTGCCGGTTGTGGGGGAGGCGATGGTGGTGACAAGGCAGGCGACACTACCGTTCGAGTTACTTTGGCCAACCACGTGTGGACCGAAAACATTAAGGCAGACTTGCCGGAATTTGAAAAAGAAACAGGACTTAAGGTTGAACTTACTCAGCTGGGTGAGGACCAGCTGTCCGACCAGTACAACGTCAAGTTGAATGCTGGATCAGAAGACCTAGATGTGATGATGTACCGCCCTCTGCAGGAAGGCAAGATGTTCGCCCGCAACGGGTGGATGTCCGATCTGACTGACATGGTCAAGCAAAATGCAGACTGGGACTGGGCCGACTATCAAGAAGGGCCAGTTACGGCCACCACATATGAGGGCAAGGTTGTGGGTGTCCCCATTATCACCGAGCGTGAGGTCCTTTACTACCGAAAAGATCTACTAGAGAAGTCCGGCTTCAGCGCACCACCCACCACTATGGAAGAACTTGAGAGCATGTCAGCCAAGATCAAGGCTGATAACCCAGGTACCGCAGGATTCGTAGCTCGCACAGGGCGCACGGCTGCTGTTACCCAGTTCTCTAGCTACTTGTACAGCTTCGGAGGAGACTTCGACAAGGACGGCAAGGCAACGCTGGATACACAGGCAGCCAAGGATGCCTATAACTTCTACAGCAAGATGATCCGTGAGTATGGCCCCGCTTCGGTCACCACTGATATGAGCTGGCCAGAGGCTATGGCCGTCTTCACTCAAGGCCAGTCGGCTTTCTACACTGAAGCTGACTCCCTGTACAAGAACGCGACAGATCCTTCCAAGTCCCAGGTATCCGAGACTGTCGGCTTCGCCGCCTTCCCCGCGGGACCTGCAGGATCTAAGCCTTACAATATTCCTTCCTGGGCACTGGGCATGAACGAAGGTTCCAAGAACAAGGACAATGCCTGGAAGTTCATTGAGTGGGCAACCAGCAAGGCGCAGACCCTGAAGAACCAGCAGTCTGGCGTTCCTTCAGCGCGCGTGTCCACCTGGGCAGATCCTGAAGCCACGAAGGACTACCCACAGGATTTGGTTGCCGCAGCTCAAGAAGGTGCAAAGACTGGTGTCGGCCACGACCGTCCTTTGGTGATACAGGTCGCCAAGGCGCGTGAGATCGTGGGTCAACCTTTGGTTGAGGGGATTACTGGTAAAGACTGGGAGGCTGCATTAGCCTCCGCACACACCGAGTACCAAGCATTCCTGGACGACGAGAATAAGTAACCCGTATGGTTGCGGGGATACCTGTTTCTTTCTAGTTCTTTCTATGACTGAAACGCAGGTATCCCCGCAACTGCGACAATTTAGGGTAGGTGAGGATGTCTACTAGCTCTGACGTTCCCATTAGCATTTTGGCCGGTTCGGCCAGCATTGATCACCCGCGACGGAAACAAAGTGAGTTTTCTCGCTGGGCGAATAAGAATCGCAAGTGGTTGTTGGCAGCACCTGCGATGATTTTTACCGCAGCAATGCTGCTTTTCCCCCTGGGATGGACGATATACCTCAGTTTTACCAATGCAGAAGGTTCGGTTCGGGCACCCAAGAAATTTAACGGCATCGACAACTACATCGAGGTTTTGACAGACACTGCCCGGTTTTGGCCCTCGGTGTGGAGGACGCTTTTCTTTACCGGCGGGGTCCTGTTTGCGCAAATGGTCTTGGGCATGTGTATCGCTTTGCTGCTGCGCCGGGCCTTCAAGGGACAAGGTTTTGTGCGCGTAGCTATTCTCATGCCGCTGGTGGCCACACCCGTTGCAGTCGGAATGATGTGGCGCCTCATCTTCGACCCCAATATTGGACCTGCCAACTACTTGCTGGGCCTTATTGGTTTAGGCCCATTCCCGTGGCTCTCTGGCGAAAAAACGGCCCTGGCAACCACGATGCTGATCGATGTGTGGCAGTGGACCCCGATGGTGGCCCTCATTCTTCTTGCCGGTCTGTCTTCTCTGCCGGAAGAAACTGACGAAGCCGCAGCCATCGACGGTGCAAGCGCGTGGCAACGGTTCTGGTACGTCACCTTGCCGCTCGTGTGGCCATCGGTTGTCGTTGCCTTGCTATTGCGCGGTATCGATGCACTAAAAACCTTCGACATTCTCTATTCGACAAAAGGCCGCGGTGGTGGCTCATTCCACGAAGTCGAAACCCTTAACGTCTACGCCTACGGTCTGAGCTTTGACTACAACGAGTACGGTGTGGCCTCAACGGTCCTCATTTTGTTCTTTGCCCTGATCATTGTGGCAATGCTGCTGCTCACGACCCGGAATAAGGAGCGATGATGCGTACTTCTCTAGGCTTTAAGATATTTCGTGTGGCGGCCATTGTCTTGTTGCTGTTCACAATGCTTTTGCCCATTATGTTTATGGTCATTAGCTCCTTGAAGAACAACGTTCAGATCTATGACACATCTGCGCTGTTCGTTTTCGAACCTTCCCTGGAGAACTATCACCGGGTTTTCCAGCAAGCCAATTTCGGCATGTTCATGTGGAATAGCTTCCTGGTGGCAGCCATCTCGACAGGCATATCGCTAGTTCTGGGTGTGCCCGCCGCCTATTCCATGAGCCGTTTCGTCATGAAACGCCAGGCTATTGTCGTTCTAATGGCTCGCGTGATCCCCGGTGTGTCACTGCTGGTTCCGTGGTTCTATCTGTTTTCAAATCTGCGGATGGTGGGCGGTTACGGGGTCCTCATCCTGTCCCACATGTTCGTCTCGCTGCCGTTGATTTTGTACATCATGATGGGATTCTTCGACGGCTTGCCACTGGAACTGGAAGAAGCAGCCGAGGTTGATGGCCTCACGCCCATCGGTGCGTGGCTGCGCATCACCCTACCCATGAGCGTCCCAGGGATTGCCACGGCATCCATTTTGTCCTTCATCTTTTCCTGGAATAACTTTATGTTTGCCTTGGTGCTGTCCGGTGCAAAGACAAAGACCCTGCCTGTGGCTATCTTTGACTTCATCGGCTACGCCAGCATCGACTGGGGTGGCCTCATGGCGGCAGCCTCGGTGGTGACATTGCCAATCATGATCATCGCGCTATTCGCCCAGAAGTATGTTGTTTCCGGGCTGACAGCAGGCGCGGTCAAGGGCTAGGCAAAGACTAATTCCGAGGGCGAAGCTCAGGAACTCTTGCGGCACAAACTGTGTGTGCCCACAGATTCCTTGGACTTCGCCCTCGGCAATTTTGGCCGGAAATCCTAAGCTTCTAGTGGGAACTGGACCCAGCTGTGCTGTTCTTGAGAACAGTAGATGGCGGTGAATAACTCTACGGTTGCTCGCCCGTCTTCCAAGGTGATCAGAGGTTTGCTGTCATTGCGAATAGCGGTGAGGAAATCTGCCAGTTGTTCTTGGTGGAAGTGGTGCATGGAATCGACGCTGTTGAAGAAGTCAGAGTCCTCCTTGCGGTAGACCTCTAACATGCCTTCTTCGCCCGGCACGGTCCAGATGTCGTTGACGGGCGGTTCCAAAATCGCAGAGGTTCCGGCAATGAACATGGCCCCGCCATCTGTTTGAACACCCGCGCTGGCGCCATTTGAACCGTGCACGCGCACATTGCCGAACAGGGCAGGATTCTGGGAATTGCTGACGACGATATTGCCCACGGCGCCGCTGCGGAAACGAATGAGGGCCATGGCCGTGTCATCGACCTCAAGTTCGGGGTGATTCAGAGTGTCCCAGGTGGCCACGACCTCTTTGATTGGGCCCATAAACCACAGCAACATATCCAGTTGGTGTGGGGCTTGGTTGACCAAGACGCCGCCGCCTTCGCCTTCCCAGGTGCCTCTCCACGGGTCACTGCGGTAATAGTCCATGTCGCGCCAGCCCAGCATATTGACTGTCCCAAGGATCGGTTGGCCGAGTTTCCCTGCGTCAATGGCTTGTTTTACGCGCATGGCCGGGCGGTAAAAGCGGCGTTGACAGATCGTCGTGCCCACGATGTTGGCTTTGTTCGCTGCGGCGATGATCTGGTCGCAGTCTGCAAGGGTCGAGGCCAGAGGTTTTTCAACCGCAATGTGGAGGCCCAAGCGGACGGCCTCGACGGCTACTGCGGCGTGGTTGGGGTGAGGGGTGCAGATACTTATGGCCTGCGCCCCCGTCTCTTCGACCAGTTCTTCCAGGGAGTCAAAGCCGGGCACGCCGTATTGGGCGCCGAATTCTTTGCCGCGACCGGGTCGGGTTCCAACGGCGCCGACAAACTGGCTGCCGGGCAGAGTTTGGTAGCATTTCGCGTGAAAGTGGCCGATTTTGCCGCAACCAATAACGGCGGTTTTGATGTCTGTCACTGGTAGGCCTTTCGGTTTCAGTTGTTTTCGGGCGTTGGTGTTGAGGTTGGTGCTTCGGTTGGCGTTGGGCACACGACGATCTTGTTCAGACCGTCTTCGCGGTTGTAGACCCTGGTGATCCACTCGTGGCCGTCTTCCAGGGGGACGACCTTGGAAATTAGTGCCTCGACGTCGACTTTTTTCTCGGCAATCAGACGCAGACACTCGGGGTATTCCCCGGCTGAGGCACAGGTTCCAAAGAGGCTAAGTTGCCTGGTGACGACCCATTGCAGGGGGAAGTTTGTGTTTTGGGCCAGGTTGCCAATAAGCACGATTGCACCGTTGAGCTTCACGCTGCGCACGCTGAGGTTGACCGTTGCGTCAATGCCGGTGGCATCAAAGGCAATATCGACGCCTTCTTTGTTGGGGGTTGCTTCGAGGATCTTGGCAAGGGCATCTGGGTCGTTTGAGTTGATGGCATGACTAGCCCCATTTCCGAGGGCGGTGTCTAACTTGGCCTGGTCGATATCGACAGCGATTATTGGGTTGGCGCCCATGGCTTTGGCTATTTGCAAGGTGAGCAGGCCGATGGTTCCAACACCGACAATGACCACAGACATGCCAGCTTCGATAGGGGTGCGGGTGGCTGCGTGGTAGGCGATAGCCATGGGTTCGACCATCGCTGCTTGCACGTAGCTGACACTGTCGGGCAGCTTGTAGCAGATGTATGAGGGCACGGTCATGTACTCGGCGAAGGCCCCGTTGCGGCGGTAGTCATCACAAGAAACGCCCAAGACCTGCCGGTCGGTACACAGGTTCACATTGCCTTTTTTGCACGATGGACAGCGGTTGCAGTAGACGGTCGAGTCGAAAGTGACGCGGTCACCAACTTGTAAGTCTGTGACCTTTGCGCCCACGGCTGCGACTTGGCCTGCGGCTTCGTGGCCCATAATGACCGGTGGTTGGCGGCGCCCTGATGAGCCGTCCATGCCGTGTACGTCGCTGCCACACACTGCACAGGCCTCAATACGCAGTAAGACCTCGTCTTCTTTGGGCGTGGGTGTTTCGACGTCGAGGTATTCGAACTTGTTGTATTCGGTTAGAACCAGGGCTTTCATGTCTGAGCCAATCTATATTGGGTGCCGTGATCGCGGCTTGACCTCCGGCTTTTCCAGTGCGGACCTCTAGGCTCTATTTTTCCGTATTCTTCCCCCAAATACAGTCAAACGCGCGGATAAGTCTGATTTATTCGCGACTTCACGCTTGGCGTGTGCCGGTGGCGTATTGGAAGAAGGTGGGTGTTTCGCGGACCTCCAGGTCGATACCGGCAACCTTCGCGGCATCGATCAGCTCCGAGGGCGTAAAGAAGTTCTTGACGATTGTGGCGCTTGTTCCGTCGTACAGACGGCGGACTATAGTCTGTCCTGAAGAACTGACGGTATGAGGTTCTTCCTTTGAAATCATGCGGTCATCGACGAAGAAGATTCGACCCCCTGGGCGCAGCCATCGTGCTACCGAGGCGAAGAAAGTGGTCAGACGTTCGCGTGGGACGTGTGAGATCCAGAACGTAAAAATGACAGAGTCGAATCGTTTGTCGGTGTCCCACGTGAAGATGTCGGCTATTTCGACGCTGACCCCATCGCGCGAGGTGACAGGGTTATGTGCAAGCATCTCGGTAGAGCCATCGACAAGGGTTAATCGTGGCGCGCGCGGCGCCAAGTGGATGGTCCAGGTCCCTGTTCCGGGTGCGAGTTCGAGGACGTCTGTGCCCAGGTCGATGCCGTTGAGGGCCTCCAAGGCTTCGCTGGCTTCTGTGAACCAGACGGTGTTGAACTTCTCGCCACGATCGAAGACACCACGGCAATGCCACCAGTCGTCGTATTCATCAGCCCGACGCACGTAATACTCCTGTTGTTCCGCTAATTGTTGGTCGGTAATTATCTGGGGAATGTCTTGTGTGTCAGGTGCATCAGACTGGGAGAGGGGAGGCATTTGTTTCCGTCCTTTCGTGACAAACACAGCCTACAAACTATTGTGATTCAGTGTTGGTGATGAAGGTTAGGGTTGTCGGTGGAGTGTGCCGCTGACGGGTAATGACGACAACATCTTTCAAGGAATCCATCTGACCTTTGGCGGTATCTTGGTTGACGACGGGATCCACCCGTGGCCGATACGCAGTGTCAAACTTAGCGATTACAACCCGGCCGACATTGCAGGCATCTGGGCACACGCCGAAGAAGTCCTACCCCAATATGGTTTGAGCAAACAAAACATTGTCGCCGTCACTTTGTTTGCCAACGAGGACGGATCCTTACATTATGACCTCGTAACCGACAGTCTTGAAGGCATCGCCATCAAAGACGACATCCAGCCCAAAGCCTAACCCGACCCTGTCCTCAACGACGTTCGTTAGCGTCCTAACAGGGCAAGCGGTATGACTGCGACGCCGTCTTTACGTCGGTACGCGTAGGGCCCAGTGTTGAGGATAACCATGTCGATGACGCGCGTGGGCATTTGCTTCTTTAGCCACAAAAGGTGTGCGACATCGCGGTCCGTAACGGTGTTGGACAGTTTCACCTCGCAAGCCAACACGCCCAGGCCTTCGGTTTCCACAATGATGTCGATTTCGTGTTCGCCACCCTTCGCGCGCAGGTGAGAGACGCGAGCCCCAAGGCTTTCGGCCAGGACCCGCACGCTTTGTACAGCAAGGGATTCAAAAAGGGACCCCATGAGAGGCCCCGGTTGTCCGCCAATGGATGTGCCGTGCCCCATCAGTAAATCATCAACCCCGACACCCAAAAGCCTGGCCGCCAGGCCAGGATCCACCAGGTGATGTTTGGGTCCTAGGGTTAGCCTCTTCAAGGGCGCAAAACTTGGTATCCATGCAGGCAGAGGGTCTAAAAGAAAAAGCCTTTCCAGGGCTTCACGGTATTGAATGACAGTCGCACGTGTGGGTTTGTCGGATTCGCCAGGTGTTGCGGCATCCAGGATGTTTGTGTAACTGGCAGTGCTTGCACTGGCCGCCGCATATGCCGCCAACCAGGCGCGTAACTGTCCAGGGCGGCGCACCGAGTAACCAGATTCTTCCAAATCGTGGTCTAGCGCGCGAGCCAGGTAGCTGTCCAGTTGTAACCTTGCCGCCCTCGGAGGAAGTTGGGTTAGTCCAGGCAACCCGCTTGCGACAATTTCTTCAGCATAATCGCCGAGGACGATGTCGCTTTCACCTGTAATTTCGCTAGGCGACGCCTGGCCTGGTGTCTGCTCCAACAGTGTGGTTAATGAAACTGTGGGTGTGCAAAGGCCTCTTTCGCCTAGCGTCATGGGCCGCATGACAAGGCGCACGATGCGCCCTGCGCCCGAGTGGACGCGATGGGAGGCACTGCTTGCTGCAGAGCCGGTCAGCAAGTATTGCCCACCAGCATTATTGCGGTCGACTAGGGTTTTTACACTTTGCCAGACTTGAGGGAGGAGCTGCCATTCGTCTATTAAGACGGGAGGTGGGACCTGGGAGATACGCCCGGTGTCGGCTTGTAGGATGTCACGTTGTTTTGGATCGCTCATTGTGTAGACGGTTTTACTGCGCTGTAAGGCTGTCTCTGTTTTGCCAACACCTTTGGCTCCTTCAATAGCGACGGCAGCCAGATGTGGAAAGACCTCATCTAAAAGGTCATCCAGAATTCTACGTCGGTACCCCATACTGCAATTTAGCACATCAAAGCCCTCTATTGAACATTTGGTCGGGGTTTTATTGAACATTTGGTCGGCGCTGGTGGCGATGTCTGCTTGCTAGGCTGGCCTTGAGTATCATTTGGGCTGTATGAAAGTTGGAGGCTCAGGTCATGAGTAGTTTCAGTGCCGAAGAACGCGCGGCTATGAAAGAGTATGCTGCAGAAAAGAAACGCGCATCCAAGCGCCGCACCAAGGCCGAACGCGAGGCCGAAGAAGCACAGGCCATGATTGAGGTCATCGACAAACTTCCCGAGGGCGACAAAGAAATCACCCAAGCTATCGCTCAGGTTGTGGCCGAAACAGCCCCACAGTTAAAGGCCCGTACCTGGTACGGCATGCCCGCTTGGTCCTTAGACGGCGATGTTTTATGTTTCGTGCAGCCGGCCTCAAAGTTCAAAGTGCGTTACACGACTCTCGGTTTCTCTGAGACGGCCAAACTTGACGAGGGCGACATGTGGCCAACCTCGTATGCCATTACGGCCCTAACCGACACAGTAAAAGCGCAGATTGCCAGGCTTGTGAACCACGCGTGCGGCCAGGTGTCTGGGTAAACCGCTGTTTCGGGTTTCTTGCGAGTGACGCGCGGGCGATTATGCCCGCGCCATTGAACCCTTGCGCGCCGCGGATTATCGTGGCGCAATTCAGCACTGAGCCACCTAACAGACTCGAACTGTTGACCGTCCGCTTACAAGGCGGGTGCTCTACCAACTGAGCTAAGGTGGCGCGCTGCACTCACGAGAGGATCGCCCTCGGAGGCAACCCCCATATTGTGCCAGCAACCCAGCTGTATCCACAAGTGAAGCCCCACATAAGTTCCGTCACACTTCGTGCGCCTCTACACTTACGATATGAACAGCCCTCGGACCAGCGCAAAAAACGGTTTGCCTGTAGAGATGAACTTGTTGAGGATTGTGGCGCAGGGCTTGGTGCCTGAAACTAGTGCCAGTTCGGTAACCCAAGTGGTCGAAAACAATTTGGCGGTTCAGGGTCAACAGGTGTCCTCTATCCCACATGCCTTGATGATGCGCGTGCCCAAGGCCTGCAAAAGTGATGTCGAGGCAGCTTTCGAAGGTGGCCACCTGGTGCGCTCCTGGCCCATGCGGGGCACTCTGCATGTGACGCGCGCCCTCGATCATCACTGGCTGCGCCTTACCCTCTGCCGCCAAGGTGCGTGGACGCGTCAAAGGGAAGCTGAGATGCGCTTGACTGAAAAATTGGCGCAGGATGCTGCTGACCTCGCGTGGGGATTGATTGCGAAAGAGGGGCCGCTGTCGCGCGCTCAGCTGTTCGAAGCCTGGGAACAATCAGGTCTAGGCGCAAAATTGTCTAACCCTCAACCCGCAGAGGACAGAGCGAAGAACGGGCCATGGGGCGCGGTTGAAAACTACCCGTGGCGAAGGACTTTGCTTTTCAAGCTCTTTCGCGATGGCTTACTGGTCCAAGGGCCAGTCAGAGGCAATGAGCACCTTCTCATTGACGCCCGCTCGCTGCCCGCTGCAGATTCACCGCACAGCCCTGTGAAAACAAAGGGCCCAGGAAGCCCCGATCACGAGCACGCACTCGCCGAGGTGGCACGACGTTACGCCACAAGCCACGGCCCTGTCACGCCTGCAGACCTGAGCCGTTGGGCGGGTATCGGAATAGTGGCAGCCAGGACTGCATTGGCATCCGCAGTTGAACTCTCCCAATCGATGCCTGACGTCCCCGCACTTGAGGCACGTTACTTGGATGCGGACCGGCAACGTTTAGACCACGGGCAACAAGCAGGCAAAACAGCCAAAACACGCAAAACAGGTGAGGTTTTCTACCTGCGCGCAGACCTGCATGACCTGTTGGCAGACAACCGCAAGGCAGCCGAAGCGACGTTCTTCTTGCCGTCTTTCGATGAGCTCCATGTCGGCTACAAGGACAGGACGTGCCTCACAGATGAGGCGGGGGAAACGCTTATCTGCCCAGGTAAAAACGGTATGTTCCGCCCAATTTTTATCACGCGTGGACGCCTCGTCGCAGTTCGTTTGGGCAAGGAACTGCTGTGGCATACGGACCCATCCAAACGCTTGCACACGCAAGCCATCCGAGAGCTAGAATCCGTGCAAACCCGCCTGACACAATAACGCGACCGACACGGTCAGCCTTGATGGTGGTGACATGTGGCCCACCTCTTACGCCATTACGGCCATAACAGACACAGTAAAAACAGAGGTCACAGAGTTATTGAAAACCGCCCTCGGCCTAGGAAAGTAGGGCAAAGGCGGCGGACGCTAACAGGGCAATAATGCCGAGGGCGGCACGTAGGAACCCTGAAGGCAAAAGAGCCCTTGACAGTGTCCGTCCGCCCATGCGGATGCGCCGCGACCAAGGGTTGAGCCAGGCGAGAAGCTGGCCAATCAGCAGCGCCACACCAAGCAGTAACGCTCCTGCCGATAAGCCCGAACCCGAAAGGTAGGGCCCCAGCTGACCAGGCACATTGAGCTGATTCACGAAGCCATGTGCCATGGGTGTCCATAGGCCATCGGGTGCATGTGCCGACTCGGTCCACCACAGGGTAGTGCCAAAGATAAGTCCCATCACAAGCACTGCAGGCACCGCATGAGCCAGGCCTTTGAGTACGTACCACGGGGATAAGACAATGGCGCGCGCCACGTCTCCAGTAGGGTTGACTGCCCGAGCGCCTTGACCATTGCCTTTGGCGAATGACGCAACGCCTTCGCCCACGGCTGAGGCCAATACCAGTATCGCGCACGCGCTAACAAAGCCTGCGATTCCGTGACCTATTGCTACCAGGGCGAAAAGCAGGATCAGGGACAAGCCCGTGAATGGGATAGCCCGGGGTTGCGTGTGCGCAGGTAGAGCTTGCAAGTTTTTTGGAGGCTGCGTTGGGTGCCAGGTGGCGGGCATCGGGACAGAGCCTGGTTCAAATTGTCCTTGGGAAAGCCACGGCGGTTCCTTGCCACCTGACACCTGCGTGGATGGTTGGTATTGGGGCACAGCCGCAGGCATGGCAGGCAACTTGGTCGTTTCGGGTAGGTGGGGCATGTGCTGCGTTTGCGTTGAATCGGCATTATCGGTCGCATCAGACACATCCACGGCCAAGGTCACGGATTCATAAGGCTCTAAGACTGTGGTTGTCTCATCTAGGGCTTCCTCGGTTTCAGCTGCCCATGGCGAGTAAGAATCCAAGGCCAACAAGGTTTCATCAATGCTCGGCCGATTTGCCACGGCAGGATTCAAGGCACGAGTCAATACGCGTGCAAGATACGTATCGACACCCTCAATATCAATGCTTCCTGTGCAGACTCGGGCCAACACCGCCTCCATCGAGCCCATGCCGAAAGGTGCACGTCCCGACAAGGCAAACAAGACCACAGCTGCCCAAGCCCACCAATCCGAACTTTCACCAGGCTCGCTACCGCCAATAACCTCTGGCGCTAAGAACCCCGGTGTCCCGGTCACAAGTCCCGTGTGGGTAATTCGTTCATCACCCAGGCCCTGAGCAATCCCGAAGTCAATCAAAACAGGACCATTAGCACTGAGCATCACATTTGAAGGCTTAATATCCCTGTGTACAATCCCGCAGGCATGTACCAAGCGCAGGGTCCGCGCCAATTCACGGGCCATTGACAAAGCATCTACAACAGGCATCGCGCCGTTGTGGCGCACCCGCTGCGCCAAGTTCAGGCCCTCGATGTACTCGGTGACAACAAAAGCCTCAGGCCCATCCACCTCATAATCCATGAGGTCAGCCACGCCTGCGCCACGGATCTTGTGCATGGACATGGCTTCACGCCGCAGTCTGGCGCGGGAGTCCTCATCTACCAACGCCCCGCCCTCGGCAAGTAGCTTTAGCGCGCAAAGCTGGCCGTCCAAGCCCTCGGCAAGCCAAACGGAGCCCATGCCGCCCTCACCTAAAGGGCGCAGCAAACGGTAGCCAGAAATGTCGGCGCCTGGGAAGGCGGATGGGAAACTCACCTTCCCAGGCTAGACGACAGCGCACCTAACACCGAGAAGCCCCGGCGCGCGTGGGGTTGGTTGAATCTATAACTATCGGGTCAAAGCCTCGGCCATGGAATCGAAGGAGGCGATGTAGGCATCGACGGCCTCGAAGGTGTGGGTCACCGAGAGGGTCCATTCTTCTTCACGGCCGGGGGTCATGAAGATGCCTCGGTTCATATTCCACAACCAAGCCAGGGTGGAGAGATCCTCATCCTGGTTGGCCTTGAAGGACTCGTAGTCGGTGATCTTCTCGGGAGAGAACGTCACGCAACCCTTCGAACCGATGCCCAGGGCGTAACCGGGCAGGTCATATTTGTCGACGATTGCCTGACAACCACCCACAATGCGGTCATTCAACGCAGCCAGGTGCTCGTAGGCTTCGGGGGTCAAAACCTCCAAAAGGTTGGCGCGCGCGGCTGCGAATGCCAGGGGGTTGCCGTTGTAGGTGCCGACCTGGTAGACGGAGCCGTCTTCAACAACCGACATGACTTCTTCAGACCCGCCGATAGCGCCTGTGGGTAGGCCGCCACCTAGCGCTTTAGCCAAGGTGACCATGTCGGGTTTGACGCCGAACTTCTCGGTGGCACCACCTGCGGCGATACACAGGCCGGTTTTGACCTCGTCGAAAATCAGGACAATGCCGTACTTGTCCGCCAAGTTGCGCACGGCCTGCAGGTAGCCGTCTTCAGGCAAAACGACACCCAGGTTCATCATGGCTGGTTCCATAATGATGCAGGCTGGCAGGCGACCTTCTGCTTGCAGCGCCTTCACGCGGGTTTCCATGGCCTCAATATCATTGAAGGGCACGGGCACCGTCATGTCCACAACGGCCTGGGGGATTCCAGCGCCGTAAGGGAGGGAAGCCAGGTTGTTGCGGTCGCCAATCTTGTCGTAAGGCACACCGATAGAGACCATAACCGTGTCATGGTGTCCGTGGTAGGAGCCAAAAATCTTCAAAACCGTGTCGCGCTTTGTGTAGGCGCGCGCGATTCGGATGGCATCCATGGTCGCTTCGGAACCAGAGTTCGTGTAGCGCCACTTGGGTAGACCCCAGCGCCTGGCCAGCTCATCGGCAACGACAATATCGTCTTCGGTTGGGCAGGCGAAGTGCGTCCCTTGGGGGTAGCGCTCGGCAAGGGCGCGGCCAATGGCGGGGTGCGCGTGCCCTTGCACCATGGAGCCAAATCCATTGTGGAAGTCGTAGTACTTGTTTCCGTCTACGTCCCAGATCTCCGGGCCAGAGCCTTTTTCAATATAGATGGGCCACGGGTCGCGCAGCTGGTAGCTGGAGGCCACGCCACCTGACAGGTGCGTGATAGCCCTGGCGTACATGGCCTTGGAGCCTTGCGTGTTGGCGTCCAGTTTCGCTGATTCTTCTGCGATGAGTTCAGCGATTCTTGCGCGGTCGATAGTTACAGTCATGGTTCCTCCTGCCGGCCGGTCTTACGCCGGAGTGTGTATGGAAGATTTTTACACTCGACAGACCTGGCATCGAGCGGTATCCGAAGGACTTTGGTCCGAATCTCGGACAATCATCGTCCGGTGAGACTAGCGGATTGTGCTCAGAATACACCTTGTAGAGATAAAAACCAGCCCAAAAAGAGAATTTCCCACCTGAATCTTGCGTATCTGGGCGAAAAGTCCCATACTGTTTGTTACAGCGATCACATCTGGGACGTTTTGCCTAGTGAAGGTCTGCGCTTTCCATAAAGAACAGACCGATATGACTGACAAAGGAGTTAGCAATGCCCCTTCTCAATTTCATCAACGGACAGTTCGTTGATGCACAAGCCGCCGAAACAATGCCTCTCATTAGCCCTATGACCGGCCAAGAAATCGGTCAATCTCCCATATCGGGACAGGCAGATGTGGATGCGGCCATGGAAGCAGCCGCCCGCGCTTTTGAAACGTGGAAGAAAACAACACCTTCGCAGCGCCAAGACATGCTGCTTCAGCTTGCAGACGCCCTGGAGGCCAACGCGGAAAAACTAGCCGAAGCCCAAAACCGCAATACTGGACAGCCCAAAGCCTTGATTGTCTCGGAAGAAGTCGGACCATCGGCTGACCATGTGCGGTTCTTTGCAGGTGCCGCCCGTCGGATCGACGCAATCGCGGCAGGTGAATACGCTGAAGGGCTCACCAGCTATGTCCGCAAGGAGCCCCTGGGTGTTGTCGCACAGGTCACGCCGTGGAACTATCCCTTAATGATGGCGATTTGGAAGATAGCCCCCGCTTTGGCAGCAGGCAACACGGTCGTTTTGAAGCCATCCGACACAACGCCCGAATCCACCATTGAACTTGCTCGCATTGCTGCAGATATATTCCCTCCCGGGGTCTTTAATGTCATTTTGGGCAATGCCTCAACCGGCGAAATGATGGTGAAGCACCCCGCCGTGGCCCAGGCGTCCATCACCGGATCGGTACGTGCGGGCATTGCAGTCGCCCAGACCGCGGCTGCCACGGTAAAACGTGCACACCTGGAACTGGGAGGCAAAGCCCCAGTCATCGTCTTCCCCGGCGTAGACATTGCCGCCACAGCCGAAGCGATTGGTACGGCAGGCTACTTCAACGCAGGCCAGGATTGCACCGCAGCCACCCGCGTCTTGGTCCACCGCGATATTTACGGTGAACTGCTGGCCGCCCTCGTCAATTTTGCTAAAACTGTTGTCGTCGGAAGTGGGGATGACGCCCTGTATGGACCATTGAATAACGCAAACCACCTGGCCAAAGTGCAAGGGATGATTGAGCGAACCCCGGCCCACGCCACTATCGAAACCGGCGGCAAACTGCGCGAAGGCTCGGGCTACTATTTCGAACCCACCGTCATTTCGGGCCTGCGCCAACACGATGAACTAATCCAAGACGAGATTTTCGGTCCAGTCATCACGGTTCAAGCATTTTCTTCCGAGGACGAAGCGTTGGAAATGGCAAATGACGTCGTTTATGGCCTGGCATCTTCTGTGTGGACGGAAAACCATCGCCAAGCCGAACGTTTCTCGCGTGAACTGGACTTTGGCTGCGTCTGGATCAACACACATATTCCCCTTGTGGCAGAGATGCCTCACGGTGGATTCAAGCAGTCCGGTTACGGCAAAGACCTGTCGGTTTACGGCCTGGACGACTACCTACGTGTCAAGCACGTCATGAGTGCACACTAACCTGCGTCTGCACCCGCAGACAATCAACACCCGAAGGAGACATTGTGTCTATTCTTGTTGGATTTACCGGAACCTTGGGTGGGCAAGATGCCTTGGCCCTGGGAGACGTCTTTGCGCGAACGCTTGGCACAGATATAGATGTCCTCATCGTCTTGCCTTCAGAACGTCGTGTCACCCTGGCACCGCCTGATGAATCGTATGAGGAAATGGTGCGTGAGCAGGCTCTGGCTTGGCTAGACCAGGCAGAAGATGTGGTTCATACTCGCGGGGAAATTGCCCACCACATTCGTTATGCAGAAACACCTACCGAAGGGTTGCTGCATGCCGTTGAGGAGTTCCGCCCAGATTGTTTGGTCATGGGCGGCGGGCGGCACGGGGCCTTTGGAACCGTGTCTTTGTCGCCGATCTCCACTTCTTTGTTGCACGCTTCTACGGAGCCCGTGGCATTGGCTCCGCGTGGCTATAGGGAACGCCACATCAAAAAAATCTCTCGTGTGACAGCCTTTATCGGACGTTTGCCGTCTTCAGGGCGCATCATTCAAGAGTCCACCAACCTGGCGCGCCGCGCAGGAGTGCCCTTGCGTTTGGTCTCGCTGCTGCCTTTGGACAACTACGAAAACCGCGTTGAGGAGCACATTGGCACCCAGGCAGCGCAAGACCACGCACAAAACGCTTTGGCAATGGCACGCGAACGCTTGCCCGAAGATATTGAAACAAGCACGGAGCTTGCCCTCGGCCACACCATCGAGGATGCGACCCAGCGCCTCAGCTGGCTACCTGACGAAGTGGCAATGCTTGGTTCCTCACGCCTGGCAGCTCCGCGCCGCCTGTTCCTGGGTTCGGTTGCGAACTCTATCTTGCGGGTCATGCCCGTGCCCCTCATTATTGTTCCTCGCGAAGAACGGTTAGAGCTATGACCCACACACCTACTGTCGCATCAGAGCGCGAAACTGGCGCCAAAGGCTTGTCCACCAACGCTGTTGGACTACTCGGTGCCGTTATTATCGGCATCTCGTGTATCGCGCCTGCCTACACCTTGACAGGTGCGCTTGGCCCCACGGTTGCAGCCGTCGGGACCGCACTGCCGGGCATCTTCTTGGTCGGCTTCATCCCCATGCTGCTGACTGCCTTCGGGTATAAGGAACTGGTCACGTCAATGCCGGACTCGGGCACGTCCTTCACCTGGGGTGTGCGCGCTTTCGGCCCGTGGATCGGCTGGATGAGCGGCTGGGGCCTGGTCATTGCAACCATCGTCGTGCTGTCCAACCTGGCTGGCATCGCCGTGGACTTCTTCTACCTGGCCGTGGCGCAAGTCTTCAACCAAGAATGGATTGCCGCCCTGAAGGACAACGTTGCTGTCAACGTCATCACTTGTTTGGCGTTTATGGCCGTGGCGACCGCGATTTCGTATCGCGACATGCAAACCACGCAGCGTTTCCAATACATCCTGGTCACCTTCCAGTTGATCATCATGGTCGGCTTTGGTGGGGTCATGATGTGGCAGGCGTATAACGGCTCTGGCTTCAACTTCACCCCCATTGAGCTGTCCTGGTTCAACCCCTTCAACGTCGATTCCTTCGGGACCTTTGCCGCGGGCATCTCCTTGTCGCTGTTCATATTCTGGGGCTGGGACGTCACCTTGACCATGTCCGAGGAAACCAAGGGTGGACGTTCAACACCAGGCAAGGCCGCAACCTTGACCATTATTGCGGTTGTGTCGATTTACTTGTTCGTGTCTTTGGGAGCCATGTCGTATGCCGGCGTGGGGGATGAAGGCATTGGTTTGGGCAACCCTGCCATCCAAGAAAACGTCTTCTTCGCCTTGGCCACCCCGGTTTTGGGTACGGGCGCAATCCTCATGTCCTTGGCGGTTTTGTCGTCCTCGGCAGCTTCCTTGCAGTCGACCTTCGTGTCTCCTGCCCGGACCTTGCTGGCCATGGGGCATTACGGCGCGATTTCGCCGAAGTTTGCCCGGGTTTCCCCCAGGTTCTTCACGCCGTCTTACGCGACCTTCGTTTCAGCCATTGTGGCCTCCGTGTTTTACGCGGTCATGAGGGTCTTGTCGGAAAACGTCTTGTGGGACACGATCGCCACTTTGGGCATCATGATCGCCTTCTATTACGGGCTTACGGCTTTCGCCTGCGTGTGGTATTTTCGCAAGCAGTGGTTTGCCTCGGCCAGGAACTTCTTCTTCCAGTTCCTCTTCCCGCTGATAGGCGGCATTATTCTGTTCATTTTGCTGGTGCAAACCATGGTGGAGTCCATCGATCCGGCCTTCGGTTCGGGTTCTCAAATCGGTGGCATCGGCCTGGTCTTCATCCTGGGCATGCTGATGCTGGGTGCGGGTGTTGTGTTGATGTTCTACTGCTACATTCGCTTCCCAGATTTCTTCAAAGGCAAGACCCTAGTTAAGGGTTTGCCTGAGGACGAAAACGCAGGCCTGGCCAAGGAGTTAGCTGAGTAACGTCAGTTCAGGGGTGTCGCCTTCATTGTCGAGGGCGGCCTTCCCCATGAGTGTGCGATAAGTGGTTGGGTGAGCGGCAATTTAGCGTTCACTCAACCACTTGCCGCACACTGGGTGTATTGGGCAGCCCTCTGTGAAGGGTAAGAAACCAGTGGCCGCCATTGTAACCAGCGTGTCACAAACGTCGAAAGGTATTGATATGAGCGGACACAAGGGGCAAGTGAACGGCTACGTGCGCGTGAGCGCAGCCGATCAGAACGAGGCTCGCCAGCGCGTCTCCACTGGCGTTCCGAAGGCGAAAGTGGCTCGAGACGACCTCCAGGTGAGCCGTCAGACGCTCTACGCGGGGCTCAGTGGCTCTGGACAGTATGCGGAACTGGTGGGCGGATCAGCATGATCGCGTATCCCGCGGGGCAGGAGCCGGACTACTGGGATCCGGACCCGACCGATCCTGGGCACCGCTTTGCGCTCGGACGGATCTCCGGGTGTTCCGAAGGGTCACCGCCGCTCGTCGTGATTGGCATGAACCCGTCGCATGCTCGCGAGACCGAGTCCGACCGCACGGCGAACCACGTGATTAACGTGTCTACGCGCGAGCACTCCGGCTGGCTCATGCTGAATCTGTACCCGGAGAGGTCGCCAAACCCGAAAGCCCTCTCGCCATACGATGCGGCGCTTTCCGCTGCGAACTGTGAGGCCATCGAGCGCGTGCTCGAGCAGGTCAGGGCTACCGAGGTGCTCGGCGCTTGGGGGAACATGGGCTGCTCCAAAACGGTGAAGGCGGCGCTGCCTGAGGTTCGGACCCTGCTGGATCGGATGGGTGTGAAGATCTACACGCTCGATGCGCTGCTCAAGACCGGTAACCCGCCTCACCCTTGTCCAAGGGGGCGGCCACTACCGATGCTCGGACCAAAGGTGTTCCTCTATGAATAGTCTGCCGGAGATCCGCATCGGAGACGGCTCGGGCAATGAGAACTATCGCACCTGCACCGAGTGCGGCGGTGACTGCGAACTGACCCGTTCGACGCTGATGATGGTAACGGAATCCGCATAGCTTTCGTATGCACGGACTGTGGACTGCACTCGGTTATCGACCCTTTCGAACACATCGGGTAGTCGCGCTCCTGTGCCACTCGATCCCGACGGTCTCGGAAACAGCCTTGAGCGTGGTGACCCTGCGTCCTTTGCCGACGTGACGAGCACAGCGGTGAATAAACCCTCGTCAAAGTCTTTGAGTGTGTGATAAGTGGTTGGGTGAGCGGTAGTTTGGCGTTCACTCAACCACTTGCCGCACACTGGGTGTATTGGATGCCTTGAGAACTTCGCGCATGGTGTGTTGGGCTCAAAAGTTCACCCATATGGGTATTGTTTTTTGTCTTTGCTTACGCCCACCATTGGGTATGAATCAGATACCGTCCCCTCAGCACTTCTCTCAACAATCACCTCATTCTCCGTTTGCCGGGCAGCCCCCTGTGAAGGGTAAGAAACCTGTGGCCGCCATTGTCGCTATCGTTGTCTTGGCCCTGTTACTGGTTGTGGGACTGGGTGTCTTGTCGTATCTTCTGCTAAAACCAGAGTTAAAAGGCCAAGGCATTGCCCCACCGGAGGTTCCGTGTGCGCTGCCGTGCCCAACTCCCGATGACCCTCCAGACGGAGAGGAATCACGTAGCGCCATTGAATTTAGAGAGTTTTTGCGCGACTACTTGACCGAGGGTGCGAAACCCCTGTGGGCTTTCGATGCCGGCGTCGATATTTATCAGCCCGTAGTAAACACCTGGGAGAAGTTGGTTGCGCTGCAAGTTAACCGAGAGCCTCCAAAAATCTATGCTTACGGTGATGAAGGAATCATAGGGGAAGGCGTTACAGCACAGACCTGGGACAGTGACTGTAAACCCTGGTCCAGAGGTTTTGCTTGCTTTGATGGCCTTATTGACGAGACAGGGACCCTCACAACCTGGGTGGATGTACTGGGGGTGAGACTATTTGAAAACGGTGATCTTCACCTTGAAGGTGTTTTGGGAAACAACGTGTATCTGTCTGGAACCGAGGGGTATGCGCCATTCTTGTACCGAGTAAACGAAGATCACCAGGTCATCTCAAGTTCTTTCACCGAACTAGGTATGTATGCGCCCTTTACCTACGACGTTTGGGCAGATCACGCGTTGATCACAGGAGAGGTAACCGATTATGGAACCCTGCAAAACTTCGAGATTATGACGCTGCTTCCTGGCAATCAGCCAGATCCCGAAAAGTCTGGGCACCCACAAATACAGGGCGTGCACGCATGGTTGCTGAAAGATGGCGTCATGGCAACAAAAACCCTTGAAGATGCTCAAAACCTGGAGCTTCAGTTCTACGGCTTTGACGGTGTGGCGCATCAGAGCGTGAACCTGCCTTTCAATATCTCCATCAGCGTTGACATAAATAACCGCCCATCGGCGGGGGACATGCGAAAACACCTGCGCACATTGACGCAGCGGGACATCACTGATGCTTATTGCGGGCAGGTGGGGAATATAAGGTTCTTCAAGGATGGTTTTGTTGCCTTACAGCGGATAACTGATGAGTCAGGTGTCGATTATGTGGCACCTGTCCTACCTGGTTTTTGCACAGGGGAACGCGAGGCTGAGGTCGGCAGCGAGTTCGAGCTTCTACTGGGAGGCAAGATCCTTTTGGTGTATCCCTACACTCTTCGCCAGTCTGCTCTCCTGATGGACATGGACAAGTTCACTGTGATTGCCAAGGCTGATGGTGGGATGAACAACAAGTTCTTCGCCTGGGGCTCTGACCTTTTCAGTATCGAGGACTCTCTCTTGCGTGCTTGGGTGCCCAAATAGCTCAAAAGGCTGGGGAAAGTTTGTGGGGTTGGAGTTCTGTTGAGAACTCCAACCCCACAAACAAACATTCACAAGCTGCAAACTAGTCTGGTAGGCGAATACCCGAAGAGAATGAGAAGTTATGCTGGCGTCCGGGCTGGATGTGTGCGTGAATCACGTTTCCTGCCGGGGGAGCTGTACGCGGTGGTACGCGCACAACCAGTTGGTCATCGGTCACGGAACCCGTGGTGGCCACATTCATGCCCTCCAAGTGTCCGTAGACAAAGGCGTCTGAGCCCAGTTCTTCGGTCAGGTCCACGACAATCGGAATGGTGTTTGCCGTGTCGGTTGTGACCTCAAGGCCTTCAGGGCGGAAACCGATGGTGATCTTGCCTTCATCCGCATCTGTCATGGCATCCAGAGTGGCGCGTGACAGAGGAATGCGGGCAGCACCCAAGACAGCGGCGTCGCCCTCAACCGTGAAGGTGCGCAGGTTCATGGCTGGTGAGCCAATGAAGCCGGCGACGAAGACGTTTTCGGGGCGGTCATACATTTCGGCGGGTGTGCCAACCTGTTGCAGCAGGCCGTCCTTGAGGACCGCAATGCGATCACCCATGGTCAGGGCCTCTGTCTGGTCGTGTGTAACGTAAACCGTCGTCACGCCCAGACGGCGTTGCAGGGATGCGACCTGTGTACGGGTCTGTACGCGCAGCTTGGCATCCAGGTTAGAAAGCGGTTCGTCCATCAAGAACACCTGCGGCTTACGCACAATAGCGCGGCCCATGGCCACGCGCTGACGCTGACCGCCGGACAAGGCCTTGGGCTTGCGCTCCAGGTATTCGGTGAGGTCCAGGATTTCTGCTGCCTCTTGAACACGCTTGTTGATCTCTTCCTTGGGTGTGCCCGCGATTTTCAGAGCAAATCCCATATTGTCGCGCACAGACATGTGCGGATACAGGGCGTAGTTTTGGAAAACCATCGCGATATCGCGGTCCTTGGGCTGCACATCGGTGACGTCTTTATCGCCAATCATGATGCGTCCCGAGTTTACTTCTTCAAGGCCGGCCAACATGCGCAAGGATGTGGATTTACCACAACCGGAGGGGCCGACGAGGACCAGGAATTCCCCGTCCTCAATGTGTAGATCTAGTGCATCGACGGCAGGCTTGTCGCCACCGGGGTAGATGCGGGTTGCTTTGTCAAAAGTCACTGTCGCCATGACGTGTCTCCTTCACCGGCAGGTACGTGCCGGACGATCCGTTGTGAAGTGGATAATTTATGTAACATCTGGACTATACGCTTCGATGCGCACAACCAAGACATCTAAAGCATCCTGTCACAGTCGCAGAGTTTTTTCTAGCGATTTGGGAGTCCTCATCCTTTTGTAAGGCAAGTCATAATGAACAAGCAGGATGCGTAACGCTGGTTTCCGCCATGTCCGAACCGTTTAGCGCTTGTATGTGTACGAATTTAACAAATCTGTGACTGAAGTATTCCTTTCTAGGACGAAAGTCTGTATTGTGTGGTGTGGCGCACTCCTTTGTAAGGACCGCAACTTTACACCTCTCTAATACATGTCAATGGAGCACATGATGACCAGCAGTACAACTCGTACGGTCCAAGGCGCTTTGCCTGGGCCTCTTTCTGCAGAGTTTTCCAAACGCCGTGATGCGGCCGTCGCACCTGGGGTGGCAACACAAAGCCCCCACTATGTCGCAAAGGTGGACAAGGGCCTCATTACGGATGTAGACGGTAATACGATAATCGATCTGACCTCTGGGATAGCCGTGACCACGGTTGGTGCCTCGCACCCCAAGGTCGTCAAGGCAGTCCAGGATCAGGCTGCAGCCTTTTCTCACACCTGCTTTATGACAACCCCCTATGAGGGCTACGTGAGGGTGTGTGAGGAACTAAATCGCGTCACACCAGGCGACTTTCCTAAGACTTCTGCCCTGTTCAACTCAGGTTCTGAAGCCCTGGAAAATGCGGTGAAAATCGCCAGAAAATACACAGGAAGACAAGCCATCGTCGTCTTCGATCACGCCTACCACGGACGCACAAACCTGACCCTGGCCATGACGGCCAAAAACATCCCCTACAAGGACGGTTTTGGCCCCTTCGCCCCCGAAATTTACCGGATGCCCACCTCCTACCCATTACGGGACGGTCTCAGCGGTGCACAGGCGGCAGCAAAAACGATTAGCCGCATGGAAGTGCAGTTGGGGGCCGCCAACATCGCGGCCGTCGTCATCGAACCAATTCAGGGCGAGGGCGGATTCATTGTGCCTGCCGAAGGTTTCTTATCCACCCTGGTGGACTGGTGTCGTGCCAATGGCATCGTCTTCGTTGCCGATGAGGTCCAGTCCGGTTTCGGGCGTACAGGCGAGTATTTTGCCTGTCATGGAACGGGCATTGAACCAGACCTTATCTGTACTGCTAAAGGGATTGCCGCAGGCTACCCGCTATCTGCCGTCACGGGACGCGCCGAGATCATGGCATCCGTGCAACCCGGTGGTTTGGGAGGCACCTACGGCGGGAACCCGGTGTCCTGTGCTGCCGCCCTCGCCGTTTTCGACATCCTGGAAAGCGAAGATCTCTTTGCCCGTGCACGCCATATTGAGCAGATCATCCGCCAAACGCTCGGCGCCAACAAGGACCCCAGGATTGCCGAAATTCGTGGCTCCGGCGCGATGATGGCCATCGAGTTCGTGAAAGAAGGAAGCCTCGATCCGAATCCCGCTTTAGCCAATGCCATCAAGAGCAAGGCATACCAGGAGGGGGTTATCTTGTTAACCTGTGGTAGTTATGGCAATGTCATAAGGATGTTGCCCCCGTTAACTATCGAGGATGAACACCTGCTCGAAGCGCTGAACGTCATCGTTGACGCTCTGGCCCAAACTAAGGATGCATAGGAAATGACGAATAACGCCTTCGAAGACGCAAAGAAACAATTGCGCCAGGCCCAAGCAGTTTTGGGCTTCTCGGATGCAGAATACGACCAACTTGCCAATTCACGCAGGGAGGTCGCAGTTTCCATACCGATGCGACGCCATGACGGCAGTCGCGAAATCTTGCACGGCTACCGAGTCCAACACAATATGACACGTGGGCCGGCAAAGGGTGGCGTGCGTTTTGCCCCCAACGTAGACCTGGACGAGGTTCGCGCCCTGGCCATGCTGATGACCTGGAAATGTTCCCTGCTGAACCTTCCTTATGGCGGGGCCAAGGGCGGCGTGAATGTCGACCCTCGTAACTACTCTGATCACGAACTCGAGCGCATCACCAGGCGCTATACCGCCGAAATTATCCCCATCATTGGCCCAGATATTGACATCCCTGCCCCAGACATTGGAACCAATGAGCAAAACATGGCCTGGATGATGGACACCTTCTCTGTCGCCAAGGGACACACTGTTCTGGGTGTTGTCACGGGGAAGCCGATTTCACTGGGTGGCTCACAGGGGCGTGCCGCCTCCACCTCCCGCGGCGTGGAGGTTATCGCCTTGCGTGCCCTGGAAAAGGCTGGTCTGGATCCCAAGAACACCACTGCATCAGTGCAGGGTTTCGGTAAGGTCGGTCGAGGTGCCGCCCGTTTCCTATTTGACGACGGCGTCACAATCACTGCCGTGTCCGATATGTACGGCGGTCTTGTGAATCCTGCGGGTATCGACATCCCCGCCCTCGAAAAGTTTGTGGACGAAACTGGCAAGGTTGTCGGTTTCCCAGGAGCAAACCCCGCCACAGGCGACGATATTCTGGAAGCCGACGTGGATCTGTTGGTCCCTGCCGCTGTCGAGGGTGTCATCACCGAGGAAAATGCCGCCCGCATCAAGGCTCGCGTCATTGTCGAGGGCGCAAACGGTCCCACCACTCCCGAGGCCGACGCGATTTTGAACGCCGCAGGAAAAATGGTTGTTCCAGATATTTTGGCAAACGCTGGCGGTGTTGTCGTTTCCTACTTCGAATGGGTCCAGTCCAACCAGTCAAACTGGTGGTCCCTTGAGGAGGTCGAGGATCGACTTCGGGTGCGCATGAACTCTGCCTGGGATGACGTAGACGCCTATGCGGAAGAAAAGGGCCTGTCCTTACGTACTGCAGCCACGGTTATGGCGGTCGAGCGCGTACTTGCGGCCCACAACATGCGCGGGCTATTTCCGTAAACCGCCCTCGGCATTTATTACTTGCCTACCCGCCCACGGTGTTGCCGAGGGCGGGTAGGCGGCAAACCTGAATGAAGTAACTGGATAAACCAAAGGAACGGCAATGCAACGCAATGTGACGCGAGATGAGGTCGCCAAATATATTACTTCGCTCAACCCCGAGCGCGGCCTGTGGATCGATAATGAGGGCCTGCCAGGTTCTAATGGGACCTTGCCAATTTATGACCCCTCGACAGGGCAGGTCATCGCACAGATGGCCAATGCCAGCGCTTTGGATGCGACCAAGGCCGTAGACTCTGCGCAGCGCGCCTTTGAACAGTGGCGTCACACGACACCTCGGGAGCGTTCGATTGTTCTGCGTCGGGCCTTTGACCTCATGATTGAACGCAAGCATGAACTGGCCGGCCTCATGAGCCTGGAAAACGGCAAGGCCTTGGCTGATGGTTATGCCGAAGTTGCCTACGGTGCAGAATTTTTCCGTTGGTTTTCCGAAGAAGCTGTGCGCAATGACGGGGAATACAATATCGCCCCGGCTTCTGGGACCCGCACGATTGTCACATCGCAGCCAGTGGGTGTTGCGGCTTTGATTACGCCGTGGAACTTCCCAGCTGCCATGGCGACTAGGAAGATTGGACCTGCTGTGGCCGCAGGCTGTGCGGTCGTATTGAAGCCCGCACAGGAAACGCCTTTGACTGCTCTGGCGGTCGCGCAAATCTTGGCAGAAGCAGGCCTGCCTGCGGGTGTCGTCAACGTTGTGACCTCGACGTCTTCTCGGGATATTTCTGGACCCTGGCTGGAAGATGAGCGCGTGCGCATGATTTCACTTACGGGTTCAACCCCGGTGGGTGTGATGCTCATGCGTCAGGCTGCTGAGCGCATTGTTACCTCGGCGATGGAACTGGGCGGCAATAACCCCTTGATCATCGGTCCAGGCGCCGATATTGACCAGGCTGTCCAAGGTGCCATGCTGGCCAAGTTCCGCAATGGCGGACAGGCATGTACTGCGGCCAACCGCATCTACGTCCACGAAAGCGTAGCCGACGCCTTCTTGGAGGCCTACGGCGCGCGTGTCGCAGCCCTCAAGGTCGGTGACCCCTTCGGTGAGGGCATGGACATCGGCCCTGTCGTCAACGCCAAAGCCAAAGAGACACTTACCGGTTTGCTGGAAAGGGCTATTGCCGAGGGCGCCCAGGTGGTCGCCCAGGCTGCGATCCCCGAGGGGGACGCGGGCCTCTTTGTGCCCCCCACTGTTTTGCGTGTGGAGGGTTCTGATCTGGAGATCATGCGCACGGAGATCTTTGGGCCCCTGTCACCCGTGACTACCTGGAACGACGAAGAACAACTGGTGAAAGACGCCAACGATACAGATTTTGGTCTCACTGCTTACGTCTTCGACCGTGACCTGCAATGGTGTCTAAAATTGGCCGAACGACTAGAGGCCGGAATGGTTGGTATCAACCGCGGCCTGGTCAGTGATCCGGCTGCCCCCTTCGGCGGCATGAAGCAGTCAGGCATTGGCCGCGAGGGCGGTAAGGTTGGAATCGACGAATTTCAAGAGACGCAATACTTCTCGGTTGCTTGGTGAGCCGAAGGCCAGTGACCAGGCAAGGAGAAAAGGTGGCGTATTTCCAGTTAGACGAGACAGACAAGGTTCTCGTAAGGGAATTGCAAGCAGACGGCCGGGCGACCTTCCGCGCCCTGGCTGACAGGGTGGGGCTATCAGAAGCGCCGGTGCGCAGGCGAGTTCTCAACCTTATCGACGAGGGCGTAATCCAAATTGTGGGGGTCACCGATCCGACACATGTGGGTTTTGAACGACAAGCCTTGCTTGCCATTCGAGTCACTGGGCCTGTGTTGGCAGTCGCAGATAAGTTGGCTGCCATACCTGAAGTGGTGTACGTCGTTGTCACATCGGGTTCCTACGACATTACGGCAGAGGTCGTATGTAAAGACGACGCCGCCCTATTGGAGTTGACCGAGACCTCGATTAGGACCATTGAGGGTGTTGCCTCAATGGAAATTCTGTCTTACCTGCGTTTGCACAAGCAGTCCTACAACTGGGGCACCTTATAGCCTTTGGTGTCGTTGCGGGCGAAAGGCAGAAGTTTTCGGGCGTGGCACAATGTGCGAGGCTTGGCTTATGGGTAGCCTGGCTACGTGAGTCGTGATCAATACCAGGAAGACGAGTTTGATGTGGCAGGTGACCGCCTGCCAAAAGGCGCGCACCGCGAACAGCAACCGTGGTGGCAAGGTATTCTGCCCTTTGTTGTGGTGCTTGTCGTAGCCCCTTTGCTGGCCTGGGCGATTTTTCTTCTGATTGGCCACGATCGCGGTACACCGCCTGAAACTGCGCCTTCCTCGACGGAAACGACCGTGAACGAGACGCCCTCGGAAAATACTGGTGAGAAAACCGAGGAACCTGTCGAGACTGAAGCCCCTGCCACGCAAGAACCCACACAAGCGCCGGATAACACCGAAGGTGCCGGACCGGATGAGGCGACGCCAAGTGGGTCGGTGAATACCGGCGCCAAGGTGGCGGTATTGAACGCTTCGGGGATCACGGGATTGGCGGCTGAGGTGGCCAATAAGGTGAAATCTGGTGGATTCACGCAGGTGGAAGCCTCGAATTTCCAGGGTACGAAACCTGGTGTCAACACAATTTACTTCGCGCCCGGCTTTAAAGATACCGCCATGAAGATTCAACAAGTCACACAGATTGACATGGTGAAGGAGCAGACTGGCTTGGGCAGCGATATTTCTGTTGTCCTCATTAAGCGCGTCTCTTGACCTGCTGATTTATTCTTCCATTTGCACTCTCGGGCATAGAGTGCCAACATTGCTTTAGCACTCTCGACCCGAGAGTGACAGCTTTAGGCGATGCGGTGAGGGGCATGGCGGGGTGAGACATGAACACCCCAACATTCTCCGTCCGTCGCGGGCACCAATCGCCATGTGGTCAGCTACGGAGGAACACACCACTATGCCAAAGATGATCGCCTTTGATGAAGAAGCCAGGCGTGGAATGGAGCGAGGCCTAAACACCCTCGCCGATACAGTGAAAGTCACCTTGGGCCCCAAGGGACGCAACGTCGTTCTAGAAAAGAAGTGGGGTGCGCCCACAATCACTAATGACGGCGTGTCCATCGCTAAAGAAATCGAGCTTGAGAACCCCTACGAAAAGATCGGCGCTGAACTGGTCAAAGAGGTTGCCAAGAAGACTGATGATGTCGCAGGTGACGGCACAACAACCGCCACCGTTTTGGCTCAGGCTCTGGTGCGCGAAGGTCTGCGCAACGTCGCGGCTGGGGCAAACCCCATCGCACTAAAGAAGGGCATTGAAAAGGCTGTTGAGGGCGTCGTTGCACGCCTGATGGACAATGCCGTGCCCGTCAATACCAAAGACCAGATTGCTGCCACGGCTTCGATCTCTGCCGGTGATCCCACCATTGGTGAGATGATCGCTGAAGCCATGGACAAGGTTGGCGAAGAAGGCGTCGTCACCGTTGAAGAGTCCAATACCTTCGGCCTAGAGTTGTCCATCACCGAGGGCATGCGTTTCGATCGCGGCTACATTTCACCTTACTTTGTGACCGACGCAGACCGCCAGGAAGCAGTCCTTGAGGACTGCTATGTGCTGCTGGTCGACCACAAGATCTCCAATATCAAGGACCTGTTGCCCCTGCTCGAAAAGATCATGCAGGCAGGCAAGCCTGTCGCCATCATTTCGGAGGATATCGAGGGCGAAGCCTTGGCTACCCTGGTCCTCAACAAGATTCGTGGCGTCATTAAGGCCGTTGCCGTCAAGGCCCCTGGTTTTGGTGATCGTCGCAAGGCGATGCTGCAGGACATGGCGATCCTGACCGGCGGCGAGGTCGTCTCTGAGGACGTGGGTCTGAAGCTTGAGGGCGCTGACCTAACTGTCTTGGGCACGGCACGCAAGTTTGTTGTCACCAAGGATGACACCACCATCGTTGAGGGTGGCGGGGACAAGGCCATGCTAGAGGCTCGCGTGACCCAGATCCGTCAAGAGATCGAGAAGACCGATTCGGACTACGACCGTGAAAAGCTCCAGGAGCGCTTGGCCAAGCTTGCCGGCGGTGTAGCTGTTATTCGTTCTGGCGCTGCCACTGAGGTGGAGCTCAAGGAGCGTAAGCACCGCATTGAAGACGCTGTGCGCAACGCTAAAGCTGCCATGGAAGAAGGCCTGGTTTCCGGTGGCGGTGTTGCCTTGATTCACGCTGCCAAGCAAGCCTTTGAGGATTTGGATCTGGTGGGGGATGAAGCCACTGGTGCCAACATCGTCAAGGTTGCAGTCGATGCGCCGCTCAAGCAGATCGCCGTTAACGCTGGCCTTGAGGGGGGCGTCGTAGCAGAACGCGTCCGTAACCTTCCTGCAGGACAGGGCTTGAACGCCGCAACAGGAGAATACGAAGACCTCATGGCCGCCGGTGTGGCCGATCCTGTAAAGGTCACACGTTCTGCTCTGCAGAATGCCGCTTCTATTGCTGGCCTATTCCTGACAACCGAAGCCATCGTTGTCGACAAGCCGGAGCCCCCGGCACCTGTCGCAGCTGACGCGGGCGACGGCGGCATGGGCGGAATGTACTAACCCATTCCTAACAGTCGATTTGTGGCTATTAAGGTCACATTTTTCGAAAACCCCTGAAAATCACTTCGATTTTCAGGGGTTTTCTGATAGAACCCTGAATGTAGACTCTCAAAGCGCTAATAGATCGGTTGGATGTGTCGATTTAACAAGTGTTGGCGGTGGCGCGAGTAGTGTTACAAGTGGAACACGCCGCGTGTATCTAGTGGAGGAAAGATGTTGAAGGCTCGAATCGGCATGGCAGTGGCAACTCTAGTGGCTGCCTTTGCTGTGATGCTGGCAGGAGTGTTGCCCGCTTTTGCAGATGAAGGGATCTGGGGTCGCTCCTTCGATATCTCATTTGCAGGTGATCGGGCACTGGGTGACAATCAAGCCTTCTTCGTTGACGTTTCCGGGGTGGCCCCTGGAAGTGTCACCATCGTGAGGTTGGTGAAATCCTCAGACGGGAAGACGCAGGAGTACCCCCTGGCTAATGTCGTGCGCGGTAATACCCTCGTGGTCCCCTCCTTGACCGCTTTTGCTTCACAGCCTGTGCCCTTCGCCTCTCTACCTGCTTCCTATGACAAGAATCCTGCTCGTGTGACCATGCAGGCTCGCATGCCAGCATCCGGTCCTCAAGACAAGAGCAGTGTGTGTGTCTTGGCGTACCACTCGAATGGGGCCGATATTTCAGCCACACCGGAAGAATTTGAACAGTACAAAACTTGTACATCTTCCATGTATCGTCTCGATGTTCCAAAGCTCATCAACCCCAGCGTCTCCAAATTGGACGAGATAACGATCAACGGCAAGGCCCTATCCGAAGGGGAAGCAGATCTGGGAACAAGCGCTGATACGCCGGTGGTTATCGAATCCGATAAGGCTGTCCCGGTGGGTTTCAAGGTCACTAACGACACGGGTGTCAACCTCACAGACGTTTCAATCTTTGCCAAGGTGCGTTCTGTTTATCTGGATGAGAAAGGCGAACCGGCAGGCCCAGAATCAGATCCAGAGCGCGTCTTGCTCACCTGTAAGGGAGCGAGTCCTGGTGATAAGGGTGTGCTAAAGATGCCCGCACTTAACGCAAATGACACCCTGGACTGTACCGCGACATTCAACTCATCCATGGCAGCCAATGTGCGTTACAGGGTTGAGGTTGAAACCTCGGGATCCTCAACGGGGGCAGCCGCATCCGTTCAGGCGCATGTTTCTGATTCCTTCGTGGGTCTTGGAGGCGGGGTAATGGCCGCTGCAGTGCCCATGCCAGCATCTCCCGATGCCGGGGAGGCTAGGACCACCACATCCATCTATGTCCGCACACAGTCAGGACCCATGGAGCCAGTGTTTACTGCTTTGCCTCCGCCCGCAGACTTAGGTATGGGCGCGGATGAAGAGCCCCTTGAACCACCTTTCGTGCCCTCTTCAATTCAAGCATCGGGCGCTGATGCGGTGCCCGTGACCAAAAATCTGGAACTGAAATCCTGGAATGGAAACCTCCCACTGTTGGTGGCGATGGGCTTGGACTTGGGCGCGATTGCGATCTGTTCGATGATCTTGATCAAAGTTGTCCTGCGGACGCGTCGAAGCGTTGCAGCGAAAATAAATGAAAGCTGAGTGTTTACTGAAAGCTATCTATAGAGTATGCTGAAAACAGGTTTTCGACCGAGACATATGATTGGAGGTGATCCCCATGAACAGCAGTAGAAGAGCCGCCTTGATAGCCGCCTTTGCCCTGCCCGCTATCATTGGGATGCCTCTGAGCGCTAATGCCTCTTCAAGCGATGCCCCTCAGGCTTTGGCCCCGTACCAGACGCAGATTTCTGCCCTTGCGGCACCGGGAGCTAATCCTCCCTCGCCTGAGCCCCAGCAGACTCTCTTGCAAGCGCCAGCTGCCCCTGCCTCGTTTCCGGCATCACAACCTAAACCGGCCAGCTCCGTCATTCGCAGCAATACGTGGCCTGCGGGGACATCTGTCGTAATGATCTTGCTTGTCTCTTTAGGGGTCGGCGTTGGGTTGGCGGCATTGCTTTCGGCTGTGACGGGTAAGAAGCTGCACTTCTGAGCCGCCCTCGGGTCTGCTAATAACCTTTCTTGTACCTCACCTACCTGCAAAAAGACTGGCTGCACTCATTTCGGCCTCTGTGTAGGTCTGTGAGGCGATATCTAACTGGGTGCTGATATTAGTGAGAGCAGCCTCTACTTGTGCCTGTGCTGACCTCCACTGTGTTGCACAAGCAGCAAAGGCCCCGGATGCCTGCCCCACCCAGGACTCTTGTAGGGTGGTCAGGTGCCCCATCATTGCAGCGACCTCTTCGCTGATTACCGCTGCTGAGGCTCTTGTGCGTGTGGCAGCTCCTGAAACCTGTGTCACGTCAACTTGGTATCGCATGTTTTCCTCTCGTTTTAGATCCCCTTGCGAGATCTGTTATGACGAGGCTAAGTGAAAGAAAAAGACGCGTGGCAGCAGATACTTTCCAGCTGTGGAAAAGACTGAAATACAGGGCTTGTGGATAACTCTACTGGAGCTGGTTCTTGGCTCCAGGAACGCTTGGGGGCCTTGAGGCTTTCGTAGTTGCCAAAGTGTCCAGGAGATCTTCGCAAGCCTCCATAGATGAAGCCAAATCTGCGCTCGAGGCATCCGCATAAGGATCGCGGTTACGGTGTTTTTCCTCCGGGTCTTCGCTTTCGGATCTTGCGTCTTCTGCCGATGTGACTGCCGCAGAGGGCGCTTCGATATCGCTTGAAGGTATGCGAGCACCTTGAGATGCGACCGAGGCAGTGGCCTCACTCGATTTCGGTATTTGTGAGGAAACGGGCGTATCTCCTACGGGGTGGCCCATGAGGATCGCGGCAAGTTCGGGGTCTGCAGAAGCAGGGATAAAGTCGAGTTTGCCTTCTGATTCAAGCTTTTCAAGCTCTGTGGCCAAGCGCTCTATCTCTGCTTGGAGATTTTCGCGGGCATTGGACTCCCATGAGGTTGTCAAGGGGGAGACAAAGATTCTCTTCCTTTTCAGTAAGGAGCCGAGAATATCTAGGCGAGCGCGGATGTAGTCCCCAATAGGTAAATGTGCATACTCCAAGCGCACCTGATCTCGGTACTCCTTAAACTTCTGTGGTTCAGCAGACAAGATCCACAGATCGGCATCTGAGAGCACCTGGGCATCGATATCGCCTTCGGAGCTGGAATGCCTCACGAGGGGACGAATCAGATCGCAAACTTCGGCAATGGTTGCCAAGTCGATCCCCATCGCACTGAGCTCTATTGCACAGTAATCGGCCGAACCAATGGGGTCTTCGCCCCCGAAGCCTTTGTAGATGCTTTCAATGTTTGAGGACATGCGCGCCCCGTGGTACCAAGCGGCGGCACGGACGTGTTCTGGGTGACGGGTCGACTCTGCGAGGGTATCTATTGCTGTCAATACGTCCTGGACGTGCTTCAGGTTGTGGAAGAAACGGGATGGATCCGTAAGCCGCGTGACGAGGCTTTGCCAAAATAAGGTCAATTCCTCTTTGGGCAGGGGAGAACCAAGAGCCCGCATAGTGCGGCAATATGAAGAGAAAAGCCACATTGGTGCCTGGGCAGGGCCCATACTTGTTTCCTTCTACTTAAGCAGATATCAGGGACATTCTAGAGGCCTTCACGGGTAAATAGCACATTGCGCACATTGCGCAGGCTAGAGGACGCTTGGTTCCTCAGGAACCGCGCGGTGTGGCCCAGCGCAAGGGATTCGAACCCTAACTGTTGCCCCGCCACCGGGAGTTGTGAGCATTTTAACCGTACCGTTATGGGCTTGGACCATGCCTTGCACAATGGACAGTCCCAGACCTGAACCTCCAGAGGCTCGAGATCGTGACACATCTGCGCGGTAGAAGCGTTCAAAGACCTTGTCTGCTTGCTGGGGAGAGACCCCCGGACCATGGTCGCGAATCTCAATAACTGCGATCGTGTCATCATCCAGGTCTTCAGGCTGAGGAGCAGCATAATGTTCTGGGGTATTCGCCATGTTTTGTGGATACTCATACCCCACAGCGATCTCAACCGGGGTGCCATCGGGCGTGTGCTTGCGGATATTCGACAATAGGTTCGTAATCAGCTGTGACATCTGAGCCTTAGCGCACACCGCCCACACACTAGGCACGTCGTCCCACTGTTGCCGTCCATTGAGAGAAATCAAGGTGGAGTGTCTATTAGGGGCAAGCACTGAGAAATCACGCAAGGCACCATCTGCGAGTTCTGTAATATCCACACATTCAAAGGTCAAGGGGCGCTGTTCATCTAGGCGAGCCAGCTGCAACAGATCCTCGACCAGTCCACCCATGCGAGTTGCCTCGGACTCGACACGTCCCATAACGTCGCCGTAGCGTTCAGGTTCAACGCCACCCATTCTGTACAACTCTCCATAGCCACGAATCGCGGCCAAGGGGGTCCGCAGCTCATGAGAGGCATCGGAAATAAAGCGACGCATCTTGTTCTCAGAGGCCTCTTGGGCCTCAAAAGAGTGTTGGATTTGGGTGAGCATCATATTAAGAGAGTTTGAAAGTGAGCCAACCTCGGTTGTTGGAGGACCAGGTTTGACACGTAACCCATAGTCTCCAGAAGCAATCTGTCCTGCAACCTTTTCGATGTCCCTCAGAGGCTTAAAAAAATGAGTGATGATAAGGCTGCCAACCAACAGGCCAAAGATGAGGATCACAATCCCTGTGAAAACAAAAATAGAAATTGTCGATTCAATAGTGTCCGAGGTTCTGGCCAGGGGTAGAGCAATGGTGACAACCCCCAAGGGCTCACCCTTTTGATTGTTCATCGGAATCGACACCGCCCGCCACTCCACCCTTTGGCGAGTTGAGGGCACGGTCTCTGGTACGGAATACAGCTGAGTGCGCCTCGACATCAGAGTGTCGTAGTCAGGGAAGCTGGAGATCAGTGGCTCCCCGTAGAGGTTCAAAGTGGTTTGAGATATTAAAATCCTAGGTGTTTCCTTGGCGACCGAGACTCTAACGTAATACTCGGAAGGGACATCTGTTGCGGCATTATTGGTCAACAGCGATAAAGCGCGAGGTCCGTAGACCCTGACAGCCTGAATCAACTGGTTATCCACCTGCGAGTACAAGTGAGAGCGCAAAACCGTCATGGTGATGATCGACGAAACCGTCAAAGCCACGGTTAGCAAACCTGTAAACAGGATCAACAAGCGCCCCGACAAGGGTATGCCCTTCCATGTCAAAGGCGTCTTCCCTGAGGTTTTCTTCTTCCTTTTGTCCTCTCGGGGCGACCCTGCCTCAACCGGGGTCGTGACAGGGGCCGTCGCACGGGGCTCCTGAGGGGTAAAACCCACAACGCTCGTAGGTGGTGGTGGGGCGGGAGGGGTGTTGTTGGGAGGCAGGCTCACAGGGGTTTAGTCCTCTGGGGCGCGCATCAAGTAACCAACACCGCGTCTAGTTTGGATTAGCGAGGGCGGTATGTTGCCAAACTCGTCAGGAGCATCCAGTTTGCGCCGCAAATATGAGATGTAAGACTCGACGATTGCGGCATCCCCATTCCAGTCGTACTCCCACACGTGATCCAAGATTTGGGCCTTTGAGACGACCTTGCCTTCATTGACAATGAGGTAACGCAAGAGTTTGAACTCGGTGGGGGATAGCTCTATGGGACGTTCCCCGCGGTGGACCTCGTGAGCATCGTCATCCAGTACCAGATCAGCAATCCGCAGCAGGGCAGCAGAGTTTTCGGACTGTTTGGTCCGCCGCAAAATCGCGCGGATACGTGCCACGACTTCCTCTAGGCCAAAAGGCTTGGTGACATAATCATCACCACCTGCAGACAAACCCTGGACTTTATCAGAGACATCGTCTCGGGCAGTCAGGAATAAGACCGGCATATTCAGGCCAGATGCGCGCATCTTCCTGGTTACCGCAAACCCGTCCAAGTCAGGCAACATGACATCCAGTACGACAAGATCAGGTTCTTCACTGCCTGCAAGCTTTAATGCCTCTGTGCCATCTCCTGCACTGATGACATCAAATCCAGCGAATCTTAAGGAAGATGCGAGAAGGTCGCGGATATTGGGTTCGTCGTCTACGACGAGAAGGCGGGCCTCAAGCTCACCCTGGTTGTGATCACTCATACGATAACTATCTCAAAGATCCCTGTGTTATAACTGTATTTTTTATGACAATTACCTGGGAAGCTGGGAGTTTTTTACTTTTTTCTCGTGGCAATTTTCGGTTTAGGCTGGATATATGATGAAAACAGGCAGGCTTGGCGTGGGAATCGTGGGCTGCGGGAAAGTTGGCGGAGTCCTGGGCAGCGCACTTCGCAGTGTTGGGCACTCAGTCGTCGGGGTCTCGGCAGGGTCCGCACAGTCCAAAGAACGTGCAGCAGCCATGCTGCCTGGCGTCCCCGTAGTGAGTGTCGAAGAAGTCGTAGAACGCTGTGAACTGGTTTTCTTAACTGTCCCCGATCGTGAACTGCCAGGACTCGTACAGGGCTTGGCCACTCTGGGCGCATGGCAACCTGGTCAACTGGTCATCCACACATGCGGGGCACACGGGGTAGACATTCTGGAGCCTGCCAGTGCGCGGGGTGCACTCCCTCTGGCAATACATCCTGCCATGACTTTCACGGGTACCTCTATCGATGTGGCACGCCTGGCTGGCTGCCCTTTTGCTGTCACTGCCGCCCCTGTTTTACAACCCATCGCGCAGGCCTTGGTCGTTGAAATGGGTGGTGAGCCCGTGCTTGTGGAAGAACAGGCGCGCCCCCTGTACCACGCGGCCTTGGCCCACGGAGCAAACCATTTGCTTACGGTGGTAACCCAGGCAATGCGTGCCTTGAAGGCCTCAGGGGTTGAGGATCCCTCCACTTTCGCTCAGCCGTTATTGCAGGCAGCCTTGGACAGGGCATTACAAGAGGGCGAGGACGGGTTATCCGGTCCCGTGATCAGAGGCGATGCCTCGACGGTCGCTGCGCATGTCAAGGTCCTGGCCCAGGCCGCACGCGCAGCAGATATGGACGAGGCCGCCCTCGGCAATGATGGGGAAGCCCTGAATAAACTTGCCAACCCGCGCCTGCATGACGTGGCACAAACCTACCGTTTTCTCGCTGAAACCACTGCTCAGCGAGCCAATGAACGCGGTGCGCTGAATGATTTACTTACTCGCAATATACTTGACGCGCTTGGGCCTGAAAAATGACAGCAAGGGGAGACATGAGCGAGGCACAACAGATTGCAGGCGAGGTTGACGAGGCGGCGCAATCCCCGATAATCCAAGGGGCACAGACCTCGCAAAACCCCTTCGACCCGCAAGATGTCACCTTTGTGGGGATCAGCCCGAATACTACAAAGGTGCGTTTACTGTCCACAGCGATATGGTTGGTCTTGCTGCTGCTGGGCACGATTGCGGTGCCGGTTGCGGTCTCTGTTTTGGGCGACGTCCCCTTGAACCCGCTGGCCTTTGTGCCCGCCCTTCTTCCCGTCGGTCTGGGGGTGTGGTTGCTGTGGCTGATTCCTCGCCAGGTCCGAGCCTGGGGATATGCGGAAGGGGCCAATGACCTGGTCATTAAGCACGGGATCATGTTCAAGACAATGGTGGCTGTCCCATACGGGCGCATGCAGTTTGTGGACGTCACGCAAGGACCGCTGGAACGCGCTTTCGGGATTGCCGGCGTCAAGCTACATACGGCGTCGGCCTCAAGCGATGCCGCAATCGTAGGCCTGGAATCGGGTGAGGCTGCGCGTTTGCGTACGGTGTTGACACAGCGTGGCGAGGCTCAGCGGGCGGGGCTGTGACCGTGGAAGCCACGCCTTCAGCGCCTTCAGTCGAGTGGCGCCGCGTACACCCTGTCACTCCCTTGACCCGCACCTGGTCTTTCTTTGCGATTTTGGGCGCGATTGGTATTCAGCAGATGCTGAACAATATCTCCGGGGCCCTGGAATTCTTGGGCAAGGCTTCAATCCGCCATTATTTCGTGTTTGTCCTCCTATTCCTGCTGGCGTTTTTGGCGATTGTCGTCGTCTACTGTTTCTTGGCGTGGCGCGTGACAGGGTTTGCGATTTCGGACGAATCAGTCATGTTCCGTGAGGGCATTTTGTTTCGCAAACAACGTGACCTGCGGCTGGACAGGGTTCAGGCCGTCGACATTACGACACCGCTGTTGGGCAGGCTTTTCGGTCTGGGGAAGTTGCGCGTGGATTCAGCCGGGGGCAGCGATTCACAGGTTGACATCGCTTATTTGCCTTCCGCGCGCTTGATTGAGTTACGTGCAGAGATTTTGGCCAAGGCCGCCGGGGTAAAGTTCGCCTCGGGTGGGTTGGAGGCTTCCGGGGGTTCCAACATTGCCGAGGGCGGCCCGGTAGCTGGTCCCAACGTCGAGGTTCCTGTTGCGCCAACCGACCACAACGCTGCCCATGTGGGCTCTTACCCGGGCGAGGGCATCTTGCCCTCGGCGGCATTGGGCTTGGGGTTTAGCGGGGAGGGCGCGTTAACCGAGGCCCCAGAACGCACCATGTACGAGGTCACAACCCCCGTGCTGATTGCTTCTCTGCTGCGGTCCTTGGGGCTGTGGGTCGCCGTCCTTGTGCCGCTGAGTTTCCTCATGGGAACCCTCGGGGTGATGGTCTGGGTCAGTATTGAGAAGGACATTTCATTCATTGCCGTTGCAACGACAGGGTTTGGTGCCCTTATCGGTGCGATGTCTGCCTTTGCTGGCTCTGTTTCCTATGCGTGGTCAGTTATTAACGGCGGCTTTGGTTTCACGGCTGCGGTCAGCCCTGATGGGATTCGCTTGCGACACGGTTTGACTGAACACAAGTCCCAAACACTGCCCCCTGGGCGGGTCCACGCGGTTCAGTTGGTGCAACCGTTTTTGTGGAGGCGCAAGGACTGGTGGAAGGTGACCATCACTGTTGCCGGTTACGGAATGGACAAGGATTCTGTAAAGTCCACGACCTTGCTGCCGGTGGGTACACGCGCCGATGCTTTGCGTGCTTTGTGGCTGGTAGAACGCGACTTCGGTGTCGTCTTAGATCTAGATGGACGCGAGGTTTTGGGTGCTGATGGTTCTGCCGTGGATCCGGCGACTGTTTTGAATGAGGGCCTATACGGCACAGGTGAATCCGTCGGGTTTTACTGTGTGCCCGGCTCTGCCAAATGGCTGGATTGGATCTCCTGGAGGCGTAAGGCTGTTGCGGTGACCTCGACTATGTTGTGGATTCGCCACGGACGCATAACTCGACGTGTGTCTTTCGTGCCCCATGCACGCGCACAATCAGTTGGCTTGCACCAAGGGCCGCTGGAGCGCGCCCTGGGCTTGGCTAACGTTTGGTTGCATCTGGTGCCGGGCCTTGTGGACACCCGCGTTACGCATCTCAGGCCAGAACAGGCCTTGAAACTGTGGAAGGTCCAGGCTCAGCGCGCCAGGTTCTCCCGCGAAGCTGAAGGCCCTGAACAGTGGATGACCCGTGTCACCCAACACGACGCCCTACCTGCAACTTCGTCACCTGGTGACGTTGTTGAGGAGACTTTCGTGTAGCGCCTCGAACTCTTCCAGGCGTTTCCTGTAGTGAGCGTGGTTTTCTAGGTCAGGTTCAGACAGGTCTCCCATCGTGACTTCGGCGCGTTGCCCGCCAGGGTCTATGCCTTCCAGTGCCGACAGGGCAGTGCCGTGTGCAGTCGCCCTTTTAATGGTCACCGGCACAATCGGGGCCTTAATGGCATCGGACAGCAATTGCACCAGGCCGGGGTACTTTTGGATTACCGACCCGGCCGCACGCACCCGCGTGAGCTGCGGTGACACCGTGCGGATAATGGCTGAAAGACGGGCATAAGTAAGTGCTACGCCCTCGGCCATGCCCCTAAACAGCGCAGGCGCGCCGCTGCTTGCCCCAATCCCGGTAAAGGCTGCACGCGCCTGCGAATTCCACAGGGTAGAGCGTTCCCCGGAGAAAAACGGCAGGCTCAGCGGGGTTTTTCCCGAAGGCGTCTCGCACAGAATCTGATCGCGCTCGCCTGGGTCTAAGGGCAGTTGAAGGTTCGTTTCCATCCAGGTAAAAGCCCTGCCCACGTCGTTTAGAGCACCCCCCAGCAGGCATTGGCGGTCATTTACGCGATACGCCCAACAGGCCCACGGAATGTCCGCCGGCACCTGGTTAAGCAGAACGCGCATAGCCCCTGACGTCGAGGTCGACAGGCCCAGCTGAGTGTCGTCCATGATGCCGGTTCCAATGGTCGCGGCGTAACCGTCGGTGATCGCCGGGAACCACAAGGCGTTTTTTAGGGGCTTCCAGCGTTTCTTGATCTGGCCCGCGTGCAGGGGCTCAATTGCGTGGCTGTAGGGATCTATGGTTCCCAACTGTTCCTCTTTGATTCCTGCAATGTTGAGCATCTGCGGATCCCACAGGCCTGTACGCACATTGACCAGGCCAGTCCATGAGGCTGTGGACTGTGCGGTGGCCGAGGCGCCAAGCAGTTGTTCATGGGCGTATTCCCCCAGGGAAAGCCACCGTGTGACTTGTGAGAATGTGTTTGGGCCAGTGCGTTGCAGCCAACGCAGGCGTGCAGGTAGATAGCTGGCGTGCAGGCGGGTGCCGGTTCGTTTGTGGATGTCTTCTTGGGCGTACTCTTGACGCAAGTTCTGGACGTCGGGTGCACAGCGCGTATCTGCGTAGGTGTAGCACGGCGTGATCGCATGGCCTTCTACGCCCACGCCAACCAGGGACGCAGCGAAGGTGTCGATACCTACGGCTGCTATCTTCTTGATGCCTTCGTAAGTCGCCAGGTTTGTGATCATGTCGATAACATGCGCCAGTTCAAAGGTGACCTGATCTGGGTCGATGATCGACGTGCCGTCTGCATCTGTTGTGAAGGAATGGGGCACCTTGTGTTTGATGTTGCCCACGGGGCGGCCCTGCCGGTCATAAAGACCCCCGCGCGTCGCAGTGGATCCCACGTCAAGTGCTATAACAAAAGGTGTCTCGGCCTGTGCAGGCGGGACGACAAATGGAGTGGGCGGTCTTGCAGGTATTACAGCCATACCTCCACGTTACCCGCAACATAGACCGCAATTTCGGCCCCTTCTTAGCGTGGCGTCATTTCAGACTTTGGGGTTGACGTGCTGGCCAGGTAAATAAGTGAACCCAGGACCAAGACCACAATCGCCAACAGGTAGAGCAGCCCTCGCATACCCTGGCATAGCCAGCGCTGCCCAGCTTCTTCTACGTAAAAATACGTATAGACGCCAAGCTGCGCTATATGACGAGGTCGGCTTCTATACGTATTTTAAGCTTTACAACCCTGGGCGTAGGATGAGGGCGTGATGAACGCGCAGCAAGCGGTGAAACCCCAACCTCAACTGTTACGAACCCGTGAGGAACTGCGGGAATATCTGGACCGCACAAGCGCTGGCACGCGCGGCCTGGTCATGACCATGGGCGCCTTGCATGAGGGCCACCTAGACCTGGTGCGAGCCATCCGCCCACCCGCCAATATCTTGGTCACTATCTTTGTCAACCCCACCCAGTTCGCGCCGGGCGAAGACCTGGAGGCCTACCCGCGCGACCTGGAAGCTGATCTGGCACTGTTGTCAACGGTCGGGGTCGACGCGGTTTTCGCCCCCACACCCGAGGTCGCCTACCCGCTGGGCGAGGCCCTTGTGTCGATTGACCCCGGACCCATGGCTCGCGTCTTCGAGGGCGCAACACGTCCGACCCATTTTGCCGGCGTGTGTCTGATTGTGGCCAAGGTCTTCAACCTGGTCCGCCCCGATATCGCAGCCTTTGGCCGCAAGGACGCCCAGCAACTGGCGATTATCGAACGCATGGTCGCTGACTTGGACCTCCCCATAGAAATCCTGCCCGTCGACATACGCCGCGAGGTCGATGGCCTGGCCATGTCCTCACGCAACGCCTACCTGTCACCGCAAGAACGCGAGGCCGCCTTGGTCCTCTCGCGCACCCTTTTCCAGGCAAAAAACATTGCCGAGGGCGGTGCAGATGCGCATGCAGTCCTAGATTTTGCGCGCAGCGCCCTGGAATCGGCCCCCGGGATCCGCTTGGATTACGTGGATATCGTGGACGCCAGCACCTACACGCCCGTGGCCCTCGGCTTCACAGGTCAGGCCATCATGCCCCTAGCCGCCTGGGTAGGCAAAACCCGCCTCATCGACAACACCCAACTAACCTTTTAGACTTTTTAGATTTCACGTCCGCGGCACGCACACAACGCAGCCCTATTATTTTTCGCTACTGGGCCGGGACATACAATAAATGGGTGAAGAAGAGTGGTGCTGTGGCACTCGGGCTGGTGACATTACTCTGCGGGCTTCTGGCCGGCTGCGCCTTGGAGTCTTCAGGCGACAAAAGGCAGCAGCTTGAGAGTCTCGCGCCAACAGAAACCCTTCCCGGTTCCTATATATTGCTGGACTCATCTGGCACGCAAGTATCGAAGGCTGAACCTGAATCCTTGGATGATGCGGTACAAAAGGAACCTGCAGCCCAGACACCTCTGGGAGACCCTTACCCCCTGGGTAATGTGGATGACAACTACAGTTTCGGAACCTTTTTGCCAGATGGACGCATACTAGGGTCAGTGTCGACTGCAGGAACGGGCCGTCAGTTCGTGGTAGGCGGAACAGATAACCGCGTCATCGTCACCAAAATCGAGCGCCCAGCAGATTATGACCCAAGGTGTTCACCCGACGGCCCAGTGGTCATCCACAACGAACGCCTGTTCTGGGTTGAATACTGCCATGAAACGTTGACGACCAGTATCGATTGGAAGATTCTAAGCAGTCAAGAAGACTTTTCTGATACGCGTATTTTCTTGGAAAGTACCCCGGATTTGGGCATCTCACGCAATACGGCTGGCGGTTTTGCGCGCCTGGGCTTACAAGTTGCCAACAGAGGGGTGCTTGTAACAGGCACAGATTGGTCTGGGGTGTTAGAAGAAGGCGGCCAATGGCGCCCTCATGTTTCGAGCGCGGACAAATCGGTGGGGTTTTACGGTGTTGGCAAAGGTGGCGAAGTACTGGTCGCTACTGTCAAGGACCAAGAGATCGCCATAGGCCAGGTGGCAAAGGGTGAATCAGGCGCGGACATGCCGGTTAGTGTGAGAGTCCCCAAACCGTTTCACCTCCTCAAGTTCTTGGCAACCGATTCTTTGGCCTTGCTGATTGTTCAGGAAGATAACAGTTCACAGAGGGTCGCCCTCGTCGTTAATCTGGAAACGAAAAAACTTGAACATGTATGGGAACTCTCACCAGATGATGCCTTTGCTGTCAGTGGGCACGACCTGTTTGTGCGGCATGTGCCTGAGAATGTAACCACGGAGGCAGGGCAGGTAAACCCGTATTTGTTACGGTTCACAAAGGGCGGCGCAAGGCTCGTTAATCTGGGGTGGTCTCCAATCGCATTGCCTCCGGGTCTTGGCTCGGATACGTGGATAGCCGTAGATGGTGGGCGTATGGCTCTGGAAAGCAGCTGGGCCACTCACGCCGAGACCTTGGCAGACCGCATCCGATGGGACGTATTCGCAACTTGACCACGAACTGCACAGTCGGCCGCTTTTTAGAGGTAGGGCTTCAGACTGGTGTAGCCGCCGGCTAGGTTCCGCGCTTCTAGGCCTGCTTGTAGGAGGGTTCGCACCGTCAGGTAGGACCTGACGCCGGTGGTGCAGTGCACATAGATCGGGTTGTCTGCGGTCCCAGCCCCGCGTGCGGCCGCCTGGGCGCGGATTTCTTCGATGCCTGCGCGCACATCCTCCATGGGAATATTGATGGCTCTTGGGATATGTCCCTTGGCAAAAGCGCCAGGCATACGAGCATCCACAATGAAGGCGCCACGTTCCAGCAGGCCAGCAAGTTCCTCAGGCTGCCACTGCGGCGACAAACCAGACAGAACGTTCATGGCCGTGAACCCGAGCATATTGATGGGATCCTTTGCAGAACCAATCGGAGGTGAATAGCACAGCTCCAGTTCGGCCAGGTCTTCGGCGCCAAAACCGGCGCGAATTGCGGTCGCCAGCACATCAATGCGCTTATCGACACCGTCAGCCCCCACACCGGCCGCACCCAAAAGCTTTCCGGAAGCACGGTCAAAGAACGCCATGAGGTGCATAGTCTCGGCACCTGGGTAGTAACCCGCATGGCTTCCGGCATGAATCCGCACGGTCTCATAGTCCACACCGGCGGCATCCAGGGTCCGTCTGCCAGCTCCAGTAATGGCTGCAACCTGGTCAAAGACGCGCACAACAGCCGTGGCCAAAACGGGCTTCACGGCAACAGGTGCGTGCCCAAAGATCACATCGGCAGCACGACGTCCCTGACGGTTGGCAGGTCCAGCCAACTGCACTGCACCGTGTCGTCCATCCGCAAAGGACACCGCAACCGCATCCCCAACAGCGTAAATATCCTCAATAGAGGTGCGTTGTGAGGCGTCCACCAGGATATTGCCGCGTTCATCCATGTCTAGGCCAAGGTCGACAGCCAGGGCATTATTGGGCTTGGCCCCCACGCTCATCAATACGAAATCTGCATCGAGGACACTTCCGTCCGACAGGGTTGCCCGCAACGCACAGCCCGAAGCCGCGTCGCCCTCGGCAAAAGAAGAAATGGCGACGCCCTCTAAGACCGTAGCCCCACGCTCACGCAAGGCCCCGGAAACGTAGCCCGCCAAATCCTTATCTAAAGGGGGCAAGACGTGCGGGGAAGCCTCAACGACTGTGACCTCTAGGCCGCGGTGAATAAGGGCTTCGGCGCCCTCTAGGCCAATAAAGCCGGCACCCAGGACAATTGCCTTGGCCTTGCGTCCAGCCAAAGAAGAAGCGGCCATAGCCGAATCCACGGTGGACATTAAGGCATCCATTTCATCGATGGTGCGCAGCGTATGAATCGCTGGGTGGTCAATGCCTGGCAGAGGCGGCACCACGGACAAAGCGCCTGGTGACAATAGCAAGGCGTCATAAGATTCAACAACGGTGGAACCATCAGGGCCGAGGGCGGTCACGGTCTTCGCCGCCGCGTCAACCGAGGTCACCGTCCACCCCAAACGCACATCCAGGTTGGCGCGCGCCGCCAGTGTTTCAGGGGTGTGCAAGATCAGCGCATCTCTATCAGCGATTTCACCGGCCACATGGTAGGGCAGGCCGCAGTTGGCGAAAGACACGTAGTTGCCGCCTTCAAAGACGACAATCTCGGCGGTTTCAGATAGGCGGCGCGCGCGGGTTGCGGCAGACATGCCTCCGGCAACTCCTCCGACGATGACCAGTTTCATTTGGACTCCTTCACATGTGGAATACAGGTTGGCTTCGCATGTATGCGTTGGTATGTGCGCCTATTGGGCATTTATTCGTGCATCAATGTGGGTAGGGCTGCAAACTGGACGCAACAAAAGTCGCCGAAAGGCGCAAGGAAACAGGCCTCACGCCAATGCCAAGAACAGTTTTTCCAGCTGCCGCAGGCTTTCTTTGCGTTCCTCTTCGGGCCTATCCCCGGCCAGGCAGCTTTGCATCCCGGAGGACATAATCGCAAAACCGGCCTTGTCCAGCGCTCTTGTGCAGGCGGCAAGCTGGGTCACAATGGCAGCGCAATCCTCGTCTTCGTCAATCATGCGGGTCACACCCCGCAGTTGCCCCGATGCCCGTTTTAGGCGGTTCAGGATTGCCGTTTTGTCTTTAGGTGACAGTTCCATAGAATTGCTCCTAGCCCCGAATTGTCCCAAATTTTATCCTTGACGCTACGCCGAGAATACCACCCGGGGTATCTATTTGTTAAGCTAACACGGTGAGTGAAAACCAAGATGATATTCCTGAGCAGATTCGTCTGCGTGCAGACAAGCGCCAACGCCTACTAGACGCGGGAAACACGCCGTATCCGATTGAGGTCCCGATTACGGCGACTATCACGCAGATCCGCGAAAAATACGCCCAGCTAGAACAAGGCGAAGAAACCGAAGACCTGGCAGGCGTGGCGGGGCGTGTGCGAAACATTCGCAACTCAGGCAAGTTGTGTTTCGTCTCCTTGCAGCAAGGCGATGGCCAAACCCTGCAGGCCATGATCACCGCAGCCGGGGTCGGTCTTGATTCTCTCAATGACTTCAAGGACACGGTTGACCTGGGCGATCATCTTTTCGTTCACGGCAAAGTGATTTCATCGAAGCGCGGTGAACTTAGCGTCATGGCTGATGATTGGCGTCTGGCCTGTAAGTCTTTGCGTCCCCTGCCCAAGTCCTATATCAACGAGGCCGGCGAAGAAGTCACCTTGTCGGAAGAACAACGTGTGCGCAACCGCGAAATCGACATGATTATGCGCCAGGCCGCCCGCGATATGGTGCGCACTCGCTACAAGGTTGTGCGCTCAATCCGCGACTACTTCCACGAACGCGACTACATCGAAGTCGAAACCCCCATGCTGCAAATTCAGCATGGAGGTGCTGCGGCCAGGCCTTTCACCACTCATATGAACGCCTACGACACAGAGTTGTTCCTACGTATCGCCCCGGAGCTCTTCTTGAAGCGCTGCCTGATTGGCGGGGTGGACAAGGTCTACGAAATCAACCGCAACTTCCGCAACGAGGGCGCAGATTCCTCTCACTCGCCCGAGTTCACGATGCTTGAGGCATACCACGCCTATGGCACCTACGAGACAATCGGCCAGGTCACACAGGACATCATTCAAAATGCAGCTCGCACAGTTTTCGGCTCAGAGCTTGTCACCTTGGCTGACGGCACCGAATATGATCTGTCGGGCCAGTGGGATCGCGTTGACCTGTACGGCTCTCTCTCCGAGGCTCTGGGCGAGGAAATCACCCCGGCCACACCTCGCGAGCGCCTGGTTGACATCGCCAAAACCATGGACATCGACATCGAGGATTACCAGGTCCCAGGCAAGATTGTTGAAATCTTGTGGGAGGAAAAAGTTGGTGACTCGTTGTGGAAGCCCACCTTTGTCATGGACTTCCCTGCCGACACATCCCCCCTGGTCAAGGAGCATCCTGACAAACCAGGTCAGGTCGAAAAATGGGACCTGATTGTGCGTGGTTTCGAACTTGCCACCGGGTATTCGGAACTCAACGACCCGATCGTCCAACGCGAACGCTTTGAAGCGCAGGCCCTGGACGCCGCCAACGGTGATCCCGAAGCCATGGAGGTTGACGAGGAATTCCTACGCGCCATGGAACACGGGATGCCTCCAGCAGGCGGCATGGGCATGGGCATCGACCGCCTACTCATGGCGCTCACCGGCTTGGGCATCCGCGAAACCATCACCTTCCCCCTGGTCAAGCGTATTCACTAGGGGGCATTGGTTTTGCCCAGTTTTTCTATCGCACCAAAGATTGCCGAGGACGGCCCCAACGACACCGCCCTCGGCGATATTGGTGCCGGTAGGTATGCCCCAAGCCCTTCGGGGGACTTGCACCTGGGAAACCTGAGAACGGCGGTCTTGGCCTGGTTAGCTGCCCGCGCAACAGGCAGAGCTTTCGTAATGCGCGTGGAGGATTTGGATCCGCAGCGTTCTAGCCAGGAGGCAGCGGTCAGGCAGCTAGACGATCTGCATGAGCTTGGTTTGGACTGGGACGGCGCGGTTGTGTATCAGTCGAGGCGCTTGGAAGTTTATGACCAGGTTATTGCCGAGCTTTGTGCCCGCGACATGGCCTATCCGTGTTTTTGTTCGCGCAAAGAGATCTTGGCTGCCCCGCATGCCCCACATTCGCCTCCGGGGACTTATCCCGGTACCTGCCGGGGGCTGGATGACAAAGAAGTTGAGGCACGTAAACAGGAATCCACGCGCCTGGGCCGGGGGTGGTCTCTGCGTCTTCGCGCTCGTGAATCTCAGTGGACAATTCGCGACGATATCCACGGTGAATACACGGGCGAGGTTGATGATTTCGTCTTGCGTCGCGGAGATGGGGTGGTGGCCTACAACCTGGCAGTTGTTGTTGACGACTCCTATCAGGGTGTTGACCAGGTGTTACGTGGGGACGACTTGCTGAGTTCCGCTCCCAGGCAGGCGTATTTGGCGCACATCCTGGGCTTGCCGGAGCCCACCTATGCGCACGTTCCGTTGGTTTATAACCATGAAGGTGTGCGCCTATCCAAGAGAGATGGGGCCATCACCTTGCGGCAGCTGCGTGAGGAACACGGATTTAGCGCGCGTGAGGTGTTTCATGCACTATCGGCGAGCATCGCAGGAAAACCCTGCGACACCACGGACGAACTCCTCAAGTGTTACGCCGAGTGGCCGCCGCCAAAAAGCTTGGAAACAATCCGCTTCAATAACCCTGAGCGTCCTGCCTCTGCCCTGGAACTGCTGGAGGTAGCCTCTGTCCGAGGTGCGGGGCCGTGAGGGAGCGTAGGTAGTGACGCCTTGACGATGTCCCCATAGGCGTCGCGTCCGCCCTCGAAAAGGGTTTTGTTGATGGCCCGGAGCAAGGGGAGTTGTTCTAACAGATCGGGCACGCGTTGTTTCAGTAAACGCACGCCCAGTTCAGTTGCGCGCACGCCCTCAACCGTTTGACCCAGGCCTTGCATTTGTTCCAAGGCTCGTTCGGGGTCCTCGCCGCGCCCAATGCGCATGCCGTAGAACTTATTGCGTCCGGAGGTGCCGGTAACCTCTAGGTCGCCTATTCCTGCAAGCGTATAAATGGAATCTGGATGCGCGCCTAAAGCTTCACCTATGCGTCCCAGTTCGCGAATGGCCTGCACGAAAATGGCTGCCCGCAGATTTTGTTCTGGGAAGGCTGTCAGTTCACCGCGACCGTCTGCAATCCCGAGGGCGATTGCGTAGGCGTTTTTTAGCGCAGAGTAGATGTCCAAACCGATCTCATCAGAGGTGACTTCAATGCGGTATGCCTCTGTGGATGCTGTACGCGCGTACTTGTTGGCGATATCTAGATCGTGGCAGCCAAAGACAGTAGCTGTGGGTTTGCCCCTCGCACACTCTTTGGCGATGACGGGTCCGCCGACTGAAACGATGGGGGGCATGGTCACCCTGGCCTTGGCAGCGATGCGACGCATTGTTTCGGGTAATAGCTCGACATGGCCTTCGGGAGTTTCCCAAAAGCCTTTGGCAGTTAACCACAGAGAATCAAGCTTTGACATATAGGGAAGCACCAGTTCGGTAATGGCTGGCACCCCGCCAGAGGCAACCGAAATGACTGCGACATCTGCGCCGCGCATGGCTTCTTTAAGCTGGGCAGAGCGGTAGAGCTTCACCTCACGCGAGACTGCAACCGAGGTCATGGGATGCGGTTCACCCCGCATATACAAGTCGATGAGCCCATCATCAAACTGTGTGCCCCACAGACGAACTTCCCAGCCTGCCTGAACCATTGGAGTACACAGTGCTGACCCCATAGCAGAGGCACCCAAGATTGTTATTCGCCCAATCACATATTCTCCTATTCGCGCTTCATTCCGGTGAACTAGTTGAACTAGATGAAAGTGTATGGGTCGAAGTCTTCCAGGTTAATGATCTTGATGCGCGGCAGGGTTTCGGTGAATGCGTGAACTGTATGTTCCAGATCGATGATTTCGAGACCGTGTTCAGTCAAAGACCGCAGGTGGGTATTGAGAAATTCTTTAAAGCAGATAATGGCGACCTTGTGGCCTTGCGCTAACAGTTTTTCGAGTTGAGGACCGAAATCTCCGTCATGGGAAGCCAAAATAACGCTGCCTTCACCGGTTTCAGCAATGGCGTCCAGGGTGCGCTGGATGCCTATATCCACAACTTTTTCGGTGAGTGACCCGGATAAGGGGAGGGGACGATAGTCCATGGCGAGCAGAGCTTGCACGAATGTCATTGGCAGATGTCCAGAAGTGGCATTGAGGAAGAACAATCCATTGACCGGTTGTTCCCAGACTTCTTGGGCAAAGTCCATGACCCTGTCCCAGCGGGGGCGTTCTTCAGGTTCTGGACGGCGGCTAAGGACGGATAACCCTAATGTTGCATCAATATTTTCCCCGTCAACGATGAGATAAGTTTTTATAGCCATAGTGACACTTTAGCGCTGATGGGAGGCTCATAAATGGCACTTTAGGCAAAAAGTCCTGGGGTGTGCGGTCAAAAACCGCACACCCCAGGCGAGAAGATCAGTTATTTGTTCTTCAATGCTGCCAAACGAGCTGCAACCTCGGCATCAACACTCGAATCGCCCAACTCGGCAAACTGTGCATCCAAAGAATCTGTCGCTAGTTCTGCGCGTCCCTGGGCCATCGCCTCTTCGCGGCGTACGCGCTCTTCAAAGCGTGACAGTTCCGTCGTGGGATCCATGATATTTATAGAGGACACAGCGCTTTGTACCTTGCTCTGTGCCGCTGCTGTCTTGGCACGCGCAACCAGCTGGTCGCGCTTGTTCTTCAGCTCGCTAAGCTTCTGCTTCATGGTCTCTAGCCCGGACTTGAGCTTGTCGACGACCTCACGCTGAGATGTGATCAGGGGCTCTTGATCCTTGATCTCTTGTTCGTAAGATATCTGCTTGGTGATGGCGACCTTTGCCAGGTTATCGAAGCGGTCAGCTTCTGCCGTATTGCCTTGTGAACGCAGTTCTTCCGCCTTGGCTGAAGCGGCAGCAGCCTTATTGCCCCAGTCAGCGGCAGCAGCCTTGTCTTCTTCCTGGTCGCGTTCTGCCAGGCGCAAATTTCCAATGGTCTGAGCCACGGCTGTCTCAGCCTCTGCAATATTATTTGTGTAGTCGCGGATAAGTTGATCCAGCATCTTTTCGGGATCTTCCGCGCGGTCCAACAGGCTGTTAATATTCGCCCTGGCCAATTGGCCGATGCGTCCGAGGATTGATTGCTTTTCTGCCATGGCTTTGCCTTTCTACTGTGCGCCTCGCCCTGGTGACGCGGCACTGGTACATGGGAGCATTTCGTATCTCAACGGTACCTTGAGATGCAAGAAGATGCGCGTCGAACGAGGGCCTGTGGCCCCCAAGGTTTACAGCTTGCCGAGGGCGGAACGTGAGGACCCTAGAAACGGCCAGACCCGCCCCCACCGAAACCACCGAAGCTGCCTGAGCCGCCTCCGCCGAAGCCACCAAAGCCTCCAGAACTGCCCCCACCGAAGCCACCAAAACCGCCAAAACCACCGAAGGGGTTATTGTTGCGGTTACCTGAGTTTCCTCCACCGAATAAAATCCCGCCCAGGATCATCGAGCCGATGTCGATGCCGCTTGCGGGGCGGTTACCGGGCTGGGCACCACCTGGCCAGCCAAACCCTCCAAAGTCAGAAGAAGAAAAGCTGTCCACATCGCGTCTGGCTTCGTCCATCGCACGTGCCGTCAGTGTTTCTGCCTCGGAAGCGTGTGTAAAGGCTTCTGATGGCTGGCTCAGCTGGAGGGAGCGTGCCTGGGCAAGTTCCCTCTTGGCGGCGTCCAGCAGTGTTCTAGCCGAGGACCCCACACCTCCGCGACGGGTGCTAATGAAGGTGTCGGCAGCATTTACCTGGGTTTCAGCCAGTTGGATACGCCGCATAGCTGTCTGGGATAGCTTCTTGTTGATCTCATCTTTTTGCCTGAAAGGCTCCAAGGCTTCGTCAAGAATCCTTTCGGCTTCATGTAATTCTGCCAAGGCACCCAGGGCATCACCATTGTTCATCAATACTGCAGAGGCTTGATCCAGTGCCTTTTGTGCCCGAGTCCTGGGAGCCAACACAGTAGCGGCATCAGCCGCCAGTCTTTGTACATCCTCCAGGTCAGACCCAATAGAGGCCATGGCCTTATTTAAGGCCTCGGTGACATTGGCTAGCTGAGTGCGTGCATTGGTGATGGCATCCAGTAACGCCATAGCTTGATTCAGGGTTCGGCCAACGACATCAAGCTGGGTGATAGCTATGTCTTTAGAACCTGCCTCGTCCGACTTTTTTGCCTCTTCCAGGGTCTGTTTAGCGGCTTGAATCAGGCTATACGCCTGCTCAGGGTTGGAGGCGATAGCGGCTAGTGAGGTGTTCGGGTATTCGTTTTGTAATTGCTGTAACTGAAGTCCGGCGGCTGTGATGCGTGGCGTCATTTCCTCTAAACGCTGCTCCATAAGGGATGCAGACTGTCCCACATTTGCCTGGGCTTGGCGCATTTCCTGGAAGGATTGTTGCTGGGCAACTAAGATTTGCTCAATCTGTTGCGTGTTGTCCAAAATTTGTTGGCACATCCGCGCACGTTCAGCATCAGTTTCCGGGTAGGCGTCGTCCAATTGCTTACGCAGTTCAAAAGACGGGCCTAGCAGCGCTTCGGCCTGCTGTAAGGCTGCAGAAAAGCCGTCGGTTGAAATCACACCAAACTGGGCGCGGGCAAAGGCTAACTCTTCTTGTGCGGTACGGATCGCATTGTCTGCTGCTACTAAGGCGGCACCTGCCTGGTTATCCAGGTCTTTTAGGGTCTGCGGATTCACGGGCGCTCCTGGGGTCTGGCCCAGTGCCCCAGTTGGCCGCTTGCCTTTGCGAGATACCAAAGACACAAGGACAATAATCCCGACAAACAATAGACCACTCACCAAGAGAATGCCGCCAAAACCTATATGGCCCCCAGGTCGTGTGCCCTCAATATCCGGATAGATTTCCGGGTTTGACCCCCCACCGGGGTGGGTCGCTGTAGAGCCCGCGTCTCCACCCGCTAGTTGCCTGATTGAATCCGCGTAGGCTGCGCCCAAGGATTCCCAATCTCCTCCATCTACAGCCCCAGCAACAGATTGACTGAGCACATTGTTCATTTGGGCTGTAAGTGCCGACCCCGTAATGGGGCAGGCAGGACCACCCCAAATACCCATTTTGCGCTCGTCCTTAGAAATAGCAAAGACCACAAACCTAGAGTTCGTGCCATCGGTTTTTTCTAGGGTCTCTCTCGCCCAAGCACCGCCGTCTTTTCCAGAAAAATTCGGCACAACGGCCAGGTGAGGGGCACAAACATCCACGGCCTCAAGCCTCTTAGAAATATTGTCCTTCGCTGCCGATGAGATGCTCGAAGTCGCATCAACCACACGAGCTTCAAGAGTAAAGGGGTCTGTGGCAAAGGCCGCGGTTGCAGGGGCAAAAACGAGTCCCGCCCCTAGTAGCAGTGCAAGGGCGTGGCGTTTCATAGGTACCTTCCTGTGATGGTCTCCCATAAAACTTTACGCCAATGCGCCGACTACAGCGCGTTCAAAGCCTGTGCCAGACTCTCCACTTCTGCGTTTGCTTCCGCCACCATAGGGGCGGCAAGACCAGCGTCTCTACCAGCAATATCAGCGATCTCTTCGCAGCGTTCCAAAAGATTTGATACCCGGATCTTCAGCTGGGTAGGCACATTCTTGCGGTTAATTGCCACAGTAGAATCCACAACCAGAGCGCGGCGTTCCAGGACGGCGATCTCCTGGCTCAGATTTTCGGGGGCTGCCTCAGTGTTTAGGCTTTTGACTTGAGCCGCCACGCCAACGGCCAGTTGCGCTTGCGCCGTGGCACGTTCTGCACCCCTCGCATAACGCACGGCCATGACGCGATCGCCTTCAGCGATTTTTTCTTGACCCATTTGCAAAGCCTTATTGGCTGACATGAGCAAGCCCTTAGAAAGCTCCAGGTTACGGACCGCGAGTTTCGTCAGGGAAGAGTCGCTATCGTTTGCCTGGTCCAGGCTAGTTTGGACCTGCTTGGCGATGACCTGACCTTTATTGGATAGGTCAGTCAACGAGGCTTCGACGCCGGCCTGGCGATGACGCAGCCGAGCAAAAGAATCCACATGGGTTTTCACTCGGTTCTCTGCGCGGGGGCCTTCTGCCTGCATGTCTTGGATAAGTTCCGCAGAAGCTTGAGGATTATTCGATAGTTCTTGAATTGCGCGGCGCAGCCCCACCTTGGCCTGGGCTAAGTCTCCGGCAAAGGTTCTTGTGGCAGCCTGCCCGAACTGTTGACGGGAAACCGCCAGGTCCTCCTCGGCTGCATAGAGGGTGTCACGTGCTGAAGCCAAAAGTCCTTGGGCGTGTGCTATCTCAATAGGCGTATCCAGATCCTCTACCATCTGTGCACTTGTTCCGGTCGTAGCCACATCCGCCACATCCGCCACCTCAGGTCCGGAATCTTCCGTCGATTCATCTGGTTCTTTGGCATCCTCAACGTATTGCGGTTCTTCAACAGCGCCCACCTGCTCGGAGGCATCAACATCTGCACCGTCCTCGGCAATGTCTTTGTCTTTTGTTTCGTTTGGGAGGGCGCGGCTTGCCTCTAAAGCGGCGAGGGCGGCTTGTGTGGGCTGTGGCGTGGAGTCAACCTGCGGGGTTACCAGCGTCGGTTCCGTCCTGAGTTTAGGACCGGCAGGTCTGCGGGCGCGTGCATATAGCGCGTAGCCGACCAAGATTGCGATAAGAGCTGCGAAGACGATAATGCCAATAATGACACCGGTGGGGATCGCGAAACTCGCCGAGGACTCTTCTGATGGGGTGGTTAAACCCTGGGTGATGAGTTCTTGATCCAAGGCTGCGACGAAGTTTTGAATGACACCACCGAGTTTGGGTGCCGATGCGTCTATGGTGACTTGTTGAGCCAGGGTGATGATTCTTTCGCCGCTCAAGGCCGCATCAGGGCCTGGCTGCGCGTCGTACTGACGGGTGTCCATGGCCAGAGCGTAGATATAGGACTCTTGGGGGGCCTTGGATAAAGACAGGGTTTGACGTGCCCATTCTTGGGGCGACATGGCGCCAAAATCCGCCACGACGGCTACGTACAGGGTTACCCCTTTTTCTTTCAGGGAAGAGATCGCTGTGTTGACGTCGTTCACTGAATCACCCAGGTAATTATTGGGATCCCAGACCTGCCCCGATATTTCTTGCGGCGGTTCTGCGGGTAGCACCGCTCCGGGAGTGCTGTGGGCTACGTTGCCCTGGATTAGTAGCATCCATGCCATAAGGAACAGGGCAGTTGCAGCAGACAGGGCACCTTTTTTTGCTTTTATCACATGATTATTGTGGCATGTTTCTGTGTGTCTCGGATGCATAGTGCCAGAAATACAGCTTTTGGTTACACTGTGAGGGGCGGAAACAGGGGTCTGCGTATGCGCACCCCTATCCGCCATAAGAATTCAGGGGGAAAAGTGCCTGCAGGTAAGGTGAAGTGGTTCGATAAAGAAAAGGGCTTCGGCTTCGTCGCTGGAAACGATGGGGAAGAAGTCTTCTTGCATGCCTCCGCGCTGCCTGAAGATGTCCACGACATAAAGCCTGGAACCAAGATTGAGTATTCCGTTGCCGATGGCAGGCGGGGTCCACAGGCGCTCGCCGTCACCCTCCTAGAGGATCTTCCTTCTATCGCGAAATCTAAACGCAAATCTGCTGAAGAGATGGTTCCTATTGTTGAGGACTTGATCAAGATGCTCGATCAGGCATCGGGGTCTTTGCGTCGCGGGAAGTACCCGGAAAATGGCAGCAAAATTGCGCAAGTGTTGCGAGTGGTCGCACAGTCCTTCGATGCGTAGTACATGAGAGTGCGTGAGGCAAGGCTTGAATAATATGACAGTAAAAAAGGGAGCGGCAGCGGACTGTGAGGTGGATGCCTTGCTGGCACAGGCTAGCGAGGTTGCACGTCAGGCGCTTGCTCCCGTCTGCCCGGAAACCGAAATCGGTATCCACATGGGGGTAAAGCCTGAAGGCTCCCGGCTGCTAACTCACCGCTTCGAATGCCTCAAGACTGGTTACGTGGGGTGGGAATGGACGGTCACCCTGGCCAGGCCACCACGCGGGCGGAAGGCCACCATCTGCGAGGTCAATTTACTTCCTGGCGAGGGCGCACTCTTGGCACCCCCGTGGATCCCGTGGGAAGACCGCTTGGAGCCCGGGGACTTGTCGCGTTACGACACAATTGCGTACCGTGAAAACGATGTTCGTCTCGACCAGTCCTACGAATTAACTGGCGAAGATGCTGATGCCTTCGATCCTTACGAGATTGGACTTGGACGCCCTCGGGCCCTGTCCCAAACTGGCAGGGACCGCGCGGCTACGCGGTGGTACGCGGGGGAGCGGGGGCCTTTGAAGCTCGGCGGCAGGGACGCCCAAAACTGTGCCACGTGTGGGTTCCTCATGAAGATGGGCGGAAGTTTTAGGACCATGTTTGGGGTCTGCGCTAATGAGTGGGCACAAGACGACGGTTGCGTGGTCTCTTTCGACCACTCATGTGGGGCGCACTCCGAAACTGATGTACCCAAGAGGGCTTCCGCCTGGGCAGTTGTTCCTCCCCATGTGGACGAGGTCGATCTGGAGATTGTGGCGACTCAGCCTTTGCGTTTGAAAACAGGCCAGGCTACAGGGACGGATTCCCCAGAGAACTGCGCGGAAGAATCTCAAGAACCTCAAGAATCGGCAGAAGAAAGCCTTGAAACCAGGGTTGGTGCAAGTCGGCAGTAAGAGGTGCGTACCACCCACCCGGGATCGATGACCGGGTAGTTTGCAATCTGTGCTCCGAACCTGTCAGAGTTGATTAACGTGACTGAGACTAAGGTGGCCCCCAAGGGCGTTCTTGATAGTTATTTCCATCTGACCGAACGTGGTTCCAGCGTAAGCCAAGAAATTCGCGGCGGTTTGGTGACGTTCTTTGCAATGGCCTACATCCTTGTGGTCAACGCAAACATACTCGGTGTTGCGGCACCCGAGAACATTACTCCCGCTTCTATCGCGGCTGGCACTGCTCTGGTCGCAGGGATCATGAGCATACTCATGGGCGTCGTCGCGAACTACCCCTTGGCTTTGGCTGCGGGTATGGGGCTCAACGCTATGGTCGCTTTCACCTTGTGCCTGGGCATGGGGCTGACCTATCAAGAGGCCATGGGCCTCATTTTCTGGGAAGGCGCGCTTATCACGGTCTTGGTGTTGACTGGTTTCCGCGAGGCCGTATTCCGTGCGGTCCCAGGGCAGGTCAAGGTTGCCATTTCGGTGGGTATCGGCATTTTTATAGCCTTCGTGGGGCTGCTGAACGCCGGCATTATTCGCCCTGGTGGAACCCCTGTGCAGCTGGGCATCGACGGGTCCCTTAACGGCTGGCCGGCTCTGGTTTTCGTCATTGGCATCTTCTTGACCGTGATCCTTTATGTCCGCAAGGTGCCAGGTGCCATCCTTATCGGCATCATTTCGGCAACCGTCGTAGGGTTCATTATTCAGGCTTTGCTAAAGGTGCCCTTGATGAAGGACGCCACGGGCGCGGTTGTGGCCCCGACGGGTTGGGGCCTGAACGCCCCTGAGATAACAGGTTCGCCCATCGCTATTCCTGACTTTGCAACCCTGGGTCAGATCGACTTCTTCGGCGCCTTCGTGAAGCTGGGTCCTGTCGCCGCCCTGCTGATTATCTTCTCGCTTATGCTGGCTGACTTCTTCGACACCATGGGCACAATGGTTGCCATCGGCTCCGAAGCGAAACTGCTTGATAAAGATGGAAACCCGCCGAAATCCACGCAGATCCTGTTGGTGGACTCTTTGGCCGCTGTGGTTGGAGGCTTGGGTGGCGTGTCCTCCAACACTTCCTACGTCGAGTCCTCCGCAGGTGTCGGCGAGGGTGCACGCACGGGCTTGTCCTCGATTGTGGTCGGCGTGCTCTTCTTGGCGTCTACCTTTATTTCACCCCTGGTTGCTTTGGTTCCTTCCGAGGCCGCATCCACGGCTCTGGTTTTTGTCGGCTTCCTCATGATGCAGCAGGTTGTGGACATCGACTGGAAGGACCCGGAGATTGCCATTCCGGCCTTCATGACCATAGCCATGATGCCGTTTTCGTATTCGATCACGGTCGGTATCGGCGCGGGCTTCATCACCTGGCTGGTTATCAAACTGGCGAAGGGCAAGCTGAAGGACATTCACCCCCTCATGTGGGTGGTTTCAATCATGTTCATCTTCTACTTCGTGCTGGGCCCCATTCAGGCAGCCCTCGCATAAATTTTTCTAGAGACTATCACCTAAGGTCTGAGCCTATTCGTCGGGTAGCCCCCCAACGAATAGGCTCAGACCTTTACTGATAGTTTCAACGCACAAGGGAGTAAGGTTTTAACCGATGAAGGGGGTGCGTTATGGCGTCGGGCGGAGTGTTTACATCCTTGAGCCTGCGCACATATCGCTGGTGGTTCTTCGGTAACCTCGTGGCCAATACAGGCACGTGGATGCAGCGCATCGCACAAGACTGGCTGGTCTTAAAGATCCTGACGCAAGGTTCTGGCCTGGAAGTCGGCATCGTCACCGCCCTGCAATTTGCCCCGTCCTTATTACTAGGTCCCTATGCGGGAGTCATTGCCGACCGTTACGACAGGCGATTCGTCCTGCAACTGACACAGGTGGCAGCGGCCTTGCTGTCACTTATCCTCGGTGGCTTGGTTGTCTTTGGCCACGTTCAACTGTGGCATGTTTATGTTCTGGCCTTCGCCCTCGGGGTTGTTGCCGCCATCGAAAGCCCGCCGCGTAATATCTTTGTCTCCGAGCTGGTCCCTGGTCGTTTGGTTTCCAATGCCGTGGCCTTAAATTCTGCTTCATTCAATGCCGCGCGCATGCTGGGACCGGCCGTGGCTGGCGTGGTCATCGCGCTTGTCGGACCCGGCTGGGTGTTTTTCGTTAATGCTGCCTCCTACCTGGGGCCGATCGTCTCGCTCATTGTCATTAGGCCTTCTGATCTGCTGCCTTCCACCCACGTCAAAGCAGAAAAAGGGCAGGTGCGAGAAGGTATCCGCTACGTCAAGAACCGCACAGACATCATCGTCATCATGGCTATTGCCTGTATCGTTTCAACCTTCGGTTTGAACTACCAGTTGACCATGGGGGTCATGGCCACCAACGTCTTCCACAAGGGGGCTGGCGAGTTCGGACTGCTGGGTTCGATTATGGCCATTGGCTCGGTGGCAGGCGCCCTGAACGCCGCAAGACGCCGTTACCCGAAGGTCAGAAACGTCATTATCGCCTCATTCGCCTTCGGGTTCTTTGCCATAGGTGCAGCCCTTGCGCCAAGTTACTGGATCTTCGCCCTGGCACTTATCCCGGTTGGGTTTTCGTCCCTGACCATGATCACCTCAGCGAATGCCGCCATACAGCTTTCGGTTGCCCCAGAGGTTCGTGGCCGCGTCATGAGCCTCTACGTCATGGTTTTCTTGGGCGGTACGCCCTTGGGTTCCCCTCTAATTGGTTGGGTGGCAGACAATATTTCGCCGCGTTGGTCGATTGCCATCGGCGGCATTGCCTCTTTGTTGGTGGCCGTGTGGGCCGCACTGTGGACGAAACACACCTGGAACGTGCGCCTGACGTATTCGCTGCTGCCTCCCAGGGTGCGCGTCGAGGGCCCCAGAGAGCGCGCCCAGCACATTCAGGACAGCCAGGACAGTTCAGACAGTTCCGCCGACCAGGCCAGCAACACCGCGCCCTCGGAAAAAATTATTGCCGAGGACGACCCCCCAAAAACTGCCGAAGAAACCTAAAGCCGTTGCACTACCCAGTCGACGCAGGCTATCAGGGCTGCAGCATCTTGTGGGTCGGTGTTTGGGAAGACGCCGATGCGCAATTGGTTGCGTCCCAGGTTGCGATATGCCCCAAGGTCCACAATTCCATTGGCCCTCAGCACATCCAAAACTGCCGTGGCCGAGACATCTTCATCCAGGTCGATGGTGCACACCACCGGCGAACGCCAATCGGGGTTTGCCACGTAGGGGTTGGCCCACGACCTAGACGCCGCCCAGTGGTAGATGGCCTGCGAGGATTCCTCGACGCGCGCCTGGGCGAAGGGCAGGCCGCCATTGTCCAGTAGCCAACGGATCTGGTCTTCAAGCATTATCAAAGTCGCCAGTGCGGGCGTATTGAGGGTCTGGTTCTTTACCGAGTTGTCAATCGCCTGCTTCAGGTCCAAAATCGCAGGGATCCAGCGTCCCTGCGGGTTGTCGGGCGTAGCTTTAGCGGCACACAGTTCCTCGGCACGTTCAATAGCGGCAGGCGACATGAGCGCCACCCACAGCCCGCCATCAGAACCTAGCGCCTTTTGGGGCGCGAAATAGTAGGCATCCGTTTGGGACACGTCGACCTGGACGGAACCGGCAATAGAGGTCGCATCCACTAGCGTCAGTGCGTCGTGCGTGTCAGGCACGCGGCGCACAGGCGAAACAACCCCGGTTGAGGTTTCCTGTTGGGGCCAAGCGTAGGCATCCACGCCTTCCACAGCCTTGTCCAGTACCGCAAGTGTGCCCGTGGCGCCCTCGGCAATGAAAGGGGAGTCGAGGAAAGGCGCGTTGGTGGTTTCTTGTGCAAACTTTGAGCCGAACTCACCGAAAACGGCGTGAGCCGAACGTTTGCGCACCAGGCACGCCGTGGCAATAGCCCAAAACGTGGTGGACCCACCATTGCCGAGGACGACTCGATGGTCTGGTGCCGTGAAAAGTTCGGTTAAGCCCTCGCGGATGCGTCCTACTAGATCCTTTACGGGAGCTTGCCTGTGGCTCGTGCCCATGATCCCGCTGGTTGTGATTGCCTCAATGGAGGCAGGACGTATCAAGGCCGGTCCGCAGCCGAAGCGGCCGTCTGCTGGTAGGAGGTCTTTGGGGATGCGCAAGGTTTGTGCCAATGGGGACATAGTCATACTGTAATCCTCCCATGCCGCGAGCGTAGACAGGGTGTGGGATGAGTGGGTCCCTGTATGCTGGACAGGAGGTTTTGTGCAGAGAACTCAGAGATCTGCAAGAGGGTATCGGCGGGAAGGTCAGGCCATGAGCGAACTCATCGACAGTACTGAAATGTATCTTAAGACGGTCTTTGAGATGGTAGAAGACGGGGTTCCGCCTTTGCGCGCGCGCATCGTGGACCGCTTGGGGCACTCAGGTCCCACCGTGTCTCAGACCGTGGCTCGTATGGAACGAGACGGGCTGGTTGAGGTTCAAAGCGATCGGCAAATTAGCCTGAGTGAACGCGGCTCTGAAATTGCTACGGAGGTTATGCGAAAGCACCGTTTAGCCGAATGCCTGCTTCTGAACGTGATCGGCTTGTCTTGGGAGGATCTGCATGATGAGGCGTGCCGGTGGGAGCACGTGATGAGTGACAATGTCGAAAAGGCATTGGTGAAACTTTTGGGGGATCCCTTTTCGGATCCTTACGGAAATCCGATTCCTGGCACCAGCTGCCCCCTCCGTTTAGAGAAGTCTCTTGTTGCTTTTATTGAAGAAGTCCAAGGGAAGGGCTTAGAACAGCCATTTTCTGCGCGGATTTCGCGTGTAGGAGAGCCCATTCAGGCAGAAGGTGGTTTGTTGGCGCAGCTTCGGGAGGCAGCCATATTGCCCAGTGTCACAATCGAAGCCTGGGTTGTTGATGGCGATTTTCATGTCGTGGCGTGTCTCGGGAAAAGTGACATTAATGGGGGGCAATGCGGCGGAGAGCACCTAAACCGGCAGGCCGTGGTGCTTTCGAGGGACCTTGCTCAGCATTTCTTCGTTCAGGATCTTTAGTGCAAAGTGATGGCTTCGTCACAAAAGCGTGACCAAAACGTGACATTTGTATTTCATTTGGGGTAGTCTCGCTTAGGTCATAACGATTGAACGAAAGAGAGATCCCGAGTGACGAAGTCTACGAAACGGGCAAGACACCGCATGGCGTGCCGTCCAAGCACACCATTGACCTCCTTGGCCCAGTCTGTAGCCTCGGTTGATGCAGTAAAGGGAGCCGCTTCTTTGGCGACGACCGGCGTGATTATGACTATCGCCGCAGCGTCAACAGCTATGGCATCCCCTGAGAGAACCGTTGAAGAGGCAGCCAGCCAACCGGCAAACATTACAGTCACCACGGGTGACCTGCGCGTAGCTGCAGCCTCTAACCCTGTTGTTACGACGCCCGATACGCAGTGGGCAGCAGATGAAATCTCTGTCACGGTCACACAGGAAGAACCTGCTGTCGTGGCTTCGACCCAGACATCACGTACCGGTACCCGTGCAGCAACGCCCACGAACGACACGCCTAGCGTAGCCGCCCTGTCTTCAGCCCCTGCAACAGGTGCTGCAGCCGCAGCCGCTACAGGTGGTTCTTCTGTTGAAGGTGGTTCGGTCCTGGATGTGGCCATGCGCTACCAAGGAGTTCCTTACCGCTACGGTGGAACTACCCCAGGTGGCTTTGATTGCTCCGGTTTTGTGGGCTATGTCTATGGCCAAATGGGCGTGAACTTGCCCCGCACATCTTGGGCACAAGGAAACGCCGGTACCAAGGTTTCGGCCGGTGAAGCCCAAGTTGGCGACATCGTCGCCTACGGCTCGCACGTCGGCATCTATGCTGGCGACGGCCAGATGATCCACTCTCCTCGTCCCGGAGAATCCGTGAAGGTTGTGCCGATCTACGGCAACCCTTCCTACGTTAGGGTTGCGGAATAGAGTTTTTCATATAGTGTCCGGATGCCTGGGTTTTGGCCCAGGCATCCGTTTTTTCTGCCCCCTGTATCGGTCCACTGTGCAGTGCGGACGGTATAGTTTTGTTAACGGAGGGAAAATCCATGACATCTAAGAATGTAATCCTGGTTGGCGTAGACGGATCCCCAGAAAGCGTTGGTGCCTTGGACTGGGCTTTGGCCAGGGCGAAACAAGCCGGCATGTCAATCCACTTGATCTGCGCGTACTCTCTGCCTTCTTTCACGGCTTCTTCGTTGGACGGTGGCTATGTCACCTTGGATGACTCGGTTATCCGCGAAGGCGCCCAATCAGTTATTGATGACGCGCATGCGCGTGCAGCGGCGATGGGGGTTGAGTGCAACGAGTCGCTGCATCCGGGAGATCCTGCGGGCATCCTGGTGGAGTTGTCCAAAGAAGCCGCATTAGTTGTGGTTGGTAATCACACCAATGCCGGCATTGCAGAGCGCCTATTGGGGTCAGTGTCTGCCGCATTGCCTGCCCATGCTCACTGTCCCGTCGTTGTGGTGCCACGCCATGCGGGCGGTTCACAGTTCACGCCGGTTGAGCGCATAGTTGTGGGCTTGGATTCCTCCATTCCGGGTTCCTCTGCCCTCTCGCACGCAATTGGCGAAGCTAAATTGTGGGATGCGAGCTTGACCGCAATCTCTGCGGTGACCTTGTCAACGGGTGTGGGGATGATGACTTGGCTTCCAACCACCGTGGATCGCGACAATGTCTTGAAGGATGTGCAACGTGCCTTGGATTCGATTGTCGATCAGGAACTCGGTGATTCGGGTATGAAGGTTGCCCGGCACGCCTTGGACGGTAATCCAGCGGCCCTGCTGGCAGAGTTTTCTACTGCTGTGGACTTGTTGGTTGTGGGAACTCGAGGGCGCGGCGGTTTTGCTGGTCTGCTGCTGGGCTCGACGTCTCAGGCAGTTTTGAATCACTCGACCTGCCCTGTGATGGTGGTTCCTTCCCGCAGGATCGATGAGGGCCTGGATCCAACCGAAGCCTGGGCCCGCCGCTAACCACACCGATACACTCACGCAGATGTAGAGCGCACCCGGTTTGGGCCAAGCTTGTGGCGCGGTTATGATTGCTAGGTTGCTTTCGCACGCATCGGTTTGCACATCGGTGGGCGCACAAGGCACATGCCCTCGTAGCTCAGGGGATAGAGCACCACTCTCCTAAAGTGGGTGTCGTAGGTTCGAATCCTATCGGGGGCACATTTCTTAGCTCCCGCTTTTCTCATTTCCGAGGGCGGGCAGTTCCAGGACTGCAGCACCCCAGTTTTTACGCAGCCACCTGTCATGCGAGGCGACAATAACCGTTCCGGGGAACGACGGGATTGCTTCTTCCAGGGCTGTGACCAGGCTCAAGGAAAAATGGTTCGTCGGTTCATCCAATAGCAAGACATCCGGTTGCTTCGCCAATACAACTGCTAAGGCAAGACGCCGACGCTGACCCGTGCTCAAGGTTTCAGTGCGCCGATTAACATCACGTGGGGCAATGAGCCCAAAAGAGCCCAGGGGTATTGTTTCAGCCACCGATGTTCCCACAGTATTGCGGTAGGTGGCCTCGACGCTCAGGCCCGCATCCGCTCCATCAAGGTCTCCCAGGTTTTCCAGGTTTTGATGCAGCAAAGCGACCCGCAGGCCGCTGCCGATAGTGATGCTTCCACTGGTCAAGGGAAGTTCACCGGCAATGGCTGCTAAAAGGCTCGATTTGCCACAGCCGTTCTCGCCGGTGATCAACAACTTTTCGCCCTCGGAAATGGTGAAACTTGTGGGGGCAAGCCTGGACTCTATATACGCCTTCGAGATGGCGATTGTGCCCGGAACCTTGGGTGGGCGCAGGACGGGCATAAGTCCACTAAACGACAAAGGCGCAGGTGGTTTGCGGATCTGGGTGCGTTCCAAATCTGCTAGGCGCCGCTCGGCGTCTTTGACGCGCCTTGTCACGACACGGGCGTTGCGGTCGGCGTAAAACTTTGTGGCCATGCCTCCTTCGGTGCGAGGCTTCCAATCCGCGTGCCCAACCACATGCGAATCTTGAACCTGCGTGCGCAGACGCTTTAGTTCCTCTTGTTCCTCGCGATACAAGGTATGCCAGCGCTGCTGGCCGCGCGCTTGCTGACGCAGGTAGTCGCTGTAGTTTCCGCTAAAACGCGTGACGCCAATACCGCTGCCAGTGCCGTCTTGCAACAAATCGCAGGTCAGGGCGTGTGGCAGGGGGCAAGGATCTAAATCTATAAGCGTCGTCAGGGCCTCGTCCATAAAGGCACGGTCGTGGCTGGCAACAATTACTGGGCCTTTCCAAGTGCGCAGAAGGTCCACCAGGAAGGCTGTGGCCTGGGCATCTAGGTGGTTCGTCGGCTCGTCCAGCAATAAAATATCGGGGGCGTTGAGCAGCAGCCATGCCAGGGCCAAACGTGCGCGCTGCCCACCAGACAAGGTGCCCGTGGGGCGCGCGCGGTCAAACACGTCCAGCCCAAGGCCGTCCAGCATTGCGGATACGCGCGCATCAATACCCCATACATCCAGGCGTTCTGCCTGTTCCAAGGCGTTTGCGTAGGCTTGAAGCGCCTGCGGGTCATCGGGGTTGCGGGCTATGCCTTGTGCAGTTTCATCCAGGTTCGCAGCCGCTTGACGCACCGGAGTAGTGGCGTCTTCTAAGGCTTGCGTGATGGTCTGGTCTGGGCTGAAAGGAGGTTCTTGGTGAAGCAGGCCGATTCGTGGCTTTATTGCCGAGGGCGAATGCACAAGAACCGTTCCCTTGCTGGGGGTCAGCACGTCTGCGATCAGGCGCAGCAATGTCGTTTTGCCGCAACCGTTTTCGCCGATCAGACCTAAGCGTTGACGTGCGTCAACGGTGAAGGTGATGTCGCTGAGTACTCGGCGTTCAGCGTAGGCAAAGGATAGGCCCTCGAGGCGCAGGTGAACGCCTGTTGCAGGGGAGTCTGGGGAAAGAAGGTTGCGTGTGTGGCGCATGGGTTGTGTGGGTTTCTGTTCAAGGATGACCCCTTGCCGCGCTGAGCACAGTCGCAAGGGGAGGGCCAGAAACTCACATTCTCATGCCCCCAGCGTAAAGCAGCACCCTCAACAAGGTCAAGGAAATTTTTGTGCGTGCGATCTGTGGGGAGTCTGCCTATGAGAAAAGTTATCCACAGATTACTGGAAGTACCCCACGGCTCACATATGGCCGTGTCAGTATTGAAAAACACTTCGAGCGGCGAAGCCTCAGCTGAAGTCTTGTGTGAATGAAAACTGTCAGATAGGTTATACAAGTGGTTGATGTTTTGATGACACCGATCTTTGAAGATTGGCTCAATCACCTCAAAGATCGACAAGGCAGGCTGCGGATATTGGCCCGCATCGACCGCATGAGGACGGGAAATTTGGGTGACGTTAAAGCTGTTGGTTCCGGGGTCTATGAACTGCGTTTTACCCACGGGCCGGGGTATCGACTCTATTTCCTGAAAGATGGAAAGCGCATGGTCTTGCTTTTGATTGGCGGGGATAAGTCGACGCAGGTGCGTGATATCAACACCGCTAAGCAATTGGCCTTGGAATGGAAACGAAGTGAGGGTGGGCTCGGTGGAAAATAAGGCTGGCTATAAACAGTTTGATGTAGCGGATTACCTGAAGGACATGGAAGATGTGGCCGGGTATCTCGAGATTGCCTTGGAAGAATCGACCGAGGATCCCACTGCGCTGCCACGTGCGCTGGGGGCTATTGCCCGTAGTGGCAACATGAGTGAACTGGCACGTAGAACTGGAATGAGTCGTGATGGTCTTTATAAGGCGCTGTCTGCGGATGGCAATCCCACATGGTCAACAATCTTGAAAGTGGCCAATGCATTGAACTTGCGCTTCTCTGTCCACGCTGTCGCCTGATAGAGAGGCGCTTTGGTGAGGGGTGGTGGGTGATGGTCATGGGTGTGAGGTTGCCTGCATCGTCTAGCCATGACCAAAGGTGCGGCCAGCAAGCCACAGCAAAAACTTGCTTAATGTGATATCAGATTGATATGGTTTCGCTATAAGGAAGCGCGGCGACCACAGTCATCAACCAAGACCCACAGCCGTCCCACACACGTAAGGAACTGATATGGACACGAATACAGGCCAGGCCAACAAAGGTGTGAACATCACGGAAATCCCTTCTAAAGGTGGAGGCTCTCCAAGTGCCGTGCTGATTGTCGTGGCGTCCCTGGCCTTGATGTTTGGAGGATCAGTCTTGACCGTTCTCGGTGGCATCCGCCTCGAGGCTGCCCAGCCAGCAGGCGGTTTCTTGCTGACCATCGGCATTATTGCCTTCCTTGCCTCTTTCATTACCTTCAGCATGGTTGTCTTGGTCAATCCTGGCCAAACCGCAGTCGTCCAGTTCTTTGGTAACTACACAGGCACGATCAGACGCACGGGTTTGTCTACGGTCACCCCGCTGTCGACACGCAAGAAGGTCTCGGTCAAGGTCCGCAACTTTGAAACTGGCCAGTTGAAGGTCAACGACCTAAACGGTAACCCGATCAACATCGCTGCGATTGTGGTCTGGCAGGTGCGCGACACCGCCAAGGCAACCTTCGCGGTCGAAAACTACGAAGAGTTCGTCAAAACACAGTCCGAGGCCGCACTTCGCCACGTCGCAGGCCTCTACCCCTATGACACCCAAGAAGCCCAGGGCGCTAAGGACTTGCTGCCCTCGCAGGTCAAACCAGAAATCCAAGGTGGTACCAACGCTGTTGAACCCATGTCTCTGCGAGGCTCCACCGCCCTGGTTTCCCAAGAACTTGCCCTCCAGGTGACTGAACGCGTCATAGATGCCGGCGTGGACATCATCGAGGTCCGCATTTCCGCTCTTGCGTACGCTCCTGAAATCGCTCAGGCCATGTTGCAACGCCAGCAGGCTTCCGCGATTTTGTCCGCCCGCTCGCTGATTGTGGAAGGGGCGGTCACCATGGTCGACAACGCCCTCGAACGTCTTGAGGCCGAAAACATTGTTGCCCTGGATGATGAACGCAAGGCTCAGATGGTTTCAAATCTGCTGGTAGTCCTGTGTTCAGAGTCGCGGGCGACCCCGGTTGTGAACACGGGTTCGCTATACGCTTAGGCCCATCGTGAGCAGAAAAAACATTGCCGAGGACGGCACGCAAGGGGCTGTTCCAGATGAGGAAGCGCCCCCGCCCTCGGAAATGAAGACGCAAACTGATAGGCCGCAACGTAAGCAGATCTTGTTGCGGCTGGACCCGGGGGTGCATGCAGCCTTGGCGAAGTGGGCGGCCGATGACTTGCGGTCGGCCAATGCGCAGATAGAGGTCCTGCTGCGCGATGCGCTGCACAAAGCCGGGCGCCTGCCCAGTGGCACCGCAGCGCCACGACGCCCAGGGCGTCCTGTAGGCAGCTGAGGATTTTCCGCATTACCTCTTTCACTAAGGCGTAATCAGGTGCTTGACCAGCGGGATTGCAGTTAAGAATTTATCGCTTTTTTATGCCTCGACACGCCCAAAAAACAATGAGGGAGTGTTACGATTCACAAGGGCGGGTGCTCATTTATTGAGCTGGGTCTAAAAGCAATCTTGTGCATGGACATCTGTCCGCCCTCGCAAATCAGCGAAAATAATGTGCGTCGTGGTGAGAGGAAACCATGTCAAGTAGAAAAACCCTTCGCGTCTTTACCCCCTTGGTGGCAGTTTTCTCTGCCTTAGCCTTGGGGGCTTTTGCTGTTCCACTTGCACAAGCAAACCCGGACACCCAGACGCAGCCGGAAGCCCTAAAAATTGTCCAACTCGGTGATTCCTACTCTTCTGGGAATGGCGCGACCGAATACTATTCAATGGATTGTGGGCGCTCGAATTTGAACTACGGTTCGCGCGTTGCCGATGCCTTGAATGCCAGCAGTTATACGAACGTTGCCTGCGGTGGAGGGGTTTTGGCTGACCTGACTGCGCCTAAGAACCTGGGGTGGCAACGTTCAGTGACAAAAAGTTACTGGATTCCTCGTTCCACACCTGACAGGGCGGGGGCTTTCAAACAGCGTGCCATGGATGCGAATCTGTGCGGCACAACGGACCAACCCGATCTGTACTACGACTACCGGGTCGTAGCCCCTGCGCCGGCTGGCAACCTGTACACCGCCACCGTCGAATGCCGCCTCATGGTAGCCCCACAGGTCGATGCCTTGACGCCCGACACAGACATGGTGTTCTTGACGATGGGTGGAAATGACATCAACTTTGTCGAAATCACGATGTCTTGCCCGGTTTTGCGTGAGGCGTATTCTTGCCAACGTTGGATGAATGCCGCCAGCGCGAAGTTGACGCAGCTGCAGGCTGATGCGACCACGGCCCTGTTGGCCATCCATCAGCGTGCGCCCAAAGCCCAGGTTTACCTGTTGTCTTACCCGCATTTACTGCGTCAAGACCAGGACTACACACTGCCAGAGGGGCCCGCAGGCTGGTATCACGTCACTCAAGCAATGACACAGTTGCAGGCAGCGGGGGACGTGGCGCAAGGACAAGCAGTCCAATTGGCAAACCAGGCGCTGGGGACGGTTGACAACCCCGTGTTCCACTTCGTCGACAATGTGAAGGCACATTGGGCGAAGGACGGAATTGAACACGGCCTTGACCCATACATGGCAGCCTCGCAGGAAAATTCCTGGATGGGCCCGCCGCTGGCCTCGGGGTACAAGTTCTTGGAGTACATGCACCCCAAGCCCGAAGGGTGGGCAGCCACAGCAGAGGCACTCTTGGAGTACATCAACAACCAGGGCTAGGACTGTAACTGAGTTCCAGCATGTGCCGCAGTTAGAAAAATAAATACGTATAGGAGCCGGGTGCGTCATATAGGGCGTGGCCGGCTTCTATACGTATTTTTCTATTGCAACCAGCTCAGTCTTGGCTGGGTTTTTGGTTCTTGAACTGCTGTGGGAACTTGATGGATACATTGACCCCGAAAGGCCTGGGGAGGATCCATTTGAAACGTCTGGCCAGCAGGCCAAAGACAGCGCACAATACTATGGCTGATGCCATGCCGAGGGTGTAGTACCCCTGGGATTGCAAGATGACCATCTGCGTTGCCGCCAGGATGGAAAAGGTCGCATACAGCGGGTTGCCACCAAAGATCGAAGGCATGCGGTTGACCAAGACATCGCGCAGCATTCCCCCTGCGACCGCCGTGATGACGCCCAAAAACACGGCGGGAATCCAACCCAAACCGGCAGTCAAGGCCTTTGATGCGCCTGTCGCTGACCAACAGCCCAGCACCAAAACATCAGCGAAGACTAAGGCTCGGTGCCACCACAGACCCTCTATGTTAATGAAATACAAGAGCGTTGCGGAGGCTATCGCCCCGGATAGGTACCAAGGGTCCGTCAACGCCACAGGAAAGCCTTGCCCCAGTAACATATCGCGGATCATGCCACCACCCAGGGCAGAGGCAATCCCCAAAGCCAAAAATCCAATCACATCAAAGTTCTTGGAGCGGGCAAGCGCCCCACCCAAAAGCCCGTTGGCTATTACTCCTGTGACATCAACGATCCGAAAAAGTACGGCAGCCTCCACGGGGTCAAGTGTATAGGCATGCATGTCGCGGCGGTGCTATCTTGCCGCTTCCTCGCCACCGTTTTACAAGGCCACAGACCTGGGTGGTCAATGCGGATATTACTTACCCAGGAACGCTAACACTGCAGATAGGGCGGCTTCGGTTCCGGTGCGCAGGGTTGGTTGCATAAGGGGGCCAAACTTGGGCGAATGATTACCGGGTGCCTCGGTATCTGGCGCGAAGCCACCGAAGCTCCAGTAACAGTACGGCGTTCCAAGCGCACGAGGGATGATCGAAAAGTCCTCGGAAGCGGTTATCGGTTCCCAGTGTTTGACTCTCTCGGGACCAAAATGATTCACAAACGCTTCGGTCACTTTTTCGGTAACAGAAGCATCATTATCAGTTACGGGGAAAGGGTCATAGATTTCAAACTCGGGTTCCTTGGGGGCACCAGATGCCTTGGCTTCCGAGACGACGATTCTCTCAATGGCTTCAAGCAAGGACTGGCGAACCTGCATATCGTAGGCGCGGATATTGAGCCGCAAGGTAACTGTTTCGGGGATGATATTGCCTTGGGTGCCCCCGTGGATCGAACCGACAGTGACGACGCCAAAGGTTCCTGGTTTCAGTTCGCGGGCGACAATCCCTTGCAAACGCAGCACCACGGCAGCAGCCATAACCACCGGATCAACAGATAAGTGTGGCATTGAACCGTGTGAGCCGCGGCCAAATAGCGTGACCTTAATGGAGGTCGTAGCCGACATTGAAGGCCCACTGTTGGTGGCGACCTGACCGGCAAACGGTGCGCCAAAGACGTGTTGAGCAAGGGCCACATCTGGGTGTGGAATCAGCTGTGCCAATCCGGCATCCACCATGGATTGTGCCCCACCATAGGTTTCTTCGGCGGGTTGAAAAAGTGCAATGTAAGTGCCTGACCAGGCATCTTTATGTGCAGCCAACAAACGGGCCGCACCCAGGGCGGCGCTCATGTGAAAGTCGTGCCCACAGGCGTGCATGGTCGGCTGCTCTACACCGTAGCGGTCGACCTGTGTAGACACAGATGCATAGGGCAGCCCGGTTTCTTCGCGCACAGGCAGGCCGTCCATATCGGCACGGAACATCACAGTAGGCCCCGCACCATTTTCGAGGACGCCCACGACCCCGCCACCAACGGTTTGCACCACAAAGCCCAGTTCTTTCAACTTAGAAGCCATCAGGGCGGACGTCTGGGTCTCTTGCATAGAAAGTTCAGGGTTTTGGTGCAGATGCACGTAGAGTTCCTCAAGCCAATCTTGAATAGAATCAACCTGTGCCAGCACCTGTGCTGCCGAGTCCATGACCTCATCTTCTTTCCGCATATAGGAATCTCTTCTATCCTACGCGGCAATTTCAGAGCTAAAGAACAGGCCTGTGAGAATTTCGTCCTCGACATAAGTCGGAAGGTTTGAGGAAGGACGGGGTTAGAAGACTTCCCAGTCTGCGTGTTCACGAAAGATTGCGCGCGCGGCTTCGGTGGCTTCACGGCTGGGTGGATCCACGTCATCCAAGGCATAACGCAACCCCAATGACTGCCACTTATCCCTGCCCATCTGGTGAAATGGCAGGACCTCCACGCGTTCGACAACCGACCAGGCGGCGGCAATCCGCGCAGCAGCAGCAATGTTATCTGGCGTATCGGTCAAACCAGGCACGAGGACGAAGCGCACCCAGATCGGTACACCCGCCTCGTTAAGCCGCTCACCAAAACGGATGGTGGGTTCCAGGTCTCGGCCTGTTGCCCGTTTATAGGTTTCAGGCAGGCCAGACTTAATATCCAGCAACACCAGGTCGGTATTCTCTATCATCTGATCCGACATGTTTGCGCCTAAGAACCCAGAGGTATCCACGGTTGTGTGCACCCCGCGGGCCTTGGCGCCTGCCAGCAGGTTCGCCAAGAACGCCCGTTGCATCAAAGGCTCACCTCCGCTGAAGGTCACTCCTCCACCAGTTACCTCAAAAATCTTGCGGTATTGGGAAATCCGTTGCATTACGTCCGAGGCGAAGACAGGTTGACCTTGACGCATTTGGAATGTGTCGGGGTTGTGGCAGTACAAGCAGCGCAGTGGACAGCCGGCCAAGAACACGGTCAAGCGGGTTCCTGGCCCATCTACTGCGGTGACCAACTCCCAGGAGTGCAAGGACCCTATTTCCCCCAGCTTTACTGCCAGCATGTGCTCAGAGTGCGACATCAGATACTGTTCGCTGACGTCTTTGCCCTCGGAATCTGCGTGGCGTTTGGCAACGCTGGCAACCGAGATGCCCGATAATCCTTTGCCTTGTAGCCGAGGAACTTCAATCTCAAGTGGTTTGGGGCGGTACTCGCCGGTTATCCCATCTGAACCACCGGCGCCAGAACCAAAACCAGAACCAGCGTCCTCGGCAAAATACTCAGTGGCAGAAAACGCAATGGCAGACCCCACGCCCTCGTCGACTTTTGATAAGTCGGCGACAGGTGAGGGGACTGCCATTGCATTAGTCAAGCTACATCGACCCGTGGAAGGTGCGCGAGATAACGTCGAGCTGCTGCTCGCGGGTGAGGCGCACAAAGTTCACGGCATAACCCGATACGCGGATGGTCAACTGGGGGTAGTTCTCGGGGTTTTCCATGGCATCCATCAAAGTATCGCGGTTCAAAACGTTGATATTGACGTGGAAGCCCTCAGAGCCCATGTAGGCATCCAACAGACCAACCAGGTTCGTGACTTGTTCATCAGGCGTGCGGCCCAAACCCGAGGGCACAACAGTGTTCGTCAAAGAAATACCGTCTTGAGCCTGGTCATAGGGCAGTTTCGCAACTGATAGGGCAGAGGCCAACATGCCGTGTGTATCGCGGCCATTCATGGGGTTGGCCCCAGGTGCGAAAGGCTCACCCAAACGACGTCCGTCAGGAGTGTTGCCCGTGGCTTTGCCGTAAACCACGTTTGACGTGATCGTCAAAACCGACTGCGTGTGCGTCGAGTCGCGGTAGGTCGGCTGCGCACGCACCTTTTCCATAAAGGACTCCACCAGGTCAACCGCAATCGAATCGGCAGCGTCGTCATCGTTGCCGAAGGTCGGGTAGTCCCCGGTGACCTCATAATCCACAACCAGGCCAGTCTCATCGCGCACGGGCCGCACAATGGCATGTTTAATGGCCGACAAAGAGTCAACTGCAACCGATAGACCAGCAATGCCACAGGCCATGGTGCGCAAAATTACCCGGTCATGCAGAGCCATTTCAATGCGCTCATATGCGTAGCGGTCGTGCATGTAGTGGATGCAGTTCAAGGCGTCCACGTAGGTCTGTGCCAGCCAGTCCATCAATACGTCGAACTTGGCGCGCACGTCGTCATAGTCCAGGACATCGCCGACAACCGCAGGCGTCTTGGGGGCAACCTGCGCACCGCTGATTTCGTCGCGGCCTCCGTTGATCGCATACAGCATGGCCTTGGCCAGGTTGACGCGCGCCCCGAAGAACTGCATTTGTTTACCGATTGACATGGCGGACACGCAGCAGGCGATCCCTGCGTCATCCCCCCAGTTTTCACGGATCAAATGGTCAGACTCGTACTGAATGGCCGAGGTTTCAATCGAGGTCCTGGCGCAAAAACGCTTGAAACCATCGGGCAGGTCTGTCGACCACAAAACCGTCAAATTCGGCTCAGGTGCGGGCCCCAGGTTGTGCAGGGTTTGCAGCATCCTAAAGGATGTCTTTGTTACCAGGGTGCGCCCGTCCAAGCCTGTCCCGCCAATGGATTCAGTTACCCAGGTGGGGTCGCCGGAAAACAGTTGGTCGTATTCGGGTGTGCGCAAGAATCGCACGATGCGCAACTTGATGACGAAGTCATCGATCATTTCCTGGGCCTGAGTCTCGGTGATCACACCGGCAGCCAGGTCTCGTTGGATGAAAACGTCTAAGAAGGTCGAGGTGCGCCCCAGTGACATGGCCGCTCCGTTTTGTTCCTTGACGGCCGCCAAGTACGCAAAATACAGCCACTGAATCGCTTCTTTAGCGCTGCTAGCAGGTTCAGAGATGTCGAAGCCGTAAGAGGCCGCCATCGCCTTGAGCTCACCCAGCGCGCGGATCTGCTCGCTGTTTTCCTCGCGGTCGCGGATCACGTCCTCGGTGGAACGGTTGGTGTCCATGAAGGATCGGTCCAACTGTTTTGCGCGAATCAGGCGGTCAACGCCGTACAGGGCGACCCTGCGGTAGTCGCCGATGATGCGCCCGCGTCCGTATGCGTCTGGCAACCCGGTAATAATGTGTGATGACCTGGCCTTACGTACGTCTGATGGGTACACGTCGAATACGCCGTCGTTGTGTGTCTTGCGGTACTTCGTGAAGATCTCTGAGACGCGCTCGTCCACGGGGTATCCGTAGGTTTCCAAAGATTTTTCCACCATGCGCCACCCGCCGTTGGGCATAATGGCACGTTTCAGTGGCGCATCGGTTTGCAGGCCGACAATGACTTCTTGAGCCTTGTCAATGTACCCAGGCGCGTGCGAGGTAATGGTAGAAGGCGTGGCATAGTCCACGTCATACACGCCCTTCTCGCGCTCTTCAGGAAACATTTCGCTCAGTTGTCGCCAAATATCGAGGGTGCGTTCGGTTGGCCCAGCTAGAAATTCCTCACCGCCTGTGTACGGGGTGTAGTTAGCCTGGATAAAGTCACGGACATCTATGGTGAAACACCATTGTCCTTCTGTGAATCCCTCCCAAGCTGGTGTGGTTGTGGTCTCCGTAAAGGCAGTGGTTGTAGCCATGATCCCTTCCAAGTCAGTCCCTGGGCTTGTGGCCCCTTTGTACCGCTCCTTTAACCCTACGCATTTTTCACGGATTTGGAAGGTGGAAAAATACAATAAGCGCAGGTCATAGAGTTTGTGTAGCCAGTATCACGAAACTAAGGAATACCTAATGTTGTTCCGCGGTGGCTACGTCTCGCCCTCGAAAATTTTTCCGAGGGCGAAGTCCTAGTGAACCTGGCTCCAAGCGTGGTCGGCTTCTATACGCAAGACTTCTTTTGCCGCATCGCTTGAGATGATGAGGTCTGTTGGCACCTGGGCTTTGAGTGCTCCCAACAGAGCGACGCTCTTCGACTTTCCTGACACGACACAGATGCGTACAGGAATTCTGCGTAAATTGGCTGGGGATGGGCCGGATGCGCGGCGATTGATGGTGATGTCTTGGTAGGTGCCATCGGCTCGGATAATGACGGTACAGATGTCTCCAACCGCCCCTTCTTCTTCCAGCATGGCGATTTCTCGGTTGCTTAAATAGCCTCCTGAATAGACGTGAGAAGGAATTTCGGAGGAAAAAGACCCCACGCCGAAAAGAGCAATCCTGGCCTGTTGCTGTGCGGTCAACACGCGTTGAATCGAGCGCTCTTTTACAAGGGCCTGGCGGGTTTCTTCGTGATCGAAGAAAGCGGGGACCGGGAAGTGGATGGAGTGCCCTTCAAAGGCTTGGGCAATTTGGGAGACGATGGCACCGGCGTGAGGAACCCCTGTTGTGGTTGCGGCACCTGCTCCGTTTATCTGCACGACGGTGACTCCGGGTACATGTGCTGGTTTCATTTGAGCTGCGACCTCGGCCGTTGTGTTTCCCCAAGCGACGGCAATGGTGTCGCCTGCCTGAACCACGGAAGTTAAATGTGCAGCAGCCACTTTCGCAACCTCTTGGAGGCGCCGAATGCGTGTGGTGCCGGGGGGAACTTCTACTACCCAGGCTGATACGCCGAAGACCTCTTTGAGTTTGCGCTGCAAAATTGAAGAGAAAGCCGCAGGTTGGTTGACAGTGATGGTCACGATCCCTGTGTTTTGGGCATATGTGAGCAGACGAGACACGGTGGGTCTGGAGACTTTGAGGTGTTGCGCAATCGTCTCCATCGTCTTGCCTTGTAGGTGGTACATGGAGGCAGCCGTGTGGGCCATGGAATCACGATCGTTCATGCCTCTATTATGCCGTGAACATTTGTTCATTTTGCTTGATGGATTGAGGTAGTCGGTTTTCAATAGTTATGCGGTCTGTTTGAAATGTTTGTCGCCGTAAAACCTAGATTCGAGGCAAAGGAGCTTCTCCAATGACATCGCCTGCTCTCTCCAAAGCTCAACGTCAGACATCGATTGAACGGATGACCGATGAACAAGGCTTAGACATCCTGGTAATCGGAGGGGGTGCGACCGGAGCCGGCATTGCCTTAGATGCGGCGACACGCGGATTAAGAGTTGGAGTCGTCGAGGCTCAAGACTGGGCATCAGGGACATCTTCGCGTTCCTCGAAGCTGATTCACGGCGGCCTTCGTTATCTGTATCAACTCGATTTCAAATTGGTGGCCGAGGCCCTGCGCGAACGCGGGCTGTTGCTTGACACCATTGCCCCCCACTTGGTCAAGGCTCAGCCATTCTTGTGGCCACTAAAGATTCCTGTCATTGAACGCGCATACTCTGCAGTGGGTGTGGGCATGTATGACGCTTTGGCTCAGTTCGCTCACCGCGGTTCTGTGCCGATCCAAAAACACTACTCGAAGGCTCAGACGCACCAGATTTTCCCCGATGTCCGTGATGAGGCCATGATCGGTTCCCTGCGTTTCTACGATGCCCGCGTCGATGATGCACGTTTGGTCATCACCACTGTTCGCACGGCAGTTAAATACGGTGCCTTTGCGGCGAATCGCTGTAAAGTTGCCGCATTGAGCAAAGACTCACGTGGCAAGGTTAATGGCGCCACCATCGTGGACCTTGAAACGGGCCAAGAACATTACGTCAAAGCCAAGTACGTCATTAACTCCACAGGTGTGTGGACAGAAAAGACGCAAGCCATGGCCGGAACCACGGGTGGTTTGAAAGTCTTGACATCCAAGGGCATCCACATCGTTATTCCCAAGCGCCGCATCAGAGGCAATGCAGGTATTTTCTTGCGCACCGAGAAGTCTGTCCTCTTCATCATCCCGTGGAAGCGTTACTGGGTTATTGGCACGACGGACACCAAGTACTCAGAAGATTTGGCGCATCCCGTAGCAGCCAAGGAAGACATCGACTACCTACTGAATCACGCAAATGCCGTGCTTAAATCCAACCTGACCCACGAGGATGTGATTGGTTCCTTTGCTGGCCTGCGCCCCTTATTGCAGCCAGGCACGATCGATGGCGATAAAGCCAAGTCGACAAAGGTTTCTCGTGAGCACACCGTCACCGAAGCTGCCCCAGGTTTGGCGGTTATAGCTGGCGGGAAATTGACGTCATATCGCCTCATGGCGCGAGATGCCGTGGACTTCGCCCTCGGCAAGCAGTGTGCGAAAAATCAACCCTCTTTGACCGGCACGACCCCATTGCAAGGAGCGGAAGGCTACCGTGCTTTGTGGAACGGTCGGGCAAACCTGGCTGATGAATCAGGTTTGAGCGTCGACCACATTGAGGACCTATTAAATCGCTACGGTTCGGATATTCACGTAATCTTGGATTCGATCCATAAGGATCCAACATTGGGCGAGGAACTCCCAGGAGCCAAGGAGTACCTCAAGGCAGAGGTCGCTTTTGCATTGACGCATGAAGGCGCCCTACACCTTGAGGATGTTTTACTCAACAGGGTCCGCCTGAGTTTCGAGCACAGAGACAAGGGGATATCCGCCGTAGAGACCATAGCCGATATGTGTCAAGCAGAACTTGGATGGAACAAACAACAGCGTGCTCGTGAAATAGAGGTTTACAAGCAGCGTTGTGCAATCGAGGAAGAAGCCGAAGGTATCCTCACTGAAAAGGAGGCACAAGCATTACGCTCGACCGTAGAGGACATCTGTCCTATGGAGAGCAACAGTCAACACAAAAAAGAAACCCCCGTCAGCGCTAACTAGAGCGCGCGGGCAGGACCGAAACAAAGGAAAACAGAGATGAGTTTAGGAGTCATTTTCCTATCAGAGTTGGTAGGAACAACATTGCTTCTGTTGTTTGGTGTTGGCGTCGTCGCCAACGTCGTACTGGCGAAAACGAAAGGTAACTCTTCTGGATGGGTAGTCATCACATTCGGGTGGGGCCTTGCAGTCTTCGTTGGCGTCTTGGCAGCATATAAGTCAGGAGGCCACCTAAACCCGGCCGTCACCGTCGGCTTTGCAGCTTCCGGCATGGAAGAATTCGTCCCCGGAATTCCGGTGAATATTGCAAGCATCGCCACCTACATCTCCGCACAGCTTCTGGGCGGTATTCTGGGCGGTACGCTGGCGTGGATCACCTACAAGAACCACCTTGATGAAGAACCCGATCCTGCGCTGAAGCTGGCATGTTTTGGCACGTCACCGCAGATTCGCAACTACCTGTGGAACACGATCACAGAGGCCATCGCCACCTTTACGCTGATCTTTGTCATCCTGGCGGCAGGCAAGTTCACGGGCAACAACGGTAACCCTGTTGTGAACCTGGGATGGTTGGGTGCCTTCGGTGTGGCAATGCTGATCGTCGCTATCGGTATGTCACTCGGTGGCCCCACAGGCTACGCCATTAACCCTGCGCGTGACCTGGGCCCCCGTATTGCACACTTCTTGGTACCCATTAAGGGCAAGGGAAGTTCTGACTGGGCGTACTCTTGGGTGCCCATCGTCGGCCCCATGATTGGTGGTACTGTGGCCGGTTTGGCCGCCGGAGTGCTGCTTCCTTAATTTACTCTGCGGCGGTGCGTTGTTGCGCACGTGACGTATTCAGCGCACCGCCGCGACTTTATGTCTATGACATGTCGGTTCACACGAAACCGATGTAAACCGATGTAAAACAGCCCGCACAGGCGCTAACACTGCTAACACGATGAAGTGAAAGGACAGCAATGACTGAGAAAAAGTATGTTATGGCTATCGACCAGGGGACGACTTCCTCTAGGGCGATTATCTTCGACCACGGTGGCCAGATTATTTCCACCGGCCAGTTCGAGCATGAACAGATCTTCCCGAAGGCCGGTTGGGTGGAACACGACCCGATGGAAATCTGGGAGAATGTGCGTCGTGCCGTGGGTAAGGCTTTGGCTGATGCCGACATCAACCGCCACGAATTGGCAGCCGTTGGCATCACTAACCAGCGTGAAACCACAGTGGTGTGGGATAAGAATACTGGTCAGCCTGTCTATAACGCAATCGTTTGGCAAGATACGCGCACAGCAGGAATCGTGCGCGAACTGGCAGGTGACGCGGGTGCAGACAAGTACAAGAGCATCTGTGGCTTGCCTCTAGCCACGTATTTCTCTGGCCCCAAGATCAAGTGGATCCTGGACAATGATCCTTCCTTGCGCGCACGCGCCGAGGCCGGGGACCTTCTGTTCGGCAACACGGATAGCTGGGTTATTTGGAACCTCACCGGCGGGGTCGAGGGCGGAGTGCACGTCACCGATGTCACCAACGCCTCGCGCACTATGCTGATGGATATCCGCACCCTGACGTGGCGTGAGGACATCTGCGCCGATATGGGCGTACCCATGGCCATGCTGCCTGCCATCAAGTCTTCTTCCGAGATCTACGGATACGGCGCGAAGAACTCGCTGTTGGTGGACACCCCGGTTGCCGGAGACCTGGGCGACCAGCAAGCAGCCACTTTCGGACAGGCCTGTTTCAAGGTCGGCATGGCCAAGAACACCTACGGTACTGGCTGTTTCATGCTGATCAACACGGGCGAAGAGGTCGTAGAATCCAAGAATGGCCTCTTGACCACGGTGTGTTACAAGATTGGCGACCAGCCCACCAAGTACGCGCTGGAAGGCTCGATTGCTGTCACGGGTTCCTTGATCCAGTGGCTGCGCGACAACCTGAAGATCATTGATACAGCCCCCGAGGTTGAGGCCTTGGCCGCTTCGGTTGAGGACAACGGCGGCGTCTACTTCGTGCCTGCCTTCTCTGGCCTGTTTGCTCCGTACTGGCAAGACGATGCTCGCGGCGCGATCGTGGGTATGACCAGGTTCAACACCAAGGCACACATTGCACGCGCAGCCCTGGAGGCCACGGCCTTCCAGACTCGCGAGGTACTGGATGCCATGAACGCCGACTCTGGTGTGGCATTGAACGAGCTGCGCGTAGACGGCGGCATGATCGCCAATGAGTTGCTCATGCAGTTCCAGGCTGACCAGGTTGGTTGTCCCGTTGTGGCACCCCAGGTGGCTGAGACCACGGCCCTGGGCGCGGCATACGCAGCCGGTATCGCTGTGGGCTTCTGGAGCGGTGAACAAGACGTCATCGACAACTGGGCCGAAGGCAAACGCTGGCAGCCGAAGGCCGATGCAGGGGAGCGCGAACGTACGTATCGCCTGTGGAAGAAGGCCGTAACCCGGACCTTCAAGTGGGTGGACGACGACGTTCAGTAGTTCTTTATCTGTAGTGGTGGCCCGGTACATAAGTACTGGGCCACCACTACATTTCTGAACATTATTTACAAACTGTTGTGGCGGGGGCGCGGGGCGGGGGTCATGCCCAGCGGTGCACTGCCGAGCTGAAGCTCGGCAGGCATCCGAAGCCCAACCCACCGCTCCCACCCGCCCCGCGCCCCCGCTTTTGGTAGTTAATGATCAGCCACGGGGAAACTGTTGGAGCGCCCCCGCCTTAGTGTTTGTCGTTTGCCAGAAAAACTGGGGTTTTGGCGTGTGACGGGGGTGTGGGACTGGGTATTGGTTATCGTTGTAGGGTGACGTGGCCACCTATCTTTTCGCGCGCCTCAAAAAGAGGCGAGGACGAAACCGCAGACACTGCCCCGGCAGGGGATACTGCGGCTTCGACACTGCCTGAAAACGTGGATCCCGACAGCGTCACGCCCAAATTTTCCCAGAGCGAAACATCCATTTCCGCAACACCTGCCAACACTGTCACACCGGACAACGACTCCGCCCTCGGCAATGGGGAAGCTGGGCTTGAAGACGAACCTGTCCTTGAAGAAAACCCGGCACCAAATCAGGCACAGGATGTCAGCTTGACTCAACTGTTGGAGGAAGCCCGGGCACTGACTGCTGGACAGGCCGCTGAACAGAGCGAAGAAGCCCCTGCTGCCAGCGACGGCACAGAAGCCGCGGCACGTGAAGAAGGTGCCCAGGCAAGCGACTTGCCTTCTGAAACCCCGATTGCGGGAATCCTCGTAGACGACCAAGACTCTCAAGCCCCACCGCATGACCCTGTGAAGGATCAAATCACCGTGTGGATGGCGCAGTTGGAGGCATTGCGAGGCACCCCGGCCTTGCGTGACGTGCGTGTTATCACCCAAGACGCCCTGGATTTGACGACCGCGCATCCCGGTGGCCTGGCACAGTTGTACGCGGGACGTCCCACCAGGCTTTCATCCCTGGTGCGTGAGCAAGACGCCGCTGTGACGGCCCGCCGCCAGGCCCGCAAGCTCATCTCGGACACCCGTGCAACCGTTGGGCGCTTTGGTTTTTCGGGCACCTATGTGGGCATCGGTGTGGCCTCATGGACACAGATGCCTCCGCCTCGCAACCCTCAAGACAACTTTTTTGACCTCAACGTTGAGGAACATCGCCGCCCCGAGGTCTACCATTGCCCGGTTTTGCTGCGCCCCTTGAACCTGATGACTGACCAGAGTGGCGACATTATTTTGACGATGGAATCGGCGCTGGTCATTAACCCTGTCCTCATCGACACGTTTTATCGCCGGGGGCTTAGCGTCGACACGGCAGGGATTGCCCGTTCTTGTCTCTTGCCCAGTGGTTTCAGCCCGACCCCTGCCTTGTCCATGTTGCGTCAAGTGGGCAGCGAACACCTGCCGGGCTTCGACCTGCATGAAACCATCGTGGCGGGTGTTCTTATGCACCCGGCGCAGGCTTTGGCAGAAGACATGCGCCACATCGCTGCGAAAGCCTGTGAGCACACAATCGTCAGGGCCCTGGCAGGCGACCAGAAGGCACGCGAGGAACTCAAACGCTGTGTGCCGGCACCCAACCGCGAAGACCGCGATCCCAGTGTGGAACGCGGCGTAGGGGATCTGGATCCGAGCCAGTTGGACGTCGTAGAGGCGGTCGCCGTGGGTGCATCCATACTGGTGGAAGCACCTCCTGCGAGCGAAGCAACAGCCACGGTCAGCGCGATTTTGGCCGACGGAGCCGCTTCGGGACGCACAGTGTTTTATGTCCCTGGCGTGCGCCGCATTGGGCGAAACGTCGTAGCCGAATTGACCAAGGCCGGCCTGGCGTCAATCACAACTGACATCGCTGACGGCGGAAATTGGCGTGAAGTCTTGGGCCCCTCGATCCGTCAGGCAATGAACCCCGAGGTAACACAGATTTCCGAGGGCGATCTCCAAGAAAATCGCAGGGCACTGGTGGAAACCCGAGAGAAGTTGCTGTCCTACACGCAACGTTTACACGTGTGCCGTGAACCGTGGGGGGTCTCGGCTTATGACGCCTTGCAGGCCCTGGCGGATTTGACCAGCGCAAAACCTGGCCCAAGGACCCATGTGCGTTTGGATGCGCACGGGGGTGCAACCACCACGACCGATGGCCTGAAACAAGCGAAGCAGTTGCTTAAACACGCGCAAGACTTGGGCGTGCTGCGGGCTGGACACACCAGCAGTGCTTGGAGAGGTGCGGTTGTCTCAACGGTTGAGCAAGCGCAGGCGACCATTGAGAAAGTAAAGCGTCTGGCGACGGACACATTGCCTAAATTGCGGGCGGACCTCAGTGAAGTTGCTGATGAAACAGGTTTAGTCCCGCCTACAACCCTGGAATCTTGGTATGAGCAACTGGAAATGATCGACGGTGTTCGCCAAGTTTTGGACACCTTCCAGCCCACAGTTTTCGAGAAATCTGCGGCAGATATGGTCATTGCGACTGCATCGAAAGAGTGGCGTCGTGAACGTTCCATCCCGATGTCTTTTGGCGACAGACGTCAATTGGTAAAGAAGGCAAAGAGCTTTGTGCGTCCCGGCACACATGTGGATGACCTGCACAAGGCATTGCAACAGGTACAGACCCACAGGGATGTGTGGCGCAGGCACGCTCAACCTGGGGCTTGGCCGCGCATCCCGGACAGGCTGGCCGATATTCGTGAAACAACCAAGCAGGTTCAAGAAGATATTGATGCTCTGACACCGATTTTGGCTACTGCAGCTAAAGACATGGAACTCATGGCCTTGAAGGACCTGGATGCCTTGATGTCCAACCTGGCCCAACAAGACGCAGACGCTTTGAAGCTTCCCGAGGAACTTGGACTCCTGAAGGACATTCATGACATGGGATTGGATGCCTTGGTGGATGACCTAAGAGCCCGTGACGTGCCAGCAGACCTGATTGCTGCAGAAGTCGATTTGGCGTGGTGGGCGACTATCTTGTCAGAGATCCTCACAACTGATCCTGCGCTGGCAGGCTACGACGGCCAGGCCTTGCGTCAGCTGGCTTCTTCCATGCGCCAATTGGATACGGCACAAGTGGATTCTTTGCCGCTTCCGGTGTTGCATTCCGTAACCCAGCGGGTTCGTAGCGCCTTGGACAGCGATCCTGCTGCTGCGCAAGTTGTCTTTGAGGCAATGTCTACAAGCTCGGCTACCGATGTTTCAACGGTGTTATCCGCCTACCCTATGGCTTTGGCTTTGCGCCCCATCTGGGTGCTGCCCCCTGCTCTGGTGCCGCAGTTGCTCACCCCGGATGCGCCCATTGACCTGCTGGTTTTAGATCGCGTCGATCAGCTCGCTACGGCGGAACTGGTGCCGCTGATTGCGCGCGCTCAACAGGTGGTCATTGTGGGCGATTCCAAGCGTGGCGGCGAGGGCTTAAGCCTGCTGGCCAGCCGTGCGCTTCCATCTATCACCTTGCCTACGGATCGCGCCCGGATGAACGAGCAAGTGTCGGTGTTCTTGGCTGCACACGGCTACGCCGAAGACATCTGCGTCGTGCCCTCGCCCAGGCCAGCTAACCTGGTGCGCTTGACGACGGTCGATGGGCGCGCAACCCCAGGACCGAATGCTGAAAACGTAGAGCCAGCAGCCCAGGAAGTTGCGGCTGTTGTGGACTTGGTTATCCATCACGCTGTGACCAGGCCTGATGATTCCCTTGCGGTTATCGTGCTCAATCCGCGCATGGCCAGGCGTGTGCGTGAAGGCGTCTCGCAGCAACTGCGAGCACACCCCATTGCTTCTGATTTCTTCGATCCGACTACCTCCACCCATGCGGAACCTTTCATTGTTGTGGATTCGGCGAACGCCTTGGGCCTGCGCCGTGATGTCGTCATCGTGGCGCTGGGCTATCCAAAGACCCCACATGGCCGTGTCATCCACGACTTTGGCGCGATTTCTAGTGACGTCGGTACCGCACACTTGGTTGACACTCTCGAGGTGTCTCGTCATGAACTGCATGTGGTCGCCAGTTTTACGCCTGGAGATTTGGATCCGGATCGCCTAAACCAGCCGGGGGCTAGGATGCTTGCGGATTTGTTGACGCAGGCTGCGAACCCGGTTGGGATGACCCGTGCCCTTGCCACGCCCAGTTCTTTCGAATCAGAGCCCGATCGTTTGCTGGTTGACCTGGCCGAACGCTTGTGGCGCAAGGGCTTGACCGTTGTGCCGCGTTTCGGTTTGCCTGGCGGGGTGACGGTTCCTTTGGCGATTGGGCACGCAGATTTGCCAGCCGAGCTTCTTGTCGCGGTCTTAACCGATGACGACGCCTATGTTTCCGAGCCTTCTTTGCGTCGCAGGGAAAGGTATTGGCCTCAGCGCCTTCAGCAGCGTGGCTGGACGGTTGTCATGTTGTACTCCACCGAGGTTTTCGCCGACCCGCAAGCCAAAGCGGATATGGTGGCTGCGGCTGTTCTGGACGCTTTGGAGGCCCGACAGGGCCAGATTGAAAGGATCGCTACCGCGGCGTCAAAGATCGCCCCGCCTTCACCAGATTTAGATGTGGAACCCCCTTCATTTGAAGAACCTCGTGACAACAGCATCATTTCCGAGGGCGACAAAGCCGCTGGTGCGGAAGATGTTTTGGGTGTGGCGCCAAACGGTGAGGCGCCAGCAGTGCCTGTGCCTTCTTTGCCGCGAGGTCCCAGACCTCCCGTGGCTCACGGCCTGCCTTTGGCGGCTTATGGTGACGATCAGCTTGATGAACTTCTGGAGTGGATCTGTTCCGATGGCCTTGAGCGCACAGAGGCTGCCCAAGTGGAGGAATTGCGTTCGGCCTTGTCTTTGAGGCGGCGAGGTGCCCAAGTGGATGCGGTTTTGGCGCACGTGGTGCGTCGTCGCACCCAGGCCATGCGGTAATGGTTGTGTACATTCACAATGGATGAGTCTAGGGTTTCGCGAAAAACTGCGGGGCAACGAAGGCGTGCGGTGTATATTGCAGACGCCGACAAGGATAGAGAAGATCCTTTTGCGCCACTTGAGTCTCTTGGCACCCACGAAGAAAGCGACTCTTTGGGTGTCTTGGGGGATCAAAGGAACATTGAACAGGAAATCGGTAACGCAAGTAATGACCGGCGTCTAGTTTCCGAAGTTCCGCCTCATTACTGAGTGTTGCCATGTTTTGTCAGTTCACAGGACAAGCTGTATTTAAAAAATCTACAAAAACCTTGTGACCTGCTGATATTCTGATAGAGACTGAGTCTTTTGAAGGGTGAGGCAATGGTGAATCGCGTGGGTCGTGCTCGTGGGAAAACAGCGGCAGTGTTTGGCGCAGTGGTTTCTTTGGTTGCTGTGGGCTCTTTGTCCACACTGCCTGTCTTTGCTGCTGGCCAAGAGGTCACCATCACTCAAACCACCAACCCTGTGGTTCAAAGCATCACCCTGACTGTTTTGGATGGCACACCCGGTTGGGATGATTTGGACAATGACGCCAGGAACCAAAAAATTCGCTCTAACGACGCAATCGACATGAATGTCAAAATTGCGAAAGCCATCGGGACCATGGATAACTGGGCAATTGATGTTTTACTGCCCCAGGGCGTGCAATTCGATGCGATTCCAACCCTGTGTCTCACCGGTTCAACCCTGACTCCCGCCACAATGCCCAAGGCAGAAAACCCTTTGGCTGCGGATTCCTACACCAGGCTTCCGCGTCAACACCTTCACTGCAAGAGGGGCAATATTGGCGGAAACAGTACGGGGGATTTTGGTGTTGACCTGGAAGGTGCAAAGGTTCGCGCTGAGCTGCCCAACGGGCACAAGATTGAAGACATGGATATAACCGTCACCTGGGACCAGGGCGGTGAACGCGTCAAGGTTAACTCAAACCCCCCACAGCCGATAACCGTCACTTCGGCACCCAGGTGGCAAGTTGACGTGTGGGGAGGAAACAATTCTTCTACCGCGGGCTATGCGCGGCTCAAGTGCCCCTGGGGTGAGGGTAAATGGTGTTACAGGTTAGACGGTGACTTGACCGTTAAGGCAGACAATGGCGGTAAGGGCACTGAACCACTGACCAGTCCCATGACCATGAACCTGGATCTCAGTCCGGCAGCACTGTTTCCTGGAACCGCAAAAAACTCGGGTGGAAAGACCTTGGTCGACGAGCTGCAAACAGCACAGGCGGCAGTGGCTGCTGGAAATGCAACAGATGCGCAAAAGGATTTCCTGAAACAGTATGCGCCCCGTTTTTATCAAGGACCGGGCGACGCGCCTACCGCTGGTACGGACTATCAAAAGAAGTACTATCAGGTGCCCAATTATGGCACCGACAATGCGGGTGCTTGGGTGTTTGGGTCTACCACTGATGGGAATCGTCCTGTCCAATCCAATGTGGTTGATTCTGGTGTCATAAAGACGGACGGTAACGTCGCAGGTACACCCGGGCAGGAAGATACAAGCATTCCTCGGCTGGGGAAAATACCGATCATTATTGAGGGCGCCGATACGACGCTTGCGAGCTTCCCGACCTACAACGGCACAATCAACAACGGCTCATATCCGAACATGGCGGACTCGGCCTACGCCGTTGTGGGTGGTTTCACAATGTTTTTGCCAGAGGACACGGTTAAAGAATTTGGGACCTCAGGTAGTACAAGCACAAGCTTGAGGGTGACCTACGAGGTAACGGACTTCCAGGCGCAATCAATCTCCAATGTCCCAAATATTCCGGAAACCCAACAACAACAGGAATGTCTTTCTGAACTGGCCGAACTCCATCCCAATGTTCCATTGTTGACCATGTTCAACTATCGAACGCGCGCCCCGTATTTGGCCAATAGGACCAAAATCGAGAAGTGTCATTATCTGCTTGAGAACAATAAAAAAGTTGCAAACATTACTATTGCCAAACCCACCTTGGGGGGCGTGCTAAAAGATTTTATTGGCTTGCCAGGTGATCCCAAGAACGGCACAGGCAGTTCGACACAGTTTTACCTACCTGGATACTCTCCAAACGTTTCAGAAAAAACGGCACTACAAGGTCAATACGTCACGACGCGCATTAGCTCAAACTTAACAACCGGCGCAGATTCTGCCTCGGGTGTCCTCATGTACTGCGACGTCTGGGATGGTAGCTACCTGGACTTGGCAGACATTAAGGTTGCCAACTTTGATAACTCTTATTACGGATTCAACCGGCTGGGTTCGGCTGTCCAAAAGAACTCCGATGCAACTGTAAAAGCAACGAACCCTGGCGTGTGGATTTCTGGCACCACTTCAACAAACGCATTCGACTTAAACACTTCGGACAGAAGCGCCAAAGGCACGCATGACGCACTGAGAGCTGTTGGCTATTTTACGGATGCTTCCAAAGTGGATGATGCCATTATTAATAGCGATGCCTTTGAGGTGTGGTATGCGCATATAGATGACGTGGATTCAAAGAAGTACCCTGCGGGGACGACCAGTGTTGGACCGGTTCAAGACACTGCCCGTGAATATTTCCCCTCAATGATTAAGCCTGTTGGGACAAATCCCCTTCCCTCACAAAACCACCAGCGCCAACGCTGTATGGACGCTGTTTGGGAGAACACGCCCGGGGCAGCCAATAAACCGAGTTCAACGGCTGCGGCACAACCCGCAAAGATAGCAGAAGACGGCACTGAATACTATGAACACGTCAATGCCGTGATGATCTATATGCGTGTGCCCAGGACCGAGGTCTATAACGGTGCCCCTGCCATAACCCTGGGCTTCAGGGTTGCTGACGACGCCCCGGACGGTAAGGTCATCCCTAACTTCCTGAATTTCTCGGCAGGCTTCGCCGGGGAGCTAGAGACAGTCAAGACTCCGACTGTTCCCGCTAACAACCCCTTTATCCCCAAAGCCACCTACCTGAACTATCTCAAGACCGAGACACGTACAACCACCACGGCGAAGGGGCCTGAAATTCCTGGCTTGACCTTATCGGGCTTCCAGGGATATTACCCCAGTAACTCTTCGTTGCCTGGCGCCGACTGGGATCGTTTTGAAACAATCACCGATCACAGGCCTGTCAATAACTCCGGTTATTTAATGGACCAGTTCACAGTCGGTACCTTTACAGGCAAGTTGACCTCATCGGTCACCAAGTACTTGATTCCGTACAATGACAGCGGTACTTTTGGCGCCAGGCTTTCCCCGACCTCACCTACAGCTAACACTGCCGGAGGCAGGCGTTTCCAGGTCGAGTTGCAGCCAATAGTCAGGGTTCCCATCACCGCTGCCACCCCTGAAACGGTTCCGCTGGTGGTAGAAGACTGTATGGAACCCGGATTTGACTATGATTCCATGGTTGCAGGGTCTTCTGCGCCGGTGTATATGGGGACACGACCAGCAAATGATCCCAAGGCACAGTTGTACTGTCCCTCGGGTTCTGTTTATATGCGTTGGGAATTGGATGTGCCCCCGAACCAGGCCCAGCCGTTGATGTACAACGTTAGGGTTTCCAGTACGGTCCCTTCCTCGATCGCTAATGGAGGCCCGTATTTCAATATTGCTGGCTCCAGGACCAAGAATGAAACCCTGCCGGGCACCCAAGATGATCTTGATAAAATGTTTACCTCAACGGACAGGACCCGCGTTTCCAAAATCGGGATCAATATCCGTCAAGCCACCTCTTTGACCTTGGGTAAAACGGTTCTAAACCCCATTGTGGAAGCGAATAAGTCCTCAAAGGGTACTGCGACCCTGAACATACCAGGAGCAGACGGAAACCCGTCGTCCTCTCGTGAAATTCAGTACAACGTGACGGTGGCTAACCTACAGGAATCGAAAACGGATGGTTCCAATAATGTGCGCGACCCGTACGTCATTGACATTTTGCCCACAAAGGCGGATGGCGAAACATCGATAGCTAACCAGGCGTATCTGTCTTCTTTGTCCATCCCGAATGGTCTTGCCTTTAATAATGGGCGCACGGCATCCTTGTTTGTCACTAACAAGACAGGCCTGGCTTTTGTCGAGGAAACAGCCCCCGGCGCAACCTTGGGCGCACTGAAAGACGAGATTACCAATGTCACCTGGTGTTCCTTCACCGGCAGTACGGAAATAGGTACCCCCAAGGTCTTTACGAACGGTGCGATTCCAGCCCCCGAGGCCAAGATGGTCCAAAACGGCAAGATGTTTACCGAGGACGGGATAGACAACAATAACTGTCCCACAACGACAGCCGATGTCACGGCAGTGATGGCCAGGTACAACGGAACCTTGAACACCAGTGAATCCTTCATGGTGACACTCGGCATGATCCCCTTTAACAATGACGGTGCACACAACACCTATACGAACCTGGTGGGCGGAACCTCAGTTGTGACAACCACAACAGAGACCGGAGCACAGCTAGCACCCGTTCGGACACCAGTGGACGTGAACTTTATGACCCTGGGGGACCTGATCTTTAAAGACCTGAACGCCGATGGGCGAAAGGATAACAACGAACCTGGCCTCGGTGGTGTCACGGTGAAACTGTGTGGAACGGATTCCACGGGGCAGGTTTATAGCGATGACTCACCTCGTCCCGTTGGTGCTAAACCTTGTCCGTTCGGCACTACATCTACCAGCGGAATCTACACATTCGACAAGCTTGTCTCCGGACAATACACGGTTCATTTCGCTATCCCTGACGTTTATGGGGTCTCACCCAAGGGCCGCGGTGCTGCGGCAGGGGTCACCTATGACTCAGATGGCTCTGTGGTTGCAGCCCCACAAGCGGGAGCAGCCCCCACTGGAACCCGCTGGGTTAGCACCGATGCCTTCACCCTGAGCCCAGGAAAGTCACGCACCGACATTGACCAGGGCGTTACCACGGCCGCCATAGGCGACTACATTTGGCAGGACACTAATTCAAATGGCATCCAAGATGATGATGAACAACCCATCCAAGGTGCCCGGGTTGAGTTACTGACTGCTGATGGAAGTCCGGTACCGAACCAGACTGCGAGAACAACAGGTAGGGACGGGCTCTACAACTTCAGCGGACTGGAGTCTGGCCAGTACAAGATTAGAATTACCCCGCCCTCGGGAAAGTCTTGGGCGGCGACCCTGAAAGATGATGACTGGGCCAAGCTCAAAACCTCCAAAGGCGATAAAACCGCCACGGGGGCTGAAATTGCCGTGCTGGTCGACCCTGGAAAGACCATTAGCAATGCTGACCAAGGCTTTGTGCCCACATTCCAGATCGGCAACCAGGTGTGGGTGGATGCCAATAAGGACGGCATCCAAAGCAATGCAGAGATTGCTGCGCGAGGTGTGCCAGGGATGAAGGTGACCCTGAGTGGCACCACAGCAGCAGGAACAGACATTGGAACCTGGCAAAACACGTATGGCCCCGAGGTGTGTACGGCACCTGACTGTGTGGTGGTAGCTGGTACCCCGGGTACCCCGGGTACTCCAGGCAGTATTACGGTCCCGGTTGGGGGTGACGGCACCTACAAGCTGCCCAAGGTTCCCAACGGCACCTACAGTCTGAAATTCGTTATGGATGATGGGGCCACGGACCAGTGGAACTGGACGAAACCCGCACAGGGCGGTAACGGAGCCCAGGACTCTGACGTCGTAGCGACCCAAGAAGGCCCACAGACCAAACTGGAAGGTACGGTCAGCAATATCGCTGTGACCAACGCAGACCGCCTAGACATAGATGCGGGCCTGTTCCGAGGCGAACTAAAACTGAGCATCACCAAGGAGACCACCCTGGGTTCCATACCCCTTCCTGAGGTGGGTAAATCTGTGAGTGTCCCCTGGACCTTTACGGTAACCAACGACCCGGAGTCTAGTGCCAATGCTGTAAACGTGGGGGTCAAGGACACTCCACTAGGGTTGGATGCGGTTACACCTGGAAGGCCACAATGTAAAGACACCACCCTATGTACAATCACCGCTGGCAGGGTGAACCTGAAACCTGGGGGTAGTGTCACTTTTATTGCCAACCAGGACGTGAGCAGAGCACAGGCAGAAGCACGACTGGCCTCCGCGACGGATGGCGGGTACCTGGTGAACACGGCCAGGGCCATTGCCGATAACTGTCCAGCAGATGGGACAACCACCTGCACAACCGAGGCAGTGACAGCCAAGGTTCCTATTACTTCTGTAGAGGCTGTCAAGAGCGCAGATCCCAAGTACTTTGGCGATGCGGACCAAGACATTGTTTACAACATTGTGGTGACCAATAAGGGCAAAGAGCCTGTGATTCCTGCGGTGCATGACGGAAAAATAGGTAACCTGAGCGCTAAGGATTCTTCCGGCAATGCAGTGGCGAATGATGCCGTGCTGAATGGTGGAGATTTCCGCACCTATACGGGCACCTACAAGAGCACCAAGAATGACGTGGCCTTAGAAAAGATCACCAACATTGCTGATGTCACTGCCACGCCTGTGACCTGTGGAGAGGACGGGGCCAATAAGGTTTGTCAGCCCCTGCATGTCAAATCTAATGAGTTCAGCATTCCCCTGGCGGCAATCAAACTGGAAATGACCCCAATTGACTGCGCCTTCACCGAGGACCCAGCTAATCCAGGTAAGGCCACGGACATTCGCTACAAACTGAAGGTAACCAGGACTGGGCCTTACAGGGGTGAACTCAGGGGCAAAGTGAAATCTTCCGTGGTGGCAGATACGTCGTATGTGGAATTCGTGCTTCCCCCGGGTACGAGTAACTCAACCGAGCTCATGAAGAACCCACGCACAGGGGAAATAGTTCCGCATGCAGAACGCTGGGGTGCTGACCCTGCAAAAACTGATGACCTGTTGAAGGATTACATTACGGGCAATTCCTGGACCGAGGATGTTCAGGGTGTCGAAGGGACCACAATCCTGAAGCTGGCGAGTGCTATCACGGATGTTGTGGAGGTCCCCAGGGCGTCAATCACAACCGTCGTGATTCCCGTAAAACAAAACCTGACTGGTGCTGAAACCAGCACCGGCACCTACTTCACCATTACGAACACGGGTCTGGCGCCGGTTAAGGTGGGAACTATTACGGCAGGTGTCGACGGAAATAAAGACCTACAAGAACTTTACGATGATGACGATGCCAAGGGCCGTACCCCTGTGGTTTGTACGGCTGCGAATAATTGTAAGACTTATGGTGATGTCCAGGCCCTCATCTTGCAGCCCGGTGAACAAGTCCTTATGGGTGGGCCACATATTGTGCGCAACCCAGCTAATAATGAAGATGTAGCCGACATCATTAAGCGCACGGTGACGACGAACGCCGTTACTGTGTGCGATACCAATGCACTGAAGTGTACGACGCAAAAACCAGTCAAGGCCACAACTGTGACAGAGCTGGGTACCGCGGCTATGACTTTGCAAAAGACGGCGAAAACCTCCACTTACCAGCAAGCTGGGCAAAAAATTAAGTACGAGTTCTTACTGGTCAACAGTGGTTCAGTGGACCTGGTGAATCCCAGCATTTCAGATGACAAAATCACTGGAACAATCGATAAGGACAAGGTTAAGGCCGGTCAATGTGCAGCGACCAGGGACGATACCGATGTTCCCGCAGAGTGTTACCGCGAGGGCACCGGGCTTAATGAAAAACTGATTGTGGAACCGGGTGGGTCCGTCACCTTCGAGGCCGAATACACGGTCACGGACGGAGATATTGCCACAGATACCTTGTCGGTGAAGAACACGGCGACAGCCACTTCTACATGCAAACTCATAACACCAGCAACAGGGGATTGCACTCCGCCTTCCGCTGTTACGGCAGAGGCCATTGTTCCTAAGACTGCTTATAAGTTCACCAAGACCGCTTCGCATTACATCCTCAGGGATCCGAAGCTAACCGATCATAAGGATGTCACCTTTGTCTTTGCGGTAACCAATACGGGTGCGACGCCTCTAAAGACTGTCACAATTACAGACTCGATGCTTCCGAATAATGGCGGCGCTGTCGGTACACATGATTTGAGTGCAAACCCAATTGCCCCAGGGCAGACGCGTTTCTTTACACAGGTCTTCGACTATACGGCAGGAACCTGGTGGGATACGACACTGGCAAAACCCACTGCCGCCGACCGCTTCCTGAAGAACACCGCAAAAATGACAGCACTGCCCGCAGTGCCAGACGGTAGCTTGCCGACTGGCTATGCGGCTAAGGAAGAGACCTCCTCGGTGGAGATCCCGTTGACGGCTGTAGGGATCACCAAGACGCCCATGGCGGATTACTTCACTAAGGCAGGGGATAAAGTTCCCTACCTGTTCACGGTCATAAACACCGGTGGGGATGAAGTCTTGGACGTGTCGGTTAGCGACCCGGCCCTCAGCAATACGGGCCAAAAAGCTTGTTACGTGGGCGCAGGTAAACCCACACCTGCCGAGATTCAGACACTAATGAATGGGGATTCGTGTACTGGTGACACAGTCACGGAGAAACTGCAGGCAGCCAATACCCCAGACATGGCGCCTGCGACCATCTACTTTGTGGGGTGGCGCAAGATCGTGGAAACAGACTTGGCAGGGTTCTCTTCCGACCCCTTCTACACGCCTGTACCGCCCAGCGCTACTGATGTCTCAGGCGGGCTGGAGGCAGGGAAGGTTAAAAACCAGGCCCAAGTACACGCGCACGTTAACGGTGCCCGGATCCCTGATGGGGCAGGAACCGGAGGGGGGTTCCAGCCGATCAAACTGGATAAGACATCCAATATGACCTCTACCTCTTTGGCGAAACTCTCGGTGGTCAAGACCGCTGCAGAAAAGAGCTTCAGGGTGGGAGACACCATTCACTATGAGTTCCGTGTCACTAACGAGGGTCAGGCAGAAATTACAGATGTCCAGATCAAGGACCCGACAATATTGGGCGCTTCAGCGACTCTGAAAACTGCTTCCACCTGTGTGGCACCTAGCTGCACCGCTGGCAGTTCTGGAGAAGGACCGACACTGAAACCGGGTGGAACAGCAACCTTCCAAAGCTCCTACGCGATACAGGATGCTGATGTCACCGCCAAGCATGTCATCAATACCGCCACGGCGACGGGGAAGCCGTCCTCGGCAAATGCCCTGGCTGTGAATCCGGTGGAGACGGTTAAGGCCGACTCGAATACCGTGACAACCCCGCTGATGCGGGCCAAGGAAAGCCTGTATGTGAATGCGGGAAGCACCACGACCGCCGGGGACCCCCTGACCTACCGTTTGGTGACCGAGAACACCGGCGAGTCCCCAATCAAGGTGACAACGGGTGGCACCATCACTATTACCATCGAATTTCTTGATGGCAGTACGTGTGCGGTGGATAAGGTTCTCACGGCACCTGCTGATGTCATTGTTCCTGGTGAAACAGCCTTTGGCGTTTCGAGTCTGACTGTGACGCCGCAGGAACTGCTTCGTGACTGTGCGGGGAAAACCTATGAGCAGATCGGCAATATATCTGCCGTGGTCAAGACGCCCTCGACAGTTACCACCGGGACCGAGGGGGAGACTCCAAAGCCACTGCCTGCCTTGGATCCTGCCATGCCAGGCGGCAGTGCTGCCAAGGCCGTTGAGGTCCCCAGGGCGGCGCTGGTGTTGACGAAGAGCTCGAAGGTGTTGTTCTTTGATGACACAACAACCGAGTTGACGTGGAACTTTGTGCTGACCAATACGGGGAACACCACGATAACGAAGCCTGAAATTATCGACAATATGCTGAAAGCGCGTGCGAACACGACCATCAAACGTTGTACGACTAGCGCTTGCACGGATTTCCATCCAGATGACCAGTTTGAACCTGACATCCTAGCGGCCGGTGGCAAGGAATACTTCCAGGCCACTAGCCCCATTGACAAGACCAAGGACCTGGGTGCCATAGAGAACAGAGCATCAGCTGATATGGAAGGCACGGGCGCGAAAACCAAGGACGATCCCGGACACGCCGAAAGTTACAACGGCGTTAAGTTCAATGAACAGACGGTGAATAAGCCGGTGGCAGAGGCCAGCGCCAGGGTTGCTCGAGTTGGCCTCGAGGTCACAAAAGATGTGACGCCTGGACGCTATAGCAAGGTAGGGGACCTGCTGGAATACACTATTACGGTACGAAATACTGGGGAAAGTGCGATTCAAAACGTGGCACTTTCAGACGTAGTATTTCCGACGACGGGTGGTTCGGCTGGGCGGGATGTCTCTGGCATCTTCCACCCCGACGAGGGTAGTTGTGGCACGGGTTGTGTTCTGGAGAAAGACGCGAATGGCAAGGTCACGAATGTGATCCTCTTGGCCAGAGGGGACATCACCTATAAGGGCACCTACGTGGTGACTGCTGCAGACATGCAGGGCACCAATCCATTGGTGAACGAGGCCAAAGCCAGCGGTGTCGTCTGTACGGAAATCACTGGGACAGACGAGAACACACGGTGTACAGGTACGCCTGGTCTCACGACCACGTCGAATACCGCTATGGCCACGGCCGAACGCTACGGGATTAGCCTCACGAAGGCCACGTCCCTAACCAAGGCAAAGGTGGACGACACGATCACCTACACCTTCGTCGTGACCAACACAGGGATTATCCCCATCACCCATGTCGCCATTGAGGATGACAATATTGGGGACGAAACGATTGTTTTCGTGGGCCGCAGCGACAAGCAGCCTGCTAATGGTGCTGCGATTGACACAATCGAACCCAGTACGCTCAATCCTTTGCCGGCAGGTGCGAATGCGAGCTACAGGGTTTCGCGCAAGGTCACTGAGACGGACAAAACTGAGGGTTCCACAGTGAACCTGTTTGCCCCAGGCGAGGACCTCGCGCTTACACCGCGTTGGGTCAAGAACATGGCCAGTGTTATCGGTGAGGTAGCAGCAGCACAACAAGACAACGAAAACAACCTGGACACCTTGTTCCCTGCTCCCCCTGGGCCGATTCTTGGAGCTCCACCTGTGGAAAGGATCGGCAGCATCAGTAACCTGGTCAAAACCGAGGTTGTCGACCAGATTACGCCTCCAGGAGGCGGGGAGGCCCCCGTGCCGATCACTCCCGGGGGAGGCACCCCTGTGCCCGACCCAGACAAACCGGCACCTGATAAGCCGGTGGAGCCAGAAAAACCTGGACCGACCGAGCCTGTCACGCCGGTGCCCGGGGGAGACCCCGACAAGCCGTGGAAGCCAGGAGACCCCGCACCGGGCGGTTGGAAGCCGGGAGGCAACACCACGCCGGACTCGCCAACCACGCCTGAGAAGTGGCTGAAACCGGACCAAACCAGGATTGGCTATCCCATCAATGTCAATGGGCCAGCCGTGGGCTTGGTGAAGTTCAGTGGCTCAGACCCTGTTGCCGGGGACTTCAACAAGGGTGGAGGACACCGCCTGCGTGCAAACGGGCAATCCATGACCGAACCCGTCAATGCGGCTGCTGCCGTGTGGAACGCGGGAACCCAAACCCTGCATAACCTAGTTATTAAAGACCAGGTCTTGTCAGGACCAGGTGTGACAGGCATGCGAGCAACCCTGCCTGACGGCTCGGTGATGAACTTTGGTGCAGACGGCACCCTGGTATTGCCGCCAGAGTTCCATCTGCTGCCCGGGCAAGTCATTAGGATCGATGCCACGCTGCCCTCGTTCTCAATTCACGAGTACCACAAGAACGTCATGGCAGTTGAGGGCAAGCCCGTGGTGGGTGGCGTGTCGGTGCACGCCAACGACGCCTGGATCGCCTCGGGCGGTCAAATGCATGACGCCCTGGCGGCCACGGGAGCCAACACGGTAGAAATGTTGCGCACCAGCCTGGTGCTATTCGCCCTCGGAATAATCCTCATGGGCGTAACTGTCCTGGCAAGAAAGCGCCAAAACTAAAGCCGCCAAAAACTAGCTGACTGTGTCGACGGGAGACGCTCCCGTCGACACAGTCAGCAGTTGGTAGGCCTTAGGCTTTTTGTTTGGCCAGGAGGTCGCGGATCTCTTGTAGGAGCTCGATATCCGCAGGAGTTTCTTCCTCCTCTTCGGCTTCCTTCGCCTTCTTTGCGGCTTGAATCTCGGCCAACTTGTTCATGGGAATAATGATGAACACATACAAGGCCAAAGCCACCAGCAAGAAATTAATCAAAGCCGTAATCAAAGCGCCCAGGGCCACGGTTGAACCGTTGTAGGTGAAAGACCACGCCTCACCGAAATCAGGTTTGCCGAAAGGCATGGCAATCAGCGGGTTGATGATCTTTTCAACCAAAGCTCCCACAACTCCGGTGAAAGCGGCACCAATAACCATGCCAACCGCCAAGTCAACGGCGTTGCCGCGCATAATGAACTTCTTGAATCCCTCAACAAAACCTGTCTTTTCGGCTGCATCGGTTGTCTCGGCCATGAAATCCCCTTACTGTCTAGAACTGATAAAGCTCAGGAAGAGATGACGAATGTGAGATCGCCACGCGCCTGAGCTGCGACTATCATTCTTGCAGATTCCTGATCGGTTGCAATAAACGCGATAGGAGATCCTTGAGAAGCAGATAGCAAGGAATCGTTTGACTCTTGCACTGCCAAAACCAAAACCGAGGAGGCCACCATTTGTGGACCCTCAATGCGTTCTGCCTCTTGAGGTAACTGCACCGCAGAGCCCGAAACCTCGCGACGGGGGTTGCGATTATCCACATCGGCGTTGCTGTCCCACACCTGTACCCGCATACCCGTGCGCAACAAGGCCACATCGGTAGACCTCGGCAACTCGATGGCCAAGGCTACCTGCCCAGGACCCAACTGGGTCGACCAGTCATCTGTCAGCAACAAAGGCGGCGACAAAACAGTGCCGGGATTTAATGTGACCGCAGCCCGGGCACCCAGCAGCTTGTCAAGATCCGTGTCCGAATAGGCATCACGCGGGCGCAAACGCGCAGGGACAGCCTCTACCTTTAGGTCTGTGTCCAACACCTGTTCCCCAGCCTGAACGCTGCGGGCCAACACCAAAGTTGGGGTGCCGTTGCTGGGTGGGCGTAAGGCAGCCAAGGCACCCAATACCGCCAGGGCAACAGCAAAACCAGCGACGACGAAACGCAGATTCCAGGCGCGCAGTGCGAAAACACCAGGCGCGCGCGGGGCCCGAGGTGCAACAGAGGCAAGGGGTCTGCGCCCCCGGCTCGAGGTGTTAGGCGATTTCTTGAACATGACACGAGGCTAAGACTCAGCACACAGGCACAAAAGCCCTATGACCATCAGCTGTGGATAAAAACAAAAAGATCAGGGTGTGGATAAGTCGCCCTCGCCAATGAAACCTAGAAACCAAAAACCCGAGGTTAGGAATTATCTGAAAGCCAAAGGACCCTTTCTGGGGTCAAAATGCCGTCGACCGGTACGTCGTGGCTTGCCACAGGCAAAAGCCTGGAAGTAATAACCTCATCGGCGAAAACCAAGGCGTAGACGGGGGCGCTAGCCCTTGAAACATCCAAAGCCCGGTCATACCAGCCCCCACCCTGACCCAAGCGGTTACCCTGCATGTCAACGGCCAAAGCCGGGGTGATGATCACATCTACCGAAGCCAATTCCATGTGATCCAAGGCCTCGCCCGTGGGCTCCAAAGGACGATTGGGTGACAAAGCCTGCAAATCATCCACGCCCGTAAAATACGCCCACGACCTAGACAAACCTGGGCCCAGCTTGGGCAACAATACGCGCACACCTGCTGCGTCCAAGGCCTCGATAGCTGGCAAGGTCGCAGGTTCGTGTTCGACCGAGACATAAAAAGCGACAGAGTGCGCCCCAGACGTGCAGGACAAAACCTGGTCGCGAATCGACAGGCTTAACTCCTGAAGCTGTTTGTCCGTACGGCGCTTCCGACGATCGCGAATGTGGTCACGTAGCAGCTGTTTGGCGTCCTCTGTGTCTTGAGTGGCCGTATCGGGCAGCTTGATTTCGGAAGTCACACCCCTATTGTGCCTCAAAGGGGCAATATGTCAGCCACATACCTGGGCATGTGGCCTAATCTGTAGGCATACGTGTGGCGTAGGTGGGCGTAGGTGGGCGAAGGTTGTGAGCAGGGCAAGGAAACGGAGTCAAAGTGCGCAGTGTCGCTGAACATCTGGGTGAATGCTTGGCAGCAGTCGGGCCCTTACCGCCGTTGGTTGTCGCTTTGCCCGATGCGGTGGGCTGCGTCTTGGCCGAGGACATCGCCGCCGAGGCCGACCTTCCCATCGTCGATTTGGCGGCCAGGGATGGGTATGCGGTGCGCGCAGAAGAGGTCGCTTTGGGGCTTGCGCGGCTGCCTGCCGGGGAGGTTTCGCTGGTATTGCCTGTGTTGGGCGACCAGTTACCAGGGGTCGCCTCGGGCATCAGCCATGTTGAGGGCACCTGTGTACGTATCGCTTCCGGGGCGCCCATGCCCAGCGGAGCCGATGCGGTTATCCCCATTGAGCACACCGATCACGGAGAGGTTCGCGTATCGGTGACGCGTGCGGTGGAGGCTGGGGCCTACGTGCGTTCGCGCGGTCAAGATACGCGCGCGGGTGTCACGGTTTTGCCTCGCGGGATTCGGGTTGGGGCCAGGCAAATAGCGGTTTTGGCAGGCTTAGGCCGAGGGCGGCTCGCGGTACATCCTCGGCCCAGGGTTGTGGTTGTGTCTATTGGGGATGAATTGATTGAGCCTGGTTCTTCGGGGGGTGTTGTTGGTGGTGCGGGCGGTGCGCGTGCCGCTGCGGGCGCGGTGTTTGACGCCAATGGGCACGCCTTGACAACGGCGGCGCGTGACGCGGACGCCACAACCTTTAGGGTCGCAGCGGTCCCGGATGAGAGGCACGCGCTGCGTGAAACCCTGGAAGACCAGATGGTTCGCGCCGATGTCATCGTCACGACAGGCGGCTTATCCTACGGGGCTGGGGACACCGTCAAGGACGTTTTGGGGCCTTTGGGGACCGTGCGTTTTGACAATGTGGCCATATCGCCAGGGCGGCAACTGGGTGTTGGAACCGTGGGCGACTCAGATACGCCGATTTTTTGTTTGCCTGGGGACCCCGTGGCGGCACAGGTCGCCTTCGAGTCCTTCGTGCGCCCGGCCTTGAGGAAGATGGCTGGGCGCGCCGGGTTGTACCGCGATTCTGTGGAGGCGCGCGTTGAGGATGGCTGGGAATCACCCGCCGGTCGCCGCCAGTTCGTGCCAGTCCGTTTGAGCGGTAGTCTGGGCGCGGGGTATGTCGCCGAGGTGTGTGGGGTCCCTGGTCAACCCCTGTTGACGGCCCTGGCTGATGCCAATGCTTTCGCCGTGGTGCCTGAAAACCAGACCCGTGTGGCGGTTGGGGACCGGCTGTACTGCATGGTGTTGGGGTAGGTGTTGTTGGGGCCGGTTTGAGCCGGGTGGCGAAGGTTGAGCTGAAGACTCGATTAAATGAGTGGAGTTTATGTGATGAGTATTGGGTTTGAGCGGGGACTTTACTAGTGGGCACATCATGAGCTTCGAGAATGTGGGTCTGGGCAGGCGTTTTCGTCGGCGCATTGTGATCGATCAACTGGATGTGGGCGTGCGCGGTTTGCTGCGCCCCTCGCGCTCAAATGTTGATTATGAACCCGATCGTGTAGAGCTGCGCGAATTGCGAGGCGGGGATCACCGCGCCGTGGAGCAGCTGCGTCAGGCCAACCGCATATGGCTGACTCCCTGGGAGGCGTCCTCGCCAGAAGCCAACCGGATGCCCCTTACGATGGAAAGGTACGTTTACCAGGCAGATCAAGATGCCCGCAATGGCGTGGGGCTGATGTTTGGAATCCTTGTTGACGGCGAGTTGCTGGGCCAGATTTCCTTGTCATCCATCACCCGCGGTTCTGGTCTGCGCGGCTCTATTGGTTATTGGGTCGCTCAAAGTGCCGCCGGGAGAGGACTGGCACCCTTGGTCGTCGCGATGCTCACGGATTGGGCCATTTTCGAACTGGGTTTACATCGCATCGAGATCTTCATCCGCCCAGAAAACGCCGCATCCTTGCGGGTGGTAGACAAACTTGGCCTGCGCCTGGAGGGGTACCACGAGGCCTACATGCACATCAACGGCCAGTGGGCCGACCACTTGGGTTTCGCCGTCGTAAGAGAAGAGATTGCCGAGGACGGCGGGTTAGTAGCGCGGCTGGAACGGTTCATGAATCTTCGGGAGTCATAGATAGGCACGCGCCTTTACAATAAGACCCCCATGTGCCCGCGCCTTTACAACAAGCCCCCCATGTGCAACATCGTCACCTGGTGACCTTGTTGGTTCGTGGTGACGAAATACCGTCACCCTGGATCAACATCGACACACTATCCCGCTTTGAGAGCAGCAAAGCGCTTCTCTGGGTGACCTTGTTGTCTGGGGGTGACGATGTTCATTTCAGAGGTCTGGTTCTTGGCCATCAAACTGTGCAACTTCGTCACCTGGTGACCTTGTTGTCCGAAGGTGACGATGTTGCAAGAGATGTGTTCCTTTTGGGTTCAAAAATGGGGACACTGGGGGAAATGAGGCGGGTGTTACTGGTGTGATAGTGACCTTTCTGTAAAGACCCTGAGCCTGCGGTGTGGCGAGAAAATGCGTGAGGGCGCGTCGTTAATGTAGGGGCATGGATACCCCTGCCTGGCTGCTCGTTGCGCTCACTTTCGTGGTTGTCGCATACCTGCTGCCCCAGGTAGTGAAGTCCAGAAAGCTGATGGGTGAGGCACGCACAGAGGACCGATTTTCCAGCGATATGAGGCTCCTTGAAACCGCCGGTGTTGCGACAAGCGCGGCTGAGGCAGCCATACCCGAATCGGCCAGTGTGCGAATCCACACGCAAAGAAGGGGGACCCAAATGGACAGGCCCGTGAATCGAAGCGTTCGTCTGACACAGGACGTGAAAGAGCTAGTTTCAGCGCGCGCGGCAAGGGCCGCTGCGGGTGCTAGGCGTGCTGCGGCCGCCAAGAGGCGTTTGGCCCTGGTCTCGATATTTGCAGGTGTTGCACTCGCCTTGGGGGTGTCTGCCGGGATCGGCATCGTTTCTTGGGGCTGGGTGGCAGCGCCCATTGCCGGTGTTGTAGGTGTGTTGGGATTGGGAACCGTCGCCGCTCGTCAAGGGCTGGCGAACGATGCGCGTTTAGCTGCTCGTGTGCGCGAAGTGGAGGAAAGACTGGCTCGCACGCCTTCCGGACGCCTGGCTCTGGGCGGCAGTGCAGCTGCAGGCGAGGCTGCTGGTGCGGCCAGACGGCGCTACATCAACTGGGCAAAGGTTGCCGAGGACGCTTCAGAAAATGTGGAGACAACTGAAGGTGGGCAAACAGATATAGCCCAAACACAGCCACAAAGTGCTGAACCGCCCTCAGTGCAAGAGGAAGAACGTACCGCCCTCGGCAGTGAAGAAGAAACTGAAGGCGAGATAAAAGCAAAGGCGGACGAGGCGCAAGCCAGCGTTGGGACCGAGTGGACGCCGGTTCCGGTACCTCCGCCGACCTATACCTTGAAGGCTCCGGCTCCTTTGTACGTGCCGATGTCAGTGGATGAGGATGCTCAGGGTGCGGCTGAGGTGCGTGCGCGGGTGCCAATGCGGCCGATGCAGGCGACCCCATTGCCTGCCACAGCCCCTGCGGTTGCTGTGCAAGAGGTCGTCGGGACGGACACGGGCCTGTTGGACCTGGAAGAAATTTTGAACAAGCGCCGAGCCAAGGGGGCGTAGGGTCCTTCACGTAGGTTTCTAAGGTTTCAGCACGTTAGGCCAGGTCAGCTCTAGTGCTTGGAGCAATCCGAGGGCGAGTGTTAGACTTGCCGATGTTATTTGGGGCTATGGCGCAGTTGGTAGCGCGCTTCGTTCGCAATGAAGAGGTCGGGGGTTCGAATCCCCCTAGCTCCACAAAAGGTTAGGGCCCCGAGGGGCCCTAAGTTTAATTTTTAATTGCGCCGCGATAATCCGCGGCGCGTCACTCGCGATTTTGCGGAAAGTGCGATTTCCGCAAAATCTATTTCTCAAACATCTGGGCAGAGCCTGAGCGTTGAAATTGCGCCGCGATAATCCGCGGCGCGTCACTCGCGAAAAAGCGAAAAATGCGATTTTCGCTTTTTCTAGTCCCAAAGACTCTGGGCAGAGCCTGAACACAAATCATTGCGCCGCGATAATCCTTGGTGCGGCATCAGCGAAAGCCTGTGGGCGTAATCCAGGACGTAGAAATTGCGGCGTTACTGTGCGTTGTTTGCCGCAAGCAGTGGTGAACACCCTGTGAACAGGACGCGGGTGTAGGGGCCTCAGCTCGTGGGGTTTGTGACCTCATAATTTACAGACAGACTGTTAGCAGAAGCACAGGCTGTATGTTCATCTGTGAACGCAAAACATAGATTTCAGGAGTATGATGAAGCCTTGTGTTGTTCGGTTGACAACAACGCAAGCGTTATGTGAGGCTTAGCGACGCTAGGATTCAAAACTTGGACGACGAGGTCGGGAGGTGCGGTGGCCGCCGCTAGTGACAACCCAGTTGTATTGGAAATGCGTCACATCGTAAAGGAATTTCCTGGAGTGCGGGCACTCGACGACGTTAGCTTTCAGGTAACCCGCGCTTCTATCCACTCACTCTGTGGAGAAAACGGTGCTGGCAAATCCACCCTCATGAAGGTGCTGTCCGGGGTGTGGCCACACGGCTCCTACAGTGGAGAGGTCATTTACGAAGGCCAAGAGTGTCGTTTCAGAAATGTGCGAGATTCGGCAAGTGTCGGGATCGCCATTATTCACCAGGAACTCGCACTGATTCCCGAGCTGACAATTGCTGAAAACATATTCTTAGGCAACGAAATCAAACGTGGCGGAGTCATTGACTGGTTGGAAACACGCAAGCGTGCAGCCTTGCTCATGGCAGAAGTTGGCTTAGACGACGATCCCAATACGCCCATTAAAGAACTGGGCGTGGGTAAGCAACAGTTAGTTGAAATCGCCAAAGCGCTGTCAAAGAATGTGCGCTTGTTGATTTTGGATGAACCCACATCTGCCTTGAACGAAGAAGAATCGGCACATCTCTTGGATCTGATGCGAAAGCAGCGTGAACGCGGAATCTCTCAGATCATGATTTCGCATAAACTGGGCGAGATTGAAGCCGTTTCAGACCAAATCACTGTCATTAGAGACGGACGCACCATCGAAACCATGGATGTTAAAGACGGTCATGTTAATGAAGACCGCATCATCTCGTCCATGGTAGGCCGAGCTTTGGACAACCGTTTCCCGCCGCGTACCCCGCAGATCGGTGAGGTGCGTTTCTCGGTGAAAGACTGGTGGGTGCGCCACCCCATCAACACTGAACGATATGTCTGCAAAGGCTCATCAATAGAGGTCAGAGGCGGAGAAGTCGTCGGCCTGGCAGGGCTTATGGGAGCCGGGCGTACAGAGTTGGCGCGCTCCATTTTTGGGCAGTCTTACGGAATATTTGAGTCCGGACAAGTCTTTTTGGACGGGGTAGAAATAAAGGCAAAAAGTGTTCCGGCAGCGATTAATGCAGGGCTGGCGTACCTGCCCGAGGACCGCAAAGTCCAGGGCCTCAATATGCTTGACAACATTAAAGGCCAAATCATCAGCGCAAAGATGAAGAAAGCCTGCAGATCCGGTTTCGTGATCGACTGGCCTTCAGTAATGCAGGTGGCAGAAGATTATCGCCGCGACTTGCGCATCAAAACCCCTTCTGTGGATAACTTACTATCCTCGCTTAGTGGGGGGAACATGCAAAAGGTCGTCCTAGCCAAGTGGATGTACACGGATCCAAAAGTGCTGATTTTAGACGAACCTACCCGTGGCATTGACGTGGGGGCGAAGTATGAAATTTATGGCTTGATTGCAAAGTTAGCGGAACGTGGAATGGCAGTAGTGGTGATTTCTTCGGAACTACCCGAACTGTTAGGAATCACTGATCGGATTTACACGGTGTTTGAGGGCGAAATTACCGGGTGTACCGATACTGCGCAGGCGGATCAAGAATCGTTATTGCGTCTTATGAACCCGACCTGGAAGAAACCATAAATCGACTCTCGAACACTGTGTTTTGAGACTAGTTAAACAGAGAAAAATCAAGGAGTACAGCATGTCTGCTTTTAGACAATTACTGGGGGGCAATATCCGCCAGTTCGCAATGGTTATTGTGCTGGTAGTGGAGATGCTGTTATTCCATTTTCTTACGGGCGGAACAGCACTGACGGCTCAGAATTTACAGTCAGTTATTTCTGGTAACGCCTATGTGCTGATACTGGCTATGGGCATGGTGCTGGTAATCATCGCTGGCCATATTGATCTCTCTGTTGGCTCGGTCGCGGCTGTGGTCGGTATTGTCCTGGCCAAGGCTACTTCCGATACGGGACTGGGAATGCCCTGGTGGGTGGGCATTTTGGTGGCCCTCTGCATGGGGGCGGTCATCGGCATCTGGCATGGTTTTTGGGTAGCTTTTGTAGGGGTGCCAGCCTTCGTGGTCACCTTGGCTGGGATGATGCTTTTCAGAGGCATGAACCAATACATCGGGAAGTCCGTGTCCATCCCAGTACCAAACGAAGTAAAGTACATCGGCGCTGGGTTTATGAACTGGATTCCTCCCATAACAGTAGGTAACTGGGTCATTAACTCAGAAACAATTATATTGGCCGCCGTTTTGGCAGCAGGCTATGTGGTTTTGCGTTTGAAGGCGCGTAGGCGTCAAAGTTCCCTAGGAATGAAAGTCCGACCCGTCAATGTGTTTTTAATTCAAATGGCTGTGGCTGTTGCCATTGTCGGTGCAGGTGCTTGGGTGTTTGCCACGGGACGTCCAGGTACTTCTTTCCCGATTCCGGGGATAATCGTTATTTTGCTTTTCTTCTTTTACCATTTCCTCTCAACCAAAACTCCGCTTGGGCGTGGGGTGTATGCAGTCGGCGGCAACCGCGTAGCTGCTGGTCTAACGGGTATATCTGTGAAGAAGATTAATTTCTTTGTCATGTTCAACTCCTCAATTTTGGCCGCTATCGCCGCCATTGTCTTTGTGGGGCGTTCTACCTCATCCACCCCAATGGACGGGGTTTCTTGGGAATTGGATGCCATTGCCTCTGTGTTTATCGGTGGCGCTTCGGTCTGGGGAGGCATCGGTACGGTTGGCGGGACCATTATCGGAGCCTTGGTTATGGCTTTCTTGAACAACGGCATGTTCCTCATGGGCATGGGCTCAGATGTCACCCAGATGATTAAAGGCCTGGTTCTGTTGCTGGCAGTCGCCTTTGACGTCATCTCGAAGATGCAAGGGCGCCCCTCTATCATTGGGACCTTCCTCCAGGCCCGTAAGCGCTTAGGTGTCGATGGCGCCCAGACTGATGCACCAAAAAATGAAGAAAAGGCTACCCAAAAGTAGCTGATTTGACTCATACGGATAAGTAAAACTGGTCTGCGCAAAGCAGGCCCCCCAAAGTTGCGGCGCGAGCCGTGGAGCGGTGACGCTCAACCTGGATGGCCCAGGTATAACCTAAAGTGAGGTAATAATGGCAATAGCAAAAAGGATAATCGCGCTAGGTGCGATTTCTGCGTTGGCTTTGACCCTGTCTGGCTGTGGCGGTAATGCCGGCAAAGATGCAGGCGGCGAAAGCTCTCAGGATACAAAAGCGGCTGCCGGCTCCATCGACGTTGGAATTTCGATGCCGCAAAAAACCTCCCAGAACTGGGTGGAAGCCGAACAGTACTTCAATGAACTGTGCAAGGAAAAGAACCTGAAGTGCTTGGTGCAGTTCACAGGAACTGGCCAGGTATCTGAACAGCAGAACCAGATCGATGCCATGATTGCCAAGGGCCCTAAGGTGTTGGTTATCGGTGCGCTGGACGGCAGCTCTCTCGGCACGCAATTGGCCAAGGCCACTGAGGTGGGCATCTCGGTTATCGCTTATGACCGTCTGCTTATGAACACCCTGGACCTGAACTACTACGTCGCCTATGACAACTTTGGGGTAGGTCAAAAGCAAGGTGAAGCCCTGCTTGAAGGCCTAGAGAAGAGCAAGCCAGGAGTCAAGCCTTACACGATTGAAGTAGTGGCCGGATCAAATGACGATTCGAACTCTGCGAAGTTCTTTGAAGGCGCCATGTCGGTGTTGCAGCCAAAGATTGATGACGGCACCTTGGTGATCGGCTCAGGCCAGAACACACAGGCTCAGGCTGCTACCCAGGGCTGGGATCCAAAGAACGCACAGACCCGTATGGACGCGATTTTGGCGCAGAACTACCCCGGAGATAAGGCACCAGACGGCATTTTGTCTCCCAATGACACCTTGGGCCGTGCAGTCCTGACCTCCTGCGAGCAGGCCGGAAAGCCGCAACCAGTTGTTACAGGCCAGGATTCCGAGGACGAATCACTGCGCTGGATCATGCAGGGCAAGCAGTACTCCACCATCTCTAAGCCCACGAAGCCACTGGTAACTAGCGTGGTTGACTTGGCAGTCAAGCTCATTGGCGGCGATCTCGAACAGACCGACCTCAATGGGGTCAAGGTGGATTCCGAGCAGTACAACAACGGCAGCAAGAACGTGCCTTCGTTCCTGCTGACTCCTGTGGTTGCGACCAAGGATAATGCTGCAGAGGTTTACAAGGATGAGCCCGCGAAGCTCAAGATAGTACAAGAAACCAACTAAGAGGTTTCCTTATACGCCCAGGTGGGGTGAGGCAGTTCAATACTGCCTCACCCCACCTTTTTCGTGTGGACAAGGACCTGCTACCATTGCTGTCGAACACATGTTCGACAAACGGGGAGGTCTGGGGGATGCGTGTAGCAGCTGTGCAGCGTGTCTGCTCGAGCACCTTTAGGGCACGCGTACCTTTTGCGTTAGAGCGAGTGCAGGCAGGCTTCCCGTCCCCGGCCCAAGATTACTGTTCTGCCGATATAGACCTCCACGAACACTTGATGCCGAACCCGGATAGTACGTTTATCTTGACAGTGGCGGGGAACTCGATGATCGGCGCAGGGATCCACGACGGGGATCAGGTGGTTGTGGACAGGTCAATCCGACCCAGAGATGGCCATATCGTTATTGCGGTTATCGACAATGAGTTGACCGTCAAGCGACTGCGTCTCACCCAGGACGGTGTGGTGCTACAGGCCGAAAACCCTATCTATCCTGACCTGCGAGTGTGCTCTATGGATCAGTTTGTTATCTGGGGTGTGGTCACATGGACGCTCCATCCCAGTTGTCTCTCATAAGGGCTATGCGATGAAAGCCTCGGGAGAAATGACCGCACAGCAGATGGTGGCCTTGGTGGACTGCGAGAATTTCTATGCCAGTTGCGAACGCATCTTCTACCCAGCGCTCCTCAATAAACCCGTGGTGGTCCTGTCGAATAATGACGGATGCGTGGTGGCCGCGTCCTCGGAAGCAAAAACCTTAGACCCGCAGATCATGGGGAAACCCTGGTTTCAGATTGAACAATGGAGCCACCGAAACGGCGTTATTGCACGCTCAAGTAATTATGAACTCTACGGCTCCATATCGGCGCGGGTCATGTCGATGATTGCTCGCTTTTCTATCTGGCAAGAGGTGTACTCAATAGACGAGTCCTTTATCGGATTGCGCGGGAACACCGAAGAACTCATCGCCCTCGGCCATAAAATGCGCCGTGAAATTTACCAAGGTATTGGGGTGCCCGTGCGTGTGTCAATCGGGACAACGAAAACCCTGGCAAAGTTCGCCTCCATAGGCGCAAAGAAGGCCACCCACCTAGACGGGGTGTGCCACCTGGGTGCTTTCACGCCCGCTCATTTAGCAGAGATCATGCGGGCCACCCCGGTCACCGAGTTGTGGGGCGTTGGCAGGCGCCTTGGCAAACGCTTGGCCGCGCTAAACATCAATACCGTGTGGGACCTGCGCCAATCCGACCCAATCACCATGCGTAAACGATTCTCTGTCATTATGCAGCGCACCATCTTGGAGTTGCGTGGCACCCCGTGCATTTCACAAGACGTGTTCTCGGGCTCCTACAAAGGACAGCTGATGTACTCGCGCAGTTTTTCGTACAAGATCACCACGGTGCGCGAGATGCAACAAGTGCTGCCGATCTATGTTCAGCGGGCTTCGAAACGCCTGCGCGCCGCAAAACAACTGGCATCTCAGATTACGGTGTGGGCGGCAACCAGCTGGGCTGACACGGGATCTGCACACGCGCCCTCGTTCACGGTGAACCTCCCAATCCCAAGCGATGACCCGATTGTTTTGGGGCGCGCCGCTCAAGGCCTCATTGAACACATAAAACCGGGGATGCGTTACGCGCGCGCAGGCGTGGTTTTGAGCAGCCTAAGCCCAAAAAGAGGCCAAACCGCGATGCCACTTTTTGGTCCCGAGGGCGAAGACCAAGGAATCGGGCGCACCATTGACGCGATCACAAGCAAATATGGCGAGGGCGTTGTCGGCATCGGCCGTGGCGGCATGAAACAGCCTGCTCAGTGGGAGATGAAGCGGGCAATGTTGTCCAAACGCGCCACAACCCACTGGTCAGAACTGGCTATCGCCAAGGCCGAGTAGCACCTGTGGTGCCCGTAATTTTTCACGTCAAGGTGAGTGTGTGATACAATTGTCCAGGATTCAGATGTTCGACGTGAAGCCCTCTGGCTAGTCGACTAGCAACCTGTTCGCAACAGGTGCTCCCAGAGGAAAATCCGCCGCACACAAGGCGTGTACGGAAGTTAGCGAAAAGGGTTCCTCACATGGGTATTGCGCATATGTCTACTGTCCCCGAAACTCCGTGTTCTATCGGTCAATCGGGTCGCTGTCAAAGTTACCGTTCGGGTCACCAAGTTCACTGGATTCAATGGAAACAAGCCAGGAAAGTCCCCGAGTTTGACATCCCCGTCACCTTGCTTCATCAAGGCCGAGGGCGGTTCACCATGACTGACCCGGAAGGGGACACTGTGGCGTGTTGGAATCACGACGCTGACAGGGTCGAAATGCTTTGTGAAGCCAACGACCAGGATGCCGACATCACATTCAACACCAAGTTTCGTATTCTGAATGTGGAGGGATGGTTCCTGTACCCGGCCATTCTTTAGCGGGCGCCAGTCTCCAGGAACCCGGTGTTCGGGATGTTCGGGGTGTTTGGGGTGTGGTTTTTGGTCCGCTGGCACTACAAAGACGTTTCGTGTCCAGGGTCAGGTTTATCTTTGAAACACGTTCACACAAAAGGAAAGGAAGTGGTTTATTTGAACAAAGACAATGATGTGCAGGTGGAAACACGGTCAGAAACATGGTCGAAAATGCAGCGGCGCGCGCGAGGGTGTCTGCTGGGGCAGTTTGCAGGGGATTCGCTGGGATCTTTGGTTGAGTTCCGCTCGCCGGAGTACATCAGCGATTTGTACCCAAACGGTGTGCGCGACATGGCCGACGGTGGAAGTTTCAACACCATCGCTGGGCAGTTGACGGATGACTCGGAAATGGCACTAATGCTGGCTCACAGCCTGATCGACAGGGGCACATTCGTGGTAGAGGACGTGCGTCGCGGCTACAAGTTCTGGTTGGATTCCAATCCCTTTGACTGCGGCATGACTATCGGCAACGCACTGGGTGGTGCTTCACGGCCGGACAGTCAAGCCAACGGGGCACTTATGCGGATCAGCCCGCTGGGTATCTTCGGCGTCGGTCACGCGACTGCCCAGGTGTCCACCTGGGCGCGGGCGGATGCAGCCTTGACTCACCCGAACCAGGTTTGCCTGGACATCAACGCGCTTTTCACTGTTGCCTTGTCATACGCCATTTCTCACGGCTGTGGACGTGAGGACCTCTTTGGCTTCATTGAGGCAAACGCTCAAGCCTGGCAGGTTGAACCCTTTGTTTGGGATCTGATTGCCACTTCTAAGGACGCGGATCGTTTTGACTACACAGAGCAATCAGGCTGGGTGGCACTCGCCTTTTCTAACGCCTTGCGGCAACTGTTGTATGCACCCAGCCTGGAGGAAGCGGTGGTGAACACCATCGCTCTGGGCGGGGACACCGACACGAACGCAGCCATCTGCGGGGCTCTTTTAGGGGCAGTGGAAGGGGAAGATGCCGTTCCGAAGCGCTGGGTGGATGCGCTGTTGAACTGTCGCCCGAGTGAAGGGGTCAAAGGTGTGGAAAACCCACGGCCGCAGGTATTTTGGCCGGTCGATGTCTTGAACATCGCCGACAGATTGCTGGCCGCCGGTTTACGCGGCTAAACGCTTGAGCAGTTTTCGCCTAATAATGGGGCAAATCGCCATCCCACCTTTTGGTCCCGAGGGCGAAGACAGGGGCATCGGGACAGCCTTGGATGCGATCACAAGTAACCTGGGTTTCAAAACGGTTTAGACTAGAGCAGTAATACGTATTGGCACGTGAACAAAGGTGTGTTGTGGTTCAAATTCCTCGTTTGGCAATCGCTAGCCTGGGTGGCACTATCGCCATGAAGATTGGTCCCGACGGGGCGGCAATCCCGGCCCTCAGTGGAGATGACCTGGTCCAGGCCATCCCACAATTGCGTAACCTTGCAACGGTCACGGTCCAGGCCATCGCAAATGTCGGCTCACCTTCGCTGACTTTCCAGCACATCCTTAAAGCAGTCGAATGGGCACGCGAACAGTGCAAGAGCGGGGCGAGTGGTGCGATTATCACGCAGGGGACGGACACCTTAGAGGAAAGCTCGTACCTTGCGGATTTAATCTGGGATTGCCCGCAACCCCTGATTTTCACAGGCGCTATGCGTTCGGCCGGCGATCCAGGCGCTGATGGGCCAGCAAATTTGTGGGCCTCTGCCTTAACTGCATTGTCGCCACAGGCCCGCGATCTAGGTGTTTTGACTGTTTTCAACGAGGAAGTACACCTGGCAAGGCGTGTTATGAAACAGCACTCGACAGCCTTGTCGACCTTCCATTCTCCCGCCTCGGGACCGATTGCCTACCTGGAAGAAGACGAGGTCGTCCCATTTTGGCAACCCCCTGCCCAACGCACAGTGCCGCTTCCAGTACCTGACACATATAACATGCGTGTCCCAATCTTGGAAGTTGGGCTTGGGCAAGACTATGAGACCCTTGCTGCTCTGGGTCAAAGCGGGATCCACGGGATCGTGCTCGCCGCCCTCGGGTCTGGGCATGTCCCTCAAGATTGGCCGGACACCGTCGAAGAACTGGCCACGCGAATTCCGGTGATCATCACCAGCCGCACCGGTGCTGGCAGCACAACCAGACACACCTACGGTTACCCCGGTGCCGAATTGGACCTGTTGAAGCGCGGTGTTGAACTGGGTGGACACTTGAGCGCGCGTAAAGCCCGCATCTTGCTGTGGGCAATCCTTTCAGGCGCGCACAAAGATGACTGGCGCCAACAATTCGCCCTCAGGGCACAAACGCCGTAACGCAAGCCGTAATACAAATAGTCGGTGGTCCCAGGCTGAAACCCAGGACCACCGACTATCGACTATCCACGCGCTAAATGCGCGCTTATGCGGTCAAAGAAAACTACGCCAGCTTGCCGGCGACGTCTACAACGCGCTTGGCCATGTGGTCAAGAGCAGCCAAGGTCGCCTCGGACAGGTCGTCAGTGTTGTTGCCGCCGGTCACATGGGATACGCCGTAGGGGTTGCCGTCCATGAACTTCAGTCCGTCGGTGAATCCGGGGGTGACGATGTAGCCGCCGAAGTGCATCACCATCTGGTAAATCTTTTGCAGGGTGGTCTCTTGTCCACCGTGCAGAGTCTGTGAAGATGTGTAGGCGGCGTAGACCTTATTGGCCAGCTTGCCCTGTGCCCACAGGCCGCCAAGGGTGTCAATGAATGCCTGGAACTGCGAGGCAGGAGAAGAAAAACGGGTGGGTGAACCAAAGATAACGGCGTCTGCCCATTCCAGGTCTTCACCGGTGGCGGCAGGAAGATCCTTGGTGGCCTCGTAGTTGGCGCTCCAGGCTGGGTTGGAGGCAAAGACCGAGGGGTCAACAGTTTCCGCAATGTGGCGCACGCGAACCTCGGCGCCAGCGGCTTCGGCCGCAGCAGCTAGACGGTTTGCCATGGCGGTTCCGTGCCCGGTGGCCGAGTAGTAAATGATTGCAAGCTTGGTCATGTATCGCTCCTGATCTATTTCAAAACTGAACTATCGATATGTAAACCATAGCGCATCCAGTTCTATTCCGGCCAGTCTTATTCCGAGGGCGAATCGCAAAACGCCTGGCACCAAAGGAGAGTCTGACAGAAACCGAAGGCGCTACTTCTCCTGATGTTACGCCAGGTCGTAGGCGTTTATAGGAGGATTCTTGCTTTCGACAGGCAATCTTGGTTCCGGGCAGTAGGATTGGAAGTAAAGAGCCAAGTGAGAGAGGTCACAGGTGTCATTAGGGACAACAGATACAACGCAGCCGCCCTCGGAAATATCCCAAGGGAAATCTGGACAAAACCGTGCCTCCCTTATTCATATGAGGATCAAGAGAGCCCTGGACGTCCTTGTGCCTGAGGCGGTGCACTGGGATGACACGGGTGCTGGTGCCGACGCAAGGATCAGCCCAATTAGCGTTCGTCCGCTGCCCAAGGTTCCAAACGCAAGCCCCAAGGACCTGAGCAAGGCAAGCGAACGTGCGCGCAGAGCACAAAAAACCTGGGCCGCGACACATCCATTAGCGCGCGCCCGCATACTCTTGCGTTTCCACGATGCAGTGCTGCGCAATCGCGACTATCTGCTGGACATCATTCAGGCAGAGTCAGGAAAGGCGCGGGTTCACGCCTTCGAAGAAATCAGCGACGTGGTCCTGACCGCCAGATACTATGCGCGGGTGTCTGCACGCGCTTTGGCTCCGAAAGCCAGACGTGGCGCCATTCCCTTGGCCACCAGGGTGGAAGTCAACCGCAACCCCAAGGGAGTCGTAGGGATTATTAGTCCCTGGAACTACCCGCTGACCTTGGCTGTTTCCGATGCTATCCCTGCGCTTATGGCAGGTAATGCCGTTGTGCTCAAACCGGACTCCTTGACCCCGCTGAGTGCTTTCGCGATCAAGGATGTCTTGGTGCAGGCGGGCCTGGACCCGGAGCTGTTTCAGATCGTGCCCGGGCCCGGTCGTGAACTGGGGCCTGCGCTGATCGAAACCAGTGACTACGTGATGTTCACCGGCTCCAGTGCGACAGGCGCCACTATTGCGCAGCAGTGCGCGGCCAGGCTCATTGATTTTTCGGCTGAATTGGGCGGGAAAAATCCGATGATTGTCCTGCCGGATGCCGATATCGACGCAGCTGCTCGGGGCGCCACCATCGCCTGCTTCTCAAACGCGGGTCAGCTGTGTGTTTCGATAGAGCGCATCTATGTGCACAGACACATATACGACCAGTTCGTCGCCCGTTTCCTTGCGCATACACGGGACATGAGGGTCGAAGCCTCCCTGGACTGGGACACAGACATGGGGGTGTTGGTCTCGCCAGAGCACCTGGACAAGGTCCACGCCCACGTGCGTGACGCCCTCGGAAAAGGTGCGCGGGCCCTGGCTGGGGGAACCCCCTTACCCGATATTGCCCCAAACGCGTACGCCCCAACCATTTTGGAAAATGTCACCCCTGACATGGACGTTTATGCCCAAGAAACCTTTGGTCCGGTGGTTGCCCTGTACCCAGTCGACTCCGAGGCCCAAGCCATCGGCCTGGCTAATAGCACCCAATATGGCCTGAACGCATCCGTATGGTCGACTCCTGCTCGGGGACGTGAGTTGGCTAGGCACTTGCGCGCAGGAACCGTCAATGTCAACGAAGGTTACGCTGCCACCTGGGCTTCGATGGATGCGCCTATGGGAGGCATGGGCATCTCTGGGGTGGGCCGCAGGCACGGCATCGAGGGGCTGCTCAAATACACCGAGGCACAAACAATTGCCACACAATCGTCCCTTGTGCCCTTGTCTACGCCGCCTGGAATGGGCGCGCAACAGTGGGCTCAGTTCATGGCAGATTTCTTTACCGTCGCACGACACATCCCCTTCATGAAATAGAGGTATCACATGGCCCTGTCTTATTTGCGCAAATATTTCGTTCCCGGCACGCCCATTCAAGGATCTTGGATGCTGGTCACGGGCGCCGGCTCTGGTATCGGTAAACAGTTGGCGTTACAGGCTGCGCGTGCGGGCGCTTCCTTGATCCTTTGGGATAGGAACGTGCCCGCAATGGAAGAGGTCGCACACGTTTTGCAAGCGCGCGGCACCGAGGCAGTGACCCAAGAGGTCGATTTGCTGTCCCCGGATTCGATCGCCGCTGCCGCCGAGGCGACAAAACTGAACGCCCCGAGGGTGGATATCCTGATCAACTGCGCAGGCGTCGTGACGGGCAAGGATTTCATGGACGTTACGGCCAAGGACCTGGACTTCACTTTCGGGGTCAATACCTTCGCGCCCTTCCATGTGACCAGGGCGTTCTTGCCGGAGATGATTGCCCAAGGTGCGGGTTCCATCGTGACCATTTCCTCTGCCGCTGGCTTGATTGGGGTCAAGCGCCAAACTGACTATTCGGCCTCAAAGTTTGCGGCCTTCGGGTTTATGGATTCTCTGCGAGGGGAATTGCGAGCCAACGGTACAAGCCTGCACACTATGACGGTTTTCCCGTTTTATGTCGACACGGGCATGTTTGAAGGGGTGCGCACGAAGGTTCCTTTCTTATTGCCTATTTTGAAAGAGCGCGAGGTGGCTATAAAGGTCCTGCGCGGTATTCAGGCTGGTCGAGTCACCTTGGTTTTGCCGCCTTTCGCGCGTATCGCTCAGCTAGGCCGTCTAAATCCCGCCCCCATCGGGGACATGGTTGCCGACCTTCTGGGCTTAAACGAAGGCATGGATCATTTCCGAGGGCGTATCGCAAAAACTGCCGGTAAAAAGGGGTAAATCTGGGGGCTTGAACTAGCCGTTAGGTGATGTGTGGTAGTTCACGCAATATCGGTTTGACTTGGGTGGGTGCCTTGACGGTAGAGTATTCTCTGTTGCGCTTTTCGAGCCGAATATAACGGTTCAAGTGCGGCACTTCGGCCAAGGCGGCAAAGATCTGGAACTTATAGTTCTGGATACCTTGCGCGCTAAAGTCGATTCTCCTTGGATGAAGGTTGTCCATGTGGGTGTGTTGGTTGGTGTCTCGATAGTGTGTTTTTGGTTGTTTTGTTTTT
>JAUNUK010000002.1:375744-496934 GCA_030538185.1 Actinomycetaceae bacterium | reverse complement strand
AAAAACAAAACAACCAAAAACACACTATCGAGACACCAACCAACACACCCACATGAGCGACCCAGGAAAACCTAGTCTGACCTCAAGGGACGTTGCATTTCCTTGCAGTTTTACCCTCAGGAGCGCAACGAACAGTACTCTACTATGACCGTTTACCAACCCGCAAGTAGAAGACAATTCCGGGCGTGTCGTAAACCTTAGACGTGCAGGTTCAGATACTTCACGGTCAACAGCGCGATTAATCTGCGTGCGGGTGTACGTCCCCACGCAGGATTATCGTCTTTGCCCCTGCTAATACCTCAATGTTTTTACGAGGATCTAGGTCATAGACAACAAGGTCCGCTTGAGCCTCTTCTTCCAGCGACGAAACACCCAAAAAGTCTCGACATCTCCAGGTTGCCAAATCCAAGATTTCCTCAGCCTGCAGACCCGCCTCTTCTTGCCACAAGGCAAGCTCGCGTGGCAAAGAACCATGTTCTTGATAACCCCCCGAATCCGTGCCAGGCAAGAGCTGCACACCGGCGTCAATAAACGCACGCACTTGTTGCACACGGCGCGTAAACATGGCTTGCATGGTACTGGCATATACCGGGTACTTATGTGCCCCTTGGGCAGCAAACTCCTCGAAAAGCCCCACCTGCATCATTGTGGGTGTCACGGGGATGCCTCGACGTGCTGCCTCAGCGATCTGATCCTTATCCATGCCAGTTCCATGCTCAATACAATCGATACCGGCCTCAAGCAAGCCATCAACAGTCTTATGTGCAAAGGTATGGGCCACCACCCTGGCACCAACTTCATGAACAGCAGCAATGGCATCGACCAACACCTCGGTCGGCCACAAGGGCTCCAGGTCAGAATCTGCTCCATTGGATCTGTCGATCCAATCGGCCACAATTTTTACCCAACCATTAGATTCATGTGCCTGGGCGACCAAAACCTCAGGCAGGTCTGAAACATCCTCAACCTCAACGGCGTAGCCGCGAATGTAACGTTTTGGCCGGGCGACATGTTTCCCTGCACGGAGCAAAACCGGCAAAGAGGCGTCTTCTTGCACCCAACGCGTATCACCTGGCGTCCCGCAGTCTCGAATCAGTAAGGTGCCAGCATCCCTATTGGCCACGGCTTGCCTGTAGGCGACCTCAGTGCTGGTCTCACCAGACATTTCCAGACCAATATGCGCATGCACATCACAGAGGCCAGGAATAGCCCAGCCCTCAAGAGTCCTATCTGCACCGCCCTCGGGGGTGCCTTTGAAGATGCGGCCGTCCCTAATGTGGAAATCGCCCTTGACCCAGGTGGCCTGTCCCCCGGGTGCATCCCTCCACAGAACCTCGCCGCGCAGCTGAATTGTCGACATTGTGGCTCCTTTCCTAGAAGCCTCCCAGCAGGCGCTTGACGTCATCTGGTAAATCATCCATCGACGGCGGGGCACTCGGGGCAGGCTGACCAGAGGGCACCGCCCCCACGCCAAAAGCAGAGCCGGCAGCTGGGGCAGCGGCAGGCGCATTTTGTCGAGCCAAACGTAAGGCATCGGCTTCCGCCGCTTGACGGGCGGCTTTGGCTGGATTGGCGGACTTACCCTTCTTTTTCTTACCTGTCCCGGGAGCAATCCGGCCGCGTGCCTTCTTGCCCATTCCGGGCATGCGCCCCATCCCAGGCATGCCCATAGCACCCATGCCAGACATCATCTGTTTGGCCGCTTCGAAGCGATCGACAAGGCTATTGACTTCGGCAACCGTCGTGCCAGAACCGCGTGCAATACGCGCGCGCCTGGACCCGTTCAAGATCTTGACATTCCCGCGTTCACCAGGCGTCATGGAACGGACGATCGCTTCGATGCGGTCGACCTCGCGTTCATCGAAATTCTCAAGTTGGTCCCTGACCTGGCCAATACCTGGCAACATGCCCAGCATTTTCTTCATGGAACCCAGCTTGCGGATCTGTTGCAACTGGCCAAGGAAGTCATCCAGGGTCAGTTCACCCTTGGCCATTTTTTCGGCCATCTTTTCGGCCTCGGCCTGGTCGAAGGCTTTTTCGGCCTGTTCAATCAGGGTTAAGACATCACCCATGTCCAGGATGCGCGAGGCCATACGATCGGCGTGGAAGCGTTCAAAATCGCCCAAACCTTCGCCAGTTGAGGCGAATAGGATCGGCACCCCGGTGACCCCACGCACTGACAGGGCTGCACCACCGCGCGCGTCACCATCGAGTTTGGACAGGACAACGCCGGTGAAGTCCACACCCTCCTTGAAGGCATTGGCCGTGGTCACAGCGTCCTGGCCGATCATGGCGTCAATGACGAAGAGGACCTCTTCAGGTTGCACAGCATCCCTAATGGCCCTGGCCTGATCCATGAGCTCTTGGTCAACGCCCAGACGGCCAGCCGTGTCCACGATCATGACGTCATAGCCCTTGGCACTTGCCTGCGCCAGGCCAGAACGCGCAACCTGGACAGGGTCCCCCACACCGTTGCCTGGCTCGGGAGCCCAAACCTCGACACCTGCGCGTTCGCCCACAATTTGAAGCTGGTTTACGGCATTGGGCCTCTGGAGGTCGGCTGCCACCAGCATGACGCGCTTGCCCTCGGAACCCAGCCATGTGCCCAGCTTGCCAGCCAAGGTGGTCTTACCGGCGCCTTGCAGGCCAGCCAGCATGAACACGGTTGGCCCCTTGCCCGGCGCAGCAAATTTCAACTCCCGGGTTTCCCCACCCAGGATTTCTATCAGTTCTTCGTTGACGACCTTGACAACTTGCTGACCAGGCTTGAGAGCCTGTGAACGCGCAGCGCCATACGCCCTGTCTCGCACCCGCGAAATGAAGTCGCGCACAACAGGTAAAGCAACATCCGCATCCAGCAGGGCGCGGCGGATCTCACCAAGGGCCTCGTCAATATCGGCTTCGGACAGCACTCCTTTGCCCCGTAGGGCCTTGAAAGAAGATGTAAGTCTGTCAGTCAGGGTGTTAAACACATTCGTCCTTTACAGTTTTCCGCTACATTTCCGAGGGCGGCACGTAGGGGCTGGGCAACCAGTTTTAATATGCTACTCAATGATGGCCTTCACAAAGTCCTGCGCGTCAAAAGGTGCCAAGTCATCAGGGCCTTCGCCCAAACCAACCAGCTTCACCGGAACACCCAATGCGCGCTGCACCGCCACGACGATCCCGCCTTTGGCAGAGCCATCCAGCTTCGTCAACACGATCCCCGTGATGTCAGCGACCTCGGCAAATACCTCTGCTTGACGCAAGCCATTTTGCCCGGTCGTGGCGTCCAACACCAAAAGTGTCTCTGTCACAGGCGCCAGTTTTTCCATTACCCGTTTGACCTTGCCGAGCTCGTCCATCAGGTCGGCCTTGTTCTGTAAGCGTCCTGCCGTGTCCACCAGGACGACATCAACATCCTGGTCAATGCCACGTTTGACTGTATCGAAAGCGACCGATGCAGGATCTGCGCCTTCCTTGTCTGCGCGCACGGTCCGTACACCGACCCGCTGCCCCCAGGTTTCTAGCTGCTCACAGGCGGCTGCGCGGAAGGTATCTGCTGCCCCCAACAACACGCTCTTTTCTTCTGCCACCAAGATCCTGGCTATTTTCCCTACCGTCGTGGTTTTTCCTGAACCGTTGACACCCACCACCAAGATGCTTGCTGGCAGTTCTTTGCCTTGGTCATCGCGGGGACGGTCCAAACGCAAGGCACGGTCCATATCAGGGCCGACCATGGACAGTAGCTCCTGGTGAAGCACATCCTTGATTTCTTGTTTATCCGAGGTGGCCAAAACCTTGGCCTGTGTCTTTAGCTTCTCCATCAGTTCCTGGGTCGGTCCCAAGCCCACATCCGCCATAAGCAGGGTGTCTTCAATCTCTTCCCAGTCTGCAGCTGAGAGATCGCCGCGTGAAAAAACCGAAAGAATTGCCTTTCCCAGGCCTCCCGATGCAGCTAGGCGAGAGCGCATGCGCTGCCCTCGCGTGGCCAAAGGCTCTGGCTTTTGTACCGCTTCGACCGGTGCAGCGACCTGGGCATCCTGTGATGCCTTGGGGGCAATGTCGCGGACATCTTCGGCCGTATTCTGGTGTTCTATGGAGACACCCTTGGGTTTTGCCTCTTCCTCATCCAAGGCATCAATATCTTCTACAGGGATTTCCTGCGAGGACACTGACTGCGCTTCGTCAGTGCCTTCCAAAGGCTCGGCACCTTTTGATTTAGCCTTGCGCGTGAAGAAATACACCGCCCCTGTAACAGCGACGATAAGGGCAAAAACCGCGGCTGAAAAGGCAGGATCTGTGAAGTATTGAAGCATGCACACCATTGTCCCTCACAGATGAGGCTCACCCAAAAGGAACTAGCGCGGATGTTCTAAGCGCTGGGATACGACCGTGGATACTCCGTCGCGCATCGTGACCCCGTATAGGGCATCTGCCACTTCCATTGTGCGCTTGTGGTGGGTAATAATAATCATCTGCGAACGCTGCTTGAGGTCTTCAAAGACCGATAAAAGACGAGTCAGATTAGCATCGTCGAGGGCGGCTTCTACCTCATCCAGGACGTAGAAAGGGCTCGGTCTGGCCGTAAAAATTGCCACGAGGAAAGCCAGGGCAGCCAGGGACCTTTCTCCTCCAGATAACAAGGACAGCCGTTTGATTTTTTTGCCTGCTGGCCTAGCCTCAATGTCCACCCCTGTCTCTTGAATATCTGCAGGGTCAGTGAGAACAAGCGCCCCTTCGCCGCCGGGGAAAAGTTTGGCAAATACTGTCACAAACGCTTTTCGCACATCCTCGAAGGCTTGGGTAAAAACCTCTTCGACTTGCCTGTCCACCTCGGCAACAATGTTCATCAGATCGGCCCGTGATTTCTTAATATCGGCAAGCTGCTGCGCTAAGAACTGGTGGCGCGACTCCATTGCCTGATGTTCTTCCAAGGCTAGAGGGTTGACTTTCCCCAGTTTTTCTAAGGATTTTTGTGCCTTTTCCATCTGGGCAAGCTGCTGGTCGCGATCGAAGGGGACAGACTGGATAACCTCACCTTCCTCGTCGAGGACAGGGACGAGGGTATGCGGACCAAAACTGGCCAGTAGTTCCTCTTCCTCCGTGCCAAGGTCTGCGGCCGCTTTTTGTAAAATTTGTTCTCGGCGCATATTGATCTGTGCCAAGGCCAATTCATCCCTGTGGGCCATATCCCCAATCTGGTTTATTGCTTTGGCCACCTGGTCACGTTCTGTTTGTAAATGAGAACTGGATGCCAATAGCTCTTCACGTCCCTGTTGTGCGCTCATCCAGGCTGCCTCAGCCGCCTCCATTGACGAAACTGCTACCCCAAGCGCATGAGTCGCTTGGTCAAACACATGCTGCGCTCTGGTGAGACGTTGGACCCTCTTTTCTTCGCGTTCTTGTGCCTCCAACTGTCTGCGCCGAGCATTCGACAAACTTCGTTCATTGGATTCCACTCTGGCTTTCGCCGTACGCAGGCGTTCATCAAGGACTCCGCGCTCAAGTTGTTTGGCGTTAAGTTCTTCGCGTGATCGAATGGCTTGAGCCTCCGCAGCAGCAAGTGCTTCCTGGGCTACACCTACTGCATCCTCTTCCCCATTCTCCTTACCCTCAAATTGTGCATTTTGGGCTTCTTGCCAGGCTTCTTCAGCTTTTTTCAGTGCCATTTCCTGGGTTGCGATATTCTCTTTCGCTTTGTCCCAAGCCGCGAGATTTCGTTCAGCCTCTGCCTTTGCCGCATTGGATTGGGCGAGAATTCGAGCATTTTCTTCAGCCCGTGCAGCTGCCGCCTGATCTGATTGACGCAGTTTTGCCAAAGCGTCAGTAACATTCAGCTGGGCCTCATCAACCCGGTTATTCGCTGCGATTAGGGCAAAAGCTGCGTCCTCAGCGACTTCAGCAGCTGCGAGTGCTTCCTCCTGGGCTTCTTTCAGTGCTACCGATTGTGAGAGGACCGAAGAGTGCTCCTTACCTCCGCCACGTACTCGGTGTGCCGAGAGCAAATCGCCGCTTGTCGTTGCAACAATGGTGGCTTTTCCTTGATGGATAAGTTCCCTAGCTTGCGCGAGGGTCTGGCACAATGCCACATTTTCTAAGGCTTCATAGATTGAGCTCGGAATTCCTTTACCACCAGGCCAAGCAATGACATCAAGCGCCCAAACGGAGTCCTCGGGAAGGGCGGGTTGTGCTTCCCTGTGTTTGATGTCAACCATGTCATCACCTGCAATAAGCAGGCGCACCATGCCTTCTTCGCCATCTCTCATGAGGCGAACAGCATCTGCTGCGTATTCAATACTCTCCACAACAATGGCTTGAGCCCATGAGCCAAAGACTGCAGCACAAGCATCTTCCCAGCCAGGCTCGATTTCGATAAGTGCGGGGAGAGGTTCGAGCACTCCAGGCAAGCCTGCGCGCAGCAGTGCTGCAGTGGCGTCCTCGGGAGAAAGAGAAGAGGCCAAGGCGTCTCGTCGAGCCTGCCAAGTTGTAGCAAGAGAAGCCGCCTCGCGTTCTATGAGGCGTAGCTCTTCGACACGGCTTCTGGCATCTTCTAAGGCTTGCACTGCCTTGGTGTGTTCTCCATTGGCCGCCTCAACATCATCGTTGCTGCTGGTGCTTATAGCCTCAACGGCTGCCTGGGTAGCTTGGATGCGTTCTTGGGCCTCGCTGTACACAGCTTCAAGCCTGGCGCCTTCGACACGCGCGCCTTCCAAAAGCTGAGTCGCGGTTGTCACTGAACCTCGCAGGCGTTCCACACTTTCTCGACGATCGGCAAGCTCACGGTTAGCTGAGGCCAAAACGCGTCGAGCCTGGTCCACGGCTTCTTGGTCACTGCGCACCTTTTCGCTCAAGGCCCCAATGTCTTGTGAAACCGAATCCAGGTTTTCTGCAAGCGTGTCTCGCTGCTCAATATCCGAAGCCAGTTTCTCTTGTATGGCTTCGAGGTCATCTCGAGGGTCTTCTTGTGTCGCGTTACCCAGCGCCGCTACCCGCTCAGCTGCCCTGTCCTTCACAGTAGTCAACTGTTGGGATACCAGGGTGAACTCTTGCCATAGTTTCGTTGCCCCTTCGACCCCTGGGGCGTAATCTTCCAGCTGGCCGCGTGCCGCCTCCAATTGCGTGTCCAGGACGGCAAGTTTCGCATTGAGTTCACTCATGCGCCGGTCAATGGTTTCCTTCGATGCTTGGGCATCCTCCAAACGTTGCACAATGCTGTAGAGCTCATCTGCCAAGACTCGTGCTGTCGCATCTCGCAGCTGGGCTTGTATCATTTGTGCCTTGCGCGCTGCCGAAGCCTGCCTGGCCAAGGGCCCCAATTGGCGCCCCAGTTCATTGGTGAGGTCCTGGAGGCGATGTAGGTTTACCTCCATGCCGTCCAATTTCCGCAAAGCGCGTTCTTTGCGCTTCTTGTGTTTCAAGACGCCTGCGGCTTCCTCTATAAAGGCGCGGCGCTCTCCAGGCCCGGATGCCAAGACCTGATCAAGTTGTCCTTGACCAACAATGACGTGCATTTGGCGCCCCATACCGGAATCCGATAAGAGTTCTTGCACATCCAACAGCCGCACGGGGGTTCCATTAATAGCGTAGTCAGACCCCCCAGAGGTGAACATCGTCCTCGATATGGTCACCTCGGAATAGTCGATGGGCAGAAGCCCATCTGTGTTATCGATAGTAAGTTGAACCTCGGCGCGGCCTAAGCCTTTCCTACTCGAGGTTCCGGCGAAGATAACATCCGCCATATTGGAACCGCGCAGGGTTTTGGCACCCTGCTCTCCCATTACCCAGGCGAGGGCGTCTACCACATTCGACTTTCCTGAACCATTAGGACCGACAACACAGGTCACTCCTGGCTCCAGGGCAAGAGTCGTCGCAGAGGCGAAGGACTTGAATCCCCGCAAGCTAAGCGTCTTTAGGTACACGCCCTCGACCTTATAGGTTTTGTTTCTTAATCTTCAATCAGTTCAGGGAACCACAAAGCGATCTCACGTGCAGCAGACTCAGGCGAGTCAGAACCGTGCACAATGTTTTCGACATTCGAAGTCCCCCAATCGCGGCCCAGGTCCCCACGAATGGTGCCAGGTGCCGCCAAGACAGGATTCGTGGCCCCCATAAGGGTGCGCAAAGATTCAATAACGCGATCCCCTTCGACCACGACAGACACAATCGGCCCGGATGTCATGTACTCAAGCAGACTCGAGAAGAAGTGTTTTTCCTTATGTTCAACGTAGTGCTCTGTCAACAGAGCAACAGAAGCCTTCTTAATTTTCAGGCCAACCAGCTTGAAGCCCTTACGTTCGATGCGTGCTAAAACCTCGCCAGTCAAGCCCCGCATGTATCCATCTGGCTTGATCAAAATGAGAGAGTGCTCTTTATTGTCATCGAGCATATCTGGTGTAGGCATAGCCTCTTCCCTTCCGATTGTCATTACGTCCCTTCCTGTTTTTGTGTCACTGTCACCAGTTACTCGATGGGATCGAGTCCCTTTTCTATGGCACTTACGATGGCCGATAATGCCTGCGCTGCCTGGGGCCCTTCAGCGCTGACGAGCACCTGATCCCCATGCTTAATACCCAAACCCATAAGCGAAAGAACCGAAGCAGCATCTACACCATTAATGCGCACATCGGCATCAAAGTCCGAAGCCATCCGCGCCAACAAGGCAGCCGGACGAGCATGCAAACCTGTTTCGTCACACACGGTCGCCAAGACGGGCTCCAAAACTTCTTCCTCTGGCTTCAACTCGATCGGGGCAGGTGCCTGGGGTGCGTTCGCAGCCACAATTTGGGTGCATGCCTGCTCGATGGCTGTCGTCACGATCAAAGCCGTCCCACCCTGTTGTGCCGCAACAGCACCTGCCACGGCGCCCTCGACAAGCGGACCATGAGCCAGATGGATGTGTCCGGGATCCTCCAGGACATCCATCACCGCCTCAGTGGTCATAATGGCAGACCCCAAATCCGCCACCAAAACGACGTGACCGCCCTCGCCAACAGAGACTAAGGCCAGTTCGATTGTGTCCTTAATCGTGGAGAAAGAAGACCCTAGAGTCCCTTCGTCTGTTCCACCAGCAGCCAAAAGCACCACATCCGGTGCCATCTGGGCTGCCAATTCGACGACCCCCTCGGCAAGCCTCGCCGAATGAGAGACGATCACTATTCCAACCGTAGGGTTGCTCATACTTCTGCCGCCTTTGCTGCCTCTTGAAGGATCAGTGCCGTCGATTGGGCTCCGGGATCACGGTGCCCAGCCGAACGCTCACCCAGGTAGGACGCCCTGCCCTTGGTGGCAACAAGGGGTTCAGAGGACTCTGCTCCCTCCATGGCGGCCTCAGCGGCCTCACGTAGGACTTGGGCAGGTTCCATTCCTTCGTCGGCGGCTGCTTGTGCGCGGCGAACGGCAGGCGCCCACGCATCGACCATGGTTTTTTCGCCCTCGGCAGCTTTGCCTCGTGCTTGGATTCCCCCGAGGGCGGCATCCAACATGTTCACAATGGTTTGGGAGTCTATCGGCCCATCCCCTACAGCCTTACCGGCCCGTAAGAAAGCGGTTCCAAGCAGAGGCCCTGCCGCACCCCCAACGGTGGATAACAATGTGGTCGCCACCATCTTCAAAACCGCTGCGGGTGACTCATACGTCGAGGTAGATAAGTTCTTTGCCACAGCCGAAAACCCACGATCAATGTTTTCGCCGTGATCGGCATCTCCTATGGCGCGATCCAACTCAATGAGTTCGACGCGGTGCTCAGAAGCCATTTGTGCACATCCAAGCATCCAGGCCACCGCCCAGGAGGTCCCCAATGTTGCCATTTACATTCCCTTTCGCATGGCTACAGTATTGACAGGAGCATCCAAAAGCCCCGTCAGCTCATCGTTCAGTTTCAATACAGTGACGGAACATCCTTGCATTTCAAGGCTGGTGACGTAGTCACCCACGAAGGAACGTTCAACTGCCACTCCCTTGTCTTCCAGCATCTTCCTGGCGTGACGGTACACGATGTACAGCTCGGACAAGGGGGTGCCGCCCATGCCATTGACCATCAATGCAACCTTGTCACCAGCCGCCAGTTTCAGGTCATCGATCACGGGTGCAGTCAGTTGAGCGGTAATGCCATCGGCATCGGTCATGGCCTCACGGTGCCTGCCTGGTTCTCCGTGGATGCCGATCCCAATCTCTATCTCGGTCTCACTGAGATCAAAAGAGGGCTTGCCCGCATGAGGCACGGTGCAGGCACTCAGGGCCACTCCCATGGAACGCACATTGTCATTGGTTGCCTGAGCAATGCGTGCAACCTCGGCAAGTGAATCCCCGCGTTCGGCCGCTGCGCCGGCAATCTTTTCGACAAATACTGTGCCTGCGACACCACGACGCCCGGCGGTGTACAGCGAATCTTGGACCGCAACGTCATCATTGACGATCACGGTAGCGACAGAGATATCCTCTGCTTCACACAATTCTGCTGCTGTTTCAAAATTAAGGACATCGCCTGTGTAGTTTTTGACGATGTGCAAAACACCGGCACCCCTGTCGGCCTCTTTCGTCGCGGCGACAATCGGATCCGGTGTAGGTGAGGTGAAAACATGGCCAGGTACGGCCGCATCGAGCATCCCGAATCCCACAAAGCCGGCGTGCAAGGGTTCGTGTCCCGAACCTCCTCCGGAAATCAAGCCAACCTTCCCCGCTGGTTTCTTGGCTGTGCGTGCCACGAAGATCGGATCGGTATGCAGTTCCACAATATCTTGATGGGCATCAGCAAAGCCCTCAAGTGACTCGATAACCACGTTAGCCGGGTCATTAATTAGCTTCTTCATGTCGCGCTCCTCCATTGAATAACGCTGGGTGCCCTCGCATTAGGGATCGGCAAATGCCACTGCAAAGGTACCACGACACACCTTTGTTCACCTCACTGTAAGGAACGAGACCCTTTACACATTTCTCGAACTTCACCGGATAAGAAAACTGAACCAAAAGCGATGACTCCAGTGGTGCCAGGAATTTCCTCTGCTTCCTCTGCCAGGCCAGATGCCAGGTCGAGGGCGGATAGCAGATTCGGTTCACAGTGAACGCGGCCCTCGCCAAATACTTCTTCGGCTATCCTTGCTGCTTCTTCTGGAGGCATAGCTCTATCGGTATTCATGGATGTCACAATAAGTTCATCCAAGACGGGTTCCATCTCTCCTAAGATCCCCTCGACGTCCTTGTCGCGCATGACGGCAAAGAGGCCAATGGTCCTGTGCCATTCGAAGGCATCCTCGAGGGCTTCGCGCAACACCGCAGCACCGCCAGGATTATGAGTAGCATCCGCAACGATCATGGGTGAGTTGCGTACCACCTCAAGGCGACCTGGAGATGTTACCCCCGCGAAGGCCGTCTCGACTGATGCCCCGTTTAGTGCCTTATCACCGACATACGCCTCGACAGCCACGAGAGCACAAGCCGCATTTTGAGCTTGGTATTCCCCGTGCAAAGGCACGAAGATATCCTCGTAAATCGCCTGTGGCGTGCGCAAGGTTATGACCTGTCCTCCTACGGCTTTTTGGCGCCTGAGGATCTCAAAGTCTTCGCCTTCGCGTATTAGCTTGGCATTTGCTTCTTGGGCTGCCCTGGCTATGACTTCCAGTGCCTCTAGGGGCTGTTTCGCCACCACGACAGTGCCCGCTTCTTTAATAATCCCGGCTTTTTCTGTCGCGATGGCCTCGATTCCTGTTCCGAGCCACTTCTCGTGTTCACGCGAGATGGGGGTGATGATTTGAACGCTTGATCGCACAACGTTCGTGGCATCCCAGCGCCCTCCCATCCCTACCTCGACGACAGCAGCATCGACGGGGGCGTCAGCGAAGGCGGCGAAAGCCATGACGGTGAAGATCTCGAAGAATGAAAGTCGGGGGCCTCCTGCTCGAAAAGAGATCTCGTCAGCCATCTCAATGTAGGGCGCAACGTCATTCCATGCGTCAACGAAACCTTGATGCGTGATCTGTTGCGCGTTGAACACCAAACGCTCGCAAGGGTCACTGAGGTGAGGGGAGGTGAATCTGCCCGTCGAATATCCCAGTTCCAACAGCAGTCTTTCCACCATACGCGCCGTGGAAGTCTTGCCGTTAGTGCCGGTGACGTGGACCGTATCAAAGAGAGTTTGTGGGTTTCCCAGAATATCCAGGGCCTGCTCAACTCTGAACAAAGTCGGGTCGATTTGATGTTCTGGCACACGCTCCAAGATCTTGGAGTACACAGAGTTGAAAGCGTCCTCAAGCTCGCTGCGTTCAACATCGTGAATCATGGCTTGTGTATAGGCCATGGCTTCCTGGGCGACGGACACAGGTGAGTCAACATCCAGATCCTCTTCCCTCACCTCAGGACTGCTGAGGTCGTCAAATAACTGTGAATCTAAATCACCAGTCCCCAGGATGTGGGTTTGCACCAAGTTGCGCAGATCTTCAAGGTCTTTCTCATCGGCCTGCGCTTGCCGCTCTAAGTCCTCAACGTCTTGGTCTCCAAGACCTTCTTCAGGGGAATCTGCCGCCTGAAGATAGGGCACTAACTCCGGGTCGATGTGGCCGCCATCGGCGAAACCTTCGCTGGAACTGGACTGTGTACCCATGGCCTTGACTCCTTCATATCTGCAAACGGGTTAAGTGTACTCAGGAAACTCTTGGCGCATATCTGTGCCTATAAATCTGCGTTTGCCTCCTCAGTTCGCGGTTGAGACACTGGGCCTATGGACTCACAAATTGACGTACTGCTATTGGACCTGGGCAACGTGGTTATTGAATGGGATCCCTACAAGTCTCAAGAAGGTTTTTTGACCCCTGAAGAGTGGCAAATTTTCCTTGAGGAAACAGATTTTTGGACCTTCAATGAACGCTTGGATGGTGGGGAACCCCTCGACCAGGCTCGCGCCTGGTTCTCTGTCAACCACGAACCCAAGCATGCCGCCACTTTTGCCCGCTACGTAGACAATTATCCGGCAACGGTTATCGGCGAAATGCCTGGGATGAGAAAGATCATGGAGGACGCCAAGGACGCAGGCTTGAGGCTTGTTGCCCTATCGAACTGGCCTACCGAGACTTTCCCTGTTGCGCAAGAAAAGATCGAGTTGCTCAGTGTTTTCGAGGACCTGATTGTCTCGGGTCCTCTGGGCCTTGTGAAGCCCTATCCTCCGATTTTTGAGCACACCTGCACACACCTGGGGCTCAGGCCAGATCAGATCCTTTTTGTCGATGATTCGCCGCGCAATATCACAGGCGCCAAGGCCCTTGGTATCGACGCAGTGCTTTTCAACGGGGCCAACGACCTACTCGACGAGCTCAAGGCACGACGCCCTCGGCTGAATCTGCACCCGGATTCACAGTGGCTAATGCCTTAGAACCCTCCTAGATTCAGCCGAGCTCACCACACATCACGCCTGTTTGCTTACCTGTGCCTGGATCCCGACCTCTGTCCCTTCGGTGTGCCCTCGAACCTGGAGATCCATCGACAGGGTCTCCTCGGCGATCATGTCCTTATTAGCCTCGATGTCTGACACGTGCTGGGCGGGCACCAACAAATCGGTGTGAATCCTGTCGGCAACGTCCAGGCCTGCTTGTTTGCGGGCGTCCTGGATGACACGGATCGCATCGCGCGCATAGCCTTCCGCCTCAAGTTCAGGTGTCAAGGTTGTATCCAAAACTACGAAGGAACCCGTAGACAAGATCTCTGCCGCCTGGCCTTCTTGTGCGGCGACCACCTGGGTCAAAGTGAAGGCTTGCGGCGCCAAAGAAACGGGGGCACCGTCCAGTTCCACCTCTGGGAACACAATGTGTTCTTCACCGTCCTCGGAAATGGAAACCTGCCATGAACCTGCCTTTTGGTCGGCAAACAGTTTCGAGGTGAGCTTGCGGACCTCGGGGCTGAACTCGCGCGGGTTTAGGGTCAGTTCTTGGCTGACCTCTAGACCGGATTCTTCAACCGAGATGAGGCGTACCTCTTTGACGTTGACCTCTGAGGCAATCAAAGCTGTGAAGGGCTCCAAGGCTTCCTTGCGGTTTGAGACAACCGTCAAGGACGCAAGGGGCAGGCGTACGCGCAGCTTGTGGGCTTTGCGCAGGCCATGAACACTTGAGACGACCTCACGTACCTCATCCATGGCGGCAACCAACCCGTCATTTGCGCAGGCCTCGCCCAACACGGGGAAGGGCTCCAAATGGACCGAGCGTCCACCCGTCACGCCACGCCAGATCTCCTCTGTGATCAGCGGCAGGAAAGGCGCAGCCACGCGGGTCAAAACCTCAAGGCTTGTCGCCAAGGTGTCGAAGGCGCGCGGGTCTTCATCCCAGAACCTGGACCTGGACGTGCGCACATACCAGTTCGTCATGACATCCAGGTGGTCGCGCACCAGGGCACAAGCACCAGGGATGTCATAGCATTGCATGGCCTCATCCACGCCGCGAGCCATGTCGCGGGTGCGAGCCAGCAGGTAGCGGTCCATGGTTTCGAGGCCAGCGATTGTTGCGGCGTCATCCAAGTCCAAGATCTTCGCCTCATACCCGGCACCCTTCTTGCAGGTACCCGCATACAGGGTGAAGAAATAGTAGATATTCCACAGAGGCAAGATGACCTGGCGGACTGTGTCGCGAATCCCGGCCTCGGTGACGATCAGGTTCCCGCCGCGCACCACGGGCGAAGACATGAGGAACCAGCGCATCGCATCCGAACCGTAGGAGTCAAAAACGCCGTTGACATCCGGGTAGTTGCGCAGGGACTTGGACATTTTGCGTCCATCGTCGCCCAAGACGATGCCGTGGCTGATGCAGTTCGTGAAGGCCGGGCGGTCAAAAAGGGCCGTGGCCAAGACGTGCAAGGTGTAAAACCAGCCGCGTGTTTGCCCGATATATTCCACAATGAAGTCCCCTGGGTTGTGGGACTCGAACCAGTCACGGTTTTCAAAGGGGTAGTGCACCTGCGCATACGGCATGGAACCGGAATCAAACCAGCAGTCCAAAACGTCAGGGATGCGCCGCATCATGGATTTACCCGTCGGGTCGTCCGGGTTAGGGCGCACCAGGGTGTCGATGAAGGGGCGGTGCAAGTCGTGAACCTCCACGCCGAAATCCGCTTCCAGGTCGGCCAAGGAACCGTAGACGTCAATGCGCGGGTACTCGGGGTTGTCTGACTTCCACACGGGGATGGGCGAACCCCAATACCGGTTCCTGGAAATCGACCAGTCGCGCGCACCGGCCAACCACATGCCGAACTGTCCGTCCTTAATGTGGCCCGGCACCCAGGTGATGTCCTGGTTCAGTTCCACCATGCGGTCCCTGAAAGCCGTGACCTTCACGAACCACGAGGACACAGCCTTGTAGATCAGCGGTTTGCGGCAGCGCCAACAGTGCGGGTAAGAGTGCACATAGGACTTTTCTTGCAGCAACACTGGGCGTTTGTCTGCCGACATCTGGGCGATTGGTCCCGTTTGGTCGCGCAGGTCATTGACGATTGGTCGGTTGGCCTCGAAAACCTGCATGCCCTGGTAGTCGGGCACTTCAGCCGTGAACTTTCCGGCGTCATCCACAGGCACAACCGTGCCGATTCCGGCTTCCATACAGGCCCACATATCGTCTTCACCGAAGGCCGGAGCCATGTGTACCAGGCCGGTTCCGTCCTCAGTTGTGACAAAGTCACCGGCCAGGATGGTCCAGGCTTTCGGGCCCGGCGTGCCGTCAACTGCTCGGTTTTCCGGCGTGTCAAAGTAAGAGAATATGGGGTTATAGCTTCGCCCGACCAGTTCGCTTCCTTTGACGGTTTCAAGGACGGTTGGTTCTTCGCCTAACTCTTTTTCATAATTGTTTACGAGGGCGGCCGCCAAAATGACCTTTTCGCCCTTCAGGACTCCCTCACTGGGCTGGACAATGACGTAGTCAATGTCAGGCCCCACGGCGATCGCCAGGTTGGAGGGCAAAGTCCACGGTGTTGTGGTCCAGATCAGCGCGTATTCGCCGGTGTTCAGTCTGGCCCCCACCGTGACGGTGGTGTCTTGACGGTCCTGGTAGACGTCGTCATCCATTTTTAGTTCATGGTTGGACAGCGGGGTTTCGTCATTCCAGCAGTAAGGCAGCACCCGGTAGCCTTCGTAGGCGTAGTCCTTGTCATACAGGGTTTTGAAGGCCCAGATGACGGACTCCATGAAGGACAGGTCCAAGGTTTTGTAGTCGTTTTCAAAGTCCACCCAACGCGCCTGTCGGGTGACGTACTCTTCCCATTCTTTGGTGTAGCGCAAAACCGAGGTGCGGCAGCAGTCGTTGAACTTTTCCAGGCCGATGCCGTTAGGTCCATCAATTTCTGACTTGTCCTCGATACCAAGGATACGTTCTGCTTCCAGTTCCGCCGGCAGGCCGTGTGTGTCCCAGCCGAAGCGGCGTTCAACACGCTTGCCTTTCTGGGTTTCGTAGCGGCCCACAACGTCTTTCACGTAGCCGGTCAGCAGGTGTCCATAGTGCGGCAGGCCGTTGGCGAAAGGAGGACCGTCGTAGAAAACGAATTCGCCTTCACCGTTTTCTCCCGCATCGTGCATGTCGATTGACGCCTGGAAGGTGTTATCTGCCTTCCAATAGGTCAGGACGTCTTCTTCCATGGCCGGAAAATTGGGTGAGGCTTGCACCCCTTGGGTGTGATGCTTCGGATAGACCCCACGCTTGGCGCTGGTGGTCGAGGTTTCGTTTGCGGGTGTTTTGTCGCTGCTCATATCGGTTCCTCCACGTGACTGCTTCACGCGAGGACGCCTGGGCTTGTCTGCCCACACGCGGTACCACCCCGCTTGCTGCCGCGCGCCTATAAGGCGTGCGCGCCAGCCGCTTGTTTCCAGGCTGTGACGTGCCCACACGTCGGGTTCTACTTGGCGCTGGTCCCTGGTCGTTGTGACCAACAGCTGCGCGGTTCTTCCCGAGGCTCCCCGGTGATATCTATTCGCCCTCGGAAATGAATCTGAAGGACGATAGGCCGGATCAAAGCCGTGCCCAGTCTAAACCCTGCTTGCGTCTTCCTCAAACACTGGCACCCTCATCGCCTATCCACTGAGGAGCTATCCCGCGTTCGCGGTCCCAGTCTGATGGAACGCGCAGGTCCAGTATCAGAATTTGTGTCCCCTCCATGTCTGCGTATTTGACACAGACAACCACATCAGAGATGTAGAAGAAATCCGTGTTGTTGTTCCACTCGTTATCAAAGACAAAAAATTTCGGACTGCCCAAAATGGACCTCACCTGTTCTTGGTTCATCTTTGGTTCTAAACCGAAAGGCAATGGTCCTGTATACGGCGTCATCCCCTCATGTTTTTGAAGGTAAATATCCACTCCCCGAAATATGTAGTCACCACTGCTCCTGACAGCAATTTCTTTTTCTTCTGTGTTAACGCTCATCTCAAAAGCAAGATACAGGCCTGTTTTCTTAAGACCTATCCATAACTCCAGGTTTTTGCCTGTCACATCGGGACGTTTCTTTACTCCATGCTGGGACAAGAAATCCTCAAATGGTCCATAAACGCTGGCATGCCCCAAAAACTGCATCAATTCAACCGCATTCATACCCAGATCCCTTTGCGTGCTAAACGACCGAAATTATTTGGATCATAAACCAAAAATGCAAGTGACCAGGTGTTAGTGGGACACCTGGTCGACATGCTAAGAACTTTTGCCGGGCTGTAGGCCAGATGGTGTTCTGGTCTTCGCACCCCACAGCCTCACGGCAATACATAAAGAATAGGCAAAGCTCTTGTGACCTGACCAAGCCCAAGCTGTCGGTTTCCTGTGAAAGGCGCCCCGTTTGCCACAGGCTACGATGGTGCCATGCGTTATGTCTCTACCAGGGCCCAAGACCCCACACAAACCGCCAGTTTCACCGAAATACTGCTGGAGGGCCTGGCCCCCGATGGCGGGCTTTACCTGCCCGCTGAATACCCGCAGGTCGACAGGGCAACCCTGGATGATTGGCGCACGACTCTCAACACACAGGGCTACGCAGCCTTGGCCCACAAGGTCGTCTCCCTCTATATTGACGACATCCCCGGTTCAGACCTGTTAGGCATCTGCCAGCGCGCCTACACGGAAGAAAAGTTCGGCACGCCAGACATCGTCCCGACCACACGCCTGAGCAACGACCTGTTCATAGGCCACTTGTCCAATGGTCCTTCGGCCGCCTTCAAGGACATGGCCATGCAACTGCTGGGAGAACTGTTCGCCTACGAACTGGGACGCCAAGGCCGCAGCCTCAACATCCTGGGCGCAACGTCGGGCGATACTGGTTCCTCAGCCGAGTACGCCATGATGGGCAAGCCTGGCGTGCGCGTCTTCATGTTGACCCCGGCAGGCCGCATGACCCCATTCCAGCAGGCCCAAATGTTTTCCATCCAGGACCCCGCCATCATTAACATGGCCGTGGACGGCGTTTTTGACGACTGCCAAGACATTGTGAAATCCATCGGCCAGGACGCCGCCTTCAAGGCGAAGTACTCGATCGGTGCAGTGAACTCGATCAACTGGGCGCGCGTCTTGGCCCAGGTTGTCTACTATGTCGCCCTGTGGATCCGCTGCACCGACGAGGCTACACAAAAGGTCTCTTTCAGCGTGCCGACTGGCAACTTCGGCAATATCTTGGCAGGCCACGTCGCCCGCATGATGGGCGTGCCTATCGATCGCCTAATCCTTGCCACAAACGAAAACAACGTCTTAGAGGATTTCTTCAAAACCGGCCTGTACAAGGTCCGCAGCCGCGAGGAAACCTGGGCGACCTCCAGCCCCTCTATGGACATTTCCAAGGCGAGCAACTTTGAACGTTTCGTCTGCGACATGTTAGGGCGAGACACGGCCACCACAGCAAAGCTTTTCGGGCCCACCTTATCCAAGGCAGGGTCCTTCCACATTTCCGAGGGCGACACCCAAAACGTGCAGCCCTGGGAGGAAACCGTTGGCACCTACGGGTTCATGACGGGGTCTTCAACGCACGCTGATCGCATCGCAACAATCCAGGAAATCCACACAAACTTTGGCGTCACCATAGACCCGCATACGGCTGATGCGATGCGTGTGGCCTTGAACCAGCACAAGCATGTCAAAACCCCGATTGTTGTCTTGGAAACGGCGCTGCCTGTGAAGTTCCAAGAAACCATTGTTGAGGCCCTTGGTGCCCCGCCCGTAACCCCGGCACGCTTCGAAGGCATCGAAGACCGGCCCCGCACAGTCATCAATATAGATAATGACCCGCACCAGGTGCGGGCCATTATCGAGAAAACCTGCGCTAGGTGATTTCCTAGCCCTTCTTGTCCGAACGTCTCCTGTGAACAAGAGACAACCAGGTCAACGCGCCAGCCAATACCATTGCTGCGATACCCGCAACACCAGCGTTCTGCGCAATTGAACCTGTACGGGCCAGGTTTGGCGCTGCAACCGTGTTGGGATGCACATTGCCCACAATGGTCGGGTTTTCAGCCTGGATGCCAGCCACAGGCGGGGCTGCTGCCGGGTTTTGCATCCCTGGGCTGAAGGGGGCCTCAACCACTGAGGGTGCCACAGGCGGCACTGCTGGCACACTCGGCGTTCCAGGATTCACCGGATTCGGTGGGACCGGGGTAGGTGCTGGGTCAATCGGATTACCCGGGGTATCGGGAACCACGGGGTCGGGCGTCGGTGTCGGGTCTTCCCCAGGCTTCCCCAAAGGTGCCTTCAAACGTACGTCTGCCCTGACCGAACGTGTCGCAAGGGTTTGTTCACTAACAGCAGCCCTGGCTGTGTGCGTGAAGAAGTCGCCTGCCTCACCCTCATAGGCGTTCATGGCAATCTGAAGACCGATATCTTCTCCGTATTTCAGACCCTCGGCACGCAGGAACCTCAGGCCCGTAACCTCGGACAAAGATTGTGGACACGTACCACTTCCGTAGATGACCTTGCCACCCACGGGAGCATCACACCAGGTTTTCGCCCCGTTCTTGGAGTTAGCAGAGTCCTTGGGGTTCAACTCAATGACTTTATCCCCCGAGTACAAAATCTCTACTCCAGTCCCGTCTTCAGGAGCCGTGACCTTGGCGGAATGGAAATCGGCCCAGGCCTTTCCAAGGCTCACGCCGTCAGCAGCCTTCGACTGTTTGGGCAATGCAGTAATGACGTCCAGTCCACTGAAAGTGCGTCCAGCCATGAAGCGTGAAACCTTGACGTCCCACACCAGGGCAGGTGCCTGTGTTTCGGCAGTGATTTCCTCGGCCCAGGGTGTCATGGAGATCTTGATGGCATCGTGTTCGGCGAGGTTCAAGGCGGCCTTGGATTGACGCTGCACCGGAATGGAGACATCTAGAGGCGTAGAGATCTGGGCCGTGTTGATAATCATGCCGGGCATGGCGCCCTCGGAAATCTTAACTGTGTATTCGATGGGGGCGATGTAGCTGTTGAAAGCCGACTGATAGTAGTCACCCAGTGAGGCTTGCCCTCTCGCCAAATACCCTGTGGGCTGAGCGACCTGTTGGGGTGCAAGCTCCCACTTCAGGTAGCTTTCCTCTGGACCACAGGTGATACCCGCACCTGCAGGACTTCTGGGCAGCGCTTCGGCAGGCGACACCGTGCCTTCCGGCGCGCTGGTTGTGCCTTGGTAAAGCAAATCTGCAGGCAGACAGTCTTCAACCACCAAAGGCTGATTTTCAGGTGGTGTCACACCGTCCAAGGTCACCAAGGAAGGCGTGATTCTAAACGCCAGAGTCGAAGCGACGTTGTAGGTTGGCACCTTACCTGTGTCGGGCACTGCCCATTTCCGCTGGTATGGAACCCACTTGTGGGTGCGGTTGAAGGCCTTAGCATCTGGGGTTTGCACCTCTTTGAGCACACGTGCCTCAACGCCCGTCGTGGTGACGCGGTCGCCTAGGCCATCCGCGCCTGTCATTGCATACACATGAGACGTGGGGTTGTAGGCAGACAGCTTCCAGTTGTCGGACTTCAACAAGTCCTCTTTCGTGAAATTATTGCCCACGGTGGTCGCACCCGAGGTCCACATGGGGATCGTGTCCCCAGGCTGATTCGTATCATTGGCCTGCAAGGCTATCGCGTAAGTCAACTGCTCGTTGGGGCTCAAGAAAACCTTGGCGCCTCGCATATTCGTAAAGAAGTTATTCGTCTGGGTGAATACGCGCACGCGAGAAACCCCACCAGGAACGTCGCCTGGGTTGCTATACCATTGGCCGCTGCGGCAATCAGAGTTCGCAGCCGATCCAACACCGCCAGAGTACTCCACCTCTAGGGTCTTGATTACTTCCTCAACGGCTGCCGAGGCGTAGTTCTTAGGCTTTGCCGCAATGGTCGCAGGCGACCCAGCCGTTATGCTCTGTTGGTTCCAGTACGCTCCGGCGAACCAGACACCCGCCCCGCCCGAAGGCCTGGACATCTGTGGACCCGAGCCCTTCGCGGTATTGAACTGCCCTTCCACAAACGTGGCCTTTGTGTTGTCAAAAGACGTACACATCAGGGCTGATAGGCCCCCATCTTCATCTTGGGCATAGCCTTCTAGGTACTGCACGGCTACAAATTTTTCACCGGGCACAACGACTCCATCACCCATGTGTATGCCGGTCATCCCCGCTGTGCCTTCCCAGGCCGGATAGTAGGGTGAAAACTCTTTCGCAGCGGTGTTGAGCAGATCCCCATGCATGCCCGAGATGAAGGTAGACAGCTTGGACCATTGAGAACGAGAGAGAACGAAGCTGCGTTCACCGTCCAAAGGAGTCGCGTTTTCAACATCTTCGCCGTCAACCTTGAAGTTGCTGGACAGCACAGTGGTTTCGACATTGGTGCCGGTGGCAACGGACGTGGCGCGCTTGGAGGCCAAAACACCCTTCAATGGAATCTCGAAGTTGAGGCGGGTCACCGCAATAGCTGCCTTATTCGGGTCGAGCTTAATATCGGTCGTCCAGTCAGAGTTCTGCGGGAAGGTGTAGGCCGAGGAATCTAGGTCTGTGAACTTGATGTTCACCTTGCCGTCTTCCTTCATGGAACAAGTAACAGTACCCGTGTCGCGCACCGAGAAAGCAGCAGTCGCATCCGCCTTCTTGTCATTTATGAGGCCCCCGGGGTTGTCATTCGTTTTGGTCCCGCGGCCAAAACAGTTGATGAAGTCGGCATTGGCTTGTGCGTACTCGCCGGTCTCTACACCGAGCAAAGTCTTCAAACTCAGGTCAACGTCGAAAGAGATGGGGCCAATCGGCGGGGCAATGCCCACGGATGCCTTGGGCAACACAACAGCAACAGGGATACCTGTGTAATAGCACTGCTCTCCCGTGGAGTAGTTGCCGCCCTGCACACAGGCCTGTTGGCGGTTGAGCTCTTTGATGAAGGCCTTATTGGGCACCGGGTTCACTGCATTGAGTGAGAACCCCAAGGAGGGGGCAGCGGTTGCCACCTGAGAGATTTCCGGGGCAAGGGCCTCCACCGTCCCCCCAGCAGACACAGCGGGTCCCGCAGGCTTGCCAGATTCGACAGGCTCGGCATCTTCGACAGGCTCAGCAGATTCATCAGCTTTCGCAGGCTCTACAGCTTCGCCACCTTCAGCAGGCTTAGCAGGTTCTTGAGGCACGGTAGGGTCATTCGCCTTGGCAGGCTCAACAGGTTCAGCCGGCTTGGCAGGCTCAACCTTGTCGGCGGGTTGCGAGGGGATTGAAGATGGCGCCGGGTTGCTTACCACGGCTGGTTTCTTATCCACCTGGGCAGGCACCTCAACCACAGCTTCTTCCTGGATTGCCGAGGACGGCTGCGTACTTGGCGTGGCGTCAAGCTCTTGGTTCTTTTCCGACACGACTTCAGGCATCTTGGAGGACTTGGGTTCTTGTGAGTCCTTGGTGCCTTCAGCCGGTGTTTCAGCAGGATCTTTTTGTTCCGGAGTTTCTGTTTTTTCGCCCTCGGAAATTGTTTTGTCTGTAGAAACCAGGGTGGCCACGGCCTTGGCGTCTGTCATTTCCATGACGGTGCCGTTGGGGACCTCGGGGCGGACCCTGGCGGTGAAGGACAGGTCGCGCACAGATTTGGCTGGCAGGTCGCCCATATTGCAGGTGACGACCTGGGATTCTAGGTTCTCAAAGGCAGCGGCCCAGGCTGCCTGGGAGGCCGTGTCCTTGGCACTGGGGGCAGCAATCGTTTCGGGAAGGAGAGACGAGCCCTCGCCACAGTCAGTCGGCAGGGTGGTGATTTCTTGCCCCTTGGGCACAGTGAAGGTCAAGGTCAGGTTCTGTACGGCGTCGACATTGTTGACAGTCGCCAGGTAAGTGACTGTGTCATTGATGCGCACAATGTCATTTGTTGAGTCCGCATCCAAGCCTGCGTCTTTGCCTGAAGAGGGCCTGAAACTGGTGTCGTCAAAAGGCGCTGCGCCCGTGGACTGGGTGATAAGGAGTGTGAGTTGGTCCTCGGGTGTGCCAGTGTCTCCAGGGCTGGCCAATGCCATCCCAATCCCTGCACCAATGGCTACTACACCCGCTACCGTGATCGCCGCGACATATGACCGTCGCGTTGATGGGCGCCGAATCTTTCGTCTCATATCAGCCTCCAGCCAACAGACCCTGAGCCCTGTTCCGTGGACTCTACAGATCTATCGGCAATGGTCACAGAGTTATGAGATGAAACTCCCAGTATTTTTTATGGAAACATTGATTCGGCGCCATCACAGCGATACTCGCTATTTTTTGTGTGACAACTTAATCATCGTCACAATCTGAAGAATCCTGAAGTTGAACAGAGCAAACTTAGGCAACTGGAAAAGGATATTTTTCCGTCTGCGCAAGGTGCCTTGCGTCGGCATGGGTGCCCGCGCGATTCTCTCTGCTGTTTGTGGGCTCAAGGCCTCTGGTGTCATGTCACTCATTTTGGTCCTTTGATGTCGATTAATGTGGCTGGTGTTAGCGGATCACTCTGGGATCAGCCACCAAAACGGCAGGGCCTTTGCCTTGTAAATAAACATAAAGTGCAGCATTAGCTTCGTCCAGTGCCCGAATAAGCCAATTTCCCCCCTGGTGTGCTTCGCATTACGCCCGCCATCGGGATAAACGGTCGTGTCGGGAACGATTGGGTACATAACCATGGCGGCCGCTGTGCCTTGGGTTAAGCCTGTCCCGGTCGAGGCCACACAGGCGGCACCCAAAACCCCAAGTGAAGCCTTGCGTAGTTTGGCATTCGGGTCTTTCAAAAGATCCACAATCGACATGGCGACCTCTTTACCGATGGTGCCTGAAGGCATGCCTGTACGCGGTGGAGCCGGTGCAATCATGGTGCCGTTCTTGGTCTTATGCGGTTTGGAGATGGCATGCGGTGGCGCGAAAGCAATACCCGCTGCAAAGAGGTTGGGATATGCCGGGGATTGGTAGGTTTCTGGCCAGTCGGCTGCACGCCATTCCTCATAGGGCTTAGGCGAGTAGTCAGCATCCACTTTCATGAAGCCCGAGGGCGCAAAAATGGTGTCCGTAATGTCCTCACCTTGAGCGTTCTTGGCAGCCAAGCCAACCCCTGAGAAGGGCGGCAACAACATGGCGTAGTCAAAACGCAGATTATGCTCTTCACCGTCCAGGTTTTCAAAGGTGAGTTCACCGGCTCGCACTTCCTTGACCGCAGCGCCGGTAATGGACTTCACGCCACGTTCTTTGAAGATCGATTCTGTCCACATCTGTGAGTTGGTTGCATATCCAGTTTGTTTGAACTCCATGCCCCCCACACCGAAATCACCCAGTTTTTCCTCATTCGTCAGGTAGATGACCTCTGCTTGATCGCGCACACCTGCCTGGGTCAAGTCATTTTCGACGTTGAAACAGTACTCAAAGGCTGCCCCTTGGCAGGTGCAGGTTCCATGTCCTGTACCAACCACGATTCGTTTTTTGGCACCTGCCTTCATTTCCTCGATCAGGTTCAAGAAAACCTGGCCCGCTTCTTCTGCGTGCCTGGAAGTACACACCGAATACGAGTGTCCAACGTCAGGGCCCAGGCCCGGGGTGGCACTAAAATTGAGTTTCGGTCCTGTGCAATTAATCAGGAAGTCGTAAGGGATACGAGCAACTTTGCCCTTGTCCTGATCGGAGGTGTACAGGAACTCGACATGCGGGCGAGTGTCCCCATCCACACCTTCAGGGTACAAGGTGGTCGCCAATGCTTGGTGAAAGACAATGCCCAAACGTCTATAGATTGGCACCAGCGGGAACACAACTTTTTCGCGCTCCATCTTCCCTGTACCTACCCACACATTTGAGGGTATCCAGTTCCACTCTTGCGAGGGTGAAATGACGATCACTTCGTGCTGCGATTTGCTCAAACTTCTTCGTAAATGCATCGCTGCAGTATGTCCGGAAACCCCAGCCCCTAGAACCACAATCCTGGCCATTTATGTTATTCCCATCGGTCTTGTGTCTTCGTCTCACGATCTTTGTGAGGTCCCCCAACAATACCCCTGGGGGTTCTAAGAATAAAGTCCTACACATGCGATCATGAGAAAAGTGTCACAATGGTTATATGTATAAGGGGTACTCTACGCCGCTAACGGCGTGTGTATGCCTACTCTTGGCGGCCTGTTCAGTTGAGGGCAGCTCTCCTCCCACACAAACGCCTACTACGACGGTCAACACCCAAACAAGCTCGCCTGTCATCACCCCCAGCATCGATGACGGCTTGATGACACCGTACCCAGGGGACGGCAAGCCACCAGACCTTGTCGTCGCGCCCTCGGAAAATGGGGCAAGCCAAAACGGGACCGTGGGGCTTGAGGGTAGTGAACGCACCTTCAAGGCCATTGCACTCGCGGAGGAAACCGCACGCGGAAGGGCCTTAGCCATGGCCTTTGAATCCGCAACAAACTCGTGGGTTGTCACAGTCATTTCCGCCTCAAACCAAATTCGGGTACAGGTTACCGCTCCAGGCCAAGATGCCTCAGCGCAGCCGCCCACACCTGCCTCTATGCGCACCATTCAAGACCTATCCAAAGCCAGCATCACCATCACAGCCGCTATCACAGCGGCTCTTGAAGCTTCCTCTGGTAGCGTCAAGTCGGCCACCTTGGTGACCACAAGCGGCGACCTGTATTGGCAAATAGTCCTAACTGACGCCGAAAACTCCCTCACTGTAAAGGTCGATGCCACCACTGGCTCGGTGACGTTCTAGATTTACAGACGGAAAGGAAAGCGTGAATCCTGGTACCAGCACAGATGTTTGGTGGCATGTTTACCCTTTGGGGTTTTGCGGGGTTCTAGGCAATGACCTGGATGCTAACCCTGCTGCTACACATGCCGGGCAGGCACCTTTGTTACGGCTGGTGGGCTGGCTGGATCACGCAGTGGACCTGGGGGCAACCGGAGTGCTGCTAGGGCCTGTTTTTCATGCAAGCTCTCACGGCTACGACACGATTGACTATTTCCGTATTGACCCACGTCTGGGCACAAACAATGACTTTGCGACCCTGATAGACCAAGTTCACGCCCGCGGCCTGAAAATCTGTTTGGATGGGGTTTTCAACCACGTGGGCTACGAGTTTCCTGCCTTCCAGGCCCTGCGCAACGAGGGGCCTGACTCACCCACAGCTGGCATGTTCACCCTGTATTGGGACGAGTGGAAGCCCGGTGACCTGCCTAAATACAATATGTTTGAGGGGCATTGGCAACTGCCGGAGTTGAACCACACCTCCACGGACGTGCGTAATTTGGTCGATGAGGTCATGCGTTTTTGGTGCGCTCAAGGCGTGGATGCTTGGCGTTTAGATGCCGCCTATGCGGTCGACCCTGATTTTTGGGCAGGTATCCTGCCTGGCCTGCGCCGCGACTTCCCAGACGTCTACGTATTCGGTGAGGTCATCCACGGCGACTATGTCGACATTGTGCAACGTTCACACATGGACTCCCTTACAGAATATGAACTGTGGAAGGCGATCTGGTCATCGATTGAAAACTTGAACTTCTTTGAGCTGGAGTGGACTCTGGGCAGGCATGAAGTCTTTACCCAATCTTTTGTGCCGCAAACCTTCATTTCCAACCACGACGTGACGCGCATCGCCTCACAGGTACCCTTTGAAAATCTTCCGCATGCCACTGCTTTGTTGCTGCTGCTTCCCGGCACACCTTCCATTTACTACGGAGACGAGTTCGCTTTACGCGGGGTCAAAGAGGAACGCCCCGGCGGGGATGACGCGGTGCGTCCAGCCTTTCCCGCCTCCCCTTCCGATTTCATTGCCGAGGGCGAATCCTTGGAGATCTTGCGGTTATACAAGGACCTGATCGCTTTTCGTCGTCAGCGTCCTTGGCTGTGGGATGCGGTATGCCGCGTAGAGCAAGTGAGCAACGAACAACTGCTGCTGGTTTTGCAAGAACGCCAGACCGAGGACGGCCTTCGCCCTCGGAAAATAATGCTGGCCTTGAACATTGGCGAGGAAGCCTCGTTTGTCGCCTACGGTTCGACGGAAAACCTAGTGAAAATCCTGGCCGGTGAGGGTGCAGGAGAAGTCCTAGATAACCTCAGCCGCATAGACATGTCCGCTCACAGCTGGATGATCTTGGAAAACACACGGATTTAAGCGCCTTCGTCCTCGGGAAATACTGTGGTGGTCGGCGAGGTTTCTAGATAGGTCTTGGAAAGTAGCCTGTATTGCGGGGTCAGGAAAGCCACCAGGTTTACCACTAAGCCCACCGTAGAAAAGCTGATAAACACAAGGGCAATGCCGCGCGCTGTTCCTTCCCCCAGCATCCAGCCCCAGGTTTCTTGGCCTGAAACTGATTCCATGTAGGGAATGAAGAAATACTCGGCGATAGGGCCTATCCCTAAGGACGTGATGGGCATGGCAGAGATTTCTACTGCTTGGGCGAAGCCGAAGACACGGCCTTGCTTTTCGAAGGGCACAACGCGTTGCAAAATGGTTTGTTCTGCGGCCTCCATTACGGGGCCCAAGGCCATAAACACGATAATTCCGCCAACCAACATGGGAATGGACTCACGCAGGGTGAAGAGGATTGAAACCAGCCACATGAAGACGCCGACCACAAGCAACATGCGTAAGGGGTTTGTGCCCAGCCCCCAGCGGGCAACAGCGGCAGAACCGATAAGGAAACCGAAAGACGCTATGGCATAGACCAGACCCCAGACTTTGACGTCCATGAGTTCCAGGCCGTAGGGGTCAAGCAATGCGCTAAACACACCCGATAGCAGGTTGTTGAATGTGGAGAAAAAGATTAGCGCCAATAATCCTGGGACACCAATGACCACAGCCCAGGCCTGTCGGATATTGGCTTTTTGCGGAACCCCTTGGGCAGGTGCGATTTTCTTTTCAGGGATGCGTACCGTGACCAGGTGCCCCAAGGAAATAAGGGTCAATACAACCGATAAAAGCAATACTGTATCGAAACCCAGGAACCCTACCGCCAGGCCAGAGAAGGCGGAAGTTATGGCGAAGGCAATGCCGTTGACCATGCCGACCATGCCGTTAGCCTGGGCGCGACGCTTGCCTGTGTCGGGGATCATCAAGGTCACGCAGGTGGAAAGCGCCAAAGAACGAATGTTTTCAACGATGGACCCAGCGAGCAGCAATGCGAAGAACACCCAAAACCCAATGCTTCCTATGTGCGTGACATGAGGTGTGGGGGTTGCAAGGAAAAACACAAAGGCCAGGGCAAAGAATATCGTTGTGGCTATAGCGGCCCCCAACATAGCGTTCTTTTTTCGCACCTTGTCGACCAGGATCCCAAAAGGCACCCCCATAATGGCCATAAGCGCAAAGTAACTACCCGCGAGGATCGCGGTCACCAGCACCGAACGCGTTTCAAGGTAGAGCCAAAAAGTGTAGGAAAACCAAAAGAAATTAACCGTCAGATTTGCTAGGGCAGTATTGAGTAAAAGGTTATAAAACGAACGCACCGCAACACGTTACCAATAATCGAAAACACGCGCTAAAGCTAAATATAAGCGAATGTCAGGGGGGGGGATGAATCGTGGCAATCCGTAACACCGGTTACCCACCGCTTTGTGACTCTACAGGCGGGTGGGGTGAGCGTCTTCGACGCTCACCCCACGCGATCCCATGTCCCATCAACAAACGCCACAACGCACTGGTCTCTCCTCCAAATGCGAGTGGCTCCCAAAAGGAGTTCGCTGATGAAGATAGTCTACTCCATAGGTGTCATTCCGTCACGTCTTTTTATATCGAGGCGACAGGCAGTAAGGGAAGGCAAAATCACTGGTAAGGCTCCTTTGGTGAAGGGATAAAAATGAAACTAGGGTTTATTGGTCTGGGTGCAATGGGCGGGGCGATTCTTCAAGGAATCTTGGACTCTGGGGCCTGCGCGCCAGAAGATGCCTCTTACACAGATCCTCACCCCAGCGCTTCAGTTGCCACAACTCCGGGCCTGCAACGCTACGAAACAGGTCTCGAACTTGCTCACGCCTGCGACATCGTTGTCCTGGCCGTAAAGCCACATGCAATCCTTGAAGTCTGCGCCACTATCGCCCCCGCCCTCGGCAATGATGGCCCTGTTGTGGTCTCTATAGCTGCCGGACGCGATCTGGCGACCCTGCAAGAAGCTCTGCCAGCCAAAACGCCTGTTATTCGTGTTATGCCCAATGTTGCGGCCCTGGTGCAAGAGGCCATGTGTGCGCTGTGCCCAGGCGAGGGCGTCACAGATGAACAGCTCGCCAGTGTGAAGGCATTACTGGATGTCCTAGGCAAAACCCTGGTGTTACCAGAGTCCTCTTTTTCTGCCTTCACCGCCCTAGCTGGGTCTTCACCAGCTTTTGTCGCCCAGTTTGTGGAGGCCCTCGCACGCGCAGGGCTTGCCCAGGGGCTAAGCAAAGCCCAGGCTTTACAGGCGGCAACACAGGCCGTCAAAGGCACCGCCACCTTACTTGAGCACATCATTTCCGAGGGCGGCACGACACAAACCCTGATCGACATGGTGTCTTCCCCCGGTGGCACAACAATTGCAGGCCTACTTGCCGGTGAAGAACACGGCTTCAGCGCCTCGGTTGCGGCTCAAGTAGACGCTGTTATTGCCCGCGACCGAGAAATGGCTGTCGGCTAGGCACGCGCACCCACGGTTTTAGTCTCGGTGGTTATCTGACCTAATCTAGTCTTGTCCAAAGTATCTTGAGGAGAATTTAATGAGCCGCGCACCCCGCACAAAGACCCTAAATGTCACAACCCTTGGCAGCGCGCAGGTACCTGGGAAGGTAACGCCCGATGGCCTGGAGGACAAGTGGGGTAGCGCGTGGCAGGACCAGGGCGTTTACGATTTTGATACCAAGACCACCAGGGCAGATGTGTTTTCTATTGACACCCCTCCCCCGACGGTTTCCGGGTCTCTGCACGTGGGCCACGTCTTTTCCTATACCCACACGGACCTGATTGCCCGCTATCAGCGCATGCGGGGCAAGAATGTGTTTTACCCTATGGGCTGGGATGACAACGGCCTGCCCACAGAGCGTCGAGTTCAAAACTACTACGGCGTGCGCTGCGATCCGTCCTTGCCTTACGTTGAGGGCTTCGAACCTCCCCATGATGGCGGTGAGGGCAAGTCCATCAAGGCAGCTGACCAGATGCCTATCTCGCGCAAGAACTTTATTGAGCTGTGCGAGCGACTGACCCACGAAGACGAAAAGCAGTTCGAGGAGCTGTGGAAACGCCTGGGGCTGTCGGTTGACTGGTCACGCACCATGCAGACCATTGGACCCCGGGCCCAGAAGGTCGCGCAGGCGGCCTTCCTTCGTAACCTGTCGCGTGGTGAGGCATACCAGGCTGCTGCCCCTGGCCTATGGGATGTGACTTTCCAAACGGCGGTCGCTCAGGCAGAGCTCGAGGCCCGCGAATACCCTGGCCACTATCACACCCTGGCCTTCCACAAGACGGATGGCTCTGGCGACGTACTGATTGAAACGACACGTCCAGAGTTGCTGGCGGCTTGCTGTGCCCTGATTGCACACCCCGATGACGAACGCTACAAGGATTTGTTTGGTTCGACCGTCATGTCACCTGGTTTTGAGGTCGAGTTGCCGGTCCTTGCGCACCGCGCCGCAGAGATGGATAAGGGAGCCGGTATCGCCATGTGCTGTACCTTCGGAGATCTAACAGACGTGCAGTGGTGGCGTGAACTGGACCTGCCCCTGCGTTCTATCCTGCGTAAAGACGGGCGCGTCGTAGAAGAATGTCCCGAGTGGATTACAAGCAATCTCGGCCAGGATCTCTTTAGTCTAACCGCTGGTAAGACGACGTTTAGCGCGCGTAAGGCCGTTGTGGAACACCTGATTTCGACAGGCGAAATGGTGGGCGAACCTAAAGCCACAACCCGTATGACTAACTTCTTCGAAAAGGGCGATAAGCCTTTAGAGATTGTGACCTCTCGCCAGTGGTACATCCGCAATGGCGGACGCGAATTCACACGCCCCGGCGCCTCTAAGGACCTGCGCGAGGAACTGCTGGCTCGCGGTGAAGAACTGGGATTCATGCCCGAGTTCATGAGGGTTCGTTACAACAACTGGGTTTCGGGCCTGAATTCCGACTGGCTGATCTCCAGGCAGCGTTTCTTTGGCGTCCCCCTACCGCTTTGGTACAAGGTCACTTCCGAGGGCGATGTCGATTATGACGCGGTCTTGGTGCCTTCGGAGGATCAGCTTCCCGTCGATCCTTCCACGGACGTGCCTGAAGGGTTCACCGAGGATCAGCGCGGCGTGGCTGGTGGGTTTGTTGGCGAGGTCGACATTATGGACACCTGGGCCACGTCTTCTTTGACACCCAGGATCTATGGCGAATGGCTGCACGACGAGGCTCTTTTTGCGCAGGTCTACCCCATGGATCTGCGTCCACAAGGCCAAGACATCATCCGCACCTGGCTGTTTTCCACCGTGGTGCGCGCCCACCTGGACTTCGATGCCCTGCCCTGGAAGAAAGCCGCAATCTCTGGCTGGATCCTCGATCCGGACCACAAGAAGATGTCGAAGTCTAAGGGGAATGTCGTTACACCCATGGGCCTGCTCGAAAAGCATGGCTCTGATGCCGTGCGTTATTGGGCCGCATCCGCCCGCTTAGGCACAGATGCCGCCTTCGATGAGGCCATGATGAAGATCGGGCGCCGTTTAGCCATGAAGCTGCTCAACGCCTCCAAATTCGCTTTGACTATGGGTGAGGGCGAAGACCTTGCACTTGACCCCTCTTTGGTCACCGTACCTGTAGACCGCGCGGTCCTGGCTGGCCTTGCGCGTGTCATCGACCAGGCCACAGAGGCTTTCGAAGCCTACGACCACACCCGGGCACTTGAGGTAACAGAGTCCTTCTTCTGGACCTTCTGTGATGACTATGTCGAGCTGGTCAAGGACCGCGCCTATGGGCGAAACACAACAGCCAACCCGCAAGAAATCGCTTCAGCGCGTGCCGCCCTCGGCCTGGCTGTGGATGCCTTTGCGCGGCTGCTTGCCCCCTACTTGCCTTTCGCTGCTGAGGAAGTGTGGTCTTGGTACCGCGAGGGCTCCGTCCACCTCGCTGATTGGCCTACAGCCGAACATCTGCGTGAGGCGGCAGGCGACGAGGATATCTTGACTGCGGCAGGAGCCGCTTTATCGGCCCTGCGCAAGGTGAAAACCGAAGCGAAGGTCTCGCAGCGCACGCCATTCCTGCAGGCAACCCTGGATGTCCCAACAGCTTTGATGGCAGGCGTTCAAGCAGCGAAGCCTGACCTCTTGGCAGCCAACCACATTGCAGGTGATCTGACTTTCAATGAGGACACACAGGCCGAGGCTCTCAGCGTCTCGAGTTCTTCGCTGGGCGAGCCTCCCGCAAAGACACCCCAGAACTAAATCAGTCGCCTGAGGCGACAGCGTGGCCTCAAAGAACTAGACTTCGGGGAAACGCCAGGAAGGAAGACCATGTCAGCCACCACTTCACAGTTACCAAGTCCTGAAGTTCGACGACTGGAAGATGGGTCGATTGTTTCTTCGGTCGCTCCTGTACGTTTTCCTGAACATTCTGCGAATATTGTTCAATTTGTGATGGACAGGGTGGCTGCTGATCCCAGGCAGACTGTCATTGAGCGCAAGAATTCCTTGGGGTCCCGATGGCAAAAAATTAGCGCCAAAGAGTTCATGGACGAAGTTGATGCGGCGGCCAGGGGTCTTATTGGTTTCGGTATAGAGTTCGGGGACTCGATTTCCCTCATGGCCCACACCTGTTACGAGTGGACCCTGATGGATTATGCCGCCTGGTCAGCAGGTCTGGTAAGTGTACCCATTTATGAAACCTCTTCTGCTGCACAGATTGAGATGATCCTGCGGGAGGCCACGGTACGCCTGGTCATCACTGAAAATGCGCGCCAGGCTGAGGTTGTGCGATCTGTGGCGGCCTCGCTGGAACACGATGTGATCGTCATGAGCCTTGACCTATCTGCCATGGGGAAGATCTTTGAGGCCGGCCGACACGTTGCCCAGGCTGCTGTGGATGACAGGCGCGAATTACTCAATGTGGACACCGTGGCAACCATTGTCTACACCTCTGGAACAACCGGGGTGCCCAAAGGGGTTGTACTCACACACGGAAATTTCGCACTCCTAACCGCCAACGGCAAGGAGTGGATGCCTGAATTCTCCAAGGTCACCACAACCCGTTTATTGCTCTTCTTGCCCTTGGCCCATGTCTACGCACGTTTCTTGCAGGTCTTTGTCTTGTCTGGTGGCGGGGTTTTGGGACACACGCCAGACCTTAAAAACTTGCTGCCAGATCTGGCTTCTTTCCAACCGTCCTACCTTCTGGCAGTCCCCCGAGTTCTTGAAAAGATCTACAACTCTGCCGAGGCAAAGGCGGGAGCAGGTTTCAAGCTCAAACTCTTCCGCAAGGCCGTGTACGCCGCTATTGCGTATTCGCAATCTTTGGATACGCCCCAAGGGCCAAATGCGATTCAAAAAGCTGCCCACTTCGTCTATGACCGCTTGGTGTATTCAAAAATTACTGACCTGCTTGGGCCCAACTGCAAGTTTGTAATCTCTGGTGGCGGGCCTTTGGGCTTACGTTTGGGTCATTTCTTCAGGGGCCTAGGGGTGCGCATTATGGAAGGTTACGGCCTGACCGAGACCTCGGCACCTGCCACCGTCAACACCCCTGATGACACTCGCATTGGCACGGTCGGTCCCCCGATTTCTTCTGTCAGCGTCAAGATGGATCCAACGGGAGAGATCCTGATCAAGGGTCCTTCTGTGTTTGGCACCTACCACAACAACCCCGAAGCTACCGCCGATGCTTTCGAGGACGGATGGTTTAGGACCGGTGACATTGGGGTCATCGATCCCGATGGCCATGTGCGTATCACTGGGCGTAAGAAAGAAATCATTGTGACCGCAGGGGGTAAGAACGTCGCCCCTGCAGCCTTGGAAGATCCGCTGCGTTCTCATCCCTTGATTTCCCAGGTGGTGGCTGTTGGAGAGGGTAAGCCCTATGTGGCCGCCTTGATCACCTTGGATTCTGAGATGCTGCCGGTGTGGCTCCGCAACCACAACCTTGAGGTCATGGATGTCACAGCCGCCTCTCGGCATCCAGCGATCCATGAATCCTTACAGCGCGCGGTAGCCAGGACAAACAAAGGGGTCTCTCGGGCGGAATCCATCCGAAAGTTCAGGATCCTGGCTGATGACTTTACCGAGGTAAATGGGCTACTGACCCCATCATTGAAGGTGCGTCGCGCAGACGTGTTGGCACGCTACAGCAACATTATTGAAGAGATGTACGCCGAACCGAAAACCGATGAGGCTGCTGCTTTAGAACAGGACAGGTAAGCGTTTAGCTGTCTTTAGTCTTCTTGGTTTTGACGGATGTCTTCATGGTGGCGGATAACCTCTTCGACAATGAACTTCAAGAATTTCTCGGCAAATTTAGGGTCCAGGCCAGAATCTTGAGCTAGCTTCCGCAAGCGCGCAACTTGTTTTTCTTCTCGATGTGGATCCGAGGGCGGTAGGTTGTGGACCGCTTTAATATGCCCGACCTTCTTGGTACAACGGAATCGCTCAGCCAAAATATAGACCAGAGCAGCATCGATATTATCGATGGTCTCTCGTGCTTGTTCGAGCTCGGTGGGTATCGCCTGCCTCGGGGCTGGCATCTGAGCGTCGCGTTCCATTGCTAAGCAGTCTTAGGTTCAGGCCTGGTAGCAGTTCGCAGATCGCGTTCAACTAACTGAGGCTCGACCTCGTTTTCCACACACTCTTGGGTGACTATGACCTCAGCAACGTCTTCTCTCGAAGGCACTTCAAACATGGTCGGGCCCAAGACCTGTTCCATGATGGAAGATAAGGCTCTGGCTCCCGTGCCCCGCTCCATTGCCCGGCGAGCAACAGCTAAAATCGCGTCCTCGGTGAATTCTAGTTTCACCGAGTCAAGCTCGAAAAGATGCTGGTACTGCTTGATAATCGCGTTCTTGGGCTCTGTCAAAACCCTTGCCAATGCCTCCTCGTCCAAGGCAGACACTGTCGCAACAACGGGAAGACGGCCAATAAACTCTGGGATAAGCCCAAACTTGTGGAGGTCTTCGGGGGTAACCTTCGCAAAGAGGTCCCCGTGTTCTTTCATGGATTTCAAATCCGAACCAAAACCCGTGGTGCGCTTACCCAAACGAGCTAAGACAATGTCCTCAAGGCCAGCGAAAGCACCTGCGGCGATAAAAAGGACCGAAGAAGTATCAATTTCAATGAACTCTTGATGCGGGTGCTTACGTCCACCTTGGGGAGGCACCGAGGCACGCGTACCTTCAATAATCTTCAACAGTGCCTGCTGAACGCCCTCGCCAGAAACATCTCGCGTAATAGAGGGGTTTTCAGCCTTGCGGGCGATCTTATCGATTTCGTCTATGTAGATGATGCCGTGCTGGGCCTTTTCTACGTCACCATTCGCGGCCTGAATCAATTTCAGCAAGATGTTTTCGACGTCCTCGCCTACGTAGCCTGCCTCGGTCAAAGCCGTGGCGTCAACAATGACGAAAGGAACATCTAGAAGCTTTGCAAGTGAGCGCGCCAGGTGTGTCTTGCCGGTGCCTGTCGGGCCCAGAAGCAAGATATTGGACTTTGTTAGCTCCATATCGGATTCGACGCCCTGCTCCATAGCTCGAACCCGTTTGTAGTGGTTGTAGACAGCGACCGACAGTGCCCTTTTCGCTGATTCTTGACCGATGACATACTCTTGCAAGAAGTCAAAGACCTCTTTGGGTTTCGGAAGGGGCTTGTTTTGGCCTGCACGCTGCTCCGAGAGTTCTTCGTCAATAATCTCGTTACACAGCTCAATACATTCGTTGCAAATGTAGACACCAGGGCCTGCGATCAGCTTTTTTACCTGCTTCTGGCTCTTTCCACAAAACGAGCACTTGAGCAGGTCGACGCTTTCCGCACTACGGGCCACTGGTTCCTCCTTCTGCCAATAGAACGATGCCACACAAGTTTAGAGCTCGCAAACGTTAGCAGACCTCTAAACACGCCAAGGAAGCCTAAACTATCCTCGTGACTACTTCATCGGCGTGTTTGTTCATATTCTGAGGAAATGGAGCTTAAGGGTTGAGTTCTGCCTTACGAGAAGTCAGCACCTGATCTATGAGGCCGTACTCCAAGGCTTGCTGCGCGGTGAGGATTTTATCGCGTTCAATATCTGCACGGATGGTTTCCGCCTCTTTACCAGAGTGGTGCGCCAAGGTGTCTTCCAGCCATTCGCGCATGCGTTGCACCTCGTTGGCCTGGATTTCAATATCTGATGCCTGGGCATGCCCGCCACTTTGCAAGGCCGGCTGGTGAATCATGACCCGCGCATTGGGAAGTGCCAAACGCTTGCCAGGTGATCCCGCAGCCAAGAGGACAGCCGCAGCCGAAGCAGCCTGTCCCAGACACACGGTCTGAATATGGGGCTTAATGTACTGCATCGTGTCGTAGATCGCGGTCAGGGCAGTAAATGAGCCACCAGGAGAGTTGATATACATAGTGATCAGGCCATCGGGATCTTGGGATTCCAAGACCAAGAGCTGCGCCATAATGTCATCAGCCGAGGTGTCATCAACCTGGACGCCTAGGAAGACAATGCGATCCTCAAAGAGCTTGGCATAGGGGTCTTGCCTCTTAAATCCATAAGCAGTTCGCTCTTCGAACTGGGGCAGGACGTAGCGCGCCGTAGGCATTGAGGCGGCTGTCATTGTCGGGTTGAGGTCGTACATGCTCATTCCTTTTCTCTATGACTGTTTGTGGGCGGTATCAGGCAACTGAGGTATCAGTCGTGTTGAACCCCGCCTCCCCCTGCCACCGAGTGGGCATTGGTAACGACATGGTCAATAAATCCATATTCAAGTGCTTCTTGGGCAGTGAACCAGTGGTCGCGGTCGGCATCCGAAGTGACCTCTTCCAAGGTGTGGCCCGTTTGTTCGGCTGTCAATTGGGCAAGTGTGCGCTTCATATCCATGATCAACTCTGCGTTAATCCGGATCTCTGTGGCGGTGCCAGAGATGCCACCCAGAGGTTGGTGCATCATGACACGAGCATGTGGCGTGGCGTAACGCTTGCCTTTCGCCCCACTGCTTAGGAGGAACTGGCCCATGGAGGCCGCCAGGCCCACAGCCACGGTTGCCACGTCCGGTTTGATGAACTGCATGGTGTCATAGATAGCCATCCCGGCCGTGATAGAGCCACCGGGTGAGTTGATGTAGAGGAAAATATCTGCGTTGGGGTCCTCTGCGGCAAGCAGCAGCATCTGCGCACAGATGGCATTGGCGTTCTCGTCACGAACCTCGGAGCCAAGCCAAATAATGCGCTCCTTGAGCAGCCTGCGATAGATGTGATCACCCATAGGGATCTTTAGTTCAGAATCTTGAACCATCTCAGGATGTTGCACTTTTCCTCCTACGTGGGTTGAGCCTGTGTCCAAACCTATCCCAGTCTTGTCTATTCGTCCTTATGCGAGGGGCGATTTTCGCTCAGGGCGCAGCGAAGAAGAAGTCGCTTGGGAGGACGAGCGCCTCCCAAGCGACTTACTCACAACTAGGTACTGGTATCAGTTCAGTTTTCCTCGGCTTTGTCGGCTTCATTTTCTGAGGCCGCTTCGGTTTCTTTCGAGTCATCCTTGATGAATTCAGTCAGGTCTACCTTCTTGCCGTCTGAGTCCTTTACGGTCACATCTGCCAGGCTTTGAGCCAGGGACTTATTGCGAGCGATTTCTGAGATAAACGACGGCAGCTGACCATTGGCTTCGGCTGAGCCCAAGAACTGCGAGGGGTCCAGGCCATAAGCCTGTGAAGTCTGCATAACGAACTCCAGGAGTTCCTGCTGTGAAACCGAGACCTGCTTTTCTTCGGCCAGTTTGTCAAGCAGAAGCTGTGAACGCAACGCGCGTTCTACGCTTTCGCGCACCTCTTTGGCCTTCTCTTCATCGGCGTCTTTGTCGGTACGCGCAGACACGGCTTCTTCAAGCATGTCCGTGGGCAGTGGGAAGTCAACCATGTCCAGCATCTTTTCCAGCAGGGCATCACGGGCCTCGAATGCCTGGCCCGCAGCCTTTTCAGACTCAGCGCGCTTCTCTAGGTCCGCGCGAAGTTCCTCAATGGTGTCAAATTCTGAGACCATCTGGGCGAACTCGTCATCGGCCTCGGGAAGTTCCTGAACCTTGACTGCTGTGGGCTTTAGGGTAATTTCAGCATCCTTGCCAGCGTGTTCGCCACCGGCCAAGGGCGCCGTGTAGGTAACGGTCTCATCTGCCTTCATCCCCACCAGCTGTTCATCCATGCCTTCCAGCATGGAACCTGAGCCGACCTCGTATGAAATCTGTGTGACGTTGTCGATTTCTTCGCCATCAATTGTGGCTGACATGTCCAGCAGAACGAAGTCGCCCTTTTTGATGGCGCGCTTCACGCTGGTCAGGGTTGCGAAACGTGAACGCAGGTCATCCAGCTCTTTTTGCACGTCTGCGTCCTCGACCTTGGCGCTTGCAACCTCGAGGGTCACAGAACTCAGGTCGGGCAGATCGAACTCTGGGCGCACCTCAACAGTGACGCTGAAGGTGAGTTCCCCGCCCTCGGGACCTTCCACGTTCGGCAGGCCCTCGATGTCCACCTTGGGCTGCCCTAGAGGGTTGAGCTTGTTTTCATCAATGAGGTCCGCATACAGCTGCGGCAGAGCGTGGTTGACAGCTTCTTCCATAACAGCCGCCCTACCCACACGCTGTTCAATCAAACGGGCAGGTGCCTTCCCTGGGCGGAAGCCGGGGATGGAAATCTGTTGGGCGAACTCTTTAAGAACCCCTTCCACAGAAGGCTTGAATTCTTCGTAGGGGACCTCTGCGGTCACCTTGACTTTGGTGGGTTCGAGGTTCTCTACGGTGCTTTTCACAGCGGCATACTCCAAAATTTCTAGCAAGGGGTGCCAAGTAGGCACGTTTCATCGACCAAATCTTACGGCAAAGCCATAACTTACGCGAAACCAATACAGACAATTTCCGAGGGCGGTTCGTCACACCTGTGGCTTTGACATGCCGAGTGCAGGGTTTGTACACCTTGGGGATAAACCGTCTGGCGTTAGCCGTCACCGGTCAATTCATCAATAATATTCGCCATATGCAGTAAAACTGTCACAAAATTGGGTATTTCTGACCCAATTTTCATTGGACTACCACTTTTGGTGAACAATGGAGATTATGCGAAAACTTGTCTCATGTCTTGCCGCCGCATTCTTGGCTGTCTCTCTTGGCGCTTGCCAAGGGACACCCGCACCTGCTGATGCACGCTCGGCGCCTCCTGTGCCCGCTGCCGCACCTAACATCACAGGGGGACCGGCCATACCGGTCAATGAGGACACTGTGCTAATTGATGTGCGAACGCTCGAAGAATACAAGGCCGGTCATCTCAAAGGTGCCATCTCTTTGAACTTTAATGGGGGCGAATTCAAAGCCGAGCTTCCCAAATTGGATCCGACCAAGGAATACATGCTCTACTGCCGTTCCGGGCAACGCAGCGCAAACGCGGCACAGCTTATGCGCGAGGCAGGCATAACCAATGTGATCGATCTGGGTTCATTGCACAATGCCTCGCAGACGACAGGTTTACCCATCGAGTAGCCGTCCAGGCCAGCAGGTCGAAGTTCTCGAAAAAAGCTGTGTGGCAGATATCTCGACGTGTTTGCTACCAGCAGGGACCTTGGAAGGCACCCGAAAGAACCATCGAAGCGTAAGCTAATTCGTGGTTCACCAATCTAGGGGGCGCACGTTGTGGCCAATTCTTCCGAGTTACACCACCTATCCGACAAAGATCCACACGGCCGTCTGGCCATACAGTCATCAGCGGTCACCCGCTTTGGGCGCCTAGTTATGTCTGCAGGTGCCGGGGCATACCGTACAAAGGCATCCATGTCACGGGTTGCCGCCGCAGTGGGCATTGAACGCCAACATTCTGAGATTTTCATGCAAGATGTCATCACGACGTCTTACGCAAATGGGACATTCCGCACGTCGATGGCCGAACACCGAGGCATTGGCGTTAACGTCGATCGCCTTGAACTGCTCAATAGGATCGTTGCCAAACTGAAGCCCAACACCCTGGCCGAAGATCTTGAAGAACAAATGGATGAGATCGAGGCCAAACCACACCTTTACACACCCCTCATATTGGCCTTGGCCTCGGGAATTGCCTGTGCAGGATTTTCCTTCCTCAACGGCGGTGGCCCAGTTGAATGCTTCGCGGTTTCAATCGGAGCCTTTTTCGGACAGCTCTTGCGCTCCTTCGTTTTACGCAAACACATGAATCACTTTGGCGTGTGGATGCTGTGCGCTTTCGTAGCTGCCACTATCTACATCTCTATTGTGGCTTTACTGTGGACCCTGGGCTTTGCAAGCCACTCACACCAGGCTGGTTTCATATCCTCGATTTTGTTTCTTATCCCTGGATTCCCCATGGTCACAGCCATGTTGGACTTCTTCAGAGGCGACTACTTATCCGGTATCACCAGAGGCACCTACGTGGTAATGGTGATGCTTTCTGCTGGAATATCAGTATGGCTTGTAGCTTACTTGTTTGACTGGCAGGTCGCGGTGGATTACACCATATCTTTACCGTATTGGGCTCTGATTGTGGGCCGTATGCTGGCGACCTATATTGCAGTATTCGGTTTCGCTATGCTGTTTAACACGCCATTGTGGATTGCAGCCTTAGCCTCGTCCATTCCTGTTGTGACGAATGTTGGTCGCTTGGTCATGGCCGATAACGGCATCCCTGCCCCTTTGGCTGTTTTCTTAGCATCCTTGGGTGTGGGCCTATTTGTTGCAGCAGTTTCCAGAGTCCTGAAGTGTTCGCGCGTGGCCTTATCTGTCCCAGCCGTGGTCATCATGATCCCCGGAGTGCCCTTCTACCGCTCCATCACAACACTGAACCCCTCCGCACAGGAGGCCGCCATCAATTGGTATGGCACGGTTGGCCCACTATTTCAGGTGGCTTTCACTGTCCTGGCTATTGGCATCGGTCTGGCCTTGGCTCGCATGCTCACGGACTACAACTGGGCATTTGAGACCTGGGAACACAAGACTCCTGACCTGACAGATGACACACATGCGCCTGTGCGCTAGTCACTTCAGGCCAACAACTTAGTCAAGGTCTGCGCCTTCTTAATGGCTGCGGATGAGCCTTTGCGCTGGGCCATCTCTTTTACGCCAGCCCAGGCATCTGCGGGAAGCAGACCGCGCTGGCCAGCCTCACGCAAAATGGGCGCGTGGTAAAGCGCCACGTCCAAAACGCGGTTTGTCCAGCGCGGTGGCGTGCCTTCGCTTTGGGCCGCCGTGCGCAAGGGCTCAGTCAACAACGGCCACAACCACGGCAAATACTTCGGGTTTGCTTCCAGCACATACACGGCTCTCGCAGGGCTGAACGCCGGGCTTTGCAGCAACATGGGCACCGTGTCTAGCAGCGCCTTGGAACCGAATTTATTGTCCTGGATTAGGGTCTCCAGGCAGTTTCGCGCAGCATATACATCCAGTTCTTCGGCGAGGCTTGCCACGACAACAGCCACCAGCCCGTCCGGCAACTCGCTGGGCTGGCCGGTCAGTGGCGAATAGTTGCCCTCTCGCCAGTTTCGGTGTTCTTCTATCGCCCATTTTTTCCCATCCCAGTGCAGCCACACGTCCCGTTTTTCCGGGTTTTCTTGGCCGAGGGCGTCCAGGACGGCGGCGCGGCACTGGCCTTCGGTCTCAATGTCGTAAAACCAGCCGCCTTTGTGGACGCGGAAAGTGACGTCTTGCCCTGGCAGGTACAGGTCAATGTAGATCTGCTTTGTGGGCGCCTGCGGGTCGATCCAGCCCACCTCAAAGGTGGCACCGTCGGGGACAGCGGGCCTTCGGCCTGCGCGTTTGGGCCAGATCGCCACAAATTCTTCCTCACTCATAGGCGGTGTACTGGCAACAGAATTGTCCCTGGTTTCGGGTTTATGGTCTTCGCCCTCGGGAAAAATCTGTATGGCTGCGCGGGCGGCGCGTACCGCTAAAGAACTGCCACCTCGCGCGGCTAAGGCGCGTAAACCGGGCAGCGTGCTGGCAGATTGTGGGGCCTTGCCCATCTGGATCGCAGCTAGAACCTCTGGGGCCATCTCGTTCATCACCTCTGCCACCTGCGCTGTGCCCGACAACATACGAGGGGCCTTCAAGGATTCCACCAGCAGCTCGTCCAATACGGGCCACGCTACGGATAGCATTCCCGCGCGCGCCGCCTCACCCAGGGACCCAGCGAAAGCCGCCAGACTAGAGATCTTCGTGCGCCAATCCAGGTATGTGACGTCTGCGACGCCGGGCACTAAAAGTCCGCGCTCCCAAGATTCGCTCAAGGCCAGAGCGCAGTCTTGGGCAACGACTGGGTCGCCCCCGCGTTGGATAGCCAACATATTGATGGCTCCACCAGGAGGCAAAGGATCACGCCTGCGCGCAATCTGACGAGCGTCCAGGCCCAAAGAGTGATTGACCTCGTCATACCACTGCAGGTCTGTAAGTGTGGCGTCATTGCCGTTGGGCACCACGGTGAAATCCACCTCGGAGCCGTAATCCAAGGAAGTATGTGTGATAAGGCCCTGCAAGGACTTGGGCCATGTCATGCGTGGGGCGTACCAAAAATCGGGTAATTCTGGGTCTATTGCCAGTTGCCTCGTTGGAAGGGGATCTGCCAGGTAATCACGCACAATGTGGGTGGCTGTGTGCTTATGGTGATCGCCAGTCACCAGCAATACAGGCACGTCCAGGTCTTTTATGCGGGCCGGATCGGCGTTACTAATATCTAGACGGGTCAAGGCAAAGAAAAAATCTGGTTCCAAAACCGCTTGCTGTGCTTGCGCGTAAGCATCCAGGCGAGCCAGCAAATCATCGAGGCTTACCGACAGGTCATCGAAAGAGGGTGTTGAAAGCACACACGGTAGGTCACCCAGGTACGCAAACACCGCACGGAATAGTTTGTGGTGCACACACATGTAGTATCCGGCCGGCTTCCATACGTTCCAGTCGTCGCCATCCTGGTCTACCCATTTTTTCACAACGCTAAACAGGTCGGTGTTGGTCGCCCCAGCCATGGCACGTCTGGCAGCTTGCGGGTTGTGGCGTGCCACCGCATTTGCCAAGCCCAAGAACCTTTCGGTGTGGATGTCCATCGCATGATCGCGGCGTCCCGCAATGACTCGAAGTGCTTCGGTCAGGGCCTCAGGCGTGGCAGTGTTTGACCCGTCAGGGCGCAGGGTAAATGCGGGCACGCTCCACAGCGGCGGCGTTTCGCGCCACAGTCCTTCAAGTGCTGCGCCAGGTGCTTCTTCGCCCTCGGAAATAATGTCTATGCCCCAGGCCTTTATGACCTTTTCGGCCGCCCTGGAGATTTGCGGGTCGCGCAGGGCGGCTAATTCCTCGATGCGGGGTTGGAGCAGGTCCAGGGTTTCTTTAGAAGGCCGAGGGCGCTTCCCCAAGGCGTCCAGCACTATCTTTTGGGCCTTTTTCGTGAGCACGTATAGGCACGATAATGCGAGCTCTGCCAAGGTGTCCTCGCTGACGCCCGCAATCAAGGTTGGCGCGAAGGACTGGACAATGACCGATTCACCGAGGGCCAGCACGGGGATTAAAAGAGCGGCGTTGTCGAGTACATCTGCTTTTGTGGCTTTGAGGTCTTGAAGTAATACCTCACTCAGTCGCTTGCGGTCCCCTGGCCGGGCAGCCAAGCCCAAGGCGTTGAACACCAAGTTCATGGCTTGTGTGCGCTCCACCCATCCCTCGGCAACCGCCAGAGGAATCAGGTCAGATAAGGGGCCTGTGGCCGGGGCATTGCCTTGTAGCGCGACCTCCAGATGCTCAAGGAATCGCGGCTGAATGAAGGCTTTGCTGGGTGCCTGAGCGTCGTGCAAGGCCAAATGCTCTGTCTTGCCACTCAAGGAGGCATAGGCCAAGGCGACCCAATCTTTCAGGTATTCGACTCCGGTCGGAATCTCTAAATCCAGTGAATACACGAGTTTCACTAGGACGTAGCCGTAGACGCTTAGTGAATGTTCCCATATGCGCCTTGACCCGCGCCCGGCGGCCTCAATGAACTGGGTGGCAAAGCTGCGCCCGCGCTGGGTCACGCAACGGATCAGCGTGTCTTTGTCCACCCCATAGAGCAGATCCACTGCTCGGGTGGCGCTCACTCCACAGCGCAGGGCAAAAAGGGCAAGGAGATGAGGATCTACGTCAATAAATGACACGAGCACCCAGTCGGCGTTCTTATCGTGCTGGTATTCGCTCCATTGCCCTGAACTGAGGCCCGCGAGCGCTATTTTGCGCTGTTCGGTCGTGCCGAGGGGCAGGTCGGGGGCGTCTGCCGGTTTGGCTTTGTCCCAGCCCAGGTCTTTAAAGACCTGCACGGCCGCCTGAAGTTTGTCTAGTCGCGCCATCTGGATTCTCCTAGTGTCAGGACTACGGCCAAAACGTGTTTGCAAGGGCCGCGGCCAGTGCCGTGTTTGAGGTACCAGGTGCATGTGCACTGCGCTTGTTCCAGTGGTGTTTCGTTGTTTGCGTTGTTGGCACTGTTTGTGCTGTTGGTACCCACACGCACGGTGTACTCTTTGCTACCCGCAGATTTGGAACCCGAGGCCACTATCCATTCATTCGTGGCGCCTTCCACGCGGCGTACTTGCCCGTCCTCGACAAGTTTGCGCGCGGATACTAGGCGCGGATTGTCCTTGGTGACCAAAGTGTTGTCCTGGGGCAGTTCACGGTGGAAGTATTGGCCTTCATTGATCTCCCAGCCCACGCGCCCAGAGCTTGCCAAAACGGCGAGCGCCTGGGTGACCTGGGGGTTCGTGAGCCCGGATTCGCGGGCCAGCCTGCCTGTGTCGATATGGGCGTCGAAGGCAAGCAAAGCACTGAGCAGATCCGCATTATCCACAACGTCGGGAGTGGCTAAAGATTCTAGGAGTGCACCCTCCCCCGAAAAGCCGCGCCACTCCACGTCGGTCAAACCCAAGGTCACACGGGCGTGAGGCAGGTCTAGCGCAATGGCAACCGCGCCGGTTCCACCTGCGTCTAGGGGGTCGGCAGTACCAAACGCGCTTAGGCCCATGACATGCGGCAATAGGCGTTTCAAGGCGCTTAGACGCTGCAGGCCCGCCACCCACACACCTGTGGCCTTTGGCGGTTTGGCGGGCGCAACCCTGATGGTGTTCTTTTCGGGTATCAGCCAGCCTGCACGTTTCTGGGCGCTGGCCGGTGGCAGGGACGCTAGGAAGGCGCGGGCTGCAGGAGCCTGGACCTGGAAAACTGGACGTAAGTCTTGGTGCATATCAGAGGCGTTGCCCAAGGCGCGAACCCACCGCGCAGGCATCTGTACCGGTCGCTCTAGGGCGCTTACCTCCACGGTGGACACAGTCAAACCTGAGGTGCCCACGTTCAGGTGCATCAGTTCGTTTTGGGAGATGTTGTTTAGCATCGTGCGAGTCTGGGCGTTGATGTCGACGTTGGTTGTGCCAAAACCAATATCTCCACCATCCAGGCCAGTGCCGAAAACCTCCAGGGAGGCGTAGACCGAGTTACAGGCCGAAAAGACCTCTGCTCGCAGGCGGTCCCCGTGTGCGGACAAAACCGGGTCACGCAGGTCGGTTGTCACAAACTGGAAGTAGCGCGTGGCAGTAATCTCAGACAAAACCACCAAGGCGCGCGCAATCACCTGCGGATGCGCAGCAAAACCGTGAAAAAAGCTGGGGCTAGTTTGCAAACCTTGCGGAGTGAGCGCCGGGGCTAATCCCAGTGCCAAGCGGTCGTCCAAAACCGTTGATGCGCCAGAAAACACTCGTGCCATGCCGACTCCCCCTGAAGTTAGAGTCCAAGCACCTCTTGGGCAGCGGTTTGCCAGCGGTCGTGCCAGTCGCCTATGGGCTCGACACCTTGTGCGCGCAGGCTGCCGTGATCCAAAACTGAGAAAGCTGGGCGCGGTGCGGGACGAGGGAATTCCTCAGTGGTGCAGGCATTCACCATCGAAGGATCCTTACCCAAAGATGCAACAATCGCCTGCGTAAACCCGTGCCATGAAGTCTTGCCCTGTGAAGTGCCGTGGTAGATCCCGCTGGGTGCACGACCCTCAACCAGGCGGTAAATCAGGTCGCTCAAGTCAACCGTCCAGGTGGGCTGGCCGAACTGATCGCCAACAACCTTCAAAGAGTCATGTTCGCCAGCCAGACGGGCCATGGTTTTAGGGAAACAGTTGCCGTATTGGCCATACAGCCAGGCGGTGCGCACAATCAGATAGTTGTCCGCATTAGAGCGTATGGCCCACTCCCCTGCGCCCTTGGTGCGCCCGTATGCGCTGGCAGGACAAATGGGGGCATCGGCCTTGTATGGTTCGGTTGCCGCCCCATCAAACACATAGTCTGTAGAGATGTGTACCAGACGTGCGCCAATGTCCTTGCAGCGCTGTGCCAAGTACTGAGGCCCTACGGCATTGATCGTGAAGGCCAAGGCCTCGGCTTCTTCGGCCTTGTCCACAGCAGTAAAGGCCGCACAGTTCACAACAATGTCAGTACCACCTGCGATATTGCGTTCAACCGACACCCGGTCAGTAATGTCGATCTCTGGCAGGTCAACCGTTGTAACCTCTTGTCCCCTGTCCTTCAACAGTGCAGCCAGGTCTTGACCCAGCATCCCGTTTGCCCCCACCAATACCCAACGCATGCGTGTCCCTTTCCTTGCAGTCAAACCACGTCAAAGCCTACCGCGAAACCCCTCACCACGACTGTGCTGCACGCGCAGAATACTCGACAGCATATTGAGAACTCATAACCCAAGTTCGCGACGTAAATCGGCTGCCGAAATCCGAGGACCGCCCTCACTGCGCGCCATTTGGGCACCTGCCGCATCTATGCGATCTTCCAAAGCTGCCATCGCCAAATCATAAAGTTCAGGGTCGATAACCACAGCTCCACGCCGTCCCCGTCTAGTTATTTCCACCGGACGCTTCGCAACAGTATCCATGAGCAGACCCCAGCTAGAACGCGCTTGGTCAGATGTCATTGTTTCCATAACCGAATCCTACGACTCGTACGAACCGTACGGCAACCCTACTTTGGGAGCAAGATGTCGCAGATTCAAATATGTGCGTTGCGTCGGCCTGTTTAAGGCATTTTTCCGAGGGCGGCACGCTGGTCAGTGCGTTCTTTTCTTGGTCCTGCAGTTGGTGGCCCTCGCCCTCGGCAATTATTTTTTCTTTAAGGTGGTGCGGATAGCTCTTAATGCCTCTTTGCGGTCTTCTGGGATTCGCCTGGATTCGATGGATTTTTGTATCGCCATCTTCCTGGCCCTGGACGGTATGGGAACCTTGGCAGCCGCAGGGTCGACGAAGACTGGCCAGGTTTCATCGGGCTGTTTGGCTAGGGCAGTCGCAAAATACCAGCCGATCATCATGTGCGCGTAATAGTCATCGGAAGGCATTGTGGCCACCCACATCAAATGCTCTTTGCGGAAACGGTCTCCAAGGTAGTCCTGCATGAGGATTAGGGCACCACAGCGAGCCACATAAGTATCGGCAGAGGTCAACCACCGTTGTAGATGAGGTTCGAGTTGTATTAGTTTCTCACCGCGAAACTTTGGCCCACACGCATCAGAGACCATCCAGTTATCCACATACGGAAAGAACGCCTCAAGCCCGGCAACAAACTGGTCAACGTCACGCAGTTCATTGAGGAACATCATGTGTAGCTCGTCTTCTTCAATGTATGTATGCGGCACATCGGCAAGAAAACTTTGGACCAGCGCAGTCCCTTGCTCGCCCTGTTTCCTCACATTCTTGACTAGCGCACGCAACAGGGGCACACGCACCCCAAGGAAACGCGAAGTGTCAACGCCTGGCGCCAGCTTCGCCGAAAAAGCCGCGTTCTTCTCGTCTGCCGATTGCTGCAAATATTCACGAAGATCTGCAAGAGTCAACACCTCATCCACCATCCTCAAAGCCTAACAAGCTCCGAAACAGAAGATCGCAGTAGTTACAGAGGTGGCAAGATTTGATTCCCTGCACCCCTACAACCCAGTTTTACTCCTTGCCCTAAATGCAAGCGGGTAGCCTACAGATTATTTAGCTTGCACGGTTGTTTCTCCCCCCCCCTGATAGAATTGACAGGAATTGACTGAGAGTTGGGGGCGCAGATGAAAAAGAAAGTGATCGATCGATCTGCAATCAAACGCGCCGCAGCGCGTTCAACTCAGGAGTCCGCATATTTGGAGCAGAGAACCGTTCCAGTTGGATATGTGCGTTCAAAAAAGACTGAACGTTACCTTGCTGAACGTCGCCAACGCGCCTGATGTTGCCCAACCCAGGATACGGCGAAACACCGCTCCCCTTTGAAGAGTTGGATGCCTTACTCCCTGAGGCTCGCGCATCGCTGGCAGAGCCAATCACAAAGGCTGCAATTTACGATCTCGAACAAGCCGTAGAGGAAGCACTCACTGAAGAACTACTCACCGCCATTTTTAATGGCGACTTAGAACTGCCCACACTCCTCACCGACTACTTTCTACGCGAATTACACCGAAAGCTCTACGGCGGCATTTGGACATGGGCCGGACAATACCGCCATCACCTCAGCAATATCGGAATAGATTGGCCGTTAATCCCTGGGGAGGTCCGCGGCGCTATCGAGACACTGCGCTACCGCTGGTTGAACACAAACGACTGGACACCACAAGAACTTGGTATCGCAGCGCACGCTGAACTTGTACGTATTCACCCCTTCATTGACGGCAATGGGCGCAGTACAAGACTCTTTGCCAACCTCGTTTTTGTGGCGGCCCAAGACTCCGAAGAGATTAAGCTTTACGATTGGCGGATCGATAAACACCGCTATATCGAACTTCTGCACGCCTACGACCAGCACCGTAATCCAGATGACCTTGTCTCGTTCATCCCGACGTTCATGCTCTAATGTCAGTGGGTTCCCGGCTCAAATCTGTGCGTTGCGTCGGCCTGTTTAAGGCTTTTTTCCGAGGGCGGCTCACAAGGACTGTGGTTGTGGCTTAGGACTGGGGTTCTTGTGCCTCGCCCTCGGCAATGTTTTCGTAAGTGAGCAGGTCTCCGGGTTGGCAATCCAGGACCCTGCACATGGCCTCTAGGGTGGAAAACCTGACGGCCTTGGCTCGACCGTTTGTCAATAGATTCTAGGGAATGTGTTACCTGCGCTCCTGGACAATCGCGCCAAGCTGCGCTTCGCTATATGCTCGTGACATGGACCGTGGTGCGCAGGGCTTTCGTGATGAGCCCTTAGAGCAGCAATCCCTGCCTGCACCAGACGAAGAGCCATCCGCCCTCGGAAATGAATGTGCGGAAATTCTTTCTTTGGATGCTGAACTTGAAGCCAAAATTACTGGCCCGAAAACGCAAACCTATGTGCATTCCGTTTTTGACAAAACCGTCAACCTTCAATGCGGCGACTTGTTCTTTACCCTTGCAATAGCGCAGGTTGATGATGCTCCGCACACGGCTCGCCTATCCCAGCCGCTGTGGACACCTGCCACAAAACCTGGGGATACGGGTTGTGTTGGTCAAGGTGTTATTTCTTTAGGCTCAGCCTGCGCGCGTCTTACCCCAAGTTGCCTGCGTTGGAATCCGCACCTGGCCCCCATGAGCACTCAAGGGAAGGCAAGGCTTGCGCACGCCGTTGAGGTCATAGAAAACCTGAGGGCACACGCACCCTCACCTGCCCACAACGACGTGTACGCCCAGGACCTGCGTGAACGCTATGAAAACCTGGAGGCCTGCCTTGCTCTCAACGACTCTGCCAAGCTGCATTCTGCGGCCTTGCGGCTGGTTGGCTTAGGTTACGGGCTTACGCCCTCGGGTGACGACATTATTACCGGCGCCTTATTGGTTTCTTCAATCCCGAGGGCGGGGCTGCACTGGGCTGTGGAACCGCTGACAATTAGCGACGCAGAGCTTCGCACTACGAAGGTGGCAGCCGTTATGTTGATGCACGCGGCACGTGGGCGTTTCAGTAACGCTTTGGTGGAGCTGGCTGTAGCGATTGCTGCAGGTGCAGATGTCAGAGCGTGTGCGTCACGTGTTTTGGCTATCGGTTCCAGTTCCGGGTCGGATATGTTGCTTGGGGTTTTGGCGGGGCTTAAAACAGTGCTTGCGTTGCCCAAGGACTGAGCAACGCAAGCACCAAGAAGCCTTAGCCTAGAAATCTAGGCTTTTGCCTCTTCTTCTGCAGTTTCTACTGTTTCTTCTGTGGCGTTGTCTGCTTTGTCAGCATTGTCTGCTTCGTCCACAGATTCTTCCTTGCTGCTGTCTTTTTTCGACGCCTGGGGAAGTTCATGCTCGGGCATGTCGACCGCACCTCGGTTTTTCCCGTCAGTGAAGTACTTGAGGAGGAAAATGGCCGCGACTGCCAGGTATGCCGCAAAGAACCACATGGTTTGGCCTCCGCCCCAGCCCAAAGCGGCCGAGTGAATCACGCCAAAGCCGGCCAGCACAGCAGCAACCGCCGATGCCACGGCACCATGAATCGACTGGTTTCTGATGGCAAACATCGTGATACAACCCCACATGATGGATGCCAGGGGCGCACCGTTTCCAAGGGCAGAGATACCCGCCCATTCGACGCCAGCTTTTTGTAGGGCTTCAGCGCCGACCTCACCTGCGTTCGTACCGGCAGCTTTCAACACGTTGCCCACAAGGGTTAAAGCCCAGTTTGCAATCCACGGGAAGAGTGAAATGAAGATGACTGGAACTTCCACCCTGGGGGTTTCGCGCACTACCTGGTTTGCGGTAACCACGCCGATGAAAATCAAAATGGGGGCGACAGCGGCCATCGGGATAATCGACAGCAATACCCCACCCAAAGAGAAAATGCCGAAGATCAACATGGATGTGCCTGTTGCAAGGGAGTATCCAAGGCGGGCTCCAAGGGCTTTCCAGCCGACGTGGCCAACGTAAACGGTCACAGGGAAGGGGTTGCCGAAGAATGCGCCGAGCATGGAGGTGATGCCATTGCCCAGCATGACGGCCTTAGTGTCGTAAGGATCGCCTGCTGCGTGTGCGGATTCGATGTTTTCCAGGTCGAAAACGTAGTTGGCAAGACCCAGCGGAAGGGCTGAAGCCAGGTAAGGCAAAGCCACGGGGATGCCATCAATGACGTTGGTGATGTGCAGTGTGGGAGGCTGGAATCCCGCTTCGGCCAAGGCAACACCGATAGCTTCAGGCGACATGAGGCCCAGGGCCCATGCGGTTGCGGTACCCACAATGAGGAGCAAAAGCCCCGTGGGGATTTTAGCGAAGAGAGGTTTGCGACCAAACCAGTTCATGAAAATCAAAACCAAAACAACGAAGGCAACAACCGGTGAAGCAAAGGATTGCAGCATCGGGTTCATGGCCAAAAGCAGCAGGCCCAAACCAGCCAGACAGGACAACAAAACAGTCCTTGGGATCATGCGGCGCAGCCAATCGCCTACGAACGAGCCGATCACCAGGATGCTAGCTTCAACCATGCACCATACTAGGCCGATAGACAGAGCAAATTCGGGGCTCTTGGTTGTCTGGTAGACGGGCATTAGCACCAAGAAGGTGACTGTAAAGATTGAAGGGGCGCTTGGGCCAGAAGGCAAAACAGTAATGTCGTTCCTGCCGGTTTTACGCTGCATGCGCACAGCCAAAATGGTGTACCACACGGAGGCGAGGAACACTGCCAGGCCAAAGGCCGGGGCAATACGCCCAATCACCATTGAAGTCGGCAGGCCAACACCAATGGTAAGCAAGGAAATCATTGTGAGGAGGTTGGTCAGGTTATTAACCAAGAGGCCAAAGTATGCCGCCCAGTCCCCCTTCACCCAATACTTGGGTGAAGCAGCAGCGCGTGTTTGTGTGTGTTTCATTGACGGTCTTTCTTAGTAGCGTATGGAGGTGTTGGGCCCTACTAAAGCAACCGATAGGTAGGACCCAACACCCGTCAAGGGGTAGAACTAAAAACGTTGCGCCAAGGCAATAGTTGCCTTGTGGAATGTCTCAAGAGGAGGTGCGGTAATACCCGCACCGATCATTCCGATTCCTGCATCCTTGTGGGCAATAGCCGTGTTGATGACAGGCAGAATCCCAGTCTGTTCGACCTTTACCACGTCGATTCCTGTAGCAATACCTGCAAAGTCCAGGATAGGAATGGTGATATTCGGGTTCGTATCCGTGGTGATTTGACGCATCGAACGCGAATACTCGATTGCTTCGCTCACAGTTCCGCCCACTAGGGGCACAATCGCCGGAGCACATGCCATGGCAAAGCCGCCAATACCGAAGGTTTCGGTAATCGCAGAGTCCCCGATGTCCAGGCCCCTGTCGGCTTTTGTAAACCCTGCAAACAGAGGCCCTTCCACCACCTGAGCCGGGCCAGTAAACCAGGTGTTGCCACCAATACCGGAAACCCTGATACCAAAATCGACACCGTTTCTACACATGGTGGTCACAATGGTTGAGTCTTCAATATTGTGTGCCGCATCCATGGCTGCTTTGGACACAGCCATCCAAGTGGGCCCCGAGAAGTAGTCAGAGCTGGCCACAAAGTTGAAAACATCTTGCTTGTCTTTGGTGGAAAAATCCGAATCCAAAATATGCGGGGCCAAGGCTTGAATCAGCAGCGTTGTGCCAGCATTATTGCGGTTGTGCGCCTCATCGCCCATGTGTAGGGCCTGGGCAAGCATCATGCGCAGGTCGATTTCTTTTGCGGAAATCATAGCGTCACGCAGGATTGGACCGAAAACGTCACGCATCCAGTTGAGGCGATCAATGACGGATTGATCATTGGCGCCCATGCGCAAAATCTTGGCCAACTGTTCGGACAGGTTTGTGTACGAGTGGTTGCCGTACGGGCGGTTTTCCACGACGTGCATAAACATGGAAGCAGAGGTGACGCCAGCCATGGACCCCACCGAGTCGTGTTCGTGACACGGAGAGAAGGTGATTTCACCAGATGCGGCCAGGTCATAGGCTTCATCGACGTTCTTAGCCAGGCCTTCAAAGACCAGTGCCCCTGTGACGGCACCCTTCATGGCACCTGCCATACGCTCAAACTCGATGGGCGGGCCTGCGTGCAAAATCGTCTTCTTCGTCATGCCCGGAACCACGTCAATGGCCTGACCGTAACCGGTCAAAATCGGCTGAGAGTTCACAATCCTCTCAACGGCCTTAGCGTTGGCAACAGCGATTCTTTCGGCCACATCTGTGCGTGAGAGCACGTCCAGCGCGGCGATAACCTCAGGGTTTCCGCCACCTGGCGGACGCCAATCCAGGTGTGTAACTTTTTGGTTTTGTGCCTCAACGTCCTGGGCGAACATTTGTGCACCCACGTTGATAACAGATAGCGGTGAAGCAAAAAGCGTTGAAATGGCGGTCATTTTATTCTCCCTTCGCCACAAATTCGCGTGCCAGCAAACCGGTGTTGGTTGAAGACGAGGCCCAAGTGACACCCGCGTCCGTGAGTTTCTTGACCTGCTCGTCAAAGCCTTGCGGGTCTGCCTGTGTCCCCAGAACATAGGCGAGAATTTCTAAATGGCGACCTTCGGCCTCGGCATTGGCCTTGGCTTCCTTGATGGCCGGCAACATAACCCCGACAGGGTCCTTGTGTGCCCCGTATCCCAGCTCAAAGTCCAGGACGATGACGCCAACCTGCGGGTCTGCTGCTTCGGTCGCGAAGCGTTCGATGCGGTTGGTCGGGTCGATCATGGGGTGGGGTTTGCCGTTCGTGAACTCGTCTTCACCGAAGTCCAAGAAGGTGTGTCCTTGTGATGCGTCCACGCGTCCCAGCACCTTGGACGGATCCTTTTGGATGTTGGAGTACACGTCTTCGTACTTTTCCAAAGCCAAGAACATGGCCTCGTCACACAGGGTTCCGCCGCAAAACAGTCCGCGTATGTACTTTTGTTCCGGCTTCAGTTTTGCGCGGACCTCTTCGATAAGCGGCCAATTCAGGGCGTGCAGGTCCAGTTCTTCTTCTTTCGCCCCTCCCTTTATCACTGCGGCGAGGGCGGCCGGCTTGGTCCTGTTGAACAGGTCAATACCTTTGGCCTTGGCAACCTCAATAAGTTTTTCATCGGCGCCAAGGAAACAGGCAACGGTGGGTTTCTTGCTGGCGGCCAAACGGTCCAAGACTTTCTCAGCAATAGCATCTGCCGGAGGCTTAGACACCACAACGATGACCTTTGTTTCCTCATCGTTTTCTAGGGCGTCAAGGCCATCTAGCATCATGATTCCGCCGACAGCCTCTGAGAGGTCGCGCCCACCCGTGCCAATAAGTTGTGAAACGCCTGCACCAAAGTCGTGGATGCGCACACTCATTTCCTGTGAACCAGTCCCTGAGGCACCAACGATTCCTATGCCGCCGCGACGCACCTTGTTTGCGAAACAAAGGGCGACACCGTTAATGATTGCTGTCCCGCAGTCTGGGCCCATAAGCAGCAGGCCCTTCTTGTGGGCTTCTTGTTTGAGGGCGATTTCGTCTTCCAGAGCAACGTTGTCTGAAAACAGCATGACGTGCATATTGGCGTCCAGTGCCTGCTTGGCTTCGCGGGCTGCAAACGCACCGTTGACGGAGATGACGGCCATGTTTGCGTCTTTCAGGGACGCGGCAGCGCCTGCGATATTGTGGAAGGTCAGGTTTTCTTCCCCGCCGTCTTGGGGCTTGCGATCCAAAAGGGCGACGAGGGCGTCCATGGCCTTATCTGTGTCAACACCGGCTTCGGTTTCGATCATGAGGATCAGGTCACCGGGTGTGGCTTCAGCGGCTTCGTCATTGAGTTTGCCTTGATTATGCAAGACTTCCTTGTTCATGAGCGTGCCCATGGCTGCTACCGCATTGGTGACGCCGTCAATCGTTAGCGCCTTGGTGGATACGGCCATCAATGAAACGGAATCGATGTATGTGTTTTTCTTAACCAGAATCTTGGTGGTCATCTGTGTGCCTTGTGCCTTTCTTAGCCGATGGCTTCGCTCAACAGTGCGGCGATTTCTTTGAATCCCATTTTCTGGGCGTGCTCTAACGGGCTAACTCCCCATTGGTCAACCATGGTTGGGTCTGCTCCGGCTGCCAGCAGCAAGGCAACGATTTCTTGTTGGACAGGTCCGCCGTCGCGCAAAATAATTGCCTCCAGCAGGGGCGTCCAGCCGCAGATGTTCGTGTAGTTGACGTTGACGTTTGTTTCTTCGGCAAGGTAGCGCACCACGTCGACGTGGCCTTTTTCTGCCGGCGGGTGGATGCCGACGCCACCGAAACGGGTCAGGCGTGTAAGGTCAGCGCCGTTGTCGACCATCAGTTTCACCAGTTCAAGGTTGCCTGAAATGCAGCCCCACAGGAAGGGGTTGAGGTTGATGTTGTCTTGCTTGTTGATGTCAGCACCTGCCTCAAGCAAGACCTTGACGATATCGAGTTTGCCGGCCTTGGCTGCAATAAGGATTGCTGTGCGACCTTCGGTGTCCACTGCGTCGATGCTTGCACCGTCTTTGAGATGGGCTTTTATAGTGTCTAGTGATGCTGTTGCGACCAGAGTTGGCCACTGTGTCGAGCTTTGTTTTGGTGTCCGCATTTTGCCTGCCTCGTCGTTGTAGGGCTCCCGCTGCACTGCTCGGGTTTTGGTATACAAAATACTATAGGCCGCTTTGTTTAATACAAACAGGTCTTTAGACCTAGATAAAACAGGGGGTGCGTCACATACGCGACAAAATGGGAAAGAAAAACCAACTACTACATGAAGAAAGCCGACAAATTACAAGCCAAACAATGCGTCGAGAATCAGTTTTTTGCTGGTAGCCACATGTATACGGGCAAGGTCACGCGCCGCTTCAATATCGCCTTCGGCAATGGCCTGGGCGATCTCTTCGTGTTCTTCACAGATGGTGCGCTGGTTATGGTTTTGACGAAAAATCCATTCCAAACGATTCTTCAAAGGACGCAAGACTTCACTCAAAACCGTGTTGTGGCTCATCTCTACCAGAAGCTCATGAAACTTGGCATTGGCTTGATTGACCGCCTCAGTTTCTCCCGCTTTCAACGCCCGGGCGGCCTCATCCAAAACCACACGCATACGTGCCACGTCATCAGGACCGGCCTTCTTTGCAGCCAAAACACATTCTTGAACCTCTAAAGCCTCACGGACCTCAAAGATCTCATCCAAGTCCTCAGGAACCAACGGGGTGACCACTGCCCCTTTGCGAGGCACCAAGGTCACAAACTTTTCAGAAGCCAAGCCCCGAATGGCTTCACGCACAGGCACCCTTGAGGCCCCCGTCGCCTCGGCAAGTTCACGTTCCACAAGCCGGTAGCCAGGAGGGTACTCCCCCGAAACGATCCGATCGCGAATGTAATCTTGAACAGCATCAACCAAGGTGGGAAGGGTGTCTCCTACGCGAGTAAGCCCAGCCATTAGTTTCCGTTTCCTAGTATTAACGTTACTTTTGCGTTACTGTTTCTGAAAATGTGACAAAATCGTCGAGAGTGAATCAAACCAAAACACTTCACGAAACACGCCCCTATCTGCTCATATTTGGGGTCATGTTCGTTCCGACTGTCGGGATGACAGGATTTGAACCTGCGACATCCTGCTCCCAAAGCAGGCGCGCTACCAAGCTGCGCTACATCCCGTGCCTTACGGCCTCCCTAGTGTAGCGGAAACCCATATAGGTGCGAAAACCAGTGATCCACGACACCATATGCTCGTTTTTTGCTTGATTTCCTTCGCTTGGGCGTTGCGAGTCGGCAAGGCAGTAACTATCCACTTTTGCGCGGCGGCAAACCCCGATGCTAAAGTAATCAAGCTCTCGCGGGTGTAGCTCAATGGTAGAGCCCCAGCCTTCCAAGCTGGTCATGCGGGTTCGATTCCCGTCACCCGCTCTTGGAAAAGGTTTGCGGGGATACACCCCGCAAACCTTTTTTATGTGCGGGTCGGTGAATCGACAGGGCCCACGCTGCCCGCAAGGGCAGTGGGGATCCCGTCACCCGCTCTGATGGAAAAGGCCCCGCATTGCGGGGCCTTTTCCATCAGAGCGGGTGCGCGCGTGGATGCGCAAAGCGCATCCACGCTGACAGTGCTTTTTTGCGCCGCGCTAATCCGCGGCGCGTCACTGGCGAAGAATCGGAAAATGCGATTTCCGATTCTTCTATTTCACAAGACTGTGGGCAGAGCCTGGGGTTGATTCTGTTGATACGTTTCACACTTGCATTATGAATCGGTCAATCAGCTGATTCACTTGGCCTGGCTGATCGACGTTGGCGTTGTGACCGGCATTTGTAATCCACACCAGTTCGATGCCGGTGGTGCGTGCCCAAGCCTTGTTGTAACGCCTGACAGATCCGGCGTTATCGTATTCGCCACACAGCATCGATGCTGGGCAATCAATCAGATAAGGCAGTTCGGCACTCACCGCATCGGCCAACATTCGATAGCCGAAACCTGATAGAGCAACGTACTCATCTTTCGTGTAAGTGTCGAAGAATGCCGTCATCAACGCGCGACCGTGTGTGGTATGCGAACAACTTTTGGCGCCGTCGCGTTTGAGCGCCTGCCACGGATACCAACGGTATAAGGTCTCGACGTGGCGCAGCAACCAGATTTCAATGGCGCTCATGTATCGGCGTTGTAACGGTGCGGAACCAATCGATATAAATCCGGCTGCCTCCCCGGGGAACTGCTGCAAAAAGCATTGCGCAACATAGCCGCCCATCGACTGACCAACCAATATCGGACGCTCGATACCCTCTACAGCCAAGATTTGGTGCAACCATGCAGCCTGATCTGCCAGTGAAAAACTCAACTCGAAGGGCCTCGATGCGCCGTGCCCGGGCGCATCCCAAACCAACACATTGCAAGAGGTTTTGAAAAACTCGATCTGTGCGTCAAACAGACGGTGATCGGCAGTCAGTCCTGGCAAGAACACCAGGCTCGGCCTAGCCGAAACTTGATTGATCCAATAACTAATGCTCCCTTGCGGAGTATCAAAATGTCTCGTCATTAAAGCTTCGTCGCTAGCCATAAGACAAGTTTACCTAGCGCATCTCCACCCGCATGGATGAGTAGCAGTAGTGCCGTTCAGCGCCTATATGGTGCTATTCCTCGCTGGTTTGGAAATCTGGCGTATGTGGTAATTCCTGGTTGAAACGTCGCAAGATTTCCTCATAGGCTTCTGCGTTGCCCATTGCGTCGTTCACGGGGTTATGGTCATGTACAGTGCGCCGCAGCCTCTTCCAAACATTCGTAGACTTCCAATTGCCAGAGAAACCGGCGTAGAGATCCCCGATTCTGCGTGCAGAAAAGCCGAAGGGATTATCGATACCCGCCACATCGAATCCGTGTGCTATCCACTGCCAATCGAAGGCAGGGTTATCGGAAACAAACACTGGTCGCGCATCGAAACGATCCAACCACTGAGAAAAACGGCGTATCACACTTGCCAAAGGCTCAGCATCCCCAGTAATGACAAATTTCGCTGCGTGGGCCGGATGGGTAATAGTCTTGTACACCCGACCGTGGAAGCTTTCACGCGTACCGAACTCAACAGCCCCAAACTCTGTCATCTTGCCGCTAAACGGTGTGGGTCCCTCGGCTGCCTCAACATCTACAAAAACAAGCATTGAGGTTTTCTCTTTACGCTTTACCATCTACACCCTCCCTCGTAATAATCCCCTCAAGGACAACCCACATTCAGCAGATTTGAGCATATACGCCCAAAGCCTCAATAGGGGGTTAAAAACTTCACCTCGCCGAGTGGTGCCAAAAATAGGTACTTCTGGCCGGTTTACAGCTGATTGGTATAGCTCTCGATTTCTTTTATGAGGACGAGGCCGTGGTTGTGGACGGGGTCGGCAGCGGCGATTAGCAAGGTCACCGTTGGTTGTTTTGCTAGGCGTTGAACAAAAACTTGTACTGCGCCGCTTTGATCGAGTTCGTGACGGTATCGCTGTGAAAACTCGGCATAGCGCTCTGGTCTATGCCCAAACCATGTTCGCAGCTCTGGACTGGGTGTCACGTCTTTACACCACTCATCCAAAGCCGCGTGTTCTTTGGATACACCTCGTGGCCATAAACGATCCACTAGCACCCGGTACCCATCCTCAGGCGCTGCATCTTCGTAAATTCGTTTCAGGTGAAAAGTAGTCATTTTCCCCTCCTAGAACGATTACACCACAAAGGTCATACCTATCTCTAGGCCTTTCCAAAAGACCGTGTACGACCGAACTGCAGCCCCAGGATATGCGGGGCACCAAAGCGGTAAGTGGGGTGCATTGATAGGGTTTTCAGGTGGGCGGGGTGATGCGAACGATAAGCCTGCGGCCTCTGGCGGGACGCGGGCTCTAGCAATTTTGGACGATGTCGAGGTCACCTACACCCTGCACGCCTATGCCCACGATCCTCACTCTAAGTCTTACGGCACAGAGGCTACCGATATTGCCAAGTAACCCCATACTGCACGCTCCGGGATCGGATTGAACGTACCCTTGTAATACATCCCTTTGTTCCATCCGTCGTCCCTTGAAAGGCAGTACTTGATATGAGAATCATCAAAGGCGTTGGGCTACTCCTCCTTGGAGCCGTCCTCCTTTTCTTTTCCGTGAAAATAGTTCTTGGAGCCCCTGAAACCACTGACCGCATCAACTCTGCGATTCAAATAAAAAACGGCAAGATGGCCACAGAAAATGAAGGAAAATTGGTCAGTGTGTCTGGCACTCTCCAGCCTGCACTCCCCCTTGTCGACCCACTTAACGGAGTGGAACTGCCGACCATCCACGCTGACCGCAAAGTCCAAGCAGTCAAAGGCAAGACCGTCGACAACAAGATAATTTTCACCTGGGAGCCCGTCAACGGGAAAACACTCATTAATGATCCCGCTTTTGTTAGCACTCCTTTGGCAGCCGAGGCGAAACTGGGTGACTTCATCGTTGACCCTAAACTGATCATGCAGCTCAACGCAGGGATAGTGTTTTCAGACTATGACCTTGCCAACCTAGACTCCGTCGGGATCAATGCCTTCCAGCAAAGCAAACTGGACACCGTGTACCTCTCCCCTGAAGACTCAATCCCCGTCGGGGACAGCCTCTCTGCCGCCAACGAAGGAAAAATGCGTATCGAATATACGATTGTGGACCCCAATGATCCCCTGGAATACACAATTATCGGCATCCAAAAGGGCAATAACCTGATCCCTGATGAAGAAATTGCCCTTTCCAACTCCGTACACAAGGGCATCGCCAATACCCAAGAGGTAGCAGAAAGTTCAAAGGCCACCACCTGGGGAGGTGCAGGCCTGGCTTTCGCTCTTGCAGCGCTATCTATTTTCTTCGGTATCCGCGTCTTCAGGCAATAGCCGCACCACAGTCACCCATCAGGTCCTCAGTTCGAGCTTTACATCCTCGGAAAATTTGGGACGTATGACGAGCTCACATACCCCTGATGCACATTTGGGGCGAAGTTCAGAATAAACGTGACCCTGAGAGTTCTTGTCGAAAAGCCGAGCCAACATTCCTCTGTGGATTTCACAGATTAAGGGATCGGTCGTGCCATCAGCATCCAGAAAGGGACACGACCTGAGCTCAAGACAGTAAGGGTCCTTGGGACTGATTGTTGCGGAACTTCCCAAAGCCGTGAGAAATACGCGGATTTTCGCCACGTGTATCACGAAATCGTGTTCAAAGTACTGCTCATCAACCGTCATCGCTGAGTGATCGGGGATATCTGCTTGGGCCGTGATCTTGTCTGCCCATACCTCCCCCACGTGCTGCGCAGCTTGGACTGGATCATCTGACACCGCTCGGATCTGCTCCAAGAAGGCACTTATTAATAGTGCGGTCTGTGTGGTGGCAAAAGTTGGATCGAAAGGGGCTACTGCGAAATAACCCCACGATGGGCGCCCACGGCCGGAAGAAGCCAGTTTGCTGCGATCTACAAGTTTGGCCTCAAGTAAAAGATCCAAAGTTTCGCGCACCGAGTTTTGGTGAAGATTTAGTTCCTCAGCAAGTACAGCAATAGTCACAGGTTGAGCATGTTTTGATACTTGAATGAGCGCAGTTTTTTGGGCCGGCGAAAGCGCAACAATATCGCTGAAGGATTCAGCCCAACTGCTAGGTGCCTGCGCGAGGCCCACAGTTTGTCTCGCCATTTCTATCCCTCTCGCCCTTACACCCACCCAGGTATTCGAAAGCCTACTTGAGGCTATCTTGACAACTGTAGCGACTAAGCACCCGTCGACGAAAACCCTTTCTTTTGAGGTCTAGTCGCCACAGGTTCCCAGCCACGTGGAACTTCGGTGGACGAAATGGCCTCAGTACGTGAACGGTACACTATATATGGCCTGGTTGGATACATAACTGGGGCAGAGACAACATGAACCAATCGGGTAGCTGGCCAAATCGCAAAGAGTAAGAAACCCGCCACGATATGCAGCTTGAAAGACAGTGGCACACCCATCATCAAAGTAGCCTCTGGCTGGAAACTCAAAACCGAACGCAGCCATGGGCTAATAGTCTCGCGATAGTCATATCCGCCTGCACTATCAAAGATCTGATTCAAGGCGACCGCAAGACATCCCAAGAGGATCGGTGCTGCAAGCAATACGTACATAAAGATGTCGTTTGGAGTTGTCGCCAGTCTGACGGTCTTTGTAACCAAACGTCGATACACCAGGCCTAACATTCCCACAACCGTAAGTATCCCTGCACCTGTCCCTGCAAAGGTTGCAACCAAATGGTAGGAGTGCTGCGACACGCCCACAGCCTCAGTCCAGGCCTTTGGAATCAACAATCCTAAAACGTGGCCCCCAGCGACCATCAAAAGCCCTAAGTGGAACAGCGGTGAAGTTATCCGAAGCATGGGGCTTTCAAAGATCTGTGAAGACCTAGTGGTCCAGCCGAACTTGTCATAGCGATACCGCCATACCAGTCCAATCACCAGCAGAGCCATACAGATATAAGGAAAACCCGTCCAGAAGAAAGACTCAAATGCGTTCATGTTATGACTCCACTCCGCTCATCATCGGGAAAGGAAGGTCCGTAATCCCAACCATTTCAGCCGGTGGACCCTTCATTATCAATCTCTGGTAGGCGTCTTTTGCGCGCTCATCCAATGGCGGCAATGTCAAGATTAAGGCTCGCATAACGGCAGCCCAAGGACTGTTTAATGACTCCAAGGCTGCACGTAAAACCTCTAGCCCTTCGCGGTGTACGTTCAACAGATGTAGAGCCAGTTCGTCACCGGTGCGAGCCGCAAGCTCGCACACGGCAGGCAAGTAGTCTGGCAATTCTCCGCCTTCGATACGCCACCCCATCGCCTCAAATGCCTGCCCAAAAGTCACCAAAGCACCTCCGCGCAGGCGAGTGTCACCCGTTGAGTAATACGTCAGGTGCAGGGCACATTTGCGTCGCTTATCAAAGGTGTCCACGTAGGCTTTTTCGATGTCGCCAACGTCGGTTTTCTGCGCCCAGGACAGATATTCGGCCAGTTCCGCAGCAACCTTATCGTCAAGGTTTTCCAGTTCGAGGGCGATCACAGAAAGATCCTGATCGTAATCTTCACCTGGGTAGTCCAATAGCACTGACACACACATATGGGCGGTCCGTGTCGGGCCTGCGTCCTGTGAGTTCAACGCTTCTTTGTAGGGCGGCAGGGACTCCCCTCCGCCCTCGGAAATGGTCTTGTTTGAAATATCTTGCCTGCCTGCAAGGGCTGTTTGTGTCATGGTCTTGCCCCCAACGGGACAAAGACCTTGGTGCCTGAATGACCAGGGGTCCCACCCATGCCGGGTCCTCCAAAGGAATCCAAGGAACAACCAAGTTCTGCCAAACCACGCGGGGTTTCAGTCGAGGTTGCAGGTATGACGAAGCGGTCGTCGAATTTGGCGATTGCCAGGAGGCGGTACATTTCTTCAATCTGTGTGCCGTTCATTCCAACCGCGGAAGCGATGCTTGGGTCTTCATCGAAACCCAGGTTCACATTGCGCATATGGGAACGCATGGCCGCAAGCCGCCGCAAGGACTTTTCGACAGGTACCGTGTCCCCGGCAGTGAATAAACCTGCCAAGTAGTCCAGCGGGATACGCATATTGGCAATAGAACTGAGCAAGATCTTGGCGTCCTCTCCGTCTTCTCCTGCCGCAGTAATGGCATCGACTACAGGAGAAAGCGGTGGGATGTACCAGACCATAGGCATGGTGCGATACTCCGGATGCAGAGGTAAGGCCACCTCGTATTCGGTGATCAATTTCCAGATAGGCGATTCCTGGGCGGCACGCAACCAGTTATGTGGCACGCCATTGGCCTCGGCCTGTGCCAAGACCTCCTCATCGAAGGGATCCAACAACAAGTCACGCTGTGCCATGTAGAGGTCTTTGGGATCCTCAACGGCAGCTGCGGCCCCCACCTTGTCTGCGTCGTACAGCACGACACCCAAATAACGCAGCCGGCCAACGCAGGTTTCTGAACATACAGTTGGCTGACCAACCTCTAGACGCGGGTAGCACAGTGTACATTTTTCGGCCTTGCCAGTGTGGTGGTTAAAATAGACCTTCTTATACGGGCAGGCTGAGATACACATACGCCAACCACGACACGTGTCCTGATCGACTAGGACAATACCGTCTTCACTGCGCTTATACATAGCTCCAGATGGGCAGGCAGCTACGCAGGTCGGATTCAAACAGTGTTCACAAATGCGCGGCAGGTAGAACATGAATGTGTCTTCGATCTGGGTTTTTACCGCCGTAGTCATTGCTGCAAGGACTGGATCCTTGTGCATGGTTTCCATTGAGCCGCCCAGGTCGTCATCCCAGTTAGGTCCCCAATCCGGCTGAGTTAAAGGGTCGCCTGTCAGCTGGGACACTGGAGGTGCCGTCGGCAGATTCTTTGAATCGCGTGGAGCCAAGAGGAGTTTTTCGTACTCGTAGGTCCAAGGCTCGTAATAATCACCGATTTGAGGCATCCGCGGGTTAGCAAAGATCGTCATCAGTTTATGTAGACGACCACCTTGTTTGGGTTTAAGTTGCCCACCTGGCGTGCGTTGCCAGCCGCCCTTCCACTTGTCTTGGTCTTCCCACTGCTTTGGGTAGCCAACGCCTGGCTTGGTTTCAACATTATTGAACCAGACGTATTCTGTCCCCTCACGGTTCGTCCATGCCTGTTTACAGGTTACCGAGCAGGTATGACAGCCGATACATTTGTCGAGGTTCATAATCATTGCGATCTGTGCCATAACTTTCATTAGAACTCTACCTCCTGTGTGCGGCGGCGAATCAGGGTGACTTCATCTCGTTGAGTACCCGTGGGGCCGATGTAGTTAAAGGCGTAGGTCAGTTGCGCATGTCCACCTGCCATATGGGTGGGCTTCAGCATGATGCGTGTCAAAGAGTTGTGTATACCCCCGCGTATCCCAGACTTCTGCGATATCGGAGTGCCTGCCACGCGTTCTTGAGCGTGATACATGAACACAGTGCCCTCTGGCATTCGGTGAGACACTATCGCGCGTGCCGATACGGCCCCGTTGCGGTTATATGCCTCAATCCAATCGTTGTCTTGGACACCGATCTTGGCGGCGTCCTGGGGTGACATCCATATGGTTTGTCCCCCTCGCCCCAACGTCAACATGTGTAGGTTGTCGAAATACTGGGAGTGTATTGCCCACTTATTGTGAGGCGTCAAGTACCGCACAGCCACCTGAGCAACCCCATCATCCTGGCTTACACTTCCGAGGACGGCATCCCCATAAATGCGGTTTAGGTCCAAGGGCGGACGGAACACCGGCAGCGATTCACCGATGTCTATCATCCAGTCGTGGTCCAGATAGAACTGTTGACGTCCCGTAAAGGTGTGGAAGGGCTTGTTGTGTTCGATGTTCACCACGAAGGCTGAGTACCTGCGCCCACCGTGTTCTGAACCGGACCATTCGGGTGAGGTAATGACCGAACGCGGCTGGATAACCGTGTCAGCGAAGGTGATGCGTTTACCTTCTTCGCCTGCTGCCAGTTCCACAAATGACTGCCCAGTGCGTTCCTCGAGGTTCTGCCAGCCTTGCACTGACAACCTGCCATTCGTTGTCCCCGACAGCTGTAAGACCATGTCGCAGGCTTTTATGGCCGTATCCACCAATGGACGTCCGGCCCCCACACCGTCTTTGGCTACGCCGTTCATCTGGGCAAGGACCCCGATCTCCTTGTCGGGCATGAAGGCCACGGATTTGGTCGCCATCCCTGCCTTGTCAGTCAAGGGGCCAATCGTGGTGAACTTTTCATACACCTTGGTGTAGTCACGTTCCACCGCAATAAACTTGGGCATTGTCTTGCCTGGCAAAAGTTCGCGTTCTTCCAGAGGCTCGACTATGCCGTGAGGCAAGGCTGTTTCATCAGGCGTGTCATGGGTCAAAGGCGCCATAATCACATCCGTTTGACCATCCAGGTGGTCAACAGCCATTTCAGATAACAAACGCGCGAAGTGTTTGAAGATCTCAAAGTCCGTGCGCGCCTCCCAAGGCGGGTCTATGGCCGCATTGAAAGAGTGCATAAACGGGTGCATATCCGTTGAGGACAGGTCTTCTTTTTCATACCAAGTGGCGGCAGGAAAGATGACATCCGAATGCAGCGTTGTCGATGTGTTACGGAAATCGATGGTGTACATCAGATCCAGTTTTCCGACCCCCGGCTCGTCGCGCCACACCATCAGTTTGGGTCGTTTTTCGGGCGGCAGTTCTTCAGCGGTTGCCCCGCTTTGGGCACCCAGCATGTGCCTAGCGAAATACTCGGCGCCCTTGGCTGAGGATCCCAACAGGTTTGTGCGCCAGTTGGCAAGCACGCGCGTGAAGTTCAAGGGGTTATCTGGGTCAGTGCAGGCAAAGTGCAGGCGTCCAGCTTTTAACTCTTGCACCACATATTCGCCTGGCTGCAGGCCGGCCTCTTTCGCAGCCCGCCCGATCTCCAAAGGCGACCTGTCGAACTGCGGATAGCTCGGCATCCACCCACGTTGAGATGCCTCAATCAGGGTGTCAGCGTTCGTCATGTCGCCCCAACTCTTAGCCAAAGGAGAACCGACCTGAGCAGCCTTAGACCCGTCGTAACGCCACTGGTCGGTCAACAAGTACCAAAAACCTGTTGAGATCATTTGTCTAGCTGGCCTTTGCCAATCCAAGGCCATAGCGTATTGGGACCACCCTGTTATTGGGCGCACCTTTTCTTGGCCCACATAGTGTGCCCACCCGCCACCGTTCTTTCCTTGAGTCGCGCATATCGTTGTGAGTGCCAAGAAGGTGCGGTAAATGGTGTCTGAGTTGTAGTAATGGTTGGTGCCCGCTCCCATGACGATCATGGAACGCCCCTTGGAATCCACAGCGTTTTGCGCAAATTCACGCCCAACCCGGATGGCCGCGTTCATGGGTACACCGGTGAATTCTTCTTGCCAGGCGGGTGTCCCAGGACTTGAGGCATCCTCATAGCCGCTTGGCCACAGGCCTGGCAAGCCTGCGCGTTCTACCCCATATTCTGCCAATAGCAGGTCAAATACGGTGGTCACGTAGGTGTTGCCCATCTTGAAGGCCGGCACCCCGCGCGCTACCACGCCTGCGCCTATCGCCTCGGTCTCACCAAGCGAGGCAGGCAAGTCAAAACGGGGAAGGAGTATTTCTACCCCGGTTGAGTCCTTACGTTCAGCAGCTGATAAGACCGGTTCAACATTGTCGAGGGCGAGGTTCCACTTGCCCTTACCCCCAGGGCCAAACCTGTCAGCCAGGGTCCCTCCTGGGTCCTTGATACTGCCGTCTTTATCCAAAACAAGCCCACGGTGTTCAGGGTTTTCTTCTTTGGCCATATCACCTGCCAAGTCATCTGGCAGGTCAACGACGGTTAGAAATTTGCCTGGTACCCACGATTCCTCGTGTTTTTCAAGCTTTACCAAGAATGGCGCATCCGTAAAACGCAGTGCGTAGTCCTTAAAGAATGGTGTCTCTTTGTCGACGTAAAACTCTTTCAGGATGACGTGCCCCATAGCCTGAGCCAAGGCCCCATCCGTTCCCGGGTTCACGCGCAGCCATTCGTCACCAAACTTGGTGTTGTCTGCATAGTCTGGGGAAACGGCCACAACCTTTTGGCCGTGGTAGCGCGCCTCGGTCATAAAGTGGGCGTCAGGCGTACGTGTCAGGGGAATGTTAGAGCCCCACATAATCAGGTACTGGCTGTTGAACCAGTCCCCCGATTCTGGCACGTCAGTTTGGTCCCCAAAAACTTGCGGGGATGCCGGAGGTAGGTCTGCGTACCAGTCATAAAACGACAACATGGCCCCGCCCAAGAGTTCATAGAACCTGGAACCAGCGGCATAAGAAATCATTGACATGGCAGGAATGACAGTGAACCCAGCCAGCCGGTCGGGTCCGTATTTTTTGATGGTGTACACGTGGGCTGCGACAACAAGTTCTGCAGCCTCATCCCAACCGACACGGACCATGCCGCCTCGCCCTCGGGCCTGTTTGTAAGCTGTGGCCTTGGTTGGGTCTTCGACGATGGCCGCCCACGCGTCAACCGGATCCAGTCCCCGGGCACGCGCCTCGCGGTAGAAATCTAGCAAAACCCCGCGCATATAGGGGTAGCGAATACGTGTAGGCGAGTACTCATACCAGGAATATGCTGCTCCTCGCGGACACCCGCGAGGCTCATATTCAGGCATGTCCGGGCCAGTTGTAGGGTAGTCGGTAGCCTGAGACTCCCAGGTGATGATCCCGTCCTTGACGTAGACCTTCCAGGAGCAAGAGCCCGTACAGTTCACGCCGTGGGTGGAACGTACAACCTTGTCATAGCTCCAGCGTTGGCGATAAAAACGATCGGCATCGCGCCCGCCCTCGAGAAAAATTTGGCGGCCATCCCCCGAGGCCACTCCCCTTCGCAGCTTTGAGCCCAGGGCAAATACGCCTCGAGCCTGCTCGGTGTAGCCGGTTTCAAGTTCCGTCGTCATGGTGTTCCTTATCCGTAGTAACTAACCGGGGAAGGGCGCGTTCTTTGCCGCGTAGCGCACCCAACACATGGCTGAGCACGCGACGCAGTAGACTGCGCACAGGAAAAAGAAGGTTGCAGGAGCCATGGCTGTCAATGCCACACCCACAATGAAGGGGCCCAAAGATGCCACGGCTGCGGTGAAGCCGATGGCACCGCCAGCTTGGAGTTTGGGCATAATCATGGGCATTTGTTTGAAGGTGCCAGCGTTACCTATGCCTGAGAAGAAGAACATGGCGAGCATCATGACCAAGAAACCGGAGAAGTCACCATGACCTTTAGGGTTCAAAAGGAAAACACCTGCCCCTGCGAGGGTCAAAGCCATGCCGACGCCCGAGACGACCGTCCAAATCCCACCTCCAAGTTTGTCGCACAAGGGCCCCCAAACCACGCGGACCAGTGCACCGATCATCGGGCCGAGGAAGGCGAAACTAGCGCCACTAACGGCTAGTTGAAGCGGCGAGGTCGCTCCGTAATTGTCGTTGATGAGAAGACCGAATTGTGCGGAAAACCCAGAAAATACCCCGAAAGTCATGATGTAGAGAGCAGTCATATACCAGGTATTGGCATTGCTAAAAATATCCAGTTGTTGACGGATATTGGATTTTATTGGCACGTCCTTCAACAGCCAGAACGCTAAGAAACATGCGGCAATACACCAGGGAATAAAGAAAATAGCGGCGTTATAAACCCAGATGCTTCCGTTTGCTCCCTCTTGTGGGCCCAGCCAGGTCATGCCGAAAAGAGAAAAGCCCATCAGCAACGGTCCCACAAGCTGGATGATCGACATTCCAAGGTTCCCGATCCCTGCTTGGATCCCCAACGCTGTGCCAGTTAAGCGTTTGGGAAAGAAATACCCTGTTGAGGGCATGTAGCCTGAGAAAGCGCCCCCACCGATGCCGCACATGAAGGACAACACCAGCAACCACCCATAGGGGGTTTGGGCGTTTTGTACAGCGAAGAACCATCCGAGCATGGGGATGACGAAGAGCAGCGATGAGATTCCCACCAGTTTCCTGGTGCCCACTATCGGCGGCAGGAAGGTGTAGACCAACCGCATCAAGGCACAAGATAAACCGGGCATTGAGGTCAACCAATACAACTGCGCTTTGCTCAGATCAAAACCAATTTCATTGAGCTTGGGTGCTATGGCGGATGCCAAGAACCAGACACAAAAAGCCATGATCATTGAGTACGTGGTGATAGACAAGGTCGTCCATGCGATCTCGGAACTCCAGTTTGCATCCCGTTCTGGGTCCCAGTTTTTCAGCACTTTACCCGAGGAATCCAAGGGGGGATCTTCGCCAGTATCGCTCATGATTTCGCCTTTGATACACATTTTCTACGGACAATTCCGTAATAACCCTATACTGTAGTGTTTTCTTCATCACACAGAAGACAGGATTAACATGAAGAACAGAGGGAAAAGTGTGGACATGAGTAATATCACAGCGGCGGTTATTACGGTTGACTCGCGTGTCGTTAATGGCATTAAGGAGGACGGCGGTGCCCGGATGGCTGTCGAGCTGCTTTCACAAGCCGGGATTATGGTCGTGCATCAGGCGATAATTGACGACGAGGCTGCCCCCTTACGAGGAGAGTTCGACCGCGCACGAGGTGCTGGTGCCCGCCTGGTTGTGACAGTTGGTTCCACGGGGGTGTCGGCCAGAAATATCGTCCCAGAAACGACTGCGGCAATCTGTGATATTCAACTGCCGGGTGTTGCGCAACAGATTTTCGCCGAAGGCCTCAAGAGCACTCCATTGGCAGGCTTGTCTAGAGGGATTGTGGGGATTACGTCTCGTACCTCACAGGGTGCGGTTATTGTCAATGCGCCTTCCAGAGTCCCTGCCGTAGCTGATGCTCTCAATGTCCTGATCCCTCTTTTGCCCTACATCTACGACCAAATGGATCAAACCGAAATCTAATTCAGGCCGGTTCCTCACGCATTTTCGCGGCCAAACGCGCTGCGTCTGCGGGCGTATCCACGTCCATGCACCAGTTTTCTGTGTCTTTAATCTGGGCAAGGTTCAGCCCTTGAAAGGCCTTGCGCACCGATGAGTCCCTGCATATGGTCAGTTTCCGCAAAGTTTTTAGGGGGTAGATGCCATGCATATATTGCGCCCAGCCTTCCCCGTCAGCGGTTAAGGGCACAGCCCCTTCTACCAGGCCAGATTCATTTTCGAGGGCGGTGTCTTTGTCACTGCCGCCCTTGAAATGCCCTAGATGAAGCGCATCTTCCAGTGCTCCAAACAGACGCGGAGCCAAAGGCGCATCGCATGTCGCAAGGGCAATGAGAGCTTCATCAGTCAACTCCCCCAAGGCCTCCACACCAGCACCAATGCCCGCCAGGGGTCCGCCTCCTGGGGGGTCTTCCAAGGTGAGGCGTACGTGTCGGGGCACCTGGAGGTCGGGTGGGCCCACGACCACAATCCGTGGTGCCTCGCCCTCGGCAATGGAGAAAATTGGGAAGGCAAGGGAGATCTCTGTCAATAAAATATCCAAAAGCCTGAGCCCCTCGATGAGGTAATCCGCCTTGGAAACCCCACCCAAACGCAGGCCACTACCCCCAGCCTGAATAATCACCCCCGAAATAGCCATACGTTAGGATAGCCTGCATGCATGCTCCCACCGCATACCAATACACCAAACCGGTGGCGACGTCCTTAGACGCCCCACTGGCCTTGCGTGATTCTTTTGGGCGGGTGGCCCGTGATTTGCGGATGTCCTTGACGGACCGGTGCAACCTGCGCTGCACGTATTGCATGCCGGCCGAAGGTCTGGAATGGCTGCCAGGCGAGGATATTTTGTCTGACTCAGAGGTCAAGCGACTAATCGACATTGGTGTCGGGCTACTTGGTATTCGTGAGATACGTTTTACCGGTGGTGAACCACTGTTGCGCCAATCTTTAGCGGAACTGCTGGCTCATGCCCACGCCCTGCGCACAGATGAGGACAAACCACCCAGGCTTTCATTGACGACAAACGCCTTGGGACTGGACAAGAAGGCGGGTGCCCTGGTCGAGGCCGGGCTGGAGCGCGTCAATATCTCTTTGGACTCTTTGGATCCACAGACCTACGCCCGTATTTCAGGACGTGACAGGCTAGGTGATGTCCTGCGAGGGATCGATGCCGCCATTGCGGCAGGCCTACATCCCATCAAGGTTAATGCGGTTGCCATGCGAGGCGTTAACGAACAAGGGCTGTGCGATTTGCTGCGCTTTTGCCTGAATAAAGGACTTCAGCTCCGCATTATCGAGCACATGCCCTTGGGCCCCCAACACACCTGGTCCAGAGCCCAGATACTAAGTGCCGAGGACGTTTTGCACATCCTTGGTACCGAGTTTGAGCTCAACAAGGTTGTCAATGAAGACGATCCTCACGCCCCTGCACGCATCTGGATTATTCGGGAGGGAGCAAACAATCAGGCAGGGACCGTTGGGATTATTGCCTCGGTGTCTAAACCTTTTTGCGCCAACTGCGATCGGACCCGCATCACGGCTGATGGGCAGATGCGTTCATGTCTATTCGCGAGAGTTGAAAGCGATTTACGCGGGCCGCTGCGCGCAGGGGCCAGTGACCAAGAAATTGCCGAAATCTGGGCTGGAGGCATGGCTGCCAAGAAGGCCGGGCACGGTATTGATGACCCGGGATTTGTGCAACCCACACGCTTTATGTCTGAGATCGGCGGCTAGGGCAGCCCCACCCATTCGTCAGAGCCGTCCACAAAAACCTGCCGCTTCCACACCGGCAACTGGGCTTTGACCGTGTCAATCAGGTCTTGAATCGCGACGAAAGCCTGTGAACGATGCGCAGAAGACACGGCCACGCACATCGCCAAATCCCCCACGGTCAAGATACCCACCCTGTGTGCCACAGCCACCAGGCAGTCAGGGTGGCGCGCGCAAACGCCCTCGGCAATCTCCCGTAAAACCCCTTCAGCGTCTGGATGAGCCGAATACTCGATCCCTGTCACGCCACGCCCGGAGTCGTGATTGCGGATACGCCCCTCGAAAGTTATCAAAGCCCCGGAGGTCTGTGCATTCACAAGTGAGGAAATCCCCTCCACGTCAAAGTCTTGTTCTTGGACACTGGCGAGTCTGACACGGCCGTGAGCTTTCACATTTCCTCCAGTGTAAAGTTTGAGTGGATTGTAAAACAGGCAAAACCTAGAAGTCTGGCTGCGAGCCAACACACTAGCACGCTTAGCAGGAGGCCTTATGAGTGACATCCAACTGACCCACCTCAACTCAGATGGAGAGGTCTGGATGGTGGATGTGACGGGGAAGCAAACCACAGTTCGCGAGGCTCGCGCTCAGGCGAAAGTGCGCTGTTCACCCCAGGTATTGTTGTCCTTACGGGAAGGAACCGTCCCCAAGGGTGATGTCCTGGCAGTGGCCCGCATTGCCGGCATTTCAGCCGCTAAGAAGGTGCCCGATCTGCTGCCACTAGCGCACACGATTGGGGTACATGGTGCGAGTATCGACCTGACCATAAACGATGACCACGTTCTTATCGAGGCAACTGTTCGCAGCGCGGATCGCACGGGGGTTGAAATGGAGGCCCTGACAGCTGCCACCGTCGCCGCCCTAAACATTGTTGACATGGTGAAGGGCGTTGACAGAAGCGCGGAAATCACTGATTGCCTCATCACGCACAAGTCGGGTGGCCGAAGCGGGGATTGGGTGCGTCCCGGTTTTGAAGCGCTGCCTACCAAGTGACCGCCACCGCCTATCCAGAAGGAAAGAGCACAATGACGCCGGAAGAATACCTGGAAAAGCTGCTTGACCGCCTTGAACCACAACCACTACCTGATAAGACACTTCCACTTGACCAACTCCTCGATCGTGTCTTGGCAGAAGACATTTACGCCCGTTTCGCCGTCCCTCCCTTCACGAACTCTGCAATGGATGGCTTTGCGGTTCATTCAACTGATTTCCAAGGAGAAGGCCCCTGGACTTTTAAGGTAAGTACAGACATCCCCGCCGCATCAATTTCTTCCGAGGGCGAACTCGCAACAAGTGCGCAACCTGGCACGGCTGCTCGGATAATGACCGGTGCCCCCATGCCTCAATGGGCAAATTGTGTGGTGAAGGTTGAGGACACCGACGCACCTGCTGGTGCCAGTGACCTACGTGCCCAGGTCTCCATCCACCGATTGCCTACGCCTGGGTTGAATGTGCGCATGCTAGGAGAAGACGTACCTGCTGGCGCCTTGGTCATACCGAAGGGAACTGTACTTGGTCCCCACGATCTGTCATCGCTTGTGTCTGTGGGCTACGCCCAGGCTGCAGTTTCACGCAAACCTCGGGTTGCCATCTTGGCTACCGGAACAGAATTGGTACCGGCGGGTGTTGACCTGAAACCTGGGCAAATCCCTGATTCGAACTCGCTGCTTTTGGCATCTTTGGTTAGCAAATCTGGGGGAAAACCCTCTTTTGTTGCCAGCGTTGCTGACACACCTGAGGATTTCGAAAACGCCTTGAAGGCAGCAGCCGCGAATGCCGACCTGATCGTCTCTACTGGTGGGGTTTCCATGGGAGCCTTCGATCCAGTCAAGGAATACGGACTAAGTCACGGCTGGACTTTCAGCAAAGTTTCGATGCAGCCGGGTAAACCCCAAGGGTTTGGACGTTTCGCCCTCGACAATCGATCTGTGGGGGTGATTGCCCTGCCAGGAAACCCCGTGTCGGTCGCCCTGTCTTTTACCTTGTTCGTAAAACCTGTACTGAAGCGAATGCTGGGTATGACACAAACCGAACAACAGTTTTATGCTCGCGCAGGGGACTCCTGGAAGTCCCATGAAGGAAGGCGCCAATACGTGCCGGTCGTAATAAAGACCGAGGGACAAAACGTTACGGCTCACCCGACGCATCGTTTGGGTTCTGGTTCGCACCTAGTGGCTTCGCTGCATTTGGCGCAGGCTTATGCTGTCGTGGATGCCGCTACGACTCAGGTGAATACCGGTGACGTATTGCCAGTAATCTCGCTGTAACAATCAGTGGTCCCCTCCTGCTAGCTGGTCAAGAGTGTGTTGAAGGATCGGTAAGAGCACCTGCAGGGCATCTTTTACTCCTCCCACGGAACCAGGGGCGTTGACGACCAAGGTGCGCTGTGCGGGGGCCTCGATGACGCCTACTAGGCCGCGCGAAAGTATGGCAGAGGTAATGCCTTTACTCACTCCTTGTAGGCGGATGGCTTCGGCAATGCCTGGTATTTCGAAAGAAAGCAGGGACGCTGTGGCTATAGTCGTCCTATCAGCGGGTGAGATGCCTGTCCCTCCTGTTGTGAAAACCAGGTGGGCACCTGCCTGGGCGGCGCTAACTATGGCTTCTTGAATCTGCTCGTCCTGGTCGGACACTAGGATGCTGTTGGATACATTCACCCCAGCCTGAGATAAGAGTTCCACTGCCAGAGGGCCTGATGCATCTTCGCGCGCGCCGCTGGCACAGCGATCCGAGATGGTGATGACGACTGCCTGCCATTGTGTGTCCATACTGTTGCCCCTCAATACATCCTCTCCAAAGACTCAGGCACAAGCCCACTGGATATTATCCCGGATATTTCCTTGAAAATGCTGCGGTGTGCCCCTATCTCTGGATAACCTTACCCAGGGGTTAGTAATCCACTCGGCAGATAGGACGGCGCGTGCCTCTTGCGCCTTTGTGCCTTTGTGCCTTACATATTGCCGTCTGACCACATCACATACTGGAGAAATACATGAAAACGAAACGAGTGGCTGGCGCACTGGGTATTGCCACAATGATTCTGTTCGCTACAACTGCCTGCGGGGATCGCACCAGTGATTCCAAGGAAGTCACCCCGGACAAGGGGACTGCGACAGTGAGCGATGCCGCAGTTGTATCCGACGAGGCTGGCGAGCTAACCGTTTTCGCAGCCGCCTCCCTGAACACCGCTTTCCCTGAGATCGCTGCGGGTATCTTCAAAGAGGCATACCCGAATGTCGAGGTGAAGTTCTCTTTCGCCGGTTCTTCTTCCTTGGCTGAACAGATGAACTCTGGCGCCCCAGTCGATGTTTTCGCCTCGGCTGACGAAAAGAACATGGGCAAGGTCGTGGACCTAGTGCCCGCGCCTGTCGCTTTCACGTCGAATACCTTGCGCCTGGTCGTGCCTGCTGGCAACCCTGCGGGCGTCAAGGGCCTGGATTCCATGGGCGATGCCAAACTGGTTGTCTGCGCCCCGCAGGTGCCGTGTGGCCGACTGACCACCGAGGTCAGCGAGGCCTTGGGTGTCACGTTGACGCCTGTGTCTGAGGAACAATCGGTTACCGACGTGCGCACCAAGGTTGAAACCGGCGAAGCCGACGCAGGCTTGGTTTACATCACGGATGCGAAGCTTGCAGGCGACAAGATCGAGATTATTGAGGTCCCGGGCCTGGAGGACCACCAAACCAAGTACATGATCGGCGTACCTTCGGCTGCACCGTCTGGGGATGTGGCCAAGGCTTTCCTTGATGCGGTTATGGCCGAGGCAGGCCAAGAAGTCCTGGCAAAGTACGGTTTCGCCCCCGTACAGTAGTTCCATTGCCAGCGACGCCTAGTGCATCTTTGACATCCTTTCATTACCGACCCCGACTCAAAGGAAAACAGTGAAACTGCGAGGCATTCCGACCTGGTTCTTTGTGCCGGCTGCGATTGCTTTGTTGTTCCTGGTAATTCCGCTGGTAGGCATGGGGTTACGCGTGCCGTGGACTCGCCTTCCCGATATCTTGTCCACTGACGCAGCCCTGGATGCACTGTTCTTGTCCCTGCGGACCTGTGCGGTGACAGTACTGGTCTGCGTGACCATCGGAACCCCTCTAGCCTTGATTCTGGCGCGTGGGGCTGAGCGTCCACGCCCGCCTTGGTGGCTTACCCCTGTGCGTGCCTTCATCCTGGTGCCTTTGGTGATGCCCCCGGTCGTGGCCGGTATTGCCTTATTGACAACCTTTGGTCGCAAGGGCTTAATGGGTGCCTCTTTGGGGTTTTTGGGAGTGCAGATTCCTTTCACAACACTTGCGGTTGTTCTGTCACAGACCTTTATCGCCCTGCCGTACCTGATAGTGACGGTAGAAACCGCCGCAAAGGCCGCCGGTTCCAACCTGGAACACGCGGCCGCTTCTTTGGGGGCCGGTCGGTGGACGCAGTTTTCGCGCATCACCCTGCCGCTTTTGGGGCCTTCCGTGGCTTCAGGGGCGGCACTGGCCTTTGCGCGTTCCCTGGGCGAGTTCGGCGCGACCATCACCTTTGCTGGCTCCCTGCAGGGTGTCACCCGCACCCTGCCTCTGGAGGTTTACCTGCAGCGCGAAGTCGACTCTCCCACGGCCCTGGCCCTGTCCGTTGTGTTGATTTTATTGGCGATCGTCTTGACCGCCACGACAACTTTGATCGACGGACGCATCCTGCGACGTTTTTCCACCGCTGATGGGCGCACAGACCTTGACACAGATGACAATCTGCATGATGTTTCTGCCGGTGACAGCATTGCGCCCGTCCCTACTTCAGGTTGGACGCTGCACGCTGAGGTGCCCGAGCGTTCGGTGTGTTTTGACCTGGAGAGTAAGGCCGGTGGGACCCTCGCGATTATTGGGCCCAATGGTTCGGGCAAGTCGACTGCTGTGCGTTTATTGGCCGGTGATATTACCTCGCGCGAGTCCAAGGTTTCGGTGCCGCGCCCTGTGGGGTTCTTGGATCAAAATCCCGCCTTATTTCCGCACATGACACTGCTTGAAAACGTGGCTTTCGGGCCGCGTTGTCATGGCATGAACAAGGCTGAGGCTCAGGCGCGTGCCTTGGCAGAGCTCACATTTGTGGGTCTGGACGCTTTGGCCGCACGCGCTCCGTGGCAGTTATCGGGTGGGCAGGCTCAAAGAGTCGCCCTAGCCAGGATGCTGGCGGTCGACCCGCAGTTGTTGCTGCTTGACGAACCTTTCGCCGCCTTGGACCGGGCCTCGGCCGCCGCGTTACGTACGCGTATTGCGCAGCGCACGAAGGCCGGGCTGACCTGCGTACTGGTAACTCACGACGTTTTGGACGTCCTAGTTTTGGCCTCCGAGGTCGCGGTCCTGGAGTCAGGCTCCCTCGTGACAAGCGGCCCGGTTTCACAGGTATTGGCGGTTCCGCCCAACAGCTTCGTGGCACATTTTTCGGGCCTCAACATACTTTCAGGGATATTCGCCGAGGACGGCGTGCAAGTCAGTGCGGATGTGCGTATCACTGGTCAGGTTGAGGGCCGTATTGATGAAGGCACCGCCGCGGTTGCGGTTTTCACCCCTGCCAGCGTTGCCTTGCGCACACAGTTGACGCCTGGCTCACCTCGCAACGTTTGGTCGGCACAGATTGTGGGCATCCAGGCAAGCACCTCAGGCATAGACGTGCGCCTGTCCTTATCTGAGGCCCCCGGCGAAAACCTGGCCATAACCGCCACCGTCACCACGGACGCCGTAACCGCCCTCGGCCTTGAGGTCGGTGAAAACGTGTACGCCGAAGTAAAAGCCATGCAAGTAAAGGTTTATCCCTCCCCTGAGATGCTCCCAAACCTTTAATCACCACCCCCTCTTTCTGCTTTTTGCTGGCTCAACTTATCCAGGTATTGACGACCCATAGACGTGGATTCTTAACACAACCAAGGAAGTTATCCACAGGTTTTTGGTTTTGGATTCATCCACAGCCAGGCCTATGAGGGCTTGAATACGTGTATTCCTGAGGGCAGGTTTGTCTAATAGACCTTTGCTACAGGAAACACCTAAGGTACCCACATTTGCGTTGACAGAAACACGGTTATGTATAACAATATCCCTAAGAAGATTGTGTTCGCGCAATCCGCTCGAAAACACCGCATTTCCAAGAGACGGGTTTTGGAGGTTTTGGCGTCTACACAACCAATCGAGTCAACCCGAAACGATCAAACACTCGAATACAGATGGGAAGGACCTGACCTTAGGGGCCTTGAACTTGACATATTGGCAATTGAGAAGCCTGACCGCAAGACAGGTGAAACGATTCTGTTGGTTATTCACGCCATACCCACCTCGTATACACAAAGGAGTCGATATGAAGATCAACCTTGGCAGTAAGGGGATGGTTGAAATCACGTCCATTGAGGACATCAACCTTGATGAAGCCGATTTTATCGTGGACGGAAAGCCTTTTACCGAGGCTGCCGCCGAAGCCTTAGCCCTTGAAATTTCACGCAGGCACGGCCGCAAAGGTGGCCGACCACCAAAGAACCCGACAGAACGCGCCTCGCACACAAAGGCCGTTCGCTTGACAGACTCTCAAGCGCATCGCCTTCAAAACGCGGCAGCCGAGCAAGGTCTGCCCGAATCCGAGATCATCCGCCAAGCCCTAGACCAATACCTCCTACCCACCACATAATCCAGAAACTCTATTGATCCTTTCATCCTTGCGTCCATAACTTCTGCCCCACAGATCTTCACCCAAGGGGCTGTCCATATCTCGGCTCGGGTTGGAATGCCTGCAAATTGCCGAGGCCGATACTCGGTTGGGCCTGGGGTTGTTGCACTACCCTGGAATCACAGTCTCTCACTCTCTCTCAAAGGACATCCCGTGGACATTAGTTTTTCTTCTCTGCCGACTACCGTTGACCAGTTTCGTTCGATGCCGGAGTTTGGTTTTGGCTCACCGTTTCAGGTGGCTGCACTGACTGTTGTGGCATTGACTGCTTTTGAGACAGATCGCGAACAGTGCTATCAGATGATTGATGCCCTAAAAGGCCCGGCTCAGCTATCTCCTATGGATAAAGCTTTTATTCGTGACCGCATGATGGGCAAGGCTGAGTACATTGCCAAGGCCTATTTCGTCGGCTCCACGCCAGACAACGGCTACACGCCAACCCAGCCTTTAACCGTCACGGTCAACGAAAGCCCGTACTCCTACACGAATGAAGGCTACGCGACCTTGTATATTCCAACGACGGGAGCAGACTCACCCAGAGGGATACAGCTGCGCTCCAAGGCTTCAACCGGCGAATGGTTCCTGTGGGATTTCCCTGGATTACTCGCAGACATCCGAAAACCAACCGCCTCTAACCCCTGGGCCTAGCACTTAGTACCTGCACCAGTCACAATGTGGCGCTAAACGATGGGGATTTCGCGGGTTGTGGCGTTTAGGAGATCTAGGAAAAGGATTCTGCCCACCAAAGGGTTTCCGGTGCCCACGATCATCTTGATCGCTTCGGTTGCCATGATTGTGCCCACTTGACCAGGAAGAACACCCATGATTCCAATATTGGCAGTCTTGGGGATGATGCCCTCGGGAGCAGGATGCGGAAAGACGTCACGTAAAGAGATGCCGTTAGCACCTGGCATGCCGTGTTCTACTGCGCGTGAACCCTTCCAAAAAATACTGACCTGCGCCTGCCACTGCAAAACACTGGCCCACACAACAGGAACACCCAGGCGGACAGACGAATCAGAAACCAGATACCTGGTCGTCAGGTTATCCGTGCCGTCCAACACTAGGTCATACTCACCTAATATCGCATCCACATTGCCGTCGTTAAGCCGCACGGGGTGCTCGCGCACATCGACGTCGGGGTTCAAGGCTCGTATGCGCGCTGCTGCGCTAGAGGTTTTTCCCTCACCAATGGCTCGAAAGGTGTGAATCACCTGCCGCTGCAAATTCGATAAATCCACGGCATCGTTATCGACTATGCCGATAGTTCCCACACCGGCAGCTGCCAGATACAACAGGGCAGGTGAACCCAGACCTCCTGCACCAACCATTAAGACCCTGGCGTTGAGTAACCGTCGTTGACCAATGTCCCCAATGCCTTCCAGTACCAGGTGTCGGGCGTAGCGTTCTCGCTGATCTGCGCGCAACGCAGGGCCAGGGGAAATCACAGGCTTCAACGCCGGAACACTATCCATGGCTACCCGCCTGCGAAAGGTGGAAGGACATCAACGCGCTGACCATCAGCAAGGGGGTCACTCACATCCGCGCGTCGGCCCTCGACCAGGAAGGAACTTACAGACAGTATTGTCGCGAGGCGTTCAGGGTCTTCGGCACCAAAGCGCTCGTTTAATTCCTGGACCAGATCCCCTAATGTGCCGCCCTCGGGAATCTCTAATGAGACCTCATCCAAGCCGATAGCTGCAGCGACCCCCGCAAAAAATCGTAAGTGAATAAGCACGTTTTCCTTCTAGTTGTTGATATTCACGACGCGATCAACTGTACTATCCGGCTCGCATTATCGCGGGTTGAGGCGATGAGGTCAGCGTTCATCTGATCGCTTCCCAGGCTCCAGGCCTTAGCCTCATCGGGAGTCTTGCCAAAACGTAGGTGGCGATCGATCAGGCGTTGAATCCGGATATCTTCTTGCAGATCCAGGTACCACGACTCATCGAGAAGCCCCGCGATATCCCGCCACGCCCCCGCCTGCGAAAGCAAGTAGTTGCCTTCCGTGATAACCAAAGGGACCTGTGCAGAAATCTCAATTTCAGCGCAAATGGATTCCTCTATTTCACGGTGGAAACGTGGAGCAACAATGGGGTCATCCCCCGGTTTTTGCTGCTTGACGCGCTGCAACATTGTCACATACCCGGTGGCATCAAAGGTTTGAATCGCTCCCTTGAACTCCCGTTGACCTCTGTTCACAAGGACCTCATTAGACAGATGAAAACCATCCATGGGCAATAGCACTGCCACTTCAGGACCCAGGGAATATGCAAGCTCTTCAGCCACCGTAGACTTTCCAGCACCTGGGGCTCCTGTGATCCCTAAAATGCGACGTCCCCCTAGGTTCGCGAGGTCAGTGGCCAGCCGCACCAAATCCTCCATCGAATACTCATTCATGATGAAGTCCTTTCAAACGGAGAAACTGGGGATTTTCGAGCCATGCCCTTGTCCCACGCAGCGAACACTTGATTGCCGAAACACGGGCAGCGAAACCCAAGGCAGTTGAAAAGGGACTGCTTGGATGAGAGGCCAGGTGGAAGGCCACTGCCCCGTGGAAGAAATCACCGGCCCCCAAAGTGCACTGAGCTTCTACGCTTGGCACCTCAACAAGGTATTCATCATGTGTGTCGAGACCAAGGACAGAATCCGCTCCTCGCGTTTGTGCAAGGCTTGGAATCCCATAGGATTTCTGCAGGGATTTCAACACCGTGAAACGGTCTGTTTCGCTCAGATGAGAGGTTGAAGAATCCTGCGGTGGCCGAAAATCAGAGGAACACACCAGGTGTGACACGAAAGGCAATAGCTCATCAAAGGCAGGCTTCCACCGGCCTCCGTCTGCCACAACGGGCACATTAGCAGGAGCAGACCAGTCTAAGACACTTCGCGCTAAGGTCGGCAGGTGCCCATCAATCAAGTACACATCAGGGCGTCCGCAACTATCCCAGGAGCGGAGCAATGCCGTGGCATCAACATCACCCCTGCCAGTATCGGTAGAGATGATCTGCCTGTCCCCGCTGTCGGTTTGGACAACAATGCTGGAAACTGCCGGGCTGTAGGAAGGGGTTGCACAATCTATCAAAGTGATGCCGAAACGCTGCAGGTCCTGGCGGATAAGTGTGCCAACTGGACCATCACCGACGGCAGAGATCAAGGTTGCCTTGCCGCCCAAAGCCGCAAAGACAACAGCCGCATTAAGGGCAGGTCCCCCAGCAGCCAAAGCCTGATCCACTGCCGTCACTTTCTGGTTTTTACCAGGAATCTTTTCGACGTACTGGATGACATCAAAGGTCGATAACCCCACAAAAAAACCTGTAGGTGTTTTCGCAGCTGTTTTTTTTGCTTTCGTGCTGGCGCTAGTATCCACCAGATGCCTCGCTAGGCGTTGGCGTTTCTGCACCTGTCATCAATGCTACGACCTCGCTCATCGAGCGATCCGTGGGGCGCACGACGGCTGCTCGTTTGCCTAGGCGGTGGACGTGTATCCGATCGGCAACCTCAAACACATTGGGCATATTGTGGCTAATCAGGATTACTGGCAGTCCTTTGTCTCGTATCTTTCGAATCAAGTCAATGACCATAGAAGATTCTTTGACCCCCAAAGCTGCCGTGGGCTCATCCATGATGATGACCCTCTTTCCGAACGCGGCTGCCCTGACAACTGCTACCCCCTGACGCTGGCCTCCCGATAGGGTTTCAACGCTCTGTTTTACCGAACCGATCCCGATTTTCAATTCTGCCAAATGGTGTGAAGCCTGGCGTTGCATTTCCTTTTGATCCAAGCGTCTGAAGAAGCGCCCAAAGAAATCCCGACGTCGCAGTTCACGCCCTAAGAAGACATTGGAAGCAATATCCAAGGCCGGGATTACTGCCAGATCTTGATAGACCGTTTCTATCCCATGTGCCCGCGCATCCAGGGTATTTCGGAAGTGGACGGCCTGCCCATCCATGAAGACCTCGCCAGAGTCGGCCTGAATTGCTCCTGAGAGCACCTTGATTAAGGTCGATTTCCCAGCCCCGTTGTCGCCAATAACCGCCAACACTTCACCAGCACGAAGCTCGAAGTCAGCACCATTAATGGCGGTAACGTGCCCGTACTTTTTTACTAGGTTACGGGCCTCCAAGACGATTTTATTCTTGGCTTCGGTAGTCATCGGCTTCTCCTGCGAGTGAATTGGTCAAAGGCGACGGCCAAAATCACCAAACAACCTGTGGCGATATTTTGGTAAAGGTTATCAACGCCGATCAAGGTCAGACCATTGCGTAAAACACCAACAATCAAGACCCCGATCAATGTCCCCAGGACGGAGCCCCTACCTCCGAACAACGATGTGCCACCGATGACTACGGCTGTAATGGTGTCCAGGTTTGCTGTCTGTAGAGCGTTGGGGTCAGCATTCGGAATTCGGCCTACGGCAACCCATGCGGCGATCGCTGCAATAACTCCTGAAATTAAATAGGTCAGGAATAAGACCCTCTTGGTTTTGATACCGCTTAGGCTTGCGGCAACGGGTGACCCTCCTACCGCATAAAGGTGCTTGCCGCCCGCAGTTTTCCCAAGGATGTACCACGCGAGCAGATATAAAGCCAGTAAAACAAATACGCCGATAGTCGTTTTAACCTGCCCCAGCCCAACTTTTTGACCCAGGATCCGCAATACCGGATCCGATACTGGGTATGTACTTGAGCCGGCCAAAAGCTGTGTCGAGGCAGAAACAATTGTGAACATCCCTAAGGTCACGATAAAGGGCGGTAAGTCGATATTCGCAACCAAGAAACCGTTGGCAGCCCCAACCATCATGCACACGGCCAGGGCACCGAGCAAGGCCAGATATGGTCCCGCATCTGGCACCAACTGCGCAATCACTATTGTTCCCAAGACACAGGTGGCACCAATAGATAGATCAATTCCTGCGGTCAAAATGATGATGGTTTGCGCAATTGCCAAAACACCAACGACCATCGATTGTTGCAAGATAAGAGAAAGGTTGTAGGGAACAAGGAATCGGTCGCTGGCCAGCGCGAAGGCAACTATCAATAGCAGCAAGGCCGCAGCTGACCCTCCAACCGGGCTTTGAACGAAACGCTGAAACAAGACCTTTGCCATATTGGTCTTTGGCGCGATTTCGAGGGATGTCATGCACTCTCCTCTATTCTGGATGACCGTTGGTTTTCACAAGATGAACACGGGCTGTTGGGTTGTGCGGGATAACCTCAATTAATCAAAGTTACCCCGCACGAACCCCTCGTTTAGGTGACTCAGCCCCAGCAGTTTTCTTTGCCCCAGGCAGTGTCCTTACTGTCCAGACCAGGTTGAGGCTTATCAGTGATCAGCTCTGCCCCGGTGTCTACGAAACCACTAGGCTTGGTGCCGTCTTTCGCATACTTGACGATCGCCTTCACGCCATCAACTGCCATCTTGGCAGGAAACTGCATGACTGTTGCCCCAATGACGCCCTTCGCCACGTTCTCTACGCCCGTGCATGAACCATCGATTGAGCCAATGACAATCTGACTTTCCTTCGCTGCTGCCTGAATGGCAGTGAAGCCCCCAGCGGCGGCAGGCTCATTGATGGTGTAGACGGCATTTGCGTCAGGTACGCGCTGAAGCAGGTTTTCCATGGCAGTTTGCGCCTTCGTTTGATCGCCGTTCGTGTGTTCTTTACCAGCTATTTCAGGCGAGTCTTCGGTCAATCCCATCCCTTTGATGAATCCCTCGTGCCGGAAGGTATCTACTGTGCCGCCAGGGGTGCCATCCAACATCAGCACCTTTGGAACTTGATCCCCCAATGCTGCCTTGACCCAGGCTCCTTGCATTTCTCCGGCCTTACGGTTGTCCGTTGCAAATGTGGCATCAACGGCATCCTCAGGATCCGTTGCGGTATCCAAGGCAATAACTAGGACGCCTGCGTCACGAGCCGAGGCAATCGCCTCCAAAATTCCGGTTGAAGAGTTGGGCGTGATAAGTATCCCCTTCACACCTTGGCTCACCAGGTTTTCGATAGCTGCAACCTGTCCGTCATTGTCGCCGTCAAACTTGCCGGCCAAGGCGATAAGCTCCACGCCCTCAGCATCAGCTTGTTCTTGAGCATTTTCGCGCATCTTTACAAAGAAGGGATTGGTGTCGGTCTTGGTAATAAGACCAATTTTGATATCGCCACCACCAGTTTCTTCAGCGGCTGGTTTCTTATCGGCGCTGGATGAACATGCACTGAGTGACAGGGACAGTGCGGCAACGGAGGCGAGGGCAAGAGTCGCACGTCCGATCCTTTTTGCCAAAAAATCTGTCTTCACAAGAACTCCTTTATTCCTTCGGGAGCCTCTCCGCTCCACGGTGTGGAGTCAGGATAACGCTTCTACAAACAGTTACGCAAACGTTTGCGCAAGCGTTTGCGTAACTGTTTGGTTACAATACTAATAACACAGGTGGTGAGTAGAAGGACTCTCTTTATGGCAACGATGGTCGAGGTCGCCAAGGCGGCTAAAGTGTCGGTAACCACGGTTTCTCACGTTCTCAATAACACCCGGACAGTCAAGGCTGAAACGCGAGAACGCGTCCTGCGTGCCATCGACATGACGGGGTACCGCCGCAATGCATTGGCCACTGCCCTGGTCACATCCAGGACTCAGGCAGTTGGCGTGAGTATCTCTGCCGCAGTGAACCCATATTTCTCTGGCCTCATGTATGCCATTAATCGCCGCTTAACCGAGTTGGGATACTCGCTGATGATGGGAGATGCCCACGAAGACTCCCTGATGGAAAAAACCCTTTTCGATCGTTTCCTTGACTGGCAGGTAGATGGCATCATATGTGCGCCGACCACGGAGGCACTTGAGGTTTCGCTGCCGTACCTCAAACGTTCTGGCAAACCTCTTGTCTTGGTGGATCGCTTTGTCGATTTCGATTGCGATCAACTGGCTCCAGACAATTTTGATGCGGTAAAAGAGTTGACCACCCACATGATCGGCCTGGGTCACACGAAAATCGCAGTAGTCCAAGGCAAGCCAGGACTCCACTCAACCATTGAACGCCTCGCAGGTTTTGATGCTGCACTGGAGGACGCCGGGCTCAAAGTTCCAAAGCAGTATTACCTTGAAGGCAACTCTCAGTCTGAGCCAACACGCAAACAAGTCACGCAACTTTTCTCTCGCAAAAACCGACCAACAGCCCTGGTCTCACTCAATAACGCAATGACCATCGGTTCCTTACAGGGACTTCGCGATTTGAAACTACAAGTACCCGATCAAGTCGCTCTGTGTTGCTTCGATGATTTTGAATGGTCAGAACTTTTCCATCCCAGCCTAACCGCCGTCGAACAGGACGTTACCACCATGGGCAATCGCGCAATCGAGATGCTTATCGAACGCATGGAGGGCTATGACGGCCCGCCCAGACGCGAACGCATACCCGTCAAGATTCATTACCGTGAATCGAGTGGTACAAAGCTTTGATCATTGCAACCAGAGGCTACAAACCAAGCGCCACAAGCATTTCTTCTGCACTACCTGCTACCGCGAAAGCATCATCCGCCTCGCCCTCGGCGCTGGTACCTGCCCAGGTCACGAATAAGGTTGGGATACCGTTTTTCCCTGCCCCGACCACGTCGTAGAACCTGTCGCCCACCATGACGACGCGCTCCCCCTGGTCGACAGGTGTTGAAATCCCCAAACCCTTCAAGGCCTCCCCTACAATCCCGGACTTATCGGCGTGAATCTCGTTGGGGTCCGCCCCGCAGACGGCGACCATCATTTTGTCTATGCCCAGGTGTTCCACGATTTCCTGAGCCGCCACTTCCTGCTTCGATGTGGCGATGGCCATACGAATACCGCGAGCGTGCAGCGCCCTTAAGGCGTCCATAATGCCTGGGTAAGGCTTCACGTCCAAAGACCTTGCGGTGTATCGACCGCGGTAAGAGTCCAAAACCTCGCGCCTGCGTTCCGGCGTTTCCCCCGGCATAAGCTTTTCAATGGTTTCGGCAATGGGAGGGCCAACCGCCCACACAAGGTCCTCGGCTTGATGTTCTAAGCCCAGTTCCACCTGCAAGGTTTCAGCCAAAGATGTCGTCACAACCTCGATGGAGTTCAACAAGGTGCCGTCCAGGTCAAAGATGACCACTTTGGGAGGCAACATAGGGGCAGCAGGTTTCAACATAGCTTCACTCATGCCCCCATTGTCCGTGAAGCTCAAGACCAAGGCAAAACAGTGGCGCAAAAATGCCTAACCCCCGCCGCTAAGGACAGGGGTTAAGCAACGTCCAAATGTTGACCTCAGTCCTCAGTAATGAGGCCCTTCTGGTATGCCTTTACCAGGCGGCGCGGGATGGCCATCTTACGACCATGAATACGCACATTATCAAGCTGAGTAAGATCGGCCTTCCACGTGGACCGGCGGGTACGTGTATTGGCGCGAGACATCTTGCGCTTCGGAACTGCCATGAGCCCTACCGCTCCTTCCCGGACATCAGTCCGTAGACTTCCAGCCCGTCTGGGCTGACAAACTCCAATAGTGTACCAGTATCGTTGCGGCTAGGGAATTCACAGAGAGGGTTTTTTGACCACGTAGACTGTTGACGTGATCACACTTCCCGAGGGCGAAGCGCTACATGCTGTGCTGGAAATAAAGCGCTCCAAATTTATAGGCTGCGCACTTCGTTGCAATAACGAAGAAGAGGCCCGGGAATTCATCCACTCACAAAAGGCTCTGTACCCCGATGCCCGGCATCACTGTAGTGCCTACCGGTTTACACCACTGGGGCTGAACACCATCGAGCGTTCCTCTGATGACGGTGAACCTTCTGGGACCGCAGGACGACCCATGCTAGACACCCTTAACGGCACCGGCCTAGACAATGTGTGTGTGGTGGTGACCAGATACTTTGGCGGTGTCCTGCTGGGCACAGGAGGACTGGTGCGGGCATACTCAGATACCGTCACGGCAACCTTCGACAATTCCCCACGGGTGCGAATTGTCACACAGGGGATCTATGGCCTGGATTTTGACTACGCCACGGCGCCGAGGGCAGAAGCGGGGTTGCGCGCGGCAGGTTGGAATGTAACCGAGGTCGTCTGGGATGCCTTTGCGAGGGTTCATGTGGCGATAGACGAAACACGATTGAAGGAATTGGCCGCTGTGGCCAGTCAACTGTCAGGTCACACGTGTAAACCAATATTCCTGGAATACCGCACGGTTGACGTGCCACTGGCCTAAAGCCAAGCACCCAATCCTGAATTCCTAGCGCTCCCCCACATCACGCAAGACCGGAGGCACAATCGAGACAAAAGGGTTATCGCCTTTCGCCACACACAAGGCACACAATCCCATGTCGTCCAAAACCTCCAGGGCCTGACAACGCACACAGGGTTCCAAAGGGATCTCCATGCCCTGTCTGCGCAGCACCCCTATGGCGGCAACAGTTCTGGCCTGGTTGTTTAGCCTCCAGTCGATTGGAAGCGGGTCTTGAAGACCCAGCAGGGAACGCCTAGAGGGCGCAAGCCGATCCAGATGCACAACCGCGCCCTTCTTCGGCAATGAAAAGCGCGACAGGCCAGAGGTAGTGGATGAGTTTGAGGAAGCCCAGTGGCAAACCCCGGGCGACAGATCCAGCCAAGCCTGAGCGTGGGTAATCCGCCCTCGTGAACACGGCAAAACCTCAATCGAGGTAACCCCGCAGGCCTGAAGTTGAAGGCACACCCCCAAGGACGCCTCGCCCAAACACGGTGCCCAAAGTAAGGCCATATCGCCTCTGGCGACCGGTGGCTCAGGGTCGTGCGAACAGGACAGGTATAGGCAGCGAGGCAGGTCGATGCCTGACAAGTAATTCAGGAAATACCCGAAGAGATCAGCCACGTCACAACCGCCGAACCCGACCGGCTAAATCCCAAAGCCGACCATGGAATCGTAGTGCAGGGACCTGCCCATCATTTCGCCAGCGAAACACAGCACGAAGGTTACGACCGTCAGCGTGACAATCACGCGCGGGGTGTCGCGCACCGAAAGATGGCTGACACGCACGATAAAGCCACTCAGGACAATCGCTGATGCACCCAATAACAGCAAGCGCACCATGAAGAAAGGCCCCGCAAAAGCGCCCAGGGCCTGCGCTCCCACAGGCCCTGCCTCAGACAGGTTCAAGAAATGCAGCGGGTAGGTTATCAACAAGACGCTGCCTGCAAGTCCTGCAACAATCGCCAGGCCTTGCAACAACGACTGGGAGGCCCTCCACTCTTCGTCACTGGTGGGGGCGTTGATAGCATCCGTATTTTCGCGCAGGCGCAACAGAGCCCACACACCTTGGGCTTCTTTGGCCGGCGGGCTCAGGGTTTTAACGCGCGCGGCCAAACGGTTGCGCACCCAGATGGTCAGCACCAGCACACAGGCCACGTACAAAACCCCAAGTAACACGCTTGTGGCCGTGAACTGCACAGGCAAAATCGGGGTGTGCCAGGCGGGCACCTTTTCCACCGAGTAGTAAATCATGGACATGGATACCAATAGCAATACGCCAAACACGGCCGTCACAGCGGCCAAAATCCCCTGCAACACCTGCCCGCCCAGGCGCCACCAGTAAGACGCAGCATAGAGAAACCCGAAACCAGAAAAGCCAATGCCTGTGATGATTTCACGCGAAAGCCACGAAGAATCCCAGTGTCTAAAAACATTCAAAACGTTGAAAGGGTCGTTCATGTGCAACATCGAGGCCATCAGCCCGAAGACCAACACAGGGCCAATCGCGTACTGGATAGGTTCAATGATGCGCTTGGCCAGGGAAGAATCGAAACGCAGAACCCAGACGTGAAGGACACCCAGGGTGATGAAGGCCCCAATGGACATCTGTGCCACAACAGTGAAGATAATCATGGGTAGCTCGTGCATATTCATGTCAGATCTCCTTGGGGTTGGCGATCGTGCCGCTGGCCTGATCCCAGTCTTGGGCGTCCCTGTGCGGGCGGATGACCATGCGCGGGTTGGTAATTGAAGGGTCTGGCAAAGGCGCAATACCCACCTTGTCTCCGTACTTTTCACGCAGTTCGTCAATCGGCCCAAACTCCAAGGCACGCGAAGGACAAGCTGCGATACACGCCGGATCCTGACCGTTTAGGCGGTAGTCATAGCACAGGTCGCATTTCGACATGTGCCCCGTTTCCGCATTGAACTGTGGGGCACCGTAGGGGCAGGCCCATTCGCAGTACCTGCACCCCACACACTTGGTTTCATCCACCCACACGGTCCCATCATCCCTGCGCGACATGGCAGTCGTGGGGCACACCTGCATACACACCGCGTCCTGGCAGTGATTACACGATACGGACGTGTAATAGGTGAATACCGAGGGCATGAAAGTGTGCCCCGCACGCCGCCATGACCCTCCTTCGTATTCCACGACGCGACGCCACGAGACACCCACGGACAGATCGTGCTTGTCCTTACAGGCAATCTGGCAAGCCTTACAACCCGTACACAGGCTTTGGTCAAAGTAGAAACCGTAGTTTGCCCCTGTTTGTGTCAAGGATTCAGCCATGTTTCTTCACTCCTTCAGGCTTTCACTAACTGTGCAATGGCGGTGTGGACGGCGTTTCCTTTAGCCAAAGGAGACGGGTGCAAAGAAGTCAAGGAGTTGACCGACCCGGCGGTATCCACCGGCAGATCCGGGTTAGCACCCTCAGGCAGCTTGTGACCTTCTTCAGGCGAATACCAAGCACCCTGAGGCATCGACATGGTGCCCGGAACAATACGGTCGGTAACCCTGGCAATAGTTTTTACTGTGCCACGATCGTTGTAGACGAAAACCTCATCCCCGTTTTTGATGCCGCGTTCTTGAGCATCCAGAGTGTTGACCCACACCGTTTGCGGGTGCGCCTCTTGCAGCCAGTCCACATTCCCGTAGGTCGAGTGCGTACGCCCTTTATAGTGGTGTCCAATAATCTGCAGCGGGTATTTCTTGGAAGCCCTGGCCTCCAAGGGACCCTCCCAGGTCTCCACGTATTCGGGCAACGCAGTGAGCCTGTCGCCTTCCAGCTCGGGGCGAAAATCCCCGAAGGTCCACTTCTTGGCCATTTGTTCCAGGCGCTCAGAATAGATCTCAATCTTCCCCGAGGGCGTGGACAGCGGGTTAGCTACGGGGTCATCCCTAAAATCCTCCAAGGGCACAACCGGTCCCACAAACTTCCTAAACAAGCCCATGGAACGCCACTCGTCATAGGTGGGGATATCCGGGTCGGCCTCCCGCGAAGCATCCACGGTGTCCCGCAGCCACTCCTCTCGGGTCTTGCCCTCCGTATAGGCGTCCTCGACACCTAAACGTTTAGCCAGATCAGTACATATATCGTGAACGTTTCGGCAGTCATACAGCGGTTCAATGGCCTGCTCAGAGATAATCCCATAGGCCATGGGCCCAGAGTTTTCACCAGGGTGAATATCAAATTCTTCTGCGGTAGAGGTACCCGGCAACACATAATCTGCATACCTGGCCGATACGGTCATCTGAATATCGCAGACCACAATCAGTTCGCATTTCTCCTCATCACGCAGGATTTCCACCGAACGGTTATTATCCCCCGTCTGGTTGACAACAGAGTTGCCCCCGTACTGCCACACCATCTTGATAGGCACATCCAGTTTCGTATTTGTGGGATTACCTGCCTCGTCCACCGGTACTTTCAAGGCACGCACACCTAACTCAGGTTTTTCACCTACGCCGGCGTTGAAGGTGTCCATCTCAGGCCCATGTTCAATAGCATCCAGCCAAGAAAACACCGAAATTATCTTCATGGAAGGGTTTTTTGTTCCGAAATTAAAGACCCTCTTTACGCCCAGCGAGGCAGTCCCCTCGCGCCCGCCGGTCCCCCCGCCCTTTAGGCCGATGTTTCCGGTTACGGCCGCTAGCAGGAATATCGCACGCGCCGCAGCCTCACCGTTGGCGTGCCTTTGGGGCCCCCACCCCTGGGATATGGCACAGGGCTTAGCCTGGGCTATTTCGCGGGCAAGTTTCCTTATTTCCGAGGGCGGCACGCCAGTAATATCGGCAGCCCACTCGGGTGTCTTTTCTATCCCATCTGCGCCTTTACCCTCCAGGTATGAGCGATATGAGGCGTGAGCAGGTGCGCCTGCAGGCATGTGTGATTCATCGAATCCGATGCAGTACTTATCCAAGAATGCCTGATCATGCAGGCCTTCTTGGACCATCACGTAGATCATGGCGGCAATGAGGGCTGCATCCGTGCCTGGGCGCAGTGCCACCCATTCATCTCCAATTCCCACCGAGGTTTCGGAGTAGCGCGGATCAATAACGATGGTTCGCACCGAGGACTTCTTTTTCACCTGCTGAGTGATGAAGGTATAACCGCCCCCCGACATGCGTGTCTCTAGGGGGTTATTGCCAAAAAACACCTGGAGCTGGGCGTTTTGAGCGTCATCGAGAGAGTTTGAGGACACCCAGTCGCCATAAAAGTAGGGATAGGCCTGGGTGATTTCGGTTGTGGAATAGTCCGAGTAGTGGTCCAGGTAGCCACCCCAGCAGTTCATCATGCGAGCGAATGCCGTGGCATCTGGTGGCCAAGAGGTCGCCATGGTGGACCCCAGTGTTCCCGTGCCGTATTGAATGTAGAAGGCCTCGTTGCCGTAGCGTCCCTTGATGTCTTTCATCTTGGCGGCTATTTCATCGAGGGCTTTATCCCAGGTGATTTCCTCCCATTGGCCATCCCCACGCTTAGTGCCGGGCTTGCGTTTCAAAACCTTTTTTAAGCGGTCTGGGTTGTAGATGCGGTGTCTAATCGATCGCCCTCGGACACAAGCCTTTACGGTTTGTGAACCGATTTCATCATCGCCAGTGTTATCAGGCAAGACCCTGGTAACCACGCCATCTTTCACCTGTAAACGCAGGGGGCAACGCGACCCACAGTTCACCGTGCAGGCAGACCACACGGTCTTTTCAGCCCCTGGGTCACCTTCCACGCCTGGGTGTGCACTGGGTCCTTCGGCTGGCGCGCAGGCAGCCAGAAGGGCAGCCGAACCACCGACCACGCCGCTCCATTTGAGGAACGAACGCCTGGACATGCCAGGCCCCACCGCGCTATCACGATCCACTTCCTCAAGGAATACCTTGGAATCTGGCATCTCTAACTTCCTTCCTCAAAGGCAGGCCCGATGACCTGTCCCCAATACACCAAGGTCCCCCAGGTCAACGCCTGAAGTCCCTTAACAAACGATGTGTGAGCCTCCGCTTCGGCTCTGGCCAAAAAGACAGGGGCCCAGGCAAAGAGGTGCTCGGCAGCAAAAGCCCTGGCCTGTGTCAGTAGATCCAGTTCTTCACCACTGCCCTCAGCCAAAGACTCCTGGGCTCGACCCAAAAGTTTCCCTAAGAAATCTAACTCCAAACCAATATGGTCGTCGGGTTCGCGGTTCAAGAAAGGTGCCTCGTAGCCACAGGTTCTGTAAAAGTCGCGCACCTGCAAGGTCACATCTTCAAAGAGCAAACCATCAGGTGAAACATAGACCGATTCAAAAGGAGGCACCGTCGCACGTGCTGTGATGCCATAAAGCTGGTCCATATCCTGATGAATATCTTGCGGGGTCTCGGCCGTATCGAAAGAGTGTCTAATATGGTCAAGGCCCCGAAGGGTATGCCTGTCGTCAGGTACTGGCCACTCGTCCAAGGCTTCCTGCAAAGAACTGAGTGCCAATGAATCGGGGCTTTGAATATGCCAGGACGCCAAAGCGTACAAGGCTGCCTCCAGGTCATCCAGTTTCTGCATTTCATTGGTCGGCATCCTCGCCCCCTAACACTCAGTCCGCGACGACCTATATCGAAGCCATTATAACCAGGTCTAACCTGGACTTTAATGGACTTTCTTCCCATCGTTGACAACACAGGGCAACGCAGCACACAGCCACACTTTGCGAAGGGAAAAATTCTCCAAAGTTCCGCAATTGAGGCTTTGGTAAAATGCCTCCATGGAGCTTTTTGGCATCAACGGTGCAGAGTTGCTGGTCATCACTGTGGTGGCGCTGTTGGTGCTGGGACCCAAGGCCATTATTGAGGCTTTGACCGTTATCAAGGCACTGATCGCCAAAGCTAAGGCCTTTTCTGCACGTCTGCGCGAAGAGGCGGCAGCCGCCACACCTGCAGACCTTCCCGACCCTCAAAGCGCCTTGAAAGATCTGCAGGAAATCAAGGCAATGACACCCACCTTGCAGGATCTAGACCCGCGCGCGCTGATTCGGCAGGCCGTGCGAGAAGAGGTGGATGAATGGATGCGCTTGAGCTCACACGGCACACATGCCGTAAACAGCGCACAAGCCCCACAAGCCACCAAACCTTCCGAAGACATAGGCCAAGCACAGTAACGTAGAATCGAACAGGTAAACATTCGTCAAGGGAGTATTTCATGCAGTGGTGGCACGTAGTGATCGTGGTTATCGTCATCGTCGTAGTTTTTGGCTCTGCGAAGCTGCCAGAGATGGCCCGCAACCTGGGCAAATCCGCCAAGGTTCTCAAAACAGAGCTGCGTGAACTGACCGAGGACGAAACCCCTGCCCCCACGTCGCCTCCTGCAACACCGACGACATCGACGACACCCCCTACTGCTACCACACCACCTGCCGCACCGCCCTCGGCAATCGAGGAAAACGACGGTGGTAAGCCCTAGGGGCTGACCTTGCCCCGCGAAAACCCCAAAGCAGTGATGCGCATCTCTGAACACCTGCGCGAACTGCGTAAACGCTTGCTGTTATCCATAGGCGGGATCGCGGTTGCCTCCGTTGCCGGGTGGTTTCTATACGAGCCCGTCATGGAAATTATCACCTACCCGATCACGTCTTCAGGGACCTCCGGTTTACAACTGAACTTCCAAACCATCGGGGCGGCCTTCGACATGAAAATGCGCGTGTCGATTTGGGTCGGGATTTTATTGTCATCTCCCTGGTGGATCGGGCAGTTGGCGGCCTTCATCGCCCCTGCCTTGAAACGTCGCGAAAAGATCTTCGTCCTGGCCTTCGGTCTCGCCGGTTTGGTTTTATTCGCCTCGGGCGCTTTTCTGGGCATGCTCATTGCCCCGCGTGCCGTCACCATCCTCAATTCCTTCACTCCCGAGGGCGCAGCATCATTGCTGCGGGCAGACGCCTACATCACCTTTTACACACGCCTGGTTATCTTGTTCGGGCTGTCATTTTTGTTACCCGTAGCATTGGTTGCCGCCAATTTTGCGGGGCTCATCCGGGCGATATCTATGTTGAAAGCCTGGCGTTGGGTCGTTGTGTCGTGTTTTATTTTTACTGCCATTGCCAATCCGCTGCCCAGCCCCTGGCCAATGACTGTGCAGGCGATAATCCTGATTTCTCTGTACTTGATTGCGGTGGGAATCTCAGCCTTGAACGAGTGGTGGAAACGCAAGCATGCGGCTAAAGATAAATCGGGAATCATTAAAGCGGAATAAAACAGGGATTGCGATATGTTATCCACGGTGGCAGCGTCAATGCGGCGCACAGATCCACAGATAGGACTCACATGTTTATTGCCTCTAGCGTGACCGACCTGATCGGCAACACCCCTTTGGTCAAAATCAACAAACTTGCTGGAAGCCAGGCGACAGTTCTTGCGAAACTGGAGATGTTAAATCCGGGATCCTCTGTAAAAGACCGTATTGCTGTGGCCATCATTGACGCCGCTGAACGCTCCGGCAAGCTTCCGCAGGGAGGGACCATCGTTGAAGCGACCTCGGGTAACACTGGTGTTGGCTTGGCAATGGTGGGGGCTGCCCGCGGGTACAAAGTCGTCATTGCCATGCCTGAGTCCATGTCGAAAGAACGCCGTGTCCTCATGCGCGCATTCGGTGCCGATCTGCTGTTGACCCCTGCCAGCGGTGGGATGTCTACCGCAGTCAGCGCAGCAGAAGAGTACGTGCGAGATCATGAGGGCGCAGTTTTAGCCTCCCAATTCACTAATCCAGCTAACCCCGCCATCCACGCTGCGACAACCGGAGCTGAAATACTCGGTGCCACTCGCGGCAAGATCGATGTCCTCGTAGCCGGTATCGGCACTGGTGGAACCATCTCAGGAGTAGGCCGAATGTTGAAGGAAGCGAATCCCAATATCCGCGTCATCGCCCTAGAGCCTGAAGAATCTCCTCTGCTTAGCGAAGGCAAAGCGGGACCACACGGCATTCAAGGCTTGGGGGCAAACTTTATCCCCGAAATCTTGGACCGCAGCGTCATCGATGAAATTCTGCGCATCAAGACTGCTGACGCGATCGCCACGGCACGCAAGGCAGCTTCCGAAGAAGGCCTACTGGTCGGGATCTCATCCGGCGCAGCATTGCATGGCGCCGTCACAGTAGCCCAACGGCCTGAAATGGCAGGTAAGACCATTGTGACTCTACTTCCCGACACAGGTGAGAGATACTTGTCCACAGTCTTATTTGCCGAACTGGCAGACTAGCCGTCGACTAACAGACAGGACCCAGACGTGAGCCTTGCCCCACATATGGCACCAGATCGGAAACTTCCCGCCTACCGTTTACGGCTGCGTGATCTTCTATTAGAAGATTTAGCCACGGCGCGCTTACGCGATCCTGCTGCCCGCAACCGTTTCGAAGTGGCCATGATCTACCCGGGCGTACACGCCCTGTGGGCTCACCGTCTTTCTTCACGCCTGTGGGCCCTTGGGCTCAGACTGCTTGCACGCATGTTGCAGCAACTGACTCGCACCATGACAGGTGTCGATATTCATCCGGCAGCAACCTTGGGCAGGCGCCTGTTCATTGACCACGCCACGGGCGTGGTCATAGGCGAAACAGCCGTGGTCGGAGAGGACTGCGTCATTTTCCACGGGGTAACCTTGGGTGGTGTGGCCATGCGCAAGGGCAAACGCCATCCCACCGTCGGAAACCGGGTGATGATTGGGGCTGGCGCAAAGGTGTTGGGCCCAATCACCATAGGTGATGACTGCAAGATCGGAGCCAACGCGGTTGTGGTCAAGCCTGTCCCCTCCAACTCGGTTGCTGTCGGTGTCCCTGCGCGCATTACTGCAAAGACTGATGAGTGCAAAGACGCAGACCTGATAGTGGATCCGACGGTCTTCATTTAAGGCTCTTCTCTCAGTTCCTCTTTCGCTTAGAAGCCACAGATGCGAGAATCGAGGCATGTCCGAACTGACGCTACGTGCCCGACTGGAAGCCATTGCTGGAATTGATCAAGGCTTACACTTGGCGTGCCGTCGCATAACTCCTCAGGACCTGGTGAAGGTTGCGGACCTTTTTTCGCGTGTTTACCCTGCCGGTGATGATGGACAAGAAACCCCGGCTATTGAACAAGCACGTGAACAGATTGAGTTGTTTTGGAACGGAGAATACGGCCCCATCATTAAGGAAGCCACCTTGGGGGCGTGGAAAGAACACCGTCTTCTCGGCGCAATCATTGTCCTAGAGGCCCCACCGTGGGAAGACGAACCCGCCACAGACCCTCCAACGCCTTGTGTTGCGGAGTTCTTCGTCCACCCCAAGCACCGTGGGCTGGGGATTGCGACATCTCTTTTGGGTGCCGCAGCCCACGAGTGCGCCGAACTCGGGCTGGATAGCATGACGATGCGTATCGACATCTCAAAAGCCCAAGACGCCTTCATTCTGGCCGAATATCTTGGTTTCGAAACCGAAAACAACTAAACAGGCGCGCTGTGGGCCTAGATGCCTCGCTCGGCAGTGCAGAGTTACTTCGATTCGTAATCAGCAATCTTGTCGATGCGTCCCTGATGTCGCGTGTCCCCACTGAAAGGTTCGGCAATGAATGCCTCTACCATGGCAATAGCTTCTTCCAAGGTGTGTTGACGAGCACCGATAGAGATCACATTCGCATTGTTGTGTTCTCTTCCCAGCCTGGCAATCTCAGGATTCCAGGCCAGGATGGCGCGCACGCCGCGGACTTTATTGGCCGCAATCTGTTCGCCGTTACCCGAGCCGCCCAGGACGATTCCAAGCGAGCCGGGGTCCGATACAACTGCCTCACCGGCAGGAAAACAAAAATCAGGGTAGTCGTCTAGTGCCTCATAGGTTAAGGCCCCGTGATCCGTTACCTCGTGTCCCTGGGATTGAAGGTGAACGACGATGTCATTCTTCATTTCGAAACCGGCATGATCTGTACCCACGTGAATCCGCATGTTGTTCATTGTGCCTTAAAACCCACTGGCACACATGCCTATCACCCGCTCAAATCGCCTCGACCCGCGTAAGGTTATAGGCTTCGAGGTTGTGAGCACTGAAACGAACCCCCTGTTGTCCACCGTCGATCCCGCTGGTTTCGATCCACGTGTACGCCCCCAAGATGACCTTTTTTCCTACGTCAATGGGCCCTGGCTCGACACGCATGAAATCGCCGCCGATCGCCCCATTGACGGCTCCTTCTACCAGCTGCGCGACCAAGCAGAGCGCAATACGCACGCCATCATCGAAGACTGCTGCAACGGCACCATACAAGGCGAGTCAGCCACACAAATAGCCTCCCTTTTCCTCTCCTTCATGGACGAGGGCGAGGTCGAGAAGACCTGGGAAGCAGGCCTAGCTGCTCTGGTTGCTCCACTTATGGATGCCCAAAACCACCTGGATTTAGCTCGGGCTCTGGCCTCCGCGGAACGTGTAGGGATCAGCGGTTTAGTGAGCCTCGACGTCGATGTGGATTTAAATGACTCCGAAAGGTACTCAACCTACATCTTCCAATCAGGCCTGGGCTTGCCAGAACGTGCCTATTACCTGGAAGACACCTACGCCCAGATTCGTGAAGCCTACGTCCAGCACATTGCAGCGATGGTGGTTGCGGCGAAGTGGCACACACAAGAACAAGCCACCTCCTTTGCCACAAGCGTCATGGAGGTTGAAACCGCACTGGCCAAAATACATTGGGACAATGTCAAAACCAGAGAAGCAGACCTCATCAATAACCCTATGAACTGGGATGAATTCACCAAGGCCTCCCCCGGTTTCCCTTGGGAGGATTGGCGGAAAAACCTGGATATCCCTTCCTTCACTTTTGATCGCCTCATTGTCGGAATGCCAGACGTGTGTAGTGCCTCTGCGGCCTTGTGGTCTGAGACAGACCTGGAGGACCTGCGGGCCTGGGCATTGTGGAAGGCCCTAAATGACGTGGCCGGATTCTTGAGCCAAGAAATCGTCGATCTGAACTTCGATTTTTACGGTCGCACCCTTCAGGGCTCAGCCCAATTGCGCGCCCGGTGGAAGCGAGGGGTATCCCTTGTTGAACGTTTCTTAGGCGAAGCCCTTGGCCGCATCTACGTAGACAGACATTTCCCACCCGAAAATAAGGCACTTATGCAAGACCTGGTCTCAGACCTGGTAGAGGCATATCGGACATCGATCAGCGAATTGGAATGGCTGGGCGAAGAGACCAAAGCCAAGGCATTAGAAAAACTGGGGACCTTTGATCCAAAGATCGGCTATCCCACAAAATGGCGTGACTATTCAGGTTTGGAACTCAAAGAAGGCACCTTATTACAAAAAATCGGGGCGGCAACTCGCTTTGAAACCGACTATTGGTTGGCAAAGCTTCGCAAAGATGTCGACCGTACCGAGTGGCTTATGACACCGCAGACTGTCAACGCCTACTACAACCCCACGAAGAACGAAATAGTCTTCCCTGCAGCCATCTTGCAGCCACCGTTCTTTGACCCACGGGCAGACCTGGCCATCAATTACGGGGCCATCGGTGCTGTCATTGGACACGAAATCGGACACGGTTTTGACGATCAAGGCTCCAAATACGATGCTTTGGGGGAACTCAAAGATTGGTGGACCCCCACAGATCGTGAGTCATTCGAGGCACGAACCTTAGAACTTATCGCCCAATATGGGGCATACACGCCCCGAGGCCTGGATGCCGAACACAAAGTGAATGGCGCCTTGACCATTGGAGAAAACATTGGTGATTTAGGGGGGCTTGCTATCGCTTGGAAAGCATACACGGCAGCCCTTGCACGTCAGGGCCTAACCATTGACAGCGCACCCGAAATCGAAGGCATGAGTGCCGCACAGCGCTTCTTCTTCTCCTGGGCTCGTGTGTGGCGAACCAAGGCTCGTCCCGAGTTCGCTATCCAGCTCCTAGCCATCGATCCTCATTCCCCCGCAGAGTTCAGGTGTAACGGAGTGGTGTGCAATATGGATCAATTCGCCCAGGCTTTCGACCTCAAAGACAGCGATCAACTCTGGAAAGAACCCTCCAACAGGATCACCATTTGGTAGTCCCAGGTTCGCAATAATTCGCCCTCGGAAATAATTTTTGCCGAGGGCAAGGCGTTTAGGCTGCTTCTTGACCGGTGACACCTGGCAGCCAGGTCCAGGTTTTTACAAGCTCTTCGAGGCGGATACGTGTATCTTCTTCAATACTGATGGGGATGTCTTGTTTTACCGCGTATGCGCGGCCCCAACCGGAGACGAAACACAGATAGTGGCGGAAAGGTTCACCGTGAGATGACTCCTTGAAAGACACGAAAAGGACATTGGCATCTGGAATATTGGGTGGGTCTAGGACTTTAAATTCCGCGAAACCTGGATAAGCCTCTTTCAAGGTGGTCTCAAGGACTTCAGGAGTAGAAATTGATTGCGAAGCGTCTATGACGACATTTTCCAGGAACTCCCCATTCGCTTCGGATTCTCCCTCACCTACTGCAACCTGCAGCTGTGGTTGTCCTTGAATCAGATCGATCAGGGAATACCATCCTTGTGGGATGGTCACATTGAAGGCGCCGTCCCTGGAGTTAACGGTTCCTTGTGGTGCAGCCGGGGCAGACAAGGTGGGCAGAGGTGTTGGTGACTTCGGGGATTGGGTCCCTGAAGGTGAAGCATCGTCAGCACCCTTACCTCCCGAACATCCGGCGAGGCATGCCGCCACTACGATTATGGTGGCCACCAGGCGCTTCATCGTGTCTCCCTTCGAGGTATTTCCCCTACCAGTCTAAGATCAAAACCCACTTCGGGGCACAAAACCTCAACTCCTGGGGAGAAAATGCTTATGGAACGGGACTGGCGTGCGACAATAGGATTGTTTTGAACGCAAGAGTCGAGCTGGAGTGTCATGCCTGGAACAAACCTCACAAGAGTCGAAGCTGAAGAACGCGCACGAACTGCGCAGCCATCTGCTTACGAAATTTCTTTGGATCTCAGTGGCTCAGACTCTACATTCTTGTCAACGACGACTATCCACTTCGATGGCATTGCCGGAGCCTCAACCTTCGTGGATCTCATATCCTCGCATGTGCGCACGATAGAGCTCAATGGACAGCCTGTTGATCCCAGTGCGCACCAAGACTCTCGTATCGAATTGCGCGATATCCAAGAGACCAACACATTAAAGGTAGTGGCGGACTGCGCCTATATGAACACAGGCGAAGGGCTGCACCGTTTCGTCGATCCCGCAGATAACGAAACCTACGTGTATTCCCAGTTTGAGGTCCCAGATGCCAGGCGTGTCTTCGCTGTGTTCGAACAGCCTGACTTGAAGGCCACTTTCCAGTTCACCGTGACCGTGCCCGAGCATTGGACAGTCTTTTCGAACTCAGAGACCCCCACGCCAGTGCCGCTTGGTGAAGGCAAGGCCCGCTTCGATTTCGAACCCTCCCACAAGATATCTTCCTACATCACGGCCATAGTGGCAGGCCCCTACAAGGGACACACCGGCTCTCTGACGTCCTCAGATGGCCGTGAAATTCCTCTGGGAGTGTACTGCCGTGCCTCTATGCTCGAATTCCTAGATGCTGAAGAAATCATGGATATAACCAAGGCTGGTTTTGCCTTCTATGAGCGCCAATTCGAGCGGCCGTACCCCTTTAGCAAATACGACCAAATCTTTGTCCCTGAATACAATGCTGGCGCCATGGAAAACGCAGGTTGTGTAACCTACCGCGACCAGTATGTGTTTAGGTCCAAACCAACCGAGGCCGTTGTAGAACGCCGAGCACAAACCATTTTGCACGAACTGGCCCATATGTGGTTTGGCAACCTGGTCACCATGAAATGGTGGAATGACCTGTGGCTCAATGAATCCTTTGCCGAGTACATGGCGACCTTGTCAGCCGCTGAGGCGACCAGGTGGACGGATGCGTGGACGACTTTCTCTGCGCTGGAAAAATCTTGGGCTTATGAGCAAGATCAACTGCCTTCTACACACCCAATTGTGGCTTCTATCAGGGATCTTGAAGATGTTGAGGTGAACTTTGATGGAATCACCTACGCCAAAGGCGCCTCGGTTTTGTCGCAGTTGGTCACCTATGTGGGCCGCGATAACTTCTTTACAGCCCTGCGTCGGTATTTCGCGAAGCACGAATGGTCGAATACCGTCTTGGATGATTTGCTTCGTGAACTTGAGGAAGCCTCCGGTCGTGACCTGAGTCAGTGGTCAAGAGTTTGGCTCGAAAACGCCGGCCTCACCCGCCTAGAGCCCGTCTTGAACGTGGAAGATGACGGCACCATCACATCGTGCTCGATCAAACAGAGCAAGGTCTACGAGGGCGCCCTTCTGCGCCCTCACCGCATGGCCATTGGAACCTACAATTTTTCCGAGGACGGCAAAGCACTCGAACGCAAAGAGCGTATTGAGGTCGACGTCGATGAAGACTGGACTGCGATCCCTGAACTTGTTGAGTCCCCTATGCCAGCCGTGTTGCTTATCAACGACGACGATCTGGCCTACGCCAAGGTTCGTCTAGATCCTGCCTCGCTTGAGACAGCAATGGCGCATATTACGAAGTTCCCTGATTCCCTTTCTAGAGGTAATGTCGCTGCAATCGTGTGGGACATGGTTCGCGACGCAGAGCTGCCTGCGGGACGGTATGTGGACACTGCCCTCTTGGCCTTGGGCGTCGAAGAACAGCCCACGGTTATGCGCGTCTTGCTTGCCAACCTGGACACCGCCGTTGAGGATTACACGCACATCAGTTTACGAGATGAACTGCGCAAACACGCTGGTTCCAGGCTTGCCCGGCTGGGCAGAGTTACGCCTGCGGGTTCTGATGCCCAGCTGCAGCTAATTATGGCCAGTGCGCGCATGGCTTTCAGCCCTGAAGATTTCGAGGGGGTACGTCGCCTCATCGACGGTGAAGAGACCCTCGCTGGACTCACTATTGATACGGATCTGCGTTGGGAGCTGCTGGCTTCTCTGGTACGTGGAGGCTACGCGGGACGTGATGAGATTGATCGTGCCCTCAGCCTCGACCAGACTGTGACTGGCCACGAGTGGGCCGCGTACTGCATGGCCGCACAACCTACGGAAGATGCCAAAAGGGATGCTTGGAATAGCCTGCTTCACGATGTGAAGATACCCAATTCGCGCTATATCTCTATCGCTCGAGGATTTTCTTCGGCCCGTGATCCGCAACTTTTGGTTCCATACGTTGAAGATTATTTCGACAATGTTGAGCGCATTTGGAATGAGCGCACTTTGGAAACTGGTCAAAGCTTCTTGCAGTTGCTCTATCCATCATCACTGGTGCTTGCCGATTCACCCTACGGTAGAGACATCGAGGCCCTGACTCAAGAGTGGTTGGATACGCATCAAGAGACTCCTGATGCCTTGAAGCGCCTGATGGTAGAGCAACTGGCAGATACTCGTCGAGCTCTTAGTGCTCAAGCGGCATCTGTGCAGTAGCCCGCCTTCAAGTTAAGTGACTGCCTAACCGAGCTCGGGAGTGTCTGTTGCACCCCTTGGGCCTGGAGTCGGACCTTGGGGCCGCGGTCGCGATGTTTCGGAACGAAGGATTCTGCGGCCTCGAGGAACCTGTCCATCTTGCACAAGGCGGCCTCTTGTAGGGGCTGGCAACTCACCCGGTTGCTTGACTTGACTATCTAAAACCTGACGAGGTGCTACTGGCGGAGGCGTATGCGTTGCCGGAGCTGAGTCAGTCACCGAGTATCCAGGGAAGTGCAGCCAACCGGGTTTGTTGCGCACGAAGGAATAGAAAATTCCACAGTAACCAGCAGCGAGCGCCACACCGATGCCCAAGACCACCAGGGAGGCTAAGCCCCAGGTGCCATGCATAAGCAGGTCTATAAGGCCAGGACCTCCCACATAGCCCAAACCGGAATCCAAGAGTGCACTCACAGCAAAGGCGCAGGCAGACAGTATTGAGTGAATCAGGAAGACGGGGAAGGCAGCCAAGATCAGCAAATAGAGTCCCGGTTCATCAGCGCCGGCAAGGAAAGAAGCTAGAGCAATGATGAGGTAGAAAATGGACCAGTATGCCCTGTCTGCTTTTTTCAAGAAGAACCAAGCGGCAACAATCAGGGTTGTGAGCCCGAAAAACACTGTGGGGAAACCCCCGGACAAGAACAATGCATCTTGACCTGTTGTCTGGGCACCACCGGAAATAAAACAGGAATACGAGCCGTGTATGGTGCCACCTGCCGGGCTTTGACATTCGCCGTACCCGAACATGGGGACTCTCTGCCACAGTCCGGTCAGTCCCAAGGCTGTCATGACTGGATCCAAGAGGCCATAAAAAAAAGCCGCTAATAACGGTGGTAATGAAACAAGGGCAGCACCCAAGAGTCCCACAATCAACCAGTGGAATACTGGGAAAATGGCACCCATGACTAACCCCAGCACACTGGCACTAAAGGTTGCGATGAAGGTAGCTGCGGGAATACCGGAGAAGATTTCGAGGCGCCCTGAAAATTTAATATCCTCAAAAGAGTTCCACAAGATTGCGGTGATCAGACCCACGATCACACCTGCAAGAATCCCGTAGTCGACGGCTTCTACTGCGCCGGCCTCGGTCTTGACTCCGTAACGTGCCATTGCCTGCGTTGCGCCCCAGTAACACACCCATGAAGCTAATGACGCCCAAGCAATATGGCCACGTGGCTTACGTGCCAGTGCCAATGACACTAAAACCGTCGTCAATAGGGGAAACTGGCCTTCGAAGGCGGTGCCTATGTCACTCAGGATGTCTGCCAGGGGCAAAATCGCAGGGACCGTCTGGCCCACTCCGCGATCCCCGAGTAAATCGAAATAGCCGAAACGCGCCAAGATTTGTGCAACGGCCAACAGCATGAGAGGCGCAACCATGAATTGCAAAAGCCTTGCATGCCATTGGGGGTGTACCTTGAACGAAGCCTTCACCCTAATATCATGTCACAACCTGCGGTATCTCACAGGTACCCCTATTCTTTAAAATGTGATTCCTACCCTTATCGCACCCTTTTCTGGGCGGGTTGTGTCTTTGGCTGACATAGCCGATCCTGTGTTTTCTGCACAACTGCTTGGACCTGGCTTGGGTATCGAGCCCACGAATGACAACAACATGACAGTTCTTGCTCCCGCAGATGGTCGTATCACGAAGGTGTTTCCTCACGCGTATGTGATCGAGATACCTGTTGGAACACAGCAATACTCCATCCTGATTCACCTCGGCTTGGACACGGTCCGATTAAAAGGTGAAGGCTTGCGACCACTGGTTCAAGCAGATCAAGAGGTTAGTGCCGGGCAAGTGATTGCTTCATGGGACCCTGGGACAATTGCGGAGCAAGGCTACAGCGCCACCTCACCGATAGTGTTGTTAGAAGGCACCAGCGAACAAATTGAAACACTGGCCTCCCCCGGAACTCTTTTGTCGGTAGGTCAAGAACTACTGCGTTTGTTGTAACCCTTGGTTCATGGCCTCAGCAATTTGTTTTAGCCCTGGACTTTCCTCCAGGTCCTCAACAAAAACACGTTGACCCGTCGCATCGCTTAAAGGCACCTTCCAGTTGGGGCGTTCTCGATCCGTCCCCGGCTGGTTTTGCATACGCCTATCCCCTACCGCGTCCACCAAGGCTGCACCGAGCAGTTTCGCGGGGCTAAGACAGACATACTTGTGTAACTCAATAACAAGTTCTTCATCATTCACATCATTGTGGTCATCCACCAGGCCCCAAGAGTGCAATGCGCGAATAACGTCCTGTCTTTCCGCAAGGGCCGCAGCCCTAAGTTCTTCAACCGGCTGAACCAATAGGCCCAGTTCCTCTTGGACATCAATGTGTTCACCTGCCAGGTAACCAGCCGTGGGCGGCAAATCGTGGGTGTTCACCGTGGCAAGCACGCTGGAACGGTAATGGTTGGGCGGCAGCAAGTGTCCCTCCCAATCCTTTTCGAACCAGATAACTGAAGTCCCAAGGATGCCTCGTTCTGCCAGATAGTCGCGGACCCACGGTTCAACAGTGCCCAGGTCTTCGCCAATGATGACGGCTCCTTGCCGATAAGCCTCTAGCAAGAGGACCCCTACCATAGCCTCGTGGTTGTAACGCACATAGGCACCTTCTTGAGCACCCGCACCCTTGGGTATCCACCACAGCCTGAACATGGCCATAATGTGATCGATGCGCAGGGCACCGCTGTGTTTTAGTGCAGCGCGCACAATCGCGCGCAAAGGCGCGTACGCACTGCGTTCAAGATAGTCGGGCCGCAAGGGTGGCTGTGACCAGTTTTGCCCGTGCTGGTTGTACATATCTGGCGGGGCACCAACGGAAACCCCCAGGGCGAATGCCTCGGGCAAGGACCAGATGTCTGCACCGTAGGGGTGGATCCCAACAGCCAAATCGTTCATCAAACCAATGGCCATACCGTTGTTTTTGGCCACTTCTTGCACATTGGCCAACTGGGAATCCACAACCCACTGCAGCCACATATAGAACTTCACACGATCTGGATAGTCGCAAGCAATATCCTCAACAGCCGGGCTGTTGACCGTGCGGTACCTTTCGGGCCAATCCTCGATATCTGGGTAGAGCTCCCCAATCACTGACCAAAGGGCGAATAACCACAAAGGCCTGCCCAGGGTCTTAATAAAGTCCTCAAACTGGGCTTGGCGTTCGTCACTGCGTGGGTGCTTGAAGATAATCTCCAGGGCCTTCTTTTTGTTTTCCCACGACCGATCCCTGTCGATCAGTTGTTTTTCAACACGCCGAGCTGTGGGGGTAGCCGCCCTCGTAAATAAATCCTGGCAAGCTGACTTATCTGCCTCTTCCAAGTAAGCGAATTCTTCAATGTCCTCCGGGCGGATGTATAAGGGGTTTGTGAAAATGCGCGAACAGGGCAAATACGGTGAAGGGGTCAAAGGCACTGAAGGCTCTGGCGCATGAATTGGGTTCGTCAAGACGAAATCAGCGCCCAAACGGGCGAAAATCGCGGAGGTGTCAGCCAAGTCCTTAAAGTCGCCCATGCCCCAGGATTCTTTGGAGCACACGGAGTAAAACTGGAGCATCATGCCCCACCCGCGCCCACGCGCTAAATCCGGGAAGTGGAGTCGATCGGGGGCCAAGGCAAGGGGCGAAGAAACACGGGACCCGTCTTGCAAAACCGCAACCAGAGTGTGCCAGCCTATCGGCAAATCATGTGGCACCTCGAAGGTTGCGCGACCGATTAGTTGCCCATCTACGTGACGCGGGTCGACCCACACATCGACCTGCTGGAGGTCGCGGGTGGAGCCATCCTCGCACTCGACATGGACGTGCAGGGAGGTGCCATGAGGGACATGGACAGGGAATTGGACGCTGACGCCCTGGCGAACGACAAGACACGGCGGCAAAACCGAACGCCAGGGGCGTTCATCAAGTTCCTTATGGGCTTCGCCAATGGAATCCTGGTCGGTAATATCAAAATCGAAGGCCCGCAAAATAGCGAGGAGAGAAGACGCAGAGACATCGTGGTGCTGTCCGCCCCAGTCCCAATATTCAGTGTCTATCGCACATCTATGCGCCAGGTTCCGCAGTTCTTGTGGATCGACTGAAATCTGTGGGATTTCCTGGGAACCTGTGCTCACTTGGTTTCCTTACGTACGTTATTCCTTGTTCAATTGGGCGATATCCTCGGCAAGGGTATCTGCCTCGGGTCCAACGACCACTTGAACAACCGATCCTGACTTGACTACGCCGAAAGCACCCGTCGCCCTCAACGCGTCCTCGTCCACTTTAGCCTGATCGATAACCTCCACGCGAAGACGTGTAATACACGCCTCCAATTCGGAAATATTGGTCTTCCCACCTAAGCCCTCGAGGATCTTTTCAGCCTTGCTCATTGTGTATCCCATCTCACTAATCTGCTTGATTTCCAAGTGTAGCGACTCACTGGCCTTCGCGGCGTGTGTCAGGCTGCGGCGCGGCGAGGGCTACTGCCTGCGCGCTCTGCTTTGCTTCACTAGACTGACCTTTGTCCCAGTGTTTGCACGTACGCATTTGAAGAGGGGTACAAATGGTTTTTCCGGTGGATGTGCCACAGACAACCGATGAACCTATGGCTAGTGTTTTGCGTATCCTCCAACTGCAAGGGACGCCTCTGAGCGAGTACGAACACGCCAACTTTACAGGTGACTCACTGCCCCAGGCGCGCAGAAGGGTTTATGGCGGCCAAGTCTTGGCTCAGTCCCTCTTGGCTGCAGCAGCAACCACGCCATCTAGTCGCCTTCCTCATTCAATGCACGGCTATTTTGTGCGCTCTGCGTCTTTTGATGAGCCGATCACCTTCGAGGTCGATCAGATGCGAGACGGGCGTTCTTTTTCTTCGAGGCATGTGGATGCGAGTCAGGGTGAAAAAACCGTGTTGTCCTCGATTTTTTCTTTCCAAGAAGATCAGCCCTCTTTGAGTCATGACACACCTGCTCCTCCTGAAATTCTGGCGACAGATCCTCAGGAATTGCGTTCTGCTTTGCAGCTTTTTCAAGCTCTGGACCACCCATTAGCCAAGTTCTTGGGTAAAACCGCTGCCTTCGACGTGCGGCATGTGTCGGAAAGCATCTACGTTGGGCCCCCCAGCGTTCAAGAGCCTGTTCAAGCACTTTGGATGAAGCCACGGCATGCAATACCGGCGGAAGCTTCACAGCTCATTCACCGTGCGCTTTTGACCTATGTCATTGACGAGATCATGATGGAGCCGGTTTTGCGGGCACACGGCCTGTACTGGATGTACCAAGGATTATCTTTAGCGACCCTGGATCATGCCATGTGGTACCTGCGCGATGTGAATATCAACGACTGGCTACTTTATGTCCAAACGACACCATCGGCTGTTGGTTCCAGAGGACTGGCCGACTGCAAGGTCTACACCCGCGAAGGTGTGCAGGTGGCCTCTGCCATGCAAGAGTGCATGATTCGCGTGCCTTTGACCGAGGAAGAAAAACAGGCTGCACAAAGCCGGGAGGCTGGAACTCTTTAGAAGCCCTGCCTCCCGGCTTGGTTGCTGTCGGCCGCTGCTTGGCGCTGTTACCGCTGTTTGCCGAGTCGTACCTTGGCTGGTGGCGCTGCCTAGTCGCGGGTCAGCTTGCGGTATGTTACGCGACTTGGTTTGGCGGCATCAGGGCCAAGGCGTTCTATCTTATTGGCCTCGTAGCTTTCAAAGTTGCCCTCAAACCAGTACCAGTTGGCCGGGTCCTCTTCCGTGCCTTCGTAGGCCAGGATGTGGGTTGCTACGCGGTCTAGGAACCAGCGGTCGTGGGTGATAACCACTGCGCAACCGGGGAATTCCAGCAGCGCGTTTTCTAGGGACCCCAGGGTTTCGACGTCCAGGTCGTTGGTGGGCTCGTCTAGGAGTAATAGGTTTCCGCCCTGTTTGAGGGTTAGGGCCAGGTTCAGGCGGTTACGTTCACCGCCAGAGAGCACTCCAGCGGGTTTCTGCTGGTCAGCTCCTTTGAATCCGAAGGCGGACACATAGGCGCGAGACGGCATTTCAACCTGGCCGACATGAATGTAGTCCAGGCCGTCTGAAACGACCTCCCATAGGGTCTTATTCGGGTCGATCCCTGCCCTCGCCTGATCGACGTAGGCAATCTTGACTGTTTCACCAATGTCAAGGTCACCGCTATCCAAGGGTTCAAGGCCAACGATGGTCTTGAACAGCGTCGTCTTGCCGACACCGTTGGGGCCTATGATCCCCACGATGCCGTTCTTGGGCAGTTTGAAGGTCAGGTTGTCGATAAGGACGCGTTCCCCAAAGCCTTTCTTCAGCTTTGTTGCCTCCAGAACGACAGCACCAAGGCGCGGTCCTGGCGGGATCTGGATTTCTTCAAAGTCTAGTTTCCTGGTGCGTTCGGCCTCGGCAGCCATCTCTTCGTAACGGGCGAGGCGTGCCTTTGACTTGGCCTGACGTCCCTTGGCGTTGGACCGCACCCACTCGAGTTCCTCTTTGAGGCGCTTGGCAAGTTTCATATCCTTCTTGCCTTGAATCTGCAAGCGTTCCTGTTTCTTTTCCAGGTAGGTCGAATAATTGCCCTCGTAAGGATAGAGGCGACCGCGGTCGACCTCGGCAATCCAACCCGCGACGTGGTCGAGGAAATAGCGGTCGTGGGTGACGGCGATGACGGCACCGGGGTATTTGGCGAGGTGCTGTTCTAACCACAGGACAGACTCTGCGTCCAGGTGGTTGGTGGGTTCGTCAAGGAGAAGCAGGTCAGGGGCTTCTAGTAGGAGTTTACATAGGGCCACGCGGCGCCTTTCGCCACCCGAAAGGACAGACACATCCATGTCCGAGGGCGGGCATCGCAATGCCTCCATTGCCTGTTCCAACTGTGAATCCAGATCCCAGGCGTCGGCTGCGTCTATCTCGGTTTGCAGCGTACCCATTTCTTCCATCAGGGCGTCGAAGTCTGCGTCGGGCTCTGCCATTTCTGCAGAGATCTCGTTGAATCGGTCAAGTTTGGCAATCATCTCGCCCACGCCCAGACGCACGTTTTCCACCACGGTTTTGGTGTCGTCCAACTCGGGTTCCTGCATGAGGATGCCCACCGAATACCCTGGTGACAGGCGCGCCTCACCGTTGGACGGCGTGTCCAAACCTGCCATGATCTTCAAGATCGTCGATTTACCTGCACCGTTGGGGCCGACCATGCCGATCTTTGCGCCCGGAAAGAAGGACATGGACACGTCGTCAAGGATGAGCTTGTCCCCCACCTTTTTGCGCGCTTTGACCATTGTGTAGATGAACTCAGCCACTGTCTAACCTCTGTATTTGCTAGGAGACGGGAGGTAGTAGTGCCTCCCGCCCCTTAGCCTAGAGCACCTTGGCCGTTTTCTAGAACGGAGGCTTCTTGCCTTTGGCGGATGCTTCCTTTGTTTGAGATTCTTGGGATGCGTTGTCCGGGGTGGTTTCACTCGGTGTTGTGTTGGTGCTTCCCCAATCATCTGCTGGTGCGTTGTTGCTGTAGCTTGTCGCCGCTGCCCCATCGCCTGATTCCTGGTCAACCATTGTGCGGATGGTCTGGGTCATGCAGGTGCGCAGGTCCACACCGAGATGTGTGGCAGTGATGCCGTGCGAGGTGCGCTCGATCTTCTCACCGTCTTTTTCACTTTCCCATTTCTCGGTGTAAAGCCTGCCGGATACCAAAACCGGCGAGCCCTTGCGCACAGATGAATGTACGTTACGCGCCAAATCCCCCCAGGCCTTGCAGTCCAGCCATGAGGTTTCGCCATCGCGCCACTGCCCATCCTTGTCCTTGTAGGAGTGCGTGGACGCGAGGCGAAACCTCACATGCGGAGTCGTACCCGGACTTTCGTTGATGACCGGATTGGACCCCACGAAACCCGCGATTGTCACTTCTAGTGCCTTGCTCATATCAAACCTTTCGTCTCTCAGCTTGTTTCCATTTCAAGCCGTTTGACCCAGTTTGATACCTTTTCCGAGGGCGGCAAAGAAGCAACTGTCCCAGCTGTGGACAACCCAAAAACCAAACACCTGGGGATAACTATTTCTACTGGCCTGTCCTAGTCTTTGGCAGGGATGGGCTTGAACTCAGTCTGCCAGGACTGTCCATAAATACCTTGGCCGTCATATAGCAGAGCAAAGGAACAAGAATTCGCGTCAGAATGTGTCGCGGTTACAGTTAACGCGACACCATCATTACCGGGTATTGCCTCAACTTTTGAAGGGGCAGTGATACGACCAAAACAACTTTGACTGTGAAAGGTCAATTTGGAGATATCCGTGATGTTCTTAATTGTTATTCCTAAGAAATTCTCGGCGGGTTTGCCCACCTCAAGTTCTGTGAGTTGCATGGGGACGCTGTTGTCTGGCCACTGAAAATAGGGCTTATTTTCCAGCACTTCAGGATCCACATCCACAGTAATTTTGTGGGCGGCGCTGTCTTTGTATCCATTTGATCCAATAACCTTCAGATCCACTTTTCCATTATTCATAAGAAAGGCATCGACAGCTTTTTTTGGGTTAACGATCGAAGAATCACTCAGGTCAATGGTTGCAGAGGCACCTTGAAATAAAGTAGAACCTACTTTCCGGAATATGTCTACGCTAGTCACCACCGGAGTTACAGGGAAACTTTCTAGGGACAGCAAGGCACTTCCTAAATGGTCTGTAACCTCAACTGCGAACTGTGTTGATTCTTTCCCTTGAGCATCCACGGCCACCAAATATGGAGACCCATTAGTGCCTTTTTTGACCTTAAGGCTTTGAGTAGTCTTAATCGAGTCCACATTAAATTCTTGCAGCTGTGCAGATCCGGTCGGCATTATTCTGTAGTACGACTTGGTTTCCTTGGAGGGAAGGTTGATTCCGGGAAGTGGTTCAAAACTGAAAACTAATACCCCCGTACCTTGGTTTGCCAATATTTCATCAGGGATTTCTAACAACACATTATTCTCTTTGGTGCTTTGGCTTACTGCTTCAATATCAACTTCACCAACCACAGTGGTCTTGCCATCATGGATCATCGATACTGTCGTTTTTCCATACGTGGTTCCAACAGGAATGCTCTTTCCCGTACGGTCACACGCACTACGTATTTTACTAATAACACTAACTGTCTTCACGAAACGCCCACCAAACTCGCTTAGATGACCATTCGGTACGAGTTGTATGGAGGGCTCCCATTTACAATCTCTGTCTACATTCGTCTGGAAGGGAACAGTGTAGCTAGTGCCGTAGGTAGGCGTGGAGGCTGGTGGGGTTGCTGCCTGGCTGGCCGTTGTGGCAACACTTGGTGCAACAGCGTTTTCACCGCCAATGATTGTCGGCGGTGTCGTCAAAGAAGACGCCACATCTTTTAGGTACTGCGCAACCGGTGCGGGCACAGAATTTGTAGCCGTAGGGATGATCGGCTTTCCAGTCAGAGCCGATAGGGCACCAGCCGTGAGCGCATCCGGGAAGTTTTCACCAGAGGCAATCAGGATGCCACTTGGCTTTGCCCAGTGGTCTTTCGCCAATTTCGCTGCGGTATCGTAACGGTCATCGCCTACGACGCTGCTGGCCTGTATCCCGTGTTGGGTCACTGCTTTGGCTGCTTGTCCCCCAACGGCGACGACAGGCGCATGCTGGCCTGCGACGAATTTGGTAACCACCTCGGGGATCTGCGTATCGGCGGTCAACAATAGGGCACCGCCTGCGTTTGCGGCAGCAGCCCCGGCAACCAAGGCATCTGGGAAGTTCAGGCCAGTGGCTAAAAAGACCTTCCCAAGTGTTCCACCCTTGCGGGCAGTAACTACCTTCGCTACCTCAACGCTGGTGGCGTATCTATCTAAACCAGCAATACGCTCAACACCCATACCGGCGTTTCGGACTTGCTCTTCCACCTGAGGGTTTATGGCGCTATTGCCGCCAACCACCATGATTTTCCTGAAGCCGCGTTGCTTCAAGGATTGTGATACCCGCGGGTCAAGGTTCCCTGATTTCGTAAGATACACGGGAGATTTCAGGGCACCTGCAAGGGGAGTGGCCGTTAAGGCATCAGCAAAATTGTCTTGGTTTACGATAATCGCGGTATCCGACCATCCTTGGACGGATTCAACAACCTTGATGGCTGTTTCTACGCGGTCACTTCCTCCAAGCCGAGAACCCTCGGCCGCAAGGGCTGGTACTACCCCCCCCCCAACAGACCTAGGCTCAAAGCAGTAACGCCAACGGCGGCTGCTAGGTTTCTGGGTTTCATTTTGACAAACATGGGTGCAAGTCCTTTCATTTCTGCCTCAACCATATTTTTGGCAGGGCACATCCGTGTACCACCACTTCTTCGGCAGGTCACCCCCACAAAGAAGCAAATTCAGCAGTTTCCCAGACAACTACCGTCTGTATTAGTCAATTGAGAATTGTTGCCCGACGGAGGGTAAACTGCCCAGAGTCACGCCTCCGTAGCTCAATGGATAGAGCGCCGGACTTCTAATCCGTCGGTTGCAGGTTCGAGTCCTGTCGGGGGCACCACCCAAACCCCTTCCAACCAGGCAACATGGCCTGATTGAAAGGGTTCTATTTTTTATATTTCCCTTTGTGGGCACGGTTGTGGGCAAAGTTGGCACTATTCAGAAGCATCATTGATCGCGACAACAAGCTAATCGCAACACACCAAGGCCCATCTTCGCGGTATGTTGTCTTTGTGAACTACGACTATTCCTCTGGACCTGGCTCGCCCTCGTCCCTGCGGCACGCCAACCAACGCAGAATCTTGGCGACCCTCATCGACGCTGGAGGCCTATCCCAGGCAGAGATCGCAAGGCGTACAGGCCTGGCACCTGCGACCGTATCCAATATCGTTCGGGAACTTTCTACCGCAGGAATCTTACAACTCACGGCAGAAGCGGCCGGCCGCAGAGGCCGCGTCATCCGTTTCGCCGCCGGAATCGGCTATGCGGCAGGGATCAGCTTGGAGCGCAAATCTGTTCGCGTGGGCCTAGCCACCCTGGATCACACCGTCATCGGCACGCGCACCCGCGAACTGCCCCCAGGCTATGCACCAGATTTGGGCCTGCGCACCGCCCGCGAAGTCCTAGACGAACTACGCGATGAACTCGACGTTTCTAAGGCGCAGACAGTGGCATGCTGCCTGACCCTAGCGACGATGTTAAGCCCAGATGGCCAGGTCCTTTCCTCTCAACATGCCCTGGCAGGCTGGTCCAACACTCCCCTGGCCAGCATGGCCGAACAGGCCTTTGAGCAAGAAGTCTTGGTCGAAAACGATGCCAACGCCGGTGTCCTTGCCGAACACACCTGGGGGCGAGCCCAAGATGTCAATAACGTCCTCTACGTGCATATCTCGAATGGCATAGGCGCGGGCATCATGATTGACGGGAAAGTCCTCAAGGGCATGTCTGGGACCGCCGGCGAAATAGGCCACCTCGCGGTTCCCACTTCCTCCCAACAATGCCTCTGCGGAAACACTGGCTGCCTAGAAACAGCAGCATCTGTCCCTGCGGTCCTGGGCACCTTGGCTTCCTTGGGGCAACCTGCCGATTCTGTTACCGAGATCGTTACCCGCATCCAAAGCGGTGATGCCCTATGTCAAAGACTCATTATCGACATGGGCCTCACCCTTGGCCACGCCTTAGCAGCCGTTGTCAACACCATTAACCCTTCCATGATCATCATTGGCGGGGAAGGTGCCCTTGCAGGTGATTACCTGCTAACCCCAACTCGCACAGCCCTAGAGCGCCTCACGGTGCCTGGATCTTGCGAAAAACTCGTCGTGACGACCTCATCCCTTGGCGCCGAGGCCCCTTTGCACGGCGCCTTGGCTATGGGCGTGAACTCCGTCGACCTGGACGCAATCCTGCAGGGCGTATAAAAGGCATCTAAACCTGTGCCAGAGCGACAACACAGCGCCCTCGGCAATGAAACTAAATCAATAAACTGAAATAGTCGCTGTCTGGGCTGATCTCTTCTACCTTCAGTGGCGAATCTTTCATGCGCGCGCGCAAACCCTCGATGTCTGCGGCGTGCACCAGCTCGATGCCCACCAAGGCGGGTCCCGTGTCGCGATTGTTTTTCTTCGTGTACTCGAAGTGGATAATGTCTTCGCCTGCGCACAGGATCTCATCCAAGAACAGGCGCAAGGCACCGGGTTCTTGGGGGAAAGTCACCAGGAAGTAGTGGCGCAGCCCCTCGTAGCGCGCCGAACGTTCAATGACATCCGCATAGCGCGAAAGGTCATTATTGCCACCCGAGACGACACACACAATCGGACCCGGGCGAGCCTCAGACAAGAACCTGCGTGCGGCAGCAGAGGCCAGAGCACCTGCCGGTTCAGCGATAATGCCCTCCGAGTGATACAGGTCCAGCATCTCTGTACACACGGCTCCTTCAGGCACCGTAATGACATCGTCAACCAGGTCGCGTATCAGTTCAAAGGTGACGTCCCCGATACGCCCAACAGCCGTGCCGTCCACAAAGGTGTTCACGTGGGGCAAGGTCACAGGATGTCCTGCATCCAAGGCGGCCTTCGCGCAGGCAGCGCCCTCGGATTCGACGCCGATAATGGTGACGTCAGGGGCGTTTTCCTTGAACCACGCGGCCATTCCGGCAATCAACCCGCCCCCGCCTACAGGAACCAAAAGGGTCCCCATCGTGGGGCATTGCTCATACAAGTCAGGCGCCAAAGTGCCTTGCCCACAGATTGTTGCCGCCCCGTCATAAGGGTGGACGTACACCTGGCCCTGTTCGTGGGCACGGGCCTGGGCCAGCTCATTTGCCTGATCGAAATTGCCTTCCACGATGACCTGGTCGACCCAGGATTGTCCGATGGCAGCAATCCTTTGCCGTTTTTGTTTCGGCGTATTGGAGGGCAAGAAAATGGTGCCCGGAATCCCCAGACGCGCACAGGCGTAGGCCACGCCCTGCGCGTGGTTTCCAGCAGAGGCACATACCACCCCTGCCCGTCTAGCCTCTGGTGACAGCGTTGCCATCGTGTTATATGCGCCACGCACTTTGAATGAACGGCACACCTGGCGGTCTTCACGTTTTAGGTATATTTCGCGGCCGAGTTCTTCACTGAGCCGCTGCGAAAGTTCCAGCGGAGTTTGCACGATGACCTCGGCCACTCTTTGGGCTGCTTCCTCTACTTCTTTTGCACCCACAACTGCCACTGGAGCTCTCCTTATAGACACCCCGATCCCGGGGTCAATAACTGTGCATACGGTCGGTGTCATTATCCTAAGCCCTTGCAGGATAGGCTATGACCCGTGACGACGAATATAAAGGATCCCTTAGTGTGGATCGACTGTGAAATGACTGGCCTTGAACTCGGCGTAGACGAGCTGTGTGAGGTGGCGGTGGTCATCACGGATTTCGACCTCAACATTGTCGATCCGGGCATTGACATCATTATCCGCCCCTCTGATCGCGCCTTGGACAATATGGGCGAGTACGTGACGAATATGCACAAGGCCTCGGGTTTGCTGGAGCTTTTGGACCAGGGGGTGAGCGTTGCAGAAGCCCAAGACCGTGTTGTGGAGTACATAAAGTCTTTTGTGCCGCAGGCGAAAAAGGCCCCCTTGGCAGGCAATTCGGTTGCCACGGATAAGGCGTTCTTGGAAATCCAGATGCCCGCTGTGATCGATCACCTGCACTACCGGATTGTCGATGTCTCCTCGGTCAAGGAACTGGCTCGCCGCTGGTTTCCGCGCACCTACTTCTCCTCACCCGACAAAAACGGCGGGCACAGGGCTTTGGCCGATATTTTAGAGTCCATTCGCGAGCTCAGCTATTACCGGGCAATTTTATTTCCCGAGGGCGAAGGCCCCACGAGTGAGGAATGTAAGGCAACTGCCCAGGCAGTCACTGAAAGTTTCGCTGTTCATCTTGGACAGGACGTGTCAGAGGAAAACTAGCCACCCTATTTGTCACCCGGGTGCATCCGGGCTAACATAGTGAGTCGCTGGCTTCACAGTTATGGTTGTGAAGGCACATGGTGGGCGTAGTTCAGCTGGTAGATCACCTGGTTGTGGTCCAGGATGTCGCGGGTTCGAGTCCCGTCGCCCACCCCGGTGTTGAATTGCGCGGGCATAATCGCCCGCGCGTCACTCAGGGCAAACGAAAAACGCGGTTTTCGTTTGCCCTTGATCGTTGTGACTCTGGGCAGAGCCCAGGGGGTTCGCTTCCAAACAATTCCTGTGCTTTTTGACCGCACTGCAAGTGCTAGTGCTTTAGGGATTTGTGATGGATTCCATGGCGTGTTGTGCCCACAGGCGTACGGCTTCGGGATCGCGTTTATCTGTGTAGCTGTTCATGTTCATGGCCTTCATGATCAGGCGTTCTGCGAAGCTCATTTTTGCCGGATCGTAGGCACCAACCAAGGACCCATGCGCTACCGGGGTCAAACCCAAGGGTTCGGTCACTCTTGTCGTATATTCTGCGACCTCAACAACCGTTTTAGGTGTCGGATCGGCAGCCAATAATGAACTCGTAAAAGTAACGACAGGTAGCTGCTTCAGTGCTTCAATATGCCTACGTAGCCACGTGGTAGCTACCGCATGCCAATTACCTGCGCGGATTCCTGAACCAACGAAAACCACATCGTAACCTTGTGGGCCGGGAGCTTCCTGAGCTGATTTCACGGTGGCCTTATGGCCCCCCGTTTCGATACCCTCAGCGATCCACGCGGCGACCTCGGCGGTGCTACCGGACTTGGTGGCAAAAACTACAAGGACCTTCATGATTCTCCCATCGTGCCGTTACCCACGGTGACAGCCTAAAACTGATTCTTCGAGTGTGCCTAATGTCATACCTGTTTGTAACAAGCAAGGGTTACGTTACGAAATTGTTGATCTACAGGTCCACACTCGCCCAGTATTGTTGTCGTGCGGGAAAACCAGTGCTTAGGGGAACGCCCTCGGCAATCCTCGGAAAACCTGGAATCCCTACCAGTAGGCGCGTTGGGCTATGGCGTCGGCGAAGTTGTCTACGCCGTCGGGGGTGGATTTCAGATACAAGGAGCCATCCACCATGGACACCTCCATGACGTAGAAGCCGCCCTTGGAATCCGAGACCACGTCAACGCGCGAATACAGGATCTGAGCATCTCGCCCGAGGTTTTCTTTAATGTAAGAGTGCACGGCGTGACGGATCTGTTCACCCCACGACCAATCCAACTCGCTAGCTTGCCTTGCGGTGGCTATTTGTTCGTGTATTTCTTCAGTGGAACGCGCCCAAGGGTGCAGTAGAGCATTTTTTCGCACCGTGTGAGAAATCAGGCCGTTGAAATAGACCAGCGAGATTTCACCGCTTCGATCGACCTCTTTCAAATACCTTTGCACCATGACGCTGCGACCCTCCCCCAACAGCTCCATGGCGTGCTCAATCGCATCCATACGCTGATAGGGGTCTGTAGAGGTGTAGCGGCCAATCCAGCGTCCCCCTGAAGACACGGCAGACTTCACGACGAAGTCGCCGTGAGCGGGGAATCTGGTATGCACCTGGTGCTTGCTCAAGTTTTGTTCCGGCTCTAACCACGTGGTTGGCACGATGGGCATACCGTGGCCTTCAAGCGCCTGCAAATAGTGCTTGTCGGTATTCCACTCCAGAATGGATGAGTAGTTCAAAAGTCTTGGCACGCTATGTGCCCACTTCAAGAAGACATCTCGATCCAAGGCATAGTTCGGGACCGAACGCAGCACGCAGATACCGGCATTATTCCAGTCCACGCTTGGGTCATCCCACGCTCGAATGTCAACCTCAAGTCCTCTGTCGGTAAGGGCTTGGGGAAGCGTCGCTTCATCCTCATCCAGCTGAGGAGACTCAGCGCTGACCACCAATGTGACCTTCTTGACCACTTCGGGCTCCCTTCTTTAGCCTCTAGCGCAATCCCATTGGTCGTTCCAAGGCCAGTTCGATGACCTGAGAGACCAGTTGCGTGTACGTCATACCCGAGTGTTCCCACATCTTGGGATATAGCGAAACAGGGGTCAGACCAGGCATGGTATTGACCTCGTTGATGATAAAGCTACGCGTCTCTTCGTTGTAGAAGAAATCAACACGGGTAAGGCCCTCACAGTCTAGCGCTTCGAAAGCCGCAGCCGCGATGGTCTGCACCTCCTGTGTAGCTTCTTCGCTCAAGGGCGCGGGCACTAACAGGGTTAGTCCTTCATGGTTCACGTACTTTGTTTCAAAGTCATAGAACTCCTGAGTGCTCACTCGCACCTCGCCTGGGGCAGCTACCCTCGGCTCCTCATACCCATGCCCCTGCAGGACAGCACACTCGATTTCCCGCCCCACAATGGCGGCCTCAACGATGACCTTAGGGTCATGGAGCTGTGCCGCTGCTATCGCATCGTCCAGGTCCTCAATCCGCTCAACCTTGGTAATGCCCAAGGACGAGCCCGCACGGCACGGTTTTACGAAAACCGGCATACCGAGATCCTGGATTTGGTTGCGCAGGGTCTGTGGCCTGGTCAGCCAGATCCGCGGTTTGACAACAACGTAGGGGCCTACCGGCAGTCCACAACCTTGCAGGATTAACTTGGTGACGGCCTTGTCCATGCCTGCTGCAGAAGCCAAGACACCACAGCCCGTATAGGGCACTCCCACCGTTTCACACAGGCCCTGTATCGTGCCGTCCTCGCCGTAGGGGCCGTGCAGTAGTGGCATTACCACGTCAACGTCACCCAGGCTTCCCATCACGCCGGCCTCGTTTAGTGTGGCTATTTGCTTCGTGCCTGGCCACAGGGACACCGTCGTTCCAGCCGAGGAAACCGAGGCACCCTGTCCGTCAATGGACATCGCCAGGGCTTTGGGATCGTCTTCGAGTAAAACCCACAGGCCCTCGCGCGTAATCCCTATGGGCACGGGTTCATAGATCCCTCGGTCGATGGCCTCTAAAACGCCTGCAGCGGTCGCACAAGAGATGGTGTGTTCACCCGATTGCCCACCAAACACAATAGCGACCCGCGTCTTGCCGCTACGTGGGCGCAAACGGTAGGCGCCATCTTCGCGGGATGCTTGCTGACTAGTATTCACGCCCACGACTCTAGTCGCTTGTGCGCCGAGCTTAGAACCACGCCCACCATTAGGTGTCATTTTTGTCTTTCGAAGGCGGCTTGAGTTCTTCTTCGATATTCCCTGGCCAACCCTCGATCTTAGAACTCATGGCTGGGCACAGTTCCTCTACTGCCGCAATCTCCAGATCGATCCAAAACTGCAGTTCTTTGGGGGTGGCAGGCGCATGGTCTGCCGGATCCTTTTCAGTCTCACCCTCTGTTGGTGAGGGCATGGGGTTGGGTTGTGATATTTGGGCCAGAACCGATGTGGCGGTCCCTCCGGTCTCCAGCTTGACGCAAATGCGCCACCCCAGTTCAACCGCGTCGTCTTTCAATGCTGGGTCGTAGGCAGGATTTTTTTCCTTAATTCGGTTGAAATACGCGGTCTCAGCGGCTGTTTTCTCTTCCGGGGTCAACTCGTGGCTGGCATTGTTCAAACGCGTCCATTCGGATGCGAAAAGCACCCCCGCCAACAAGAACACCGTTGCCACAATGGTGGCCTTAGTGGCCTTGGGATACTTGGACTTAAATCCCCTCCACTCAGGCCTTTTGCCACTGCGATTGAACAACCTTTCCAGCACGTCAGCTTCCGTCTGTCGCGGGTGGTTTATCGAGACCGTCGGTGGGAGGCAACGGTAATTCCCCAAGTG
>JAUNUK010000002.1:0-375734 GCA_030538185.1 Actinomycetaceae bacterium | reverse complement strand
GGTGCCTCAAGTGGGGCCTCAAGTGGGGCCTTTGGGGTCTTACGCCACCACCTGCGAGCACGCCCATCAGGCAGGCGCTTGTCCTTGTAAGGGTCTCCGTCGACCTTCAGGTCCCAAGGCTTCCTAGTGGGAACTTCGTCCCTCATTGTTTGCAACAACTGTGTGATGGCCTCCATGATTTTCGCGGTGGCTTCCTCAACGGCCTCGGCCTCATCTAAGCGATCGTAATAGGCGCTCAGGTCCACGGCCGGTCCCGCTTTCACGGAGACGGTTTTCCTGGGGAAGAGCGACCATTTTCCTTTATATGGAGGTTTCACCAGGTGAGCACCCCATTGCGCAATGGGGATTACCGGGACGTGTGTTGCCATGGCCAATCTGGCAGCCCCGGTCCGCCCCTTCATGGGCCACATATCGGGGTCTCTGGTCAGTGTGCCTTCCGGAAAAATGGCGATACATGCGCCCTCGGAAAGGGCCTGACGCCCTCCTGATAATGAATCCCTGGCATTGCCAGAACGCCTATAGACCGGGATTTGTCCCGTGTGTTTCATGGCCCACCCCAAGATGGGTACCTTAAACAAAACGTCCTTTGCCAGCACCCTGGCCGGAAACCCGCTTTCCACCAAGAACAGCATGAAGGACAGAGAGTCCAACTCGGCCACGTGATTGGCCACCGCAATAAAGGGTCCTTCTTTGGGTAGGTGCTCTTGTCCCTCCCAACGCCGGTTCGCAGTCAAGGTCAAGGGGAGTTTCACAAGGGAAGCGGCCACACGATAAAGCGTGGTGAATTTCTGGGCCATAAGTCTCAATGATATAGCTCTACCGATACCCAGGCATCTTTGGCACACTATTTTTTCTTTTTCACAACCATCCCCCACCCCTTTGAGCACCTCGTCATCAGTTTTGTTATGCTCAATCCCGACACGGGGTGCCCCGCAGGGGCTGAGATAAGACCCGCGAACCTGATCTAGTTCGTACTAGCGGAGGGATGGTCTTTTGGATACATCTTTTATTGCTCAAGAAGTTGCGCGTCTACGCGCCAACACACCTTTGGTTCACTGCATTATCAATAGCGTGGTGACAGGTTTCACCGCAAATGTCTTGCTTGCCAGCGGCGCAGCCCCGGCAATGGTGGACTGTGCAGGAGAGGCGGGCCCCTTCGCCCGCGTAGCCTCGGCCTTACTCATCAACGTGGGAACGCCCTCGATTGAACAACGCGCGGCCACCTTCGAAGCCGTCCAGTCAGCACGCGAGGCGGGCACCCCCTGGGTCCTAGATCCAGTCGGGGTGGGCGCGGCCTTACCTGTACGCACCCAAGAGTGCGCAACCTTGATCGGTTTGCGACCAACAGTTATTCGCGGAAACGCTTCAGAGATCCTCACACTTGCAGGCATTTCCGAGGGCGGACGCGGCATGGAATCGGCAGATTCGGTAGAGGTGGCCCAAGAGGCTGCCCGTTCCTTGGCGCAGTCTTCTGGGGCTGTTGTCGCAGTATCTGGGCCGGTGGATTACCTAACGGATGGACAACGAGAGTTTTCAGTCGCCAATGGCAGCACATTCTTTACGCAGGTCACTGGCTCCGGTTGCGCCTTGGGAACCCTGATGGCAGCCTTCCAGGCTGGCAGCGCAGATCTTTTGCTGTCGGCTGTGGCAGCGAATGTGTTTTACACGGTGGCCGGGGAAAAAGCGGCAACCCAAGCGGCAGGTCCCGGCAGTTTTGCTGTCGCCTTGCTGGATAACCTTTGTGCTTTGAGCCCTGAAGAAGCACTCAAGGCAGCGAGGGTTTCATGAACGCCGCGGGCGGGCCTCTACGCCCTCTACCTCTGGGCATCTACTTGGTTACCGACCCTCCGATGAGCGGCGGCGTGAAGGAGACCTTGGCTGCCATTGTGGCCTCAGTTGATGCGGGTGTGACCACAGTGCAGATCAGATGGAAGAACGCACCCGGTGGAATCTTCTTGGACCTGGCCTTGCGCACCCACGAACTAGTCGGCACCAAGGCGGCGATAATCATTAACGACCGCATAGACGTGTTTTTGGCCGCGCGCGCCCAGGGTACAGAACTATCGGGAGTGCACATCGGTCAAGATGACCTGCCGCCTGTGCAGGTTCGCGATCTGATTGGCCCTGATGCCTTACTTGGGTATTCGGCAGGAACGCCAGCAGAACTTGCCCGAGCTAACAGCCTTCCACCTGGGATTATTGACCATATCGGGGTTGGGGTATTGCGCTCAACCTTAACGAAACAGGATGCGCCCCCCGCCCTCGGGGTGGAAGGCATTAACGCTATTGCTAAAGCCCAAGCCTTACCCGTGGTGGCTATTGGAGGCATCAAAACATCGGATATTCCTGGCTTGGCCAGTGGCGGGGTCCATGCTGCAGCAATAGTTTCGGGAATTCTTGCAGCAACAGATCCTGGCCCGGCGGCAAAAGAGTATGTAGACCTTTGGAGGAAAAACTATGTCAACTAAGCCCTCTATTCCGCGTATTTTATCGATTGCCGGAACCGACCCGACCGGGGGTGCAGGTGCCCAGGCAGATCTGAAATCCATCCAGGCAGCCGGCGGTTTCGGCCTTTCGGTTATTACGGCTGTGTTGGCACAAAACACTTGCGGGGTTCAGGCAATAGAACCTTTGTCACCTACATTCCTACGCAAACAACTGGATTCAGTTAGTGATGATGTGCAGATTGACGCCATTAAAATCGGAATGCTCGGTTCCGTTGAACTGATCGATGCGCTTGGGGCGTGGATGGACAACAACCCCGTTAATGTCGTCGTCATCGACCCGGTCATGGTCGCAACCTCCGGGGATCGCTTACTTGAGCCCCAGGCTGAGGCGGCCTTATGCGAATTCTTGAAATGCGCAACCGTTATCACACCAAACATTCCAGAACTGGCAGTGATTGCAGGTGCACAGCCGGCCACCACTTTCGCCCAGGCACTACAACAGGGGCACCAGGTGGCTTCAGACTTGGGCGTGAGCGTCGTCGTCAAAGGTGGACATTTGGATTCCGATCTGGCATCCAACGCCCTTATCGGTCCTGATGGAACGGTGTCTCAACTTGATGTTCCACGTCTAAACACATCATCTACACATGGCACCGGTTGTTCACTGTCCTCTGCCCTGGCAACCAGGCTGTGCATCGACACCAGTGAAGCGGCTGCACTTTCCTGGGCTACTCGTTGGCTGTGGGAGGCCATAGACAACGGTCAAGCTCTTTTGGTTGGGAAAGGCCACGGGCCAGTTGATCATTCCCACAGGGCAAGGCGTTTGGAAAGGGCAGCGAACAACCAGCCTTGGGCGCATCGCACCCAGGAGTTTTCGCACTGGGAAGACCCTGGTGACCACGTTCTTGCTAAGTTGTGGACGGCGCCAACAAAGACACCGCCCTCGGGACAAATTCCTGTCGCAGGGGCGTGGACCAAGGCGCTGTGGCAGGCCGGTGAACCCATCTGGATGGAGATCCTGGACCTGGACTTTGTCAGGCACCTCAGCGAAGGCAACCTGCCAAAAGAAGAGTTCGAAACCTACCTCAATCAAGACGCCTACTACCTTGAGGAATACTCTCGTGCCTTGGCTGCGGTATCGGTGAAAGCACCCGATGTGCCCACTCAACACTTTTGGGCGGGTTGTGCACAAGCTGCTTTGGCTGAAGAACAAAACCTGCACATGACCTGGCTGAAAGACAGGGGTCGAACAGGGGGCATATCGCCTGTAACCTCGGGGTACACCTCTATGTTAAAACTTGCGGCGATTGGGGACTCTTACGCTGTTGGGGCTGCTGCCGTACTGCCCTGCTTTTGGTTGTACTGCGAAATTGGCCTCCAGATAGCCAAACTCAATCGCGTTGATCACCCCTATAGGGCGTGGATTGATGAGTACCGCAATGAGGATTTTTTGAACGCAACCACTGAGGCCATTGTCTTGGTAGAAAAGGCACTGGAGAGGGCATCAGCCGAAGAGCGTGCGCGCGCCGCCATGGCGTACCTGGATGCCTGTACCTGGGAACGAGAGTTCTTCGATCAAGCCTCGCGCATGTGGTAAGGGCGAGACAGGACAAGCAGACAATGACTAGGACGCCACCATTTCAACATCGGCATTCAAGGCAGCTAACTTGGTCATGAAGTGTTCGTAGCCGCGGTTAATAATGTCGATACCTGTTACGGTGCTTTGCCCTTGCGCCGCCAAGGCAGCAATGAGGTGCGAAAAACCTCCGCGCAGGTCAGGCACCACAATGTCGGCACCCTTGAGCGGTGTTGGCCCAGAGATAACGGCCGAGTGGTAGTAGTTCTTGGCGCCGAAACGGCAGCGTAAACCACCCAGACATTCACGGTAGACCTGGATATTGGCGCCCATGTCTCGCAGGGCCTGGGTGAAGCCGAAACGGTTTTCGTACACGGTTTCATGCACAATCGATAGGCCATCAGCTTGGGTTAAGGCGACCACGAGAGGCTGCTGCCAATCCGTCATGAAACCAGGGTGCACATTGGTTTCCAAAACAATCGAGTTCAGTGAACCACCAGGATGAAAGAAACGTATGGCGTCGTCTCGAATCTCGAAAGCGCCACCGACCTTGCGGAAGGTGTTGAGGAAGGTCATCATATCGGCCTGGTTCGCACCGTTGACAGTAATGTCCCCGCCGGTGGCAAGTGCCGCAGCAGCCCAAGAAGCGGCCTCAATTCGGTCCGACAGTGCCGTATGCGTGTAGCCATCCAGTTCTTCAACGCCCTCGACCCTGATGGTGCGGTCAGTGTCCACGGAAATGATCGCACCCATTTTTTGTAGCACTGCGACCAAGTCCATGATCTCTGGTTCCACTGCCGCATTGCGCAGTTCGGTCAGGCCTTGTGCCGTCACAGCCGTCAACAGGGTTTGTTCCGTGGCGCCAATCGACGGATAGGGCAACTCGACCTGAGTCCCTTTCAATCTGCCCGGTGCCCGCAGATGGTAACCGTTTTCACGCTGCTCGATACTGGCTCCAAAAGACTGCAAAGTATTGAGGTGAAAATCAATAGGGCGTCCGCCAATGGCGCATCCCCCCAAGTCTGGGATGAATGCTTCCCCCAATCTGTGCAACAGCGGTCCACAAAAGAGGATCGGAATACGCGAGGAGCCTGCATGCGCATTGACTTCGTGTTCATCAGCCAAGCGAACATTGCCACAGTCCATGCGCAAAACGCCCTCGGCCTGGTTGTAATCAACCTGTACGCCGTGCAAACTGAGCAGCCCCGAAACCACGTCCACGTCTCTGATCAGTGGAACCTGCCGTAAAGTGGAAGGTGTGGACCCTAAAAGGGCTGCTACCATTGCTTTTGATACGAAATTCTTGGCGCCACGGACTGTTATTGTGCCTTGCAGCGGACGGCCGCCGTTGACTCGCAAAACAGAACTCATCTGACATTGCCTTCCCTAGATTCCAGTCACGTGATGGACTGTCCTCGATTTTACGCCAGAATCTCTAAGGCTCCATGTTTGACTTCAATACTCGCTGGTAGGTCCGTTATATGGTCACCATCCGCCCACACTTCAGTCGGTTTGTCACTGGCTATATGGACGCGTCTGACGAAGGTCTCGCTGACCGCCGAGTGTTCCACATGCGTGCCCTTGAAGGCTTGCAAAACCAGTTTGAAAAACGGCACACGGCCCACTGGACCAATAGAGACGATGTCCAAAATCCCATCCGTGATAGAGGCCTTGGGGCACATTATCAACCCTCCCCCGTATCGCCCGGTGTTTCCGACGTCTAGGAGCCAAGCTACGCGTTCTTCACTCACCTCTGCCGCCTCTTGTGAAGAATCCAGCGCACTTTGAATCGATGCTTGTGGCCCTGGCGTCCTCAACATGAAACGGGTTGGTCGGTACGTGATTGCCGCTTTTATCGCCCCTGCAACATAAGCAAGCGGCCCAAAAGAGGTGAATTCATTGGCGTAGCGATTTGCCCAGGTGTCCCATCCCATTGACGCCATGCCTAAGAAAACCTCACCGTTGGCGCACCCGACGTCGACCTTACGTTTAGTGGCGTGTTCCAAGGCCAAGGCCGCCTCAACAGGCTCAAGGGGCACACCCAGGTAGCGACATAAATCATTGCCCCTGCCACCTGGCAGCGGAGCCATTACCGCACCCGATTCCAAACACCCAGCGGCGACCCAGCGCATAAATCCGTCCCCGCCCAGGGCAACAACCACGCCCCCAGAATCCACAGAGGCGACGAAACGGCGCGTGGCCTCGGCGCTTGTAGGGCGCACGGGCCTGACCTGAAGCCCCAAAGAACGCAGGGCGCGCAAAACATCATTGGCAGATCTGGCAGATACGCCACCTCCCGCTACGGGGTTTACTACCAGTGTTACTTCTTTGGGCGCATCCACGGCTACCCTCCTTTTTCTCTGCCTCTCACGTGCTTCTATTCATTGCCGAGGGCGGGGATCAGTTTCCCTGGATTCAATATGGCGTGCGGATCTAAACGGGCTTTCATATCGGACAGGATCTGTGTCCCTAGATACCCAAATTCGGGCATGACGTAAGGGAGGTGGTCACGCCCTACCCCGTGGTGGTGCGTAATGGTCCCACCAGCGGCGACGATGGCTTGGCAGGCGGCTGTCTTGATGGCCTGCCACTGGGCCAAGGGATCCTCATTTTCCTGGGTCAAGAAGGTGTAATACAAGGATGCGCCACTCCTGTAAACGTGCGAGATATGGCACTGAACCAAGGTTTTATGCCCTTGTTGCGCACCCACTTGTTGGATTGCCTCTTGGACTGCCCGGTACACAGTGTTTAGGTTGTTCCAGGTTGTCGCTGTTTCCAAGGTGTCCACCAAGACGCCCTCGGACATTAAGGCATCGCGTAGGTAGGGGCCGGAAAAACGTCCCGACTCCCATTTTTCGGCCAAGAGCTTCGGTAGTCGTTTCCCTCCCGCAGCCCGCAAGACTCTTTCGCATATGCGTTTACGGTACTTCGCCTTCGATTTATTGGTGTCTTCCCACAAGAACAGGGAGATGCAGGGGGTGTCCATTGAGCGAGCCTTGAGAATTTTCAACAAGAACTGGCCAATTTTTCCTGCCATGATCAAGGTGTCACGGGTTTCTTCCTCGTCAGACAGGCGGCACACATGGGGCACCATGCCGGGACCGCACTCTTGATAGAGCCTACGAAAGGCCGTGGCAGCCTGCTCCCATGAGGCGAAAGCCCAGGAGGCATATTCGGTATGCGTCGGCTTTTCGACGACTTCGAGGGTGATTTCGGTGATGATTCCCATCGTCCCCTCGGAACCGATCAGCGCTTCCATCAACTGTGGGCCTGCCGCAGTTGAAGGTGCCCTATTTCCCAGGGTTATTGTGCCTGCAGGACTCACCATAGTCAGCCCTCTGACCAGGGCATCCGAACGTCCGTATCCGGTACTGGCTTGACCGGCTGAACGGGTGGCAATATAGCCGCCGATAGTCGCCTCTTGGTGAGACTGCGGAATATGCCCCAGGGTGAACCCTTGCCGCTGTAGCGCAAATTCGAGTTCGGGACCTCGCATACCCGCCTGAACCCTTGCCAGGTTCGACACTGGGTCAATATGGATAAGTTCATTAAACCTGCGCATATCAATACAGACGACGGCCTTTTTTCCATTCTTTAAAGGCTCCAAACCTCCCACAACCGAGGTCCCACCACCGAAGGGCACAACAGCTAAATCGTGATCTTCTGCCGCCTGAAAAATCTGCATGATCTGTTCTTCGGTGCTGGGATATAACACCGCGTCTGGGGCGTGCCTGGCATTTCCAGTACGCAGACGATACATATCGGGGTAAGACTTACCTGAGGCATGTGTAATACGCGTGTGGCGATCGGTTTTCACGTTCGTCGACCCGAGGATCCCCATCAGTTCAGATATAACGGTTTCTTCCAAGGCCGAGGGCGGCACGTCGACACTGTCTATTGGGACAGGATCTTTGCGTTGAGTGCTGGGAACTATGCCGAATTCTCGTTTCAAGAATGGCCAGACGGCCGGAGGAATATTCCTGGGGTGGGATTCCTGTCCCCAGCCCCACCAAACTGAACGCTCAATTGATGCAGTGATATTGTGACCCATGCGATATAGTGTGACATGAGATCACGTTTTGTAACAGCTTTTTGTGCCGAAAAATGTAACTAAGACGGAGGAGACTCCAGTGGCGGAGACCGTTTCAGAGACCAAAGTCATGGATGCCACGCGCGAGTGCATTATCGACAAGGGAATTAGGGGCGCGACTGTAACCGAGATTGCGCGCCGTGCGGGCGTATCCAGGATGACCATCTATCGACGCTGGGAAAGCGCAGAAAACCTCATACTCGACACCCATGAACGCGAGTTAAGAATGAGGTTAAAACAAGCTGTTGACCTGGCCAACAAAGGAACATTCAGACAAAGACTGGTCACTTTGCTGACGAACTTTGTGTCCATCGCTGGGCAAAACAGGCTGATCCCGCGAGTGCTTGCGACTAACTCAGAACTACCTGAGCCCTATGCCACGCAATACCTCGAGCGTTCACATGCCCTGTTTACTGGAATCCTGCGCAAGTATCTTTCTGCGGGTGCCGCAGATGGGTCTATTGGCACTAGAGATCCCAGTTTAACGACCGCATTATTAATGCATGTATCAAAACACCTCATTTCCTCAGGAATTCTTGACGAACCAGGAACCAACCTTGAGGCCCTACTCAAAGAGATTGCTTTTCTCTTTGATTCCTACCTGGCACCTCGCCGTATGCGTTAGAGGCAGGCAGTCATGACTGAGACAGCACTGACACTGAAGTCGTCTTCCCTCAATGCCCCGCAACGCTCCAGGCATCTTGCCCAAGCCAGCGATACCCTCTTTGACCTTATTGTGGTGGGCGGTGGAATAACCGGAACAGGTGTTGCCCTCGATGCTGCAATGCGTGGCCTGAAGGTAATACTGGTTGAAGCCAACGATCTGGCCAATGGGACTTCTCGCTGGTCTTCTAAGCTGGCCCATGGTGGTTTGAGATACCTGGCCACCGGACAGGTGGATATTGCCTATGAATCGGCAGTTGAGCGGCGCTACCTTTTGACGAAAATCGCCCCCCATCTGACCTGTTCAACACCTTTTTTACTGCCCCTTGATAGCACCACTTCTCCCCTTGCTGGATTACTTGGGTGGGCCGGGGCGCAGGCGGGCAATGCCTTACGGGTGGCCTCGCACACTTCGCGGCACATCCTGCCTTCCCCCAGCCGCATCAGCGCCAAAACTGCACTGGCCTTGGCCCCATGTTTAGACGCAGATAATCTACGAGGCGCTGACATGTATTGGGACGGTCAGCTTGTGGATGATGCCCGATTGGTTCTGGCAGTTGCCCGCACTGCAGCAGCATTTGGCGCGCGCATCGTGACCCGGGCACGCGTTTTATCCATGACGGAAAACCGCGTCCAGCTTCACGACGAGTTGGGCGGACACAATCTGGAGTTGCGAGGGCGAACAGTCATCAATGCCACTGGGGTCTGGGCCGCACACTACGATCCCAGGATCATAATGGCCCCCTCTCGAGGCTCACACGTACTGGTAAAGGCCGAGGCCCTGGGCTACCCGAGGGCGGTCGTCACCTCGCCTGTCCCTGAGCATTTCGGCAGGTACATTTTCGCAGTCCCCCAAGCCGACGGCTTAGTAATGATCGGCTTGACCGATGTAGAGGTCAAGGAAGTCGATGCCTCTAATCCTCCAGTTCCCTTGGAAGATGAACAGTTCATTTTGAGCGTCATCAATGGCTCCTTGGGCGTGGAGCTTGGGGATGAGGATATTGTGGGGCGCTTTGCTGGCATCCGTCCTCTAATTCGTTCAAAGGACGCAGACACCTGCGATATTTCACGCAACCATGTGCTCCTAGATGATCCTGGATTGCCCTTGACGATCACAGGAGGGAAACTCACGACTTACCGGCAAATGGCCCAAGATGCTGTGGATGGGGCTTGCCGCCGCTTGGGTATTCAAAGAAGGTGCCACACCAAGGATCTGGGCCTCATCGGTGCGGGAGCCAAAGAGATCATTAACGCCTCATCCCCTAACCCGTGGTTCCAGCGAAACTACGGCAAAGAAGCCGCGCGCATTGAAGAATTGGGGCGCATATTCCCCCACCTGGCAGAACGCCTCGTTGAAGACCTGCCCGCTACCGGAACACAGATGCTTTTTGGTGTCCTGCACGAAGGGGCCTTAGAAACTGAAGACCTCCTTGCGCGCCGCACCCGTCTGGCCGTAACGCCTGAATACGCGTCACAAGCACAAGAACTCGCCCAAGAAGTCATGGACCTTGGACGCACACTCTTAGACAGCGCATAACGGATCCGTTGGTGGTTGTGCACTGCGAGTTGAGCCACACAACCACCAACACCGTCTATTCATGCCCGAGGGATACTCGCGCCCAACTCAACCGGACGGGCTGCCTCGATAGCGACAGGAGGCAAGTGTTTTGCCGGTAGAGTTTTCGGCTTCCACGCGGGGCGCTTGGCCTCGTAGCTTTCAATGGCGGCTTCATTTTGGAGAGTCAGCGAGATGTCGTCCAAACCTTCCATGAGACGCCAACGCGTGTAACCGTCGATCTCAAAACTGCAGGTAAATGCCCCACAGTGGACCAGCTGGTTATCCAGGTCAACGGTGATCTCCACACCCGGTTCACTTTCCAACAGCTTCCACAGCTGTTCGCAGTCTTCACGGGTAATAACCCCAGCTACCAGGCCTTGTTTACCCGAGTTTCCGCGAAAGATGTCTGCAAATGTAGGTGCCAGGACGACCTTGAAACCGTAGTCTTTCAGCGCCCATACGGCGTGTTCGCGAGAGGATCCCGTGCCGAAGTCTGGTCCTGCAACCAGGACAGAACCTTGAGAGTATGCCTCTTGATTCAGCACAAAGCTCGGATCGTTGCGCCAGGCCGAAAACAGGGCATCTTCAAAGCCCGTTCGGGTGATGCGCTTTAGGAACACTGCGGGGATAATCTGGTCTGTATCCACATTTGACCTGCGCAGGGGTACCCCGATGCCGGTGTGAGAGATGAATTTTTCCATTGTTTTCTCCTATCCTTTCTCGAGGTTTATGCCTGTGCGACCAGGTCGGCAGGGCTGGACAAGGTGCCGCGCACGGCAGTCGCAGCGGCGACCAAGGGGGAAACCAGGTGAGTCCGACCACCCTTGCCTTGCCTGCCTTCAAAGTTGCGGTTTGATGTGGACGCAGAGCGTTCACCCGGTGCCAACTGGTCTGGGTTCATCCCCAAACACATGGAGCATCCGGCATTGCGCCACTCGGCACCGAAGTCTTTAAACACCACGTCAAGTCCTTCGGCTTCGGCCTGCAAACGCACGCGTGCTGAACCGGGAACGACTAACATCCGTACGCCCTCGGCAATTTTTTTGCCCTTCAAGACGTCGGCGGCTGCCCGCAAATCCTCAATGCGGCCATTGGTGCATGAACCAAGGAAGACGGTGTCTACCGCGATATCGCGCAGTGGGGTATTGGGTGTGAGACCCATGTAGTCAATGGCGCGTTGGGCGGCATTACGGGCGGTTTCGTCCGCAATTTCCTCGGGGTTAGGTACTCGCCCGGACAGCGGCAAGCCCTGTCCGGGGTTAGTGCCCCAGGTAACGAAGGGTTCGATATCGGCAGCCTCAAGGGTCACCTCGGCATCGAAGCGCGCACCTTCATCGGTTTTAAGAGTCTTCCAATAGGCGAGGGCGTCTTCCCAATCTTCGCCTTCGGGGGCGTGTGGGCGTCCCTTAATGTACTCAAAGGTGGTCTCGTCGGGAGCAATCATGCCTGCACGAGCACCGGCCTCGATAGACATATTGCAAATGGTCATACGGCCTTCCATTGAAAGGTCCTCAATGGCTTTGCCGCGGTACTCCAGGACATATCCTTGTCCGCCACCTGTGCCAATCTTGGCGATAATAGCCAAGACGATATCTTTCGCGGTCGAACCGGCAGGTAAGTCACCTTTAATGTTGATGGCCATGGTCTTGAAAGGCTGCAGAGGAAGTGTCTGGGTCGCCAAGACGTGTTCAACCTCGGAAGTTCCAATCCCGAAGGCCAGGGCGCCAAATGCCCCGTGGGTAGACGTGTGTGAGTCACCGCAGACAATAGTCATGCCTGGCTGAGTGAGGCCAAGCTGTGGACCAACGACATGGACAATGCCCTGGTCTGCATCCCCCAAGGAGTGCAGGCGCACGCCGAATTCTTGCGCATTGGAGCGCAGGGTATTTATCTGCGTGCGCGAAGTCTCGTCAGCAATGGGCAGATCGATGTCCAGGGTGGGAGTGTTGTGATCCTCAGTAGCTATGGTGAGCTCTGGTCGTCTAACCGGGCGACCTGCCAGACGCAGTCCCTCGAAAGCCTGCGGGGAGGTCACTTCGTGGCACAGCTGAAGGTCGATATACAGCAGGTCAGGGGTGCCAGCCTCACCCTTTTTAACTATGTGGTCCTGCCACACTTTCTCCGCCAAGGTCCTGCTCATCTGCATGTCCTCTGTCTTGTTCCAGTGTCGCTTGCAAAAGTAGCGACAAAATTGCTTCTCGATGTTCTCCTCGACGCTTGTCTCATTTAATGAGATGACAATATCGGGATTTGGACAAGTCTAGCGCATGAGTGCGAAGTCTCTATATGTATCGGGTTGCCATTTCAGTATCTGAGATGGCAGTATCGAGGTATGGACAAATCTTCAAGTGGTGTCGGTGTACTAGACAAAGCAGCCCTAGTGTTGAGCGCCCTCGAGTCCGGCCCTGCGACCCTAGCCCAGCTAGTCGCATCTACCCATCTAGCGCGTCCGACCGCTCACCGCTTAGCTGTGGCCCTTGAGTTCCACCGCCTCGTTGCCCGTGATATGCAGGGCCGCTTTGTCCTTGGCCCCAGGCTTGCCGAACTTGCCGCAGCTGCAGGAGACGATCGCTTGCTTGCCGCAGCCGGACCAATCCTCATAGCTCTACGCGACCACACCCACGAATCCTCACAGCTTTTCCGCCGCCAAGGAGACCAGCGCGTCTGCGTTGCTGCGGCAGAACTGCCCATGGGGCTGCGTGATTCCATCCCTGTCGGGGCCACCATGTCCATGTTGGCCGGTTCTGCAGCACAGATCCTGCTCGCCTGGGAGGAACCAGAGCGACTTCACCGCGGGCTGCACGGGGCATCATTTAATGCGACCATGCTATCTGCTGTGCGCAGACGCGGATGGGCGCAATCAGTCGGCGAACGTGAACTAGGTGTAGCCTCGGTTTCTGCACCAGTACGCGGGGCTTCTGGTCGGGTCTTGGCGGCTGTCTCCATCTCAGGGCCGATCGAGCGCATGGGCAAGCAGCCTGGGCGCATCCACGGTTCTGCCGTCGTGGCAGCCGGGAACAGACTCTCAGAGTTCTTGCGCCGTATCGAGGATAACTAGCCAATTCCCACAGTTGTCTAGGGGTCGGATCTCAGGCCATCCACAGATTCACAGAGTAGGGTTAGACCTCGGTAAATCGCCACCTCTCCTTGGAGGTCTTCATGCCCAATTGGCTGCAGCCCGTATCACTCGTCACCATCGTTGTTTTCGGTATTATCGCCGCAATCACCTTGATATGGACCCTCTTTTGGGTGCCTCGACACCGCCCCCGAAAAACCGTCGTTGCGATCCTTCAACAACTCATTTCTGTCACTCTCAGCATTGTTCTATCGATGATCGTCCTAGGGTTAATCCTGAATAAAGAGAACTACTGGTACCCGACATGGGCAAGTCTGGGCGGCGGAGGCAAGGTGATAAAAGAGGAAACAGTTGGTGCGCCCTCAACACAGCAGGGACCCACAGCCTCCACCGACGATCCTGACAATGCACCAGACAAGCCGCAACAAGACCCCAAAGAATGGGCCACAGGCAAGGCATCTGATGTGCAAGCACGTCCACAATCGAACCCCGCCCTCGGAAATCAAAAATGGGAAGACACTGTTACCGGCTCAGGAGGGCACTACCTGAGTGTGACGATACCTGGACCTGCTGCAGGGGCGAACTACCCTGCGTTAATTTGGCTGCCGCCCTCGTACCTCGACAATCCCGATAGGTTCTACCCTGTTGTTTTCGCTATTCATGGCATACCGGGAGACCCCTTGAACTGGGCGAAAGCGCTCGACACCGGGAAACTGTTTAACACTTTGTCCGGTGAAAAAAAGATGAGAGAAGCGGTCATGGTGGCCCCGAATGTATTTCCCCAAAACGAAGAAACCGAATGCGTGGATGCCAAAGACGGTCACGTAAAAATCGACACCTACGTGTCGAAAGACGTTGTCAACTGGGTGAAAACCAATTTGAGGGTTGTGAATGGGCCACAGGGCTGGGCAACCATGGGGATAAGCGCTGGCGGCTGGTGTGCCTCAATGTTCAGTATGAAACACCCCGATGTATTCGGCTCAAGTATCAATATGTCCGGCTATTTCAAACCAGTTTTTGGCAAAAAACCGATACTGCCTGCCGATGACACCACCTATGACCTGGGCCGTGTAGCTGCCGAACAGGCTCCACCGGTCAAGTTGTTCTTCTTCAACGCCCAGGATGACCTCATGCCTATGTCATCGTGGCGAAGTTTCCAAACGAAAGTGAAAGCACCCACCTCACTAACCTCGGTCATTGTGGAACACGGTGGACATTCGTGGAAACTTTGGCAGGAAAACGCGCCAATGGCCTATGAATGGCTGGGAAAAAATGACCCCGCTTTTTCTTGGGTTGCGGCACAATGACACGGCGATACCGCTTAGCGGCTAATGCTCTGACATCGCTTTTCGCCATCTCCACCCTGCTTGCTGGAGGTGGGTGGTTGTTTTTGCGCATCCTGGGGGGCCTGGGGGATCCAGGGATGCTTCAAGACCTTTTCATCACCGCGAATATCCCGATGACCTACTCACTGGTCTCAGCAATTGTTCTGGCACTGATCACTGTTGGGTTGTTTCGACACAAGCGCTTGGCGCTGAACGTCGTCATCCTTATACAAGTCCTGGGGGCTCTGACTGCTGTACTTGACTTGCTCACCTTGCACTTGAATAGTGGCCTAGACAGTATCGAGGAATTCCGTGATGAACTGACTCCCTACCTGGTTGCCTCAATCGTCATTGCCTTTGTGGCTATTCCTCTTCTTGTCAAGCTGCGCCCAGCCTTTCCTGCTCGTGTCCCCAAGGGATCTTGGCCTGCTGCTACGGCTGTTTTTGCCTTAGGGCTGGCCTTAACAGTCGGGCTTACTCATGTCCTTATCGTGTGGACACATGACACCCACGGACCCAGTTGGCGGCAACTGCTCACCGCGCTCTTTCACGCCCTCGGCTTAGGGTCCCCGCGAGGGTGGATGGCCCCAGTTGGTCATGTAATTCCACAGCTCGCAGCCGTGATTATGGGATTGACTCTGGTTGCCGCGGTTGCAATCTTCCTACGTTCTGGGGATTCACTTGACTCGTGGCGGCCTGAGAATGAGTTGACGGCGCGCGCACTGCTGGCGAAATACGGCGAGGATGACTCCCTGGGGTACTACGCGACTCGGCGAGACAAGCTTCTTCATTTTTCTCACGATCGATCCTCAGCCATTGCTTACCGAGTCGTGGGAGGCGTTGCCCTGGCCTCCGGGGATCCTCTGGGCGCACCAGCCGATTGGCCGGAAGCCATTGAATCGTGGGATACGTACACCCGAAGTTTTGGCTGGACCCCCGCAGTTTTGGCCTGCGGCGAAGAAGGGGCACGCGCCTACCGCAAGGTCCTGGGTTTCGATATCTTGCGCCTGGGTGATGAAGCCATCTTGACAACCGAACGTTTCCAGTTGAGCTCAACTGCTCTAACCGAGGTACGCCACACGGTAAAAAGGCTCAGGCGCAAAGGTATGCGTGTGGAAATACACCGGGCTATGGACCTGGACCAGGCTGAACTGTCCTTGATTGAAACGGCAGCCGACCAGTGGCGCACAGGCGATGTGGAACGCGGTTTCTCTATGGCTCTTGGGCGTTTTGGCGACCCAGCCGATCAGAGGGTCGTCGTGGCCAGGGTTTATGACGAGGACGGGACGATGGTCGCGCTCCAAACCTTCGTGCCCTGGGGGCGGCACGGACTATCCCTAGATTTGATGCGCCGCAGCCCCCACGCCCCAAACGGCACCAATGAGTTCTTGGTGGCCGAACTTATGATGTGGGCAGCCAACCACGGGGTGAGCCGGGTTTCTCTAAACTTCGCCTTCTTCCGCCACATTTTTGCTGAGGCCGAGGACGTCGCAGCTTCTAGTGTTTCCATAGTTTCCAGTCGACTCTTGGGATTCTTCGATAGATTCTGGCAGTTGCAACGTCTGTACCGTTCAAACAGCAAATACAATCCCGCATGGCAACCGCGTTATGTGGCATTATCCAATCCCCTGTCCGTGCTTGGCGCAAGTTTGGCTGCGGCTCAAGCAGAAGGCTTCATGCCCACGCCACCCTGGCGGCGATCACCTTTGCCAGATGGCCAGTTAAGCGCAGCAGATCTTGAACATTTACGTCTCATGGACCTCCCACCACAGACAGATGACTGGGCTGCAGGTGCCGGGGACCAGACACAGGTGAGGCTCGGTCACCTAAGCGACCTGGAAGCCGGTGGGCGCCAAGGTTACCCGGTCGGCAGGCGCCTGGCTACCCCTTTGGCTGACCTCGCAGATGCCACAGGTGCAGACAGCAACGCCCCCACCTCTCTTGTCGCACGGGCAAGCGACGGGCCCTTTATCGGACGCGTGCGACGTATCCGTGACCACGGCGGCGTAGTATTTGTCGACGTGGTGGACGGGCATACAACCGTGCAGGTGCTCTTGGACGCCGCAAAACTGACACCCGAGGCCTTAAACGAATTTACTCGTCTTGTCGATGGTGGGGATCTACTAGAGATCACCGGACACGCAGGGGCATCCAACAACGGTACGCCCTCGGTAATCCTGGATGAATGGACCATGCTGGCCAAATGCTTGCACCCAATCCCGTGGGAGGGACTAAACGATCCCCAAGTGAGGCTGCGTAACCGTTCACTGGATATGCTCACCCGACCTGTTCAAGTTGACCTGCTCGTGGCGCGTTCCAAAGCCATTCAAGCAGTGCGCTCGACCCTGCTTGACGACGGTTACCTTGAGGTGGAGACGCCAATTTTGGGCACCACCCATGGCGGTGCCACCGCTCGACCTTTCCGCACGCATATTAATGCCTACGACACTGACTTAGTCTTACGTATTGCCCCGGAGTTACAACTCAAACGCCTGGTGGTAGGCGGTATGGGTAAAATCTTTGAGATTGGGCGAAACTTCCGCAACGAAGGCGCAGATGCCACTCATAACCCTGAGTTCACAGTCGTTGAGGCCTATGCACCCCTGACCGATTACGTCGATATGCGATTGATAACGCAAAAAATAATTCAACAGGCTGCCCTGGCCGTGCACGGTCGCATGGTGATGCCTCTGCCTGGACCTGAGGGAGTCCCGGTCTTGACGGATATCAGTGGAGACTGGCCCGTGGTCGAGGTCTGTGCTGCCGTGTCGGAAGTCTTGGGCGTAGAGGTCAACATCGACACTGACCTCGATGAATTATTGGAACTGGCGGCAAAGCACAACGTGGAGATACCTGGCGGACGCGGCTGTGGTGCGGTCATTGAAGAGCTCTACGGTGAACTGGTCGAAGCTCAAACCATGCAACCGACTTTTTATGTAGATTTCCCTGCTGAGACCTCGCCTTTGACAGCGCCGCACCGCTTGAAGCCCGGCCTTGTCGAACGCTGGGATCTGGTAGCTGGGGGGACAGAACTGGGGACTGCATACTCCGAATTGGCCGACCCTGTGATCCAACGTCAACGTCTGCTTGAACAGTCCTGGCTTGCAGCCCAAGGAGATATGGATGCTATGGAAGTAGATGAGGATTTCCTATCCGCTCTAGAGCTAGGAATGCCACCCATGGGCGGGCTTGGCCTGGGTCTTGACCGCATCGTCATGGCACTAACCGGCACCAATATCAGGCAAATCTTGGCCTTCCCCTTTGCCCGCCCCCTGTAATTCACCGAGACTCCCTAGTCAGGTGCTAAATCCCAGGCATTAGTGATCTGTTAGTGCCAAATTCCCTGAAGTGTCCATTTCGAGTTAGCATGAGGATGTGACTCGAAGGGTAGATGCGCAACGCAATTATCAGGCAATACTGACGGCAGCTGAACAGGTCTTCGCTGAACACTCTCCGGAATGTCCCCTACAACTTGTGGCAGAAGCTGCTGGTGTTGGGCGCGGTACCTTGTATCGGCACTTCCCCGATCGAATCTCTTTGGTCGCCGCCCTCTACGAGACCCGCATGCAGCGCTATAACGACTTTGTTACCGAAAATGCGCAAGATCCTGATGTGCTTTTCAAACTCCTACGCCTCGTGGCCTTGGATCAAATCCGGATTCCTGGCCTTTACCAAACAATTAGCTCGTCCATTAGCTCAAATGAGTACCTGAACGACTTATGGCAGCGCACCCAGGATTTATTTATCGGACCCCTGGAAGTCGCGAATAAGGGCGGGAAATTCCGCTGTGAAATGACGATACAAGAGGTTTTCCTAGCGGTATCAATGCTTCACGGCGTCGCCAATTCCCCCCAGGTCATCCCCCATGACGAGGTACTTGTCGACCATGCCATTGCCGTCCTACGACGCGGCTTAGAAAAGGAATAGTTCCAATAACACCAATTGCCCTGCCACTCCTCGGATGGAATACTGGGACCCACGCACGGTTGACATATTCAGGTTTTGCTGTGATCAGGTAGGGCAACTCTAAGGGAACTGTGATCGAATTCGAGCAAGTTACCAAGGTTTTCGGTGATGCTTGCGTTGTCGAGGACTTTTCCCTGCAGATTCCGGCGCACTCGTTTCAAGTCTTTCTCGGTTCCTCAGGGGCAGGAAAAACGACCCTGTTACGCATGATCAATGCCACCCTTAGCCCTACCTCCGGACGGATTTTGATTAACTCCGAGGACGTATCGCATCAACCTGCCGTCCAATTACGACGCTCTATTGGTTACGTTATGCAAGACGGTGGTTTACTGCCCCACCGCACGGTTTTAGACAATGTCACAACCGTGCTGCGCTTGAACAAGGTCCCCAAAAAAGAAGCCCAGCATACTGGCCTTGCGATGATGGAAAAACTGGGTTTAGATCCACAATTGGCTTCACGCTACCCACATGAACTCTCCGGTGGCCAAGCCCAACGGGTCGGTGTTGCCAGAGCTCTCGCACCGAAACCCAATATTGTTTTGATGGATGAACCCTTCGGTGCACTCGATCCAGTTGTGCGCGCGGAGCTTCAAGACCTGATGCGAGGTCTACACAAAGATCTCGGAACAACCATTGTTTTCGTCACCCACGATGTCCGCGAGGCCACGAGCCTGGCAGACCACATCGTCTTACTGGAAACAGGCGGCCATGTCGCGCAGGCGGGCACGCCACAAGCCTTATTGGATACGCCAGCCAGCGACTTTGTGAGCCGTTTTATGAGTGCCGCCCAAGGCAACGAGCAATCGTGAACTGGCTACTCCATAACTTTCAACTCTTACCCGACCTCATATGGGCGCATCTCGTTTTGGCCCTCCCAGCCATTGCCTTGAGCTTTCTTATTTCAATTCCATTGTCGTACTGGGCTACCCGCTCCAAGCGCTTAGGCGAAACCACGCTCACAGCAACCAGTCTTCTTTACGCCATCCCTGCGTTGCCGCTGTTTATTTTAATTCCTGCCATATTCGGTATCCCCATGCGTTCGCTTGCCAATGTCATCATAGTTTTGACACTTTACGGCCTGGCCCTAATGGTTCGTTCGGGTGCTGAGGCATTTAGCACCCTACCGCAACGAACCTTGCAATCCGCCCTCGCCCTCGGGTATTCCCCTGCACAGCGGTTCTTTGCAGTCGATCTACCCCTGGCTGGACCCGCCCTCCTTTCGGGCCTGCGGGTCGTTTCGGTGTCAACCATCGCTTTGGTGACGCTCTCGGCTGTCTTGGGTGTGCCTTCTTTGGGGCAGCTGCTGACCGACGGTTTCCAACGCTCAATTATTGCTGAAATTCTGGTTGGCTTGGCTTTGACTGGCTTCCTTGCCCTGGTAATTGATGCATTCTGGGTCTTCTGCGCTTGGCTGCTCTTACCCTGGACCAGGCGCGTGAAGGGTGGCACATCATGAGTTGGATATGGCAGGCATTGATGTGGATCCTCGACTCCGCAAACTGGTCAGGTCCTGGAGGAATTGCCGAACGCCTCCTCGAACATCTGGGCTACACTCTGGCAGCCTTGGCCTTAGCCTCCCTTATCGCTTTGCCCGTAGGGTGGCTAGTTGGACACTGGGGACGCGGTAAGGCAGCAGCCATTTGGATCACCTCCGCGCTTCGTTCGATTCCAACTCTGGGCTTGGTAACCCTGGCTGGTCTTATGTTTGGTATCGGCTGGAAAGCCCCGATTATCGCCTTGGTCATCTTGGCACTACCCACTTTGCTGGCTGGTGCCTATGCTGGAGTGGAAAGCACCGATCCTAGAATTGTGGAAGCTGCGAGAGCCCAAGGTTTTACACAAGTGCAGATCCTCTTCCAGGTGGAAATCCCCCTGGGCGCCACGATCCTTTGGGGTGCGATGCGCTCTGCGACTTTGCAGATCGTCTCAACCGCGACCCTGGCGGCCTACGTTGGTGCCGGTGGTCTGGGAGGTTACATGTTCTTAGGCCTTAGCACACAAGATTATCCACTCATGTTGGCATCCTCTTTCCTGGTTATTGCCTTAGCCTTTGTTTTCGAGCTCCTGTTCTTGTTTGGTGCTCGTTTCTTTCTCGCCGCGCACCTGAACCGCAACTATTTATCCGAGAACCTCTCTCCTGCCACATGAAAGAAGGCCATGACACCGTTTATTTCTAAACTTCGTAATAATTTCTTCGCAGGGTTCGCTGCTGCAAGCGTATTTCTTTTGGCTGCTTGTAGCTCAGGCGATCCCTTGGATCCAGGTTCTGCCTCGACTGATACTGGCGACACCCTGGTTGTCGCCTCGCAGGCCTATTACTCCAATGAAATCATCGCCGAAGCCTACGCACAGTCTTTAGAGGCTGCCGGTTTCACCGTGAATCGCCAAATGCGCATAGGCCAAAGGGAGGTCTATATGCCCGAAATGATGGCAGGTTTGATAGATGTCATCCCCGAGTACAGCGGTAACCTTTTCCAATACTTTTCCGAGGGCGACACACCAGCTACTCTTCCCTCTGGGACGGATCTGGAAGATGCACTGTCCAAGGTTTTGCCCCAGAACCTGAGGGCCTTGCCCGCTGCAGCAGCCAGTGACCAGGATTCATATAATGTGAGTGCTGATTTCGCGGCCCAACACAATCTGCGTAGCCTTGCGGACTTGGCCAAGGTTCCAGGTCCCATCACGGTGGCTGCGAACTCTGAGCTAGCTGTGCGCCCCTATGGTCCGAAGGGCCTGGAAGACCTCTACGGGATCAAGGTTCAGGTACACGCGGTTGAGGATTCTGGTGGTCCCTTGACCTTGCGTGCTTTGTTGGATGGCACAGTCCAGTTGGCAGATATCTATTCTGCTGATCCTGCCATTGCCGCCAATGACCTAGTGACTCTTGAAGATCCGCTTGGACTTATCCTGGAACAAAACGTAGTTCCCATCGTTTCTATGAAGGTCAATAAGCAAGCCCAAGAGGCCATCAATAAGGTGTCAACCCATTTGGACACCGCAACCTTGCAACGCCTGAACGCCCAGTCCATTGCAGAAGAAAAACCCGCCTCCGCGATTGCCAAAGAGTGGCTGGATACCTTGAAGTAGTGCTGTAACTGTCAGACGTGATTCCAATAGTGGGTCGGACAGTACAAAAAGACAACTATTGCGCTGAGGGGTCCATAACCTGAGAGACAAACAGCGGCCAGCCTGTGTCTTGGGTGCGGATCACCACCAGGTAGGGGCGATCTAGGATCAGTTCGTGCTGGTATTCGATGACGGGTGCCGAGGCTTGCTTCATGGCGATCTCCGTGACAGCTGCGGCCTTGGTGCCCTCTTCGTCTATGTCCAAAACGACTTGCTGTTTGGCTTGACCGATCAACAGTTTTTGTGTGGTGCTCATGCCTGAGAAATCGGCCAGCTCAGTGAAAGCAATACCAGCACCCATCTTTTCAAATAGCTCTTCCAAGTCCATGCTTGTTTTCATTTTGACCTTAGGCATGGACACTTTCACCACGCCGAGTTTTATGGCCTCTGCACTGGCCCGTAGCGTGTCCGCTTGTTCCTTAAGATCGCCAAGGATTTCTGGGCTGATGTCGCCTGGCATCGTATCAGGCGGGGGCAAGATGAACTGTGCCGTCATCCCCTCACTGAAGGGCATATCCACCATGGACCAGCCTTGGGACTCAAGAAAGAACCAGGGGGCAATGCCCTCCATGGTGGGGACCTGAATTATGTTTCCGTTTGCCGTATGGAAATCTGCAGGTCTAGTGTCTTCCTCTTGGAAAGGGATTGCCCACCTGGCAGCCAGGACAATGGCATTTTGTAGCGCCAAACGCATGTCCTTATCCGGCTGCAACGCAGATTTTTCTATCAACCCGCCGCTGTTTTCTTGCACCCAGGCGTTTAAAGGTTTGAAGCCTTCTGAGGACCCCAGGTCAGTGTGCATGATCCCAGCCCCAAAGTTACGGGCTATGTCATCCAGATAGGTCTTTTCGACCTGGGCTTCATCGTCTATGGCCACATTATTGGCCACATGCACAACAGGTTTCTCGGGCAGTTCCTTATCTTTGACCACTGCCGGGTTGCCAGCCCAGGGCTTCAAACTATGTTCCATCAGGTTGATGACTGCTGCGTCATCGGTGCCCAGCATTGCGTCCAGGGCTTCTTTGGTTTCGCCCTTGGCTCCCAGTGCTACCATTCCCCCAGCTATTTGCAGGGAGGCGGGCGAAACAACCAAGTTTTCTTGCTTACCTTTCAGACTTTCGAGGGCGAGGCGTTCAGCGCCCTGGACAAACTGGGCAACCTGTTCACCTGTGGCCTGCCCTTGTTCTCGCGGAATCTCCGAACGCACTTCGTTAGCTTCTGCCTGGGTGGCAGTCCCACACCCAGCCCCTGCCAACAGCAGTCCTACGCCAACTACCAGTCCAACAACACCACGCCTGTATTTCCGCGTCTTTGCACCCATATCTCAACCGTAGCGGTAAACGAATAAGAGGGCTTCCGGAAAACATTCCGGAAGCCCTCTTTCGTACCCCCAACGGGATTTGAACCCGTGTTACCGCCGTGAGAGGGCGGCGTCCTAGGCCACTAGACGATAGGGGCGCTGGGGTACAAGGACTCGAACCTCGACTTAATGAACCAGAATCACGCGTGCTGCCAATTACACCATACCCCAAGGCATTCGACGCTTCCGTTGGGCAAGCCCGCTGGAAGCACCGAGAAAGAAGCCTACCGGAACTTGAGATTTCCGGCAAACCTTAATGCTGCGAGCTACCTCACGCCCCGGGGCGTGTCATCGGATAATGCTCAATTCCGGCCTCCAGGAACATATCTCCATCGACCTGGAAACCGAATGTTTCATACCATTCACGCAAATAGGCTTGGGCCTCAATAAAGATAGCGATCTGGGGTTCCCAGTAGTCGACGGCTGCCTGCATCACAAGCCGACCAATCCCGTATTTCCTTCGGTCTGCGGCAACGGCCACGCGCCCAATACGCGCGCGTCCCTGCTCATCGACATACACACGCGCGGTTCCGATGGTGCGCTCACCTTCCTGAGCCACGACGTGTATGGTTCCTGGGTTTGGATCCAGGTCATCAAACTCGAAAGCACACCTTTGCTCGGTGACGAACACGTCCACGCGCAGCCGGTACAGGTCGTGTACCTGCAAGGGTGACATGTCCCGCAAGCGCATCAGGCGCAGTTCAACTGGGTATCCCAGCCTGGGACTGCTCACAACAGGAGGGTCTTCAATAACGTCCATGCTTCCCACTAACCCTGTGCAGCCAGCGTCTCGCGCAGTGCGCGCAGGCGCTTAAGTGTCGTATCGGCACCCAAGATTTCCATGGATTCAAACAGGGGCGGTGAAATCAAACGTCCAGAGATCCCAGTGCGCAAAGGCCCAAAGGCCAAACGAGGCTTTATTTGGAGTTCTTCGATCAGCTTGCTTCGCAAGCCATTTTCGAGGGCGGAGGTGTTGAAACTGCCCGCTTCCACAAGGGACTCAATAACCGTCAGGGACTCATCCAGAACCGAAACACTGTCGGCTTTCAGCTTCGATAGTGCCTTGTCATCAACATAGAAGTCGTCCTCGGCAATGAAAAGGAACCAAAGTAAGTCGACGACCTCGCCTAGCTGCTGGACCCTGGTTTGGGTCAAGGGTGCTGCGGCGTCGACGACGAAGCGTTCACGCTCAGACAAAGCCTCGAAGGAGTCGGCCGAAACCAGGCCACCTGCGAAGAGGTAGGGCACCATGCGGTTGCGGAAGTCTTCAACGTCAAGCATGCGGATGTGTTCGGCGTTGATGGCTACGCATTTCTTTTGGTCGAAGCGCGCCGGGTTCGGGTTAACGTCTTCAATGTCGAAGGCTGCCACCATCTCGTCGAGAGAGAAAATGTCATTATCGGGGCCAATCGCCCAGCCCAAGAGCGCCAGGTAGTTGATAAGGCCCTCGGGGATCATCCCGTGTTCCTTGTGCAGCAGCAGGTTGGATTCCGGGTCGCGTTTAGACAGTTTCTTGTTGCCCTCGCCCATGACGTAGGGCAGGTGGCCGAAAACCGGCATGCGTTTGGCGATGCCCAGTTCCAGCAGCGCGTGATACAACACCACTTGCCTGGGCGTGGAGGACAGCAAATCTTCGCCCCGCAAGACGTGCGTGATTTCCATGAGGGCATCGTCTACGGGGTTGACCAGGGTGTACAGAGGGTCCCCGTTGGCGCGCACAATCACATAGTCAGGCACGGAACCGGGCTTGAAGGTGATCTCACCGCGCACTAGGTCATTGAAGGTCACGTCTTCATCAGGCATGCGCAGACGCAAGACGGGTTCGCGGCCTTCAGCGCGGTAGGCGGCCTTCTGTTCTTCGGTGAGGTCACGGTCAAAGCCGTCGTAGCCCAGTTTCGGGTCTTGTCCTTTTGCGCGGTGCCTGGCCTCGACCTCCTCTGGGGTAGAGAAGGATTCGTAGGCGTATCCGGCCTCAAGCAGTTTTGCTGCGACGTCCTTGTAGATGTCCATGCGCTGAGATTGACGGTAGGGCTCATGTGGCCCGCCTTTTTCCACGCCCTCGTCCCAGTCCAGGCCCAGCCAGGTCAGAGAGTCAAGGATTTGCTGGTAGGACTCTTCCGAGTCGCGTTGCGCATCCGTGTCTTCGATGCGAAACACGAATGTCCCACCCTGGTTGCGCGCATACGCCCAGTTGAACAGGCAGGTGCGCACCATTCCGACGTGCGGGGTGCCGGTTGGGCTGGGACAGAAACGAACACGAACATCTTTCCCGGTCGCGGGAGCATAAGCATCACTCATAATGCGCCAATCCTAGCGCGCCTGGGTCCGCAAGGCGTATTCAGCATTCCCGAGGCCGACCCCCAACAACCGCCGCTCCGTTTTTAGGACTGAGAGTAGGGCGTGGCGTGTCCGGGAGGGCCTACGACGACGTCGCCAAGCTGGCGGTTTTGGGCGTCTACGTGCACGACGCGGGGTTGATGCTCGTCCAGGTAAGCGTCATCCACCAGGGCGTAGGCGATGATAATAACCAAGTCGCCAGGCTTGATCAGGTGCGCTGCCGCGCCGTTCATCTGGATTTGCCCAGGGTCACCTGGGATGACGTAGGTTTCCAGGCGGGCACCATTTGTTACGTCCACAACGGATACTTTTTCGCCCTCGGCAATGTCGGCTGCCTCAAGCAAAGCCGTGTCGATGGAAACGGAACCTACGTAGTCGACATCGGCCCCTGTGACGGTTGCGCGATGTATTTTTGCGCTTAACATGTGGCGGAAGCGTCGCCCAGCGAAATCACTCATAACGATTCCAGCCTACCGCCCGCACTGTGACCCCGCGAACCAGGAAAACCCGACCGAGTTTTGGTCACGTGGAAAGTAAAAATACGTATGGACGCCAAGGTCGCTCTATATGAAAGCTCGGCTTCTATACGTATTTTTAGTGACGATAGCTAGTCCTGCGTAATCTCACGGCGCGAATAAATGGCACCAATCACCTGAATGAAGGCCACACACAAGACCACCGACATGCCAACCACCAGGCCACCGGCCATCCACGGATGGCGCACACCCCATATCGCCCAGTTCGTCACTGTCGCAACCATCTGCCCCAAGTCCCCCAAGGTTGCAAAAGTGAATCCCCAAATCAACCCCACCAAGGCGACAGCCATAAGGGCACCCGTTTTACGCGGCAAACACAGGGTCGAAAACATATTCCACCCGATGATCACAACAACCGCAAGCATTCCCACGACACCCATGCCCACCAGGAGCCCCAGTCGCGCATCCCCCACAATAAGACCCTCAACGACATGCACCACAATGGCATAGAGCGTCACAACCAAACCGACGCATACTCCCCACAAGAAATACCCCTGCAGTAATTCTCGGCGCCTAATCCCTGCAGACAGCCACAGAGCCGCATGTCCGCTGGTCGAATCTGATATCAAAACCGACACCATCATCAAGGCCATGAACACAGGGGCTAAAACCAAAGGCAGGAATGGAACATCGGATTTCACTGACACGACAGTCAAGGTGAGCGTGAGGGCAATCGGAACAAACAGAGAAGACCCTGATGCCATAGCCCAGACCTGTATGCCTTTGGCAACTCGCACAGCATTCGTAAACATGTCAGTTTCCTTCCTTGCAGGTCTCAGGCTGCGCTTGGATGCTGGTGAACTTTGAGGCCACAGCGCTTTTCTTTCCAAGGTAAGCAACGATTTCATCGAGGCTGGCGGACTCTATGACCAGGGGCGGCAGGCCATCAATGTGCAGAGCCTGAACTACGTCTTCTGTGTTTGCCGCATCACTGAAAATACCCAGTTTTGGCGTCTCCACGAGGGCTTCAAAACCCAGCGCAGATGTCTTCAGTCCATAACAATGCCTTTGCAAAACCTGGCCGCCAGAGGTTTGCAGCTGTTCGTTACTGCCCCGAACTACAAGGTACCTTCTGCGCAGTTCATCAGGTGTTCCAAGGTCTTTTATCTGCCCGCCCAGCAAGATCGTCACCTGATCGGCAACGTGCTCCAGGTCGGAGACAATATGCGTGGAAAACAGGACAGAGCGCCTATCGTCAGCGGCACAGTAGTCTTGCAGAAGGTCCAAAATGGTTGACCGAGATGAGGGATCCAGGCCGCTGGTGGGCTCATCCAGTATCAACGTCGCAGCCCCCGAAGCCAAGGCCAGCGCCAACTGCGCCTTGACCTGCATGCCTCGCGATAACTTGTGCAGGGGCTTCTTGGATATGGGCATATCCAGATCGCTCATGACCTGGACGAACATCCCTTCATCGAAGCTTGGATACAGGACGGCACCCAGTTTGGGCAGTTGTGCAACACGTATGGTCGAAGACAAGGCGGGCTTGTCCAACACCAATCCGACCTGCTGCGGCAGTGGCGTATTGGGCCCGATACCCACACCGAAGGACAAAACTTGCCCCGCACTGGGAGGGATCATCCCGATCAACGAGCGAAGCAGCGTCGTCTTTCCGCTACCGTTGGGCCCGGCCAGCCCCATAATCTGCCCTTGAGGCAGGTGCCAGTCAAGGGGTCCCAGTTGGAAGTCCGGGCGTTCTTTGACCAGGCCTCGCACCTCAAAGGGGTGTACGGTTTTGGCTTCCGTTTCGTTTAGCACCTCAGTCCTCCTTTGCTTTGTTGTCATTGCCGAGGGCGGCCAGCAGTTCGTCTGTCGTAATGTCAGCCCTGGCGGCAATGGTTCTAACCTGTTCCAAGTGTTCGTGGATGTCCGCCCAGGCGCGCTGCCGTTGAACCTCGACGTCCAAGGCCGCAACAATGTAGCCGCGTCCGGGTTGGTTGATTAGCAGCCCTTCGGCCACCAGGTCGGAGTACGCCCTGGTGGTCGTGATAAGCGAGCACCTGCAGTCGCGCGCCAAAGCCCGCAATGACGGCATCGTTTCGCCGGCAGTTAAGCGTCCGCCCAAAATCTGCTCACGCACTTGGTCAACTATTTGTTGATAGATAGGCGTTGAGGATGTCTGTGATATCGCAATGCTGAGCCCCATCACCACACCTTCCCGAGGGATAAAAGCTAGACCTATGACAGAACTGCTGTACATAACCAGTATGTACAGCATAGACAGAAAGGACAGCAGCCGTCAATACCACGACTGGGAGGTGTAAGGCGTGGATGCGAGGCTGGCAGCCTCACTCTCGCGGGCTATACCCCGCACTCACCCCTGCGCGTCGATCTGGGCGCGTAGCCTTGGCCAGGCCTTGGCGAAGGACCCCAGAAGCGGCAAGTCAGGAACCGAATCAAGGGGCACCCAACGCAGTTCAACACTCTCTTCATTGATAACCGTCGGCAACAGATGCGAAGCGCGGGCAATAACTGTCGTATATGTCCATGTGCCGTGACGGTTATTAATCTGCTCGATATACCAGCGTCCGCCCTCGTCGGTGAATCCCTCGCCCTCGGGAGTGCGCCAGCGGTAAACCTGCGATTTAATCGGTACAACCGCTGTAACCTGCGAGGACAGAACCTCAAAATCTGCAACCTTAACACCGGCTTCTTCCTCAGCTTCGCGCACGGCTGCCACAGTCGGATCTTCGTTTTCCTCGACCGCTCCCCCGGGAATCCCCCACACATTTGGGCTCATGGTCCAAGCCGAACGCAACTGCAACAAGGCATGGTCAACCCCATCCGCGCGCGCCACCAGCAATAGGCCCGCCGCCCCGTCAGGCCCCCAATGCCTGCGGTCTTCCATGTCAATAACCCACCCATATCTGCGCATAGCACCAGCCTATCCCCAAGTAGTGAATACCTGGTGATGGTGAACTTGTGCTGTAACAGCTCAAAGTTGCCTGTTTGTCGTGGCGTAAGTGTCATCGTGACAAGTAACGACAACAGGCATTGCATCGCGCCATTACACCCCTATCCCTGGGAGCGCACCAGCTTTTGGGTCTACGATTGTTGTGGCCAACCGAAAGGACCCACATGCCTGAAACCTCGCCCCTCGAATTATTGGATGCCGCTGCCTTGCGTGGGCGCGGCTCGAATAAGTGGACGGTTGCACCAACGTGCCTGGGGGCTGGTGTGGCGGAGATGGATTACGGACTTGCTCCTGAAATCCGCGCTGCCCTTCATGATGCCATCGACCGCGCCTTTACGGGGTATTATCCGCCTGGCCTGCTGGAAGATACGTCCCTTGCGGCTCGCGAGTACTTTGCCGATGCCTTCGGCTGGGATCTGGAACCCGAAGAACTTTTCCTCATCCCCACGGTATTGACCGTTATGCGCGAGATGATCACTAAACTGACACCTTCGAACAGCGCGGTTATTGTCCCCACGCCTGCATACATGCCCTTCTTGACCATCCCTGGGCAACTGAATCGCGAGTGCATCCAGGTGCCCTCTCTACGAGCGGCCGATGGTCGTTTCCTGCTCGACCTGCAAGGCATCGCCCGAGCACTTGAGCAGGGCGCAGGCTCCGTCATCCTGTGTAACCCTTGGAACCCGACCGGGCAGGTCTTTACCCGTGAAGAACTCCAGGAATTCGATGCCCTTATGGAGCGTTTCCCTCATGCGATGGTCTTCTCTGATGAAATCCACGCCCCAATTTTGCCTGGCCTTTCGTCTGCTGACTTTGTGTCTTACGCCCGGGTGTCTCCTGGGGCCGCAGCCCGAACCATCACCGCCACAGCTGCTTCCAAGGGCTGGAATATCCCCGGCATGCACTGCGCCCAGGTGATCATTACTGACGCGGACCTCTTGAGGCGCGCCAGGGGAATCTTCGAGCCCCTAGCCCACGACGTCCCACCCCTAGGCGCACTTGCCACCCGCACGGCTTATCGCGAGGCGCACGAGTGGATAACGGCAGTAAACACACAGGTGGCAGCCAATATCCAACGTGTTCGTTCCTGGGCGGCGGAGCAAAGTTTACCCGTCCAGTGCCTACCAATTTCCGAGGGCGACATCTTGGATGATGCAGCCCTTCAAATAACTGTGCCGAGCGGAACCTACCTAACGTGGTGGGAGGACCTGTCGGGCGCCCTGGGCGAATGTCCTGCTGCGACTTTGCGCGAGGCTGGCCTCGTGGTCAATGACGGTAAAGCTCTTGGAGCAGGCTACGAACACTGCTTCAGACTAAACCTGGCCTGCTCGCCTGAGGTCCTAGAAGAAATCCTCCAAGTGCTAGAAAACGCCTTCAAAGGGTTATAAAACGCATCCATTTGCTTGATTATCAGGGTCCGCGTCTGCCGTACTGGAAGACGGTAGGCAACAAGCCCTCAGCAAGTGACCTACCGGTGGGCATCAGAACCACTCACTGAGGGCTCTGATAACTTCAGCTAGAGCTCGGACGATCGGCGTAGTTTGCTTCAACATAGTGCGTCACATCCAGGTCTTCTCCCCCTCCCTCTTCGAACGCTTACCCAAGGGACCCACCTCCTTCCTACTTCTAGGATCAATTTCAAAGAGTGGACGATCCTAAGCAGCTCGAAGGAGCCAAAAACCACGCTAACACACCGAACGGCATCAAAACAGCCAAATTAACTATTGTCTTAACATTTAAAGACCGTCTGAAAACATGGCACTACATCCTTTTTGTCTTCTTTTTACGCACGAAGCAAACGAACACTTCGTTTCACGTTATCCAAACAATGCGCTTGAAACGCGAACCACGTTCCACCAAGCCTTCCGCATTGTTTCAACGAAATTCCAAGAAAGGCGATATTGCTATTTACTCCAGCAGACAATGAATTGGAAATTCTTCAAAAATATGACCTTTAATCCGCCAAGGTCTTTGGTGGGATATGACACACTAGTTCAATCACTGTTCCGTAGTGTGGAATTTGATTTTTGTACAATGGAATAATTGAGAGGATCAAAAGTGAGCATATTCGAAAAAACAAAGCTGCCTGAAGACCCACCCCCGGATGGGAGCGAGGCGAATTCTAGGGACCTACCAACCAGCGATCGTCTGTACAACGATGATATAAAACCGGTTACCAACCAGAATTGGTCAACCTACAATCTGTTTGCCATGTGGATGTCCAATGTCCACTCGGTTGCGGGATACGTCATAGCTGCCAGTTTGTTTGCACTTGGACTCAACGGATGGCAGGTCTTTTCCGCGATCATCGTTGGCATTACCATCATCTACTTCTTTACCAATATGACAGGTGGTATGGGGCAAAAGTGGGGGATCGCCTTTGCAGCTGCCTGCCGTCCCGCATTTGGTGTTTTCGGAGCAAACATCCCATCGATGATCAAAGCAACCACGGCAACGGTTTGGTACGGTGTTCAGACGTGGGTGGCCTCAAACGCCTTGGTTGTTGTAGGCCTCAAATTCTGGCCGGCACTTGAAGGCTTAACCAAAAGCTCGTTCCTAGGGCTGACCCTACTTGGATGGATCTGCTTCACCATTATGTGGGTGTCTCAGATTTTAGTTTTCTACTACGGATGGGAAACCATCAGGAAATTCTGTGACTGGGCAGGACCAGCCATCTATGTCGTCATGGCTCTGCTAGCAGTTTGGATTACCGCGAAAGCTGGAGGCCTTGGAAAACTATCCTTCAGCCTGTCCTCAGAACAACTTTCCGGTGGCGCGGCGGTTCATCAGTGGTTCATCGCCTTGGCCTTCACTGTTGCCTGGTTCGCGGGAACAACCCTCAACTTTGCGGACTTCGGTCGCCTCGTTAAATCCAATAAGGCTATGAAGGCCGGGAACTTCCTTGGGCTGCCTGTCAATTTAGTGTTGTTTGCTCTGGTGGCGGTCATCACAACATCAGGCGGAATGCAGGTTTTCGGCGAACTTATCACCGATCCTGTCCTACTCGTAGCCCGCATTGATAACTACACGGCTGCGCTACTCGGGGCATTAACCTTTATGACCGCAACAATCGCCACAAATATTGTTGCAAACTTTGTTTCTGCCGCCATGGACTTGTCAAACTTGGTTCCTCACGTCCTCAGCTTTAGGCGTGCCGGGCTTGTTGCCTCAATCGTTTCAGTCATAGTCATGCCATGGAAGTTGTATGCCAATCCAGAAATGGTCCAATGGACTTTGGGCAGTTTAGGGGCATTTATTGGCCCAATTTTTGGCATTATTATGATGGATTACTACATCTTGCGTCGCCAAAATATACGCCTTGATCACCTATACACTGCCTCCCCTGCTGGGGCTTACTGGTATTCAAATGGATTCAATAAAAAGACCATCGCCGCATTGATTCTTGCGGGCCTGATTGCAAACATCGTTGCGCAACTTCCTGCACTTGCAGGAATTGCCCCATTCGCCTGGTTCTTCGGTGCAGGATTTGGCGCTATACTGCATTATTTCTTCTCTCGCAGCGATGTGGCAGCGACTCAAGCCCAGCTATTTGAATAAAGGAGACACTGTGACATCAATGGTTACTGGCCGCTATGTAATCGGCTGGAAAAATGACGATTTCATCATCTACCGAGACGGGGCAGTCGTCTTTGAAGGCGACACCATCACCTATGTGGGCAAGGCAAGCGAATACCAAGGAAGCGTCGATGAGGTTATTGACAGCGGCAACTCGATTGTTAGCCCTGGTTTAATCGATTTGAATGCCCTGGGCGATGTCGATCATCACTTGATCTTTTCGGACTTTCCACAAGATCGACGAAACCATTTGCAATGGTCCATGGATTATTTCGACAACCGTCGAAAAGAGGATATGTCTGCCGAGGACGAGGCCTTCAAATCTCTTTACGCATACACCAATCTGATCATGAATGGCGTGACAACTGCCATGCCAATCACGTCCACTATTGACAAGAAAGCCGGGGAAACATACGAAGAGATGGTCGCTGCGGCCGAGCATGCTCAAGACCTGGGCTTACGGGTCTACCTCGGCCCCAGCTTCCTACAAGGCAAACATGTGTGCGATCCACATACTGACGAGAAACTGGTCAGGTTCTTTCCAGATGAAGAATCCGAACAACAACTCGCCAATGCCGAACGCTTCATCCAAGAATTCGAAGGGGCAGCTAACGATCTGATTCGCACCTGCGTTGTCCCCGAACGCATTGAATTACAAACTGAATACTCTATTCGCCGCTCAAAAGAAATAGCTCAACGATACAAGGTACCCATCCGTATGCACGCTACCCAGGGCATCTTCGAATATGACCACATCATGGCCAAAACAGGGTTATCCCCTGTTAAGTACTTGGATTCTTTGGGATTTTTCGATGATGGTGCCATTCTCCCTCACGGTTTCGCTGCCTCAGGGTACTCGAAAATTGCAGACCAAAGCGATGATGATCTCGATATTCTTCGTGATCGCGGGGTTTCAGTCTTGCACTGCCCGATTGTCTTTGCTCGCATGGGAATCGGGTTGGAATCTTTTGGCCGATACATTCGCCATGGGATTAACATGTGCATGGGCACGGACACGTGGCCAGCTGATATCCTGGAAAACTGCAAAACGGGCTCGTTGATTGCACGCATCTTGGATGACAACCGCCGAGAAAACTACTTTGACTACTTCTTCAAGGCCGCAACCATTGGAGGGGCAAAAGCATTGGGACGTGACGATATTGGCCGCTTGGCACCAGGGTGTAAAGCCGATATTGTCATCTTTGACCAGAGCCGTAGCGAATATGGCATACAAGATGATCCGATCCAATCACTGTTCAATAACGGATACGGGATGATGGTGTCTACTTCGATCATCAATGGCCGCGTCGTCATGCGTGACCGACAGCTTCCAGGCATCAATCAAGACCAACTCTTGGCACGCGCCCAGCTGGTCTACGACCACATGAAAGCATCATACAAGGAGCGTTCCTCCACGCCAGATGCCCCTGATAAGGACTTCTTCCATACAACTTTCCCAATCGACTATTAGCAACGGGATTGCAGTAATCGTTTGAGCTAAAGCCTGGCACTGCGTGGTTTTGAAGTTCTTGCGCAGATGCCAGGCTTTGGATTTCCCTACAGTAAGGCGTAGAAAATAGCATAAAAGTATATCTACCAGCTTATTTGTGCCACCAATGCGACGAACACTGCGTTTTACAGCCTGCGAACGCTTCGTTTCGCACAATGCCTGGTCAAGCTAGGGTTTTTAGGACTGCTTCGACACCGGCGCGCACGGTTTCACCCGCCCTTGCAGCTGCCTCGACGACTGCGCTTGGGTCCGTGTCGCCCTCGGCAAATGACAGATCCGAAACTACTGACATGCCGCACACCTGGACCCCGGCCTGGTGCAAGGCTATGGCCTCTAAAACGGTGGACATGCCGACCACGTCGGCGCCCACACCAGCCAGGAACCTGGATTCGGCGATGGTTTGATACTCGGGGCCGCGCATCAGCGCGTAAACGCCTGAACGCTGGGTGTGCGCAGATAAAACCTCAGATAACCCCGCATCCCACACCCCGGAAACATCCGTAAAAACCGGTCCTGAAAACGGCGAGGCACCAGAGAAGTTCATGTGATCTTTAATCGTCACAACGTCCCCCAAGGACCAATCACGCAGACAACCGTTGGCATTCGTCAAAACCGCCGCACGCACGCCACAGGCAGCTGCAATCTGCGCGGGCAAACATACAGGCCCGGAACCTAGACCTTCATATAGATGCGTGCGGCCTGTGTAAACTAGCACGTCCAGGCCGCCTTGATCGAAGCTCAGCACCTCGGTTCCGTGTCCATCAGCCACCGGCTCGTGTACCCCCACCAGGTCTCCCAACGGAAACCGAGCCCTGGGTTCACCCCAGGGTTTCAGGCAGTCAACCAGGCCAGAACCCAACACCACCAGGACATCGTGCGCGAGGACACCCGTCCTGCGCGCTATCTGTGTTGCGCCGTCAAATAAGTGGCGTTCACCATCAGGGGCGGAGGCAAGGGCCGCACGCAGGGCGGTGGCGCGTGGGGAATCAGAAGGAAGATCAATGCTCATAACAGTCCTAACATGTCCCAAGGTGTCGTTTATGCGGGGGCTACCTGCACACAGGCACAGGCACAGGCACAGTCAGCCCAATACCCCTATGCCTCAAGCACGTAACCTTCTTGGCGTTGAACCCCTCGACGCCCCAAGATCAAATGCCCGACCAGCCCAATCAACAGCGCAAACAGGACGCCCAGGTTCGCATATGCCCAGTCGCCTTCCTTGCCACCAATGATCCCCAGGAAATAGCCTTGCCAATCCAGCCACCAGGCGGCAGAGTTCACAACGAAACCCCAGCCGACAACCGTGCCGACCAAGACCAGGCTAACGGCCTCCCAGTTCACCGAGCCATACACTCCGTCTGCCCGGTACAAATCCGCCGAACGGTAGGGTGACTTACGCAAGATGACCTCGGCGATCATGACGCCAGCCCAGGCTGCGATCACAACGCCCAAGGTGATCAAGAATCCTTGGAAGGGACCTAGGAAATCACCCGCAAAGAAGACAACCGCAATGGTTCCTAGCGTCATAATGCCGGCATCGATTCCAGTGGCGACAGCCCTGGGCACGCGCACCCCCGTGGCCAGCAACGACAGTCCCGAGGAATACAGGTCCATCACAATGCCGCCCACCAGACCAAGGATTGCCACAATCGCGAAGGGGATCATGAACCAGGTCGGCAAGATAGTGGTCAGGGCGCCAATTGGATCGCTATCAATCTTGGTGCCCAGTTCAGGGTCAGAGCCCACCAAGAGCACGCCAAAGATAGCCAAAACTACGCAGGGCAGAGCCGCCCCCAAGGTCGTCCACCCGGCGACCTTCGCCGAAGATGTGTCTGAGGGCAGGTAGCGGGAGTAATCAGCCGAGGCGTTCACCCAGCCCAGGCCAAAACCGGTCGCCACCATTGTCAAGGCTCCGATAAACGCAGCGACAGAACCGGAAGGCAGCGACCCAATGGCACCCATATCGATATGCGATACAGTCAAGAACAGGTAGATAACCGTAATAACCCCGGTGATGTACGTGATCCAGGTCTGAACCTTCATGATCGTGTCGAAACCTAACACTCCTGCTGCCGAAGCCAGGACTACCACCACAATAAAGCCCACAACCTGCGCGCCTATCTGGTTGTGCCAACCCAGTGCCTGAAAAATCGTTGCGGATGCAAGCGTGGCCAAAATACACAGCACAGTCTCCCAACCAACCGTGAGCATCCACGAAATTGCAGCCGATAGTCTGTTCCCATTGAATCCGAAGGCCGCCCTCGACAATGTCAAGGTCGGTGCGTGTCCGCGTTTGCCCGCAATCGCGATAATCCCGCAGGCCACAAAGGACAAGGTGATCCCTATCACCGAGGCCGCAACCGCCTGCCAAAAGGACAAACCAAAGCCCAGGATCCACGCGCCCCACGAGATTCCCAAAACGGATATATTCGCCGCAAACCACGGCATGAACAGGTCTGATGCCTTGCCTTTGTGTTCTGATTCGGGGATGGTATCCAGGCCGGCGGCCTCGATCTTCCCGACATTTGATTCCACGGATTGCGCTGTTGCCTCAGTGCTCACGACTCGCCTCCAGATTGCAGGACTTTGGTCCAAGATTGTTTAAAAACCTTACCGCGTATGACACGATACCTCTTATGGATGCAACCCTTTCGAGGATCGCCGGGGCGCTTTACGGCCAAGCTTTAGGCGACGCCATGGGCATGCCCTCCGAGCTTTGGCCAGTTTCACGCATCCGCGAGTTTTTTGGGGATTTTTCAAACGGTTCAGGAATACGCGGTTTTCTACCTGGCCCTAACGAGAACCCGGCGGCAAAAGGTTTCAAGGCAGGTCAGTTCACCGACGACACCTCCCAGGCCTTATGCGTCGCCCAGGCAATCATTTCCGAGGGCGGCGTACCCAAGGCCGAGACAGTAGCCCGAAACCTGATCGATTGGGCTGAGTCCATCCATGCCTTCGACGGCAATATCCTGGGGCCTTCCTCAAAAGCTGCTCTCATGGCGCTACGCGATGGCAAAAATGTTGAGGAACTGGAAAACCTGGGCACGACGAATGGTGCTGTCATGCGGATTTCACCCGTGGCTTGCGCCTTTATCCCTGGTACAAAAACGCTGGTTGACGCCATTTACGCCGCTTGCGCCCCGACGCATAAAAGTGATGCGGCATTGGAGGGGGCTGGCATTGTTTCAGGATTTATATCTGCCCTGGTTGAAGGCGTCGAACACGTCGCTGCATTCGAGGTTGGCCTGGGTCTCGGCTTCGTGTGCAGGCCTTTGGGGAAAGACACCTACAGCGCGTCTCCATGGATGAGGGCCAATACCCTTGTGGAGGAGACCGGCAATGCGCCCTTGATAGAGGCGATGGGCCTTGCCTACACCTATTTCGGGGCGGGGATGGAGACGAGCGAAACCGTGCCATCGGCAGTGGTATTGGCTTTTGCATCAAATTTTGACCCCCTCACCTGTGCCATTGCCTGCGCCAATTTGGGCGGGGACACGGACACGATCGGTGCGATTGCGACCGCAATATGCGGGGCCGCCTCAGGGGTTGACAGCATCGACAAAGACCTGCGCAATACCCTGGATTCAGTGAACAACGTTGACCTCATGGCTATCGCACAAGATTTAGCGACCATCAGAGATGCCCAAAGAAAGGCACACGCATGACACACATCGACCTAAAGAGTTTTGCACCCAAGAAACGTGTCATCGTCGTGGGGGCCGCTGTATTGGATGTTGTTGTCCGCGTACCAAATTTGCCGCTGCCGGGTGACGACATTCCAGCCACTCAGGAATACCGAGGAGTTGGCGGTTGCGGGGCGAATGTAGTTCGGGCTTTGCGTCGCCTGGATGTCCCTGCCCTGGCAGCCTTGCCTTGCGGCTCTGGCCCTCTGTCCCAGGAGCTCCTGCACCGACTGAAGACCCTGGGGCTAACAAGTGCATTTCAGCGCAAGGAAGGCGACATAGGCTGGTCAATGGCTTTGGTTGAACCCAATGGTCAACGCAGTTTTGTCTCGGTTGGCGGCGTGGAAGAACACTGGAATCGCGAGGAACTCGATGCCCTAGACATAGCCGACAATGACCTGCTGTACCTGTCTGGTTATGAAATCGCATGCCCTACTGGTCAGGTCTTGGTCGACTGGTTTTCCTCCCTGCCCCACACTGTCACACTGGTCTTCGATCCAGGTCCACGCATCCGCGACATCCCCCAGGACCGCTTGGAAGCGCTGTTACGCCCGAATACGATCATTACTGTAAACCGTGAAGAGGCATCTTTCCTCTGCGTGGCTCCAACCCCACAAGCCTTCAAAGGCTACTTAGATCGCTTCAATATCGATGGCGTGCTGCGCCTAGATGAACAGGGAGCTTTCACAATCACGCGTGATGCTCCAATCACTCAGTGCCCACCCTTCGAGGTTCAGGTGGTAGACACTGTTGGAGCTGGCGACGGGCACACTGCCGGTTTGTTGGCTGGCCTATCCAGCGGCTGGAATCTAGCAGATGCGACTGTTCTAGGGAACGCCGTTGCAGGGGTTGTTGTCACCAAAGCAGGAGGCCAAGGCGCTCCAGACCTTGACGAGCTCAACAGGTTCTTGTCCTGATTACAGCCAGTCCGACACAAGATCGGCAAGCCTGCGCCGCAGCAAAGGCTCGGCGTTAGCCATAGACTTTTTCGGGTCTGCTTCAATAGACGCCAGAGCGTAGGCACGCGACACATCAATGCTGGCCAGTTGGGCATCATCCAAGGTATTGCGTCCACATACCGCAACTGTTTTGACGCCTTCTTGTTTCGCGACAGCGGCAACACCCGCAACAGTCTTGCCCATGAGGGTTTGCTCGTCGAGGGAGCCCTCTCCCGTGATCACCAAGGCGGCGTCACGCAGCGCCTCCCGAGCGCCCGCAAGCTCCAAGACCAGGGCTATACCAGGGCGCATACGCGCCCCCAATACAGCCTGAGCAGCAAAGCCAACTCCCCCGGCAGCGCCAGCACCAGGGGTGTCGCGCAGGTCATCACCTGTTTCTTCGGCAATAAGATCCGCCCAATGTGTCAACCCGGTCTCGATCCGTGAGGCATTGTCGCCTTCAAGACCTTTTTGTGGCCCGAAAATCGCGACGGCGCCTTTTTCTCCCAAGAGCGGGTTGTCTACGTCAGAGGCCAACGTGAAAGTCACGCCTTCGATGGCACTCCTCACCGGGTCAAGGTCGATTGACGAGATCTGCGCCAAATTGTCGGCGCTTGGGGCCAAGACGGATCCGTCCTCGGCAAAAAATTTTGCACCGAGGCCGGCGAGCATACCCACCCCGCCGTCCGTCGAGGCAGAACCGCCCACACCAATAATTACTTCGCGAGGATTTTTTCCGAGGGCGGCACGTATGACCTGCCCCAGTCCTTCGCTGCTGGCCTGGGTGGGTGCCAATTTTCCTCCGGGTAATCTGAGCAACCCGCAGGCATCTGCCATTTCCACAACGGCGACACCGTCGCGCTCAAGGTACGAGGTATCAACGGCTTCACCTGTGGGGCCTGTGGCGGTGGTGGGGTGGGATGCGAAACCCGCAGCTCGAAGTGCCTCGAGCGTCCCATCCCCACCATCCGCGACCAGGAAAGACCTGATGTCGTGGGTCGTCAAGCGTGCGACTTCGTCTTCGATAATCGAGGTGACCGTTCGAGCATCCAAGGATCCCTTGAACTTGTCACACGCAATAATGACCCGCCTATCAGACATGTCTTCCCATCCCTTTTGCTAAGCCAGCACAGGTAGAGCCGTGAAAGACTCCGCTGTGGCAACCGTTGGCTTGTATTCCAATGCGACCCAAGAGTCATAACCGGACGAGCGCATCAGGGACAGCAAATCCGCCAAGGGAAGCTGACCGGTGCCCGGTTCTCCGCGACCTGGCAGGTCCGCAATCTGGCAGTGGCCAGCCTCAGCGGAATATTTTTCACACGCCTTGGCGACATTGTCACCGTTGGCAGCCAGATGGTACAGATCCAGGAGCATTTTAACGTTCTTAGCGCCTGCAGCCTGTACCTTTTCGATAACGACCTGGCAATCATCGGCAGTCTTCAGCGGGTATGCTTCCGAACCCGAGATCGGTTCCACGAGGACGACCGCACCAATTTCTTCTGCGGCCTTGGCTGCGAATATCAGGTTCGATGCACCTAGTGCATCTTGCTCTTCAGGGCTGACTCCCTCAAGGCGTAGGCCATACAGGGCATTGAACGCCTTGCAGCCTGTTTCCTTGGCAATGTGAATCGCAACAGGCACATTGGCCTTGAAGTCTTCTTCGCGTCCAACCCAGGAAACCAGGCCGCGATCTCCTCCAGCCATATTCCCTGCAAAGAAATTCAAGCCAATCAATTCCACGTCCGCCTCACGGATGGCATCAATGAACGCTTGGACTTCCTGGTCACTTGGCACGGCTTGAGCCCAAGGCCACCAGAACTCCACAGCGTTAAAGCCTGCTGCCTTTGCAGCCGCCGGGCGCTGAAGGATCGGAAGCTCAGTGAACATGATGGAACAGTTGATTGCATACTTCATTTTTATCTCCTATGCGCTTAATCTGGTTTATTTGGCCATCGGAATGATTGCGGTCGGCACGTCTTGTGCACTGCTCGCCATCTCTTCAAACTCTGTCAGATTATCGAGGGCGGCTCCCATGGAGACGTTTGTGACGCGTTCCAAAATGCATTCCACGACAACCGGCACTTTGAACTCGGCAGCCATTTCCTGGGCTTTACGCATGCTTGGCACTAGGTCTTCAGGTTTGCGCACACGGATTGCCTTACAGCCCATCGCCTCGGCAACACCTACGTGATCCATGCCGTAACCTTCGGTTTCGGGCACGTTGATATTGTCGTAGGAAAGCTGTACGTGGTAGTCCATATCGAATGCGCGCTGAGACTGACGGATCAGACCCAGGTAGGCGTTATTCACCAAGACGTGCACATAGGGCAGGTTGAAATGGGCACCGACGGCCAATGTTTCAATGTGGAACTGGAAGTCGTAATCGCCAGAGAGTGCTACCACGGGAGTATCGGGGTCGGCGACGACAGCACCTATGGCAGCTGGCATGGTCCATCCCAAGGGACCAGCCTGACCTGCGTTAATCCAGTGACGTGGCTTGAACACGTGAAGCATCTGAGATGCCTGGATCTGTGACAAACCAATAGTCGTCACATAGCGGGTATTGCGGTCAAAGGCCTCGTTCATGGCCTGGTAAACGCGCTGTGGCTTCAAAGGCACATTGTCGAAGTTGGTTTTGCGTTGCATGGACCCCTTGCGGGCTGTCGATTCTTTTATCCATAGATCCCAATCTTGCAGCAGTTTGCTTTCTGCCTTGTAGGACTTTGCGGCAACCAACAGGGCATCCAAGGCCAGGGAGGCATCCGAAACTACCCCATAGTCTGGTTCGAAAATCTTGCCGATTTGGGTGGGTTCGATGTCAATATGAACGAACTTACGTCCCTCACGGTAGACATCTAAGGCACCCGTGTGGCGGTTTGCCCACCTGTTGCCGATGCCGATGACCAGGTCTGATTGCAGGAAGGTAGCATTCGCATAAGGCTGCGAAGTCTGGATTCCGACCATGCCCTGAGACAGACGGTGATCATCAGGAATCGCCCCCCAACCCATCAGGGTGGATACGACAGGAACACCCAAGGTTTCGGCCAATTCGACCAGTTTTCCGCTGGCATCGGCGGAAATGACACCGCCACCAGCCAATAGCAAAGGACGCTGGGCAGCGGCAATCATATCCATGACGGTCTGTGCCTGGTGTGCATTCATCGCGGGTTTCGCGACAGGCAAAGGCTCGTAAGAGTCGATGTCAAAGTCAATCTCGGCTACCTGCACATCGAAGGGCAGGTCGATGTGGGCTGGGCCAGGGCGCCCCGAGCGCATGACCTGAAATGCCTTTTGGAAGGTGCCAGGAACCTGTGCAGCCTCAAGGATGGTGACGGACATCTTGGTCACGGGCCGAGACACTGAAGGTGTGTCGAAGCCCTGGAAGTCCTCTTTATCCAAAACGGGGACAGGAACCTGGCCCGTGATACACAAGATAGGTAAGGAGTCAGCAATGGCCGCATACATGCCCGTGACCATGTCGGTCCCTCCTGGGCCCGAGGTGCCTATACACACGCCAATGTTCCCTGCCTTCGCGCGGGTGTAACCATCAGCCATATGCGAGGCCGCCTCAACGTGGCGTGCCAGGACATGACGGATCTTTCCGTAGTTCTTCATTGCTGAATAAAGTGGGTTTATAGCAGCCCCAGGCACCCCGAAAGCCTGCGTCGACCCCTCTTTTTCAAGAATTTGGACGATTGCGTCCACTGCCCTCATGCGTGCCATGCTGTCTCCTTACTTGTTACCTAAAACGATGTGAATCAGTTCTTGAGTCGGCCTGACAGGCGCTCAATCTCACGCAATAGCGCAGAGTGATCCAGTCCCCCATCGCCATTGGCCCTTGCTGAAGCAATCAACTGAGCGACAACTGAACCCAAGGGGATAATCACTCCAGCTTCGCGAGCTGCTGCTGTCACAATACCCATATCCTTATGATGCAGGTCAATCCTGAATCCAGGAGCAAACTGACGGTCCAGCATGCTTTGTCCCTTAATGTCCAGGATGCGCGAGCCAGCAAGACCACCAGCAAGTACCTTAACTGCTGCTTCAGTGTCGACACCGAAGGCCTCCAGGAAGACGATTGCCTCACTGACTAACCCATATGTGCCGCCCACAATCAGCTGGTTTGCTGCCTTTACGGTCTGTCCTGATCCCGAGGGGCCCAGGTAGACGACAGTCTTACCCATGATTTCCAAGAGCGGCAGGGCCTCATCGAAAACTGCCTTCTCTCCGCCAACCATAATGGACAAGCTGGCCTCGTTGGCACCCCTTTCTCCACCGGATACTGGAGCGTCAAGTGCTCGTACGCCCTTTTCAGCACACGCCTTGGCAACTTCTTGGGACACGTCGGGGCGAATAGAGCTCATGTCGATGTAGAGCAAACCTTCGGCAGCATTGTCCAACATACCGCCCTCGGAAAGGACGACGTCTTGAACATGAGGCGAATCCGGCACCATTGTAATGAATACGTCGACGCCCTTGACTGTTTCAGCGATGCTGCTAGCAGCTTTTCCGCCGGCCGCGACGAGTTCTTGACAACGCTGCGGGCTGCGGTCATAACCGATGACCTCGTGTCCGGCAGCTAAGACGTGTTTCATCATGGGAAGACCCATGATTCCTAGACCAACAATTCCAACCTTCATCTTCTTTTCCTTTCATCCTCTACTGTGTGCGAAGGGATGGCGCCGCATCTGCAACAGCAACGCCATCCCTCCACATGGTGTGACCTACAGAGCGATAAACTCGATTTCCTGGGCGCCTTCCCACAGGAACTTCTCACCCAGTGCGGTGAGGTTTTCATTGCCTTCGACGATGGTGGCGAAGTGGTTGCCAGCAAGCTGTCCTGCCTTGGAGGCGAAGTTCACGTAGCCGTAAGCGATCAGCAACTCGGTCTCTGATACTCCACCTGGATAGATGACAATCTCGCCGGGGTGGGGGTAGCAGGTGCCGTTTTCTGGGCCAATACCCAAATCCAGGTCACCGAAAGGAATCCAACCGGCCTGGCCGGACCAGCGCACATGGATAATGCGGGACTTCAAACCGATCAGGTTCTTCTTGAAGGATGCAACGGTTTCAGGAGCGGCATCTGCGTGGTAGACGGCCTTGAACTCAAATCCGCCGGCTTTGATGATGAAATCAGCCATTATGTATCTCTCTCTTTCGTGTTAGTGAATTAGTTACCGAGGATGGAAGCCAGAAGTGCCATCCGAATAGAAACGGAGTGCAAGATAGCCTCAAAGGCAAGCTGGTTGGGTGTGTCGTCTATCGCCAGGTCCATCTCGCCTGCCCTGCGAGGCAGGGTGTGGGTCACGTAAATCATGTGACCCTTTTCGCGAGCGGCATCAAGGGTTTCGTGCTGAACGAAGTAGTCGTCCATGATCTTCTTGAAGGCCTCAGCCGTGGCACCTGCAGGGGCAGAACAGCCAGGCAAGTAGACGAGATCTTGATCCGAAATCAACTCATTGAAGGTCTGCTTGTTGAAGTCAAACTCTTCCTTGATATCGATCTTCAGTTCTTCGCGGATGCGCTTGGTGACCTCTTCTGGCACCTTACTTGCCTTAGGACTGGCCAAGGTCACATCTGCACCCAGGCGGGCCAGGCCATAAGCCATGGAGTGACCGGTGCGGGCCTCAATGAGGTCAGCCGCCGCAATAACAACCTTCTTGCCCTCTATGGTGCCGAACTTTCGCCACAGCGTGTACAGGTCCAGCAAGGCCTGCGTGGGGTGCTCCCAGTGGCCCCATCCGCCGTTGATGACGGGTGTGCTTGAATACTTGGCTGCTTCGCGGGCCTCAACATCGTCGTAGTGACGCAGCACCAAGACGTTGCAGTATTGAGCGACACAGCGGATCATGTCGTTCAGACTTTCTTCCTTGGCTGCCGAGGACGTCACCTGCGGATTGGCCTCAGAGATAACGGCACCACCCAGACGGGTCATAGCCGTCTGGAAGCTCATGCGGGTACGTGTAGACGGCTGGAAGAACAGCAACGCTGCCTGCGCACCCGGGAAGAGGTCAATCTTATCGCGGTTGAACAATTCGAGGTTACGGGCCAGCTCAAACATATTCAGTAGCTGGTCATTGCTCATATCGTTGATTGAGATAAAGCTCTTGCCGGCAAAATCGACCTTGTCGATTAGCCCCTTGATGGATTGCATAGGCAATGCGGTCATTTCTTTCTCCTTAGTTCATTGGTTGGTTGCGGTATCAGATTCTGGAAATCATGCGCCCACGACGAGGCGCATCGAGGTCAATTGGCTGGCCAGCTAGCCAGGTGCTACGCACGACACCAGTGAGTGCGCGAAGGTCGTAGGGAGATACTTGGTTCTTGTGGAATAGTTCTTCCTTGCGTACCTCGAAGGTTTCTTCTGGCGCGACAATGGCGAAATCGGCTTGGTTGCCGACTTTAATCTCGCCCTTACCCGTAATCCCGAGTAGTTTGGCAGGGGTCTGGCCCATCCAACGTGCAACATCTCCCAGCGTGTGGCCAAGGGCCTTTGCCTGAGTCCACACGGCAGGGAAACCTAGCTGTACAGAGGCGATTCCTCCCCAGGCCGTACCAAAGTCGCCGGTATCCATATTCTTTAGCTCGGCAACACAAGGTGAGTGATCGGAAGCGATGAAATCGATCGTGCCATCAGCAAGGCCTTCCCACAGCCCCTTGCGGTTTTCAGAATCACGCAGTGGCGGACAGCATTTGTACTGCGTTGCCCCGTCAGGAACTTTTTCAGAATCAAAAGTCAGGTAGTGTGGACAGGTCTCTACCGTAAGAGGTAGGCCCTCGGCCTTTGCCGCACGAATGATAGGTAAAGCCTGCGCTGAAGCAAGGTGTAGGATGTGGGCACGACACCCGGTTTCACGCATGGCCTCGACAACCGAGGCAATAGCAGCGTCTTCGGCACTAGCAGGATGAGAGTTCATGAAGGTCGTAAAGTCCCCACCACGTGCCGGGGGCGCCTCAGACAGAACTTCTGCATCTTCCGCATGGACAATGAGCAGTCCGCCGATTCGGGCAATTTCTTCCATCGCCTCGCGCAATTCATCGCGATTCAAGAAGGGGTACTCTTCCAAACCGGAGTCACCCAGGAAGCATTTGAAGCCGAAAACACCGGCATTCCACATGGCATCCAGATTTGGGGTATTTCCTGGGATAGCACCGCCCCAAAAGCCGACATCCATCATCAACTTACTTTCGGTTGAGTCCTGCTTGATGCGCAGGTTCTCAAGAGAAGTCGTTGAAGGCTTAGAGTTCAAGGGCATATCAATGAGGGTTGTGATACCGCCTGCTGCTGCCGCTTTCGTGGCTGAGGCATATCCTTCCCATTCTGTACGCCCAGGTTCGTTAACGTGGACGTGTGCATCAATGAGACCCGGAAGCAGGACTTCGTCGTCTGCTAATTCAATTATGTTGCCACAATTAAAGTCTTGTTCAAAGGCACCAATCGCCTCGATGGTCTCCCCAGCAATCGCTACGGACGCTGCGCGTTCACCTTCAGGAAGAACCACTCTTTTCGCCCGAATTACAGCGGTAATATCGGCCATGTCCAACTCCTCTCCGTTTGTCTCTGCGTTGAGTCACGAGAAGCAACCTTGCAGAAGTAGCATATCATATTTTCCGTATTCTGGAAATGTATTTTCATCCTATGGAATTTTATTTTGTTGTGGCACTGTGTCGAGAGGCATCTAAGCAAAGGAGAATCCTGTGGTTCAATCCCCTGGAAAACAGTCTGTGCAATCCATCACACGCGCATTTGCCATCCTGGAAGCCATCGCCGATGCCCAAAGGGACCTCGGTGTGACTGAAATTGCCGAGCGCTGCGCACTTCCACTGGCAACCGTGCACCGCATATTGCACACCCTTATCGCAGGTGGTTACGCATTGCGAACCGCCAAAAGAACCTACACCCTTGGACCGAGACTCATCCCGCTGTCTCGATATGCAGGTGGTGTCCTTGGAATAGCTCTACGTCCAATGCTGACCGAGCTTGTGTCCAAGGTTGATGAGTCTGCGTCTGTTGCCATCTTGGATCAAGACTTCGCGAGATACATCTCCCATGTGCCTTCCGAACACCAGATGAGAGTCTTTGCGCAAATCGGCAACCAGGTTTCCCTGCACTCCACTGGCGTAGGCAAAGCCATGCTTTCCACCTTCACTGACGATGATGTAAGAGCCATCCTTCACAGAAGCGGAATGCGAAAGCTAACTCCTGCCACCATCACTGACCCCGACGAACTGATTGCTGAACTGGCACTTATCCGCGAGAGAGGCTATGCCTTTGACGAGGGCGAACATTCAGTTGGAGTCCGTTGCGTCGCGGTGCCCATCAAGGGCCCCTACCAGCTTGCAGTTTCCGTTTCGGCACCTGAAAGCCGGATGAGTGTGGAAATGGCTACCGAGTCTGTCGTTCCTCTGCTATTTGACCTTGCACGCAAGATTCAAATATCTATTGAAGAACTTGAGGCCCAAGCCGAGTAACCTACATCCTCGGCAGCCATTCACCACAAGATTGACTACTTTTCGCCCTCGGCACTTAGCCTGTCGCCGCGCACCTTGCAGGAACCAAAGAGATGACAATCGTGGGTATAGAGGTGACCAGGAAGGAAATGATCGCCTTGACATTCCAGCCAGCATTGAATGTGTAGTAGCCGTCCTTGCGGTACAGGTCACCCAACACGACACGCTGCTTCCTCAAAATGAAGTAATCCGCCATGATGATGCCGAACAAGGTGCCCAGCATGGCGCCAACAGCACCCAGGAAGATGTTGACAACGATTGGGGAGTTGAACAGGTTCCATGGCGTAATCAACAGTGCGATGATAGCGACAACGTTATGCCCAGAGTGGCAACAGCGAAGGTCTATCCGCCGATAGAGTGAATATCGGACATCCACATGGCGAAGAGGGAATAGAATCCCCATTTACGGGACCACGCAGTTGCCAGGTACTAGATCCTGATAACCGGATTATCCATGCGGCCAATACCCTCGATCTCTACAGAACAGGTCTGACCAGCCTCAATAGGCCCAACGCCTGCGGGGGTACCTGTCAAAATGACATCACCTGGTAGCAAGGTAAAACAAGAGGACACGTAAGCCACCAGCTCAGGCACGCCGACCATCATATTGGCGGTCGTATCTTCTTGCCGAAGCTCTCCGTCAACAAAGCTGCGAATCTTCAGGTCAGACACATCCAGCCCGGGATCCACCGTAATCCAGGGGCCCAAGGGACAAGACGTGTCAAAACTCTTCGCCCTCGTCCATTGCCCATCTTGGCGTTGCGCATCCCTGGCCGATACGTCATTACCGATTGTGTAGCCCAGAATATAGTCACGATAATCCTTCGCGGCCACGTTTTTCGCAAAGGTCTTAATGACTATGGCCAGTTCAACCTCGTGGTGAACTTCATCGGACCACTGCGGCAAGACGATGGCTTCACCCGGCCCGATAATCGCGGTATTTGGCTTGATAAAGATAATCGGGGCATCAGGAGTTTTTCCGCCCATTTCCTTTATGTGATCGGCATAGTTTTTGCCCACACAGGCCACTTTCGAGGGCGGCACGACGGGAGCCAATAGCGAGATATCTGCAAGATCCAAGACCTCGCCCGTGGCCTCTACGTTATAGAACATGGAATCACTTTTTAGCACGATGACTTTGTCGGCATCCTCGCTTTCGATGAGGCCAAAGCTGGTGCGTGAGCCATGTGTGAAGCGCAAGATTCGCATTATTCCCCTAACCGGATACGTTGTTGAATTCTATCCCTCCACATCGTCATTGCGCACTTTGGCTGTCATGATGGTCTGGTGATTGAAGCAACCCAAACCGAGCCGGCACTAAATGTTTTACTTGATGAGCTAGAGGATCAGGGACACCTTGGCGACCCGTTGCTCTTACAGGAGGCTTTTGAGGCTTGGGCTGCCTCAACCGGACGCCCCCTGTACCCTCACCAAGCAGAGGCATCCATGTGCATCATGGTTGAACAATCGCATGTCATTGCCAGCACGCCCACAGGTTCTGGGAAATCCCTTATCGCAGTGGCAGCCCACCTGCTTTCCTTGTCACGAGGGGGGCGCTCTTACTACACGGCACCTCTCAAGGCACTTGTATCAGAGAAATTCTTTGAACTGGTTTCCCTCTTTGGCGCTAACAATGTCGGCATGGTCACGGGCGATGTCTCACTGAACTCTGAGGCACCCCTCATCTGTTGTACTGCTGAAATTCTGGCAAACCTTGCCTTGCGTGAAGGCCCAGATCTTCAGGCCGACACCGTCGTCATGGACGAGTTCCACTACTACGGTGATGACCAGCGCGGCTGGGCCTGGCAGGTGCCACTTTTACTGCTTGACCGCCCACAGTTTGTGCTGCTATCTGCCACTTTGGGCAATACAGATTTTATTGCCAAGGACCTCGAAACGCGCACTGGGCGCCAAGTCTCTGTTTTGGCAGATGCTCCCAGGCCAGTGCCTCTGGAGTTCAACTATTCTTTAGAACCCATTGGCGAATTACTTGAGCGACTTATCGGACAAGAACGCACCCCCGCTTACGTCGTCCATTCCTCGCAGCGTGCCGCAGTTGCTCAAGCACAAGCATTGTTGGCTATCGATTTGAAAGCCCCCAATAAGAAAGATGCCATAGCTCAAGCCCTCGGTGATTTTCGTTTCACAGCCGGCTTCGGTAAGACCCTGTCGGCGCTGCTGCGTAAGGGAATCGGGGTCCATCATGCAGGAATGTTGCCCCGCTACAGACGACTAGTTGAACGCCTCACCCAAGAGGGACTCCTCACTGTCATTTGTGGAACCGACACCCTGGGCGTGGGCATCAACGTCCCTATCCGCTCAGTCGTGATGACCTCACTGGTCAAATTCGACGGCACCCAAGAGCGCCACCTCTCGGCCAGAGAGTTCCACCAAATCTCAGGTCGCGCGGGAAGGGCTGGCTTCGACACGGTTGGTTTCATTGAAGTTCAAGCCCCTGAGCACGTGATTGAAAACGCTGCAGCCTTGAAACGTGCGGGTGACGATGAGCGCAAGCGCCGCAAGATCATCCGAAAGAAAGCACCCGAAGGCAAGGTGAACTGGACGGATAAAACTTTTGAACGCTTGGTGGCGAGCGCACCTGAAACCCTGGTGTCGCAGTTTTCTATGACACATTCAATGGTGCTTGCCACCATGCAACGCCCAGGCAAGGCAGATGAACACCTGCTTGATCTGGCCACGAATAACCACGATCTTCTGGCCTCCCCCAACGGCCCTCTACAGACCAGGAACACACATCTGCGCACCTTGGCTCAGGTAGTTCAGTCGCTAAAACAGGCCGAGGTCTGCCGTTTCACTTCCTCGGATAACTCTTTGGTGCTGGCAGAACACGTGCCAGATAATTTCGCCTTGAACTCACCACTCTCCCCTTTTGCCTTAGCCGCCATCGACGCCTTGGAACCCTTAACACCTGCGGGCACTCAGCGGCCTGACTATGCCCTCGACGTGCTATCTATCGTGGAAGCCATCAGCGAAGACCCAGGGGCCTTGCTCTATGCACAGCGCGCTGAAGCCAAGGGCGCAGCCATCGGGGCACTCAAAGCCCAAGGCGTCGACTATGAAGAACGCATGCGTCTGGTAGAGGACGTGACCTGGCCAAAGCCCTTGGAAGAACTCATCAACGGCCTCTTTGCAATCTATCTGCAGTCCAACCCCTGGGCCAAGGGCTTTGAGCCGAAGCCCAAATCCGTTGTGCGACTGATGATCGAGAATTCAATGACCTTTACGGAACTGGTTTCACGCTATGACATCGCCAGGCAAGAAGGAATCGTCTTGCGCTACTTGACCGATGTCTATCGTTCACTTCGTCAAGTAGTTCCCACCTCTGCCATGACCCCCCAACTGATACAGATCACCGAGTGGCTTGGCAGCCTGGTGCGTTCAGTGGACTCCTCACTCCTTGATGAATGGGAACAGATCGAGGCCATACAAGACGGTCGAGCCCTGCCTGGCCACAACACCCCCGCGGAGGCAGGCGGGACGGAAGAGGCCCTCGCCTTTGGTGTCCGCGCTGACGGCAAGGCTGATTACTCCTTGAATCCCGCCGCCTTGGCCCGCGATTTAAGGAAGGCCTGTTTCCGTCTGGTCGAGGCCTGCGCGCAAGATAACCCCCAGCTGTGCGTCAAAGCCGACACGGACAACCGCCACAATGGCGATTTTCCATCACTTCCAGCCCTGGATCACGAGGCTTGGGATGCCGCCCTCGGAAATCTTTGGGAAGAACATGAGTGGGTGGATACCTCGATGGAGGGAAGATCTCCTGCACGGCTGCTCATTGAGCAAGGCCCGGCACTAGAAGATTGGGCAAGGGCAGGGGTTGGGCAAGCCTTCATCGACGCGGCATTGGAGAAACCGGGAGCATATTGGCTTGTAGAACAGGTCTTGGCCGATGATTCTGGGGACGATGATTTCCGTTTGGGCTTCGTCGTCGATGTTTTAGACTCCCAAAAAACGGGGCAGCCAAGCGTGGCTTGTCTCGGACTTCGGACCCTCTAAAGAGCATTTGTTCAGATAATACTCAGATTACTTGGCTGGCTGGCGATATTTTCGATTGGCACTTGACTAGACTGTAAATTGGACAACACCTGTCCATGTCTTGAACTAGAGAGGAACACGCGGTGAGTTTTGAGGGCAATGGAGGCATCCTCTCATCAAACGACGTCTTTTCAGTTCAGCTTCGGTCGGCGACACGCAACACGGGCTACGATGCTGACCAGGTTGACGACTATCTGGACGAGATCGTTCGCGTACTGGCCTATTACGAGGCTCTTGCCCAACAGCCAGAGGCACCCGTGGAACTCGACCACGTGATAGTGCGCGGCATCGACGTGCGCCACATCGACTTTGGCTATGCGCGCGGCACAGAGGGCTATGACCCTGATCAAGTGGATGACTTCCTGGATGAAGCCGCCGCGACTCTCGAGGCATACGAGGAGGCCTACGGTATTCCTGCAGCCGATGATGTCTCCTACGAACAGGAAGCGGAAGCAGAAAACTACGTCTACGAAGATTACGCAGATGAAGTCCTGCCTGAGGACGCTTCAGGCCAGGTTCCACAGGCCGAACACGAAGACTACGAAGAACAGTGGGAAGAAGCACGACCCCAGCCGCAAGATGTCGCTTACGCCACGTATGAAAACGCCGAGGGCGTTGCGTATGAAGAGCCCTCACAGGCACTTGAAGAAGACTTTGGTTACGACGAAACGCAACTCGAGTATTACGACGCGCCCACCCCATTCGAAGAAACCTCCTTTCCCGAGGGCGAGGGCGGGGCGTGGGCACCCGAAGAGGAACTTTCAACTCTTACAGAAGAACACGTGGAGCCGACTGCCCCTTCGCCAGGACGTGAACCGCTCAAACGCACTTCTGTTGATGATTTTTCAAACTGGGAAATCCCAATGGAGGATGTCCCACAAGAGGAAGATGAGTCCACCCCCTTACCGTCTTGGTATCCGGCAGCGGAAACCGCCCCGGCCTCCCCGGCTGTGGACGAAACAATCCCAGATTCCGGATCCTTAAACGACTTGGCGCCAGGTTTTGAACCGTATCTCAGTGCACCCCCCAAGCCATTAACAACTCCGGTTTCGGATGCACAAACTTTCGATGACGAACTGCCACAGTACGCGCCCAGGACCCAAGATCGACCCATGCGTGAGGCTGCACATGCTGCACCTCCCACCCAATCCAAGTTGACCGCAATTCCTGAGGGCGTCTCCGTGCCGCCTCTACCCACGCCTCCAGTGGGCTTGCCGTCCTTATCGTATTTTGATCCAAGCCAGAGGACACCTAGAGCACAAGAGGCACAGGTCGAAGAGCCCGCACCTTCTGAATCCCCCGTGACCCCTCCCATACCTCAGGATGCACAAGTCGTAGCTGGTGCGGATGTTCAACCCCCTGCCCAAGCACCTTCAACGATTGCTGCACCCACCCACATTCCAGACTATGTCCCTGCCACCGTGAGTGACTCACCGTATGGACCAGTACCCACCATTCCTACTGAGCCTTCTCATGCTCCTATCCCCGCCCACAGGCCAGCACTCCTTGGTGAAGGGCGTCTAGGTGAAACATCTGAGGCAATGGCGCACACCCCGGAAGAAGGCCGTTTCGTCCCCACGTTCCTTACGGGTTACCGCTCATCCTTGACGGCTTTTACGTCTGCACATGGGGCGACAGGCGAGGTAGTAACCGCAGATCCTCAAAGTTTTGCCTCGACGTTAATACCGGCACGCAAAGAAAACGCTGAAGTCGAAGCAACAAGCCCTTGGCGGACATCCACCAAGCGTGTGCGGCCTGCAACGTCTACACGTACACCCATTTCCACGGCTTTTCTTTTGACCGTCACCACATCACGTCCTTTGGGAGCAGATGATGCGGTCTGGTTGAAGCTACCCGATGGAACACAAGTGCCCATCACTGGAGCGTCTTCTGATTTTAATGGCGTCCATTTGACTATCCCAGAGTGACAGTCCACCTCGCCACCACGTAGGCGTGCCAGAGTTCAGGAGAGTTCAGGCTCGAGGGCCAAAGACTCCTGTGCCCAAACGAACGATGGTGGCACCTTGAGCGATGGCTATTGTGAAATCCTTAGTCATTCCCATTGAAAGGGCCAGCTCTAGACCGTCTCTGCGCGGATAATCGTGTGATATCTGGTCTCGAAGCTCGCGTAACTTACGGTAAGACTGTGCAATATCCTCTGTCACCTCTGTATTGGTTCCGATCGTCATGAGGCCACACAGGTCTAGGTATTGGGAATCGTAAATCTGGCGAGCTAGAGCCAGTGCCTCGCGTGGATCGCAACCCGCTTTTGTGTCCTCTCCAGAGGTGTTGACCTGCATGTATATCGGATACTTTTGGGAAGATGCTTCTAGCCGGTTCTCTAGGCGCGTGAGAGTTTGTGCGCTATCCACGGTTTCAATTAGTGCGCCTGTGCGGAGCACCTGCCCCATCTTGTTGGATTGAAGACGCCCTATATAGTGCCACTCAACCTCGGGAGCTCCTGGGGGCCAGTTTTCTATCATGGACAGGAGCTCTTGGACGCGGTTGTGCCCTAAAACTGCCCTACGTCCGGTCATCTCCTCTAAAGCACTGGCTGCAGCAGCAACATCAATCACGGATTGGGTCTTGACCGCCAACTCCACTGTTACCGCATCCGGGTGTCTGCCAGCGGCATGTTCCGCCTTAGCAACTTCTTGCAGGATATGGCTTAATCGTTCACGCATTAACCTGTCATGGGACACGGTGAATCCACTCCTCACTGAGAAACTTCGAGTGCATCAGATCTTCGGCTTTGACCAGTTCATCATCTGTAATTTCGGATAACCCAGAGGGGTACAGGCCAAGGAAATGGTCGATAAAGATCTCGATGATCGCATCCCTTTCTAAGCCTGTTTGAGACCGCATCGGATCTACTCTCTTGACGGCTGAGCGCACGCCTTTGTCGCGCAGCTTTTCGGCACCAATCCTCATGCACTCCATCATTTTGATGGTGTCAATATCGTAAGCCATCGTCACGTGATGAACCATGACTCCATTGGCGAAACGTTTTTGAGCGGCTCCCCCAATCTTGCCTTGAGCCGAGGCAATGTCATTGAGCGGCACATAGGTGGCATCTACGCCGCATTTTTTCAAAGCCCCCATGCACCACTGGTCCAAAAACGAATACGACTGCTCGAAACTCAGTCCTTCTACCAAGCCCACTGGCACGCACAGGGAGTAGGTCACACAGTTTCCAGGCTCCATAAACATGGTGCCCCCACCAGTGATGCGACGGCTTACCGTAACACCGTGCTTGAGCACGCCTTCAGGATTGACTTCGTTCATATACGACTGGAAAGAACCCATAACTAACAAGGGGCGATCCCACTCCCAGATACGCATATGGGGTTTGCGTCTGCCTGCAGCCACTTCACCTGCCAGCACCTCATCCAAGGCCATATTCATGACTGGGTGAACTACAGGGCCTCGCATGACATCAAAATCAATGTCTTCCCACGCGACAGCCTTACCGAGGGCGCGGCGCACGGCGATGGCAATGCCCTCTAAACTCAGACCAAAAAGGACGTCTTGAGGGTGCATGGCTCGGTTCAAGACCTCTACAAGCTGGGGCACTGTGGCCTGTTCAGACACACCTATAAGCGCTCTGTTAAAGCGGAAGAGGGCATCATCTGGTTCCAAAAAGAAGTCCCCGGACAGGTTTACATTCGACAACCGCCCGTCGACAACCTCCAGGTCCACTGCAACCAGTTTTTGTCCCGGCTCCTTGTATTCTCCGTGCATTCCCATCCTCCTGTTACATACCCCGAACGGACATGCCTGGGCTTACCTAAGTTCAGTACGTACTACTTCAAGCGAGACAACAGGCCCTCAACGTCCCTGGAAGCACCCGTAGATGCCGAGGTGGCACAGGCGGCGTAGAGTTTCAAAGCCGGGGATACCTCGCGCTCACGATTTACAGGGGTCCAGGGGTTCTCGCGTGCCTCCTGGGCTGTGCGCCTTTCCTCCAAGACCTCGGCGGGCACGTCCAAAGTCAATTCTTCTGATGTGATGTCGATAATGATTTTGTCGCCATCCTCAATAAGACCGATCAGGCCCCCTGCTGCGGCCTCGGGAGAAATATGCCCAATCGAAATCCCTGAGGTTCCCCCAGAAAAGCGTCCGTCGGTGATCAATGCACAGGTCTTGCCCAATCCCCTGCCTTTCAAGAAGGATGTCGGGTAGAGCATCTCTTGCATTCCAGGTCCACCGGCTGGCCCTTCGTAGCGAATGACGACGACGTGCCCGGCGCGTACTTCTTTCTTGAGGATCTTGGAAATGGCATCCTCTTGGCTTTCGACAACTATCGCCTCGCCCTCGAAATGGAAAAGCTCTGGGTCGATGCCTGCCGCCTTGACGATGGCCCCCTCGGGCGCCAGGTTGCCGCGCAAAACCGTTAAACCTCCCGAGGCAACATAGGCGTGTTCGACGCTGCGAATACAGCCGCCCTTTGAGTCTTTATCCAGTTCCGCCCATTTGTTGTCGGTGGAAAAGGCTCTGGTTGTGCGGACGTTTCCGGGGGCGGCCGAAAACAGATCTAAGGCTTGTTGCGTGGGGGCCTTTCCGCGAATGTCCCAGTCTTGCAGCCATTGGCTTACCGAGGGCGAATGCACGGACTGTACGCCGTGGTCAATGAGGCCTCCGCGATCCAGTTCAGCCATGATTGCAGGGATCCCTCCTGCTCGGTGGAAGTCCTCCATGTGGTAGTCATTGTGGTTGGGGGCAACCTTGGACAAGGTCGGCACCTTACGCCCAATCTCAGCGATGTCTTCTAGGTCGAAGTCGACGCCTGCCTCAACGGCACCTGCCAAGAGGTGCAACACCGTGTTTGACGACCCACCCATGGCCATGTCCACGCGCATGGCGTTGGCAAATGCCGCAGGGGTAGCAATGGACCTGGGCAAAACGCTGTCATCTTCTTCAAAGTAGTAACGCTTGGCCAGGTCCACAACGAGCCTGCCGGCTTCCAGGAATAACTCGCGGCGTGCCACATGCGTAGCCAGGGTGGACCCGTTGCCGGGCAGGGCCAGCCCCATGGCCTCAGTAAGGCAGTTCATAGAGTTCGCGGTGAACATACCGGAACAAGACCCACAGGTTGGGCAGGCCAGGGACTCAATGCGTGAAAGTTGTTCGTCGCTAACGTCGTCGTTGGCTGTGGCGTTCATGACCGTAATGAGGTTGCCGTGTCCTGTGAGGGCCTCACCCACAATGGCATCCGTGTCGATGTTCTTGCCTGCCTCCATGGGGCCACCGGAGACAAAAACTACCGGGATGTTCAGGCGGAACGCGGCGAGCAACATGCCGGGCGTGATCTTGTCACAGTTAGAGATGCACACCATGGCGTCTGCGCAGTGTGCATTGACCATGTATTCCACCGAATCGGCGATCACTTCGCGCGAAGGCAGTGAATACAGCATGCCTCCGTGCCCCATGGCAATGCCGTCGTCCACGGCAATCGTATTGAATTCCTTGGCCACCCCTCCCGCGGCAACGATAGACGACGAGACGAGGGCGCCAATGTCACGCAGGTGGACGTGCCCAGGAACGAATTCAGTAAAAGAGTTGGCAACCGCAATGATGGGCTTACCGAAATCCGAATCAGTCATGCCAGTGGCGCGCCACAGGGAGCGGGCCCCTGCCATATTGCGTCCAGATGTTGATGTTGCGCTGCGAAGTCGCCTGGCCATTTTTCCTCCTGGGGGTGAGTCCTAACCCCTTATCCTATGGCCAGCAGGCAAACATTTCTCAACTGCCCACATAGGGGTCAAAATCCCAGGCGGTTTAACATCTTGGGGTCACGCTGCCATTCCTTAGCGGTGCGCACATGCAGGTCCAAATAAATATGACGGCCCAACATGGCCTCTATCCCGCGCCTGGCCTTAGTTCCTATTTTGCGCAGGTTCCCTCCGCCCTTGCCGATGATGATCGCCTTCTGTGAATCCCGTTCCACAAACACGTTGACATGTACATCTAACAGGCCCGGCGTGCCGTCGTCACGGGCAGGTCGCTCAATGATCTCCTCAACCTGCACAGCCACCGAGTGCGGCAACTCTTCACGCATTCCTGCCAAGGCGGCCTCGCGGATGATCTCTGCGATCATGACGTTTTCGGGTTCGTCGGTCAGTTCCCCGTCGGGATACAAGGGCGGGGATTCGGGCAGGTAGCCAGCCAAGAGGGTCCCTAGGTCTTCAACCTGTGTACCCTTTTCACCAGAGACCGGAATGAATTCGGCAAAGTCCCCTAGCTCGTGTGCCGCTGCCAACTGATCCAGCACCCGCTCACGGGGCACCAGATCAATCTTGGTAACTGCACAGATCACGGGGGTTTTCAACTCTGCCAGCTCCGAAGCAATATACCTGTCTCCTGGACCAATATCCTGATCGGCAGGGATACAAAAGACCACGATGTCCACTGCTGTCAGGGTTTCACGAACCATGTCATTGAGCCGCTTGCCCAGCAGCGTCCTGGGCTTGTGCAGACCAGGGGTGTCAACCAAAACCAGCTGCCAGTCCTCATGGTGGACGACTCCCCGAATGACCCTGCGGGTGGTTTCAGGCGTGTTGCTGGTAATCGCAATCTTGGAGCCGACCATCGCGTTCATCAGGGTCGACTTACCCACATTGGGGCGTCCCACTACGCAGGCGAAACCTGCCCGGAAGTCCTCGGGATAGTCCAGGTTTATCAGGCCCGTGTACCCGTCTGCCAAGGCATTGGCCTCGGGGGGAAGTTCTGATTCGTCGGGGAAATGAATGTCACTCATTGAAGCTTTGCTCCTGTGTTCTGGTCTTCTGCTGTGGATCGCTGTGTGGATCTTCTGTTTGTGTACCCACATTGGAAGGCGCGTCGCCCTCGGAAATGTCTTGTGTGGGCTTTGCCAGTGAGACAGCGATTAACGATACCTGTCTGCGCCTGTCCTCAACCTCGATTGCCTCCAGGTCTAGGCCAAGGATCTGGGCACTGGCCCCGAGTAAAGGCACACGTCCCAGCGCTTTCGTCAAGAGGCCACCGGCGGTGTCCACGTCCTCGTCTTCTATTTCGAGGTCGAAGAGTTCGCCCAGATCGTCGAGGCTGGTTTTGGCAGGGATATGCCAAAGCCCAGGTGAGACCTCTATCGATTCCACTTCCGAGCGGTCGTGTTCATCGGACACTTCACCAATGACTTCTTCGACTAGGTCCTCCAAGGTCACAAGGCCAGCGATCCCGCCGTATTCGTCCACGACCAAAGCCATATGGAAGCGTTGCTCTTGCATCTCGCGCAGCAGATCATCAACCAGTTTCATTTCGGGCACGAAGGTGGCCTCACGCATGAGGGCCTGGACCTCAATATCTCCTGCCTCTGGGTGGTAGTGCAGGCGAGAGAGCACATCCTTTAGGAACAAAATCCCGCGAATATCGTCGGAGTCCTCACCAATGACTGGAATACGTGAGAAACCAGAACGCACAAAGAGGCTCAGCGCCTTGTCTAGGGGCTGACCCAGTTCGGATGTCACCATGTCGGTACGTGGAACCATCACCTCGCGCACCAGGGTCTGCCCCAGTTCCAAAACAGAGGCCAGCATCTCGCGGTCCTCGTCTTCAAACTGTTCGGTATCCCCTATTTGGTCCACCATTTCGCGCAGGTCCTGGGCGACTTCCTCCCTCGCCTCTTGTTCAGTCAAGCCCGAGGGCGGTTTGATGTACTCCACGAGTTTGGCAAACGGTGCTCCCATGGCGTCAATGACCCCCATAACCGGGGCGACAACATTGATGGTGTCCTCAGGGTGCCTGCGCCCCACCTGGCTAGCAGGGAAGGTGGCAAAGACGGCAAGAAGGGTTGCCATCAGCACTGTTACCACCGAGGCGAGCCACCATCTGTCAAAGAATGACAACCACACAACCGCCAAGCCCGTCACGGACGTGGCCAAAAGCAATGTCCTGGCTGCGCGCGAGGCAGCCACGACCCTGCTTTTTTTGTCCATCAGTTCCACAACCTGAACACCATTGCGCCGCCCCATTTCAGCCATGTTTTGAGCGGTAGCCTTGGACAGCCTGATGAGGCTTGATTCCCCTGCAGTCAAGACCCCTGCGAGGCAGTAGCACAGCAGGGTCACCAACAATATGACGTAGGCGGGAATGTCGCTCATGTGCGACTCGCAAGGAAGGTGAGCAGCAGGTGTCGCTGCAAAGAGAACATCTCTTTTTTTTCATCTTCTTCCGCGTGGTCGTAGCCCAGCAGGTGCAACAGACCGTGAACGGCTAAAAGCAACATCTCTTCTATCGTCGCATGACCCTGATCGCGAGCTTGTTTCGCAGCGACGGCTGGGCAAATCACGATATCGCCTAATATGCCCGCTGCTGTGGGGCGTTCCTGCGTGCCTGGACGCATCTCGTCCATGGGGAAGGACATGACGTCGGTGGGGCCTTCCAAGTCCATCCAACGCACGTGCAGTTGAGCCATGGCATCTGGGTCGAGAAAGATGACATTGACCTCCGCTGCCGAGCTGATGTGTAACTGCTCTAGGCAGAAGGAAACCAAGTCCACGAATTCGCGGCCGTCAATGTCGTACGTTGTTTCGTTGTTGACCTCAACGCTCATCGTCTTCCCCGTCCACCGTGTGCGCGTCTCACGGTGCGTTCACCGTGTTCTCTGAAGATTTCCGCATGTGCAGTTATCTGGTCCACTGGCTGTCTGTGATTGGGGTGGGCCGCGCGCGTTTGAGTGTCTTCATCGAAACGCTGGTAGGCATCAATAATCTGCCCAACCAGGGTGTGTCGCACCACATCCTGGGAAGTTAGGTGACAAAACACCAGATCAGGGATGCCTTCAAGGATGCCCTCGACTTGACGCAGACCGGAGGATTTACCTGTCGGCAAGTCCACCTGCGTGACATCCCCCGTCACTACAACCCGCGAATTGAAACCTAAACGGGTGAGAAACATTTTCATCTGCTCACTGGTGGTGTTTTGTGCTTCGTCCAGAATAATGAAGGCATCGTTTAGGGTTCGCCCTCGCATATAGGCCAAGGGAGCAACCTCAACCGTGCCTGCAGCCATGAGCTTCGGCAAAGCGCCCGGGTCGATCATGTCATGCAGTGCGTCATATAAAGGGCGCAGATAAGGGTCGATTTTATCGGTTAGGGTCCCGGGCAAGAAGCCTAATGATTCGCCTGCCTCGACTGCGGGGCGCGTCAAAATTATGCGGCGAACTTCGCCGCTCACCAAAGCGTTTACTGCTTTCGCCATGGCCAGGTAGGTCTTACCAGTACCTGCCGGTCCGATACCAAAGACGATAGTATTGGCTTCGATGGCCTCCACGTACCTCTGTTGACCAGCCGTTTTGGGGCGAATTGTTTTTCCTCTGGCCGTTAATACCTCGGTCGCCTGCATCTGGGCAAGGTTAGGCGCATCAGGAGTGGAGAGCATCTTAATCGCATGGTCAACGGCATCAACCGTCAGGGGGTTACCCACCTGGGCTACATCAATCAATTCACTAATGAAGTTTTCGACTAAGGCGACTTGTTGTTCCACACCTGATAGGTGTACCTGGGCACCTCGCGCAACAACCGTGACGTTCGGGAAGCCGCGTTCCACGGCACGCAGGATTTCATCATTGGGTCCATACAGGACGAGGGGTTCAAGGTCCTCAGGCACCATAATCCACCTGGAGACCGTTTCCGCCTGTTCAGTCATTACCTGGTCCTCAACTCGCGCAAGACATTTTCATTGGCACGATTCCATGCGACTCTCACGTCAGTGGTCACCTGGTGGTATTCCGATTGCACGACCTGTCCTTCCGAGGCCATGTAGTCCAGATAGGCGGCGTGAGTGGGTGCTTGAACGGGCAGGCGCGCACCAAGTTCGCGCCGCAAGACCGGCATTACCTGCGCGGAGAGTAAGTCGACTTGCTCTAGGGAGGTTTCCAATGACAAAGAATCGCTGTCAATAGAAAACATTAACCTTTGGAAGGGGCCAACAATCTGGCGTAGTCGCATGATTTGGTCAACGATGTGTTGTCCTGAGCCGACAATCAGGGTCGTCTGGCTCAGTGCCTCTTCAAGGCTCATCCCCTCATGACGCACACTCAAGGCGTTGAAATACGGTCTAAACCGGTTGACTGCTTCTTGGGAAGAGCGCGCAATAAAGACGCGCAGCCCCAAACCAATAATTGCATCCTGGACTGAGCCGTGACCGTAGTACGCGTAACGGTGACGATAGATCTTAAATAATTCGCGTATGCGTTCAGGCGTGGCTGAGGAGTTGAAGTGGAAGAAACCGTCCCCGTAGTAGGCCGCCGTTTCAGCTGCGTCTGGAGAATTTGCGGTGCCGTGCCACACAAAAGGCGGTATCCCGTCCAAGGGTTTGGGTGAGGAAGCAAAGCCTCTAAGCGGCGTTCTGAAACGTCCTTCCCAGGTGACGGGTTCTTCTTCGTCCCACAGCGATCGCAGCAAGGCGTATTTCTCTCGCATAATCTCGGTAGTACGTCGCGAATCTTGCCCAAAGTTTTCTAAACTTTCACGCGAGAACCCTTTGACCAACATCAGGTCAAGGCGCCCTCGGGTCAAGTGATGCAGGGTCGCAAAGTCTTCGGCTAAGCGCAGGGGATCCCAGATGGGCAGCACCGTTCCCGCAGTCGATAAGAGCATTCGGGTGGTCACTCCTGCCAGGTACCCGAGGATAGCGGTTTGGCTGGATAAAACCATTTCTTTGCCGTGCGCTTCGCCGAGGGCAAAAACGTCCATACCCGTTTCCTCAGCCTTTCGTGCCAAGGCTATAAGTGCGCGCAGTCTTTCATGTTCTGAAGGCAACTGCCCACTAATTGGCTCGGGTATGCGGATCCCATCGCAGAATATGCCAAACTGCAAGATGTGTCCTTCCCGGCCGTATAACTGATCGAATGTGTGCTACCACAAACCCAATACAGTCCATGATACGACTAAAGCAGCAGGACCCGCACTGGAGGTCCTCAAGATGTTTTCCCCAAGTTTAGCGCTAACGCAGCCTTGAACTTCTAGGACCCTCTGTTCATCGATCCCAATACCGCCTTCAGGACCGATGACGACAATGATTTTGGGTACCGTTTCGCCGAGTCCACCGGGCAATTTTCGAAGTGTCGAAGTCAAACTTTCGCTTGCCTCCTCGTGCAAAATAATTGCTACAGCCCCCGCTTTGACCTCGTCGTTTATCCATTCCGCTAAGGCTTTTGTGTCCATGGCTGGCAAAACCTCGGGCACATAGGCACGCCGGCTTTGCTTGGATGACGCCCTCGCCACTTCTTGCCACTTTCCTCGCCCTTTTTCTGCGCGCTTAGCATCCGCCCACACAGATACGCTGCGCCCTGCCTGCCACGGGATTATCTGATCGACCCCTAGTTCCGTAGCAGTTTCTACGGCTTGTTCATCCCGTCCACCTTTGGCAAGACCTTGGACGAGGGCGAAGGCGGGCGCCCGACGCGGCCTTGTATTCACCTCAAGAACCAAGAGCTCCACGCTGTTTTTGCTTACCCCGGCCAACACTTCACACCGCACAACAACACCCTGACCGTCGCATACGTCGATGACTTCACCGACTTTCGCGCGAAAAACTGTTGCGATGTGCCTGGCTTCATCTCCTGTGAGCCGTATCGTGTCCTGCGGCTGCAGGGTCTCGCCAAGTTTTTCACGTGACAGTGGGACGCCCAAGTGTTCAATGAGGTCACGATCTGCAAGGAACAGGGATACGCTCACGTATGTCCTCTCAGGGGTTGCTGGCCGCCCAGATCAGTTGCCAGTCATTTTTTCTTTCAGTTTTGAAAACACAGAGGTGTGCTGATCTTGATCGTCCTTCGGGGTTTCACCACGCAGGTCGGCAAATTCTTTGAGCAACTCTTTTTGGCGCTCATCCAGGTCCTGAGGGATCTCGATATCCAAATGCACCAGCAGGTCACCACGACCTGCACGCTGCAAGTGCCCGACACCCAAATCTTTCAGCTTGATGACGTGGTTAGGTTGACTGCCTGCCTCGACCTTCACATCTCGAGTCCCGTCCAGGGTCTCTAAGGAAAACTGTGTGCCCAGGGCGGCGGCTGTCATGGGGATACGTAATCGAGTGTGCAAGTCATCTCCGCGGCGCTGTAAAACCGGGTGCGGCAATTCACGAATCTCAACGTAGAGGTCGCCAGCAGCCCCTCCTCCTGGACCGACCTCGCCGCGCCCACTTAAACGGATCCGGGTGCCGTTTTCGACACCCGCAGGCACGTCAACCTTGAGGGTACGCCTAGAACGCACACGACCATCGCCTGCACATTCAGTACACGGTTTGGGAATAATGGTGCCGTGGCCCCCACATGCCTGGCATGGCGCTGTCGTCATGACCTGCCCCAGGAAGGAACGTGCCATCCTTTGCACTGAGCCTCGACCGTGGCAATCTTCGCAGGTCTCGGGGCTGGAGCCTGGTTCGCAGCAGCTGCCTTCGCACCTGGGGCACAGCGCCGCGGCGTCAATGGTGATGTCTTTTACGGCACCGAATGCGGCCTCTTGCAGGCTTATGTCTAGGGTTGTCAAGATATCTTGGCCGCGCCTGCCCCTCGGGGTCGGCCCGGCTGGACCAGAGGCGGCAGAGAAGAAGGTCTCAAAGATGTCAGAGAATCCGAAACTTCCACCACCCATAGAGGAGAACCCCGAACCGCCCATATCGTATTGAGCACGTTTATCAGGGTTGGAAAGTACTTCGTAGGCTGCCGTCACCTCTTTAAAGGCATCGGCTGCCTCGGCACCAGCGACATCAGGGTGCATTTTTCTGGCCAATTTCCGGTAGGCCTTCTTGATGTCATCGGCGCTTGCATCGCGGCTTACGCCTAGAGTTTCGTAGTGATCGCTCAAAGAAACGTTCCTTCTTCTTCCATCTTTGCTATTAGATCTCTTGTTGGGTACCCAGGATCTTTGAAAGGTACCGGGCAACAGCCCGGACGGCAGCTATCGAAGCAGGATAGTCCATCCTGGTTGGCCCTACTACCCCTAGATGTGCCTGGCCACCATCTGTTGTCTCGTAGGTTGAGGTGACGATCGCCGCTTCGGACAGCGAATCGTAACCGTGCTCGGAGCCAATGGACACCGCAACAGGGGCGTCATTGGACATTTCGCTAAACAATTTCAGCAAAACGACTTGTTCTTCCAAAGCTTCTACAACAGGGATGATGCTCTTGGTGAAGTCCGTATCCAAACGGGTTAGATTCGCCACGCCTGCCATGACAATGCGCTGTTCGGTGTCTCCGCTTTCTAAAGCACTGATCACGGCCTCGAGCAAAGAAAGCGTCGGAGCCTTTTCTGTGTCCGAGCCCCATTGGATGTGATGAGTATCTCGCAAATCCTCAATAGCCCTGCGAATAGTAGTCACATCGTTGCCAACACAGATCTTATTGACCAAATGGGCTATGTCCTCAAGATCATGGGCGGCGATTTCTTCGTCGATCTCAAGCAAGTGTTGGTCGACGCGCCCCGTATCCATAATGACAATAACCATCAGCCGGTAGGCAGAGACCTGGATAAATTCAAGGTGGCGCACTGTGGCGGTTCGGAAAACCGGGTACTGAACGATCGCCGCCTGGTGGGTCAACTGCGCCAGCAGCCTAACTGTGCGTTCCACAACATCATCTATGTCAACGGCATCATCCAATAGCTGTGTAATGGCGCGCCTCTCGGCAACCGTAAGAGGTTTTACCTCATCCAGTCGGTCAACGAATAGTCGATATCCTTTATCGGTGGGGATGCGCCCAGCAGAAGTGTGCGGCTGTTGTATGAAACCTTCGTTTTCCAAAACGGCCATATCGTTGCGCACGGTTGCAGGCGAAACACCCAGCCTGTGTCGTTCCACCAAGATGCGCGATCCCACAGGTTCTTTGGTCTGAACATAATCGGAGACAATAGCGCGCAATACGCTCAGTCTTCTACTGTCGCTCACGCACACTCCTAACCTAAATCAGCACTCTAGACCTTAGAGTGCTAACTCTACTCTCTTAGTGGCCTGGGAGCATTTCCTGACCACATCCGCCCTGCACCGCTGGAATCCTGCGATAATTTGCTAAATTTGCTGTACCTGGGACCGATCGCCAGGCCTACGTGGAACGGAAGGTTAGGAAGGTGCAGGGTATGCCTAACAAAGCTATAGGCACCATTGCTTCGGTTATCGGTGTCGTCCTGGTTGTCGCATCCGTCTTCCACCTTGTTGCCGAAACCGCGCACCTGGGTTTCGGGGGTTTATCTTTTCCGAGGGCGGACGCCTGGGCTGGTTTCGCAAATTCAACTGCTGCCCTAATGGCTCTACGTATTGAACAAGTGGCCTCTCTGCTGGTTATCTGGGTGGTTTTGGGGGCCATGACCACCCTGCTTACAGACAAACAACTTCCCGCCCTCGGCAATGATCCTTCTAAGGAACCGCCCCCCTCTTACCGGATTTTCACAAGTTCAGTGCTCTTGTTGTTCAGCCTGCTCGTGATGGTCATTGGGGGCGCGTGGACGACCATATCCTCCTGGGACGTGCCTATGGCCGTTATCGAGGTACCACTGAGCTTGGCAGCTTTACCGATCCCCGTCTTTGGCATCTGGTGGGCCTGGATTGCGATAACCCAGCTGCGTTCCCTTCTGCTCGCGCACAAGGAGGGTAAGAATGCTTGATTTCCTGCCCCCGTGGCTTGCGCCCGTCATCTTTGTGCTGCTTGCACTTGTGCTGCTTGCCTCTCGCATCCCAGCGCCTCTTTCCTTGGGGCTTCCAGGGGCTTTGGGGCTTGTGTTCATCGCGGGGCCCAGGGGTCTTTTGAGCGCCGCCCTGGAATTCATGGGAGCCATGTCCGCGTATTCCTTCGTGGGCCTGGCTCTGTGGTTCTTAGCGGGCGCCATGTTCATAGAATCTGGGCTGGCCAGGCGGGTTTTTCGTGCCGTATTTTTCCTTCTGGGCAGGCCCGCCACCGAGGCGCAACTGGATTACTGGCTGGCACTCAGGCACGGCTTGCCAGGCACCTTGATTGCTTTGCTGATTGTTGCGACACTGCCGGGGGCTTCCTCGACGCACGCAACGGCATTGTGGGCGCTGCCGATTGTTTCTCTGGGCCTCGTGGTCGCCGTGGTGTACTGGAAAGTCCAAAAGCCTAAGACCATGCGCATGCAGGTGTCTTCGTTGTCGAAAGACAGCTCTAAACGCGGGGCCTCACAAAGTTTCGCCGTCAAGGCCTCAGACGACAGCGAAACGAAGCCCTTGCAGAAGTCTGACGCCTGGATCGCTTTGATGCCGCTGGGGATCGTGGCCTTCGTGAACGTTTCTTTGCTGTTGGGCACCCAGGCATCCATGACTGATCTGGGGGGCGTAAACGCCTTCATCCTGGGGCTGTTTTCTTTGGGGGCCTTGGGTTCGCCTGTCACCTGGTGGCCTACCTGCATTGAGCGCATGCTCAAGGAACTTGGTTTTGTGGCCGCTTGTGTTGGCGGTGTTGCGCTCTTGGCTTCTTACCTTTCGGCAGCCGGTGTTTTCGCAGTCCTGCATGACTTCTTGGCCTCAACACAGCTGACGGTTCTACACATTGTGTTCCTGGCCTTTACTTCCACCGCCATTGTGGGGGCCTTCATCTCCGCTGAGGCCGCAGCCCTACTGGTCATGAGTGCCCTTACGCCGCTACTCACCAGCATGACTCAAGAGATAGAGGTGGTCACTGCTGCGGGCAACGCCGTGACGATCCTCGTGATCATGGGGGTGGTTGTGGGTGGTCTGCTTGCCAGGGTGCTGCCGCCTCGCTCTTGGCCTACACCGCTGTCGCCAGCCCCCGTATTGGGCACGCTGCCAGTTATGCTCAAGAAATGACCAGGTGAGTAGTGTTTTTACCTCCGCATCGTAACCAAGAGCCAGAACCTGTTGAGACACCCGCAAACCCCGGTTTGGTCGTAGAAGACGTCGAGACCGGCTGGGTCGGCGCAATAAAACGCTGCGAAAAATCCGGAGGCATGTTCATTGTCGAGCTGGAGGACCGCCACGGGGCTGTGCGTTCCTTTCCGCTGGGGCCAGGCTTTTGGATAGAGGGCAAACCAGTCATTTTGACGCCGCCAGAGGTCGGTTTTCGTCGCGACGTTTCCTTGGTTTCAGACAGTTATTTGTTGGGCCACGGGGGCCGACGGGTTTCGGCCTCCGGTTCTTTCATTGCCGAGGGCGGCGCGGATGGGGCTGCGCGCGTGGCGAAGGCTGCGCGCTTGTGGGTCGAGGGCGTACACGACGCGGATTTGGTCCAAAAGATCTGGGGCGATGACCTGGGCCTTGAGGGCATAGCGGTCGAGTTGCTGGACGGCGCAGACCATCTGGAGGCCGTACTGGCGGAGTTTGAGCCACGACCTGAACGACGGGCAGGCGTTTTGTTGGACCATCTGGTTCCTGGGTCCAAGGAGTCGCGGCTGGCTGATGCGATGCGTGGGCGATATGGTCTGGATTCTTTGCTGATCGTCGGGCATCCTTTTGTGGATATTTGGCAGGCTGTGAAACCGGGGGTTGTGGTGCCCGGTATGACTGCCTGGCCTGATGTGCCTCGTGACGTCGATATTAAGGTGGGCACCTGTCGCGCTTTGGGCTGGCCATGTGAGACGAAAGAGGACCTGGGCCTAGCCTGGAAACGCATACTGTCTGGTGTGAACACCTACCGCGACATTGAACCGACCCTCATGGGCCGAGTAGAAGAACTCATAGACTTCTTAACTGTCTAAGAGCCTGCCCCACGGCGTGTGAGTGGGTGGACCAAATTCGTAACAATTTCAGGGGGTCTGCCGATAGAACATATAGGCAGTCGGAGACTGCTGAGGGCACTGTACTTCCCGCATGTGCCTAGAAAAGATTCCATGGATGGAATGACAGGAGGTCAATCGTGGAAACCCGCAGCCACGAATCAAAGGCAAGGAAGGGCCTTGCAAGGCTGGCAGTCTTTATATCTGCCGCTGCACTAGTCTTCGCCGGTAGCATCCCGGCACACGCCCTTAGCGATATTACGGATGCCACAGGCTCCGCCGGCAACTTCGTTGCCCGCGTTGAGATACCTAAGTTCCAGTCCTATCAAGGCGAGATCACCGCCCTGGCTGTCCAAGAAGGTGGCACGCCAGCTACCTGGTCTTGTCCGCCCGGATATAAGAAACCTACAGGTGTTACGACAATTGTTTCTGCCACGGTGTGTGAGGCTTCTGGAGAAGACGTCTCTCCCAAACAAGAACCGCGGTATGTGTGTCCCCCCGGCTATAAACCTAAGACCACCCTTAATGCTTCGAATCTAAAGTGTTATAAAGAGGACGACGAAACGGTTGAAACGCCTGCTATCGATGGCCCCTTTGTGTGTCCACCAGGCACCTCAACTACAGATAGCACGATCACTGCTACCAGCAAATGTCGGGCCACACCCGAGACCACTGCAAAGCCTATTCAAAACGATAATGCCGTAGCCGGCACTTGGAAGTGTCCTACAAACACCACCGTTGCAGCGGGCACGGTTGTTAAGGAAGGCACCATTTGTTCAGGTGAGGCTCAAGTTAATCAGACTGTTGTGGATGTGTGCTCGGGAACACTCATTGACAACCGCACGATTGTGACCTCTCGCGCTTGTGTCACAGGCTCTAAGGATCCATACCAAGGCGTTATTCGTACTGATGACCGCAAGGGCAATACGAAGGTCGTGACGGGGTTAATCTCTGAGGGAACACCTCGCGTGACTTTCGGGACTTCTTCTATGCCTGGTTCGGCCAAGGTCTACTGGGGCGTAAGCATTAAGCCCAAGTACGAAGCCCAACTGGTGCTGCTGCGCTTGGACCGACCTGTCACTGGCATTACCCCTTTGAAAAAACCCACCGGAATGGTCACCATTGCTGACAAGATCACCCAGTGGGGATGGAAAGAAACCGCGGGGACCCCGACCTTGGGTTCACGCGATGCCGATGTGAAGATGAACCACCTGGTTAACGCCTCTGGCACTGATGTCATGGCCACACCTGGCGGATGGGATGACTTCACTAAGACGCCACAGGACTTCACCAAAGAAATTGGTTCCATCGACAATAAAGACGTCCAAAAGGGCTTCACCGTTGATGACAAGGGCTTCTCTCCTGATGATCGGGGCGCTCCCTTGGTGAAGAATGGAACCCTGGCAGGTATCTACATCAATAAGGGCATCTACCTGGATGCCGCCGAACCGAAACTCAATAGCTTCCTCTTTGGAGATGGCCCCACTGGCGAGGCTGCTGTTATCTCACAGATGACTGACACCAAGGACAAAGACGGCAAGATAACGAAGAGTGCAGCACTCAATGAACTTGAGTGGCTACAGGCCATCGTATGCGCGACAACACCGGAAGGTTCCACCTACGACATTGGCGGCAAAGTTGATGCCGACACTGGCAGAGAGCCGATCCCGGGGACCACAAAACAAGAGGTAGAGCTGGAAAAAACAACGGCCTATAAGATCCCCACGACCTGTGCGTCGGGCAGTGACCTCTCCGATTACAAGGGCGATAAGTACGATGCCATGGATAAACCTGTTTCTTTGGGGATGATCCGCAACCTGGCAGACAAGGCCCTCAAAGATTTCGATGCTTCTTCAAAACTCTTAGATCAGAAGCTGGTCGAGCAAACTAACCTAGTCGAGGCCGCCACCAATACCCTCGATAAGCTCAGAAAGGCAGAACTCGAGGCTAAAGCTGAACTCAAAGCCTGGACCAGGGACCCAAATAAAACGGCAACTCAGAACGAAGCCGATGAAACCAAACTGAAGAACGCTGCACGTAATGCGCAGTTTGAAAGGGAAGATGGGGAGGAAGCCCTGAAGAAGGCCCAGGCCAATCTGGACAAGGCCAAGTCCGACGTTGAGAAACGCGACCGCCTCAAGGATTACCTGAACTCAGCCAATGGCTCACTCAATACAACCATTGCCGAGGCCGAAAAGAACCTCAAGGACGCCCAGGACAAGTGGGATTCTGAGTACAAGACAACCTTGAATAAGTACCTGCAGGCTAAGAGCGCTTTCACTGCCAAAGAAAAGCAGCTAGATAATCTAGTCAAGGTGACGAAACCAAATCTCCAGGCATCCATTGATGCACAAACTGCGATTTTAGCGCAGACCAATCCTGCACCCACCGACGCACAGATTGCTGCTGCCACAGCTGAAAAGCTGCGGCTAGAGCAACAAATGACCGCCCTCGATAAGCAAATTGCTGATCTGAAGGAAGAAACCAAAGAGAGTAACGATCCTGCCAAAGAGGAAAACTACAAGGTCAATTTCAAGCCTGAGCATGATGCTGCCTACTATCACAAGCTCATGCAGCCCATGATTCCCCTGTTCTTAGAGGCCCAACATGAAGCCAATACCCTGGTTGCCATCTCTGACCTTTTGAAGGACCGTGGATACAAGTACCAGCCCGATATTGACAAGCAGACCAAGCGCGTCAAAGACGCCATGGAACAGGTCAAGAAACTGAAGGACGAGATCCTGCAGATCAACGCTGCTGACCAGTTCAATACGGTTATGTTGGGCAAGCAGGTGGATGCGGTGCCTCAGTCGCTGAAGTACTTGGTGCAAAACATTAAGGGCGAGGCCGCCTCTTACGCACGCCAAAACAAGGACGCCTACACCTCGATTAACCAGGCCCTGGATAAGCTCAATGGCTATCTGACGGAAATTGCTGTCGTCAAGACGACTGATGATGCAGTCCTCCTGGCAGATAAGGCCGGACAGGCTCTCTCGGATGCCATGACGTCTATTACGACTGCTCGCGCCAATGAAGACAAGATTCAAGAGCTCTTCAAGCAGGTAGAGAATGTCACCAAGGGTGGAAGCAAACCCTTGACCCCCGACGAGCAGAAGAAGGCCGAAGAGGAAGCCAAGAAGAAGGCGGAGGCTGAAAAGAAGGCTGCGGAAGAGGCCGCAAAGAAGGCCGAAGCAGACAAGAAGAAGGCTGAAGCTGACGCCAAGAAGAAGGCTGAAGAAGTCAAGAAGGCCCAAGAGGCCGACGCTAAGCGTCTAGCCAAAGCCCTGTCTGCCAATACGCAGCGCGTGGAAGGTGATAACCGCGTTCTGACCTCGATTGCCGCTTGGAAAGCCGGAGGCTTCTCTGGGGATTCCGTCATTATTGTCGACGGCAATGTCGCAGCCGACGGCCTGTCTGCCACTCCTTTGGCAGCAGCCCTGCGTGCACCCATACTCTTGACCACCTGGTCCACTGGTTTAGAACCGGCCATCGTCGAACAGCTCAAGGTGGCCAAGAAGAAACACGTCATCCTGGTCGGCGGAAAAGTACAGCTCAGCCCCTATGACAGGTTTGAACTGACCGAGGCCGGATACAACATTAGCCAGATCGCTGGGGCAGACCGCTTTGAGACCTCTGTGAAGGTGGCTCGCCGCACCATGGAATTGGTCCCTGGAGGCCAGGCTGGACAAAACGTCAATGTCTACTTGGCTGACGGCATTGGCTTCCCAGATGCTTTGGCATCCGGGGCAGCAGCCGGGCGTCAACGAGGTATAACCCTGTTGACCAGCGGAAACCAAGTGCCCTGGTCAATCCAGAGTTACCTGACAGAGTTGGGCTCCACGCACCCCATGAACCTGACTGCGGTGGGTGGACCTGCAGCTACGGCCATGAATACCGTGCCGCTGCCCAATAATATGTCCGTTGTGCGCAATCAGGTTGTGGGCGTAGACCGTTACGAAACCGCAGCCAAACTGGCAGCCACTGTTCCAGGCACCACTTCGGCGGTGCTCGTTTCAGGAGAGAACTTCCCCGATGCCCTCTCGGGCGGGGCCTTGGCTGCGAATATCAACGGAACCATCGTCTTGACCCAGACCAATACCCTGCCAAGCTATTCCGAACAGGCACTGCGCAGGCATGGGGCTGACCGCACCATCGTCGTCGGTGGCGAAAAGGCCGTCAGCCGCAAGGTTGCCGAACTGGTCAACGGGGCAAAGCTTGACAACATCACCCTGGTTGACGGAACCCTCGCAAGCAAGGCAGAACTGGCAAGGCTGGAAGCCGAGGCCGCGAAACAGGTTCAAGGCGAGGCTAAGGACGCCTTGGCGGAACTGGCCAAAAAGGACCCCGCAGCCTTCCTGGACTGGGTGACCAAGGTTCTCAACACACCGCTCAATAGTGGTGTCCCAGGAACCACCATTGGCACGGCGGCAACCGGGATTCCTACGACTCCCACGCCCAGGCCCTCAACTTCATAATAGAAACCCAACGTCAGCCCTCGCGGGAGGGCTGAATAATGTGGAGCCGGGGATTCGGGAAGATCCCCGGCTCCAGGGTTTTTGCCAACAAACAGGTGCCATTTACGGTCATTAGGGGCGGTGCGTCCTGCCCACACTGCACCAATCGCGACACCTAGTCTTCAGGCGTTTCCCAAAAGCTCTTGGGTGACCATGTCGGCGAGGAGGCGTCCTCGTAAACTCAGTTGAAGCCTGCCCTCAACCGCCATATCGGGCTGCGCTAAACCGCGGTCAACCAGGTCTTTCAACCTTGCCTGGTCCGCAATGAGAACACCCTCACGCAAACGGATCTCTAACATCAAGCGCTCAAAAGCCGCCGTGTCTTCATCAATATCTTCCGAGTCCGCTATAGGGCTCACGCCAGCCAAAACACGCTGCGCGTAGGTCAAGGGATGCTTCACATTCCACCAACGCTTGCCCCCCACAAAAGAGTGCGCGCCTGGTCCCAAGCCCCACCATTCGTAAGACTTCCAATAGGCCATATTGTGTCGACAGCGCGCCAGCTCACCATCAGTCCCATCAGTTCCCGCAAGCGGCCTAGCCCAGTTGGAGATCTCATACCAGTGATACCCTGCCTCACCCAACATGGCATCGGCCAGTTCATACTTGGCGGCCTCATCATCAGGGTCAACCGGGGCAATCAGCCCACGCGCCAGATAGGCACCCATTTTGGTCCCCGGTTCAATCACCAAGGCGTAGGCGGAAACGTGGTCAGGCTCAAGCACGATCGCGGCCTCCAAAGAAGCACGCCAATCGGAGAGGGACTCCCCCGGCGTCCCGTAAATCAAATCCAAAGATACCTGCATCCCTGCCGCCTTGGCCTGCGCAACCAGCGCTTCGACATTTGCAGGGTTATGCGTGCGTTCCAGGGTCTGCAATACGTGAGGAACAGCTGACTGCATCCCAATAGACATGCGGGTAAACCCCGCCGCCGCGTACGCCGCAACGTCCCCCGCCTTCACCGAATCTGGGTTCGCCTCGGTCGTTATTTCACATCCGGGCACCAGGTCAAAGTTTTCGCGCAAAGATTCCAGCATCCGCCCCAGTTGCCTTGGGCCAAGCAAGGTTGGGGTGCCTCCCCCAAAGAAGACCGTTGCCACCTTCGGTTTTATTGCCGAGGGCGAATCCTTAGATAATGCGGCAGCAGCCAGCTTCGCCTCTGCGGCGATAGACTCAGCGAAATCCTCATGTCCCGCACCTGGCCCGAAGCTATGGGCAACATAGGTGTTGAAGTCGCAGTACCCGCAGCGCACTGCACAGAAAGGAATGTGGACATAAAGGCTCAGCACTAGCTCAAGCCGTCCAGGTCCGCGCTCTCGTGCATCTCCGCAACGCCCTGTCCAAGCACCGCATTATCTAGCGGTTCGCCCTCGGGAATTTTTTGGGCTGTGACATCGTGGACGATCCGACCATCTCTCAAAGCTCTGCGTTCAAACACTGTGAGGGTGCGTCCCTCCCAGCGCGGGGCAAAGCCCCCGTGCGTTCCACCTGCGGGGTCATCCTCTTCGGGGCGCTGCTCGACATGCAGGTTCGCCAAACCCGGCGTGGATTCAATCACGTCACGGATCTGGTAGGCGTAGTCGTCCCAGTCGGTTGCCAAACGCCACAGACCACCGGGTTTCAACAGGCGGACCACCTTGGTAGCAAACCCAGGTGAGACCAGGCGGCGTTTCTTGTGGCGCGCCTTGGGCCAGGGGTCGGGGAAGAAAGTCCAGACCTCATCAACGCACCCGGCGGGCAGTAACACGGGCGCGGCCTGTTGGGCGTCGAAATCCAGCAAACGCAGGTTCGGCAGACCGCCTGCCTGGACTGCACCACTCACGGTTTTGGCAAGGCCCGGAATCCACACCTCGAAGCCCAAGAAATTCGTCTGCGGGTGGGTGCTGGCAGCGTGGACAATCTGTGTGCCCGTGCCACAACCGACCTCAACCACCAGCGGGGCGGGCTGCGCGAATATCTCGGCAGGTTCCACACGTGCGTCCAGGTCAACCGTGGTGTGACCAGAGCCGCGCGCGACCTTCACCAAGTACTCGTCACGGTGGTTATCCCAGGTGCGCTGCAAGGACGGTCCCATGCGTTCCCCGCGCCGAATGAAGGACCTGGTGCGAGAGAAAAACTCGCGCAAATCCTGGCCCGCAGGAGAACCCTCTGCAGTGTCCGTCTTTGCCGGGTCCGAGCGCTCTGTTTCCTCGTCTACCACGTCAGCGTCCAAACCCTACGAGTGTCATCAATAAGCAACCAAGACAGCGTCTCAGTTCCCTTCCTTAGCTGCATCTTTGCCGCCGCAGCCGCATCCGCCACAACCGCAACCGCCCATGGCGGCCTTACCGGGCTTGCCTTTTGTGACCAGTGCAAAACCGGTACGAGCTTCGGCATCGATGCCAACAATGTCTTCAACCGGCTTCGCGTCTGCCAAGGCAGCCCCCAGCGAGCCGCCCTCGGAAATGTTTGTTGAAACCGAATCAGTGGTCATTTCTTTTTCTCCTTGCCTGTGGGGGCGTCTGAGGTCAATGCCGCGATAAAGGCTTCTTGCGGGACCTCGACGCGCCCGATGGACTTCATGCGTTTCTTGCCAGCTTTCTGCTTTTCTAGCAGTTTACGTTTACGCGAAATGTCGCCACCATAACACTTGGCCAACATATCTTTACGCAGGGCACGAATGGTTTCGCGCGCAATAATCCTGGATCCGACCGCCGCCTGGATAGGGACTTCAAACTGTTGCCTGGGGATCAGGTCTTTGAGTTTGCCGGTCATCAGCACGCCGTAAGAGTACGCCGCATCCTTGTGGACGATGGAACTAAAGGCGTCGACCTGCTCACCGTTCAACAGAATATCGACCTTCACCAGGTCTGCGCTCTGGTCGCCAACCATGTCGTAGTCCAGCGAGGCATAGCCCTTGGTCCGCGATTTCAACTGGTCAAAGAAGTCGAAAACGATCTCTGCCAGGGGCAAAATGTAGTGCATTTCGACCCTGTCTTCGGACAGGTAGTCCATGCCTTTCAGGGTTCCGCGTCTACCCTGGCACAGCTCCATAATCGAGCCAATGTAGTCTGCGGGCGACAAAATCGTTGCGTTAACAATCGGTTCGCGCACGTCACGAAGCTTGCCACCCGGGTATTCAGAGGGGTTGGTGACCGTGACCTCGGTTCCGTCTTCCATGGTGACCTGGTAGATGACGTTGGGTGCTGTGGAAATCAGGTCCAGGTCGAATTCTCGCTCTAGGCGTTCGCGCACGATTTCCAGGTGCAGCAAGCCTAAGAAACCGCAACGGAACCCAAAGCCCAGGGCAGCCGAGGTCTCTGGCTCAAAAGAAAGGGCTGCGTCGTTCAGCTTCAACTTGTCCAAGGCATCACGCAAGGCTGGGAAGTCCGAGCCATCGATCGGATACAGGCCCGAAAACACCATGGGCACCGGGTCGCGGTAGCCTGCCAGGGCTTGTGTGGAGGGCTTTTGTGCGGAGGTCACGGTGTCCCCGACACGCGATTGGCGCACGTCCTTCGCCCCGGTTATCAGGTAGCCGACTTCGCCGACCCCCAAGCCTTCCGATGGCGTGGGTTCAGGCGAGATAACGCCTATTTCCAACAGTTCATGGGTGGAACCGGTCGACATCATCAATATCTTTTGCCGAGGGCGAAGTTCTCCGTCAACCACACGCACATAGGTGACAACACCTCGATAGGTGTCATAGACGGAGTCAAAGATCATGGCGCGGGCCTGGCCTTTTTCATCCCCCACGGGGGCAGGCACCTGAGAGACAATCGTGTCCAGCAGGTGTTCAACGCCTTCACCCGTTTTGCCCGAGACCCGGTGGCAATCTTCTGGCTTACAGCCAATGAGCCCCGCCAGTTCCTCGGCCTGCTTATCTGGCAGGGCGGCAGGCAGGTCAATCTTATTGAGCACAGGGATGATGGTCAGGTCATGTTCCATCGCCAGGTACAGGTTCGCCAGCGTTTGGGCCTCAATGCCCTGTGCGGCATCCACCAGCAACAACGCCCCCTCGCAAGCCGCCAAAGAACGTGAAACTTCATAGTTGAAATCGACGTGACCTGGGGTGTCAATCATGTTGAGGGCGTAGGCTTTACCTTCAACAGTCCAGGGCATGCGCACTGCCTGGGATTTAATCGTGATCCCGCGTTCGCGTTCAATATCCATGCGGTCCAGGTACTGTGCACGCATATCCCTGGCCTCGACCACGCCGGTTGACTGCAACATCCGGTCGGCCAGGGTAGATTTTCCGTGGTCAATGTGGGCAATGATGCAGAAATTGCGAATGTGCGCCGGGTCGGTTGAGGCCGGCTCTATAGACTTTCGTTCATCTGCAGTGCTAATCGGTGACACGTGTGTTTTCGTCCTCGCTAAAGAAACCTGCGCATACCTACCCAGAAATACTGATAGGCACCCCTTGTCTAGATGCGCAGACGGGATGCCCTCAGAGGATTGAACTCAGGCCGAGCCCAGGAGCTCAGGCGCTCAGCGTGCCGACGCGCTTGGCCAGCTTCGACTTGCGGTTAGCGGCCTGGTTCTTGTGGATAACGCCCTTTGAAACGGCTTTATCCAGCTTGCGGCACGCAACACGCAGGGCTTCCTCGGCGGTTTCCTTGTTTCCGTCCTCGACAGCCTCACGGGTGCGGCGAACCAGAGTCTTCAGCTCAGACTTGACAGCCTGGTTGCGAAGACGGCGCTTTTCATTAGTGCGGTTGCGCTTTATTTGAGACTTAATATTTGCCACGTTTATGCTTTCCTGATTTTCTAGTCGTCAGCCTTGTGGACAGCCAGTTGCCTTGGTTGTTTAGGCTGCCTTGCGGATACGGGCGCGCAGCCCATAAGTCCAAGGGTCAACATTACCTTCTAACCGATGCTTGCGGCAATTCTCTTGGCAAAGTTGTTAGAAAGCCCACACGTCCCCCACAGTTTAGCCTCTCCATTACCGAGGGCGATACGCCCAGGATGTTTCGTGTACGCAGAGTGTGGCAAAGTTGGGTGCATGGCAGTTGCGACGCGTTCTTCTTCTAAGTCCTCTGGCGCCTCTTGGCAACAGGCGACTTTGGCCCCGGTCGTCTTTTTTAGGGGCCCCGAAGATACCTTTGCTAGAAACGCTTTCACCCGTTTGACTGAGCAGGCCCGCGCGTCGTGCCCTGATGTAGATATTCATCAGGTGGACGTCGCCAGCTACGAATCTGGAGGCTTGGCGCAGATGGCCAGCCCTTCTCTTTTCGGTGGGTTTCCACTGATCTTGGTGGACAGGATAGAAAGTGCTCCGCAAGCCTTCCAGGACGACCTCTTGTCTTATCTGCTGGCCCCTTCCTCTGAGGCTTGGTTAGTGCTGAGGCACCGTGGAGGTGTCGCTGGCAAGAGGATGGTGGACGCATTGCGAAAGGCGAAGGTTCCCACTTTCTCTTGCGAACGCATTGAAAAATTGGGTGATCAAGTCAGCTATCTTCAGGCTTTGGTATCTGGGCAAGGTCGTCGTGCTGAATCTGCAGCACTAACGGCTTTGGCACAGGCCCTGGGGTCTGACCTGGGCGAATTAACCGCGGTAACCCAACAACTCCTGGACACGACCTCTGCTGCCAATGCTCCTTTGACAGAGGATATTGTGCGTGAATATGTGGGTTCCAGGGTCGAGTTCAAGGCTTGGGACGTGGCCGATATTATCCTCTCAGGCAATCATGCGCGTGCCTTGAAAGATTGTCGTATTGCCGTTTCTACTGGATGCACCCCTGTTGCCATCGTCATGGCGGTTGCCTCCAAACTGCGCCAGTTGGCAAAACTGCACGGCGGCCAAGCTAACCCACAACAGCTGGGGATGCCCCCGTGGCTTGTCCGCAAACTCAGTGGTGAGGCTCGGCAATGGTCAGATGATGGCCTAGCCCACGCAATCATCTGGACCGCCGAGGCAGACCACATGGTCAAAGGTGGTTCCAGGGATCCTGGATACGCCCTTGAGAAGATGATTCACGAGATAGCCGCCGGTCGAACAATGTGACGTTGCCTCCTGTTGTACCGTGCGACCGCTACGATAATGGCCGCCTCGATCATGACAAGTAACCCCACGCCCACAGCGCCTTCGGGCCACGGCAAGGAAGCACCAGGCATGGTGCTGGTGCCACGTGCGACCCAGGCAATCCACTGGGCACAGCCACCTGCTACCTGGGCACATAGATGTGCAGCCCCTGACCACACATCTTGTAACAAAACCGCCCCAAGGCCGCCCAGGGTAGCCACCGGGACGGCAGGGGCCGCAAGTACGTTGGCCACCACCCCATAGATCGGCAAAGCAGGGTTCAAGCCCAACAAGATTGGGGCGCAGGCCACTTGCGCCGAGGCGGGTATCGCCACCAAGGCAGCCACGCCGCGAGGAACCCTGCGCGACCACGCCTCAATCCATGACCTCCCCAAGGTGACAATCCCTGCGGTTGCCACAACGCTGAGCGCTAGACCGTATGACCTGGACTGCCACGGATTGATCATGAGTACCCCGATCACGACGACACTCAAGGCTGACAGCGGTCTAGACTCCCTGCCGGCAACCACCCCCGCCAAGGCAACCGTGCCGGTCAAGGCGGCACGCACAACCGAGTCTTCTGGGCGAACCAAAGCGACGAAACCTGCCAAGACCAGGCCAGTTACTGCGACTTGCACAGCAACCGGGGCGAAAGCCAATAATGCGGCAGCAGTCCCCACCACAATCGCCACATGTGCTCCTGATACGGCCGTCAAGTGTGTGAGCGAACTGGTCTTCATGGCCGCATCTAGTTCTGGGGTGATCTGGCTTTCATCCCCGACCGTGATCCCTGGCACCAGGCCTCGCGCATCTGACGTCAGGCCCTGGCATAAATCGAGCAAACCTTTTCGCGCCTTGTTCACAGTGGCCAATACTCCCCCGGCCTGGTCTAAGAGTTCAGGCTTACCCAAGGCAATAGCTAGTGCAGCGTCTTTCTCACCAGCATCTGCGGGCAAAAGTTTTGCCCGCAGCCTCACATTTTGTCCGAGGGCGGCATCCTTCCACCCTGATCCAATAACAGTAACCACGGCTTTTGAGGCCCAGGTTTCACCACGCCAGGTAACCTCACGCACTTTCAAGGACACCCTTGATCTGGGCTGGGCGCTTCCCCAACTATCCTTGACGTCCTTGGGTTCTTTTGCGAGCACACCTGTCAATGTCACGTGCCTCGTGGGCCCTTCACCTGCGGATGTAACCAGGCGGGTCACAGGGTCTTGAGAACGCACATAAAGGTGAACGCCGGCGCTCACAGCAATCAAAGTAACACCCAGGCTCAACACCACCGCGGCAGCAAGGACAGACCCGTAAGGGTACAGGGCGTGTTTGGCAAGCCCTAGACCTTTCCTCCCGCGCACAGCCAAGACGACCAGCACAGTCAATACCAGGCTTATCACAGCCCCACCCGATGCTGTGATGAAGGCCAGCAGTGCCCCGTTTCCGCTCAAGACCCACGTCTGCGCCCAGGCCAGTACTGCCAAAGGGACAAGTCTCAAGTCCACAAATTCTGGGGCCTCACGTTGCCGGGTGCGTGCCAGTCCTTGCGCACTCACAGGCGGACCTTGTCCTTTAAACGTCCCATGAGCGCAGGGCCTATCCCTGATACCTCATCCAATTGCTCAATCGTCTTGAACCCGCCATTGGCCTGACGGTAGTCAATGATTCTTTGCGCCAAGGCCGGCCCTATACCAGGCAGCTCTTGAAGTTGCACCAAACTGGCATTATTCAAACTGACAGCAGATGTAACCGCACCTTCGCCTCTCCCCTCAGAAGCGTTGACGCCTTGAGCAACGCCGCCTGCACCAGCCACGCACTGCCCCGCTTGGCACCCAATTTGTGGCATCTGGTCCAAGGTGGGAACCACAATCTGGTCACCATCTTGCAGCACTTGCGCCAGGTTAATGGCCCCCAGTTGAGCCTGAGGCAAAGCACCCCCGGCGGCCTCAATCGCATCGTCAATGCGCGCCCCACCACTGAGCAACACAACCCCTGGATGCCCTACCGCGCCCACAACGTGAACCTTGAGTTCTTCATCCCCACCCATCCCTTGCGCCCCTGTATCACTTCTGTCAGCACCCACCTCGGGACCAGATTCGCCGCTGCCCGCCCTCGCCAATGATGTCCCTGGGGGTGCGATGAACACGTCTGCCTCGGCTTCCTTGCCTTCTCTCGTGGAGGCCATCCCAGAAGCTAACTGTTTTTCGCTGGCCGCAACCCAGGCCTTATTAATAACCCCGTAGGCAATAGAAAGTGCCGTAGCCACGAGTATCCCCACACAAATCGCCACGGCAACCGAGCGAGTCGGTAGCCAACGCAACACGCGATCCCCCTCAGCAAAGGGCTCGACCTGGGTGTATTCCTGGCCTCGCTTGTCTAGTCCTTCGCGCAGAGCAGCACCCGTTTCAAAGGTGGCAAGACTCAACTTCTCTATCGGGTCGCGACCAAAGATTTTCATTCCTCGACGCTATGCCCATCACCGCGCCCAAAACTGCCCAGATGCGCCCAGCTGTGGACAAAAGCAAATCTGGGCTCCTGTGGATAACCCACGTCAAAAGGGTCTCGCTACACTAGCAGGGTGACAGAAAACCAGAGCGCACAAGCCCCGACCCCGCAGGCCGCAAAACGCACGAAGAACAAGACAGCACCCACGCCTCGCCCATCCCTGCCCGCGCGCGCCTTCGGTGTTCTGCTGGTGTGTGCCTCTTTGGTGATTGTGCCCTACCTGGTGTGGGATATTGTCTCGACAGCCCAGGACAAGGCGAGTGCCGCGCGCATCCCCGAGGTGACCTCGGTCAGTCCTTTGGAGACCGCGTGGACAAGTGATGTGCCTGCTCCCTTGGTGGATCCCAGGAAACTTCAATCCTGGCACATTGCGCAAATCGGGCGTGAACTGCTCTTACTTGAGGGCACTGATGGTTCCAAGGAGACCGCTGTACTCATGCAGATAGACCCCTCAACGGGGCACGTTGACTGGTCGCGCCCCTTGGACGGGTTGAAACCCGCGAACTGTCTACCCCAGTTGTGGCAGGGCTACGGGGTGTGTACAGACACAGCTAGCCGCTCCCTGGTTTTACTGGGTGGGGAGGCACAGGTTCAAACCCATGTGATCGAGCAGTGGGATCACGCCTTGGGTGACCAGGTCATCACCGGCATCTTTGACCAGTTTCTGCTGATCCCCATCGCTGCCGCCCGCGAAGGCTCGCAGGGCATGGAGGTCATCTTCATGAACCCTGATTTTTCAACGCGCTCTGGCTATCCCCTGTTTGTGCCGGGCGCCCAGGCCACCCAGCCTTTGACCGCGCAGGCACACGGGGCGCAGCTCTTGGCCGGTGTCCACACCTCGACCGGGGAGACACACACCTACACCTGGGGGTACTCGATTTCTTTCAATCAGCGCACAGGTCTGTTGGACACAAGCACCTTAGGTGCCATGCCGCAGGCCTCCTTGCTGGAGTCGGGTTTCATCGCCTCTGCCGACCCTTTCGAAGAACACGCTGACGACGGGGAAGACGCAACACCTGCAGAGCTACCCTGGCGCATCTATGACGATTTTGGCCGGGTCACTGCCGAGGGGCAGGCCCCCGTAAATGTCCTTCACCTGCTCCACGAGCAGCTGCGCGCTGGTCGATACCTAGATGCGGCCACGGCACAAGGTTATCTGGATGCCAAACATATCCCCTTCATCGTGAACGACGGTTTGGTGTTGACGACTACCGATATGGCGTCTTGCCGGTCCTTCAATGAGTGCGTGTCAACCACATGGCTTGGCCCAACCGGGGCCAGCATCACCCTTCAGGCACCCGCACGCCCCATTATTGAAAAGTCAGGTTCCATCGTTTTCCTTGCCGAGGGCGGCTTGTACGCATACGGCGCAGCCCAAGGTGAGGCCTTGTGGGACGGGATTGTGCCGCCCTTGGAGGGTGCTGGCAGCAGACGGGACCCTCAGGCGATCGGCTCGGAACTGTGGGTGGCCTCACTGATGGGCGAGGCCAAGAAGGACGGCCGTGCGGTTTTGACCGCCTACCGCATGCCCTAAATTATTAGCGCTGGGCGGTGCCTGTGGTCGCCTTTGTTCCCCTTCGCCGCATTATCAGCAAATGCGTGTAGCCCATGAACATCATGCCGATAGGGTCAAAGCGCCGTTTAATCTCTTGAAACCCCAGGGATTTGTGAACATGTATTGCGGCTTGGTTTGAGGAATTCACATCCAGGTATATCGTCTCGGCAGGAATCGTGTCCATCACCCAGTTCATCAGCCTCTTGGCATATCCCTTACCTCGAGCCTGGGGCGCGGTGGCTAGACATTCCAGGTAGATGGCAGCGGCCTCAATGGGCAGTGTTCGACAGTATTCATAGGAGAAAATCTTGTACCCGATGCCCCCGCGTATCACCCCGAATTCGCGAATAAAGGCATCTTCCGAGGGGTGCAAAACCCGATGTTTTGCGGTGGCATACCCCAGCATGGCCACAGGCTCAGAGTCTTCAAGCAGCACAAACAGCCGAGAGGGATCTAGGGCACTGCTAAAGGCACGTATCAAGGCTTGGCGGTCGCGTGAAAAGTTGGACATCTCTTTGTAGTAAGCGTCCACGAACAGCTCAGTGACCTGCTCTTGTTGCGTCTCGTTGCAGCGCGAAAGGCGCAGCACCTGAAGCCTTGTGAGGTCGGTTTCCTGGGTTTCCTGGCTGTCTGGCATTACTTACTCCGCGGGGACCACATTCACGAGGCTAGGTGGTTTCACGATAACTCGTCTGGGTGGCTTACCGTCCAGAATTTTCACAATCACGGGTGCCTGTAAGGCCAGCTCTTCCAGTTCTTCAGCGCTTACCGAGGGCGACACCTCAAGTTTGGCCTTGACCTTGCCTTTAACCTGAACGATACAAGTCACAGCGTCTGCTTCCAGCAGCTTCGGATCGGTAACTGTCGGGAAAGAGGCGCGCGCCAGTGATTCTTGATGCCCCATTCGTTTCCACAGTTCTTCACAAATGTGTGGGGCGATTGGTGCCAGCATTAGTACCAGTTCTTCGGCGGCCTGACGTGGAACCTTGTCCAGGGACGTGAGGTGGTTATTGAAGGCGATCATCTTGGCGATGGCCGTATTGACGCGCATATTGTCGTATTCTTCGGTCACATCATTGATGGTGTGTGCCAAGAGTTTCGCAGTTTGCAGGTCTGGGGCGTCCTCGATTATGGACAGTTCGCCGGTGTTTTCATCGACGATGTTCCTCCACAAGCGTTGCAAGAAACGTTGCGAGCCGACAACTGCGCGGGTCTCCCAGGGGCGTGAAACGTCCAAGGGCCCCATGGACATTTCATAGAGTCTGAAGGTGTCAGCACCGTAAGCGTCGCACATGTCATCAGGGGTGACAATGTTTTTCAGCGACTTGCCCATCTTGCCGTATTCGCGGTTGACTGGCTGTCCCTGCCAGGTAAAGCCCTGGTCTTCATCGCCTTCGACCTCATCGGCAGGCACGTATTGGCCGCGTTCGTCCGTGTAAGCATAGGCCTGCACGTAACCCTGGTTGAAGAGCTTATGAAAGGGCTCCGAGGAACTGACATGGCCCAGGTCAAAGAGCACCTTGTGCCAAAAGCGTGCATACAACAGGTGCAAGACCGCGTGTTCTACGCCGCCCACATACAGGTCGACACCGCCTGAGGCACCTGGCGTGCGTGGCCCCATCCAGTATTTTTCGTTTTCGGCCCCGACCAAGGCGTTTTCATTGTGTGGGTCGGCGTAACGGATCTCATACCAACACGACCCTGCCCAGTTGGGCATGGTGTTGGTGTCTCGTGTGTAGGTTTGCACCCCACGCCCATCACCCAGGTCCAGGTCAACCGTGGTCCACTCGGTAGCCCGCCCTAAGGGAGGTTCTGGCGACGTGTCAGCGTCATCTGGGTCAAAGGTGCGGGGATTAAAATTATCCAGGTCCGGTAAGGTCACAGGCAGCATTGACTCAGGAAGGGCATGCACAACTCCGTCCTTGTCGTAGACGACCGGGAAGGGTTCACCCCAGTAGCGCTGTCTAGAAAACAGCCAGTCGCGTAGGCGGTAGGTGTAGGTTTCTTCACCCAGGCCAGCCTTGCCCAGCCACTCGATCATGGTGGCTATGGCCTGTTCCTTATTCATGCCGTTGATTGAAATGTGATCGTTGGCAGAGTTGCAGATGACCCCATCCCCCACCCAGGCGGATTCTTCTAGGTCGTGGTCGCCCTCGGGGGTGATGGTGGCAACAATGTCAAGGTCGAACTTCTTGGCGAAGGCGTAATCGCGTTCATCGTGGGCCGGAACAGCCATAATGGCGCCCGTGCCGTAACCCATCAGCACGTAGTCGGCGATAAAGATCGGCACCATTGTGCCGTTGACCGGGTTGCGCCCATAGATACCTGTAAAGACGCCCGTCTTTTCTGTGGCGTCATCCCCGCTGCGCTCGTCATCACTCTTGGCTGCTGCGGCCTTGCGGTAGGCAGCAACGGCTTCACGCGGGGTGGCGTATCCGCCTGTCCAGGCATCGCGGGTGCCTTCAGGCCAGGAGTTAGGAACGGTCAGTTCATTCTCCGGTGCGTCTTCCCCGCCGACCAAGTCATGTTCGGGCGCAACGACCATGAAAGTCGCACCGAATAGGGTATCTGGCCTGGTGGTAAACACTTCAAGTGCTCGTTCTTCACGCCCGTTACCTTCAGGAACGACGAAACGCACGGTTGCACCATGTGATTTACCGATCCAGTGCCTTTGCATGGATCTAACTTTTTCTGGCCAATCGATCGTGTCCAGGTCTTCGTTTAGACGGTCAGCGTATGCGGTGATGCGCATCATCCACTGGCGCAGACGAGACTTGAAAACCGGGAAGTTGCCGCGCTCTGAACGCCCCTCAGCTGTCACTTCCTCATTGGCCAAGACAGTACCCAGGCCAGGGCACCAGTTCACTGGCGCGTAAGAAGCGAAAGCCAAGCGGTAGGAGTCAATGACCTCGGCGCGTTGCGTAGTGGACAGCTGCGCCCAGGTCAGGCTGCTGGCCTGTGACCCTAAAACATCTTCGGGCAGTTCACGCGTGCCGTCCTCGAAAGAAGAAATAAGCTCGCTGATGGGTCTGGCCGCACCTACACCGTGCCCGTCCCTGCGCGGGGCTTGCGGGTCAAACCAGGAGTTGAAGATCTGTAAGAAAATCCACTGTGTCCACTTCACGTAATCGTCGTCAGTGGTGGCAAACACTCGCCTAGAGTCGTGTGACAGGCCCAGGCGCCGCAGTTGGGCAGCCATGGTGGCGATGTTTTCCATGGTGGTGACGCGCGGGTGTTGGCCTGTGGCAATGGCGTACTGCTCGGCGGGCAGGCCAAAGGCGTCATAACCCAAGGTGTATAGGACGTTTGCGCCCTGCATGCGCTGGTAGCGTCCAACCACGTCGGTTGCGATATACCCCAGCGGGTGCCCGACGTGCAGGCCTTTGCCTGAAGGGTAGGGGAACATGTCCAGGAGGTAGAAGGGCCGCTGTTCGGCCAGGGGACCTGCTAGATCGCCTGCGGGATTGTCTGCAAAGAAGGTGCCGCGTTCCTCCCAAAGGCCTTGCCACTGGGCCTCAATCTTTTGAGCAAGATCCGCGGTATAGCGGTGGGCAGGAGTCGCATCATCAGGGGCGTTACTAGACATGTTTTCCTTTGTACTCATAGACACCTGGCCATTCTAAGCCCATCCACCCACGCACAAGAATTTATGAATAAGAAAAAGCCCCCACCCTTGCAGGTGACGGCTTGGATTCGACTTACGTCCAGTACACCGTCAGGGACTCGAACCCTGGACCCACTGATTAAGAGTCAGTTGCTCTACCAACTGAGCTAACGGTGCTTGTGCCTGCCTTTCGCAGCAAGAACTGCGATTTGCACGCGAGAAAATACTATACCGTTGCCACCCTGTGTCCCTCAAGTCCTTACACGCCCCGCAGCTGAGGGATTCGTCACGTGTGGCAAGCATCTAACAGCCTAGTCCTCTAGTGTTGTATGTGGACAAGCCCATTCGAACCCTATTGAACCCTATTGAGAGGAAGCCTGGTGGCACCATCAGCTGAGCTCAACGACATCAAGCATCCCTTGCTTCCTCTTACCTCAAGCGTCTTATACCTTCTTACATCGCTGACTGGCGCCCTGGCTTCCCTGGCATTGCTTATGACCGAGCTAGACCATCTAAAAAACCCTGACCAGGCATTGTCCTGCAATATTAATCCCCTGATCGGCTGTGGCTCATCCCTATTGACCTGGCAGGCACACCTGTTGGCAGGCATCCCGAATTCCGCCCTCGGCCTGGTGGTTTTCACTATCTGCGCGACCCTCAGCATCCTGTTGCTATCCAAAACCCGCCTTCCCGCATGGGTCTGGTACGCCTGGGGGGCTGGACTCAGCCTTGGAGCCGCAGGGATTGTGTGGTTCTTGTACCAATCAGTCACCGTTTTCAAGGCGCTGTGTCCCTACTGCATGGTGGTTTGGGCGGCGATTATTGTGTTGTGGGTACACATTGGGGCCAGGGCCATAAACCTGCCCCGAACCCCTGAGACCACACACAACCCGCCTGCCTGGGCCCGTTTTGTCTGGCAACAGCGTTGGCTTATCACCGCATCCGTCTTCCTTCTTATTGCGTTGACAATCCTGTTGACCATGACAGAGCAAATCTCACGGGTGTTGTCATGACCACGGCACCCAAAGCGCCCAAAGCGCCCAGCGCACCCAAAGCGACCAGCGCAAAGACCGCGATTATCGACGTGGACGACACGGGCATGCCCTTTTCGCACGTCATCCAGGACTATTTGAAGATCATCTACACCAATGCCGAATGGGAGGACAGTCCCACCACGGTCACTGCCTTGGCTCAGCACCTTCAGGTCGCCGCCTCGACTGCGTCTGAAACAGTGAAGCGTTTGGTCGACGCCGGTTTCATCACGCACGAACGCTATGGCGGCATCACCTTGACCGAGCAGGGGCGCGATATCGCCCTGCGCATGGTCCGGCGCCACAGGTTGATTGAAACCTATTTATTGACCCGCTTGGATTACGAATGGGATGAGGTCCACGCCGAAGCAGAATCCCTGGAACACGCCGTTTCCTCGACGTTTATTGAACGCATTGCCGAAACTCTGGGGCACCCCACACGCGATCCTCACGGCGATCCCATCCCCGCCGAGGACGGCACGGTGCTCATCCCCGCAGCCGTCAAACTCTCTGAACTTGCCATAAACACCCCGGCACGTGTCGTTCGTATCGCAGACTCCCAACCCGCCTTATTGCGCCATTTGGAGGATCGCGGCCTGGTATTGGATGCGACAGTCGAGGTAGCACAAGGTTTAGGAATAGCCGGCACCTACACGCTTACTATCACCCCACCCAAGGCTTCCATTTCCGAGGGCGGTTTAGAAAAAACTGCCTCGACAAAAGACAATGGGGACTCCCCCATTGTCCGCGAAATGACCCCAGTCCTGCTTGACGCCGTGTGGGTCACAACGCGCATATAGTCTCCGCGACTTCTTCGGCTTCGAGAAATAACGTTTCTGCTACCAGCATGGCTATTTCATGGGAGATCTTTCTTCATTCATGTTTCAAGTTTTGATCTTTATTTATATTTTCTCTAAAAATTTGAAACAACATATCTATCTCCAAGACAAATTGTCGAAAATACTGTCAGAGATATAGCTGTGAACTGCATATTTGCTAACGCGTTCTGATTTGTCGCACATCGACAAAACAAAGTCTCTATTTTCACAACAACAATACTTTCTTCATGTATGTTACCTGTATCACTTTAATGACCATTTGGCTACCCAAGGAGACACCCATGACAAGCAGAAAAATCCGCTTAGTCGCCGGTGCTATCTCTGTTGCAGTATGTGCTGCCTTAGCGCTGAGCAGCTGTAGCGGAACAAACACCGATTCTAAAGCCGAAGAAACTAACAAGACAGACGGGGGCACGGTGACGATGGCGTTCCGCACCCCAAACTGGATTCTGCCCATTTCCGCTCCTGGCTTCACCCAGGGCGAGAATGCCATTTTCATCAATGCGTTATACACACCGCTATATAACTACGACCTCAATTCTCGAGAAGACTACAATATCCACAAAGCGAAATCCTTAGGAGAAGTACCAACATTCTCCAACGATGGCAAGACTGTGACCGTGAAGCTAAAACCCGCACAATGGTCTGACGGTACAGAAATTACTACTCGTGACGTGGAGTTTTGGTGGAACCTGATTGCCAACAATAAAGAAAAATGGGCTTCATACCGCAAGGGAGGGTTCCCGGATAACGTTTCCGAATTCAAGGTTATTGATGAAAAATCTTTCTCATTAACCTCCCAACAGGCTTTTAGCCCCGGTTGGTTTGTGGGTAATCAGTTGAACAAGGTGTCCTTAATTCCCCAGCACGCCTGGGATAAGGACTCCGCAGACGCTGCTGTCTCGGACCTGGATCGCAGCCCTGAAGGGGCAGTGAAGGTATTTGATTTCCTGACTGAACAGGCTAAGGATATTTCCACCTACGCCACCAATCCACTGTGGAAGACCACCTCTGGGCCGTGGTCAATCGCATCCTACGTGCCAAACGGTCAGGTTGAACTGGTCCCGAACCCTGACTATAAGGGTGATCAGAAAGCAAAGATCTCTAAGTTGGTGTTGCGCCCCTTCACAGGCGATGATGCCGAGTTCAACGTCTTGCGTGCCGGGGAAATTGATTACGGCTACATCCCTGCAGCCAACGTGTCCCAAATTGACTACATGAAAGGGCAAGGTTACAAGGTTGCTCCCTGGTATGGCTGGTCCATCACCTACATGCCTTTCAACTTTGCAAACCCAGTATCCGGGCCAATTTTCAAACAACTCTATGTGCGTCAGGCCATGCAGATGTTGATTGACCAGCCCACGATCTCGGAAAAAATCTGGGGCGGTATGGCTGCTCCCACCTGTGGTCCTGTTCCTATGGAACAGTCCAAGATGGGAACCATGGAAGGCTGCGTCTATAAATTCGATCCCGAGGGCGCAAAGAAACTCCTGGAGGACAACGGTTGGAAGATTGTTCCAGACGGTACCAGTGAATGTGCAAATCCAGGCAGTTCAAGTGGGCAATGTGGTGAAGGTATTGCGGCAGGGGCCAAACTACAATTCACCATGATTTCCCAGTCCGGATTTACCGCTACGACCAAAATGATGGCAGAGATTAAATCTCAAATGTCAAAGCTGGGCATCAATGTCGAGATTCAGGAAGTCCCGGATTCTGTTGCGGTATCCCAAAAGTGTGAGGACGGCGCTCAGTGCAGCTGGGATCTCTCCTTCTTTGGTTCACAGGGTTCTTGGTACTACCCGGTGTACGCCTCTGGGGAACGACTTTTCGCAACCGAGGCAGCCGTGAATCTAGGGCTGTATTCCAATGCGGAGGCCGACCAGCTCATCAAGGATACGCAGTTTTCTTCTGATGGGTCTGCAATAGCCAAGTACAACGAGTTCTTAGCCAAAGACCTTCCCGTACTGTGGATGCCTAACCCCGTGTACCAGATTTCTGCCTATCGAGATACTTTAGAAAATATCGAACCCCAGGATCCAATGAACCTTATGTATCCTGAAGATTGGTCCAAAAAGTAACTCTCTTGGTGGGGGCGGCTACTATGCTGCCCCCACCACACCATTAGGAAGGTTCCTCAATGTTGAGGTTTATGTTACTTCGACTAGGACAAGCCCTTATCGTAGTTTTCTTGGTGACGATCATTGCCTTTGCAGTGTTACATGCCCTGCCCGGTGGTCCCGCCCGCGCTATCCTCGGCAAAGATGCGACGGCAGAACAAATTGCCGAATTTGAACATACTAACGGGTATGACCTGCCACTTCCTCAACAATATGTGATGTATATGGGCAAACTTGCGACAGGAGATTTTGGCTACTCGTACAAGCTCAATCAAAACGTTGCTGATGCGATCGAGCAACGTTTACCAAAAACCATTATTTTATCTTTGCTTTCAACCACTCTGGCTATAACAGTCGCAATTCCTTTAGGTGTTTTGCAATCCGTGAAGCGCAATAAAGGCCCTGACTACGTCATTACAGGGGCTGCACTCTTGGCCTATTCGACACCCATTTTTTTCATGGGGCTTCTAATGATAATTATGTTTTCCCAGTTCTGGCCCATTTTGCCACCGGAGGCTCCCCAAGGATATGCGGTGGCAGAAATGTTTTCTCAGCCCAAGGCACTTATTTTACCCGTAGTCACTTTAGCCATAGTGACCATAGCTTCGTACTCACGCTATGTGCGTTCTTCAATGGTGGACAACCTAAACGAACAATACGTGCGAACCGCCAGAGCAAAAGGAGTCTCAGAATTCCGTATCATCTACGTCCACACCCTTCGCAATGCGCTATTCCCGGTAATAACGCTGTTGGGCTTGTATATTCCTGCCCTGTTCTCAGGGGCACTAGTGGTAGAAACCCTGTTCAATTTCAACGGTATGGGGTTGCTGTTTTGGCAATCCACTCAATCCCGCGATTACCCAGTACTTCTAGGTGTTACCCTCATCCTCGCCATAGCTACTGTGGTCGGAGCCCTTCTTGCCGATCTGCTGTATTCGGTGGCAGACCCCCGCGTCCGTCTGGCAGGTGATGACTGATGGCAGACCGCATTAAGCCTGCAGATCCCAACCACAACGCCCCAAAGGGGGTTTGGCGTCAAGGGATAGAGGTATTCGCTGAGAACCGACTGGCTCTTCTTGGAGTCGCTGTATTCGTCTTTTTGGCTGTTTTTTCTTTCCTGGGGCCTGTGTTCTACCACAGCGACCAGGTTCACACCGATCTGAGTCTGGCTTCCTTAGCCCCTTCCCCTCAACACCCCCTGGGAACTGATGGTGTGGGATATGACCAGTTGGGTCGCTTAATGCTGGGCGGTCAAACCTCTATCACAGTGGGGCTCTTGGCAGGCATATTCGCAACCTTTTTAGGGACTTTGTGGGGCGCTATTGCCGGCTTTGCAGGGGGTTGGATAGACGCGCTAATGATGAGGATGGTGGATGCCATTATGTCCATCCCTTCACTGTTTCTGTTTATGCTGATGGCCACGATTATCACCCCGACCGTACCGTTACTGATCGTGATCATCGGTGCTTTCGCTTGGTTGGGACCAGCACGATTAGTGCGAGGAGAAACCCTGTCCCTGCGTTCGCGTGAGTACATTATGGCCATGAGAGGCATGGGTGGCAGCCCGACTCGAGCGGTACGCACCCATATTGTGCGAAACGTAATAGGCACTGTCGTGGTAAATGCTACCTTCCAAGTGGCAGACGCCATCCTCTACGTCGCCTACCTATCGTTCTTGGGACTCGGGGTGCCCCCTCCGGCAGCTAACTGGGGTGGCATGCTCTCCACTGGGCTGACCGATACATATTCCGGTAACTGGTGGCTGATTTTCCCTCCCGGTATTGCAATTATCTTGATTGTTTTGGCTTTCAACTTTATTGGCGACGGTCTGCGCGATGCTTTCGAAGTGCGCCTACGTAAGAGGTAAAAATGAGTGCACCACTGTTACATATCGAAGACCTGAGAATAGAAATCCCGCTACGTAAATCTACAGTCCACCCACTAGGCGGGGTTTCACTGCAGCTAGAAGCAGGCACTACCGTAGGCATTGTTGGCGAGTCCGGTTGCGGGAAAACCATGAGCGCCTTAGCAATCATGAATTTGCTGCCAAGCAGCGGCAAGGTGACGAGTGGAAAGATCCACTTTGATGGACATGATCTTGTGGGTGCCACCGCCGCCCAGGCCCGAAAAATTCGTGGAACCGAAATTGGAATGATTTTCCAAGACCCGCTGACCTCACTAAACCCCACCATGCGTATTGGAGATCAGGTGGGAGAGCCTCTACGGATACACCGCGGCGCCAGCCGTAAAGAAGCTAGGACCCGTGCAATAGAAGTTATGGAGCGCGTCGGCATGCCCCGCGCCGATCGAGTAGTTGATGATTATCCACACCAGCTGTCAGGCGGGATGCGCCAACGTGCCATGATCGCCATGGCGCTTGTATGTCGGCCGAAACTCCTGATAGCTGACGAGCCTACAACTGCCTTGGATGTCACGACCCAGAAACAGATCCTGGAGCTCATTGACGACTTGCGGCAGGAGTATCGGATGGGGGTCATGCTTATCACTCACGACTTGGGAGTGGTGGCAGGGCGAACTGACCGAGTGGTGGTCATGTATGGCGGACAAGTGGTAGAGGCCGCCCCAACCGATGAACTGTTCACGAATCCTCGACATCAGTACACGGCAGCATTATTGGATGCCTTACCAGAGCGTGCCTTACACACCGGGCAACGCCTGTATTCGATTCCCGGTACACCCCCAGACTTGACCAACCCTCCGTCTGGTTGCCGTTTCGCACAACGTTGCAGGTTTGCAAGCGATCAATGCCGCACGCACAGGCCCCTTATGGAGGGCACAGATGGCCACGAATTCGCCTGTTTCTTTCCGGTGGACCAACAGAGTGCTGGCTTATCTATCTCGGCTGCACCTACGAGTTCCAATACTTCGACGGCGGACACCCCCGAGGATGAAACAGTTGCGGCCCTGTTGGATGTCCGAGAAATTTCACGAAATTTCTCGGCAACTTCCGGTACGGTAATCCGACACAAGGTGGGAACTGTCAGCGCACTTAAAGACGTCAGTTTTAGTTTGTTACCTGGGCAAACCTACGGGCTGGTTGGAGAATCTGGCTGTGGGAAATCCACTATCGGCAGGATCGTTGCTGGATTGGATAAACCCTCTGAAGGTGCTATCAGCCTTTCTGGACAAAATATTGCGCAGCTGCGAGGCCAAGAAAAAAAGAATCTGCACCGCCACGTCCAAATGATGTTCCAAGATTCTTATGCGGCCATGGATCCGCGTATGAGGATTGATGAAATCTTGGCTGAACCCCTCCTAATACAACAAATCGGCACCCGCAGTGACCAAGCACTGCGCATCGAAGAGCTCTTGACACATGTGGGATTGCCCCACGATGTCTTATCTCGCTATCCACACGAGTTTTCAGGTGGGCAATTGCAGCGCATTGGCTTTGCTCGCGCCTTGGCCTTAAAGCCACAACTGATAGTGGCAGATGAGCCAGTGTCTGCTTTGGATGTGTCGATTCAAGCCCAGGTGTTAAACCTGATGAAGGATCTACAAAAAGAACTGGGGCTTACCTACCTGTTTATCTCCCACGATCTGTCGGTTGTGCAATACATGTCCCAGCGAATAGGGGTTATGTACTTGGGAACTTTGGTTGAGGAAGGACCGGCAAGGCGGGTAATCGCACATCCTGCGCACCCTTACACACGGGCATTAATAGATGCTGTGCCTGTCGCGATACCAGGAAGGCTGGCAAAGCAGAGCAGCACCATCCAAGGGGAGCTGCCGTCGGCGATTAACCCGCCACCCGGATGCCGTTTCGCCAGCCGTTGTCCCCTGGCCACCGAGCTGTGTCAAACCACTCCCGACTGGACGGTCGTACAAAGCCCACAAGACGACAGCACAGACGGCCTTGCGGGCCTCGACAGCGAACATAGGGTAGCTTGCCACTTCCCTCTTTAGTGGCACCACAAGCCACGCACACAGCCCTGTAGTGGTGGTGTCTACCCGGCATCTACAGCGCAGCTGCACTCACATCTGCTGGCACAAACGCGCCGTGTCCTCCATCCACCAGGGCAGCACGAAGCCTCAGTGCAGCAGCCCGAATTGCCTCGCCCTCGCCCATCTTTACCCCGATCATGTTCATATCCCCCATCGTGTCGGCGGGAATCACATGGATGTGTAGGTGTGGCACATCGAAACCGGCGACGACAATACCTGCCCGGGCGACCCCGAAAGCGCTAACCGCCGCCTTCCCGATGGTTTGTGCGACCGTGAAAAGATGCTGGATTAGTGCAGGATCGGCGTCCACGAAGTTATCGACCTCGAGCCTGGGAATTACCATGACATGCCCTGGAGAACAGGGCTCAATTGTTGTGATGGCAACGCACTGTTCGTCTGCCCAAACGAAGTTACCGGGGATCTCGCCAGCAATTATTTTGGTGAAAATACTGCTCATGATCTCTCTCCTTTGTCCAGGTCTACTGTATGACCTGCTGCGGAAAAAATCTTTGAGACAGGTGTCTGTTTACTGTCGTAAAAATCAAAGAAAATGGACTTGCGTATTTAAGCAAAGTCAATAAGACTCTTTGAGTACCAAGGTACACAGAAGAATATTGGAAGGCCTGTGGCACTGTGGCTGCGGTCCACGAGTACTTGTTCTAAAGGAGTGGAATGTCCCCGCGTCGTGCTCTCACGAAGGCCGAACAACGTCTTGTTGATGTACTTGTTGATGCCCTTTCGCGACGCAAAGCAGGCACCCCTTTAGCCGATTCAACCGCTTCAGAACTTGGTCGTTTAGCTAAGGCTATGCTGGGCGCACCCCCCGATCTGGTAGAGCAAGTCGGCCCGGTCTGTGCAACTGGTGATGTAACCGCTTGGTTAGGTGTTTCACGTCAGGCTTTACACAAGGCCTTGAGCGAATACCGCATTGTGGGCGTCAAATCTGCTGATAAAAAATGGTTCTATCCGACCTGGCAGTTTTCTAGCGGCCAGCTCAGCGCGACCCGTATCGCCCCCGTGTTGGGTCGCCTGCGCAAGACCATGTCAGAGATCGAAGCCGCATCGTGGCTAGTTTCTACGCGTAGCGATTTGGATAACCTGACCCCCGCCCAGTGGATCACCTCTGCCAATCCCCTCGACAAGCTGATTGCAGCCGCACGGAAAGAAACGACGCGTCGCCAAAGAGCAGAAGGCGATGTCGCAGGAGACGCCGGAACAACCTGGCTGCCCCATTCTTCTGAGATTGAGACAACATCTTTACTGTAGAAAGACGTCCAGGCTGTTGCGGTGTAGGGGCCGGATTGGTGCCGGGCCTATGGGACGAGGTGTCCTGCAGAGTGGAATAGCTGCCACCATTCCAGGCGCTCCAAGCGCATGCGTGTACCTGCGGCCATCATCTCTAGGCGCTTCGGCGTTGTGGTGCCGCTAACGACCTGCATATGGGCCGGGTGACGCAAAATCCATGCGGTCGCAATGCCTTCTTTTGTGACACCGTATTTGTCTGCCAGGTTTTGCAGTTCGGCATTGAGGGCTGGTAGTTCCGGGTCGTCGATGAAGACGCCCTCGAAAAAGCCTTTTTGCATGGGTGACCATGCCTGTAGCTGGATGTCGTTGAGTTGTGAGTAGGTGAGGATGTCATCGTGGCGTTGGATGGCCTGGTCGGTGTGTCCCATATTGGCGGTCATGCCGGTGGCGATCATTTGTGCCTCGGTGATGGACAGCTGCATCTGGTTTGCGACCAGGGGCTGTGTGACGCAGGTTTTTAGCCACTCGACTTGGCCGGGCGTGTGGTTGGAGACGCCGAAGTGTTGGACCTTGCCTTGGGCGCTAAGCTCGTCGAAGGCGCGGGCGACTTCTTCGGGTTCCACGAGGGGGTCAGGGCGGTGCAAGAGCAGGACGTCGATGTAGTCGGTGTTTAGTGCCTTGAGTGAGTCGTTGACAGTCTCAACAATGTGTTCGTATGAGAAGTCGAAGCGGAACAGCGGGTCTTTGATAATGCCGCATTTGGTTTGCAAGATGATTTCTTCGCGCTGTACGGGGCTGAGTTTTAGGCCTTGGGCAAAGCGGGCCTCGCAGGCGTGCGGGCTGGTTCCATAGGCGTCCGCGTGGTCAAAGTAATCGATCCCCTGGGTACGGGCTGTGTCGTAGAAGGACTGGAGTTCCTTGTCGGTTAGTTCTTCAATGCGCATGCATCCGGCGATAATGCGTTGTGCGCGAAGTTCACTGAGATTAAAGGGAGCCATTTGTCCTCCTGAGGGCTGTTCTGTTCGTGTGCCGATTCTATCGGATGCCAGGGTGGTCCTGGGCGTTGGGCATCGGCGAAAGTAAAACGCAGGGTAATGAAACCTCGATAGAAAGCTTCTCGTGAACGCCATCGGTCTTTTGTGAAGGCATCATCAGTGTCGTGAAATTCTCGACCGTCCAATTCGATGATGATATTTGGCTGAATCAGAAGGTCAACTTCGCCGACTCCTTCAATCTGAACCCCTACCTCTGGCTCGAAGCCTGCACGCAAGAGGTCCATTCTTACCTTGGTCTCTAGCCAAGAGCGAGCCTTGCCATTGACGAGCTGAAAAATCTTGATGACCCTGCGTTCGTTTTCTTGATAGACGCATGCCTCTAACTCTTCGTAACTGACTTTCCCGCTTTGAATCGCTGCGTCACAGATTGCCACGGCATCTAACCAACGTTCCTGTCGCAGGTAGCATTTGATGGCTACCATCAGGGCATCTAAGGCTGTGTCAACACGTCGATCAACCTCTGCTCCCCTGCGGTGAATGTGCACCTTTTCCAGGCGCATGTTTTTGCTTCTTTTACAATGACGGGTTTTGGGGACTCGAAGATGTGTGATGTCAAGGTCTCTCCTATCGACTCTTAACCCATGTAGGCGCAGGGCGCTCACGCATGTGACTGTTGCGCGGAACTGGACTGCGCAAAGTATGTGGGGATCCAGGGTTGGGGCGTGAATCGTGTCGCCTGTACGTACCAATCCATGATCTTTTATCAGGTTTTCTATACGAGCCTTGCCGGTCGCTTGGCGAAATGCGCCAATGCTCATGGCCTGGCCGTGGGACTCTAGTATGCGAAGAACATTCATGCCTCAACAGTTGCAAAATGCAGTGCCCTGCACTTGGAACAATCTGTCAACTGTGGATAAAACAAAATCCTGTCCCTTGTGGACAACTTGAGCGAGCCGCATGCCTAGCAGCGTCCCGAGCCAGCAGACCACCACAGGCGAAACACACCGCGGACCTCCAGGCGCACTCTAAACGCGCAGGCTCCGCCTAGATTGATGGGAAATAGCTTTTGCGGAAATCGCACTTTTCGCAAAAGCGCGAGTGACGCGCGGGCGATTATGCCCGCGCAATCAAACTCGCGCGCCGCGGATTAGCGCGGCGCAATCAAATACTGCACTGTGCGCAAGGGGGGACTTGAACCCCCACGCCCGAAGGCACCAGAACCTAAATCTGGCGCGTCTGCCAATTCCGCCACTCGCGCGCAATCACACAGTTTAGCTGTTAGCCGCCCTCGGAAGCAATCGGAAGTAAAGAAGGGAACGAGCTGCGATTTTTCATCACACTTCTTACTGTTTTGTGACTGTTTCAGCTGGTTTCTTGACCCTTGACGCAGCATTATTTACTCATAGGGTTTTTGCGAGACATCTTCATGGTGGTTTCAAACAAACTTTTTACATGAGGACACATAGGATGGGTGTCGGCATGTCCCTTACGGAAGGAACTATTAATGGATAACACTGCTCGTAAGTCTGGTGCCTTGTTGGCTACCGCTGCCTTGATTGCCGGCCTCGGCATCCCCGCCGTGCTGGCAACCAGCGCAAACGCTGGCCCTGCAACTCGTATCCAGGGCGACGACCGCTTTTCTACTGCGATCGAGATTTCGAAGGCCGCCTACGCGCCCAAGGGTGACACGATTGCCGGTAAGCGTACTGCTTCAGTTGCCTACGTGACCAGGGCTGATGACTTTATTGATGCCCTGACGGCTTCACGTCTGACAGATGGCCCCGTCTTGTTCCTTGCCGCAGGTAAAGAACAGGCCGTCAAGGCTGAGGTTGCCCGCTTGAAGGTGGACGAGGTTATCGCCCTGGGTGGCACCACTGCCGTCCCCGAGGCACTATTGACTGCCGTGGCTAATGGTAAGAAGACCAGCCGCATTGACGGTGCTGACCGCTTCACAACAGCCGCGAACATCGCCAAGCGCGTCATCGGCACCGGCACACCTAACACGGTGCTTTTGGCCCGTGCTGACGTCTACGCTGATGCTCTTGCCGCTTCGATGATTCCCAGCCCTGCTGCGGATCCGAAGCCGATTCTGCTGGTTTCAGGTGACACACTACCCGCTGCCACTGCAGCTCAGATTAAAGCCATGTCTGCAAGGAACTTCATTGCTCTGGGTGGACCGGCTGCCGTGTCTGACAAGGCTTTGAATGAGGCCGCATACGGAACCGCTGCTGTGGGGACCGACGCAGTGAAGGCCGCTGAAAAGAAGGCTGATGACGCTGCCCTGTACCTGAACGGCTGGAAGACAGATGCTACGACGACTGTCACGACGAAGCCTTACGTAGCTGCTGCGAATGACGCAGAGCGCGCCGGTTTTGCTGTAACCCCTGCCGTGTCGAATACTCGTTCAGCGAACTTCGCTGGCTGGACCTACCTGAAGGCTAAGGCACAGGCCACCTATGAGAGAGCGATTGTTGCCAAGGCAATCTTGGCTGACGCTGCCAATATCCCCGGCAATGACACCGCGATTCCGGATGCCAAGATTCAGACAGTCGTAAACGCTGCCTATGACTTGGTTGCGAAGCCTTACCCTGGGGCATACCCGTCTACAACGGCTGCTTTGAAGAGTGCTCCTACAGAGATCTTCGGCACCATTGCTGACAAGGGCGCCAACCCTGAGTTGGCCCTGTCCGCAGCTGACAAGGCCAAGGTTCTCGCTGCTGCCGATGCTCAGATTGCCATCCTGAGGACCGCTGAGGCCAACGCTGCTGCTGAGCTGAAGAAGGCCACAGACGCAAAGGCTGAGGCCGACAGGGCTGTGACCTTGGCGAAGCAGTCGGGTTCCGCTTCGACGACAAGCCGCCTGGGTGGCGGGGATCGCTACGCAACTGCTGCCGCGATTTCTCAGTACACAGTGGCTGGTGCCAATAAGGCTGTCGCTATCTACACAGCACGCGGTGATGGTGCCAATAACACCTTCGCTGATGCGGTTGTAGCCGGCGCTCTGCGTCCGGTTGACACCACGGTTGCTACCCTCATGCTGGTTCCTCAGACGGGCGCCCTGCCCGCTGCAGTGACTAATGAGGTCAAGCGCGTGGCGAACGCCAGCTCTAAGGTTGTCGGACTGGGTGGCCCCGCCGCCGTGTCTGACGCTGTTTTGAACGCGGTGAACACCGCCGCAGGTCTCTAAGACCATTTCCGAGGGCGGCGTCTTTTCAGACCGCAGCTCTTGGATTGAGTGGGGCCTCCTGTCATCTACATGGCAGGAGGCCCCACTGTTTTTGTTCAATGAAAAGCGTAAGTACTCACGTCACGGCACACACACCGCACGTCCGTCGATTTTGCGTTCGTGTAGCAGCTGGTATGCCATGGGTGCCAGTTCCAGTGGGAAGGGCGTGGTGCGGATTTCCAAGGGTTTGCGCCTGGCCATTTCGACCAGTTCCATGAGTTCCAGCCTGGTTCCCCACAAAGAGTTGGACAGTTCCATCTCCCAAGGTGTGATACCGAAGCCAACTTTTGCGTGTCCGGCCCCGGCCCCAATGAAGACGACTGCGGATTGCATGCCTCCGCAGGCGACCGCCAGTTCTGGTGTGGGCCCATTGGCGACGAAGTCTAGGACCAGGACGCGTTGCCCGACTTCGACGTCTTGTGCTGCATTTATTGTGGTCTCTCTTGATATGCGCGAAGGCCACGGTGCCTCCACTTTATCCAAGCTATCGTGTTCAGGGGATTTTATCCGGCTTTCTCCAGTTCATTTCCGAGGGCGGTGCGATGGGGATCTAGAACTACCTCTGCATGCCTACATCAGGTGATGCGCTGGTGCGTACAGAAATGAGGTGGTCCCCGTAAGACTGTTGTCTTACGGGGACCACCTGTTGCTTTGAAACCCTTTAGGGGTTCAGGTCCTTGGCCTTGTTTAGGCTTTGGGCCTTAGCGTTGTGTTATCAGAGGGTGACTGTAGCAGTCTGGGTAATGGCTGTACCCGTTGTGGTGTTTGTACGAGTCACGGTAATGGTCAGTGTCGCACCAGTCGTACCAGCAGAGTATGCCTGTGTGAGAGCTGTACCAGCGACTACTGTCACTGTGCCCGAATGTGACCAGGCATAGGTGTCTGTGTAACCTGTCGGGGCAGCGGACACAACAGCTGTCGCTGTTCCAGCTAGGGCTGGTGAAACAGTGGTACCAGAGTTAGCTGTCACAGATACGCTCGGAATGGCAGAAGCTACTGCTGCGGCGGGCTTGGAATCGTTTCCGGCCTTGACCTCAGCGGCGGCTGCAACACCGGTTGAATCCGGTACTGCGACCTTGCCACCAATGAGACGTACGAAGGACATGGTCCCGCGAACGGTGGTGTGTGTTCCACCGATGTTGCGCAGTTCTTCCTTGGTCTTGTCTGACAGGTTGCCCTTATCATCAGCCAGCAAGATTGGGCCGTTGGTCAGGACGCCACCGACGAGCGCGTCAACCATGGATACGCCATTAGCGACGTAAACATTGTTGAGGTTTCCACCCTCGGTAATGTTGTTCTTGCCCAGGCCACCGTAAGACACGTCTGCACGGCGGTACTTGGAGATCTCAACAGCGGTCTCGTAACGATCCGCACCAGCCAAACGCACGTACTTTTGGTTGCCGGTCAGCTTGGCAGCAGCAGCTTCCATAGAATTCTTGGTAGTTGCGGCATTCGCATCAGCAATCTTGACCAGTTCATCGAGCGTGTACTTCACCAGGCCCAAACGAGCCGAAGTAGCAGCATCAGTGTCGGTAGTACCGATAGCTGCAGGGAAGTCAGTTGTGCTCAAAGCAGTCTTGAGTGCAAGAACGTTGGAGTTACGAACCTTCTCATTAGAAGCCAGGTTTGCAGCAGTGATCAGCTTGACCTGCTCTTTGTCCTTCTTGTATGTAGCAATAGCATCCGAAGCAACCTTCACATCACCCTTGTAGGTTGCATCCTCAGCAAACTTGTCCCACACAATACCGGTGACCAAAGAATCAGCCAGAAGAGTAGTTCCGTCAGGCTGGGTACGAACGAAGTGATCAGCGTAAGCAGCCCACTTGGCGGGAGTGTCCAAAATGGCAGCATCTAGGTCAACCCCATAAATCGCACGAACTGCGTCGTTAATGGCGCCCCCTGCTCCTACAGCTGCAGTGAACTGAGTCCAGGTGACCTTGCCACCATTTGTCTGCTGCAAGTTGAACAGTTGCTGAGCGGCAGTAGCCTTCAGGTTGTTGATGTGGTGGTCAACAATGTCAACCTTGCGCTTATTGAACATCTCAGCTTCGGCCTTGTAGCCCATCCAGCGTGCAGCCTGATTCGTGGCAGTGATCGCACCTGTGGTGTGCTCAGGAACACCAGAAGTACCAGCCGGAATCCCGGAAACCAATGTTACCGAAGTGGAAGACGTGTACTCGTTGTAACCCAGGTACTTGGTGCGAGCATCCCTAAAGTCAGCCAGAGCCTTGGCGTAGGAGTCATATCCTGCACCAGGGTTGACAGCAATACCAGGAAGCTGTGCCTCAGACAGGGCAGCGTTAGGAACAACGGTTTCTCCACCCAGACCAATGACCTTGGTGGGCTTCTTGGCTTCCAAGTACTCCTTGGCGGAGGCAGGAACCTTGCCGTTTTCCAGCAAGAGCACAGGACCCTCGTCCAGTGCGCCAGCGGTCAGGGCGTCAATAGCAACGTCGCCACGAGAAATGTAGACAACCTTGCCCTTTTCAGGGTTCACTGAGACAACACGGTCAGCAATCGCGCGAGCTGTCGCGTAACGATCGGCCCCGCCCAGACGGCCTGTGGCCTTCTTGTCAGCAATAGCCTTCAGCGTGTCATCGGAAACGACAGTCGTGCCACCAAGAGCGTAAACAGTCTTAGCAGAAGTGTACTTAGCAATCTCTGCCTTGACCTGCTCGATCACACGTGAATCAGAGTTCACCAAAAGGATCGGACCATCGGTCAGCTGACCAGCAGCAGCCGCATCAATCGTGGCATTGGAGTTAGCAACGTAAACAACCTGTGCCTTAGCCTTATTGTTGTAGGCCGCGGAAGCCACTGCAATAGCTGTGTCAATACGGTCATTGACGGCCTTGTCAGAGGCAATACGATCCCAGCCACCTGTCAAAGGCTTAGGAGCCTCATCAGCAGCAAAAGCCGGAGCGGTAACGCCAGCAACAAGAGCGAGGGAAGCAATCCCAACGCCAAACTTACGAACAGTAGAAGTGCTCATGTGTATTTTAGACCCTTCGTCTGGGTAGCGAAGAGTGTCTGTAATACACAAGGTCAGAGTCACTTAGGTCAGATGTATCTGGCAGACATGTGCTGACTATTGTTGTGTTCTATGAAGCGTTTCGCGTGACTGTAGTAGGTCTGCAATTATTTCTGCGGTATTTGTGGCGCCGGCTCGTTGAAGAGCATTAAGCGTGAGTTGGTCGCTGCTATTTGGCATATTAATTACTGTCATTTTGTGAACAGCCAGCATTGTCTCGCTGCTTGCTGTGATTAGTTCGGTTAGCAGCTGATCTGGCGTTTTTGGTGTTATTTCAAAAGGGAGGAGCATTTCTTTGGGGAAATCACGAATGTTGTTTGTACAGAGAATCGTTGCTTGTCCGCTGATTGCGCTAACGAAGACGTGGTGATCATTTTCATCGGGGAGGTGGACATTTTGGGCCTGGGTAATGGCTTGAGCATTGGTTTTCACCATGGAATAAGGGAAATGTTTTTCGAGTACTTCAAGAAGATGCTGAGCTGATGTTGGGGTGAATGTTGGGCGGTTTTTCATCAGATGAGTGATGACTTCATCCAGTATTTCACAACTCCATTGGACCGATATCAATCTGAGCGTTGCCGAATACAAGAGGTAGTCACGCAACACTCTCGAATACAAAACGTTTGCGTCTAGAAAAACGCGGGGTTTGACTCTTAGAGGCTCTTCTTTGGGAATCAATCCGTTAATCCCAGTTCGTTTTGAAGGGAGGCCAACTCTTTCATTCCTTCGGCTTGACGGGCAGTCTCGTTTTCTTCAAAACGTTTGAGAGATTCCAATGAAATCCTGTGGTGCTTGCCAACCATTCTGAAATCTAACAAACCCTCATTCATCAATTTACGCACTTGCGGACGTGACATCCCAAGGAAGTCAGCAGCCTCATTGGGTGAAAGCTCTGGCTTGGTCATCCGTCGAGGGATCCATGTTTCATTTTCTTGAGCACGAGCCACGCGCAGCACAAGTTCCAAGGTTTCTCTGGACAACGAGACACTAATCTCTGAATCTTCACTACGCAAAGCACGACTAATCGTTTCTACATCACGCTTCAAGGCAACAACCACAGGAACCTCCTTCAGTCAACTGAAAAATGTGAAATAAGTGTAACATCTGTCCCGCAGGTTGGCTAGACCTCAACATTCTTCGAGCGCACTGGACACGATAACCTAGTAGTTTTCTGGACCTACTGTAACTCTTAATGATGTTTACCTTGGCTGTTTGTGTGTCCTGTTGCTACCCAGACGAAGGGTCTAAAATACACATGAGCACTTCTACTGTTCGTAAGTTTGGCGTTGGGATTGCTTCCCTCGCTCTTGTTGCTTCGGCTGCTGTTCCGGCGTTTGCTAAGGAAGAGCCGCGTCCTCTTGATGGTGGCTGGGATCGTTACGCCTCAGATCGTGCGAATAACGACCGCATTGATACGGCTATTGCGATCAATGACAAGGCTTTCCCCAAGAAGCAGGAAGCACAGGCAGTTTATGTTGCTAACTCAACTGCTTTGATCGACGCGGCCGCTGCTGGCCAGTTGACTGATGGCCCGATTTTCCTTGTTGATGACAACTCGCGCACTCTTGACGTAGTCAAGAAAGAAATCGAAGGCTACACATCGGCCAAGACTGTTTATGCTATCGGTGGCACGACTGTTGTCTCTGATGCAACGCTGAAGGCTGTTGCTGGCGATAAGGCTACTGCTCGTTTGGGTGGTGCTGATCGTCACGCAACCGCGATGGAGATCGCTAAGCGCGTGATCGCTGTTGAGCCTGCTAAGTCGAAGTCCATTATTGTTTCTCGTGCAGATGTCCCTGTGGACGCGTTGACTGCTGGAACATTGGACCTGGGTCCCTTGTTCTACACAAACGCTGCTGGTGCACTTCCCGAAGCAGTTGCCACATGGGTGAAAGAAAAGAAGCCCACAAAGGTCGTTGGTGTTGGCGGCAAGGATGTTGTGCCGGACAAGGCATTGACTGATGCTATGGAACCTGCCTTGAAGGTAAACCCTGGCAAGGTCGATCTGGAACGCGCTGCAGCCACCAAGGCTTTCAACTCTGCCCGCGCACTCTACCTGGGTGTAAACACCTACAAGCCTGAATTCACCGTGATTGGTGAGGCTGGCACATCCGTGTCTCCTGACGCACTTGATCCTGCCCAGCCTAAAGACGGTCGTTTCATGGGCTACAAGGCCCTGGCTGAAAAGGTCGCTGACCGTAAGGTCGACATCGACGCTGTTGTTCGCACGCACAAGAACACCATCACAGATGCCATCAAGGACGCACAGGAAAATGCTTCCACGTTTGCGGCAAACACGACCCTAGGTTTGGGTGCCGGTGGTAAGGCAGAGGCTGCTTTGAAGGCTCTGTATGGTACTGCTGGTGCTGCCGCGATCGTTACCAACGCTTCTGATGTGCTCATGGTTGATGCCAAGGGGATTGTCAATGGGGTTAACTACTCCAAGGCACAGGCCGTCGCTGAAGTCAAGAAGCAGTTCGATGCTGATGCCAAGCGCATCAAGGTCTACTTCAAGACTAAAGACGCCACGGACTTGAACAACGGTACCGGCAAGGACAACGAACTGCAGGGTACCCTTGCAGGCGCAGAGTCCCACAAGCTCTACACACCAGAGACGATTACAGCAATGCTGGGTGTTACGGATGGCTCGCGTCAGTTTGCTTTGCTGCAAGCCGATGCCCAGATGTTCTTGGATCAGGCTAACTCCAATGCCGCCACAACCAAGGCAGCAATGGATGAAGCATGGGCCAAGGTACAGATCTCCCAGGGTTACATCCGTTTGGGTGGAGCAGACCGCTTCGAGACTGCTGCATACATCTCGCAGTACCTGCGCACACTGCGTACAACCGATCGTGTCTACCTGGCAAACGGCGATTCCATGGTTGATGCCCTCGTTGCAGGCGTGTTCACCGCTGGCCCGATCCTCTTGGTAGACAAGGGCGGAAACCTCACCGATGCCACCAAGACCGAGCTGCAAAACCAAGGCCAGTTCGTCTACGTGTCTGATACCGAAATCGGTGAACGTGCCAAGGACAAGGCTCCTGCCGTTATCGCCCTGGGTGGCAAGATTGCCGTAACCGACGCTACCCTGGTCAAGGCAGCCGCAGAGGTCAAGAAGGGTAACGATCGCGTCACCTCTAAGACCATCTACACCTACGCCCCCAAGGCCGTAACCACAGGTGATACAACTCCTGCCACGGTTAACGTTGCAGCGGTTCAGGCTGCTGCAGGCGCGACCTTTGACATTACCTCCCTGAACACATCAGGGGATAACGTCAAGTTCACGGTTTCCGGTGCACAGGCTGCGAATGTCGATGTCACGTTCTCTGGTAAGACATTTACCATCAAGCAAAAGAGCGGGCAAACCGTTGCTGCTGGCGACGTGACCATTACCATCACTGTCTTCAACGCAAAGGGCTCTGAGACAGGCTCCAAGACTGTCACTATTGCCTCCTAATCGATTGATAATGGTGGCAGACTGCTCGAGACAATGAGCGTCTGAACAAACAAGGGTGGTCCCCGTAAGACAACAGTCTTACGGGGACCACCTCATTTCTGTACACACCAGCGCATCACCAGATGTAAGCATGTAGAGGTAGTTCTAGATCCCCATCGCACCGCCCTCGGAAAATATTTTTGGTCAGAGTTTAGAGCTTTTCGCTGTCATGTATGTGTCTAGCTTGGCGATTATCTCGCTGAGGCTGTGGGCAGAAGTCGAGGAGATGACGACGTTACGCACGAAGCAGGGGATCGATGAGATCAAGCCTGCTTTGAGGGCTTGTCTCAGGATCGAAAACTGTTCATCAGTTAGGTGTGTTGCCTAACCCTGCTGGGATAACCCCGTTTCGATAACAGGCAGGGCAAAGCATGGTTCGTGTTTCGGGTAGGTGTTTGGGAGCTGAGGCTAGGGTGAAGGGATCGGGATAAGTGACAAGTCAAGTGTTTTGCTGGCGTGGGTGAAATCCTTGTCAACTGTCAATATGTGGGCTTTATTCGTAAGGCTTAGTTGCATGATGAGTGCGTCAATGGTGCCGAGTTGAATGCCGTGTTTCCTGCATGTATTTCTCAGGCCTGCGGCCTTGACATGATCCTCAACGGTGGGGTGAAGTAACGGCAAGGTCAGTAGGCGCTGCTCAATAAGCCCGCGAGCCTTTGATGGCAAAGCCCCTTGCAATAGTTCTTGAACAATGATGCCCGTGGTGACAACAATGTCACTTCCTGTCAAGACACGCTCCAAGACCCTTACAGCGACATGGTCTGATGGCGTGTCACGCCTGAAAGCCAGAGACCATACACACGTGTCGACCAGGATAATCATGAACGTTGCCGTTGGGCCTTGTAGTCGTAGGACTCATCCCAATCAATTGTCCCAAACAGGCCCGTCAGTTGGCTTTGCTGTCTGCGAGCAATGAATTCTTCAAGTGCTACCGTGACCGTAGTTTTTTTCGTTTTTAGGCCCCCGACCTGCATGGCACGTTCCAAAAGGTCCGGATCTAAAGCCAGATTTGTTGCCATTTTATTCGCATCCTTCCACGAAACCAACACGATGCTACACATAATCCTACACACCGCTCGGGCCATATGTAAGGCATCACTACATGATTGAAAAGCAAACGGCCTGCTACTTACTTGATGATTCTGAGGTCGTTGTGCCCATTTTCTGTGGATTGTGCCCCCTGTGCTATGAAATCTTCGGCGGGAAATGAGGTGGTCCCCGTAAGACTGTTGTCTTACGGGGACCACCTATTGCTTTGAAACCCTTTAGGGGTTCAGGTCCTCACCGAGTTGGATGGGGCCTTAGCGTTTTGTTAGGCGCGCTTGCTGTTGATGGTAATGGTTGCGGAATCGACGTACTTGCCGTCCTTCAATGTACGAACCTTGAAGGTACCAGTCTTTGCATTCGCTCCAGCGTAGGCTCCATCGGTTACGGTTACGACACCAGCATTATCAACCGTGACGGTTGTGCCTGAGATGTCAGTCACAACCAGGTCAACGATGCTATAGGTTGCACCATCAGTTGTCGAACCAACAACCGGATTGGCGGTGGTAGCTTGATCCGATGTGATGTCAACCTTGCTGCCTGTGTAGGACAGTGGGTTGAGAGTCACTGACGGTGTTGAGGCGGCTGGTTTGGCGGCGTTGCCGGCTTTGATTTCAGCGGCGGCTGCGGTTCCGGTTGAGTCCGGTACTGCGACCTTGCCACCGATGAGTAGAACAAAGGGAACGTTATCGCGCACGGTGGTGTGTGTTGCACCGATGTTGCGTAGTTCTTCCTTGGTCTTATCGCTCAGGTTGCCCTTTTCATCAGCCAGCAGGATGGGGCCGTTTGTGAGGACGCCACCGACGAGTGCGTCAACCATGGTCACACCGTTAGCGATGTAAACATTGTTGAGGTTACCACTCTTGGAAATGTCGTTCTTTCCTAGACCAAAGTTGCCACCAGCGCGACGGTACTTCGAGATTTCAACAGCTGTCTCGTAACGGTCAGCACCAGCCAAGCGGTAGTAGTTTTGTCCCGTACGCAACTTGGCGGCAGCAGATTCCATAGCAGTTTTCGTGGTAGAAGCATTCGAATCAGCAATCTTGACGAGCTCATCTAGCGTGTACTTCACCAACATGACAGCAGCACCAGAGCCATCGAGGCTATCTAGGTCCGTGGACACTAAATCAGCCTTCAATGCCAAGACGTTCGAGGCAGCAACAAAGGCGTTAGGAGTAGCGTTGTAGCCAGTAGCTGCCTCCAAGGTAGCCTGGACCTTCTTATCGCGGTAGACCTTGATCTCTTCCTTGGCGCGGTCCACGTTAGCGGCATAAGGAGCTAGCTTGGCAAACTCGTCCCAGGCAATACCCGTGACGTTCTTATCCTTGTCCATCACGAACTGCTTTTCAGACAAATTAGCATCAACTAGCTTCACACCGTACAAGGCCAGAACAGCCTTGTAGACGAGCGATGAAGCGTCTTTGGCTGTAGCCGAGTAGGTTGCCCAACCGTTTTGGCCTGCTTGGGTTTTGTTGAACAGTTCAGTTGTAGCTGAGGCCTTCAGCTGGGTTACAACGTTGTCGACCACGTTGGTTTTACGCTGTGTCAAAACCTCAGATTGTGCCTTGTAGCCCATCCAACGAAGAGCCTCAGCGTCAGTCAAAGCTCGACCATTTGATTCGGCCAGGTTAGTATCCTTAGGCTCTCCAGACTTGCCGGCTTTGGCACCCTCAACAAGGTTCAAAGTGTCGCCAGCATAGGAATTGAAGCCCAGGTACTGGATGCGAGCCTGATTGAATTCAGCAAGCGCTTTAGCATATGCGTCATAGCCCGTTCCGGGATTGACCTTGATACCGGGTAGTTGTGCTTCTGACAGGGCAGCGTTAGGAACAACGGTTTCTCCACCCAGACCAATGACCTTGGTGGGCTTCTTGGCTTCCAAGTACTCCTTGGCGGAGGCAGGAACCTTGCCGTTTTCCAGCAAGAGCACAGGACCCTCGTCCAGTGCGCCAGCGGTCAGGGCGTCAATAGCAACGTCGCCACGAGAAATGTAGACAACCTTGCCCTTTTCAGGGTTCACTGAGACAACACGGTCAGCAATCGCGCGAGCTGTCGCGTAACGATCGGCTCCGCCCAGACGGCCTGTGGCCTTCTTATCGGCAACAGCCTTCAGCGTGTCATCGGAGACAACAGTCGTGCCACCAAGAGCGTAAACAGTCTTAGCAGAGGTGTAGGTAGCGATCTCTGCCTTGACCTGTTCGATCACACGTGAATCAGAGTTCACCAGCAGGATCGGGCCATCGGTCAGCTGACCAGCAGCAGCCGCATCAATCGTGGCGTTCGAGTTAGCAACGTAAACAACCTGCGCTGCCTTATCCGAGTAGGCAGTCCTAGCAACCGCGATAGCCGTATCGATACGGTCGTTGACGGCCTTATCAGAAGCAATACGGTCCCAGCCACCAGTCAGGGGGCGAGGAGCCTCATTCGCAGCAAACGCCGGAACAGCAGCCGAAGCAACAAGAGCGAGGGAAGCAATCCCAACGCCAAACTTACGAACAGTAGAAGTGCTCATGTGTATTTTAGACCCTTCGTCTGGGTAGTAGAGGGTGAGTCTGTAACCCATCAACCTCAGATGCCTAGATTGGCTAAGCATCCATAGACAAGGCTACAGATCCCCTTGGTTCTGTCAATGTATGAAACGGACATGTTGCCAGTTTCACTCCTCTAAGACATCCAACAAGACATCAAAGAGGACCAAGCGGTTTCGACTATCCCAAGGGGGTTTCGCCCCGCTTGCAACCTGTATCTGTGTTCGTCCACTACTTTCTTGCACGATATGTAAGAAGTTTAGTGTGACTCGCATCACTTCGACGGTTTGAATCAAAACGTCGCAGGTTATCGCTGTTTTGAGTTCATCGAACCGCCCTCGGAAATGTTAGCAAAAGCCTGGAAGGGGCACCTAAAAGATGGAACTTTTCACAGGGAATCCATAGACGGAAAGTTAGGCGGGCGTAAGAAAAACCTGCCGAGTAGAAAAATGCTTGCGCTTGTTGGGAGATGAAAAGTGCCGAAAAAACTTAATTTTCAAAATTGGCAAAAAGTGGCAACACGATAGCGGATGACGGATCTTAAGCAGGCGTGAAAGTGCCCTCGGTCTTGAAAGAAGGCCACACTCACGTTGAAGCGAAGGGATCAAGCGAAATGTATTCAGGAAACGTGGCCGTATCGAAAGAAGCCCCGCTGTTCGGACAGCTCGCAGAGGTGTGGATCAACACGAAAATCGACATCAAGCCATCAACTATGGCCGGTTATCGTTCCGCGCTGAAAATAGTGTTAGCGCGATTTGAGACGCAGCCGGTGACATCGATACGGCACATCGAGGTCGCAACATGGATGAAAGAGTTGTCAGACGCAGGGTATTCAGCAAGTCACTTGAGGCAGATATATAACGTGGCGCACGGAGTGTTGGAATTTGCGGTCCGCGACGAGCTGGTGCGACGCAATGCAGCGGCTGGAGTGGGGCTGCCCCGAGGGGCTGAGCGGGCGCACCACTATTTGGGGTATTCGCAGATTGAGGCGCTGGCCGGGTGTATTGGACGGTTTCGGTTGGTGCCTGAGGGGTTTGCGGCGCTGCCGGAGTGGCGGGGGCGGTTCGTGTGCGGGACTGACGGGCGGCCGGTGGTGTGTCGGACTAAGGGGGCGTCGGGGTATGTGGTGGGGCGCTGGGAGGTTGGTGTTGGGGGTGTTGGTGCTGGTGCCGGTTACGGTGCCGGTTGGCAGGGTGGGTACAGGCGGCCGGCGGTGCGTCAACGGATGGATGCACGGGTGCGGAAGCTGAGCACGCTGGTGCGATTGTTGGGGTACTGCGGGCTGCGCTACGGGGAAGCGGCTGCGTTGGATGCTTCTTGTTTGGATGTTTCGAGGATGCGACTGGCAGTTCGGTCGTCTGTTACGGAAGTGGGTGGGCGCCAGATTTTGGGGACGCCAAAGAACCACCAGTCGCGGTCGGTGCCGGTGCCTTCGTTTCTGATGGAAGAACTGGTGCGTTTGGCTGGGTTGGGTGGGTTGGTTGGTGTTGGTGTGGGTGTTGGTGAGGGCGTGGGTGGCGTGGCCGGGAGTATGGGTGATCACGGTGAAAGGAGTGCCGCCCTCGGAAATAGAAAAAAGTATTTGTTTTCTTCGCGCAATGGGACGCCTTTACGTGCTTCTAATATACGAAAAGATTTCGATATTGCTGCCTGTGTTATTGGAATACCAAGTTTGCATATACATGATTTACGACATACCGCGGCATCATTAGCAGTATCTTCTGGAGCGGTTGTAAAAGCGGTTCAAAGAATGTTAGGGCATAAATCAGCGGCAATGACATTAGATGTTTATTCCGATTTGTTCGATGATGATTTAGATATATTGCGGGGGCGAATGGAATACGGGTGGAGCGCGTGGAAAGAATCAGGCGAAGTGCTACGTGGGACGGGTGGGATTGTTGTAGGTGGCGATGGTGTTGATGCTGGTAGCGAGGCAAATGGAGGGCTGTAGACGGCGGTAATTGTTGATTGGTGCGGCAAATGCGGCAAGGGCGAGGGATACATTTTGTGTATTAATGAAAAGCGTATGACCATTCATTTTCTTTAGACCCTCTGGTACCCAGACGAAGGGTCTAAAATACACATGAGCACTTCTACTGTTCGTAAGTTTGGCGTTGGGATTGCTTCCCTCGCTCTTGTTGCTGGCGTTACCGCTCCTGCAATGGCTGCTGATGAGGCTCCTAAGCCTTTGACAGGTGGCTGGGATCGTATTGCCTCGCCGAATACGGTGAATGACCGTATTGATACGGCTATTGAGGTTGCGAAGACCGCCTACGAAACCAAGGCTAAGGCACAGGTTGTTTACATTGCTAACTCCAACGCAATGATTGACGCTGCTGCTGCCGGTCAGCTGACCGATGGCCCGATCCTCTTGGTGAACTCTGATTCACGCGTGGTGGAGCAGGTCAAGAAGGAAATCGCACTCTACACCTCTGCTAAGACTGTTTACGCTCTTGGTGGCACGACTGTCGTTTCCGATGACACGCTGAAGGCTATTGCTGACAAGAAGGCCACAGGCCGTCTGGGCGGGGCCGATCGTTACGCGACAGCTCGCGCGATTGCTGACCGTGTTGTCTCAGTGAACCCTGAAAAGGGCAAGGTTGTCTACATTTCTCGTGGCGACGTTGCTATTGACGCCCTGACCGCTGGCGCACTGGACGAGGGTCCTGTGCTCTTGCTGGAAAACGGCAAGGTTCCTGCCTCCGCCAAGGAGTACTTGGAAGCCAAGAAGCCCACCAAGGTCATTGGTCTGGGTGGAGAAACCGTTGTTCCTAACGCTGCCCTGTCTGAGGCACAGCTTCCTGGTATTGCTGTCAACCCTGGTGCAGGATATGACTCCTACGCCAAGGCGATTGCTGACTTCAAGGCTAACCGCGCGAAGTACCTGGGCCACAACGAGTACCTCAATGACACCTCTGTTGTGACCTCAACCACCAACGTTCCTGGTATCTCTACCGATGCTGATAAGGTCACCGTGGCCTACAGCTCCGCAAACGCTGCAGATCGTTGGATGGGTTACAAGACCCAGGCCGACATCCTGACGAAGCGTCAAAAGGATGCCGTGGACAACGCCATCACCATGCTGAAGGCTAGGGGAGCTACTGAGCTGTTCAACCTGCAGCAGGCCAATGGCGGCAAGGTCTCATGGACCACCTACTCCACAACCGCGAACATTCCCGAACTGATCAAGGTTGTCAAGGCTCTCTATGGTGTTGACTTGTCTGCTGCTGGCATGCTTGATCAAAACCAGTTCCAGCGCGATGCCAATGGTAATGTCACCGGTATTCTGTGGGATGAATTCGCTAAGAAGGGCACCTACAATGCTGACCTGGAAGTTGCGAAGAAGGCTATTGCTGACTTCAAGATCACCAAGGCAGACGCAACCCTGACAGGCGCAACTGGTGCTGCTGGCAAGTCCAACGAGCTGGTGCTTGCTCCTGCTTTGACTTCAGGTCACCTTGATGATGTTGCGACCGCAACTGTTGTTAATCCTGCCGACGTGGCACTGGATGGCACTGGTACCGTACCTCGCGTTATGTTGGTGAAGTACACGATTGATGAGCTGGTCAAGATTGCTGATGCGAATGCTGCTTCTACCAAGACTGCTATGGAAGCTGCTGCTGCCAAGCTGACTGGTAACCAGAAGTACGTTCGTTTGGCTGGCGCCGATCGTTACGAGACCGCTGTTGAGATCTCCAAGTACCGTCGCGCTGACAAGGGCTACGGTGGCTTGGGCAAGAACGACGTGAAGTCGGATCTGAACAAGGTTTATGTTGCTAACGGTGTGTCCATGGTTGACGCACTCGTTGGTGGCGTCCTGACCAATGGCCCAATCTTGCTGGCTGACGAAAAGGGCAACCTGAGCGATAAGACCAAGGAAGAACTGCGCAACATCGGTGCAACACACACCACTCAGCGTGGCCAGATGTCCTTCGTCCAGCTCATCGGTGGCAAGGTCGCAGTACCGGATTCAACCGGTGTCGCAGCCGCTGCCGAGGTCAAGGCCGGAAACGACTCCAAGCCCGCACCAGGCAAGGCCGCAGCAACCGGTATCACCAACAACGGTTCGACACTTGCCGTCACGCTTAATGGTTCAATGACTGTGAACGTGAACTTCACTGGCGCCCTTACTGGCGCACAGTACATTGTCACAGCCGTTGACAAGGTATCTGCTACCGGAACTTGGATGCCTGGAGCAATTCCTGCAACACTAACCAACGCAGGCTCAGCTATCACTATTCCTGCCGCTGATGCTGCACAGCAGGCTACTGCTGGTGACACATACAAGGTGACCATCAAGGTTGCTGCACCGAACGTGGCCGATTACATCACCACCCTTGAGGTCAAGGGCGCCTAGTTCTAACAAACGCTAAGGCCCAAAGCCTAAACAAGGCCAAGGACCTGAACCCGTAAAGGGTTTCAAAGCAACAGGTGGTCCCCGTAAGACAACAGTCTTACGGGGACCACCTCATTTCCCACCTCTCCCAAAGTCGAACTACCTGACGGGATCGGTTTTGATGCTTTCTTAGACGACGTGAAATCCTGAAGTTACAGGTGGCGCAGGTGGCATTGTTGGCTTGGCAAATGACAGCAACCCGGTCTCCAAGCTGCCAAGAATATCCCTAGTGACGATGAGGGGGATGCAGGGGAAGATAAGGCCCCCAACAAGAACTGCCAAACTCACACGCTTAGCGCCATACTTCAAGAAGAACGAGATTCGTACTCATGGTGATTCATGCCTCACCTGGTATTGCACACGGAAAAAGCCCAGAAAACCCCTAATTCGTGCCTGTGATTGTGGCTTGGGATAGGACTTGATCGGCTTTGTACACGACTAAAGACTGCCCAGGGGCTATGCCGAGGGCGGGGTCCTTCAAGACTGCTTCCATGCCTTGTGGACTGATCGTTACAGTCGCCTCAATGGGCTTGCCGTGCGCCCTGAACTGCACCTCTACATCCTCAAGGACTGTCTCAGGCACAACCGTGTCGCCCTCGCCCCACCAAACGGGGGTGCTGGTGAAGATCTTCCTTACCGCCAGGGCTGGCCTGGGAGCAATAAACACCGTGTTGGACTTTGCGTCGATCTCTCGCACGTACCTGGGTTCGCCGTCTGCCGCTGGACCGACCGTTCCAAGGCCCTTCCTCTGCCCGATGGTGAAACCAAAAACACCGCCGTGCTCCCCCACGACGACACCTCGTTCATCTACTACCTCACCAGGCCTCTCACCCAGCCGACGAGCTAAGAACCCCTTGGTGTCCCCGTCAGGGATAAAGCACACATCGAAGGACTCCGCCTTATCGGCCACCGACAAGCCCAACCCCCTGGCCTCCTCACGCACAGCATCCTTCGAAGCCACATCCCCCAGAGGAAAGAACGCGCGCGAAACAATACCTGGTCCAGTTGAGGCAAGCACATAAGACTGGTCTTTGGCCCTAAAAGCAGCACGCCGCAAAACGCCACCCGAAGACCTGGCATAGTGCCCCGTGGCAACCGCATCAAACCCAGCCTCAAGAGCGCGATTAACAAGCTCATGGAACTTCAGCAACTGGTTACACCGCACACAGGGGTTAGGCGTCAAGCCTGCACCGTACTGCGCAATAAAGTCCTCTACAACGCGCTGCTCAAACACCTCGGCCAGGTTCCACACCTCGAAAGGAATCCCCAGGCGCTCACACAGCGCAGCCGCATCCTCGGCATCGCGCGGCGATCCACATCCGCGTTTGAGCTCCGCGCGGGCGAGAGACACAGAGTCTTTCATAAGCGACATATGTGCCGCGGTCACATCGTGACCAGCGGCGACCATACGCGCGGCAACCACCGAAGAATCCACACCGCCCGAAAGGGCCACCAAGACCTTCACGAAAGGTTTTCCAACACGGCAGGCAAAACGTCCTCAACTGCACCCACAACGCCCAGGTCTGCAATCTCAAAGATTGGCGCCTCGGCATCATCACAGATTGCGACGATCTTCTCTGCCCCTTGGATGCCGGTTGTGTGGTGCACAGCCCCAGAGACACCCAAGCCCACGTACACACGCGGTGAAACGTTCACACCTGTTTGACCAATCTGGACCGTGCGGTCCACCCAGCCTTCATCGGCAGCCACTCGAGTCGCACCCAGGGCTCCCCCGGTCAGCTCCGCCAAAGCCTGAGCACCGCTCACATCCCCGTTAACACCGCGTCCCACACAGACAACGACAGGCGCTTCCGTCAAGGCGGGGCCGTGCTTCGGGTGTAAATGCGTGTGTTCGACCGCAACCGCACGCGAAGCCGCACGAAAATCGACGTCCAGGGCGTGCGACACCAACTCAACCGGTTGCTCCTGGGCCACAACAGACCCCGGAGCAATAGCCAAAATCGGGGGTGCCACCCTAGCCGACGCGCCCCTATCGCCAAGGCCGGCTTCTGCGGTGCCCTCCAGACCCTCCAGACCCTCCGCGCCTTCACTGTTCCCACCGGCCGCAAGACCCGCCACAGGCATGTGCGGGGCGAAAGTCGTCACCCAGGTTCCAGACAATACACGGCGCTGCGCCTTCAACTGGCCGCCTTCAATCCTCACCGAGGAAACATCTGCTGAAGATGCAGAGCCCAGGCGCACCGCGACCCGGCCAGCCAACTCTTTACCCCGGTAATTCGAAACACAAAGGATCAGACACGGAGCCATGTCCCTGTGGACCAAAGATTCCACTGCCGCCTCTACACAATCCGCTACCACCGCCGCGACCCTGGGGGTGAACTCTCCAAACTGGGGCATCAGCATCATATTTGCACCGAAGCGACGGATCTGGTCAATGTCCGGGGCGATATTCAATGGCAAGGCCACCACGTCTTTACTGGTCAAACCCCTTGCCAGGGTTAAGACCTCGGTGGAAGCCTTTGTCAAAGAGTACCCATCCATTGGCGTGCCTTCATGATCCACGACAACCAAGATTGGGCAGTCCAACACCTGCTTTTCAACCATTAATTTTCCTCGTCTACTTCTACTACTGCTATCACACCCTGAAGTGTGCGACTCACACCAAGGCGTTCTTTATAAAGTCAGCGATCATCTTTCCGGCCTGCCCCGTGTCTTGAATGATCGTTCCAGCCTGCCGCGCCTCGGCTTCCTCGGCTTGTATGACATCAAAACCAGAACCGGCCGACCCCAGTCGTTCCAAACCGGCAAGTAAGGGCGCGGCCTTTTCAACCTCTACCCCGGTCAGTGCCTCACGCAAGTTTTCGCGCAGGTCATCTACAGACCACACGTCAATGGGCTTCTTTCGTGCTGCCGCCATTGCAGCAAAGTTCGGGTACCTGGGCTCATTGGCTTGATCCGTCACGGATACCAGAGCAGGCAAAGGACAAGATAGCAGGTCATCACGTCCATCTGCCGAACGCTTGATGCGTACACGCCCAGGGACGACCATGACTTCAGAGGCCAGCGTCAATGATGGCCAAGCCAGGGCCTCAGCCAGCGCACCGGGCAACATGGAGGTCATCGAATCCAAGGAAGCCATCCCTGTGATAACCAAATCCACTGGTTGCTCCGCCTCTAGCGCCATGACTACCGAGGCCAAGACGGATGCAGTGGCGACCACGTCAGACCCCTGTAAGGCATCATCCGTCACCATGACCCCGCGGTCTGCGCCCAGCTGCAGGGCGCGCAGAACACTGGACTCAGCGTCCTCAGGCCCCATGGTGAGCGCAATGACTTCGCCGCCCAGTTCCTCAACGACCCTGACTGCTGCCTCAATGGCGTTTTCATCCAGCTCATTGAGGGAGTCGTCCTCGCCACGCACCAAGTAACCGCCCTCAAAACGGCGGTCTGCTTGCACGTCGGGAACATGTTTTATACAGACAACAATCCTCATACTTTAAAGCCTCCCACAAATCACAACTGCCTGTCGCCTCAGCCTCACACCTGGCAGGATGACAAGCACCACATTTGGGCACCAGTACACCGAAAACTAAAAAGAACAATACGAACGGCTACTGTAGCGAAAATCCTTCGTGCCTAGAAATTGATGCATACAGTTGCCGCAGACAAAACCCGTGCCAAGTAAGCAAATAACCAATCGTCACACCAAGAAGGAAGCCTGACCTTATTGCTTGAGATAATGTGACCCTGACATAGGAAGGGGTGGAAATGTTGGAAGTCACAGGCTCGGGTCACCCCCAACCATCGCTTATGGTCTGGGAACCTACCGATTCTTGGGCACCCGCACCCTCGCACTACCCCAACCAGTTGGGCGCGATCATCAACGACACCGGTGTGCAGTTTGGCCTCTTCGCCTCCCACGCTACAGCCGTTGAACTCTGCCTCTTCGATCGCGGCCCTGATGGCACCCTCACGGAACGGCGCCTGCGCCTCTACGGTCCAACTGATGGAATCTGGCACGGCTCCGTCCCTGGTTTAAGGCCTGGTCAACACTATGGCTACCGCGTACATGGCCCTTGGAAACCCAGCGCAGGAATGCGCCACAACCCCGCCAAACTCATGCTCGACCCCTACACAAGAGGCATCCAAGGCACCGTCGAACTCGTCCCCCAAATCTATGGCCACCAAGTCGATAGCGACCTCTACCCGATCACCAACGACCTGGCACCTGACTACAGCGATTCTTCTCCCTACGTGCCATTGAGTGTGGTCACCTCCACGAATTTCCCTGTCGCGCCTGGCCCGCGCACCCCTTGGGAAAACACGGTTATCTACGAGGCACATGTGCGCGGGTTAACCATCGACATGCCGGGCATTCCCGCTGAGCTCCGCGGCACCTACGCTGGCCTAGCCAACCCCGTCACCATCGATTACTTGAAAAACTTGGGTGTTACCGCCGTTGAGCTTTTACCGATTCACGCCAGCATGGCCGAACCTTTCCTCACAGAACGAGGCCTCACTAACTACTGGGGCTACTCGACCCTGGCTTTTTTTGCCCCCGAGCCCAGCTACGCCACCAAGGCGGCGCAAATGGCCGGTCCGCAAGCGGTTTTGGACGAGGTCCGAGGCATGGTTTCCCTGCTACACCAGGCCGGTATCGAAGTCCTACTCGACGTCGTCTATAACCACACCTGTGAAGGCGGGAATCCTGGGCCATCCCTGTCCCTACGGGGCATCGACAACACTGCCTACTACCTGCACGATCAGGGAAGCATGCTCGATGTGACCGGTTGCGGCAACTCCCTGGACTTCCGCAATGCCAATGTTGTGCGCTTGGCCTTGGATTCCTTACGCTACTGGGCCACCCAGGTCGGCATTGATGGCTTCCGCTTCGACCTGGCTACCACCCTGGGCAGGAACGCCAACCACTTTTCGCCCTCTCACCCCTTCTTTGTTGCCCTGGCTTCGGACCCGGTCCTCTCGGGCCTGAAAATGATTGCCGAGCCCTGGGATGTGGGTTACGGCGGCTGGCAAACAGGCAATTTCCCCATTCCCTTTAGCGATTGGAACGATAAGTACAGGGACGCCATCCGCACCTTTTGGTTAGCCGACACCTCGGAACTTTCTCGCGGGCGACGCACACATGGGCCGCACGAATTGGCGACTCGCCTGTCCGGTTCTGCAGATATGTTCAGCCACGGGCAACTGCCAGGTGGGCGTGGCCCTAGAGGCACCATTAACTATGTGGCCGCTCACGACGGTTTCACCATGCACGACATGGTCACCTACGACCACAAACAAAATGAGGACAACCTGGAGGATAACCGGGACGGCACCAATGCCAACTACTCCTGGAACCACGGTATTGAAGGACCTGTGTGGGACTGGATCGGCTTCGATCACACAGGAGGCAGTATCGACCCAGATATGGCAGCAAATGCCAGCGCTGTCCTGCCTCTGCGTCTGCGCAACATGCGCAACCTTTTTGGCACCCTCTTGGTGTCTGCCGGGACCCCAATGATCCTGGCAGGCGACGAGTTTGGCCGAACCCAATGCGGCAATAACAACGCCTACTGCCAAGATAACGAGATTTCCTGGCTGGATTGGGACACCAAAGAATGGCAGGAAGCTCTACGCAATACCGTGCGCTACCTGTTGGAACTGCGCAGGGCTCATCCAGTCTTGCGTCCTTCGACCTTCGCCACCGGCACAGTCATGAAAGGCGATGTCATCCCGGACCTGTCCTGGTATGACGCCCACGGAAAGACCCTCACACCAGCGGGTTGGCACAATCCTGGCAACAGGGTCCTGCAGATGCTGCGTTCTGGGCTTCCCCATAAAGACGAAGATGCCCTCGTCATCATCAATGGCATGTTGGATCAAGTCACAGTCACCCCACCAGCCGGGCGCGGAAGAGTGTACCGATTAGTCTGGGACTCGACCTGGCCAGATCCCATGCACCGCATTGACGACGATGAAGAAACCCCCTTCGATTTCGCCTCATTCTTCATGGTGTCTCAACCAACCACCTGGGACGATGACTCATTTGAGGTAGAGGATTTACCAGGCCCCGCCTTTGCCGCAGAGGTCGGCGCCAAGAGCAGCTCGCCAACCGACTTGGCGGCACAGTTAACTGGTTTGGCCGTGGATATCCCTGGTTTGCCCACTCAGATGGAGGCGCTATCTATGAGGATTTACCTGGCAAAGTCTGAATAGCTTTCTTACAGCTTCACAGACAGGGACAGCATGAATTGTTTTTGTTCAGCTATGTATATGCGTCGCCCTTGCCGTATAGCGAAGCTAGACGCATATACATAGCTGAGCGTTTAGCTTAGGCAACCGTGCGGGCCGAGAAGTCCCCTGCCCTGAAGGAATCCAGGCCGATCTCTCCCGCCCAATCCAGGAGCATATCGACCGTGTCCGCCACCATTGCGGCCCTGGTCTGGTCAGATACGTGGGCATCTTCTAAAGACATCAGCCAGCACGCGCGCGCGACCATGCGAGAAGCCACGTCATAGGCGTGTTGTTCTGTGGAACCCAAATAGGGCATGAAATACCTTTCTTACACGATGCCTTGATGAGCAATATTGCTTTTTGGCCACGTTCAAACTCAACAGTAACGAAAATGGCGAAGTAAAGAAAGAGCAGACAGGGCGAGATTGCCCACAACCATGCCTTGCGTGTCTTTCCTTCGCAGTGTGACGGGCTAAGATACGAGGGTGACTGTGGAAATGCGAAATGAAGAAAATGTCCCTGCGCCAAGCGACGGGGCCCTGCGTTTAGAATCTTCCACCGACGAGGCATCCTTACAACGGACCCGTGCTCGCTCACAAGAGATCGAGGCAGCTATCCTCGAAGATCCCTCCCGTTTCAGGATGCTGACTGGGGATCGGCCCACCGGAAATCTGCACTTGGGGCACTACTTCGGCACACTGAAAAACCGCGTCACCCTGCAAAACCGCGGCCTGGACTCCTTCATTGTCATTGCCGACTACCAGGTCATCACCGACCGCGACGGCGTAGGCGACCTGCGCGAACGTGTCTATTCTCTGCTGGCTGACTACCTTGCATGCGGCATCGACCCCGCCAAGTGCACAATATTCACCCACTCTTCTGTCCCAGCGCTCAATCAACTCATGTTGCCTTTCCTTTCACTGGTTACCGAGGGTGAATTGCATAGGAACCCTACGGTCAAGGCAGAGTTGGACGCTACCGAAGGCCGTGCCATGTCGGGACTGTTATTGACCTATCCCGTGCATCAGGCCGCAGATATCCTCTTTTGCAAGGCAAACCTTGTACCGGTCGGTAAAGACCAACTGCCTCACCTGGAACAGACCAGGCAGATCGCCGCGAAATTCGATAAGCGCTACGGGCGCGCGGGTGACAAGAAGCGTCGCGTCTTCCCCAATCCTGAAGCACTTTTGTCCGAGGCCGCGAGTGTCTTGGGGACCGATGGGCAAAAAATGTCGAAGTCGCGTGGAAACACTATCGAGTTGGGCATGGACGCTGACACCACCGCGAAGGTCTTGAAGAAGGCCGTGACGGACGCAGACAGACACATTACCTATGACCCTGTGAACCGGCCCGAAGTTTCCAACCTCTTACTCATGGCCTCCATGTCCAGCGGCGAGGCACCCGAAGCCATCGCTGCCCGGATCGGCGACGGAGGTGGTGGGGCCCTAAAGGCCGAAGTCACCAGCGCCATCAACGATATGCTCGCCCCCATTCGAGCCCGGCGCCTAGAGCTCATTGCGGATAGGGCCTACCTCCAAGAGGCCCTACGAGCAGGCAACCAACGCGCCAATGAAGTAGCCAACGAAACCCTAGAAGAAGTCCGCGAAGCCATGCAGATGGTGTACTAACGCAACACACCGCTTTCACCTCTGTACGTTTTGTTCAGAAACAGGACATACTGGACTAAGCGTTCAAACATAGGGGTTTAGTATGGCTGATAAGGAAAAAGTTCTTTCGCAACTGACCGGGTTGTTCATTGAGCACGGATATTCCGGTACAACACTTGCTAACATCGCAAATACCACTGGCCTCGGCAGAGGCTCCTTGTATCACATGTTCAAAGGCGGCAAGGCTCAGATGCTCCGAGAGGTCTTTCAAGCCGTCTCCCAACAGTTTGAACGCGAGGTCATCGCCCCACTTGAGGACAATGACATCACAAAAATGTTCAACGGGCTACAAACCTTCTACGAGGACGGAAAGAGTCAGTCTCTGTCTTCCCTCGTGACCCTAGACGCCAAGGGCGGGGACTTCCAAAACCTCATTCAAGATCACTACACCAGTTGGCGCGCAGCCCTCACAAAGGCGCTCTTGCACGCAGGAGTCGCCAGAGGCGAAGCCGCATCCTTGTCAGAGCGCACCATCGCCGGCATCGAAGGCGCCCTAGTTTTAGGTGCAGCCTTCGACGACACCGATGCTCTGTCCAGAACCATCCGCACCCTAAAAACCCACATCAAAGCCGCCACCAAGAGCAAGTGAGCGGTAGAGCTAATAGGTGGAGTCGCCCCACCCCTGCCCCACACAACACTCCCAAAAACCATTGAGGGGCCAAGTGCTACACGCACTCAGCCCCTCAATCGATTAGTTCTTCGTAACTACGAACCGAACTGAGTATGTGCTTGCGAAGCCCTGGCAGAACGTTCCGCCGAGGCCACCAAACCCATTTCCTTGTAGGAATCCAACAGGGGATTCACCGGCACCACGCGCACGGTGTACCCCTTAGAACCAGAGGATTTCAAAGCACCTTCGTGGGAGTATCTCCAGTGGTCACCCTTTTGTTCTTCACAGTCCATCGAGATGATTGCATAATCGTTGATCATGTCTTCCTGATCGACATTGCCGAACAGGAGTTGCACCTGGACGTCCTCGGGACGCAGGTTACCCAGGGAAACGTCCGCAGTGACGCGAATGGTATCCCCGACCTTAACCTGGTCACCGACCTGTGAAGTAACGTTGCGCACCGCGACTCGAGACCACTGGTCATGCACCTGTTTCTTCCAAGTGGCAAGCTCACGTGCCTGCACGTGCCCAGAAGAATCCAGAACCCTGGCAGCCTCACAAATTGGGGTGTAAAGCTGCTCCACATAGTCGCGCACCATGCGAGTTGCCTGCACCTTTGGTCCTGTCGCAGCCAGGGTATGACGCATCATCTCTACCCAGCGCCTGGGCACCCCGGCCTCGTCGCGGTCGTAGAACCTGGGAGCAACCGTATTTTCGATCAGGTCGTAGAGCGCCTCGGCTTCCAAAGTGTCGCGGCGCTCAGGATCGTCAATACCGTCGGCAGTCGGGATGGCCCAACCATTGTTGCCGTCATACATTTCGTCCCACCAGCCATCCAGGATGGAGAGGTTCAAAGCCCCGTTCAGAGCACACTTCATGCCCGAGGTTCCTGAAGCCTCAAGAGGACGCAGCGGGTTATTCAACCACACGTCACAACCTGGCATCAGTGCATGCGCCATGGCCATGTCGTAGTTGGGCAGGAAGGCAATGCGGTTACGCACCCCGTGTTCGTCAGCAAACTGCACCAGACGTTGAATCAAGGACACGCCCTGTTCATCATCAGGGTGAGACTTGCCAGCAACCAAGATTTGGATGGGACGCTTCGGATCGGTCAGCAGTTTGCGCAAGCGCTCCGGGTTGTTCATCATCAAGGTCAAGCGCTTGTAGGTTGGCACGCGGCGGGCGAAACCAATCGTCAAGACATCCGGATCCAAGAAATCGTCAACCCACCCCAATTCGGCGGGTGTTGCACCTCGGTCCAACCAGGAGTTGCGCACTCGGTTACGGGCGGCTTCCACCAGTTGCGCACGCAGCTCGCGCCGAACGGCCCACAACTCTTCGTCACTGACGCCACCTTCGTGTACTGGCTTTTTCCAGCCGTGACCCGACAGGTATTCCGCGCCGTTCATATGGCGAGAAATCAAGTCTTGGAACTTGCCATCCACCCAGGTCCACCCGTGAACGCCGTTGGTGATCGAGGTGATCGGAACCTCAGAGCGATCCAGGCCAGGCCACAGCTGGTTGAACATGCCGCGCGAAACCTTGCCGTGCAGCTTAGCTACCCCATTGGCTCGCCGCCCCATGCGCAGACCCAAAACTGCCATGTTGAACACCGAGGCGTCACCGCCTGGGTAGGACTCTGCACCCAAGGCAAGTAGTTGCTCGGTGCTGACCCCAGGTAGAGGCATGGCCGACAAGTAGTGGGACACCAGGTCCTTATTGAAACGGTCAATACCTGCAGGAACAGGGGTATGTGTGGTGAACAAGGTCGCCGAACGGACTGCCTCAATGGCCGAGGCGAAGTCCAAGCCTTCGCCTTCCATGAGCTCGCGAATGCGCTCTATGGAAAGGAAGCCGGCGTGCCCCTCGTTGCAGTGGTAGACCTCAGGAGTCGAGGCCCCTGTAATCTGCGAGTACAAGCGCAGGGCCTTCACCCCGCCCACACCTAAGAGGAGTTCTTGCTCCAAACGGTGGTCCGAGGATCCGCCATATAAACGGTCGGTGACCCGCATGGACACCTCGTCATTTTCTGGGACCTCCGAGTCCAACAGCAGCAGCGGCACACGCCCCACGGTCGCCACCCACACTTGCGCGTGCAGCGTGCGTCCCTTGGGTAAGGGCAAGGAGATACGCGCAGGTTTGCCGTCTGCCATACGCAGCAAGGACAGAGGCAAATTGTCGGGGTCAATCAGCGGATATGACTCACGCTGCCAGCCGTCCCTGGTGAGGGATTGTTTAAAATATCCCGCCTGGTAAAGCAGGCCCACACCAACAATGGGCACACCCAGGTCCGAGGCAGACTTCAGGTGATCACCGGCCAAAATACCGAGTCCGCCCGAGTACTGTGGCAAAACAGCGGTAATGCCAAACTCTGCGGAGAAATAGGCAATGGTGGCTGGTTTGTTCGGGTTATCAAAATCGTTGTGGTACCAACGCGGTTCGCTCAGGTACGCGCTGAGTTGCTCGTCTAACTCTCGAGCACGGCGCACCACGCCTTCGTCATTACCTAATTCTTCGAGGCGCTTAGGAGATAAGGAACCTATGAGGGTGATCGGATCCCCGTGGGTCTCTTTCCAAATCTCAGGGTCTAAGGATTCAAAGAACTGTTGGGTTGGCTGATGCCAACACCAGCGAAGATTCATAGCCAAGCGATCTAGGCAAAGCAAGGAATCGGGCAGGACTGAACGGACTGTAAAACGTCGAATAGCTCTCACAAGGCCATTGTATGAGGGATACTCGAGACAAATGCCACCCGTAAGGAAAAGTGTGGTGTAAACCGCCATTTTAGCTTGCCTTTGACTAAGGTTAGTGACAGTGACACATCTGGAGTCACGGCAACATGAGCGCAAAGTTTCCATAAGGTCACAGCTTTTGCGCTTGGCGTTTCGACTTAGGAGGACACAATGGCCAAGCACTCAGGCGACAAAGCCCCCGGTTCATCATTCTTCCCCGATCCTGGCCTTCAGCCTCCACAGTCCTCCGCTCTTGCGAAGTCCATCGCCTCGTCCTCGACGAAAAAAACTATTTCCGAGGGCGAAACGCGCAAGAAGCCCGATGCTAAAGAACTCCCCCAGAAGGACACCAAGACGGGGGCATCCGTGCAGGATGTCGAGGCGAAACCCCGCGAGGCGAAACTGCCCAAGCTGCAGGTGCCCGCAAGTGTGAAGATCCCCAGAATCCCGGCAACCGAGGTGTTTCCCGTGCTGGAGGAAGGACGTTGGCCTGCCAAGGTTGTGGAAGGTGAGGCCTTCCCCGTGCGCGCAACGGTTTTCAGGGAGGGACATGACACCTATGCGGCAGAAGCCGTTTTATTGCGTCCTGCTGACCCGCGCCTGCGCACACCTGGTTGGGACATTTACGACCAGGGGCCAGAACCTGAGTGGGAAGAAGTCGAACGTGTGCGCATGGTCGATATTGCCAGGGGCCTGGACCGTTATGAGGCCTGGCTGTGCCCCAAAGAGCGAGGAAGGCACGCTTTCAGGATAGATACCTGGTCTAACCCGTATGCGACCTGGGTCCACGATGCGACCATCAAGATCCGCAATGGTGTGGATGTGGAGTTGATGCTGGAGGAAGGCGCTCGCATTTTGGACCGAGCGGTCAAGGGTGAGGGCTTCTTGAACCCCAGTCAGACCCCTCCTGACAAAGCGGATGCCGCACATTTGATGCAAGCAGCACAACTGTTGCGCGATAAGACCTCACAGGTGCAAGTGCGCCTGAGCGCGGGGGTCCACTCGCGCATCCGTTCGATTATGCGCAGGCATCCGCTGAGAGACCTGCTGAGCAGCACACGCACCTATCCCCTGCGCGTGGATCGCGAGCGTGCCCTTGTGGGGGCTTGGTATGAGATCTTCCCCCGCTCTATTGGCGCCTTTATCAAGCCAGACGGTTCGGTGGAATCTGGGACCCTGGATACCGCGGCCGAAATGCTGGAATGGATAGCTGGTTGCGAATATGACGTCGTCTACCTGACCCCCATCCATCCGATTGGCACCACCTTCAGAAAAGGCAGGAACAACTCGCTAGAAGCCGAGCCTGGGGATCCTGGCTCTCCCTATGCGATTGGCTCAAAAGACGGCGGACACGATGCCATACATCCCGAACTTGGCGATATGGCAGCCTTTGAACGCTTCATGAAACGCGCCAAGGAATGTGGCCTGGAAGTGGCCATGGATATTGCCTTGCAGTGTTCACCAGACCACCCCTGGGTCAAAGACCACCCGCAGTGGTTTACCACACGGGCCGACAACACCATTGCGTATGCCGAAAACCCGCCCAAAAAGTACCAAGACATCTACCCCTTGAACTTCGACAACGACCCCGAGGGCATCTACCGAGCAATATTCGAGATGTTGGAGTTCTGGGTCAGGCACGGGGTGACCTTGTTTAGGGTCGACAACCCGCACACAAAACCCCTAGATTTTTGGCAACGCCTCCTGGCCGAGTTCAATGTCTTGTATCCCGATGTCATCTTCTTATCCGAGGCCTTCACAAGGCCAGCCATGATGCGCACCCTGGGCATGATCGGTTTCCACCAGTCCTACACGTACTACACCTGGCGCAACAACAAAGAAGAAATCACCGAATACCTCGAGGAACTAGCTGGGGACACCGCCCACGTCTTGCGCCCAGCTTTTTGGCCGGCGACCCACGACATCCTCACTCCGTTCATGCAAAATCACGGGCCGCGAGGGTACGCCTTGCGTGCAACCTTGGCGGCAACTGGCGCACCCACCTGGGGCATCCAAACCGGCTATGAGTTTTGCGAAAACGTGCCCCGACCAGGGGCAGAAGAACAAATCGACAATGAAAAATACGAGTTCAAAATACGTGACTGGAACCATGCTGATGACGTCGGCCTTGAGACCATCATCAGGCGCTTGAATGCCGCCAGGAGGGCCCATCCCGCTTTGCAGCGCCTGCGTAATATCACTTTCCATGAAACCGAAAGCGACTCGGTCATTTGCTTTTCAAAATATGTCGCGGCTGAACACTCCCCCACAGGTGAGGCCGACACGGTCTTGGTGGTCTTGAACCTGGATCCCGACAACCGTGTTGAAACCTGGGTCCACCTAGATGTGGCTGCCCTCGGCGTGCCCTTTAGGGGTCCGGTTGAAGGGGGACGCCCCCTGTTTAGGGTTCACGATGAAATCACCTCAGCCGACTATCACTGGGGAGCAAACAACTACGTATCCCTCGATCCCTGGACGGCGCCGGGACACGTCTTTGCTGTACGGCCTTTGTAGGGGGTGCGCATATGTCCCAAGGCCACAGTGTCGACATTGACGCCCTGCTAAGTGCTGTGCGCGAGGCTCCCTCGCTTGGCGCGATGGACAGCGACTATGCCGCTGCCTTGGGGCAGGCCATTGAGGCAGGTCAACTCCGCCACCTGCCAGGCGACCACACGAACACCGCCTTTGCCGTGCCAGTTGGAGACAAAGACACCTTCGTGCAGGTCTTCGCCACACCGCTTCCCGGGGCGCACCCTGCGGTCGAGATACCCAAAAGGCTACATCGAGCAGGGTTTGACGCCATGGCTCCGATGTATGGTCACGTCTGTGTGCCCGGACAAAACGACACGGTCTGGGCCACCTTCTCCGGTTTTTTGTCCCGAGGACGAAGCGGTTGGGATGTGGCCACAGATTTTGCCTCCCAGGGCAGATCATTTGCAGATGATGCCGAGAAATTGGGCGCTATTACTGCCAGATTCCATGCGGCTTTGTCGCCCTCGGAAATGAAGGAAACGACGGGCACCCAGGTCTCTTCGAAACTGGTGGGGCGACTCTCAGAAGAAGCAAGCTTAACCGCGCGCGCTTTAGAGCTTGCCGGTCTAGCCGAGGAAGTACCCCTCGTGCAGGCCGTGGCCCAATCCCTCAGCGAGGGCATACAGAACCTAGCCACCGACAGCACTTCTATGGGTGTGCAGCTGATACATGGGGACCTGCACCTGGGTAACACCTTGCAGACCGACGGCACCTGGTACCTTCTGGATTTCGAAGGGGAACCCGATAGGTCCCTAGCTCAGCGTTTTGAAGCGCGCAGTCCTCTGTACGACATTGCGGGCATGTTGCGATCGTTTGCCTACGCGGTTGGCAGAACCCAGGCGCAATCGCAGTGGGCAGAGACTAGTTCACAGGCGTATGTGCAGGGATATCTCCTTGGCGCCCAAAATGTGAGCGTAAATCCTCAAGAGCTTGAGGCGTATGTGGGGCTCAAGGCCATGTACGAAATTCGCTACGAGTTGAAGCATCGCCCACACATGGTCGCTATTCCTCTGGCCTATTTCGCAAAGTCCAGAACGAAGAAGTGGGAGGATTAGAAAAGAAAGACGGATGCACAAGGAGTGTCACACAGGAGGCCGCAGCACTACACCGAAAGCAAACCTGATAGAAACTATGCAGCCCCAACTGCCAACATATGAACGCACTTATGAAAGAGTAGGAAGCATGGACACCAACCCGATTCCCGTTACCCCCGAATTGCTAAATCAGGTTGCCTACGGCACCTACTTCAGTCCTCATTCCATCCTGGGTGCGCACTCTGACGGAGATGCGGTCACCATCCGCACGGTGAGGCACATGGCTGATGCCGTTGAGGTTGTCACCGAGCACGGCACATACCCCGCCACCCATGAGCAAGATGGTGTGTGGGTCGCTGTGCTGCCGCATGCAGAGATCTCTGACTACCGTCTGCATGTCACCTACGGGTCGCAAACAGTTGAAACGGATGACCCCTATAGGTTCTTGCCCACCTTGGGCGAGATGGACACGTATTTGATTTCCGAGGGCAGACACGAGCGTCTGTGGGATGTGCTCGGGGCACACCTGAAGACCTACGAAGGCCCCCTGGGCACTGTCGAGGGCGTGGCTTTTGCCGTCTGGGCACCCAATGCCCAGGCTGTGCGGGTCGTCGGCGACTTCAACTTTTGGGATGGCTCGGGGTCGGCCATGCGTTCCTTGGGTGTATCTGGCGTCTGGGATCTGTTCTTACCGGGCGTTGGCGTGGGGGCTCGCTATAAGTTTGAAATCTTGGGTCCTGATGGGAACTGGCGTCAAAAGGCTGATCCAATGGCCAGAGCCACTGAAATCCCACCCGCAACTGCTTCCGTGGTGACTGACCTCTTCCACACGTGGGAGGACAAAGCTTGGATGGACAAGAGGAAAGTCACCGATCCCCACAAGGGGCCCATGTCCATCTATGAAGTGCATATAGGCTCTTGGCGTGAAGGGCTTGGGTACCGTGACCTTGCCGAGGAACTGGTTGCGCATGTTGTGGCCTGTGGCTTCACACACGTGGAGTTCATGCCTGTCGCAGAACACCCCTTTGGCGGCTCCTGGGGATACCAGGTGACCTCATACTTCGCACCCACCTCGCGCTATGGGACCCCAGATGACTTTAGGTACCTGGTGGACAAGCTGCACCAAGCCGGGATCGGTGTCCTCTTGGACTGGGTACCAGGGCACTTCCCCAAGGACGAGTGGGCACTGGCAAACTTCGATGGCACCGCCCTGTATGAAGATCCTGATCCCATGCGTGGTGAACACCCAGACTGGGGAACCTTGATTTTCAACTATGGCAGACGCGAAGTGCGAAACTTCCTGGTGGCCAATGCCCTGTATTGGCTCTCCGAATTCCATATTGATGGGCTGCGCGTAGATGCAGTTGCCTCCATGCTCTACCTGGACTATTCACGCAAGGATGGCCAGTGGCGTCCCAACCAGTATGGGGGCCGCGAAAACCTGGAGGCCATTTCTTTCCTGCAGGAAGCCACCGCGACCGCCTACCGGGTGGAACCAGGCGTTTTGATGATTGCAGAGGAGTCTACAGCTTGGCCTGGCGTGACAGCTCCCACGGACGCCGGTGGCCTGGGCTTTGGCTTCAAGTGGAATATGGGCTGGATGAACGACACCCTGCGCTATTTGGCAGAAGACCCGGTAAACCGTCGCTGGCATCATAATGAACTAACCTTTTCGCTGGTCTATGCCTTCTCAGAACATTTCTTGCTGCCGATCTCCCACGATGAAGTCGTCTACGGCAAGGGCTCGGTCTTGTCGAAGATGCCTGGGGATTATTGGCGTCAGCTGGCCGGTGTGCGCTCATTATTTGCCTACCAGTGGACGCATCCGGGCAAGCAGCTGATCTTTATGGGCTGCGAATTTGGACAAGGCGGTGAGTGGAACGCACAGTACAGTTTGGATTGGTGGCACCTGGATGTCCCAGAGCATGCGGGGATTATGCAACTCGTAACCGACCTGAACAAGCTTTACACAGACGACCCCGCTCTGTGGTGTGACGATCATCGTGGCTTTGAATGGATTGAATCGAATGACGCTGACCACAATACGATTGCCTACCTGCGTAAATCCGCTGATATTGACGGCGAATCCGACGGCTCCAGGATCTTGGCGGTCATTGTGAACTTCGCTGGCAACCCCCATGACCCCTACCGGGTGGGCCTGCCCTTTGCAGGTGAGTGGGAAGAGGTCTTGAATACAGATTCTGCGGAATACGGCGGCTCTGGGGTGGGCAACCTCGGCGTCGTATTCGCCGAGGACATCCCGTGGATGGGCAGGCCTGCCTCCGTCGAAATGAGGGTCCCTCCCCTGGGTGCCGTGGTGTTGCGCCCAAAGCGAAGCTAGCGACGAACTAAATTACTCTGGGCCGCTGCCAGAAGGCAGCGGCCCAGAGTGTAATTTAACGCTATGTCGCTAGTTCAGCAGTGCAGTTAATTCAAAACAGTGCAGCTAATTCAAAAGCGTCGCCAGTTGCCTGCGGGCCTGCCCTACAGCCGGGTCACTGCCCAAAATCTGAAAGTACTCAAGAAGACGGGCACGCACTTCTTCCCGTTCGTCTCCTTCAGTTGCAGCAATAACTGCCAAAAGCCGTTGCAAAGCTCCCAGGTTATCTCCCGCTTGCAGCTGCGCATCTGCCGCAGCCAAATTTGCTTCCACATTGGTGGGGTCAGCGCCCTCGGCAATGTTTTTGGGTGTGGAGCTAGAAGTGCGAGCCAGGAATTCTGTTTGTGCTAGCGCCTGCTCTAAAGAGGTCTTCCCCGGATTTTTTTTCAAGGCCAGCCGGTAGAATTCCGCAGCTTCCTCAAATTCACCACGGTCGATGGCGTCAAGGGCGGCTTGCTCATCAGGATCTGGGGGTTCTTCGGTAGCTTCCTCAACTGCACCAGCGCCACTCAAAACGCCGGTGAGTCCTGACTGAACGGCAGCCTGGACCACTTGTTCCACATACTGACGCACCTGGGCTTCTGGCACTGCGCCAGTAAAAAGCTGTAAAGGCTGTCCGCCGATCAAAGCAAAGACGGCAGGGATGCCCTGCACCCTGAAAGCTTGAGCAATGGCTGGATTCTCATCCACATTGACCTTCGCCAACTGGACCTTGCCACCTTGTGCGGCGACGATCTTTTCCAGCAATGGCCCCAACTGCTTGCACGGTCCACACCAAGGCGCCCACAAATCAATAATGATGGGAAGAGCCAAGGAGCGCTTCATGGCAGCTTCGAAAGTGGCGTCCGTGACGTCTACAACCACCTCGCCTTCAACCACATTCGAAGCAGCTTGCGCTGCCTGTGCTGCAGGTGTCGTGTCGGCAGAAGACTCAGGCACAGGAGGCTGGGCCTGCAACTCAACTGCTCCAAACTGATGTGCGGACATGGTTTCCTAACTTTTAGATGCCTCAACCCAAACTAGGGTACGCGCAAGTGCGACAAGCCGCGAAAGCAGCCCCGGTTTTATCTAAGGCGAGACGCTGTCGTCGCGGGCAGCAGATATCACTGAACGCTCGGCACCAAGGGCTGTTACACGAGGATTATCAGCGTCTTTAGGCGGGATGTAGAAAGCAGCGAGAAGCAAACCATTAGAAGTGACAGTTCCGCGTACCTGCACGTCTCCTCCCAGGAATGGGGCCAAAGCTCCCCCAACTGCCATGGTGGCCCCCGCACGAGTCCGTTGATAGGTCACCGAATAGTCCAAAGTGGTCATGACTATCGCACCGCCATCGGTTGTGCCCAGCGTCAAGAAACCATCCTTACCCGGCTGGGCATCGAAGGTAACGGTGCCATCATTGCGCAAATCCTGGGCATACTGGATTTTTTCGTTGTTGTAGCGCTCAAGATGGACATCGGTATTGAACAGGGTGTTTACCGATTCATCACTGATGTTGTTCAACAACTTCGCATAATTGACCGCAACCATAGAGGGCTCCATTGCCAAATCCTTGTTCTCCATACCGGGCTGCGTGGAGCCGTGATCGGGTTTAAAGGTTTGTGGAACCTGGATGCCTGGAAATAGACGCACCCATCCCCACAGGGCATAAGGAGCTTCGACACTGCCCTGTTCGTAGCCGAACATGTAGACCGTTTTCGCGGCATCAGGGGCGGCATCCGGTTGTGCGGAGGGCTGTGAAACGACAATCACATTGCGTGGCCATGTGGGGTTTGTGGACATGGCCAGGACCTGCCAATCAGAGATAGGCAGGTGCGGTGGCTTCGCAGCCCCTTGAGTCATTCGGCCCAAGGCATACGACACGGTGCGCACCTTTAGGGCAGGTCCCACGACACGTTTTACCATCTGCGCGTCATCCAAGGCTGTGTCGGCTGCGCTCAGTGTTTCGTCTATCTTCGTCAACATAACGCCCAACTGGTTTTCATCCAGGGCGGGACTTTCGGGCTGTCCACCCAAAGAATCACCCAGTTTATCGGGGGTCTTGGCACAGGCGCCAAGGCCGCACAGCGAAACACCAAGACAGGCAACGACCAAGAACTTTGGAAGCAAGTATCGCGATCTTTTAGTCATTGTCTTCCACCTTTCCGCGCGGGTCCATCGAGGGTTTGAATGAGGCGGTAGAAGCGTCATCCACATTGGCTGTGTCCTGGTGTTCTTCAATCTTGCTAGGCTCTGGGGCGCTACCTTCCTCCCCAACTTCTCCTAATACGACAGGGCGTTTGCCTTCTACACGTTCCCTTGCCCGGGCAAGCTCGGCCGCCATCTTTTTTATTCCCTCTTCACGCTGCTCCTTGGCCTGAATCCTCGCCAATCTGCGCTCTTCTTTTCTCTCTTCTTCTTCGCGCAATTCGCGTTCCACACGCTCGGCTCGCAACTGGGTGCGGTTATTAATACGTCCCCTGCGCGTGCGTGGTCCAAAGTTACGCCTGCTGGGGGCGGCCACCTCATCAGCCACCCTGTGCGCCTGGGCTCTTTCTACCAGCTGCATTCGCGCTGCCTGCGAGCGCCTTTCTGCAATCTCATACACCGTAAACACCACGATAGAACCCACAATGGCGACAATACCCAGGGCCAAGAAAACAAAGAAAGCAGGGTTACCAGTTTTTTGTTTCCACACGATCTGTAAAACTGGCGCATCCGCACTGCCGTCACTCGCAGCGATCACCGAACAACGTTGTCCCTCAGTGGACCATTTCATCTCAACGCTTCCCACGCCCTCAACACTTCGAATCCACATATCGGATTCCTTCAGGGGCAGGTCTTTGATCCCCTCAACCACTTGGTCGGCAGGGGGTTGTTGCCCAAGCTGCAAAGGCTTGGGGTCTGCTTGTGCGTCGCCCTCGGAAGACTTATCTTCTTTATCCTTAGAGGCATCTGTGATCTCTACCCGAAAACTCTTTTTACTCGCGAACTCTGTGGCCGTAGCGTAGTTGCCCTTGGCTTGTGCCCAAGCTTGGACATCCTGTGTTCTACCAATCGCCAAGGTGACAGGGGTATCGTCTTTCGCCCCGACCGCCCTCAAGGTTAAGGTTTCAGGCATGGTTTCTAACAAACCGGGAGCAGTGAACACAAAAGGTGCATCCAGTTCCTTGGGTGTGGAAGCGCTCACAGTGTCCGAGGGCTTCCAGATGGTGATGGTGCCCAAGGCAATGAGGAGGAAGACCAAGCCCAGTCCGATTCCTAGCATGCTGCCGTACCGTACTGCATCTTTCACACTCGGCATTCCCATCCTCCATTCCTAGATCTCCCCCCAACGATACGTGTAGCGGCGACTTCGGGGAAGAAATCATCCAGATTTTACAAAGGTGTCGCATGTTACGTGGAAAATGCGGTAGATTGACAGGGTTGCGCATAGACTAGAGGCGGTACCCAAGGGACCTGTTAAATCCGGCGCGCCGGTCTAGAGGAGGACTAGCAGTGATTGAAGAGCAGACCGATTTTCCGATCGTGATGCGTGGTTACGACCGCGTTCAGGTAGATCTGCAGATTCAAACGTTAATGACAGCACTGGCAGAAGCACGCCGTGAGGTTGAGACGCTTGACTCACGAAATGCAGCTTTGGCTGGTGACTTATCCGAGTCACAGCGCCAGTTGCGGGATACAGACAGGTCGTCGTACACCGGCCTGGGTGAACGCATCGAACAGCTGCTGCGTTCAGCTGAGGAGCAATCCACCAGTGTCATTAACAAGGCAAATAACGATGCCGAGGCGCTGTTAGAACGTACTCGTTCGAACACTCAACGTCTGACGCAGCGCGCAGAGGCTGAGGCAGCCTCCATGCTCGCCGAGGCCCGCCGTGAGGCAGAAGAACGCACCTCCCAGGCAGAGACAGAAGCCGAGACAGTCCTGACTAACGCCCAGCATCGCGCTGATGAGCTTGTCGCCGCCGCAGAACGCGAGGCAGCCTCTCTACGTGCCGAGGTGAACACCCAGGTCAACGATTTGCGTGCCACTGCTGACCGCGAGACCGAACTGCAGCGCGCCCAGGCTGAAAAAGACTACGTCGAGGCCCGTGTTCGCGCTGAACAAGAGACCACCGCCCTGCGTAATGAAGCACAGGCCGAGACCCAAGAACTGCGCGACTCCGCTGCTCAAGAGGCCACACAGGTGCGCGAACAGGCTCAGGCCATGGCAGAGAAACTTCTCGCCGAGACCCGCGCTGAAGCCGACCAGATTATCTCTGCTGCCCGCGCGGATGCTGAATCCACCCGCGCCGAGGCAGCTCAACTCCGCCAGGATGCCGAAACAGAGATTGCGGCTGCGCGTGCTGCAGCCCGTGAGGCAGATGCCCAGGCACACGAACAGGCTCGTGCCGAGACAGCCGCTATGGTTGCCACGGCTAAAGCACAGGTTGCCGAGGCCGAAAAGCACTTGGGTGAGACCCTGCAGCGTGCAGAACGCTTGCTTACCGACACTGATGCCGTCGTGCGTCGCCGTCAAGAAGATGCACGTCGCACAGCCGAAGCCACCATTTCCGCGGCCGAGGTTGAAGCCCAGCAGTTGCGTGAATCCGCCCGTGCAGAGGCCCAGGCCGAACGCGCAGCAGCCCAACGCACAGTTGAGAAGCTGGAACGTCAACGCGAATCCGTGGCTTCCTACCTGGACGAAATGCGCGGCCTGCTTGGTTCTCAAGCGGCAGCAGCCGTCTCTGGCCTTGTCGCTCCACCACAGGCCCCTGCCATTGAGTCAGAGACCTACCGTGAGGCCATTGAAATCCCCGCTGATTTTGATGCACTTGCACAACCAGAGACTGAGGAAGAAGCCTAAACTTCTCCTACCCTGACAAACTCTTGGGCCCTCCACTTATGTGGGGGGCCCAAAGTCTTTTCTCAGTCTTTTCTCAAGGACTGTCCTACAAGAGGACTACTTACACTTCAAATACAGGGTCATCACGTAACGCGAAACAGCCCCCGGATCTTCTAAAGGCAGCAAATGACCTGCAGAACGCACCTCAACAACCTGGGTGCCCAAGGCTGCTGCCATACGTGAGGCTTGTTCAGGTGTGACGAAAGTGTCGTCCTCGCCACGCATAACCAAACCGGGTAAACCAAGCTCTTCTAAAACCTCAAGCCTGTCGGGGCGCACCGACATGGCACGTTGAGCCCAAATCAGTCCTTCACGGCTGGCCTCAGCGCCCCAATCCTTGACTTGTTGCACCAATTCAGGATTATTGCGCAAGGTGACAGCAGAAAACATAGACTCAATCGCAGGCTCCATGAGTTCCAGGCGACGACCAGCCAACATTCCCACCAGGGTTTCGATGCGCTTAATACGGCCCTCATCACTGTCGGCATCTGCTTTAGAGGCAATCATTCCAATGCCAGAGACAATCCTTGGATGCCGCTGAGCCAAAGCCAACGCCACATACCCACCTAAGGAACAGCCAATTGGCACAACTTTTTCGACTCCGTAACGGCCCACAACCGAAGCAATCTGATCGGCATAGGACTCAAGAGATGGCGTATCCAAGAAAGACTCAGACCCCCCGAAGCCTGGAGCATCGACGACCATCAACGGCACGCCGTCTAGCCTGTCAATGACAGGCTCCCACATCCTGTGATCCAGGGGGTAGGCGTGCAGGAACAACGCAGTGGGTCTTGTTCCAACACGGTCAATGTCGCGTGTCGTCACGTTCAAAGCCATGTTTATGAGGATACCAAGTGATCTGCCCCAAAGAGTGCTGCCGCGCAGCTTGCTACTAGGAATACCTAGAGCACTCGAGGATCAAAGGAGGATCAAAGTGGACGCAATCCCCTGTTCCAACATGCTGTATGCCAATGCCTCCTCGCATCCACCCCAGTATCAACACCAAAACCACCCGTATTACGCCAAGCCACCACGTGAGCCGTGCCCGCAGGAATGGGACGCAGGCAAGCAGGACAGGTGTAGGGTTTAGCAGAACCTGAAACTCTTGATACCGAGTATTCTTGCCCGTCAGGCCCAAGCTCATCTTGAGGGATAGAAGACAGGCGTTGACGGTCCAGAGGAATATGTTCCTGTCCGTAAGGCCGCTTTCCCCGAGGGCGTCTGGAAGGCACTGCGTTAGACCTGCGTGCCTCGGCGGTAAACGCTCATAGGTTGCAGGTCTTCATCCACAACCACAATATCGGCCCACATGCCTGGGGCAAGGTCGCCGAGGTACTCGTCACCGATGATCCGAGCACCCTGTTTCGTAGCCATAAATACCGCATCCACCAAAGGAACGCCCCCTTGCCAGGTAGTGCGCACAACATCCAACAGGTGCGCAGTACCCCCCGCCAAGGAGGTGCCACCGGTCAAACGGGCCTGTCCTTCATCGACTGTGACATCCAAGGAACCCAACAGGTATTGCCCATCAGCCATGCCTGCAGCAGCCATGGCATCCGTCACCAAAACTACAGAATCGCGTCCCACGATCTCATAAACGGCCCGTACAGTGTCAGGACTGACGTGCACCCCGTCTCCTATGAGTTCCAGGATCACTCCGCCTCCCGCAGCGTCTGCAATCGCCTCGTAGATAGGACCGGGGTCGCGGTGGTGGGGTGGTTCCATCCCATTAAACAGGTGCGTAATGGTTGCCCTGGGTGAGCGTCTCATGGGATTTAAAGCCAGGCGTTCACGAGCGTCACGCAACGCCTCACGCATCTGTGCTGCATCCGTTGAGGTGTGGCCAAAGGAAGGCAAGGCACCGTTGTCAATAAGTGCCTCCGTAACCGAGCCGGAGCCAGATGCGCGGCGTTTTTCAGGAGCCAGAGTCATAGTGACTGTATAACCGCGCGTGACAATCATAAGTTCACGGGTCAACGCAGGGTTTGGTGCCTGGATAAACTCAGGGTTTTGGGCACCGCAGTGCCCTTCCGACACGAAGGGACCCTCAAAGTGGATGCCTGCAAGCTCACCGTCTTCACAGACCTCAGCCAGCAGCATTGCCTGGCGACGTAAAACCTCTGGCGAGGCAGTCACGAGGGAGGCCACCATCGTGGTGGTACCGTGCCGTCTGTGCTCCATAACGGCTGTCATCACCTCAGCCTCATTTGAAGCGTCAGGGAAGGATGCCCCACCGCCCCCGTGGCAGTGGACATCCACCAAGCCCGGCAGCAAGTAACGGCCGTCTGTTGGAGAAACCGCTTGTACAACTTGTTCGCCCCAACCGGCTGCTGCCGCATCAGTTGCCTCACCCACCCAAGTGATAGCTTCACCGTCAATTACAACAGCACCGTCAACGATAATCGAACTGTTTGTCACAACGCGGCCGCGGAGGGCGTATGGGGCTTCACTCATAGGGTTATTATTCCATGCAAGTACCCGCAATGTCCGTAGGCCAGTCCAGACCTTCACCGACGCGGCAAGGACAAGGCGCCCTCGGGACTAGAAAAGGCGGGTGGAGGGATCGTCAACTCCCCGCATTGCGTCATAGTCCAAAATGACGCAAGAAATACCCCGATCTTCGGCCAACACCCTAGCTTGAGGCTTTATTTCTTGGGCGGCAAAAATACCTTTGACTGGAGCTAAAAGCGGGTCACGACCAAGCAGATCCAAGTAACGGGTGAGTTGTTCCACCCCATCGATTTCACCGCGACGCTTGATCTCGACAGCGATATGGGCACCCGCTGCGTCCCTTACCATGAGGTCGACGGGGCCAATCGCTGTGGGATACTCGCGCTTAACCAGGGTCCAGCCTGCACCCAAGAGCTCAACCTGTTCGGCTAAAAGTTTCTGCAAATGCGCCTCAACACCGTCTTTAACAAGCCCGGGTTCCACGCCGAGTTCGTGGGCAACGTCGTGAATGATGTCAAAGATTTTAATGCGCAGGCTGTCCTCCCCCTTCTTTGAGGTCACCGTCCAGCTTTCTTGGCATGTGTCATTTTCCGAGGGCGTTTCGACACTCAATGTGCAAGGCGCAGACATCCAATTCAACGGTTTGTAGGAGCCGCCCTCGGAATGAATTAAAACTGAACCGTCGCCTTTGAGCATGATGACTCTTAAGGCACGGTCCAGGTGGGCATCCAAACGACCCGAATAGTCCACTTCGCAGTCAGCAATAACCAGACGCACTAAGAACCTCTCTAAAAGAAAGTTTGAGAATGAGGAGGGGCAGCTTCCAGCCAAGCGACGAAACCGATGTGATCTGCAGCGCGCATAGCCAGGTAGAAGGTGCCATCCTCGGTACTACATTCGACTTCCATCAAACCGCGCACCCCTGGCCGGGGGCGTGAATCCACAACTTCAAAGGCACCTTGTGGCCACGAATGGTAGGGCCCCAGGCTCAAGGATATGACGCGGAACCAGTCAAGGCGCCCTTCGGCATATATGCCGATGCCAGCCATCCATCTGGCCTGACCTGGTTTGCGGAAGGCACACTCGAAAGAGCCATCCGAGCGACCCAAAAACCGCAAGCGCCAACCAAAGTACAGCAAGGCAAGCCCTAGAAGGAGCATGAGCGCAAGCAAAACCATCGAGATAATTTCACCCACGCACAGTCCTTTCTTTAGGAGCTATCACCTGCGAAATCGCGTTCAACAACTACGGTCACAGTATCAGCATCGACGGATACAAAACCCTGATCCACTTGTACAGAAACAGTACCTGATCCATCTACCGGGTCAATTCGCACAACACCTTGCTTCATGACCAGCAAGACAGGTTGCCTACCGGGAAGGACACCAAGGTCTCCCTCAATTGAGGGTACGGCGACGTGGGTGGCTTCCCCCGACCAGATTTCACCCTGGCGGTCAACGACTTCAACGTGTAATGGCATACTCCCTGCCTCCTTCCCGGTTTCCTCTTACACAGACTTGGAGATCTCGGCTGCCTTACGCTCCAGGTCCTCAATCCCACCGATATTGTAGAAGGCCTGTTCGGGCATATTATCGTAGTGGCCTGTGCCGATACGCTTGAAGGCTTCAATGGTTTCACTCATGGGCACCGTGGAACCCGGTACGCCCGTGAACTTTTCAGCCATATAGAAGTTCTGAGATAAGAACTGTTCCATACGACGTGCGCGTGCAACGGTGACCTTATCTTCTTCGGAGAGCTCATCCACGCCAAGAATCGCGATGATGTCTTGCAGTTCCTTATTCTTCTGCAAGATCCTCTTAACCATCGTTGCGACCTCGTAGTGTTCCCTACCGACGTAACGGGGGTCCAGCAGACGCGACGTCGAGGCTAGGGGGTCCACAGCCGGATAGATGCCCTTGGAGGCGACCTCACGAGAGAGGTTCGTCGTAGCATCCAGGTGGGCGAAGGTCGTCGCCGGAGCCGGGTCTGTGTAGTCGTCAGCAGGCACGTAAATGGCCTGCAGGGACGTAATGGAGTGCCCCCCAGCAGAGGTGATGCGCTCTTGGAGTTGGCCCATTTCATCAGCCAGGTTCGGCTGATACCCCACGGCTGAAGGCATACGACCCAGAAGTGTCGAGACCTCCGAACCAGCCTGGGTGAAGCGGAAGATATTGTCCACGAACAGCAACACGTCTTGATGCTGCACGTCGCGGAAGTATTCCGCCATGGTCAACGCCGAAAGCGCCACACGCAGACGGGTGCCAGGAGGCTCATCCATCTGGCCGAATACCAGGGCGGTCTTGTCGAAGACACCTGCCTCATCCATCTCGTGAATCAAGTCGTTGCCCTCACGGGTGCGTTCGCCCACGCCTGCGAATACCGACACACCACCGTGGTCTTGAGCCACGCGCTGGATCATCTCTTGGATCAGCACTGTCTTGCCCACACCAGCGCCACCAAAGAGACCAATCTTGCCGCCCTGCACATAGGGGGTCAGCAGGTCAATAACCTTGATACCTGTCTCGAACATCTGGGTCTTGGACTCGAGCTGATCGAATGCGGGAGGTTGGCGGTGGATCCCCCAGCGGTCATTAATTTCGAGGACCTCGCCCTCCTTGAGGTTCAGACACTCACCGGTCACGTTGAAGACATGACCCTTAGTGATGTCACCCACCGGAACCGTGATCGGACCTCCCGTGTCTTCCACCTTTGCAGAACGCACCAAGCCATCAGTTGGCTTCAAGGCGATTGCACGGATGAGGTTATCGCCCAGGTGTGCAGCCACCTCTAGCATCAGAGTGTGTGTGCCTGCGCCCTCGCCAATTCCTCGGATCTCGGTTTTCAAAGCGTTGTACATCTCAGGAAGCTGGTCCGGGGGAAATTCGATATCCACGACGGAGCCAATTACTCGGACGATCCGTCCGGTACCCAAAACCTTGTTCTCGGCCATCTTCGTTCTTTCCTTTGTTTCCGTTTCTCAGCTTGCTTCCAGGGCGTCCGCGCCTGAGACGATTTCTGTGATTTCTTGTGTGATCTCTGCCTGACGTGCCGCGTTGGCCATCCGCGTGTAGTTGCGGATGATTTCTTCGGCGTTCTCTGTCGCTGTGTGCATGGCGTTTTGTCGGCTTGCCAGTTCAGAGGCGGCCGCCTGTAACAGGGCAAAACGGATACGCGAGCGGACATAGAGCGGCAAGAGTGCGCCTAATACCTCTTCAGGTGAGGGTTCAAACTCATAGAGAGGCATGACGTCGGGGGGGATAATGTCAGGTCCAGATAGACCATCGATTTCAATAGGCTTGGCATCCTCAGGATCCACAACCTTGATCGGCAACATCTTTCGAACCTGTGGGACCTGCGTGACCATCGATCTGAACTTCGTGAAGATGACATGAAGCTCTGACACACCACCCTCATCGGCAGGGGCTAGGAAGGACGCGAGCAGGGTGTCAGCCACTTCCTTTGCCAATTCCTCAGTTGGAGAGTCGGACTGGCCAGTCCAGGATTTCACAATCTTGCGTTCCCGGAAGTTGAAATAGGACACACCGCGCCTGCCAGTGACGTACAGGATGGGTTCCTTGCCTTCTTCCACAAGATCTTGCAGTTGGCGTTCTGTTTCGCGAAGGATTGTTGCCGAGTACGCCCCTGCCATGCCCCTGTCAGAGGTAACCACCAAAACGGCCACACGGTTGGTGTCGCTGCGCTGCGATGTGAGCGGGTGATCCATATCTGCGTGTGCAGAAACTGCCGCAACCGCCTGCGTGAGGGCACGATCGTAGGTGGTGCCACGCTCTGCGACGGATCGGGCCTTCCCTACACGGGAGGCTGCGATCATCTCCATGGCGCTGAACACCTTCTGCAAAGTCTGTGTAGAACGGATCTTTTGCTTGTAGATGCGCTGCTGACCGCTCACATTAGCCTCTCTTGCCCCGGACGATCTGCTCTTCCATGATCTCTGCCTCAACGTCACCCAGATCTTGTTCAGAGACCTCGGCAGCTAAAGCACCGAATGTGGGGCGGTAAGCCCTAATGGCTTCCTCCAATTTTTCTTGGGTTTCGTCGCTCAAATCCCCTGTCGTGCGGATGGTCTCCAGGATTGAGCCTTCCGTACGCAGGTGTTCAAGCCACCCATTTTCGAAGGGAAGAACCTGCTCTACCTCAAGATCGTCGAGGTAGCCATTGGTGCCCACCCAGATTGAACAGACCTGTTCTTCCACCGGGTAGGGAGTGTATTGAGGCTGTTTGAGCAGTTCCATCAGGCGCTCGCCGCGCGTAAGCTGCTGGCGGGTAGCCGCATCCAGGTCCGAGGCCAGCATGGCGAAGGCAGCCATGGAACGGTACTGAGCCAAGGTGAGCTTCAAGGTACCTGCAACCTTCTTCATGGCCTTGACTTGGGCGTCGCCACCGACACGGGAGACCGAGATGCCCACGTCTACGGCAGGGCGCTGGTTGGAGTTGAACAGGTCAGATTGCAAGAAGATCTGTCCATCGGTAATGGAGATGACGTTGGTCGGGATATAGGCCGACACGTCATTGGCTTTGGTTTCGATAACCGGCAAACCCGTCATAGAACCAGCGCCCAGTTCGTCAGACAGCTTCGCGCAGCGTTCCAACAACCGAGAGTGCAAGTAGAAGACGTCACCGGGATATGCTTCGCGGCCCGGGGGGCGACGCAGAAGCAGGGATACCGCGCGGTATGCCTCGGCCTGTTTGGACAGGTCATCGAAAATGATCAAGACGTGTTTGCCCTGGTACATCCAGTGCTGTCCAATGGCGGAACCGGTGTAGGGGGCCAGGTACTTGAAGCCCGCCGAATCCGAGGCGGGGGCAGCCACGATAGTCGTGTACTCAAGGGCGCCGGCATCTTCTAGTGCACCGCGCACAGAGGCAATAGTCGAGCCCTTCTGGCCGATAGCTACGTAAATACAACGCACCTGCTTTGCAGGATCCCCGGTCTCCCAGTTGTCACGCTGATTCAAGATGGTGTCCACCGCAATGGCAGTTTTTCCGGTTTGCCTGTCGCCGATGATCAACTCACGTTGGCCACGACCGATGGGAATCATGGAGTCAATAGCCTTCAAGCCTGTCTGCAAGGGCTCGTGTACTGATTTACGCATCATGACGCCAGGGGCCTGTAGCTCTAGGGGGCGCCGGTCATCGATGTTCTTTATTTCTCCCAGACCGTCAATCGGGGCACCCAAGGGATCCACAACGCGACCCAGGTAGCCGTCCCCAACCGGAACCGATAGCACGTCACCTGTCCGGTAAACTTCTTGACCTTCCTCAATGCCTTCGAAGTTACCCAAGACGATGACACCGATCTCTCGGGCATCAAGGTTCATGGCCAAGCCCAGGGTGCCGTCCTGGAAACGCAGCAACTCGTTGGCCATCGCACCTGGGAGTCCCTCAATGTGTGCAATGCCGTCGGCCGTTTCGGTCACGTATCCGACTTCCTCCACGGCAGCCGTGGAAGGCTCGTAGGACTCAACGAAGATGTCCAGTGCGGCCCGGATCTCCTCCGGCTTGATCGACAGTTCAGCCATCAGCTTTCCTTCTTTTCATGTGTCGACCGCTTGGTCGACTCTGTTTTGGTTGCCTCAGCCTGCAAGCCGACGGCGAGTGTTATTCAACGATGTATGTATGGACCCATCAACAATCTGGTCACCAAAGCGCATCTTGAGTCCGCCCACAATGCTCGGATCAACGACCACGTTGATAACCATCTGGGTCCCAAGTTTCTGGGTCAAAGCCTTCGAGATTCTCTCGATTTGGCCTTCTGTGAGTTCAAACGCAGAGGTTATTGTCGCCATTCTGCGGTTACGCACGCTGGCCGCCACATCACACATGGAGCGCAATTCCGACTGCAAGCGCCCGGCCTTCGCCGTGCGCACTGCATGAGATACCAGTTCCATGGCAATGGGGTGGATTTGTTCTCCGACCAAGTTGGTAATAAGTGTCACGCGTTCATCGGCATTATCGAAGTGGGACTCTACCAATGCGCCGCGCAGTTCGCGATACCTATTGAGAAGCTGAGACACGGAGAAAACATTGCGTTCCACTTCATCCAAGACGCCACTGGAGTCAGCCGAATGCAAAAGCGTGTGAATGGCCAATACCTCTAGCCCTTTGGAAAAGTCTTCCTCACGTGGCCAGCGGCCCTGGAGCAATCCCACGACCGCTTCCACGGTGATGGGCGACATTTTCTTGGATAGAAGTGAGCGTGCCAGATTCTGCCTGTCCTGAAGGCTGCGCGAGGGGTCTGTCAACGCGCGAGTGAAGCGGGCATCAGAGGCAGTCATGTCCTCGAGCTCAAAGAACTCGGAGGCAACTTTGTAGCTGGCCTCTGGGTCCTTCAGGGCGTCGAGGGCGCGGTCGGTCGCCATAATGACTCCCGCCATGGCCGCCTGAGAAGATGCACGCATTCCTAGGACTCCCTAACGCTTGTCTTTTGGTTCTCCAGGTCATCCAAGAAGCGATCCACGACCCTGGCAGAAAGTTCCGAATCTTTCAGCTGTTCACCGACGATCTTTTCGGCAAGTTCAACAGCCAAAATACCGACCTCAGATTTCAAAGAGATCTCAGCTGCCTGGCGTTCGGCTTCAATTTGGCGCTGGGCCGATTCAAGAATACGGGCAGCGTCCTCGTTGGCCTTGACATGGGCGCGTGAGAGGATCTCTTCAGCCTGGTTGGAGGCATCTTCTCGGATTTTAGAGGCATCTTTCCTCGCCTCAAGGATCTCAGCCTCAATGCGTTTGGCGCTGTCGGCTGACTCCTGCTTGGCCTTCTCAGCCATGGCAAGACCGCCCTCAATCTTGGCGGTGCGCTCATCCATAATCGTGTTGAACTTCGGTAGAACAAACTTCACTACCACCAAAGCGATGATGCCGAGCACCACAAGCGACCACCCGATGTCAAACACGGGTGGTATCAGCGGATTACGGTCCTCTGCCGCGGCTACCACGCCTGCGGCTATTACTCCCACGACGATCACGCCTGGAAGAGGAAGCCCATAACGATGCCGATAAGGGCGAGGGCCTCAACGAAGGCGATACCAATGAACATTGTGGCATTGAGCTTGCCAGAGAGTTCAGGCTGGCGAGCCGTCGCTTCCTGAGTCTTGCCTACCAGAATGCCAATACCAATGCCAGGGCCGATCGCGGCCAGGCCGTAACCGATTGTCGCGAGGACTGCTGCGCTTCCAGTCATGGTTCTCTTTCCTTTTATTGTGGTTTTTCCACCCCAAAATAGTGGTGGAAGGTTGGTGTCAGTGCGCATGCACCGACAGGTTGATATATACAGAAGTCAAGATGGCGAAAATATAGGCCTGCAAGCAGGCAACGAGTATCTCGAAGAGCGTGAAAGCCAGGGCTGCAAACAGGGTCAACACAGCCATGGGCTTGAGAGAGGCGACCGCATAGAACACAAAGTAGTTTGTGGCCGACAGCGTCAGGGCCAACATAAAGTGGCCAGAAATCATATTCGCCAGCAAACGCACAAACAGCGTAAAGGGCCGAATAACGAAGGTTGAAATAGCTTCAATCGGGGTTAGCAGTAAATACAGTGGCCACGGCACACCTGGAGGGAAGAGCTGGGACTTGAGGAAGGCCCCCGCGCCCTGCTCTTTGAGGCCAGCATAAATGAATGCAACCCAGGCCAAGACGGCCAAGACCAGCGGCAGGCCCGGTGATGCAGTTCCTGCCATGTTTAGGCCAGGAATAATCCCGCCGATATTCATAAAGAGCACGGTAAAGAAGATGGTTGTGATCAGCGGTGCATATTTGCGCCCGATGGTCTTGCCCATGATTTCCTCGGCAATATTCACCCGGCAAAAGTTCAAAATAAACTCAAAGGCACCCTGTGCACGCCCAGGCACAACCTTTGCCCGAGTCACATACAGGACGGCAAACAGCAAGAACACAGACAGCAAGATCAACCGCACCAGCATGATGCGGTTCATGGCAAAGGGCGTGCCGTCAAAGAGGAAGATCGGAGGGAAAAGGTCTTCGATGGTTGGAGAATGGAAACCGGTTGCCCCAAGGCCCCCTGGCATCATTACCTGCGCCACAAGTCCCGTGCTTAGCACGTTCCCCCCTCATCTTTACCCGCACCACGACCGTCGTGGTCAGGAGCAGGATTTAGCCTACTGGACGACAACTGTCCCGTCACATTGAGAATATCTCGATGTCGACATAGAGCACAATAACAGATGCGCCCATGGATGTCACAGCCTTGGCTATTGCGCCTGATTTTCTGGCAAATCTGCCGGATTTTCGTCCGCGTCAATAATGCTCACTCGCGATACTGCCAGTCCTGTCGTTTGGGCGATCGTCATTGCCAAGATGGCTGCCACAAGGGTAAAGAAAAGTATTGAGGGCTCAAAAACGCCTTCAATTTTCTTGGTGATGATCACCGACGCTAATACGGTGACAAGTTTGATAAGAAAGTCACCACCCACGAAAGCCATGGTCAAATCCGGATGCATCAAGGACATATGGTGCGACCATGCAGTCACTGCTATGAGCAAAACGCATACTGCCGCGGCCACTCCCACCGAGGGCATGCCTCGCGTGCCATAGACAAGCCAAGACACGAGGGCGGATGCGAATAGGACTGCCGCAACGGCAAGGCTCATCCACCGCAGCGCCCTGCGAAGTGCCGCAGCGGCGCTCCTAGGCTTGGGGGTCGACATGCGAAACCTCCTTATGTAGTGAGAGTTTTGCGGGTACCACCTCAGGACTTTCCTGTCTCCCGGTACGCCGCTGATGCTGTGCAGCCTTCCTTCCGACCCATTCACGACCCGCCCTCGACCTAAACCAATTTTTTAGGCCAGGAAGTAGCTCTACCGTTACAACTAGGCCCAAAACAGTGGCCGCCCCCAGCATGGCTGCAACATAGCGCATCCTGAATAGCACCATGGATGCCGCACCCAAAGAAAAGATCGCCGTCCACAGATACATCACTACAACGGCCCTCGTCCTGGATCTGCCAGCGTGCCAAAGCCTGTGGTGGAGGTGTTTGGAATCGGGATGGAAGGGCGATTGGTGTGCTCGCAGGCGCCTAAAGACGGCCATGATCATGTCAGCCATGGGGATAGCCAAAACGGCTAGGGGTAAAACTATTGGCAAGAAGGCGGGGAATGCCTGACGGAAATAGATATTCGCAGGGTCAATTTGCCCGGTAATAATGATTGCCGAGGCCGCAGCCAAAAGCCCCAAGAGCATCGCACCTGAATCGCCCATGAAGATCGATGCTGGAGAGAAATTATGCGGCAGGAACCCGATGCAGATCCCCACCATGGCCGCAACAACTGTCGTGGCAAGCGAAGCGTAGGATTCAACCCCCAACAGCCTGGTCAGGGAGTATGAGTAAATGAACAGCCCTACCCCACCGATGCCGATCATCCCTGCGGCCAAACCATCCAGGCCGTCGACAAAGTTCACCGCGTTGATGGCCACAACCACCACCAAAATTGTGGCGATAAGAGAGAGCCTAGATGAACCGATGGTCAGGCCAAAGATGGGGAAAGACACCAATTGGACACCCATCCAACTCATGATGCCTGCAGCTAAAACCTGACCAGCCAATTTGGTCATCCAATCGAGATCCCAGATGTCGTCAAGGATCCCCAGCAAGGTAACCCCTGCCGCGCCAACCAACACGCCCCAGCCGGCCCGCACATTCACCGCAGGAGCCAAATACCCCATTTGCATAGCCAAGAACAATGCCCCAGCAAAGCCTATGAACATGGCGACCCCGCCTAGTCGTGGCGTGGGCATAACATGTGAATCGCGTTCACGAACCTTTGCCACAGTGTTGGTTGCCAAGGCAATGTGCCTGACGATAGGCACACACAGGTATGTGAGGACCGCAGCCACCACAACTATCAGCAGATAGGCCTTCACTACACCTCCCTATGGCACATCACGTCCGCCTTGGCCAAGCAGGCTTGGATCTGCGCAAAACTTATGCCGCCTTGCCGCAACATTTTGGCTTCTTGCGGCTCGGTTCGTGTCAACTTCACAATACTGGAAGGCATACCCGAGGGCGATGGGCCCGCATCGAGATAGTAGGAAACACTGCCACCGAAATATTCATAGGCCTGGGAAACCGTGGTGGCAGGCGGCTTGGCCGTGACGTTCGCACTGGTCACGGCCAAAGGTCCCGCCAAGTCTAGCAATGCCAAGGCCACTGGGTGATCTGGCTGGCGCAACGCCACCGTGCCGTGTGTTTGACCCAGGTCCCAGGTGAGCTCCGGGTTGGCATCGACTATCAGGGTCAATGGCCCTGGCCAAAACTGCTCAGCAAGCGCTTCAAAGGCCTGCCGCTGTTTCGACAGCCGGGGATCCACTAGCTCTAGGGCGTTGGAAACTGTGGGGACCAAGACGGGTGGGGGCATGGAAGATCCTCGCCCCTTGGCTTTCAGGAGGGCTTGCACGGAGGCGGGTGAAAAGGGTGTAGTAGCAATGCCGTAGACCGTATCCGTAGGCATGACAATGAGCTCACCTGTCTGTGCGGCCTTGGCGACCTTGGTGAGGTCCGGTTTTTGGACCAAGCAGTTCACAATCTTCATGGAGCCACCTTTCCCTTGGGAGGTAGTTTCTTGGCCCTCAAAAAGCGTTCACAGCCGTTGAGGTCCAACACCACGCGGGGCTTATCGAAACCGGCTGAAATGGCTGCCGTCTGTAGGTGGGCAACCTGCTGCGGGTCGTGTTCCATCACAAGCTCACCGCCGACGCGCAAAAGCTTGGCCGCACGCCCGATGATTTTGGTCGGTATATCCAAGCCCAGGTAGCCTTCGCCCCACAAGGCTTCCTGGGGATCTGCCAGGGCCTCAGGCTGGGTAATTTCAGCGTGCAAATAGGGCGGGTTAGATACCACCAGGTCAATACTTCCATCAAGGTCACCAAGGATTTCGGGGGTAGTGGCATCTCCTTGAACGAGCGTTACAACGCCCTGTAGTTTCTGTTCTCGCACATGCTGAGCAGAAAGTTCAAAGGCGGTCCTATCCTTTTCCACCGCCCATACAGTCACATGTGGAGCCTCGCTGGCAAGGCTTAAGGCAATGGCTCCAGAACCTGAACACAAGTCCACCACCCGCAGCGTGTTACCTGCGTGCCCCTGAAGTTTTTCGAGAATATCAAGAGCTGTATCCACCAAGATCTCGGTTTCAGGCCGGGTGATAAAGACGCCGGGTTTGGAATGCAGTTTTAGGTGACGGAAGTACATGTATCCCAGCAGATGCTGCAGTGGCTGACGTTGTGCACGCCTACCGATCAGTTCCAAATACTGCTGCCACTGCCCAGACGTCAGTAAATTGTTCGCCTTGACCAAATGGTCCACACCCAATACATGACACAGTAATTCCTGTGCGTCGTATCTGGGCGAATCAACGCCTGCCTCAGCCAAGACATAGCTGCCCCAATTGAGCGCGCCTCGAGGTTGTTGAGGCTTTTGTATGGCAGGCATGGCCAGGGCCTCATCGCGCATCAGTCTTGCCCTACTGCGGCCGCCAATCTGGCCTTTTCATCCGCCTGGATCGCCGAATCAATGACCGGCCCCAACTCACCATTCATGACGTGATCTAGGTTGTAGGCCTTGTAGCCCGTACGGTGATCGGCAATACGGTTTTCTGGGAAGTTATACGTGCGGATGCGCTCACTACGGTCCACTGTACGAATTTGTGACTGCCTGGCCTCTGCAGCCTCGGCTTCGCGCTTCTCTGCCTGGGCAGCCGCCAAACGGGCGCGTAAAACGCGCATCCCTGCCTCACGGTTTTGCAGTTGGGACTTCTCGTTTTGCATACTTACGACAATGCCCGTAGGGATATGGGTAATGCGCACAGCCGAGTCCGTCGTGTTCACGGATTGACCGCCCGGTCCAGAGGACCTAAAAACATCAACCTTGATGTCGTTGGCCTCAATGACAACTTCTTCATCTTCTTCAATATCAGGCATGACTATGACACCGGCAGCCGAGGTGTGGATACGTCCCTGGGATTCGGTTACCGGTACGCGCTGGACGCGGTGCACGCCGCCCTCGTACTTCAAATGTGCCCACACGCCGTCTTCTGGGGCGACGTCTCCCTTGGCTTTCACCACAATCTGAGCGTCTTTAATACCGCCGAGGTCTGAATCCATGGAGCCCAAAACCTGCACCGACCAGCCCTTTGTTTCGGCATAACGCATGTACATGCGCATGAGGTCTGCAGCGAACAAAGCGGACTCTTCGCCGCCTTCACCTGCCTTGATTTCCATAATGACGTCACTTGCATCATTAGGGTCGCGCGGGGCCAAAACACCCTGCAGTGTCGCCAGGGCATCAATAGCCGCTTGTTCCATGGCAGGCAGTTCCTCGCCAAATTCTGGGTCCTCTGCCGCCATTTCACGCCCTGCGTCGAGGTCTTCAGAAGCCTGCCTATATGCCTGGGCGGCCGCGTGTATGCGCCCCAGTTCTGCGTATCTGCGACCCAAACGACGGGCCTTACCTGGGGTGGAGTGGACCTCAGGATCGGAAAGTTGGGCTTGGACGTCCTGGTATTCGGCCAAGAGGCCATCCAAGGAATCCAAAGATAGAGAAGTAGACATAACAAGACTTTCTCCGTGGGCGAAGTTTTGGACTGTGGTCTTAGCATTAAGGCCAGCGGGCGCGGGTGACTAGGTAGTCACCGGCGCCCGCAGCTAAGCTACTTTGACTTCTTGCCGTAACGCGCTTCGAAACGTGCGACGCGGCCGCCCGTATCCAAAATCTTTTGCTTACCCGTGTAGAAGGGGTGGCAGGCAGAACAGACATCTGCACGGATTTCGCCACTGGCCATGGTCGAACGGGTTTCAAAGCTATTGCCGCAGGTGCAGGTGACCTTCGTGACAACGTATTCAGGGTGGATTCCCTGTTTCATGATTTCTCCTAGGGGTTCAAGGACGCCGGGTCTACGTCATGGATTAATGCCGCAGTGAACCGGAGCCAACAAACAAGTATGCCAAGAAGCTAGGGGCTGTGGCAAACACATGTGTGTCGTATTAAACACGTTAAGCACATACAGGTAGGATGGATTTGATCCCTCTGCCAGCCCCTTAAGGAAGCCCAACTCAATGCCTGAGACCCCAAGGTCCCCCCGTCTGCAAGTGGTGGGCGTGGTTCAACCGCCGAGCCCACGTAGGCGAGCTGCTGGGATTGGGCTCAAAGTTCTGGTGTTTGTGATCCTCCCCTTGATGGTTCTCACGGCCGCCCTGTATGTCATGCAGTACTGGTCCAGGGCGCTGCCTGGAACGTACGTGGGCAACCTCAGCGTTGCGGGCCTCAACCAAGCGGAGCTCGTTTCTGCCCTTGAGAAGGAAAGTGCGAACACCACTGTGACCATCAATTTTCCAGATGGTCCTCAGACCCTTGATCTGGGAACCCTGGGCCTGAGCATTGACGCCCAAGCCAGCGCTAAGGCCGTCTTTGCTGATCATCGTACGGTGTCGAATTTTTTGAATCCCGGGTCCGAGGGACACCGTTTTTTACCCATCCTGATTGACGAAGCTCCCATCCGTGAAAAGGCTGCACACACTTTGACGGGCATGCACGGCGGGAAAGAACCCCAAAATGCTCAGGTGTATTACGAAGCTTCGATTCAAGAATTCCAGGTTGCCCCGGACATCGCAGGGTTAGGCGTGACGCCCTCGGCGCTTTTTGATGCGGCGAAAGATGCCGCCCTGCAGCTGTCCTCAACCACCGTGGACCTGGCCTTTGTTGAACTTGCCCCCGCAATAACATCCGCCGATCTGGGCAAGGTCTCCCAGCGCGCGAATGCAATGCTCCACACCGATCTTGCCGTGCAAGTCGGTAGACACTCCAAGACCCCCAGCACAGACCAGCGTGCCTCGTGGATCACTTTCGAGCCTGCCAACGCGGACACCGTTTCGTGTAACGGCACGCCGGGCGCCACTGCCGTGTGTCCACAGGGCGCTCAGACCACCGCTGTGCCCACGCCCAAAGTGGACACCTCAGCAGTTCAAGATTGGTTGACCGAGATCGGTAAACCTTTGGAAACCCCACCTATTCCAGGTATCCGCATTAAAAATGTCTTGGGGAACGTGACGTGGGAAGGTAAAGACCCTGTTGAAGGCGCGCAACTGGCCGAGGTAAAAGCCCTAGCTGAAAACATTGGCAATGCTATTGACACAGGTCAGACCATTGAAGCCGAGCTTTCCACCGAGCCAGTTTCTTCTCTTTGGGAAGAGTCAACCTTCGAGCCCGACCCCGCAACCCTGGTCTATAAGGCAAGCGGGAGCAAAAAGTGGATCGACGTGAACCTGACGACGAACCAAACCACAGCTTATGAAGGGGCCACGCCCGTAATAGGGCCAATCCCTTCAGTTCATGGCAGGCCGTGGCGCCCAACGCCCGTAGGAAACTTCTCCGTGCGTTCAAAGATCAGCTCCCAAACCATGCGCGGTCTGGAAGATGATGGAGAAACCGAGTACGTCACACCCGGGGTGCCCTGGATTTTGTACTTCTACGGAGACTACGCATTGCACGGGGCATACTGGCGCTCCAACTTCACCTACCCCGTCTACCTAGGCTCCCACGGCTGCGTAAACCTGCCCGTCAAAGACTCCAAGACACTATACGACTGGGCAAGTATCGGCACACCAGTCATTGTTCACCGGTAACCTCGCAAATTAATTGCCGCGCGGGGTGGAGGCGGGGACGTATGCCGTAGGCAGCGTAGGTGGGGGGACCCGCGGCAAAGCCGTGGGGGGAGGTGCTTGCACCTCCTGCTGCCCTAGGCATATGCCCCGCGGAACCCCGCCCAACAGTTACTACTACTTAGTTTTCGCTGGGGGTGGTTTTGGCTACCAGCATCATGAACTCGGCGTTTGAGTCGGTTTCCTTGAGCTTCGACAAGACCAGTTCCAGACCCTGCTGCTGTTCCAAAGAGGCAAGGACGCGGCGCAAACGCCACATGATTGCCAGCTCTTCAGGCTTGAACAGGACCTCTTCACGGCGTGTACCAGAGGCGTTGACATCCACAGCGGGGAAGATGCGCTTGTCTGCCAACTGACGCGACAGGCGCAGCTCCATATTGCCGGTGCCTTTGAACTCTTCGAAAATGACCTCATCCATCTTAGAACCGGTCTCTACCAGGGCGGTTGCCAAGATGGTCAGGGAGCCACCGTTTTCAACGTTACGGGCTGCACCAAAGAAACGCTTGGGCGGGTACAGCGCAGAAGCATCCACACCGCCGGACAGGATACGCCCTGACGCGGGGGCTGCCAGGTTGTAGGCGCGACCCAGACGAGTAATAGAATCCAGCAGCACGACAACGTCTTGCCCCAGTTCCACCAGGCGCTTGGCGCGTTCAATGGCCAGTTCCGCCACAATCGTGTGGTCAGAGGCAGGGCGGTCAAAGGTGGAGGCAATGACCTCACCCTTCACCGTACGCTGCATATCGGTGACCTCTTCGGGGCGTTCGTCGACCAAAACAACCATGAGGTGAACCTCAGGGTTATTGACCGCAATCGCATTGGCGATCTGCTGCAAGATGATCGTCTTACCGGCCTTGGGAGGCGACACAATCAGGCCACGCTGACCCTTGCCAATGGGGGATACCAGGTCAATCACCCTGGGAGTCAATGCCTTAGGCGTGGTTTCGAGGCGCAATTGCGTATCGGGATACAGCGGAGTGAGCTTCGAAAACTCGATCCTGCTCATGGAGTCTTCTGGACTCATACCGTTAATTGAGTCCAGCGTGACCAGCGGGTTGTACTTCGCGCGCTGGTGCTCTCCATCACGGGGTTTGCGTACACTTCCAGCGACCGCGTCACCTGAACGCAGCCCGTAGCGGCGCACCTGACCCAGGGTGACATAGACATCATTAACACCTGGCAAGTAGCCACTGGTTCGCACAAAAGCGTGGTTGTCTTTCACATCCAGAATGCCGGCTATGGGCAGTAGGACATCGTCTTCACGGATCTCAGGTTCAGAACTTTCGTCCCGCGCGCTTCCATTGCGATCCCGATTGTCTCGAACATCGCGCCCGCGCCTGCGGTCGCGCCCGCGCCTGCGTCCGCGCGACTGTCGGTCCCGATCGAAATCCGAACGTTCACTCAGTCCGCCAGATTGTTCACGCTTCACCGAGGCTTCCTCTGCCACGGCAGCAAGCTCGTGAGCAGCCTCTGGGGACGGCACAGACTCAACATTTTCGTTCGGTAAAGCACCAAGATCTTTCACGAGGGCGGCCTTAACATCCAACTGGAGCTGAGGTGGCTCACCAGCCGGGGCGCTTGCCCTGCGCGTTCTACGTCCTCTGGTATTACGTGGTGATGAATCTTCTTGGGTGCCACCAGACAAACCCTCGGCTTTTGGCGCTTGCTCAGGGGCAGCAGCCTTTTTCTCCACCCGCGTCGAGGCTTGTTGCTGCGTTTTTGGAGCCTGGCCTCGTGCCTTAGAGGAACCGCTCTTTTGAGTTCCCAAGATTGCGGCAATGAGTTCTGGCTTGCGCATCCTCGAAATGCCTTTGAGACCAGCGTCTGCTGCTAGGGCGTGTAGTTCGGGAAGGCGTTTGGCTTGCAATGCAGCCGATGACATATTCTCGCTCACGAGTGTCCTTTACTTTTCTTTCGACATGCGCCACTGAGTTACTACTAATGTATTGACGCAGCCCGGATTTGTGATAGCCGGGGAGGATGCACCTATTCAAGAGTGCTTTAGTGTGGACGTATTACCGCCAACGCCTACACAATACCCTATTCCCCTGGGTTTGTTTCAACTCGAAGGCCTTGAAGATCAATATTCGGCTCCTCAACCCTCCAACCGCGCTCCTCAAGTGTTGAATGCAGCTGGGGATCGATGCTACCCAAAACCAAGACCGTTGGGCCTGCTCCCGATATAACCGCAGGATATCCGCGTTCCCTTAAGGCATCCATCAGCTCCAGTGACGACGGCATAGAGTTGCGTCGCTGCTCTTGATGCAGTCGGTCGACAGTGGCATCCATGAGGTATTTCGGGTCGTGTGCCAGAGCGTAAACCAGAAGTGCTGCCCGTGAGACATTGCTTACAGCGTCCGCCAGGGGTACCTGTTTCGGCAAGATTTCACGCGCCTTGTCGGTGGGCAAATCGAATTCAGGGATCAGCAGCGTGAGGCGCTGCTCAGGACGCACTTCCATGGGCACATAGTGCGCCTTCTTGGTTTGAGCATCCATCCAAGCGATAGTCGCCCCACCGTAAACCGCAGGTGCAGCATTGTCGGGATGTCCTTCATGCTCGGCAACGATCTGAAAAATGGTGTCGTCGTCCAAGGCATCAGGATAAGCAATCAGCCCTCTGGCTACGCCGAGGCCTGCAGCCAAGGCAGAAGCTGATGAACCCATGCCTCGCCCGTGAGGAATGCGGTTAATGCATGTCATATCCAGGCCCACCTGCGGGGCCCCCACCCATTCGAGGCCGATACGCACGGCCTTGACCACCAGATTTGACTCATCGGTCGGGGTTGTACCTGCGCCCTCGCCCTCGATAGTGACTGTTGTGGGGCCAGTCGTGGCCTTCACTATGACCTCGTCGTGATAGTCGAAGGCCATTCCAAGTGAGTCAAAACCCGGACCCAGGTTTGCCGTGGTTGCAGGCACGTAGACATGCACGTGTTCATGCATTAGCTGCATGCGCGTTATTCTCCTTCGACTCTCATAGCGTTTTCGACCAAGGTGACCGCATGGGTCGCTGAACTCAAATCACTCAGCACAGCTTCGTGAGCGTGCATAGGAGCGGCATGTGTTGTCAAGACCAGTGTTGCCTGTTCCGTTCCTTGAGTGCTTGAGGCAAGGCGCTGGCTGACAGCAGCTATAGACACACCGTATTTTTCATAGATCTTTGCGATATGCGCCAAAGTACCTGGCTCATCCGTGACCTGCATACGCACCTGTAAAGCATCCTTCACCTGCGATTGTGGCAGGATCGGCAACATGGCGTAGGCGTTTTCGCGCGGGGCGTTACCCCCGTGGGCAATGTGCCCGGCCGCGGCCACGACATCTGACAGGACAGCTGATGCTGTGGGCGCTCCGCCCGCACCTGGCCCCGAGAACATGAGGCGTCCCGCATTTTCAGACTCGATAACGATGGCGTTGAAGGCACCCCCCACCGTTGCCAAAGGATGAGACAGCGATACCAGTGTGGGGGCAACTCGCACCGAAACGGCGTCACCATTTGGGCCAGGTATGCGCTCAGCCACGGCCACCAACTTGATGACCTTTCCTGAGCGTTTGGCCTCGGCCATGTCTACGGCAGTAATTTCCCTGATGCCTTCTACCGCGACCTCGTCGAGGTTAACGCGGGTGTGGAAAGCCAAGGAGGCAAGGATTGCGCATTTGGCGGCGGCATCCAGGCCATCCACATCGGCCGTGGGGTCAGCCTCGGCAAAGCCAAGGGCTTGGGCTTCCTTTAGCGCTTGTTCATACGACCAGCCCTGGGAGTCCATCTGATCCAGGATGTAGTTCGTGGTGCCATTCAAAATCCCTAAAACCTTTGTAATGCGATCCCCCACCAAGGATTCACGCAGGCCGTAAACAACAGGCACAGCACCTGCCACGGCTGCCTCATAGTAGAGGTCTGTATTGTTTTCGGCGGCGGCTTCGTAGAGTTCAGGACCGTGGGTTGCCAAAACGGCCTTGTTTCCTGTCACAACCGAGGCCCCGCGCTTCAAGGCACGCAGCATGGCAGTCCTTGCCGGTTCAATCCCGCCCATGAGCTCAATCACCAGGTCTGCCCCATCAATAACCGCATCCATATCGGTCGTTAGCAGGTTCCTGGGTACGCTAACGTCGCGCGGCGCGTCCAGGTCGCGTACAGCGATACCGCTTATTTCCAGATTTGCTCCGCTTCTGGCTTGCAGGTCGGAGTGGATCTGGCGCAATAAGCGCACCACTTGTGTACCGACTGTTCCACAGCCCAATACACCTACCTTAACCGTATTGTCGGCACTCATGCCTCGCTCCTGTCCTCGTCGGCTTGTGGGATTACGACTGTGGAATAGTCGGGGTCCCTAGAAAATAGGGTCTCAAGTGTTTCGGGAGTGCGCAGCCACCTGGCCGCTACTTGGCCACTTGCGCCAGCCTGGACACCAAGAGTGCCCGGCCGGGCCAGCATATTGTAATTCGAAGACATGACATCTCCGTATGCCCCTGTGACCGGCATGGCCAACAAATCGCCCTCGGCAATATCCATGGGTAAAGCCAGGTGGAAGATGAGGATATCCCCAGATTCGCAGTGGGCACCGACAACTCGGCAAGCCACCAAATCCGCGTCCGAAACCCGGCTAGCCACAGTTGCCGTGTAGGCCGAACCGTAGAGGGCAGGGCGGATATTATCCGACATGCCCCCATCCACACTCACGTAACGGCGATACACCGGGGTGCCATCCGCGTTTTCGCCGATCCGCTGGTCTTTGACATTGACAACCGTGTACAGGGTCATCGTCGTGGGCGCGATAATTGAGCGTCCCGGTTCGACAGACACTTTGGGCACATCGGTGCCCAGTTGCTCACATTCCTTACGGACCACTTGGGCCAGGATGCGGGCAACCTCATCTGGGCTGGGGGCATGGGGATCTGCATCCGTATAGGCCACCGGGTACCCCCCACCCAGGTCCAACTCGGGCACGTCGATCCCCTGGTCAGCCAGGTCCTTTCGGAACGCCAGCATTTTCGAGGCAGCAGCCTCAAAGGCGGTCATGTCGAAAATCTGTGAACCGATGTGGCTGTGCAGGCCAACAAGTTCAGTATTTGGGTATTCATCGACCATCTGGGCTGCCTGCATGGCAGGCGAGGGCCACCCCTCCTCCCCTGATTCCAGGGACAGGCCGAATTTTTGATCCTCGTGCGCCGTCGCAATAAAATCGTGCCCACCTGCATGTACGCCAGTTGTTATGCGCAGCATGACCGGCGCGCGCAAGCCTTCTTCGTTGGCGACCCTAGAGATACGACGAACCTCTGCCAGAGAATCGGCGATGATCCTTCCAATCCCCGCACGTAGTGCCAAACGGATCAGCTCAGGCTTCTTGGCGTTGCCATGCAGGCCAATAAGTTCCGCAGGACACCCGGATGCCAGAGCCACCCGCAGTTCGCCCTCGGAAGCTGTGTCTATACCCAGGCCATGACTGGCAGCAATCTTGGCAATGCCTGTGGTCAAGAAGGCCTTGCCCGCATAGTGAACCTGAGCACCAGACATGCCAGGCACATCGAAGTGCTTGGCGAAAGCTGTCGAATAAGCCTTGGCCGTGTCCTCGAAGTGGTCCACATCCAATACAAAAACAGGCGTATGCGCTTGTGTAGAGTGCAGAATCTCAGCCAGCCTTTGACCGTGTAAGGCCAGGTGCCCATCTTTTAGGCGAGTGACTCCCCTGGGCCACACATCTGGTCGTTCATCAGGCTGCGGGCAGGCAAAAGCCTCCACAAGCCCCGGGTTCCAAGCAGGATCATGGTCACGGGAGGAAGGCATGGGGACTCACATCCTCTCGGGAGCACTCACCGCAATCAGGGACAGACCTGTGGCCAAAACCTGTGTAACAGCATCGTTCAAGTGGCGACGGGCCACATGAGAGGCATCCACCGTTTCATCGGCGCGAGGCGTGACGCGGCACTGGTTGTACCAGGCGTGGTATGCGCCAGCCAAGGTTTCCAGGTAGCGGGGGACCCTGTGGGTTGCGCGTTCCTCTGCTGCCAAGGCAAGGGTGGCCGGGAATTGGGCCAGGACACCCAACAGTGTTGCATCCGCTTCATGGTTTAGCTGCGCCGGATCAAAGGGCATGTCGCGGGTGACACCGGCCTCGTCTGCATTGCGCGCCACCGAACAGGTGCGAGCATGCGCGTATTGCACGTAGTAGACCGGGTTTTCGTTGGTATTGGAGGCCAATAAATCCAGGTTGATGTCCAGCTGGCTATCCATCGAAGAACGCACCAGGGAATAGCGCGCCGCATCCACGCCCACGGCCTCCACGAAGTCATCCAGGGTCACGATGGTTCCCGCCCTCTTGGACATGCGCACGGGTTCGCCGTCCTTGAACAGGTTGACCATCTGGCCGATCAGGATCTGCATATTCACGTTGGGTGTGTCGCCAAAGGCCGCACACATGGCCAACATGCGCCCCACATAACCGTGGTGGTCAGCGCCCAGCAGATAGATGGAGCACGTGGAACCACGCGAGCGTTTGTCCAGGTAGTAGGCAACATCAGCCGAGAAATACGCGGCCTCACCGTTGGATTTGAACAAGACGCGGTCTTTGTCGTCGCCAAAATCCGTAGTTTTCAGCCACACTGCGCCGCCCTCGTCATAGATGACGCCACGTTTACGCAGGATATCTACCGCCTTGTGCACGGCCCCTGACTCGTGCAGGGATGCCTCATGGAAGTAGACATCGAAGTCCGTACGGAAATCATGTAGGCGGTTCTTGATCTCTGCGAACATGAGTTCAACACCGTGCTTGCGGAAGTATTCTTCGGCTTCTGCGTCAGGCAGGGTGGCAGGATCTGGAAGGCCCGCCTTGATGGCCTCGTTCTTCACACGGTTGGCAATATCGTCGATGTATTGACCCCCATAACCGTCCTCGGGAACCTCTTGGCCGCGCGCCCTGGCCAGCAAAGACACAGCGAAGCGGTCAATCTGTGCGCCGTGGTCGTTGAAGTAATACTCGCGAGTCACCTTGGCTCCCTGAGCCATGATCAGGCGCGAAAGTGTGTCACCAACCGCAGCCCAACGCGCACCTCCAAGGTGGACCGGCCCTGTGGGGTTGGCTGAGACGTACTCGAGGTTGACGTGTTCCTTTTCCAAGGTTTTTGACGTGCCATAGGCATCACCTTGTTGAAGGATGGTACGAACCAACTCACCAGCAGCCCCAGCAGCCAAGCGGATATTGATAAAACCAGGCCCAGCTATCTCGGCAGACTCAATTCCTTCAGCCTTTTCGATTTCTTTCACGAGGGCGGAGGCAAAGTCGCGTGGCGACATGCCGGCCTTCTTGCCCAGCTGCATGGCGATATTTGTCGCCCAATCCCCGTGTTCACGAGTTTTGGGTCGAGTCACCTGTACCATCTCAGGCACGTCTTCGGGTGCCAAAGAAATGGCACCCTTCGCGATACATTCATGGACGAGGGCGCTTAGCTTTTCAGCGAGTTGTTCAGGAGTCACGCCCCCAAGAGTAACGCAGTGGCCATACATAAGTCATGCCCGCCAAGATTCAACGGATATCTAGAACCAAACAGAGCGTTTTTTGTGACGGGCTTCACTATCGACGGATCGTTCGTATAAGCTTGTAGCACCTCAAATGATGGCTATCTCTTCCATGGCCATTTGTATCCCATACTTCGGCTGAGCCGAAGCAATGGTCCCATCTCCCACACTCATAGATTGGTTCACTGATGAAACTCAAGAAAATTGCCGCCTTCGTGGCTGCCTTGGCCCTTATGGGCGTATCCCTCACCGCTAATGCTGCCACCTCACGGGTTGCGGGCAATGACCGTTTTGAAACCGCGGCAGCTATCTCTGCGAAGTATTGGCCAGGGCAAGCGAGGCAGGTATTTATTGCCTCTGGGCTGAACTTCCCAGACGCCATGTCCCTTGGACCTGTGGCTGCTGCCGCCCAGTCACCAATCCTTTTGGTCAACAACACGATCCCGCCCTCGACAAGGGCGGAACTGCTGCGGATGAAACCTGCCAAGCTCTATATGGCTGGCGGGCCAGCTGCGATCCCCCTAGCCGTGGAGGCAGAACTAAACATGCTGCTACCAGGCGTTTCAATCGAGCGTGCGTCAGGTAAGGACAGGCATGCGACTTCTGCAGCCGTGGCCGAACTGGGCCTTAGGCTCCAAGCCCAAGGGGTGGCCCGGTTCGCTGATGGGGGTAAGGGTATTGTTTTGGCCCCGGCAGAAGACTTTTGGATGGTCCAAGGCCCCAGTGCCTATGCGGCGAGCGTGGGCTTTACCCTCGTGACCACCGCACAAGACCATTTATCGTTTGAGGTAAAGGCATTCATTGAACGCCATAAGCCAGGGTCTATTCACGCCCTGGGTTCCGAACACATTATGAGTGATGCTGCCGTTTGGTCCGCGTTCTTGGCTGCAGGGTTCAAAAACAACGATTCTCAGGCTTGCGCAACAGGTGAAAGGCCTTTCGAAAATGGCTGCGACAACATTTTCCGTAATGCCCTGTACGACCAGGATGCCTACGAGTTTTCTTACATGCAGATGATGTCCCCGCTGCAAACAGCCGTGTGGGTAAACGACCAGGACTACCCCGACGCCCTGGCAGCAACACCGCTGGTCACCAAGTTGTGGAAGGAAGGAACAGTCCTGCTTTTGCCAGCAAATACCCACTGCACAACAACACGTAATTGGGCAGATGGAGATTGGCCTATGTTCACCCAGCCAGGCGTAATCATCGGTGGCCCCAATGCCATTGCCGAGGGCGCTTTGCTTCGAGGCTGCGTTAGTTAGTTATTGGACAAACAGTTGGGGCCCTTTCCAAACACAAGGAGAGGGCCCCAACTTCCTTTAATTCAAATCTGAATAATACAGATCAAGACAGATATTTACAGTCAAGGCAAAGCTTTAGTGTAATCATGAATTGTTCTTTACTAAACAAGGGTCAAAACTTAGTGTTTATCGTAATCTCTGGGACTTTTGTTCATATCTTTTCGACACATTCTTCGCTAGATTAGATAGTGGTCTAACAACGAAGTACGCGCATTTTCTTTTCTCGAAATATTCCATAAGGAAACGTAGAAAGATTGTTGAATGAACACTGATAACACAACACAGGTTTCGACCACGGATTCTTCCGAAAACACAGATCCGAAACTTCCGCTACTACCGCTTACAGCTCTTGCCGTCGGGTCCATGATTGGCTCAGGCATCTTTGGGCTTCCATCACAGATGGCTGGCGTGGCAGCAGTAGGACCTTTGGTCATTGGTTGGATCATCACCGGCATTGGCATGCTCGCCCTGGCATTTTCTTTTCAATCCTTGGCCCGCACACGTCCAGATGTCACGGGTGGTGTCTATGGTTATGCCCGTGAAGGACTAGGTAGTTTCGCCGGTTTCGCCTCAGCCTGGTCATATTGGCTATCGGCCTGGGCAGGCAACCTATCGTATGTGGTCTTCTTAACCACTACGGTTGCGGTGATTGTTCCCGCATTCAAGAATGATGACAATTCCTTAACCCCAGCTGGTGTTGCGGCAGCCCTTGTTTTCCTGTGGATCATCCACTTCTTGATTCTCTCTGGCGTAAGAACTGCCGCGTTTGTCAACACGATCATCACTGTGGCAAAAGTAATCCCTCTGTTCCTTTTCGTGGTTATCGCGATCATTGGTTTCAAGGCAGGTCTATTCAGCGCCGATGTCTGGGGCGAGATAACCAAGATTGGGGCAGACAGCAAGGAACTGGGTTCACCTTTGAAGCAAATCACCTCCATGATGCTTCTAACCGTCTGGGTGTTTATTGGTATTGAGGGTGCCGCCATCTATTCCACACGCGCTAAGAGCTCTAAGGATGTTGGTAAAGCCACGGTTATGGGTTTCCTCTTTGTTCTGGGCCTCTTGGTTTTGACTAATGTTCTTTCCTACGGTGTCGTCGCTCAGGCTGAGCTTGCCGGTTTTGCTGACCCGTCAATGGCTGGCGTTATGGCCGCTGTCGTGGGGCCGTGGGGCGCTGCTGTTATCCATATCGGTATCGGCGTGTCCGTGGCTGGCGCGCTTCTGGCTTGGGTGATGCTCGCCTCTGAGATCCTCTTCGTTCCTGCAGAGCACGCAGGCCTGCCTGCGGTCTTTGGCAACACGAACAAGCACGGATCTCCAACAACCGCCCTGTGGGTTACCAACGGCGTTTCCTCGATTGTGTTCATCATCCTGGCTGTCGGGTTCTCCTCTACATACACTGACCTGATCCTTATTGCTTCTTCTCTGATCCTTCCGTGTTACTTGGTGTCTGCTTTCTTCCAGTTGAAGCAGTCTCTTTCGGTTGGAGCAGATAAGAATCCCAAGCGCACACAGGACGTCATTGTGGGGGTCGTGGCCACCGTGTACACCGTGTGGCTCGTGTGGGCAGGCGGTCTGCCGCTAATCCTGCTGAACGCCGCCTGTTGGTTGGTTGGCGCTCCCCTGTACATATGGGGACGCAAGCAGGCTAAGAAGGAGATCTTCACCAAAGCCGAAATGATTGCCGTCGGCATCTTTGCGGTCTTTACGGTCGGAATTATCTACCTCTTAGCCACTCACGGGATGGACATCCTATGGTGGAACGGCCTATAACCTAGTTCCACAGAGGTTTGGGGTCCGCATGAGCGGACCCCAAACTAATTTAACGCCAGGCTCCGCCCACAGTTTTGTAAGTAGTAGAAGCGAAAATCGCATTTTTCGCTTCTACGCGAGTGACGTGCCGCGGATTATCGCGGCACAATTCAACACTGCAGGTGGGGATCGCTTCGCGATCCCCACCGTTCGGGGCACAAAAGTGGAGGGTCCGCGTGAGCGGACCCTCCACTTTTGTGCCCCGAACAGGACTCGAACCTGCGACCTTCTGCTCCGGAGGCAGACGCTCTATCCTCTGAGCTACCGGGGCCAAAACCGTGTATCAGCTTAGCAGCACTTCAAGGTTCCTCGTGACTTCTAGCCCGGCGCAGGCACTCAGCCAAGGAGAGTCAAGACAACGAGGGAAAGGTTAAGGATGACGATTAGGGCACATACGATAACCATCACCACGCGTATCAGTGCTTTATCTCGCCAGGGACCCATTGTCTTTGTGTCTTGAGTGAGGACAGTCAGGGGAATAATCACTAGTGGAATCCCGAAAGACAAGACTACCTGCGATAAAACCAATGCCCAGGTGGGTTCCGCACCGCTGCCCATAATGATGATGGCTGGAATGATTGTCACGATTCTACGAATGTAAAGCGGGATCTGGACATGCAAAAGGCCTTTCATGATCTCTGATCCTGCGTAGGCACCCACCGAGGTTGAGGCCAGGCCCGAGGCTAAAAGGCCCACTGCAAACAGTGTTCCGATCACAGGGCCAAAGTTTGTGGCCACCGCCGCATGAGCCCCTTCAATGGTGTCTGTTCCCGGAACGCCTCTGAGGGCCTGGGCTGCCAGCAATAGCAAACCGACGTTCACCAAACCAGCAAAGGCTAGGGCACCCACGACATCTAGCTTTGATGCTTTCAAAAGCTGCCGTATTCGATTGTGGTCTTCGGTCTTACCGTGTCTGTCTCCTACCAGGGAAGAGTGAAGATAAATCGCGTGTGGCATCACTGTTGCACCCAGCATGGAGGCTGCAACCAGGAGAGAATCTTTGCCTTCAAAACGCGGGACAAGACCGCCCATCACGTCTGAAGCACTAGGGGGGTTGAAGAATAGTGCTCCTAAAAACCCCAGGGCAATAACGCCTAAGAACACGATAACCGTGTTTTCGAAGGCTTTTTGGCCTCTGCGGTCTTTCAAGAAAAGCAGAAGCAGGGAGGCTCCTCCCACAATGATTCCTCCCCACAACAGGGGAAGATCGAAAAGTAGGTTGAGAGCTATGGCTCCACCAATGACCTCTGCGAGGTCTGTGGCTGCGGCCACAATCTCAGCTTGTAGCCAAAACAGACGTCTACTTCGTGTTTTGAGTTTAGAGCCTAGTAGAGCAGGCAGAGATTTTCCTGTGACGATGCCTAGTTTTGCCGACTGGTATTGGATCAGGACTGCCATAGCACTTGCCAGCACAAGGACCCATGTAAGCAGGAATCCATAGCGTGAGCCTGCCGTCACGTTTGCCGCAACATTTCCTGGATCTACGTAGGCGACTGCTGCCACAAATGCTGGACCCAAGAGAGACACGGTTCGTGTCCTGGGTATTTTTCTTCGGTCTTGCACGCCCCACCCTTTCCTTCGGTAACCCGAAGTATACCTCTTAGGGTGTACGAACAATCTAAATTAAAACTCCTCCATTTTTGGGCGCAAAGATAGCAGGTACAAAAACAGTATTAGAGAGAAGGAAAAGATCAGGCTTCCATGTCCAGGGAGCGCCCCACAGACTCGTTACCCATCATCGCACGCATTGAGGTGAAGGTTGCCACGCGATCGTGTTGAGTCATAGCGGGTGGCCTGGGGATCAAGTTGATGCCGGCATGTGCCTGCTGAGCGCTACGCGCCTGTTCAATGCGGGATTCGGCAAGGGTCAAGGCAAAAAGCGATGCGTCACGGGTCTGATCCGTGATCATCTCACCCGTTACGGAGTAAATCAGCTGACGATCTTCGAAAGATAGGTGCGATAAAACCCACTGACCATGCCTATCGACCACTGTCTGAGCGGCACGCAGAGCATCGGCTTGTCGCTGCTTTGCGACAACCGCGGCAAAACGAACTGCCGAACGCTGCTTTTCCATTCGATTTTCCCTTACGAGTGAAACGATGAAACCCATACCCAGATGACGTAACTTTACCATTCATTCAGTTTCCAGATAAAGCCCTTTCTGCGCAGATCTTCCCAGGAAACTATCAGGAATATAGTTTTCGGCATCAACTCAACAAAATCTCCCCCTGCACAAGGGTTACTGATAAATTCATTGTGTAACACAAATCACCGTTTCTTGGCGTGTCGGAACTGGGGGTTCCTGGTAGGACGCGAATTAATACCCGAAGAAAAATTCGTAGCCGATTACCGGAATGCCGCCCTCGTGAAAGGAACTTGGGGTAGAAAACTGAAAGTTTCCTGAGAACTCTTTAGCCCTGCGGCCTGTAGTCCAAAAGAGCCGGTTCGTCGGTGAAGACGGCATCCACACCAATGTCATGGAGGTGACGCAGCTCGGTGAGGTCATTGATGGTCCAGGCGTGTACGGCCAACCCACGCTGATGTGCGGCGGCAACGAAACGGCGGTCAATAACCTTGATGCCATAGGCATCCACGCTCACCTGCGCCGCTACAGCCCCTATCTCCTGCCCAGGAACCTTCCACGCATATGGGGAACTCGCTGTCTTGGCTGCCAACAGGAGCCTTAAGACTTCTTTCGCTGAAAGACAGGTGGACACCTGAGGACCCAGGTGCGAACGTAACTCAGTTAGCCGCGCAGAAGAAAAAGAACCCACGCAGATCCGCCGCTTATCGGCTGCGTCAAGACTGTCAATGAATTTTATTGCTGGCACTAGTGCCTCATCGGTTTTGACATCAACATTCACGTAGACATCTGGATAGCGTTCAAAGAATTCCGCGGCACTCATAATGGATTCACCATTGGCTTTACGCAAAGAACACAGTTGCTTCCAGGTCAATGTGGAGGCAATCCCCAAGCCGTCCGTCGTCGTGGACACGTCCTCATCATGCTGGATAATCAAAACGCCGTCCGAAGACACCTGCACATCTGTCTCAAGGCCGTCGAAGCCCAGGCTCACAGCACGATCAAAAGCAGCGCGAGAATTTTCAGGTAAATCTGAGGAGGGGGCTCCTCTGTGGGCAATAACGGCTGGTCGATTGTTGCGGCGTCTAAGCTGCGTCACTAGCAGTTGGCCCCGGGCTCTACCGCGCCGTGCCTGGCCATCCACACCATAGGATCAACTGGTTCTTTGTCGGCATCGCGGATTTCGAAGTGCAGGTGAGGTCCTGTGGAACGTCCCGTATTGCCCACTCCTGCAACCAGTTGACCAACCTTAACGTGTTGGCCTTCGTGAACATACATGCCGTTGTAGTAAAGGTGAACGTAGCCGGAGTAGAAGACCTCTCCGTCAATTTCATGCTTGATATAGATGGCATTTCCGCCGCCATAAGAACCTGCAGACTCGACGACGCCGTCGGCGACCGCATAAATGTTCGTGTAGCTGGGGGCAGTCCAGTCCACGCCCTCGTGCATGGCTCTAGAACCTGTAATCGGGTGAACCCTCGTGCCAAAAGGTGAGGAATACGAATAAGTCCCCTTGACCATAGGCCACATGAGCGGGGCATCTATTGTTGCTGCGGCGGTATCCCCGTTGGCCCCTCCCCCAGCGATGCACTCGCCCAATTCGATTGCTTCACGGACGCGGGCCCTGGATGCTGCTGCCGGCACAGCGGCAAGTGCCTGGGCATCGGATGCCCCTATCCCCTCTGATTGAGCCATGAGATCCAAGAAAGAAACCTCAGCATTCACCCCTGCAAGTGTGCGTCCTGGAACAGATATGGACATGTTGGGTCCTACGAACCCTGACAGAGGGGCAACGATAGTCAGCGAACCGAGTGCTGCCAGAAGGGCGAAACGGGAGAGTTTGTGCTGCCTGCCACCAGTTTTGAAGGCCAGAATATTTCGTCGGGAGGACCTTTCACGCTGCCGCATTTCACGTCGAGAAAGCGGCATTGGGCGCTGCTCAGTCATACAGACTTCCTCCGAGGGTGGTTTGGTATCTCTCATCCAAGCGATTCCTATTATTACGTAATAATAACGATTTGGCTACCAAATGGTAGAGGTAACTTTGGCAACCTTGGTCACATTTTCCCCACGAGCACCACAAGCCCTCCCAGAGAACTCCCGTGACCAGCATTAACGCTCTTCGCGTTGCATGGCATCCCGTACCTCTCCAACCAATTCTTCCAAAATATCCTCAAGAAAAATAACACCAACCACCTGGTTTTGGGTGACAACCTTCGCCAAATGTGTACCCGATATCTGCATCGCCCTAAGGGCGTCTTCTACCTCAATATCGGGTTCCACCTCTGGCAAGGCTCGGATTTTCCAATGCGGAACGGGTTTCAAGCGGTCTTCGCCCTCGGCATAAAGCAAATCCTTCAAATGTAAATAGCCGACGATTTCGCCTGACGCCTCCTTTACAGGAAATCTGGAAAAACCTGTCCTGGCGACTTCCTTTTGAAGCTGATCGGGGGTGCAGTCCACTGGCAAGGTCACTAATTCTTCGGGGTTGAGCATCACTGCTCGCACGTCTTCCTCCGAAAATTCCAGGGTCCCGCTAAGCAAACCGAGGTCGTCTTCCAAAATGCCTTCCGCCTGGGACAATTCGACGATGGAGGCGACCTCTTCGGCAGTGAAGGTGGAGGCCACCTCTGCCTTGGGTTCCACCCCAAAACGGCGCAGAATCCAGTTTGCCAGATGGTCCATACCCTCCACGACTGGCCGCAACACGTGGGCAACCCTCACGATAGCGGGACCGTAGATCAAGATAACCTTCGTATGCATGGTTACCGAGATGTTTTTTGGAACCATCTCTCCGATCACAACATGCAGGTAAAGAACAATAAGCAAGGCTCCAGCAAAGCCGAAGACATGCGCGCTGGCCTGAGGCAAACCGGCAGCCACCAAAGGCCCCTCAATGAAACCCGCTATTGCTGGTTCGGCAACCACACCCAAGCCCGTGGAGGCCAGAGTGATGCCCAGCTGGCAGGTGGCCAACATGAGCGAGACGTGTTCAACAGCGTATAGGGCGTCTTTCGCTCCGCGCCTGCCCGCTGCAACCATGGGCTCAATCTGAGCACGCCTGGAGGATGTCACAGCGAACTCTGCGCCCACGAAGAAGGCGTTAATCAACAAAAGTAGGATGGAAAGGACGATCGCTACGGAACTAGACACCCTTACCACCCCGCCCTTCACCAGAGTCGCTGCCGTTGTCTGCGTCGACCAGGGCAGTAATTTGCAGGCGGTCTACGCGCATGCCGTCCATCCGGCTGACCTGAAGCCTGGCCTCCCCCGATTCCACCACGTCCCCCACTTCAGGGATACGACCCAAGGCATCCATAACCAAGCCGCCCAGGGTTTCAAAGGGGCCGTCTTCCACCACCTGAAGACCTGTCGCGCTTTCCAATTCGTCAGGGCGCAAAACACCGGGAGCGGTCCACTGCCCCTGCGCTGAGCGATGAACGCCAGACCTGCGGGGATCGTGTTCATCTGCAACCTCGCCCACAATCTCTTCAACCACATCTTCCAGGGTGACAATCCCCGATGCGCCCCCGTACTCATCGACAACCAAGGCCATCTGAAGACCCTCATCCCTCAGCTGGACCAAGAGGGGGCCTAGCGGCATTGTTTCTGGTACGCGCGGCGCCTCACTCATCAGTGACGACGATGTCACGACAACCTCGTGGCGCCGCTCGTAAGGCACGGCAACGGCCTTGCGTAAATGCACGAAGCCTCGAATATCGTCCACATCTTTCCCAACCACAGGGAAGCGGGAGTGGCCCGTCTTGCGCGCCAGGACAACGACGTCTGCGGCAGTATCCTCTATCCCCAGGTCATGAACTCGACCGCGATCTGTCATCACATCTATGGCGGTCAGCTCCGAGATGGCTATTGACCTGGTGAACAACGAAGCCGTCGTCATGTCCAGGGTGCCTTCACGGGCAGAGTGGCGGACCAAGGCTGCCAGTTCCACAGCCGAACGGGCCCCAGAGATTTCTTCGGTGGGCTCAATGCCAAAACGTCGCAGGATCCAGTTGGCAGAACCGTTGAGCGCCGCAACAATCGGTTTCAAAGCAGTTGTGAACCCCATTTGCAAAGGCGCCGCTATTCCGGCCGTTGCAAAAGGATTGGCCAATGCCAGGTTCTTGGGCACCAATTCGCCAAAAACCATGGAAAACGTGTTGGTAATGATAAGCGCAACCACGACACCAACCCCGGTCGCCACCGCCGCGGCAACCTCCCACCCTTCTAGACCTTTGGTGATCAAGTTCGCCATTGCTTTTTGGGTGGTGTACCCCAAAAGGATAGTGGTCAGGGTGATGCCCACCTGGGCACCAGAGAGCTGAGTAGATAACTGTCGCAGGGCCTTCACAACGCGTTTTGCCCTTTTGTCACCTTCCACGGCTCGCCTTTCAACCAAGGAAGGGTCGAGGGCGACAAGCGAGAACTCAGCGGCAACAAAGATTGCGGTACCCGCAGTCAAGACGACACCAACAGCCACCATCATCCAGTCAGCGAACATCGCAGCCCTGGGTGTCGATGAGAGAACGCAGAAGGCCCGTGAAAGGGGCCTTGGGTAATCGAGGAGGTATAGAACTGTCCATCGCGCTCAAGTCTAGTGTCATTGGCGCGCCAGAACCAATATCTAGACACCTTGAGACTCATCGCCTCCGCTTCTGCGCACATCATGGAATATTACCTGAGCAAAAAATAGACAAAACTTAAGCGCAAATTCCGGCTTAAAGCCAGATCATTGAGAAGCCCACACCAAGACAAGTTAAAAACTTTCTCGATTTCGAGAAAGTACTACATATTTGTGGGACATTCGGCCTAATCTAGAGTCGTTCATTAAGAACCTTCTTGAAGCGAGGCACTGTGGCTACGGCATCATCATCAGACACGACACCAGAGGTATCTCAAGAGTTCATCAACGAGCTCTACGACCAATTCCGGGCAGATCCCGCGGGCGTGCCCCAGGATTGGCAAGAGTACTTCAAACAGATGGAAGATCTGGGGCTCCTGCCAGAAAAAGACTCAGATACAGGTCACAGCCCTAAGAGCACCGTCCCTGACACTGATTTTGCGGCACTACAGGCCCAAAGCAGCTCAGAAAGTGCAGATGAGGACCAGGAGAGGCCGGAAGATGCACTGAGCACCCCGGAGCAAACCGAGGAACACAAGGATGACGTAAGCCGTTCGGACTTACCGCCCCAACCGCGCTCTGCAGTGGCTAAGCCTTCATCTCCTTACGCGGCACGTGTGGCAAAGGAACTCGACAAACTGGCCGGTGTGCTTCCTCAAGGCGCAGACACCATGATCAAACTGCGCGGTCCAGCTAAGGCAGTTGTGAAGAACATGGAGGCCTCTTTACAGGTCCCCACGGCCACTTCTGCCCGTACGATCCCTGCCAAGGTCTTAATTGAAAACCGACTGGTCATCAACTCTCACTTGGCTCGTACACGCGGAGGGAAGGTGTCCTTCACGCACCTTATTGCCTTCGCCATCGTGGAGTCCCTGGTCCAAATGCCTTCTATGAATGTGCGCTATTCCCTCGTGGATGGCGTGCCCACATTGGAAGACTTGGCACATGTCGGGCTGGGGCTGGCCATTGACGTTCAGAAGAAAGATGGCTCCAGGCAGCTAATGGTGCCGGTTATCCATAACGCAGATTTGATGAACTTCATGGAGTTTGTCACCGCCTATGAGGACCTGGTTTCTCGCGCCAGGAACGGCGAACTTGAGATGGCCGATTTCGCAGGTGCCTCCATTACCCTGACGAACCCAGGGACACTTGGCACAGTTTTCTCTGTGCCGCGTCTCATGCAGGGGCAAGGTGCCATTATCGGCGTTGGTGCCACAGACTATCCGGCAGAGTGGGCTGGTGCGACCAAACAGCAGTTGGCCCGTGCAGGGGTGGGCAAAGTCATGAACATCACCTCAACCTATGATCACCGAGTTATCCAAGGTGCCGGCTCTGGGGAATTCTTAAAGATTTTAGGACAAAAACTTCAAGGGCTAGACGATTTTTATGGCCGCGTATTCAAGGCACTCAAGGTCCCCTTAGAGCCTTTCACCTGGGAGACAAACCTGGAATACGACAGCGTAACCGAAGTGTCCAAGCCTGCTCGTATCCGTGAACTTATCCATGCCTTCCGCTCGCGTGGACACCTTGCGGCGGACACCGATCCCTTGGATTATCGAGTGCGCATGCATCCAGATTTATCCTTGCAAGCCTACGGCTTGAGCATGTGGGACCTAGATCTGGAGTTCCCCACGGGTGGTTTTGGCTCTGCAACGCACTTAACGCTTCGCACCATCTTGGATCGCCTGCGTGATACCTACACCCGCACAGTGGGGACAGAGTACATGCACATCCAAGATCCTACGCAGCGCAAATGGATGCAAAACCGCATTGAGGGGCCCTATCAGAAACCCTCTGATGAGGCGCGCACCGCGATCATGAGGAAACTCAATCAGGCAGAGGCATTTGAGACCTTCCTTCAAACCAAGTTCGTCGGACAAAAGAGGTTTTCTCTCGAAGGCGGAGAGTCCCTCATCCCGCTGCTTGACAGCATCCTGGAAGCAGCGGCCCATGACGGTCTTTACGAAGTCTGCATCGGAATGGCACACCGCGGCCGTCTCAATGTCTTGGCAAATATCGCCGGTAAATCAAATGCACAGATTTTCTCAGAATTTGAAGGACACATTGAACCCGGGGCCCTTCAAGGGTCTGGAGATGTGAAATACCACCTCGGCACTGAAGGGGTGTACACATCTGATGATGGCCTTGAAACCCGCGTGTACCTGGCGGCTAACCCCTCGCACTTGGAAGCCGTGAACAGTGTTTTAGAAGGCATTGTGCGCGCCAAGCAAGACCGCATTGGACTAGAAAATGACTATGGGGTCTTGCCGATCCAAATCCACGGAGACGCTGCCTTCATCGGCCAAGGCGTTGTGTATGAAACCTTAAACATGTCCCAGGTTAAGGCGTATCGCACAGGCGGCACCATCCACGTCATTGTCAATAACCAGATCGGTTTTACCACCAGCCCAACCCACGCACGGTCTACCAACTACTGCACCGACTTGGCGAAAGGCCTGCAGGTACCCATTTTCCACGTCAATGGCGATGACCCCGAAATGGTTGTCAGGGTCGCCAAACTGGCCTATGACTTCCGCGAAGAATTCAATAAGGACGTCATTATTGACATGGTCTGCTACCGCAGGCGAGGACATAATGAGGGAGACGATCCTTCGATGACACAGCCTGTTATGTACGGGCTTATCGACAATCTGCCCTCCACCCGCACGGTCTACGTCAATAACCTGATCGGCCGTGGTGACTTGACTCAAGAAGAAGCGCAAGAAGCCCTTGACGATTACCAGAAAAAGTTGGAGACGATCCTTACCGAAACTCGCGAACACGGGTACAAACCCAAGTCAAGCACTGAAACTCCCGGACTTGAACCTCCAGAATCTCAAAAACTTGGACAGGGTTTGATGATTGGTTGGCAGTCCGCTGTGCCGTCCTGGGTCCTGGAACGAATCGGCGATACCCAGGTGGCTTTCCCCGACGGCTTCACACCCCATCCAAAAGTGAAACAGCTGCTTGAAAAACGCCAGAAAATGACCCGTGAAGGGGGCATCGACTGGGGATTTGCCGGTTTGATCGCCTTGGGGACCGTGTTGATGGAAGGCACTCCCGTGAGGATGTCGGGGGAAGACTCCAGACGCGCCACCTTCGTGCAACGCCACGCTGTTATGCACGATCACATTACGGGTGAAGAGTGGACCCCCTTGCAGTTCCTCACTGAAGATCAGGCAAGTTTCGAAATCTATGATTCGACACTCTCGGAGTATGCCCCTCTGGGTTTCGAATACGGCTACTCTGTGGAACGCCCGGAGGCCCTGACCATCTGGGAAGCTCAGTTCGGCGACTTCGCAAACGGGGCGCAAACCATTATTGACGAATTCATTTCCTCGGCTGAACAAAAGTGGGGGCAACGTAACTCCTTGGTAGTTTTACTGCCACACGGTTACGAAGGCCAGGGCCCCGATCACTCTTCTGCCAGAATTGAAAGGTACTTGCAGATGGCGGCTGAGGACAATATGTTCATCTGCCAGCCGTCAGTTCCTGCAAATTACTTCCACTTGCTGCGTGCCCAAACCTATCGCCGCCCCCGCAAACCGCTTATCGTCTTCACACCGAAACAGCTCTTGCGCCTCAAGTATGCGACCTCCCCAGTAGAGGACTTCACCTCAGGCGTCTTCCAAGAAGTGCTAGACGATACGGCACACCTGGAAAGCGGGCAGGTAACCAAGGTCCTCTTGTGCTCTGGAAGGGTGTATTACGACCTGGAGGCCGAACGCAACCGCCGAGAAGATCGCACAACCGCGATTTTGCGCCTAGAGCAGTATTACCCCCTGCCGACACAGGCACTGCAAGACGCCCTCGAAAAGTATGGGGAGGCCGAGCTTGTGTGGGTGCAAGACGAGCCTAAGAACCAAGGGGCGTGGCCCTTCATCCACTTCCATGCAGACGAACTCTTCGCGGGGCGCAAGATCCGCGTCGTGTCTCGACCGATGGCAGCCTCGCCTGCCACGGGCACTGTCTCTTTACACAAGGCGCAAAATGCGACGTTGTTGCAAGAGGCCTTCGAGTAAACCCCTATCCATATCCGCACAGCGGCAAAAATAACTGGGGGAGCTGGTCTTTCGACTAGCTCCCCCAGTTCAATTCTCAGGTATTTGGTCGTTTACCGTGATTTGCCGCGCTCTTGCTACGTGAACGACGCTTACGTCCGCGCTTGCTCATCGATGCCTCCTTTATGCAGTACCCGCCGATTCCGGAGGTAAGTCTGTGCTCTACAGCCAACCTATTTTGCCACAGACACTTGCCACATAGAAATTTGTGTGACTATGCGTTCTCGCAAAGTCGAGGGTGCCTTCTCTATGCAGGCACGTCTCAAGATCCCTCTGAGATGGAGTTCTGCATCTTCCAACTGGCGGCAATGTGGGCAGGAACTCGCGTGTGCTCTCAGGATCTCAATGCGTTCAACAGCCAACTCATTATCCATATAGGCAAAGAACTCTGTGACAAAGTCATCACAGCCTGTACAGGCGTCATCTGAAGCCTCACGCATTGCCCACCTCGATTCCACGCTGACGAGCATAGTCCGTCAATCTCTCACGCAGGATGCCTCTGCCCCGATGTAGCCGTGACATGACGGTACCCAAAGGTGTTTCCATGATTTCTGCGATTTCCTTGTATGAAAAACCTTCGATATCCGCCAAGTAGACAGCCATGCGGTAATCCTGAGGAAGATCGGCCAATGCCTCCTTGATTTCCGAATCAGGCAACCTGTCCAAAGCTTCTGTCTCTGCCGAACGCAAACCACGAGCCATGTGCTGCGAAGCCTTCAGTTGCTGCCAATCCTCAACAGTCTCTGCGTCTGTCTGCTGTGGTTCGCGCTGTTTCTTGCGGTAAATATTGATGTAGGTGTTGGTCAAAATCCGGTACATCCACGCACTTAGATTGGTTCCTGGTTTGAACTGGTGGAAAGCAGCAAATGCCTTCGCAAAGGTTTCTTGGACCAGGTCTTCGGCATCTGCCGGGTTGCGCGTCATGCGAAGGGCTGCGCTGTACATCTTGTCCAGTAAGGGCAGGGCTTCGGCTGTGAAGCGCTGTGTGCGCTGCACGCTGTCCATCACTTGTGCCTCGGTTGGGGAAGTCGCTTCCTCAGGTGTTTTACTCATCAAAACATAGTGTAAACCGAGCAGCACGAAATAAGGGAGGTAGCCAGCTTTTTTACTAGCCATCCCGCCACTACACGAGGGTTTCAACGAAGTGTCCACGTAATGAACAACGCTACCCCTGACGATTTTGTTCCCAATGGAGCACAATGGAGGTATGTGGACATTGCTGCGTATCCTTGCCCGGCCCATGATTGCCGCCATCTTTATCCGTGATGGACTTGATGCCGTATTCAAGCCTGATTCCCACGTCGAGCGCTTCGCTAAGATTCAGCCTTTCCTCGAAAGACTGGGATTACCTCCAGTGTTACGTTCAGATGCCGTATTCTTGTCGCGTCTTTTAGGCGGCGTGACAACGCTTGCTGCCCTTGGCATGGCACTAGGACGCGCCCCGCGCCTGTGCGCTGCGGTGCTTGCTGCCGCGAACTTCCCCATCACAATTGTCAATAACCCGGTTTGGGCGGCGTCGGACGATGAAGAACGCGCCGCATTCTCACGCGGATTACTTCAAGGGGCGGCACTGACAGGCGGCTTGGGGATGGTCATGGTTGATTTGCAGGGCAAGCCCTCACTCGGCTGGAAATTAGCGCACAGGCGGAGTTTGGCACCTAAGAAAACTGGCGATAGTTAGGGCCTCCCTCAAGTCTTGGCTGGGCGTTTGAAGGTCAACGCTCAAGGCGTTGTGCCGTAAGCCGCCTATAGGATCGCAGTCGTGACTCCACTCCTTGCGGGCTGGCCACCCACTCGTCCAAGGCGCAGCCAGGTTCGCCTTGGGTGTGGGCACATCCCCGTGGGCAGGCAGTGGCAACCTCGGCCAGGTCAGGAAATCCTCGCAGTACGGAATCAGGTGTCACATGCGCCAGGCCGAAGCTCCTTACACCAGGAGTGTCCACCACCCAGCCTGACCCCCAATCAGAGTTTTCTTCGGCGTTGTGCGGCGACAGGTCACGGGCGTCCAGAGGAAAAGCTACTGCCGAGGACGAGGTGTGTCGCCCTCGGCCTGTTGTGAGGTTAACTCCCCCGGTGGCACGCCTCGCGTCGGGGACCAGCGCATTTATAAGCGTGGATTTTCCGACCCCTGAATGCCCCACAAATACAGTCAAGTGGCCACTTAATTCGGCCAATAGCTCACTCAACCCTGCTTGCGTATCCCGGTTAGCCTCCCCCACATTTTCTTCATTTCCGAGGGCGTTTTCTTCTGACTCTAGGCTCAGGCAGAAGCTTGCAACGCCCAATCCTGCATAGGATTCCAAGAAAACGTGGGGGTCAGCCAAATCTGTTTTGGTCATGACAATCATGGGACGGATACCCGCATCGAAGGCGGCAACTAGGCAGCGATCCACCATGCCGTGACGAGGCGGCGGATCGGCACTAGCGGTCACGATGAGTAGCTGTTCGGCATTGGCAACCATGACTTTTTCTGGCCCCAGATTCCCTGAATCGTCCGCAGAGCGCCGCAATTCAGTTCTACGTTCTTCAACCGCAACGATTCTGGCCAAGGTGCCTTGGGTGCCTGAGATATCCCCGACAACCTTGACTCTGTCTCCCAGCACAACCCCACGTCTGCCCAGTTCACGGGCCTTGACTGCCATAACACGCACGCCATTGGGCAGGACCAGAGTGTATCGCCCTCTGTCTACAGCCATGACCCAGGCCAGAGCAGCCGAATCGTGGCTTGGGCGCAACTTGGTACGCGGACGCGACCTGGGGGCCGATCGCACCTTTACTCGGTGGTCATCTGTACCTATGTCTCTGTACGACATGGGGGTATTGTCCTCCTTATTGGACTTACCGGTCCAACATTTTGGCCCACATAGTTGGAAATTGAGGCAAGGTCTTGGATGTGCAGGCAATGTCATCGATGTAGGTATTGGGCACCCTCAACCCTAAAAGCGCTCCGAAGGTAGCCATACGATGATCAGCGTAGGCCCGAATAACCTTGGGTTTCCCATCGGGCCTCTCCACCGCATTATCACTTTGACTTGGCGTTATAAGCAGCCCGTCTGCAAGCTCTTGGCATCCCACGCCCACAGCTCGTAGACCTTGCGTGATAGCAGCCAATCTGTCGGTTTCATGCCCTCTGAGGTGTCCAATACCAGTGATCTTCGATGGACCTTGCGCAAATGCAGCCAATGCCGCCACAGTTGGAACTAGCTCTCCAACGTGCCCCAGATTTTTCTCAATCCCTTTTAGGGTCCCTGTTGCGCGCGCATACAGGGTCCCATCCTGGAGCTCAATGTCCATGCCCATCGCACTAAGAATTTCTGGCCACACAGCCCCAGCCTGCGTGGTTTCGCGGGGCCAGTTTTCAATCCGCACAGTCCCGCCGCATATCCCTGCCGCCGCTAAAAATGGACCCGCATTGGATAAGTCAGGCTCAATGCTCCGTTTTCCGCCCAGAATCTGGCCTGGCTCTACCCGCCACCGCACCGGAGTAACGCCGGGAGCCACAGGGTGCCCCCCTGCTGTTAGTTCGTGAACCCGCACTCCGCGTTCCTGCAAAGCCCGAACGGTCATCAAAATATGTGGCGCTGAAGGAACATCTCCCTGTACCGAAAGGTCCAAACCCTTGTTAAACCGCGGGGCGGCCAATAGAAGTGCTGAAATGAACTGCGAAGAAGACGTGGACATGATTTCAAGGCTTCCACCCTCAACACCAATACCAGGTTTTGGACCAGATGATCCAGCTCCCCCGCGTCCTTGTAGGGTCATAGGAAGTTGGCCATCTGCATCCGCAGTTATCTCTATCCCCAGGTCTTTCATCGCATTCACAAGAGGCTTCATAGGCCGATTGCGGGCATGAGGATCACCATCAAAACGGTAAGTTCCTTGAGACTGTGCGGCCACAAGAGGCGCAAAACGCATAACTGTACCGGCCAGTCCACAGTCAATAAAAGTCAAAGGTAGATTTGAGCCCAGTTGCGGGGGCGGCGAAATGACTATCCGGCCTTGTGTATCTGAGGGAGGCCAGGGCCTAATATCAACCCCCATGCTGCGCAGGGCACCCACCATCAATTCCGTATCGCGCGCCACGAGAGTGCCTGTGAGTTCGGTAGGCTCGCAGGCCAAAGCCGCCAAGACTAAAGCCCTCGCAGTCAAAGACTTCGACCCAGGAAGGGATACGTGCGCATCCAGTGGCCCAGATGCACGTGGTGCAGCCCAGTACCCATTTATCCCTGAAATGCTCATATTCACGCCCCCAGCCTACTGTGCTTTCTTCAACCTTCGGGCGCGGCTGGCCCCAAAGACACAGTGTGGCGAGTAGCCTGAGCCTATGTCCAAAGAACAACGGCGCCGCTATGAAGACGACCTGAGACTGGCTCATGTCCTTGCCGATCAGGTCGATGCCCTGACGATGTCGCGTTTCTTGGCAAGCGACCTCGTCGTCGAAAGTAAACCTGACTTGACGCCGGTGACGGACGCAGACCGAGCTGCCGAAGACATTATTCGCACACAGCTGTCTACGGCCCGCCCTCGGGACTCTATCCAGGGGGAAGAACGCGGAATAACCGGGCACTCCTCCAGACGCTGGATACTGGACCCCATCGATGGAACCGCCAACTTTGTTAGAGGCGTGCCCGTGTGGGCCACCTTGATCGCCTTGGCGGAAGACGACGAAATCGTCATGTCAACAATCTCAGCACCTGCACTAAATAAACGCTGGTGGGCCACGAAAGGAGCCGGCGCATTTACCGGGCGTTCCTTCCATTCGTCCCGCCAACTGCAAGTATCCAAGGTTGCTCGCGTTGAAGACGCCTTCTTTTCATACTCTTCCCTCAATGGCTGGGCGGCGCGAGGGAAGCTGCGAGCCTTCCTCCAACTGGCACAAACTTCCTGGCGCACCAGGGCTTTCGGAGATTTCTTCTCCTACATGCTCCTCGCCGAGGGCGGCCTAGACATTGCTGCCGAACCTGAGTTAGAGCTGTGGGATATGGCTGCTCTGGTCCCAATCGTCACCGAGGCCGGTGGCAGATTCACGTCATTTGAAGGGGTGGACGGCCCTTATGGCGGGGATGCGATCGTCACCAACGGACTGATGCACGACGAAGTATTGGAACTTATCGCACAGGTCGACGATTAAAGGTCTTTCGTGTCCTGGGTTGTCTCTACTATTGCAGTATGAGGGTCATTCACACGGCAGACTGGCATATCGGTCGCACCATTAAGGGCAGGGATCTGCGCTCGTATCATGAGGCATTCTTTTCGCAGCTCATTGACATTGTGCGCTCGGATTCTATCGATGCCGTGCTGGTGGCCGGGGATATTTACGACCGCGCCATCCCTCCCTTGGAATCCGTGGCCTTATTATCCGAGGTCCTACAAGAGCTCAGTTCTTATGCGCCCGTGATCTTGACGCCAGGCAACCACGATTCACCAATACGTTTGGGTTTCGCAGCCGGGATGATGCATAAGAATCTGCATATCTTTAGCAAAACAGAGCATGTCGGCCAGGCCATTGAGATACCCAACAGCCAAGACGAGGTAGGCGCTTTGGTCTACCCGATCCCCTACCTAGATCCGGATATGTCTAGGGGGGCGCTTGCCACGTGGACGGATGCCGATGGAAACCAACACCTAGACGAGGGGGTTGCGTCCCCAGAGGCATCCGCAGAGCACGCCTCTGGACTTGTCTTGCCGCGCTCCCATGAAAGTGTCATGGCTGCCGCCTTGCGAAGAATCGGCAGGGATCTGATTCAACGCAAACCCTGGGTGCCGGTGATTGCTATGGCACATGCGTTTATCACGGGGGGTCTTGCTTCGGATTCAGAAAGAAACATCCAAGTGGGAGGGGCGGATTCCATTCCGGGTGACTTATTTTCGCACCTCGGTTTCCATGACGGATACACGGGCACCCCTTTGGATTATGTCGCCTTGGGACACCTGCATCGCCCCCAGGGCATTACAGTGAAAAATGGGCCACAGATACGTTATTCTGGCTCGCCGTTGCCGTTTTCCTACTCAGAAGAAAAAGACGTCAAAGGCATCCAGATTCTGGATTTTACACGTGTCGGCGACCTGCGAACCGAGGAAATCAACCTGGATGCGGGCTACCGCCTCGCCACTGTCACCACGACACTGGAAGCAATAGAATCTGGGAAACACGAAGACCTCAAAGATGCGTGGACCCGTGTTATCTTGACCGATGCACACAGACCTCCAGGAACTATTGGCAGGATCAGGACCCATCTTCCCAACACTCTGGAAGTCAGTTTTGAAGACAAGGCAGCAGTCCCCACAATAAAACTCAGTCCTGTACCACACGTTCAATTTTCAACCCTGGAGATGCTCACAGAGTTTTACAAGCAGATCACGAATACTAAACCCAGTGCACAAGAGCTAGCCATTTTGAGCGACTGGGATGAAAAGGCCCGCCAAAAAGAGGTATCGGCATGAAACTCATGAGGCTAACACTTCAAGGCATTGGCCCCTTCCTTGGTAAACACGAAATAGATTTTCTACGCCTTGGTCAAGACGCATTGTTCCTCATCAAAGGGCCCACAGGTTCAGGAAAATCAACGCTTATTGACGCTATTACCTACGCCCTCTACGGCGAGGTAGCAGGCCAAAAAGACTCCTCCATTGACAGAATTCGCTCTGACTTTGCCAGCCCGGATGACCCATCAAGGGTGGCTTTGGTCTTTGAAACATCTGCTGGGATATACCGAGTGGAAAGGACCCCCGAGTATCTCGGACGCTCGACACGAAGTACAGGCAAGGAAGTGAAACGCGCGAAAACCGCGGCCCTATTCCGCCTGACTGATTCCGATCTTGAGGGACAAGGGAGTCCTGTGGCTTCCGGGATCCGTCAAGTCGATGTTGAGATCTCAAGACTTTGTCACCTGGATGTCAATCAGTTCCTTCAGACCGTTGTTTTGCCCCAAGGAAAGTTTCGGACCTTCTTGGAATCAAGCAGCTCTGAGAGAAAAAACATCCTGGAATCCCTTTTTGGCACTCAGCACTTCACTGCCATTGAAGAACTCGCCGAGGCATCCGCAAGAGAGTTGAATAAGAAACTCCACGGGCAACAGACTGAGGCAGAACTGGCCAGAAAACAGCTGCTTGACACCTTTTCAAGACCGCCTGCAGGATGGACCTTTGACACGTCTCTGACTGAGATCGCTGAGCAACTTGAGGGCATCAGTGTCACCGCGGACTCGGCTGCGTGCCTTGCCGAACTGTCAGCACCTCTAGAGAACCTGGCTGCCCCCTTAGAACAGGCTCTCCACCTTGCCTCTGCTAATCAGGACCAAGCGAAGGCACGAAAGGACAAGGCCGATCTTGAACTTCAAAAGGGCAAAGAACACAATAAAGCCTGGCAGGAGGGGGTTAGCGCCCAAGAGCAACTAGCTGACCTGGAATCTAGGAAAGAAGAAATCCAAGATTTGCAGGAACGGATTAACAAGGTTCAAGGCGCAAAACGTGTCCTGGCAGCGTCCCTTGGCGTGGAGGCAAATGAAACCCAGATTACGCAGTTGAGGGATGAGCTCGATTCACTTTATTTGACACAGGCCAGACTCTTTCCTGACGGAGCTCCACCGATACCCTCAATCGTCTTTTCATCCATTGATATTGTTCAATGCGAAAAAATAGCCGAACAGTCCCACTTGTACTTTCAAGAACTCTTTGCCAACTCAAATAAACGAAGTTCGCAACTTGAGGCGCTCCAAAAACTCAGCCTGCGTCAAGAGCAGGCACAAAGCGATCTTCGTTTCCTAGAAGAATCTGCAACCACGCTGCGATTAGAAGCCCAGGATCTCGACGCCAAGTTGAGCGAGTTTCCTGCGCGCCAGGCAGGCGTGGAAGAAAAAATCCAGCGCTGTGTTCAAGCCCTAGCCAAAGCTGAGTCCTACACTGAAAAGATTGAGGCAAAGCAGAAGGAAATCGCAGATTTACAGGCATATCTTGCGTCCTGTTCTGCCCTGGAAAAAACTCAAAAGGAGCTCCTCGCGGCTACAAAACTTACTGATGAGGCTGCTCTCACCGTAAGACGACTACTCGATGTCCAGCACAAAACGCTCGCATTGACCTTGGCCGAGGGACTTGTGGATGGTAAACCATGTGTGGTCTGTGGTTCCACAAATCACCCTCATCCCGCTTCACGTTCACAGGTTTTTGATGTCCTCTCACAAACCGCCCTTGACCAAGAACAACTGACCCTGGAGCAAAAGCGAGCGCAACAAGCCGATTTGGAACTGAAATTAGCCAAATTGCAGGGAAATATTGAGTCCTTGGGAAAAACACAGGGAGGCAATTCCTTGGAAGACCTTGAGGTAGAGCTCGCAGCACTGCAGGGACATGCACAAGACATCCACCGAATAAAACTTGAAGAAGAACAACTGAAGCGCGACGCAAAGAGCTTGCAAGCAAATCTCACCTCCCTACAAGAAAGTTACATTGCCCTTACGGCGAAAACCGCAGCCACAGATCAGCAGATCACGGCCCTGAAGCGCCAGATTTCACAGGACAGTGCCCAGGTCTCCCAGGCGACCCTCAATGAAGGCAGCCTCGAAAAAGAGCTACTGCGGGCACAAGAGAGCATTGACACTTTTCAAAAGTGCTCAAGTAGCTTCTTGGCCTTGAAACATGCTTGTGGCGATTGGCTCAAGGCTCAGGACCAGCTGACTACGGCCTTTGATGACACGGGCATTTCGAGCGTGCAAGAAGCCCAGAGTCAAGATATGTCACCAGACATGGTAGCCGCGGGACAAAAAACCGTTGAGGAATACTCGAAGGCAAAAACCAGAACTGAGCACACCCTTGCCCATCCCTCGGTTATCGCAGCTTTGAAGGCAGGGGTGAAGGATCTGGACCATTTGGTCCAAGAGTGCCAGCTATGCGACAAAACGTTCACGACTGCCCTACAGGTCTATGGCGGGCTGCAGACTTTTACGGAACAAATGCTTGGGAAACGTGACCTTCTCACACAAATACTCCAAGACTGGAACAAAGCCGAAGAAGACGCTGGGCCCTATCTAAAGATTGCTCGCATTATTTCTGGACACAACGCAAGTCGTACATCCTTGAGCAACTTCATCCTCATTTCACGCTTGGAAGATGTCTTGGCCAGCGCCAATATGTTCTTGAAATCCATATCTTCTGCCCGTTATGAACTGCGGCAGGTCAGCGATGAGGCCGCAGACTTTTCCATGACGGGCAAGGGCTTGGGGATCGAGATCTACGACTACGAAACCGATAAACTTCGCCCCGCCAAGAGCCTATCTGGAGGCGAGTCCTTCTTTACATCCCTCGCCTTGGCTTTGGGCCTGTCTGACGTGGTCCAAACCGAGGCCGGAGGAGTCAATCTAAGCGATTTACTGATCGACGAGGGTTTTGGGACGCTCAGCGATGAGGTTTTGGAAAATGTCATGCAGGAACTAGAGAATCTACGGAAAACCGGGAAAAGCATCGGCATAATTTCTCATGTGTCTGCTTTGAAAGATCTGGTGAAAAACCAGATTATCGTCTCGCCACTTCCTGGGCTAACTTCCAGAGGATCGACTCTCGAAGTGGTCTGCTAAAGACCCAGTAGAGACACAACCTCGTCCTTTTCCTGCGCATCGAACCATAGTAGGGGCGGCAAGGCGCCCAGCTCATAGTCTTGTGACGTAGTCTTCGCGCCCTGTGTTCCTTCCAGCACTTGAAGATAATCAACCAAGGCTTGTTGAGCCTCCGGTTCATCAACGTGGTAACAAATGATGTCATCCCATGTAATAGCCTGTTTTAAAGCCACTTTGCCTGGAAGTTCACCCCCACGTATGTCCTCCACACTCACATCGACAGAGGCGACCACCCGTCGCGGGCAGTCGCTATTGTGCTGTTCCAGCAGGGACAGGAGTGCTGCCTGTTCAAACGCAATGGCCTCGGCCAATTCAAGATCTTCACCGTAAAGCTCGCTGAGCTTACCTAGCGCCCACTCATCACACAGCTCCTGCGTCACTGCTGTGGCAGCCACAGCATCCAGGACGTCACATCTCAGATATTCAGGCAATAATGCTACATACACTCGACTCATCGTCACAGGAACATTGTGTCACAGGAGACCTTAACTACCCCTAGCGCGTTTGCGAGTCCTTTTCGCGACGATCACACGATCAAAGGTCTTTGCAAGATCTCTTGCAAGCCTGGCACATGCTTGTGTCAACTCTGATTGGGGCTCCACGCTTGCAATATCGCAGCCTTCAATAAGTGCGTGATCAGCGTGTGCGCTGTGGAAAGGCAAGGTTTCAATCGAGTGGATTCCCGCAAACTTACGTAGGGCGTCGGCTAGACCAACGTCTCCACGTGCCCCAGTCACGCTTTGGCGAACCTTGTTGACGATAATCATTCGTGAATCTTGAGCAAGTCCCTCGTCTTGTGCTGTGTCCAAGACAGACATTAAACGCCGGATTCCAATGGGATCTGCCGCCCCAACGATGAGCGTCAGATCTGCAGCCTCAATGGCTGCGCGCGTCGCCTGGAAACGAGTGGGGCCAAAAGACAACTCTGTATCCTGTGCAGTATCGATCTCTGAACTGACGTCGACAATAACCCAAGGGAAGGTTGTTGCTGCCTCTTCCAGCAGCCTCTGCAGGGCACTATGGGTCACTTCCCTCCATCTATTTGCTTTCGAAAGTCCCGACAGCAAAGAGACCCCTCCCCCGACAGGCAAGCACAAAGCGCGCAAGGAGGCTTGCGTCAAACGGCCATGTCCGGCGATTCTGCATGCAGCTGCCACACCGGAAGACTGCATCCCTAGTCCAAGCAACTGTGTAAAGACGGGAGAAACTGTATCTGCATCCACCACCAGAACCTCGCCTGATATCGCCAACTGGGCAGCGAGGTTTAACGCGATAAACGATCTACCCGGCGCTCCTTGGGTTCCCCACACGGTAATAATTTTTCCCAAGCGCTCGTCTTCCTCATCTGGTGGCGGAGGGAGAGAAAACTTGGGTAACGACTCCGGAGAGTCTGGCGGTTCTTGAGGCTGTACTGGTCGGTCCACTGGCGACACAACTGAACGTATTGCGCCTAAAAGCCTGGTGACATCCGATTCCACGGGACCATCTTGTAAGAGATCCTCAACGCTTTGCCTGGAAATCACACTATCGATCCCCAGGCTACGTAGCCGCTGCGACTGCACTGGATCGCAGATGGCAACAACTTTTACACCACTGCGTCCGATGGTTCGAATTAGCTCAGAGTCAATGTCAATCATGTCTGCATCGAAAACGGCAACCGAAACCCTTTCTGCTGCAATTGTCGCCAACAATTCGGCATCACTGGCACAGCGTCGAATAACTTTAAAACCAACAGAACTATCTTCTACGGTTCTCAAAAACTCGTCTTCTAACTCAGCACCAAGACTGAGGGCAATACCGATGACACTCATGATGCTAGCGGGACCGCAATGATAGATGTACCGGCACCGATTGCGGACAAAACACTGGGGATATCCGACACAGGCACAAGAATTTCCGTCCTCGTCTTAGTTGTATTCCCGAAACCGGAAGGTGCGGAAGGCAAGGCGGCAACTATGGCATCCTTGGTGAGGCTTATAGGTTGTAGCCCCTCTTGGGTAGGGTTCAGATTTTTATCGATCTGCCAAAGTTCAATAGCGTCCCCAACCCCCACATGGGCTGGCAGTTCAGAGCCCAGATCTACAACCATGGTTCTCAGTCCAGGATCGTGAGTTCCCAAGGCTTGCACCGGGATAAGCTCACCGGTCTTGACAGTCCGTAACACGACGGCATCTTGAGGAATATCGCCTTGCCTTAAATAGTTTTCACTCACCATCCCGGGTGCTATCTCGGCTATCCTCAAGGACTGTGCCTGCAGCTGTGTTCCTGGGAGCAGATCGGTACCAGCCGTGTAGTAATTTTCGGTTTGGTTGAAAGCATTGACAGTCATAACCCCAAGGACAACCGCAAGCACCATCAAAATAACCCCAATAATCACTCTGGGGTCTTTCCACGCTGTCTTTCCCCTCAAGGGCTGTGCAATCGGCATATAGTCTCCTAATAAGATTTTTATTCACTGTTGCAGATTTTTACTATCATTACATACCATTAGAATACTTTTACCCCTTTGAATAGGTCGCAGATTGTGAGATACTTTTTTCATGGCACCACGATTTTTAACACTCGCAGACGTTGCCGAACAACTCCAGATCTCCACAGCAGCTGTTCGCAACCTCGTCAACTCTGGGGAACTCCGAGCTATCCAGATTGGCGGAAGGGGGCTTTGGCGTGTGGAAGAAGCCGCATTCCAAGAGTTCATCGACACGCAGTACGCCGCCTCACAAAAGAAGGTCACTGACGGCATAGCCGTCACCGATTGACGCCACCCCTTCATTCCAGAGCCAATTTTTCTCATCTCACTCTTCCCATTGAGGGATCCGCATTGTCCTCACATGATGCAAAACAACGCTGATCTTTCCTTTGTGCGCGTCCATCAGGTCGACAAAATCAGCACCGACCCTTGCCACAAAGCCCGTGACTGTCAGTCCTGCTGCCTCAACTGTTATGCTCACACCTCGCCGTGCCGCATCCCTCAAGACAGTCGTTAAGCGCAATTCCCTGTCAATCCGACTACTCCACTTTGGTACGGCACACAGTTCCCATGCCGCAATGATGCTCGCAGTTCCCACCACGATAACGCCGCAAGAACCACGCATAAGAACCCAGGAATGTGTGGCATCAATGACGACCCCCTCAATCACCTCTCCACTGTCAATGACAAGGCGAACGGGCTGCCCAGCAGCGGCAAGCAAGCGATCACCAAAGACAATATCGACTGCTTCGATCCCCTGAGATTCTTGTGCCTCCAGGTCTCGAAGGCGCCGTTTTTCCGCCTCCACCTGGGAAAGCTGATCTGCTGTCAACGCCTCTAGCCACACATGTCCATAGTAGAACCATTTGTTCTGACAAATGTCTTGACGGGTGGGAAAAATAGTGCCACACTAGAGTACCTAACGACATCAAAGATGCTCAACAGTTCTCGAAAGACATATTATGCCTCCACATGACTGTAAACGACTTTCCTTCCTTCAAAAGCACGCCGAGTTTACCCTTCTAGGCCTTGCCCTCATGTGTCTCTTTGGACTTACAGGCTTTGTCTGGCATGGCGTTGTGGTTAGCCAAAGGCTCCTCGTGTCACTTAATGACGCTCCAGATCTGCGCGTCATCGAATCGATTGTCTTGTCTGTCCTCAGCTTTATTGGCGCTTTCACCTGCGGATGGCTGGCACTGACCTTGCTGTGCTCTGCCATAGCATCCATCTGCGCCAAGCTCGATCACCTGTCTGCCAGTCAATATTTGCTCTTAGTACTCAAGAGATGGGGGACACCCGGGGTGAAGCGCATTGTGGTTTCCACTCTTGCCTTAACCCTGATGGGCAGCACCAACCCCGCCTTTGCCGAGGATCTTGGGCAATTGCCCGATGACCTCAGTTGGGGATATTCAACACCGCTAGCAAAAGTCATTGAACCCCAAGATGTGACGCTGTCACCGCAACCTCCCACGCCAACACCTAAAACCCAAGCGACCCCTTCCCCCCAATTCCAAGCATCAGATAGTCACACGGTGAAACCAGGCGAGAGCCTGTGGTCGATTGCGGCTGCACACTTGCCAGAAGAACTACGTAATGACAGCACCGTCGCCAAAGAATGGCCAAAGTGGTACGCCGAAAACCAGGAATTGATTGGAAGCAACCCCCACATGATTTACCCAGGACAAAAGCTCAGAACCCCGAACAGGATGTGATCATATGAACGCCCAATGTGTAACGGCACAACTCCCAGTCCCCCAGGTCATACGCTTCATTCATAAACCTGAAAAGCCAAAGAAGACGACAAGCTCACCTTTCTTGGGTGACTATGAAGCACAGGAATACCACCAAGATCCTGGGAATCCCGAACGATGGGCAGCACTCTTGACCCGGACATTTGTTGAGGCATTACAAGGCAACCGTCCCCCTAACCAGCTCAGCCGTTGGGTGACTTCGGATATCTTCCGGGATCTCATTGAGCACCGTGTGGTGCCCCAAAAAGCTACACAGGCCCTCTACCCAATCCGCATCAAATCGAGTCGTTGTGCCGAAATATTGCCGGGAGTCAACGAGGCAACGGTTACGTTCTTTGATGGTTATCGCTTCAGGGCAGCCGCTCTCCGGATAGAGGCTTTCCGAGGGCGGTGGCTCTTAACCGCCCTCGAACTTGCATAGCCCCCTAGCGCCTCTTCTTCGCTGCACGCCGTTGAGCGCGGTTGCCAACGGCCTGCCCTTGTGGATTCTCAGGTTGAGAAGAACTCCCTGCATCTTCGGAAGGTGCCGTGTAAGACAGTCGGCCCAAGGAAGCCTTACGCCCCACATCCCCCATGACCTCACGGTTGGCGCTAACGGACTTCTTGCCTGCCCTGCGTCCCTTCTTCTTGACATCCTCTTGGATTTCTTCTTCGGGGGCATCTTCAGCCGCCTCAGCCTTCTTCATCGCATCAATAAAGGCAGCAGAATAACCGAAGGCGGCTTGGACGGACTCTTCTTTAATGCGCCCCATCATGGTTTTGAACATGATGTAGCCCTCAGATTTGTACTCCACCAAGGGGTTGCGCTGACCCATGGCACGAAGGCCGATGCCTTCCTTCAGGTAGTCCATTTCATAAAGATGCTCGCGCCATAAGCGATCGACGACCGAGAGCACTACCCGGCGTTCAAGTTCTCGCATGGGTTCTTCGCCCAATTGGCTTTTTGCGAGAGGATTATCCTCGATTGCTGCTTCCATATCCTCATATGAAACCTGGGCATCATCTACCAGTTGCTCGATAGCAAAATCTTGTCGCAATGCCAACAAGCCTCCACCGGCCTCAATCAGTTCATCGCTGGTTATCCCGACAGGGTAGATCGTCTTTAAATTCGCCCAAAGCGTCTTGAAGTCCCATTCTTCGGCTTCGGAATTATCCGTTGACGCCTTAATTGTGTCTGTGATGGTCTGATCTATGAAGGACAACATCTGGTCATGCAGGTTTTCCCCTTCCAAAACGCGCAGGCGCTGAGAGTAAACCATTTCGCGCTGTTCAGTCATGACATCGTCGTACTTCAAGACGTTCTTACGGATCTCTGCGTTACGGCCTTCCACTTGTGACTGCGCAGATTCAATGGCCTTAGATACCATCTTGGCTTCCAGGGGAACCTCATCAGGATAGGACGATGCCATCAGCCTGGCGGCAGCGCCCGTGTTAAACAGACGCATCAGGTCATCTTCCATCGACAGATAGAAACGCGACTCACCTGGATCACCTTGACGTCCAGAACGACCACGCAGCTGGTTGTCTATACGGCGAGACTCGTGTCGCTCGGTTCCTAAAACATATAGTCCCCCAAGTTCCACGACCTCATCGTGTTCTGCCGCAACCGCTTCCTTGGCTTCTTCCAAAGCTTTTGGCCAGGCTGCTTCGTATTCTTCGGGGTTCTCAGCAGCATCCAGGCCAGCATCACGCAGGTTAGCAACTGCCAAGAACTCAGCGTTACCGCCCAACATGATGTCGGTACCACGGCCGGCCATGTTGGTAGCGACCGTAACCTGGCCTTTACGTCCCGCCATAGCGACAACGGCAGCTTCGCGTTCATGCTGTTTCGCGTTCAGTACTTGGTGCGCAATGCGTCTTTCCTTCAATAGCGAAGACAAGTACTCTGACTTCTCTACCGATGTTGTACCGACCAGTACAGGCTGTCCTGCCTCAAAGCGTTTTTCAATGTCGTTGACAACGGCAGCAAACTTAGCCTTTTCAGACTTATAAACCTGATCTTGCTGATCGATGCGGATCATGGGCCTGTGCGTGGGGATCGGGACGACACCAATCTTGTAGGTTGAGGCAAACTCTGCTGCCTCTGTTTCTGCCGTACCTGTCATGCCCGAGCGCGACCCTTCGGGATACAAGCGGAAATAGTTCTGCAAAGTAATCGTCGCCAAGGTCTGGTTTTCCGCCTTAATTTCCACGCCTTCTTTGGCTTCAATCGCCTGGTGCATGCCTTCGTTATAACGACGACCTGCCAAAACACGTCCCGTGTGCTCATCGACGATCAACACTTCGCCCTCGGGGGAAACTATGTAGTCTTTGTCCCTCTTGAAAAGCTCTTTGGCCTTGATGGAGTTATTGAGGAAGCCGATCAATGGCGTATTGGCTATCTCATAGAGGTTTTCAATCCCCAGGTAGTCTTCAACTCTTTCGATACCGGGTTCAAGTACCCCTACGGTGCGCTTTTTCTCGTCAACTTCATAGTCTTCGCCGCGCTCCAGCATCAAGGCGATCTTGGCGAACTCCGTGTACCAGCGGTTTACATCTCCCTCGGCGGGGCCTGAAATAATCAAAGGCGTACGTGCCTCGTCGATCAAAATCGAGTCCACCTCGTCAACAATGACAAAGTTGTGTCCACGTTGTACCAGGTCTTCGGTGCGTTGCGCCATATTGTCACGCAGGTAGTCGAAGCCAAACTCGTTATTCGTACCGTAAGTGATATCGCTGTTGTACTGTTCTCGGCGCTGCTGGGGAGTCATTTGCGCCATAATGCAGCCGATAGTCATCCCCAGGAAGCGGTAGACCCTGCCCATCAATTCGGACTGGTAACTGGCCAGGTAGTCGTTGACCGTGACCACGTGTACGCCCTTGCCGGACAGTGCGCGCAGGTACGACGGCAAGGTTGCAACCAGGGTCTTTCCTTCGCCCGTCTTCATTTCAGCAATATTGCCGCGATGCAGGGCGGCCCCACCCATAATTTGTTCACGGAAGTGCCTGAGTCCCAGGGTGCGGGCAGATGCCTCACGCACCGTAGCAAAGGCCTCAACTAACAGATCGTCTTCACTCTCGCCCTCTTCTAGGCGTTTGCGAAACTTATCTGTTTGCGCCTTTAGATCCTCATCGGACATCTCTTTGAAATCATCTTCCAGGGCATCCACCTGATCTGCGATCTTGACAAGCGCACGCAGCTCCTTGCCTTCACCGATTCTCAAGAACCTGTCCAAAAGTTTCCTAGCCACGCACTGCTCCAAACGTTACGGTGACGGCCACCCGCCACTTGTCCTCACCCATCTTAGAGCGATTGGGCCCCAAAGACACACCAAGCGCGTGCACACATATCACTGCCAAGGAAACCACGGGAAACCCAGGGGCGCTACAACGCATAAAGCGACCGCCGCTCCCAAACCTAAGTCTCGGGTACGGCGGTCGCCCGGCAGGAGTTCCTACTTCACTTCACACTTTGCATTGAGGCGAATTACGCCATATGTCCAGCCGTGTCGATGGTAAACAACACACGGCTCCATCGTTTCTTTGTCTATGAACACATAGAAGGGGTGTCCTACCAGCTCCATTTCATACAGAGCATCATCAACCCCCATCGGATTTGTCTCGTGCATCTTCTCTCGCACGATTACGGGGGAATCACCTAATTGTTCTTCACGGGCTTCCCCTGGCTGAAGTGGCGTCTTAGCCGGTGTCTCCCCCTCGGGAATGACCTGAGTGATCGGAATTTCTAGGGCCTCAGGATCTGGAATGTCGTAGCGGCGGTGATCTTTCACACGATCACGAGCTCGCCTTAAACGTTCAAATAATTTTGCTGCTGCGAGGTCAAGAGCAGCATAACGATCTGAGGACGATGCCTCTGCGCGTATCACCGGGCCCTTACCACGTACTGTCAACTCAATACGCTCGGCGTTGTCTGCCTGTCGGGGATTGCGCTCATGGGTTAGCTCCACGTCTACACGCTGCGCGCGCGGAGCCAATTGCTCAACTTTCGCAAGTTTTTCTTCAACGTGGTCTCTGAAATTAGAGTGAATCTCAGCGTTGCGTGCTGCAATCGCGATGTCCATTATGACCTCCTCTAGGTGTGCGGACTCTAAGTCCTTAATCAAATACTCAGGCACCTTTGCCCAAGCGCGAATCCAACTTTCACCCCCTGCCTCGTGGTGTTCTTGGATACCAGCCTACGACAAATTGTCTTTCGAGTCCTTCCTTCCACTATTCGAAGATGCCGCTAGAACGGCGCAGGTCAACACTGATAAATCGTTGAGCTCCAGCACACGCAGAGCCTCAGCCAGGGTCGCCCCGCTGGCGAGAACGTCGTCCACAAAGACAAGGTGCGCTTTGCTTCCCCGCACATCCTTGACATTCCCTTTTATCGACATGGTTTCCGCCCGGTTTCTCGCCCTTGCTTTACCGCCCAGTCCAGCCTGCGAAGTAACCCCAGGTTTAATACTTAACAGATCCACCACCCGCACACGCGACACCAGGTTTTCCTCAACCCCTCTGGCATAACCACGGGCAATTCCGAGGGCGAATACTTGAGCAACTGACGGCATGCCGCTTCGTCCCCGTCGATGACTCGGCGCTGGAACCACCCATAGTTCTGCCTGCGTGTCTTCCAGGTTGTCCGCGCGCGCCCCAGACAAAACCAGGTTGCATCCTTCGGAGGACACTAGCTGTTTGCCCACGTCATAACCACATTCTTCTATCAGCTTCAGGGCTGCAGGCACTTTCCTGTGCTTGGCCGCCAAGATGATCCGGCGCCAAGAACCGCAGTATGCCCCAAGTGCCCACACTGCAATATCCACATCCACGAGTAAACCGGCACTGACTTCGCTGATCTGACGTCCCGATTGGCGACACACTTGACACATATCTGTATCCCACGCGCCACACCCCGCACATCTTCGGGGCCAAATAACATCCTTGAGCCTCGTCAATAACCTACTCACGCTGTCAGCCTGAGAATTGTGGATCGCGAACATCATCGCCTACCAGACGCCAGTTGGCTCCATTGCGCACAAAGAGTTGCCCATCTGAAGTGGCAAGCATCAGCTGTCTTTCATCCACTGACGAGGCGATGGAAATCGCACCTTTCACAGCAGAAAGCGTCCGTGAAGGCCCAGAAAGTTCCATGATGTGAACCTTCATCTGTTCGCTGGGCGACGATGTCAAAACCGCAATATTTGTTCCGCTGATCCAAGTCATTGCGCGCACATTGGTAATGGCCTCTCCCATCCTCAAAGGCGGGCCTAGTCCCGAGGGCGTGCCTTGGGTGTCCCTCACAACCGCATGCACATCTATTCTCGTGCCTTCATTGGTCTCCCAAAGCATCGCAAGACGAGCGCCATCAGGGCTAACACGAAGACCCAAGAGTTTCCCGTCATGTGCCCCGCCCAGAGGAAGGCTCAACTGCGTGCCATTAGATGCCACAACCTTCACTATTCGATCTTCTGCCGGGTTACCTGTCCAAATCCACCCAAGGCTATCCACGCTTGGAGGCAAAAGTTGGGCAGCCTCCATGAGGACAATTGGTGCTCTGCCACCTTGGGGCACAATCATCAAACGAGAATCTGCATCGAGGAATACCAATGGTGCGCCTCCAGGCGCCACAGCCGGATGATTCGGTGAGAGCCCGGCCAAGATTTCACCCCCGACAAGCACTGAGAACTTGGCATCCTGGCGGGTCACAATTTGGCCTTCCTTGATCATGACAGCCAAGGGAGGATCGCTTGCGGTTTGTGCCGGCATGAGAGCAGGTTCGATAGGTGCATCCCCGATGGTAAGGGAGACTTTAGAGACTGCGGGTAGGGCTCGAAGCGTCGCCTCGGCCTGCCAATACATATTTGCCCGTGTGGCTTCATCTTGCCCTTGGGCTTCGGAAGATAACTCAACCTGGGCGATTCCCTCGGAAATATTCACCGTTTTGAGCGGCAAGGTCGTGCCTGTTGGGAATGAGGTCGTCACAGCCCCTGTGAGAGAGGCAGAGGGGCCTTCAAGCAGGCCCTGCATCATGTAGGCTGCCTGCCTTCTTCGTGGGTACCAACGCAATTCGGGTACGAGGCGCTGGCGATCAGGGCTCAGGAAATACAAGGTTGAGGCTGCGTATGCAGAAGAAAACGCTGACTCAGACAAGATGATGCCATCTTCCAGGGAGGCGATCCTCCACTGTTGATCTATACCTTTTGCCAAAGAGAAAGAGGCAGAAATCTTCGAGCCTTGGCCTGACTCGACGTAAATTCCCGCTGAATCGACAGAGGCAACGGCCGAAACCGTCACCACAAATGCCCCATCTTGCTGACGAGAAATACTCAGGTCAGAATCCGAAGGGAAGATTCGAACCTGTTTATCGGGTTGCCATTGCTTAGCAGTGGCGATCCCCAGGAAGGAACGCGCCACGGTGAAATCATCTGAATACCCTGCTGAACAGGCGCGCAAAAAACCTTGGACTATTTTCTCCGCAGAGGCATCCTGGGCGGGTCCAGCAGCCGTTTGCCCCAAGGGAGGGCCAGTCGGCAAATCGGGGTTAGCAGCTTGCACCTCACCGTAGAGCGGCAATTGGGCACAAGCACTACTGCCGAGGGCGGCACACACCAGAAGTGCCACCAAAGTTTTTCTTGTCGAGCTCGCTGAACTCATGAGGTTTCACCGCCTTCCTGTGTTGGTGGCAAGGTGCCATTTTTGCTGGAAACGCTGGCGGCTGTCGACCCCAAAAGACCAGGCGAGATTGGAATCGCTGCCGTGACAACAGGGGGCTCATCCTCACCAACCCAATCGGTAACAGGCAAGGGAGAGGGGCCGGCTGGTACTCCTTCTTGTCTGGGCAAAATCAGTAAAAACGATGCGCCCTCGTCAGGCCTTCCCCAGGCTTGTAGGTCGCCCCCAGACAAGCGTGCGTCCTCTAAGGAAATTGCCAAACCCAAACCGGTGCCACCTGTGGTTCTGGCACGCGCCGGATCCGCGCGGAAGAAGCGATCGAAGACCCTTGTGGCAACCTCGGGGGTCATCCCGATTCCGTGGTCGCGTACCCTCACAGCAACCGCATTATCCGTGGTTGCAACACTGATATCGACTGGTCGAGACTCTGAATGTTCAATGGCATTGACCAGCAGGTTACGCAAAATGCGTCTGACCCTGCGATCGTCGACTTCCGCTGTGCAAGGATGGCCCGGTTTGTGGACTCGCACGGTACATCCGAGGTTCACCGCAAGGGTCTCATTGTTCTTGACAACGAGGTCAACAATGTCACACAAGTCGTGTACCTCTCGGTCCAATACCGCACCACCTGCATCGATACGAGATATTTCCAGGAGGTCAGCGAGCATGGAATCAAAACGTTCTATTTGCGTATGCAGTAACTCGACCGAACGCGCAGCCATGGGATCCAACTGATCCTTGGCATCCGAGATGACGTCCTCGGCAATCCTCATGGTGGTCAGGGGCGTGCGTAACTCGTGGGACACATCGGAAACAAAACGTTGTTGCAGTTGAGACAGCTCTTCAAGCTGGGTAATTTGAGTCTGCATGGAATCTGCCATGACATTGAAGGAATTACCGAGGACGAACATTTCATCCTCGCCATATACGGATACCCTGGCGTCCAGATCTCCTGAGGACAAGCGTTCGGCTGCCCTGACAGTCAGACGCAGGGGTTTCAATACGCGATAGGTAATTATCCAGGTCACAACGCTAAAGAATAATAACAATATGACGGAACCGATGACCAAGACCCGCATAACCATGCTCAGTGTGGTCTGTTCAGCTGCCAAGGAATACACCACATAGAACTCGTAAGTACCCGCTAAGGGCAACTGGAGCGTCGAGCCCACGACAATACCTGGAGCCACACCGGCAGACCGTGGCACCGCAACAGATTGCCAGTGCTGTCCACTGCCCTTCGCAACGTCACGACGCATTTCCTCGGTCACGACTTGGAGCATTCTCTCCGATGCAATGTCGTTGATGACAAAAGATGATGTCTCTTGAGAAGAGCGCAGCAGCAGCACCCCCACTGCCCCGGCACCCGCAGAAGAATCCTGAGTCGAGGACATGAGATCGCCGGCCAAACCCTGTACTTGCTCTGAGGTTGTGGCTGTGGCTTGATCCAAACGAGTTTGAACAGTTGCGGTACGCACCGCAGCATCACGCAACATTTGTTGGACGCGCTCGGTAAAAATACCCTCGCGGATGTGTCCAGAAACAAAAACCGCGATGATGACGAGGATAAAAATCCCTGCAAAGGACATGGCACCCGCCATACGCAGCGATAAAGACCGCCGAATGAACCTAGGTGTTATCGCTTTGTCCAGCTTCGTTGGAACCTCAGAGAAAAAGAACTGGGTTCCCTGCTTAATGAGGCGATGCCAGGCGTCTGAATCCCTTATGTTCACACCCCGCCCGAGCCAATCCTGTAACCCACACCCCTGACAGTAATAATGACTTGAGGGTGTTCGGGATCTCTTTCTATCTTGGCACGTAACCTCTGTACATGGACGTTCACTAGACGGGTGTCGGCAACGTGGCGATAACCCCAGACTTGCTCGAGAAGTTCCTCTCTTGAAAAGACGCGACCCGGCTTGCGTGCCAAAGCAACCACCAAGTCGAATTCCAGAGGAGTTAGGTTGAACACCTCTGAGCCTCTGCGAATTTGGTGGCCTGCAAGGTCTATTTCAAGACCTGCAACCTGTATATGTTCTTGCGATGTGTCATCAATGTGACGCAGGCGGGTCTTTATCCGAGCCACCAATTCCTTGGGCTTGAAAGGTTTTGGAATGTAGTCATCCGCGCCAGCCTCAAGGCCAGCTACCACATCCGAGGTATCCAAACGTGCCGTCAGCATCACAATAGGGACCGAAGATTCTTGCCGAATGAGGCGGCAGATCTCGATACCGTCCATGCCTGGCAACATGAGATCCAAGAGAATCAGATCGGGGCGAGTACGTTGGAAAGTTTCAACCGCTTGGCCTCCGTGGTGACAATACGACACGGTAAAGCCCTCTGATTCCAGGACTATGCCGATCATCTCTGCCAGGGCCTTATCGTCATCAACTACCAAGATATGCGCACTCATGCTTCTATCGTTGCAGATCGATAAGTTTTTTGGGCGATAACTCTCGGGTTTGGACATGTTGTGACGCACTCACTCAGCGTGTGTCCACACATCGTGACACGATAGTCTCGCTTACAGTGATTAAACTTCGGCATGGGAGGACAGGCGATGAGTGGACAACAACCTGGTGGATGGCAGTGGAATCAAGGGGATCTCCCTCAAGAACCACAGCCCCTAACCCCTGAACAGCAAAACCCGCAGCCTCAGTACGGCGTCTACGATCCCACCTTGGCACCACCTGCATCCAATATGCCGCCCCCACCGGAATACCCCACTGGACAGTGGAGCCCACAAGATGCACAGGGTGGGCAGTTCGCAGGTTTTTCTGGCCCTTCATCCCCCTACTCGGCTCAGTCGATACAACCAGGGATTATTCCACTGCACCCCCTAACCATTGGCGAGATTCTCAATGGCGCATTTGCAGCCCTGCGCGCACATCCTGGGCTGCTCTTTGGCGTCTCGCTTATTGTGTGGTCGATCATTGCGGCTCTTCAGGCAGCCATTACCTACATTTTCTTCCCTGATTCACTCAAATCCTTTGATCCTGAAACCATGTCCTCTGGTGCCACTGAAGACCTGATGACCATGACGCAAAATAACCTGATGTCATCGGCTGTCAGCGGTGTGATAATCGGGGTCGCGACATTGATTTTGACGGGTCTTTTCATGAATGTCGTTGCCGCTTTGGTGATAGGCAAAAAACTTAGCGGGCAAAGTGCGTGGGAGAAAACAAAGCCCCAGCTATGGCGGATTATCGTGTGGCCAATCCTCACTGGGGTCCTTTCAGTTTTGGCTGTAACTGTGCTCGGCGGGCTTATGGTTCTTGTGGGCGCTGGCATATCCACAGGAAGCAGCGATGCTCTGGGTTCTCAATTAGCACTTCTTACAGTCCTTTTGATCGGTCTGCCCGTTATTGGCATTGCAACAGTGTTCTTTGCTGTTCGCCTTGCCTTTGTGGTTCCGGTTATTGTCTTGGAAAACCAAGGAATATTCGCCTCAGTCAAGCGCTCTTGGACTATGACCAAGGGGTTCTTTTTTAGGCTCTTGGGCATCGGGATACTGGTTCAGCTACTTCTCGCTGCACTCATGATGGCCTGGGGCTTCCTGATCGGCATAGTTGGGATGGCAGTCCTCCTGGCAACATCTGCCACAGGACTTTTCATGGCGATTTCCACCTTCCTCAACACACTAATTGTTGGACTGTTTACGCCTTTCCATGTTGCTGCCTTGGGTATCACCTACATCGATATCCGCATGCGTCGTGAAGGCCTGGGCAATGTTCTTCTGCGGGCATCCCAAGAAAACTAGTCAGGAACACTAGTGCCACATTTCTTTGCGTCTCTTCGGTCTGTAGAGATCCCTGTGGAGCCTGATGCCCAAGAAGCTCGGCAATGGTTGAAAGACGAGCTGGCACGCCCTATCTACCACGAAGAAAAGAACCTGCTCGCACGCTTCATTGAGTGGATAATGAAGGTCCTCAAATTGGATATTCCGGACGGCATACCGGCCATGGAGATCCCTGCACAATTCCTGGCTATCGCGCTTATTCTTGCCATGGTCCTCATCATCGCCATCCTGTTCATCACAGGGATCGTCAGGCCAAATAAACGCCTGAATACCGGGAAGGATTCCGCCGCAATATTTGATGATGCTCGAAGCCGCCAAGATTTCTTATCCGCGGCTCGCCTTGCCCAAGCCCAAGGGAATTTTGACATCGCCTTCATTGAATACTTCCGCGCCCTTGTACGTTTAATGGACAATTACGGCTGGATACAAGAGATGCCTGGGCTAACCGCACGCGAGGCCATGTCCACCGCCACTGCGTACGCACCTGAATACGGTGTCGATTTTATGGCCCTGGCTGTTGTATTCGACGGGGTAACTTATGGCAGTCAGTCAGCCAAAGACTCTGAGCTGCTTCTTTGTCAGCAGATGGACTCCGTGGTGAACAGCAGGGGCGCAAAGAGCACAAATCTTTCCACCACCAACCGCATTCCTGCAGGGGTGGTGTGATGAACAGTTCCATACCTCTGGCACACTACCCAGCTGCCCCTCTCAAACCCCGTGTCACCTTCCCAAGGGTCATGCTGGGCTTGGGGCTCGTCGCCTTACTCATCTCTGCGGTGTTCATCGCCTTCCTCACCACATCCAAGACAAGCCGCCCATTTGCCTTGGATAACCCTAAACCGGACGGCATGATGGCCCTGGCGCAGGTTCTCAACAAACGCGGCGTAGAAATACGCGAATTACACTCCAATAGGGATCTGCGCCCAGCCACAAACCAGACGATAGTCATCGTCAATGCTTCAGCGCTCAACGATGAACAAATGACAGAAATCTTGTCTACAGGCAGCAATATCGTTGTCCTTGACGGGTATAAAACATACAGCCTTCAAGACCTCGTAAAACCTGCATACGGGATCGTTGACGAGGGTGGAAAAGTCGAATGCCACAACCCCATAGCACTAAGGGCCAAGAGCGTCGGTAGTTTTAGGGGTTCTGTCGTCCCTTCCTTTGGGGCGAAAGGTGAGGGCTGTTTCGCCTCGCCCTCAAGCAATGATGAGGATGGGTATGGCTTCGTGTCGGTCCAACACCGCGATGCGTCTATCCACGTGCTTGCCAGCCCTGAAATCCTAACCAATGAAAATGCCGATCAGCTTGGTAATGCCGCCCTCGGCCTTGGAATCATGGGGAAGTATCCACAACTGAGGTGGGTTTACGGCACTGAGTACGCGCAAGCTTCTAATGAAAGCCCGTCAATATATTTTCCTCAACTCATGTGGCTCCTAATATTGTCCACGGTGTCAGTCCTGTTATTCGCTGCCGCCAAAGGCCGACGTTTTGGTCGGGTGGTTGCCGAACAGATGCCTGTAGTCATCCATGCGGCAGAAAGCGTGCGAGGCCGAGGGCGTTTATACACAAAAGCCAGGTCCTTTGAGCAGGCCACCCGAGCCCTTCGACATGCGGCACGAACTCAACTTTCGGCGCGCCTCGGTTTGCCTCCAGGCGCCCCGGACTATGTTTTCACCAACGCGCTTGCCCAACACACAGGAGCCCAGGAGCGCTATCTTCAAGACTTGTTCTTTGGACCCAGCCCCACAACGGAGAGAGCTCTGCACGCTTTGACATCGAACCTCGACAATATCCAACACTCAAGCATAAGGAGATAACCCTTGAGCGACCCCAATGCCACCCACCCATCCACACCGCCCTCACCCGAGGCACATGAACACAATGTCTCCGGCCCTGAGCACGTTGCACCCTCAGCTTCTCTGCAGCGTCTAGTCGCTTTGAAGTCTGAAATTTCAAAGGCTGTCGTGGGGCAAGATACCGTCATCACTGGACTGGTCATTGGGCTGCTCACGGGTGGTCATGTCCTGCTTGAGGGCGTTCCAGGGACTGCGAAAACTTTGCTTGTGCGCACCTTGGCTGGCTGCCTTGAACTTCAGACCACCAGACTCCAGTTCACCCCGGACCTCATGCCAGGTGATGTGACAGGTTCTTTGGTTTTCGATTCACAGTCGGGAGAGTTCCACTTCAGAAACGGACCCGTGTTCACAAATCTGCTCTTGGCCGATGAAATTAACCGAACTCCCCCCAAAACACAGTCCGGACTTTTGGAAGCCATGGAGGAACGTCAGGTCTCTGTCGATGGAAACACCATGGCGCTGCCCTCACCATTCATGGTGATTGCCACCCAAAATCCCGTCGAGTACGAGGGAACCTACCCCTTGCCAGAGGCACAATTGGACCGTTTCACTTTGAAGCTGGATGTGCCCCTTCCTCCCAGAGACGCAGAGATTGAAATCCTGGATCGACATCTAAAAGGCTTCGATCCCAGGAACCTCGCCTCGGTGGGTGTCACTGCGGTTGCCAATGCCCAGGATATTTTTGATGCCAGGGCCGAGATCTCCAGGGTTGCAATCCACAAAGAGGTTCAAGCCTACATAGTGGACATTGTGCGCGCCACCAGGAACTCAGTATCTGTCGAACTCGGGGTTTCTCCGCGCGGGGCAACTGCCCTCATGGCAACTTCTAGGGCTTTCGCCTACCTCAACTCCCGAAGCTTCGTCACCCCCGATGATGTCAAGGCCATGGTGCACTCCACCTTAAGGCACCGACTCCGCTTACGTTCAGAGGCCCTCATGGAAGGAATCACTGCAGAAACCGTCTTATCCACAATTCTTGCCTCAACTCCGGTGCCTCGCTAATGGTAATAACGTGGCGGGCATCCGCCATCACGGCTCTTGGGGTGCCTCTATACCTGGTTACCAATTCGGCATCCTTGGCTTTGGCCTGGCTGGGTTTTGTCGCCGCCCTCATAGCCTTCGATGTGGCTTTGGCACCCTCCCCAAGGACTTTGCAGGTCAGTCGCGAGGTCCCCACTTTTACGCGCCTTTCTGAAACTGCTACCTCGACCGTATCCATCGTCAACCAGGGGAAACGCCGCCTGCGTGGGATGTTGCGCGACGCCTGGCAGCCCTCTGCAGGGGCAGTCTCCAATAGGCATGCCATTGATGTCTTGCCTGGACAGCGCGCACGCACAATAACCCAGCTTCTGCCCACACGCAGAGGGGAACGCAAGGCCGATCAGGTCACCGTCCGCAGTTTGGGCCCGCTGCGGGTTGCAGGCAGGCAGTGCTCTTACACCGTGGATGCCTCGATTCTGGTCTTGCCTGAGTTTGTCTCCCGTAAGCACTTGCCTTCGCGTATTGACCAGCTACGCAGCATTGAAGGCGCGTCGCTACTACTGCGACGAGGACAAGGCTCAGAATTTGATTCTCTGCGTGAATATGTACAGGGCGATGACGTGCGTGACATTAACTGGCGAAGCTCTGCTCGTTTCAGAAATCCCGTAGTCAATACCTGGCGCCCCGAACGAGACCGAACGGTCATGATCTGTTTGGACATGTCTCGCGTCTCGGCGATGCGAGTGGGTGCTGCCCCACGCTTGGACGCCCAGATGGAAACCGTCCTTTTGCTCTCGGCGCTTGCTGCCCAGGCGGGAGATAAAGTCCGCGTATTGGCCTTTGACACACAGGTCAGGGCCTCTGTGCGAGCAGCGAAGGGGCCAACTACCCTGAATGTAGTGGCCAAAGCCTTAGCGCCATTGGAACCCACCTTGACCGAGGCCTCCTGGGACAACCTGTCATCTACCTTTGCTTCTCAACTTTCCCAGCGCTCGCTCGTCGTCTTGTGTACAGGGGTTGAGGGGTCTTCTCTCTCTTCTGGGTTACTGAGAGGAGCCTCTTTCCTGAGTACCTCACACAAGGTTGTTGTCGCCAGTGTCGAGGATCTTGAGGTAAGCGAGTTGACAAGCAAACGCGACACTACCGAAGACATCTTTTTGGCCAGCGCCGCCTTGAAATCTTTGGAAGAAAAACGTGAGGTTATGGCACGCCTGGTGAATAACGGTATCGATGTGGTGGAGGCCAACGCCGAACAGATCGCGCCAAAGGTCGCAGACCACTATCTGATGCTAAAGAAACGCGGAGAGATCTAAAAAGCCCATCTCCGGGTTCCACGCTAGGCCGCTTCGACCAGAGTGTAACCGGCCTCGTCCTCGGAAAGGTCTCCTGTTTCCCCTGATTTGGCGACAAACCTTCCCCAGATGTGGACATAAGCCAAGAAAAGCAGCAAGACCAGCCCACCTATGGTCACCTTCAGCCATACTGGCAGGCCCGAGGGCGTTAAGAAGCCCTCTTCCACCCCGGAAATCGCCAAGAGGATAATTAATCCGACCGAGATGATCCCCAATTGGCGCCCGGCCCTCGCCAAGGCAACGGTCCGAGAGTTCTTCCCCGGCACAAGCAGCGCCCAAAATAAGCGCAGACCGGCAGCAATGCTCACGAAGATTGCCCACAACTCCAGGAAACCGTGAGGCAAGATGAGCCCAAAGAAAACGCCAAGATCCGAGTAAAGATACATAATCGCCCCAGCTACTCCAACGCCTCCCGCATTGGCTACCAGCAGGTAGAGCGGAAAAATACCCGTGATGCCTGTGGCCACTCCCATGACGGCAATACGGGCATTATTGGTCCACACCTGAGCGGCAAAATCTGGTGCCGGGTAATTCGAGTAGTACGCCTCGAATGCTTCTTGTGCGTACTGTTTCAGGTCCCTTTCGGAACCCAACTGGGCTTGGACCTCGGGATTTGAGATAATCCACCAGGCATTGGCAACGCCGATAGCAATAAAGACGACGGCGGTGGCAATGGTCAACCAGCGGATACGGTACAAGGCCAGGGGCAAAACGATGGTGAAGAAACGGGTGAAATCTTGCAGTCGCAGCACTCGGGTGCCAGATATTTTCCACCTGGCATTCGCTATAACTGAGGAAAGTCCCAAAATCACATCCGGATCCCCTGCCCTGGAATTCATTTGAGCAAAATCCGCAGCGGCAGACTGGTAGCGAGTGATCAATTCATCGGCCTCGTCGCCGTTTAGCTTCCGTTGTTTTGTCAAAACCTGCAGGCGCTCCCAGGAGGGTTTACGCGCCTGAACGAAAGCATCTGTGTCCATATCCTGTAACCTGCCTTAGTGAGTACTTCAACCGATACACAGCTTACCTCTGATGTACTAGTCACCGGCGAGGCAGTTGCGCTTCACGTTCAACCTGCATCTTTGCCCTTGAGAATTATTTCGGGACTTATCGACGTCGCTGCATCGCTGCTGGGAATCTTCCTCACTTTTGCCCTGTTGGCTCTGGTCGCTCACACTCAAAACGAGGCGCAAATGGCAACCGAAATAGCCTCTGTCCTGGCTTTGTGGATATTTATTGTCCCCTTCGCGGTGGAAACGGTAACCCAGGGGTACTCCTTGGGTAAGTGGGCTGTTGGCAATCGCGCAATCCGTGACGATGGCGGGCCAATCCGTGCCCGTCACGCCTTAATACGTGTCCTGCTATCTATTGCAGAAATATGGTTGTCGACTGGCTTCATCGCGATTTTGACAGCCATGATTAATCGACGCGGAAAGCGTATGGGAGATTACTTGGCTGGCACCTATGTGGTGGCCCACCCCGCCTATTCCAAGAGACTGCCTTTGTTGATGCCCCCTGATCTGGCGCAGTGGGCGGCGCACGCGCAGGTGCGTGCCCTGCCTGGTCCCCTCGGTATTCAGGCCAGGCGATTCCTTGAAGACGGCGCACGTATGACGCCAGGAACAAGGGTGGCACAAGGGCAAAACCTGGCCAGCGAACTTTTAGCCTATGTCTCCCCACCCCCGCCGCCGGGCACACACCCGGAGCGTTTCATTGCTGCCGTTTTGGTGCTGCGTCGCGACATTGATTATGACCTATTACGTGCGCGCCAGAAGCGTGAAGTAACGGCTAATTAACTTCGGTTTCGGATATTCCGCTCACCTGTGAGAGATCGGGCTCGATAAAGATGAAGCAGGTGTATTGCGGCATGAGTGCACGCACACGTTCTTCAGCCGCATTAATGGACTGGGCGATGTCTGTTCCGTGTGCATCCGGGTCAATGTCAACCTTTGCGGCAATGAGGACCTCATCGGGCCCAACATGCATGGTCCGCAGGTCCATAACGGCCTTAATGCTGGCTCCGACCAGGGCGTGTCGCACCCCTGCCTGAGTCAAAGGCATCACGGACTCACCCATCAGCAAGGAAGTGGTCTCCTGTGCCAAGAATGCCGCCACGACCACCAATAGGACCCCGATTGCCGCAGAACCTACGGCATCCCAGCGTCCGTCTCCCGTGGCCAAGGTGGCACCTACACCGCCGAGGGCGAAGACTAACCCCAGTAGGGCAGCGACATCCTCTAAGAGGACAACGGGAATCTCAGGGGCCCTAGAGCTTCGTATATACATCCACAAGGACTGTTCTCCCCTGGCCTCGTGGGCTTCTTCCAGGGCTGTTTTCAGCGAGAAGCTTTCAGCAATGATGGCAACGACCAAGACCAAGACAGGGACCCAGTGCCAGGAAGTGATGGGTTTGGGTTGAGAGAACTTGTGGTAGGCCTCGTACAGGGCAAAGAGTCCCCCAAGGGTGAACAAAACGATAGACACGATGAAGGCAGCCAGATAACGTGAGCGCCCAAAACCGAACTGGTGTGTCTCATTGGCCTGTTTCTTGGCCTGCTTTGTACCCAAAATCAGCAGGAATTGATTGGAAGTATCCGCAAAAGAGTGCACGGCTTCCGCCAGCATTGCCGATGACCCGGTTAGAACCCAGGCACCCAGTTTCGACAATGCGATGATTAGATTTGCGATAGCCGCGGCGATAATCGCTTTCATACCGGCAGGTGCGGACATGCGTTTCTCCTACTAGACGCTACAGAATCTTTAGTTTTGAGTGAGTATTTCATCATCTGAATGGTGTGGCACATGGGCCTCACCTGCTGCGCCGCGTAAGACCCTCAAATGCCCTTTGCGAGCAATTTCTATGCCATCGTATGTCTCAAGAGGCTCCGGTGAGGGCGTTTGGTGCGTCACGGGTGCAGCCTCAGCCTGAAACTCGGCCACCCTGGGCTTAGAGCGGCGAGACGCTTCCCTCACCGCATCCGCCAAGGCCTCCAAATCATCTTCCGAGGGCGGAGCCGGTTCCAAGTCTGAGGCAAGGCGAATAACTTGCCAACCACGCGGGACGCTTAGAGAGCTGGCATGTTGGGCACACAAATCGTAGGCATGGGGCTGCGCAGAAGTCGCCAAAGGGCCCAGAACAGCAGTGGACTCGGGATAGACATAAGTGAGAGTCGCCACTGCAAGCTGGGAACATCCAGATCGCGCACAGTGCCGTTTGAGAAACACAGTCTCACGGTAGTCTCTAATGACCTCAATTGCACGCTACCCGACTAGGCTGGGGGTGTGTTGGAGCAATCGGATGCAGAGTTCAATATTGGAAAACGTGACGGTTTTTCCTGGCGAGTTTCAACGTCTAGCCGCACAAGTAGGCGTAGACTCGTTGCCCGCGATCGACATGGACGCGGCGCACGTGGCCCCCTGGTCCGCAAAAATTTGCCCATGTACCGTAGCCGCAGGGACCGTTTCGACGAGCTGGTGATCGGGGCGGCGCGCTACCTCATTGCTCATATGCCTGCACTCAAGGATATTGAATATGCAGTTGAGGATGTCCCTCCCTCAGACCCTGCTCCGTGGGAACAACATTCTGTTGTCTTGGCGCGAGCCTTCCCTGCTGAAAACAGTTCACACCTACAAGCCCGAATTGTGGTGTACCGCAAGCCTTGTGAGCAAAGGGCGCAGGATGCGCAGGAACTTTACTACTTGGTACACGCAGTGGTCATTGAACAGGCAGCTCAATTAATGGGACGCAGACCTGATGAGATCGATCCGAACTGGTTAGCCTAGAAGTACCGTCCCACACAGTGTTGCCTTGTGCACTCATGTACCTATTTGTACACGCACCGTGTTGTTCTTGGAAGAATCAGGTGTGGGGTTGGCGAGGCTGATCCCTTCACCACCTAGCAGGTCTGTGGTCAAGACCTGCGCAACCCCCATGCCAGGAGCCTTGAGTCTCATACCCAATTCGGCATTCTCCAATGTGAGCGCTGCAGTTGACTCTCCGGGGACCTCAATAGTTTGGGTCCCATAGCTCGCTGTGACGCTATTGGGATTAGGGTTGGTGAAGACAAGGGTACGGCGTAATCCTTGTGGCCCGACCAAGGCCCAGGTATCGCCAATCTCGGCAGAGGGGATCCAGGCAAAATCCTGAGCCTGGCGGCTCATTCCTGATTCAGAGGCACCGGCCTGCCTAAACACCTGGGCTGCCCCGATAATATCCCCGGAACCTTGAACGACCAGTCCATAATTCCCCTGTTCAAGTCCAGTCAAAGAAATATCAAATACCGCTCCCGGATCTAAAATCAGTTGTTCGGCTCCACCCAAGGCTTCTTTACCGCGAGGCCCCAGAACCCAGACACTCGCAGTTACTGGTTGCATTGAGGGGTTTAAGAGGCGCAGATAACCTTCGGAGCCGTCGAAGGACACCCCCGGAATCGTCAAGGTCTGACTGGGAGGAGCGGAAGGGACGATGAGATCTACACCCATGGGCACCACGCCATCCAGGCGGTGTGCCACCATTGTGGCTACGACCCCGCCACCATTTGAGGTCACTCTAATCACTATGCGAGGCTCGTTTGCGACAACGGCTTCCATGGGGATACTTAGGACTTGACCTGGAGCTATTGCCACATTGCTTCCCCGAGAGATATTCAGCGGCCCTGTGGATCCCCACGCCGCAACGCTGACTTCGACGCGCCGCTCTAAGGGATTCAAAATACGCAGTGTGCTTGTAACTCCTGCAGAGGTACTTCCACCGACAAGCCAGGAATCCATACTAGGTGCCAAACACCCGCTTGAAGCCAGACCTCGATAATCACCAGTGTTGACCGACTGTTCCACTACAGCCCCACCCAAGGCTGTGGCATCATCGTTCGGAGGTGCGTGGAGGTAACCGATGTGCGCCGAAGGGTAGCTTCCCTGTATGAGACCCGCCCTTGGGCTCAGCTCCATACTGTTGCCATCTGCATCGAGGAAACTTACCCCTTTGGGTAAGGAACCCGAGGAGGACATCACGGCAACAGTTGTGCTTGCGGATACAACCGGCGGAGTGTCCAGACCATCAATACTCATTCCTTCACGGTTCGTGTGATCAGGCATCTGTGGACACGCTAGATTCACAGCCGTTGCTGGTAGATCCATGTGTGAGATACGTATGCTTCCTGCCGTGACCTTTGGGACCAAAGCATCAGCGAGAACAACCGCGATACCCAAGGAAATAAGCATCACTGCACTGAAGGCACTGAGAGCCACTTTCCCCGTTATCCGCAGAAAATGCGCAGGCCCTTTCTGTGAAGATTGATGAGGCTCACTGCTGGGTGCCTCATCGGCATCCGAAACTTGTAAATCAGGGATCTCTTGCTCTATAGGTTCTTTGTTCATGCCTCAATCTCCTGGGAACGACGCAAGGGCAAAATGGCAAAGAACAATACGGTTAAGGCCAGCAGGAATGTCCCCAGCCACATCCAATGCCCAAAAGCTAGGTAGCTGATGTGCAAGACTCCAGCACCCGCGGGCACCTTAAAAGTCTGCAGCGCACCTTGAGGGCTTATAGCCTCCAAGGGTTTTCCATCTAATGTGGCTGACCAGTGTGGATCAGGACGCTCGGCCACGGATAACAAGGTGCTTGTTGGCCTGTTTTCTAGGGCAATATCCATGCCCGGCCCGCCCGCGAGAGCTTTTACGCCTTTACCGTCATGAGGCCAACTGGTCACGCCCTTTGACCATTGTCCTGGAGCTTGAGACACATGGGCAGACTGGGCCTCAGGGATGACCCTCCACAACATGCCTGAGGCAGTCACCCCAATCTTTTCTAGATCTGGATTGGCGTCCAGAGCGTTTACAAGTTCGACTCCCCCAGACCCGTCAACACCTGGGAGTATGACCAGGCCAATGGCATGCCGTCCCAATAGGGCCAGGGAAGAGCTGCGCGAAACCAAAGCCCCAACAATACTTTGGAGTTCTTGGGTTGTGGGATCTACCTCGAGTCGCCCTTCACCCGTGGCCAAGCGCCGGATGGATAGTTGTCTACTCACATCTACTGCAGTCATGCCCGGACCGCGCCACACTTGAGCTTCAACGAGGTCGCCCCCCGTTGCTTTTTCATCAACTGTTATGGCCAGGGTGCGTTGCGCGTAGTCACCCTGTTGAGAATTGCGCACGATGGCAGCGACACTTTGGGCTTCGCGTGTTTCGAGCACAAGAAAACCTGGGGACGTACCGATAGTCAGGACTGCACCGGACACCACAGCCAGAGCAATGGACGCCACCCCGAGGATCTTAGAAACAGATCGGATCATGAGTTCTTGGGCGCCTGGATTCCTATCCTCATCAGGAACCATTGGCCCCCAACCAAGCAAAGCTGCGGAGAGCAATCCCAACCACCACAAGGCGAGCCAAGGCGCGGGCCATGAGGTTACGACGTGCGTATGGGCTAGTGACACAGGTATGTGCGTCGAGGCCAGCGCACCAAATAAAGCCCCGATGGACACCAGCCATGCCACTCGTACCGGCCACACCGCAGTGGACCATCGAAACATTGCCAAAACTGCGGCCCCCACAACAATCCATCCCGGAATGAGCCAGAGCAACTCTTGGATCCATGACAAAGCTGCCAGGCCAAAGGAGTTGGAAAGCAATGTATGGGGAGGTGTCGGGAGTCCCGAGGCGAGCTGCCATGCGGAGGGCAGTTGCTCCTTATAGGGCAGTTCGACCTGAGCGAAGAGTTCACGCCAGGCACCGAAGTGGCGGCCACTAAAGGCACGATAAACAACAGGCGACGCCGCCACAACCGACGGTAAAACCAAGAGAGGCACATACCTGCGCAAGGTTGTCGCTTTGATGGCACCCACAATCAATACAAGGCACAAGAACAGGCCACATGCCACGAGTGATGAGGTTATGACCAATAGGATTGTGGAGGCCAGAGCAAGCAAAGGAATAGAGACTCGGTTGTGCTGAAGAACGATCGGTCCATTATCCCCTTTGAGGATCCGGCCAATGCCAAGCCCTTGGCCTTTAATCAGGGCACCCAGCCCCGCGGGCGCGATGACAGTGATGACCACAGCCCCGAGGTGCCCGTGAGCTACTGACACAAGTAATGCGGGGCTCAGCGCCCAGAAAAGCGATGACCACAAACGCAGGGACATCCTGTACGTGAAGGCTGAAGTAGCCCACCACATTGACATCCAGGCTGCTGGGAGAGACAGGACAAGGAAAAACCCCACGACAACATTGGGATCAATCCCTGCGAGATTGAAGGGGAGAGTCAGGACCACAAGCAAGGCGGTAAAGAGATCGAAGCCCCCGATGCCTCCTGCATAGCCGTCCCCGGAGGGAATCCACCCGCTCAACACGGAAGCAAAGAATGTGTTGAAGTCCGTGTCCAGGGCAGGAAGGGCACCTCCCACGGCGCCAGTGAGGATGCTCCTAAAAGAGATTGCGGAAAGGAAGGCGAGCAACACCACGATCACCCAATGGACTGTCCGTTCCACCGAGAGGCGTGCGTGTAAATCACTCTGAGCTGCTTCATCTCGCAGCAGGGGGTCGTTGACCTCAGCGTGTACACGTTTAAGGGTGCGTTTGGCGGCCTCAATTTCTCGGTGTGTCGTTTCCAGTGGGCGCAGTACGCTACGGGGTAGCACGGCACATGCTGCTATACGCCGCCGCCCTGAAAACACCACCCATGGGCGAGCTATCACCGACCACAAAGCCCTCAGTTCAAAAGCTGCAAGACGCGGCGTCTTGCGCGCCAAACGTACTACGGAACGCAGGACCCCAAGGATGCATAGCAGAAGGTAGGTGAAGGGCAGCTGCCATAGTGGAACCGCAAGCAGCCAGTTATAGATCTGGGCGGTTCGCCTGGCCCGAAAAGAACGATTGTCATCTGCCACTAGGCTCCCGCTGAACCCCGCTCTAGTCATCTCACTGCGGGTGGGCCTGCCTCCCCCTTTCCCGCGCATGCCATGAAGGCCAGCTTGTTTATGGAAAACAATTGCTTTCGGCTCTACCACGACGCGCAGCCCTGCAAGCCTCACGCGGCGACCCAACTCTAGACCGTCCCCAAAGGGCCCAAGATAAGGATCTAGCCCCCCGAGTTCTTCAAAGGTGGATTTCCGGATCAGTGCTCCGGCAATCCCTACGGAAAGGACATCTTCCCTTCCGTCGTATTGACCTTGATCTAGTTCAAATTCGTCAATGTCGAGCATCCGACGGCCACTTCTGGTCGCTTGGATACCGACTTCTAAGACTATTTCGGGGTTGTCCCACGAACACTGCTTGACGCCTATCATTGCTGCCGTAACAGAACTTCGTGCCTTACGTTTCAGGTGTTGAAGGCAGTCGATGTGTGGCGCAGAATCATCGTGCAAAAGCCACAACCACTCCCGGTCTGTCTGCGCAAATGAGTCTTGTTTTTTCAGGATTTTAAGACCGCGAGATAAGGCCCTCCCGAAGTTTTTTGCACCAGGGACCCTCACGGTGATGGTATTTGGTGGTCTCACGATGCCCTCTTTAGAAACATCAATGAGGACCACGCGATCGGGCTTTTTACTCTGTTCTAATACTGCGCGCAGCGTCGTACTCAGGTACGGCGTTTCGCCTGATGTGACGATTATCGCTGTGACATGCAAGGAGTTTGAACAATCAGCTCAGACGACGCTTGAGTTTACGTCGTTCACGCTCAGACAGCCCACCCCAAATTCCAAACCTCTCGTCATTCGTCAAGGCGTATTCAAGGCACTCTGCTCGCACATCACATGCCGCACAAACGCTCTTTGCTTCACGAGTCGATCCGCCCTTTTCAGGAAAGAAGGCTTCAGGATCGGTCTGTGCGCACAGCGCGCGTTCTTGCCATCCTAGCTGTCCCTCATCGTCGAGGTAGTCATCCGCCATCGGATCGAAGTCGGTAAGCAGCGGACCCTCACCAAAGATGTTCCACACAGGCTCGTATTCCCTCCGACTTGCAACTTTTCTTGTTTCGCCTAGCTAAGCACAACCCTAAACTACACGCGTGTCTTTTACCTTAGCGCTGCTTTGGCATGGTATGCAAGACCATTGAGAGGTGCAATATGCCGCAAGCGCTATCTTCGCAGGTGTAAGCCCTAAATATCTCCATTTTTCACCCTTTCCAATCTGGGTGACACCACTAGTGCGAGTTATGGCACATCAGCCTGCATTAAGATTCCTGTACCTTGACCATAAAGTGGTCCTTCGTCTGCGCTAACAAAGACGGCTTGCGCTGGTTTCAACACAACATCCTGGGCACTGGGCCTATGTCCAAGAGTGATCTCTCCTTCAACACACAGACAGATCCTTGAATCCCGGCCTGGCAACCGTGTAACCGAGCCGTCAAGCGTTGAAACAGAGAGTTCAAAGTCATCTACAGGCGCATAAAAGACAGCTGTCGAATCCGTTATGCGCTCAGCGGCAATTCGTGTGGGAGGTGCCGCAACGTAGTCCAAACAGGCCAAAAGCTCCTCAACATCCACATGCTTTGCAGTCAAGCCTGCGCGCAAAACATTGTCAGAGTTAGCCATCAGTTCCACACCCAAGCCTGATAGATAAGCGTGAATACCCCCAGCCGGAATAAAGAGCACTTCGCCAGGATGCAAGGTGACAGGATTCATCAGTGCGGCAACAATAATCCCTGGATCGCCTGGGTAGGCCGACCCCAGATTCGCCACGACACGATCCACGCGAAGTGAAGGTGAAATGCCATCTTGCAGCCGTTGGACACAGGCCTGTACCACTTGGTCAACATCTTCGGCAGAAGGCCTAGTATGAGGGCTAAGCAACCCAGAAACAGCTGCACGGATACCCGCACTGCCTGGCTTACTTCGCAATTGCCGCGAGACTCTTTGTGCCAAAGGCGCCTCGATCCCTGCCAGGATCTCCATTGCCCGTCTGGGGGCTCGAAAACCGGCAACCGCCTCGAAGCGAGACAGGGCGTAGATCAGTTCAGGCTTGTGATTTGAATCTCTGTAACGCCTGCGGGGATGCTCCAAGGGGATCCCTGCGTCACTTTCGAGATCAAACATCTGGGAAGCGCGGTCTTTCGAGGGGTGAACCTGCAGCGACAAAGGCGTAGCCGGAGCAATCAGTTTCAGCAGGTAGGGCAGATTTTCTCCGAAACGGTTGACAACGTCGGATCCAAGAACCCGGTGAGGATCGGCGGCAATAATTTCCCTCAGGGTGCCCAGGGAGCTCTCGGTTCCTTGCGTGTCGCCCTCGGGAAAGTTTTTTAATACCCGTGAGGATGTCAAGGCATGCGCTCCGTACCAGACCTCTGCAATGGGGTTTCCAGACTCTTCCCAGCCGGCAAAGGCGGGTATTGCCGAGGTCGAACCCCAGGGATACCCTTTTATTTCACCGCTAATTCGCCACACATGTCACCTCACATTGCTACATCAACCTGTTCCAGCCTAGGCGAGAGAACAACTGTTCGCAGGCTCCACTTTGGTGTTTCGTCCACATCTCGGTTCTCTTGTGCCATGCTTGAGCCTATGCGTGGAATTATTTTGGCCGGAGGATCCGGAACTCGACTCAACCCAATTACCCTCGGAATTTCGAAGCAACTTGTGCCTGTCTATGACAAGCCAATGATCTATTACCCCTTATCAACACTGATGTTGGCGGGCATTCAAGACATTTTGGTCATCACAACGCCTCATGATGCACCAGGTTTCCATCGCCTCCTGGGGGACGGCTCCCAATTCGGGGTCAACCTGAGTTTTGCCGAGCAAGCTGTACCAAACGGTCTAGCCCAGGCCTTCGTCATTGGAGCAGATTTTATTGGCAACGACTCTGCAGCACTGGTCCTGGGCGACAATATTTTCTACGGGCCTCGCATGGGCGATCAGCTACAACGTTTCGTCACGATTGAGGGTGGCGCGGTTTTCGCCTACCACGTCAATGACCCCCAGGCCTATGGTGTCGTTGAGTTCGACAGTGATTTCAAGGCTCTGTCCATTGAGGAAAAACCCCAAAAACCAAAATCCAACTATGCGGTTCCTGGCCTGTACTTCTATGACAACGACGTCATCGACATTGCGAAAAACCTCGCGCCCTCGGCACGAGGAGAATACGAGATCACCGATGTGAACCGTCACTACCTGGAGGCCGGGCGCCTACATGTTGAGGTTTTACCGCGCGGTACAGCGTGGCTGGACACGGGCACCTTTGACTCACTATCGGATGCGACATCCTTTGTGCGCACCATCGAGACCCGGCAAGGCCTGAAGATCGGCTGTCCCGAGGAGGTCGCGTGGAGGCGCGGTTTCCTGAGTGATGCGCAGCTGCGTGAAAAAGCCGAGCCACTGGTGAAGTCCGGGTACGGGGAGTACCTTTTGGGACTGCTGGGAGATAACGACTAGGTCCTTGTCCCTTCTGACGTGCTATACCCTAGACGCATACGACTACTTCGCTGCGTTCAGCGTGTCCAGGAGGAATGATGGAGTACCGCGAGTTATCCGTGCCAGGGGCTTGGGAGATCACGCCAAAACAGTTTCCCGACCCCAGAGGTGTGTTCACCGAAGTATTCAAGGCACCCGTCTTTGCTCAGCACATGGGGCACGCCTTGAACCTGGCACAGGTCAACTGCTCCGTCTCAAAGGCAGGGGTTGTACGCGGCATCCACTTTGCCCAAGTACCCCCCAGCCAGGCCAAATACGTCATGTGCCCCAGTGGTGCTGTCTTGGATTTCGCCATCGACATACGCGAAGGTTCCCCCACGTTTGGCACATGGGATTCGGTTCTTTTGGACGATGTCACGCGCCGGGCAATCTACTTATCCGAGGGCCTGGGCCACTGCTTTGTCTCACTGAAAGATAACTCGACGGTGATGTACCTGTGTTCCGAAGGCTACAATCCTGGCCGCGAGTTCGGCATTAACCCAACTTGCCCTGAGGTGGCTTTGACATGGCCAGATAAGGACGTTGACGGCAATCCTTTGGAGGTCTTGTTGTCGGATAAGGACACGGCAGCCCCTGGGCTATCCGAGGCTTTGTCGCAAGGCATCCTGCCCACCTGGAACGACTGCCAGGCTTTTGCCCAGGACTTGCGCGCCTCTTTCGGACAAGCTTAGTTTTTCCCATTTCCGAGGGCGGCACGAAATGCCTCTAGGTGTTGGCCAGCTGCTGCTTTCCAGGTGAATCCTTGGGCGCGCTCCATTCCCAAGGCGCCTAACTCAATGCGGCGTTGCTCGTCAGACAGCAGTGTGCGTATGCCTTGGGCTATGTCTGGAACATCTGTTCCACAGTATTCCACCGCATCGCCGCCTACCTCAGGAAGCGAGAGTTTTCGGGTTGTGAGCACTGCCGCCCCACAAGCCATGGCCTCTAAAACAGGCAAGCCAAAGCCTTCCCCTAGTGATGGGTATGCCACGATGTGCGCGCCTGCTAAGAATCCGGGGAGGTCTTCAAGCGGGAGGTAACCTGGGGCTAAAACCCGCAGGTGAGGTGGCACCTTTTCCATCTCGGCCTCAACCGTTGTATCCCAACCTTTGGAACCCGCTAGGACGAGGGCAGGAGGCTGGGGCATATCGCTGCACGCCTGCACCCAGGCGCGGATTAAGGCAGGTACGTTTTTGCGTGGTTCGATCAGTCCAAGAAATGCAATATATGCGCTATCGCCCAGGCCAAGGCTTTGCGCTACGCGCTGCTTTTGCTCATCTGTCACGCTGTGAAAGCGCTTGTGATCAACACCGTGGTAGGCAACTGTGAATTGTGACTCGCTGGCCTGAGTGAACCTGATGACTTCATCACGGGTTGCCCGGGAGGGGACGATGAGGTGTGCAGCCCTACGGGTTGCATACTTTGTGGCGTAACGGAAAAAGTAGCGTTTGAGCCAGGTGTGGACCTCGGGCATTGTAAAGAACGTTGCATCGTGCAGAGTAACAACTGTCGGGATCTGCTCACCACGAAGGTTTTTGAGTCGCTTGTGAGGCATCGTGTAGTGAGGGGACAACAACAGATCTACGTCAAGGGAGCTAATAAGCCGCGGCAGTTCCATCTGTTCCCAACGCATCCGCCGGGATCGCGGTTCATACTCCTTACCCAGAGCAATAACTTTTTCGTTTCCGGCATATGTCCTGGCACGTTGAGAATAACTTTCTTGGCAGACCACAGTCATATCGACGCCCTCATTGATGAGAGCAGGCGCAATCTCGTCGACGTACCTGCCAACTCCTGCCAAGGACGGGGGGATGGCTGTGGCATCAAGTAGTATTTTCACGCCTCTAGCCTAAACGCCGTGAGATGTTTGTCGAAGCGAACTACCCTAGTGGGGTGAGCCACGCGCAGAGTTTCCCCTCCCCCCTGAAGATCGGCATGGTTGTGGAACAACTGTTCCAGCCTGTCCCTGGAGGTTCGGGACGCTACATTGTCGAACTCACTCAAGCTCTAAGTGGCGTAGATGAGATATCAATAACGGGTTTAAGCGCCAAACACAAGGATTACTCAGCCTTGGGACCTATCCCCTACCGCGCCTTTCCCTGGCCCCGTCAAGTTCTCTATGAAACCTGGAGGCGGCTGTCGTGGCCGCGCGTGGAAAGCAAAGTCCCAGATCTTGACCTGGTACATGCAACAACCTGGGCGATCCCTGCCACCAGGCTGCCCCTGGTGGTCACCGTGCACGACTTGGCGTTCTTGAAGGACCCGAGCCACTTCACCCGACACGGCGTGTCCTTCTTTAAGGATGCGTGGAAGCGCACCTTGGACCTTGCAGCCGCCGTGATTGTGCCCTCTGAAGCAACAGGCGATCACTGTATCCATGAGGGTCTAGAACCTGAACGCCTCCATGTGATTGAGCACGGGGTTGCGCCAAATACTGCCACCGAGGCCGAGGTAGAAGCCTTTAGACGTGATTTTGGCATCCGCAAAGATTTCATCATGTGGTGCGGGACCTTTGAGCCTCGCAAAAATCTGAGCACGGTCCTCAAGTCTTATGAACTCATTGCAGGCGACTACCCCGAAGTCGACCTTGTACTGATCGGTCCAAAAGGATGGGGAGATAGCGGCATCAACATTCCTGCCCCTCTAATGGAGCGCATCCACTTGACTGGAAAAGTCACGGACGCTCAATTGCAGGCTGCCTACAAGGCGGCCAGACTCTTTACTTTCCCTTCGATTTGGGAGGGTTTTGGTCTGCCGGTCTTGGAGGCCATGGCCGCTGGCACCCCGGTGATCTCGGCTGCAAACACCTCTATGGCAGAGGTTATGGGCGACACTGGTTTCCTGGTTGATGCACTGGACGCCCAAGGCCAGGCTGAAGCCGTGGGTGCCATCTTGGAACAAGACAAAGATTCCCTGGGATCTCTTGGGCTTCAGAGAGCCAAAGGCTTCACATGGGATGCTGCCGCACAGCAGCATATTGAGGTCTATAAAAAGGTAGCCGCACGTGCCTGAACATCGAAAAGAACTCTGCGTCATCGTCGTCAACTGGCACAATGCCGCCACGACCCTGGCATGCGCCGAATCCCTGCGCCCCGCCCTCGACAATTACGGGGGGAAAGCGAAACTGTTGGTTGTGGACAATGGTTCCCAAGACGACTCCGTGGAAAGCCTGCGAAATAATCTTGCCCCCGAAGAATTGTTGTGTCGCGAAGATAACGGCGGCTTTGCCGCGGGCGTCAATACAGGGATCGAGGCCAGGAAGGCCGACTACTATGTGCTGGTCAACAATGATGCCGTAGTCGAGGCGGATTTCTTGTGTGAGATAACCGCCCCTCTGGACAAGGATGCAAAACTAGGTGCCATCAGCGCGCACATTGTTCTGCAAGGTCTGTGGCGACCAAGCAGCCCGCGACACCCCCACGCCTTGATCGACAAAGAAGGCAATGCCTGGGTGAGGACCGAGGGGCAACACGGACAGGTACTGACGAATTCCACCGGAGGCATCGTCGACGCCTGGGGCAACGGGATGGACAGGGACTGGCTGCGGCCAGCAGGCGACTGGACTGCCCCCCGCGAGGTTTTCGCTTTCTGCGGTGGCGCCTGTGCCCTGCGCGCAGACGCACTGGACGAGGTGGGGCTCATGCGTGAAGACTTCTTCATGTACTACGAGGACCTCGAACTGTCCTATCGCTTGCGCAAGGCCGGCTGGGGAATCGAATACGCGGCCAAGGCGATTGCCCACCACGCACACGGTGGCTCCGCCGGCGTGACAAGCCCGCTTTTTGTGCGCTGCAACACTAGAAACCGGCTGCTCACCGCCACTTTACATGCCTCAAAAAAGGACCTGGCAAAGGCTTGGCTCCGTGCCAAGGCCGGGCTTGGACGCACAGCCTTTGGGATCTTGGACCGATCGGTACAGCCCAGACTCTTGGGAGCCCAATTACAAGGCTTCTTTCAAGCCTTGGCCCGATTTCCAGGTTTGTGGCGCGCACGAAACCGCGCACCTCACCCACAAAGGACTCAGCCAAGATAGGCTGAACACACTGAAACCATTGGAGGTCAGAGGTGACACACGTCTCCATTATTACCCGCACCAAGAATCGCCCCGTTTTACTCAAACGCGCCTTAGAGTCCGTGGCAAAACAGAGCTTTACGGACTACACACAGGTGGTCGTCAATGACGCAGGCGATTTGGCCCCTGTTCAGGCCCTGATCGATGCCATGGAAGAAGGTGCGCGCAGCCGGGTTCGCCTCATCGATAACCCCGTATCTTCTGGCCGAGAAGCGGCCATGAACATTGGTTTGGAAGCCTTAGACGCCACGGCCGCCCCATATTTCGCGATACACGACGACGACGATTCTTGGGAAGCGGACTTTTTGGAACGGACGGTCAAGTACCTCGATGAACACCCCCAGGATGTTGCCGTAAGCGTGCGCACAGACCTAATCCACGAGGTTGTTGAAGGCGAGGCGATCCGGGAAGTCAACCGAGAAATCCTGGCCGGGGCCGTAACACAAATGTCCCTCATAGAGACCCTGATCCAAAACTACGCCCCGCCCATCTCTCAGTTACTACGCCGCGTCATTGCAGACGAGGTCGGACACTGGGATGGGCGCCTGCCGGTTTTAGCCGACTGGGAGTTCAACCTGCGCATGCTTTCCAAAGGTCCCATGGGCTTTATCGATGGTGCACCCTTGGCACATTGGCATCACCGCACGACCCTGGACGAAGATCTCGGCAACTCAATCGTCACGGATGCCACCAGCCACAACTCATATAACGTGACCATCCGGGATGACTACCTGCGTGCCGCCCTGCGCCCCGGACAACTTGCAGACCTGTCCACACCTTTGCTGATTGCTGAGCTTTACCGCAGGCTTTCAGAACAATCGGCACACCAATACGCAGACAGGACGAGGGCGAATGAAGCAATTCATGCGGATCTTGTGAAAGCTCTCTTGGCACAAAATGAAGAGATTTCACAGCTCAAAACCTCTTTGGACGAACTACACAAGGCGATTGGCCCCATCTTGGAGATGAGTCTCAAAACCCTCAATAACACCGATGTCCTTGTGGATAGGGGCGTTGCCGGTGCACTCAAGAAAGTCTTGGGCAGTAAGGAAAAGCAGGCTAACTAGCAACCCTGGAGGCGCTGCACGGCTTTGATCTGGGCATTTAGCCTTGCATGGCTTCCCCAGTAGCGGCATCCCGGGCTTCCAGGGCCTCGACAAGGCGGGCTGCCTCTTCCAACTCAGCAGCCTTGTCTTCCTCATCGACCTGCCTGACAGCGAGTTCCTCCCATTGACTCCGAGTACGCTGCGGAATGTCAATCATGGGACGCTCAGGTTTGAGGTTTTCAAAGTGTGCACCAAAGACGACAACCCCACCCGATTCCATTCCAGGGCCGGGCAAGACCTCAAATCGCAGAGCTTTCTGCCACGCATCAATGACCTTCGTCATGTCCTTGTTTTGGATCGATGCAGACAAGGTGTATGAAGCGGGCCGCAAAGGCAGATGAGGAATGACAATCTCTAAAGAACCTGGACCAGGCTCAATAGCCTCGGGAACAAAGTTGGCATCATGGCCGTGTAGGCCCCATACCCAGTAGCCTTCACGGGTGTCCACCGAGACGCCAAAGACAGGGGCCTCAATGCGTGCCTTTGCCTCGTAGGACAGCTTGATACGCACGTTTTCCCCGGTGAAATTCTTTAACGACTGCCTGCCTTGATCATCGAGCCACTCCAGCCCTGTAATGATGGCCTCACCTGTACCAAAACGTGTGCCTCCGCCCTGGACGCTGACTGCCCCACGCACGACATCCGAGTATGCGTCGACAATCTGGGCGGCAGGTCCAACATCTTTTAGGACCCCGTGCTCCAGCCAAGCAGCCTCATCACAGAAAGTACGCATCTGTTCTAGGCCGTGAGAAACCACAATAACAGTGCGTCCCTCCTCTTTGAACTGCGCGAACTTGTCCATGCACTTTTCTTGGAACTCCATATCCCCTACAGCCAAGACCTCGTCGACCAGCAGAATATCTGGCTCTACGTGAATGGAAACGGCGAAGCCTAAACGTACATACATGCCCGAGGAATAGTTCTTGACCGGTTGGTCAATAAAGTGTTCAACCCCTGAGAAGTCAACTATTTGGTCAAATTTCTTGTCGATCTCGGCCTTAGACATGCCTAGGATTGCGCCGTTGAGATACACGTTTTCACGCCCAGAAAGTTCTGGATGGAAACCGGAGCCGACCTCCAGCATGGCAGCTATTCGCCCTCGGGAAGTTATTTTTCCTGTATCCGGGGTGAGTATTTTGGCTATGCACTTTAGCAGGGTCGACTTGCCGGAACCATTGTGCCCAAGCAATCCAAAAGTCTTGCCTTGAGGGATCTGCAAATTGATGTCACGTAAAGCATGGAACTCTTCAAAATGGGCGCGTCCTCGCCGCAGCAAAGAGCCTTTAATGGACTGGTTGCGCTCCTTGTAGACACGAAAGACCTTCGCTACGTCCTCAACCTGGACCGCAATATCGTCACCAGACCCGAAGGAAACGGGATTCGTAGTGCTCACAGCTCCTCCACAATGCGTCCAGAGTGCCTGGTAAACACCAAAACACCGATAACCATTGAGGCCAGAGCCCAGCCCAGCATTGAGGCCCAGACCTCCCAGGGAGGCGTGGCGAAGTCATAGAGGATTGAACGGAATCCCTCCAGATACATCTCTGCCGGATTGGCTCTAAAGATAGTCGTCAGGGGTATTGGGCCACCACCTAGCTGCCAGCCCTTTTCAAACAGGGACTCCTGCACGGTTGCCAGCATGGAAATCGGAAAAATCACGCCCGAGGCATACATCCAGACCTGGTTGAAGATTCCCCACAGATGACGAATATCGCGGAAGTACACGGTGGCCACGGATAATGTCAGCCCGAGCCCCGTAGAAAACAGGGCAGTCAAGACCACGACCACCAAGAGCATGGGCACGTACAACAAGAGCTGTGGGCCACCAACGAGGCCCATGACCAAGACCATGACTATGACCTCGAAAGAGAAGTTAAAGCACAGCGCCAGCATGGCTGAAACCACCAGGACATAGCGAGGGAAGTACACCTTGGTCAAGAGTCCCGCGTTTGCCACTAGGGCATTCATGCCCTTGATAATGCCCGTGGATAGAAAAGTCCAGGACAGGACCCCAATGCCAATCCACAGAGCAAAAGAGTCAATCCCAGAGTTCAGACCAGGTTCGACCCGGCCCCTGAATACGACGCCGAAAATAATTGCGAAAACCGCAATGGTCGCCAGAGGATTAATCAAGGACCAAACACGCCCCAAGGCTGTGCCCTTGTACTCAGAGGTGACTTCTCTTTTCGCCAAGGTCAAGGTGAGGTTGAGGACGTGACGAAAGTTGCTCACGTCCTCCCGCCTTGACTCCTTTTTCACGCTGATTTTTCGGCCTCCGCGTCAATCCAGTCGCACAGACGGTTGATGCCCTCTTCAACACTGACCTTGGGCTCCCAGCCAAGGGCCTCCTTCGAGGCATCAATGGTGGCCCAGGCAGCGCGCACGTCCCCGTCGCGGAATTGGCCGTTAATGTGAGGCTCAGGAGCGCCGTAATGTTTGGCCATAATATGTGCAACCTGCAAGATCGTGGTTCTTTCACCCAGGCCGATGTCGTAGGCGTGCTCGTTGGTGCCCGAGGTCAAGACGCCAGCCACAATCGCAGCAGCCACGTCTGTGATGAACACGAAATCACGGACAATGTCGCCGTCTTCATAGACGGGGATCGATTCGCCCGCTTTGGCCACGCGCGCAAAGAGCGAAACGATGCCGGTGTAGGGGTTCGTCAAAGACTGACCTGGCCCGTAAACGTTTTGCAGACGGAAGCGCACAATGTCGACCCCCATTGAGCCACCCCAGGAGGTCAGCAGGTTTTCTTGGGCCAGTTTCGTGCTGGCATAGACATTCGAGGGCGAGGGCTCCACCCTGGCGGAGTTTTGTGGGCAGGGTTTGAGGCCGGGGAAATCCCAGGTCGCGTCCTGCAACATGGCATGTGTGCGGCCACCTGGGTAGCTGGTGTTTCCTTGGGCGTCCATCCACAGGCCTTCGCCGTAAACTGCGCGCGAGGAAGCCAAAACGATTTTTTTAGGCATGGCCTCGTTGCGGACCAGGGCATCGAGCATCTGGGTTGTGCCCACGACGTTCACCATGGCGTGCATGGTGGAGTTCATCAAAGACTGGCCCGTCCCGGTTTCGGCAGCCAGGTGAACAATAACCGTGGGTTTGACCTCGCACAGCAAGGCATCCCAGTCTTCGGCTTTTGTTACGTCGCCCTTGACGAACTCTGCCCTGGGGTCCAGGTCCTCTGGGCGTTCTTGCCTGGCGTGAACCTGCGGCAGAAGCGAGTCAAAAGCAATGACCCGATCGAAGCGATTGACCAGGTCATGAGATATTGCGCAGCCAATAAAACCTGCACCTCCGGTAATGAGGCAGGTGGATACCATGGGTGTCTCCTAAAAGATTTCCGCACGTTTTGTGCGCTTTGCTCAAATTATTCTACCCCAGCCTGGGGCAAGCACTCTCGTGCCATCCCTTGACACCTATGGCATAACCGGGGCGGGCAGGGACAAGTATCTTTGGGTGAACTCGTATATAACTAGGCCTGCGTCTTTGTCTTTGGCAAGTGTCAGGACATCGGGACGAGGTTCGCCATCCAGATTGGCTTTCTCGTGAATGACTGTGCCGAAAACCATATCGAGGGGCGAGGACAGCGAGTTGCCCTGCGAATCTCGCATAAACAGCACCTTGATGGGGGCTCCTGCGGGGTTTGTCACGACGGCCGGGATGTTCGCGAAATTCACTTCTTCATCCAAGCTTGTTTCACGGCTGCCCTGGGGGTCTGCAATGGTCCCCAAAGGAGGCGACACCCACTGAGGGGTGGTCCAATCCGCTTGCCCTTGTGCAATCCCGAATTCCCTAAATTCATTGGGGGCATCCCCATTTTTTAGCCCCTCATATGCGGCAGGGGCGACCTTCATATCGGGGTTTAGAACTGCTAAACATTCCAGGATTTGTTTGGAAGCCACCTGAGCCCCCCAAGGCGTCCAATGCGAGTTATTTCGCGCATACGTCTGCCCTTCGGTTTTTGCATTAACGAGGGCGGCACGTGTGTCAACCCACGGTAATCCAGGGGTGGCCTTTATCAATGCAGACAAGGAACCCTGTGCGCGCATGGCTGTGGCCCAGTCTGGCAGCATCTCAGGGTAGATCTCCCATTTCGCAGGAGCTGGGACAATCAAGAGGGTCTTGCCTTCTGCCTGCAGTTTTGTGCCCAAGGCAGCGAAGTAATCGCCCCAGGCCTTGATCTGTTCGGCGTTGACCTTGGTGCGACCCACCGCCTGAGAAAAATTCGCGACCTGGGCGTCGTTCCAAAAAACGAAGCTGTCTTTGCCCGCGACATAGGGGTGGCCGCTGGCCTCGTGGCCTGCCAGGTAGGCCGCTTCGTTTTGTTCGGGGTTTCTTGCCAAGGTGGCTTGTCCCCACACCTCTACTTGAGGTTCCAGGGGATAGTTGGGGGCACATGCCTGTTTGATGTCGCTTCCGCCAGCCAGAACGTCTTGTGCCGCAGGGATGGAGCCCAAGTGTTTTTCTGCCCCATGCCCATCAGGCACTACACGGGTATCTTTGACAGCCGAGGGGTCCATATGTGGATGGGTGATCTTGTACCACACGCCGATGCTGGTCCCCCCAACGACGCCGATGGCCAGTAAGACCAAAGGCAAGAAGCGCAGAAGAGCAATAAATGGATTCTTGGACAGGGGCTTGAGATCGACATCGCGCACCCCGCCCGATTCGGATTCCTTGAAGCCGCGCACACCCCTGCGGTTCTTTTTTGTGGGCTCGGGGGTCATGGTTTTTTCTCCTCGGGAGCCTCTGGACTGTTTGGTCCAGACAAGGGTTGCCCAGATGGGTGTTGTCCAGGCGGTCCGCCTGTCGCACTCTCCTCCTGCGCTGCGGTCTTTGCTTTGCCGCCCTCGTCAATGGTTTTTTCTTGCTCTATGCGCGCAAGCTCTAGGGTTTGGGCATATCTGGTGGAGGAAAATGCCGGGGTAACGATAATGTCGCGAACCCTGTTATACAGGGGCCTGCCCTTATCGATGAGCCACATCATCCATCGAGGGTTGGCGTTCTTGAAGCTCATGGCGGGTTTTTCGATCAGGTGCCACGATAAGAACGCCATGACGTGAGCCGAGAGGACGATCGTCGCGTGGTAGGGCAACCAACCTAGGTTTTGTAGCCCAAAATGCGCATAGAAGGTCATGAGTGGCCAAGAGAAAATGTAGATGCCGTAACTGAAGTCGCCATATTTCTCCCAGTTCGTCAAGGGCAGGCGCACAGCCAACCACATGAGGAAATACATGAAGAAATACTGCCCAAAGATATTCCAACCACCCATGTCATAGGTGATGAAGGCTATGACAATGGCAGATACGGCCAGGCGATCGTCCATGGGTATTTTGTCGCCTGCCAAAGAAAAAATCACGCCAAAAAAGAATGGCCCCATAAACATGAGTAGGTAAATATCTGAGAAAAATGGGCTGACCAAGACCATATTTCCTGCCGACATCCACTGAAGTGCGTTGAGGCCCATGAAGGCGATAGAGGTAATAACACCTAGCCAGCGGTTGGCCAAGAAGCCCATCAGCCCCAGGATACCGACAACGATATAGCAGATAAACTCGTATTTGAGGGTCCAGGCGGAGCCATTCCAGTCAGCGTTATTGTGAAGGAGGCCGTAGGGCAGGCCCTCACCCATGCCTGCGATATTGCGTTGCCCTAACTCCAAGAACATATTGTTGAAGAAATACGTCAACGGAGTTTCTTTTTCAGGATGCAGGTATCCGTCGATTTCGCCTCGGGTAGCAAACCATGCGACAGGTGCCAGGAAACAGACGGTCGTCAACATTGCCGTCCAGTAGGCGGGCATAATGCGCAGGGCCCTGCGCCAAAAGTAACGGAAGATAGAGGACCTTCCCATACGGGACTTGGTGATGAGGAAACCGGAAAAGAAGAAGAACCCTGCGACAGCGACCCCGCCCAGGGACTGCTCGGAGGAAAGTTGAATACCGAGGTCTTCTCCCCCGTAGAATCCGCCGACAGGTCCGGCATGCGAGAAAATAACGAGGAAGGCCATGAGCCAACGCAAGAACCCAATTGAGTTCGAACGAGGGTTGAAGGCCTCGGCCACCGTTTTGGGGCGGTGGTAGGGAGAAGGTGTCGACATATCGTTTACTCCTGTAAGGGCCTAAGCCGGAACAGTTTATTATCGCCCGAGTCTACGTGCACGGCGGTAGATTCCTCGAAAGGCGCGGTACAGAGGCTTTAAGGATTTTCCCACCCCTGGGTGTTTGACCATCAGATTGGTCTTGATAACGCCCAGCAGGTTTGGCAAAGCGCCCAAACGCGCCTGCAGGTAAGGGCCTTGTTCGAGGGCGAATGCCGGCAAGAATCGCGAGACAGCTTGGTACTTGTATTCAAGGAATGAATAGTTCGTCGCAGCCCAGTCACAGGTCATAACCGTGCGCGTGTGCCAGCCGTCTTGCAAACCTACGTAGGCGAAGAGGCGTTCGATCACATGAGCCAGGGAACCGTCTTGATAACCACCCTCATCAGGGAAATCATCAAAGCTCAGGCCAGCATTCACAAGGCGTACCAGGGCCTGTGGGCGTGCAATAAACATGGAACCGTAAGGCGATAGTGGCGTGTCCTTATCGAAGGGCACGGTAATGCCTAAGCGCTTGGCCATTTTCTGTGCGGGTACCTTGTTGGCGAACCATGAGTGCCCAAGGGTCGGGTACCCCAGGTGAATAACCGGGGGGAATACCATGCCCAGGGTGCGGTGTTGGGCAAAAAGTGCGATGACGTTGGCTGTGTAGCCCGGGCTACCGGCCAGGTTGTCGAAAAGATGACGCTTAAACAGGTCTGCCGCGTTGAAGTCATCTTGCGGTGATTTCTTGGAGTGCAGCTTCATGATCAGGTCATAGCCACCGTCGCGGATGACATCTGCGCAGGTAATCAGGAAAGCCGAGATGTCGCGTCCCTTATTGGACTCGACGATCCGCACCTCAGTTTTGCCAGGATAGTCCTTGAGGGCTGCTTCCAGCTGCTGTTTTTTTGTTTCATCGCTGGTGGTCAGGTAGACGTCACATCCGCCTGGCACGCACAGGGCTTTTTGCAGGAGCTCATCTACCATGTCGGGGTAGAAACAGTGCGCAATCATGGCGACCTTGAGGCTGGCGGCCAGGTTTTCAGCCTCGGGCGCTGCGAAGCGAGGCATGACCTCGTTCAAGGTCATATTGGTTGCGACCACGCGGGGCTCGGCGGTCCGTGCGACGTTGGTCCAGATGAAATCCAGTGGGTAGCCAGCGTCCTCGACCAATTGGAGAATATCGCGGCCAATGATGGCCTTACGGTCCAGGTAGAGAGGATCGTGGAAGAAAATACGGCGCTTCAAAATCGGGCAGCGATCTCGCAGCAGTAGAGCCGCGTTGTCAAAGATTGGGTGATCGCTGGGGTAATCAGCGGCGGGGAAGGCCAGTTCGTATCCCCAACCCCTGTCGGCAAAGAACTTTGTAAAACGTGACTCGTGGATATTGATGGAGTCGTGGTAGGACTCGATCATCGGCATGGTGTCCCAGTATTCGGCAAAATCTGGGCTGGTCAACATGTTTTTGCGTACGGCTATCCAGTGCGACTGGATGTGGGCGTGCATGAGGGGGGCGGCAAGGGTGGGGTGTGGACGGATTTCCTTGTGCTCTGTCACGCCCCAAAAATCCACGTCACGGGCATCCATGCGGGCGAACATTTCTTCGTAGGGGAAGATGGGGCCAAAAAACGTGTAGTTCATCAAGATGAGTTCATCGAAGGTGGCCAGGCGTTCACGCCCGATGTGCTCCATCGCGGTTTTGTACGCCCAGACGTCAAAGCCTGTGTTCTCACGCTGCCAGACCTCGTCGACAATGGATTCCATAGCGGCACGACCGTGAGGCTGTATGGCGCTGTTGGACACCACCATCACGTAGTCGGCGTTCTTTTTTAACTCGGCCAAGTTGTACAAGACGTAATCGTCTACGAAACCTGATGTGTCAAAGAACAGGTAAATAACCGCCCGTTTCAACTGCCACCCCTTTTAGTCCTGTTTATCTTGTTGGCCTTGTGCCGGCGCGTCCGCAAGGCATGCGGTAATACGCCACAAAGAAGCCTTGTCTAAGTCTGCCACCTTCACAAACCCTTGGCTGGTGTCCACGTCGTGTAGGCCAGTAAAGGCGTACTCTCCCGGGGCAAGAGCGGCATCATCTGAATAGTAGTGTGTGATCCCCTGCTTGCGCACTATCTGGCACACTTCAGGGTTGGTGTGGATGTCGCGGAAGCTTTGGGAGAGAAAAATTTGCTCCTCGCTCCAACCTGTAGGTCCAAGCCTGGGGAAAACCGAATCTAGGCGCGCCAGGGAATACACCAGGCCAGCCCCCGATGAAGGGTCACCGATGACCTTGATGTCGTCCAGGTTTTCTTCCCCGAAGCCCTCCAAGGTCTTTGGCAAATGCACCATCGCGGCCAGTTCTGCCTCGCTTGCCCACGGGGCGTGGAACATCTTTCCCGGCGTGTAGGCAATGTCTATCCACAGGCTTTTGTCGGCCCAGCCGTAAGCGCCTGTGATTCCAAAGATTAGAGCAACCGTCATCAGTCCAATAGCAAGGGGTTCTTGAGGCTTTTGAGCTTTGGCATGGCGCGCCATAGGGGCTGAGCCTATCCCCCAGGTTTGTGCGGCAGCATGAGTGTGTACTGTGCGGTCCACATCTTTGCCGCCCTCGAAAAATGATAGAACTGCGGCAATTCCTAAGGCGCCCAAGGCGGGCATGAGGATCACGTTGCCGGCAGCTATGCGGTCATAGGAGCCGTACCAAAAACCTGTCAAGGCATGGATTGGTGTGCCCGGAAGTTTCGTCGATGCGGTGAGTAGTGCGACAGCCAGGACATACAGTCCGGGCCGCAGGTCTTTGTTCTTGCGGGCAAGCGTGATTAGACCGATCAGTACAGCAATCGTGATGACGCCGAAGGCCAAGAGGGACCCTCTATTGGGTTGCCCTGATAGCAGGCCTGTCGCTATTGCCCGCCCGAGGCTATCCCCATCCTCGACGGCCATTCCCGCACGACGCAGCATCGTTGAAGAAAGATTAAAAACGGCTATTGCAGCGAGTATTGAAGCCAATAGAACGACTGTTGACACAACCCTTGTTCGAGGACGCATCGGGGCAAAGGCCACCCATTGAACCAAAGCCACCACAAGCATGAGTGCCAGGAAACCCACCATTGAAGGGTGCGACAAGGCGGTTGCACCCAAAGCTATTGCTGCGAAAAACCACCACAGCCTTGACACGTCCCGGTTACGCGCTTGGAGAAGGTCCGCGCTTCGCCACAGAACATAAGCAGATGCAGGTAAAAGCGCCATGCCGAGGGCGAAGGGATACAAGGACCGTAGGAAACCTTCGAAAATCGGGTACACGATAGTGGCCGGTGTCAAGAGTGCCGCCAGGTAGGAAACGCGCGGACTTTGGGGAGCAAAGAAGCGCGCGAGTGCAATAACGCCCAGAGGCCATACGAATGCTGTAATAGCGAAAAGCATCGCATTGGTGACGAAAGGTGCCGAAGCAAAAGGTATAAAGAGGGCGGCCAAGGTGTGCCAGACGGCCGGGTAGTACACCTGACGGCCACCGAACATATCTGGCAAGGCGCCATAGATGGGGGCTGCACCTGTTTTATTTATTTCGACTGCACCGGAGAAGTGGAACATTGAGTCGTGGAACTGGGACATGCGCCCGGGGGCATCAAGAGTCATGACAATGGGCAAGAGGGCAAGGATTGCTCCCAACACCCAGAAGACAGCGAGCCTGCGTGCCTCGTTTTTGCGCAGGGCTGTCAGGCCTGTGGGGTGTGATGTCTCAGAAGATTCTCGCAACCAGCGTCCTGTGGACAAACGCAGAAGCAACACTGCGATTACAAGGACAAGCAGCCAGGTCAGAGCAAACGTTAGGGGCGAAAAAGGGATGGACAGCCAGGTCAAGACTTGAGCCACAATGATTGTCACGCCAATTGTGAGCGGGGCAGATAAGACAAGCGCCTCCATGCCTCGCAGGCCTGAGATTCTGGCCAGCAGGTTTCCTGGAACGATCAGTACAAGGACAGTAAGGGTTGAGGCAAGTGCCATCAAAGCCCAATCCTGCATGTATTACTCCTCGCCCTCGGAAATGATTGTAACCGCGGGCTGGAGCCAAAGGAACCGTGGCGCGCCTCGCCCAAATAAAGCACTGCCATGCGCACGCGCAAGGTGGGCAGGTAGCATGGACTCAATATTGTCGATTTTGGCATCAAAGATAAGGGACAGGTACTGACGTGCATATCTTGATTACGGGCGGGGCAGGCTTTATTGGCACAAACTTTGTGCGCACTACGGTTGAGACCCATCCGGGGTCCACCATTACTGTGCTGGATAAGATCGGCTATGCGGGGAACCCTGCCAATGTCGAGGGCCTGCCGGGTGTGACCTTGGTCGTTGGAGATATCGCCGAAAAAGATATCGTGGATCCCTTGGTCAAGGCGGCTGACTTGGTCGTTCACTTTGCAGCCGAATCACACAATGACAACTCATTGTTGGATCCTTCGCCGTTCATCTACTCCAATATCGTTGGCACCTTCAATATCCTGGAGGCTTGCCGAAAGTACAAAGTCCGCCTGCACCACATTTCGACCGATGAGGTCTACGGGGACCTGGCCTTAGACGATCCCAATGCTTTTACTGATGCCACACCGTATATGCCTTCTTCTCCTTATTCGGCTTCTAAGGCAGGCTCTGACATGCTGGTGCGCGCCTGGGTCAGATCCTTCGGTGTGGAGGCGACGATTTCTAACTGCTCCAATAACTACGGGCCTTACCAACACATTGAGAAGTTCATTCCTCGTATGATCACCAACCGAATCGACGGCGTTCGCCCCAAGTTGTACGGGGATGGCTTGAATGTGCGCGACTGGATTCACGTGCTGGACCACAACACCGCCGTGTGGGCGATTATTGAAAAGGGAAGGATTGGCGAAACGTACCTGATCGGCGCTGACGGCGAGATGAACAATAAGAACGTCGTCATGTTGCTCAATGAACTCATGGGCTTTGCACCTGATGACTACGAGCACGTGGCTGACCGCGCAGGACACGACCGCAGGTACGCGATTGACAATACGAAACTGTGCGAGGAACTGGGGTGGGCCCCGCACTTCGTGGACTTCCGCTCAGGACTGGAGGACACAATCGAGTGGTACCGCTCCAATGAGTCCTGGTGGCGCGCCGCCAAGGCAGAAACCGAAGCCAAATACGCCGCCCAGGGGCAGTAACCACTACCCGGCAGTACTTCTCAGGATTGAGTTTAGTTTTTTGCCCTTGGCCAGTTCGTCTACGAGTTTGTCTAGGTAGCGAATTTTCTGCATGAGTGGGTCTTCGATGTCTTCGACCCTGTATCCGCAGATCACGCCAGTTATCAACGCTGCATTGGGATTCATTGCCGGTGCCTTGGCGAAGAATTCTTCCATCGTCACATCGGACGTGGCGGCAGCCTGCAATCCCGCTTGGTCGTAGCCCGTCAACCAGCAAATGACCTGGTCAAGTTCTTCTTGACTGCGCCCCTTCTTTTCGACCTTCGTCAGATAGAGGGGATAAATTTTGGAAAACAACATTGCAAACACCTTGGCATTGGACATTGTTACCCTTTCAACTCTGGCGATCATCTGCAATAGGCCGGACTACCTCGGGCAGTATGGCGCCTGGATTAGCTGTTGTGAAGGCGCGGATGTGGGTATCGGGTGGATACGCCTCCAGGAACGTGTTGTCACCAAGATATAGGCCAACGTGAACGATGGGGCCATTAGCGCCGGAACGCCAAAACAATATATCTCCACGTTGCCGCTGCGCCAAAGGCACATGTTGAAGCCCATTGATGAAGTAGAACTGGTTAGAGGTCCTGTACGGTGGCTCTGCGTGTTTCAGTACGGTGATGGGCTGCGGATCAACGCCTGCTGTGTACATGCCCTGCAGGATCAACCCAGAACAGTCGTAGCCTAAACCGCCGTCACCTGCACCGCCCCAGGTGTAGGGCAGCCCCATCTTGGAGGCAGTAAAGTTGACCAGTTGTTCCACGCGTTCATGTCGGGTGGCGTCGGGGCGAACCATGACAGGAGCCTGCCAAGCGTCCACGTCCCAAGAAAATCCTGTATTCATGGCCTCGAAAGTGCGTTGGTCCACAACGCCGTTGACTGGCAATCCCACACTGGCTTGGAAGCGTCTCACAGCTGAAATGGTTGCCGAGTCCATCGTTTCCCAGCGCGAGCCAAGGCCCAGGCGGTGCTGCACGATCGACACCTTTACCCCATTAAAACCAGGGGTTAGGGTATTAGCTCCCTGCACTGGGGTAATAGACGTCACCGGGCCAAAATACTGGCTATCAGGGCACCAGGGACGCTGCTCCGTCGGCAAGGACGACCTGGCTGCGGCCTGTTCTGGGGCACATCCACTAATCGTGGTAGCCACTCTTTGCATTGCTTGAGTTGGAACGCTTGTTCCACAAACATTGCCGAGGGCGTTTTCGGCAATAACTGCAGCACCGCCGATCAGTGTGGCGTGCGCTTGCCCAGTGGCCTGCCGGTATGCAAACCCGGTAGGAGATTCACACTTTGTGGGCATTAAGAGCAGTGGAGCTTTGTTGGCTGCAGCGAAAGGTACTGCAGACAGCGCATCAGGGAAATTTGTTCCCGATGTCAGGACTATGCTGCCGGTCTGAGGATAGAAGCGCGTAGCGAACAGTGAAGATGTCTCATAGCGGTCCACCCCGCCGAGGCGTTCAAGTGAAGCCCCCGGTAACAACCCTGTGACCTGGGTGGCAACAGACTGCTCAATAACTGCAGTCCCTCCCGCGAGGATCACTTTTGTCGGTGCTAACCGGCGCAATCTCTCGGCCACCTGCGCATCGAGACCATTGCGACTGGTCAATAGGACTGGGGCTTTGTCTTGCACACTGGCACCACTGGCAGCACTCAAGGCATCCGCAAAGGATTCTCCAGATGCCAGGAACACCGTTGAGGCACTGTCCCACTGGCGGCTGAGCTGGGCGGCTGTTGCATACCTATTGTCGCCTGCGATTCTTTGAGGCACACTGCCTGTTATCTGCTGCACTTGCGAAGATACGCCCTCGGAAATGGCAGATGTTCCGCCGATAATAATTGCCTGTGTGGCCTTGGTGGCGCGTATAGCTTGTTGCGTTGTGGCAGACAGCGAAAGGGGATCGCTGAGCACCAAAGGGGCACCGATTTTGGCCGATAGTGCCGAGGCTGTGAGGGCGTCGGCGAAAGACGTGCCCGAGGCAATAAGCACGTGCGTGGGTTTACCTGCGTAGGCCTTGATGACTTCCAGGTTTGTTGAGTACCTGTCCGACCCTGCCAGACGCAAGGTGGGTGCCCCTGGGCTCACATTGTGTCCGGTCGCATTAGCGGGCACGAGGCCTTCGTGCGCGTAAGAGATTGTGCTGGCGTCGGCAAAAGCCACAGATTGCCTACCGAGATCTCCTATGAACAACCCTGGCAAAGCCAGCGCCAGACCCAAAGCCAGGACTCCAAAAGAGCCAAATCCCCTCTTCACAGCCCTAGCCTACACCGCACGTTAGAAGGACTGAGAAACAGTTGCAGTAAGTCACCCAACCATTGTCCACACCCCCAGGCTCTGCCCACACCATCAACTTCCAAGGTGAATCGTTGGCGATTATGCCCGCGCAATTCCACAACGTCCAGGCTCCGCCCACAGTATGTGGAACCAGCTTTTGCGAAAATCGCACTTTTCGCAAAAGCGCGAGTGACGCGCCGCGGATTATCGCGGCGCAATTCAACTCGCCCAGCCTCCTACGGCTAGGGCTTGGGCGTAGGCAGCTTCGAAGTGTTGGGCAACTTTTTCGCTTGTGAACTGGTCTCCAATGGTTGAGACAATATCTTGGGCACTCATGCCAGCAGTTCGTTGGACCAAGCGTTCCACTGCCTCGACATAGCTTGCAGCGACCTGTTTATCGCTCACAATCTCTGCAATCTCAGGGCGAACGTAGTCGATGGAATCCCCCGATGGACCCAAGATGACGGGCAGACCGCACATGATTGCTTGGGCACAAGGCAAGAAGAAGCCAGCCTCTTTCGATGCGCTGAGGAAGATGTCGCTTTCACAGTAAACCCTTTCGAAGTCTTCCTGTGTGGCGCGTCCGTGCAGGGTCACGAAATCCCCCAGCTTGTACTCGTCGATCCGCGCCTCGGCGCGCCCCCTAAAGGGGCCGTCACCCAGCCACTGCAAGGTGGCATCCACGCCCTTTTTCCGCAGGTCACGAATGGTGCGCACAATAAGTTCTGGCTGGTTCGCAGAGACGATGGAACCCGCCGTCGCCAAACGTAAGCGTCCATCAATGACATTTCTGGTGGGCAGGGAAGATGGCGCAGGCACAATCAGGGGCACAACAGGGACAATCTGTCCCGGACGAAATTTCTCAATCTGTGCCGCTAGACCTGGGTTTGCCGCGGTTACAACATCTGCACGAGAAAATATTTGCGCAGGTGGGGCTGCGTCAATTGGCCAGCTTGAAGGCTGTGCGGCTGTCCACGCCTCTGAATGGACCCAAGGACAAGAGATGGTCAGTTCTTCTTCAACGTTTAATCCGAAGATTGCCACTGAAGACAAGGTCATCGAGTGCAACAGGTCGAAGCCAAGGCTCAAAGATTCAACGATCCTGTACGCATTGGTCAATTCATCAAGAGATCTCAGGGCGGTAGGATAGCGCCGCACCCGCACATCTCCATCAAGAAAGTCGTTTTCTCCATCATCAAAAAGGGGTGGGACCAGGTGTATAACCGTGACCTCGTGACGAGAAGTTAAAGCGTAGGCGTTGTACCTTGCAAAAGACCCCCTGAGTTGGTCCACCTCGGTTGGGTAATCTGTTGTCAATACTGCGACTTTCACGACTATTCCCTCGTTTTCTCGCCCTCACATCCTGTAATTAGTAACAGACTATAGGGTCCTTCTCGCGCAATGAGGCTAAGTGCAGAATCGGGTAATAAAGATGCTGGTTGGTGCCCTCGATGTCGATCTCGTTTCGCCCCGTCTTCGGCTCCGACGGCACCCGGATCGTCATCACGGTAAACGTGGGTAGCTCCAAGTTGCTTCAAAATTTGGCAAATGCGTTTATCTGTCTCGAGATTCTGTGCGTGGTCCCACAGGTATTCAAGATCCGGGTTCTTCACGCGGCTTAGCTGTGGCAGTACCACTTGAATCCCCCCGATGGACCACCAGTAGGGGCCACCATTGAAGGGATCGGCGTAGATAACAGCATCGTCTTTGAGGCTCGGGGACACGCGGCGTATGAACTGCTCTTCTGGGGCGGTAAGCATTGTGCCCCAGGCAATTTGTTTGGGGTCATAGACCCGTGAAGCAAGCTGGCTGCGCGCCTGGACATTTCCACCTGCGGAGATCAATACGATTCCCGCAATAAGAGTGGCAGGCACACCCAGTTTAACCGCCTTGTGGATGGTGATTTGCCGCGAAATCCAGGCGGCATGCGTGTACATGATGCAAAGACCGCATAAGAAAACGCTGAATAGCCAGAAGAGCGGCGCTAGGCGCGAAGGCTGCATATACCACGGGGCAGTTAAGGCACGAATGGCACTTTGAGGCCCTCCTGCAATAAGAATCAGCACGGCGAAGATGAACCACACGAACGCTGCCCACCGAAACCTTCGCTTCTTAAGGGCAAACAAGACGCCCAGAAGGGCTGCACCTGTGATTACTACACCCAGATGGCTTGCGGGCACTAAGACCTGTGACATAGGCATATCGTGAAGCAGCTGCTGCGCAGTGATGTCTCGATCGAAACCTTTGCGTTGAAAAGCCGCCATAGAAGCCAGTCGCGGACCCAAAAGAAACCAGGCGACACCGACCAAGCCCGTGGTAAATCCCAGGGCGACCAGTAAAGTCAGCGGCTTACGCCAGTGTGCCCGTATCCAAAGCCCTATCCCTTGCAAGAACCCCGGCAGAGCAATAAGTATCAAGCAAAAGATCCCTGTAGGGTGCAAACCTGCAGTGCCAATGACCCCTAGAAGCACGGCAATGCCGATCCACGGCCACGAAGAACTGCTTTCAATCCGCGCCAGGATGCGACCGAACCTTCCCGTTGCACCCGCAACCGAGGAAGTTTCCAAGGATGCCCGATAGGAACGCAGGAACGCCAACCCAAGGGCCACAACCCCGGGGATGGAGAGCACAGAGGCGGCATAAGGCAAGGCACCTACCACTGTGAACAGTGTTGATGGGTAGGTCACGATGCTTGCCGACAGCAGCATCGCAGTCCCACTGGCCACCTTTACACTGGTGGACTGACCTTTGAGCGTCGACAAAGACAGATGAACGAAGGCTCCTACACACCAAGGCCACAAGGCAAATGCTGCCAGGAGGAACGCATTTAGGGCGGTGACAGGTTGTGCAGGCAGCAAGGCTATGAGCGCATCTACCGTTGTCGGGTAGATCTTCGATGAGGAGTGAAAAAGATCTGCGAGTCCCGTCCACGGGCTTGCGTCAAAGGTATGGCGGATTTCTTGAATAGCACTCAGATGGAAGACGGAGTCCCACACCTGCATCGGGGTGTGTGGACTGATCATTCCAATCCCGAGCGGCACAACAGAAAGCGCGCTTGCCGCCACACCCGTCAGGGTCAAGTACGAACTCCACGAGGATCTGAAAACCAAAGGCCAGGGAGCTGGTCCCTTCATGGAATACAGGCGCCCGGAGGCAATTGCCAGGACCTCTATACCCACTAGCAAGCTCACGGTCCACCAGGCCCAAGGAAGTCGTGTGCCAGCCGTGATCAACAATGCCAAAGTGAGCAGACCTGCCGAGATCGGCATTGCGGCAATCCATCTCAAAGGCCCTTGCAAACCCAAGCCCCACGCGGCACCCAGCCCAGGCAAAAGTAGCCACGCCAAGGCACACACCATCGCCGGAATAACCGTGAACCATTCCACCTATATAACCCCTAGTCACATCGACATAGCGAGAAAATCGACGTCGATTACCTAGACTTTACACGGCTTTGGCCCTGTACTTCAGCCACAATCACGGCCCAAGAAAGCACCTGGCATAGGATTAGACAAGCACTTCGCATACGCACCGAATCTCTTAGCACAATTAGCAGAAGGTCTTTCATATGGCGCCTGACTCACCATCCGCGGATGGAGCGCACGCGCCTGGGTGGCGCGCCTGGCTAAAAAGGTACCCTCTGCTTCAACAGTCCTTGACCATGCTTGCGGGCAATAGCGGCGCACAACTCCTCGTACTGCTGTTACTTCCTATCCTCTCGCGCCTTTATTCTCCCGAAGACTTCGGACAATTTGGTGTCTATACAGCGATTTGCGCCATTGTTGTGCCCCTGGCCGGGATGCGTTTAGACATTGCGGCAATACTTCCCCACCGCGAGGACGAGGCGAAGATACTCATGCGGATTGCAAGCCGCTCGATACTCGTGTGGGCGGTGCTGACATCTCTTATTGCCTTTTTGGCAGGGCCTGCACTGACCCAGCTGACACACACTGAATACCTTGTGCCTTACCTGCCCCTCATGGGCGCAACGGTTGCGACCCTGGCTCAAATCCAGGCCATGTCCCAGTGGAAAACCCGCCAACAAGAGTTTCGTGAATTGGCCTGGAACAAGGTCCTACAACACGGCAGCGTTTCAGCATCTCAAATTCTTTTGTGGCTAACGGGCATGATTGGCATGTTTGGACTCCTATCTGGCTCGCTGATAGGCCAAGGCATTGCCGCCATCTTCTTAACGTGGAGTGGCCGCCAAGCATTCAAACTGGGGCAGGAGGCAAACCCGGAGGTTTCGTGGCGTTCTCTGATCCGAAGGTATTGGAAAATGCCGGCCCTCAATGGGGCAACCGCCATCCTTGACTCTGTGCGTGTCAATGGAATCGTATTGCTGGTGGCGACCTTTTCCACAGCCGCCGTGGGGCACTTCAATATGGCGTGGATGTTAGTCCAAGCCCCCGTTGCCTTAATAACAGGCTCCATAAACTCCGTGTTCTACCGAGCAATGGCTACCACACCACGAGGCGATCTGTACCGCTTAGTCAAGTCTTCGATCCTGAAGTTTTCCATCGTCTCCGTATCTGCCATGGCGCTTCTGCTCATTTTTGCTCCGTGGTTTATTCCACTCATCCTTGGCGAGAACTGGAGCAATGCAGGTCTTTACGCTCAAGCTCTTGCCCCATGGCTCATGCTGACCGTGGTCACCTCACCTATTGCTTCGCTCTACGTTGTCACGAACACCCAGCAGTACATGCTCGGATTTGGCGTCCTCTTTACTGCAACTCCCTTGCTTATTCTTGCCTTCTCACCTTTCGGGTTGCTTCTCACTATCTGGATGGTTTCGGCTTCCATGTCCGTCTTACTCATAGGCCTGGCAATAATGTCCCTCCTAGTTGCAAAACGCTGGGACAGGCAAGGCCCTGCCCCGCATGAGGTAGGGGATCGTCCATGAAAATCGCCCTAAATGTCGGAGTGTTCAACCTTCCTGGCCATTATTTCGTTGTCGACCACGCACTGCGCCTGTCGAACAGTTATGAGTCGCAGGTCTTTGCACTTATGGCGACTTTGAGAGACAACCCTGGCTTGCCGGTCCACTTGCCCGCGCACAAACTCAAGGCCAGCATTCTCAGGACTAGCGCCCTGCCTCTCCTGATGCTCTCAACGTCAAGGGCCATCAGAGACTGGAAGCCTGATGTCATACATCAACACTTCGGCACCTGGTCTCTGCCCGCGGTGCATGCCGCAAAGCCCCGTGCTACAACGGGCTCAACCCCGATGCTTACCACCCTGCACGGCTACGATGCCTTCAGTCTTGTACCAAACGGTCCATCTGCCATTCAAAGCTGGCATGCGCACAATGTTCGTGCTGCCGCTAAAACGTCTCGCCTGCTGCTGCCCGTGAGTAGGTACCTGGCCGACATTGCCATCCATGCCGGCCTGCCTGCATCCAAACTGGAGGTCCTCTACCTGGGAGTAGATACCGAAGAGTTCCACCCGGCGACTTCCCACAAACGTCAGGCCCCCATCAATTCGCCCTCGGAAATTATTCTTAGCGTGGGCAACTTGGCCGAAAATAAGGGGGTACGCGACATCGTCGCGGCTTTCAAGGCCCTGCCCCCTGCCCCACCGAACTCAAGCAGACAGCTGCGTTTCATCGGAGATGGCCCACTGCGCCCCTGGCTTCAACAACAGGCAACCCTCGATGCGCGCATCCAGGTTTTGGGACGTCTACCGAGGCCAGCCGTGGTCAAGGAGATGCAAAATGCCCACCTCCTCGTCATGGCCTCCCTGCCCTATAGAGGGCGGCGCGAATCAGCCGGTCTGGTCCTGCTTGAAGCCCAGGCCTGTGCAACTCCTGTTGTCGCCTACGCCTCGGGAGGCACCCCAGAGATGCTGGGGGAAGACCACAACAGCAGACAACACCCCGGAGGATTTTCCGTTCCCGAGGGCGATCAGCAGGAGCTGGGGCGACAAATTCACAATGTCCTCACCATGGATGCCCTGTCTTACCACGAGCTATGCAGCCAGGCGCGTGCCTGGGTCACCAAACACCGCAATATCCAAAACTCCACCGCAACTTTGGCAGAGATTTATTCACAGATCTCCTAAAATATGCCTTCTACAATGGTGGCTGCGTTAATGCCCGTGACATCGATGGAGTGGTTCTCTATTGTCCAAAGGCGTACGCGTTGACGCATGTCATCATCGGCTGGCGCGGCCAAAACTGACACCAAAGCCTGGGCTACGGACTCAGGGGTGTGCTCAGCCAGATGCCCTAGATTCTCGGTAGCAATATCCTCACGAGCAGGCCCAGGACCTGCATAAACTACAGGCGTGCCACACGACAGGGCCGAAAATACCTTGGTGGGGTAGGCGTAGTCATAACCGAATCCGGGGCGGATGGAAACCAGGCAGGCAAGAGCGCGCGATTGCCAATAGGCAGCCTGTTCAGGCGTCACCTTATCGCGGAAATGGACGCGTCCAGGTGCAATCTCAAGCGCCAGCTCCTTCAGCGCATCGGTCACTGTCCCGGAGCCCAAGAACACCAGCTGAGCATCTTTGAGGGCCGGGTCGCTCAGTGCTCGGATAAACACATCCGGGCCTTGCCACTCTGAGGTTGTGCCGGCATACAGGAAAAAGGGACTGTCAAACACAGGATCGTCGACCTTTTCGGCGTTTTGAGGTGAAAACACCGCGGTATCGATGCCATTGATCGCCAAGCGCACATCCTTTGCCCCCAGTTCACGGGCACGATGAGCCATTTGTTCCGATACGGCAATGACACGCTGGGCACCCCTCAAGGTGAAAGACTCTGCCAAGCGCAATAAACGCACCACCCACATGGGCGCATTCTGGGCGGCAGCATCTGACCAAATATCGGGACAGTAAGCGACGTAAGGGATGCCCAAAACCTTGGAAACGACGCGCACCACGCATCCGGTGGTCGGCGGAGGCTCCACGACGATGGCGTCCGCCCCCTTAACGCCCCAAAGCAGGCGGAAGAACAAAGGAATGTCGAAACTGAGGTATGGGATATATCCACGCAGGTAGCCAGTCTTGTCGCGCAGGACTGGCGCGCGTTCAACCCTGACCCCCGTGCGCGCCCCGGGATCGTTTGGGCCCACGTCGATGCCGGGCAGACTGGCAGTCATCACCCGAACCTTGTGTCCTTTATTGGCCAAGGCACCGGCCAAGGCACTCAGACGGAAGCTAGCAGCGGCCGGCTCTGGTGTATAGATGCGCGTGGCAATAACAACCTTGAGCGCAGAGGTGGCTGACATTGTCAACGGGTTATCCTTCTGGGGCCTGCCTGCCATGCTGACCAGGCTGAGGTCACGATGTCACGCAAGTCATGTTCGGCCTTCCACCCCAAAACTTGCTGAATGCGGCTTGCGTCCCCAAGCAGGTGGGGCGGGTCCCCTGGGCGCCGTTCGCGGATTTCAGGTGTGAAGTCAATGCCAGAGACCTCACGAACCATATCGACTACTTCGCGCACAGAATATCCCTGTCCTGTACCCACATTGAACTGCGTGTAGGTCACGTCGCCGGCGCGCAGATAGTCCAAAGCTTGAATGTGAGCAGTGGCCAGATCCGAGACGTGAATGTAGTCGCGCACGCAGGTACCATCCGGGGTTGGGTAGTCAGTGCCGAAGATCATGGGGGCCTCGCCCTTGGCCAACTTGTCAAAGACCATGGGAATCAGGTTCAACACTGCGGGGTCCCCGAGGTCATCCCAGCCTGAGCCTGCCGCATTGAAATAGCGCAAAGCCGCCCATTTAAGGCCGAAGGCCTCTTGGGCGTCCTTTAATAACCACTCGCCGATGAGTTTCGTTTCGCCGTAAGGGTTGATGGGATGCTTTTCAATGTCTTCACTGACCACGTCGACGGGAGGCATCCCGTAAACCGCGGCAGAGGACGAAAAGATAATGTTGCGGACATTGCACTTTTCCATCGCCATAATGACATTTGCCAGGCCACCAATGTTTTGTTGGTAATACCACGCCGGCATAGCCACAGATTCGCCCACCTGTTTACGAGCAGCAAAATGGATAACCGAATCCACTTTGTGCCGCAACATCGCTTCACACAACTCGCCCATATTGGCCGGGTCAGCCACATCCATTTCGATCAATACCGTCTGGACCCGATCAGCGATTCCATAGGACAAGTCGTCGACGACGATGACTGTCTCTCCCTTGTCCTTCAATGTGCGAACCACATGCGCCCCGATGTACCCGGCTCCGCCTACTACCATGACAGTCATACGTGTCTTCCTTCCAGCTAGTTCTATCGTCAAGCTCAAGCAGTTCAGCGGTGCCCTACACCGGTGTAATCCCAACCATGATTCTTCCAGGTGTTGACATCCAGACAGTTGCGCGCATCGATAACAATTTTTTTCTTAGGAGCCAGATCTGCAGGATCAAGGTTCTTGTATTCCTGCCATTCAGTCACCACAAGCAAGAGGTCCGCATCCTGGACTGCCTGGCGAATATCGTGGACAAAGGTGGCTGTTGGCAATGCCTTTCTGGCGGAACCCAAAGCGGCTGGATCCGTCACTACGACATCGAAACCTTGTTCCAACAGGTGTTTCGCGATACGTAAGCCCGGCGATTCACGGATATCATCCGAGTTCGCCTTGAATGCAGCCCCCGCAATTGCGACCTTTTTTCCACCAGAGTTCTCGAGCTTTGATACGGCCAAGCTTGAGACATAGTGGTGTGCATCTTGATTGATAGCTTCCACCGCTGTAAACAGGGCGCCCGGGACCTCCAGGCCTTTGTCGGCATAGATGGCTTGAACTGCGGCTAAGTCCTTAGGCAGACAGCCTCCCCCGAAACCAATACCGGCACCTAGGAATTTTTCTCCGATACGCTCATCGACCCCTATGGCCTTCACCAGGGTCAGGATGTCTGCCCCCACCGTGTCACACAGCTGTGCATAGGCATTGGCGAAAGAAATCTTCGTCGCCAGGAAAGAGTTCGCGGCAAGTTTAATCAGTTCCGAGGTCGCAAAATCGGTGATGAACCGAGGAGTGCCTGTGTCCAAAATATCTTGGTAACACTCATCCAAGAGCTCAGTTGCCCAGTTCGCCTCACCATTGTGTGTGCCATAAACGATTCGATCGGGGCGCAAGGTGTCATTCACCGCGTTGCCTTCTTGTAGGAACTCTGGGTTCCACACCAGGTCAACACCTGAGACACCTTCCAACATAGCCCGCAATTCGCCAGCTGTGCCAGGAGGAACCGTGGATTTGCCCACGATGATCTCTGTCTCCCCTGAAAACCCCAGATGGTCAATGAGTGAGAGGACAGAGTTACGCACATAGGAAAGGTCGGCGGCTTTGCCTTGCAGGCTTCGTGGTGTTCCCACTCCCAGGAAATGCACCCTGGCGCCTCGCACCCGTGAAACATCGCTTGTGAACTCAATGCGAGAGCTGTTGGCATCCAGGAGTTCTTGTAGGCCAGGTTCAAAGAAGGTGATTTTACCTGTTTTGAGTTGGTCAATGACCTCTTGTTTGATATCCAAAGCGACAACCTCGTGCCCGAGGGAGGCCATGCAAACGGCGTGAGTTAAACCCAAGTAACCGCAGCCCAGAACAGATATCTTCAACATGATTCCTTAGTTAGGGGAGCTTTTTCGCTTTGCCCCAGTCTAGTCTTCCTCCCCGAACTTCCATGAAGCCACGGGAGATGCACTAATGATTGTGTCAATCTGGGCATGACCGAGTGCAGCATGAATATGCTCGAGGCCAAGAAGATAGCCAGTGCCGTGGCTTGTGCACGGTACGTAAAGAATGCGTGGACCTGTGAGTGATTCCTCAACACCGCGTACCACACAAAGACCAACAAAACAGGTGCCCACAAAAGCAGCAAAGTGCTTCGTCCCTTGCCCACAAACAGCGCCACCAGCGCGGCCACACCCACCAGCAGGCTGATACCTACCACCAGTGCAACCACGGGTTGCCCTAACCAATAGCTTGCCAAGACCCGAAGTGAGGCGACAGGGTTGGGATCAATTTCAACAACCATTCCCGAGGGCGACACGTCACCACCCAGTCGAAACTTGGCTGTTTGCACAACATTGTCAAGGGTTGCCCTGACTCCGTGATAAGGCATTGCCACGAGCCAGCGCATGACCCACATGAAGGCGTAGCCAAAAATCCAGCTGAAGGCGGATAAGAAACCACGTCCCAGGAGGAACAACGCGTCGACTCGTTGAGTTGAGGCCACCACTGCGGCCGCGAAAACAGTTAGAGCCCAGGCAGAACCAGGGGTAGTCAAGAGGTCCATGAACACGAAAAAGGCACCCGCGAGGCTGGATGTGAGGGCCACACTCACGACACTTCGCCCTCGGAAAAGAACTAAGGAGGCAGCGAAATAAAGTGAAGCTTGAGCCAAGGCATGCGTGAACTGGAAAGGAAGAGATAGCAGGTCAGAGGACAAAACCGTGACACCCAGGAAAGCGAAAGCGGGGATCACACCCCATTTGCGGCCTAGCAAGGTGACGAAAGTCGCCAAGCCAGCCAGCAAGAAGAAACCCGCAACTATGCGCGTACCCTCGATACCCCAGGCGGCCATTGTGGCGCGGCTGATGACTAAAAACCCTGCCCAATAGCGGAAATAACTGGATGAAGGCCCGACATTATCTGTGCTGGACTCCAAGGCTTGTAGGTGTTGGGGAAGCTCTGCGCAGGACCCCAGCCGGGGAATCATAGAAACCTTTTGGAACACACCTAGGTCTGTGTTCTGGGGCAATACGCCCATGCCTGCACCGATGCACTCGGTATAGCGATCCATTGGACCGCCCAGTCCATTGACAGGATAGGGATCGACCAAAGCTCCCGAGGCGACCCCCTGTTTCAAGTGTTCAACAATGGGCGTATCGGGGACGCTGAGCGACAGGCCAAGTGCCACCAAAGACAGTGCAAGAAAGCCACCCAATGCCAATATGACACGTCCTACAAGGGACGCGACCCGCAAAGTAGCGGCACCTATCCCCTGGTTTGATGCGCCACCCTGGGCATGTCTAGGAGACTCGGTCATTACGTTCTTCGACGTCAGGGATTGTTGAAGGGGCGTATGCGGGTGCCTCGTAGCGCAGATACGCCATGCGCCTGGCTTCGTCCGCGTTATTCTTCAAGGCCCTCGTGATCATGCCGATGCCCGCGATAAAGGCGCTCAACATCACCAGGCCGGCCGCCAAGACGGCAGAGGGCAACCTGGGGACCAAACCCGTGTTGAAGAACTCGAAGACCACCGGAAGGCCGACGGCAAGCCCCGCAAACAGGAGTAAGGCAGAGATAATCGAATGAACCAACATGGGGCGTTCATACATGAGGAGCTTGCCGATGATTGAGAGGATCTTGAACCCGTCCTTGAAGGTGGAGAGCTTTGAGATGGTGCCCTCGGCGCGATCCCCAAAGCCCACCGCGACCTCTTTTTGAGGTACTCGCAGGGCCATACAGTGAATCGTCAACTCTGTTTCAATCTCAAAACCGTGGGACATGGCCGGAAAAGACTTGACGAAACGCTTTGAAAATACGCGGTAGCCGCTGAGCATATCCGAAACCTGTGAACCGAAAAGTGTAGAGACAATGCGGTTGAACATGCGGTTTCCTGCCTCGTGCCCCGGCCGGTAGGAAGACACGGAGCCCTGTGGCTGCGTGCGCACACCTAAGACGTGGTCATATGGCCCGTCGAGTAAGGTTTGCACCATAGCGGGTAGTGCTGCAGCGTCGTAGGTGTCATCTCCGTCAATCATCATGTAGATATCGGAGTCAATATCGGCAAAGGCGCGCCTGACAACGTTGCCCTTGCCCTTGCGTTCCTCGAAACGGACCTCTGCCCCGGCCTTGCGGGCCACATCTGCTGTGTTATCGGAGGAATTATTGTCATAGACAATGACACGCATGCCGGGCATGGCCGCTTTCAAATCTGCCACGACCTTAGCGATCGCCCCAGCTTCGTTGTAACAAGGAACTATCGCAGTGACTTTTGCGCCCAAGAGTTGATGCTCGGTGGTCCCTTCACCCGGCTGTGCCACTTTTCCTACTTCCTTGCCCCACGGCTATAGAATCCCCGATAGACAGATTTCATCCTAGTACGGAGCCATACCTTGACCAAGACTCCCAGGCCTTCGTGGTGGCTAAAGACCACAGCCCTGCTGCGTGAGATTTTGGCATTCCTGGGTGTCGGTGGCATCGCTTTCCTCGTCGATTTCTTGGTCTATAACGGGCTGGTCTTTTATGAACCTCTCACAACCGTGGGACGCGGTATCCTCTTTCACTACCCAGTTGCAGCGAAGGTCATCGCCATTGGCCTGGCATCGTGCGTGACATACATTGGCAACAAAGTTTGGACCTACGGGCGAAGAAACACCCTTGTGACCACATCTTCTATCGTGTCCTTCATCATCATTAATCTTGTGGCTTCAGGTCTTCAGCTGGCCTGTCTCGGTTTTTCTCGCTACGTACTTTCTTTGAGTTCATTGCTTTCAGATAACATTTTCGGAACCGTAATTGGCCAGGTACTCGCCACTTCTTTCCGCTTCTTCACTTATCGAATATGGGTCTTTCCTCACAATCCGGTCCCTTGAGCTTAGACGGTCTCAAGCAGCGAAGTTTTTTGCCATTAGACTGGCAAGGTGACACGTGAGAAAGGCCGCTGGGTTTCCGTAATTGATGAAGGTTACGATCCCAGATTTGACACCAAGGTACCCCCTAAGACCCCTCGCTATTTCCGTCCCGATGTCGAGGGGCTGCGCGCAATAGCTGTTGGGGCTGTTTTGGTCTCGCATGCTACAGGGTGGCCCAGCGGGGGGTTCCTAGGCGTGGATGTATTCTTCGTCATCTCCGGGTTCTTGATCACCGGCCTCTTGCTACGCGAGGCTGAAAAGCACGGTCGTGTCTCACTAAAAGACTTCTACATCCGCCGCGTGCGCCGGATCTTGCCAAATGCCTTGGTGGTCATTGCCGCCACAACACTGGTCGCCTGGTTATTGCTGGTCGGCACGAGGGCCTGGGAGGCCACAAAAGATGGCCTGTGGTCAGCCATTTTCGCTGCCAACTGGCGTCTTATCCTCACAGGGCAAGACTATTTTCAGGCAGGACAAATCGCCTCACCCATGCAACATTATTGGTCCTTGGGTGTTGAGGAGCAGTTCTATTTACTGTGGCCACTGCTGATCATTGCCGCCTTGTGGGTGGCTCGCTTGGCGGGCAAGGCTGGTCGCTGGAGGCGAATCTTTAGTGTGACCATCACGGTCTTAACTCTGGCTTCTCTTGTGTACGGCGCCTATCTATCGCAGGTTTCTCCCACGGTTGCCTATTTTTCGACCTTCACCCGAGCCTGGGAACTGGGGGCAGGTTCGCTCTTAGCCCTGGCATCACCGGCCCTCAAACGGTGGAAAGACTGCCCTGCAAGACCCACGTTGTCCTGGTTGGGCATTGCAGGAATCGCTGTGTCTTTTGTTTTCGTCTCAGCAAACATCAGCTTCCCCGTGCCTTGGGCAATTCCTGTCGTCATCTCAACCTTGATGGTTTTGGCTTCTTTCGAGGGCGGCACAGTTCAGGCTGTTCCCCTACTGACCAACCCTGTTGCGCGCTGGCTGGGGCGCCTATCATTCTCCATATACCTGTGGCACTGGCCGGTCATTATCTTTACTGACCTTCTGCTTCCAAGCTCAAGCTGGCGCATCCCTGTCATCTTTGCTGCCACCCTTGCTTTGTCACAATTGTCTTTCAGCCTCTACGAAGACCCCATAAGGCGCTCATCGTGGTTATCCCCCGCGTCAGGTTATCCAACGAGGTTGCGTGCGCGGATGTGGCCGGGCATCGGCCTGGGGCTTGCTGCAAGTTTGGCGGCGGCAACTTTCATCACCGCACCGATGGATACGCCCCCTGGGTATACACCTCCCGCTGTTGCTGCCTTGGGCCCTTCTTCATCTTCCGTTGTCAGTGATGATGAACAGGGCACTTCACCTGAGTGCTTTGGTGCTCAGGCCATGGTCAATAAGGGATGCGATCCGTATAAGGTCTCCCAAGAACTCACGCCTTCGCCCGATGTGGCAGAGCTAGATAAAGGCGGGGCCTACCAATGTTTCAATATGACGAATCACGAACCTCCGATTTGTACCTATGGGTCCACTGCTCCTGACGCACTCAATGTCGCCTTGGTTGGAGACTCACAATTGGCGATGTATTTGCCAGCACTTACGGTAATTGCCCAATCGAATAACTGGAAGCTCACCTCTATGACAGGCATGGGCTATCGCTGGAAAGAGGGTTTACCGATCGGTACAACATGGGGAGATTCCCTGCCCCTGATCCAAAAAGAACTGTTGGATGGGCAAGCCTTCGATATCGTCATCACAACAGGATCCAGGGATCGCACTGATCTGGCAGACGATGCGGATGCTCAACTGATGTATTGGCGACCGGTTATGGACAGGGGCACGAAGGTCATTGCTATTGCCTCGGTCCCAATCGTGGGGCAAGAGGCCATGTCCTGCATGTCTTTGCGCTCCAGCGCACAGGAAGGAGCATGCAAGGCCACCCGCAAAGAGGCCTTGGCCATGCCCGATACGTATAAGCAAGCTGTGGCCAAGGACCCACGTGCCAGTCACGTAGATTTCACTGACCTCTTGTGTACAGACACAACTTGTCCCATGGCCATTGGCAATATCGCCGTCTACAGGGATGCTGCCTCGCACATAACGGCCACGTACATGCGCACAATGACGCCTTACATTGAACAGCGCCTACTGAAGATTATTTCCGAGGACAAGGCCCAAGCGCTGGCTTCTTAGCAAACGCTCGGTGGGCACAAGAAAGGTGCGGCAAGGATCCTCACCGCACCTTTCTAAACGTTCTAAACGTTCTAAACGTCTACGCAGATTAGCGTTTCACCAGATCGACAGCCGCATTGAGAGCTTTGTCGTGTACGGCTTTGGAACCACCCAAGGCAGTTGCTCCTCGGGGATTTAGGCGCGTAACCTCGTTGGCAACCCATTTGCTCAGTTCTGATCCTTGGGGCTGCAAGAGGATCGGGCCATCGCTCAACGTTCCACCGGCAATGGCGTCGACCGGGTTATTGGCATTGGCGATATACGCCTTGTCTGAACCATTGGGGAATGCGTGCCCTGATATCGCCACCGCCGTTGCCACGCGATCAGCCCCGGCAACGCGACTGGTGATTCGCCCCTGGGCTGCATCGCTCAAGACTGCATCGCTAACAGCCATTGGTCCTCCCAAGGCTAAAACGAATGTGGGATTGAGCTCTGATATCAAGGCCTTTACGGATGCAGGGGCCTGAGTGCCCTTCGGCACCAAAACCACAGGGCCATCGGTCAAAGAACCTGCCGCTACAGCGTCGATTCCTTGCGAGGCTTCCGCCAGATACACCACACCCATCTTACCGACATTGGCACTCCAAGAAGCCCTTGCGATAGCCGCCGAGGTCTCTACACGATCTGCACCAAAGAGCCTGGAAGTGGGCAATCCTTGAGCAATCTCTGTCACCAGGGCATCCCCAAGTGCCGAGGGGCCACCAAGAGCCACAACCCTACTGGCCTTGAAGTCCGTCACGACCTTTTTTACAGAGGCTGGAATGGGATCTGTAGGCGAAACCAAAAGGATTGGACCATCCGTTACAGAACCTGCCGCCAAGGCATCCGCATAGACATCTGAGCGGGCCAGATAGATAGTCGAGGCACCAGAGGGGAATCCCGAATATGCGATAGACACGGCGGTAGCTATGCGATCATTTCCTGCAATACGCATCGGAATCTTATTAGAAGTTGGAACCGACACAGGCGGAGGCGCGACATAAACCGGAACCGTCACCAAGGTCTTTTTCGAGGCAGCATGGATGCGTGTTAGTTGGCGAAGACCATCCAATTCAGCATAGAAGGCATTACCAGGGCACGAGGTCTTCCCGCCACGTCCTGGCACGTCACGGTGCCCAATAATTGTGGGGACCGAAGAATCCTGGCCATCAACAGTCAGAGTCATGCGCCCGCCTGGATCGACGCCAGCGACAGAATCGAGCTTCCAGGCAAGGACACGGGCTACTGCATCCTGGGCGGCAGCAGAAGGCGCCACCGTGCCATAGGAACCCAAAACAGAAATACCGAAGGTTTGTTTGTTGACATTGAGGGCATGTCCGCCAGGAATTGGGCTGGATAATGACCCCGCGCGCCCCTGCCAGGCGCGCCCAAAGTTGTCGACCAAAACGTTATATCCAATGTCTCCCCAGCCCAGGGTTACAGCGTGGTACCGATAGATTGCTCGAATAATTCCCGGCACATCCTCGGGAGCATAACCATTGGCGCCAGCCGTGTGGTGGACAACTGCCCCGCGCACCTCGGCAGGAGATAGATCCCATTTCATCCAGCTTGGATCAGCACCCCAATCCGCTCGGGAACGGATAGGGAGAACATCTGGTGAACTGGGCACAACAGTCCACGTTGCATCTGCGTCGGGCTGCGGTGTCGTCACTTCGGGCTCTCCATTGCCGCCAGGCCCATCTGCGGTGCCCGGAAGAGGTCCGGAGAAGGTCCTACCCAGTTCTACGGGTTTTAGCGTCTTAGGATCCTTGGCTAAGGCATCTGTTAGCTGGATTCCTGGATCGATGACCTCAAGCGTTGGCTTTCCAACGGCGACACCATCAGCGCTGACCACAACTGCTTGGACCTCATCAGCGTCCCGCACAAGCCAAGGCTCTGATCCTTGGCGTGTTTCGGACTTTGAGAATACGACTTCTTCGTTAAGTGCTTCCCACTCACCCCAGGTGGAGCCTTTACGCTCGCGCCCCAATACCGCAAGAGGCTCTTCACTACCACGGTCCCACGTCAAGACGACGATAGCCGTTTTAGGCTTGATGGCCATTGTGGCCGCGGCATACTCATAGCTATCGTTTGCAAGAACGCGAGCGCTGAGAACAGGTGTGCGTGTCACGAGCCTGCCTGCCGTATCAACGTATTGGCTCTGAGAATTCTGTGAGGCACTAATGTCTTGAATAGAGTCCGCGACCTGCCTGGCACTCAGGCCCTTCACGGACGAGGTCGGGACTAGGTTCACCGATGAGGATGTCACCGGGGTCTCGGTCGGTGGTGCAAGCTCGCTTGGTGCGGCAGCCACCGGGGTAGCCACACCCACCACTGCCAGTGCTGCCAAAGCAGCCGTCCATATTCGTATTCTTCGCATACCCAAACCTATCTTTTCGCCTATCCAAGTAGTGTCAGCGACTGTTTTAATTGTGCACTTCTTTTGCAGCAAATCGGCGGAGATATTGACCACATGACGATTTGATGCATTTTAGTAATGTTTGAGAGATTTAAACCTCAAATTTTCTCAATAATCACTTCTGCAACAGTAATAATAATTGTTCTCTGTGTCCAGTGATTGAGTCACTTTCGAGAAGTGGTGTCACAATGAAGCTATGTCCACAGACATTCCAACATCCGCCAAGGAAGCGGTCTGCCTAGTCGTACCTGTTTACAACGAGGCAACAGTGCTGGCCCAAGTCCTTCACATGGCACGTGCCCATTTCCCCATGATTGTCTGCGTCAATGACGGATCCAGCGACAACTCTGGTGACGAGGTGCGCAAAAGTGGTGTGATTCTTGTAGAACATGCCGTGAATCTCGGTCAGGGTGCAGCCCTACAAACAGGTATTGAATACGCCTTGAAGCACACCCAAGCCCGGTATATCGCCACATTCGATTCTGATGGGCAACACGAGATAACCGATATTGAAAAAATGTATGCGCTGGCTGAAGAAAAAAACCTAGCAGTGGTCTTCGGATCCAGATTCCTCGAAGGCAAATCCGAGGCGGGCGCTTTGAAGCGTCTAGTCCTACGCTTCGCAGCGTGGTTTACTGCCCGCTCGACTGGCATGAAAGTCACAGATGCCCACAATGGGGTACGCCTGTTGCGCAGAGACGCAGCCAGCATGATTCACCTTAAACAAAACCGCATGGCGCACGCATCAGAGATTGTCGCCCAAATCGGAAAGACAGGACTGCCCTGGGAGGAAATACCTGTGACAATCGCCTATACCGATTACTCCAAATCCAAAGGTCAATCTCTTTGGAACTCTGTCAATATCCTCTACGACCTCATAATGGGATGACGCAATGCTGACTCATATTCTCCAGATGCTCGGCTCCAGCACCACGGGCGCCCAGCTTGGCATCAAGGCCGTCCTCGTCACTGCTGTCATTCTTCTAGTGGTCTCGATCACGAGATCAGAGGGTGCCAGGCACATGGCTGTGCGCAGGATCTTAACCTTCATCTTTGCCATTGCTGCCCTCAGCGCCATTATTTTCCCGCAGGCCCTTTCCTCTTTGGCCCTATTTTTAGGGGTTGGACGTGGCACCGATCTGGTCCTATATGGGCTGGTCATCGTGTTTTTCGGTTACCTGGTTGTGGATTGGCGACGACATTTGGCTACCGATAGGCAGATCACCATCCTCACAAGGCGGCTAGCAATTTTGGAAGCACGCGACCACAGTAATGCGCAAGAAAACGTGTCGACTAAGCCGCCCTCGGAAGAAAAAAATGGAGAAACTGGTCTTCCCTAAGCAAGGCACACAGGAAATTCACACACTTTGGGCCTAACATTTAGCTTGTGGCATCTTCACAATCCCCCAGGGCTCGTCACAGTGCAATGAGCCAACACAGGCACCCCGTCTTGCGGGGCCTTCTTTTGGTATCCGTTTTTCTGTTTCTTTTCGTTGTGACTCTGGGTGCCTTGGTCTATGCGGACGCGAACTCTTGGTCTAAAAAGGTGGATGTCTCCTCTCTGTTGGGCAAGGATGAGGAACGCCCTGACACTCCAAAAGAGGAAAACCCGACGGACTCTTATGCAGGCAAAGACCTGAACATCGTCCTGATCGCCTCGGACCACCGTGACAACGTCGAGTACGACGAGCGCGGTTATAAAATCACCGGAATGCGCTCGGATGCCACCTTAGTCATGCACATCGCAGCTGACAGAAAGCGTATTGACATCATCTCGATACCGCGAGACACCATGGTCAAACGGCCGGAATGCAAGAATAGTGCAGGCAAGGTTTTCCCGGCCTCCACGCAGCTGGGCATGTTCAACGACTCCTTCGCCCTGGCCGGAGGTGAAAATGATGTCGCTGCCGCGGCTGCGTGCACAATAAAGACCGTTGAGGGCATGTCCAATGTCTACGTGGATCAATTTGTTGTTGTGGATTTCGCCGGCTTCAAGGGCGTCATTGATGCCTTAGGCGGGGTCAATATGTGTCTGGACAAGGCCGTCCACGATAGAAAGAACACTGTTAACCTGCCCGCCGGTTGCCAGAAGCTCGACTCTGAGCAGGCACTTGGCTACGCTCGGGCGCGCTATGGGCTCGGAGATGGTTCCGACTTATCGCGTATCGGGCGTCAACAGCAGTTGCTTGGTGCCATTATGAAAGAGGCGCTGAGCAAAAACTACCTCACTGACCTGCCCTCCTTGTACTCCTTCCTGCGTGCAGGCATGAAGTCGCTGACGATGTCCGAGGAATTCGGTTCCGTAACGACTTTGGGCGGCTTGGCCTTATCCATGTCGGGCATCGACCCTTCCAAGATTAACTTCTACATGTTGCCTGTCGAGGATTATCCCTACAACAGGGCCAAGGTTATTCCTGCCCCAGCTGCCGAGGGCGTGTGGGAGGCCATACGTTCGGATAAACCACTTGCTGCCACAGTCAAGGGAACCAACATTGATGGGAAGGAAGCCAAGCCTGTAGAACCCCCGGCTACGGCCACTGAGTCGAATCCTGATTCCGTTGGGATTACCCCAACGCCAAGTGCTCCCCCAGGAACATCTACAGGAAACTAGCGTGACAAAACCGCCGAGTTTCCCTCCGATGAATCCACGTCCTGCACCCTCGGCGCAGGGAGCAAAGGTTGTGGGTAGCCCACATACTCCTCCCCCAAGTGATGCCACGCGGGTTTTGCCACGCAGACCTTCGCCTTCAATCCCGGGACAAAGCGCAAACAGCGCTGGGGCAGACAGCACCCCCGGCTCCTCGCCTAAGCGTGGTGGCCCCTCAGCCATTCCGCTCGGGCCTCGCCCCGCGCAAGTCCCCCGCAGTTACACACAGAACCCCACACACCACGAAACTATCGCCCCTGCCCCGAGGCAAGCAGGTCCGGCACGAGCGCACGGACGCAGGTGGCTTAGGGTCGTCGTGGCTCTCCTTGTGCTTGTTTTACTTGCCATGACTGCCTATGTGGCGATCATTGCCTGGTCAATCAACTCGCGTTTACAGAAGGTCGATGCTTTAAGCCAGGCGAGTGCCGTCGAAGGCACGACATATCTTGTTGCAGGCTCAGATAGGCGTGGCGAAGGCAGTGTTGAAGCAGACGGCACAGAAGGGCAGAGGGCAGACAGCCTATTGCTGATCCGCAAGGCTAAGAACGGGCAGGCTGCGGTCATTTCTTTACCACGAGACACCTACGTTGAAATACCAGGACATGGCCCAAATAAGCTGAATGCCGCCTTTTCTTTCGGTGGCCCTGTTTTGACTGTGGCCACCGTGGAAGCTATGACTGGCCTGAAGATAGACCACTATGCCGAGATCGGCATGGAGGGCGTGGAAGGTCTGGTTAACGCTGTTGGCGGTGTCTATCTGTGCTATGACCAGGACGTTCACGATCCGAATTCACAGATGTATTGGCAGGCGGGCTGTCACCCATCTGACGGACGCACCGCACTGGCGTTTTCGCGTATGCGCTATCACGACCCGCGCGGAGATATTGGGCGTACCGAAAGGCAACGCCAGGTGATCTCTCAGCTCATGGCTGAAGTCTTATCCAAGAAGGTCATCCTTTCACCCAAGGCAACGATGCGGGTGGCAGATGCGGGGTTGAAAGCGGTGCGAGTGGACCATGATGCCTCCATCTTCACCTTGGCCGATATGCTGCTGACCATGAAGAAAGCCTCCAAGAATGGTCTACAAGGAACCCCTCCCCTAGCGTCCTTGAACTACCAACCTGGAGGGGTTGGGTCGACGGTACAACTGGACCCGGCGCGAATAGAGGACTTTTGGGGGAAACTCAAGACCGGGCAGAAGAGTACTCAAGATTTACAATGCATCTAAACAAGGGCACACGAGGGCCCTAAGAAGGCCAGCTAAGAAGGCCAGCGCCCCAAACTGTGTTGAGGTTATTGAGAACCGCCACCTGAGGCCGAGAGCATAGGGACTCCCCTACCCTTACCAAACTCTGCGTTTATCGTGCGTTGCAGCCCCTCGGCCAAAGTGTAAGGACGTTGGAACCCAAGCGCTTCCAAGGCATCGGCGTTGACCACAGTGGATGCCGCGAATTTCTTTATGCGCACTGAGGATATCGGCAAAGGTTTGCGGATAATGGCAGCCAAAACGTCAAACACCTTGCCCCCAAGCATCCCCAGTTCTAAGGGAATGTGCAGGGACTGACCGGTGTGTTTGTTGAGCGCCTTGCGTAAAATCGAGACTAACTCTTGGGTGGAGAGATCGGGTTTGTCTGCGTAGTTATAAAGTTCATACCCTTGCACATCCACCAGGCGTTGGGCCAAAAACTCCACCACGTTTCCCACATACGCCATGGATTTGTGGTTCTGACCATCCCCAACAGTCATGAACATCCCCGAAGACAGCTGTTTTGCCAGGGTGTAGACATTGCCACGGTTACCTTCGCCAAAGATGACGCAGGGACGCACGATAAGCAGCTTGCGCGCGGATTCCTTGGTGGCATCGCCCTCGGAAAGGGTCTTGCCTTGCGTGTGCCAGGCGCGAAAAACTTCTTCGGCCTCCCACTTGGAGCGGCCGTACTCATTGAAGGGATCTGGGGTATCGGTCTCTCTCGAGTTTTCTTTATCGAGGCCGTAGAGTGCGACTGTCGAGGTGAAGATGATTGTCGACACCCCGTTATCGGCGGCTGCCTGGACGACGTTCTGGGCACCACCCACGTTGACCGATTGGTACAAAGATACTGGTTTTACATCGTCGCGGTGGGCTGCTGCCAAGTGAATAATGGCATCCACTCCGCGGCTTGCCTCATGCAAGGCCACGCGGTCGCGCACGTCGGCATTCACGGTGAAATCCGCAAAAGCCTGATTCACCCGAATGTCATAACACGTCACCGAGTGTCCCTGCCCCAAAAGCTTCGGGATCAGGCGAGAACCGACAAAACCGGAACCGCCCGTCACAAGAATTTTCACCAAAGTCTCCTCTACCGAACTACCAAATACCCAAAAGGACAAGGGCACCCAAGACGAACTGATCGCGTCTGCGCCTGCGCAAATGAGGCGCCAACCTGAGTATTTCAAGCCTAGCAGCCAGGCTCTTGGACTCCAGGGCACGCAATACCCGCTGCAGGTCTGCGCGGGTGTCTTCTGAACTTGCCGTAGCCACGGCGGCCGTAGCCATGAGTATGAACTGCCTGCGATACCACCCCGAAGACAACTGGCCCAGACGTTGCTTTATGGCACCCAGGCCGCGATTAGCCCCATGCACATTCGAGGCGTGCTGCCTGTACTTCACGGAAGGCCACGAGCCGATCACCCAGGTTTTTCCTGCGGCCCTCGTTGCTGCGTAGACCAACCAGTCGTGGAAACCGACCTCGTTAGAATCTATGGCCTTGGCCGCACGCAAGGTCAGGTCAAGGACCTCGGGGCGCATGAGGAAAGTACAGCCCGGGCCTGGGGATTCACACACATAATCGAGGGGTCTTTGGGGGTAATCCTTGCGGATAGGCTCCAGATGCCCATCGGGGTAGAGAGCCAAAACGGAGGATGAAACACCACTGGCCTGCCAACGAACCGCCAAATCGACTTGTCGAATCAGCTTTTGGGAATGCCAAATATCGTCTTGGTCCGCAAAGGCCACCCAGTCGTAGTCGCCCACATAAGCCAAGGCCAGGTGGCACAGATAGAGGAAATTTTGGGCAGATCCCGCAGCTCCCTCACGTTTGGGCGCAATGGACACCCTGGGGTTTTTGTGGGCGATTTCTTCTAGGTACTCGCGCGTGCCATCCGTTGAATCGTCATCGGAAACCAGAAGGCTTAACTCCACGTCAGCCTGCTCCAGAATCGAAGAAAGCTGTTCTTGAATCCAGGGGCCAGCATTATAGGTTGCCAGCAAAACCAGCACCTTCGGCTGTGGATTTGAGGTTTCGACTCCGTTCACGCCCTAACATTACCTCACGGGCTTACCCAGCCTTGCGCCGATTGTCCTAGACTAGCCAGGTGAGTACCAACGCGAGCGAACACTTAGCCAAGGCCCCCATTATTGGCATTGTGATGGGTTCCGATTCTGATTGGCCCACCATGCAGGGAGCCGCTACAACCTTGGAACAATTCTCTATCCCTTTCGAGGCCCGCGTGGTATCTGCGCACCGCATGCCCGAAGATATGTTGGCCTACGGGCGCGAAGCTTCAGGACGAGGGCTGCAAGCCATTATTGCTGGAGCGGGCGGGGCGGCACACCTGCCAGGGATGTTGGCCTCGGTTACCGTACTTCCCGTCATTGGGGTCCCCGTGGCTTTGAAACACCTTGAAGGCATGGATTCTTTGCTGTCCATTGTGCAAATGCCAGCTGGAGTTCCTGTGGCTACCGTGTCGATCGGCAACTCTACAAATGCAGCCCTTTTGGCACTTCGCATCTTGGCCACCGGCAGCGACGAACAGGGCAAGCGGTTGCGAAAAGAGTTGGCTGAATACCAGGTTTCTTTGCGGCAAACCGCTATTGATAAAGGTAAGGCTCTGGAAGACCTCCGCCATGACGCATGATTTTTAGACAAAGCTCTTTACAGGCATAGGGTACAGGTGTGGAAAAACCAACAGTCGCAGTCATTGGTGCCGGTCAGCTCGCTCGAATGATGCAATCCGCTGCCATCGAGCTTGGTGTCAAGCTACGTGTTTTGGCTAATGATTTCAATGATCCAGCAGCACAAGTAGTTAGGGACACCGTTATCGGCCAGGCCAGCGACCCGGAAAAAATTTCTATGCTTGCCGAGGGCGCATCGGTGGTGACCTATGAGCACGAGTTAATCGGGCGGGACATACTGGACCACCTCGCGCCGGTGGTACGGCTTGCCCCTACACCACAGGCGTTCTTGTATGCCCAAGACAAGATAGCCATGCGCAAACGCTTATCTGATGCCAACATCCCCTGCCCGGCGTGGGTACAGGTGCGTGATGTGGCAGATGTGGAGGCCTTTGGACGCGATGCTGGGTGGCCCCTCGTCGCAAAGTCTTCCACGGGTGGTTATGACGGACGAGGGATCCTGGTTGCGCATGACCTTGAGGAATACCTCCAGTGGGCTGAGGAGATCTCATCAGAGATTCTTATTGAAGAACGCGTCCCTTTCTCACGAGAACTTGCCATCATGGCTGCCAGAAACCCAAGCGGGGAATTTCGCGCCTGGCCTGTTGTGCAATCAGTGCAGTTGGACGGGCAGTGTTCTGAGGTCATTGCACCAGCACCCGATCTAGATGAGGCCCTGGAAAAGATGGCTACCACGCTGGCCTACGACATAGGTACCTCCCTGGACATTGTCGGTGTCTACGCGGTGGAACTCTTCGAGGTGAGGGCAACCCACGACAGGCCTGCGGGTTTGCTGGTTAACGAGCTGGCGATGCGACCACATAACTCAGGGCATTGGAGCATTGATGGGGCCGTCACCTCACAATTTGAGCAGCATCTACGCGCCGTCTTGGACTATCCCTTGGGTGAGACTTCCGCGCGCGCACCCTGGAGTGTCATGGTCAATGTCTTAGGTTCGCAATTGGAAGATCCGACCGAGGGACTGCCGGAGGCTCTACAGCGTTTTCCACGGGCAAAAATCCATCTATATGGCAAGGCCAACCGTCCGAATCGGAAGCTGGGACACGTCACAGTTAGTGGCCCGGACCTCGACATATGTCTTGCGCAGGCACATGGAGCGGCTGACATTTTAATGGGAGTTTCGTGAGTACAAACGCCCCAAAGGTATCCCCACTGTTGTGGCTTCTGAAGTTTTTGCAAAACAACCGTGTAGAAATCACGAAGTTCCTCACGGTGGGTGGGGCCAACTATGTGGTGGACTTATCTATCTTCAACCTCCTCAGACTGGTTATCTCCCCTGGTACTCCCGTAGCAGATAAGGTCATTTCAGTTGGGATTGCGACGCTCTTTTCTTGGGTTGTGAACCGCTCTTGGACCTTCAAAGGCAAGGCCACCAAGAAACCCCTGCGCGAGGTTGTACTCTTTGCGCTGGTCAACGTGGCTGGCATGCTACCTTCGCTACTGTGCATCTGGGTATCGCATTACCTCTTAGGGTTTACCTCAGCCCTCGCAGACAATATATCCGGCAATGTTATTGGCCTAGTCTTAGGAACAATTTTGCGCTATGCCTGCTACAAGTCCTTCGTATTCACCGGCAAGTGACCCGCACTTCTGAACCATTTAGCCAGTGAATCTGCGTTTCCTGGGGCTCACAGAGACCATAGCGCCACGAGGCAAGACCTTATTTGGGTCAAGCGAGGCAGGGATTGCCGCCACATAGATAGAGAAAAGTGGAGGAACACGCTGCGCCAGTTCAATGCGGCCACCGTCAGCCTCGATCAGCTGTTTCGCAAGAGCTAAGCCAATGCCGGTTGAGCCAAATCCAGAGACTCCCTTCAAGAAGATGTCTGCAGCGATCTCTTCGTCAACGCCAACGCCCTCGTCAAGTATTTCTATAAAAATACCGTGCTTGGTTGTATCCATACGTGCGGTGACGGTCGTGGTCCCGTCTCCGTATTTGAGTGAGTTTTCGATAACAGTGGCAAGGGCTTGACCGAGCGTTCCAGGTGTGACAAGAGCTGGCCTGTCAGATTCGTCAATGAAGGCCAAAGTCCTTTTTGCCTTCTTAAAAGCGGGTCCCCATTCTCGTTCTTGTTGTTCAAAGACCTTGGAGACATTAATGGCCTGTGTGGTACCTCCGCTGGATTGGCGAGAAGTTTTGAGCAGATCTTCAATTACCCCGGTGAGGCGTTCCACTTGCTCTAAACAAACCTTGGCTTCTTCACGCACTTCGTCTTCAGTGGTGATGATCTCGATCTCTTCCAAACGCATAGAAAGGGCAGTCAAAGGGGTCCTCAACTGGTGAGAGGCATCTGCAGAGAACTGTCTTTCTGCAGCCAGACGCCCTGCCAAGCGCTCCCCTGTGCGCTGTAACTCAGCCTGGACCAGATCAATTTCCTCAATACCCGAAGGCTTGACCTGAGCACGCACAGTACCGGACCCCAGCTGCTCTGCTTGGGCGGCAAGATAGATCAGCGGGGCAGAGATACGCCTGGAGCCGCGCAAGGCCAAAGCCCAGCCCACCATGAGGGACAAGGTGGCACCCGTGAGCAGGATGCTGATAAAGGCGGCAATCTGTTTGATTTCAGGCTCACCCGAAATAGTGACCCGGATAGTTGCTCCCGCCAGGGATGAAAATGATGCGTGATGGGCGAAGCTGGTTTCGATGTTACCCCCGGTGAGCGTGCGCCCATCGGGTAATAAAACCACCAGCTTCATATCTGTAGGACGAGCTCGTATCCAAGAATTAATCACCGCCTGAGTGACTGGCTCACCAGAGACTAAACGCCTATCAACAGTGCGTGAATACTGTTGCGCAGTGCCATCGGCCGAAGAGGCACCGTTCCTCCAGATAAGGATCGAACCGTAGACTCCCGTTGGGACTGCAAGACAAATGACGGCGACAAGAACAGCTATCACCGTCATTTGAAGAGCACGCCACCTCATGGAATGAGGACCTTCTATCGACTATTGAGATGTCTCAAAACGGAAGCCCATACCGCGCACTGTTGTGATGTAGTGCGGATCCAGGGCGTCGTCACCGAGCTTGCGTCGAAGCCAAGAGATATGCATATCCAGGGTCTTGGTAGAGCCATTTGGATCTGAGCCCCAGACTTCACGCATAACTATTTCACGTTCTATTACGGAGCCCGCATGGCGAACCAAGACACGTAAAAGTTCGAATTCCTTGGCAGTTAGCTGTAGCTCACGTGTGCCCTGGAAGGCGCGATGAGCTGCAACATCGACCCTGACATCCTGGGCTACTAACTCATCTTCATCTGTCAGTTCCCCGCCTGCGCGACGCAGGAGCGCACGCACGCGAGCCAGCAATTCGGCCAGACGGAAGGGTTTGGTCACATAGTCATCGGCGCCGGCATCCAAACCGACCACCATATCTACCTCATCGGTGCGAGCAGTCAGGATAAGGATGGGCACAACACGTCCATCGGCGCGGATCTGACGGGCGACATCCAGACCGTCAATATCCGGCAGACCCAGGTCAAGGATCACTAGGTCAGCATCAAATACTTCTTCAAGCGCTGAGCGCCCTGTGCCATATGACCTAACTTCGTAGCCTTCACGGCCAAGCGCACGCGCCAGAGGTTCTGCAATTGCGGGATCATCTTCAACAAGGAGCACTGTAGTCACCTTGCCATCATAGGTCATTTCACCGATTCCTGGGCATCCAAAGGGAAAGAATTGACCCATTGTTGAGGATCTCGGGAGTATTTAGCCCTGATCCCTAAGGGGAAGCTCAAGGTCTTAAGGCTTATTGCGTTCCAGAGTAAAAGATCGGATTTCTCCCACCCCTTTGAGGACCTCAACCCCGTGTTCGTTTACCACGTAGCGTTCGAAGCCCCGCATTGCCCTCAAATTTTTCGCCGTACCCTCATCCATCAAGACTGTTGAGGGCGAGGCGACATCGACCAAGCGCGAAGCGATGTTAACAGGCGGACCAAAGATGTCCCCCGAGCGCGAAAGGACGTGCCCATATACCAAAGAGGCGCGCACAGATAGCATCTCAGGAACTGCTTCCAGCTCTTCCATGAGGTTGAGCGCGGTTTCTGCCCCGGTTTCCAAGTCATCTGCAATGTAGAGGACCGCATCCCCAATGCTCTTGACCAAGCGTGCTCCAGATGCGGTAATAGTGTTGCGCGCAGTCGTATCGAAGGCCTCCACCAAGGATCCCAGGGCACTTGCCCCCAGGTCAGCCGAGCGCCTGGTGTAGGCAACCATGTCGACAAAGCCCAGGGAACGCAACAGTGGGTACATCTCAGGCGTCGCGCTGTCGTCTCCCCTGTGCGAGACCTCTGCATCTATCCGCGACAATAAGGCACTCATTTGGCGCCTGCGCGCATAACCAAGGTGGCGCTCAAGGTAGCCGAAAGTGTCCATAATCCGGTCCAGGGTCACAATCCTGGCAGAGGTGTCATCCAAGCCCCATCGCCGTATTCTGTCCTCGACAAGGGCTTCTAACTCCCACAGAACTAGTCTGTCGGTGATGTGGGATTGTGCTCTCAGCAAAGAGATCCAGGTGCGCTTGTCAATGACGTCAGATTCGATCATTTCAAGCCCAAGCGTTAGTGCCTCAATATCCGCCTCAGAAAAAATCACCTCATCTGATTCCGGTTTGGGAAATCCCATCGCCAACCAAAACTCGGAGGCTATTTCTTCAGTGGTTCCAGCTTTTTTGGCCAGCTGAGAAAGGGTATAACAAGGGGCAGAGCCAAGCAGTCGGTCTTGATGACGTTCAACGGTTGATAGCTGCTGTTCGCCGTAAATCCTGGATGTGTGCTGTGTCACAGACCAAGACTAGCCCTCCGCATGAGTTTTGGCATCTTTGGTTCCTCCAGCGTCTGCCGTGTCTTTAGTTGTGGAGGTGGTTTAGGCTAGGTCGGTGACGATCATTGTCTTAGCTTCAGCCTCCCCCGCCCGTCTTTCCACCCTACGCGCTGCCGGCTTGGATCCCCTTGTTCGCCTCTCGAATGTGGATGAGGATGCAATCCTTCAACAGGTAAAAGACGAAGCAATCGAGACACAGGTCCTGGCACTGGCCAAGGCTAAGGCCCGCAATGTCGCCGATAGTCTCGGGCCCGTGAGCGACAATCATTTTGTTATTGGCTGTGATTCGATGTTGCAGCACCACGGCCAGGTTTTGGGCAAACCTCACAGTGTGGAACGAGCATTACAACGTTGTGCCGATTTGTCTGGCTCTGAGGGTTTCCTCCATACAGGCCACTGGATTGTCCAGGTTTCACCAACCACAGATTCCCCTTTGCCGAGGGCGGAGCTCGGCAAGACTGCGACTTCAAAGGTTTTATTCAACGAATTTTCATCTGAAGAGATTGCTGCTTATGTGGCCACGGGCGAACCCTTGGAGGTTGCCGGGTCATTCACAATCGATGGCCTTGGCGGGGCCTTTGTAAAATCCGTGGAGGGTGACCCTCATAACGTAGTGGGGATTTCTTTGCCTCTGTTGCGGTTGTTACTCAACGACCTTGGCGTGTTTTGGCCGTCTTTGTGGACCAAGCGTTCCACATAACCCTAAGAGTGTTTGCCTTCCTAAAAACTAACGACAACCGGATGCGAGGAAGCTCATGGAAACCTTGTCCTATACCCAAGACGGATGCACTGTTTTTGAGTACCGCATGCCGGTACCCCTGGACTGGGAGGATCCCAACAGCACACCCATCACCCTTTTTGCCCGAGAAATTGTGCGCCCTGGCCAGGAAAAAGCACCACGCTTGCTGTATTTGCAAGGCGGTCCAGGCGGTGCGGCCGATCGACCGGACACCATCGGCGGCTGGATTGGTGCTGCCCTAAACCACTACCGCATGGTTTTGATGGACCAGCGCGGGACCGGGGCCTCTACTCCACTGGACCCTGCCCACCTAGCTGCCGCCGGCGACGTTTCTGCCCAGACCCACTATCTGAAGTGCTTATTGGAACGCTCAATCATTCGCGACGCCGAAGCCTTGCGTCAAGAGCTTCAAGGGGATGCCAAGTGGTACACCTTTGGTCAGTCTTATGGCGGTTTCTTGACCATGTGCTATCTGTCTTTTCACCCCGAGGGACTGCTTGGTTCCATGATCACTGGGGGCCTGGAGGCCACGGATGGAACCCTGGATGACCTGTATCGTTCCACATACACAAAAACCATTATTCGCAATGGTGCCTACAACGATATGTATCCCCAGGATGCGTCCATGCTGCGAAGGGTTTGTGCGCACCTGGAAGATGAAGAAGAATTGTTGCCCACAGGCGAAGGCCTGTCTGCCAGGCGTTTTCGCACCCTGGGACTAGGCCTTGGGTCTTCGACCAGGTTCCGCAATCTTCATTACCTGCTGGAATCACCTTTCGTATCTCGGAACGGTCAGTCCAAACTCTCGCAGAAGTTCTTGGGCGCCCTTGGGCATGAGCTGTCTTTTGCCTCGCAACCCTTGTACGCCTGCCTGCACGAGCCTGCCTATATGTCGCCTGGTCAGGCGTCCAATTGGTCAGCGAACCGCGTGCGAGCAGAATTTGAAGGCATGGAAGAAGACGCTGATCCTCGCGATCTGGACCGAGCATTCCACCTATCTGGCGAACACATATACCCCTGGCTTTTCGATGAAGACCCCGCCCTGCGTCCATACAAAGATGCGGCTTTCGGTCTGGCCCAAGACAGGGACATCCCCGCACACTGGGATCTGGATACCTTAGGGGACAATCAAGTCCCTGTTGCTGCAGCTGTCTATGCCCCCGATATGTATGTGCCGCTAGAGGAATCCTTGCGCACCGCTTCCCGTATCCGCAGACTTGTCCCTTGGGTTAGCGAAAAATACCACCACAATGGCATCCGCGTGGCAGGTGCCCTAATCTTTGAATCGCTCAACGGCATTATGCGCGGGGCCTAGCCTTGTCAGCGCCTCAGCCCTCGGACGTGTACAGCGCTGGCGACCTTCTGCTGAGCTCATTATCCGCAGCTCAACGACGCGAACACGGCATGCACTTCACTCCACGCAGCCTGGTCAAAGAGGTACTTCAAAGCTTTTGTTTCCGAGACATTATTCAGGAAATATATAGTGCCAATTCGCAGCCTCACGTGCTACTGGACCTCTTGCCTAAACTTCGATCTCTTCGTTTCTTTGACCCTGCCTGCGGAGGCGGAAACTTCCTGGTGGAAGCCCTGAGCGAACTGCGACATGCTGAATCTTTGGTACTAGATCGCCTTTTAGACCATTCGGTACAGATTGATACTTCGCTCGAACCCCAAGTCGATGTCCATCAGTTATTCGGCATCGAGCTTCACCCCCAGGCGCATGACCTTGTCCGCACGACATTGCTCTCCTTGAGCTACAGAGAAGACGCCCCAGAAATTATTGAAAGGCAGATTATCTGCGGTAACGCCCTTGGCATGGACTGGAGTAAGGTCGTTTCGCCCTCGGAAGGGGTTTTGATTGTGGGTAATCCCCCTTTCGTTGGGCAATACCTAAAAACCCCTCAACAGCGGGCCGATATGTCCAGGGTTTTCGGTAAAACGCAACACGGATACTTGGATTACTCAACAGCTTGGTTCAAAAAAGCTACCGATTACTTCCAGGATTGCCGAGGGCGTTTCGTCTACATTGCCCCCCAAGCGGTAAGCCGTGGACTCGGAGTTTCACGGTTCTTTGGGCCTCTGTTCGAGGCGGGTTGGCGAATCTCTTTGGGGGTCCAGGGTTTTGCTTGGCCCATTCACGATGAAGCCGCTTTGAGCTGTGTGGTTATTGGTATGGACAATAACAGTAGTGGCGCGCAAGGCCCTCCCGAACTGGTAGTTATGAAAGATAATGGGGCTTCGGAGCGCCATTATCCTGACCGCATCAATGGCTATCTTTTTCCAGGACCAGATCTTGATCTGCGACGTCGGGGGTCTCCTTTGTCCTCCGATGTGCCTGTCATGGTGAAGGGCTCGGTTCCCGCTGATGGTGGTGGGCTGCTGGTCAAAAACGACGATGAACTGGCAGAAATCCGACGTGATCCTCTGGCTTCACCGCTGTTGAGGCCCTTTATTGGCGCACAAGAACTGCTGTCGGGCAGACATCGCTACTGTCTGTGGGCCGAAGGGGTCGACGTTGATGAACTGACGACATCAGCGCTTTTACGTAGGCGTTTTGACCATGTGCGTCACATGCGTGAATCTTCTAGCGATCCGGCAATTAGGGCTGCGGCTGATGCCCCGCATTTATTTCAATACCGGCGTCAACCTGCACAAGATTACGTGTGTGTTCCCAGACATGTGTCTGGGAACAGGGATTATTTGCCTGTTGCTGTGCTGGACGCAGGAGCGATTGCCTCGGATGCGACCTTCACCTGTCCCATGGGCGATGGCTTGGCTTTCGCGATTGCGAGTTCTGCGATTTTTTGGACCTGGCTTCGCCTGGTGGGAGGCACCTTGGGTGGCGGTCCCAGGTTTTCCAACACCCTGGTATGGAACAACTTCCCTCTGCCGAAGCTTGTGGCGGACCAAGTCGAAGAACTTGCAAGACTGTCAGCGCTGGTTCTTGACGCCAGAGCAACAAGTCCAAAAAAACCACTTCTGAACAGGCTGTATAACCCCAAAACCATGCCTGAGGATCTGCGCCGTGCCCACCAAAACCTGGACGTCTATATGGACAGGCTTTTTGACCTTTCAGTCAAGAATGATCCCCTGGACGAAGAAGCTCGCCTCAATGCCCTTTTCAGCGCCTATGCCCGTGCCGCATCGTAACCATCACCTTGCCAAGTAAGGCTATCCAGTTTATAGTTTCCATATTGGAAAGTAGTTTCTGCTATGGAAAGTTGATTCCATAGCAGAAATCATGGGTTGGAGAGGCTATGAATAACAACGACGCTAAAGTCCAACAGGACACTCGAACCAACACTGCTTTGCCCAACGGTACGCCGAACGCAAGCGAATCAGAGGCAGCCTGGGCCCTGGATGCTGTAGAACACACCGAAGCCCAGACAAAAGAACGCACACGTGTGCCGCGTTGGCCAGTCATTGTGATAAGTTTCGCTGCTGCAGCCTTTTCAACCGGAGCGTTGATTACCAGCTATTTCTTTACAAATAAAAGTTGGCAATGGTGGGCACTGTTCGTGGCCATGCTGGTACTTCTATGCCTGGTGTTCTGGTGGTATATCCGGTTCTACACCCGATTGCCTTATCGCAAGGGACGTCTATATGACGAACGCAGCGCCTTAGCGGGAGGTATCCCCGTGGCAGCGATTATTCCTGCCACAAATTTTTATTCGCCGTTACTTGAAGATGGCCACTACGTTATCGCCGCCCTAATCGTTCCTGCTATCTTTGCTATTTTCTATTTCTCGGGCATTTGGTTTATCCGATATATAGAAAAACTAGCGAACCTGGGGTACTACGACTCAAAGGTATCTGTTTGGCGCACCCCACGAGAGTTCCTAAAGGAAATCGCCGACAAAGAACCGAAAGAAAAGGCCGTCACAGATACCAGCGAGCACGGACCTAGTGCCGCAGCAAACACCCAGAATCAGGCCAAACCATGACAGCGCCCTCGGAAAATATCAAGGAGACTGGGCAGAAAATTTCCGACGACAGACCACGAAAAGCCAAGCCGTGGGCCTTGCCTCACAAGTCAGTGAAGCCGGTTTTTGATGAACTGATTCATGCGCCCAACCGCCTCAGGATATGTGCCGCCCTAAGTGGCGTGAAGGAAATGGAATTCGTAGTTTTGCAAGAGATAGTTGAGGTTTCTCCATCCGTATTATCTAAACAACTTAAGGCATTAGCGGATGCAGGCTATGTGGAAATCGATAAACGTTTGGCTAAAAGAGGGTACCCCTCAACATGGGTGGCCTTCACTGAAAAAGGCCTAGAAGCCTTTAACGGACACATTGCTGCCCTTAAGGAACTAACGAGTGTACAGAAATAGCTGAGGGGTGAAGCTCTAGCACTCCTTCACCCCTCAACTAAGACCTGAATCAGTAACTATTCGGTGCCTAGCTCGATTGTTTGTCCGACACGGGCTACGGCCTCGACCCTGCCAGACTGGGAGTTGCGGCGGAACAAGATGTTGTCAACGCCCGATAAATCCCTAGCCTCAACCACGCGTGGTTCCGAGAATACACCCAACGGACCAGGCATAACGCCGCCAGAGGGCATAAGTGAAACCCTGGTTCCCACAGTCAAATACAAGCCCGGTTCGACAACACAGTTATCGCCCAGGGCAATCCCCAGACCGGCGTTTGGCCCCAGCAGGCAGTTCTTGCCCATACGCACGTGTATATCGCGGTGCCCTGACAAGGTTCCGGCCGTGGAAGCGCCGCCACCAATATCCGTGCCGTCATCGATAACAACGCCCTGCGACAGACGGCCCTCAATGGTTGAATGCCCAAGTGAGCCTGCGTTGTAGTTGACGAAACCTGCGTGGCCCACATTCGTGCCAGGTGCCAGGTGAGCACCCAGGCGAACCTGGTCAGCGTTGGCCACCCAAATGCCTGTTGGGCACACGTAGTCCAACATCCTGGGAATGCGATCTACCGAGCGAACCGTAACCGGTTGACTGTTCAGTTCACGAATGCGCAGACGGGTCTCTTCAAAATCTTCGACGTCACACGGCCCCAAGTTGGTCCACACCACATTGGGCAACCTGTCGAAAAGTCCCTCCAGATTGACCGTATTGGGCTGTGCAAGCCTGTGCGATAAGACGTGAAGTCGCAGGTAGGCGCCTGCGGTAGATTCTGGCCCCAGATCTAGGTCTGAGTTGGTCCGCACAATCGAGGCGTGGACCCCACGAGCTTTATCTGCCTTCTCTAGAGGAGCCAGACGTTCAAGATCTTGACGCATAAGCTCCGGGTCTTCTTCGCCCAATCGAGGGTTAGGGAACCACACATCTAGCGTCTTACCAGATGATGTGACTGTTGCCAGCCCAACCCCCCACGCATTCCTTGAAGTCATGGTGCAACCACGTTTCCTTAGCTAGTTTTTGTTTTATTCAACTATTTTACGGCCACGGGCACGCAGGGAGGTGTAGTGGCGTTCGGTCTCACCCGTGTAGACCTGACGTGGACGACCGATACGGGTCTGTGGGTCCTCGATCATTTCGCGGTATTGGGCAATCCAACCTGGCAGGCGCCCCAGTGAGAAGAGAGGCGTAAACATCTTCATGGGGAAGCCCATGGCCCTGTAAATCAAACCTGTATAGAAGTCGACGTTCGGATAGAGCTTGCGCGAGACGAAGTAATCATCTGAAAGGGCGTGATCCTCGAGTTCCATAGCGATGTCTAGCAGGGAGTCCGCCACCCCCAAACGCGCCAAAACGTCGTGAGCGGCTTCTTTCACAATGGCGGCACGAGGGTCATAGTTCTTGTACACACGGTGACCAAAGCCCATCAGGCGTACGCCTTCTTCTTTGTCCTTTACCTTGCGAACGAAATCTTCCACTGTCATATCTGAGTCACGGATCTGAATGAGCATGCGCAAGACGGCTTCATTCGCGCCACCATGCAGAGGACCAGATAGAGCCCCCACGCCGGCTGCCACAGAGGAGTACAAATTCGCATGTGACGAGCCCACCAAACGCACTGTAGACGTCGAACAGTTTTGCTCGTGGTCAGCGTGCAGGATCAGCAACATATCGAGGGCGCGCACCATAGCCGGGTCAATGTCGTAGGACTGGTAAGGCACCCCGAAGGTCATACGGATAAAGTCTTCGGTCAAGGAGCGCTGGTTATCGGGGTACAACAGGGGCAGACCTGCGGCACGCTTGGCGATGTAGGAAATCATGGTGGAAACCTTGCCCAGTAAATGCACGGTCGCCATGTCTAGCTGCTCGGGGTCCAGGGGATTCAAAGTGTCTTGGTAGTAGGTGCCAAGGCCTGCGATACCTGCTTGCAAAATGGCCATGGGGTGACCATTGGACGGAAAGGCGGTAAAGAACGCTTTGAAGTCTTCGTGCAGCATGCGGTGACGCTTTATTCGTCGTGTGAAGTCTTCCAAGGTCGCTGCGTCGGGCAGTTCACCGTAAATCAGTAGGTATGCGACCTCAATAAAGGTGGACTGACGTGCCAGATCATCTATGGGGTAACCGCGGTAGCGCAAGATTCCTGCATCACCGTCGATGTAAGTGATGTTTGAAACACACGAAGCGGTATTGGTAAATCCAGGATCAAGGGTGACGGTGCCGGTGTCCCGCAACAGCGTGTTGATTGTGAGTCCGTCGGCCCCTTCGGTAGCAGCAATGCGAGGCATGTCCAGGGAGACACTGCCCACCTGCAAGTGCCCTTGCTCGGAGGAACTCGCCGCTGAAGTCCCCTCAGTAGACTCCGTATTTACTTCCTTTTTTACATCTTTAGCTGAATTTGCCATAGCCTTCAAACCTCCTTGAGGTAATACATAGAGTCTGCCGTCAGGCATTTGCTTAGGTCAGGGTGTGCTTAACGTCAGAGTCAAGCCCTTAGTCCCTCTATCATAGGGGATTTTTGTTTAGTGCGCTACATTCTTGAAGTCGAGATATTGCTGCTGAAATCCGCTCATCCGTGCCGGTCAGAGCCATTCGGACACGATTATCCGCTGTTGGGCCATAAAAATCGCCCGGCGCAACCAAAATTCCCAACCTCGCAAAAGCCGCAAGCAAATCGCGCCCAGTCGTTTCCTGATCGTCTTCGTCTTTCAAGTAAAGGTAAAGCCCAGCCACAGAATTGGGATCGTTGGACAACCCCAGGGACCGGCATGCCTCAAGCAGACCAAGGCGGCGTTTTTGATACACATTGCGCTGCTTCACGACATGATCAACGTCATTTAGCGCCCACACCATCGCTGCCTGAACGGGTGCAGGCACCATCAAGCCGCTGTGCTTGCGAATCTCGCGCAACTGTTCGATAAGTCGGGCATCTCCCCCCACAAAGGCTGCCCGATATCCGGCCATGTTGGACTGTTTCGACAGTGAATACACAACCAAGAGTCCCGACATGTCCCCATCAGTGACGCGGGGATCGAGTAAGGACGGGACGCCCTCGGAAATAAAAGGTTCTTCCCAAGGCAACTCGGCGTAACACTCATCTGATGCGATGACCACGTCGTTTTGCCTGGCCCAGGCGACAATAGCACGAAGTTCAGGGATTGATAATACGTGGCCAGTGGGATTCCCTGGGGAATTAATCCAGACGAGGGCGGGGGCCTTGTGACCTGTTGGCCACATACGAGGATCCTCCGGCAGGGCGATCGGCGTAGCCCCCGCCAAGCGCGCCCCGATGTCATAGGTCGGATACGCCTGTTCGGGGTGCCCCACCCGATCGCCTACACCCATACCGAGTTGCATGGGCAGGGAGGCGACTAGCTCTTTGGAGCCAATGCTAGGAAGGATGTTTTCTGGCCCCAGATCAACACCGCGACGGGCCTTGAACCAGTGAATAATGGCATCTTGGAGTTCTTTGGTTCCTATAGTCGGTGGGTAACCGTGAGCATTTGCTGCGGCTTTCAGCGTGTCTTGGATCTGTACGGGTGTGTCATCGACTGGGGTCCCAACCGAAAGATCCACAATGCCATCGGGATGCTGGCGTGCAAGGGTGGCGGCAGGAAGCAAGGTGTCCCAGGGGAAGATCGGCAAAACAGGGGGACGCGGAAGACGGGGATTGGGTGTCATTGTTTCAGTGCTAGTTTCAGTGCTGCTGGGGAGGAAGGGCAGCAATCATGGGATCATCAAAATCCAAAGGACCTAGCGCCTGGGCCCCACCGGGAGAGCCTATGGTCTTGAAGAAGTCGACATTTGCACGGTAGTAATCTGACCATTCCTCGGGGACATCGTCTTCGTAGAAGATCGCCTCCACCGGACAGACGGGTTCACACGCGCCACAGTCGACGCATTCTTCCGGGTGAATGTACAAGCTGCGTTTGCCTTCATAAATGCAATCGACTGGACACTCATCCACACAGGCCTTGTCCTTTAAGTCCACACACGGTTGCGCAATAACGTAGGTCACGTATGTCCCTCCTTCAAGACTCAAGTAGCCAATACGGCTAGTGCAAGTCTAGTATCACTCACTGTGGACCCCAAAGAGATGCCTGCCACCCTGCCGTGGATGTCCTGGCAGGTAGGTGAACGTGTTGTCGTCAGAAGGCGCGAAGAAGACGGCCTGTATGACGCCTTGGGGGAATTGCTTGAAGTCGCAGCCGACCACGTGGTTATTCGCACCCGCAAGGGCGATGTGTATGTGCCTGCACACAAAATGGTGGTAGGAAAGCGTGTGCCGCCCTCGCCGTGGGAACAATGAGGCCCTTGCAACCTGAAACATGTAATGCTCAGTAATTTAGGGGATACTGGAATCAAGTTTGAGGAGAAACGTGAGTACTGACCTAGTTAAACAGGCCACAACGACCATTCTGGAAGCCATTATTGAGCAGACTTTTTCCCCTGCTAAGCCGCTGCCTCCAGAGGCGGAACTGGCTGCCTTCCTGAATGTTTCGCGCCCCACCATGCGCGAAGCAGTGAAGGTCCTGTCCTCACGTGGTGTCTTGAAGGTCCTGCACGGGAAAGGGACTTTTGTCGAACCTCGGGAAAACTGGACAGACTTAGAGACCTTGATATGGGTTGAATCCCACACCAGCACCCCTCGTGAACTGGGGATGCGCCTGGTTCAAGTGCGTCGCATGATTGAAGTCGGCGCCTGTGGCCTGGCAGCCACCAACCGCAACAGTGCCGATATTAAGGCCATGGCCGAGCATTTGGCAGACTTTGATGTAGCGGATGCTGCTGACGACATCGACGGGGCAGTCCAAGCGGACCTCAACTTTCACTTCGACATCTTCCGCGCCTCAGGTAATCCCTTTTTTCCTGCGATTATGCAGCCGCTCCAGGATGCCTTGCGCTCCTCCAGATACGCCACCACCGCTATTCCTGAAGTCCGCGAGCGCGCCCAAGGCCATCACCGTCAAATACTGAAGGCCATTGAAAAGAAAGACGAAAACGCCGCGAAAAAAGCCATGCGCGCACACATGACACAAACCCAAGACGATATTGAGGCCCTGCCGGCCACCTGATAGACAGCTGTTATCGTCTTTCTGCGGTCCGCGAGTTTTCTCCATGTTTTGACGACCTGTCCAAAGCGTTTCGACCATGGCGTAGTTCACTTTCATTTTGCTTGACAGGCTGAGACTATGGTCCTAAACTGAAGTCCTATGACCTCAGAGGTCTAAGCACAAAGGAGTGGTTATGGAATCTAAAACTCTTGACGCCCTGTTGGAGGGCTACCCTGCGTCGGTGGCGATCAATGCCTCAGCCGTACGCGAAAAAGCAACAGGTTCACCCGTCTTCGTCGTCCTCGATGACGATCCCACCGGCACTCAATCAGTGTCCGATCTGCCCGTTCTGACCTCTTGGGAGGACAGCGATTTCGCCTGGGCCTTTGAGACAGGCAAGCCTGCTGTCTACGTGATGACGAACTCGCGCTCTCTTGCCCCCGACCAGGCCAAAGCAGTAAACGAAGAAGTGGTAGACGCCGCCTTGCGCGTCGCTGCTGATGTAGGCCTCAAAGTCGCCTTCGTCTCGCGCTCTGATTCGACTTTGCGCGGACACTTCCCCTTGGAACCCGACACCATCGCCGCACGTATTGAGGCCACAGGCACAGTAGTTGATGGCGTGGTCATCGTCCCCGCCTTTGGAGACGCCGGGCGCATAACCGTTGATTCCATCCACTACGCAGGCTCGCTTGCCACAGGTTTCGTCCCGGTGGCACAAACAGAGTTCGCTAAGGACGCCACCTTCGGTTATAGCCATTCCGATATCCCCGGCTGGGTTGAGGAAAAGACACAAGGAAAAACCAAGGCCGAGGACGTCATCACCATTCCTCTGGACCTTTTGAGGACTGACCAGGAAGCTGTTGTCGCTCTGCTGCGCAAGGCATCTAAGCGCCAAGCCATTGCCCCAGACATCGTCACAGAAGAAGACCTGCGCTTGTTGTCCTTGGCCCTTATCGAAGCCGAAAACCAGGGTTCCACATTCATTTACCGCGTCGGCCCTCCCTTCGTGCGTGCCCGCATTGGCCAAGATGAGCATGCCCCGCTGAGTGTCGAAGAAGTCCAGACATCCCGCGGGATTGCAGGCGATACCGCCAAAGGCGGGCTGATTGTGGTCGGCTCACATGTGGGCCTTACCACCAGACAATTGGATCAGCTGCGTGCCAGGCGACATCCTGTGGAACTGGAAATTGACGTTGCCAAAGTCTTGGATCCTGCCCTGCGCGAGGGACACCTAGCCGAAATTTCTGAAACTGCTATCAAGGGCTTAGACACTGAAAACATCGTCATTCGCACCTCTAGGCTGCTGGTAACCGGGACCTCTGGGGATGAATCCCTAGAGATCTCTCGCCAGGTTTCGGCCGCCGTGGTGAGCGTCGTGCAAAGCATACTCAAACAGGTAAAACCCCGTTTCGTTATCGCCAAGGGCGGCATCACTTCCTCGGATGTGGCCTCCAAGGGCTTAAGCATTAGGCACGCGATCGTCGTGGGCCCCATGCTGCCGGGCATTGTCTCACTGTGGTCACCTCAAGACGGGCCAGCCCAAGGCATCCCCTACATCGTCTTTGCCGGAAACGTGGGCAATGACGAGTCCCTGGCCGACGTCGCAGACAAACTATCCGCATAGTACAAGCAAGAAATCGAAGGAGATTTAGAGATGAGCACAGTAGTTGCTGCCCTGGGCCTGGGAGCCATGGGACTACAGATGGCAACCCACCTAGCCAAAACCTTCACGGTCAAGGGCTACGACATCGCCCCTGAACGCGCCGCCCTCGGAAATGAGGCTGGTGTGGCGACATACCCCAGCGCTCGCGAAGCCGCACACGGGGCCGACCTGGTCTTGGTTGCCGTGCGCAACCGGGAACAACTGGAAAATCTGTTGTACGGGGAAGACGGAATTGCCGAAGTCTTAAAAGAAGGCGCGGCAATAATCCTGACCTCCACCGTCGGAATTGATGCGGTGAGTGAAGTGGCCGCAAAACTCAAAGAACAAGGCATTGGCTTAGTCGATGCACCCGTGTCAGGCGGTCCTGCGCGCGCGGGTCTTGGTGATTTGCTGGTGACCGTTGGCGCCTATCCAGATGTGTATGCTCACGCCTTGCCTGTTTTGGAAGAAATGGCTTCCACCCTGGTTTTGGTCGGGGATGAGCCCGGCAAGGGACAGGCCATGAAGACTGTCAACCAGCTGCTTTGTGGAATTCACATTGCGGCTGCTGGTGAGGCCATGGCCTTGGCCGGAAGGCTTGGTTTGGACCAAGAACAGGCGCTGGAAGCTCTGATGGCCGGGGCTGCAGCATCATTCATGTTGGGGGATCGCGCGCCTCGTTCTTTGCAGGCGTACACGCCTGAAGGTGCTGAAGTGAAGTCCCGTCTGGACATTTTCGTCAAGGACATGGGGATTGTTACCTCTGCTGCGAAATCGGTTGGAATGCCCGTTCCAGTTGCCGCTGCCGCAGAACAACTGTATTTGACAGGCATGGCAGGCGGGCAAGGGGCCATGGACGATTCGTCGATTATCAAGGTTGTTTCCCCGAGCAACCCCACAGACTTTGCAGGTAAGGAGTAACCATGGGAGCAGGGATATTACTGCTGATCGCATCGGTTGCGATCATCGTTTTGCTGTTGATGGTCATCAAGTTCAAGATGTCCGCATTCGTGGCCTTGCTGCTGGTGTCGCTTGGCACCGGATTGGTCGCAGGCATTCCGATTGGTGACATCATCCCGGTCATGACAGCCGGGATGGCAAAGACCAGCGGCACCGTCATGATCATCGTGGGCCTGGGGGCCATGCTCGGACGCGTCATTGAAATCGCAGGTGGGGCAGATTCGCTGGCCACATACTTCACCGACAAACTGGGGAAGAAACGGATCATCGGGGCTGTCACCATTGCGGCCTTCATCCTGGGCATCCCCGTGTTCTTCGACGTGGGCTTCATCATTTTGGCGCCCATCGTCTTTGGTTTCGCCCGCGTGGCAGGGATCAATCCCTTGAAGCTGGGCCTGCCTGTTGCGGGCGCTCTGTTGACCGTGCATGTGGCCTTGCCTCCTCACCCGGGACCTGTTGCCGGGGCTGCAACCCTTGGGGTGAACCCCGGTTTGCAGTTGCTGATTGGCCTGCCTATCTCGGCGGTGGGTGCGCTAATCGGGTTCTTTGTGGCCAGGATGATGAAAATTGATGACATTGTTTTGGGCGAGTCCCCCGCGACGCGTTCTGCCCAAGAAGAACTGGCCTACGAAGAAGCCAAAGCTGCCGGTGTAGCCGAATCCGAACGTCCCTCGTTTGTGGCTGCGGCCTTGGCGAAGGTGAAAGCGCCTTCTGCGTGGACTGTCTTGGCCTTGATTATCTTGCCTTTGGCAATGATCATGGGCGGCACGGTGACCACGATGGTCACGGAGAAAGAAACGCCGCTGTATGACTTCATGTCCATGTTTGGTTCTTCACAGTTTGCGCTGTTGGTAGCGGCACTTGTGGCGATTGTGGTGATAGGACGTTCGCAAAACTGGGGATTGACGAAGGCTGGCGAGGTCTTGGATTCTGCGCTGCCTGCAGTCGCGATCATCGTTTTCGTCACCGGAGCTGGCGGGGTTTTCGCCAATGTCTTGGTTGAAAGCGGGATTGGTGCCGCCCTGTCGGATACCTTGATAGCCACAAACATGCCTATCATCTTGGCTGCTTTCGTTATTTCATCGGCGTTGCGGGCTTCACAGGGCTCTGCGACCGTCGCTATCTTGACGACTGCTGGGTTGCTGGCAGACCCGATTGCTGCCGCTGCCTACACCCCACTACAAGCCACGTTGGTCATGTTGGCCATTTCTTTTGGCTCCCTGGGCTTGTCGCATATCAATGACTCTGGCTTCTGGATTGTCACGAAGTACATGGGGCTGTCGGTGAAAGATGGGCTGAAAACCTGGACCGTGCTGTCCACAGTCTTTGGTGTCGCAGGCTTTGCTATCACTTGGGCCTGCTTCGGTGTCGTTACCGCATTGGGGGTGTGACGACAAGGAATCACGCCCGTACAGACGTGTGGCTTCTGCCCTCTTCCATGGTGAGGTCAGAAGCCACACATATTTAACTCTTTCTTTATTAATAAACATAGTTCAAAGCCATTTCCCTCTCCATTCCCTAATCTGATTTATCAATATTCCCCACAAAAGATTGACGAGCGCCATACTTTCTGACTAGACTTTATTTAGTCCTAAAGAAAGGTTCTTGCAATGCAGCTTGGTAGTGCAGATGTCACACGGTCGGCAATCTTGACACACATCGGGGCCAACGGCCCGACCTCACGCGCTGACCTGGCACGCGTTCTTGGCGTATCCCCCGCCTTAATTACTCAGCACACTCGCCAACTCATTGACGATGGCTTGGTTACGGAACTGACACACAGCCCATCTCAGGGCGGCAGACCCGCCCGACTATTAGGCCTTGTGGCCGATGCCGGGTGTGCTATTGGTGTCAAGGTCGTTGCTGACCACGTAACCTGCGTGGAAGTCGGTATCGATGGCATGGTTTCCCGTTCTGCCACACAGCCCTTCAACGCAGGGGCTGGCACGGCCCTCACAACCCTGGGCGACATCCTCCAAGACTTTATTGAACAAGGCCAACGGCGACCAGTCCTGGGCGTAGGCGTAGGATTACCCGCCGATGTGGACCATCAAGACATTGGAACCGTGGATTCCACACAGCTGGGCTGGCAACGCGTCCCCCTGGGCGAATACCTGCGACGCCACCTGCACCTTCCAGTCTTGGTGGAAAACAATGTCAACGCCTTAGCCATCGCCGAAGCCCTTTACGGCAAAGCCCGAGGCCATCACTACGCCCTAGTCGTCACCATAGGGACTGGCGTGGGTGCCGGAATCATCACCCAAGACTTATTGCTGCGGGGCGCCAGCGGTGGTGCCGGTGAAATCGGCCACCTGCCCGTTCTTGAGGATGGCCCCCTTTGTCAATGCGGTAACCGAGGTTGCCTAGAAGCCCTTATCGGTCAAAACGCTTTGGTCTGTGAAGGACAAGACCTTGGCATCCTGGGCAAATCTGCCACCATTGATACGCTTTGCGCCCTGGCTGACACAGGAGACCCCCAAGCTCAAGAAGTTTTCTCACGTGCCGGGCACCTCTTTGGAAGAACCTTGGCAGGCGTGGTTAACACCCTGGATCCACAGATCCTCATCATCCTGGGTGAAGGCGTTGTCGCATGGCCACACTGGGCCTATGGTTTTGAACCAGCATTCCGCAGCTGCCTGCTACAGCGCAAGCGCGATATGCCTGTCGTTGTGGAAACTTGGGACGATGACCGTTGGGCGCAAGGCGCAGCTGCCCTGGTTTTCTCAACACCTTTCGACACCCAAGGCCAATCGGGCAAACAGGGCGACTTGGTGCGCCAACGCCTCGCTGTCGCCGGGCAGCCCCAAGTGCCCCCGGGGACGTGATCGCCATGGCCACAGCCCTGAAACCAGGTTCACTTGCGCAAACGCCCTCGGAAATCCCAAAAGGGACGCGCAATCTGGGAAGTCGACGCAAATTTAGGTACGGGCTTACCGTTGCCGCTTTCCTCTTGCCCAGTGCGCTGCCCCTGACGTTCTTTACCTTTTATCCCATGCTTGGGGCGCTGTGGACCAGCTTGCATAAGTGGAATTTGATTGGGCCGATGGAATGGGTTGGGCTCGGCAACTATATTGCTCTGCTACAAGATCCCAATACGCAACGCGCGTTTTTCAACACCGTCTACTACTTGGTGGGCTATCTGCCGATCGTCTATGTTGGCGGACTGACCTTGGCTTTGGCGCTCAATACGCAGTTTCGTGGCAGGAATCTTCTCAGAGGCATCTATTTCCTACCTGTAATCACCTCATGGATTGTCGTGGCCTTAGTTTGGCGCTGGCTGCTCAATCCAGAGGTCGGGATTGTGAATGCCGCCCTCAAGGTTTTTGGAATAAACGGTCCAGGATGGTGGACGGATCCTGCCTGGGCAATGCCCTCAATTATTTTGGCATCTGCCTGGAAAGACCTCGGCTTCGTCATGATTATCCTTTTGGCTGGCCTCCAGGCCATCCCCCAAGACCTCTACGAGGCAGCCAAGGTTGATGGCGCAGGGGCGTGGCGACGTCTGTTCAAAATCACGATACCGCTGCTGTCCCCTTCGACATTTTTCGTTGTGGTGATCTCGCTAATCAATGGGTTTCAAGTCTTTGACCAGGTGTACGCGATGACCGGAGGCGGACCAGCCGGAGCCAGCACAGTTGTGGTCCAACAGATCTACTTGCTGACCTTCCGTTACTCAGCTGCTGGAGAGGCATCTGCCCTGTCATGGCTGCTGTTCTTACTGGTTTTGGCCGTCACCGTCGTACAAATCCTGGGCCAAAAGAGGTGGGTGAATTATGCGTAATAAACCGAAGCTGGCCGCACTAATTTTCGCTCTTATCATCGGCGCCCTCGCCATGTTCTTTCCTTTCTTGTGGACTATTTCAACATCTGTATCACCTGGGGCCGGGCTGAGCGCAACTCCCCAACTAATCCCTGATGAGCCCTCTTTTTCGGCCTACACGGAACTTTTCACAAAAACACCTTTTGCCCGTGTTATTGCCAACTCTTTTGGCTTGGCCATAGCCACAACCTTGTGTCAACTGACCACCAGTTCGCTTGCTGCCTACGCTTTTTCGCGGCTTCCTTTCCGAGGGCGGGGCGTTGTGTTTGCCCTCTACCTAGCAACCATGATGATCCCACTGCAGGTGTTGGTGGTGCCGCTGTTTGTTCAGATGCGAGACCTGGGACTGGTTAATAACTACCTGGGAGTGCTGCTACCGGGTGTGGCCTCTGCCTTCGGAGTCTTTTTATTGCGGCAAGCGATGGACTCAGTACCCAGAGAATTGGATGAGGCTGCCACGATTGATGGGGCCGGGCACCTGCGTATCTTCGCCACGATTGTCCTTCCCCTGGTGACTCCGGCCCTTGCCACCTTCGCAGTCTTTTCCTTCATGAGTTCCTGGAATAGCTTTTTATGGCCGCTGATCATCTTGCGCTCAGCTGAATTACAGACACTGCCTCTTGCCCTTGCGGGGCTTCAAGGCCAGTACACGACCCAGTGGGACGTCATGATGGCAGGCTCTGTCATCAGCATTCTGCCCATGTTGGCCGTCTATCTTTTCGCTCAGAAATACATCATTCAAGGTGTAGCAACAAGCGGAATCAAATAATCCCTATCCACAAGAAAAACAGAAACAAAGGAGAACGCAATGAAGCGCAGAATACCCACGATTGGCGTCGGCCTCCTAGCCGTCGTCGGTCTTGCACTAACGGGTTGCTCTACCGAAAAAGCTGGGTCAGGAAACGACAGCTCTGCCCCAGCCAAGGATGAGGCCACAACCATCACCTACACGAATTTCATTTCGAGTGGCGACAATGAGGCCTCTTTGCAGACCATAGTTGATGCCTTCGAAAAAGAAAATGAGGGTATCAAAGTCAAGGTCACAACCCTTCCCTATGCTGACTACTTCACCGCACTGCAAACCGACCTGGCTGGTGGAACCGTCTCTGATGTCTTCGATATTGAGTTTGCTAACTACGCGGCCTACCAAAAGAGCGGCGTTTTGGCTCAGCTCAAGGACGTTGACACATCTGTCTACCAAAAGTCTTTGGCAGATGCCTATGCAACGGATGGCACCCAATACGCTTTGCCTAGCTCGTTTTCGAATGTGGTTCTGTTTTATAACGCTGACATTTTCGATGCAGCTGGATTGGATTACCCGACCAAGGATTGGACCTGGGCTGAAGAACAAGCCGCAGCAGAAAAGCTGACAGATACAGCCTCTGGTGTTTGGGGCGACTACCAGCCAATTAGCTACAACGAGTTCTACAAAGTCGTAGCACAAGCAGGCGGGAAGTTCTTATCAGATGATGGAACCAAGGTTGCCTTCAATACCCCCGAAGGCAAGGCCGCAGCCGAATGGCTGATCAATAAGAGCGGCAAAACCATGCCCACAGCAGAGCAAGGTGCTGGCACTCCTGATTTCGATTCCAAGCTTTTTGCTGATGGAAAGCTTGCAATGTGGCATACAGGTATCTGGATGTTTAGCGGGCTGGCAGACAGTGCGTTCAAGTGGGACATTGCTGTCGAACCTGGCAAGACACAACATGCCAGTGCCATGTTCTCAAACGCTGTCGCGGTATCCGCTGCAAGCAAGAATATTGAGGCTGCAACCAAGTTTGCTCAGTTCCTCACCAGCTCCAAGACCACAGTAGATGTGCGCCTAGACAAGGGGTGGGAACTGCCACCGATTGCAGACGCAGCGCAGCTGGACACTTATCTGAAAAAGACGCCTCCGGCGAATCGTCAAGCAGTGTTGGACTCCCTTGATGCGGTCGCATTGGCTCCCTCCATTGGCGATCGCCAAGCAGAGATGCAAGACATCGTAACCGATGAATTGACTGAGGCAGCTGCGGGACGCAAGAGCGTGGACGAGGCACTTAAGGAAGCAGAAACTCGCGTCAATGCCCTGCTTTGAGTAGACCGTCAACCAATGTGGGGGCGGAATGTGTTTCGCCCCCACATTCATATATCAAGGGACAAGACATGACCACACAAGCTTCGCTCGGGCACCTACTGAAACACTCCAGAACTGTCATCACCAGTCTGCAAGAACCTAATGGCGCATATCCCGCCAGTCCATCGTTTTCGGCATACAAGGGCTACTGCTGGTTTCGCGACGGTTCGTTCATAGCAGACGGGGTGTCTGCCGCTGGAGAGGTCGAATCTGCGAGCCGATTTTTCGACTGGTGTGCCATGGTCATCATGCGTTACCAAGACCGGATTGGACACATAATTGAAGCCGCACATGCTGGCAACCCCCTGCCGGATGAACAGATGCTGCCGACCAGATTCACCTTCGACGGTTCAATGGGCCAAGATGACTGGTGGGATTTCCAACTGGATGGATATGGCACCTGGCTGTGGGCACTTGGCCAACATGCCCTCCGCCACAAACTAAACATTGATGTGTGGAAACCAGCAGCGCAATTGACCGTTGATTACTTGCTTAGTTCCTGGGATCGTCCCTGCTTTGACTGGTGGGAAGAGCACAGAGAACAGCAACACATATCCACCTTGGGGTGCATAGCCGCGGGTTTACAGGCTGCGATTGAGGCAGGACTGGTGGAAGGCCTCCAAGCCCAGGCAGCGGTCCTCACTTACGGAGATATCAAACAAAAGATAATCCAGGAAGGAACCGCCGACTTCCACCTGTGTAAATGGATCGGAAACGATTCCCTTGATGGTTCCTTATCTGCCCTGATTGCTCCACTGCGAGTAATCGATCCTGCCTGTGACCTGGCCAAAGGCACAATAGCTGCCCTAGAACAGCAGCTGAGTGTCGACTTCGGTGTTCACCGCTTCCTGGGCGACACCTTTTACGGAGGTGGGCGCTGGCCGCTCTTGTCTTGTTTCCTGGGACTAGCCCATGTGTCAACGGGTAATGCTCAAAAAGCCCGGCAATACTTAGATTGGGCTGCGTCAACTGCCACCGAAAGCCTTGAACTTCCAGAACAGGTTGGTAACCCCCTACTCGCACCCGAACGCCGGCAAGAGTGGCGTGATCGCTGGGGCGAGGTTGCCACCCCGCTGTTGTGGAGTCACGCAATGCTGCTGCGTTTGGCGGTAGAACTTGGTATCAACGTCAAGGAGACTTCTTCATGATCAGGCACCGCCCCTTTGGTTCGGGACACCCCTATTCTGACGACACCGAACAGCGTAGCCCCATCCATCCGATTGAAGGCACCCCGCTTCGCCTCGGTGTACGCACCTCTGCAGATATCCAATCAGTTCAGATCGAATTCTGCATCGATGAAGCAGATTCACAAACGGCGGTGGCCCACCCTGTCGTGCGTTCTTCGCGAGGACAGTCCCAAGATGGCGGCCACCTGGCCTCGGCACAGGCACGAAAGGCCCGGCAGGCCGGTGGCTGGCAGGTTTTTTTGGATACGCCGAGGGCGGGCAGCACACTAACCTATCGTTTTATAGCTGAAAAGAAGGGGGCCACGCCTCAAAAGACCCGTTGGTTTTCAACCCGTATTGCCGCCTGGCGTCCAGCCCCTGACACTTCTATCGAGATGGTCGGCGATACGACAGACGGTATCGTTCCTGGACACATTGAGGTCCTGGATGACGGCCACCGTGCTCACAGTATTCGTTTTACCCTGCCCCTAGCCAAAGGTGAAAAGGTGGCAGGCTTCGGTGAGAGGTATCACGCCTTAGAGCACCGCGGCACTACCCTTGATTCAATCGTCTTCGAACAGTACAAAAGCCAGGGTGAACACCGTAAGACCTATCTGCCCATGCCATTCGCCCACGTCGTAGGAGGCAGAGGTTGGGGTTTTCACGTGCGAAGCTCACGCCGGGTCTTCTTTGACATTGGGCAGACACGTCCGGGTTACCTGTGCGTTGAGGCCTTAATCGATTCGCCCTCGGACAATAAAAAAATGCTTGAAGTGGCCTTGTATGCAGGGGCGCCCCGAGAAGTGTTGGATGCGTTCCTTGAAGAAACCGGACGTCCCAAAGTGATGCCCGACTGGGTTTTTGGCCTTTGGGCCTCCGGAAATGAGTGGAACACCCAGGCGGAAGTCGAAAGACAAATGGCCCTGCACAAAGAACATCGGATACCTGTAAAGAACTTGGTCATTGAGGCCTGGAGTGATGAAAAGAGCTTCACGATTTTTCGCGATGCCAGGTATGAGCCGCGTAAAGATGGTGGCCCCATGCGTCTAGCTGATTTTGAGTTTCCTGCTCACGGTGCCTGGCCTGACCCAAAGGGCATGGTCGATAAGCTTCATGCGCAGGGGGTACGTGTGCACCTGTGGCAGATACCGCTGATCAAGATGCGTCCGCACCCTACGGGACAGGCTGCGATAGATGCGCGAACCGCGATTGACAAGAACTTGCTGGTCCGCGAGGTTGCCCCCGATGGTTCGCTGCGGCCTTACAGGAATCGCGGATGGTGGTTTCCGCTGTCTTTAATGCCAGATCTGCGAGATGAGTCTGCGGCGCACTGGTGGACCGAAAAACGTCGCTACCTGGTTGAAGAACTGGGTATTGATGGTTTTAAAACCGATGGCGGGGAACATGCCTGGGGCTCGGATCTTGTCTATTTGGATGAGATGCGCGGAGATGAGGGTAACAACTTGTTCCCTGTCGCATATGCCGCAGCCTATGGTCGACTGCTGGAATCTTGCGGGAAGGCACCCGTGACGTTTTCTCGCGCCGGGTTTACGGGGTCTCAAGCCCACGGTGCTTTTTGGGCGGGAGATGAAAACTCGACCTGGGAAGCGTTCCGCTGGTCAATGTTTGCTGGATTATCGGCCTCCTCGTGCGGCATCGTCTATTGGGGTTGGGATATTGCAGGATTCTCTGGTCCCATCCCAGATGCGGAGCTTTATGTTCGCGCGATGGCGGCCAGTGTTTTTCTGCCCATCATGCAGTACCACTCTGAGTTTAATCATCACCGCAAACCCTCGGTCGACAGGACACCGTGGAATATTGCTGAGCGCACCGGGGATAGCGAGGTTATCGGGCAGGTGCGAAAACTGGTTGAACTGCGTGAACGCCTGATTCCTTATCTGGTCGTCTCAGCAAGGGATTGTGTGGCAACTGCCAATCCCCTCATGCGTCCCTTGTACTTCGACTACCCGCACGATGAGCAGTTGTGGAAATATCCGCTTCAATGGTTGCTGGGAGACCACGTACTTGTATGTCCTGTGCTTCAACCTGCGGTCGACAGCTGGGATGTCTATCTTCCTGCTGCTGAGTGGGTCAATGCGTGGACCAAAGAGCATGTTCATGGCGGTCAGCTTGTGAACGTGGATGTGGAAACACGGACCCAGATCCCCGTGTTCGTCAAGGCCGAACAGTGGGAATCGTTAGCTGCGATTTTCACCCGCGACTAGACGTGCTGAGAGTAGCGGTGGGGTCGTGAGTGTATCGCCGGGAGCGCCTCCCACCGATATGGTCAGCACACGACCGATACAGTCAGCTAGTCTGTGGGCTGGGCAGGGGGCGGGGCGTTGGGGTCTGGTTTGGGGCCGCACACGACATTATCTTGGGCGACATAGGAATGCACCCATTCCTGGTTGTCGTGCATCGAACCGTTCAACCAACGCTCGCGTCGGATTTTGATACTAAAACCTGGCGTGCCAGCTGCAGAAGGTTCACACTTGGGGTCCAAGGAGTGGCGAGTCTTGGGTGCAACATAACCCCAACGTTCCGAAGATGACTCCTTAACTTCATAGTGTTTCGTAGACCACAAGCGAACATGCACTCGCGCGTCAGCCACCCACCCCTGCACCAAGACGTGATACGGAGTCGAGTTACCGAACTTCATATCTATTCGTGGATCCCAAAGGGTAGCCTCGCGGCCTGCTGGGTAGCGTGAAAAGTACTCAGAGTGAGGGGTGTGTTCAACATCGTCCATACCCCCGAAAAATCCGGCATTATAGGTGGTTGTTGATAATTGCGACAATCCTCCACCTGCAGCTTTGCGGTGGAAACCATTTTCAACCACATCCGAGGTCGTCCAACCATGCGCGGCATCGACTGGCCCGATGGCCCCAAGCAGTGAAAAGTTTTTACCTGGGGCGATAACAACGCCTGTGATCTTGTTGGTGCCCATGATTAAGTTCTGGGTACGAACCGGGTTATAGGGCAAAGGCGTGGAAAACTCAGAGATGATTTCTTTGATTCCAGCCGCGTTCGCCTTCTCGGTCGTGAACTCGGGTTCCTTCTCTGTCATGGTCAGGCCGGCGATGCGATTTTCTGTCGATAAGGCGGCAGCCGTCACTGTTTTCGCTACGTCCTCGGCAGAAAGTGTTTTTCCTGGGCTGGACGGGTTGATGATAGGTGTACCGGCAGCTCCGTAGGTGCTAAACGAAAACGTTGCATCCACCGGGCCCTTTTCGATGTCCGGTAGTGCCGCTTCAATTGAGCCCTTAAGTTTTTCCCCATCGATTTGCAGGTCAAGGCCGGTGGCGCTGGGAGTGAAAGTCGACGAGACGCACAGTTGTCCAGGACTCAGTTCCGTTGTCTTGTCCTCAATAGAGACCGTTACAGGTCCAGACATAATGGCCTTGGCGTCCTCATCAAATGCCTTGGCAAGATGCTCAGCCGTCGTTTGTGGAAGTGTGACTTTGCCAGGCAAAGCGAGCGGGAGTTTATCCGTTGCCCAGGTCTTTTCCAAGGTCGCAACCGCCTGTTTGACGTCAAGCTCTGCACCATTTTTTGGCTCGGTCTTTTCAAAAACCTCGCCTTTGCAGGTCACGCCGGCCTCAACAGGTTCCGTCTTCAACGAAGGGGCCAGGTCTTTCAAAGCAGCCTCAAGCTTTGTTTCCTCAATGGTGGAAATAACGCTCTTTTCACCCAGCCCCATGAAAGTTTGGGCTATGCGAACAGGGTTCAAAGAAAACCTTGTCAAAGAGGAAATAGTCGCCTTATAGTCGATAGCGATCCCAGCTTTTTTCGGATCCAGACTGGCGGCTTTACCCTCAACGGCAACGTCAAAGGGATGCCCGTCCCTATCCTTCAGACCATTTTTCAAAGCATTAGTGGCCTGGGCAGAAGTCATACCGGAGAGATCTATGCCTGCCACACTGGTCCCCTGAGGCACCTTGCCCGAAACCGCATAGGCAAGTCCGCCATAAGCCAACAACAGGGTGGTCATGATGGCCGCGATGATGGCGATACGCCTACCATGAGGGCGTTTATCCTCTTGGAAACCTTGGAATACCTGGGCCGCCGATACATTCTGGGGCCGGGGCTGTTTTGCCATTGCTAAACCTCTTGCTCGCGCTTGATGCGCGCACTTTGCCTGAAGCGATCCTGCGTATTAAGGACCACTTTACGGATTCTTACTGCTTCGGGAGTAACCTCGCAGCATTCATCATCCGTGATGAATTCTAGCGACTCTTCTAAGGTTAGCCTGCGAGGTGGCGTGAGCCCTTCCCAAGAGTCAGCCGTCGCAGACCTCATATTGGTCTGCTGCTTTTCTTTACAGATATTGACAACCATTTCTTCATTGCGCGAATTTTCGCCAACAACCTGGCCTTCATACACAGGCGAACCGGGTTCCACCAGGAAAGACCCGCGTTCCTGCAGCTTAATCATGGCGAAAGGCACGGCCTTGCCCATGCGATCGGCGACCATAGACCCGGTCAAACGTCGTTGAATAACACCGTGCCAAGGCTCGTAACCCTCTGCGATTGCAAACGCTATCCCGGTTCCTCTGGTCTCTGTCATGAAGGTGGAGCGAAAACCGATCAGCCCGCGAGCTGGCACCATGAATTCCAGACGCACCCAGCCGGTCCCGTGATTCTCCATGGTTTCCATGCGTCCCTTGCGCGCAGCCATCAGTTGAGTGACGGTCCCCAGGTGTTCTTCCGGGACGTCAATAGTCATGCGTTCCATCGGCTCGTGCTTCTTGCCGTCGATGAGCTTCGCGACCACCTGGGGTTTGCCGACCGTCAACTCGAAACCTTCGCGGCGCATCTGTTCAACCAAAATCGCTAAGGCAAGTTCACCACGCCCTTGTACCTCCCAGGTGTCAGGACGGTCGGTTGGTAAAACACGCAAAGACACGTTGCCGATCAGCTCTTTATCCAAACGGTCTTTAACCTGCCTGGCAGTGACCTTCGCGCCCTTGACTTGGCCTGCCAGAGGCGAGGTGTTGATGCCAATGGTCATAGAAATAGCCGGGTCGTCGACCGTGATCAAAGGCAGCGGCCTGGGATCTGCCAGGTCTACCAAGGATTCACCAATGGTGATGTCCTCAATACCGGCAACAGCAACAATGTCGCCTGCGTGGGCCTCTTCGGCAGGGATGCGCTCCAGGCCCTCGGTGCGCAGGAGCTCAGAGATCCTGGCTTGTTTCATGGTGCCGTCATGCCTGGCCCATCCCACGGTTGACCCCTTCTTCAGGGTGCCATTGTGGACGCGCAGCAGCGCCAAGCGTCCCAAGAACGGGGATGCGTCCAGGTTCGTGACGTGCGCCTGCAAGGGCGCGCCTTCTTCGTAGGATGGCCCTGGTATGCGGTCAATGATGGTGGCAAAGATAGGTTCTAAATCGTCTTCGGGTAAGGTTCCGTCGGCGGGGCGTTCCAGGGTTGCCTTACCTGCCTTGGCGGAACAGTAGACGACAGGGAAATCCAAAACGGAGTCAATGTCGATATCGTGGCCAGAATTGATAATGTCTTCTGCCAGGCTCAGCAGCAGGTCTGTCGTCAGGCTCAAGACCTCTTCGATGCGGGCATCAGGCCTGTCAACCTTGTTGACGACAACGATAACTGGCAGGTCCGCTTCCATCGCCTTACGCAAGACAAAACGCGTTTGAGGCAGAGGTCCTTCTGCGGCGTCAACCAGCAAGACGACCCCATCCACCATGGATAAGCCGCGTTCAACTTCGCCACCAAAGTCAGCGTGACCTGGGGTGTCGATGACGTTAATCGTGATGCCATCGTGAACCCCTGCCGAAACCGCGGCAGGTCCGGTGTAGTGCACAGCAGTGTTCTTCGCCAGAATCGTAATGCCTTTTTCGCGCTCTAGGTCCCCAGAGTCCATGACGCGCTCGCCTGTTTTTTCCTTCGTAGCGTGGTCAGAAAAGGCGCCTGCATGCCACAACATAGCATCCACCAGAGTGGTTTTACCGTGGTCAACATGGGCGACAATGGCAACATTACGAAGGTTTGAACGAATAGGCATCAAGTTTTCCCAACAAGCAAAGACAATTTTTCCGAGGGCGAGGCATTTAGGCTGTGGCCTTTACGCACATGCGCCCGTTGGATTTTACTCTTTATGCCCCTGTTTCCCCCAACTGTGGAGCGGTTTCAAGGCCTCTTTGCAAGGAATCTCACTAGCCATGCCCGTTCGCGATACCCTGGAGGCATGCGCGCAGCCTTCTTGAACAGAGCTTTTGATATAACTGTCACCGGTGTCCCCAAACCTGTCATCCAGGCACCAACGGACGCGATCATCCGCGTTGTGGCTTCCTGCGTATGCGGTTCTGACCTGTGGAGGTACAGGGGCATTACCCCCATTGCCGAGCCTCAAATGATGGGCCACGAAGCTGTGGGGGTGATCGTTGAACTAGGCGCAGACGTCACTGGTTTTTCCCTCGGTGACTTCGTCGTCAACCCCTTTATGCACTCTTGCGGGGTATGCCCAGACTGCGTGAGCGGCTTCACGGGGTCTTGCCGCAACGGCGGTTCTTTTTACTCCTGTTGCCAAGCCGAGTTTTTGCGCGTCCCTCAGGCGGGTTTCTCCATGGTCAAGGTGCCCGGTTTTTCCGAAGGGGCCCAGTCAAGCAAACTTCCCGAGGGCGACTTGTTGAAATCGCTGCTATCACTCAGTGATGTGATGGGCACCGGCTGGCACGCAGCCGTAAGTGCTGGCGTGCGTGAGGGTTCTCGCGTTGCGGTTGTGGGCGACGGGGCTGTTGGTTTGTGCGGCGTATTGGCCGCCAAAACCTTGGGTGCACACCAGATTATTGCCATGTCCAGGAATCCCCAACGCCAAGCATTGGCACGCGAGTTTGGCGCAACCGACATAGTGGAGGCCCGCGGGGACGAGGGCGTTGCCGTCGTCATGGACTTGACTGACGGCATCGGAGCTGACGGAGTTTTGGAGTGTGTCGGTGACGGGCCAGGCATGCTACAGGCAATCAAGTCTTGCAGACCCGGCGGAACGGTCGGCTGGGTCGGCGTGCCACACGACATTGAGATCCCCATGAGGCACATCTTTGAATGGAATGTGGGCTTGAAGGGTGGCATGGCCCCGGTCCGGGCCTACCTGCCCAGCCTGCTAGAGCAAGTCATGAGTGGAACGATCAATCCAGGAAGCGTGTTCACCAAAACCAGGCCCCTTGAAGAAGCGGCCGAGGCCTATGACGACATGGACAAACGCCGAGAGATCAAGGTCATGCTGAGCGAGTAGTCGAAGCCGCACGCGATGCACAGCCGAAGGAGAAAGACATGTCCCACAATCGACTAGGGATACTGGTGCTTACCGCACTGATTTCTTTGTCATTAGCGGCTTGTACCTCGTCGACCCCTAACCCGAAGAGCAATCCAGGGGCCACATCAACGACTTTTTCGTGACTAGGAGCGGGAGAGGTTGGCCTCTTTGGGGTCTACCTTGGGCGCCTTTGTGATGAGCTTGTGGCCAACCCACAAGGCCAAGAACAGGGGAAGACCAATGTAGGCGGTCAAGATGGCATCAGGGCTGGTCAGACCAAGGAGTGCCTCATAGTTTTGTCCCACGATGACAAAAGCACACATAGCCAAAGCAACCAGAGGCCCCAAAGGGAACCACCAAGCACGGTATGGAAGGTCAGAGACCTTATTGCCTTGGGCTACGTATGCCTTGCGGAACTTGTAGTGACACCAGGCAATCCCCATCCAGGTTATGAATCCCGCCAGGCCAGAGGCGTTAATCATCCAGGTGTAGGCATGCCCATCACCTATCAGGGAGGTAATAAAGCACAGGCCGCCAACAGCCGTGGTGGCGAGCAAGGCTGCCATGGGGACGCCGCGCTTGTTTGTGGTGCCGAAAATCTTGGGCGCCTTGCCTTCGCGGGCAAGGGCATAGAGCATGCGCGTCGAGACGTACATGCCCGAGTTGCCAGCAGACAACACAGAAGTCAGGATGACGGCATTCATGATTGCAGCGGCTCCCAGGACGCCGGCGTTTTCAAACACCAGGGTGAAGGGTGCGACAGCAATATCGCCGTTAGGGTTCAACAAGCGGTCGTCGGTGTAGGGAAGCAGGAATCCGATAACCGTAATAGCGCCGATGTAGAACAGCAGAATACGGATAAACACCGTGCGGATGGCGCGTGGCACGTTCTTTTCGGGGTCCTTGGCCTCACCTGCTGCAACACCAATCATTTCTGTGCCCTGGAAGGAGAATCCCGCAATCATAAAGATGTTCACAATGCCCAAGGCGCCATTGACGAAGGGGGCATCCCCGGTTGACCAGTTGACGAAACCGGGCGACTTTCCCCCCATGATGCCAAAGATCATCAAGACGCCGACAGCCAGGAATACGACAACAGTCACGACCTTGATGGAGGCAAACCAGAACTCTGACTCTCCGAAGGACCCGACACTGAAGGCGTTGAGGACGAACAGGATTGTCAGGAATATTGCTGACCACACGATTGATGGCACGTCAGGCAACCAATACTTCATCACCAAAGCGGCCGCTACAAGTTCTGCTGCAACGGTGATCGCCCAGTTGTACCAGTAGTTCCAACCCATTGCGAAACCAAAAGACGGCGAAACGAACCTGGTCCCATAGGTTTCAAAAGAGCCAGCCACAGGCATGTACGTGGCCATCTCTCCCAGGGACTGCATGAGCAAAAACACCATGAAGCCGATGGCTGCGTACGCAAATAGGGCACCACCTGGGCCTGCCTGGTGGATAGAAGCACCGGAAGCCACAAATAGGCCCGTGCCAATCGCCCCGCCGATGGCGATCATGTTCAGGTGCCTGGCCTTCAGTCCACGCTTCAGTTCATTATCGTGCGGCGGTACATTTGGCGAAATATGCAGATGCGCATCATTTACCCGTGTTTTACTATCACCTGACTCCATGGAGGCTCCTTAGCATCGTTGCCGCTTCAGGTTTAACAACTTTAACTGCGAAAAACCCTACCACTACCACACCGCCAGGAAATACACCTGCATATGCGCCTGTTATGCGCAGTTTGGATAAAAGATGGCCCGCTTGATCTTGGGGGTGACCTGGGTGTTCACCTTTGGCTGCCAAGGGGAAGCACAGCGCAACTTCAGGTCTTGCCACTGAACTATTACGTCAGAGGCCGTGCGCCCAAACAGTGCGCTAATGACGTGTGCCCCACCTGCAGGGTCGTCAACCAGTTCAACGTCACCAGGCAAAACAGCCAGGGAACCGCGACCTTTCGCGTTCTCAGTTTCCTGCGCGAACACGATCTGTTCACGGCCCACTGCCAAAGGATGCGTGTCCGCTTTGAAACCCTCATCGTTTAACTCGCCGTCCAGCACAGTGGCGTCCGACAAAAAACGGGCAACAAAGGGCGTTGCAGGGTTACGCACCAGTTCAAAAGGCGTACCCAGTTGAACGATGCGCCCTTGGTCCAGCACGGCAATTCTGTCAGCCAAGGCCAGTGCCTCGTTTCGGTCGTGGGTGACGTGGATTACCGTAAGTCCCATACGAGAGGTCAAGTCCTTTAGCTCCACACGCAACTGATCACGCAAAGGCTCATCCAGAGCAGACAACGCCTCGTCCAGTAACAACACGCTAGGGGCAGGTGCCAATGCGCGGGCCAAAGCCACCCTCTGACGCTGCCCGCCAGACAGGGTTGCTGGATTGCGCTTCGTGAAGCCCGCAAGGCCCACGAGTTCTAAGAGTTCATCGACCCTGGCAGTGATCTCTTTGCGCGATTTTTTAGCGATTTTTAGTGAATAGCCCACGTTGTCGCCCACACTCAGGTGCGGCCAAATCGCATGTTGCTGAAAGACCATCCCAAGGCCGCGTTTCTCGGGTGCTTTGGCGTGCCCAGGCGTAGCGACCTCGGCCCCTGCAATGTGGATGGAGCCGGCTGTGGGCGTAAGGAAACCGGCAACCGCCCTGAGCAAAGTCGTCTTGCCTGAACCTGAAGGCCCGACCAAAGCCAAAAACTCTCCGTCCAAAATGTCTACGTCGATGCCTTCCAAAGCGGTGAAGCCGTTAGGGAAGGTCATCCCGATGTCGCTTAGAACTACCCCAGACATGTCATCCTCGATTCTTGTTGCTGCCAGCCAATGTGTGCCCCAGTAAGGCAATCCCAAATATTCCAACGATTGTCACCAGGACGGAAAGGGCAGAAGACGCGTTGTAGTTCCCTGACTGTTGTAGGTCGAAAATGGCGACCCCTAAAGTTTGAGAACCCGGGGAGCGAAGCAAGGCAGAGATGGTCAGTTCACGCACGGCCGTGAGGAAAACCATCGCTCCTCCTGTGATGGCGGCAGGAAAACCCAAACGCCAAGAAATGTCCAACAAGGCGCGCAGCTCACCTGCCCCCGAAATGCGCGCGGCGTCCTCTAGTGCGCGAGGAATACCCCGCAAAGGGGCAGACACTGACTGGACGACCAGCGCTAAAAAGGCCATGACGTAGGCCAGCAAAATCAGCCAAGGGGTATTAAAGAGGCCGAGGGCGGGGGCGATAATCAACCAACCTACTGCAATAACCGTTCCGGGAATGGCCTGGGGCAACATGGCCATGGCATTGAGGTAGGGGTTAGAACGCGCCCGTGTGCGGGTCGTCAACAGGCCGATCGTCAAGCCCAAAACGGCACAAATGATCGCCGCTGCGGTAGCCAAGGTTAGTGAATTCCTCAAACCGATCTGGGTTGTGTTCATGCCCAGGGCTTGTACATAGTTATTGAGACTGACATTTTCCCACGTCAAATGCACACCTGGAGCCGGGGACAGGGACTGCGTCCCCAAAGCCACAATCGGCAAAACTGTAACGGCCAGTCCACTAAACCAGGTCGCAGCGCTCAAAGGCAGACGCGCGCCACCCAAAGACATTTGCGCGCGCAAGGCCGCTGTCGAGTCCAGTTCTGTATGCCCCTTTCGGACCTGGGCGTCAAGAATGGCTGCCACAACGGCCACCATAAGCAGCAATGTCCCTATTGCCGACACGACTTGAAGGGGTTGATCCACCGTTCCCGATTGGATAAAGCGATAGATCAAGGTGGACAGCGTGTAGTAGCGTTCCGGCAAGCCCACGATTGCAGGTATTCCGAAATCGGCCAGGTTGGATACGAAAGTCAAGGAAAAGGCCGCGATAATCGCCGGACGCAAAAGAGGAAGGGTGATGTCCTTTAAGACCTGTAGGGGGTGTGCCCCAGATATTCTTGCCGCCTGTTCCAGGTCCGAGGGTATTCGGCGTAGGGCAGCACCGATGATCAGGTATGTGATCGGATAGGAATGGACTATCAGTAAGAAAATAACGCCGTCAGCCCCGTACAGATTCCACAAGGGCGCATCGAAAAAGCCGCGCCATATTTTGTTTATCCCCGAGTTGGGACCAAAAACACCCAGCCAACTGATGGCCCCAACAAAGGGAGGGATAAACATGGGGGACAAAGCAAACAAGCGCAAGGCTGAGCGTCCCATAAGGTTCGTGTGGTCCAAGACCACCGCCAGATAGGTGCCAATGGCAACCGCAGCCACTGCCGAAACAGAAGAGGTGACCAAGGAATTTATGGTTGCACTAGCTATCTCTGGTGAGGCCAGAACATCCCAATGATTACCGCTTAAACCCAGCGCCACCATGGCAGCCAACGGTGTCACAATCACCGCTGCAGTAAGCAGCCAGGTGATTGCGCGCAAGCTTGCCATGGTGGCGCTGCGGTTCATTGGAACAGGCTGTTGAACAGGGTGACAGCATCCTTCTTGGAGGCTGAAACCTTTTCCAGGTCATAGGCCATGAGTTTGAGCTCATCCATGGTGGGTGCCCCTGCAGGTGAGGTCACATCCGTGCGCACAGGCAAATAGTTTTGCTTGACTGCCAGGTCTTGTCCCTCAGTAGAAATCAGCCAGTCGGCAAAGATCATGGCCGCATCCTGATTCTTTGAAGACGAAAAGACACCAACAGGCTGGAATACGTAGGGCACGCCCTCGGACGGGTAAGACACCGCAATGGGTGAGCCTTGGGCTGCCAGGTCACGTACCAAGTAGTCCACAACAATGCCAATGGGCTGCGTGCCTGTGGCGACAGCCTGGGATACTGGGCCATTGGAATCAGCAATAACCGGCTGGTTGGCGGCCAAGGCATTCAACCAGGGTTCTCCCATATCCGGGTTCAACATCCACACGGCCGCATTGAAGGCCGCAGCCCCAGACACATCGGGATTAGGCATAACCAGTTTGCCCTTGTAGGAAGAATCGGTCAGTTCCTGCCATGTTTGCGGAGGTGTTTCAACCGCGTCCGTGTTGTAGGCAATAACCGTGGGGATCACGCGGGTGCCCACATAAAACCCTTTGGGATCTATAACCTCAGCCAGGACATTGCTGGTGTCCACCTTCAAAGGTGCGAAAAGATCCTGGGCAACATACTTATCAAAGGTGGGAGCATCAGCGGCTAAGAGCACGTCAGCCTGGACCTCACCAGCAGCTAGTTCAGCTTCAATACGGGTGGTCAAATCCCCTGTGCCGGCCCTGAAAACCTCCACCTTCACGTTTGGTTGGGCGACGTTGAACTCAGCCACCAGTTCATCGATTTTGGCTTGAGGCTCTGAGGTGTAGAGAGTAATAGAGCCAACAGTGTCCGCACTTGTCTGCGTGGACGCTTCTGTGCTGGTTTCTGTGCTGTCGGTTTTTGAAGCAGCAGCACCTCCACCGCAAGCAGCCAGCCCTAAGACCAGCACGCCCACTGCGGGGGCAAGGAACTTTCGGATCATTTCTTTCCTCCATTTGTTGGTTCCAGATGGACATGTGCCACCTGGAAGTCGGTTTCACCTAGGTCAATAACGCAAAACTCTGATGATTCACGTGGGGATTCCTGCCAACCATCAGGAACATCGAGGTCGGCGGTAACACAGCGTTGGTACGAAAGGGCAGGGGCACTCCAAACGGGAACACCGGCCACACTGCCTGCAGAAATCTGATGGTAATGACCGCTGAGAATCAGGCGTACACGCCCTTCAATAACTTTTGCAAACTCTTGGCATTGGTCAAAGTCCTCACGAATTAAATCCGGCATGGCTGCAGGGAAAGGCGGATGGTGCATAACCAAGACATGCCCGAAAGCAGGCTGATCATCCAAGAGCGAATCCAGCAGAGTTAAAGCCTCGGCATCAATCTGGCCGGGATTTGAGTCAAGAGCGACAATACTAAGCTGCGCAAACTTATACGCAAAGACTTTTTCATTGCTGACACCTGGAACCTGCACGCCGGACAAATGACCATCATGGTTGCCTTTGACCCCGACAACCGGGGCGCACCTTTGTAAAACCTCGATGTCCTCAATCAGGATTCCTGTAGCTTCAGCGTGCCCACGTTGAGTGAGGTCGCCGCTGAGAACAATGGCATCGTATTCTTTAGGCCGCCTCAGCAGGTATGCGCCGACTTCCCGCAGGGGGCGGTGTGAGGCAGTCGTGTGCGGGTCAGACAATTGCAGGATTTTGAAGCCCATCGCGCCTCAGGCTAAGGAGTCCATGTGAACACGCGGTAAATACTTAGCTAAGCCTTACTTATTTGTCACACACATCACAGAACCCCAAGATCTCCACACGTTTAGCACGTGCGTTAGCCTTGGCGGACTCCCAGAACCTCGTTGAAGGCCTCTGTGCTGGACGGGTGGGTGAAAATACTGTCGCGCAGCTGCGTGGCGGTCACACCCGTGCGCATGGCCAAAGCCACCGTATTGATCAGCTCTTGAGCGTCAATGCTGATCAGCCTGGCACCCAGGATTTCATCCGTATTGGCGTCAATAATGAACTTCATCATGCCTTGGGTTTGGCCATAGATTTTCGCCTTGGGCATCGAAGCGATCTGGGCGACATCTTTCTTCGCGATTTCTACCTTGTGTCCGGCTTTTAGCGCTTCGCCCTCGGACATTCCTACCCAGGCGAAAGGTGGGGTGATGAAGGCCGTAGAGGGAACAGCCTTTCTGTCCTTGGTGCTGCGTTTGCCCTGGCCAAGTAGCTGATCTACAACAATGCGGTAATCGTCCAAAGAAATATACGTGAACTGGGGACCGCCATTGACGTCCCCTATGGCATACACGCCCTCGACATTCGTTCGCAGGTATTCGTCAACACGGATAAATCCACGCTCGGTTGTTTCGATTCCGGCATTTTCTAGGCCCAGGTCATCCGTTTGTGCACGCCTGCCGAGGGCGAAGAGTACGGCCTGTGCCACAAGGGTATCGCCGTTATCCAGGTGGACAAGAGTGTGGTCACTGCGGTCCTCCAGGCGAAGCGCATTCGTGCCCGTTATGAACCGCACACCTGCCTGAGTGAGGATGTCGATAAGTGTTTCCACTGTGTCCGGGTCTTCTTGCGGCAGCGGCATCGGGCGTCTGACCAGAACGGTAACCTGCGAACCGTAGTGTGCAAACATCGAGGCGAACTCGAGGGCGATAAAGCTACCTCCCACAATAACCAGATGCTTTGGCAGGGGATCAACGTGTTGGATAGTGGTCGAGTCGTAAACAAAACGGCTGGCATCTGCCCCCTCGATTGTGGCAGGGGGATCAATATGGGTGGCACCAGTGTTGATAACAATTGTGGGGGCAGTCAGCTTTAACAAATCGCTGCCAGCCTGGACCTCGACGGTGTGAGGCCCAGTAAAACGTGCGTGGCCGTCGACGATGGTCACGTTCTGGGCAGCGTCCAACATGGCATAGTTTGCCGCGTTCAACTTGCCGATAAGCCCGTCCCTGCCCGCCACAGAATCTTTGAACCACTGGATCGCTGCCTCGCCGTCCTCGGCAATGCCCTTGCTGGAAGGTCGTTCTTCTGCTCTGTGAACTAAAAACTTTGTGGGCACACAGCCGATATTGATACACGTGCCGCCATACATGCCCTGGGATTCTTCGATAATCGCGACTTTCTTGCCTGACTTGGACAGGGTGGCTGCTAAGGTCTTGCCTCCCTTGCCCCAACCGATGACGATGACGTCGAAGTTCATGGTCTGTGCAGGCGTTGTGGCGGACATGATTTCCTCTCTGAGGGGCTTGACCGGCTCTGTGTTGGTCACTTATTAGAAGACACCTGTTTCAACATACTGACAGCTTCGGGTATTCCTACCTGATACCCACCAAGAATTCTCGAATCCAGCCCATGTCCGGGGTCGTCCCTATAATGGCTTCGTGATTCTTGCCTTGACCTTGTGCGCTGTGGTGGGTGCGCGTCCTTGAACGCCTTGTCCCAACCCAGGTCATCGCAGACCCCTGTTACGCCCTCTGCCTTCGCCGCCCAGCAGCTTTCGCCGTCCTTTCCCGCGCGCGCCGCCTGGGGCACGGGCGCGAAACTGCGTGCCTGGCAACAAGAGGCCCTGGATGCCTATATGCAAACCTTGGTATCACAACAGGGCAGAGATTTTTTGCTTGCGGCAACCCCCGGCGCAGGTAAAACGACCTTTGCCTTGCGGGTAGCGACAGAATTATTGTCACGACGTGAAATAGCAAAAGTTACGGTGGTGTGTCCCACAGAGCATCTTAAGTCACAGTGGGCGGATGCTGCCGCACACGTGGGCATCCAACTGGACCCAGCCTTTACAAATGCGCAATTGGTAGCCGGCGCACATTTCGATGGGGTGTGCGTAACCTACGCCCAGGTGGGGGCGAATCCTTCCGTCCACAAAGCCCGTACCCAAAGCGAGAGGACCTTGGTGATCTTGGATGAGATACACCACGCAGGAGACTCTTTGACCTGGGGCGATGGCGTGGCTGAAGCCTTCGAGTCTGCGGCCAGACGCCTGTCCATGACTGGCACGCCCTTCAGATCGGACACCTCCCCTATTCCTTTTGTGACCTATGTGGAAGATGGCGAGGGCATAAAGCGCTCGCGGGCTGACTACACCTACGGCTATGGGGATGCCCTGCGTGATTTCGTGGTTCGACCGGTGTTGTTCATGACCTATTCGGGGACTATGCGATGGCGTACCAAAGCGGGAGACGAGTACGAGGCTCGCCTGGGCGAACCTTTGACGAAAGACCTGACGAAACAGGCATGGCGCACGGCTCTTGACCCCGAAGGGGAATGGATCCGCGCCGTTATCGCGGCCGCCGATCAGCGCCTAACCGAGGTTCGTCGCAGTGTTCCTGATGCAGGCGGCCTTGTCATTGCCTCCAATAAGACTGCCGCAAGGTCATACGCGAGGGTCCTGCGGGAGCTCACGGGCAAGGCAGCTACCGTCGTTTTATCCGACGATGAGGGCGCTTCGGAGAAAATTGACCTCTTCGCTGGGTCCACTGACAGATGGATGGTTGCAGTCCGCATGGTTTCCGAGGGCGTTGACATCCCGCGCATGGCGGTAGGGGTTTATGCGACCTCAGCGTCTACGCCTTTGTTTTTTGCGCAGGCCATTGGGCGTTTTGTGCGGGCCAGGCGGCGTGGAGAAACGGCCTCGGTCTTCTTGCCCTCGGTCGCTCCCCTGCTGCAGTTGGCCTCAGAACTTGAGCGTGAACGCGATCACGCCTTGGGCAAGCCCTATGACCCGGATGCTCCCACCGAAGAAGATTTGGCAATGGCCCAGGTCAATGCAGTTGAAAACGCTTCCGATGATTTACTCGGATCCTTTGAAGCCTTGGATGCCCACGCCGAGTTTGACCGGGTTTTGTTTGACGGTTCAGAGTTTGGATTAGGTGCCGAGGTCGGCTCCGTAGAAGAGCAGGACTTTTTGGGGATACCCGGTCTTTTGGAACCCGAGCAGGTGACGACCTTGCTGAGGGCACATCAGGCGAAGCAAGCCAAGGCGCAAAAGAATGGCGGCAAGGGAAGCTCGGCACATGGTCCTAATGCGGTTTCGCAGCACCGTCTGCGCGCCGAGCGTCGCAAAGAACTCAATCAGCTGGTGGCAGCCTGGGCCAGGCGCAGCGGAGAACCTCACGGGGTTGTTCACACGAAACTGCGTAAGACCTGCGGAGGACCAGAGGTTCCACAGGCGACAATTGAGGAAATCGAAGCCCGCATAGCGAAACTGAGAAACTGGTTCGTCGGTCGGACTTAGTTTTTCGCAGGAATTTTTGTGACCCAGCCGTGTCCAGTTTGACCGAATCAATAGTGCTTTTTTGCTGCAAAGACTGAAAAACGGGGCTTTAGTTGTTCCTCGCAATGTAACCTGAACCCTAAAGGTGATGGCTTTCTTTAGGACGGACTGCGGATGCCTAACATTGACTTGAGTTCTTTTCTTCCCCAAATGGTGTATCTGATTGCGGCCACACTGCTCTCTGGCCTGATTGGTTTGGAACGACAGGTACACCACAAGCCAACCGGCGTGCGCACACACGCCCTGGTAGGCCTGGGTTCTTGCCTCTTCACCCTCACTTCGGCCTACGGTTTTGCCGATATTCCAACAATTGGGCCACACGACCCCGCGCGCGTCGCTGCGCAGGTTGCCTCTGGTATTGGTTTTCTGGGTGCCGGTCTGATCTTCGTCAACCGCGACATTGTGCGCGGCTTGACTACTGCCGCAACGGTGTGGGTATCGGCTGCTCTCGGTGTCGCCTGTGGTGCAGGGCTTCTTCCTTTGTCTGCCCTAGTCGTCGTCCTTCATTTCGTACTGATATTCGGCACTCCCCCTCTTATCGGTTTGCTTCCCAAACCTGATACCAACAAGATCGTGCGCATCCTCTACCGTGATTCACATGGGGTCATGCGCTCTATTCTGTTATGCGCTGCAGAGATGCACTTCGAGGCAGCCGTACTCACAACCCACAAGGTCCAAGGCGTCGACTGGGTCGGACAGTCGGTGGATATTCGCTTCACAGGTGACCTGCCTTTGGAACACCTGGTGGCACAACTATCCGAGCTCAAGGGGGTTTCGGATGTCGAAATCCTTGAGGTTCAACACTCCGATATCGATTAACCGCTTCGCTCTAAGATGCCCCGCCCTCGGTAAGGGCCTTTCCTCGGATTAGGTGCAAGGCGCCGTAAAGGCCTGCATCGGCACCGCGAGTAGTCTTGGCGATCAACAGGTTTCGGGTGACCATGGAGTGACATCCTCCGTACAAGGCAGCTCGGATCGCCGCAACAAAGGGTTCTACAGTCGAAAGAAGTCCTCCGACGAAGAGCGCCTCAGGGTTCGCAAAGCCCACGACGATGCACAGCATTTCTCCCAGGCGGTTTCCTGCTTCTCTGACCAGGGTTGTCGCCAGAGGATCTCCATTGTTAGCTGCCGCAACCAAATCTCTGAGCGATTGCGCTTTCCCTCCGACTTCACGATATTGCTCTAGCAGTGCAACACCGGAGGCAACTGTTTCTAAACACCCTGTGTTACCGCAGGCACAAGGCAAGTCCGGGGCAGAAGGAAGCCGCGCGTGAGCAATGTCGCCAGCCATGCCTGAAGCGCCCCTGAATAGCGACCCGTCAATGACCAGCCCGGAACCAATGGCGCTGCCAGCCTTGACGGTGATCGATGTTGAGAGTCCTGCGTGCACCAAATGTTCCCCAAGAGCCATGAGGTTTGCGTCATTTTCTACAATGCTTCGAACTCGCAGGCGCTCACTGAGCCACTGTGCCACTGGGAAGCGCGACCACCCTGGCAAACGGGTTCCTGAATCAGCCCAGCCGTGGATGATGTCGATGGGGCCAGGAAGCCCCAGGCACACACCACGCAGAGGAGAATTTGGCACGAACTTTGCTTGTAGCTTTTCGATATTGTCGGCAATCTGCTCCAAAACCGCATCGGGCCCGAGGGACAGCTTGCACGCGACCTCTTGCGTGTGTTTTAGCTCTCCTTGGAAGTCGGCTATCCCTATACGCACATGCTGCGCACCAGAATCTATTGCCACAAAATGCCCGGCTCCACCGGGGACTTGCAGAAGGCTTGGCCTGCGCCCTCCTCTGGATGCTCCGCTTCCTATTTCTTCCAAAAGGCCCCAATCCAGGAGCTCTTGGACGCGTATCGAAACCGTCGAGGCTGCAAGGGACAGCGTGCGCGTCAAATCCACACGGGAGGTGGCGACCCCCAGGCCAACTGCCGTCACAATAGCCCGATGTGTCTGACTCAGTTCGTCAGTCTGAGGAACTTCGTTTACCATAAACTTCCTTCAATCTTGCAGCAAGATGCTCCACTTATATTTGAAACGCCTAATCACGAAAATGCAAATCAGTAGACATATCTAGTTTTGATAACGCTACATTCTCGTCGCTTCCACAATGCCCACTTTCAATGTATGCTACCTCACACACGAAGAAAGTGATATGACTTAGTTTACTTACGAGAAAGGCCTCGGAAGAAGATGGGACATCCCGCCACTCAAAGGCTCGAAAAACACGCTTGGTTTGACGAAGCGCGCTTCGGGCTCTTTGTCCATTTCGGACTCTATTCTGTCGCAGCTCGACACGAATGGGTCATGACCAGAGAACGAACCAAGATTGAAGACTATGAGAAATACGCCCAAGTCTTTGAACCAGACCTCTTCGATGCGCCCGCGATCGCACGCCTAGCAAAAGAGGCGGGCATGGGATATGCCGTACTTACCACCAAACACCACGACGGTTTTTGCATGTGGGACACTTCTCTCACGGATTACTCTTCCTTTCATCACCAGGGTAGAGACTTCGTTCAAGAGTGGGTTGATGCACTGCGTGCTGAGGGTCTGCGTATCGGGCTGTACCACTCACTGCTGGATTGGCATCACCCTGATTTCACCCTCGACTTCCACCACCCCCGCAGAGACGATAAAGACGCTCGAGAACAAGACAAAGGTAAGGATTTTGGCCGCTATAGGCAGTACCTTTCCGGACAGGTTCGCGAACTTCTCACTCGCTACGGACAAATCGACTACGTGTTCTTCGATTTCTCTTACCCCTGGGAAGTCGACGGATGGATGGGGAAAGGAGAACAAGACTGGGGATCGCGCGACCTGGAGCGCATGTGTCGCGAACTTCAACCCAATATTTTGATAAACGACCGACTAGATATTCCTGGTGACCTCGTGACCCCTGAGCAATATCAGCCCAGCGAACCCATGAAAGTAGATGGGCAACAAGTCAGGTGGGAGGCCTGCCAGACTTTGAACGGAACATGGGGGTACCACCGCGATAACCTCAACTTCCAATCCACTGAGTCCTTGGTGAAACTCCTGGCAGACACGGTTTCCAAAGACGGAAATCTACTGCTAAACATTGGCCCCGACGGCCGAGGGGCCATACCGGAACGCGACCATGAAACCATCACCCAGATCGGGAAGTGGATGGCCAAACATGATGCGTCTATCCGCGGAGCCCACGCAGCCACAGGCTTCACTGCCCCACCTGGGACGGTGCTCACCCAACGCGGAAACCGACTGTATGTTCACCTTCTGACCTGGCCTTTTGCTCACCTGCATCTACCCAATTTGGCCGGTCGCGTACAGTTTGCGCGCTTCTTGAATGACGGTTCAGAGATCTTCATGACCCAATTCGATCCTGATGTCGAAGCGCTTACAACGGAACCTGGTGGACAACCCGCCGGAACCTTGACTCTGTCCATCCCTGCCCAAGCACCCCCTGGGCCACTGCCCGTTATCGAACTACTACTAAACACCACAGACCAATGAACTACACAACACACCTGAAAGGAATTCTAATGAAGAAAAGTACCCGTAAGGTCGCTGCATTATCCCTTGCTGCGATGGTAGCTCTCGGAGGCATTAGCGCCTGTTCGCCCTCGCAAAAGAAGGATGAGGGAGGCTCAAGCGGCGATGCAAAGGCCTCAATCACCTGGGATATGTGGGGCGGATCCGATGACGATCTCAACTGGATTAAATCCACAGCAGAGATTGCCCAGAAGCAAAACCCTGATATTGAGATCAAAACCCAATCTGCTGGGTGGAATGATTACTTCACCAAGCTGACCACCAATATGTCCTCAGGCAACTTGGCATGTGTGACTTCCATGAACTCCCAACGCCTGTCGAGCTTCTACCAGGCCCTATCCCCTCTCACAGACGAAGACCTAAAAATAGCTGGCCTTGATAAGGCGAACTTTGCCGAAGGGTCTTTGGATATCTTGACCCACGATGGCAAACTCTACGGTCTTCCCTATGACCTGGCAGCAATGATGGTCTACTACAACAAGGACATGTTCGAAGCAACGGGCACACCCACGCCTTCTACCGATTGGAATTTTGATGACTTCCTGGCAGCCGCCAAGGGGACAACAACCGATGCCCATAAGGGATTTGGTATGGCACTGGGCGAATTTCAGTGGATGGCGCTTCCCATTGCCAAATCTGGCACTCAGCCTGTCGACGACAAAGGTGTTATCCAACTAGATAACCCTGATTTTGATGCCGCCGCCCAGTGGTACGCCGACCTAGTCCTCACCGAGAAGGTTGCTGACCCTGTCCCTTCAGCATCTGAAGCCGGTTGGGGCGAACAGCAGTACGGCGCTGGAAACGTCGCAATGGCTGTAGACGGCACCTGGAACGCTTCGGGATACTACAAGAACGAAGCTGGATTTAAGGCCGGGGCGACCCGTCTACCCGTGGGAGATAAAGGCGAAATAGGTCTGGTTTTGGGCTCAGGCTTTGGCATCTCTGCAACCTGTGAAAACCGCGAGGCAGCACTCAAGGTATTGGGCTCCTTGCTATCCAAAGAGGCACAAGATCTGCTCGGCAGCACCGGACGTTCCTATCCTGCTACCACTGCCTCACAGTCTTTGTTCTTCGAATCCCTCGATGCTTCCTACCGTGACGATGCCAAGTCTGCATTTGAGGCAGCATTCAAGGGCGTTCAAGGGCAGAACACCTCTGCCAAATGGTCACAGGTCGATCCGTTTATGCAACCAAATCTGGTGTCTATCTACACAGGACAAGCCAAGATGAGCGACGTTTTGCAGCAAGCTCAAAAGCAATTTGGCTCCTAAGTAATATCGGATACTCAGCATGAGCAAAGCGCTGTCTGCATTGCGCCGCAAAAGTACCTTGCGACAGGTGGAGTCCCGCCAGGCTCTGGGGTTTGTCTCCCCAGCCCTGGCGGGGCTGTGCCTCTTTACGGTTGTGCCGGTCTCTCTTTCCATCATCATGAGCCTTTTTGATTGGCCAGCTTTTGGAGATAGAACATTTGTGGGATTCGGTAACTACATCAAGCTGTTAACCGACACCCCTGATTTCTGGCCGGCTCTACGAAATTCGGCGGTCTTTACGGCGCTGTATGTCCCCTTTAACATTCTGATCTCATTGACGCTGTCCCTGTTATTAGGACCACGGATTGCAGGGCGCAATGCCTTTAGAGTTTTATTTTTTATCCCAGTCGTTACGCCTATGGTCGCTAATGTCTTGGTTTGGAAAATGATGCTTCAACCCCAGGGCTTATTCAATGGGATAGCAGTTTCAGTATTCGGGATACAACTTCCTAACTTCTTAGCCGATCCCATGTGGGCGATGATCATGATTGTGGTGATGTCCGTGTGGCAAGGCGTGGGATACAATATGTTGATATTTTCGGCAGCACTCGAACAGCTCCCTGAATCTGTTATTGAGGCAGCCCGCATTGACGGGGCAAAAGGCTGGCGAATGTTATTTACAGTAATCCTGCCAATGATGTCCCCTTCGATATTCTTTGCCTCTGTCATGACCATTATTTCTTCACTCCAGGTTTTTGTTCAACCACAGATGCTCACAGGAGGCGGCCCAGGAAACTCCACCCTACCTCTAGTGATGTTCATCTATAACTGGGGTTTCAAATTCCAACAGCTAGGCCTGGCTGCTGCGGGAGCCTGGATTCTATTTGCCTTGGTCATCTTTGTTACGGCCATCCAGTTTAAGGTTCAAACAAAGTGGGTTCACTATGAGCACTAATATTATGATCCCTGTACTCAATGGAAATAAAAACAACGGCTCAAAGCTAAAAAAGGTTGGCCTATTAGGAGGGGAATATTCCCGAGGGCGAACTATCCTTGCTAATGTGACAGTATGGCTAGCCGCCTTAGTATTTATTTCTCCCCTGGTCTACGCATTCTTCTCCGCATTGAAAAGTAAAGATGAAATCTTTTCAATGCCTCCAACGCTTTTCGGTGCTCGACTAAGGTGGGAGAATTTTGTAGAGGTTTTCACCTACGGACCTTTCCTCACTTATATCAAGAACTCGCTCATCACCTCTGTTTTGGGCACCGTCTTGGTTCTTTTTGTCTCGGCGACCGCAGGCTACGCTTTTTCGCGTCTACGCTGGCGTGGACGCGATATTGTCTTCATCTTGTTTCTGGGCACGATGATGGTTCCTCAAGAAGTCCTCGTGGTTCCAATGTTCATCGTCATGCAGTGGTTTGGTTGGGTCAATTCGTACCAGGCCCTTATCTTCCCCTTCGCGTTTGGAGCCTTTGGAACATTCCTTATGCGGCAATTCATGCGTGGAATTCCCTATGAACTGGAAGAAGCTGCCCGAGTTGACGGGGCTGGGCCAGTACGCACCTTCATCCAAATCATCTTGCCCCTGACGCGTTCTGCCCTGGCAGTTTTGGCAGTCTTCACCTTCATGGGCTTCTGGAATTCTTATCTCTGGCCGTTGATTGTGACCGTCGACTACGCGCAACTGGGTACCTTGCCAATTGGTTTGGCATCTTTCTCAACTCAAACCGGAACCCGATGGGATCTACAGATTGCTGCCTCGATTATCGCTATGGTTCCCACAACGATCCTTGTCATCGCTTTACAAAAGCACCTTATTAAGGGGATCGCAATGTCAGGCTTTGGAGGACGCTAAAAAGACAAATTTTCAATACCATACATGCCGCATGGGCCATGCATAAGGCCGCCTCCACGTTTCTTGTAAATCCTGAAAGAGAACCCTCATGAAAAGACCCCGCGTTGCAATCTGCGGAATCCACATCGAATCCTCAACATTCACCCCCTACCTATCCACCGCACAAGATTTCACCGTACTCCGGGGTGCACAGCTTCTTGAGCGATACTTTTGGATGAGCCACGACTGGGCTCGTAAGGTGAAGTGGATTCCCATCCTGCGCGCCACTGCCTTACCAGGGGGCGTCCTCGAGGCAAGCGCCTACCATGCCTGGAAATTAGAGATCCTTCAAGGTCTTACCGCCAGCCTGGCAGACGGACCTTTGGATGGTGTCTTCTTTGATATTCACGGAGCCATGAGTGTCGAAGGAATGAACGATGCGGAAGGCGATCTGATCACCGCCATCCGTGATGTCGTCGGTCCCGAACCCCTCATATCGGCCTCTATGGATCTACACGGCAATGTTTCTCATGAATTATTTGCAGGTTGTGACATGTTGACCTGCTACCGGATGGCTCCTCACGAAGATGCCGAAGAGTCCTGTATGAGAGCGGCACATAACCTCTATCAGCGCCTGGAGTCCGGGGCAGGAAAACCTGTAAAGGCCTTGGCACATGTACCAATTTTGTTGCCTGGAGAAAAGACTTCCACCCGCATGGAGCCAGCCAAAGGTTTATACGCCCTCATACCCGAAGTGGAAGCACTTGACGGAGTCATGGATGCTGCCATTTGGATAGGTTTTGCCTGGGCGGATCAGCCACGGTGTAAAGGCGCGGTCGTTGTCTACGGGGATGACGCCGAGGTCATAGAAGAACAAACCAAACGCCTTGCCTGGGCGTTTTGGGAGGCAGGGCCACATTTTAGCTTCGTTGCCCCAACCGGCACCATGCAAGAATGTTTAGAACACAGCCTGCAGGCCCCTCGCCCATTCTTTATATCTGATTCTGGGGATAATCCGGGGGCAGGTGGAGCGGATGACGTCACGGTTGCGCTCAACCACCTGCTGAACTGGAAACCAATCCGAGAAGGCACGACCTCTGCCCTTCATGCTTCGATTGTCGATCCCGCGGCAGCTGAAATTTGTTGGAAGGCAGGAGTAGGAGCAACGGTTGAGGTCGATCTAGGCGGGCACATCGACACCAGAGATCCTGGTCCGCAACGAATTCAAGGGGTCGTACGCGCCCTATGTGACGATCCGCGTGGGAAACGTACAGCCGCACTGCAAGTCGATGGCCTAACCGTCATCGTCACCTCTGCGCGCAACCAGTACACACAAAACGAACAATTTGCACTTTTGGGGTTACGAACAGTGGATTTTGACATTGTCGTCATCAAAATTGGGTATCTCGAACCCGACTTATTTGATGCACAAGCCGATTGGATGTTGGCTTTTACTCCTGGTGGCGTTAATCAAGACCTAAGTCATCTAGAATACAAACATATAGATCGTCCCATGTTTCCTTTCGATCCAGAGATGATCCTCGACAGCATTGACATTGAGGTGGTGACGGTGTGACCGGATTCTCGGCAGACGCCGATGGGGACGATGTACCCAGAGTTTCAGCAGGCATCGAAGTGGGTACTACATCCATCGACTGGATGCTGGTTAGTCCCCTGGGTGCAATTTTGGACAAAGGGTCTCAAGAAACCGATCAACAAAATCCTCGCCACCAAATCAAGCAACTCGCACATGACTTACTTCAACGCAACCCTGGGATCGACGGCTTTGGCGTTGTCGTGCCCGGGATTGTCGACGAAAAAAGGGGCGTAGCCATTTACGCTGCAAATATTGAAATGCGTAATGCACATATTGCCGCTGACATTAAGAATCTCACGGGTATCCCCACATTGCTTGGTCATGATGGCAGGGCTGCCGGTCTGGCAGAAAAATATATGGGAGCCGGGAAGGGCGCAAACTCTTTCCTCATGATTCCCATCGGTGTAGGCATCTCAATGGCGGCATGCGTAGACGGCAATCTTTTATCAGGAGATACCTTCTCTGCTGGAGAAATTGGCCATAGCCCGATTTATCCTACGGGCGACCTGTGCCGTTGTGGTCAATACGGCTGCCTGGAAGTGTATGCCTCCACCGATGGCATGGCGCGTCGCTACTCCTTCTTGAAAGGCCACGAATTAGGCGCCCACGAGATTCAAGACCGCCTAGGTGTCGATAATATCGCTGACGAAGTTTGGAATACTGCCGTACGTGCCTTGGCTTTGGGGCTTGTACACCTGATCATGGCCCTCGATCCCTCCCGAATAATCGTTGGCGGAGAGTTGGCATCAGCCGGTCCGCTCCTTTTGGATCCCCTTCACGAAAACCTGGCTTCACTGCTCCAATGGCGCGATCCTCCAGAGATAGTTAGAGCACATTTGGGCTCTTCAGCAACAGGTTGGGGGACAGCAATTTTGGCCTCTATGGCAGCTTCGCACACCTCACATGAAAGGTGGCAGGCGTGACGCTTATCGAAATCTGTGTCGAGGACGCCCCCAGCGTTCGCACTGCAGCTTTAGCGGGCGCGCAGCGCGTCGAGTTATGCCGTGAACTGTCATGCGGTGGACTAACCCCCACCATAGCTACCTTCGAAGAGGCATTAAAATTCGCTCCCGAGGGCGGCCTGCAGGTTCTCATCCGCCCCAGGGCTGGGTCTTTTGTTTTTTCACGTGACGAGATCGCAAAGTGTTGCGCCACCATCCGACATTTTTCTCGCCTGAGCGAAGGAAAACGCAAGCAGGTGGGCTTCGTCGTTGGCGCGCTCCTTCCCGACGGCAGAATTGACGAGGGCGGCGCCTTGAAGCTTCGGAAAGCTGCAGGTGCACACCCTCTGACTTTCCACCGAGCTTTCGATATGGTGCCCGACCAATTCAGGGCGTTAAAAAAGTTGATCCGTTTAGGCTACGAGCGCGTTTTGACAACAGGTGGGCACATATCAGTGGCCCAACGCGGACGCATCAAGGAATTAGTTGAGTACTCAAAAGGCAGGATCACAATCCTGGGTTCCGGAGGCATACGCGCCAATAACGTCGCCTCCTTTGTCATTGAGACTGGGGTGTCAGAGGTACATATGCGCGCCCCAGGACTGAATGACAAAGGAACTGATAGGACTCAGGTTGAAGCGATTATGAGGCAAGTGGCGACTGCCTGTTAAGCCTTCGCCTTACTTATCATTGCGGTTGCCTGCTCAACTGGTTTGATAACAAGGCGATCAATATTGACGTGTGCGGGACGCGACAAGATCCACGCAATGGCATCGGCAACATCCTGGGCAACTAAAGGCTCGTTGACCTTGTCATACACTTTTTCAGCAGCCTTCTGGTCGCCCAGACGATTGAGCGCAAACTCTGGTGTTTGCACCAGGCCGGGGCAAACTTCGCTAATGCGCACCGCTTCACCCACCAATTCCAAACGCAAGGTTGCCGGCAACATTGATTGAGCGTGCTTTGCTGCTGTGTAGCCCGCCCCTCCGGGATAGGTTTCTAGGGCTGCCAGCGAGGTGATAAACACCAGGTCACCGCCATGTTCGCGCAAACTCGGCAGGAATGCCTGCGTGACATTCAACGAGGTCATAACGTTGCGCTCATACATGGCACGCCATTGGCTAAGGTCACCCGTGGCCACAGGGTCAGAGCCCAGGGCACCACCGGCGTTGTTGACGATTGCTTGCGCGCCCCCAGTTTCGGATACAAAATCAGCCAAGGCACAGGTGTGTACGGGGTCGGATAAATCCGCGGCAAATGCCTCACACCCACTAGAGGCTGCCAAAGCAGCCAACCGCTCGGCTCTGCGTGCCACAGCCACAACCTTCCAGCCAGCAGCACGTAGCGTTTCTACCGTTGCCCAACCGATCCCTGTAGACGCGCCTGTCACGACAACGCGTCCAGGTTTCGTTGCGGAGCGAGGGTCCGGGGTCCAGATCCCGTCGTTGCCAATACCTGTGACAGCTTCGGATGCCTGAACTACTCGCGGTGTCGTGTTTTCCATGGTGATACCTCTCTGTGGGTCGATCTCTATTTAAGCACAACCACAGGTCCGGCGAATTCTGGCGTAGACTGGTCCCCAAACGACAGGGGAGCGCATGGCTTGTGCCACAGCGCTGAGAGTGCGAAACCGCAGACCCTCGAACCTGAACCGGCCAACACCGGCGTAGGAAGTCGAGCTCCCGTACAGATACAGGTCTGTACGCATCCTGTGACGCGACACTAGGAATTGGAAAATGCTTTCACGCAAAACAAGATTCGCTTCACTCATCGCCTTGAGTCTGCTGTTTGGCCTGACGGCCTGTGGCTCGGCAACTGCTAAAAATGATGGAACCGCCGGTGCATCTAGCAATGGCTCCACGACATTAAATGTCCTGGTTCATAGCTCTTTCGCCCTCGACGAAGCCCATATTGCAGCCTTTGAAAAAGAAAACAACCTCAAGGTTAAGCTCAACGCCTTGGACAATGGTGGGGCCATGACCTCGCAGTTGATCCTTACGAAGGACGCTCCACTGGGAGATGTGGCCTTCGGTGTAGACAACATCAACGCGTATCGCGCGCTGAAGGAAGGCGTTTTTGCGACCCCTGACACCGACATCCCCGGCGTAGATGAACAGTATCTGATTGATGGCAACAGGGATTTGACCCCTGTGGACATAGGTGACGTGTGCATCAATATTGATAAGCAGTGGTTCCTAGAGAAAAACCAACCGTCACCTACCAGCCTCGATGATCTGATCAAACCTGAGTACAGGGACCTCACCGTTGCCATGTCACCTGTGACCTCCACGCCTGGAATTGCTTTCTTCTTCGCAACAGTTTCCAAGTTTGGTCAAGACGGTTGGAAAGATTACTGGACAAAACTGAAAGATAACGGTCTGAAAATCACAGATGGCTGGACCGAGGCCTATAACGTCGACTATTCGGCCGGTGAAGGCGAAGGTCCTCGACCGATTATGGTCTCCTACGCCTCCAGTCCGACAGCCGCCATCAACGAAGCAGGCACAGATACGCGTACCACAGCACTCTTGGATACCTGTTTTCGTCAAATCGAATATGCGGGCATCCTAAAGAATGCCAAGAACCCCGAGGGCGCTGCCAAGTTCTTAGAGTTCCTCATGAGTCCCAAGGTTCAAGAGACCATCCCAGACCAGATGTACATGTATCCCGCAGCCCTGGACGCCAAAATCTCTGAGGAGTTGAGTAAATTCGGCCCCCTGTCCCCCGCACCTCTACAGGTCAGCCCCAAAGACATCTCCGACAACAAAGACACCTGGCTTCGCGAGTGGTCCGACCTGGTCATAGGCTAAACACAAGCGACCAAAACTCTGATGACTTCGATAAGCAACTCCCGGGCGGTGCGCCATATTCACAAAGCGGTATGGCGCACCACCTGGGTTTTGCTGGCCTTGGCCCCCGCAATCTTCTTAGGAATTTTCTTTGCCTGGCCAACCGTCACCCTAGTTTTACGAGGTTTCATTTCCGAGGGCGGCATAGATATGAGCGCCTTCCAAGAGGTTTTTGCCCGTCGCAGAACCTGGCGTCTAATCTTCTTGACGCTGGGGATGGCCACTTCAGCCACAGCCTTGTCGATCGCCCTTGGCCTGCCCGCGGCCCACACCCTGTACTTGCGCACCTTCCCCGGTCGCACCTTGCTTCGAGGCCTAGTCTCCGTTCCTTTTGTGCTACCTGCCGTCGTGGTGGGCGTGGCATTCAGGTCACTGCTGGATGCACAAGGCCCCTTGGGTTTCTTGGGGATCTCCGGTGGCCCAGTGTCCATTGTCCTGGCCATGGTCTTCTTCAACTTTCCCTTGGTCGTGCGCATTGTGGGCAGCTTTTGGCTACGCCTGGATAACCGCCCAACCCACGTGGCTCGCGCATTGGGAGCCACCCCCACCCGCGCCTTTATGACCGTCACTTTGCCAGCGCTATTGCCCTCGATTGGCGCAGCCGGTGCGGTAGTTTTCCTATTTTGCGCAACCTCTTTCGGCTTGGTCCTGGTCATGGGAGGTACATCTGTTGGAACAATAGAAACCGAGATCTACATCCTCACCACTCAGTTTCTGGATCTGCGGGGAGCCGCAGTCTTATCGGTTGTACAACTCATTGTGGTAATCGCCTGTCTGGCCTTGGCAGCCAAAATGTCAGCCAATACCCCGAGCAAAACCCTGGACATCCGCAATATCTCCCAGCCGCTCAGCCTGCGCGACACGGTGCCTGCAAGCATTACCTTCCTTATTACAACCCTCTTGCTGGCCCTGCCTTTGGTGACCCTGGCCTGGCGCTCCCTACATCGAGCAGGAACTTTCACCCTCGATAATTTTCTTGATCTGGGCCGTGAAACACCTGGAGGGGTCCTTCAAACGACTGTTTTACGCGCTGTCCTCAACTCTATCCAGATTGCCCTGGTGGCAGCAGTAATAGCCGTGTTCATTGGTATTGCGGTTTCTTTGGTGGTTACCCGTCGCCCCCATAATCTCATTGCTCGCGCCACAGCCAAGGCCTTAGACGCTGCCTTCATGCTGCCCTTGGGTGTCTCTGCCGTGACTGTGGGTTTCGGTTTCCTCATCACCCTGGTTCATCCGCCCTTCGATCTGCGGGCCTCGTGGTGGATTGTTCCCCTGGCACAGGCGGTTGTCGCTATCCCCCTCGTCATCCGCAATATCACGCCAGTGCTACGCGCTATCCCGCGACGCCAATATGAGGCCGCGGCAGTTTTGGGTGCCAACGCCCCTCGCCGCCTGTTAACTATTGATTGGCCTTATCTATGGCGAGCGTCCTCAATCGGACTTGGTTTCGCCCTCGCCATGTCCCTGGGTGAGTTCGGAGCTACATCTTTCGTCGCAAGGCCCGCCACACCGACCTTGCCTATCGCAATCTTTCGCCTCATGTCCAGACCTGAACCACAGTTTCAAGGAATGGCCTTGGCCGCTTCAATCCTATTATCTGCTCTGGCCGCGGCAATCATGGTCCTTGCAGAGCGCCTTAACACTGTCAACACCCTAGGGAGTTACCGATGAGCACACACACTTCCCAAGGCCTGATCCTTGAAGATATTGAGCTGCGCTACGGCAGCAACACGGCAGTCAATGGCGTGAGTCTGCACCTGGAGAAAGGCCAAACCTTAGCCGTTTTAGGTGCTTCCGGGTGTGGCAAGACCTCATTGTTGCGCGCCGTTGTCGGTCTAGAAAAGACTTCCCGAGGGCGAGTGGCTTGGGATGGGGAAGACCTAGCTCACGTACCGGTACACTTGCGCGGTTTTGGCCTCATGTTCCAAGAAGGACAACTGTTTTCTCATAGGAACGTCGCAGGTAATGTGGCGTACGGCCTGCACAAAATCATGAACCGTGAAGAACAAAAGGCGCGCGTCAAAGAGTTACTCGACATGGTTGGCCTGCCTGGTTTTGAGGATCGTGCAGTTCAGACCTTGTCTGGAGGGCAAGCTCAACGAGTGGCCCTCGCCAGAGCCCTTGCCTCCAGGCCAAAACTTTTACTTCTTGATGAACCACTATCCGCCCTCGACACGCATTTGAAAGCTCAACTGTCTTCGCTTTTACGTGAGGTTTTAACGAAATCGAAAACGACGGCCCTGTATGTCACTCATGACCAGGATGAGGCATTTGCTGTTGCTGACCATATCGGTGTCATGATCGACGGAAAGCTGGCTGCTTTGGATACGCCCCACAACCTGTGGAAGAACCCGGTCACACAAGAAGTTGCTGAGTTCCTGGGTTATGGTCCTTTCTTAGATCAAGAATCATGTCTGCGGTTAGGGATTGTGCTTTCGCGCGATATGTCGCCACAGGAACGTTTAGCCTTGGGCCCTCTTGCGATTAAACCGTGTAACCATGAAGGGCAAGCCTCTTGTGTACGAACACGCATATTCAAGAAAGAGACCGGAAAGGGCTACACAATGCTTTCTTTGACACCATATGAAATGTCAGATGTAGTCTTTACAGTAAATGAAAACTTAAATTCACAAGCTCCTTTGCATCCCGGTCAAAACATGTTTATTCACATTGACACAGAAGCTTGCTGCACGGTTTTATCTACTGTCGAAAAACAGATACCTAATACTTCTCGCTAAGATGAGAATTACCTGAATCCCTGTCTAACTAGCATTTCCTTAATATTTGATGGAAACTAGACGATGAGACTATTTGGGAGGGAAGCCCCCAGGTTGCCTACCCCTTACTATGTACGTCAAGTTGATTTGGAGTAAATATGAGCGATGCCGCAGTCACCCAAGAAAAACCTCGCACTATAAAGAGAGGGGTGCAACGTGGCGGTCTGCGCATGTGGATGATCGTTATCGGTGTGTTCTCTACCATTTCAATTATTGCCGTGGCCCTTATGGGGTATGTCTCAGGAGCAAGCTACCGGTCTTCAATTTCAGAAATCAACTACGTGCGTCAAAGCGCAATCACTACTTCAGTAATGCGTTCCTCAGCCTCTAATCTGGGAGTAGCACAAAACGGATATGTTCTCGAGGCACAGGACAATCCGAAAGCATTGGATAGCGCTGATGGTAGCCATGCCGCGTATTTGGCCGGAGTTGACCAAATGAACGAGCTAATTGGCAAGATCCCCGTTAATGAATTGGCCCCCGATGAACAAGCAGGCATGAAGACTGTTGAAGAGACTTGGGCTGCCTATAGCGCCATGGATGCCAAAATACTTCCGCTGCTTAAGGCAGGAACCCCAGAGTCCTTTGAGAAAGCGAAAGCCATGACCCTTGGTGATGCAGCAAAGGCCAGGGCCGCCTTCGGTAATGCCGTTGGCGAGGTCAATGGGCTGATCAATGCGCGTGTAGCCGGGATTGACGCAAAGGCTCAGTCTTCCAATACGACAGGAAACTTTATTACCTTGGCCTTGGTGCTTGCCACGGTCGTGTTAACCGCCCTCGGTTTCACCTTCCTGATCAAGCGAACCATGCATTCTGTTCATGACCTACGTCAAGCAGCCATGTCCATGGCCGATGGCGACCTGACCCACCGACCCGACACAAGCCGAAAAGACGAGTTTGGGGCAGTTGCGACCGCTCTAGCCTCAGCACAAGATGGCCTGCGTAACCTCATGCACGGCTCGGTGACGACCTCGGAAGCGCTCCTCACCGATACGACACGACTGAGCAACGCCGTTGAGGCTTTCACAAACAATGTCGCAGAAGCTGGGGCTCAATCTGAGATCATGGCGGCGGCGGCCAATGAGGTATCTGCCTCTGTGGCTACTGTTGCAGCAGGAGCAGAGGAAATGGGTGCCTCTATTCGCGAGATTTCACAAAATGCTAATGAGGCTGCCCGCGTGGCCACCAGTGCCACAACCATGGCCGCAGAAACCAATAAGATTGTTGCCAAGCTGGGTGTGTCCTCGCAGGAAATCGGTGAGGTCATCAAGACCATTAACTCCATTGCAGAACAGACCAACCTGCTTGCCCTCAATGCCACCATCGAGGCAGCCAGGGCTGGGGAGGCTGGCAAGGGCTTTGCCGTCGTTGCCGGTGAGGTCAAAGAGCTAGCCAGTGAGACCGCCAAGGCCACGGAGGATATCTCAAACCGTGTCCAACAAATCCAGGGCGACACTGACCAAGCCGTGACCGCTTTGGAAGAAATCAATGCGATCATCACTCAAATTAATGAGTATCAGATGTCGATTGCATCTGCCGTGGAACAACAGACTGCCACGACCCAAGAGATGAGTCGTTCTGCATCAGAGGCAGCTGACGGGACCACGCAGATTGCCGACAATATCACCTCCCTTTCCGGTACCGTCAACGAAGCCCACGAGGCCACTGGAAATATCGCTGATTCTGTCAGTGCTTTGCATGGCCACTCCAGGCAGATGCAAGAACAGGTCCAAGTGTTCAAATACTAGGGGTTTCATTGCTTGTAGGGCCGGGGCTATCCCGGCCCTCTTGCTTTCTGCGGTTGTGGCCACAGCACTAAAACCCTTAGACGGTCTACTATGGGGCCATGCCCTTGACACAAACCTGGACCAGTGACGGCCCTAACCTGGTGTTCCACGGTGACAACCTAGAATTTTTGCGCACCTTGCCCAAGGAGACCATTCAGCTAATCTATGTCGATCCTCCTTTCAATACAGGCAAGGTCCAAACACGTCAGTCCCTTCGGACTGTGCGAAGCACAGAAGGCCAGAGGATCGGTTTCCAGGGCATGTCCTATGAAACCCTCAAGGGACACATCACACAGTACAACGACGCTTTTGAAGACTATTGGGGTTTTTTACAACCGCGCCTGGAAGAAGCCTGGCGCATTTTGGCACCGAGTGGAACCCTGTATCTGCACCTGGATTACCGCGAGGTTCACTATGCAAAAGTCCTGTTAGATGCGCTTTTTGGGCGCGAGTGTTTCCTTAACGAAATCATTTGGGCCTACGACTATGGCGCACGTTCCACGAAACGTTGGCCGGCGAAACACGACAATATCCTGGTCTACGTAAAAAACCCAGATGCCTACTTCTTCGATTCCGCCGAGGTTGACCGAGAACCCTACATGGCCCCCGGCCTGGTCACACCCGAAAAAGCAGCGCGTGGCAAGTTGCCCACAGACGTGTGGTGGCACACGATTGTCTCCCCCACGGGCAAAGAAAAAACAGGCTACGCCACACAAAAACCAGAAGGTATTTTACGCAGGATCATTCACGCCAGTTCCAGACCAGATGATTGGGTCCTCGATTTCTTTGCGGGCTCTGGGACCACGGGGGCAGTGGCGGCAAAGCTGGGACGACGTTTCGTCCTCGCCGATGAAAACCCTCAGGCAATAGAGATAATTCGTGAACGTTTGGCTGCAATAGACCCCAAGCCAAGGGTCACATTCCTGGATTAGCCACACTGTGTTGAGTCCATTTTATCCGTGGGCCAATTACGGTTACCATTCTGGACATGTATCCATCTGCGGTTATCACGGTTTTGAAACCTGACCCCGAGGTCCCACTGTCACGTTTTGAGGGTTGGCTTACTGAAAAGAACATCACCTGGGAACTTATCGATGTGTGGAAGGGCGAGGTTCCGGACATTGAGGACATCAAGGATGGACTAATCATGCTGGGCGGGTCAACCAACGCTGAATCTGAGGCGCAAAACCCGTGGATGGCCGACATTAAGTCACTTTTGCGGGCAGCCATTGCCGCTGATATGCCGGTTTTGGGGATTTGTCTGGGCCATCAGACCTTGGCTTCTGCCTTGGGCGGCCAGGTTTCCGTGGCAGATTCCCGCGGAGGAGAGCACGGCGCGGCCAGCCTTTCATGGCTACCCGTTGCCGAGGGCGACCCGGTTGTGGGTGCTCTCGCAAAGGACGGCCCCTGCATTGTGCCTGAATCCCATAATGATGCGGTCACTGTTTTACCGCCCGGTGCCTTGGAGCTGGCTCGCACCGAGCTGTACCCCAACCAAGCATTCCGCTATGGCAGTGCCTTGGGCGTGCAGTTTCACCCAGAGGCCACTCCCGATGAGATGGGCTTTACCGCAGCACGGGCAGGGCTGGACAGGGAGGAGGCGCGACGTGGGCTGCTGGAGGCAGACGAACAGGTCAAGAAAGTCGGACAGGCCATTGCGCACGCCTTCGCAACTCAGGTCCTGGAGTACAAGGCAAGAAGGGCTGACGTCTTCGCGTGAAAGAGCCAAGGGCGGCAGTCTTTATGTGGCCGCCCTCGGCAATTGAACATAAGGGAAGGCTGGTGGTGCGGGGAAAGGGCAACCCGCGCCACCAGCCTTCTTATATGCGAAACTAACGAACCGTGTAACCGATACTTGCCTTCAGGTCGTTGACATTGTCGGCTATGTGGAAGGTGTAGTTTCCACGCGGCACGACGAAGTCATTGGAGCCTGTATCGAAAACAGATAGCTGTAAGGGGTCGACCTGTAGGGCGACAACCTTGCTCTCGCCTGGGGCAAGTTCCACCTTGTCAAAGGAGGCCAGTTCGCGTGCGGGCACAGCACCCAATGTTGCAGGCTTGCTCACATAAAGCTGTGGCGCAACCTTGCCTGCGTAGTTGCCTGTGTTTGTGATCTTCACGTGAGCTGTCACTGGGCTGCCAGGTGTTCCGCTGGATTGGGCTAGCTGGAAATCTGAATACTCGAAATCCGTGTAGCTAAGCCCGTAGCCGAAGGGGAACAGCGGTGTTTGATCCATGGTGGCATACCAGCGATACCCCATGAAGACACCCTCGTCATAGTAGGACTGGAAACCAGCATTCGCGCCAGGGAACTGCCTGGACTGGCTGGCAGGTTTCTGTGAATTGCTGGCCGGGAAGGTCTGAGGTAGGCGTCCTGAAGGATTGACCTCACCGTACAGGATGCGTGCAGTTGCTTCGCCGCCTGCCTGACCGGGGTACCAAATGTTGAGCACACCTTCAACCTTGTCCAGCCACGGCATGAGGGTAGGCCCGCCAGCCTGGGTAATGACCGCGACTTTGTCGTTGTACTTGGCGGCAATCTCAATGGCGTTATTGTTGTGCGGCATCCAATCCAGGTTCATGCGATCGAAAAGTTCGGTGTTCCACATGGTCGGGAATACCAAGACATAGTCGGCTTTCTTAGCCTCGATAGCAATACCGGCCGGGTCGAACTCAGACTTGTAGATCAGTTTTGTGCCAGCACCTAAACGGGCTTTGATCTGGTCGAAAGCCTTATCGTCACCCAGTTTGTTCACAACACCAGAGGAACCCCCGCCACTGATCGCACCGTCTGCCCCGCGGCCCACAACCAGGACGCGGCTGGCTCCGTTCGGATCCAGGGGCAACATGCCGTCGTTCTTTAGCAGGACAGCGCCTTCTTCCAAGGTTTTTTGTGCCACGGCATTGCCGGGAGCAGGATCGATGGCACTAATGACACGCACACGATCCTTTGCAGCTGCGTCCCAGGGGTGGTCAAAGACCCCGAAGCGGAACATCTGCGTGAGTGTTTCACGCACACGCTGCTTGATTGTGTCCCAGGTCAGGTCGCCTGCGGCAATAGCTTTTTCAATGTTGCTCTTCTTGGTGTAGTCCTGGCCAGGCAGCTCAACGTTCAGACCTGCATCCAGGTCTTTGACGTCCCACATGGCCGGGTAGTCAGTGACAACAAAGCCCTTGAAGTCCAGCAGGCCGCGCAGGTCATTGGTCAATGTCGACTTTGACCCACAACCGGTTTCGTTATTGATCTTGTTGTAGGAGCACATAACCGCTGCAGGGTCTGAGCCGGCAATGGCAATCTTGAAGGGTTTTTCATAGATTTCACGCAGTGTGCGCGGGTCAACATTGGATGAAGACAAGGTGCGGTTTGTTTCCTGGTTATTGGCCACATAGTGCTTCAAGGTGGCCATAATGCCAGCATCCTGAATACCATTGGTGTTGGCTGCAGCCAAGGTGCCAGCCAGGTATGGGTCTTCGCCCAGGTATTCAAAGGTGCGCCCGGCTTCCGGGACACGCGCCAGGTTAAAGCCAGGGGCAAACAACAGGTCGATTCCGCGTTGTTTGGTTTCTTCACCGATCAGTTTGCCGTAGTCGTAGGCCAGTTGCCTGTTAAAGGTTGCGGCTTGTGCGATGGGGGCGGGCAGAGCAGTTGCGGCCTCACCGTTGCGCAAACCCGCAGGGCCATCAGTCAAGACGAGGGCGGGTACACGCAACTCTGGGATGGGACGAATATATCCGGTGGACGGAGGCCCACCAGGTGTCGTGCGTCCACCAATAAGGTTGGAGTCCCCGTGCAACATATTGATCAAGTGATCTTCACTCATGGCACCCAGCAGCAATTCCACCCGCTCACTGGTGGACAGTGCTGTGTTTTCCCAAGGGAAGGGAGTGTTGTTGGTATCTGCGTTTGCTGCGCTGATCCCTGCGAATGACAGAGCTGCGGCTGCCAATGTTGCAGCTAGCGTTTTAAAGGCACGCCTTTTTTTTAAAGACACAAGTCTTCCTTTCCATAGCATCGTTGCTCGGTTCCAAGCACCCTTGCTTGCTGGCACTTTAGTGACCTTGGTTTGCTTTGTAAGAGTTGACACTAAAACATGTATAGCTAAAGGTCAAGGGGATTTAGACAGGAAAAAATCTCCGTCACCGTCACGGCAGGTCACAGCTATTGTCACCACAAAGATTGCGTTCACTTTTGAACACAAATGCTTTCAGTTTGTCACATTTGCGTTCACCTTTGTGAGGTACTTTCGTTTCTGCTCCACAAGACAGCAGATAACAACCGTATGTAGCAACAAGTGTTGAATGTTATTTTCCTTTGTGGCCGCCTTCAGTTCGGCTTCCTACAGTTCGACCACATGTTTTGTTCCGCCAGTGAGGGCCCGTAGGGCATACAGGATGCAGGCTAAGTCCACGAGCTCCTGGGTTAAGGCACCCGCAACTGCTGGAATATAGCCGAAAGAGGCAACCAGCATCAGGCCCATCGACAAGATAATGCCGATCCAAATCGCCTGTAAGGCCACCGTGTAGGTGTGCTTACCGATCGTCACGGCTTGAGCCACCTTGCCAATATCATCGCGCATAATCACAACGTCGGCCGACTCGCTAGCGGCAGTTGAACCGCGCGCGCCCATAGCGATACCCACATCGGCAGCAGCCAAAACAGGTGCGTCGTTAATGCCATCGCCCACCATGATCGCAGGCTTCGGAAGTTCGGCGACCAGGTGCACTTTGTCTTGAGGCAACAAGTGCGCATGCACCTGCGTAATGGTGGCTTGCGCAGCCAAAGCCTGCGCGGTTTCCTCATTGTCCCCGGTCAGCATTGCGACGTTCTTGATGCCCTCATCACGCAGGGCACCCACCGTCGCCGCCGCATTGGAACGCAGCGCATCGGCCATCACGATATTGCCCGCAAAGCGTCCATCAATGGCAACAGATACCGCCGTTTGACCGGGTTGAAGGGCTGCAGACACGGCCTGAGGGTCCGTCTGCTGAATGAACGACAGCTTGCCGACAACCACCTGGCGCCCATCGACTTTCGCCGCAACACCGTTGGTCGCTATTTCCTCGGCATCCTCACCAGGCGATAAGGCCAGTTTACGCTCGAGCGCAGCCTGAATGATCCCTGCGGCCAGGACGTGCGAGGAATACTGTTCAGCGGAAGCGGCAAGTCGGAGCAATTCGTCCTCGGCAATGTTGGAGGCCGTATCTATACGGACGATGGTGGGCTGCCCGTAACTGAGCGTCCCCGTCTTGTCGAAACCGACAGATGCCGCCTTTGCCAAGCCTTCCAAGGTGGCCCCGCCCTTGACGATGACACCGGATTTTGCCGCCCTGGACATGCCGCCCATAAAGGCAACGGGCGCAGCAATCAGCAATGGACATGGGGTTGCCAATACCAAGACCTCTGCGAAACGCACCGGATCTCCTGATAGCCACCAGGCGGTGGCTGCCACACCCAGAGAGACGACTGTAAATGGGACCGCGAAACGGTCAGCTATGCGCACGGTGGGCGCCTTTTGTTCCTCGGCTTCTTGAACCAGGGCGATAATGCGCTGGTACTGCGAGTCTGCTGCGGTAGCGGTAGCGCGGATGTGTACGGCACGCTGACCGTTGAGTGCACCCGACATGACGGATTCACCTGCCCGTCGGGTGATGGGCAGGGATTCGCCTGTCAGGGAGGATTCGTCGAACTGGGCTTCTGCTTCAATCAGTTCACCGTCCACCGGGACGACCTCGGCTGGCTTGATCAGCAGGATGTCGCCGACCTGGACTTGGTCCACAGGGATATCTTCGGTCACTTCCTCCGCTGAGTTTGGGGAGTTTGCCGGGTTTGCCGGGTTTGGCGAGGACGACGCGTCGTGACTGCGGCTTCGGTGTGCGACCTGCGGCGCCCTGTCTAAGAGTGCCGTCAATTCGGCCTTGGCTCGGTTGGCTGCGAAATCTTCTAGCGCTTCGCCACCGCTGAGCATGAGGACGATGATCAAGGCGGCCAAGTATTCGCCCACTGCCACGGCAGCACACATGGCGACTACCGCCAAAATGTCCAGACCCCAGTGCCCGCGCATAATGTCTTTGGCCATGTCAACGGTTGTGATGGCGACAATAACCAAGACGTATGCAGAGGCAACCCACTGGGCGATATTGTTTTGGCCCAACGCTACGAGTCCCAGGACAATCACCAACATCACCAGGGTTATGGCGACGATGGGGTAGCGCTTAAAAAAGTTCATCACGGGGGTCATGTGGCCCACAATACGGACGTTACTGGAACCTTTCCAGCAAGGTCAGGCTGTCCTTAACGGGACCGCAAGAGCCTTTGGTCCCTCATGTTGGTGCCTACTGTGACCCATCCACCAGAACTGACACCCAACTTTTGACCGACCTAAGGGTCAACTTTTGACCGACCTTCCCCTCGACTTTTCCCCGACCTAAGAGTCAACTTTTCCCGGATCTTCCCCTCGACTTTTCCCCGACCTTCACATACTATTGGCACTATGCCGTCGTATATTCCTCGCGTTGTGGACTCAAAACTCAAAGAACTTCTCTCTTTTGCTCCTGCTGTTTCTCTGACCGGACCAAGGGGATGCGGAAAAACGTCCACTGGCAGGCATTTTGCCTCCTCAGAGATCCGTCTAGACCTTGGAACCCCGGACTACGATTTAGTCAACCTTCAACCGACTGTTGCATTGAAGGGCAACACCCCACATCTGATTGATGAGTGGCAAAATGTCCCGGCCGTATGGGATCAGACCCGCAGGGCTGTTGACGATGGCTGCGGCCCTGGCAGTTTCATCCTGACAGGATCCGCCTGGCCCTATCCAGATGCGCGGCGGCATTCCGGTGCAGGTCGAATCTTAGAATTACCGATACGAACCCTGTCATCTTTTGAGCAAGGATGGTCCAGCGCAGAAGTGTCGCTAGCCTCCCTCTTGGAAGGCCAAGCTACCCAAGGCGCTCGAACAGATACCACGGTAAGCGACTACGCAAATCGTATAGTTCGCGGGGGCTGGCCTGGGTGGTGGGATGTTTCTGTCAAGCAAGCTCAGGCCTTCATTCGGGGCTATATTGATGCCATTGTCACTCATGACTTTCCTGCTGTCGGAGGAACTCGTCGCAGCCCAAACAATTTTAGGGACTTTTTGCATGCCTATGCCACATTGAGTGCCCACCCTTCTCCTCTGATCTCGATTGGACGCCGTCTTGTCCAGGAAAATCTTGCAGGATTAGGCGAGGCCGCCATTGCCAGCATGCATGAGTTGGCCTTACGCATGTTCCTGATTGAGGATCAACCGGCCTGGTTGCCTTCGGTGCGCTCAAAAACTGCGTTGACGGCATACCCCAAACGGCATTTGGCTGACCCTTCGCTGGCAGCAGCTTTAATGGGTTTAGCTCCCGAGCATCTTCTAAGAGACCTGGAGACCCTAGGATTCTTGTTCGAATCCCTAGCCGTACGCGATCTGCGAGTTTATTCCAGCACCTTAGATGCCCAAGTAAAACACTTCAGGGAAAAGGGAGGAGCCAATGAAATTGATATTATTGTTTCCACCCCACAAGGACAGTGGGCAGGCTTTGAGGTAAAACTGTCTCACACACAAGTGGATTACGCAGCAGCGTCCCTTCTGCGGATCGCCGAAAAAATCAAGCAACCACCACTAGCACTTGCCGTTATCATCCCAAGTGGGATTTCAATCCGGCGTCCTGACGGTGTTTGGGTCATCCCCCTGGCAACACTTGGCCCGTAATCACAAGCACAGAATAGAATTTTTCTCGCAGTCGTAGTTGGGTGAATTCTTGTGTCGTCACAATCTGGATACACCAAACTCCCACTTATAAGAGAGCGCGGTTTGTTAGGTTTTCTCTATGAAAAGCCGCTGTTTCTTACAGTGACAAGCTGTATTGTGGGGCTGCTGCTTTCGGGTGTCCACATTCAATCAGCGTTCCGCCCTCGGCAATGAATGGTGGCTATGATGTACAGACTTTTACGCCAACGATCATTTCTTTAAAGTTACGCCTGCGAGTGCGGCAGCGATCAGGGGCGCTGAGGCTTGGGCTTGAGCGATAGCCGTTTTTGGGGACTGCGCATAGATTAACGAGGCAAGTTGAGGCATCACTTGTGGCCACACGGCAAGGCCAATGGCCGCGAAAAGAATGTGGGCAGCCTCGACTTCATCGAGTTCTAGATGCTGAGCAAAGACTTGGACTTTTTCGCGGTAATGCTGCGCGCGCGTGGTTGTTAAAGACGGATCACCTCTGAGCTCTAAAGCCTCCCATTGGAGCAACCGAAGCAAGTCGGGATGTTTGCGGTGATACTCGATTACGTCTTTCACATACGCGCCCAGCTTCTGTTCGACAGTGCCTGTGTGTGAGGGAGACACGGCGTCGAGAAGATCACCCAAAGCGTCTTCCACAACAGCTTCAAAGAAGCCTTCCTTATTTCCAAAGTTTGCATATATTCGCTGCTTATTGACGTTGGCCTGGGCAGCTATTCTGTCCACCCTGGCACCTGCCAGGCCGTAGCGCGCAAACTCTGTGCGCCCGGCATTCAAGAGCGATTCACGGGTTCGCTGCGGATTTGCCATGGCTAGATAGTAGCGACCTTCTGACAAGTAAACCAACCAAACAGTTGGCCCAACTAACTAGTTGGTTGTATCCTTGTTTGGTCACCATTCATCCCTGTTTCAACCGAAAGAAGGCACCATGCACGCGGTCTTTGCTTTACTTCCTGAACTGGCTATACCGACTACATTTGTGCGAGTACACACGCAAACAGTCACCCACAACGGTCTTCCTGCTTGTTTAGAACGATGGCAAGATACCGAGGTCCTGCGTTACGGCGGCCCTCATATCACTACCGTGACAGGTCTAGATGACAATGTGCTTTACGGCTTTACTGCACAATTGCCTGCCGATAACGCTGCAAAACTGCCCGACAAACAACAAGCCGAAGATATTGCCCGACGTTTCTTCGAAGATGTGGACCCCTTGTATGCCCAAGGTTTATCTCTTCAATGGGTTGATCGTCACGATGAAACTGTCACGGATGCTGCTGGTAATGAACTAATCGTGCCAGGAATCAAGGTCAAGATGCGCCACACTTCGGGCCTGTATGCCTGGGGCATCGTTGGTGCAGGTTCACGCATTGTCACCTATGAACGCGATGTCTCATGGAACACGGAACATGCACACCGCAATACCGCTATGTGGCTGCACGACCGCTGGATAGTGGCCCTCCAGCACGGCGGCCCTGCTTTGCCACCCCCTGCCGCCGGATTGGATGCCTGCTAGGGCGGCTGCTTATCGGACTGTGGTCTTGAGCTTTAATGTGGCAAGACGGTAGGCGATGCCTATCGCGAAGATGACTGTGCCAGTTAGCACTGACTGCCAAGGGAGTGTTACAACCAGGGCTGCGCATGTAAGTGCACCAAGTACTTGGAACGCCCTCGGAAATCTTCTGTGTTTTTGGTCTTGGGTGAAGGCAGCGATATTCGTAACCAGGTAATAAAGCAAAACCCCAAACGAGGAAAACCCTATGGCACCACGTAAATCAACCACCAGGATAAGTGCGCAAATGATTGTCGCAAGCGCGATTTCTGCGTGGTGTGGTACTTGATAGCGCGGGTGGACTGCGGCTAGGAATCTGGGTAAATCATCTGTGCGAGCCATGGCCAGGCTGGTGCGTCCTACTCCTGCAATGAGGGCCAGTAGGGCACCTAACGCAGCCGCGGCTCCCCCGATCTGTACAACGGGTTTGACCCACCCCCAGGCCGATGCCTGGGCCAAGGCAGCCAAGGGTGCAGGCGTTTGTGCGATGACATCGGGGCCTAGAACGCTTAGCAGGGTCAGGGCAATAATGGCGTAGAGTGTGACAACCAAGGCCAGGGCTATTTGAATCGCCCGAGGGATAGTTCGTTTGGGGTTGCGCACTTCTTCTCCCATGGTTGAAATACGGGCGTAACCAGCGAATGCGAAGAATAGTAGGCCTGCGGATTGCAAAACTCCGTAAACCCCGCCTTTCATTCCAAGGTCATTGCCATTCATTAACCCAGGAAAACTTGGGTCGCCTCCGAACAGACCTGCTGCAATAACGACTGTCAAGGACAGCAAAACCACCGTGACAATAATCCTGGTCAGACGAGCTGTTCGAGTAATACCCCTATAGTTGACTGCCGCCAAGGCAATTACTGCCGCAATCGCTGTGGGGCGTTGCCACTGGGAGGGTGCGATATAGGCAGCGAAGGTGAGAGCCATCGCTGCACAACTGGCAGTTTTGCCAATGACGAATCCCCAGCCAGCCAGAAAGCCCCACCACGGGCCAAGGCGTTCACGCCCAAAGACGTAGGAACCTCCCGAGGTCGGGTACTGTGCAGCCAACTGTGCCGAGGAGGTGGCATTGAGATAGGCGGCTATTGCCGCAATGACCAGACCAACCAGCAATCCGGTACCTGCCGTTGCGGCTGCGGGGGCAAATACAGCGAAAACACCAGCGCCAATCATGGAGCCCAGCCCAATGAAAACTGCGTCCGCAGTGCCAAGACTGCGAGCCAATCTCGGTTGTCGAGCGGATTGTGTTTCCACCTAGCCACCTCCCCTGACGTTTTTTGGTCAAGGCTCCACAACGGTTGCCTGTCTGCACGCAGATTGTAACCTTTGATTCTTACTCAGGTATTAACACAAGGGGTAGTGGATAGCAGGTACCCAAGACCGCAAGTCCTAGTACACGCGCTACGCGTTTTACTAGAGCGCCCCTTCCGTACACTCGCAGTAGTTGTCCAATAACAACCAAGAGCCTACAACCTCCAGGGCAGTAGCGAAGCTAGTCTTTCTGTTCGTACGTCGCTGAGTGCTCTAGCGCTAGGTTCTCTTCTGTACTAGGCATTGGCAGAGATACGTCGTAACGCTTCGGACGGTCACGTACCAGACTTGATAGGTGCTTCTTGAGTCGATTGGCCATAGGCAAGAATGAGGCAAGCGTGACACCACCAGACACCACGGCACCTATTACAGGAACCGCTTTTGACACTCCCCTTGCAAATACTTGTTTAGTCATTTGTTGTCCGAGTAATGCCGCAACCTTTTTCACCAAGGGATAGATGACTCCCTGAGTGAGCGCCTTCTCTGGCAGCTTTCGAGCAACCTGTTCAGATAACATGATTGACAACTTACTGACCGCGAGGTTTGCAGATTGCGCACCAAACATGACCCCGACAAAAAGAGTTAAGACCGCTTGAGTTCCATCGTCTGCCTCAACAGAGCGTTCTTCGAATAGATCAGGCCAGCTATACAGGTACGCCAATTTCTGCGAGATTCGAAGCATGTGACCCAGATACTGAGCCATATCAACAGGCATCGTCGCAGGCAATGCCAACAGTCCCGGCACCCCCGCAGCAGCTGAAAGGGCAGTGACCCTGGTTGCCTCGAATTTGATGGATTCCTTCGCAATCTTGTCAATGATGTCTAAGGGAATTCCTGCATCAGCCGGCGTATGGGCTACGGCTTTTCGAATTGTTTCCTCGTCAACCAGATTCCTCAACGAAATTCGTAAATATTTTTCCCTATCAATCCGAACGCCTGGCAGCTTCGCGGCAGAGGCCAACAAGTCCGTAAAAACAACCACTGCCCCTCCCCCACGTTCTGACATGACTTCTCCCGTCCCTGTTGCGCCTGGATGTTGCTTGCAATTCTACGGGATAAGGCATGCTCCGCTCGGTCGTAGTGCTGCTCTGATGCGCTGACGTTATTGCCTATGCATGGTCAACCGCCGAGGTGTGTTCCCAAACGCGGCATGACAAAATGAGTTCCATGATTACAACCGTTGAGGAGTGGGAGGCGTCCGTCGCAGATCTCTGGGACAGATTCAACTCACTGCACCACGATGAAGGCATAGCGGCCATGCAGGAATTGGCAGACACGTGCCCAGCCAACGATGGTCGAGCTGCGTTCGAGCTAGCTGGGATGTATGACTCAACGGGAATGGAAGCCGAGGCATGCAGAGAGTACGAGCGCGCGCTCGAACTTGGACTCGACGAAGCTAGACATGCGCAACTCGCGGTGCAGTACGGATCGACGCTGCGTAACCTCGGCCGACTTGATGAAGCCATCGCCGTCTTGAGTGCCGCCCCGACTCACGAATCGACAGGTTCCGCACCACGCATCATGTTAGCCCTGGCGCTGCACAGCGCCGGGCGCAAGGATGAGGCACTCCGAGTGGCCATTGAGGCACAGATTGAGGCGTTACCCCAGTACCAACGCTCGATGCGCAACTACGCCGCCGCGCTCACAGCGCCAACAACTTCAGATACTCCGGCTAGACGTTAAACTTGAACTCCACGACGTCGCCGTCTTGCATTGTGTAGTCTTTGCCTTCCATGCGGATTTTGCCTTGTTCTCGGGCTTTTACCATGTCGCCGACTTCTACAAGGTCCTCGAAAGAAATCACGTCTGCTTTGATGAAGCCGCGTTGGAAATCGGTGTGAATCACGCCGGCTGCCTGGGGGGCGGTCCAGCCCTTGTGGATCGTCCAGGCTCGGGCCTCTTTGGGGCCAGCCGTCAAATACGTTTGCAGGCCCAAGGTGTCAAAGCCAACCCTGGCCAGCTGCGCCATGCCGGATTCTTCCTGACCAGAATCGGCCAGCATCTCGGCTGCGTCTTCTTCATCTAACTCGACCAGTTCAGCCTCAAACTGGGCATCCAAGAAAATCGCCTCCGCAGGGGCCACAATAGAACGCAGCCGATCTTTCAAAGCCCCATCACCCAGCGACGATGCATCCATATTGAACACATAGATGAACGGCTTGGCGGTCATCAACTGGAACGACCTCACGATCTCCATGTCCAGCCCAGCCTTTTCAGCACCGGCACTCAACAGAACACCTGCTTCCAGCAGCTTCACACAGCCCTCAGCCGTATCCAGGTGCTCTTTCGGGGTCTTCTTGCCCGAGACCTCTTTACGCAGACGCGGCACCATCTTCTCCAAGGTCTGCAAATCAGCCAGCATCAACTCGGTAGAAATCGTCTCAATGTCGGCCGCCGGGTCCACTCGCCCATCAACATGCACCACATCGGGGTCCTCAAAGGCGCGGGTCACCTGGCAAATGGCGTCTGCCTCTCGGATATTCGCCAAGAACTGATTACCTAAGCCTTCGCCCTCGGAAGCTCCTTTGACGATGCCGGCAATGTCCACAAACGACACTGTCGCCGGCAAAATCCTCTCTGAACCAAAAATCTGCGCCAACTGACCCAAGCGTGGGTCCGGCAGGGGCACCACGCCGATATTGGGTTCGATGGTCGCAAACGGGTAGTTCGCTGCCAGGACGGTCGCGCGGGTCAGCGCGTTGAACAGGGTCGATTTGCCGACATTCGGGAGGCCGGCGATTCCAATAGTCAAAGCCACGCACCCAAGTCTATGCGCAAAACCGTCAGCGCGAGGGTAACCTTCGGGTCATGAGGGTGACTGTTGGGCTGTTACCGTCGGCACCCCAGGGTCACCCTCACGCACTAGCGCGGGTCGTGCGCGCGCAGTTCCGCCTCGCTAACACCTGGCCTGGCGGCCTGCAGGTCGGCCCGCAGGTTCTTGGGCAAAGAAAACGAAGTGGTCTCCGTCGAGGTCCGCACCTCTTCAACATCCGCAAACCCACGCTCAGCCAGCCACGACAACACATCACGCACCAGCAACTCAGGCACAGAAGCCCCCGAAGTTACCCCCACAACCGAAGCGCCCGAAAACCACGACTCATCAAGTTCCTCGGCGTAATCCACCCGGTAGGCCGCACCCGCGCCTGCCTCCAAAGCCACCTCCACCAGCCGCACAGAGTTCGAAGAATTCGCAGACCCCACCACAATCATGACGTCAACGTCGGCAGCCATCGCCTTCACGGCCCCCTGCCGGTTTTGGGTGGCAAAACAAATATCGTCAGACGGCGGATCCATCAGCAACGGAAACCGCGCGCGCAGGTGCGCAACCATGTCCAAGGTCTCATCCACAGACAGCGTCGTCTGTGAAATCCACACGACTTTCGCCGCATCACGTACCACCAGGCGGTCAATGTCGTCCTTATTCTCAACGACCTGGATGTGTTCGGGCGCCTCGCCTTGAGTACCTTCAACCTCCTCATGCCCCTGATGCCCAATCAGCACAATGTCATAGTCTTCGCGAGCAAAACGGATGGCCTCTCGATGCACCTTTGTCACCAAGGGACAGGTCGCGTCAATCGTGGCCAAGCCCAACTCCCGGGCCTGCGCATACACAGAAGGCGCCACGCCATGCGCCGAGAACACAACCCGAGCACCCGGCGGAACAGCATCGAGTTCCTGCACGAAAACCGCCCCACGCTTGGACAATGAATCCACCACATAGCGGTTGTGCACGATTTCCTTGCGCACATAAACGGGCGCTCCATACAGGTCCAGCGCCTTTTCGACGGCATCCACGGCGCGGTCAACCCCCGCACAATACCCACGGGGGGCCGCCACAAGGACTTTTTTATTGCCGAGGGCGGCATCGTTCGACTGTGCACTAGGGTTCAGTGTTTTTTCCACGGTCCAATCATGGCATGGACCTGTGATTTGGGCACTGCGGTGGCATCACGACCAGGGCTGAACTCTGTTCGAGTCCCTGGTTCATGGCAGAGTAGGGGCATGAGTGATTCGACGCCACACGGGCAAGGACTTGGGGCACACGTGCCTGACCCGGGACGCACGCTTGCCCAATGGGCACGCGACACTACGAGGGAAAACCCGTGGCCGCTGCACATGCTTTCCACGAACATCAAGGCCTACTTGGACAAGATGTCTGAGATGTGGGTCGAGGGCCAGATTGTCGAGTACAAGGCCAGGCCCGCCAATAAGATGACTTTCTTCGTATTGAAAGACCTGCAAGAAAACGCCTCCATGCAGGTCAAAGCCTTCGGTTCGGTCATTAGTTCGGCTGGTCCTGCCCTGGATTCTGGTGCTCGCGTGGTTATGCGCATTAAGCCTGACTATTACGTGGGCAATGGGCAACTGGCACTCATGGCCAAAGAAATACATACGGTCGGCCTGGGCGACATGCTTGCTCAGATAGAAAAGCTGCGCGCACAGCTTCAGTCCGAAGGACTTTTCGCCCCGGAGCGCAAAAAGCCTCTGCCGTTCTTGCCTAACTGTATTGGCCTTATTACGGGCAGGAACTCTGATGGGATGAAGGATGTTTTGGAAAATGCGCGTAAGCGTTGGCCAAACATTCCTTTTGAAATCCGTGAGGTCTTGGTTCAAGGCCCCAATTCGCCTGCCGAAGTAACGGCGGCTTTGCGCGAACTGGATGGCCTTGCACACGTCGATGTCATCATCATTGCTCGTGGGGGTGGTTCGGTTGAAGACCTGCTGGGATTCAGTGATGAAGGACTCGTGCGCGCTGCAGCCTCGGCACAAACCCCCATCGTTTCGGCTATCGGGCACGACGCAGATACGCCTTTGTTGGATTATGTTGCTGACCTGCGCGCTTCGACACCCACTGATGCGGCAAAACGTGTCGTGCCCGATTGGGCGGAACAAATGGCTTTTGTGACAGAGGGACGTGCCCGCCTGAGCGCAGCAGTGCGCACGCGTTTTCAACGTGCCCGCGAAGACCTGCAGGCCTGGATCACTCGCCCAGTTTTGCTAAACCCCATGCAGATCGTTGATGACAAGCGCAACGACCTTGAACAAGGAATCGCAGCCCTACATACACGCATGTCTGGGGTCTTGTCGGGGTACGGTCAAGAACTGGCCGAGTTGAGAGGTTCTTTGAGATCACTTTCCCCACAATCCACCCTGGAACGCGGATATGCGGTCTTGCGACTCCCTGGTGCAAAAGTGCTCACCTCTAGCGAACAGACCAAGAAAGGCGATCTGCTTGAGGCAATCCTTGCAGAAGGCCGCCTCATCGCCACAGTCTTTGGAACGACCAGTCCAGACGGTACCACTGGCACCAACACCAATACCCCAGCCACACAGGAAGACTAAGGAACAAAAATGACGAACACCAACACACAAGAGATCCAGGTACCAGCTACCATGCCCTATGAGGAAGCACGCCAGGGCCTCATCCAGGTCGTGCAACAGCTCGAAAGTGGCCAAGCCCCGCTAGAGGACTCTTTGGCGCTGTGGGAACGCGGGGAAGCCCTAGCCCAACACTGTCAAAACATCCTCAACCAGGCTGCCCAAAAAGTTGAAGCCGCCCAGGCCCGCCAACAGCCACAGCAACCGCAGCCCCAGCAGACGCAGCAGCAAGCCGCGCCTCAAAATCAAGAACCGCCCTTCAATACCCCAGGGTTTTAGCTCCTAGACATCCAAAAGGGTCGTCACCAAATCAGCTATCTCAGAACGCTCCGACCTCTTTAGCGTCGTATGTGCGAAGAGTTCTTGCCCCTTCAAATCCTCAATAACAGCAGCAATACCGTCATAGCGACCAACCCGCAGGTTGTCCCTCTGCGACACATCATGCGTCAAGACAACCTTGGCGTTTTGCCCCACACGCGATAAAACCGTCAACAAGACATTGCGCTCCAGTGATTGTGCCTCATCGACAATGACGAAAGCATTGTGGAAAGACCGCCCTCGGATGTGGGTTAAAGGCAAAACCTCAAGCTGTTCCCTAGCCACGACCTCGTCAATCACCTCGGGGCCAACCAAGGAACCCAAGGTATCGAAAACCGCCTGCGCCCACGGCCCCATTTTTTCATCCCCGGAACCCGGCAAATACCCCAAAGACTGGCCCCCAACAGCATAAATAGGGCGAAACACCATAACCTTATAGTGTTGCCTGTGCTCCACAACGGCCTCTAAACCGGCCGCCAGCGCAATCGCAGATTTTCCAGTCCCTGCCCGTCCACCCAGAGAAACAATCCCCACCTTCGGGTTCGTCAAATGGTCGATGGCAATGCGCTGCTCGGCTGAACGTCCTCGCACCCCGAAGACATCGCGATCAGCTTTCACCAGGCGCACCACACCCCCGGATTCCAGCACTCCCAAGGCCGAACCTCTCGGCGAGGTCAGGACCAGTCCTGTATGAACAGGCAAGTCAGAGGCATCAACAGAAGCAAAAAGCTCCTCATCGCTGACAAGTTCAACACTTTCGTCATCCGTCTCGATAACCTCCAGGTCATCGTCATCTTCCAAAGCCGAGGAAAAACCGGTATCAGAAGGAGTCAACATGACCTCAGCTGCAGGAATAGTTCCTGAATCCCACAAGGAACTCATCGTGTCTTCGAGAACCTCAGCCTCGATAACCCCCGAATACCCTGACACCGCCCTGTGCTCATTGAGGTACTCATCAGCGCGTAAACCGATGGCTGCTGCCTTCACGCGCATGGGGACGTCTTTGGACACGACCGTCACTCTGTGTCCATCATCTGCCAAATGCTGGGCCACCGCTAGAATCCTGGTGTCATTGTCGCCATTACGAATCCCACCAGGCAAGACGGAAGAATCTGTCAACCCCAGTTCTATTGTCAGTGTGCCGCCTTGGTCGCCGACCGGCACTTCTTGATCCAAACGCTTATTCACAATGCGCAGGTCATCAAGCAGGTGCAAAGCCTTACGCGCAAAATATCCGAGCTCGGGATGGTGGCGTTTATCCTCTAGCTCAGAGACAACCACGAGGGGAATAACCACCTTGTTATCGGCAAAACGCAGAGGTGCCCGGGGATCTGATAACAACACCGAGGTGTCAATCACGAAGGTCTTAGGGCTCTTCTTTCGGGGCTTGACATCCTCGGACATGAGGCCTCCTGAACTAGGTCACGTATGCGGCTTCGGTCACTTCCACGCTAACCCCAAATAGGAAACGAATCCCTACACGCACCCGGCGCGCCACACTTCATTTGCCGTTTATGCGCCCTGAAAGCCGCCAGTTTACGCCCGGTACACCAGGCATCTACCGAGCACACACCGCTTGTCTACCCGCGCGCACAACAGCACGTGCAACAGCACGCACAACAGCACGCGCATTCCCCTTACAAGTCTCGGCGCAGTACAGCAATCGCATCATCCAGGCGCGACAATTCCCTCAACAACCCCTTTTTGACCTCGTGGTCCTCTGGTACGGCCCGGGACAGGGTTTCAAACTGTTCAGAACCGCGCTTCCATCTGGGCGGGGTCTTTTCCATGCGCCGCAGGCTCGAGGCCAGGCCCTTTAGCTGCACGGTCATCGCGTGTATAGCCTCATAGACCTCGGTGGCCATGGCCTCATCAGGGAAAGCTGAGCTCACTCGTGAGGCCGCCACTGCCACATGAGCTGTCCGGTACTCGATAGTTTCAATCTTGCGACGCAAGGAGTTTGAAAAAATCTCATCCCTGTCCAGACGCGCAACCGTGATCTGAGTGTCCAAAAGGTCTTCTATCTGGTTTACAGCAGCGTTTACCTCCCGGGCATATATCCGAGGGCGGGCATGTTTGAGGCGCAGCGACAAGGTGATTTCCTCGAGCACATGAACCACGGCGTACAACATCGTGGATAAGCCTACCCATAGGGTTTCACGCGTCCTGATGGGTAAGAAAAACGCCGCTACACCCACCCCTGCAATCGCCCCGACAAGGGTCTCAACCACGCGAGTCACCAGCTGTTCAGGCAGCATGGTGGGTGCGGATAAGTACCAGACTTGCGCTAAGGCTACCGTCAAGCCCATCACGAAAACTCTGTGGGATTCAGTCTTGGTAGTGGCAACCACGCCTAGAGACACGCACACGATCACGAGCGACACCCACACCGATTTTACTCCCAAGACCTGTACGGCCAGCATGGAGATCCCTGCTCCCAAGAGAGTACCGATCATGCGCTCAGAGGCTTTTCGAATCCGATCTGCCCCACCGGCAGTTCCGCGCAAAATAACGAAGGCACCAATCGATGACCAAAACGCGTAGCTCGGCTCAAAAAGGTAACCAATGGTTGTAGCAACTGTCATAGCCACAAAAGTTTGCAAGGTTGCTTGGCTATTGGCAGAAAGGTGCAGCCCCGCCCACAGACGTTTTGTGGCAGCTACATCGGCGACAAGCATGTCTCTAGTCGGTGCCAAGGTCCCCATGTATTTGACGGCTGTGGCAAAGCGAGAAGGCGTCTTTCCGCCCTTCCCTCTGGTCCAGGCCTCGCGGGCAGGGACGATTCCTCCGATCCCCAACAGGCGATCAATGCCCTCACCCGTATCCACAAGTTCGTCGCCCTGCTCTACAGAGCGTTGGGCAGCGTCCAAAAAGTCTTCAATGAGTTGAACGATCCTGGATACGTGGGTGAGGATCTCGCCGTTGATTCTGGCCTTGGTAGCCTCAGCCAACTCATCTTTTAGGCCGGCTATGGCCTCAAGGACAAGAATGTGATCGCGACGCGAGACTGTTGAAAACACTTTAATAACCCCGAGCAGGTTTCTCAGCAAACGGGCCTCTTTACTGGCCAAAGCCTCGATGCCCCCGCTTTGCTCTACGACCTTCCCCAGGCGTTTGATGGCCGAAAACATCCCCCGTATAGAGAGATCCAGATCGAAGACCGAGCGATGAAATGCCTCAGCGTGACGCAAATTGAATTCATTTCCCTGAGCCATAATGCCATCAATCAACATGCTCAAGTGATGGAAAGCGCGCGAAGTTTGGAACAGGCGTCTCAGTTTTTTGCGGCCCGGGTTGTTCAAATAAATCCAGGCTCGTTGACCAAATTGGCACCGCAAGGCATAGAGGCTGAACTGTGAACGCATCAGTTTGTGTCTGGGAGTCTTGATCACAATGAACCTGCTCAAGGCCACTACAGAGATAAACGCCGCCCCGCAACAAACCAGGGTCATGGCAGTCAGGGTCATCGGAATATGCGGATTTGTCGTCATTAACGCCACCACAAAACCGTTGGTCATACCGTGGGACAAGGTCATCCCGAAGCGCAAAGACTTAAACACCCAGGCGGACAAGGTCATGACTGCGACAATCGCCACGACAGAGTACACGGCATACCCTGACCACACGATCCCTATGGCTACCATGGCAAAAAACACCACCACCACGTAGAGCACACCAGCGCGGATCAGCATTTCACGGCGAGGATAGACATCAACCAGAGCAAAACAACAAGCCAACCCCAGGCCCACCATTGTGGTCACCCCAAAGATGGGATCTCTGCCCAAAGCCTTGGCCACCAACATGGATGCCATAAATCCCATGGCCGAAGAAAAAGCGGCTGTCAGCCAGATCCTGCCGCGCATCAACCCTGGATCCAAAGCGAACCAAGCCCTCACCGCCGAGGACCACCAGCTCTTCACCATTTAACGCCCCATACGCCTTTCCCTTTGGGCGTAGTCGCGCAAAGCACGTAAGAAATCTACCCGGCGGAAATCAGGCCAATACGTTTCACAAAAGTAGTACTCAGAATGAGCAGATTGCCACAATAAGAACCCAGACAACCGCTGCTCTCCTGATGTGCGGATCAACAAATCCGGGTCCGGAAGGCCGCGGGTATAAAGATGCTCGGTAATGTCATCAACGGTCAAACTTGCAGCCAGCCCATCCATCGAAACGCCCTCGGCGGTCTTGATTTTTATCAAGCTTTTTACTGCGTGGACTATCTCTTCGCGCCCGCTGTAGCCGATGGCGACGTTGACAACCATGCCGGGGCCGCTACCCGAGGCATCAACATTAGAAAGGCGATCGGCGAAACTTGTCGGAAGCTGATCCAAAGCACCCATAACGCGCACCTGCCACTGGCCGACTACCGATAGCTGCTCGACCGTGGAGGCAATGATTTCTTCCAGCTGGGCCACTTCTTGCGGATCGCGGTTGAGGTTATCCAATGACAACATCCACAGGGTGACGACCTCGACACCCATTTCTTCACACCACTCCAGGACTTCTGAAATCTTGTCAGCGCCCTTTTGGTGACCGTGCTCTGCGGGACTACCCAAGGCTTTTGCCCAACGTCGGTTGCCGTCAAGAAGAATCCCAATGTGGCGAGGTACACGAGTACGGTCGATCTCTGAAACGAGCCGCCGCTCATAAAGTTCATAAAGCATCTTATGCCGCAAGCCACTCACCCCTAGTCGTCCATCGGAACCCACACACGCATCTGCGCGAACATCCTCAAGCCTAGCGGTCTTCCAAAGATTTGTGACTCCCGGAAGACGCTTGAGGCCATGAGAGATATGATCTTCACGCCGAAGGGAGGAAAATGTCTGAACCGCATACGCTGCTCGACGCCGGCGCAACCGCAGAAAAGCTGGGGAAACCAGAGAAACCAAAGCGTTTCCGCATGGACTACAAGACTGGTTTGAAAAAGCCTGTCTTGCGCGGGTGGATCCATACCGTCGCTGCGCCCTTATCACTTGTGGCCTCAATCATTTTGGTCATATTGGCACCGACGCCCCTCACGCGCATCGGTTCGCTCATCTATCTGGTGGCTTCCTTGCTGCTTTTCGGCATGTCAGCGGTCTATCACATGGGTTGGTGGAGCCAAAAGGTCGATGCGTTACTGCGCAGGTTTGACCACGCCAACATTTTCTTGCTTATCGCAGGCACGTACACGCCCATTGCAATCGCCTTGCTGCCTGCACCCAAGGCCACCGTGCTGCTTTCTGTCGTGTGGACCGGTGCCATTGCCGGAATCGTAGGGCACATGGTGTGGATCACCGCACCGCGTTGGGTCTACACACCTATTTACATAATCTTGGGCTGGGTTGCCCTGGCCTACCTGAGTGACATGTGGACCATAGGCGGTCCGGCAGTGGTCTTACTGCTGATTGCTGGTGGTTTGTGCTACACGATTGGTGCCCTCATTTACGCCCTCAAATGGCCAAATCCCTCACCTAAAATTTTCGGATTTCACGAGATTTTCCACGCCGGAACAGTCGCAGGGTGGACGTGCCACTGCGTCGCAGCCTACATTTCCGTTCTGGCAGCTGCCTAAGTTCTCTGGGCCTATGGTCTCAGCAAGTCTGTTATTATAAAGTCCATAGTCGTGACTATCGCGTCACGGCTTTTCTTATTACACGCACGCATAAGGATTTTCATGAGCAAGAACTGGATGACTCAAGAGGCATACGACAAGCTTGAGGCTGAACTGGCCGAGCTAAAGGGACCTGTGCGTGCCGACATTGTGCACAAGATTGACGCCGCCCGGCAAGAAGGCGACCTTTCGGAAAACGGTGGCTACCACGCTGCTCGTGATGAGCAGGCCAAGAATGAAGCCCGCATTCAGCAGATGGAAGACCTGCTACGCAACGCAGAGATTGGCGCAGCACCTGCAGACGATGGCATTGTCGAACCGGGCATGGTAGTTGAGGCCAAGGTCGGTAAAACGGTTATGAAGTTCCTGTTGGGCAGCCGTGCGGCTAACCAACAACTGCACCTGGATATTGAGGTCTACTCCCCTGACGCTCCCATAGGAAAAGCCCTAAACGGACACAAGGTTGGAGACAAGGTCATGTACAAGGCCCCTAATGGCAAGGAAATCCCGGTCGTCATCGTCTCTGCTGTCCCTTTCAAGGGCTAAGGAAAGACCTCAAGAGCGGTTCCCCGTAGCGGCCAGTTCTTCCTTGCCGAGGGCGAAACGCAACTATCCTCGGACACTACCCTCATCTCCAGCACCTTCAACTGCGCTCTCGGCAGCATCAACACTCGGTGAGCTTTGTGCAAGACCTGCTGCCTTGTTCTTGGCCTCTTTCGTTTCGCCCTCGGAAATGGGGGTTTGCCCGTAGGATGCTGCGATCATCGCGTGAAGCTGCCCCGGGGGGCCTCCTGGTCTGTCCTCTTTGGTCGCCAAATCGGGGAACTTATCGTGTCCCGTAATGTATAAAACGACCGTGTTAATGAAGGCAACCACGGGGACGGCAAAGAGCGCGCCTGTGATACCCGCTAGGAAGGTGCCAGCGGTGACCGAAAGCAAAACCACCAAGGGGTGCAGGCTTACTGCATTCGACATGAGGACCGGCTGCAGCAGATTACTTTCGATCTGCTGCACCAACAAGATGATCACCATCATAATGATGGCTGCCTTCATGCCTTGATCCATGAGGGCCACTAACACTGCAACAGCACCAGTGACCATGGCACCAACGATGGGAATGAAAGACCCGATAAAGACCAAAACACCCAAGGGGATGGCTAAAGGCACCTTGAGGATGGCGGCTCCGAGACCGATGAAAACAGCGTCGACCAAGGCGACCGAGGCCTGTGCCTTGATGTAGCCCTTCAAGGTCACCCAGCCACGCAAACCGGCCTCATGAGCAGTTTCGCGGGCGCGAACGGGCAGTAGGCGCATACACCACACCCAGATTTGGCGTCCTTCTTTGAGGAAGAAAAACAGGCAGAACAGCGCAATAAGGGCACCTGCCAAAAGGTTTGCCGCCGAGGACGTCAACGACAAAGCTGAAGAAGCAATAGAGCCTGCCGAGGACGCAATCTGTCCAGTGTTTTGCTTCAATACCTTCGTTATCTCGCCGCCGAACTGTTCAAACAGGGACTGCAGGGTTGTGGCATCCAGCTTCAGGGGCCCGGTTGACATCCAGTCAAAGAGCTTGCCGATACCGGCTTTCGCCTTTTCGGCCAGGCCTCCAAAACCGTCGACCATTTGTTTGCCGGAAACCCCGATAAGTACCGAAATAATACCTATCCCCAGGATGAGTGAAAAGACAGCAGCAAGAGTGTCAGACATGCGAAGGTACTTGCGTAGGGCTTGGTTCAGGGGATCCAAAAGCAAGACCAGCAGCAAAGCGATCAGCAGCGGCATTGTGATAACCGAGAGCTTTGAAACTCCCCACAAGGCGGCAGCAACCGTAACGATGACAACAATAATCCGCCAAGACCAAGCGGCGGAAAGTCTCAGCGCCCAAGGGATAGCATCCCCAATTTCGCCATGCTCTACAGGTTCGGGAGCTGCCGTATCAAAGCTGGTAGGGCCAGGGGATTTTTCCTTCGGCGCTGGTCGCATCTTGCCGAGGAGCCGAGTCGTCAGGCGCTTCATAATGTTTCTCATTTCTGGATGTTTCTTCTGCCCCGGCACGGGGCATAACCCTAGTGGTGCTCAGCGGACCATGCGCATTAAGGGCAAGCCATATGATGGATCACGCCCGGTCACTGCGCCATCAGTTCCGAAACCTGCACGTCTGTAGATCTGGTATGCCCTGGCCTCCCCCGCGTATCCCTGCGGGACCCACAATTGCATGGGCTCCGTGGGTTCGCACACGTATTCCAAAAGGCGCAGCCCTAGCCCCTGACCTTGGAACTCTTTGTCCAGATAGTGCATGGTTAGCTCCCTTGCGCGAGCTGGGGGGACGGCCCCAGTGTTGCGCACGGTTGGAACAGTCATGGCGATACCGACCACGCGCCCCCATTCAACAGCGATAACGACTCTGCGGCCCTGAGTGTCTTCAACCAAGAGATCATGCCACTGCCCCGCAAGGGTACTTTCGTTGAAAGGGGTTTGTTCTTCCTGGCTTAGGTACTGTCCGAAGTTGGCCAGCCAGAGGCGTGAATGTGCGACCGCGATGCCAACGGCATCTTGCAGTTGCGGGGGACGGACGTTAATCATCTCAGTCTCTGCCAGAAAGTATCGCGAAGATACGTAAGAACTCAATGTATAGCCACACCAAGGTCACCATGAAGCCGAAGGCAACAGTCCAGGAGAGCTCTTTGGGGGCGCCGTTTTCTACCGCGCGTTGGGCGTAGTCAAAGTCGGTCACCAGCGAGAACGCTGCCAAACCGACGGCTAATAAACCAATTATCAGCCCCAAGGGAATTCCCATGATGGTCATGCCGCGCATTGAGCCATCAATGACACCGGTCATGGACAAGACCAGGTTCAGGACAATGAACACCAGGTAAGAGACCATCCCGATGGTCAAGACACGCATTAAGGTTGGGGAGTTCTTGACAAGCCCTGTCTTGAACAGGCCAAGCATCACCAGGAATGTGATGGCGGTTGCCATCACTGCTTTGCCGACCACCCCGTCGTACATGCTTGCGAACATTGCTGAAATGCCGCCCAGCAGCAGACCTTCACAGGCCGAGTACGCCAAAATCAAGGCTGGCGAAGGCTGTTTCTTGAAGGAGTTGACCAATCCCAGGATTAGGCCACCGATGAGGCCAAGGAAAGTCAAGGCTGTCCCGATGCCAGCGTTGCTGAGCATCAATGCCCAGTTCGCCGCACCCGCAATCAGCAGCACCCCGAATGTGATGGCCATTTTCGTGACAATATCGTCGTAGGTGATACGTTCTTGGCTTATGGCCGAGGGCGGATAGTTGAAACCCTGGTCTTGGGGGTAGCCCTGTTCAAAACCGGTCGGCTGTTGGCCGTATTGGTTGGCAGAAGGGAACTGACTGGCCCCTGCATACCCTTGGGATGTTCCTGTGCCTGGTTTGTACCCTGGCATCGTCGGGTACCCTGCGGGGGTCGTGTTGTTGAATGCCGGACTGCTTGTGAAAACGGGGTTGGACATCGTACTCCTTTTAGACAACTCTCGAGACTATTCAACCAGTTTTTTAGTGGGCAAGCGCGTTGGCCTGACCGCAAAATATTGAAATAACACTTAAGGTAGGGGTTTCTATCTGCCTTTGGTTTTGCGCATTGTCATGCTTGGGATTTCCATTTTCCTCCACCACCATATTGTTTTGTTTACTGGCCCGTCTGCTAATCGTCACTCTTGCTGTTGGCTAAGGCTTTGAGCAGGAGGAATAGGAAGTAGATGTACAGCCACAGTAAGGTCACCATGAGTCCCAGGGCGACCTTCCATGCCAGTTGTCGAGGTTGTTGCAGCGCGACCGCTGATTGAGCATGGCGGATGTCCATGATGATGGTCGAGGCCGCCATTCCAAAGAAGACGATATACAGCACGTAGTTGATGGGAGCTTGTGCAGCCACCAGCCCTGTCACGGCCATTACTGCCGACAGCAGGAAATATATCAATGCGCACAGTCCTGCCGAGATAAACATCTGTATCACATAGTGCTTTCCTTCAAACATCCGGGTTTTGTACAGCCCTATGGTTACCGCCACGGTCAACGTGGTTAGTGCCGCGGCGTTGAGAGCAATCCCATCATCGAAGGTATTGAAAAAGGCAGAAACCCCACCCAGTATTAACCCCTCGAAGGCCACACACAGCAATATCAGTGCAGGAACTATTTTTTCTTTTACGATATTGACGATCCCCGTGGCAATGAAGCCTACGGCACTGATCCCGATTAGCCACAAGGGAATCACTGTGTCAATACTTGCAATCATCCATCCGTTGACCGCAGCAACGATAAGAACCGCCAAGGTTATGGAACTTTTTATTTGGATGTCCCGGTAGGTGATGTAATCAGTTTCGACAAGGGTGGGTCCTGGGTGCCTCCACTGTTGCGGGTGGGGATTCGGCTGCGCTGGGAATCCTGGCTGCTCTGGCTGTCCCGGTGGGGGTGGTGGCATCGAACGAAATGGCGGCAAAGGCGGCAGTGGCCCCATGTTTTGCACGGGGACATGCTGGGGCCTTTTGCGCGCAGCCTTTATATCTTCGTCAGATATCAAAAACATCAATACAGGATTGGGAATCATGGTCATCCTCAGGAGAGTTATCGGATACTCTCATTCAACCAGACCCCATGCCTGGATTGAGTGGTTCCATTCGCCTACTGCGATAGGAACCCCAATAATCCCCCAGGCTCCGCCCAGAACTGCGCCGCGCAAAAAAGCACTGCACGAGCGATGGATTATCGCCGCAGCCTAGACTCCAGGCTCCGCCCAGATGTTTGTGAGTAGCGTTGCCCGAAACCGCGTTTTTGGGCAACGCGCGAGTGACGCGCGCCGCAGGGGCGGCGGCGCGCAAAACAACACTGCCCGGTTTGGTTGAAACCATGTTTCAACCAAACCGGCGAATCCCGTCGGGGGCACAAAAGAGGACGGCAAGCCGTCCTCTTTTGTGCCCCCGACGGGATTCGAACCCGTACTGGGACGATTTTAAGTCGCCTGCCTCTGCCAGTTGGGCTACGGGGGCCTTCAAAACTGCACCTAAGTGTATAGGCCTGGACCGTGTCGATGCACATCTAGGCCATGGACAATGCAATCCCGTCCAGGATGTCGTGTTCGGATGCGTAGAACCGCGTAATCCCGGACCTCGAAGCCACCCGTTCAACGATGCGTTCCCACACGAGAGCCCCAGCAGCAATAACATCTATACGTCCTGGGTGTATGGCCGAATGTGTCAAGCGTTCTGCCCGGCTACGCGTCCTGAGCCAGTTAGCAATCTCAGAGCCTTCCTCAACACTCACGGCTGCCCCGTCAATCTGGTCAGGGTCGTATTCGTCTAGGCCAAGGGCAAGCGCTGTCACTGTGGTAATCGAACCTCCTGTGCCCATCAAGGTCTTAACGAGGCTGAAATCAATAGTCTTTTCTGCTTCGTCGAGCAAAGAGTCAATATATTCCTTGGCATGTGAGGTGCACACGGGCAAGATGGGCTGGGCTAAATCTTGTTGCGCTTGGAAGAATCTCTCGGTCACGCGCACACATCCCATATTCAGGGACACAGATTTTTCTAGGCCGCCCTCGTTATTTCCAAAAGATAACTCGGTCGATCCTCCGCCAATGTCCACGACTAACTTTGGTGAAGCCAGATCTGCGTGAGCCCATACGCTTCCGGTAAAGGACAAGGAGGCTTCTTCTTTGCCGTCAATGACCTCGGGGGCAACTCCAATGATTTCGCGCACTCCCTTGACGAAGACCTCCTTGTTGGAGGCGTCCCTTGTGGCAGAGGTCGCGACCATACGAACCTTGCTTGCCCCAAGTTCGCTGGCCTGCGCCCAGTACTCGCGAAGCACAGCCAGCGTGCGCTCGATGGCCTGTGGATTCAGCTCGCCAGTTTTGTCCACGTCTTGTCCCAAGCGCACAACCTCCATACGGCGCGCTAAATCGTTTAGCACCGGCTGCCCGCCGTCACTTTTTCCTATGTCGGCAATAAGCAAACGTATCGAGTGCGTTCCACAATCTATCGCGGCAACAGTGGTCATAAGTCGTTTCTTCCTTGGGGTGTCGGGTGATACGTCTGGCAAAAGGTAAACAACATTAGGCCTTGCATGATTCCGGTGACCACAAGTTTCGTCGCTGCATTTCTTCTATAGCCAGGTCACCAATGGGGTTCACCCCTGGACCGGCAGCCAAGGCGTGACCCACCAAGGCATGCAAGCACTTTACGCGAGTGGGCATACCTCCGGCTGATATGCCCTCAATTTGAGGCACGTTACCAAAAGCCCGCCGGGTTGCAATGTAGTCCACATGCGCTGCATAGTAGGCACCCGCGACCTGCGGGTCTGTTTCCACCAGTGCCTGTAGTTCTTCCATGTAGTGTTCTGCTTCGAGGGCAGAACAGCCGTAGACTGCGCCTGGGCAGCTCAGGTAATACAAAGTCGGGAAAGGTGAGCCGTCGTCGAGTCGCGGTGCCGTCAATACGACCGAGGGGTGCCCGCTGTGGCATCTGGCACCAATGCCAATAACGCCTCTGGGGACTCTTTCGAGGTGTAGGGCAATGATGTCGAGGTCGGCCTGTGAGATCTGGTTATTCTCGGTCATTTCTGCTTGTCAACACCTTCTTGCACCACTCCATTAGCTATTGTCAGGAACCACGGCAATTCAGCCTCAACTGCGGTATCGCCTGGGGTAACACTCACTGGCTGCACCTCGGGGCTGTCAACCACCACATAGGTTTTTTCTCCCGGTCGCACGTACCCTAGTCGATCACGGGCCTCGGCTGCTACAAAGTCTGGGTCATCCCACCTTGCTAGCTGATCCTTTAGGCCTTGGTTCCTTTCTTCAGCCGAGGCAACCTTTTGGGCTAATTCCTGGGCTTGTGTACGTTGCTGCATCCATAGTCTCATGGGCGAAAAAACGACCGAAAAAGCCACAAGGGCCGTGAGAAGAATGATCCCCACATGCCACAGGATAGACGGCTTCTCAGCCTTACCTATTTCCTCAATACTTGTCGTAGAGGGGACCTGACTCCCTTCACGACGCATAGCCCTGCCCTGCCCGGGACCTTGTCCGGGGCGCCTGGAGGCAGTTGGCTTATTCACCCCTCAAGTATCCACTACGACCCCAGATACACCCGGTTCACGCGCCGTTCCACCCCCTAGCTGTGGGCGACTGCTGGAAACGCAGCCAAAAACAAGGTGGGTGGCATCCCCTCAAGGGAACACCACCCACCCACAATCAAAGCGCCGTAACCCGCAGGTTACAGGCCAGACCTTTGCCTAGCGGCTAGATAACCTAGCTACTAGAACCTTGCGCGCGGAAATGCCGACAGACCGGCGTAAACGGCAGCATCATCCAGTTCTTCTTCGATGCGCAGCAGCTGGTTGTACTTGGCGACGCGCTCGGTACGTGCAGGAGCACCGGTCTTGATCTGCCCAGAGTTGGTGGCAACGGCCAGGTCAGCAATGGTGGTGTCCTCGGTTTCACCGGAACGGTGTGAGGTCATGGATGTGTAGCCAGCTCGGTGTGCGACCTCAACGGCATCCAGGGTTTCTGTCAGGGAACCAATCTGGTTGACCTTGACCAGCAGCGAGTTGGCGGCACCCATCTCAATGCCCTTGGCCAGGCGCTCAGGGTTGGTGACGAACAAGTCATCGCCCACCAGTTGTACACGCCCACCGATCTTCTTGGTCAAGGCTACCCAGTCGTCCCAGTTGTCTTCGTTCAAGGGATCCTCGATGGAGACCAGCGGGTACTTCGAGATGAGTTTCTCGTAGTAGTCGACCATGTAGTCCAGCGAGCGCGCCTCGCCTTCCAGCATGTAGGTGCCGTCCTTGTAGAACTCGGTTGCAGCCACGTCCAAGGCCAGGGCCACATCTGCACCAGGCTTGTATCCTGCGCGTTCAATGGCCTCCAGGATCAAGTCCAGGGCCTCAGCATTGGAGTCCAGGTTTGGTGCGAAGCCGCCCTCGTCACCCAGGCCTGTGGCCAGTTTGCGTTCCTTGAGCACGGACTTCAGCGAGTGGTAAACCTCCGTGCCCCAACGCAGGGCCTCTTTGAAGGTTGGAGCGCCCACAGGTGCGATCATGAACTCTTGGATGTCCACGTTAGAGTCCGCATGCGATCCACCGTTCAAGATGTTCATCATGGGAACAGGCAGAACATGCGCATTGGGGCCACCGACGTAGCGGTAGAGGGGCAGACCAGCAGACTCTGCAGCTGCGCGTGCCACCGCCAGGGATACGCCCAGGATGGCGTTTGCGCCCAGCTTGCCCTTATTGGGTGTGCCGTCCAGGCGCTCAATCATGATTTCGTCAATGAGGCGCTGTTCGGTGGCGTCCATGCGCAACAGCTCGGGGGCAATAATGTCGTTGACTGCGTCAACTGCGTGCTGTACACCCTTTCCGCCGTAACGCGAATCGTCGTCATCGCGCTTTTCGACGGCTTCGAAAGCGCCTGTCGATGCGCCTGAAGGAACCGAGGCGCGTGTGAAGGTGCCATCTTCTAATGCGATTTCCACCTCTACGGTGGGGTTGCCGCGCGAGTCCAGGATTTCTCTTGCGCCGATACCTTCAATGATTGCCACGTGGGTCTCCTTTGCGAGGGTTGTTATGTCATTTCTTGCGCGAGCACACCAGTGGTATGCGCGCTTAGCGGGAAGGAATACTCCCCTGCCGTCTGTTTTTTATTGCCGAGGGCGTCCCCGCACACGGCTGTGGCCTGAAGAGTTAGATGCATGAGGATCACAGTGTGGGTGTCATCATCCAGGGAACAACTTCAGGATTGGGCATGACCGACCCGGATTGATCCGAGACGAACATGGTGTAGCGCGGGTTAAAAACTGGGTTTCCAGCACTGCCGAGCTCATCCAGTTTTGCCGAGATTGCAGGATCCGTCTGCGAAGCCTCAAGTAACCTGCGGAAGTCAAGGAACTCTGGCGAGATATCACCCTGTTTAGGCACAGCGATAGGCAAAGATGGGTCTTGTTTTTTCGCCTCTTCAACGTTGCTCTTGATTTCGTCGAACATATCTTCGCGAGTTGGCACAGCTGGATTTTTTTCCAGTTCTGGTGCGATCTGCTTTGTCATATATACCGTGGCTGCTGCCTGGCCGTAGGTTGCTTGCTGTCCGCCCATGTAGGTGCGCACATCGGCAACTAGTCGCGAGGCCTCATCAGGGGAAACGTTGACGCCCCCATGTGACATGGCCACCCCGGGTTTCGCATCACAGCCCGCCAAACTGAAAGCTACAAAAACTGATAGGCCTACTGCGACTAGAGAACGGGGCGTAAATGACACCATTGGCTCCTTCATTGTGCTTTCTTCCGGTCCTTATCCTACGCCAGTTTGGTGTCTATGCGCCTCTAGCGCAGCATCTTGCACCTGTGATATTCCTTAGACTTCGTTGTCTTTACGGTGTTGATGTGGGGCTTGTAAACGGAACCACAATGGTGGATATCACATCAGAGGTCCAGTCCAGCAACTCTTTATCGACCACCAGGTCCTGAGCCAGCCCTTTGGTGATCACTGGGGCGGGGATCAAGACCTCTCTGGTGGCCAGCTTCACGACAGATGCCGGATGTAATCTCTTTAGGCGCATCTGTTGTGAATCTTTAAGCTCCACGGGTGAAAATCGCACATACTTTTGGCGCACCAGGGTAATGTCTTTCACCCCTGCCTTGCGGGCTTGGTGTCGTAGCCTCGTCAAGTCAAAGAGGCGCTCGACAGGTTCGGGTGGAGTCCCATACCTATCAACAAATTCATCGTGTAAACCCACAAGTTCTTTTTCGCTCGTACACGATGCGATGCGCGTGTACATCTCTAATCTCAGGCGTTCGCCCTCGACGTAGTCTTCAGGCACGTAGGCATCAACTGGCAGTTCAATGCTGATGTCCTCTTCAACCTCGACGTCCTCACCTTTGAACCGCGCGACAGCCTCGGCAACCATGCGCACATACAAGTCGAAGCCGACCCCTGCGATGTGCCCTGATTGTTCACCGCCCAACAGATTTCCGGCTCCACGGATTTCTAGGTCTTTTTGGGCAACCGCGACCCCCACCCCCAGGTCCGTGTGCGAGGCAATGGTGCGCAGGCGTTCGTGCGCGGTCTCTGTCATGGTGTCCCCACCTGGGTACAAGAAATACGCGTATGCCCTTTCGCGCCCGCGTCCGACTCGACCTCGCAGTTGGTGCAGTTGCGACAAACCAAAACGGTCGGCGCGGTCCACAATCAGGGTGTTGGCATTCGAGATATCCAGGCCGGTTTCAATGATCGTGGTGCACACCAGGACGTCAAAGTCGTGGTTCCAAAAGTCGATAATGGTCTGTTCCAAAAGCTGTTCAGACATTTTCCCGTGCGCCACCCGAACCCGGGCCTCTGGCACCAACTCGGATACACGTGCAGCCGCCTTGTCTATAGATTCGACCCTGTTGTGAACAAAGAACACTTGACCATCGCGCAGCATCTCACGCTTGATTGCGGCTTTTACCTGCGCATCTGTGTGTGCTCCCACATAGGTCAACACTGGTTGTCTGTCCTCTGGGGGCGTTGCCAGTGTGGACATCTGCCGAATGCCTGTCACCGCCATTTCCAAGGTTCTGGGTATCGGCGTTGCAGACATGGCCAGCACGTCCACGTTGGTGCGCAAGGCCTTGAGTGCTTCTTTGTGTTCCACCCCGAAGCGCTGTTCCTCATCAATAACCACCAGGCCCAGATCCTTGAAGCGCACCGAGCCTGTCAGCAGGGCGTGAGTCCCGATCACCACGTCTACCTGTCCCGATAGCAGTTTCGCCTTGACGTCCTCGGCCTCTTTTTTGGTGGAAAAACGCGAGATTCCGGCTACCTCAACGGGGAAGGCTGAGTAGCGCTCCGAAAAAGTTTCCAGGTGTTGTTGAACCAGCAAAGTTGTGGGCACTAGCACAGCGACCTGTTTGCCGTCCTGGACTGCCTTAAACGCCGCACGCACAGCGATCTCGGTTTTGCCGTACCCGACATCTCCACAGATCAGGCGGTCCATGGGCATGGTTTTTTCCATATCGGCCTTGACTTCCTCAATGGTGGCCAACTGATCGGGGGTTTCAACATAGGGGAAAGCGTCTTCCAACTGGGCTTGCCAAGGGGTGTCGCGCCCAAAGGCATGTCCTGCGGTGGCTTCCCGCGCTGCGTAAATCCGAATCAGCTCTGCCGCGATTTCTTTCGTGGCCGCGCGCGCCCGATTCTTGGCTTTCTCCCAGTCTGCTCCGCCCATTTTGGACAAGCTTGGCGCTTCACCGCCTGCGTGTCTGGACAGTTGATCCAAGGAGTCCGTAGGAATCCACAGCTGGTCATTGGGCGCCCCGCGCTTGCTGGGCGCATACTCCAAGACGACGTATTCACGCGACACCTGGTTGGGCGCCTTCCCGGTTGTGCGTTTATCCAGTCGAATAAAGCGCCCAATCCCGTGATGCGTATGCACCACATAGTCCCCAGCTTTCAAGGCCAGAGGATCCACCTGGTTGCGCCTGCGCGCGGGCATCTTGCGCATGTCTCGGGTTCCACCTACGCGGCTTCGCCCCATCAGTTCCGCCTCGGTCAAGAAAATTATTTCCGAGGACGGCACACTGAATCCCTGAGAGGCCGGCGCAGGCAGGACAGTAACGACTCCGGCAGGTAGCTCTTTATCTAGGGCCTCGCGTATGCGCGTCGCAATCGAGTCTTCTTGCAGGTTGGCGGTGATGCGTTCAGCAGAGCCTGGGCCTTCTGCAGCAACGATCGCCTTCCACCCAGAAGACATGGCAGCGCGTAGCTCGTCGCGAAGTTTTTCGTGCTCGCCACGCAGGTATTCAATGTCACGCACATCGGTTACGACTTGGGTGTCTGCCCCTGTGGGCAAGGAAGATACCTCCCACCAGCCAAGTCCCTGTTTTCGCAGGTTTTTTTCTGCGTCCTCAAAGGTGATGAAAGGCAGCGAGTCGTGATGAACCGGAACGTTGCCGCCACTTGCAGCCACCGACCATGCGGATTGGAAGAACTCTGATGTGGTCTCAATGAGGGATGCGACCCGCGTCTTGATTCGTTGAGGATCCAGTGTTAAGACCAGCGAATTGGCAGGTAGAAGCTCATGGAAGGGGATCATTTTCTCGGATAGGACCGAGGCCATTGACTCTAAGCCTGGGGCATAGATTCCCTCGCTTGCCAACTGAAGGATTTCCGACATTCCTGGCATGTCGTCTACCAGTTTGGCGGCACGCTCACGTACCTGCTCGGTCAATAGGACTTCTTTGCATGCGGGCACCCACAATCCCGACATCCCCTGGGAGGTGGTGCGCTGGTCTGTGACTGTGAAGGCGCGGATATCTTCAACGGTATCCCCGAAAAATTCAACGCGTGTAGGCCCGGTGGCATTGGCGGGATATACGTCGACGATGCCACCTCGCACAGCTATCTGCCCACGGTTTTCCACTAGGTCAGTGCGCTGATAACCCAAATCAACCAGAGATTTGACCAAATGTTCCAGTGGATAGTCCTCGCCTATGCGAATATCGACGGCGCTGCGCGTGCCCAGATCGGATACGACAGGCTGCAAGAAAGCCCGCGAGGGGGTAACCACAACTGCAACCGGGCCAGCCTGTAGGTGACCCGCTTTGGGGTTAGTCAGTCGGTTTGCCACGGCAATGCGCGCCGCCATGGTTCTGGACGATGGCGAAAGGCGCTCATGTGGAAGAGTCTCCCAGGCCGGAAATACGGCCACGTCAGGGATATAGGCTCCGATTTCCTGGGCGAGGGTATCAGCTTCGCGACCTGTGGCACTAACAACCACCAGTGGTGGACAGGGGTGCGGGCCCGTGTGTGCTACTTGGCGTGCACGAGCAATTTGGGCAATAAGTGCTGGCCTGTACCCCACGGGGGCAACCATGTCGAAGCCCAGATCGCCTTGGGATGCGGCCTGCAGGGCCTGAGCGGTGGCAGGATCTAAGGACAGTGCCTGAAGAAGTCCTGACAAAGGAAAGTTCTTGAGGGCCAGGTTCTTATCCGGCATTCTTCGGTTTCTTCGCTTTCTACGCGCTCAGGATTTTGTGTGTAGACGCATTTGCGTCTTTTCCAGGCCGTCTACAACCAGTTCTTCCAGCACATCAGCAGCCTGTGCGATGGTGATTTCCAAGTCTGTGCTAACGGCCAGAGGAAAGCGAGATAGAACATAATCGGCTGGATCTTGACGCCCTGGTGGCCTGCCTACCCCGCAGCGCAAACGCACATAGTCTTTGGTGCCCAAAGCCTGCGAAATGGATCTCAGTCCGTTGTGGCCGCCCTCGCCTCCGCCAATTTTTAGGCGCAGTATCCACGGGTCTAGGTCCAGATCGTCGTGGATGACACAGAGCCTGTCTGGGGTGATATTGAAATATTTGCATAGGGCCGCAGTTGGTTTGCCCGATACATTCATGTAGCTGTTCAAGCGGGCAATGATCACTTTTGGACCGGGTATTCCACCCGGCAGGTACCCCAGCGAAAACTGCGCTATGTGGGCACCTGCCGGATGGCTATTGAACTTCTGCGAAAAACCCTGGACCAGATGTTCCACAACCATTGCCCCGATATTGTGTCGAGTACCCGCATATTGGGTACCCGGATTCCCCAGGCCAACAATCAGCCAAGGCTTTCCCGAGGGCGAATACTCGTTCATCTGGTGTTACAGGCTTTCACAAGTTATTACTCTTCAGAGCTTTCAGTTTCTGCCGGGGCAGCTGCTTCACCGGCTTCTTCATCTTCACTTGTGTCCTGGCTTCTGTCGACAGGGATGGTCACAGAGGCGACATCGGTATCTGGGTCCATGTCGGTTGTGACGCCTGCAGGCAGTTCTAGGTCACTAATACGCAGAACTGTTCCAGCCTCAACACCAGTAATATCGACCTCGATTGATTCAGGAATAGCCACAACAGGTGCAAGAACCATGATGTTTAGCAGTTCTTGGATGTGTAAGGTGCCCGCAACAGGATCACCGATGACAACCACGGGGACCTCAACCTCAACCTTTTCGTCTGCCTTGACGCGCAGCAGATCCAGGTGCAGGATTTCGCGGCGAACGGGGTGGATCTGGGCTTCTTTCACCAGGGCCATACCGCCGTCCTTTACGCCTTCCAGCTTCACAACCGCGTTAGCGCTGTCCTTGATGATCAGGAAGGTGTCGTGTGCGGGTGCCAAGACGTGAACAGGTTCGCTGCCGTGGCCGTAGATAACCGCAGGAATTAGGCCATCTCTACGAGCTTGGCGGGAAGAGCCTTTTCCGAAGGTCTCGCGCGGTGTCAGATTCAGTACAGGCGTTTGTGCCATGTGTCCTCCTAATAGTTCAGGGGTTCCAAACCGAATGGTGTGAAACCAAGGGCTCGGGAGGACACGCTAAGAGAAACTCGGCAACTGCCGATCAAAGGTCTCTGTTGCGAGCCGCGTCGATAACGGAACCGTGATAGACCGCAGTCGCGTTCACAGTTACCCTCGCCGAGGCAACCCATGTAGTCTAACTGCCCCGGATGAGAGGTTCAAAAAATCGTGGCAGGATTCACGCGTTAACTTCTGCCCAGACTTCTATCCAAGGAACCGAGTTTCAACGAGCCGCCCTCGGAAATGAAAAATCTTTAGTCGTCGAAAAGTGAGGTGACCGAGCCGTCGTCGAAGACTTCGCGTATGGCGCGGGCCAAGAGAGGCGCAATCGACAAAACGGTGAGCTGCGGGAAGCGTTTCTCTGGTGAAATCGGCAAGGTATCGGTGACGACAACCTCGCGGACCCCGCACTCGCTTAAGCGCTGGGAGGCTGGCGGAGACAAAACGCCGTGGGTCGCTGCCACCAAAACGTCCTTGGCGCCTGCCTCAAGGAGGACCTTGACGGCCTCGGCAATGGTGCCGCCTGTGTCAATGAGGTCATCAACCAGAACACAGGAACGGCCTTCTACCTGGCCTACCACACGGTTGGCGGTGGCCAGATTGGGGCGAGACAAGTCGCGTGTTTTATGGATGAACGCCAAAGGAACTCCGCCAAAGCGGTTGGACCATTTCTCTGCCACTCGGATGCGCCCGGCATCAGGGGAGACGACTGAAAGGTTATTGACATCGACCCTGGTGCGCACGTATTCCAAGAGGACCGGCTGCGCAAACAAGTGATCGACAGGCCCCGTAAAGAAACCCTGCTCTTGAGAGGCGTGCAGATCGACGCTCATCAAACGCGATGCACCTGCCGTTTTGTAGAGGTCGGCGACTAGGCGCGCAGAGATAGGTTCGCGCCCAACGTGCTTCTTGTCCTGGCGCGCATAGGGGAAGCAGGGCGCAACCACTGTGATGCGCTTGGCAGAGGCGCGCTTCAAGGCGTCCACCATCAACAGCTGTTCCATCAGCCACTTGTTTACCGGTGCCACGTGGGATTGGATACAAAATACGTCACAGCCGCGCACGGACTCGTTGAAACGCACATAGATCTCAGAGGAGGCGAAATCGTAGGCCGTTGTCGACAGGACTTCCATCTGGAGCTCTTTGGCAACGTCCTCGGCTAGCTGCGGGTGCGAGCGACCAGAGACAATCACTAATCGTTTTACCCCCGTTGCCAAAATCCCCGTCATGCCTTTTCCTCCTGAATAGTGCTGTGCGTAGTGCCTTGTGCGGCAATGCGTGCCGTGGCTGCGATTGCCTCGTCAAAATGTTCCTGGTTCACCAGGGTGAATGGTGCAATATGTGCGCCTTTGGTGATGGTCGTGGTGGTGGCATGGACTTGCGATTCCAGGATTGCCCCATCTTCCACTATGGCATCATGCAGTGAACAACCAGGGCCTATATAGCAGCCTTCTCCGATTTTTGTGTGTCCCTGCAGGCGTACACCGGGTTCAATATGCGTGTCTTGGCCCAGTTCCACATGGACATCTATCCAGGTGGAAAATGGGTCGACGATGGTCGTTCCGCGCAACATCCACTTCTTGCAGATGCGTTTATTCAGTTCAGCGTGCAGTGTAGCCATTTGCCAACGATCGTTGCAGCCTTCAGCCTGGGCCGTATCACTGAGGAAAAAGGATGCCACCTTGCGGCCCTGCTTGCGCGCAGCCGCGATGGTGTCAGTCAGGTAGACCTCGCCTTGCTCATTCGATTGGCCCAAGGTCGGCAGTGTTTGCCTCAGGAAAGTTGCGTCAAAGGCATAAATCCCGGCGTTGATTTCCTTGATTTGTTTCTGAGGGTACGTCGCATCGCTTTCTTCCACGATGGCTGCGACCTGCTTGGCCACCCTTATGATGCGTCCGTAACCAAAGGGGTTCGCGACCTCCGTGGTCAACAGGGTTACGGCAGCTCCCTCTTTTTCGTTTTCTTCGACGAGGGCGGACAGCGTGGAATCTTCCAGCAAGGGGACATCGCCAGATGTGACCAGGATCGTGCCTTGTGTTTCGCCAATGACTTTGTCTAGAGTTTCCAATCCGCATTGAACGGCACGTCCAGTACCAGGTATTTCATCCTGGTCGGCAATGATCGCATGAGGTGCCAGTTCGAGGACTGCCTTGGCGACCATGTCGCGTTCGTGCCTCACGACTACGACCAGGTGTTCAGGCTCTACTGCGAGGGCGGCAGTGAGCGCATGGCCCAGGATGGTACGCCCGGCGAAGGTGTGGAGGACTTTGGGTGTCGTGGAGTGCATCCGCGTACCTTGGCCTGCCGCAAGGACAATTACGGCTGTTGGAGCTGAAGTCACTGTTCGAGCTTTCGCTAGATGCAATGGGAGCCTTAGGCATTCCCGTCCACCACGACAATACTAACCCGTCCCCGCAAAGATTTTGAACGGAAGTAGGGAACCGTTCAGGCTTCGGTGGGGACGGGTTAGCTAACAGTGCTGCTACCACTTATGGTTCGTGCCGTGCTCGATGTTGTAGTACATGCCAATATGTGTGTAGAAGTTCATCGCGCCAAACAGCAGGAAGCCTAAGCCTCCAAGGGCAATCGCATACAGCGCCCAACGGAAAAGCTTCGGGCGATCGGCAATGGCGGCGATGGCAAAAAGAATCGAACCAAGGCCAACGATTCCCCACAGTCCACCGAGGAAAAGTGCTTCAAGGATTGGTATGTGGCCAAAGTTGCCAGAGATGGGCTCTTCCGGCGGGGCGGCACCCAGCTGGAAACGAACGAAGGTGAAGGCCAGAACAAGCATGGCTAGGCCAGCAGTGGCGATGTAAAGACTGATCGGCTTGATCGCGCGCATAATCCTTGCGCTTGCGTCCTCTATCTCTGCTTCTGAACTACCATCGAAGACGGCCCTGTTACGCCACAAGTAGATTGCGGCGAAAAACAACATTGCGCCAAACATCGCAGACGGCTGCCCGAAGGCGATATTGGTGTACTGAAACCCTCCCGCCCCATAAGGCCAGGTCAACGTGGTATGCATGCCTGTGGTAAACAGCAAAAGTCCGGTGACACCAAAGAAGGCTGCCCATCCTTCGCTTTCAATTTTCTGTTTGCGCAGCACCTGAGAAACCAACCAGGTGAACCCGATCAGTGCGGCACCTGTGGTTACTGCCACAATTTCGTTGTAGACGATCATCGTGGTCGTCCTCCTTTTTGTAAGGGGTTCAAGAGTTTCGCTCCGTTCGACAGAATTTCTCTTGACCTCAAGATGTTCACATCTGAACTATATCCAATAAGTCATCCCTTTTCGACTTAGGTTTCACCTGGGGAAAAAGAAAAAACGGGGCCATAGTTCTTTACACTTTCCCAACGCCAGGCTCCGCCCACAATCCCTCACACACCCCAACGCCAGGCTCCGCCCACACTTTTGTGAGTAGCGAAACCCGAAACCGCGATTTTGGGTTTCGCGCGAGTGACGCGCGCCGCAGAGGCGGCGGCGCGCAAAAAAGCACTGGCGTTCCTTAGCGGTTTGCCGCTTAGGAACGCGAATCCTGGGGGGAAAAAGAAAAATGGGGCCATAGGCCCCATTTTTTAGCTCCTCCCCCAGGATTCGAACCCGGACAACAGGCACCAAAGGCCTGGGTGCTGCCATTACACCAGGGAGGATTTGGTCATATTCAAAACGACCGTCCTCTAGTTTGCCAAACTCTGCTAATAGACGCAATTGAGGGACAATGGGGAGGTGGTGGTGAAAAAGACTCGCATGACTGGCGTCCAGCGTCGTGAACAGCTTGTACGTATTGGGCGTGCCCTCTTTGCCGAAAGAGGTTTTGATGCGGCTTCGGTCGAAGAATTGGCTGCACGGGCAGAGGTGTCGAAACCCGTGATTTACGAGCATTTCGGCGGAAAAGAGGGACTTTATGCGGTCATTGTTGACCGTGAAGTGACCTTGCTGACATCGACGATTACCGAGGCCTTGCAGTCTTCGGGTTCTCCGCGTGAGCTCGTTGAAAACACTGCCCTTTCGTTCTTGACTTATATCGAGACGAATACCGATGGGTTCCGCATTTTGCTGCGAGATACGCCCTCGGGAGATGAATTTTATGGGACCTTTTCTTCACTTCTAGGGGACGTTGCGAATCAGCTGGAACCTTTACTTGCTGATCACTTTGCCCGTGTGGATCTTGATACGGGCCTAGCCCCCATGTATGCACAAATGTTAGTTGGCTTGATTTCTTTGTGCGGCCAGTGGTGGTTATCCGAGCGAGAGCCCTCAAAAGAGCAGGTGGCGACCAATATCGTGAATCTGTGCTGGAATGGTTTAAAGAACCTCGAACACACTCCCGAATTGGTCACTGTTACACTCTAGGAACAACCGTAGCCAAGAATCTTGATGTCGAGTAAACTCCATCTATGACCCAAGACGATCCCAAGGAACCTGCCGTCATTGTCGACGAGGTGGATGGCATCATTCAAGGATGGAGTGCCGAAAGGCCCGACCTAGATACCTCACCAATGCAAGTTTTTTCGCGCATCACCCGCCTCTCACGACACTTTGACCTGGCCAGACGTACCGTTTTTGAACAGCACGAGTTAGAGCCTTGGGAATTTGATGTCCTATCGTCTTTGCGCCGTGCAGGCAAGCCATACTCCTTGACCCCAGGCAAGTTAATGGCCGCCTCTTTGGTGTCTTCTGGGACCATGACGAATCGGATTGACCGTTTGGAACTAAAACGCCTGGTAAAGCGCTCCCCTGCGCCGGATGACAGGCGTGCAGTCCTGGTGACCTTGACGAGGGAAGGCTTGGGCCGCGTGGACTCCGCCCTCGAAACCTTGCTAAACGCCGAGGCTGCCCTTTTGCGCGATCTGAACGCAGGGGACAAAGCCTCCCTAGCCAGAATGCTGCGCACCCTCCTCCACCCCTTCGACGCTTGCTGAGACTATCACTGAAGGTCTGAGCCTATTTCTTGGGTAACTACCCTCTGAATAGGCTCAGACCTTAGACGATAGGCTCAGCGAAAATAAGAGGGTGCTGTGGGTGCTGTGAGGGTGCAGGATTATTTTGGCACCAAGCAGGTGCGCTACCTGGCGGCTTTCCTTGGGGGCTATCACACGGTCGCGTCCGCCAATCCACACAGTCACAGGGATCTGGTGAGTGGCCAGGGCAATACGCAGGGCACCAGGTTCTATACCCCAGTTGTTGATAATCGCGCGCTCATCATCGATGGCACCACAAATCCCCTGTCTGAAAGCCTGGGCATCGGTTAACAAGTTGCGAACCCTTGTGCTGCGGTGCGCCACCCGGGAGCCCAGCGAATTCAACGCCCAGGCCACAAACATCCGCCACGGTGCACTGACCCGTTCCACCCAGCCGGCGAAACCTTTGCGCGGAATGAAGGGGGCGGCCAAGCCCAAGGAGCTTATGCGTTCGGGCATTTCTTGAAGCAAGGCCAAAGCGTGTGGACACCCGCCGGAGTAGCCCACAACCGCAACTTTTTCAATGCCTAAATGGTCCAAGACCGCTTGCGCGTCATGTGCCCACGAGGCCACATTGCGACCAGGTTCGCGATCGCTGTGCCCGTAACCAGGCCTGTCAATGGCGATTATCCGAAGGCCCAGGTCTTGCGCTGAGGCAGTAAACAATTGTGCATCCACCCCAGAACCAGGCGTCCCGTGACAATAAAGCACGGTCTTTTTGGCCGAGACTTCGCCAAACTCCCACCAGGCCACACGCCGAGTCTGCCTCACGAGGGTTTGCCTGAGCCCCGCCCTCGGCAATTCTTTCCCACTCACGAATCCAGCCTACGCCCTGAAATTAACCCGCCCTTGCCCCCACCTTTCAATCCGCTGTGCGAACAACACAAGCCATGACAAAACGACCGGTAGCCTCTATCGTCGTAGATGGCACACGTACGTCGCACCTGCGATTGGCCTATTCCAGGCCGGTAGAAAGTTCCAGGCAGGGTTTATTCGAGGGCGTCTGCGGAAATGAATGGGTTGACGATCTTGACCCCTCTCAAGGTTGACCCGTGTGTCAGGTCTTCACTCCACAGTTCTAAGCATCCCGATATGTTCGCCGCCTCGAGAATCATGGCGTCCCAGATTGAAAGTTGATGCTGGGTTACGGTGCGGGCTGCAGACACAACCAGGTCGGCATCCGTGTTGATGACCTCCCATTGCCTAAGGTTCGCCAAAACCTTTTCTCCGTCAGCAGGGGACAGTGGTGGGTTAAACTTTCGCGTGATAACCGAGTACAACTCCAGCATGACCTGGGTGCTTACGACAAGGGGATTGCCAGACAATAAAATTTCTTGGGCACGAGCCTGTTTTTTCGGGCTGCGCCCATCGAACAAGTAGGCCAATACATTGGTATCGACGAAGACCCTAGTCACGATACAGGTCCTCTCGAGCCCAGCCTCGCCCCTCACCGACATGGCCCGTGGGATGCTGCTTGGCCAGAGCAATCAGTTCAGCCGCCTGCGCGGTGGTGTCACCCCCCGCATAGCGTTCCAGCACGTTAGCAAGATATCGATTGACAGACTCACCTTGCTCAAGCGCTCGAATCCGAGCGCGTTTTAAGACGTGATCATCCACCACTATCGTCAAGTTAGCCATACTCCAGTGTAACCCGAAACCCGTGCTACACGAACGGACAGTTCAGTCCAGGTCGGCGGAAAGTTCTAGCCAGGATTCTTCGGCTTGTTCTATTTGGATGGCTAGGTTCTCGGCTTCTTGGGAGAGTTCCGCGATTTTTTGGTAGTCGGCTGGGTCGTGTTCAGCCATTTTGGCCAGCAACTTTTCGCGTTGCTGGGTAAGTTTCGCGATTTTGCGTTCTATCGCGGCAAGTTCCTTGCCGAGGGCGTGGCGTTGTGCGCCTGACGCCTGGCTCGACTGCGAAGCCCCGGCTGCTTCATCCTTTGAGCCGCCCGCGCGCGCCGCAGGTTTTGCGCCCTGCGCCGCTCCTTCAACCCCTTGAGCCGATAGTTTCAGGTACTCATCCACGCCGCCAGGCAAATGACGCAGCCGCCCTCTGAAAATGCCGTAAACCTGGTCGGTGACACGTTCCAGCAGGTAGCGGTCGTGCGAGACGACAACCAGGGTGCCCGGCCAAGAGTCCAATAAGTCCTCCATGGCGGTCAGCATGTCGGTGTCCACGTCGTTTGTGGGCTCATCCAAGATCAACATATTGGGCTCTGCCAACAAGATCATCAACAGCTGCAGGCGCCGTTTTTGTCCACCAGAGAGTTCATTGACCCTGGCCTGTAGATGCGCACGATCAAATCCCAGGCGTTCAAGCAGTTGAGCAGGGGTCATTTCCTTACCGTCGACCACGAATGAGGCCTTGGTACGCGCCAAGACCTCGCGCACAAGGTCAGACTGTATCGCCTCTAGCTGCGAAAACTGCTGATCCAAGACGCCAAGTTGTAAGGTCTTGCCGCGCTTTATTCGCCCAGCGGTAGGTTCCAACACCCCGGCAATCAGTGACAATAGGGTCGACTTTCCAGCCCCGTTTGCACCCAGGATTCCCGTGCGCTCCCCGGGGGCCAGCTTCCAGTTCACGTCGGTCAAAATCGGCGCAGCCCCGTAAGCAAAGTCCACATCCACTAGGTCCACAACCTGCTTGCCCAGTCTGGCAACCGCCAAGCGCGACAGTTCCAAGGAATCCCTGGGCGGGGGCACGTCTTCAATCAGGACATTTGCCGCGTCAATCCGAAACTTCGGCTTCGATGTTCGGGCCGGGGCACCGCGCCGCAGCCACGCAAGTTCCTTGCGCATCAAATTCTGTCGTTTGGCCTCCACGACGGCTGCTTGCCGGTCGCGTTCCACGCGTTGCAACACGTAGGCTGCGTATCCGCCCTCGAAAGGCTCGACTATGCGGTCGTGAACCTCCCAGGTTTTCGTGCAGATCTCATCCAGGAACCAGCGGTCGTGGGTGATGACCAATAGGCCCCCGGCGTTGTTGACCCAACGCTGACGCAGGTGCCCGGCAAGCCAGTGAATTCCCTCAATGTCCAGGTGGTTGGTGGGTTCGTCCAGGCCAATCACATCCCAGTCGCCAACCAACAAGGCCGCCAAAGCCACGCGACGACGCTGCCCACCACTGAGCTGCCCCACCGGTTTATCCCAATCCAGGTCGGCAACCAGGCCCGCAATGACGTCACGTATTTTCGGGTCGGACGCCCACACGTGGTCGGGTACGTCTCCCACAATCGAATACCCGACCGAAGACGCCGGATCCAGGGTGTCGCTTTGGTCTAGAACGGCCACGCGCACATCAGAACGCCTGGTCACTCGTCCGCTGTCGGGCAGCTGCTCCCCCAGCAAGATACGCAGCAGCGTCGATTTTCCATCCCCATTGCGCCCAACAATCCCTATGCGGTCACCTTCGGATATTCCAACCGTCACGTCCTCCAAGACGACCTTGGTGGGGTACTCCAGGTGTATGGATTCCGCGCCTAATAGATGTGCCACTAGGTCCTTTCCCTTTCCGAGGGCGCCTCGTTGTCGACTGCGAGAATACGGGCTGGACCGCTTGGTCCAGTCGCGACGATTGCCTCGCACACCTCTGGGTGGGACGCCACGGTGGCAGCCAAATCCTTAGCCGCCGCTTCAGATTCACATAACGCAGCAATTGTTGGTCCCGAACCTGAGACGAAAGCACTCACGGCGCCTGCTTCTTTGGCTGCCGCAATCACGTCTTCCAGCTCTGGACGAAGGCGTAAAGCTGGGGCCTGCAGGTCGTTTTCTATGACCTCAAGGATTGGGTTGTCGCCGCGCAGGGCACCCAGTACCTTGTCCTCAAGACTGCGGCGTTGTTCGTTGAAGCCGTTATGCAGTTCGAGGCGGTCATACTCGCCAAACACCACGGGCGTGGACAGGCCCCGCGAAGACGAAAGGAAAACCCAGTGCCTTGTGGGGCCTGCATCCAGGGGGCGTATGTCATTGCCGAATCCCACGCCTAAGGATTGTTCACCCCACAGGCCATAGGGCACGTCGGCCCCGATGCTCACTCCGAAACGCGCAAGCTCTTCGCGATTCATATTCAGCCCCAGCAATTCATTTGCGGCCACTAAAGCTGCACAGGCATCGGCAGACCCCCCGGCCATGCCGCCTGCCACGGGGATGTTCTTGGTTATGTGGATGTCTATGCCTGGGGCGTCTTTCCCTTGGTCTTGCGCGTAGTGGCGCAAAGATTGGACGGCACGCACCGCCAGATTATCTGGACCATCCAGTCCACTTGGCAGTGCTCCCGCAAATGATGGTCCTGGAACCGTTTGGACAGTGACCTTCTCGTCTGCACGCACACTCAAACGCACAACTTCTCGCAGGTTGAGGCAGTGGAAAACCGTTAACAGCTCGTGGTATCCAGTCTGTGCATCCAGCCCTGTGACACGAAGAATCAAATTCACTTTGCCAGGGGCATCCGCTGTAACAACGCGGGCCAGCGTTGCGCTCACGGTGTCTGCCTTTGTGAGGAAATCCGCCAGGTCACTGTGACTTCCCCTCGGCGGCGCGCAGTTCGCCGCGTCCAGCCTGGGCCGACAATCCCAGTTTCAGGGCGGTTTGACCAAGCGTTACAAATTCTGCAATCCCCAGTGCCTCACCGCGCAGGTTTGGCGCAAATCCGGCGGTTTCTAAGAGCTCTTGTGCCAGGGCGGGCGTGCCTGTGAAAACCGCCAGTGCTTGCCGCAGCGTCTTGCGCCTTTGCGCAAAGGCCGCATCGATCAGGGTAAAGGTTACGACCCGTAGTTCTTCGCGCTGTTTTGCATCAAGGCTGTCGCTCACGCCCAACGCTTGCAAGTTGTCGTGGCGCACCAGTTTCACCAGAGCCGAGTCCACATTCGGCACGGGGTGAAAGACCATGCGACCAATCTGACCAGCCTTGTGCAGCTGCCCGTACCAGGCGGCCTTGAGGCTGGGGATGCCGTACGTTCTGGAACCAGGGTCTGCAACCAGGCGATCAGCGACCTCGTCTTGGACCATAACCAAGACAGTGTGCACGGATGGCAAAACCTCCAGCGTTCCCAAAATCAGAGGCACGGCAATGTTATAGGGCAAGTTAGCGACCAGATAATTCGGTTCTTCCGCAAGCTCTGGCGAGCCGCCCTCGGCAATTAAAAGGGAATCCGTGGCCTGCAAAACTGATCCGGGGCCGGTTATCTTTGTGGCGTCCTGGTTGATGACACGTAGCCGGTCTAAGGCCAGGGAGCCTGCGAAACGTTCGACGGTTGTGGGCAAGGCCAAAGCCAGTTTGGGGTCTAGCTCGACGGCGGTGACGCATGCGTCCGTTTCCAGCAAGGCTAAAGTCAAGGAACCCAGGCCAGGGCCGATTTCAAGGACGTGATCGCCCGTCTCGATTTCGGCGGCAGCGGCAATGCGGCGCACTGTGCCTGCGTCGTGCACGAAGTTTTGCCCGTGCTGTTTGGAGGGCACAACACCTAAGCCCTTGCACAGTTCGTTTACATCTTTGGGTCCCAGCATTTCCACCACCCCAGCTTAAGCCAGCCAAGACCCAGCCAAAAACCCAACTCTAAAGCTATGCCCGGGGCCACCCACAGGCGGATCATTTGGCTGGCGCTGCTGGGAGAGGTGCCTGGGCTATTTGGTGAAAGGTAACCGCGGAAGCAGCGAAGAAGTACTGTTTTCTAGCATTTCTTTCCTCGACATTATCCACGGCAACAGCGACGGTATTTTTTTGTGCATCAAACCCAGAGGGCTGCGTATCTGTATATATTCGGGGCCAATCGCTCAAATGGTTATAGACGGAACACAAGGCATCCAAAGAATGTTTTGCGTTTTTGACTTGAAGCTTGCCCTTTAGCGTCTGCAAAACCTGCTCAAGTGTTTTCCCACTGCGCGCGATAGATTCAGCCTTGGAAACCTTAAAGCCTTCAGCCACCTGTGCAATTATGCGTTCAAGATTGATTTGAGCATCCTGCACATGAATAACGAAACGATCGATCTTTCCACCATTCCCGAGGGCGAAGTCCAATAAGCCAACTTGTGAAGAATACTCGTTGTACAACCGCGCCTTCAGGTCCTCGACAAACTCAGTTTCTACCGCTGTGCCTGCTGCCCTACTGGCGCTTGGATTGAGCAGATTTGCCTTTACCAAACACCGTGAGGTTTCCCCCTTGGTTGTTACAACGCTTACCGGCCACTGTTGAGTGATAACACTCGGTGAAGCACCGTCCTTAAATTGCGTGTAGTTGAAGGTTAAAGGCACCCCTACCTGTACTGCTGAGTGTGTGTCTATCAATAGCTCAGACAGATCTTTTGCCCTGGATTTCATGGATGCACTGCCTGGTGCGACCTTTGCTAACACCATGTTTGCAGTGTCAGAGGGTAGCCTCCCAGCAATTTTCTCTGGTGGCAGCGCTGTGTTACCCCACTGACGGTGTGAATCTCTATCGAATAATTCGATTGCCCGCGAACCAATTACCGTGTTGCTCTTGGCGTATTTGTAGTTTTGATACGCGGTAGACAAATCAGCATCCCATGGATACAAAATGGCCGGCCTTGGAATACTTGGATCCACTTCATCCATAGGCAGACCTCTATGTTCTGGAATCGGCATTAGAACCCCGCCCTGCCGCGCGGCTGCAGCAGAGGCCACCGCAAGGTCCATCACTGATGCGTTAGCCGCATAGAAAACCGGTATGTCCTTCAATCCATTGGGTAAAGCACCCGCCGCATGTGACTGGATAAAGGAACCTGTATCGAAACGAGTCATGCCAGTTATTCGCGCGACGTTGAAGCCCTGCGCCGCGAGGTGGGATTCAATCGCCTGGACATTGCCGCTCATACCGCCCACCAGGTAGACGTCACGCAGTCCTTTATCGCGCAGTTCTTTAATGACTGCCTCATCCACTCCCTCCTTGGGAGTGGCAATCATGGAGGCGTTCTTGAGCTTCGCAAAAGGCAGGGCCATAAAGACATCAATAACATCACCCTCGGAAGCCAACACTGCCGTGTGCATCCCGGGCGGCACCGGCCCGAACATGCCGCCCGAGGCTTGAACCACGTTAACGGTCACATTGACAGTCCCGACGGCTGGGGCCTGAGCGGCTTCCTCAGCCGCCCCAGCAGACGCTGTGGCCCCCATCACTGCTAAGCCGAACCCTACTATAACCGCTGCCAGTTTCTTCCACATCTGCATACGCATAACTTCCCCAAGACCTTTGTTTCGTGCTCTAAAACCACAACCAGCGCCTGTGATTCACGCCACTGTTTCATATTGTAGCAGTCCCAAAAGAAACGCCGAGGGCGGGGGTCCAGAGTCCTGGAACGCCCCGCCCTCGGCAAAAAACTGGCGGAAAAACTAGCCTAAGCCGCCCTAGCGGAGACCAAGCTTACGAGAGCAAGCCGGCCACTGGCCCCACCCTGAACGGGCTTGAAGGGCCTGGGCACGCTGGGTCTGTTCCTCGGCCGAGGCCTGCGAGGGCAAACCGGAGCCGCCCACTGAACGCCAGGTACCCACGGAGAACTGGTACAAGCCGTGGTACAGGCCGTTGCGTGACACAACGGAGGGGTTGCCGCCGGATTCACACTTGGCCAAGGCAGCCCACACGCCTGTGCTGGGTGCTGCGCCCTGTGCGCCTGCAGGTGCGGGCGCTCCGGCGGGACGATCCTTGGTGCCGACCGTTACCTTTTCAACGACAGGTTCCTTGGTCACCGTGTTAGAGATCTGCTCGATCGAAACGGGCTGCAAATCCTCTGTGACGACGCGGTTGACAATGGTGCGCTCGCCAGGAACGCCCTTTTGTGTGACCTTCTTTTCGTCTTTGTACATCTCGTCATCAGTGGTCTTCTCAGTCGAAAACGCGATGGGCTGTACGTCGACAACCTCTGTGGTGTCCACGCGGACCACCTGCAACAAAGGCTCGCCTGCCAAGTTAATGTCGGCGCGAATCTGGTCGCCGTCGCGCACGTTCACAACGGCCTTTTCCAACAGGTCATCCACTGTGTCACCTTTTTCGGCAACGACAGAGCCGATGAACCCGTCGTGATAGACGGGCAGTTCGGTGCCCTCTTGCACAAAGGGCAGTTCTTTATCTGCGCGCTGCGATGACCGCGAGGCAGTCACGCGAACATTGGCAGAATCCAGGCTCAACTGGGCAACTGCATCGGCTGCGCTAGCTGCAGTTGTCCACACGGAGCGCGTCTCACCGTTGACGATCAAGTCGATTTCATGTGCGCGGCGCACAACGATTTCTGAACCTTCACGAAGTTTGGTGTCGAGCCCTGGGGCGACCTCGTCATACTCACCCAGTTTTACGTCGGCTGCCGCCAGGACATCCGAGACGTTCTTTCCCCAGGTGGAAACTGATTGGACGTTTTCATCCACATCCAGGCTTACGGTTTTGTGTGCTACCGCTGCCCAGGAGCCACCGCCGATCAGAGCCAGTGCCAAGGCGGCAGAACTGGCGATCAGAACAGTGCGCTTATTCCGTTTGGTTGAACCAGCCGAAGTGGGAGCTGGCTGAGCTTCCTCAGTCCCATCCCAAGTTTCGAGGGCGGATTCTTGCATAGGGTTTCCTCGCTTTTTCGATTTTGTAACTTAATGAATGTAACCGATTCGTTATCTTTGATCCAGGTTTGTAACCCATCCGCGACCTAGATCACAGACATTTCCGAGGGCGAAAACCGGCAAAACCGCAGACCAAAGGTGAAATCGGGCGAGGTTCCTGCCAGAAAACTTACAGGCCACAACAAGTTGCAACTTGTGTGTTTTTGCTACCCGCAGCGTGTCCTACCGGCCTAAACACCCCAGGTGCCGTACACACCCTCGGTGTTCTCAGTGATTCGATTGCAGGCTGTCTCCAAGCCGCAATCCCACAACTGGGCAAACATACGCACCGTGTGCGTGGAGACGTAAGAGGCATTTGGGCACCCCCTCCAAGGAGCTGGCGTCAGGTAAGGGGCATCTGTTTCAAGCAACACCAAGTGAGGCGGCATTGCGGCAAAGGCCTTGCGCAGTTCCAGATTACTCGGGTACGTAATAGGGCCAGCGAAAGAGGCGTACCACCCGTTTTGCGCCAAAATCTCGGCCATTTGCGCGTCCCCTGAAAAGCAGTGGAACACCGTGTGACGGGGTGCACCGTCTTGAAGCAAGACGTCAATACAGTCCTGATGGGCATCCCTATCGTGAATCTGCATAGGCAGATCGTGGGCCTTTGCCATGGCTATCTGCGCACGGAAGGCCTGTTTTTGTGCCTCGCGGCCAGGTTCAGCAGTGCGGTAGTAATCCAGGCCAGTCTCACCTACGGCCACCACCAGCGGATTGTTCAGGTAAGAATCCAAGGTCTCAAGTGCTTCTTCCAAAGTGTTTTCCTGATGCCAGGGACGTGCACTGGGGACCATGCCATCAGGCGAAGGGTCTGCGTGGCCTGCATGTAAAGGCGCGTCATTGGGATGCAGCCCTAAACTAACGCGCACCTGCGGGTACATAGCTGCCAATTCCAGCCCTGGACCCCAATCGGGCACCTCACAATAAGAGGAAATCATGCGGGTCACACCCACTGCATCCGCGCGTTGTAGCTGTTCCGGCAGTGACAACCGGGCGCCCTCGGCCTTGGGAATCTCCCAATCGCCCAAGGGAAGGTGTGTGTGGTTGTCGATCACGGATGCGGGTAAAGGCTCGTCAACATCGGGCCACGTCCTGGGCTTGTGTTTCCCCATTCCTGTTTACTCCTTGACGAAGGTGGTGCTGTCGACCCTGTAGGAACACAGCGGGCGGCACACGGTCTTCAGCTACCTCGACTATTTGGCGTCGAAACGGGCCAGTTCTTCTTCGATGACTGATTCATCTAGCTTGGTAAACACGCCAGCAGGTTTTTCGATAGGCGTACCGACCTTGACCTCGTGCCTGCCCCAGGCAGGTGCAGACGAATAGTCGCCAGTGATGATCGGGTAGGCACGCGGGGAGCCGTCGTCGTTCGTGATGTCCAGGTCCTCAACCTCCATGATCTGTGGCATGGGGGCAATGGTGCCCTCTCCACCCAAGATCTTGTCCACCGCATTGGCCGAATGCGGCAAGAATGGCGAGAACATCAGATTCAAATCAGCTACCACCTGTGCCAAGGTATGCAAGACCGTAGCAAGGCGACCCTGTAAAGAGGGGTCTTTCATCTTGAAAGGCTGGGTTTCTGCCACGTACTTATTGGCTTCGCCGACCAGGCGCATGATTTCAGCTAAAGCTGCCTTTTGACGGTGATGTGAGATCAGATTCCCAACCTCAGCAAACCCTGCTTTCACGTCATCAAGCAGTTTTGTGTCCACGTCTTCTAGTTGAGTGGGCTCAGGTATTTCACCGAAGTTCTTGGCGATCATGGCCCCCACGCGGTTCACCAGGTTCCCCCACCCTGCAACAAGCTCTGAGTTAGTCCGGCGCACGAACTCTTCCCAGGTGAAATCGGCATCCGAGTTCTCTGGCCCCGCAGCCGAGATGAAGTACCGCAAGGCATCGGGCTGGTAACGCGACAACATATCGCGCACGTAAATGACCACACCACGCGAGGATGCGAACTTCTTGCCTTCCATGGTCAAGAACTCCGAGGAGACCACCTGAGTTGGCAGATTCAACATGCCCAGGGCACCGGGTTCACCACCGCGCGTGCCTTGTCCGTTGTATCCCAGCAGTTCAGCAGGCCAAATCTGGGAGTGGAAAACGATGTTGTCCTTGCCCATAAAGTAGTAAGACTGTGCGCTCGAATCATTCCACCACTGACGCCAAGCCTCTTTGTCACCAGTTCGACGCGCCCACTCGATGCTGGCAGACAGGTAGCCAACCACAGCATCGAACCAGACGTACAGGCGTTTGGGCTGATTTTCCCACCCAGGAATCGGGATCCCCCAGTCAATATCCCTGGTCATCGCCCTGGGCTTAATGTCCTTCAGGATGTTTTGGGAGAACTTAATGACGTTGGGCCGCCAGTTACCCCTAGCTTCACGTTCATCTAGCCAGACGCCCAGGGCATCTGCCAGAGCCGGAAGATCCAGGAAATAGTGTTCGGTCTCAACGAACTCGGGGGTCTCGCCGTTAATCTTCGATTTGGGGTTTATCAGGTCTGTTGGGTCCAGTTGGTTACCACAGGCGTCACACTGATCACCACGCGCGCCCTCGGCCCCACACAGTGGACAGGTGCCCTCTATATACCTGTCCGGCAAGGTGCGTCCCGTCGAGGGGGAAATAGCAGAACGCGTGGTCTGTACAACCATGTAGCCGTTGTCGCGCACGGTTTCAAACATGGTGCGCACCACGTCGTAGTGGTTGCCCGTGGTTGTGCGGGTGAACAGGTCATAGGACAGGCCCAGTTGGACCAGGTCTTCCACAATCATGCGGTTATTGCGGTCGGCCAGTTCACGGGCCGTAATGCCCTCTTGGTCAGCGGCGACCAAAATCGGCGTGCCGTGTTCATCTGTGCCCGAGACCATAAGCACGTCGTGTCCCGCCATTCGCATATAGCGAGAAAAGACATCCGAGGGGACACCGAAACCGGCGACGTGACCAATATGGCGAGGACCGTTGGCATAGGGCCAAGCAACAGCAGAAAGGATACGACTCATGGGATTACTCTACGTCGTATCGGTGTTGGGGCGGGAATTCGCCCCGTTTTCCTACGCATATTTGAGTTTTCGCACCTATACTGCCCTGTAGGTCTTTGACCGCATTTGCCCCACATGGAAGAGGATTCAATGACGACACCTGTCAAGGCACTGCTTTTGGTCGACATTCAGCCCACGTTTTGCGAAGGCGGGGCATTGGCGGTGCCTGGTGGTAACCAGGTTGCAGCTGATGTTGCAGATTTTGTCCGCGCACATCGTGACGATTACGCCCTGGTCGTGACAACCCAGGACTGGCATATTGATCCTGGTTCGCATTTTTCTGAAGATCCCGATTTCGTGGATACTTGGCCACCTCACGGCGTTGCTGGCACTTTGGAGGCAGAGCTACACCCCTCGATTGCGGCCTTGGTTGCGGAAGGCTTAGTGGACTATTCGGTCAAGAAGGGCCAATATTCGGCGGCCTACTCTGGTTTCGAGGGGATTACCGAGGACGGCCAGGAGCTACTGTCGCTACTGAAAGCTGCTGGAGTCACTTCGGTAGACATCGTTGGAATTGCTGAGTCTCACTGTGTTTTAGAGTCCGCACTTTCCGCCCTCGAAAATCGTATTGAAACTCGTGTGTTTACGGATCTGACTGTACCGGTCAGTCCAGAATTGGGCGAGATCGCGCGAGAAAAAATGTTCCAAGCCGGCGTAACCCTCCAACAATCTAGCTGACTGTATCGGTGGGGTCCTGACTATATCGCTCGGAGACGTCACCAGCGATAGCCTCACGACACGACCGATACAGCCACGAAGTATGAAAGGAACTTATGAAGACCATTGGCTTGTTGGGCGGCATGAGTTTTGAGTCCACCGTCGAGTACTACCGGATCATCAATGAGGAGGTCCGTCGACGCCTGGGAGGGGTGCATTCTGCGCGCATTGTGATGAGCTCCGTTGATTTCGCGGACATTGAGGCACTGCAGGCAGCTGGGTCGTGGGATGAGGCAGGCGCCCTACTGGCTGCTCATGCACGTCGTTTAGAGACGGCAGGCGCTGACTGCATGGTGCTGTGCACAAACACCATGCACAAGGTTATTGGCACCATAGAGGCTGACATCGATATTCCTGTCATACACATCGGGGATGCCACGGCGGCTGCAGTCAAAACCAAAGGCATTAAACGCATCGGCTTGCTCGGCACGGCTTTCACGATGAGCCAAAGCTTTTATCGCGACCGCATTGCCTCACATGGGATTGACGTCATTGTGCCTGAGGCACAAGATCAAGAAACGGTCCACCAGATTATTTATGAAGAACTGGTGCAAGGCAATGTTCGCGACGAATCTCGCCAGCGGTACCAAGATGTGATTGGACGCCTGCAGGCCGAAGGTGCCCAGGCTGTGATCCTCGGGTGCACAGAGATTGAACTGCTAATTTCCCAAGCTGATAGCCCTATCCCCGTCTTTCCCACCACCCAAATCCATGCCATATCCGCAGTGGACTGGGCGTTCAACGAACGCTGAACTCTGGTTGCCGTAGCCAGACAGGCCTATCACCTTGGTCGGCCACCTAAGCATTACTTTCATGTGATAGATATGACCTATGAGTCTGATTGATCCAGCAGTTCAGCGAGCCGAGAGCACAAACCTAGTAAGGCGTCTAGTGCGGAAAATTGCCCCCTTCGTGCTGATATTCCTGACCCTGAGCGCCGCTGGCGACACCTGGCTTTTCACACGGTTTCTTGTCGACTGGGGAGATGATTTAAACGGTTGGCAAGCAGCTCTTGTCTTCACGGCGTTTTTTGCCACAACCCTTGGCCTTTTCCTGATACTTCTAGCACTCTCTTTCATAGCCCTCCAGACTCCAGGTGCTCTTGCCCACACATATAGTGTGGTTTTGCTGGGGATTACAGCGGGTATCTTTTTCGGCATCCACTGGAACGCATTGCCCTTCACGCCAAGTTTTGATCCTCTAAAATCTTGGGGCGCTGTCGCTATACCCCTGGTCATGTCTGCCATTTCCTTCCTTTCCGCGCGTAGAGCAAGAGGCCGCCAGCGCCGACTGGAAAAGCTGATAAGCAGTGGCAGCCCACACCAGGCCCTTATGCACGACCAGGGCTATACGGAGGCCACGTGGGAAGAGCACTCAGGCACCATGACGACCGTGACACTCAGCTTCGTGGACACCCTTGGGGTGACCCGCTACGTGCAACGCAAACTGACGCAACTTGCCAGCAGCCCCTTAGCAAATGGCAGTGTCATCCTCATGTATTGGGACCCAACAGACCCCAGCAACGAAAAGAAAATGGTGTTCGTACGCGAATTAAACCAAAGCACCCAATACTTCTAAAGGTCACCATCAACACCCCAAGGTCACCCTCGCGGAAGGGTTCTGACACAGCCAGATCCGCTGTCTTTGGAGGTTTACCTAGAATTCACCTAGGCACGGTAAGTGTTACCTATGAGTCTGATTGATCCAGCAGTTCAGCGAGCCGAGAAGAAAAAACGCGCCGCAAGCAATCTGTCCAAGGTTGCTCCCTTTGTGTGGGTCATGTATTTCCTGGTGGCCGTTGGTGCCGTCATGGCCGATGGATATATGCGCCATGACAGCCACACCTGGCCCCAGTGGGGGCACTGGCCTTTTCTGATCGCTGGCACCATCGTTGTCGTGATTGTGGCGATCCTTGTTATTGGCTCTATGGCCGCCTTAGCCGCTTTGCCTGGTGGTATTGCCTTTGGCATCTGCTCTGGGGCGCTGGGGATGGCAGTCGGGATCTACGTTGCCGATCATGTTTTTGGCAACCCCTCTGGAATGTTTGGTACTCCGTCAGGTGCCCTGATGGGTAAGTTGTGGCCGCCTTTGATCGTGGCAGGCATTGCGTTTGTTCTCGGCCTGATGTCAAACATCCATCAAAAGTCTTTGGCTTCCCTGGCCAAGATTGGCACTCCACACGAGGCCATCATGCACGCACAAGGCTATTCCGAGGCCACCTGGGAGGAGTATTCTGCCACCACGACAACGGTCACGCTCAGTTTCCAAGACCGCATCGGCAACACCCGCTATGTGGAACGCCAGATGACCCAGTACAAAGACAACCCCATCCCCGATGGCACCCCTGTCACCATGTTTTGGGACCCCAATGACCCCAGCAATGAAAAACGCATAGTTTTCTCCCGTGAACTGGGCGGACAGACCCTGTATTTCTGAACCGTTCTCACTCGTTGTGATTTGTTTTATTCCGTGAGTGCGGCGGCAAGACCACGAAAGTTAGGGACTTTTCCCGGTCACACACCGGGACTAATCCCGGTCACACACCGGGACTAATCCCGGTCAATGAGGTAGGATTGCCCCATGAATACCGACTATGTCCCCAGGCTTTTGGATAAACAACTGGCCTCGGATTTGTCAACCAGTCCGGCCGTCATTCTCGAAGGTCCTCGCGCGTGCGGAAAAACTGAGACCGCCTCGCAAGTGGCAGCCTCTCACATCTTTTTGGATGACACCTCTGCGGCGTCCAACCTGGCCCGCACGCAACCGATTGCTGCGTTACCTGGCGACACCCCTCGACTTTTGGATGAGTGGACTGCCATCCCGGGCCTATGGAACGAGATCCGGCATGAGGTCGACAAGCGACGTTCACCTGGCCAGTTCATCCTCACGGGGTCGGCCAATCCTCCAGCGATCGCTTCACGACATTCTGGGGCAGGTCGTTTTCAACACCTTCACCTGTCCACCATGACATTACTGGAGCGTGGATTATCCACCGGAGCTGCCTCTCTTGGAGACCTAGCGAAAGGCCGTTTAGCACCTTCGATCGGCGTGGATGTTGCGGTCACTGATTACACACATTGGATTGTCCAGGGAGGCTGGCCGGGGTTCCTGCAACTGGACTCTTTGGCTGCTTCACGCCGCGTGGCAGGTTATGTGCAAGATTTAGTCCAACACGATTTTCCTGAAGTTGCAGGGATGAGACGTGACCCCAGACGTTTTGAGGCTTTCTTACGTGCTTACGCCGGCTTGGTTGCCTCTCCCGCCACTTTCGCGGCGATAGCTCGCCGTCTAGGTGAAGATTTTCACCTGTCAACAACCGCCGAAACCGTTCAGTTGTTCCACGACTTTGCGACTCGGCTATTTGTAATTGAGGACCAGCCACCCTTTTCTCCACGTTTACGTTCCGCTTCTTCTCCTATTCAAACCCCGAAACGCCATTTCGCAGACCCTTCTTTGGCTGCCGCTTTACTGCAAGCATCACCCACACGCCTCTTGGCGGATCTTGAAACACTTGGGTTACTGTTTGAGTCTCTGGTCGTTCACGATCTGCGCGTCTACGCCCAAGTCGCGTTTAACGGAAAAGTCACCCATTTTCGCGACCGCAAAGCGCGCGACGAAATCGACATTGTGTTGGAAACCCCCGAGGGCGACTGGATCGGCATCGAGGTGAAGCTATCGCACCTGTTTGTTGACGCAGCTGCCGAAAACCTGTTGCGTGTCGCTGCGAAAATCGATCCTGCACCTGCGGCTTTGGCAGTGGTCATTCCCTCTGGCCCCATCATTCAACGAAACGACGGCGTATGGGTCATCCCCTTAGCTGCCTGCGGCCCTTAATAGCTCCCCGTGAGGGTGACCTTGGGGTATCGACAGTAACCTCAATCTGGTCACCACCAGCACCCCAAGGTCACCCTCACGAAAGTTGTTGAATACTTCTAGACCCAAGAAGGTAGCCACATGCGCAGGTTCCATTGCTCGTGCGGGATAGGCAGGGCCACCCAGACGGGATAGAAATAGATACCGCAGGACACGATGATCAACACAATCCCCAAACCTACCCATTTGGCCCAAGGCAAGGCCGGAAGAGCTCGCGGCGTCAGGCCAGCCAAAGTCACCCACGACAGTTCCTTGTGTCCGTGATGTTTCGCCCACAACAATGCCACGACATAGACCATCGCCAAGACCACGAATGGCGAGATCACAACTGTATAAAACGTGAAAATCGTGCGTTCGGCATACCCTAACCAAGGCACCCACATAGCCACGTAACCTGCGACAATAACCCCTGCACGCCAATCTCTTTGCCACAGAGCACCCCAGAGGACGACAATCAAGGCACCCACGCCCAACCACCACAACAGCGGGTTACCTACCGAGGTGATCGCCTGTACACAGCGTTCACTCTCCAAGCCACAGCCACTTTGATTGTCTTCCCAGAAGAACGAGGTCGGGCGCAGCTGAAGTAGCCAACCCCACGGATTAGCCATATAGGGATGCTCTGATGTCACGCCAACGTGAAACTGCCACATCTTTACGTGATACGTCCAAAGATCCTTCACAGCTGCAAAGATGCCGCCCTCGGGATTGGTCCTTCCCCAGGCTGTCGGGCTGTTAAACCACGAAGCCCAGGCCACGATGTAGGTCGCAAAAGCTGGTGGAACCAACCAGAAAAACGCGGGCACGCCACCTCGCAGAACCCCGGCCATGAACCACGCCTTGAGTTGCCCTCGCCTGGCAGACAACTCCCTGAAGAAAACGAATAGGCCGAAAACCGCCAAAGCGTAGAAGCCTGACCATTTCACGGAGGCCGCAAGACCGAAGGCGATACCCGCCGCCAAAAGCCACCAGCGTGGACCTGCACTTGGACCGAGGAAGGCAAATCTGGAACTCAGTCCTTTCTTGGAAGATGGGGTCAAGGCAGGCATCGAAACATCGTTTGGAATGTTCGTTCCAGAATCGGCGGACTGCACCTCGGAAGGAAGATGTTGTTGAAGACGCTGAAGCAGTCTGGGGCGGGTAACTGCCTGGTCTTTCAGGAAGAATAAAATCGCCACCAGAACCCACAGTTCGACCAGAATGTCTAGGATTGCGACTCGGGATTCGACTATTTGGACCCCGTCTACCGCCAGGAAGGTGGAAGCCACGGTTGCCACAGCAGCAGAGCCGAACATGTGCCAGGCTATGCGGCCAATGAGGAACACACACAAAGCACCTGCCACACATACAGCAATGCGCCAACCAAAGGGGTTGTCGCCAAACAGTTTGATACCTGCAGCGATCATCCACTTGCCGAATTGCGGGTGAACAATAAATGAGGCCTCTGTCGGCAAACCTGCTTCGCCCGTAATAAACTTCGCATCGATCTCTTTGGGCCACTGGACTTCATAACCTCGCATGAGCAGGCCATAGGCGTCTTTGACGTAATAGGTTTCATCAAAAATCAGGGTCTTAATCTCGCCCAGACGCCAAACGCGTGACATGAAGGCCAGCAACATTACACCCAAAGGCCCCAGCCATCCCCACAGGTATTCGCGACTGTCGAGTGCGTGTGGGACATCCCAATAAGGAAGTTCGTCAAGGATGGGGTCGGGTTTTTCTTGCGGGTCTTGCGGGTTTTGCGCATCTTGCGTGCGAACCGAGGCAGATTGCTCATCAAATACCGGCGGCGCCTCGGTAGTGACGGGTCCGGCGTCAGGCAACACGGACGGGGCGACATCGGGCATTGCGTCGGTGCCTGCCAGCTCTTTGTCTGAATCCACCTCTTGAGTCTACTTTGCAAGCACCTCGCGTTCACCTTTGCTCGACCAGATGGCAGGATAGGGGCGTGGACTATCCCAATGCACAGGCCCTTGATTCTGTGATCGAATCGCCTTTTTCGAAGGCCTCGATCCTGCTGGCAGCGACCCCTATCGGCAACACCGGTGACGCCTCCGAACGCTTGCGTGCCGCCTTGGCTCATGCCGATATTATCGCAGCTGAAGACACCCGTCGAGCCCATGACCTTGTGCGACGCCTGGGCTTGGATGACGTGGTCCAAGCAGAGTTTCTATCGTTCTTTGAACACAACGAGGATGCGCGCATCCCCAAGTTACTGGATGCGGCCCGAGCGGGACGAAAGGTTGTGGTCATCTCTGATGCAGGGATGCCTGGTGTATCGGACCCCGGGATGCGGCTGGTCCAGGCGGCGCAGGCTTCGGGAATGGGTGGGCAAGTCTCTGTGTTACCCGGGCCGTCTGCGGTATTGACTGCCTTGGCCCTGTCTGGCCTTGCCACTGACCGTTTCACTTTCGAAGGTTTCTTACCGCGCAAGTCTGGTGACATCCGCAGCACCTTGGATGCCCTGCGTTTTGAGCAACGGACTATGGTTTTCTTTGAGTCCCCTCGGCGCACGATGGCTACTTTGGAACATATGGTCCAGTCCTTTGGCCCAGATCGCCAAGCGTCCTTGTGTCGGGAACTGACCAAAACACATGAGGAAGTTCTGAGCGGCACCCTGGGGTTCATCAGCGAAACCCTGCGCACACGTCAGGAATTACTAGGAGAGATTGCCCTGGTCATCAGTGGTTACATTTCCGAGGGCGGTGACGTCGAGGATGCCGTTCTACTCCCCTTGCTAGAGGAACTGGAACAACTGGTCCAACTTGGAGTGCGACCCAAGGACGGGGCCAAGCACATTGCAGCACGGCAGGCCACGACACTCGTAACCCCTATCAAGGCCAATCAGCTTTATGAGGCATACTTGCAACGTGCAAACTGAACGACTGTAGCCTTTAAACACGTAGGGCCCAGATAACTCTGGGCCCTACGTTTAATGTGTGTGCGGTTTTGTCCTACTCTCCCACCCCTTGTCAAGGGCAGTACCAT
>JAUNUK010000005.1 GCA_030538185.1 Actinomycetaceae bacterium | reverse complement strand
ACAAAAAACAAAACAACCAAAAACACACTATCGAGACACCAACCAACACACCCACTCACGACACAGCTCTAGCAGAGCTTTCATCGTCGAGGTTTGGCACATATTCACCGCATATACAGGTTTCGTGCCGGGTAAATAAACTACTACACAGAGAATTTCTTGTCAACAGACACTCAGGCTCATATAGCACAAAACAACTACAGCCAGTTGTGTTATTCACTGGTCTTGAAGATTCTCCCCACCACGCATCCGGGTGTGGCGAAGCTAGAATAGAAAAGATCAGATTGGGGGCAGATGCAGATTTTTGTGAAGACGGGCACCTCCAAGGCCCTAGAGTATGAGGCTTGCGGTCTGAGATGGCTTGCCCAGGCTTGCGATGACGGAGGCGCTGATATCGCCACGATTGTTGAACAAACAGACCAGAGCCTCTCGACCCATAAAGTCATAGAATCTGGAGCCAGCAAAGACAATGCGGAGGCATTTGGGCGCTCATTGGCTCGCACCCATGCTTCAGGAGCGCAATTTTTCGGGCAAGCCCCTCCTGCCTACAGGCACACGGCGGGGTTCATGGGCCGCGCACCTTTGAGTCTCCACCTGCAGGCAGATTACACAGCCGGTGACTCCTGGGGACAGTGGTATGCAGTCGAACGCCTAGAGCCTTATCTGCGCTCTAGCTACGATCGCGGGCACTTCCCCGAGGCGTACATGGATACCCTGTCAAGAACCATAGAAGCGATCGAGTCACGGAAGTTTGACGCGCCACAGCCAACACTTATTCCTTCCGATAAGGTTGCCCGGCTCCACGGGGACCTGTGGAGCGGCAATGTGTTGTGGGGTACCGAAGGAGCAGTCTTAATCGACCCGGCAGCGCATGGTGGTCATGCAGAATCAGATCTTGCCCAGTTAACAGTATTTGGCGCCCCTTATGTGGAGCGCATTTACGCTGCTTACAATGAGGTCTCTGCCCTTGCTCCTGGCTGGAGGGAAAGAATCCCCCTGCACCAGTTACACATCTTGCTAGTGCACGTATATCTCTTTGGCGGCTCTTACGCCCGACAAACCCTCCAGGCAGCCAGATCCCTTATATGACTATTCGGATACCCTGCCAACCCCAAGGTTCCTGCGTCCCTTGCGGAACAAAACAATGTTGCCCGGCAATACGTCACTAGCTTGCACAGGTGCGTCTTCGTCCAGGACCTTTTCGTTATTCACATAGGCACCGCCCGATGCGACAGTCCGCCTGGCAGCCGCGCGCCCCTTTTCCATGCCAGAGTCAACCAGCAAATCGACAACCGTGGTCTGGCCAAGAACCACAGCAGCTTCAGGCAAATCAGATACGGCTTGCCCCAAAATCGTCCCGTCGACCTGGCGCAAATCCCCAGACCCCCACAAGGCCTGGGTTGCCCCAATCACTCGCTCACATTCTTCTGTCCCATGTACCAAGGAAGTCACAGCCTTCGCCAAAGCCCGCTGGGCCACTCGTGCCTGCGGGCGCTCACGAACCTCTACTTCAAGTTCCTCGATCTCGGCACGCGACAAGAAAGTGAAGACCTTAAGGAAACGCACCACATCCGCGTCCTCGGTGTTCAACCAAAACTGGTAAAAAGCGTAAGGACTCAACATCTGAGGATCGAGCCACACCGCACCGCCCTCGGATTTGCCGAACTTGGTGCCATCGGCTTTGGTGATCAGAGGGGTAGTCATGACGTGGACACTTGTCCCGTGTTTCTTCCTGATGAGGTCCATGCCTCCCACCAGGTTTCCCCACTGGTCATTACCACCAGTTTCCAGCGTGCAGTTGTAGCGCTCGAAAAGCTGAAGGTAGTCATTGGCTTGCAAGATTTGGTAAGAAAACTCGGTGTATGAGATTCCTTCTTCACTGTTCAAACGAGATGCGACGGCATCTTTGGCCAGCATTGTCCCAAGACGGAAGTACTTACCGAGGTCGCGCAGAAGTTCGATGGCAGACATGCCGGATGTCCAGTCCAGGTTATTGACCATGCGAGCAGCATGAGGACCGTCAAAATCCAAGAACTTAGAAATCTGTGCCTTGAGCCCTTCCACCCAACCTGCAACAACATCCGTGTCAAACAGTTGTCGTTCCCCACTCATGCGGGGATCGCCAATCAACCCCGTGGCACCCCCAACCAGGGTCAATGGCCGGTGACCAGCGTTTTGCAAGTGTTTCATCAAGATCAACTGCACTAGGTGCCCGTGATGCAAGGAAGGTGCCGTGGGGTCATAACCGCAATAGAAAGTCACTGGACCTGCAGCCAAAGACTGGCGCAGTAGGTCAATATCAGTGCTTTGCGCGACTAAGCCACGCCATTGCAGGTCATCGATGATGTCACCCACGTTGTCCTCCGTGTTCAAGTATGTGAGCAAAACAGAACAAGACTACCAAGGGTTTAATCGAAGCTGGAAGCGAAATCTCTTGCCACAGAGGTTGCACGACCCTGCTCCTTACCGAGCTTCCCTTTAGACATTTTGTTTATGACGAGGGCGATTGCGCCATCTCCTGTGACGTTACAAGCAGTCCCGAAGGAGTCTATGGCGATGTAGAGAGCCACCATCAAGCCGTAGGCAGGATCGGTGAAGCCCAGGATGCCTACCAGGACGCCTTGGGCTGCGGCAATGGCGCCACCAGGTACGCCTGGGGCGGCGACCATTGTGATACCCAACATGAAGATGAAGGAGACCATTTGCATCGTTGTGACAGGCAGATCCAGGATCTGAATAATCGCCAAGGAAAACGCCGTAATCTTCACGGTTGATCCCGTGAGGTGAATCGTGGCACAAAGGGGGATCACGAAATCGGCGATCTCTTCAGCCACGTCGTTTTTCTTGGTCTGCGCCAAGGTGACCGGGATGGTCGCGGCAGATGAAGCGGTACCCAGAGCAGTAAAGTAGGCCGGAAGCATGGTCAAGAACTGTTTCACCGGGTTTTGGCGAGTAATCATGCCGGACAAGGTGTACTGGATTGCAAGCATGACAAATGACAAGACAATCGCCACAACAATGATCTTCAACATCGTCACAATAATCGAGGCAATCTGGCCAGATAAGGTGATATTCAAGAAGATACCGAAGATGAAAACCGGTAGAAGCGGCACGATCGCCCTCTTAATGGTCAGCATCATTATGTTGCGAAATTCGTCGAACCAGGCGCGCATCGTCCTTGCCTCTGTCGCAGCCATGCCCACCCCCAGGACGAAGGCCAGGATCAGGGCGGTCATCACCCCGAAGACAGGAGGGAAGGTGAGGTTTGCGTCCATGATGGACTTCACTGCGTCCTCGGGGGGAGCCAAGGAAGCCAATTTTTCGCCTGACAATAGCCAGGGGTACACCAGCGCACACACCAGCCAGGTTCCAAAGCCGGCGAACAGAGTCGAACCGTAGGCGATGCCTGTGGTGACAAGCAGCCACTTTCCAGCAGAACGACCCAGGTCTGCGATAGCAGGGGCGACCAAGCCCAAAATAATCAAGGGGACACAAAAGCCTAAAAACTTGCCGAAAATGTCATTAAAGGTTGCAAAAGGGATGGCAAACCAATTGGGCACCACCAGCCCCAGGAGCATCCCGGCAATAATCGCAATAACGACCCAGAACAAGAGGCTAGAAAAAAGTTTGTGCTTAAACATCCATATACCTTTCACATAACAAACCTGGTAATCATAGACCCAAGCGGGCTGATGTTTGTCACGCCACGACGGATACTGAACACCACTGGCGGACCTCTTCTAAAGCCTGGGCTATATCGTCCAATTGTTCTTGCACGCGCACAGGTGCGGTGCCACCCTTCCCAGACCTCGCTCCCACGGAACCTGCAACGCTGAGAACCTCACGCACCTCAGGGGTCAGGAATTCACTAACAGATAACAGTTCTTGGTCACTGAGATCGTGGAGTTCCTTGCCTTGAGATTCCGCTAATGCCACGCACAAACCCGCTATTTCGTGAGCCTGCCTGAAAGGAATACCTTGCCGCACCAACCATTCGGCAATATCAGTGGCAAGAGAAAAGCCAAGAGGCGCCTGCCCAGCCATGCGGGGCAGGTTCAAAACCATGGTCTGAACCATTCCCGCAACCGCAGGCAACAGAGCCAACAAAGTGTCTATGGCGTCAAAGACCGGTTCCTTATCTTCTTGCAGGTCCCGGTTGTATGCCAGGGGTAAACCTTTCAAGGTTGCAAGTAGCCCAGCCAAATCCCCTATGAGACGCCCAGCTTTCCCACGTGCCAGTTCAGCAACATCGGGGTTCTTTTTCTGGGGCATGATGGATGACCCTGTCGAATAAGAATCATCCAAGGTGACATAGTCGAACTCGGCGGTGTTCCAAATAATAATTTCTTCGCACATACGCGACATATCCACAGCAATCATGGAACACACGAACATGAACTCGGCCACCACATCGCGGGCAGCCGTGCCATCTATTGAGTTAGCTGCCGATCCGCCCTCGAAACCTAATTCCTTCGCCACGGCCAAAGGATCGAGGCCTAGTGTGTTACCGGCCAAAGCCCCTGAACCATAAGGCGAGATAGATGCGCGTTTATCCCAGTCTTGGAAGCGTGCGGCGTCTCTCAGCAAAGGCCAAATATGTGCGCTCAGGTGGTGGGCAACCAAGACAGGTTGGGCATGTTGCATGTGGGTCCTGCCTGGCATAACCGACTCACCTGCCGCCTGCGCTTGATTGAGCAGGGCTAGCGCAAGCTGCCTGATGAGGCCCGTGATTGCACGGGCCTCCTCACGAAGATACATGAGCACGAGGGTTGCGACCTGGTCATTTCTAGAACGACCCGCGCGCAATTTCCCACCCAAATGGGCACCCACCCGCTCAATCAGCCCACGTTCAAGAGCCGTATGTACGTCTTCATCTTTAGGGATCGGAAGAAAGCTTCCTGAAGCAACATCTGTCCGCAGATCATTTAGCGCGTAAATCATCTGTTCACATTCTTGGGTGCTCAGCAGGCCGACATTCTCCAAAGCCCGCGCATGGGCAATGGAACCTCGGATGTCGTAATCTGCCAGACGCCAATCGAAATGAGTGGAACGCGATAAGTGTGTCAAGGCTTGTGCAGGCTCAGCTTGGAAACGACCACCCCATAGGGCCATACCTTGAGCGTGGTCCGTGTGCGTCGTCACAGTGTTGACTCTCCTACCTCGATGCCCTTGCCGAACTTAACATTACGCGCAGCCGCGAGCTTGGCCTGTAGGCCAAAAATCTCGATGAATCCGCGAGCTGCCCCTTGATTGTAGGTGTCTGCCGAGTCGTAGGTCGCCAAGCCAAAGTCATAAAGACCTGTTTCTGATTTACGCCCATTGACGACTGCTCTCCCCCCGTGAAGTTGCATGCGGATATCTCCCGATACATACGCTTGGGTGTCTTCAATGAAGGCATCCAAAGAATGCCTCAGTGGTGAAAACCAGTGGCCTTCATAGACTAATTCTGACCAGCGTTGCTCAACGCTGCGCTTGAAGCGGGCCTGGTCACGCTCTAAAGTGACCTGTTCCATGGCTTGATGCGCCGCGATAAGGATAGTCGCACCAGGGGCTTCATAAATTTCACGAGACTTAATGCCCACCAGACGGTCTTCAACCATATCGATGCGGCCGATACCTTGGGCGCCACCGCGTCTGTTTAGTTCCTCGATGATCCCCCGAGGCGTCATGGTCACGCCGTCAATCGCGACAGGCACGCCCTTGTCAAAGGTGATGATGATTTCGTCAGGGATGGGCGGGAACGCCGGGTCATCCGTGTAGTTATAGATATCCTTTGTGGGCGCATTCCACAGGTCTTCCAAGAAACCTGTCTCGATTGCGCGGCCCCAAAGGTTTTGGTCAATCGAAAACGGATTGTGCTTCGTGGTTTCAATAGGCAAGGCATGTTTCTCGGCATATTCGATTGAGACATCCCTTGACAAAGCAAAGTCCCTAATGGGGCTTACGGCTTTAAGATCTGGTGCCATGGATGTCAAAGACACCTCGAAACGCACTTGATCATTGCCTTTCCCCGTGCAGCCGTGAGCCATTGTGTCCGCCCCAAACTGACGTGCTGCCCGGACCAAATGCTTGACAATCAATGGCCTGGATAGCGCCGAAACTAGCGGATAGGTCCCTTGGTACATGCCGTTAGCCTTGAGTGCTGGTATGCAGTATTCCTCTGCGAACTCGTCCCTGGCATCGGCGACGTAGGACTCTACTGCGCCACAGTCCAAGGCCTTTTGCCTAATAGCCTGGAGGTCTTCTCCCCCCTGACCCACATCAACCGATACGGCTATTACTTCAGCGCCAGTGTGTTCACCAATCCAACCGATGGCCACTGAAGTATCTAATCCACCTGAATATGCCAGGACAACGCGATTTTTCGACATTTTCTACTCTTTTCTTTCACCAGATACACCTACGTGTCTTCTTGTGTTGGTGATGAAACCCATAGCAGTCCTTGGCAACCAACGATCCAAGAAACTACGCGGGCATAATTCGTCGCCCCGTGGAGAGTTCAACCAAGGTACGTCGGATAACAGATGCGGATGCGGAATCAGGTGTCACAATCAGGATTGTGTCATCCCCAGCAACGCACCCTAAAACATCGGGAATACGTGCGCTATCAATCGCGGAAGCTAAAATTTGTGCGGATCCAGGGGGTGTTTTAATGATTACCTGGTTTAAGGCCACAGAGGCATTAACCAATAACTCCTGGCACCAGCGGCCTAGCTTATTCGAAGCATGGGCTGACGTTGAGGGTATGTGCCCTGGATACGCAGGCAAGGTGTAACGAAGCACCCCGGACATGTCGCGTATCTTGGTGGCCCCCATCTCGTCGAGATCCCTAGACAAGGTCGCCTGGGTGACGCTGAAGCCTTGCATAGCCAGCAAGTCCTGCAACTCTCCTTGGGAACGTACAAAATTGGAGTTCAAGGCATGCGCGATGGCCTGATGCCGGGCAACCTTTGTGCCGGGCACACCATCCCTTACCTTCACATCCAACATTGTCAGCTATCCGCCCGTCCTAAAGCCTTTAATAACCCGTCCAAGGTGTCAACAAAGCTGTCGATCTGCTGAGGTGAGATTATCAGAGGCGGGGCCAAACGCAGAGTTGAGGGGTTAGGGGCATTCACAATGAAACCCGCCTCTAACAAACTTTTGGCGAGGTCGGACGCGGCTTCAACTGCCAACCCGATCCCAATCAACAGACCCTGACCACGGATCTCAGTAATCAGGGGGCTAGCCAGAGCTTCCAGCTTGTCCTTTGTGTAAACACCCATAGCACGCGCATGCTCTAAAAGATTTTCTTCTTCAATCGTCTCAATAACCGCAAGAGCCACAGCAGTGGCCAAGGGATTGCCACCAAAGGTGGTGCCATGCAACCCAGGTTTCATCACAGCGGAGATGTCCTCACCCACAGTGATACAGGCACCGACAGGAAAACCACCGCCCAGGCCCTTAGCCAAAGTGATGACGTCTGGCACGATCCCTGCACTGTGGTGCCCCATCCACTGACCCGTGCGGCCCATACCTGCTTGCACCTCGTCGACGATCAACAAAGCACCAGCGTTGCGAGTGAGTTCACGTGCTCTTTCGAGGTACTGGGCATCGAGGACTTTCACCCCGGCCTCGCCTTGGATGGGTTCTACAAAGAGCGCTGCGACCTGCCTGCCAGCTGGTCCATCTAATGCCTCTTCCAGTGCTCTAACCGATCCACTTTCGATAAACTTCACCCCACCGGGCAAAGGCTCGTAAGGTTCGCGGTATGTGGCCTTATACGTCAAGGCCAGAGCACCCATGGAACGCCCATGAAAGGACTGTGTCAAGGCCAGTACTGTTGGGCGTTCACTTCCACCCCAGAGCCTTGCAATCTTGAATGCTGCCTCATTGGCCTCTGTGCCAGAATTCGAGAAGAACACCTTGGAACCTGCAGGCGCCCCTCCTGGTTCTATGATGCTTAAAAGCTTTTCTGCCGCCTCAATCTGGGGCTTAGAGGTAAAGAAGTTAGAGATATGACCCAAGGTCTTGGCTTGCGTACACAGGGCCTCAAGAACTGCTGGATGCGCATGTCCCAGGGCGTTTACCGCAATACCTGCAAGGAGATCTAGATACTGTTTGCCATCGGCGTCCCACACGTAGGCGCCCTCGCCTCTGCTTAAAACCAATTGGGGTTGACCGAATGTGTTGAGCAAAGAATGTGAATATCTGTTTTGTAGGGCCTGGTTGCTTTCTGTACTCATAGCTCCTGCCCTTCCCAGACAACGCCTTCATGCACGAGTTCATCAGGAAGTACTTTGGTACCCGAGCCCTTGTCGGTCACGATCTCCAGAAGCATCGAATGAGGCATGCGCCCGTCAATAATGTGGGCTGAGCCAACCCCTCCCTTAACGGCCTCCAAACAGGCAGCAATCTTTGGGACCATGCCTTTTTCAAGGCTTGGAAGCAATTTCTCCACCTCGGAAGCATAGACATTGTGCAGCAATGTGTCTTTGTTGGGCCAATCTGCATACAGGCCTTCAACATCCGTCAACACCATGAGCTTTTCGGCTCTCAATGCCACAGCCAAGGCCGCAGCGGCCGTATCAGCATTGACGTTCAACACATGCTGGGGGTCATCCAGGTCAGGGGCAACTGAGGAAATCACGGGGATACGGCCAGAAGCCAAAAGTTCTCTCACAGGGTGAGTGTCGACCTCGACGACATCCCCCACAAGCCCAATATCTGTCTGTTCGCCGTCGACCTCAATATATTTGCGCTTTGCCGTGAACATCGAGCCGTCCTCGCCGGATAATCCGACGGCATGGGCTGTTTCGCGGTTTAGTAGGCTAACCAGCTCCCGCTGCACCTGTCCAGTCAACACCATGCGCACAACCTCCATGACCTCGGGGGTTGTCACCCTGAAACCACCTTTGAAAGGGGCTTTCAAATTGAGGCGATCCAGCATGTCATTAATCTGTGGGCCACCACCGTGCACGACAACAGGGCGCAAACCCACCTGGTGCAAGAACAAAATGTCGTCAGCAAAGGCCGCTTTGAGCTTGTCGTCGATCATGGCGTTTCCACCGTATTTGACGACCACCAAGGCACCTTTGAAGCGCCGCAGCCACGGCATTGCCTCCAGAAGGACGGCAGTTTTTTGTAGGGCGCTGAGCTCTTCTAGGTGTGTCATGTCGAATACGCGCTGTTCTCGTGGATGTAGTCATGTGTAAGATCGTTGGTCCACAAGGTGACCTCGGCGTCTCCCGCATGTAGGTCGATACGTACCTGCACCTCGCGGTCCTCCAGGTTGACGTTTTCGCGGTCATCTCCCACGCCACCGTTGCGACAGATCTGTACGCCGTTTATTGACACGTCAACTCGCTGTGGATCATAGGGGGCCACATCTTCAGGAACTGTTCCCAAGGCTGACAAGATTCTTCCCCAGTTGGGGTCGCGGCCAAATATCGCACACTTGAACAGGTTGGATCTTGCGACCGCGCGGGCAACGGCTTCTGCGGCTTCTTCGCTTGAGGCACCCACAACCTGTATAGCAATATCGTGGGCTGCGCCTTCCGCATCACCCACCAAAAGCCTCGCCAAATCTGCACAAACATTTCCGAGGGCGTCTTCAAAAACGCCTGGCTCAGGTTGGACTCCACTGGCGCCAGATGACAGAAGTAAAACTGTGTCATTAGTGGACATGCAGCCATCGGAATCGACCCTATTGAAGGTCAGGCGCACGGCTTCTTCAAGTGCCTTTTGTGCTCTTTCGGCGTCAAGTACAGCGTCCGTAGTGATGGTAACCAGCATGGTTGCCAAGCCCGGCGCCAGCATTCCAGCCCCTTTGGCAATGCCCCCTACGGTGAAACCTTCCGTAGTGACCTGTGCAGTTTTGGCGCGAGTATCGGTTGTCATAATGGCCTCGGCGGCTTTGTCACCACCCGTGGGACTCAGCGCCTCGCTAGCCTGAGTAATACCCGGAAGCAGTTTATCCATGGGCAAAAGTTGGCCGATCATGCCCGTGGAGCACACGAGCACTTCCGAGGGTTTACAGCCCAGAACTTCTGCGACCTTCGCTGCGCTCATCTGTGTATCGCGCATGCCTACTTCACCAGTACAGGCATTGGCACATCCAGAATTCAGCACAACTGCTTTGGCCTGAGGGGCCTGCTTCAAGAGGTTGCGGCTGTGTACAACGGGGGCTGCAACAATGCGATTGGATGTGAACACACCCGCAGCGACGTAGTGCGGTCCGTCATTGACGATCAGCGCTATATCTGGACGTCCTGAAGCCTTGAGGCCAGCGGTGATGCCAGAGGCTCGAAATCCTAAAGCTGCAGTGACACTCATGGGGCAACACCTATCTGTGGGATTCCAGTGGTCTCTTCTATGCCCAATGCCAGGTTGAGTGACTGGACGGCCGCAGCAGCTGTGCCTTTGCCCAGGTTATCGATGGCACACACGGCGATCACTTTTCCTGCGCGTTCATCGACTGTGACCTGAACATCTGCGCAACCTGTACCAATTATCGGCGAGGTCGTGGGCCATACGCCCTCGGGAAGCACACGGATTAGCGGCTCGTTACCGTATGCCTGTTCCCAGGCTTCTCGGACGCCTTTAGCCTCACCTATCAATGGGGCTGTGATGGTGGCAAGGATGCCTCTTGAGGTCGGCACCAAAACGGGCGTGAAGGAGACACGGGGTGAGGAAGCACCCGACACCTCTAGGTTTTGTTCGACCTCTGGTATATGCCTGTGGGTGCCGCCTACAGCGTAGGGGGCTATATTTCCAAGTGCTTCTGCAGCTAAAAGATTGGGCTTGAGCGACTTGCCTGCGCCGGAATAGCCCACGGATAGGACGGCAACGATATCCTTGGCATCCACTAAACCAGCAGCAACGCCAGGCTGTATCCCCAGGGTAATTGCCGTTACGTTACATCCGGGTACGGCTATGGTCTGGGTTGCGGACAACTGCGCTCTTTGCGCACGTGCTTGGGTCTCACCTGCGTGTAAGAGTTCTGGCATCCCGTAGGTCCACGGCTCTTGGAAACCCTGCCCGTAGAAGGCCTCCCAAGCTGCCTGTGAGGTCAAGCGGTGATCCGCCCCGCAGTCCACGAGTTTTCCCTGGAATCCGGCGTCTTGCAGTTCCTGTGTCAGTTGGCCAGAGGCACCATGCGGTAAGGCGAAGAATACGACGTCAGCATCACCCAGGTGCTCAAGGTCTGAGGGGCCAATGACCATGTCGGCCAGGGGACCCAGGTGGGGATGAAAGGTCCCAAGGGCTTGGCCCTGGGATTGTCCAGCTGTAACGGCGCAGACCTCGATGTCTCGATGGTTCAACAGGATTCGCAGAATTTCACCGCCGGCGTAACCGGATGCCCCTGCCACTGCTGCGCGTATATCCACATGGATATTTATACCAATATCTGCATAAAAACAGCAAAAAACCGAGGAAACTATTCGGTGTTTTGACCGGTTTCAGTTTCGTGGTTGCGCAGGTAGGCAACTATTTCATCTGTCCAAGCGTTGACTTCGTCATGTTCGCGGAAATCACCTTCGTATGCACCGCCCAACTTGGCAATGGTGCGTTCCCGAAGGTTGAGCTTCGCGGGGTCCAAGGCTCCCTTAAAGGTCTTGTATTTAATCGGTTCAATCGTCAACAAGACTGGACCGACTCTGGAGGGGTCTTGAACACCGCCGCTTTTCGTGCGCGAAAGGCCAACTGAAAAAGCGAAGGTGGGAATACGTCTGAGCTCAGCCTCAAATGTCTTGATAAAGCGATACGCTCCATCCATCCACTTTGTCAGATAGACCGCAGATCCCAAGATAATCGCATCAATCCCAGCCAAGGAGGTCACGTCCTGGGCCTTAGCTTGCATCACTTCAAAACCTTGTTCCTCAAGCCTTGAGGCGATCCAGGTAGCCAGCTCTGCGGTTGTTCCGTGTTTCGAAGCCACAGCCAGAAGTATCTTCATATCCCAAGTATGCCTGATCGTCGTGACGTACCACTAGGACCTTAACGTGGCATCGCAGGTTTTCCCCACGACTTCGATAATTGTCTTTCGAATCTTGTTGATCTCTTCCGTGTTCATCGTGTGATCCTCTGCACGCAGCCGTACAGAAAACGCTAGAGATTTACGGCCTTGACCGACTTGTTCACCTTCGTATATGTCGAAAAGACGGATGTCTTCAATCATGTCTTTGCCCGCTTTGGCAATGGCTGCCGTGACGCGAGCAGAGCTGACCTCCTGGTCAACCACGAAGGCGAAATCCTCTTTCACCACCGGCATTGTGGAGACCTTCTTAACCTGCACCACAGTTTTCGGAGTTGAACGTATTAAGGCGTCCAGATCCAATTCAATGGCACAAGCCCTGGCCGGCAAGCCAAAGGCCTTACAAACCTTGGGGTGCAGCTCACCTGCATGTGCAATGAATCTTCCACCCCGCCCTGTGCCTGTATAGAAGGCGGCACATCTACCCGGATGCCACGGGGCGGTATCCGCCGTTTCGACTCGAAGTTCAACGCCCAGCAGCGAAGCCAATCGATAAACGATTTCGAGGGCGTCAGCCCAGTCCCAGGCCTGTTTACTGCTCAAAGGACCCGCCAGTTGGGCATCACCGGCAAGGACTACGCCCACATGCCAAGGCTGCTTCGGGGTACCTAGTCGCAGAGCTTTCAACTCCTCTGACGAAGGCTTGGCCTCGGCCGAAGGAATCGGGCTGATCTGGACTCCTATTGATGATGCGACCATCGCGATTTCGTAAATAGCGAGGTTAGTCATCCCCCGAGAAACATTGCGTTCAGCCGTGAGCAACAGGGAATCCAAAATCCGTGTGCGCAGCAATGGGGCATCCTCAGCCAGTGGATTAGCTAAACGCACGGCATTACGGAACTCACTGTCGGCAGGTAGTCCCATACGATCATGAGAGTTTCCAATAAACGGGTAGGACAGGACTTGGGTTAAGCCTGCCTCTGCCAGGCTTCTGGCAATATCGCGCCTGGCTTTAATCGTGGCAGGTAAACCACGGCCTGCTGGCGGCACAGGCAGGACAGAAGGAACCTCGTCGTAGCCGCCAAGCCTGGCCACCTCTTCGACAAGATCTGCCCCGAGAGTCAAATCTGGTCTCCAAGAAGGTGGACGTACCTGAAGGACACCGTCAGTAGCCGAAACCTGACAACCGATCATTTCCAGGGCTTGAACCGTGTATTCATCCCCCCAGTCATGCCCTGTCAGACGTGGAACCTCACTAAGCGGCATGACAATAACAGGCATTTCACTGGTCTTGTTATAGTCGCCGACCCGATCGACAATACGGGCCGACCCGTATTCAACCAAAAGTTCAGCAGCGCGCTGGGCGGCGACCGGGGCAAGCTGTGGATCAACTCCCCTCTCAAAACGCTTCGACGCCTCGGAAGGAAGTTTGTGCCTACGGGCAGTACGCGCTATAGAGACAGGATCAAAGTGTGCCGCTTCAAGCAGTATCGTTGTGGTCTTCTGTGTGACCTCTGTTTCCAGACCACCCATAACACCTGCCATACCAACGATTCGGGCCGCATGCCCACCCTTGCAATCAGTTATTAGCAGGTCTTGGGGATCGAGGAGGCGCTCTTGTCCATCTAAGGTCTGAAGTTTTTCTCCCGATTTTGCGCGGCGCACAACGATAGGACCGACCAGGGTATCCAAGTCGTAGGCATGCATGGGTTGCCCAACATCCATCATGACGTAGTTCGTCACGTCCACAGGCAAGGATATAGAGCGCATCCCAAGCTGTTCTAGGCGTTTGACCATCCAAGGAGGTGTGGTGGCACTCGGGTCAATACCGGTGACGATCCTGGTTGCAAAGCGGTCACAACCCACCCGCCCTCGGATAGGTGAGGAATCCTCGACCTCAATCACGAAACCGTCATCCGTGGGGGCATCCACCTGACCTGAAGGCATAGAAGAAGCTAAACCACGATCCGTAAACGCTGCGCCGGTCGAATGTGAGAACTCACGCGCCAGTCCACGCATGGAAAAGCAGTAGCCCCTATCGGGGGTGACATTAATTTCGAGGAGTTCCTCCCCCAGGCCCAAAATCGGGATCATGTCCGTGCCCACTGCAGGGACATCTCCTTGCAGATAATCTTCTAAAACGATGATTCCGTCATGGTCTTGCCCCAAGCCCAGTTCACGCAAGGAACAAATCATGCCGTCCGAAATATGGCCGTAAGTTTTGCGGGCTGAGATAGCGAAATCACCAGGCAAAACGGCCCCAGGCAGAACTACCACGACGTGATCGCCCACTTTGAAGTTATGGGCCCCGCAAACAATAGAGCGGCTAGGCAGGTCAGAGGGCTCTTTCCCGGTACCTGGTGCGTCGTTGAAGGCGCCCACGTCAACTCGGCAATAGTTGATGGTTTTACCGTTCGATTGCTCTTCGGGGCTGATGGTCAAAACTTGGCCACACACTAATGGGCCTTGCATTCCACTGGAGTGGATGGTTTCTTCTTCAAAGCCCACTTTCAGCAGGGCTGCCGAAAGATCTTTTGCACTAAAACCCGCCGGAACCTCGACGTGGTCCTTCAGCCAGTCAATTGGAATATTTGGCATGTCAGTGTCCCCTCCCCACAAGGCCGAATTGGGAAGAAAAACGTATATCTCCTTCGACAATATCGTGCATATCAGCAATTCCGTGACGCAGCATCAAGGTTCTTTCCAGTCCCATACCGAAAGCGAAACCAGAATAGACATCGGGATCGATGCCGCAGGCACGCAGGACATTGGGATTCACTACCCCGCAACCGCCCCATTCAATCCAACCTGCTCCGCCTTTCTTTTGCGGAAACCACAGATCCATCTCTGCGCTGGGCTCTGTAAATGGAAAGAAGGATGGGCGCAAACGAGTCTTGGCTTCCGGGCCGAACATAGCCCGAGCAAAGTGATCCAAGGTGCCTTTAAGGTGAGCCATAGTCAGGCCTTTGTCCACCGCAAGGCCCTCAACTTGGTGGAAGACTGGGGTGTGGGTGGCATCCAATTCATCAGAGCGAAACACCTTGCCAGGGCATGCGATATAAACAGGTAAATCGCGCGAGACAAGGCTTCGAGCCTGAACAGGTGAGGTGTGAGTACGCAGTACCAGATTTGCCTGCTGTCCGTCCTCGGCGCCTACAGAAGCGGAATCAATATAGAAAGTATCTTGCATCTGGCGTGCAGGGTGATCAATGTCAAAGTTGAGCGCATCGAAGTTGAACCATTCGTGTTCTATCTCAGGGCCTTCGGCAATATCCCACCCCATAGATACAAAGAGGTCCGTAACATCCTCGATTAAAACCTCCAGAGGGTGCCTGGCCCCCAGCGTTACACGGCCAGATCTGATGGATACATCAACCGTCTCGGTTTCCAGGATGCGAGCGGCAGCTTCCTCTTCCAATGCCTCCTGTTTGGTGCCGAGAGCCTGGGTTATTCGCGCACGCGCCATGCCCATGTTTTTTCCTGCAGCGGCACGATCCTTTGGATCCAGATCTTTAATCTGAGTATTGGCCAATGCTAATGGGGATTTCTCACCAGTGTGTGAGCTGCGTACAAAGGCCAGTTGTTCCAAGGTTTGAGCTTGTGAACAGTCCTGTAAGGCGTTTTCGACAGCCTTGAGGATCGCGGCTTCATCCAGAGGGGATAAGACCTGGAGGTTTTCAGACATCGACACGTAGAGCCTTCTTTTCATTCAAATTTCTACACAAGCGTGCAGGGACATTTTCTACCAATTCGCCCCCAAATGTCGATTCGTCGTTGTGCACCTACCGCACAGCAAGATTCAAGGTAGTGTTACCTTGTATCACTCGAACGTCTCCAGGGGGGAAGTGCGCCGATGATGGATGGCAACCTAGAAAACCCCACATTAGTGATCGCATTACCTCGGATTCACCCCAGTCCACTGGGCATGAACATCATCAGCAAAGCTGCTTCAGCCCTGTCAGATAATGGCATGCTAACCGTCGTCATCTACACCTCTGGAAACGATAAACTGTCGGCAACTATGAGGTGGCTACACCCAAAGTTTTGGGTCTCCCTTCTTCCAGTCGGTGACGAACTGCATCGACTCGCTGCCGAACTTGATATCTCCCTCCTGGATCTCACTGAAACGGGTGAGGATGCTAAAGCAAACAACCCTTATGCCTCACTGGCCTTATACGTGGGGGAACTGCAAGCACAGTGCGCCCGTGCGCGGGGTTCCACCGGCGTGGTGTACGTGGAACAAGATGGCATCGACCGCCTGTATTCCGGTGTGCAATACCAGGGCCTAGTAGAGGCCTGTGAAACCTATCGGATCCCTATGGTGGGTAAACTGGTCACCCCAATGAACCCCTTTGAAGTGGCCGCCCAACTGATTCACTCTTCAAGGTCGAACCGATGATTGATTGCTTTGCCTGTTCTTCTGATGACGCTGCTTTGGCGGTTATTGGTGCGCTTCGCCAATGCGGCAGGGCAGTCCCAGCGGATGCTGCCGTTATTGGTTGTAGCAACTCAATGGCTGGCATATTCACACTATCGCCGTTGACGACCATTGCCTTTGATGAGGAAGCCCTTGTTTCCTACATCGTCACTTCGTTTACTGCTTTGCTACACGGACAAACAGTTCACCCCATTGCGCCACAGGATATTGTCGATCTGGTGGTGAGAGACAGTGCCTAATACGCTTCCCTCCCCGCACATTGGCCCAAAAGAGGGTGCACGCTTCCGCGTCCACCACATGCGTGAACACAAACAGGCTGGCGTACCCTTCACAATGCTCACTGCCTACGACGCCCTGAGCGCGCGCATTTTCGATGAGGCAGGCATAGACATGCTCTTGGTGGGTGACTCCTACGGGACGACCATGCTGGGCTATGAGACAACTATCCCCGTGACCATGTCAGATATGCTGCACGCCACGAGGGCAGTAACACGCGTAGTAAAGCGAGCCTTCGTTGTCGCAGACTTGCCTTTTGGCGCCTATGGATCGAGTGTTTCGCAAGCTATCGATAATGCTGTTGAGTTGATGAAAGCTGGTGCCAACGGGGTAAAGGCCGAGGGCGGCGCGGCAATTGCTGAGACAGTAAAGGCGATTGTGGACATAGGTATCCCTGTCGTAGGCCATCTGGGTTTCACTCCCCAGTCCGAAAACGCTTTGGGCGGTAAGCGCATTCAAGGACGCGGCACTGATGCGACACAGCGTCTAGTAGATGATGCACGTGCCTTGCATGACGCAGGCGTGTGTGCCATTACTTTGGAAATGGTGCCCAGCTCGGCGACACAGGCTGTCATGGCGGCGGTTGACACGCCGATTATCGGAATTGGGGCTGGCAAGGAATGTGACGGACAGGTTTTGGTCTGGACTGATATGGCGGGGATGACGGATTGGGTGCCGTCTTTCGTCAATCGCTTTGGTGAGGTTGGGCAGGCGTTGGCTCACGCAGCAAGCGATTACCGTGATGCTGTGCGGGCCCGCACTTTCCCGGCCGAAGGGCACTTCCACAAGACATGATCCAACCCGTCTTATGCGCGACTTGCTAGAACTACCATTTGAGGACTGAGGAATGACGAAATTAGATACATCTGTGCTGGCTAAGCGCGCACCCTTGGGCGATTTAGTACCAGGAAGAATCTCTCCTAAGTTGTCAGTACCAGGGCATATTGACCGTCCTGAATATCTATTTCACGATGGTCCAGAGGTCGTAACCGCCTCGGATGTGAAGGACACACAGACCATCGAGCGCATCCGTGTGGCCGGGCGTATTGCGGCACGTGCCCTGGAAGAAGTCGGCAAAGCAGTGGCGCCAGGTGTAACCACGGATGCACTGGACCGCATCGCGCATGAGTACATTATTGGCCAAAACGCCTATCCTTCACCTCTGGACTACATGGGCTTCCCAAAATCCATCTGCACATCCATTAATGAGTGCATATGTCATGGCATTCCCGATGATCGCCCCCTAAAGGAAGGTGACATCGTCAACGTTGATGTGACCGCCTACTTTGACGGTGTACATGGCGACACCTGCGCGATGTTTATGGTCGGTGAGGTCGATGAGGAATCTCGGCTGTTATGTGAAAGAACTCACGAAGCCATGATGCGAGGCATCAAAGCGATAAAACCTGGCAGAGAAATAAACGTGATTGGCCGTGTGATCGAATCCTATGCAAAACGCTTCGACTACGGCGTTGTCAGGGATTACACCGGGCACGGAGTGGGAGAAGCCTTCCACTCTGGCCTCATTGTCCCCCACTATGACGCCTCTGGTGTCTTCGACACCTTGATGGTGCCAGGTATGGTTTTCACCGTAGAACCAATGCTAACCCTAGGGGATATCGCCTGGGAGATGTGGGAAGATGAATGGACGGTAATTACGGCTGACAAGTCACGCTCAGCACAATTTGAACATACAGTTGTTGTTACTGAAACTGGGGCAGAGATACTCACCCTTCCCTAGAGTCTCAAAGTTTTCAAGGAGTTTTCAATGGTCAAACAGGCATTCGGTATTGATGTTGGCGGTTCAGGGGTCAAAGGATGCCTGGTTGACTTAAAAATGGGGAAATTTATTGGTGAGCGCGTGCGTATCCCCACACCCAGACCTGCCACTCCCAAGGCCGTAGCCGAAGTCTGTGGGCAAGTCATGGAAGCCTTCAACGTACCCAAGGGCATGCCTGTTGGTCTGACTGTCCCTGCACCTGTCAAACACAATATCGCCTTGTTTATCGCAAATTTGGATCCCTCGTGGGGTGGAACCGATGTGTGTGAGCTGATGAAGACTCACACTGGCCACAGTGTCACTGCCTTAAACGATGCCGACGCAGCTGGCTATGCAGAGGTCATGTTTGGGGCGGCAAAAGGCGTGAAAGGCACGGTGATTGTCACCACCTTGGGCACAGGAATAGGTACGGCACTGGTCCACAACGGAATGCTTGTTCCCAATACAGAACTGGGACACATAGAGCTAGACGGCTATGACTACGAGACACAGGCATCTTCAGGGCAACGCACCAAACAGGGTCTGTCCTACCCCCAGTGGGCTGAGCGCCTGCAACGCTACTACTCTCATTTAGAGATGCTCTTCAGCCCGGACCTGTTCGTTGTAGGTGGCGGTGTATCCAGAGATCACGACAAGTTTTTGCCTCTGTTGGATCTGAAGACACCCATCATTCCTGCAGCCTTGAGAAACGAGGCAGGGATTATTGGGGCAGCAACGCTGGCAGCCCAAGCAGCCAAAACACAAGCCAAGACGGAAGCGAAGGCCGCCAAGCACAAGACCAGCAAGGAGTAGCACCCAGGGCTTTGGATCACAGTCTTTGAACACCGCCCTCGGCAATGGTTGAAACCCGGCATGAGCGGAGGAGCTGCCAGTAAGCCGGATTCTGTTGCCGGTTAGCGTTACCGCACCCCGGTGGCAGCCATTTCTCTAGGATGCGTGTTGCCACGCACCTCCAGCGATCTACCCGCAAGCTAGCCGGGCCGGCCTACTCGCTGTCTGATCTTGCTCCAGGTGGGGTTTACCTAGCCACGCCTGTCACCAGCCGCGCGGTGGGCTCTTACCCCACCTTTTCACCCTTACCTGGCCTAGGCCAGGCGGTTATTTTCTGTGGCACTTTCCCGCGGGTCACCCCGGGTGGCTGTTAGCCATCACCTTTGCCCTGTGGAGTCCGGACTTTCCTCACGTAGACCTACACCTACCTGCGGCTGCCTAGTCAACTCCTCCGCCCCACGAGACTAGCACGGCCAGGACCGAGTTTGTACGCCCAAGCCCGAGTGCGGCTAGAGTTAACACGATCCGCCCTCGGAAGAATTTTTTGGGCGTAACGGAAGGAGGTGCGTGTGGATAATACCCCAAGGGAACAAGACCCCATTGCACAAACACCCCTTGTTGTCCCTGTTCAACGCCCTTCTCGCCGCTCTTTGAGGGTACATTCCATCGAGGGCCCCGTGGACGCCTATTTGACCGAAGAAGAGTTGATCTCGGAGCTGAGGCTTTCCAGCCAAGAGCAAGACACCTTGTTGCTACAAGATTTTCAGGCACGCCGTTTGAGGCGAAAGGTCTGGTTCGGGGTGGGCCTCATCGGAGTCCTTTTTGGAATCGTCGCGATAATGTTGCTGTTTAATTCAGCGAATTCTTCCCGCGCGATTACTGAAAGTTATATGAAATCGTTGAGCGTTGGGCGTGCTGATGAGGCGCGCTTGTACTTTGCGAAAGACATTGAAAACGCTGAACTGTTGCGCTCTTCTGCCTGGTCTGGCGGTCCCGCATACCTCAGTGGTTTTAAGGTGGGGGATGCTAAAACCATCATTGCGCCAGGTCAGGTCCGCATGAAAGAAGTGCGGGTTTACTACTCCATCGGCGCTGTTTCACACCAAGGCACCGTGACCTTGAAACGCGTTTGGGGCCTTGACAACATCCTGGAAAAGTGGGCAATTGTGAAGCCTTTGGCCTCCACTTTGTCGCTCACGCTTCCTTCTGGCTATCCAGGGCAGGTGATCATTAATGGCATCACCTTGCCTCGGGCAGAGTCTGGGACTGTCGCCTACTGGGTCTATCCGGGTACTTACAACGTGGGTTTGCAAGCTAATACATGGATTTCAGCTGACGCCATTACCGAGCACGTTGAGGCTGGCCGTGACCAACAGGTCCAGTTTGACTCGATTCAGCCCTCAGATAGCCTCCAAGGAATGCTTCAACGCAAGGTTGCGATTGCTTTGAACGAGTGTTTGCGTTCCACCTTGGCCGCTCCCCCGGGCTGCCCATTTTCTATCGATGCTCCCCAACCCGTCACCTGGACATCTGGAAGTGACGTGACCTTGGATGTGGCACCGCACTACTCTGATCCCAAGGCTCTGTTCAGCTTCTCCACCTCGGGTACCTCTGTGAACGTAGAGGATGCGGAAGGCAATAGGACGGTTGTGCCCTACACCATCAAAGGGTCCATACTTTGGTCCGACTGGTCAGCCGATCCCCAGATCGACATCGCCCAAAACTAACTGTTCGCCTGGCACGGTATCTGCCCTGGTGACATTAGCCGCCAGGTTCTTGCCCGTTTCGGCCGGGATAGACACGGCCAAGACTCGGTGTTCTCCCGTGGGTGCCCACCGGATAATGGTGGTTGAGGCGGGGGCAATTTTCAAACGCCTGACCTGTCCCACATCTATTGTGAGGGCAAGCGCCAAGGCGGCAGAAATGACACCACTATGGGTGACAATGACCACCGTTTCCCCCGGGTTCTCTGCGTTCAACTTTTCTAACCCTGCCTGAACGCGCGTGGCAAGGTCGATAGCGGTTTCGCCGCCCTCGGGCAAGAAGTCGCCTGACAGCCACTCTTGTAATCGCCCTGGGTGGGTTCCCAGGAGCTCCTGGGCCGAAACGCCGTGCAGTTCACCAAAGTACATCTCGGTGAAGGCCGGGTCGATGTGCGTCTCGAGTCCTGTCAGTTCTTGAATGTATTGCGCCCCTTGGCTTGTGCGCGTGGTCGGCGAGGACACAAGCCTGCTTGGCGTCTTGAGGCTCTTGAAGCAGTGTGTGCCAATGCCGGCCGCAAGTTGGGCTGCCCCGCGTGCCTGCAGGTGGCCTGCGTCCGTCAATCCTGGCCCAGAAGTATCCCCACCTGCGAATACACCTTGGATCGTCCAAGGGGTCACTCCGTGACGCACAAGCACAAAGGTGGTTGCTTGAGGGTTGGGTTTCTCCCACAAGAATTCTTCACTGCCGCCGGGTTCTTCCGCTGGAGCAGGGGGTTTAGCTTCAGTCACGGTTGGCGTTTCCGTTTCGTTTTTTCTAGGGCTCATTGCCGAGGACGAATAGTTCAAAGTCTCGTTTTTGGAATCCATGGCCTCGTTCGCCAAAGCATCTGCCCGCGCATTCTGGGCACGCGGCACCCACGTGAAGGTGACCGACCTGCCACCGATGAGTTCCTGGGCCTGCACAACAAGGTCACGCAGATTGGGGTCTTTGATCTTCCAACGGCCACTCATCTGTTCCACCACGAGCTTAGAGTCTGCCCTGATTTCAAGGCTTTCTCCTCGTGTCTGAATGGAAGAAATGGCTCGCAAGGCACCAATGACCGCTGAGTATTCGGCCACATTATTGGTGGCTTGGCCAATGTATTGGCTGAGCTCGCACAGGATTTCCCCTGTTTTGCCGTCTCGGATAACGGCACCGTAACCTGCCTCGCCTGGGTTTCCTCGCGAACCGCCGTCTGTCTCAATAACCAGGTCTGCTGTGGATTTCTGGAAGGACATTAGCCCTCGTCTTCGACGCGGATCAGCATGTACTCGTATTCTTCAGATATTAGGACATCGTCGGGGGCAGCCTTGCGGATCTTATTGATTTCTACGGTGGGAAATTCCAAGGCCATGCCTTCCACGCGCACCCCACGCAAGGCCACGGCCCCAAGTCCTCCCGTGCTTTGACGTATGTTTTCGTATTCGCGCAATAGTGCTGGGGGTATGGAAGCTGCCACGGAGTCGCGCGTCGTATTTTCTTGCGAAATTTGGGCACCCAGGCGGTTATCTGCGGCGTCGTGTGCTTCTTGGGTTTTGCTACGGTCTTGGGCCACATGCTCAAGGTCGGACTCGATGCGCACTTTGGTTTGTTCCAGGGCCTCCATTGCCTCCATGGCAGCAAGTTCCTGGTCTTCTAGCTCCCCTTGGCGCACGCCTAAGAGTTCCAGTTCTTCTTGTATGGCCTGCAGCTCTTTAGGGCTGGCGGTGCCTTCATCTAGGCGCGTGCGCTGCCTGGAGGCGCGCGTACGCACCTGCATGACATCATCTTCTGCGCGAGTCAGTTCCCTCTTGGCATCGGATAGTTCAGCCATATTCTGAGTGCGCTCTTTGTTGAGCTCAGTTTCACGAGCTTCCAGTTCTGCCAGCTGCGCGATGGTCTCCAGGGTGGCGCGTTCGTGTTTGAGCTGGGCCAAAGTGGTGTCGATTCCTTGCAGGACTAGGACTTGACGCTGTTCCTCAGGCGTTGCCTTCACGTGTGTCCTCCTTGGATGTTTGTTGCACCGTATTTTCTTGTGTCGCGTTTTCTTGTGTCGTGGTCGCAACATAGCGCGTCCACGGCTCTGTAACCGTATGGGACAGTTTAACCTCTAAGTCGATGCCGTGTTCACTGGCGTGCTGGGTTAGCTGATTTTCCAGTTGCGGTAGCCACACCCATTCGCTCGCCCAGTGCGTAGGGACAACCAGAGCGGGTTTTTCGCCCGCCTCAAGGTGTTCAGAGGCCGGGTGGTGACGCAGGTCTGCGGTGACGAATACATCAGCACCTGTCGCGCGGGCAGTTTCGAGCATAGAATCCCCGGAGCCTCCACTCACAGCCACTTTTTGGATTGTCGTGTCGGGGTTTCCCGCCACCAGTATCCCCCCTGCCGAGGGCGGAAGATTGTTAGCCAGGCGTGTGGTGAAGGCCTCCAGCGTTGTGGGGGCCTCAAGGTTGCCCACACGTCCTAGACCCAGTCCGGGGTTGTGGGGGTCAGGAATCAGTGGCAGACACTGTTCCGGTTTTAGTCCTGCCGCTAGTGCTAGGGCATCGGCGACTCCCCCACGTGCGCTGTCGGCGTTGGTGTGCGCATTGAATAGGGCGCAGTTGTGTGTGATCAGTTCGTGGATGACCGCGCCCTTGGGCGTGTCGGCTGCAACCGTCCATGTGCCGCGCAGGTATAGAGGATGGTGCGTGATAACCATGTCCGCCCCATATTCGATGGCTTCTGTAGCGATTTCTTTGACCGGGTCCAGTGCAAGCAAAATCTTTCGCACGGGCGCACTGGGCTGGCCGCAAATCAACCCAACCCTGTCCCAGTCCTCAGCCAACACAGCCGGATAAACCGACTCCATCCAGTCACACACATCTTGAACTGTCCACGTCGTCATACCGTTACCCTATCGTCTGCACCGGATCACGGGGTAAGCAACCTGCTCATTCCAGGAAGTAGAGCAGCGCAAATACCGCCATAGCCCCCTAAACGAGACTGGCATCTCAGCTACAAAACTTGCCTAGGCAGGGCTAAATATGTGTATAATCTTCAAGTTGTCTTACGGGGCTATGGCGCAGTTGGTAGCGCGCTTCCATGGCATGGAAGAGGTCAGGGGTTCGAATCCCCTTAGCTCCACAACAGTTTGAGGGCCCCGAGGGGCCCTCAAACTGTTTCAGTGTTGAATTGCGCCGCGATAATCCGCGGCGCGTCACTCGCGAAAAGCCCGAAAACGTGGTTTCGGGCTTTTCTAGTTCCAAAACATCTGGGCAGAGCCTTGCGTTGCAATTGCCGTGATGGGCAACTGTACATAGGAAACACTCTTGAGATAGGTTTCATATATGACTAAAGCGGCCCTAAACAGCGAATCTATCGCACAGCTCTTCCATGACGCCCACACCGTGCGTCAGTGGACATCGGCACCTGTTGACCCTGACATTGTTCAAAGAGCCTACGACGAGGCAAAATGGGCGCCCACGGCCTTCAATGCCAACCCCATCCGCCTCATCCGTGTCACCTCTCCAGAGGCGCGGGCCACGGTTGCTCAACTGGCCTCGAAAGGCAATAAGAACTCGGTTGAAAGCGCACCCGTTTTGCTGCTGGCCGCCTATGACACCAACTTCATTGACGGTATGGAACACATGGGCAGCTCCGAATACGTCGTGAACATGCTGCGTGAAGCCGATTGGGCACCGGACTTAGCCCCCGCAAACGCTTGGATCCAACTCGGGTACATGATTATTTCTCTACGCGCGCAAGGCCTGGATGTCCACCCCATGAGCGGGGCCAATATGGAAGGCTTAAACCAAGCATTCTTGGCAGACAGCTCTTGGAAAACTTTTATGATGATCTGCGCCGGCCACGGCGATCCTGAGGGCATCTCTCCCAGACTAGGTCGCCTCAGCTTCGAAGAAGCCTCCAAAACCGTCTAGTTCCTTCAAAACAGCACCCGCACAATGCAGGAGTCCCATTCATTTTCGAGGGCGGACACTTCTCACTGCAGCTATCAACTCACGTTATAGGCCTGCAATAGCCAGCCCGGACGGCGCCCCTGTGGGGTCACGACTGCCCAGTGGCAGTTGTACAGGCCACGCATACCAAACCAGTTTTGTGGATCCAGATCCAATAAGACAGACAGCCCTTGAGTGATGGCTGAACCGTGTGCCACACACACCAGCGTGCCGCCCTCGGACATACCTTTGGCAAGGCGACGCAAGCCAGCGGCGACGCGCAAGCCCAAATCCAGCCTGGTTTCCACTCCGACGCCCTCAGGATCACCCCCGCCGCGCCAAACCTTGTGTTCGGCAGGCCAACGCTCACGGATCTCCGGGCCCGTCATACCCTCCCACAGGCCAAAGTTACGTTCCTTTAAGACGTCATCGGTTTCGACCGCGACACCCAACAAGGCAGCCAAGGGGCTGGCCGTGTCGACGGCGCGGGACAGCGGCGAAGAAACGACCTTGATTGCTCCCCCCGACAAAGGGACACGCGAACCGCGATAGGCTGCGTCCAAATCCACAGGATCCAATAATCTGGGAGCCAAAACCTTGGCCATCGCTGCCGCCTGGGCCCGGCCGAGATCATTCAACGGAATATCTATCTGACCTTGAATACGGCCTTCAGCATTGTGATCTGTTTGTCCATGCCGCAATAAAACAATAGTGGAAGCCGTCACTGTGTCGTCCTTTGAGCGACATCATCAAGAGCAATGACCGGGCAATCGCCCCACAGGCGTTCCAAAGAGTAGTACACCCTGTCTTCCTCGTGTTGAACGTGGAAAATAATGTCCCCGAAATCCATAAGCACCCATCTCAGGGTGTTTTTTCCTTCCACACGCAAAAGTTGTTGGCCCTCTGCTTTGGCGGCTTCGGCAATAGCATCAACGATGCTGGCAACCTGTCTTTCATTGGTGCCACTGGCAACCGCAAATATTTCGGTATGCAATAGCTTGTCAGAGACATCCAAAATGACAATCTGGGTCGCCAGTTTTTCTTGGGCCCCCATCGCCAGGGCGCGAACGATCCTCACTAATTGCGGATCCGCAGGCATTCAATCTCCTCATTCGGGTAACGACGAAGCATCAGGCTAACACTAGGTCCAGATCGCCTCAACAATGACCTGGGTCGGCTGCTCGGGTAGCTCACCTTGGGCATCGGTAGACCTGTCGAGGGCGAGGATCAGCAAGCCTGCCCCTAAAACCGTACCCAGGACAACAGCAACCCAGCGAATAACACCTGATAAAGCCAGCAATGCAAAACCCCAACGCCCAGAACGTCGAATCAGCCGTTCAAAGAAGGTCTCTTCATATTCATCCCACTCGAGCTCAATATTGCCTTCGATGGCAAGCCCAGACTTCATACGGTGAGTGATAAGAGCCTCTAATTCGGCCTCTCGCGCTTTTAATTCGGCCTCTCGCGCAGCCATCTCTAATGCGTGTAGTTCTGCTTCTCTGCGCGCCAAAGACTCTTCTAGGGTTTCGCGCTGCAATAACCTACGCTGTGGCAACATCTGGGTGCTGCGTCCTGCGACCTGCCCTGCACGCCCCCCTTCGGAGGAAACGATCTGCCTGCGCGTCGGCCCAGCAGGAGCACCTGACCGGATAACACGCCTGGATGGTTGGCTGGTGGGCTGAGTTGGTTGCGGCTGAGACGAAGTTGCCCTTCTGGTCGCGGGAACCGGGCCGGCAGGCCGAGGACGGCGTTGAGGTAACTCAGTTTGTTGAGGTGCGGGCGCAGCCGGCGGAGGTTGTACTTGCGACTCTCTCGCGCCGCGGACATTTCCATCGTGACCTTGAAGATCCTGTGCTCTGCGTTGCCTCTGGTCAGCGCGCCTCATAGGCACACCTGCGCTACCCGCAGTGGCCTGTTCCACTGTCCGTGGGATCATCCCCGTTGTCGACGGAGGCAAAGGCACCGGATCAGTGGTAATACGCCTAACTGGTTGCCGTCGAGGAGAAGATCGAGACGGTGAGCGATCACCGGCAGCAGCAGCGCCTGCCTCGTGTGCCTGCCCCTCTACGGGCCCGGGAACTGGCCCCTCTGAGGCACTCCTCGATCCAGCTGGTCCGCTTGAGGTCACAGGGATGACTCCCGTGATTGATCCTGTCTCATCAGTCGTGCGGACAGCTCGCGCCGAAGGCGGAATTGAAAGTTTAGGTTCAACACCTTCTTCGTTTTGTCGAAGCGCCCTGCGTTGGGAACGCGGGGTAGGCGGAGTCAAAGAATCACTCAACGTCCACCCCCAAATACAAGCCGTGTTTACCGATGTACTGTACGACTCCATCTGGAACCAAATACCACGCAGGTTTGCCCTCAGCTATGCGTGCACGACAGTCGGTTGATGAAATCGCCATTGCAGGAACCTCAACCAAGGATACGTGTTCTTCGGGTAATCCGGTGGCATCCAAGACATGTCCTGGTCGTGTCACGCCCACAAAATGTGCCAGACTAAACAGGCTATCGGCGTCCTTCCAATCCAAAATAGAGGCCAAAGCGTCAGAACCTGTGATAAAAAATAAATCGGCATTAGGGTGTGTTTTTGCCAAGATCTCCAGGGTGTCAGCCGTGTAAGTGATCCCTTGGCGGTCAATCTCGAGCCTCGAAACAGTAAACCGCGGATTAGATGCTGTGGCAATCACCGCCATTAGGTAGCGATGTTCACGTGAAGTCGAGCGCTTTTTTGTCTTAAAGGGCTGAACTCCGGTGGGAATGAAGATAACCTCATCCAGGGAAAAAGCGTGCTGTACCTCTGAAGCAGCCACAAGGTGACCGTGGTGAATTGGGTCAAACGTGCCACCCATAACGCCAATTCGTTGGCGTCTGGCACCATTTCCACTCACGTAACCACTCAAGTGCATGTCCTCGTCGCGCTCATGCCTCTCCCTGATTCCTCAACCTCTTCACCCTACTATGGACGGGTATGTCCGTTGCCGGCAATGATCCATTTTGTGGTCGTCAACGCAGACAAGCCCATCGGGCCACGTGCGTGAAGCTTTTGGGTCGAAATACCAATCTCTGCACCCAACCCCAACTGCCCACCATCTGTGAAACGCGTGGAGGCATTGACGGCGATGGCGGCGGCATCCACGCTAGATGTGAAGAAATCGAGTGCGCGCACATTGAGAGAGCAGATCGCCTCAGTATGCCCTGAAGAATATTGAGAAATATGGCGCACGGCTTCCTCAACATCCTGCACTACCCGCACCGCCAGATCGGCCGACAAGTACTCTGTGGCCCAGTCTTCTTCCGTGGCCTCCAGGCAAGGAATATCACCATCGGCAGCAATTTTTTTGGTTTGTTGACATCCGTGAATCCTTATCCCGGCTTCATCAAGCTTGCCGAGGACGCCTGGCAGAAACTCAGAGGCAATGCCTTGATGCACAAGCAAGGTCTCTGCCGCATTGCATACGCCCACACGTTGCGTCTTGGCGTTGAGCACAATCTCTAAGGCATCACCTAGGTCTGCCTGCTCATCAATATATACGTGACAATTTCCGACCCCCGTTTCAATAACCGGGACCTTTGCCTTGTCCACAACGGTCTGTATCAGGCCTGCTCCACCCCGGGGAATTACGAGGTCGACCAGGCCACGTGCCTCCAGCAATGCTGTAACACCTTCGCGGCCATATTCATCAATATTGGCGACAAGTTCTTTGGGAAGTCCAACCTCAGCCAATGCTCGCCAAGCACATTCCACAATGGCGGCGTTCGATAGAGCAGCAGCGCTTCCGCCTCTTGTGATGACTGCGTTTCCCGACATGAGTGCCAAAGCAATCGCATCCACCGTCACGCCCGGCCTGGCCTCATAAACCATTCCCACAACCCCCATGGGAACCGTCACCTGTCTCACATGTAAACCGTTGGGACGAACTGAACCTTGAGTGGTAATCCCCACGGGGTCAGGCAGGGCGGCAACCTCGCGTACAGCATCTGCTAAGGACGCAACCCGGTTAGCATCCAGTTTGAGTCGGTCTAGCAGACCGGCACTCATTCCCTGGGCTTCCTCCCGACTATAGTCCTGGGCATTGGCGGCAACTATTGCGGCAACGTCACCATCAATCTGGCGGGCGAAGGCCTCAAGCACCTTCTTGCGCTCTTCCCCACTTGTTCCTCGCAAAGACGCTGCAGCCTGCTGTGAGCGTCGAGCGATGCCCCGGATTGTCTCGGTTATAGACTCCATAGTCATCATTTTAGGACTATTGTCTTAGCTCCGGGCCACAGTTCAGCCAAATCGTCACGGTGAACCACTGGCCTGGGGGCCAACGAGCGGTCTGGCATTGCCAAAATTTGCTCCAGTTCAGCTTGTGAGTAGCCGCTGAACCCTCGGGCAACTATTTGTCCGTCCTCGCCCAAAATGTTTACGACATCACCTGCACTGAAAGGACCGCTGTATCCGCGTACCCCAGCTGCCAAGAGTGAGTGTTTACCTGCGGTGATCGCATGAACTGCGCCCGCGTCCACAAAAATTGATCCTTGAGAATCTGCAGCGTAGGCCAACCACAAGCGTCGCGCACCGCGTCGGGTGCCTGTCGGCGTGAACAGGGTTCCTACGTCTTCTCCACCTAAGGCTGGAACAAGGTTGTCCGCACTGGTCACTCGCACTTTAGTTCCGTTTGCAGCAGCCATTGACGCAGCAATGACCTTGGTGACCATACCTCCTGTGCCCAAACCTGAGCCACGGGTTGTCACCGAAATGTCTTGAAGTTCATCTGGTGAAGATACCTTCGGGATGAGACGAGCACCAGGAGTGCGCGGGGATGCCGTGTAAAGACCATCCACATCTGTCAATAGGATGAGCCTGTCAGCTGTCACCAAATGCGACACAAGGGCGGCAAGACGATCGTTGTCACCTAAGCGGAGCTCATCGGTGGCGACCGCATCGTTTTCGTTGACGATGGGAACAACGCCCAAGGCCAAGAGGCGTTCCAGTGCCTGCCTGGCGTTAGCGTAGTGTTCGCGGCGCATCATGTCGGGAGCTGTCAAGAGGATCTGGCCTGTCACCTTGCCGTATAACGTGAACGCCTGAGTCCAGCGGGTCATCAAAATGCCTTGACCAATGGAGGCAGCTGCCTGTGCGAGGCTCAAATCGCTTGGTGGTGTATCCAGACCGAGCGGTCCCAAACCTGCGGCAATAGAACCGGAAGTGACGACAATGATCTCTTTATCCTTGCGGCTTTGTGCCGCAACCGCAGCACACACCATGTCGATCCTGTTCAGATCCAAGCCACCATCAGGTCGAGTCAGGGATGAAGATCCGATCTTGACGACAACACGTTCCTTTGCCATTACTCCCCCTCAGATGGATCCGTCCACCTACCCTGTTTTCTCTCCTCGGCCAGCTCAGCTCGTGCTGCTGCCTTGGCATCCATCCAATCGTAGTAGTCACGTCGCTTTTCCGCCCTGGTGGGGCGAGTCGACGTGGCCAGGCGTTCATCGGTCCCTCTGGCGCCTAGAAGCTCAGCACCTGCAGCCATTGTGGGTTCCCAATCAAAGACGACGCCACCGACCTCGTCTCCGATGATGATGGTGTCCGAGGCCTTTGCCCCGGCTTCGAAGAGGGCATCTTCCACCCCGGCATGGGCCAGGCGATCTGCCAAGTAACCCACTGCCTCATCATTACCGAAATCAGTTTGAACAACCCATCTTTCGACCTTCGTACCGCGCACCTGGAAGGCGGTATCCCCGAGGTATGAAATCTTGCGGATGGTCAACTGGTCCTTGGCTTTTTTCTCTCTCAGGGGTGTTGGGCGCAACACAGGCCGTGACTCTTGAGCCGGGATACTCGCCCGGATCTCTTGTACCTGCGCCGCAAGGGCAAAGGAGAGCTCTTTGAGGCCTATGCGGGTAACGGCTGATACCTCAAAAACTGGCCAGCCCAAAGCCTCCAGTTCTGGACGCATCATGTGTGCTAGATCTTGGCCATCTGGTAAATCCACCTTGTTCAGGATAATAATTCTGGGTCTTTGCATAAGCGGTGGTCGTATAGCCTCTTGCCCTTCGGCCGGTATGTCCAAGTCGGCTTCATACGCGGCCAACTCGGCCTCGATCACCCGCAGGTCATCTAGAGGGTTTCGCTCCACTTCGAGAGTCCCACAATCCAAGACGTGAGCAATAAGGCTGCACCTTTCAATGTGGCGCAGGAAGTCCAGCCCCAGGCCCTTACCCTGCGATGCTCCGGGGATCAGTCCTGGCACATCGGCGATAGTATAGCGGACCTCACCGGCCGAGACGACCCCCAGGTTGGGAACCAGGGTGGTGAAGGGGTAGTCAGCAATTTTGGGGCGTGCAGCAGACATGGCAGCAATCAGGGACGATTTACCTGCGGAGGGATAACCGACCAATGCCACATCTGCAACGGACTTCAGTTCGAAGACGACATCCAGGTACTCACCTGGTTCACCTTTGAGGGCAAACCCAGGCGCCTTCCTTTTGCGCGAGGCAAGGGCCGCATTACCCAGTCCTCCCTTTCCGCCCTCGGCAATGGTGAATGTGGTGCCCTCACCGGTTAAGTCAGCAATGATCTCACCCTCGAGTGTTTTTATGACGGTGCCATCGGGTACCGGTAGATAGAGATCTTGTCCGTTCTTTCCTTCTTTTAGATCCCCTTGGCCTGCGGTGCCTGAGTCACCTTTAATGTGGGGCGAATGGTGGTAGGAAAGCAGCGTTGTCACATTCGGGTCCACGACTGCTATCACGGCAGCGCCTTGCCCGCCGTCTCCCCCATCAGGACCTGCCAAAGGCTTGAACTTCTCTCGGCGGATCGAGGCGCACCCATTGCCGCCTGAGCCAGCCTGGATATGGACCGTAACCCTATCGACGAACGTCGCCACACAACCTCCTCAGAAAAGCTCGGGGGTGAGCAGGAGAACCCCGCTCACCCCCGGCGAAAACGCTCTCGGCTACACGCCGACGATATTTACTACCTTGCGGCCACGGAAAGTGGAGAATTCCACAGCTCCAGCCTCGAGGGCAAAAAGCGTGTCATCCTTGCCGCGACCACAATTGAGGCCGGGGTGGAAGCGGGTTCCACGCTGGCGAACAATGATCTCTCCGGCATTGACCGTCTGGCCACCGAAACGCTTCACGCCCAGGCGCTGAGCGTTGGAGTCGCGACCGTTACGCGATGAACCTACACCCTTCTTGGTTGCCATGGTGGCGTCCTTTCTACTCTACAAGACGGCCTCAGCCGATCTTGGTGACCTTGATCTCTGTAAGCGGCTGACGATGTCCTTGACGCTTGCGGTAACCTGTCTTGTTCTTGTACTTGATGATAGTGATCTTCGGTCCCTTGGCAGGGGCCACGATCTCTGCAGCGACCTTGATCTTGGCCAGGTCTGCAGGTGCGGTGACGATTTTATCGCCATCCACGAACATAACGGCAGGCAGCTCGATGGTCTGCCCCACAGGGACATCGACCTTGTCGATGACGACGACGTCGCCTACGGCAACCTTTTCTTGACGGCCACCAGCTTTGACAATCGCATAGACCACTAGCTTCTCACTTCTCATTCATAGACGTTTACTTACCCCCGCACGAGCGGGGACGGACCCACAGGAGCCCAAGGCGCGTCAGTACGCGCACCGACGTTCAAGGTTACGGGATTGTCGAAACGCAATCAAGCCCACAGAGCCAAAGACAGCCCTGACAATATGTGGGATTCACCACGCCAACGGTTTTGCCTCGCAACTATTCCGTTGTCACCACGATTGTGGCATCTTGGGAGCCCTCGCCTGTCGTAATGACGCCTGTGGAGGCAGCCCTTCGGCGACGCCGTACAGGAGAGCTTGACGAAGGCTTTTGCGCGCTGGGGGTCACAGGTACCGTTACTTCTTTTGAACGCTTCTCGGGAGTGGCAAGCTCCTTCGACACTTTGCTTGGATTGCTTGGAGGCGTGCTTGGTTCTTCTGGCGTCTCTTTAGCAGCCGCTTTTGCAATGGCGGCAAGGGTTTGGCGCACCTCTGGCTTTGTCGCCTCAACCGCGTCCATATCAGCCCCTGAGCTTGTGTCCGCGTGGGCTTTGGCTGGACGTTGCCTAACAGGCTTCTTCGAGGTTTGTGGGGCAGGGGCGACGTCCTTTTCAACAGGTTCATCATGCACGATGAAGCCCCTACCAGCACAGCACTCACATTGGGTGGAGAATGCCTCGACTAGGCCCTGTCCCACGCGCTTCCTGGTCATTTGAACCAGCCCCAAAGAGGTGACTTCTGTAACCCTGTGTCGGGTGCGATCGCGTCCCAGACACTCAACCAAGCGACGTAAAACGAGGTCACGATTGCTTTCGAGCACCATGTCTACGAAGTCGATGACGATGATCCCGCCAATATCTCGCAGCCTCAACTGCCTGACAATTTCCTCTGCTGCCTCCAGGTTGTTCTTGGTGACAGTCTCTTCCAGCGTTCCTCCCACGCCCGTGAACTTCCCAGTATTGACGTCTACGACAGTCATGGCCTCGGTCCGATCAATAACCAAGGAGCCCCCGCTGGGCAACCAAACCTTGCGATCAAAACCCTTGGATAGCTGTTCATCAATACGGTGAGCAGCAAAAATGTCATCGTCGCCCTTCCACAGGCTGACCCTATCGGTTAGCTCTTCGGCGAATTCCTTGACATAGGTGGTGATACTGCGACCGGCTTTTGCGCCCTGAATCTGCAAGGACGTGAAGTCTTCATTAAAGACATCCCTTACGACTCTCAAAGCCAGCTCGGGTTCGCCGTGCAATAGGACTGGGGCGTTTTTCGCAGTCTTTGTGTGAGTATCGATGTCTTCCCAGATTTTTTGCAACCGTTTGACGTCGGCAATCAGTTGCTCTTCTGTGGCGCCCTCGGCAGCCGTGCGAACGATAACGCCGTAATCATTAGGCACGATCTCTTCCAAGATACGCTTCAGCCGCGAACGTTCTGCCTCGGGAAGCTTCCGCGAGATACCTGTCATCGCGCCACTGGGCACGAGCACCAAGTGTCTGCCAGCCAAGGTGATTTGCGAGGTCAGACGCGCACCTTTATGGCCAATAGGGTCCTTTGTGACCTGCACCAAGACAGTATCTCCAGGATTGAGTGCCTGCTCGATGCGCCGAGGTTTACCCTCCATGCCCAGCAAGTCCCAGTTGACCTCACCGGCATAGAGCACTGCGTTGCGCCCTCGCCCCACATCGACAAAGGCAGCCTCCATAGAGGGCAAGACGTTTTGGACGCGCCCTAGGAATATGGAACCAACCATCGTTGTCTGCGTATGGCGCGCCACGTAGTGCTCAACCAAAAGTGAATCTTCCAGGATGGCTATCTGGTTCAAGCCATCGCGCTCGCGCACGATCATTTCCCTTTTAACCGATTCGCGGCGTGCCAGGAACTCTGCCTCGGTAATGACCGTGCGTCTGCGGCCTTCCCTCCGTCCCTCTTTACGCCTTTGCCTCTTGGCTTCTAGGCGGGTAGAGCCTTTGAGAGAAGTGATCTCTTCGACCGGATCGGCACCTTGCCTGGTCCGGCGCCTGCGCCGGCGGTGTGGCGAGTCATCACCAGGGTCAATATCGACCACAATCTCGACCTGGGGTTCTTTCTCGCTTCCAGTGTCGGCTTGCGCTGTGTCTCCTGCACGAGCAGCAGACTGTGTCCGAGTCCTTGAGGAGCTCGCACGCGTCTGCCGACGTGACGAGGGTGCAGCAACTTTTTCCGAGGGCGAAACCTCGCTACTGCGATCTTCTTGTTCGCTAGAAACTTTGCTACGCGGCTGCGGGGCTACCTGAGAAGTATCGGGAGCTTGAAAGAGCAAACTGGCCGCAGGCAGCGCTAATACAGATTTAGAGGAATTTGCAACATCTTGCTGTTGCGTATTTCCCTTGGGACTTTCTTCCCGGCTCGCCGATTGTTGGGGTGAATTATTTGCTTCGCTAAACATAGTACCAATGGCACTTTGACCTGAGTCCACCCCTGGACTATCTGTCTTTATTTTCCTAGACACGTCGTATTCTCCTGTGCTCAACCACCCCAAGCATCGGGACAGTCAAGCCCTGTTCTTCGCCAAATTTGGCGGAAAGTCTGTGTTGGGACCGAGGTCCTCTCGGCACCTGGGAGTAGAGGGAAAACCCGAACTACGTCCACTATGCGCCTGGACGGTATGGATGCTCAACCGACCACACACCATTATCCCACAAGTGGAACTTAGCGACACATCGGCTTGAAATTGGACACAACTCAGCAAATCTTCAGGTAGGTTTATGGCGTTGAGTCAGAAAGCATGGTGTGACATCTGGCTCGCATGCAAGTGTCCAAATTCAATTTCTTCGCGGAAAGGCGGACAAGGTGACCGTCGTCCCAATGGAGGCCATTAGTGGAGGCCTCGATCTGGCACGGTGGCAGTTCGGTATTACTACCGTCTACCACTTCATCCTGGTACCGCTCACCATCGGCATGTCTCTGCTAGTTGCCATCATGCAAACCATGTGGCACAAGACTGGCAAAGAGTACTGGCTGAAGGCGACACGGTTCTTTGGAAAACTATTCCTAATTAACTTCGCTCTTGGTGTTGCCACAGGCATCGTTCAAGAGTTCCAATTCGGCATGAACTGGTCCGAATACTCGCGCTTTGTTGGAGACATCTTCGGTGCTCCTCTGGCTTTTGAAGCGTTGCTCTCATTCTTTATCGAGTCAACATTCCTCGGTTTGTGGATCTTCGGTTGGGGCAAACTGTCCAAGAAGGCCCATTTGGCCATGATTTGGATGGTTGCCATCGGTGTGAACACCTCAATGTTGTGGATCATCGGTGCTAACTCGTGGATGCAGACTCCGGTGGGTGCTGTATTTGACCCAGCCTCTGGCCGCGCACAAATGGAAGGCGCAATGTCCTTCTTTGAGGTTATTGGCAACCCAACGATGTGGCTGGCAGTGTTCCACACCGTCACATCGTCGTGGATGGTGGCAGCAACACTCATAGCAGGCATCGGTGTTTGGTGGATGGTTCGCGCCAATAATGCTGGTGGTGCTGGCGAGGTAGAGGCGCGCGAAATCTGGCGTCCTATTGCTCGTTTCGGCATGTGGGTTCTGGTGGTTGCCGGAGTTTTGACCGTAGTTTCCGGTCACCTCCAAGGGCAGCACATCACTTACGCCCAGCCAGCCAAGATGGCAGCAGCAGAAGCCATATGTGAAGGTGAATCGGGTGACTTCAGTCTCATGGCCTTCGGGGATTGCTCTCAAGGCAATGAATCCATGACTCATATCATCCAGATTCCTGGAGCCTTAGGCTTTGTGGCTCGCAATAATTTCAGTGCCACCATCCCAGGTGTCGCCGTCACTGACCAACAGATGGCTGAGCACTTTGCCTCTATTCAGGCCAAAGACCCAGCTATCCCAGCCTTTGAGGCCGACACATACGCCCCGCCGATTATGATCACCTTCTGGTCATTTAGGCTCATGATGGCTTTGGGTGGCTTCTCTGCGCTCTTGGCGCTGTGGGGTCTGTATGCGACCCGTTCAGGCAAGGTATCGAGTTCGAAAGCCTTGGCTAAGTTTGCCTTGCTTTCACTGCCCATGCCCTTCTTGGCTGCTTCCTTCGGTTGGATCTTTACCGAAATCGGTCGTCAGCCATTCATCGTCTACCCGAACCTTAAGGACGGCTTGTCTGTCCAGCAACAGGCCGTGTACATGCTGACAGAAAATGGTGTTTCTGCAGCTGTCCCAGCCTGGCAAGTCGGCGTGACCATGATTGTATTCACCCTGCTGTACTTGGGCCTTGGCGTCGTCTGGTTCCTCCTGATGAAGCGCTACACCCAAGAAGGCATCAACACCCCAGTCGCCGATGACGGTCCTGCGAATGATTCGCAAGAACTGTCCTTCGCATACTGAGACAACCAGGGTACGAAAGGAGTATAGAAAACAATGGATATTCTTCAGATTCTCTGGTTCGCACTGATCGGCGTGCTGTGGGCGGGTTACCTCATCTTTGAGGGCTTCGACCTAGGTGTCGGCATGCTGCTACGTGTGGTGGCCAAGACTGACCGCGAGCGTTCACAAGTAACACGAACAATCGGTCCACACTGGGATGGGAATGAGGTGTGGCTGCTCACTGCGGGTGGTGCCACCTTTGCTGCCTCTCCAGAGTGGTACGCCACCATGTTCTCAGGCATGTATCTAGCGCTGTTCTTGATTTTGCTAGCCCTGATCATGCGCATCTCTGCAATCGAGTGGCGCGCAAAGCTCGCCACCGAGGGATGGCGCAATATCTGGGACTGGATTCACACAGTCTCAGCTTGGCTGGTACCTGTCCTCTTCGGTGTTGCCTTCGGCAACCTCGTCCAGGGCATGAAGATCGAGGTTACAGCACCTAACGATCTTTCGATCGTCACACCGGTTGAAGAAATAGCAGCTGATCGCACAGCAGCACTTGCCACCGGGGTACACAACCTCACTGGCGGCTTCTTCTCCCTGCTCACGCCTTACACATTGCTGGGTGGCGTGGTCTTGGCAGCGCTGTTCCTCGGACATGGCGCGCTGTTCCTCAGCCTCAAGACGACAGGCAAGGTCAAGGAGCGCACCGATGCTCTGGCGCCGATTCTGGTGTCGATTGGCACTGGTACAACCGCTGTCTTTGCCCTGTGGGGACAGTTCGTCTACTCAGAGCAAAAGGTCCTTGGCCTGATTCCTCTGGTGATTGCTGCATTGGCACTTATTGCCGCTGCTGGCTTCACCTTCATGAAGGCTCCAGGAAAGGCATTCATTGCGAATTCAGTCGGTTTGACCTCCGCAGTTGCTTGGATCTTCATAGCCATGTTCCCGTATGTGATGAAGTCTTCTATCGCAGACGAGTATGGCCTCATGATTGCGGATTCCTCGTCTACGACAGGAACCCTGATCGTTATGACCGTTGCCGCAGTATTGCTGGTCCCAGTGGTACTTGGCTACACAATCTGGTCGTACTTGGTATTCAAGGCTCGTATCTCAATCGACGACGTCGAAGAGAACCCCGGCTTTGATCCTCGCTCCATCAGGACAGGTGCCAACTTCTTGGCAGGCTGATCTGTAAGCACTAGTGTGGGGCTGGTCCGTCTGGGCCAGCCCCACACTAATTTGGACTAAGCACCTAAACACAGTGCGCAAAAATATAAGAAATATGTCAAGGTAAGACAGTGAAACCTCTGGATTCAAGACTTTTACGGTACGCATCATCGACTCGTAAATACATTATTTTTATTGCCATTGCCGGCATACTTTCAGCGGCCCTCATCATTGCGCAAGATATTTTGATCTCCTTGGCCATTTCACCAATTATCATCGCCTTTTCGCCTGGTGGCCCTGGCGCTTTATACCTCCACAACCAATTGCCCATCGTTATGGGACTGGGAATTATCGTGTTGCTGCGCGCACTTATCATCCTGATACGTGAATCGCGGGCGCACAGGGCAGCAACAGCCGTAATAAAAGAACTGCGCGGCAAGGTTTTGGATCACGCCACCAAGCTGGGCCCCCGCTGGAGAGCCACCAATGCCGCCGATACGGTGACCCTCACGAGCCGTGGCCTTGAAGACTTACAACCCTATTTCACTCAGTATTTGCCCCAGCTGCTTTTGTCACTCACCGTTACCCCCATGGTGCTGCTCGTGATCCTCATCTTGGATTTCTGGTCAGCGGTAGTGGCACTGATTGCCTTGCCTTTGATCCCGATCTTTATGATCCTGGTCGGTCGGTTGACAAAGGAATTTTCGGACAGAAAGCTTGCCACCATGCAGAACCTCGGCAGGCAGCTCATCGATCTGATTGCTGGATTGACCACCCTAAAGGCCCTGGGACGTGAATCTGGACCTGCCACTCATGTGGAAAGACTGGGCAAGGAACATGTTCGCACCACTATGGACACCCTCAAAGTAGCCTTCCTGTCAGGTGGCATCCTTGAGTTCATCTCCACCCTGTCGGTAGCCCTTGTGGCTGTCGAGGTCGGCTTGCGGCTGGTGTACGGAAATATCGATCTGTTCACTGGCCTAGTCGTCATTATGCTTGCCCCTGAAGTATTCGACCCCGTACGCCAAGTTGGAAAGCACTTCCATGCCTCTGCTGACGGGGTTGCTGCGGCCGAAGCGTCCTTCGCCATCCTGGAGCAAACCCCGCCGACACCGGGCACCCAAAGCGCCCCACACCTCACCGGGGCCACAATTGAGGTACGAGACCTCAGCGTGGCTGCCAGAGGGGCTTGGGCACCAGCAGCCCTCAGTTTTTCTCTGCAACCCGGCACAGTTACTGCCCTCAAAGGGTCATCAGGGGCAGGGAAATCTACGGCAGCCATGTGCCTACTCAAACACCTCCATCCTGACAAAGGGTCCATTGTGATCCACTCAGGCGATACACACGTGGATCTCAATGACATCTCGGATGAAAGCTGGTGGGCGCAATCCACATGGGTCCCCCAACAGCCTGTCATTACCCCAGGAACTATAAAAGAAGCAGTATTAGGGTCAAATACGGCTGCCCTCACCACCCAGATAGAGGAAGCGGCCTTATCAACGGGACTCTTGGATGTCATAACTTCTTTGCCTGAAGGTTGGGATACCGTCATAGGGCAAGGCGGCATTGGCCTTTCTGTCGGGCAAAGACAGCGCTTGGCTCTCACCCGTGCTCTACTAACCGACGATCAACTGGTAGTCATGGACGAACCCACAGCCCATTTGGATGCCAACCTTGAGCTCAACGTCTTGAACACCATCGAAAGGCTGAAAGCTAAGGGGAAAACTGTCGTGGTGATTGCTCACCGCGCCGCCCTCGTCAATATTGCTGACTTTGTCGTCGAAGTGAATACGCAGGCGTTTACAGCAGAAGAAGCCGCGCAATACGCGCCCGAAGAAGTCGAGGAAACGCCCCAGTTCGATGCGCCCTCCCCTGGTTTCCTATCCAACCTTGACCAGAGTCTGGAGCCCAGCACATGAACATTTTCTTGAGCACACAAGAACGGCGCGCCCTGACAGCAACCACAAAAATGTTGGGGCTTCGCCCTGGCAAAGTTGCGCTTGCCGTCGTTTTGGGATGTGCCACGTTAATATCGGCCATCAGTTTGGCTGCCGTCTCAGCCTGGCTCATTGCTCGCGCCTCACAGATGCCACCTGTCTTGGCCCTGGGGGTTGCCACGGTCTCTGTGCGCATGTTTGGCATCGGGCGTGCCCTCTTTCGCTACCTGCAGCGCTTGGCCTCACACTTTGTTGCCCTCAGTGGCGTGGCAACCTTGCGCTTGAATGTGTATCGCATCCTGGCTTCATCCTCCACCTCAAAGGTCGCCTCGCTTCGGCGGGGAGATATTTTGGCGAGGACGGGCGAAGATGTGGATGCCGTGGGTGACTATGTGGTCAAGTCTTTGCTTCCCACAATCGTCACGGGTGTAGTTGGAATCTTGACTGTGGGGTTATTGGCGTTTTTGTCACTACCCGTGGCTCTCACAACCGGAGCCTGTCTGATTGTGGCCGGCGTCGTTGGCCCTCTCGTCACCATCCGCTCGGCGCGCATTGCTGAACAGGCGGCACAACAGGCATACACGGAACTTGGAGCATCGTCCCTGGCCTTGTTAGAAAACGCTACCGAGCTGGCGAACCTGGGTCGACTAGACGCCTTGAGGCAGGAGATAACCAACACAGAAGATGACATTATTGCTGCACAAGACCATGCAGCGAAACTGGCCTCAATCGCCGCGGCCATAGACAACATCGCTATGACAGCTGCGGTTATTGCGGCAATCCTCCTGGGCATCCCGGCTGTTACGGCAGGCGATGTTTCCGCAGTGGCCCTGGCGGTCTTGGTACTCACCCCACTGGCAGCCTTCGAGGGCACCCAACAACTGGCACCCGCAGCCGTACAACTGGTACATTCCGCCGGTGCCGCAGTAAGGATTGTTGAACTGCTGGGAGGCGAAGACGCCATTGAGGGCGGCTTGGGGAAGAAGTTAGAGGATGAAACCCCGGATACAGCGTCATTTGACGATATTGCGCCTGTTTTGGAAGCCAAAGACCTAGCGATCGGATGGCCAGGTGGCCCCGTGATTGCTTCAGGGATTACCTTGACCTTGAAACCAGGTTCAAGGCTTGCCATCGTTGGCCCCTCTGGGATAGGAAAGTCGACGCTGCTGTTCACCTTGGCAGGGATGTTGCCGCCCTTGGCTGGAAGTGTGACTCTGGGAGGCCATGAGATCAGCAAGCTCTCACGCCTGGAAGCCTCCCGTCACATCACCTTAACTGCCGAGGATGCACATATCTTTTCAACCTCGGTACTTGAAAACCTGCGCGTCTCTAAAGGCACCATTAGCGACGAGGAGGCCACCAGCCTGTTAGAGCAAGCCGGTATGGGGCAGTGGCTGGAGACTGCTCCGCTTGGGCTGTCAACCAACCTGGGTTCTGGAGGAACCACTATTTCAGGTGGGGAACGCCGACGTATCCTACTGGCTCGTGCGCTTGGCTCCCCTGCCCCACTCATGCTCCTGGATGAACCAGGGGAGCATTTGGATTCCGTAACCTCCGACAAACTCGTAGGCGATCTGTTAAGTGCTGGAAAAGCAGCGCACAGCGCACAACCTGATGCGACAGAACACGATGAAGACGAACGTGGAGTCCTACTTGTCACCCACAGGCTGTCTGCACTGGGTGCGGCAGATGAGGTACTTGTCCTGGACCGAGTTCCTGGTGAAACCGGAACCGAGGCACACATTGTCCAACGCGGTACCCACGCCCACCTGCTCGCAACTAGTCCCGACTACGCTTGGGCAGCTTCTCAGGAGGAACTCCTTGTCTGAATCGACGCAAGACAACATGGGTATATCACGCATGTATGTAGCCCCCCGTGCCCAATCTTCACAAGCGAATCTGATGGAAGCGATCTTGGATCTTGCTTCCACCTTGGATCTGTCAAAAGTTCTCGACCACTTCGTAGCCCAAGCCTGTCATTTGACACAGGCGCGCTACGGGGCGCTCACTGTTTTAGACGTGCGCGGCGAAACGGCTTCATTCGTCCAATACGGCATGACAAAAGATCTACAACATGCTGTTGGGGCACCGCCTTTGGGCAGAGGGCTGATCGGTAATATTCCCATCCGAGGGGCACTCATCGTCAATGACCTTCACCACGCCCCCGACTTCACTGGATTCCCACCCGGTCACCCCGATATGAGTTCCTTCCTGGGCGTGCCCCTGCGCATCCGTGAGCAGGTTTATGGGCGCCTCTACTTGTGCGATAAGCCCACCCCTTTCACTGAAGAGGACGCCCATATCCTCATCGGTTTGGCAGGTGCCGCGGCGGTAGCCATTGAAAACTCAAGGCTCTATGCCGAGGCACGCAAGCGCGAAGCCTGGCTGAAAGTCTCTCAGCAGCTGACAACAAACCTTTTGAAGGACTCCGATGAGGAAGAGGCATTAGAACTCATCGCACGTTTAGTACGCGAGGTGGCACAAGCGGATGCCTCGCTGATTATCTTGCCCTCCGTAGGTGACACCTACGCTTGCGAGATTGCTGATGGGCAGGGAGCAGAAGACCTGATTGGCCTCGTTTTTCCAGATGACGGCAGGGCCATGACGGTCCTGCGCGAGGGGGTTGGATTAATTGTTGACTCCTTGCAACGTTCCCCCACCATGCGCCTACCCGCCTTTAGAGCCTACGGCCCAGCCTTGTATGCGCCCCTCATAGGGCACGGCACCTCCAAAGGTGTGCTCGTATTATTGCGCAGGCCTGACAAACCTGAGTTCCTGCCAGAAGATTTACCCGCAGCCGAAGGCGTGGCCATCCAGGCCGCCCTCGCCCTCGAAATATCTGCATCGCGTCACGCTGAAGACCTTGCAACTCTGCGTGAACAGCGAATTCGCATTGGCAGGGACTTGCACGACTTAGCGATTCAGCAGCTTTTTGCCACTGGGATGCACTTAGAAGGTGTACGCCAGCAGCTGCATTCAGAGGCACTCGATGCACAGCTGATTGACCAGACTCTAAAGACTGCCCTGAATTTGGTTGATGACTCGGTTACACAGATCCGTGCGATTATCGCCGATCTGCGGGATTCTGATGATGAAGAAGGCCTTGTTGAAAGGGTGAGGCGTGAGACCTCGACAGCACGTTCTTCATTGGGTTACGCACCTTCTTTGCTGGTAGAGGTTGACGGGGTGCCTTTGAGCCTCGACGATGAGGACTCTTCTGCAATGGACACCCTGGATTCTTTCGTCGACTCGGATATCTCTACGGACTGTGTGGCAGTTGTACGCGAAGGCCTAGCCAATGCTGCGCGCCACGCCCATGCCACGGCTGTGTTGGTGAAACTCGCCCTCACTACACCTCAAGGAGACGATGCCAAGGGACGCCTATTGGTGTCGGTCTCGGATGATGGCCTTGGAATCGATCCACATATTTCCAGGCGCTCTGGCCTAGACAATATGTGCGCACGAGCAAACAGGCACGGGGGAATGTGCTCTGTGGTACCCGGAGAACAAGGCGTAGGGACCTTAATGACCTGGTCAGTGCCGCTGGGATAGCCCATATCCCAGCCAGGCACCTGTCGGTCTTACTTAGTTCCTCCACCCCACAGCCCGTTGGCCCGCCACCCATGCGGCGACCTGAGTGCGTCGCTGTAAACCCATCTTGGCCAGCAATGACGTAATGTGGTTCTTCACCGTTTTTTCGGCCACCCCTAGGCGCTCACCGATTTCCCGGTTTGATAGGCCATCGCCAATCAGGTCCAAAACTTTTCTTTCCGAGGGCGTCAGGTTCGCTGTCGGATCCCCGTGATCTGCCCTGCGCCTGGTGACCGTGCGGTCATCTAGGAGTGTGCGCCCCTCAGCAACCGCCCGAATACCATCGGTGATCTCTGCGCCCCGCACATTCTTTAGTAAGTATGCACATGCCCCAGCCGAGAGGGACTCGGCCAAGGCGCCGTCGTCATCAAAACTGGTCAACACCACCGCTTTGGTGTGTGGCAGTCTTTCTTTTAGTTGCTTCATAACGTCTATGCCAGTGCCGTCAGGAAGTTGCAGATCCACCAGAATTACATCTGGTTGCACCAGTTCAGCACGTCTCACTGCCTCTGCTACCCCACCGGCTTCAGCAACTACGCTCAGCCCTTCTGCCCTATCCACGACCTCGGCAATACCACGTCTGACGATCTCGTGATCGTCAACAATCATTACCCGTATATCCGTTGAATTCTTGTAGCTCAACGCAGTCTCCTATTCCTTTGCACCCTCTAAGCCCTCGAGGACTCTAGACCAGCCCTGATAAACTCTGTCGCTTCTTTCGCCGCCTCGTGTTCAGCATTCTTCTTCGAGGTCCCCTCCCCCGTACCAATGATGTCGCTTCCAACTCGGAGGACAGCCTTAAAGCTTCGAGCGTGGTCAGGGCCGCTTCCCTCAACCTCATAGACGGGCAAGTCGCGTCCCTGTGAGGTTAACAACTCTTGCAGGGTAGTCTTCCAATCTACTTCCTTGGAGCGCTCTAAGGCGTGTCGCAGTAGCTTTTGAAGTTTATCCTCGAGCAGTAAGCGTGTCTTTTCCAAACCGTGAGTCAGGTAGGTGGCACCGATTAACGCTTCGTAAGTATCAGATAAAATGGAGTCTTTTCCACGCCCTCCACCTGCATCTTCGCCAACTCCTAAGAGAATGTAATCACCCAGATCAATATCGCGGGCCAAAGAGGCCAAAGGAGTTTGAGCCACTGTGGCAGATCGCATTTTTGCCAAATCGCCCTCGGAAAGATGTGGGTAAGCTCGGTACAGGTACTCGGTGACCACAATCTGCAAAACCGCATCGCCTAAGAATTCTAGGCGCTCATTGGTGGGGATATTTCCGTGCTCGTGGGCGAAAGACCTGTGGGTCAATGTCAAGACCAGCATCTCCGTATCGAGATGCAAACCCCAGGATGCCAGCAGGTTCTCCGCGCTTTCTTGTCCGCCACCTTGAACAGGCATTTTACTCATCGTTTTCCTCGGTTTTCCAAGCCGAAAGGGCGGCCCAACGCGGATCGATAACCTCGTGAGCATGCCCTTCCTCCGCGTCTTCCATGCGCATCCCGCACCCTGGGCACAGCCCTAAGCACTCGGGATCACACAGAGGCTGAAACGGCATAGACAAAACCAGATTGTCACGCAAAAGCTCTGAAAGATCTACACTTTCTTGCTCGATAACACGCATGTCTTCCGCGTCCTCGTCACCTTCATCCAAGGCCGCCTGACGAAGCTCGGGGGAAAAGAAAACCTCTTGGAGGTCAATATCTATCTCATCGGTAACCGGATCGAGGCACCTGCCACACTGGGTTGTCGTGGGAACACTGGTGCGTAAATGAATCAGCACCCCATCCCCCACCGAGGTCATTGAGACATCGGCCTTCATAGCAGTATCACGCTGGGGGAAAACGACACCGTTGTTCCACTCCTGATCCGCTACAAAGTCAATGAGAAAATCCTTATGGGCACCTGCTTGATGAGGAAGATCGTGGATTGATAGCCGTAAGGGATCGTGCGTAGGCACAGTTTGAGACATGGGCTCACTCCTCGTACTTGCGATTTTTCTACTCGGTTTCAAAAGGCGTACTCGCAGTGGTTGACGAGGAATCTTGTGTATCTGTGTCTTCCATCCGCTGAGCTAGCAATTCCCTTCCCGATGCCACTTGCTTTTCCAAAGCAGATAATTGTTGCGACAGTGAGGCGAGCATTTTATCTGAATATTGGTTTGCACCCTTGCGCAGTTCAGCGGCTCTGCGAGTGGCGTCCTCAATGATCTGATCGGCTCGCTCTTCGGCCATCACCACAATACGCTGTTCAGAGATGAGACGTTCTGCCTGGGCGTGGGCATCGGCAACCACACGTTCAGCCTCATCTTGAGCGCTTGTCGTGATGTGCTTGCCTTCTTCTCCTGCCTTCACTAAAACGGCATTTGCCCCGCTGACAATCGAGTTGGCTGCTTGAATATCCGCCGGGATCGCAAGGCGTGCGGCCGTAACAAGTTCCAAGACCTCGGCTCTATTGATGAGCACTGAAGCCGACATTGGCAGGGAACGTGCTTGCGCCAAGGTGTCCTCTAGCTCTTCTAACAACACCATCAGTTGCGAACCTTCTTCTTGGTTTTCCTCCAGAAAACTCAGGGGTTCTTGCGAAGTATTATTCGCATCTTCCTCAGCATTGGCCCTTTGGGCTTCAAAGTCTTCACTCACGGCTTCCATCCTCTCTGCTACCACCACACATTAGCCTAGTAACTCGCGTTCTTGGGCAAGAGCAAGAGCAACATTTTTGGTCACGTATGGGCTGATATCCCCTCCTAGCAGGGCAACTTCCTTGACTATAGAAGACGAGACGAGCCCCAGATTCGGCGCAGAGGGCAACAAGATCGTCTCCACTGCACATAGAGCGCGATTGGCTTCAGCCATTGGCATCTCATGTTCCAGGTCAAGACTATTGCGCACTCCCTTGACTACGACATCTATCTGTTGGTCTCGACAAAAATTGGCAAGCAACCCTGGGATTGTCATAATCCGTATCCGCTCCATGGGCGCTTGAACCTCGAGCAAGGCGTCTCGTAGCAATATTTGCCTTTGCGCATCCGAAAACAGGTAGCCTTTGGTGGAGTTCACACCAAGTCCGATGATCAACTCATCGCAAAAACTCAAGGTTCTTATGAAGATATCTAGGTGACCGCGGGTAGTTGGATCGAATGAACCGGGACACAGCGCCAATGTCATGTCCCAAGGGTACCTTGAAGCGTCCCTCTTAGACACGTTGCGCACGGATGCATCCGCACTATCCGATGTGCAAAGCTGTATCCATGACTCGCATCATCGCAGGCTCGGCCAAGGGAACCCCTTTACGGGTCCCACCTAAAGGCACTAGGCCAACGTCTTCCATGGCACGCGAAGCAGTGTTTTCCCATCTGGATGCGCTAGATGCCCTACATGCTCAAGCTCAGGTTTTGGATCTTTTTGCAGGAACTGGCGCCTTGGGTCTCGAAGCACTTAGCCGCGGGGTCAAACACGCCACCCTAGTCGATTCAGCGTCCCAGGCCGTCGCCTTATGCAAGAAAAATGCATCCCTGTGTGGCTTTACAGAAAAGACCACGGTTGTGGGCATGCCTGTCGCGACTTTCTTGACCAAAAACCTACAGGACTTCGATATCGTCTTTATCGATCCTCCCTATGACTTTCCACCCCACACATTGACCGACATCCTCGACCAGCTTCTTCCACGCCTGAGCTCGGAGGCAAGCGTTGTAGTTGAAAGCGCCAAACGCGCAGGTCCTCCCGTTTTCCCTTCAGGTTTTGAGGTGTATCGCTCTAAAGCCTACGGAGACACCTTGCTGACCTTCGCCTACCCCTTGTAACTTTCAACCCTGTAGCCTTCATGAACGCATGAGGTTCAAACGCTCATTCTCACCTACCTTGCGAGCCAGCATCTCACGCAGGATTGGCCACTCCTCAAGTCTTGGGTCACGTGTTATCACTTCCTCGGCAACTTCCCTGGCCCGCATGATGACCTCGATATCTCCTGTGCGGCCAAGATTGAGGTGCTCAAGACTAGAGGAGGAACCAGCCTGAACATCCCCCAAAACATCACCTTCGCGCCTAATTTCCAGGTCTTGTTGTGCCAGGACAAACCCATCTCGGCTCGACTCAAAAGCCTTCAGCCTGGCATACGCGGTTGTGCCTTCAAGAAGTGGCGCCACAGCCATACACACCCCAGGTTTTTCACCTCGTCCGATTCGTCCACGCAGCTGATGCAGCTGGGACAGCCCGAAACGATCCGCATCCCAGATGACCATCATGGTGGCCGCGGGAACATCGATCCCCACCTCGACGACTGTTGTGGACACCAATACAGGGGTTACACCCTCCACAAAGGCATGCATGGCCTGTGCCTTGTCTTTGGGTGCCATCTGGCCGTGCAGTCGCCCTATACCTATGCCCTGCATCGCGGGCAACCCACTAAGCATCTGCACGAAATCATCTACCGAAGCCAGGCGACGAGCCTCCCCTGCCACATCTTCATCTACGAACTCAGTCGTGCCTTCTTCGTCCTCGGCAGAAGTGATGGTGGGGCAGATGACAAAGACGCGTCCTGACTTGTCTATTTCTTCTCGCGCTCTAAGCCACAGACGGGTGATCCATGCGGTATTGCGCAAATCCACCAAATGAGTCTGCACATCAGCTCGTCCTTGCGGGAGTTCACGCAGTATTGAAACGTCCAGGTCACCAAACACTGTCATGGCAATGGTCCGCGGGATCGGGGTGGCTGTCATAACCAAAACATGAGGGGCCACACCCGGGGTTTCACTAAGCCGATGACGCTGGGCGACACCGAAGCGGTGCTGTTCATCGACTATAACGATCCCAGCTTTTGCGATCATCACCTGGTCTTGCAACAGGGCATGGGTTCCGATAAGCAACATTGGCTCACCGTTTTCGGCTTTTGCCAGTATTCGTTCGCGTTCTTCTTTTGACGTCGACCCGGTTAGCACCTCTACCAGTTTTTCTGCCTCGTGCGTATCATCATTTCCGAGGGCGACTTCCAGTGGCTGTAAAAGATTACGGATACTCGCCTCATGTTGGCGGGCGAGTACCTCCGTGGGGACAAGCAGGACACCTTGGAATCCAGCATCGATGGCTAGGCTCATGGATAGGAGTGCCACAATGGTCTTGCCGGAACCCACATCTCCTTGCAAAAGACGCTGCATAGGGTGTGTTTGCGCCACGTCTGCCGCAATTTCTTCGAGAACTGTCTTTTGGCCCTGTGTCAGTTCATAGGGCAGGGACTCGATCAGTGCACGATACAGGCTGGGTTCCTGCAAAGCAGGCGTATGCAAGGCAGGGGCAGGCACCTCTTTGCTACGCGCCCGGTTTTGCATAAGGGCCAACTGGGTCAACCACGCCTCATCCCACCTAAGCCGACTTTTCGCCTTGTGCCACTGTGCATCACTACTGGGTGTGTGCAACACCCGCAAGGCGTCCCAATAAGAAGGAAGGGAAAGTTTGGCACACAGGGAAGGGCTCAAGATATCTGGCACATCTGCGGGCGACAGTGTGTCCAGAAGTGTTGTGATGGTCCTGGAAATTACCCACGTGGGTAGGCCCTTGGTGGCGTGGTAAACAGGCACGGGTGTCGTCGCGAACTCTTGAGCATCTGCCAAGGAAAGCGCAGCTTTTGTCTCATACACCGGGTGAGCTAGGTACAGTTGGGCGCCTTGCCCACTCAGGGTCCCTGCAAAAATGGCTCTTGTACCTGGCTGCAGGTCTTTTTCATGCCGGGTGAGAGCATAAGAGCTTTTGGCGAAGAAACGACATGTCAAGGTCGATAGGTAATGGTCGCTTTGATCACTTAGAACAACCGTGAGCATGATGCCACCTTGGGCGCGCCTGGACATGCGGGCAGAGAGCACTTCGGCGAAGACAGTTACCTCTTGGCCAGGCATGAGTTCGCTAAAGGGAGTCAAGTCTGCCCAGTGATGTAGACGGAAAGGGGCATATGACAGTAGGTCCCCTTGGGTGTGAATCCCAAGGCGTGCGAACTTTCCTATGCTCGCTTTACTGTTGACAATCCTCGACAAGGGACGATCCCAGGACATAGGGAAACTGGCAGTCTGTGCGTGGCCGCCCTCGGCAATGTTTTTGTCGATCATTGACGCACAAACCCGATAACGGTGGGTCCGCTTTGTCCTCCGAAACGCACAATGACCTCGGCGTTCGTCAAATGGCGCTGAGATAAGTGGGCCTCTATTACCGCCTTAGTTTCCCCGTGCTCTTCACTGCTCAAAATGACATGCAATATTCCCGCGCGTTCCCCTATGGATACGAGGAGTTCTTCAAGGAGTTGTACGGCACGTGTAGCCTGTCGAAGCTGTACGGTTTGGCACCTGACGGCAAAGGACTGAAGTTCTGTCTCAATCCCTTCGTTGATGTCTTCCTCACTGCCCCTTTGCACCCAAGGTTGTCCAACCCAGGAGCTGAGTTCCTCAACCCCTGCCAAGACCCCAATCTCGTCTTGACTTGATGCAATGGTCCTTGTGCCAGGCTTGTCTGCGTCTATGCCTGTGGCCCAGGTGCACAGCTGTAAGGCCTCAAAATCGCAAGGAAAAAGCACGAGGTGCCGCGCTGGGTTGCTGACAAGAGCCCAGGAGATAGAGTCATGTGACGTGGGGTTGAATACCACCAGGGCACCCGTGCGTGCCAGTGATTCCACCAACCCCGGAGCCCGGGTCACGGCGATTATGCCCACCGTTTCCTCATCGTTGAGTTGAGGTATCCGAAGGTCCTCTTTCGGAGCAAGCGCAATGACATTGTCGAATCTAGAATAGTCAGTCTCTAGTGGAGAAGCGGATCTGATGGGGTATTGGTTCAATGGCCTAGCCAAAGCTCGGATGGTGGCGGAACCTGTTCGCACAACGTTTAGCGGAGAGTGCGTATGCGCCTGAAGGGTCCAAAAACCCAAACCAAAGGCAGAGACCTCGCCCAGGATAGCCAACCTGGAACAGTGTGGGCCAATGCGTTTCTTCTCGACTTTCAGATCCTGTGGAGTGCCTTCAAACAGGTATGTGACCTCAAATTCGACTTGTGACACTGGATGGACAGGAACACGATCTGTATCCAGGGCTGCCGCGTAACGTGAGACCAACTCCATAGCTGAGTCGACGTGTCTATTGTCTGCCTCCCAGGACTCTTTTTCGCGCAGGTCAGCAAGGCAGGCAGCCATGAGTAAGAACACCGCAGTGCCGGCATCTATGCCTGTGGAGTCATCTTCTTCCTGGGTCACCAAATCTGTTGTCAAGGCCACAATAACCTGCCCAACTAGCCAAGAAATAGTGATGACAGAGGTTGAGGTTTCCACAAACTCTGCCACGGTTCGCGATGCGGTAACCGCGGTAAAGGAGTGAGTCACGCCGGTGAGTTCTTCCCAAGCTTCTGGGAGTGTGCGCAAAAAATCTCGCAGATCGATCGGGCGTAACTCCAGGTTATTGGGCCACAGTTTTGCGGCGTGTGCGCAAGCCGAGGCAAAGAGTATGCCAAACATCCCGTGGGGGTACATGCCAGTCTGGTGAGCTACAACACTGCACAATTCACCGATGCTCGTGGCGTCTTTCGAGGCCTTATAGGCTTGTGTCAGCGTTAAGAGGGCATGAGTACCAGTATTTCCTCGCAGCATTCCTTGTCTCATACTTGCCGTGTCCAAGACATTTAGGTCTTCGCAGCTGAGTTTTATCACGTCGCGACAACGCTTCAACCAAAGCCTCATTAGGGCCACATCCATGACCTCTCGTGACAATCCCACCTACGAATGTCCTCTCGATAGCTCCTGGACTAGACTTTACATGCTCATAACGTGTCAGGTGCCACTAGTTCAGAGTTTGAAGACAGCGCCACATATGCACTATCCTTATCAGGTTGCCCGGTTTCGGGTGCAATTTTACGAATGAGGGAAATATCTGACCCTCACAGAGACGAGGAGACTACAGTGGCAGCAGTTTGCGACGTTTGTGGCAAGGGCCCGGGCTTCGGAAAGAGCGTCTCGCACTCACATAGGCGAACCAATCGTCGTTGGAACCCCAATATCCAGCGGGTTCGAGCCCTCGTTGACGGTACTCCCAAGCGTCTGAATGTGTGCACCAAGTGCATTAAGTCAGACCGTGTGGTGAAGAATATCGCCGGCTGAGCGCTAACGCTTGAAGTGTGTGCCGCCCCTTGTGGGCGGCACACTTCTTTTCCCCGCTAACGGGCTGGAACTCTTTTCTAACTACTGATGTATCCCAAAGCCCAAGGCAAACGCCCCAACCCGCCCCCCTCGACTCAAAATTTTTGTTTTACAAGGGGACCTTGTGCAGTGCGACAAGCACCACGAAACCTATGAACCCCACTAGCAAAGCCCCTAAAATGGCCCACTCGTAGGGTTTGAATGGTTTTTCTTTCTGTTCCCTTCGGGCAACTACGTAAAGGGGCGTCAAGAGGAAATAGGTTGCCATGGAAGGCAGGACGTAGTCTTTGCCTGCATAAATCAGCCACAGCGTGTAGAGCACTGCCAGTACCCCTATGACGATTTCGTAACCGCGGCCTTTTTCTCCAGCTTCTATTCGTTCTCCCCTGAAAGCTGTGACCATCTGATACAAGGCGGCCCAAAGATAGGGGATCAGAATCGTTCCAGAGGCCAGTAAAACCAGAAACAAATAGGTTTGTGAAGACACCAGAGTCAACACCAGTGTGACCTGGGTACAAACTGATGTCATCCACAAGGCAATGGACGGTGTCCCGTATTTATTGGAACGGCCGATCGCTTGTGGCAACACCCCTTCTTGAGAGGGAATTCTTAAAATCTCGGTCGCAAGAAGCACCCATGATAATAAAACTCCCAGCAAGGAAATAATCAGTCCAACTGAAACGAACTTGGCACCCCAGGGACCGACAATAGATGCCAAAACAGCAGCAAGTGAGGGATCTGGCAAGGCAGCAAGCTCAGCCTGATCAACGACCCCGTACGAAAGGAGATTAACCAAGATAAGCAATGCCAATACGAATATGAAACCAATGACCGTCGCTTTGCCAACGTCGGAACGCCTGCGGGCTCGGTTGGAGAAAATCGAGGCACCCTCAACACCTGAAAACACCCAAACGGTAATGAGCATCATCGCGACAATCTGGGCTCCTGTTCCCCCAAGCGGGGCGGCATCCGCACCAGCACCAATCTGGATGGACGTGCCCCAAAAGTCCGCATTGAGTAAGCCCGGATTAAAAGAGAATGCGGCCACAACGACGAAAACAACCAATGGTACAACCTTGGCGATGGTAACCACGATGTTCACGAAAGTGGCTTCCCGCACCCCGCGAAGTACCAAGAAATGAACCACCCACAAGACCAAAGATGAAAAGGCTATTGCCAAAGGCGTATTACCTTGCCCGAAAGCTGGAATAAAGGTGCCGATAGATGACCCTAGCAAGACCAAAAAGGCTACGTTTCCGATCCATGCTCCAACCCAGTATCCAATGGCTGAACAATAACCGAGGTAGTGACCGAATCCGGCGCGGGCGTAACCATAAACACCGCCATCAATTTCCGGAAACCGGTTTGCCAAAGACTGAAAACAAAAGGCCAGCATGAGCATGCCAATAGCTGTCAACGTCCAACCCATAAGCAAAGGACCAGGGGCAGCAGCACCAGCCATTTGTGAGGGCAGCCCGAAGATGCCTCCCCCAATCATGGATCCCACCACTAAAGCTGTAAGAGCGGGAACGGATATTCCTTTAGGATTGATTATTTCTTTAGAGTCTCGTGAAGGTGTAGTCGAAGTCGTCATTGAAGCTCCTAATGAGTAGTGATATTTCAACAATTGATACACGTAGAACTAGTAAGAAAAAGAAGAAGGGCTATCTTATGAAAAAGAAGCCCTCCTAATCTTTATATGGTTGCCGAGATTATGGTGAAAATTATTCGACGTGCCCACGCAACCTTACAGACAAGCATGTAACACAGCCTTCGAGTTTTTCATACTCTGAAATGTCCACGGCGATACACTCGTAGCCCATTTCTTCAAATATTGTTTTTGTCTGCGGACAAGAAGCTGACATCAGTATTTTATTGCCGCCCAGTAATACAACGTGCGCACCTGATTCTTCTGGTACAGCCAGGAACTTATCCCACACAGATTCATCATCTACCAAAGGCCTGTACCCGATTACGGTTCCGTCCGGCAAGGCCGTTACCGCTGATTTCAGGTGCAGCACCAAAGACAGCGGGACCCCAATGACTTCGGCATTGAATTCCTTCAGGAGCTCCTTCAACTGTTTGAGGGCATCGGCATTGGTGCGTCCACCTTGTCCGACCCACACTTTTCCGCCGTACTTTAGAATGTCGCCGGCATCTAGAGTGGCCGGTTCGGTGATGTGAGCAATCCTGTAGCCAGCTTGTCTGGCCGCTTTTTCAGCCGCAACCACTTCAGGTTTGCGCTCATCTGCACCGGGACGCGAAATGATGGCCAGATCTCCGTACACCAGCATTGTGTCTTCTATGAACACTGAGTCTGGACAGTCATCTGCTGGTTCAACCTCAATGGTCTCCCAGCCATTATCATGCAGGGCTTTCACATACTCATCCCATTGTTTAAGCGCTAATTCATAATCAACTTTCGACCGCTCAATATGGGTGACAAGGCCTTCTTCAAGGCGAGAACTTGGACGACGTATAAAGGCAACTTTTTGCTCCATGAACGAACTCTATTTTCGCCACATTGAGGCTGTCAAGGATTTTTAATAAGTAGAAATAATTCTTTGGACAATATTCGTTTCAATATCTTCAGCCCGGGACTATTGTCACATAAAAATGCATTTTCACTGGATTTCGACTGTTTTAATAGATAAAGAGCTTTTATAACGGCTTTATCGTTAAAATTTGAATTAGGACGCCCGTAGAACAAATCCATTAATCGTGCGTCTTTGCATATCGTCACTAATGTTATGACAAAGTAAGCGTTATTCATTCTTTTTAAAATGATCCCAGCCTCGAGGGGTTATGGGAACGCCAGCCACACTCACGCTGCCTGCTGGCATATCGCTGTTGGGTACCGTGACCGTGCCGATCGCCCGGAAACTTGCGGGCAGTTCGACCTCCGGTGAAAAAGTCGCCAACATGGGGTGGTCTTCTCCTCCAGACAAAACCCAAGACAAACTGCGATCACGCGCCGCAGAATCCTGCGCACCCAAAGCTTGAGAGACCCCTTCCATAAGTGTTGAGGTTGCCCGGTATGGCAAGCCCTCCAAAAGGCCTGCCACCCCCTGCAAGACCCTGGCCTCCTGGCGCAAAGCCTTGGGGTCCAGGTCAATAACCACCCCGGAAGCCGAGGCCATACGTCCCGCGTCCCTGTCGAGACCATCGGAAATATCCATCATGGCATGTGCCCCCGCAATAGCAGCATCAACACCTGCCAGTAGCGGCGGGCTTGGCGCAAGATAAATATCGAGGGCGGCACGCACACGGGCCATGAGTTCCGCTTGAGACTGGCAGGCCTCGGGCCAATCGGAGGCAGCAGGCGGGACCATGTTGTTGTAAAGCAAATCGAGGCCGGCAGCAGAATGGCCCAGGGTGCCCGCAACGGCCACAACATCCCCCGCCCTCGCCCCGCTGCGTAAAACCGGGGCGCGCCCCTGAAGGTCCCCGCACACAGTGATGGCAACCGAGCCGACCTTGCCGCGCGCCAAGTCTCCCCCGACCACCCCTGCACCCGCTTCGCGTGTCGCCTCACCCAAGCCACGAGCAAACTCCGTGACCCAGGCCAGTTCCACATCCGGACGCATGACCAAGGCACAAACCATTGCGGTCGGTACCGCCCCCATAGCCGCAATATCAGCCAGGTTTTGGGCGGCTGCCCGCCTACCTACCTGGTAAGGCGTTGACCAAACGTTTAGCCAATGAGAGTCTTCAACCAGGACATCAGTGGTGATCGCATAACGAGAGTCCGGGGCTGCAATAACCGCGCAGTCATCGCCTGTGGGCACAAGGGTTCCAGGTGGGTTCGACAGGTAGGGCTTAATGGCTGTCAAGATCTGGGCCTCAGAACACTGAGCGACTTTAACTGTCACAAACTCCCCCATAAGACATCGGCGGTGGCAAACAGGCACAAGCTTGCAGCGGAAGCGACATTTAGGGATTCCGCTTGCCCATAGAGCCGGATAGAGACCAAGAGATCCAAAGAATCGCCCTCGGCCTGTGTTAGCCCTCTGGCCTCGTTACCCATAACCCAAGCAATTTTTCTTCCATAGGTCCCTGCCTGCAGGGCAGCAGAAAACTCTTGCAACGTTGTAGGGGCATAGCCATCGGCGCCCACACAGGTGAAACCTTGGGACTGCAAATCCAATATGGCCTGCTCGAAGCTTTCTACCCGAGGTAAGGCCAGATGCAAAACAGACCCCACAGAAGAGCGCACAACCTTGGGTGATAACAAGTCAACGGTGCCGCTGCATGACACAACGGCTCGTGCGCCAGCCCCGTCCGCTATGCGCACTAAGGTTCCGGCGTTCCCCGGATCTTGGGTTTCGGGGAGAACCATGATCAATGCCGGAGTGTCGGATGCCAAAACGGGCATCTCGGTGGACACCACTGACGCATCAGCCACGGCGATAATTCCTTGCGCTCCTTCGGCCATGCTCCGTGCGACCTCGGGGCTGACCTCATGTGACCAAATATCCTTGGCTCGGGCTGCGTCCCACAGGTTCGGGTAACGCTCGATTTGCTCAGGGGTCATATACAGATCGCGCACAGCCCCTGCTCCCAGCCTTACAAGCTCTGAAACTGCTTGTGGGCCCTCAAAGCGCAATAACCCACTGTCTGCACGCACAGAACGCCGGGAAAGACCCGCAACCCGTTTTACGCGCTCAGCGCGTGGGTTGATGAGTTTCTCCCGGCGTTCCATATCTAGCTTTGCTAGGTGTCCTTACGCTGCAGGCGCATTCACATCTTTAGGCAGAGCCTCCTTGGCGCGCAGCACCAGTGCCTTGAAGGCTGCAGGCTCATTGACAGCCAATTCAGCCAACATGCGGCGATCGACCTCAATCTCAGCCAGACGCAGGCCTTGAATGAAACGGTTGTAGGTCATACCCTCAGCGCGGCATCCAGCGTTAATACGCTGAATCCACAGGCGGCGGAAATCGCCCTTGCGTGCCTTGCGGTCACGGTAGGCGTACACCATTGAGTGGGTGACTTGCTCTTTAGCCTTGCGATATAGACGCGAACGCTGTCCGCGGTAACCGGAGGCGCGCTCCAGTACGGTACGACGCTTCTTATGGGCGTTTACTGCCCGCTTTACACGTGCCATGTCTTTCTCCTCAAACGTTGAAGCGGGCTACTTGCCCAGCAGCCTTTTAATCCTCTTGGTATCCGCCGGTGCCACAACCAGGTCGGCAGATAGCCTGCGTGTACGCCTGGAGCTCTTGTGCTCTAGCAAGTGGCGTTTGCCAGCCTGCTCCCGCATGACCTTGCCCGATCCTGTTGTGCGGAAACGCTTCTTAGCACCGGAGTGCGTCTTATTCTTCGGCATCTCAATTCCTCAAATTGGCCAGGAAACCTGGCACGGTTATTTACTTCTTCGCGAAAGTTATTCACCTCCGCGCTTTCTTACTCCTCGGAATCAGGCTCCGAGTTAGCTTCTTGACTTAGGCCCTTTGCGCCCACATTTTCGGCATTGCGCTCGGCTCGCTCGCTGCGAGCGGTCTTGCGGGCAATACGTTCTTGTTCACGCCTGCGACGTTGTTCAGATTTTGCATCAGCCTTTTTCCTGAGCGGACCGAGCACCATCGTCATATTGCGGCCGTCCTGCCTGGGCTGGGACTCCACAATGGCGATGTCGGCAACATCTTCCGCGAGGCGCTCCAACAATCTAATACCCATCTCGGGACGGGATTGCTCTCTGCCTCTAAACTGAATGATGGCCTTGACTTTGTCGCCGCCGTTAAGGAAGCGTTCGGCATGGCCTTTCTTCGTCTCGTAATCATGATCATCAATCTTGAGACGGAAACGAATCTCTTTCAGTTGCGTATTGGCCTGGTTACGTCGAGCGTCGCGAGCTTTCATGGCGGCTTCGTACTTGTACTTCCCGAAGTCCATGAGCTTACAGACCGGGGGCCGTGCCTCCGGGGCAACCTCTACCAGGTCTAGATCGGCTTCTCTAGCTAGGCGTAGGGCATCTTCAATTTGGACAACACCTACCTGTTCCCCTGAAGGGCCAACCAGGCGCACTTCTGGAACGCGAATACGTTCATTGATACGGGGCTCGCTGATTTCTACTCCTCACACTTTCGCAGTTGTCACACCCTCCACATTATTTTTGTGGAGTGGACGCAAAAGGAGGATCAGGCACACTTACCTGCCTGTTAAAACCCACGCCCCTGTCTTGCCGCCTTAGCGACGGTAGGGCGTCAGGTGGGATATCCTCCGCTTACGTGTCGGTTACCCGACATGACCAAAGGAAAGTGTAGCAGACCAACGGGGACGGATCTCAACTGTATGTGCCGCCGCAAAGAGTCGTTCCATGCCTTTCAAGGACGAAGCGAAACCTTCGACACTGTCGCGGGCGGCTCCCCCATTCCCATTGATCTCTACCTCGATGAGCAGCCCTCCTCCCAGGGTGGGCACACAGGTAACCCCTTCGATAGATGGCCACCTGGAACCTTGATCTACCAGTGCATTAATAAGCTCCACGTCCCGCCAAGGCGGCAACCAGGTATCCCCAGAAGCCAGGGCAGTAAGTGCTGGACGTCCCAAGATCAGCCCAGAATCAGGCGGATTCAGGAGGACAAGACCTTGGGTTTCTGCCAGCGCAGCCAAAGCGAGACGAGGGCCTGGGACACTCAATGGCCGCGCAGTTTCATCCCACAACGTGAGCAAATCCACACTAGTAAAAGCCACTATGGCCGGACCTAAGGGGGTTTTAGCCTGCCTCAAGGAACTCGGTGGGCAGCTGTCATCTGACCCATGCGGCTCTCCGCTTTGGTGTGGGGCAGGTTTGACCGGGACCAAGAGCCGCTCTTCCAAAAAAGCATGGACGAGGGCGGGGAGCACTTCTTGCTCATCTCCCAAGGCGAACGCGGCGGCAGTTTTCTCTAAAGTTTCGCCCATATCCGCCGGTGAAGACGGGTTCATACGCCGGGTTTGCCACCTGCCGCAACGGCCAGGGCTTCTTCGATAGTAAATGCGCCTGCATACAGGGCCTTCCCTGCGATTGCTCCTTCAACGCCCTTGTCGACGAGGGCAGCAAGTGCGGCAATGTCCTCTAAGGAAGACACCCCACCAGAGGCGATAACAGGGGCTTTCGTGGCGGCGCATACCTGCTGCAAGAGCTCAAGGTTTGGCCCAGACATCATTCCGTCACGCGATACATCTGTCACGACGTAACGTGAGCATCCCTGACGGTCGAGTCGCTCCAAGACCTCCCAAAGATTGCCTCCGGGCTTCGTCCATCCCCGCGCCGCAAGAGTCTCACCTTTTTCGTCGATTTTAACGTCTAGTCCCACCGCCACACGGTCGCCAAACTCGCCAATGGCCCGCTTGGTCCACTCGGGATCCTCTAGTGCCGCAGTGCCCAGGTTAACGCGAGTCGCACCCGCGTCCAAGGCGCGTTTCAAAGACTCGTCATCACGGATTCCGCCGCTGAGTTCCACTTTCAAAGACAGCTTCGAGACGATCTGTGAAAGTAGTGGGGCATTCGATCCACGGCCGAAAGCCGCATCCAAGTCCACAAGGTGAATCCACTGCGCACCGGCGTCCTCAAAAAGCTTGGCCGCCTCTAGTGGATCTCCGTATCCGGTCTCTGTTCCTGCTTTGCCCTGCACAAGTCTGACAGCTTGGCCATCGACGACATCCACCGCCGGAAGTAACTCTAAACTCATGGTGATATTTCCCTTCATTGACCTTGTGTAGAACACAGATTGATCCAGTTTTTTAGCAGGCGCAACCCGGCCTCCCCTGATTTTTCTGGATGAAATTGAGTAGAGCTGAGCGGACCGTTTTCCACTGCGGCCACAAAATCTTGGCCGTGATGCGCCCAGGCAACCTGAGGAGCCCTCAAAGGTGAGCTGTCCTGCATTGATACAAAAGGGTCACGGGTGACGCCGTAAGAATGAACAAAATAGAAGCGCTGATCTTCGACACCCTCAAACAGCCGCGAACCCTTCGGGGGACGCACAGGCGACCAGCCTGTATGCGGCACAACAGGCGCCTCAAGGCGTTCTACTATGCCGGGCCACTGGGCCAAGCCCTCCACCTTTTTCCCCGCACCGATATGTTCAACGCCCTCGGAAAAAAGAACCTGATGGCCCACACAGATCCCGAGGACGGCCTTGCCTCCAGCTAAGCGTTGATCGATGATGCGAGGGGCATCTACATCCTGAAGTTGGCGCATGACGGCCTTGAAGGAACCGACACCGGGCACTACTAGGCCCTCAGCTTTTTCTATGGCCTTGGCTTCGCAACTCAAGGTGACTTGCGCACCTACGTGTTCCAAGGCGCGACAAGCCGAGCGCACATTACCTGAACCGTAATCCAGGACCACCACTGATGTCACAGCACCCACTTCTCTAACTAACCCAACTTCTTCGAAAACATGCCCGTGTGGACACGAGTTATGTGTCCTTGCTGCGACGCAAACCTTTGCTCAGCATCCTTAATGCCTGCCAACGCGGGACCTGGGCAGATGACGCCATGCCTTGAACGTCCTGCGGTGTCACCCTTCCCAGTAAGAGGTCTTCAACCACCCCATCCATACGGGCCATGAGCATTCCTGGAGGCAGCTCGTCTTCGACCTTGCCCTGATGGAAACGGTGGGCCGAGACCCTGCCAGTGACCCCAGGTTCAATCTCATTGCCTGGAGCAATCCACGAGATTGCAAGCACGACAGGCATACGTGCAATGACAGAAAGCTGTGATGCTAGCTCTACAGCCTTTTCAGGCAAATGGGCACTACCGCCCAGCAGGGCATCCAGCTCCCATTCTTGGCTCTCCTCATCCAGCTTCAAATAGACCAAGGCACCTGTGGTTGAAGGAATGACCTCGATTTCAAGTCCTGACATGGCACACAGCCCTGCAAGTGCCTGCGCAGAGGCGACCGGGGTGAGCACAAGAGCAACAGAGTGACCCTTCTCGACCTTGTCCCCAGTCATCTCAGGGGTGTCCAGGTCAGGGCTATCAGTGCTTCCTAGGGAACTATCCAGATCTGCAACGAGACGCGCGAACTCTGCATCAATGCCTTCGGAGGGCGTATCTGTACCAGGCGTGTGAGCACTCAAAGCAACCTCCAGGGATAGTCCTTGCACCTCAATACTATGTCGAAACTGAGGTTCAGGATAAAGAACCTTTGGTGGAGGGCACACCCTGAACCCGCGGGTCATAGGCTAAGGCATCGCGTAAAGCCCGAGCGACCGCCTTAAACTGCGCCTCGACAATATGATGCGGATCGCGTCCTGAAAGCACATACACATGCAGGCAAATTTCGGCGTTCAAGGCAAAGGATTCGAAGACATGCCGCGTCAAAGCACCCGTGAAGTGCCCACCAATCAGTGCATATTCTTGGCCATCTGGCTCACCAGAACATGTCACGTAAGGGCGTCCTGCCAGGTCAACTACCGCCTTGGCCACTGCCTCATCCAGAGGCACGGTCGCGTCAGCGTAGCGACGGATACCAGCCTTGTCTCCCAATGCCTGTTTAAGGGCTCGGCCAAGGCAAATGGCGGTGTCTTCAACCGTGTGATGTACGTCGATATGCGTATCCCCACTGGCTTCCACTTCGATGTCCATCAAGGAGTGCCTAGCCAAGGCAGTCAACATGTGGTCAAAGAAAGGCACAGAGGTCGAGATTCGAGCCTGACCTGTGCCGTCAAGGTTAATGCTTACCTTAATAGCAGACTCGGATGTCTTTCTTTCAACGCTGGCTACCCTAGGCTCGTTCATTGGCCAATACCTCCCGTAACGCGGCCAGGAAGGCCGCCGTTTCCTCAACTGTACCAATGCTGACACGTAACCAGCCGGGAGGCCCGACTTCGCGTATCAACACGCCGCGATCCAAGAGGTCTTTCCAGACCCTTGATCGATCGGCGAAGGTCCCGAACATGACAAAGTTCGCATCCGAGTCGATTGCTTCCAAACCCATTGCACGCAAGTCCACAACCAACTGGTCGCGCTGTTTTGCAAGACCAGCAACTTGGGCTCGTAGTTCCTCCGTGTGGGCAAGTGCTGCCAGGGCTGCGGCCTGAGTCACGGCAGATAAATGATAGGGCAGGCGCACCACCATGAGGTTGTCGATGATTTGCTGCGAGGCGGCCATATACCCCAAGCGCAGGCCCGCCATACCGAAGGCTTTTGACATGGTCCGACTGACCACCATATTCGGGTATTCCTCAAGCAAGACCATTGCCGAGGGCGTACCTGCGCGGCGAAACTCTGCGTAGGCTTCGTCCACGATGACGACGGCATCTGTGTGATCGCCTGCGGATTTTTGTGGTCCGTTACCCCGTGCCATCTGGGTAATCTCTCGGATGTCGGAAAGTGGCATCGCGGTTCCGGTGGGATTGTTGGGAGAGGTAATCAAAACCAGTGCCGGTTTGTGTTCGACAATGGCTTCTTTTGCCATATCCAGATCCACTCGGAAGTCGGACATCCTTGGCACGACCACAAACTCGGTGCAGGTATCCCGCGCATATTCCGGGTACATGGAATAAGCAGGCGTGAACGCTAATGCCTTGTGGGTCGGGCCTCCATAGGCTTGGAAGAGGTGCAACATGACTTCATTGGACCCATTGGCTGCCCAGATATTTTCTGGGCGTATGAGCACCTGGGATTCTTGGTGCACATAGCTTGCCAAGGCCTGACGCAAAGCAGGAAAATCACGATCTGGATAGCGGTTAAGCCCTAAAGCCGCATCTCGTACCGCCGCAGCAATGTCGCTAGCAGTCTCTTCAGAGGGCGAATAAGGATTTTCATTTACATTCAACCGAATCTGAACATCCAGTTGCGGGGCACCGTAGGGGGTTAATCCCTCAAGTTCCCTTCTCAAGGGCAATTGCGCTTCACTCACCTGTGTAGTCTACGAAATATCAGCCACACAATCCCAACCAAATTCGCACAATTCCTTGTGTTGCGTTGAAATCGATGTCAGCGCCAAGTAGATTGTTTAGTCAGTGGTAAGTATTGACTATCTAAAGGTTTTTGACTTGGGTTTTTCTGTGAATCAGAAGTATCGGCGAGGCAGTGTCCTCGCGTACCTCTTTGCCACTGTCTTTTTGCTAAGCATTGCTGTACCTGCCACGACTCATGCCGCTGACGTGTGGGGCCCCGTTCAACCAGAACCCTATACCCCACCACTCCTTGTGACGGGCGAGGCTTCTCCCTCCCAGTTTGGTGAGGTGGAAATCCCCCCACTTCTTCAAGACATTGTTGTTCTGGACGGCGCCTCTGGGTCTTCCATGGACAATACGATCATCGCTACTGCCTGGCCTACAGCCACTGGCTTTTCCTCCCCGTGGACTCCGCTGCTCTCGCTGTTTTCTTGCTTTATCCTGGGCATCTCAGCGGCATTCATATTCCCCACACTGCAAATGCGTCTTCCTGCCTGGTAAAACCACCTAAAACTACCCCTGGCGGATCCTGGCAGCTACCCCATGTGCAGGAAGCGCCTCAGCTTCTGCCAATGCTGTTAGCGGCCCGGACATCTCAGCCAGTGCCTCCTTCGAGTATTCGACCATTTGGACCGGCTTCAAGAATGCGTAGACAGATAATCCTGAGGCAAAACGCGCAGTCCCCCCTGTGGGCAGGACATGGTTAGAACCTGCCAAGTAGTCACCCAAAGGCACCGGAGAATACCCCCCAATAAAAATTGCCCCCGCATTGTGAACCTTCAAGGCATCTTCGTAGGCATTCGCCGTGTGGATCTCCAGGTGTTCAGCACCGTAGATATTGGCAACCTCAAGGCCGTCTTTTATGGACGAAACCAAAACTATTCCCGATTGTGGGCCACTGAGCGCTGTGCGTATGCGTTCAGAATGCAAGGTTGCCGATATTTGGGGCTCTAAAGCATCCTCGACTGCCTGCACCAATTCAGGACTGTCAGTGATCAAGACGGAAGCCGCTGCGGGATCGTGTTCCGCCTGAGAGATAAGATCCGCAGCCACCCACTCAGGATTGGCACTTCTATCTGCCACAATGGCGATCTCTGTGGTCCCTGCCTCCGCATCAATCCCACATACGCCAGCAAGTGCTCGCTTGGCAGCAGCGACATAGATATTGCCGGGGCCAGTCACGACGTCAACTGCGTCAATCGATTCCTGCCCGCTGTGTTCACCTGTCGCTTGCAAACCATGCCCCAGCGCAGCGATTGCCTGTGCCCCGCCCATGGCATAAACCTCGTTTACGCCCAACAGCCCACACGCAGCCAAGATGGTGGGATGCGGAAGTCCCGCAAAGTCTTTCTGCGGAGGCGATGCCAAGGCGATACTTTGAACCCCTGCAACCTGTGCCGCGACAACATTCATAACTACAGAGGAGGGATAGACCGCCAGGCCTCCAGGAGCATAGAGGCCCACACGCCTTACAGGAATGTAGCGTTGGTGTACTGTGCCTCCCGGAATAATCGTGGTGGAGACCTGAGCCGGCAACTGCGCTTCATGGCCTTTACGGTTGTGTTCAATACACAGCTCTAAAGAGGCACGTACCTGCGGATCCAATGCCGCTACAGCCGCATCAATATCTTTTTGCGCCACCCGAATATGTGTTGGCCGAACCCCGTCGAAACGTTCGCTGAGGTCCAATAGGGCCTCAAATCCTCTCGTGCGCAGGTCAGCAAATATTGGACGCACTGTTTCCAAGGCTCCCTCAACATCCAAAGAAGCCCTAGGCAATAAGCGAGCAAGTGTAGTTGCGTCTATATCGGTCGCGCGCAGATCGAGAAGATTCATCATGCATTTATCTTAGCTCCCGCCAAGTCCTCACATTTTTTGCCCTTGGACGATAGACAGACATATGCGTTAAATCTGCCCGCATCGGACAGGAGGTCCAATGTTTTCATCAGTACAGGTGGAAGGGACTCCACGAGGGGTTACCCAAGAAGACTTAAACGATCTGGAAGAGGAACTGGCCACTCCCATGCCCAGTGGCTATCGAGAATATATGTCCACACTGGGAAATGGTCAGCTTGCCGGTCACATCCACATCTATACGCCCTCGGACATTTTGGAGGGCCCCTGGTCGATGGAGAAATGGAAAAAGCGCCTGCGAGAAGACGGCTGGGAGTGGGATGAAGAGCTCATAGACGAAGAACGCGCGGAAGAATGTGTTTTCTTTGGTGAAACCGCTGACGGTGACGAACTCGTCTTCCACCCAGATGACCCCGAGGTCATCTACCTGCTACCCGCAGAGTCTGCGACTGTTCGCTACGTGGCCGATGGGTTATTCGATGCACTTGAGGTCCTGATGGAATCCCCTTTGGGGCAGACCAGTGGTTCTTGGGACTTTGTGCCAGTCCCTTAAGGGACAATCTTTCTATGAACACCATCGACATCAAGGTTAAAGGTTCCATACGTTTGGCTCAGTTCCTCAAATTGGCAAACGCGGTAGAAGACGGGGCAGGGGCCAAAATCGTGGTGCGCTCAGGGGACGTCGAGGTCAATGGAACAGTCGAACAACGCCCTGGGGCGCAACTCCAGGCAGGCGATCTCATCACCTACCACTCCCCCAACGCGGAGCTTCGCTTCAGGGTGGCCTAGAAAAACCATTGCCGAGGGCGTTGCGGCATGGATGCAGCTACAGGATGCACCCAGTACCTAAAAGTCCCTTTACGTCTGAAAAGAAGGCCGTGGTGGCTTTGACATTGAGGGCTTCAGGCAGTTGCACAACAGTCGTATGAGTATCAGAACTCAACTGGAGTCTCACAATTGATGGTCCTGAGTGATTTTCCAGGATGTCTCGCAAGTTCTTCGCCATCTCATCCGTACACTGTCCGGCAGCCAAGCCCAGAAGTATTGGGGCATCTGGGGCAGAAATACGTGGGGTCGTCATCTCCTGGGCGCGTATGGTCACCCCATCGTCTCTCACATCTAGCCTGCCGGTAATCGTCACAATAGCGTCTTGGACCAGTTCAGTGGACACGGTTTCGTAGGTTCGGGCAAAGAATAGGGCCTCAATAGACCCCGACATGTCCTCAACCATGACCTTGGCCCAAAGGTTGCCTTTACGGTCAGTCATCTTTTGGACATTCGTTATCAGGCCGGCGATTTTTACAAGTTTTCGGTTCTCTGCGTTGCCGTCCTCGGAAGTGATACTGGAGATCTGGACATCGGCAAAACGTGCCAAGGACGCCTCCATGCCTGCCAAGGGGTGATCGGAGACATACAAACCCAGCATCTCTCTTTCGAAAGCCAGTTTCTCCTTTTTATCCCACTCGGGAATGTCTGGAATTTGGGTGCTCATATCGACACCACTGAAACTTGCGTCCCCCACAGAACCAAAGAGGTCAAACTGGCCCACGGCTTCCTGCTTCTTAACGTCTACAACAGAATCAACTGCTTCCTCATGGCACAGGAATAGGGCGTTGCGGGAGTTTCCAAACGAGTCAAAGGCCCCTGCTTTAATGAGAGATGCAATGACCCTCTTAGAACACACGGTGCCAGGCACTTTATTGAGAAAGTCTTGAAAACTGGCAAAATTGCCAAGCTCTTTACGGGTCTCAAGGATTGATTCAACAATGTTGATGCCCACATTGCGGATAGCCGCCAGCCCGAAACGGATCTCGTCGCCCACAGGAGTAAACATGGCAGCAGAGGCGTTAATGTCGGGGGGCAATACAGTAATCCCCATGCGGCGTACCTCTGCCAGGTAATGCCCAAGTTTTTCTTTATTGTCCTTCTGGCTGGTCAACAGGGCAGCCATGAACTCGGTTGGAAAGTGTGTCTTGAGGTAGGCGGTCCAATAGGACACCATTCCGTAAGCGGCCGAGTGAGATTTATTGAAGGCGTAGTTTGAGAACGGCACCAAAATGTCCCACAAGGTTTTGACGGCATTTTCCGAATACCCGCGGTCCAACATGCCTTGCTTGAAAGGCTTGTATTCCTTGTCAAGGATTTCTGCCTTCTTTTTGCCCATGGCGCGACGCAGCAAATCTGCCTGTCCCAAAGAGTAGCCTGCAAGCTTTTGGGCGATGGCCATGACCTGTTCTTGATAGACAATCAGACCATAGGTTTCACCCAAGATTTCTTCTAAAGGTTCCGCTAATTCTGGGTGGATCGGGGTAATCTCTTGCATGCCGTTTTTACGCAAGGCATAGTTCGTGTGAGAGTCAGCACCCATGGGTCCGGGACGATACAAGGCGCCCACGGCTGAGATGTCACCAAATTTATCGGGGCGCATGAGGCGTAGCAAGGTGCGCATGCCCGCGCCATCCAGCTGGAATAGCCCCAGAGTTTCCCCCGTCGAGAGCATCTCATAGGTGGCCTTATCATCTAAAGGTAGGTGCTCCAGATCCGGTGGTGTCTTGTGGTTAATCGTAATGTTTTCAATCGTGTCCGAGATGACCGTCAGGTTACGCAGCCCCAGAAAGTCCATCTTCAACAGACCCAGTTCTTCACAGGTCGGGTAGTCAAACTGCGTCAAGATAGGGCCGTTAGCCTCTTTACGCATTATCGGAATAATGTCTGTCAAGGGTTCGGAGGACATGATCACGGCACAGGCGTGCACACCTGTTTGTCGTGATATCCCTTCCAAGCCCTTGGCTAGTTCAAAGATCTGGAGGTATTGCGGGTCAGAATTCAGCAGTTTCCTAAATTCTTCTGCCTCTGCGTAGCGCTCGTGCTTGGGGTTATTGATCTCTTTCAGGGGAATATCCTTGCCCATCACACTAGGCGGCATCGCCTTGGTGAGGTCATCGCCCACCTTATAGGGATGTGACAAAACCCGGGCAGAGTCCTTCAAAGCCTGCTTGGTTTTGATGGTTCCGTACGTCACGACCTGGGCAACTCGGTCATGCCCGTATTTTTCACCCACGTAGTCGATAACTTCTCCGCGTCTACGCTCGTCAAAGTCGACATCAAAGTCGGGCATTGAAACGCGTTCAGGGTTGAGGAAACGCTCAAAGAGCAAACCGTGCTCCAAGGGATTGAGTTCCGTAATCCCCATGGCATAGGCAACCATCGAGCCTGCACCAGAACCACGGCCAGGCCCCACCCGGATGTCTCTTGCTTTCGCCCAGGCAATGAAGTCAGCAACAACCAAGAAGTACCCCGGGAATCCCATGTCAGTAATGACCCCAGCCTCGTATTCAGCCTGTTTGCGAGCCTGGTCTGGGATGCCACGTGGAAAACGCGTATGCAAACCACGTTCCACTTCCTTTACGAACCATGAATGTTCATCCTCGCCATCAGGCACAGGGAAGTGCGGCATGAAGTTGGCACCCTCATGGGCGGTGACAAAAGATACATCACAACGCTCAGCAATGAGCAAGGTGTTGTCGCAGGCCTCTGGGTAATCAGCAAAAGTCCGCCGCATGTCTTCTGCAGTTCGCAAGAAATACCCGGAGCCGTCGAAACGGAAACGGTTGGGATCGTCTAAGACTGAGCCGGAGTTAATGCACAAAAGAGCGTCTTGAACTTCGCGATCCTCTTCCAAAACGTAGTGAGAATCATTCGTTGCCAAAAGCGGAGCACCGAGATCTTTTGAGAGCCTGATGAGATCCGGTACAACCCTGGATTCCAGATCGAGACCGTGATCCATAATTTCAACAAAGAAGTTCTCGCGACCAAAAATATCCTGTAGCTCTCCAGCCGTACGCCTGGCTTCGTCCCACAAGCCAAGTCTGAGCTTGGTTTGAACCTCACCTGATGGGCAGCCTGTGGAACCAATAAGCCCCTTTGAATACGTTTCCAGCAGTTCGCGGTCAATACGGGGCCATTTTCCAAGTTGGCCTTCCAGGGATGCTAAGGAACCCATCCGAAATAGGTTGTGCATACCGGTCGTTGTTTCAGCCAGGAGCGTCATATGCGTATAGGCCCCGCGGGCGGAGACGTCGTCCCCAACGGCCTGCTGCTCTTTCGTGCCCCATTGAACTCTTTGCTTGTCGAATCGTGAGGTCCCAGGGGTCATATAGGCTTCCAAACCAATAATTGGTTTGATTTCAGCCTTTTTACAGGCTCGATAGAATTCATAAGCTCCGTAGAGATAGCCATGATCCGTTATGGCTATCGCATTCATACCTTGGCGCTTAGCCTCAGCCACAAGCTTGTCGATTTTTGCTGCCCCGTCCAACATTGAGTAGTCAGTGTGGACATGAAGATGCGCAAATTGAGAAGCCATGCCATCCAGTGTAGAGCTTTTATGCAAGTCCATTTCTCATGGACTCTAAGGCTGAGAGCAAGTCAGCGGGGTATTCACTGCGAAGTTCAAGCCCTACACCAGTAATCGGGTGTTCGAATCTGAGACCCACGGCATGCAGCCACTGTCGTTCCAAGCCCAGGCGTTCAGCAAGCTGCAGATCTGCACCATAGAGAGGATCAGCGATACAGGGGTGATGGATTGCAGACATATGAACCCTGATCTGGTGTGTCCTGCCTGTCTCAAGGTTTACTTCCAATAAGGAAGCTCCGGGCATGAGTTCCAACAAATCGTAATGAGTAACTGCGTGTTTTCCGCCCTCGACAATGCCCATCTTGAATTCTTTTGAAGGGTGCCTACCTATGGGGGCCTCAATGGTTCCTACAGGGGGATCCACGTGCCCCTGCACCAAAGTGTGATAAATCTTGGTGACCTCGCGGCGGCGGAAAGCATTTTTTAGCCGCGAGTATGCCAGTTCTGATTTTGCTACCGCCATGAGGCCTGATGTGCCCACATCGAGACGATGAACGATGCCCTCCCTCTCGGGGGGCCCAGAGGTGGACACACGATACCCTGCGGCACGCAAGGCGCCTACAACAGTGGGGCCAGACCAACCTGGGCCCGTATGTGCTGCAACCCCCACCGGCTTATTGACAACCACGATATCGGCATCGTCATAAACGATTTCCATGCCTTCAACGGGGGTTGGTTCTTGTCCAGGAGGCTTTTCCTCGGGCAAGGTGATGTCCAGGATATCTGTAACCTTCAGACGCTGAGACCTAAGGATTGGCCTGTTATCAATCAGTATCTGTTGCGCATCAATCAGAGCGGCGACTTGGGCTCGAGGAATTCCGAGCATCCGAGAAATCGCCAAGTCTGCACGTTGCCCACTGAGCCCATCTGGGACAGGAAGGAAACGTGAATTCACGAACTCTCACTTTCCGAATGCTTTGAGCCGCCGTCCAAAGGAATATTTTTTACGGCAAGGATGATTATCAAGATTGCCGCAACACAGATGGCTATATCTGCCATGTTACCGACGAAGAAACCGTTGTAGTTAATGAAATCCACCACGTGTCCTCGCCCAAACCCAGGTTGGCGGAACAGTCGGTCAAAGAGGTTGCCTGCCGCTCCCCCAGCCGTGAGGCCAAGGGTAACAGCCCAAGGGATCGAGATGAGGTGTTTCAAAGCCCATGCGATCGCGGCTAGGACTATCACGGCAACAGCAGTAAAAACCCATGTTGCACCGGAGAGGAAAGAAAAGGCGGCACCGGGGTTATAGATGAGTTGGAAGGACACGAGCGTACCGAGCAACGGTTTTATTTCCTCAGGAGGAAGATAGGTCTCAGCCAACAGCTTGGTGACCCAATCCAGAGCAAATGTACCCACCGCAATGAAAATAGCGATTTTCCTAGCGAGCAAAGACTGCTTTCCGTTACCAGGCTGATCTGTGAGTGACAAAGCACCCTCGGTCATTAATCACTCCTAGACACAGGTGGCGGTGGCCTTACGACCACCGCCCACCGCATGTTGTTCCTCTAGATATCTGTCGTGGCTTCCGTACGCCCATCGGAGACATCTGCCAGGATGCCTTCCAGGAATTGTCGCATACGTGAACGGTATTCCGATTCAAAATTCCGCAGCTCTTCGATCTTGCGTTCCAGCAAAGAGCGATCCTGCTCCAGCTGTGCTAGGACCCGGTTGTGCTGCTCTTCTGCCTCTTTAATAATGCGATCAGCATCGACACGGGCCTCAGCCACAATTTGTTCGCTTTCTTCCTGGCCGCTGCGGACGTATTCGTCGTGCAGTTTTTGCGCCAAGGCAAGCATCGATGTGGCTGATTCTGGCTCCGTGGTGGCGGCTGCTGCCTGAGAGGGAACCGCAGCATTATATTGCTGCTGTTCGAAGGGGGCTGCTTGCTGTTCAACCACGGGAATCTGCCCGGTGGAGAGCTCTGCGATACGACGCTCTGCCTCAGCCAGCTTGTTTCGCAAATCCACGTTCTCATCTTGAAGGGTAGAAAGTGTTTCTACGACCTCATCAAGAAAGTCATCGACCTCGTCTTGGTCGTAGCCCTCTCTGAACTTTGTCGGCTGGAACTTCTTGTTCAAGACGTCGTCAGTGGTGAGCAGCGCCATTCTCGTCACCTCGTTGCTAGTCGTTCAGGCGACCACATGCGCGACCGCCACTGTTTTTACTGTAGTTGATTCTCTGAAAAGCTCAGGAACAGCATACCGGAGTCTATTGTCACACAACTTACGTTACTAATGTGACTTCTGAGACGAATTGCACGGCTCAGAAGAATATGATTCTAATGAAAATCTGCGCCAGGAACAATAGGACAAATAGTGCTATGAAGCCCATGTCGAGCCCAATTGACCCAAGTCTCAAGGGCGGTATCACTCGCCCCAACGCCTTGAGAGGCGGGTCAGTCAAGGCATAACAAATATTTGCAATAACCAAAACAACACCACGAGGACGCCAGCCTCGTGAGAACATGCGTATCCACTCAAACACTGCACGCAGTATGAGGATGAATATGTAGAGTTGAATCACCCATAATAAAAAGATCCCGATCCAGGCCATAGGGTTAGCCTAGCTTTGGTTGAACAGAGTTGTCCTCCCAAGGGAGGTAGCCCCCTCAACCTTGACCACCTCAGGGGAGATAAGAAAGACTTTCGTCGTCACACGCTCAATGCTGCCGTGCAGCCCAAAGATTAGACCGGAAGCGAAATCGACCATTCTGCGCGCATCGGGTTCGGAGAGGTTGGACAGGTTAATAATGACGGGGATGCCCTCACGGAAGCGTTCCCCAATTGTGCGCGCCTCATTGAAAGTCGCAGGGTGCACCGTGACAATGCGAGCAAGCACGGGGGCAGGGGCCTTGACTTCCTCAAGTTGGGCATCATAGAGGCTGGTCACCCCAGAGTTTTCCTGGGTCTCAGGGTAATCGTATTCATTTTCTTCTTTAATTGAAGAGTCATGAAGTCCCACGAAATCCAAAACTCTACTGACGACTGCCATGAAAATCTCCTTGATGAGGCATACACCTGGCAACCCAGGTTCCTATTTCAAGACGCTAAAGCAAAAACGCAGATATTCGGGTCAGGGGTCGCGGTGTGTCGCATAAGTCAGTAACAAACTTTAGGATTTGGCAAGAATTAAGGCCTGTCTACCACAGGTCTTGCTTCGGCGGTAGGAATAGTAGCGATCACAACATAGTGTGCATCCGCCCAAGCGTTTAATAGCTGCTTCAACCCCGGCCTGTCTAAGTTGCTTCTCGACGATGAGACCCAGATCTAGACCAAAATTTCTGGCACCTTGAACCTTGAGTGCCTCGGGATAACGCTCTAAAAAAGTCCCAGCGATTGTGGAGTCGACTTGGTAACAATCACCACAAATATGTGCCCCAATACCTACTTGCAGGCCACTTGGATCAATACCGTTGAGCATCATGGCCTCAATGGTGTTTTTCACAACTCCCCCATCAGCGCCTTTTCTGCCGACGTGCACAACGGCCATCACTTCGGAGTTATACAAGGCGAGAGGTAGACAGTCTGCAACCATAACCGCCAAGGCAGGAATGTGTTTGTCATGGGGCCAGTTGCGCGTGTCCAAGATTAGGGCGTCGACCTTGGGGATATCGCCTTTGCTTGGAATATCACCAGGACGAGAAATAATTGCGACATCGGCTGAATGGATTTGCTCCATGTAGAGCACGTGGGCACCAAGGTGCCTAGAAACAAGGTGCCGGTTGTGCTCCACATCCAAGGGATCGTCTCCTACATGCTTACCAAGGTTGAGCCCTGGTTGAGATCCTGGGGCACGGTAGGAACCTTGAGAAACTCCGCCGAGGGCGGAAGTCATCCACATGCTGCAGTCCCTAGTGACTACGCCCTCGAAATCGTGAGTGCCCTCCCCGGCCTCCATATCAGCGCAGGAAGTCAGGAATATCTAAGTCTTCTTCCCTCGTCAAATCGTCAAACACCCGGGGTATCTCAAGATCTGCCTGCCTAAGTTTTGCAGAAGAATCAAGATAGTCGGGAATGGTCGTTGCATCTGGACTCACGGGCCTGATGCCCGAGGTCGAGGCGGGTGGTTCAGCCACTGGAAACAGCGGGGCACTCAAAGGGGTGGTGCCTGCAGGCCTGGTGGGTGTCTCATCTACTAATGCCTCGGTTGTGACGTGCGGCGAAGCAGGAACTCTGTGCTGAGCCAGACGCGCGGAAACAGATTCGTAGGTGGGAGTGTCTGAAAGGCGTGCAGCCTCTGAGGTTCCAGGTGTGTTGCTGGATGCCTGGGCAACCGGAATATCAGCTGCCAGCTGTGTCTGGGAAGACTCACTCGCCTGGGCACTTACGCCAAGCCCAGAAGTGGCCCCTGAAAGGCCAGCAAGCCCCGTGGCTGTGGCCTGACTTGTCGTAGATGAAGTTCCGATGCTGGATGTGGATTTTCCTTGCGTCGCTTGGAAAAGGGCAGCTTTTTCTCCCGCCTTTTTTTCCGAGTCATCGAAACCTGCGGCAATAACCGTAACGCGAACTTCATCTCCAAGGGCATCATCAATGACGGCGCCAAAGATGATATTGGCTTCCGTGTGGGCTGCCTCTTTGACAAGCTCGGCGGCTTGTTGTGTTTCAGCCAGGCCCATGTCTGAGCCGCCCTGGAAGAACAGCAAGACCCCATGTGCTCCGTCGATGGATGCCTCCAAAAGGGGTGAGGCGATAGCCAATTCAGCCGCCCGAACAGCCCTGTCGTCACCCGTCGCAGAACCGATACCCATCAGGGCTGATCCCGCATCTTTCATCACTGATTTCACATCGGCGAAATCGACGTTAATAAGTCCTGGTGTAGTGATTAAATCCGTGATGCCCTGGACGCCAGAAAGCAATACCTGGTCTGCTGTCTTGAAGGCATCAATCATCGAGATGTTTTTGTCAGATATGGCCAATAGGCGATCATTTGGGATGACGATCAGGGTGTCGACCTCTGTCCGCAGGGCTTCTACACCGACGTCAGCCTGGGCAGAGCGCCTACGGCCTTCAAAACCGAAGGGGCGGGTGACGACACCGACTGTGAGCGCTCCGATTTCCCTAGAAATCTCTGCCACCACGGGAGAGCCCCCTGTGCCCGTACCGCCACCTTCGCCTGCGGTCACGAACACCATATCGGCACCTTCCAGCACCTCACGGATCTCGTCCCTGTGGTCTTCTGCTGCCTTTCGTCCAACGGTAGGGTCAGCACCTGCTCCCAAGCCGCGAGTCAATTCCCTGCCAATGTCTAACTTCACATCGGCATCCGACATAAGAAGGGCTTGGGCGTCAGTATTGATTGCAATGAACTCAACGCCCTTGAGCCCTGCCTCAATCATCCTGTTGACAGCGTTGACGCCGCCCCCACCGATGCCAACAACTTTGATAACAGCCAGGTAATTTTGTGGTGTCGACACCTTGCCACCTCCCGCTAACCTTCAAGCTCAAGGTTAGACTTTCACTCCAATTTGGACGCCAACACGGTAGAGGCCCAGACCCTCATACACAATGACCAGGCATGCGCGTGTCGGGAATTCGCTCACAAAGTCGAGGGTCGCCTCGGAGTGGAAACATCTATTTCTTTGACGTCCTCGGAAATCAGAAGGCGCATCACATCGGCTTTAAGCTCCGAATCCGAGGTGTCACCCCACCGAACCAACACGCCATTTTTCAGCTTTAACTCAATCGAGGAAGATGAACGGGCCTCTACTGAAGCAATGTGGGTGAGTAAATCTGGAGGAATTTTGTCCAGGACGCTCAAGGCGGCATCGATTTTGACTGCAACCTCGCCGCCCTCAGAAATTTCTAATGCCAGCTGTGGAAGTTCTGCCAGCTGAGGGCCAGTGCGTTCCAAAGGCACGCCTTCAACATCGACAGCCACTTGCTTGCCATTGAGCAAAGCTGCCGCGACAGGCACCCGTTCAATGACAGCAATATGGATGCCGTGACGCCATTCACGAGTGATGGTGGCGCGCAAAATGGCTGGCACATCCGTTTTCAAAGTCTCGACCATGCTCCCTTCCGGGAGTCGAGTCAAGGGGGTGCCGTCATATTCAGCAAGTGCTGCGCAAATCTGGGATGGATCCATGGTCTGATTGCCCTCAACACTGCACTGCTCACTTGTATCGAGGGCAAACAGGGGAGAAAAAAAGACAATGTAGCCCACCAGTAGTAGGCCAAGGGCGATCCCTAGAGCGATGCCCGACTGAGTAATCAACCTTTTGCGAGCCGCTATACGACGCTCTTGTAAACGACGCTCTAAACCGTGATCAACAGCGATATCTGGGGGTTCGACACCTGCCTGTGTGGGTGGTTCAGAGGGCTTTGGCTGCTCAGCCGCAGGAGGCTTTTGCCGCACCCGCATCTTTGGTAGTAGCGGGAATGAGGGCTTTGGGATACGCGGCAAAGAGAATTTAGGCAGGCGCGGTGAAAACTTTTCGGCATCCAAAGCTGGCAAAGGTTCCGTCAAGGGTGCCGAGGGCGGCTCGTCGTTACTGTTGTTCTCTGATTGGGGCACCGGAAGGTCTGCCCCCCTTGGCAAAGGGGCCTTATGAGGAAGTCCGCGTGCCGCCTTGGGCCTTGACGGTGGTCTCATAGGAGGCCTTCACCCCGCCGTTTGCTGAGCCTTGCAAGTATCGCGGGCGCGACCTTAGTGATGGAACCTGCCCCAATGGTCAAAATTATGTCCGAGGGCTGAGCTAGGTCGGCCAGATAATCGCCGGCCTCGAACATGTCGTCGATAACCTGGGCTCCAGGGAGTTGATCGGCAATCAGATGAGAGCTCACGCCCTCGATGGGGTCTTCCCTAGCGCCATAAATATCTGTGAGGACCACTTTGTCTGCCTGGCTGAGGGCCTGGGCAAACTGGGTGGCAAACTGCTTTGTACGTGAGAATAGATGCGGTTGAAACACTGCCAAGACCCGGTTAGCGCCAGCCGCCAAACGAGCCTGACGCATAAGCGAAGCCACCTCAGTGGGATGATGGGCATAGTCGTCAATCACGCGGATACCTGCCACACTGCCCGCCACATCGAAACGTCGAGCTGTGCCGGTGAAACTGTGGAGTCCTTGGGCCAAAGACTGAGGCGCGGCACCCAGACACAGGCCGGCAACCCAGGCAGCAGTCGCATTCAAAACATTGTGTTGCCCAACAGCCTGCAGCGACAACTCCGTGGCCAATCCGTCGAAACCCGGAAGGTTACCGCGCAATACGGCACTACTCCCTAACTGCCCCAAGTGAAGATCTGTGATGCGAATATCGGCTTTTTCACTCAAGCCGTAGCCGATGGTGGCGACCTGCGTTGAGCTGCCTAGAGCCGCGGCGTCCCCAAAGCCACATGCCCGCAAGCGCTCCAACAGCCGGGCAGCACCAGGGTCATCGACACATATAACCAGGCACCCAGGCTTTCTCACTCGCATGGCAAAATCCACGAACCCTTGCTCAAAGGCCTCTTGAGAGCCCCAATGATCCAGATGGTCGGCCTCCACATTGGTCACTATCGCAAGGGTGGGCTCGTAATTGAGAAACGAGCCATCAGATTCATCGGCCTCGGCAACGAAAATATCTCCGGCCCCAATATGCGCCCCCGTTGCGTAGGCGGTGACAATCCCCCCTATCGCGAAAGAGGGCTCACAGCCGCTGGCATCCAAGGCGGTGGCCAACATTGCCGAGGTCGTGGTTTTGCCGTGAGCTCCGGCCACGGCCACGAAACGTTTTCCCTGGGCTGCCCGCGCCAGGGCCTCAGATCTGTGAATAACAGGCGCCCCTTGGGTTCGCGCCGCCAGCAATTCGGGGTTGTCCTCGCGGATCGCTGAGGAGAGCACCACCGTGGCCCCGCTTGGCATATGCCCAGGGTCGTGTGGGAAGTAAGCATCGATACCCACGTGGAGAAGCTCCTGCAGGGTTGATGAATCCTGCTGGTCAGAACCAGAGACTTGGAAACCTTCGGCTTTCAGCAGCTGGGCCACAACAGACATCCCGGCACCGCCTATACCGATCAGGTGATAGCTGCTCGTCATCTGTTTTCTTCTTCCTGTCCCCCGGGCAGACAGTCCAGAACTAACTGGGCAAGTTTTGTGGCCGCCTGCGTGGTTCCACAGCTCTTGGCCAAGGCGGCCATGGACGCGTTTCTTTCCGGTTCCAAGGCCTGATCAAAGGCACTAGAGAGCGTAGCGTCATCCAGGTCTGCGTCCTCAATAAGGATTGCTCCCCCTGCGTCCACCACCCCTGAAGCATTGAGTTTTTGTTCGCCATTTCCAATGGGAAGTGGCACATAAATGGCAGGTATCCCCAAAGCAGACATCTCTGCCACAGTCCCTGCCCCAGCGCGACACACAACGACATCTGCCAGCGCCAAGGCTTCTTCCATGTCCAGTAAGTAATCGAAAACTTTGTACCGGGCTTCAGCCCCCAAGGCCCGCACTGCCTTGGAGACGCCCTCGTCCTTGCCCTTGCCCGTGACGTGAATAACCTGTTGTCCGCGTGCAAGCAACACCGGACATGCGACCTCGTTGAGGTGAACAGCCCCCAAGGAACCGCCTGTCACGACGATGACCGGCTTATCTGCATCCAAACCGAAACGCTTTGCCGCATGGGCCCTTCGCGCCCATGTGCCTTCCTCACTTTCACGCGACTGGGCAAGAGCGGCGATTGCTGGGCGCAATGGCAGGCCCACCACCTTCGTATGCCCTTTGGGCGCACGAAGACGCGTGGAAGCAAAAGTCGTGGCGACCACCTTCGCCCAGCGGGCCCCGAGTCTATTGGCCAGCCCCGCACGCGCGTTTTGTTCGTGGATAACGATGGGCAGGCCAAGGCCTCGAGCCGCCAGATACACCGGGGTAGCGACATAGCCACCGAAGCCGACCACTACCCCGATGTTTCTCTCGCGCATTACGCGACGCAGATACTCGACACTACGACGCAGCCTAAAGGGAAGTTTCAGCAGGTCAAGACTGGGTTTCCGCGGCAGCGGCAGGCGTTCAATCGTCAGCAGTTCTTCGCCTGCAAGCGGCACTAATTCGGCTTCCAACCCCTGCGCAGTGCCCACGACTAGGCGTGGGAGCGAAGACAGCAATTCCAACTGTGCAGCAGTTGCTAATAGTGGATTGACGTGACCAGCAGTTCCCCCACCAGCCAACAAAATCCCAGCCTCACCCATGTTTCCTCCTAGAGGCAGTCAGCACGGCCAAAGAGCGTTTGACTGTGCTCGACTTAGCCTTAAATGCCTGCTGGGCACCATGTTCCCATCTCGAAGCCGCCAGGACCACCCCTATGGCTGCGAGTGTAGAAATCATGGCGGAACCACCAGAGGACAAAAGAGGCAACGGGACACCAATAATCGGCACAAGGCCAATAATCGCGCCAATATTGATGATCGTCTGGACGAAGATCCAAGAGGCGATAGCCCCAACGGCTACCCGGGCAAAGACATCTTGTTGACGACGCATCACCCTGAACATGCCGATGGCAAGGCCTGCATAAAGCAACAAGACCACGCACGTGCCCAAGAGCCCAAACTCTTCACCCAGGATTGCGAAGATGAAGTCCGTTTGAGCTTCGGGCAGATAGGACCACTTTTCTCTGCTTGCCCCCGGGCCCACCCCAGAAATCCCTCCGGTGCCCAACCCCCAAAGACCATGTTTGCTTTGGTATTCGGCTGAGGACGGGGCAGAGCCCTTGCTGGAAAGGAAACCCAGGATTCTTGTGCGACGGTTGGGAGAAATCATGACGAAGAAAGCTGCGGCCCCCAGTCCGGCCACAATAATGGAAGCGAGCCATTTAAGCCGAATACCTGCCAGGAACAAGGCCCCGACCACAAGTGCCGCCACGACAAGTGCTGTGCCCAGGTCTCGGCCAGCCATAATCAGACCCAAGGCAAGTAGCGTCGGTACACCAACCCCCCACAGCAGGGACTTAGCGTTGTCGATCTTTACCCGTCCAGATGCGAAGGCTGCCCCCAGGTACAGGGCCAAGCCCAATTTAATGACTTCCGAGGGCTGCGCTTGCCCAATAATGGGCACGTAGATCCAGTTATTATTGCCGTACTTGTCCATTGCAAGTGGCGTGAAGATACCCAGCTGCATAACGAGTGAAGAAAGGAACACCGCAGCCGCGAGCCTCTCATAAAAACGCGGTGGGAAACGGGAGGCGATAAGCATCCCCACCAGCCCCACAGCAATGATGGCAACGTCGCGCGACATAGCCTTCACAATGGAGCCAGAGGCATCCTTTTGTAACACCGCAATGGTTGATGCCGAAAACACGACGATGGTACCGATAATTACCAGGAAAAACGTACACACCAGGATCAAGTAATAAGACAGCACCGGCTGGGATGCGAGGTTGCCCAACATCCTTTGCACGGGGGTAGGAGCGCGCTTCTCATCTGTCTTCTGGGCTGTCTTTAACCCTGGAGTCTCACTCACGCTTAGCTCCAAGGAACTCTACGGCATCAGCAAAATCATGGCCGCGCTGTGCGTAGTTTTCAAACTGATCCCACGAGGCACTGGCGGGTGCCAAGACGACACTGTCGCCAGGTGTCGCCACCTCGGCGGCACGCCCGACTGCCCGCTTCATCACGTCATCCTTGCCCTCAATACAAAACACTGGTGTATCAGCAGCCTCATTGCCGAGGGCGGAGAGGAAGGGAGCCTGGTCTTCACCGATCAACACAACTGCTTTGAGCTTTGGCGCAATGGCCTTGACAAGGTCAGTGAAGTCTTGGCCTTTGGCTAGGCCGCCGGCAATCCACACGGCTGTGCCCGGTGAGATGTCTTGTAAAGATGCCTGTGCCGCGTGGGCATTGGTCGCCTTAGAGTCGTCGATGTAGCTCACGCCACCAACGGTGGCAACTAGCTGTCTGCGGTGGGCATCTAATTCGAAGTCGCGCAGCCCTTGGCGCACATATTCTGGTTCCACCCCGTAGGCCCTGGCCAAGGCTGCTGCGGTGAGGACATCGGTCAATAGTGCCGTTGATGGCGTTACGCCCCCTGTGAGGTGTTCGAGGTCCGCGAAGGTTGCCAATTCCAAGGCTTGCTTGTGTCTGGTTTCCAAGAATGCCCGGTCTACCAAGACATCTTCAATGATCCCAAGTTGCGACACGTCTGGAGCACCACAAGTCACCGACACTGCCCTGCAGCCCTCGATAACATCTGCTTCCTCGACCATCTTCAGGGTGCGACTATCGGCTTCGTTGTAAACGCAAGCTTTTTGTGTGCGCTCATATACCCGGGCTTTATCTGCCACATAGGCGTCAAAGGACCCGTGCCAATCAATGTGGTCCGGGGCCACATTCAAACAGGCTGAGGCCCAGGGACTGACAGAATACGTGTCATGCAGCTGGAAAGAAGACAGCTCGACTGCCAGTACGTCACAAGCGCCTTCAGCAACCACCTGGACAATGGGCGTGCCCACGTTTCCTACTGCCGTGGAAACCGTGCCCCTGGCAATAAGCATGTGCGCCAATAAACGAACCGTGGTGGTCTTTCCATTCGTCCCAGTCAAGGTCAACCACGGGATGCGTGGCGTGACGCCCTCGGAATAAAGCCTCCATGCCAGCTCTACCTCTGAAATGACCCTGCGGCCAGCCTTCACCAAACCTAGCCTGACGGGTGACAATACTGATATTCCGGGTGAGGTTATATAAAGGCTGTGCCCCCCGGCGACGGCCCGTTCAGCGAAGTCTTGAGGCGAAGTGGTGTGAACAAAGCTAATGCCAGTACCCAGACTCGCCTGAGCTTTTTCGAGGGCGTCTTCATTGGACTCGTAGGCACTGACCTTGGCACCGAGCGTGGTCAGGACCTCGGCGGCGGCAATCCCAGAGGTCCCTAAGCCCAAAATCCCAATATCGGCACCTTTTAAAGCACTCACCTGGCCACCCACTCTGCGTAGAAAACGCCAACCCCAAGGGCTGCGCAAATACCGGCGACTATCCAAAAACGGATGACGACCGTGATCTCACCCCAGCCTTTGAGCTCGAAATGGTGGTGTAAGGGCGCCATTTTAAAGACTCGTTTCCTGGTTGCTTTAAAGAAACCAATCTGGATGACATCAGAGAAAACCTCGATGACAAACAGACCCCCGATAAGGACTGCCAGGATCTCTGTTTGCGTCATGATGGAAAAACCGGCCACAGCGCCGCCCAAAGCCAAGGAGCCCGTATCCCCCATAAAAATCTGTGCAGGTGCGCCATTGAACCACAGGAACCCGACGCAGGCCCCCACCAAGGCCGCTCCCACGATGGCCAGGCCACGCGGATCGCGAATGTCATAGCAGGCAGGATCCTGGGCTAAAAGTCGACACGACTGTGAGGATTGCCAATACGAGATCAGGGTGTAGGCGCCAAAGACCATGACTGCGGCACCCGTGGCAAGGCCATCGAGCCCATCGGTCAGGTTCACGGCATTAGACCAGGCCACCACCAGCAGGTTTGCCCAAATAAGGAACAGGACCACGCCCAGGCCAATCCCTGCAAAAGCCAGATCAATGGGCAAATCACGAATGAAAGAGATGTGGAAAGTGGCCGGTGTGTGTCCGTATTCATTGGGGAAAGATACGGCCAGACCAGCGAAAATCGATCCCACGCCCAACTGGCCCAAGATTTTCGCTGTGGGGTTTAACCCTAAAGAACGATGCTTCGAGATGATGATCCAATCGTCCAGGAAGCCAATGAGCCCCAGGCCAAGGATCAGGAAAATCAATAACAGCGAGGAGACGTCAACTGTTCTTTGGATGGTCAGGTACTCGAAAAGGGATGCGCTACCCCACCCAACGATGGTTGCCGTGATGATCATCAGCCCACCCATGGTGGGTGTACCGCGTTTCGTAAAGTGTCCAGTGGGTCCGTCTTGGCGGATGAACTGGCCATACTCATTAGCAATAAGCCATTTGATGAACCACGGTGTCAAAACCAAAGAAAATAGCAGAGAAACTGCGGCAGATATCAACAGAGCAGCCATTACTACAGCCCCTTCCTCTCTAGTTCTTCGGCTATTGTCCACGCCCTAGAACCCCAAGATCCTTTGATGACAACGAAGTCTTGCGCTTCCATTACCTCCCGCAGTCTAATCAAAGCATCTGAAGCATCCTCACAGAGGTACGTCACCTTTTCGCCCAGGTTTTTTCCGAGGGCGCCTTCATTGAAACCGTCAATGTAGTCTTGGCCTTGCGCTCCGAAGGTGATGAGAACATCACTGCCCGAGAGGGCGGCTGTCTTGCCGATCATGCGGTGCGCCGTAGGTGAGCTGTCTCCCAGTTCAAGCATGGGTCCAAGCACGGCAATAATCCGTGAGTCCTGGGCCAGGTTTTGCACTGCTTTGAAAGCTGCCTGCATCGAGTCTGGATTGGCGTTGTAGGAATCGTCGAGCACCCTGATGTCCTGAGCAAGCGTGAACAGGGACATGCGGTGTATCGAAGATGCCTGGGTTGTAGATAGGACCTTAGCAACATCCTCTACTGACATACCTATTTCTAGGGCTACTGCTGCTGCAGCCAGGGCGTTGGAAACGTGGTGCTCTCCCACGAGCTGCAAAGCAACCGGTGCCTGACGCCCATGGGCGTGAAGGGTGAAGTTGGCCCTGGACAGTGGCGTAACCGCCACCTCGGATGCCCAGACTTCACTGGAAACAAGCGAACTGAAATAGCGTGTCTGACGTCCTGGCGGTGGCGACATTGAACGCACGCGCTCATCATCTCGGTTCAAGATCGCGATCCCATCTTCACGTAAACCGCCAAGTATTTCTGCTTTGGCCTCGGCAACCTGATCTATGTTCTTGTATTTTCCAAGGTGAGCATGACCCACCATGAGGATCACCGCAATATCCAAGGGCGCAATCGAAGTCAGGTAGGTCAAGTCACCGGGGGCATCGGCACCCATTTCCATAATCAGATACTGGGTTGAGTGGTCTGCTCGGAAGATGGTCAGAGGCAGCCCAATCTCATTATTGAAGGAATTGACCGGGGCAATGGTAGGTCCCTGTGAACCCAAAAGAGTAGCCAAAAGATCCTTCGTTGTGGTCTTACCTGCAGAACCCGTAACCCCTATGACTGTTTTCATGTTTCCGTGCTTGCGCAAGGTTTGGAGGTGAAGCCTGGCAATATCACCCAAAGCGTGCGTGGTATCAGGCACCACCAGAACGCGGGTATCCCCTGGTTCAAAGGGCTTACACATTCCGCGCGCAATAACCTCTTCAACTGGCATCGATACGATAACCGCCGCGGCCCCCGCAGCACATACCTGATCCACAAACCGATGCCCGTCCACCGAGGCACCAGGCAGTGCGCAAAAAATGTCTCCCGGCTCCAAGACCCGTGAGTCCACAACGATCTTTACCGGACGTGTTTCTTGATTTCCAGGTAGGCCTGGCATCCAGGCAAGCGCCTTCACACAGTCGGCTATCTGATCGAGGCTAAAAGTTATCACTGTGCCCCACCACCGTGGTGTCGTCGAAGGGCTTCACGGCACAGTACGCGGTCGTCCATCTCAATCATTGCCCTTCCAAGTGCCTGGTGGCTTTCATGGCCACGACCAGCCACAAGAACAGTATCTTGCGCCTTGGCTAACTTTATTGCCCAGTCAATTGCCTTGGCTCTGTCGTCCACGTTTATCGCATAGCCTTCGGGTTCATTGTCAAAACCAGCCATGACCTCAGCGCGAATCTGGGCTGGATCTTCTTCGTGAGGATCGTCGTCTGTCACAAATACTGCATCGGCGTATGCGGCGACAATACGCGCCATTTTGGGCCGTTTATCCCTATCGCGCTCACCCGTGGCGCCAAAAACCACTATCAACTTACCTTCGGTGATCTTCTGTAAAGAAGACAATGCCTGCTCCAAGCCATCTGGGTTGTGGGCAAAATCCACAACAACCCTGGGGGCTGAGCCCACAAGCTCCATGCGACCGGGGATCTCAGGCATGAAACGAGGCCCCAGTGCCTGCGAGATTTCAGGGATCGTATGGCCTGCTGCCAGGACACTCACCAGGGCAAGGGCGGCGTTTTCGACATTGAAAACCCCTGGCAAACCAATGTAGACGCGCAGTTCTTCAGCCGGGTTATCGCTTTGTTTCAGGGTCAAGGTCGCCCCGCCCTCGGCACTGTCCTTTTCCACGTTGAACTGTCCTTGCCAACGCGCTTGCCCACCTGTTAAGGACAGCGTGTGGACGTGTGGGAAGTTGCCTAGCTCTTTGGCTAGGCGTAGCCCCCAAGGGTTGTCGATCAAAACCACTTGAGTACGCGAGTTTTCAGCCTTAAACAACTTGGCCTTGGCCAGGAAATAGTCCTCCATATCGCTATGGAAATCCAGGTGATCCTGGGTGAGATTCGAAAAAGCAGCGACATCAAACACCAAGGGGCGCACCCGACCCAGGGTCAAGGCGTGGGAAGAAACCTCCATGACGCAATCTTGAATGCCTCGGTCCACCATCAACGCCCCAATGCCCTGCACGTCCCAGGGTTGCGGTGTGGTCAGTTCTGCGGGCTGGGCGTGTCCATCAATATCGACACACACCGTCCCCATCAGCCCGGTTTTGTGTCCCAAAGCCCGAAGGATATGCGAAATCATAAAGGTCGTCGTGGTCTTGCCGTTCGTTCCGGTCACCCCAAAGTTACGAAGCCTTCTAAAGGGGTGCCCCCAGGCCAAAGCCGAAATCTCACCTGCACGCTTGGGGAGGTTTTCGCTGATCACAACAGGGGTTTCCTCCGGCAAAGTTTCGCCGTATTGTTCCCATCCCGAGGGCGTTGTCGCCAGACACGCGGCACCAGATTTGAGTGCCTGCGAGGCGAAAGCCATGCCATGAACGTGGGCACCAGGCATGGCAAGAAACAGGTTGGATGCACGCACTTTCCTGTTATCACCCACGGCACCGCGGAAGTGGACCTGCTCTATTGCTTGCGTGCCACGGTAGATGCTGTCAGAGCCAAGTATGTCTGCCACCTGGGCAAGCGAAACCGAAGGCACGTCTGTGAGGCTCATCGGAACTTGCGCGGCACTACAATCGCTGCGAGCCGGTTGGTCACCTGGCACCTTCGAAATCTTCACGTCCACCAATCTAGTCTGTTCCTGTAACACTCTTTGTGAGGCTAGGCCGAGTCACTGGGTAAGCTTGTAGAGGTTGGGTGATCCATCGGAGGGAGAGACCCCGAGGTGACGCATGGTTGCTGTTGCGACAACCTTGAACCCGGGTACTGCCACGTCCGTACCAAAGATGGAAGCGGTTGGCTTATATGCTACGACCGAGATAACCGCCTTTGGCTTGTCGATCGGCAAGACGCCTGTAAACGAAGCAACTGCACCCACCATCGTTCCCTTTGAGTCCAAGATCTGCGTGGTTCCTGTTTTTCCACCCACCCGGTAGCCACTGATTACAGCATTGGGTGCGGTGCCGTCATCCGAAACCACACCTTCCATCATGCGAAGCAAGATCTGTGAGGTTTCTGGTTTTATGGCCTGGACCGGATCTGGGCGCGTCTGTTTGGTAATGGTCCCGTCTGCCGCTTCCCAGCGGTCAATAAGGCGGGGTTTGATATGGACACCGCCGTTGGCAATGGTTGACACCTCGGAGGTGTTTTGCAAGATGGTAGAGGCCATTCCTTGACCGAACATGATTGTGTAACGTTGCCTGCCGTCCCAATCTTGGGGCTTGGCCAAGATGCCCGCCGACTCACCCGGCAGTTCGATACCTGTTTTCTCGCCAAATCCAAGGGCGCGCAAATGCTCGTATCTGGTTGAATCCTTCACCATATCCCCAATCTGCACCGTGCCCGTATTGGAAGATTGCGCTAAAACTCCTGCGGCCGTGAGTCCCATCGTCGGGTGTTCATGAGAGTCGATAAAGGCTTGACCATTAGGCATAGTTATTTCATAGGGCACAGTGAACGGTGTCAAGGGCGAGATCGCACCCGTGTCGAGGGCGGAGGCAAAGGTGACGAGTTTTGCGGTAGAGCCAGGTTCGTAGGTGTTCGTCACGGCGCGAGAACCTCGTTGTTCCTCGGGGACTTTGGCTGGCTGCGATGGGTCAACTGTGCCTGAATCGGCCAAGGCGATAATATTGCCAGTTCCCACTTCCTCAACGGCAATAGCTGCCCATTGGGCCCCAAACTGGGTGACTACCTGATCGGCTTCTTGTTGTGCCAAGTTTTGTAGGTCTATGGAAATCGTCGTGTGAACATTTTGGCCATTGATGGCAGGCACAACAGATTCAGTTCCTGTGGGGATGATCTGTCCGAAGCGACCAATTTCCACTTCGCCTTTGCCGTCAGTTCCGCGCAGTTTTTCATCCTGAGTCTGCTCCAAACCCGCGATACCACCGGCACCTTCTTGAGTAAAACCGATGATATTTCCTGCCACAGAACCGTTGGGGTAAATGCGTTGGAAAACCTCCTCGGGTTCCACCCCAGGTATCCCCAGATCCCTGACTTGCCGCCAGACTTCGGGGGTTACAAACTTTTTTAGATAGATGAAAGTCTTGGCTTCAGCACCTGGCCGGGGAACCATACGTCCCCCCAGCAGGGCAGCATCTTCCCCGATGATGGGAGCCAATAGCTTGGCTGCCGCCGCAGGCCCATAGCCGGTGATAATTTCTCCGTTTTCATCCTTGATGGGTTCTTCTTGCCCCTTTTCACCGCGCAATAGGCCGCCTGCCGGAATTTCGAAAGTATTGATGGTTTCCTGGTTGATTCCGATGTGGTAGCGCTTGACGGAAGTAGCCATCACTTTGCCTGACTTGTCAAGGATTTTTCCGCGCTCAGCAGGAATGGAATAAACACGCGTGCGTTCCGCCCGGGCTTGCGCGCTGAGATCTGGTCCAATAATGATCTGCACGTACACCAGGCGCACCGCAAAAACAGCCAGCAAGCACAGGATTAACCCCAAAGCGAGTCTGCGCCGTGTCGACAAGTTCACGAACACATTGTCCACCAAAAAGCCAAGGTGTTTTTACACATGCATCTCGTCCCTCATCCTCCGGTGGCTGGACTTCCTCCAACAACTGAGGACGTGCGAAGCGAAATGTAGCCAGGAGCTGGTGCCTGCACAAGCCCTGCCGCTTGAGCTTTCTTAGCCAAAGAATTTGGCGATTGCGCCTCTTGAACTTGGGTTACTAAAACCGCTGCCTCATCGTTTAGACGATTGAGTTCCACTTGATTTGAATGCATCTGGTAGGACACAACCGCCATATCTGTGTTAATAAGCATGGGCACCACCAAAGCGGCAATCATGAGCACGACAACCACCGTCCAGGTGGGGGCAGTCACCTTCTTGGCTCCAACCGCACGCACTACCTGCAGGGCAGGTCTGGGCGCCTGGGTAGGTCTGGGTTGTACAAGAGGTACTGCGGTAGCTCTCACACGAGGGGACGCTGCACTCATTCCTTGCTCCTTTGTGCGTCTGTTGACTTCCTGTCTATTCCTCGAAGACTTTCCAGACTTCTAAGACTCCTAAACCGTGTTTTCTCTATCTTTTTTCGGTACCAGAGCGGAATTTCTCTACTCTTTTCAACCGCCCTGAGACGCACCGAAGCTGAACGCGGGTTGTCCTGACTTTCTTGGTCATCTGCCTTAACAGCACCTCCAACCAGATCCACCAAAAACGGACGCAAGTCAGAGGGAATGAGCGGCAATTCTGGGGGCACATCAGGCTGGATTCCGTGGCGCAAGGCTGCCTTGACAATCTTGTCCTCCCCAGAGTGATATGACTCAATGACCAAACGACCCCCAACTCGTAAGAGCTCTAGGGCCACAGGAATCGTGTCTGCCAGAATTCGCAGCTCGTCATTGACGGCAATGCGCAGAGCTTGGAAGGTCCGTTTTGCAGGATTGCCTCCTGTGCGTCTGGCTGCAGCAGGAATGGAGTCCTTAACGACCTGGGCAAGTTGCGCCGTTGTCTCGAGAGCACCCTGAGCTCTTGCATCTAAGACAGCTGTCGCAATCCTGGATGCGAAGCGTTCATCCCCCCACAATCGGAGGATCGTGGCAAGCTCACCTGCATCTATGGCGTCTAGCAATTGTGCGGCAGTAAAGCCTTGGCTGCGATCCATACGCATGTCCAGCGGAGCATCATGGACATAAGAAAAACCACGTTCTGCGCTGTCCAATTGCAAAGATGAAACCCCAATATCCAGGAATACGGCATCCACGGGGTCTGCGAGGAGTTCTTGGGCGATGGCAGACATCTGGTCGTAGGTGCCATCGACAATCGTGATTCGCTCCCCAAAGTCCCTTAACCTCTGGGAAGCAATCGCCCTCGCATCTGCATCTCTATCAATCCCGATAATCCGCAGGTTCTCGAAGCGTTCGAGGAAGTATTGGGCATGCCCACCCATTCCAAGTGTGCCGTCAATCATCACCCCATTTTTCGTATCCAGGGCAGGCTCAAAGAGATCACCGCAGAGGCCAGCCAACACAGGTGTGTGTATGGCAGCCAAATCCGCGTGTGTCTCTGTTTGCATCAAGATCCTTATGTCTAGCTATATGGAATGAGGTGGATTGTTGAGCTTGGACTCTCACCGATGAGTCTGCTTGCGGGGAAGTGCACTCAGAACTCGGTGAGGGACCAAACCCAAGATCCACGGTTGAAAAGTAGTGGGTCAGAATAATCCGGGAACGACCTCCTGCGCGGTTGAAGAGAAGATGTCCTCTTGTGTTTCGACATAGTCCTGCCAAGCCTGGGCTTGCCAAATTTCGATCCTGGCACCGGCACCAATAACCGCTAGATCGCGTTCCAGACCCGCGTATTGGCGAAGTTGAGGCGGTATCGATAAACGCCCTTGCCTATCAGGGATCTGGTCTGAGGCACCGGAAAGCATGATGCGGATGTAATCGCGGGCATCTTTGGAGGCAAGTGGAGCGCGCCTGAGTTCCTCATACATTTTTTCAAACTCAAGGGCAGGGAATGCGTAAAGACAGCGGTCTTGTCCCCTGGTCAGCACCAGTCCAGAGGCCAATTGATCGCGAAACTTTGAGGGGAGGATGAGACGGCCTTTGTCATCGAGTTTGGGTTCGTAGGTACCAAGAAACACTCCTGGCCTCCTTCCCATTGTCGCCATCCATCTCCCAATGACTCCACATTACTCCACTTTGCTCCACTTTCAAGACACTTTCCCAAAGTTTCTTAATTTCTTCCCTTCGAAACCTCGAAAATAAAGGGAATACTTCCGTGGATGGAAGTGGAGGAAGAATTGCACTTATCCGCCACACCCAGGGTGCATATGCGGGAAACACAAAGTCCCCGCCAAAGCGGGGACTTTCTACAGTGACTAGCAGACAGTTATGCGGATGTGACCCTAAGGTTGCGCGTTACGCTGATCCCAACGGTCCTGCTGCCGATCCATAAAAGACGATTTATCAGAGGCCTTGCGCTGAGATTTTTGGTTGCCCAACACAGACACACCCCTCAATCCCACGAGTACCAACATGACACCGGCAACCATGAGGACGAAACCAGAGACACCAACGAGCACCGAGGCAATCCCGCCGCCCAAGGCAACACCTGTCACAAGGGCAGTAATCCCAACGATGGCAAGAACTACTCCCCATGCGATCTTTCGGGGCTGTGTAGTTGCATGGCTCGAACCTAAACGCGTCGCCAAGGCAGGGTCATCTGAGGCAAGCTGCGCTTCCATCTGAGCCAGCACCTGCTTTTCATAGTCAGACAGCGGCAAATCCCTCACCTCCTCCGACTGGCATCCTCTGCCAGTTCTTCACGCCTTGACACTAGACTAGCGGGCAGAAGCGCATTAGCGCCAAATCTTTGTTGAACCCCATCCATTGCGCGCTCTGCAAGTGCCTGTCGACCATCGTCGTCGACAAACATTTGTACCCCTTCAGACGGGCTCGATAAAGCACTAACCCTCACCCCTAAGAGGCGAACACCGCTGGTGGGCATCTCAACGCTGTCAATCAAGTCACAGGCAGTCGCAGCTATCACCCGGGCAACATCGGTCGAAGTACCCAAGGTTTTGGCGCGAGTCACCGTGGAAAAGTCCCCCGATCTCAACTTGATCGATATAGTTGCGGCCACCATAGCTGACGCCCTCAACCTATGTGCGCACTGGTGAGCTTGCTCCAAGGCCACGCGGTGAAGTTCTTGGCGACTGTGGACAAAGCTGCTAAAAGTTGTCTCGGTACTCAAAGATTTTTCTTGTCTCTGAGTTTCCACTTCGCGGGGATCTATGCCACGAGCCAAAGCAAATAACCTACTGCCTGCCGAGCGGCCAAGCATCCGAACAACATCAGCCTCAGCAAAGTTCACAAGCTGCTTGACCGTGGAAATCCCGTAGCTTCCTAAAGTCTTTTGGGTGGACTCCCCTACCCCCCAAAGCGCACCCACGGGTAAGGTGTTGAGAAAATTTTGAGTTTGAGACACCGGAATGAGCATTACACCATCTGGTTTGGCATGTGTTGAAGCCAATTTGGCAACAGACTTCGTAGCAGCAATACCCACGGATGCCGGCAATCCCAGTTCTTCACGAATTCTTGCCCGTAAGGATGCCGAGATCTCTAAGGCAGAACCTTGGACCAAACGTGCCCCTTTGATGTCAACAAAAGCCTCATCCACGCTCAGCTGTTCGATGTGAGGAGAAACTTGAGCAATCATCCCCATAACTCGCTTTGAAACCTCGGAATACCTGGACATACGCACAGGCAAAAATACGCCCTGGGGACACAGCTGCCGTGCCTTCACAATGGGCATTGCAGAGTGAACCCCAAAAACCCTGGCCTCATAGGAGGACGCAGAGACGACGCCGTGGTTCCCCAGGCCACCGACAATGACAGGCAGGTCCTTCAAAGCGGGGTTATCGACAACTTCCACCGAGGCGAAAAAGGAATCCATGTCCAGATGCAGGATGTCACAACCACTGTCGTCACTGCCCCAGTCCCTACGCGCCGTGCGTTGAATGGATTTCCTGCTCACAGATCCATCCGTAACTCAGGATCGCGAGGCTGAAAAACACGAACAGGAAGAGGAAACTTTCGAGCCAGGCGCTCCACTGCGGCAATATCCCACTCAGTTCTGGCAGCCCCGACGACTGCGTTGCCTATCCGTTTGCCACGAATAACCGCAGAATCCGCCAAGACCAACACATGCTGCAGTCCCGTGTTCTTAAGAGAAGCAAGCATCTCCTTTGTGCGCCACAAGGTCGAACGCAAACCCAAACCAGATGCCACATTCGCAATAAAAACGCCCTCGGGCCTTAAAACTCGTTCACAGTGGAGGTAAAACTCAGGCGTGGTCAAGGATGGTGGGATCTCTCCTTCAATGAAAGCGTCGCGCACAATCACGTCAAAACTTGCCTCCCGCAGTTCAGACATGACGGCACCGCCCTCTCCCACACGAATTTTTAATACGGGCGAGGACGGCAAGTCGAACCACTGGCGGACGTTTTGGGCCAAAATCGCATCGACCTCGACCGCCACATGCGAAGACCTTGGGTAAGAGGCCGCCCACGCCCTTGGCAAGGAGCAGGCGGCTGCGCCAAGGTGCAGAGCACGAAATGCCTGATCGGGTTCAAGGCGAGAATGCAAAAAAGCATCTATGTGTTGCAGGTATTCGAACTCTAAGTGGGTCGGTTCAAGCAGATCTATGAACGATGACTCATATCCATCAATGAGCATCATGACACCCTGGCCATAAGAGTGCAGTTCCACTGTGCCCATCGAAGTAGGGAAAGGCTGATCAGGCCAAGACGCGGCCAATGCGTGAGCACGTTGCATCGTCTTTAGTCGCGCAAATGACCTGTCTGTCCTTCCCATTTTTCCTCCCACTTGACATTAAACACTCAGAACCCCGCCACTTTCACAGTGAACGGGGTTCTGATGACAGCGCTTAGACGGCGCGGACGTTTGCAGCCTGAGGGCCCTTGGGGCCATCAGTGATGTCAAACTCGACTGCTTGTCCCTCTTCGAGCGTGCGGTAGCCATCAGATGTGATAGCTGTGTAGTGAACAAACACGTCAGGGCCAGCCCCACCGTCCTGCTCCACGAAACCGTATCCCTTATCAGGGTTGAACCACTTGACGGTTCCCTGTGCCATACTTAGTCCTTCCAAAGGTGTTACTGGAGCGCATGCTCCCTGTCTTGCCACAAATCCACTTTCCTGCACCTTTGTAGGTCCTTGCGGGTCTGGGAATGCCATAGTGGCAACCAGACATCAGGTCATGCACATGCAACCAGGCTAGCATCCCACAAAACCGGTTGAAGTTGCCAACTGCAAAGAGGTGACCTGCCCATATATTTTTTGACAGAGGGGAAGCTGCGCATTCTTACCGAAGTGCAGCACGAAATTCAGGACTCTGGTTTTTCCTCCGGGTCTGCACGATGGCGTCCTCGGCCCTTTTTTTGGAGAAACGGAGGGGGCACGTTGCCCTGATTCCCGTAGGACAATGAACCAAAATCTGACTTTTCCGACTTTTCAGGGACCGACAGAGGCGTCACATCCAAGGAACCGTGTTGTCCGAGTTTATTAGTGCGCTCCAGATATGCCTCTAGCTTTGCGCCGATCTCGTCAGCGGTGGGCAAAGATTCTTCAGCGGTGGGCACCGAAGTCATGGTGGATGCCTCATCGAAGTTTTCCTCGAGCATCTCGATCATTCGGGCGGCTTCACCTGAGGCCGTAACCATCTTTTCCACCTGACCCAAGGCGAGAGAGGAAGCGGCCTCCAGATCTCCTACGGGCAGGGCCAGACCAGTCAAGGAAGTAATCCTATTGGCAAGAGAGACGGCTGCCGGCGGATACAGGCCATCTGTCAAGTAGTAAGGAACGGCCGCCACCAAGCCCATAGCATCGATACCTCGGCCGCCAAGGGTGTATTCCAAAACTTGATCGAAGCCCGAAGGAACCTTCATGGATCCCTCCATCTGAGGCTGTTTCGGTAAATTTTGGGGCGTCATGGCGTGCATATGTACGGGGGTCGGCCTGGAATGTGGCACTGCAGCCCCCATACCCATCACCGAGATTGTCTTCTTAACGCCGCAGTTTTCAAGGATCGTCGCCAGGGTGTCCAGAAGTTCTTCCCAGCGCAAATCAGGTTCAGGACCATGCAACACCATGAAGTTTTTCGAGTTATCGTCCTGTACAAGATCCAAGGCCAACACAGGCATAGCGACCTCAGTGAAAGTCCAGTTTTCGAAGGTCAACCAAGGGCGGTGCGCACGGTAATCCATAAGCGCATCAGAATCTAGTGTGAGGATGCGTTGACTGGGCAGAGAATCCAATAAGTTCTCAACCAGTCCGCGCCCTGCCCTCCCTGCATCCATGGCACCGTGGAGGTGGTGGATGAGCACATCAGCCTGTGCGTCCTTAGCCGGTCCCCAGGCAATAAGTGAATTCCTGCCAGTAACCATTTCTTCCTCCTCTCACCTCTAGACTTGGCGCTTTACACGCATCTGCCCTCTCTACAGCATAACCGTCCACGAGGACCTTCGCCGAAGGTGCAAATAACGCTCCCATAGGGGATAATCGATAGTCTCATTTTTTCTGTCGAGGAGACAGTGTGTCCACTTCCCCAATGCCGGCGATACCTAGCGGCCCCGATTCGGAGGCTAGCCTAGATGCTGAAATGGCCATTGAACAGCACCTGGTAGATCTGGCCTATAACTCCCTTGACAAACTGCGCACCTTCTACAGATCCGAACAGATTAGGGTACACGCCGAGGGCGCCTCTGGCACTCCCCAAGCCCGCATGGAGCGAGATGCCTTTTCCGCCCATTTCGGAGACGAAGCCTCTCGCCTTGAACAGGTCGAAGAACGACTTGTTTTTGGCCGTTTGGATATGAGCGACTCTGCCGTTGCCCGTTACGTGGGCAGGGTCGGCCTGCGTAAGGACTCCGCTACTTCTGAGCAGCTACTCATTGACTGGAGAGCACCTGCTGCGCGCGCCTTTTACTCTGCTACAGCAGTCGCACCCCAAGGGGTTGTCAGGCGTCGGCATATTGGTACACACCTGCGCAAAGTCACAAGTCTGGAAGATGAGCTCTTGGACACGTCCCAAGGCATCGACCACAGCACTTTGCAAGGCGAAGGTGCCCTGATTGCTGCGGTTTCCCAGGCAAGGCAAGGGCATATGAGCGACATTGTCGCCACAATACAGGCGCAACAAGACGCTGTTATTCGTTCACAAATAGATGGTTTGGTTGTCGTCCAAGGAGGCCCCGGCACCGGCAAGACAGCCGTTGCTCTGCACCGCGCTGCATATTTGCTCTACACCTATCGAGAAAGGCTCGCCCGTTCAGGTCTGCTCATCGTAGGGCCCTCGAAAGTCTTCTTGCGTTACATCGAACAAGTCTTACCGTCTTTGGGGGAAACAGGTGTTGTATCCACCACTCTTGCTGACCTCATTCCTGGTATTACCGCCACCGAGTATGACACTCCCGAGGTGGCCGCGGTGAAGGGATCTATGTTGTGGGTCCAGATCGCTAAAAGGGCAGTCAAGGGCCTACAACGTTTGCCCGAAGAGGACCAGATATTGAAGGTGCCTGGAGGAACCGTCACCTTTACGAGGCATATGGCATATTCTGCAATGCTCAAGGCCCAGCGCTCTAACGCTGCACACAATGTGGCCCGAGAAATTTTTGCTCGCACCTGCGTAGAGGCATTGACTGACGCTTATGCAGGCGAGTCAGCAGATCCAGATGACCGTTCTTGGATGCGTGAAGATGTGCGCACCGCCATCGACGTTAAGCGTGCGGTGAACCTGTGTTGGATGCCCACTGCACCACAAACTCTGCTTGAACGACTCTATTCGCGTCCTGAACTGCTCAAGATCTATGCACCAGAGTTATCTGAGAGCGAACGCGAGGTGCTTTACCGACCCAAAGGCAGTGCGTGGACGGTAGAGGACATACCTATCCTGGACGAACTTGCAGAACTTTTAGGACCACATGTGGAAGCCGAGGCTATACGCACCCGAGATGAAAACCGGGCTCGAGAAGCGCGGGAACTGCAGTGGGCCCAGGAAGCCATTGACTCTCAGGATCTGGGTGGCGGCATTGTCTCTGCCGCAGTCCTGGCTGGCCGCTACAACGCTGTGACAGAATCTCAATCCTTGGCTGAACGCGCGGGCAGGGATCGGGCCTGGACCTACGGCCACATTGTTGTTGATGAAGCGCAAGAGCTGTCGCCCTTGGCGTGGAATGTGCTCATGAGGCGGTGTCCAGCTAGGTCTTTTACCGTTGTGGGAGATCTCGACCAACGCTCTGCATCACAGTCTTATGATTCGTGGGAAGAAATCTTGGGGCCTGCCGTGCGCGCAGGGGTACGTAAAGAAGTGCTGACAATCTCTTACCGCACACCTGAGTCCGTCTTGAAGGTAGCTCAAGATGTCCGTACCAAGGCAGGATTTCCCCCTAAATACCCGATGCAGGCCGCCAGAGACGTGCCCGATGCCTTAGCCTTCACCCAAACCACTCACAGTGCTCTCGTTGGAGCAGTTAAGGCTGCCCTCAAGGAGGAAATTGCCCGCCTAGATGCCACCGAAGGGCGGGGTCGTGGTCGTTTGGCAGTGATTGTTGCATCCGGGGCAACGGGTCTTTACGGTCGTCAACTTAGCGATGTGGGTTACGATCCTGTCGCCGATCGAGTGGTTATTGTGGATGCTCAAATGTCCAAAGGACTGGAGTTCGACACCGTCATCTTGGTTGAGCCTGCGGACATTGCCAAGGAAGCTTTGGGCGACCTATACGTGGCGATGACGCGTCCCACAAAAAGGCTACGAATTCTACATTCACGTCCACTTCCAGCCGGGATGCACCCGCATTAGACCGCACCCGCCACCGGGGAATTTAGTCTTTTCGCCGATTGTGACAGACTACCTCCATGACTACACGAGCTCTGTTACTTGAAGATCCCCACACTAGCGCCGACCCCATTTTGGAAAACGCTGGAATTGAGGTTGAACGCCTCAGTGGTGCTTTAGACGAGTCCCAGCTCATCAACGCTTTAACTGGTGTAAAGATCTTGGGTATCCGTTCCAAGACGATGATCACGAAAGCAGTTTTAGAGGCATCCCCTGATCTGGCATGTATTGGATGCTTTTGTATTGGCACCAACCAGGTTGATCTAGCCCAGGCCGCCAAGCAGGGCATCACGGTTTTTAACGCGCCCTACTCCAACACTCGCTCTGTTGTTGAAATGGCCATATGCGAGGTTATTTCTCTATTACGTCGCCTCTCTTTACGCAACGCCGAGCTCCAGAGAGGAATTTGGAATAAGTCCTCTTCCGGCTCCCATGAGGTGCGAGGACGCACACTAGGCATCATCGGCTACGGCAGCATTGGTTCCCAGTTGTCCGTTTTGGCTGAGGCAATGGGGATGAAAGTAGTTTTCTATGACATTATCCAAAAGCTGGCCCTCGGCAATGCCACCAAGATGTCCTCAATGGAAGAAGTTTTGCGTATTGCCGATGTTGTCTCCCTCCACGTCGATGGCCGTGAAGCTAACGACAATATGTTCGGCCCAGTCCAATTTGCCCAGATGAAAAAAGGGGCATCTTTGATCAACTTGGCCCGCGGCTCCATCCTGGACATCAATGCTCTACGTGAAGCCATCACCTCCGGACATATTTCGGGGGCAGCTATCGACGTATTCCCCGTGGAACCTTTAAAGAACGGCGATCCCTTTACGTCAGAACTCACGGGCCTGGAAAACGTCATTTTGACGCCTCATATCGGTGGTTCCACCATGGAGGCGCAAAAAGATATTGGCGAATTTGTGGCAGATAAAATGGCTTCCTACGAGCTTCTGGCCTCAACCGATATGGCGGTCAATGTGCCAAGTTTGAGCCTTCCTCTTTCAGAGCATGGTCGTCACCGCATCGCTTTCTTCCACCACAACACTCCTGGCGTCTTGGCCAAGGTCAACCAGATATTTGCAGAGACTGGCGTCAACATCGAGGGCCAAATCTTGGGTACCAAGGGTGAATTGGGTTATGTGATCACTGATGTCTCTTCGGAACTGCCAGTCGAAGCCTTGGCCCAGGTCAGATCCTTGGAAGATACCTTGCGTCTGCGGGTAATCTCGACCCAGGAATAGTCTGTAAAGCACCGTTCAAAGAGACGATTTAGCACACAAGGCGATACCATAACCTCGTGTCTATCGGTCTTGACCTCGCTTCTGGGTATCCTGCTGCTGGGATACCTCTGCCTCGCTACGTAGACCCTTCCAATTTATCGCCTCTCACTGCGAGGCACCGGGCGCTGTACCCCCCTGGAGTGCCGCAGGATATACCAAACGATGGGTCTTCACTGGTGGCAGGTCTGCACGAAGCAGTTGCTGCTTACCCACACAGGGTTGCCACCGATTTTTTTGGCGCAACCCTGACCTATAAGCAGCTTTATGAACAAATTGCCAAAACCACCGCCCTCTTCAAAACCTATGGGCTTGGGCCTGGGGATCGTCTTGCCCTGATTTTGCCCAACTGCCCTCAGTTCATTATTGCTTTCTACGCTGCTTTAGAGCTAGGCGCAGTAGTGGCCTGCCACAACCCTTTGGCACCTGTCAATGAGATGCAGTGGCAGTTGAAGAACCACGGCGCAAAGGTGGTGGTTGTGTGGGAGAAGTCCGTAGATCATGTCGTCCTCGACTCTGATTTCCAAGGGCGAACTGTTTTTACTGTCAATATGACGGCAGCAATGCCAATTGTGAAACGAATGGCATTAAAGCTCCCCCTTGCAAAAGCTCGCGACCTTCTGGATCAGCTTCGAGGTCCTGTTCCAGCTGGTTGCAAGGATTTTGATCGTGAGTTGAACGCCTGCAAACCTCTGAGCCTTGGGCCCGTACCAGATTCTGATCCTGATCTTCCTGCCGTTCTCTTACACACAGGTGGGACCACGGGCAGCCCAAAGGCTGTGGTATTGACTCACCGCAATTTGGTCACGAATGTCGAGGCAGCCGTGGCCTGGGTAGTTAATCTGCGTGAAGGCGCAGAAACGTGGTACTGCGTCTTGCCTTTCTTCCACGCCTTCGGCTTGAATCTCACCATGCTTTCAGCCCTGCGCATGGGAGCCACCTTGGTGCTTTTCCCCAGATTTTCAACCGATATGGTTTTGGATGCAATGAAACGCCGCAAGGGCACGTTCATTTTGGGAGTCCCCCCAGTATTTCAACGCCTCACCGCCGCAGCAGCCGAGGCAAATGCGGACATCACGAGTTTCCGCTATGCCATTTCAGGGGCCATGCCTCTTTCGGAACAAATAGCCCAAGGGTGGGAAAAAATAACCAAGGGATACTTGGTTGAAGGCTACGGAATGACGGAAACCTCGCCCATCGTCCTGGGTTCTCCATTCACCCCCCAAAGACGACCAGGCACACTCGGGATTGTGTTTCCCTCTATTCACATCCGCGTAGTGGAGCCTGAGGACCCCACAAAAGATGTGGCACCCGGTGAGGTCGGGGAACTCATTGTCAAGGGTCCAGGCGTCACCCCAGGTTATTGGAATGACCCGGAAGAAACCGCTGCAGCCTTTACTCAAGAGGGCTGGTTGCGCACCGGAGACCTAGTGCGCGAGGATGACGATTTCATCGTCATGGCTGATCGGCGGAAAGAACTTATTATCTCTGGCGGATTCAATATCTTCCCCTCTCAGGTGGAAGAAGCCATAGCCGACATGCCCGGCATTGAAGAAGTAGCTGTAGTGGGCATACCAGATGCCACGAGGGGCGAAGAGGTGCGGGCAGTATTGGTACTTGCCGAGGGCGCTAAGTTGACACTCGCGCAGGTGCGAGCGTGGGTGGAGGATAAACTGCCTCGTTATGCCCTGCCCCGCTCAATCTCTGTTCTGCGCAGCTTGCCCCGTTCGCAACTGGGCAAAGTCTTGCGTCGCGAGGTACGTCAGCAGGTATTAGAACAAGACAAAACCAAATAGCACTCCATCACTCTTGGTGATCGAGGCGCAGAGATGCGATGGCATCTTCAAAGTCTTCAAGTGAATTAAATTCGGAATAGACGGAGGCGTAGCGAAGGTAAGCAACCTCATCCAATTCACGCAGGGGGCCCAATATGGCGGTTCCAATCACACTTGAGTCAATTTGCGCCACTCCAGTTTGGCGTAGCGATTCTTCAACTTTCTGGGCTAGAAGAGCCAAATCTGCATCACTCACGGGCCTGCCTTGGCAAGCCTTGCGGACACCTGCAACTATTTTGTCTCGTGAAAAAGACTCAATGACACCTGAGCGTTTCTTGACCATAAGAGTAGCGGTCTCAACTGTCGTGAACCTGCGTAAGCATTCAGGGCACTCTCGGCGTCTGCGAATGGACAGACCTTCATCTTGGACGCGTGAGTCCACAACTCGGGAGTCATTGTGATGGCAAAAAGGGCAATGCACTTCGGGGGCTCTTTCTATTGGGTGTCTAGAAAGAACCGTAGGTCCCCCGGGGAGGACTGTGCAAATCATAAAGCGGGAATTTTTAGAACTTGTCCCACTTGTAATACTTGGGTCTCTAAACCGTTGACCTCTTGTATATGAACCAGGGCGTCACCAATCTCTGTACCCAACGCAGTGTGTCTTTGCGCAATAGACCACAGTGTGTCCCCTGGTGCAACCACGTATTTCCCTACAGGAACTGCGTCCGCACTTGGTGAAAGGGCGAAGCCTGCTCCCCCGCCGAGCAGCAGGGCGACAACGGCAAAAAATGTCCACAGGAGTGCTCGAGAAAAAATCCCAGACACACCCTTCAACTGTTTTTGCTCTGAATTGAGAGCTTTAGAAACTTCCTGCTTGTCGGGGTTAGCTGAAGAATCTGGCGCACCCAGACTTCCCCCCTGGATTAACCTTAGTCGAGGTATCGCCCCGGAACTGGGAATGGGCTCAAGAGCAGAGGAGCCGTGGACTGGGAAGGCGGCCGAAGGCTGTACATGTCGTAGCGTAGAGAGGTTGGGCATGTCATCTTCCTTTTCGCATCAATGGCTCGTACACATGTTCGACGAACACCTGTACGAATAAGAGTAGCGACTCGCCGCCCTTTTGTCTAGTGTTTTTCGAACAGGTGTGCGATAGTTGTCTAGAACGTTGATATTTCTTCATGGAAATAGCTCATCACGTACCCCAGACACGAAACTCGGGACAAAGAAAAACTAAAGGAAGGAATGCACCATGACAGACGAGGAGTCCACGGTGCGGCCCTTAAGTAAAAGGCAAATCGAGGTCTTGGATGCGCTTCAGTCATTAGCGACCGACCTCGGCTACCCTCCCTCTGTTAGGGAACTTGCCGGCGCGCTTAGCTTATCCAGCCCATCTTCTGTCAAGCACCATTTAGACGTGCTTGAGACAAAGGGGTACCTACGTCGTACCCCCAATAGCCCACGCGCTCTTGAGATCGTGAACCTTCCTCAAGGAGCATCGCGAACCCAGTCGCCTCCTTCGATCGAGACCTATCCTCTTCCCATTGGCATATCGGATACTGAGCAAAGTACGCAGGTGCCCCTGGTTGGCCAGATTGCAGCAGGCATGCCCATAACGGCTGATCAGCTTGTGGAAGACACTTTCTGCATCCCACAGTTTTTCACCGGCACGGGGGAACTCTTTATGCTGAAAGTTGTCGGCGACTCCATGAATGATGCCGCTATCTGCTCTGGAGACTGGGTTGTTGTCAGGCATCAAGCCACAGCACTCCCAGGAGAAATTGTCGCAGCCCTTTTGGACAACGAGGCCACTGTCAAGGTGTTTGCCAAACGGGATGGCCATATTTGGTTGGATCCCTGCAACCCTGATTACCAACCTATTCTTGGAGATGCGGCCACCATTTTAGGGAAAGTCGTAACCGTTATTCGCTCTCTATAGAGCCAATCTCACGCCCTGACAACCTCTTCAAGGCTTGGCGAACCACGAGGGGATCGTTTGTGCGCCACATCGGAGGCAAAGAACGCAGTAGGAACGTGCCATACCGTTTCGTTTCGATCCTAGAGTCAAGGACGGCCACAACACCACGATCTTGAGGTGAGCGCAGTAAACGACCCGCTCCTTGTGCCAATAATAAAGCGGCATGGGTCATCGACACCTCGAAAAAGTCAGAGCCACCTCGCGCCTTAACGGACTCAGATAGAGCCTCAATTACCGGATCTGTTGGCCTTGGAAAAGGTATGCGATCAATAACAACAAGGCGACAAGTATGGCCAGGCGCATCCACCCCCTGCCACAAGGACAAGGTCCCTACCAGACATGCCCGTTCATCGTTTCTAAACTCTTCCAAAAGTGTCGATAATTGGTCATCACCCTGCGCAAAAATTGGGTAGTCCGTCTCTGCTCGCAGGTAGGACGCAGCATGCTGCGCTGCTTTGTGTGAGGAAAAAAGTCCCAACATTCCACCGCCAGACGCTGAGACCAGATCCGCCATTTCTTCCCACACTTGCGGATCAATCCCATCGCGACCGGGGGGAGGCAAATGACCTGCCGTGTACAAGATTCCCTGCTTTTGTAATTCAAAAGGAGTGCCCACATCGAGATGCTTCCACGGTTGAGAAAGCCTAGTCATCCCCGTTTTGGCAGCGATGGGCTCAAAGGAACCCCCCAGGTTCAGGGTCGCTGAGGTCAGTATCACCCCTCTGCCTTCCCATAATTCCTGCGCGATATCCTCAGCAACATCCAAAGGAGCGCGGTATAGACGCGCTGAGGCCATACCGTCTGAGCCCCTGGAACACCACAAGACATGGGTGGGTAATGGCAGGTTTTGCAGGTCCTCTCCCTGAGGCTGGCCATCAATGACCCCCTGCACAAAATCTATGACGTCAAAAAGCCCTGCACGAAGCTGCTGTTTCGTACCCGCCGTTGTTGTGTCCTCATCGTCATCACGTTGTGAAAGGGCAGAAAATAATTCCTTGGACTCAGCACCCACCACGGCCAAAACATCGTGGAGCACTTGAGGAATGGGATGAGCTATACGTCCATCGTCAATCACTGTCAAGGCCTCGCGCAACTGCTCTGCTGCCTCTTTGAGGCCTTGAGTGTCCAGGCCAAGACCCTGGAGCCTATTGGCCAAAACGCTCAAGGGGCGAACGGATAGCTCCACGGATGACTGGGAACGCACACGGTCCACCAACTCATGAGCTTCATCAACGATAACGGCGGCAAATTCAGGCAGGACAGAGATCTTCGAGGTCGCGGTTATCCCCAATATCGAGTGGTTCGTGACAATAATGTCTGCTTGGCTGGCTGATGTTCGAGCTTGGAAGGCAAAACACTCAGATTTAACAGGGCATTCTTTGCCCAGACATTCCGCCTTGGATACGGAAAGCTGTTTCCAGGCAATGTCTTTCACTCCGGGGATTAAGTCATCCCGATCACCAGTTGAACTAGACCCTGCCCACAGCTGTGCACGCTTGAGTTGGTCTGACAAACCTGTTACTGAGGTGTAGTCACCAGTCTGAGACTCATCAAAGAGTGTGTCGTCTTTGTAACCCCCTGCCAGTTTATGAACACAGACATAGTTTGACCAGCCCTTGAGGACCTCTACGCGGGGACGTTGGCCCAAGACCTTGCCGCATGCCTCTTGGATTAGTGGCGCATCCTTCGTCATAATCTGTCGCTGTAAGGCAAGCGTGGCAGTAGACACAACAACTGGCTGCCCCAGATTCAGGGCCAAGGTAGCTGCCGGCGCCAGGTATCCCAAAGATTTTCCTGTACCTGTTCCCGCCTGCACGATAAGGTGGCCATCTTCTTCTAAGGTTGTGGCAATTGCTGCACACATTTCCTGTTGGCCTGCACGCGGGCTTCCTCCCAGTAAGGTTATTGCCTCATTCAATACCCTCGATGCGTCGGTGTCCAAGCCCTGTTCACTCACTGTTGACCTCAACGGACTGGATCGTGGCGCTGAGTTCTGGGGAAACCATGGCCCGAATATGGGTCCCTCCCTCAAGGTGCCCAATGTTTAAGACATCTCCTTCTTGGTACACCCTGTGGATAAGGTCGCCGCGTGAATACGGCACCACTGCGTCTAGCAGGACATGGGGGCGCGGCAAAGACTGAGCAATGGCAGCGCGTAAATCTTCTATCCCTTGCCCCGTCACGGCAGATACCGTTATCGATGTCGAATAGCGAGTCCTTAAGGCCACCAAATTAGCTGGCTGGGCCAAGTCGGCCTTGTTGATGACGACCAACTCTGGGATCCCCTCGGTACCTTCAAGCTGTGACAAGACCTGATGCACCGCTTCAACCTGCGAAACTGGGTCCGGGTGCGCGCCGTCAACCACATGCAGTAGCAAGTCTGCAAAGGCGACCTCTTCGAGAGTGGAACGGAATGATTCCACTAATTGCGTTGGCAGATTCCGCACAAAGCCAACCGTATCTGTCAAGGTGTACACCTTGCCTTCAGGGGTTTGCGCAGAACGGACCGTTGGATCCAAAGTGGCGAAGAGGGCGTCTTGAACCATCACCGAAGCCTCGGTTAAAGCATTCATTAGAGAGGATTTCCCCGCATTCGTGTACCCAACAATGGCGACAGACGGGATGGCGTTGCGTTGCCTAGAGCGCCGTTTAGTCAAGCGGGCGGGCGCCATTGCAGCAATATCACGCCGCAATTTTGCCATGCGAGTTCGAATCCTACGCCTGTCAAGCTCAATCTTGGTTTCACCAGGCCCACGCGAACCGATGCCCTCACCTGAAGCCACGCGGCCGCCTGCCTGTCGGGACATGGACTCACCCCAACCACGCAAACGTGGCAGCAGGTATTCCAACTGAGCCAATTCGACTTGGGCCTTACCTTCTCGAGACTTGGCGTGCTGGGCAAAGATATCCAAGATCAGCGCAGTGCGATCTACGACCTTAACCTTGATCACATCCTCCAGACCACGGCGCTGTGAAGGTGCCAATTCTGTGTCGACGATTACCGTATCTGCTTTGGTTTCGGCAACAATCCGAGCTAATTCCTGAGCTTTACCACTGCCCAGGTAGGTAGCAGGATCAGGAGTTACTCGCCTTTGCAAAAGCCCATCCACAACCTCGGCACCTGCTGTCTCAGCCAGGGCAGCCAGCTCTCGTAATGAAACTTCTGCTTCCTCTATCGTTGCGCTGTACAAACCGACAACGACTACCTTCTCTAGTCGAAGCTGGCGGTATTCAACCTCAGATACGTCCTCAGACTCGGTCGATAGTCCTGACACGCGTGTCAGCGCGGCGCGTTCCTCGCGTTCCAAAGCACCGGCGCCAAGCTCTGTCACGTGTGCACTATCCGTAGGCGATGTGGATTGAAGGGCGGTACCAACACGCGACAGTATCCTGGCGATCATCGCATCAGCGTCTTTACGCCCCGTGTTGCTCATCGTGTCCCTTCATATAGCTTGCAATCCCCCCGATCATAATCGGTTTCAACTCCGCCCTTCAGCTTGGCCACACGCACGGCCTTTACTACCCAAAGATTCACAAGGTTTAGACTTGTGTGGTGAGTGACCATTATTTTTCTAGCCAACCTAGTTCCTCCGATGAACGCATCCAACGCGGAATAGAGATTCGGGGGCTGCCTTTCTACGTGACCTTGTCCTCTGGTGTCTTCTCGCACACAGGTTTGGATCTGGGTACCCGTGTGCTGTGCGATAAGGCACCCACGCCGCCCTCGGAAGGGGTATTTGTGGATCTTGGGTGTGGCTGGGGACCTTTGACACTGACCCTCGCAAGCTGTTCTCCCCAAGCGCGAGTCTACGGTGTAGATGTCAATGAACGCGCGATCGAACTGACGAAACTCAATGCGCAACACGCCGGGTTGGAAAATGTGGTCGTGGGTAGCCCCCAAGAAGTCTTGGAAGAACTGGGCGACACTCCGATTGATCTTCTATGGTCCAATCCTCCCGTGCGGATAGGCAAAGACGCCTTGCATGATTTATTGAGCACGTGGCTATCGCGTCTTTCCCCCGAAGGTGCCGCCTACCTGGTCGTATCCAAAAACCTCGGGGCGGACTCATTGACAAAATGGTTGAACTCACAGGGGTGGTCCACCCAAAAAATCGCCTCCGCCAAAGGTTTTCGAATTCTGTGCTGTACCGTAAAAACAGACCAGGCTTCCTAACTTCGTGACTTGCTTCGGCCAGTCGGCAAATAATGTGTCCTCGGGCCGTTACGCTTAAGTCATGGCCGCATCCCTGGACATTCCAAGACCAGTTACTTTCCCTCGAGTAAGTTCTTGTCTTCCCAATTTTTCTATCGAAAGACACAAAGACGGATCGGTCATGCTGCCTTTCGATGACGGATTAATTTTAATACTCCTCCTTCCCTCACCACAGAACGTTGAGGTCGTAGAAGTGCAGGGTCGTTGGCGCGCTGAAGCCCCTGCCACATGGGCGGATGCCCTGGTTGAAGTCGCCACCCGTGTGAACGCCCATAACATAATGCCCAAGGTGACACTCGTGACCCTGGAAGACGAAGAACCAAAGGTGTCACTGGTGTCATCCGTGCCCCACTTTTGTCCCTCTGGTTTATCTGATGCACAGCTGCGCGCTTTCCTCACCCAGGCAATCGTCTACACATCAGAATTCTTTTCCACGTTACGCACCGAGTTACCCGAGCTAGTTACTTGGGAGGAGACACCGTGACGCAACTCACTGTCACGCCCCTGGATTCTCAACGTCTGCATGAGCGCCTGCAAGGTCATGGCTACCAGGTGGCTCTACGCGGTGGCCTGCTGGAGTGCATGTGGCAAGACTTACCCTTTGAACTGCGTGTTATGGGAGGCGACGCCCCCTTCCTTTCTATCACCGCTTGTTGGCAACGCAGTCTTCCTCCCTCGCAGTATTCAAGGCTGATTGCCGCCTGCAATACAGCCAACCTCGAACAGTTCCTGCCCAAGGTGTATCCGGTGAAAGATCTCGCAGGTTGGTCACTTCGCAGCGAAGTCATTGTCGATGCCACATGTGGGCTTTCTAATCAGCAACTTGATGACCACTTGTCTGTGGCGATTTCTGCAAATATCGAGACCTGTCATCATCTGGATAGGCTCTTGTCCTAAATCCCACCCAGGCAAAGCCTAAGGCCCGTACCATCGAGACATGGCATTATTCAAAGGCCGCTGCGTGCGCCCGGTAACACTCGACCGTGTTACCGAGGTGCTCAGTGATGCTGGACGCCAGTTTTATCCTGACGAGGACACAAAAACTGTCGTCATTTTACTTCCCCAGGGGACGACTTATCTCACCATCCACGACTGCGTCTTGCGAATGCACACAGTGTGGCGAGGCATCCTTCACACCGAGGCCCTGTCGAGTGCCATCCCCTTGGTACTGCAGTGGAACCGAGAAAGACCAGGCCCCAAAGTTGTGGTCCATCAAGGTACTCCCGTACGGATCACGACTGAGACGAACTGCCACCTCGCATGTGGTCTGGACGACTTCCAGTTACAGGCCCAGATTCTCCTGGGCCTCATTTTGGCTTCCCGTTTTTTCGTTGCCCTTGAAGACCTCATTCCCCCAGAGCCTGCTTGGAATGATGGGCCACCCCATGAGGACTTTCTCGAACGTCAAGACTTCAAGCACTCGTTTCCCATGTCCTCTGATAACACGGGCGTTCACCCGGTGGATTCCTCGCGGGTGATAAGCGCTTGCAAGAGGCTGGGGCTCCAAATTGAGCGCTCTCAAACCCTGCTAACGCTCAGTTCTCAGCCTTTTCCCACCACCATTAGGCTCTTTGGAGAAGACACCTGGTTATCAGTATCGAGTCACTGGGATGCCAATATCTCTAGAAGTCTGCGTCCAGAGCTTTTCGATGTGGCCAACGCCATTAATCGCGAATCCCTTTTTCCTGTGGTTTCTCTTTTGTTGTCTCACGAAAACGCCTCTGCGCGAGCTGATTTCATTGTCTCCGTCGGAGAAGGCATGACGGATTGCCAGCTGGACACTCAGATTTCTTTGGGCCTGCAGTGTGTGCGGGATGCAACCAGGACACTCACGAAGGCAGGGTCCCTCAACTGAGTCTTGATTATTTGTCTGCCAAGAATTCTTGAGCTGCTTCCACAAGTCCTGGCGCGCCATCCCATTGCAGCCACCGAATTCTTGGGTCGCGTTTAAACCACTTTTGTTGTTTGCGTGCCAGCCGTCTAGTCGCCAAGGCAATAGCTTCGCCAGCTTCTTCCTTGCCGAGGGCGCCTCGCAGGACATCCAGAGCTTGGCTATAGCCTGTGGCGCGGGCTGCTGTCCTGCCGAATTGATGTCCTGATTGAATTAGTCCCTCTACTTCTTCGATGAGTCCCTGATCGATCATGGCCTGTGCGCGAGTGTTAATGCGTCCATCCAGAATGTCGATGGGCATCGCAATCCCTATTTGGATCACGTTTTCCAGGGCGTAGGTGTAGGTGGGCAGCGTGGCAGAAAAAGGTCTTCCGGTGAGCTCTATTACCTCTAGGGCGCGGATAATTCTGCGGGTGTTGGCTGGTTGTATTTTTTCGGCGGCTTGTGGGTCCAATGTTTCTAGCCTGTTGTAAAGGGCAAGGCCACCGAGTTGTTCCGCCTGTGTTTCTAATGCTTGTCGGACATCCGGATCGACACCTGGGAAGTCCATCTGGTCCAGGAGGGCACGCAGATAAAGACCCGAACCCCCAATTACGACAGGAGTCAGTCCTCGTACCTGAATATCCCTGATGTTTCGTCTGGCATGCTCTTGGTAGGCGGCAACTGATGCTTCCTCGTCAATATTCAAGACATCAATCTGGTGATGCGGGATTCCGCGACGTTCGTGTAATGGCAGCTTGGCTGTGCCAATATCCATGCCGCGATACAACTGCATGGCATCGGCGCTAATAACTTCAAAACCCGCAATATGACCCGCCTGAGTCAACCTCTGTCCCAGATCCAGACCCAGATCAGATTTGCCGGTTGCGGTCGGGCCGACTACGGCAATGATCACGGTTGTGCCCTACGGATACTGGGGATTCCAAGAGGCACGGCGCTCGTCTTGTTAGCTGACTCAAAAGTCCTCATGGCATCCCAAGCATCACCTGCTCGGGTACGTTCAAGATGCCATACTCCCCCTGGAGTTAATGCTGAATCTGCAAGCAGGTGGTGTGGGGCCCCGTAGGTTACTTGCACCGTCACCATATCTCCTGGCCTGGGGATGTCTGCTGTGGCAACATCTGGGGGCAGAGCAAAATGGACCAGTCGATTGTCGGCTGCCCTGCCTGATAGTCGGTGCGTCTCGTTATCCTTACGCCCTTCACCTGCCGCAACAAGTACCTGCACCTCACGACCTTCTTGTTTTTTGTTTTCCTCGGTCGAGATCCGCTTCTGCAGCGCAATCAGCCGGTCGTAACGCTGTGTAATGACCTCCGCCGGCACTTGATCTTCACGGTCGGCAGCGGGTGTGCCTGGACGTGGCGAATAGATGAAGGTGAAGGCTGCGGTAAAACGAGACTGTTCCACAACCTCTAGGGTGCGCTCGAAGTCCTCATCCGTTTCACCCGGAAAGCCCACAATAATGTCCGTCGTAATAGCGGCATGAGGAATAAGCTCACGCACATCGGCCAGGATGTTCAAGAAACGAGATGATCTATAGGAACGCCTCATGGCCTTCAAGATTGCGTCCGAGCCAGATTGCAAAGGCATATGCAAGGACGGCATGACCGTAGGGGTTTGTGCCATGGCCTCAATAACATCGTGAGAGAAGGCGGCCGGATGAGGAGATGTGAAACGCACCCTCTTTATTCCCTCAATGGCACCGGCTTCACGAAGAAGGGAAGCAAATGCTTGGCGATCCCCAAAACCCACACCGTAGGAGTTGACATTTTGCCCCAGCAGGGTCACTTCAATGGCACCCTGGGAGACCAATGCCTCTATTTCCTTGAGGATCTCTGTTGGCAAGCGGTCGACTTCCTTGCCACGAAGGGTTGGAACTATACAAAAAGTGCAGGTGTTATTACATCCCACCGAGATAGAAACCCAGGCGGAGTAGGGGGATTCTCGCCTAGTCGGCAAGGTGGAAGGAAAGACCTTGAGTGTTTCTTCTATCTCTACTGCCGCTTCGGCATTATGCCGGGCACGCTCTAGGAGGACAGGCAGGACGTCAATATTGTGGGTTCCGAAAACCGCATCCACCCAGGGCGCACGTTCCACTATGCTCCCGCGCATTTGCTGCGCCAGACATCCCCCAACTGCTATTTGCATATCGGGGCGTTCCTTCTTGACAGCAGCCAACTGACCCAAGTGACCAAATAGCTTATTCGAAGCGTTTTCGCGCACTGAACAGGTGTTCAAAACGACGATGTCAGCCCCGTCATCCCCTATCAAGCTTGCCCGCGCCTGGTGTTCAGGCACCAAGTGAACAGGCGTGAAGCCTGCACTATCGAGGAGACCTGCCATACGCTCAGAGTCGTGCTCATTCATCTGGCAGCCTAGTGTGCGGACAATATAGCTGCGTACTTGTTCTTGCGTTTCCATCCCCACGAGTCTAAATGGGTATGTCCTTTTGCCCAAAGCTAGAGACTATCTGGCAACAACTTGGCGCCAAGCTAATGCCGATCTAGTACCGACAAGGCCATTGCCAAAGCTGTCTCGACTGAAGATACGCGAATCGCCTCGCGATTGCCCGTAAAGTCTTTCGTCAAGGTTGCGTGATCATCTGGGGTCACAATGGCCATATGGACACGCCCTACAGGCTGACCATCCTGTTTGTCTGGCCCTGCCACCCCGGTTGTGGCGATACTGACATTGGCTCCCGTCAGGCGGCACGCTCCTGTGGCCATGGCCAAAGCAACGTCTGCATGCACGGGACCGTGCCGCTCAAGCAACCCAAGATCGACCCCTAGAAGTGCGTGCTTTATGGGAGTCGCATAGGCAACAAAACCGCCTAAAAACACCTTTGATGCACCCGGGATTGAGACAATGGCAGAACTGAGCGCACCCCCTGTGAGGGACTCAGCGGTCGACAATGTCCAACCGCGCTCCCCCAACCGGGCTACCAATTCCCCAGCAGCCTCTACTTGATTCATGAAGCCTTCGCCTTGCGCGCCGTAGCGGCAGGCTTGCTCACCTCTTCTTCTGGGGCTGCCTTCAGATCTTCAACCTTAGATTCTTTGGCCACGGCTGGTAACTCTTCTTCTTCGCGAATGCCCAAGGCGACAAGCGCCTTATGCTCAATCTCGTTGGCCAGTTCAGGATTGTCCTTCAAGAACTGGCGCACATTTTCTTTGCCTTGCCCCAACTGGTCAGAACCATAGGTGTACCAGGCACCCGATTTGCGCAAAACACCCGTTTCGACACCCAGGTCAATAAGGGATCCTTCGCGGGAAATACCCTCACCGTAAATGATGTCGAATTCTGCCTGCTTGAATGGCGGGGCCATCTTGTTCTTGACAATCTTGGCCCTGGTGCGGTTACCGACAGAGTTTTGTCCCTCTTTCAAGGTCTCAATGCGCCGCACATCGATACGTACAGATGCGTAGAACTTTAGGGCCTTACCACCCGTGGTCGTTTCAGGGCTTCCGAAGAAGACACCGATCTTGTCACGCAACTGGTTGATAAAAATAGCCGTGGTTCCTGTGGCTGATAAGGCTCCCGTGATTTTACGTAAGGCTTGGCTCATAAGACGTGCCTGAAGCCCCATGTGGGCATCGCCCATCTCTCCTTCAATCTCTGCCTTGGGAACCAGGGCGGCAACAGAGTCCACGACAATAATGTCGAGGCCACCGGAGCGGATGAGCATATCGGCAATCTCGAGGGCCTGTTCACCAGAGTCTGGTTGAGAAACCAACAGATTATCTATATCCACACCCAGTTTCTGCGCATAGGCGGGATCGAGGGCGTGTTCAGCATCGATAAACGCCGCGTTGCCTCCTGCTTTTTGCGCATTGGCCACAGCGTGAAGGGCCACAGTGGTTTTACCCGAGGCCTCTGGACCATAAACCTCTACGATTCGCCCTCGGGGTAACCCACCTATACCTAAGGCGACGTCTAGGGCAATAGAACCTGTCGGAATCACCTGCACGCGAGGGCGGTTGTCATCCCCCAAACGCATAATGGACCCCTTGCCAAACTGCTTATCTATTTGGCCAAGTGCCACTTCAAGCGCCTTAGCGCGATCGTTTTCAACCATGATGGGCTACCTTTCTTCTTGTGGCTCTCCGCCACATGGATATGTCTGGTCTGTATTGCAAGTGCCTCGCCGACACCTACAAGGTGACAATATGCCCGACCATAGACACGAAAGATCTCGATTTCCTTCAGCTGTGGATAAACTCAAAATCCGTCACCAGTGGAAATCTTACCCGAACAAACGTTCGACTCTCATCGACACGCAGAAGTGCTATGTGATAGCCGCCACGCCTTCCAGGGCTAGCAAGGCGCGCTTGATTCCCAAGCCGCCTCCAAAACCTGTGAGCGAGCCAGTGGAGCCAATAACTCGGTGGCAGGGAAGAATAATTGCTATGGGGTTGGCGTTAAGCGCCCCACCTACCGCTCTGGCAGCCCGGGGGCGCCCGATCCGAGACGCTAATTGTCCGTAGGTGATGGTACTGCCGTACTCAATATCCGCAAGGGCATGCCACACCTGGAGTTGAAACTCAGTGCCTTTCATCGACAGTGGCACATCAAAAGAGCGACGGGTGGCGGCAAAATATTCTCCCAGTTGCTTTTGTGCTCGATCCAAAACCTCGTCATTGGCGGTTTCTGCGAGCATTGCCTTCTTTTTCCGTTCCTCAGCCTCCCAGGATGCCTCGCACAGGAAAGAGCACTCAACGAGGGAACCTTGTGTGGCACTCAGAATCAAGGTGCCTACAGGGGATTCAATAACCCTAGTTGTCATGGTGGGTTCTTTCTTCTGGTTCCCACACAGACAAACACTCAATATAGGCATTGCGCACAGCCACGCTCTGCGCCAATTCGTGCAGCAAGGGATGAACAAATGCCTTGCGGTATAAGGGCTCTACGGTAAGGCTTGCAGAAAACGATAGGCCCGCAAAGGCCGCCCAAATCAGGGATACCTTTAACTGTAAAGGCCCTAAACCAGCTCCAAAGATATTGACTGCAGGGGGCAAAGGCGCGTTCGATAACCAGGTTTTTAATACCGTGTCCGGAACAGCTACCAGTCCCAGGATCATGAGGAACATGAATACAACAAAAACCAAGAAAGTGACCTGGATCATCTGGGCACACAACATTCCTGCGATCAGGTTGCTTCTTTCGCGAAATTTCCATTTCTCTGTGGTTGGCTTGCAGTCTGTACCTTCCCAGGGGGTACCTTGAAGGACGCGCGGGTTGGCGATCATTTCACGGATCCACGGATTGCCTTCTTCTTCATCCTCTTCATCGATGCCTTCTAAATGTCCGCGCACCTGGACCAGTATTACTGCGGTTCCCAAGAATCCCAGAAGGCCGATTAGCCCTAAGACACGCCAACGAGTCAGCCCCAGGCCAAGTTGCCAGGTCTCTGCCGAAAAGTAGGCGAAGAGCACCAAAACGACCATAAGTGGAAGCGCCCTTGCCACCAAAGGACCCAGTGAAGATACCTCGCGCCAAGCTCTCCTGACAGCCCAGAGGCTAACCGCACCGACCCCACTCCACGTAGCCCCCAAAAGCGCTACGACTGTCACAACATTGGCGATCAGGTTCATCACGAGCGAATTCATATCCGTAATACCCATAGACATGTCTGCGCTGACCAAAATAATTGGCGGAACGACAATACCTACAACGATGAAGGCGATAGCTACAGCAGTGCTGCGTGTGCGCTGCACCCTGCTGAGCATCCACACAATAATGCCCCCAAGCAGCAAGGCAACAGTAATAATTGCGAGTGCAGCGATGCCGATAACAGCAATGACCCCAAGAGCTTCTTCGCTGGGAGCTTCACCTGCAATGCCAGGATCCAATTTTACGCCTGCATCCCAGACACTGAGAATAATTGCTGACGCAATCCCTAAAACAGCCAGGAACACCAAGGCCACCGTGGAGCGTTCCAACAGGCGCTCGTGCCAATATCGCATGGGAACAATTAGTGGCATCCCCGCCTTACGCAACCAGGCATGGGCCTGATCGCGCGGTACACAAATCTCTAAGCTACTCACAGAGCTATCTTGCCATGTGTGGGCAAGGAGTTTTACCCCTGCACGCGCTTAGCGGCTCTTTGTGGGAATCCGTAAACCTCAACACTCTTATCTGTCTCACGTAGAAGCTCTAACCAGATCTCTTGCGGGGGGATCCCCTCATCGAGCGCGACGAAAGCGGTTACACCAAGGCCGGGAAGCACCAAATCAGCAGCTAGGGTATGGCCGAAACTGGGTCCGTACACCGACTCTAAGGCGGACAAAAACTGCGAACGGGTCATTGACCAGGTGGACATGAACGTGACTTAAAGCTTGGCCAAAACACCTTGTGAATCCAGGAAATCTTCTGGTATTGAATCCGGAATGCTCACGCCTTCGAGGACAGAAACCCGGTCTGCGACCTCGCGCAAGATAGTGGACAAGGGCACGTTGAGGGCACCACAGACCGCTGAAAGGAGTTCTGAGGACGCTTCTTTTTGGCCGCGTTCGATCTCAGATAGGTACCCCAAAGATACCCGCGCATCAGCCGAAACCTGGCGTAAGGTTCGTCCCTGGTGCTGCCGCAAGTCCCGCAGAACATCACCGATCTCTGTGCGCAACAAAGGCGAAGAACGGTATGGCTGAGAAAACTCGGTCGCAATAGAAGCAGGAAGGAACTGCGCACCAGCGCTCTTGCCCAGATCCTTAAACACAGGTCTGGTAGCTGCGTATCTGGGACGTGAACCCATCATTCCTGAAGAATAACCCCTCATACTATGCTTCAACGTTCTCCTTGTCGTTTTTGTTCCCGCCGCAATTGTCACACAATAGTCAGCACTGTCATATCCGTAACTCATTGAACGCTGCGCGATGCCTTCCACGCATTCCACACATATTGCCCTCCGGAGAGCAAAGTCACCAGCAGTGTCGCCACAATCCACAGCCATGCAATGACGTTAATCACCGTCAAAGCAGTGGGCCCCGCGCCCAGCGTATCCCACGGGATCAACAAGAAAATGATCAACCCTATCTGCAGGACAGTCTTGAGCTTGCCTCCTTTGGATGCTGGGATGACAATTTTCGACAACATCAATATGCGCATCAATGTGATACCAAGTTCGCGCAGCACAATCAGTGCCGTCACCCACCACGGAAGTGCCCCGGCTACCGACAAAAGCACGAAGGCAGATAGCACGAGTGCCTTGTCTGCAATCGGATCTGCGATCTTCCCGAAGTCTGTAATCAGGTTCATGGAGCGCGCCAAGTACCCATCCAAGAAATCAGTGAAGGCAGCTACACAAAAGACTGCCAAGGCCCACCATCTGGCTCCCACGCCCTCCATGAGCATTAACCAGATGAAGATGGGGACCAATATGATGCGCACAACGGTCAAGACATTCGCGATATTCAATACGGGTACCGTCTGAGCGACCTGGGGATCTGTGGTGGGGCTTTCATTGCTCACGAGAGACATGCTAGCCGCTTAGGTTCTTTTACGCACAGCACTACCGTTTTAGAAGCGGTCCGGCTTACGTTGTGTCAAGTCCCAAGCATCCTCGCTCGCCATTTCCTCTATTACCCGTGTCTCTTCCTCAAGCACTTCTAAGGGATCTTGGGAATATCTGTCAACAACAGGCAGCATTTGTGTTGACACCCCTGCAGCTTGCTCACTTCCCGTATCCTGGCTGGCCTCAGCACTGTCGACGGCCTCATCTGCGTGTTCTTCACCCTTCAGCATGGCCAATACTGCGTCTAATCCCTCGGGCGGCACCAAGACGTCTCTGGCTTTCGAGCCTTCGGAAGGACCGACAATCTCTCTGGATTCCAGCAGATCCATTAGCCGGCCAGCCTTGGCAAAACCGACCCGCAGCTTCCTTTGAAGCATCGAGGTGGAACCGAACTGTGTTGAGACAACTAACTCTGCAGCTTGCAATAAAACATCCAGATCGTCTCCGATCTCTTCTGCAAGTTTCTTTGCGGCTGCAGGCACCTCCATGTCTGCGCGATATTCGGGGTCCCGTTGCTTCCTGACGTGCTCGGCAACCGCATTGACCTCGGTTTCAGAGACCCACGCGCCTTGAACCCTCATGGGTTTCGCCTCACCGGCGGGCAGATATAGCGCATCCCCTTGTCCCACCAGTTTCTCTGCCCCTGGCTGATCCAGCACCACGCGAGAGTCTGTAACCGAAGATGTAGCAAATGCCAGGCGAGAAGGCACATTTGCCTTGATCAAACCGGTTACGACATCAACGGAGGGTCGTTGTGTGGCCAAAACCAGGTGTACGCCTGCGGCACGTCCCAGCTGGGTAATGCGTTGAATAGATGCCTCAACATCGCGGGGTGCCACCATCATCAAGTCTGCTAACTCGTCGACCACGGTCAGTAAATACGGATAGGGCATCAACACTTTTTCTGAGCCCTCAGGAGCCTGCACAGCCCCCGTCAAAACCGCCTGGTTGAAGTCGTCGATGTGCTTGTATCCGTAGTTCGCCAATTCGTCGTAGCGCAGATCCATCTCTTTAACCACCCATTCCAAAGCTTCTGCAGCCTTCTTGGGGTTGGTAATAATCGGTGTGATCAGGTGCGGGATACCCTCATAAACCGTTAGTTCCACGCGTTTGGGGTCCACCAAGATTAGACGCACCTCGTCGGGGGTGGCCCGCATCATTATTGAGGTGATCATCGAGTTAATAAACGAAGACTTACCCGAACCTGTAGCACCTGCCACCAAAAGGTGTGGAGTCTTAGCAATATTGGTCACGACATAGGACCCCTCGACGTCTTTGCCCACCCCCACGGCCAAGGGGTGACCGTTGCTCCTAGCCGAGTCCGATCTCAAGACATCCCCAAGCGACACTGTTTCCCTGTCGGCATTGGGGATTTCAACACCGATGGCGGATTTCCCGGGTATCGGAGACAAAATGCGCACATCTGCGCTGGCCACTGCATAGGCGATATTCTTCGACAAGCCCTCAATGGTCCCGACCTTGATACCCGGCCCAAGGGTAATTTCATACCTGGTCACGGTCGGCCCACGCGAAAACCCCGTCACCTCAGCATCAACCTTGAACTCCTCCAGGACAGCGCGCAGGGATTCAACAACGCGGTCATTGACAGCAGAGCGGGTCTTGTGGACCTTCCCTTTGATCAACAGGCTTTCCTCAGGCAGGTTATAGGGAATTTCTTGGCCAAGGCCAGTGCGAATCGTCATGGTCAGCGGTTCATTTGCCGAGGGCGAAGTGTCCACCTGTGGCGCTTCCACGATTTGGGTGAGGTCCTCGGGCTCAGATTTACTCCGAGATTGAACTGCCTCTAAGGCGCGCGTTGCCAGCGATTTCGCCTTTTGTGTATCTGCGTTAGGGGATGCAGGTTCTACAGGCTTCTTTTGCGGGGCAGTTTTTATTGGATCGCCCTCGTGCTTCGGGAAGCGCGTTTTCCAAACTCCCTTAATGTTTGGGATGACCTCGGAAGCCGGAACTCCAAAAGCGACGACGCCACCGAATATGGCCAGCAAAAAAAGGATAGGGATAGCGCCCCAGGCGCTTAGTAATACCCCAAGGGGGTGCCCGAAGAACCAGCCCAGTAGTCCGCCTGCAATGAGCAAGGTATCCCAGTCTTGAGTGGGCCACGGGAGGCCCTTAGCGACATGGACAATCCCGGTAATACCGGCGGTTGTCGTTACCAGGCCCATAATGACGCGCACATCCGGAGATCGTTCTTCAATTTTTTTACGGTGAGTGAATAGTCTGAGACTGCCTGCCACCAAAGCGATGGGAATCAGCACCGAGAAGAGACCGACTGCACCCGCAACAATGTGATGAATGGCCTCACCAGCCGTACCGGATAGACCAAACCATTCTCGTAGGGCGACAACGATGGCCACGGCAGCCAGGAAAAAAGCCAAACCGTCACGTTTCAACTGAGAGTCAATGCCCGCCCAAAAAAGGTTGAGAGAAGCCAGGACCCCTGTGGACCCAGATTCGTCTTTTTGTTCTTTGTTTTTCGCTTTTGGGCCAGATGGCATCGGCTCACTCCTAGGTTTACACAATCACTCCAACGGTAACGCTACGAGGGCAAGAAACTGGGGTAGGACACCCGAACCAGGCCGAGCTCACTTCAAAAAAGCATCAATTTGAGCAATTCCTGGGCTGGCACCAGGCCCCGGCTTGCTCAAGGCGAGTGCCGCCGCAACATTGGCTCTCAAGGCAGCTTCCTCTATACCGAGACCTTGTATCAGGCCAGCCACCATAACCCCAATATGGGTATCGCCCACGCCAGTGGTATCCACACGTTCCACATGGAATGCTCGCACCCCCGTGGGCACGGCACCAGCCCTTTCCTGGACCGTGCAGCCCCGCGCGCCATCACGCGAAACAAGAATGCAGGTGGGAGGGATAAATTTGCGCATGACGTGCTCGACTGGTCCTGGCCCCAAACGCGAGACGACGATATGGGTTTCTCGTTCGTTCATGGACACCAGATCTGCGCGGCCCAAGACGACAGTCAAGAGGTCCCTGGGAACCTCGTCAACCAGTGCACCCCCACCCACAGCCACCTTCACTTCCTCAGGCAAGGTCTTGACCCATGAGCTCAGTGCTGGTCCTGTGGTGTCATAAACCAAATCAGGTAGGGAGACAAAAACCCAATCCCCGTCTCTCAGATCGATCTTTGCCAATTCTTGCGGTGAACATTCTGCTTCCACCCCTGGTGAGGTGATGGTTGAGCGCTGCCCATCGGGTTCCAACAAGGTTAGCCGCAGCCCATTGTCCCCCACGATCTCGGTGCCTAGCGTTGCGATACCTTCCCGTGCCAAGGCGGTCCGAGACTGTGCAGAGTTGAGGCCCGTTCCCAAAGGAGAAGCCAGGAGTGTTTCAATGCCCTGCCTGGCGACGGCCGCCACAGTAGAAAATCCACCGCCCACCGTCGTGCCAGTCGTAACCCCCAGGACGTCGCCACCTCGTTCTGGCAGATGGGCGATAGAAAAAGGCAATTCGACGACGATGGTTTGGGTAGAAATGAAGCGGCCGACAGGACCCCACTGATCTGCGAGGCCCTCTAAAGACAGTTGCCTTATGTTCCTCATCTCAAGTTCACCATCATTATGTTCAATGCGTCCTGTGCGTGTGGGGTCTCATGCCTCGACGACAACGGGAACAATCATGGGTCTGCGGTGTAGCTTTCGCCCCACCCAGCGGCCCACAGTGCGGCGGACTGCCTGCTGAAGTTCATAGCTTGTGACATCGGGTTTACTGGCGGTCTCAAGTAATACATCTGTTACCTGCTCAAGGATCTCATCAAAGACAGAATCGTCCTCGGCAACACCTTTGGCGACGATAGTTGGTCCCGCCAAGATGGTTCCCGTTGTGAGTTCGATAACCGTGTAGATAGAAACGAAGCCCTCTTCGCCCAAAACTCGTCTGTCGTGGAGTTCATCTTCGGTGATTTCCCCGATTGAATCACCATCAACATAAACGAGCTCACAGGGCACAGCTCCTGCGATACGAGCAAAACCGCCGCGTACGTCCACTACGACGCCGTCCTCGGCAATCATGACATTGCGGGCAGAAACCCCCGTTTGGACTGCTAGGGCACCATTGGCAACGAGGTGGCGGACTTCGCCGTGATACGGCATGACGTTTTTAGGTTTGACGATGTTGTACACGTAGAGCAGTTCGCCAGCAGATGCGTGGCCAGAGACGTGGACCTTGGAACTGCCTTGGTGAACCACTGTGGCGCCCAAACGCATTAACTGGTTAATGACCTTGAAAACGGAGTTTTCGTTGCCCGGGATCAGGGAGGATGCGAAGATCACGGTATCGCCTTGGGAGGCAGTAATGGTGCGGTGTTCCCTGTGCGCTATGCGGCTAATTGCAGCCATTGGTTCACCTTGAGAACCGGTGGCCATAAACACGCGTTTATTGGGAGGCAGGTTCAGTAGGTCACCCACACCCATGACGGTATCTGCTGGGAATGAGAGGAACCCGCGTTCGGAAGCGATGTTCATATTGCGTTCCATTGAGCGACCTACGAAGGCCACCTTGCGCCCTGCCTTTGCTGTTGCGTCCAAGACCTGCTGCACTCGATGCACGTGCGAGGCGAAGGATGCCACAACGATCTGTCCCGTCGCCTTAGCAAAGACCGAATCCAAAACAGGTCCGATCTCTCTTTCAGCAGTGACGAAACCGGGGACCTCGGCGTTGGTTGAATCCACACAGAAAAGATCCACGCCCTCCTCACCTGCCCGAGCAAATGCCCGCAGGTCAGTGATACGCCCATCAATCGGGAGCTGATCCATCTTGAAGTCGCCAGTCAAGAGGACTTTGCCGGCCTTGGTGCGCACAAAAACTGCCAAGGCGTCGGGGATGGAGTGATTCACGGCGATATATTCGCAACTGAAGGGCTGCATGTCAGATATATCGCCTTCAGAAACCATGTGCATGGGCGGGGCAGCAAGCTTGTGCTCTGCCAGCTTTGGGGCGACGAACGCAAGGGTGAGTTCCGAACCGTAAAGAGGTATATCTCCGCGTAGTTTCAATAGATATGGCACGGCCCCGATGTGATCTTCGTGCCCGTGGGTCAACACCAAGCCCACCACATCATCCAGACGGTTTTTGATGTAACTGAAGTCTGGCAAGATCAGATCCACGCCAGGCTGGGCTTCCTCAGGGAAGAGGACTCCACAGTCCACAATCAACAGTTTGCCCTCGGTTTCGAGGACAGTCATATTGCGACCAACCTCTCCCAATCCGCCCAGCGCAACAACACGAATCGTGTCGGCGGCAAGCGGGCCTGGGGCAGGCAGATGAGCAGTTATTGAATTCATTATTCCAATTCAGTTGAGAGGTGTTTTAAAGGAGCTCGTACTCTTCGAGAACAGCTTGAAGTTGTTTGATTTCATCCTCACTTGCAGGAGCCAAGGGAAGTCGAACAGTGGGGGTTTCAATCACACCCATGAGGTGTAGGGCATGTTTCACCATGACAGCCCCTTGGCCTCCACCCATAATGGCCTGGACAATCTTGCGGGTCTTGTTTGCAACCCTGCGCGCACCCACCAGGTCGCCGCGGTCAACCTCATCGACCATCTCGGCATAGGCAGAGGCAACCACATGCCCCACAACCGAGACGACCCCCGAGGCGCCGTGGGCCAGCCATGCGAAGTTCAGGCCATCATCCCCCGAGTAGTAGGCCATACCTGTGCGGTTCATGCGTTCAAAGCCCTGGGGCACATCCCCGGTGGCATCCTTGACTGCCAGGATACGCGGGTGTTCAGCGAGGCGATCCAGGGTTTCATCACCGAAGGCCAGGCCTGTGCGCCCCGGGATGTCGTACAACATGATCGGCAGATCAGTGGCCTCGACAATCGCCATGACATGCCTGTACAAACCCTCTTGGGAAGGGCGATTGTAGTAGGGGCTTACCACCAGCAATCCTTGCGCCCCGGATTTCTGGGCTGATACCGCCATGCGTACCGCGTGTGCCGTGTCATTCGATGAAGCGCCTGCGACAATGAAGGCCTTATCCCCCACTGTCTCTTTCACAGTGACAACCAGGTCGTCCTTTTCCGGCTGATGAGTCGTGGGGGCCTCACCCGTGGTACCTGAAATGACCAGAGAATCACACCCGTCGGCTACCAGTTTGGCGGCCACCTTGGCGGCGGATTCTAAATCCAAGGAACCGTCTACGTGGAATGGAGTCACCATGGCAACAGCCACAGAACCAAAAGTGCGGGCGGGAAGCGTGGAACTATTAACAACCATGGCTTAACCGTATCCTTACTGGCGGGGGAAACTTGACTAAGGACATGTTATCTCGGTTTGTCTTACACAGGACCGTCGCAACGCAAGACAGGTAGCCTGGGTATGTGAAAGACATCGATAGCCCCGCACATGTTCGCCAAGCCACCGAGGCCGACGCGCCTGCGATAGCCGACATCCAGGCACGCAACATGAATGAGGCCCTGTCTTCTTTCCTCGGTGACGCCACGTGGGCTCACTCCATATTGGCTCAGGCACTTGACCCACAGAAGATGACTGAACAGTGGCAGCGCTCTTTACTGGAACCCCCAAAGGACACTCAAGGCGTCTTTGTTGCCGCCCTTGGCCCACAAATCGTCGGTTTCCTGGCTTTCACACCGGCCAACGTGGACCAGCACCTCGACGAGGAACACCCCCTATCCCACCTCCCCGCCGAGGTAGAAATCAGCGCCCTGGAGGTTTCTCAAGAGTACGGCCGCCAGGGTCACGCCTCCCGCCTTATGGCTGCCGTCACCGAAACACTGAGACAACGCGGCATTTCACGAATCCAAACCTGGGTGTTACAAGGCGCCCAGCCTCATATTCGTTTTCTCACACAGGTAGGTTTCGCACCGGCAGGGTTGCGGCGTGGTTTCGAGGTCGGCGACCAGCAGCTTTTCGAAATGTGCTGGTACACGAATATTTCCGAGGGCGACTCGTAAAGAACGTGGCTTAGCTAGATACCCAGTATCTTTTCGAGGCCGATGGTCAAGCCTCCACGACCACGGACCTTGCGCACGGCAAGCAGAACACCAGGCATAAAAGACTGCCTATCGAAACAGTCCGAGCGAATAACCAACTGTTCTCCCGGGTTTCCAAACAGGATCTCTTCGTGAGCGTTTAAACCACGCAGACGCACGGCATGCACAGGCACGCCCTCAATAACGGCGCCGCGCGCGCCCAAGGGGTCTGTTTCGGTGGCATCTGGCATGGGTGCCAGACCTGCGGCGAGACGCCCTCGGGAAATAGCCTGAGCTGTGGCGTAAGCCGTGCCGGAGGGGGCGTCAACCTTATTTGGATGGTGCATCTCAATGACTTCTGCAGATTCGAAATAGGCGGCTGCCTTTTCAGCAAAGCTCATGGCCAGTACTGCAGAGAGCGCAAAATTGGGGGCAATAATCGCTGAACGCTGTGGTAATTGTGCCAACTGTGCGCGCACCGTGTCGTATGCCTGTGCTGTCCATCCCGTTGTACCGACAACCGCATCTGCCCCAGACGCTAATATCGCTGCGACATTGTCCTGCGTAGCAGAGGGAATAGAAAAGTCCACAACCACTTGGGCGCCCTTGAGGCTGTCTGGAGTAATCAGGTCGCCTTGATCGAGGCGAGCGACCAGGGACATGTCCTCAGCCCCTTCGACGGCCGCGCACACTGTCGACCCCATACGTCCTTTAGCACCTGTAACCGCAACTTTTATCATGCTTCAACCTTACTGTTCGACGCTTCCTAGCCAGACCTCGGTACCCGCATCCTGCACATACCGCGTTGCCAAGTCTTTAATATCCTGCGCCGTTACGGCATCAATTTGGCTCAAAGAGGTATCCAAGGGCTTGTATTTTCCGACAATAATCTCTGCTGCACCCAGTCTAGACATTCTTGCCCCCGTGTCTTCCATGCCCAACAGAACCGAGCCACGCAACTGCCCCTTGGCGCGGTTCAGTTCCGAATCATCGACCGGTACCGTGGCCAAAAGCTCCAGTTGTGCGCGCATGAGTTGGCTGACCTCCCCTGCGTGGTGGGGCGCACAGGCCGCATACATTCCAAAGAGTCCCGTATCGTGGTAGGCACTCGAAAAGCTATACGTCGTATAGGCCAGGCCGCGTTCTTCCCTGACGGTTTGGAAAAGCCTGGAGGACATGCCCCCGCCCAGGATCGTTTCCAAAACGGAAGACACGGGACGCAGGGGCGAGGTCACCTCGAGACCAGGTCCCCCGCAAATAATGTGGGTTTGTTCCACAGGCATGTGTATGTTCCGTTTATCTGCTGCTTGTGGCCTGGCAGCGATACCTCCTGGGAAGCTTTCAGGAAATCCGAGGCTCAAAGTGTCTGCGTCCAAGGCGGTCTGCCAAGATTCCCAGGCTCCACCGGCTGTTTTGGCCCGCTCTACACTGTTTAGTACGAGGTCACAAAGACTTTGATGTTCCAGGGCCCCGGCCCCAGCAATGACCACTTGGTTTGGGGTATATCCGAGCCGGAAGTGTTCACGAACGGCTTGCAGGGTTATATCCTCCACGGTCTGCTTGGTGCCACCAACAGGCCTGCCCAAAGGGTGATGAGGAAACACTGCAGCGGCAAACTGGTCGTGGATCTGCTCGCTTGGGTCATCCATACTCATGGCCAGTTCATCAAGGATGACGCTACGCTCCAGAAGGAAGTCGTCCTCGGCAAGTTTCGCTGAAGTCACCATGTCCATGAGTAGGTCTACGGCCAGTTCAATATCCTTGGCGAGGACACGGGCGTAGTAGTGGGTATGTTCCCGGCTGGTTGCAGCATTGGATTCCCCACCCACCTGGTCAAAGGCATAGGCGAGTTCGCGAGCCGTGTGCCTGTGTGTTCCTTTGAATAGCAAGTGTTCCAAGAAATGAGTGGCGCCATAACCGCCCTCGGCCTCGTTTCTTGAACCTCTGGGAACCCACACCCCTATTGACGCTCCTCGCGTGCCGTGCATTTCCTCACTGATGACCCTGATCCCTCCAGGTAAAACGGAGCGCTTGACCAGACCTTTGTCGTCTAATACCAATGTTGCACGTGGGTCATTGGCAGATACAGAGGGCAGTGAAAGCTCATGAAGATACGACTTGTCAGTGGTCATCCCCCAGATTGTAGTAGACCCAATCGAGAGCTAGTGAACTAGGCTGGAGGCACGTCCGCGTGAAAGGTAAGCGATGCCCCCATCTCCCGAAGGCCCAAAGAGACCTAGCAAACACAGTGGGAAGCTCCTTCCCACTGCCATAGATGCTGTCGTGTGTGCACTTGCTGCAGTCCTCACCTTTGTGGTGACACAGATTTTGGCCGCATTAGGCGAAAACTTTGCGAGTGCCGCCTCCGTGACGTTTCTTTTGGCTCTGGCGTGTATTTTGGGAGTTGCCTTCGCAATTGTTCGTTTGGGTACGCATTTTCCTGCCTCTGGCGTGTGGGGAACTGCGCTTGTTGTGGCTGTGGGAATGATCGCTTTTGGGATATATACAGTGATGAAAGCAGGCGGGTTCGCGCCTGCACCGACATGGATTTTTGGTGCCTGTTTCTTTCTGGTCGGCCTGATAGGACTCGTATTGGGACGCAGAGCCGACGCCTACAGCAAGGCACATCCCCGGGGTCCAAGGTTCTTGCACATGGGCGATGACTAGGCGCAATCCACAATAAGTTCCATATGAGGTGCCAAAATCATGCAAAACCGCTACATTATTGAAGCACTGTCTTAAGTCTTCGACGAAAGACACCCATAACAGGAGGTTCCTTTGAAAAAATCACTACCAGCAGCGTTGCTGGCACTCATGGTGACTGCAAGCCTTGCGGCTTGTGGTGCCGCTCCCGAGAAGGAAGCAACGCCTGAGGCTACCGACACCACCGATGCTTCTGCCCCAGCAGCAGACTTTAAGGCCTGCATGGTCTCTGACCAGGGAGGATTTGATGACAAGTCCTTCAACCAGTCGGGTAAAGAAGGTTTGGACAAGGCGAAAGCAGAACTGGGTATTGCAGTTTCCTTCGCCGAATCCAAAGACCCCGGCGATTTCGTACCCAATATCAACAATCTGATCGCAGAGAAGTGTGGTCTTATCATCGGCGTGGGCTTTATGCTCAACGACGCCATCAGGGACGCGGCACAAGCCAATCCCGACGTACATTTCGCTTTGGTGGACTCGCGTATCACCGATAAGGAATTCAATGTCTTGGACCTGCCCAACGCCAAGCCCCTGATCTTTAACACGGCTGAGGCCGCTTACTTAGCAGGCTACGCGGCAGCTGCCATGTCAGAATCTAGCAAGGTTGGCACTTTTGGCGGCATGCAGATTCCTTCCGTTTCTATCTTCATGGACGGCTTCGCTGATGGCGTAGCCCGCTTCAACGAAGATGCAGGCGCAGCAGTACAGCTATTGGGCTGGGATAAGGCTGCACAAAACGGTTCCTTCGTGGGGTCCTTCGAGGATCAAAACAAGGCCAAGCAGCTGTCTGAAGGCCTGTTGTCTCAAGGCGCCGATGTGATCATGCCTGTGGCAGGTCCCCTGGGTGCTGCCACAGCCACGGCCGTAAAGGAATCCGAGGCCAATGACATGGTCATTTGGGTTGACTCTGATGGCTTTGAGTCCACTTCAGACGGCGCAGTCATCTTGACTTCGGTTGTAAAAGAGATCGGCCAGTCCGTCTTTGACTCCGTAAAGGCCTCGAAGGAAGGCAACTTCTCTTCTGCTCCTTATGTCGGAACACTGGAAAACAAGGGCGTATCCCTTGCCCCCTTCCACGATTTCGACTCTAAGGTTCCGGCCCCAATCAAGGAAACCCTCAAGAAACTGCAAGACGAGATTGTCGCAGGCACCTTGAAGGTGGAAACCACAAACCAGCCGTAGTACGGCATGTGGCCCGGGCGGGAAAGCTGCATTACAACGATGCGGTGGAACTGCCCGGGCCACACTTAAGTCATTTTCTTTATCGGCACAGACCAGGAGCCAATCAATGAAGCTTGAGCTGCGAGGCATCACAAAAAAGTTCGGCCCCTTGGTGGCAAATGACTCTATCGACCTGGTGGTCGAACCAGGAGAAATACACGCGCTACTGGGTGAAAACGGTGCCGGTAAGTCAACCCTGATGAACGTCTTATACGGCCTTTATTCGGCCGAAGAGGGCCAGATCCTGATTGACGATCAAGAAGTCGTCTTCAAGGGGCCAGGAGATGCGGTCGCCGCCGGGATCGGCATGGTTCACCAACACTTCATGCTGGTGCCTGTCTTTACGGTCGCAGAATCCGTGGCCTTAGGGTATGAGCCAACAACTGCGGGGATCATCGACCACAAGGCTGCTAACGCAAAGGTGCGTGAGCTCTCCGATCGTTTCGGTTTTGATGTGGACCCAGAGGCTCTGATTGAAGACCTGCCCGTTGGAGCCCAACAGAGGGTTGAAATCATCAAAGCCCTGTCACGGGACGCCAAGATCTTAATCCTGGATGAGCCCACAGCTGTCCTCACCCCGCAGGAGACCGATGAGCTTATTGAGATCATGCGTGAGCTAAAAAATGGCGGAACCTCAATCCTGTTCATCACACACAAGCTCCGTGAGGTCCGCGCGGTAGCCGACAAAATCACGGTTATTAGGCGAGGACGCGTCGTGGGCCATGCCCAACCAGATTCTTCCGAGGGCGATTTGGCGAATCTGATGGTTGGACGCGCCGTTGACCTTGGCCTCGATAAGGCAGAAGCCAATCTGGGCGACGAGGCCTTTAAAGTTCAGGATTTAAGCGTTTTGGATGACACGGGCCGCAAGGTCATAGACCACGTCTCCCTTTCCATACGTGCAGGCGAGGTCTTATGTGTGGCAGGTGTTCAAGGCAATGGGCAAACAGAACTGGCCGCCTCTATTTTGGGTGGTCTAAAACCCGCAGCCGGGTCCATCACCTTGCACGGCGAAGAGATGCTGGGCAAGAAAATCAAAGAACGTCTGCGCATGGGCTTAGGTTTTGTACCCGAAGACCGTTCCAGGGACGGGATGATTTCAAGTATGACGATTGCCCAAAACATGATCCTGGATGTCTACGATCGCCCACCTTTTGCTCGTGGCCCGGCAATGAACCTGGGTGCTGTTGCCAACAATGCGGAAAACTTGCGAGAGGTCTTCGACGTGCGCGTCACAGACGTATCCGACCCGATTTCTACCCTGTCCGGCGGAAACGCACAGAAAGTCATTTTGGCCCGCGAACTGTCACGTGAGTTGAAGCTTCTGGTGGTCTCCCAGCCCACGCGCGGCCTTGATGTGGGGTCTATCGAGTTCGTTCACCGTCGCATGATTGAAGAGCGCGACAAGGGCGTGCCTGTTTTGGTGATCTCCACCGAATTGGACGAAGTCGTCGCCCTAGCTGACAGGATCGCTGTCATGTACCGGGGACGAATCGTTGGGATCGTACCTGCCAATACATCCAGGGAAGCCCTCGGATTAATGATGGCCGGTGTCAGCGCCGAAGAAGCCTTAGCGTCGACTAAGGAGGTGGCGCAGTGAGCAAGTTAGAAACACCCGATACTGCAACAGTCCAAAAGCCCAAGCGTCCACCTTTTAACACTGTCCTGCGCGACATTTTTGCTTCGTCCGGGATGATTATCGGCCTGGCGATCATCCTTTCGTTGCTTATTGGCGCACTGCTCGTAGCCCTATTCAACCCGGACGTCATCCGTACCTCTGCGTACCTGTTTGCCAGGCCCGCAGACTTCTTCCGCGAGGTCACCACCTCTTTTTCACAGTTCTTTACGTCCCTTGTGCGCGGCGCCATCTTTGATTACCGCGCGGCAAGTCCTACTGGCATGTTCAAACCTCTGATGGACTCACTAACGAACTCTGTGCCCCTGATATTTGCAGGCCTGGCCGTGGGCGTTGGCTTCAAGGCTGGCCTGTTCAATATTGGCGCCCAAGGCCAACTTATCGTCGGTGCAATTGTGGGAACTTTCGTGGGTCTAAACTCGAACCTACCTGGCCCGTTACACCTTCTGGCCACCATTGTGGCTGCGGGGGTGGGTGGTGCCGCCTACGGTTTCATTCCCGGTTACCTTAAAGCGAAACTTGGTGCAAACGAGGTCATTGTGACCATCATGCTCAACTCGATTGCACTCTACCTTTTGGCCTACGTCTTGAAACGCCCCAGTTTCATTGGCGCCAAAGGATACCCAGGGCGTTCAGCTGCCCTGCCAGACTCGGCCGCATATCCCTCCCTGCTGGGAAGTGGCTTCCGTCTGCACTGGGGTTTCATTTTGGCCCTCGTGGTGGCCGTGGGCGTGTGGTGGGTACTGGAACGCTCAACCTTCGGTTTTGAACTGCGAGCTGCCGGTGCGAACCCGAACGCCGCGAACACGGCAGGGATCTCTACCAATAAGGTCATCGTCATGACCATGACCTTCTCGGGAGCCTTGGCGGGATTGGCCGCGACAGGACCAGCGATGGGTACCGAAAAGTTTATTAACGAAGGCGTGGCAGGCTCTTACGGATTCGATGCGATTACGGTCGCCCTCCTGGGTGGATCCTCCCCCTTGGGCACGGTTTTAGCGGGCATTTTGTTCGGGGCCCTGAACGCAGCTGGCTCTCTCATGCAGGCATCTGCCGGAATCCCTGTAGACATCGTCCAGGTCTCACAGGCCGTCATTGTGCTGCTCATTGCAGCACCGCCTTTGGTTCGTTGGATCTTCAGGCTTCCTGAACCCCGCGATAGGCGAGTCGCACTCACGCCAACACCCGAGACGCAGGCTCCTGCAAAAGGCGACACAGCAGTACCCGATGAAGCCACAGACAATAAGGAGGTGGCCAAATGAGTAGCCCTACAGTCACCGCTACCCCCGCCCTCGGCAATGAGAACAACTCCGAGGTGGAGGTAAAGGCCCCAATCTCTTGGCGAAACCCCGTAGCCTCTCTGGTCTTGACTATCCTGGGTGCCTTGCTGATCCCCTTTACCACAGGTGTTTCCGTTTTCTCTTTTGCGGGTGCGACCTCGTGGTTTACCATCCCAAACCTCTCTGTGCCTGCTCGCCCTGCCCTATTCATCCTGGTCTTCATCGCAGCCGCCTTGACTGCCTTGATTTGGGTACGCGCCCTGCAGCGCAAACCAGCCAGCGGTTGGTTCCTGGCAGGTGTGGGTCTGGCCTTCATACTGACATTCCTGATTTGGGTGGTGGCCGATAACCCGAATGCGGTTATGCCTGTGGTACGCCTCCTGGCAGGCGCGCTTGCCCTGGCTGTACCCCTGGTGTTCGGGTCGTTTTCTGGCCTGGTGTGCGAACGTTCTGGCATCATCAATATCGCCATTGAGGGGCAGCTTTTGGCAGGTGCCTTCCTGGGAGCAGTTGTCGCCTCAATGATCGGCAACCCGTGGGTGGCCCTCATTGCTGGTCCCGTGGCGGGCATGATGGTCGCCACCCTACTGGCCCTGTTCACCATCAAATACCGCGTTGACCACATCATTGTTGGCGTTGTGCTGAACATGTTGGTCTTGGGGCTCACAACCTTCTTGTATTCCTCGGTTTTGTCTTCTAACGAGGGCTTTTACAACAAGGCCATGCCCTTGCCGAAACTCAAGATCCCCGTATTGGCCGACATCCCGGTGTTGGGACCCGTGTTCTTCAACCAATCCATCTTGATTTACCTCATGTACGGCATTGCAATCGCCTTGCAGTTCCTGGTTTTCAACTCGCGTTGGGGCCTGCGTATGCGTGCCGTGGGTGAACACCCCAAGGCCGCGGACACCGTGGGCATCAAAGTCATCTACACGCGCTGGATGAACACCTTGATTGGTGGCGCTTTAGCGGGTCTTGGCGGTGCGTTCTTCACTGTTGGCGCGGGCATGCCATTTTCTAAAAACATGGCTGCGGGCAACGGCTTCATCGCCTTGGCGGCCATGATCCTTGGGCGTTGGAACCCCAAGGGCGCCTTGGCCGCTGCCGCCCTTTTCGGTTTCGCCACCAACCTGGGCTTCATTATGCAGACCGTGGGCTCCCCCGTGCCTTTCGAGTTCCTGCTCATGATCCCCTACCTGGTGACCATCCTGGCCGTTGCCGGTTTCGTCGGTCGAGTCAGGGCACCTGCCGCCGAGGGCAAACCCTACCCCTAGTCCGTTTAGGGAATTGCCGAGGACGGCTTTGTCATTGATGTGGTTTTAAGGAGTTATCTGATGGTTTCTGCTGTCATCGACGAAGACACGTGGGAGTCTTTACGAAAGGCTGCCCGTGAAGCGATGGCCAGAGCCTACGTGCCGTACTCAAAGTACCCGGTTGGGGCAGCCGCTTTAGTGGATGATGGGCGCGTGGTCGTCGGCTGCAATGTGGAAAACGCGTCTTATGGGCTGACACTTTGTGCCGAGTGTGGGCTTGTTTCTTCCTTGTTTGCAACGGGCGGTGGGCACTTAGTGGCCTTTACGTGTTGTGACCAGTTCGGTGAAAAACTGGTTCCCTGTGGGCGCTGTAGGCAACTTCTGCGCGAACACGCAGCACCTGGCATGGTTTTAGATATGCCTTTGGGTATTGGAACCATGGACGATATTTTGCCCCAGTCTTTTGGGCCTGAGCATTTGAACGAAGCACGAAAGAGGAATAACTCATGAGTACACATATGGACGTAGTGGACATTATTCGTGACAAACGCGAGGGACGTGTGTTGTCCGGTGCCCAGATTGACTGGGTTATCGATGCCTACACTCGCGGGGTTGTCGGCGAAGAACAAATGAGCGCCTTGGCCATGAGTATTTTCTTCCAAGGCATGAACCCACAAGAAATCTCGCAGTGGACCGCGGCCATGATTGCCTCCGGTGAACGCATGGACTTCAGTTCTATTTCGAAGCCAACCGTCGACAAACACTCTACGGGTGGGGTCGGGGATAAAATCACTTTGCCGCTGGTGCCCCTGGCAGCCGTCTTTGGCCTGGCAGTGCCGCAACTATCCGGGCGCGGCCTGGGACACACTGGCGGAACCTTGGACAAACTTGAAGCCATCGAAGGCTGGCGTGCAGATTTGTCCAATGACGAAATCTTGTGGATGCTGGGCGATGAAGGCCCTGGTGGGGTCATCTGTGCCGCTGGAACCGGGTTGGCACCGGCTGACAAAAAGCTCTACGCCTTGCGTGACATCACCGCAACCGTGGACTGTATTCCGTTAATTGCCTCCTCGATCATGTCGAAGAAGATTGCCGAGGGGACCGAATCCTTGGTGCTGGACGTCAAGGTCGGCAAGGGGGCCTTCATGCGCGATATCGATGATGCGCGCATTTTGGCCCGCACTATGGTTGACCTGGGTACTGCTGCCGGGGTCAACACCCGGGCCTTGTTGACCTCCATGGACACCCCTTTGGGTCGTGCGGTCGGCAATGCGATCGAGGTCCAAGAATCCATTGACACCCTGCAAGGTCGCGGACCAGCAGACATCGAGGACCTGACGGTGGCACTGGGAGAGGAAATGTTGGCCTGTGCAGGCGTTAGTGTTGCAGACGGTGAGGTGCGCAAGGCTCTTGTGGACGGGCGGGCCTACGCGGTCTTTGCGGACATGATCGCAGCCCAAGGTGGCGACATTGAAAAACCGTTGCCACTTGGCAGGCACCAACAGGTCCTAAACGCGCCGTCCTCGGGAATCATGCAGGAACTGGATGCGCTAAGTGTTGGGGTGGCCGCGTGGAAACTGGGGGCCGGACGCGCCCGCAAGGAAGACGCCGTCCAGGCAGGTGCCGGCATATATCTGCATGTGAAGCCTGGTGAGGCCGTGGCCGAGGGCGACCCTTTGATGACCTTGTACACCGACACCCCCGAACGCTTCGACGCCGCCCTTGCAGCCCTGGAGGGTGCGTGGACCTTGGGCGAAGAAGAAGTTTCCACGCCCAACTTGGTCCTCGAACGCCTAAGCTAAGAACCGGCCTCTAGCATAGGCATAGTAAGGAAACATTAGTGAGAACACCCCTACCCGAAGGGTGCCCTACCTAGTACCCTATGTGTATGAATAAAACCAGCATTTATTTGCCTGATGACTTGAAACAATCGCTGAGCCAAGAGGCTAAACGCACCGGGCAATCGGAGGCAGCTCTAATACGCAAGGCACTAATGGCCGCACTGCCTACACGAAAACCCAAACCGACCCCAGGGATCTTTGCCGGCAAAGAAAGTGTTGCTGAGCGGGCAGATGAACTACTGACAGGTTTCGGTCAGTGATTGTCGACACCAGTGCACTGTTGGCCTTCTACGACAGAAACGAACCCCGACACCACGACGTCGCCAGCTGCATCATGCAATCAACAGCACCCCTCATAGTCTCTCCATATGTGATAGCTGAACTGGACTACTTGGTTTTGACCAGACACGGAAGTCTTGCCGAACAGGCAGTTTTAGAAGACCTGACCGCAGGAGGCTGGTATCTTGCTGCTATCGATGCCTCACTATTACGACAGGCTGCCCAGTTGGCCAAACAGTACTCCGATTTTCCCTTAGGCATCACCGACGCATCAAACATTGTGCTGGCACAAGAATATAGAACCTCTCAGATACTAACCTTGGACAGGCGCCACTTCACTGCCGTGAAAACCCTAAACGGAAACCCCTTGCACATCTTGCCTGAATGAACCTTCAGGTGATTGGAAAGAACCCCAGTCAGGATCGCGAAACTAGCTTTCGTCTTTTATGGGGCGGCGCCTTAGGAAGGTTGCCAGCAGGCCACCGGAGATGTTGTGCCACACAGAGAACACCGCTGCTGGCAAGGCGGCCTCGGCAGAAAAATACTGTGCCGCCAGACCTGCTGCCAGGCCAGAGTTTTGCATGCCGACCTCAATAGCCGTTGTTCGCGAAGCCCTTTCGTTGCAGCGCAACAGTTTGGCTGCGAAGTAACCCAGCAGGTATCCCAGCCCGTTGTGTAAAACAACCACCGCAAACACCAAGAGGCCAGCCGAGACAATCTTATCTGCCGAGCCAGAGACAACAGCCATGACCACGTAGGCGATACCGAAAACCGAGATCCAGGGCAGAACTGGCAAGATCTTCACGATGAACTTGTTGGCAATGACACGCAAAAGCAGTCCGCCCAAAACGGGGGCTACAACGATTTTGAGAATGGTCATGGCCATGGACGCGGCAGAAACCTCCATGTAGGAACCCGCCAACCACAGGGTCAATAACGGAGTCAACAGGGGCGCCAACAAGGTTGAAATGGAGGTCATGGTCACCGACAAGGCCACGTCACCCTTGGCCAGGTAAGAGATCACATTCGAGGACGTCCCCCCAGGGGCACAGCCGACCAGGATAACTCCCGCAGCAAGTTCTGCAGGTAGACGGAAGACCACAGCTAAGCTCAGGCCCAGCAAAGGCATAATGACGAACTGAGCAACCACACCGATGAATACTGGCCACGGCCTCTTTGCGACCAACACAAAGTCCGGGGGCGTCAAGGTCAGCCCCATGCCGAACATGATGATGGCCAAGGCCGGGGTGACGTATCCGGCCAGTGGCTTGATGACGTCTGGGGCCAAGAATCCCAGTAGAAACGCCGCAATAATAATCAGCGGAAAGACGGTGACCGCAAGTTTCGCTGATGTGTCCTCAGCTTGCAGGTCGGGGCTTGGTGTCAATGTGCTCTGTTCTTTATTCACCCCAACACCATACAAACCTATCCAGATTATGAACCTAACATCTCACTATTCGGACGATGTGCCGAAAGAAGGATTAGCGCTCGAGTGTACGAGCTAGGCGCGTTCTTTCGAACACTTTTCCTGCTTTCGGTGGCGCGAGGGGAAAGGAAGGGGCCCGCAACTCTTGGTTGCGGGCCCCTCTGTACCACAAGCGCAGGCGCTAGGACAGCATCAACGATTACTCACCGTTTTCTTCGCGTTCTTCGCGGGGACGACGGGTGCGGGTGCGTGCCCGACCTCCGCGATCTCCACGCTCACGACGATCCCCGCCTTCGCGACGACCACGGCCACCGCCGTTGCGCTCGCGACGGGGACGGTCTTCCTGGGAGCCAGATTCCGAAGCCGCATCGCCCTCGGCAATGTCCCCAGAGTCGACCTGACCCTCGGGGGCCTCACCGTTTTCTTCGCCCTCGACCACGGCGTGCAAGGATAGCTTGCCGCGCGGGTCGATCTCAGCGATCTCGACCTGGACTTGCTGGCCGACGTCCAAGACGTCCTCGACGTTTTCGACGCGCTTGCCGCCCACCAGGCGACGGATCTGCGAAATGTGCAGCAGGCCGTCCTTGCCAGGTGTAAGCGATACGAAGGCGCCGAAGGTCGTGGTCTTGACGACCGTGCCGACGAAACGTTCGCCAACCTCTGGCATCTGTGGGTTGGCAATGGCGTTCACGGTTGCGCGTGCTGCCTCAGCAGCCGAAGCGTCCTCAGAGGAAATGTAGACGGTGCCGTCATCCTCGATGGTCAGTTCAGCGCCGGTGTCCTCTTGGATCTGGTTGATCATCTTGCCCTTGGGCCCGATGACCTCGCCGATCTTGTCGACAGGGATCTGCACCGTAATGATCCTGGGCGCAGTGGGGGCAAGCTCATCTGGACCGTCGATGGCCTGAGCCATGACACTCAAAATCGCAAGCCTTGCGTCTCTGGCCTGTCCCAGTGCACCGACCAAAACGTCTGAGGGAATGCCGTCCAACTTGGTGTCCAGCTGCAGGGCGGTGATGAAATCAGCAGTACCTGCGACCTTGAAGTCCATGTCGCCAAAGGCGTCTTCGGCACCCAGGATGTCGGTCAAGGTCACGAAAATAGGCTGGCCATCTGCGCCTTCTTCGCTCATGAGGCCCATGGCAATGCCAGCCACAGGCGCACGCAAAGGCACACCGGCGTTCAGCATGGCCAAAGTGGAGGCACACACGGAGCCCATGGAAGTCGACCCGTTGGAGCCCAGAGCTTCAGACACCTGACGGATAGCGTAGGGGAATTCTTCACGAGCTGGCAGCACGGGAATGAGTGCGCGTTCTGCCAGGGCACCGTGCCCGATCTCGCGGCGCTTGGGCGAGCCCACACGACCGGTTTCGCCAGTCGAGTAAGGAGGGAAGTTGTACTGGTGCATGTAACGCTTGTGGGTCACGGGAGACAGCGAGTCAATCTGCTGCTCCATGCGCAACATATTCAAGGTTGTCACGCCCATAATCTGGGTTTCACCACGCTGGAACAGGGCAGAGCCATGCACGCGGGGCAGGACCTCAACCTCGGCGGCCAGTGAACGGATATCTTTCAATCCGCGGCCATCCATACGCACACCTTCATGAATGGTGCGCGCACGTACAGAAGACTTGGTCAGAGACTTGAATGCAGCCTTGTATGCCTTTTCATTCTCCGGGTCGGCCTCGACGAGGGCCGGCAAAACCTCTGCCAGCACAGCATCCAGGGCTGCCTCGCGCTCCAGCTTCTCGACGATGGAAACAGCGCCAGCAACCTTGTCACCCACGGCCTTCTCAACGGCGGCGTACTGTTCATCGGTGTAGTCCAGGAAGACGGGGAATTCGCCCGTGGGCTTCGAGGCAGTGGCAGCAACCTCAAGCTGGGCACGGCACAGTTCAGCGATAACGGGCTTGGCAGCTTCCAGGGCACCTGCCACGATTTCTTCTGTTGGGGCTTGGGCGCCGGACTGGATGAGTTCCCAGGCCTTGTCGCCGCCGCCGGCCTCAACCATCATAATGGCAACGTCGTCACTGCCATCTGGGCGCTTAACCATGCGACCAGCAATAACGACGTTGAACACCGAGCGTTCCATCTCGGAATGCCTGGGGAATGCCACCCATTGCCCCTCAATCAAGGCCAGGCGCGTGCCGCCGATCGGGCCAGAGAAAGGCAGGCCAGCAATCTGTGTGGACATGGATGCGGCATTGATGGCCAGCACGTCATAGGCGTCATCTGGGTGGATTGCCAAAACGGTTTCCACAACCTGAACTTCGTTGCGCAGGCCCTTGACAAAGGACGGACGCAGCGGGCGGTCAATCAGGCGAGCTGCCAAAATGGCGTCGGTGCCTGGACGGCCTTCGCGGCGGAAGAATGAGCCTGGGATTTTTCCAGCCGCGTACTGACGCTCTTCGATGTCAACTGTCAGCGGGAAGAAGTCGAACTGATCCTTGGGGTGCTTGCCCACGGTTGTGGCCGACAGGACTGCGGTTTCTTCGTCCAGGTAGGCCATACATGAACCGGCAGCCTGGCGTGCCAGCAGGCCGGTTTCGAATCGGATTGTGCGCTTGCCGAATGAACCGTTATCGATAACGGCCTCGGCAGCAGTGATTTCAGGTCCCTCCACGGGGTCTCCTATCTGCTTTGCACCCGTGGCGGTCATCGATCGAGACCCACGGACAACCAACACTGGCATTCCGGAAGTCACTACCGAGGACCGACGCTTAGGTGCTCTTCTTTTCTTTATCAATGCCACCAAGCCACAAGGCACAGTGGCGGGTTTGTCAGCCTGTCTGGACTGACAAAGGCGGCCCGGCTCAAAAGAACCGGGCCACGAGGGTCAGCGGCGCAGACCCAACCTTTCAATGAGTGAACGGTAGCGCTCAATGTCAACGCCCTGCAGGTAACCCAGGAGGCGCTTGCGCTGACCGACCAGCAGCATGAGTCCACGACGTGAGTGGTGGTCATGCTTGTGGCTCTTGAAGTGTTCGGTCAGATCCTTGATGCGCTTGGACAGCATCGCGATCTGGACCTCTGGTGAGCCTGTATCACCCGGGTGGGTGGCGTACTCAGCGATAATTTGTTCTTTTACTTCCTTGCTCAGTGGCACAGGCTCTCCTTCATAGTTTCCGTTGCACGGAGCATCGGGCATGAGCCCGAGCATTACGCTACCGTGGCCGATCTGACGGCTCGGCTAGCCTACCACGGCTGGACCAAGACAATTTTGCCAAAAGGTCGCTGATCATCAGTGCTTTCGCTCACGTCTTTGTTCAATATCCACGAATGTGCCTTTTCTGCTCGCCTAAAAGGCACAGTTCCAGCAATCACAGGTCGAATCTCCCCTTTTTCTATGGCAGGCCAAAAAACATTGCCGAGGGCGGTGACGATCTCAGCCTTGCGTCCAGCCGACTGTGAACGCAAGGTCATGGCTCTCACGGTCGCGTTCTTGGCCAATAACCTACCCAGATCAATCTCGCCGCGCACCCCTTTGAGCAGTCCAATCATGGTGATAACTCCACCATTGGACACTGCCGAGGTGTTCAATTCCAGACCGCCCGCTCCCATGACGTCAAGGACCATATCGACCCCCGCCCCTTGGGTCACTTCCTCCACGGCCCCCTGGATTCCAGCGGTATCGTGGTATGGCACGGCTTTGTGCGCTCCCAACATTTCAACTTTTGCACAGCGCATGTCATCCCCAGCTGTCGCCACAACGCTCCAGCCCAAGGCCCGCGCCATTTGAACCGCTACGGCACCAACTCCCCCGGATGCCCCGTGCACCAGCACTGAAGTAAGCCCCCTACCAGCGGGCATACAAGCTTTGGCCGCGTCCATCGCCATCTGCACGGTTGCCATAGATTCCATTAAGGCGGCCCCAGACATACAGGCATCAGTCCTATCGGGCAAAACAGGAACGGGCAGGGTTAAGGACAAGGGCACCGCACAGTATTGGGCCTGTCCTCCCCCGTTCAACAGCGCCACGCGCAAAGACCCTACTAGCCCGCCATCTACGCCTTCACCAACAGCCAAGACCTCACCTGCGGCCTCCAGACCCAAGATTGCACTAGCGCCTTGGGGCACATGGTAAACACCAAGGGCCTGCAACACATCGGCGCGGTTCACTCCAGCAGCCTCAACCCGCAACAAGACCTCGCCGGGCATGGGCTCAGGTACCCCAGTGCGCACCACGGCCATGCGCTCACCCAGGTTTGACTCCAACGAACCCGCCACATCGTGTGGCAATCCGCCCTCGGAAATAGTCGTTAAAGCCAGCATGCTTTCGGGCAAGAGCACGCAATCACCTGGCCGTAACCGAGGCTGGATCCACTCGCGAGGCCACTGGCACGCCCAAAACCCTGGAGGTCTCTAGGAGATCCTCATCCATGCGTTCGAGTAACTGGTTGACGGAAGCGAATGACATCATGCCGCGAATCCTGTGAACGAACTCAATGGCCACCGAATCCCCATACAGGTTCAAATCCGAGCGCCCAAGCACATGCGCCTCTACGGTGCGTGACTTTCCAAAGAATTGGGGGTTGGTACCCACAGAAATCGCCGCAGGCAGGCGTTCAATCGATGTAGGGACCGCGGCACCATGTGGCAAGGGACGCACCAACCAGCCAGCGTACACGCCATCGGCAGGGACCTCACCGGCGTTTTCGGCATCCAGGTTAGCGGTCGGGAAACCCAGTTCACGCCCCCGTTTAAGGCCGTGCACCACAAGGCCTCTGACCCTGTGAGGACGACCTAAAATATCGTGAACCTGGTCAACATCGCCTTCGGCCAAGAGCTCACGCACCCAAGAGGAAGACAGCCTGCGCCCAAGATCGTCACAAATATCGGGCACAGCAACGACTTCAAAATCGTGTAGGCCACCCAGTTCGCGCAATAATGCCAGGTCGCCACTATTTCCTTTTCCGAAGCGCACGTCATCTCCGATGACGACCAGACGAGCTCCCAGGCAATCCACAAAGTACTGCTTCACAAAGTCCTGCGGGTCGGCCTGAGCAAAATCCAGGCTATAGGCCTGAACAAAGGTGGCATCAACCCCCATGGAGCTGAGATACGTCAAGCGATCTTCGAGGGAGTAAATCAGATTAAAATCTGCCTGGGGATAGTGCACTGTTACCGGGTGGGGATCAAAGGTCAAGGCCACGGAACGCAATGATTTCGCCTTCGCCATTTTCACCAGGGTGGACAGGATTTCTTGATGCCCGCGATGCAGCCCATCGAAGATGCCAATGGTGAGGGCACTTGGGCACTTTTGTGCGCAGGCCTCATCGAGTGTCCGCCACACCTGCATGGAACGCACTCGTCCTTTCTGGCTTGGATACCTTGCGGTTACTTATACGTACTTACACGTACTTCCACGACGCACTATTTCAACAGGCTTCCCAATTCATTTGCTACTGCACGAGAAATAGCTGCAGGCCCGCCGATAATTTTGTATCCCGCTGACGGGCGAGCACGCAAGAACGCGGCCAAAGGAGCCGGGACACTGGCAGGGTTGCTGAGCAGCACGGCAGCATCCACGGTGGCAGCGTAAGCGCCCGAGGTCAATCCGTCAGGGAAATTCGTTCCCGAGGCAATGAGGTACTGCGCCGAATTCCCGGCCAGTTGGCCTGCCACCTGTGCAGCCGTTTCGTAACGATCCGCTCCTGAAATGGCCGTGGCCTGCGCCCAAGGGTTTGCCGGCTGCGCACTATTTCCTTGCAGGAGGCCTGCGGCTTGTGCCGCCTGGGCGGCTCTCCCACCCACAGCATAAAACACTGGTGTCATGCCTCGCGTAGACGCCTGCAGACCCACATTGCGGGCAGCTTGCACGGTCGAGGCATCCACGTTGGTCCCCGAACTCAACAAAATGGCACCTTTTTGTCGGGCGGCGATAGCACCCGTGGATAAGGCATCAGGCACATTGGGATCAGAGGCGGCATCCACCAAGAAGATTGGAAAGTTCCTGGAACCTGCTGGGCCGTTATCTACCGCCTTCGAGGCCACACTCTGAGCTGTCGCAAAACGGTCTGCACCTGCAAGTACCTCAACCGAAATCCCCGCGGCAGTCAAACGGCTCTGATCTCCTGGCGAGAAAGCGATGCCTCCCCCGATAATCATGACCTTGCGCTTACCCAAGGCGAGGATAGTGTTTGTGACCTCGGCATCTATTTGGGAATTCACGGTAAGCAAGATCGGGGCACCCAGGTTGCCCGCTAAGCCCGATGCTCCCAGCGCATCGGGTGCCTTCAATCCGGTCGCAACTATGACGGAGTCGCCTGTAAAACTCCCCTGCCTAGCCATGATCAAGGCAGTCTCAACACGGTTTGCCCCTGCTATCCGCTGAATTCGAGACTCATAGGGGTAGTCCTCAATTGTTTGCGGCGCCTGCCCTAAAACAACCCCGGAATGTTGTTGAATCCAAGGCCCAATAGACGCCACTGGCACAAAATATGAATTTTGTGACCCGCCACCAATCAAGGTCCCAGCCAAAGCACCGTCAATAACCAAGGGCCCACCTGAATCACCGTGTTCAGGTTGCCCCAGGGTCGAGGCTGTCTTCACAGAGGGCGTGCCCGGAGCACTTGGGTCACAGATGGTGGCAAACTGAGTCGATCCCTGGACGACCTGCGATTTACACCAGTCTGTCACTGTCTGGTTGGACATCTGCAGGTACGCATTTGACCCACCCCACCCAAACATGCTCCCAGACTGGCCAATATTGGGAATCTGTGTCGCTGTTTGAACCGGCAAAACATTGCTTACCGGAGTTTGCAAATGCAATAAAGCAGCATCCGAACTGGGGTTGGGGAAAAGATTATCCGCAATGAATTCGCCGGTACGTTGCGCACCAAAGGCCACAGCCACTGCCGTGACGTCCTCGGCGAAACAGTGTTTGGCGGTCAAAACCCACTGGGGTGCAATCAGCGCACCGGTACACACCGAAGCCGAGGCGGATTTGTTTTTTGCCAAAATGAAGGCAACCCAAGGGGTTGAGGTATTGGGGGCATTCGTGCCGCCAGAGATAAAAGTTTCACCGATTTCCAAAGGAACAGCAGGGCCGAGGGCGGATAACTCTGCAACTGCAGAATCCGGAAGGACTCGTGTCTCAGTGTTACTGGCTTGCGCGGTCAAAGAGGCGAAAGACAAAGCGACGCTTGCCGCAAGGACTGTCACTACTTTTATAGAACGCCGATACATTGCCCACTCCTTAGTTTCGCCTCTTGCTTGTAAAAGTGTAACCGAGGTGAGCACATACGCCACTAGTCACAGCCAGCCGGCGCCAAAACCAAGAGGGTTTTAGCCTGCCCTTTCGTAAAACCCAGTACGCCAAGAGCACGGCCTTTTCCGTCGAGAACACCAAGTATTTCCGGGCATTGCTCGTGCTTCGAATACAGATCTTTGGGTGCTTGACCGTGCCTAAACGCTTCGGCCTGGGATTGAGGCAAGGTTATGCACTCCATGACTTTGGGTAATGCCTCATTCATGGCCATAACTTGCACAGCTTGTGAGGCCTCATTTGCTTGGGCTACTTGCTCAGCTAGCTCATTGATGCTGCGTGCACTGCTCAGATCGAAACTGCCTACACGGGTACGGCGCAAACTTGTGAGGTGGCCACCAACCCCTAAGGCAGCACCAAGGTCGCGGGCAAGGGCGCGGATATAGGTACCTGAGGAGCAGGTGACCTCTACGTCAATGTCTACTGCCTTCGTGTCTTTGTCGACCAAGACCTCACGGGGGGCACCACAGACATCGAATTGTGTGACAGTAACCGGGCGCGCAGCCAGCTTCACGTCTTCCCCAGCGCGCACGCGCGCGTATGCGCGCTGGCCATCGACTTTAATGGCGCTAACCGAACTGGGGACCTGCAAAATGTTCCCCGTGAGTTGGGCAGTCGCTGGCCGGAGTTTTTCTTCTACTGATTCCAGGTTTGCGCCACGAGTTTCTAGGATCTCGCCCTCGGCATCGTCTGTGGAAGTGGCTTGACCTAGTCGAATAGTGGCTTGGTAGGTTTTGTCTGCCCCCACAATATAGGTCAAGAGGCGAGTTGCCCGACCTACCCCGCAGATAAGGACCCCCGTTGCCATCGGATCCAAGGTCCCTGCGTGCCCGACTTTTTTGGTTGCCGCCAAGCGGCGCACACGCGCAACAACATCGTGGGAAGACAGGCCCTGTGGCTTGTCGACAATAATCAGGCCATCACCTGCCGTGTGCGCACCTTTAGGAACATCAAAGGCGCGCACACGTAAAGTGCGTGCAGGCTCAGCGCTGGTCTGATTCGGCATCTGCGTCATCGTCGTCAGCGTGACGAGGCTCCCGGTAGGGGTTTGCGTCCCCCGCCGGTTTCGCACCCGCAGCCTGCTTGGCGACGCGCTCATCATCTGCTTTCGCCGCATCTATCGCGTCCTCAAGGGCCGCAGCGGTATCCGGTAAGGCATCCAAGATGAACTCGATAGTCGGGGTCAACCGTATTCCCAGGTGTTTACCCACCTCGGAACGGATCATCCCCTTCGCAGACTCCAGGGCAGCCGCGCTTGCCTTGCGGTCATCTTCCTCACCCAAAACCGTGTAGAAGATGGTGGCGTGCTGCAGGTCGCCCGTGACACGCACCTCAGTAACAGTGACGAAACCGAGGCGCGGGTCCTTCAGGCGAGTATCCAGCAACTTTGCGACAGTTACGCGGATATTATCTGCAACCTTGCGAACTCGTGTCGGATCAGCCATTTTGCCTCCTAAGAACGTGCAACCTCTCGCATCTCCCAGGTCTCAATGATGTCGCCCTCGGCAATGTCTTTCTGGTTTAGGCCGATGCCACATTCGAAGCCCTCGCGAACCTCGGTAACATCGTCCTTTTCACGACGCAGGGAATCAATCTCGAGATTGGCTGCTATGACGACACCATCTCGAACCAAACGTGCCTTGGTGCCACGCTTGATGGTTCCGCTGCGAACAATCGAACCAGCGATATTGCCGAACTTCGAGGACCTGAAGACCTGGCGGATCTCTGCCGTACCCAAAGGTGCTTCTTCGTAGATTGGCTTGAGCATGCCCTTGAGTGCGTTCTCAACGTCCTCAATGGCCTGGTAGATGACCGTGTAGTACTTGATATCCACGCCTTCTTGATCCGCGTATTCGGCAACACGTTCTGCCGGGCGCACGTTGAAGGCCAGGATAACCGCAGAGTCCACGGTCGCCAGGTTGACGTCGTTTTGTGTAATTGCACCCACACCGCGGTGAATGATCCGCAGCTGGACTTCCTCGCCCACATCAATCTTGAGCAAGGAGTCTTCCAGGGCCTCAACAGCACCGGAGACGTCGCCCTTGATAATGAGATTGAGGGTCTCGACCTTGCCTTCTTTGAGGGCAGCATCGAAGTCTTCCAGCGAGATGCGCTTGCGACGCTTGGCGAGCAGGGCTTGACGCTCTACCGCTTCACGCTTATCGGCAATCTGCCTGGCTGTGCGGTCATCAGAAGCGACCAGGAACGAGTCACCAGCTCGCGGAACCGAGGTCAGGCCGAGAACCTGAACTGGGCGAGCAGGTGTGGCCTCGGGCACTTCCGCGCCGTACTCATCAACCATGGCGCGCACACGGCCATGGGCGGTGCCAGCCACAATTGAATCGCCTACGCGCAGGGTGCCACGCTGAACCAAAACGGTAGCCACAGCACCGCGGCCCTTGTCCAGGTTTGCCTCAATTGCCACACCGCGGGCCTCTGCATCTGCATTCGCCGTAAGCTCCAGTTCGGCATCGGCAGCCAAAAGGACTGCTTCAAGCAAGTCGCCAATGCCTTTGCGCTGTTTTGCAGAGACATCCACGAACATGACGTCGCCGCCGTAGTCCTCAGCCACCAGGTTATATTCGGTCAGTTGCTGACGGATCTTGTCTGGATTCGCTTCCGGCTTATCAACCTTGTTGACAGCGACAACAATCGGCACATTGGCCGCCTGAGCGTGGTTGATGGCCTCAACAGTCTGAGGCATCACCCCGTCATCAGCTGCGACAACCAGGATGGCCAGGTCCGTAACCTGGGCACCGCGGGCACGCATGGCCGTGAAGGCCTCGTGACCAGGTGTGTCGATGAAGGTTATCTGCCTGGGGGCGCCTTCGTGTTCCACAGTCACCTGGTAGGCACCAATATGCTGCGTGATGCCCCCATGCTCGCCAGAGATGACATCCGTATGACGGATGGCGTCCAAAAGTTTCGTTTTACCGTGGTCGACGTGGCCCATGACGGTCACGACAGGTGGCCTGGGCATTAGGTTCTCAATGTCCTGAACTTCTTCTGCATCCAGGTCGATGTCGAAGGATTCCAGTAGTTCACGGTCTTCATCTTCTGGAGAGACAATTTCGATGACATAGCCCAGCTCGGCTCCCAGTGCCTTGAAGGTGTCTTCATCCAGGGATTGCGTGGCCGTAGCCATCTCCCCCAAGTGGAACAAGACAGTCACCAGCGCCGCTGGGTTGCAATCGATCTTGTCGGCAAAGTCTGCCAAAGACGCACCGGAACGGATACGAATCTCGGTGTCGCCGTCCCCGCGCGGAACCTGCACGCCACCAATGGACGGCGCTGATTGCTGCTCGAATTCTTGACGTTTTGCACGTTTCGACTTGCGTCCCTTAGCGGGGCGTCCACCAGCGCGCCCAAAAGCACCCTGGGTTGAGCCACGTCCTCCGCGACCGCCTCCGCGACCGCCACGACCTGCAGCAGGTGCGCTGCCTCCCGGACCACCCGGGCCACCTGGACCCCCACCTGGCATACCGTTTGCTGCCCCGTAAGGCGCGGAGCCACCGCCACCGACACCGCCACGACCGCCACCGCGAGGGCCACGGCTCATGCCCTGGTCTGCAGACGGGGCATTGCGCCCTGGCATACTTCCTGGAGTCGGCCTACCTGCCCGATCTGGACGGCTCGAATCTCTGGGGCCAGCACCTCGAGAGGCACCTTGGCCACCTCGTCCCGGAGCTGAGCCTGGACGCGGCATCCCTTGAGATGTCGCGAAAGGGTTGTTTCCTGGTCGAGGTCCCCCGCCACGAGGCGCTCTGGGACCTGGACGCGGCATACCTTGAGATGTCGCGAAAGGGTTGTTTCCTGGCCTGGGGGCAGAACCTCTGCCAGCTGATTCTTGATCAGCACCTGGCGCGGGCCGTGGGCTGCGAGGCTTGGGAATATCCGTTGCCGAAGGCTCCTCAGATTTGGGCTGGGTAGCCTCAGCCGGCGCCGCCTCCTCGGGTTCCTTGGCTGCACCAGCAGAGGGTGCCGGCTTTGGAGCTTCTTCTTCAGGCGCCTTGGGAGACGCGGGCTTTGGTCCCTGTGGTTTCTTGGCCGCAGGCTTCGCCTTTGCGGCAGCTGCGGGCGCCTTGGCTGGCTTCTTAGGTTCTAGCTCAGCGAAGATTTCGCGCATTTTACGTGCTACGGGAGCCTCAATCATAGATGAGGCTGTTTTGACGAATTCACCGTTTTCACGCAACTTCGCCAATAAAGTCTTGGAGTCCGTTTCGAGCTCTTTCGCGAGCTCGTGGACGCGCATTCTTGCCACAATTCTCCTGTCTCAGGTCCTTCCCTAAGACAGGAAAGGACCACCTATTCTTGCTGGCAGCTCATCGCTGGGTACTCATCGGGTGCCCATCAGCTTCCAACCCGCTTTCGTGGTCTCTAAGGGCCATATGCCTGGCCCGCTTAGCATCTTCTTCCCAGTTCGCGCACAACTTGTCCATGACCTCTAATGTGTGGGTAGTGACGTCCAGGCTTTGCACTCGCAAAGCTCTGATGAACGCCCGGCGCTTCAACGCCTGTACCCAGCAAGAGGGGTGAACCCAGGCTCCCCTGTGTGGCAGCCTCTCAGCAATGTCCACAATCAGTTCAGGAGGATCTCCTTGGGCAACCAACCGCACAAGTTGGACGCGATCTGTGACAGTCCGGCACCCCACACATGTGCGTTCCACGGCCCGGCCTGTAACCAATACGTGTCACCTCTTGCGGAAAACCAGATTGTCCGACCACAAGTGTAGCCTCAGGTCGACGAAATCAACACATTGCACACAGATTACTTGCCTGATTTCCTATGTGATTGTTATCCCACACCCTCTTGATCGCCAGGTTCCTCTGCGCGCTCCTCATTGTCTTCTGTGTCGGAGTGGATATCGATCTTCCAACCAGTCAAACGCGCCGCCAAACGCGCGTTTTGTCCCTCTTTACCAATGGCTAGGGACTGTTGGAAATCAGGCACAACAACCCTGGCGATCCGAGCCCTTTCGTCGATAACCTCAACGGATGTTACCTGTGCAGGCGACAATGCATTTGCTACAAACTGCGCGGGATCCTCTGAGTAGTCAACAATGTCGATCTTTTCTCCACCCAGTTCAGACATGACTGCTCGCACGCGTTGTCCCATTGGTCCGATACACGCACCCTTGGCGTTAAGCCCCTGCCTCTTGGCAAAGACCGCAATCTTTGTGCGATACCCCGCCTCTCTGGCAATGGCCTCAATGGTGACATCCTTAGAGTCCAGCTCGGGAACCTCTCGTTCGAAGAGGCCTGCGACCAGTCCCGGGTGTGTCCTGGACAAAACGATCTGTGGCCCCTTGAGCCCACGGGCTACCTCGAGGACGTAGCAACGGATCCGTTCTCCGTGCCGGTACCTCTCCCCTGGGACGCGTTCAGCCTCGGGCAGTATTGCTTCAATCTCGCCCAAGTCAATAAGGACATTTCGGTGGTCTCGACTTTGTTGAATAACCCCGGACACGATCTGGCCGACCTTGTCGATATAGGCACCCAAAACCTGGCGATCTTCTTCGTCCCTCAAACGTTGCGAGATGACAGAACGCGCGGTCGCCGTCGCAATCCGTCCAAAATCCGAGGGAGTGTCATCGAATTCTCCGATTGGGTTATCTTCCTCATCGACCTCAACCGCCATCACCGCTACTTTGCCAGTACGCCTGTCGATATCGACTCTTGCCTGGGAAATTGCCCCCGGATGGTTGTAATAAGCCTTAAGCAGCGCATCCTCAATGGTCACCAGCAGAGTTTCGAGGTCGATACCCTTTTCAGACTCAACTAACCGCAATGCGGTCAAATCTATTTCCATGTCGTCCCCCTACTTAGAAAACTACTACTGCTTGGGCTCGCTTTATCTGCCCAAACTCTACCGGCCTAGCCTCGGTTCCTGCGAAGATTGTGAAACCTGCGTCGCCAACCTCATCCAGTCGACCCTTCAGTGTCTCACCCGTTTCAAGGGTGAGCTCTATGGTTCTGCCCAGGGTCCTAACAAAATGCCTATGGGTTTTCAGGAGCCTCTCAGCCCCAGGACTTGAAACCTCCAAATCATAGGCGGTTTCAATGGGATCCGCCGTGTCCAAAACTGTTGACACTGCACGGCTGGCTACGTCTAGATCGTCTTCCCCTAGCAGGTCTTGACCATCTACGAGGTCCACGAATACCCGCACGACAGGCCGACTTGCAGGACCTACTACCCGCACTTCTTCCAAGAACAATCCCGCCTCCAAAATGGCAGGTTGCAAAAGCTGCGTGATCCTTGCGGTCAGGTCCTCTCGACCGTCTTCTGGGGTTCTAGCCATTGCTTCTCCTCTAACCGCGTGGCGAATAGTTCCGCCCCCATGCTACCCGTGGCAGGATTGCTGTGATGAATGCGAATGGCTCACTCAAGAAATCACTGGCGCTCCTGTGCGCCCTAACTGTGTTGTTGTCTCTTTCTGCCTGCACACTGCGACTGGATTCCCCACCACAAGATTTGCCGACGCTCTCTGCCTCCCAGGACGCCTACAACACTTTGACCTTGAATGACCACGCCCTTTTCGCCTCAGCACAGACACTGAGCGCAGATAACACCGTGCAAGAGGGCCTGCGCACAGCCATCGGCCAGATTGGTTCGCGCGCTAAGCTGCGCCTCGATACGCTGGGAGGCTTGTGGAACCCGTGGCCTGAAGGCAAGCCCGAAGATGCCCAAGACCCGCCCTCGGGTCCCACACATGCCACAAGTCCCGAGGGCTTCTTGGAGTTACTTCAGTCTTCCCAAAAACACGCCTTTAGCTGCGCTCAAAGCATTGCCGAGGGCGGCGCGGCGCAGCTGTGTGCCTTGAACGCAGCCTCCCTCGCCAGTGACACAGCCCAACTATCTGCCCTCGGGATAAGTAGTGGACTCCCAGAGCTTATGGACTCCCCCGCAAAAGAAAACCCCATCACCCTCAAGGACGATGCAGCAAAAACTTCTGTTCAAGATGCCTTGAGTTCCTTGGATGCCCAGCGTTACACGCTGGAGGTTGTCGCCGCGCGTTTGCTTGCCGATAAGGACTTGGGATCCCACCTTCTGCTTTTCATCCAGGGCCTCAGCCGTCAAACCGACACCCTTGTGGCCATGGGAATTGCAGACACGCGGCAGGGTCAATACCCCGTTGAGGCCTTAGATCTGCCGGTTACCCCCGTGGACAGCGCAGCACCCGAGGTCTTGGATGTGGCCCGCAAGGCAGGAAGGAACTGCCTAGTCGAGGTGATCACAGCCCACACCAGCCTTATTGGCGTCTTACCAGTGGATGCCCGAGGGGTGTGGGTTGATGCCCTCTTGCACGATACCGCGATGCTTCGCCACCTGGGTGCCACACCTGATGAGGTCTTCGACGTGTTGTGGTCCCAGCAAACCTCTAGCCTGCATTGACCACGTCTTCCAAAACCATGCCCACACCCAGCGTGACCTCGAATCCCGATGCCCAGGCGCTTTCTGCCCAGCTATTGCCCCTATTGAGTCGCTGGTACACCAAAAACGCCCGCACCCTGCCCTGGCGCACATCTGGCACCAGCCCGTATGGCATCTTTGTCTGCGAAATGATGAGCCACCAAACCCCCGTCGCCCGCGTCTGGCCACGGTGGGAGGCTTGGCTGGAACGCTGGCCAGATTTTGAGGCCCTGGCTAGTGCAAGTCCGGCAGAGGTCTTGAGGATGTGGGAACGTCTGGGATATCCGCGCAGGTCTTTGTGGCTACATCAAAGCGCGCAGGTTGTGGTTCGCAACTTTGCGGGCAAACTGCCTTCAGACCCTGAGGTATTACGCACCCTGCCCGGAGTGGGGCACTACACGGCTGCAGCCGTTGTCTCTTTCGCTTTTGGTCAACGCATCCCTGTTTTGGACACAAACATCCGCAGGGTCATTGCCCGCGCATGTCGAGGCATTGGGGCTGTTGCCTCGCATATGAACACAGAAGAACGAGACTATGCCTCAGCCCTTTTACCAATATCTCCTAAAGACTCTGTGACCTGGAATATGGCTCTTATGGAATTGGGCGCACTGGTGTGCACCAGCGGGGAAAACCCCACATGCGAGGTTTGCCCCCTTCGCACACATTGCGAATGGCTGGCGGCCGGAAAACCTGCCTCCACTGTCAAGAAACGCACTCAGACCTGGGAGGGCACAGACCGCCAGATGCGCGGACGCCTCATGGCTGTCTTACGTGAGGCACACGAAGCAGTGCCTCACAGCCAACTGATCGACCAGGCCCTAAGCGACAGCGCCCTCGGCAATAAAAATCTCGAAGACGCGGCAGCGCAAGCTGAACGCGCTTTGGCTTCGCTGCAGGTCGATGGGCTCATTGAAGCTGTGGGCGCTGATCTTCTGCGTCTACCGCTGTCCTAGATGCAATGCATGTGTACCATGAGGAAACAAAACGACATGAAAGGCTAAGGGATGGCTACACCACACATTTCCGCAGAACCTGGCGATTTCGCTCCAGCAGTGCTCATGCCTGGGGACCCCAAGCGCGCCGAACGTATCGCAAATCAGATCCTCGATAATCCGCGTTTGGTCACCGATGTTCGTGGAATGTTGGGCTTCACGGGCACATACCAGGGCAAGCCTCTGTCGGTTATGGGCTCTGGCATGGGTCAGCCATCGGCAACGATTTATGCCACGGAGTTATTCAAATTCTTCGACGTGCAACGCATTATCAGGGTTGGCACGTGCGGCGGAATCGCCCCCCAGGTAAAGGTCGGTGACACGGTAGTAGCCATGGGCGCGCACACAGATTCCTCCATGAATGCGCAGCGTATCCCCACTATCCATTTTTCGGCCGTCGCCTCCTACGGCCTGATTGCCGCCGCCATGCGCGAAGCCTTGGAGGGACCCGGGGCTGTTGAGGGGAAAATCCACGTCGGCACCATCGTTTCCAAAGACCACTTTTATTTTTCTCCCGAGGGCGTCACGGAGCAACTCGCCGCCTACGGTGTGCTTGGGGTGGAAATGGAGGCCGCTGCCTTGTACGGCGTGGCAGCGGAGTTGGGGCGTGAGGCACTGACTGTTTTGACCGTTTCGGATCACCTGTTTGACCACTCTGGGGACATGTCTGCCGAGGACCGCGAAACGCGCTTTGCTACTGCTTTGCGTCTGGCTGCCGCCGCGGCACTCAGCTAGGTGTTCAAGGCTGACTGGGCTGTAAAACCGGAACATCGCCACAAACCACTATCCTTGGCATACGCCACCCCCTCACGGACAAGGAAAACAGATAATGAGCAAGGTTGAGGCCTCTTTGAAGGAAGCCGCCCTAACATGGATGGCACACGACCCAGACCCTGAAACCGTGGAAGAGCTCAGTAACTTGTTGTCACAGGCCGAAGGTGTCGATTCTGGGGCAACAGAGATTGCCCTTGAGGATCTTCGCTCCCGTTTCGCCGCTCCCCTGTCCTTTGGGACCGCAGGCCTGCGCGGAGCTATAGGTGCTGGCCCTGGACGCATGAATGTGGCGGTTGTGCGGCGCGCGACCTTTGGTCTGTGCCAGGTCTTACGTGAGGTTGCAGGCGCTGGTTTCAAGGTGGGGATTGGTTTTGATGCCAGGTACGGGTCTGCGGACTTTGCCCGGGCTGCTGCCGGCGTAGTTGTGGCGGCAGGAGGCAAAGCGCTCTTAATGCCCAGGCCCTTGCCCACCCCAGTCTTGGCTTTCGCTACCAAGTTCTTGGGCCTGGATGCCGGAATTATGGTGACCGCCTCACACAACCCTGCGGCCGATAACGGATACAAGGTCTACTTAGGCGGGCGCATAGTTAGCGGTGTTGGGTCCGCCGCACAGCTGGTGTCTCCCTGGGACGGGCGAATTTTTGAGCAGATTGTGGCAGCTCCCCAGGCGGATGAAGTACCTTGTGCTCTGGAGGGATGGGAGGTCATCCCAGAGTCCTTGATTGAGGAATACATTTCACGTGCGGTTTCCTTAGTTTCTGACTTTAGGAAACGCGACGTGCGCGTGGTGTTGACCTCCATGCACGGGGTGGGCGCAGAGGTCTGCGAAAAAGTCTTGGGCGCCGCTGATTTTCATGACGTACACCCCGTTGCCGCCCAACGCCTACCGGACCCGGATTTCCCGACCGTTCCTTTCCCGAACCCTGAAGAAGCAGGCGCCCTAGATCTGGCTTTCGCCTTGGCCCGCGAGGTGTCGGCGGATGTTGTTATCGCAAACGACCCCGATGCTGACCGCTGCGCCGTGGCCGTCCCTGACGTGGCGGCTAATGGCGGTTGGAGGCAGCTAAGCGGTGATGAACTGGGCGCAATCCTTGGGCTTTACGCTGCCCGTGGCGCCCAGAAGGGCGGAGCAAATGCAGGGTCAGGTTCTTTGGCTCGCTCCTTGGTGTCTGGTTCTTTGCTTGACAAGATAGCCATATCTCACGGCCTGACACCCCAGGTATCCCTGACTGGGTTCAAATGGATTTCCCGGTCTGAAAACATGGTCTTCGGTTATGAAGAGGCCATCGGATACTGTTGCGCACCCGATATCGCCTTAGACAAGGACGGCATCACAGCGACCGTTCTGATCGCCGCAATAGCCGCCGAACTCAAAGCCGAGGGCCGCACCTTGCTTGATGTACTGGATGACTTGGCCTGCGAACACGGCCTGCACGTGACTGCGCCTTTGACCTTCAGGGTAGAAAACCTGGACATGATTGCTTCAGGAATGAAAGCCCTGCGCACAGGAGGCCTACCCAGCTTGGCCGGGGCAAAGCCCAGCTTCAGCTTGGATCTATCCAACACAGATTACGAGGACGGTTTCCCAAGCTCTGTGGCAGCCGGGTGGGAACATCTGCGCAAGCTACCCCCGACGGACGCACTGTTCTACGGCGTCGAGGGCGGGAGCCGCGTGGTGGTCAGGCCATCGGGCACCGAACCGAAGCTGAAGTGCTACCTGGAGGTCGTAGACGACATGGCTGGCCTGTCGCCAGATGCACGACGGGCCGCCCTCGGCAATGCGAGGAAAGCCGCTGCGGAAAAACTGGACATAATGAAAGCGGAACTCAAAGCAGCCTTGGGGTTCTAACTCGGTTTCTAACTGAGGTTCTAACTGGGGTTCGAATTTGCCCCTAGCTGGACTCCTGTGGCATCCTGGTCGGCTTTACACATTCGACTAGGAGAGAGAAATGAAGGCTTTTCCGGTGCCTCTTTCGGGCACCGATAACACTCTAATGTGGGCGAAAGAGTCTGAGATCGAGGACATCGCCCAAGCTCAGTTGCGCAATGTTGCGGGGCTGGAATGGACGCATGGGCTGCGTGTCATGCCTGACGTGCATTACGGGTACGGGGCGACGGTCGGTTCGGTGATCGCTATGAAACAGGCGATTGCGCCTGCAGCCGTGGGCGTGGACATTGGGTGTGGAATGACAGCTGTGCGCACTTCTTTAAGTCCCGATCAGCTACCCGATAGCTTGTTTGGGGTGCGTTCCAGTATTGAGTCCGTTGTGCCTGTGGGGTTTTCTGCACATGACGGCGAATCTGAAACCTTGCGTCGTTACGATGGCTTGGCTGCGCGATATAAGCAGACCATGGATGAGTTTTCTCAACTGCATGCCTTGGAGTTGGCGCCAGCTTTTAGGGCTTCTCAGGCTGCCACGAAAGCCGTTGAGCAGATCGGTACCCTCGGCGGAGGTAACCACTTTATTGAGCTGTGTGTTGGTGATGATAACCGCGTGTGGGTGACCCTGCATTCAGGGTCACGAGGGACCGGAAACCAGTTGGCGCAGGTGCATATGAATGTTGCGCAGACTTTGGCGCACAATGAGGGGCTTGTGGACAAGGACCTGTCGGTGTTTCTGGCTGGCAGTGCTGAAATGGATGCCTACCTGGAGGATTTGTGGTGGGCGCAGGCCTATGCCTTATTGAACCGTGACGTGATGCTGCAAAGTGTTTGTGACCAGCTGAGCGCGCATATCCCTGAGGTGGATTTTGAGGAGCCCATCCGTTGTCACCACAACTATGTGGCTGTGGAAACACATGATGACGTGGAGTTGATTGTCACCCGCAAGGGGGCGATCCGCGCAGGTCTAGGCGATATGGGTGTCATCCCAGGTTCCATGGGAACTGGTTCCTACATCGTTCGGGGCTTGGGGAATCCTGCGTCCTATGAGTCTGCGTCTCACGGGGCTGGGCGTGTTATGTCTCGCAGGCAAGCGCGCAAGCGGTTCACCGTTGAGGACCTGGCTTTGCAGACCGCCGGCATTGAGTGCCGTAAAGATGCAGGTGTCATCGATGAGATCCCTCAGGCATACAAGGATATTAACGAGGTCATTGAGGCTCAGTCGGATTTGGTGTCTGTTGTGGCCCGCTTGCAGACGGTCCTGTGCGTTAAGGGATAACTCGGGGCAAGGACTTTATATGTATTCCCAGGTAGCAAAGTCATGTAATCAATGGGAAAGTTGAAGGGGAGTGCATATGCACTCCCCTTCTTCTGCTCCTGCGACTGGACTCGAACCAGTAACCGTCCGATTAACAGTCGGATGCTCTGCCATTGAGCTACGCAGGAATGAACGCATGAAAGCTTAGCAAAACTTTCACCCAAGCGCACAATCACCGGGACCAATGAGTTCATTGGCACATTTATTACCCAAGTCGCGTGGCTAGAGATGGGTCAGCCTGCAAGCTGGCGACTATCATGGCGCAGGCGTGCGCATCCGATCCTGCCTCGTGGTGGTTCAAGACAAAATCTGGGGCGCAAGCCTGGGTGACCGTGGGTAGCTTGTAGTTTTCCAGGCCAGATATGGCCCTACGCGCCAAGTAATAGGTACAAAAGAAGCGAGATGGCAGGGTACGCGTGTCAAAGTGTTCGTCCAGTTGCCGCCAAACTCGCGAATCGAACTGGGCATTATGGGCATAGACAGGACTATTGGCCACAAAGTCGGTGATCTGGTCGACAACTTCTACCCAGGAGGGCGCATTTAGGGTATCGCTGTGCGAAATCCCGTGCAGGTAGGTGAACTCAAAGCTGTCCCAACCGGGTGGTGGTTTCAATAAAGTGTTTAAACTCTCCACAACCTGTCCGTTCGCATATTTCACGAGAGCAATCTGGCAAGCAGATACTCCCCCGCGACGGTTTGCAGTCTCGAAGTCTACGGCAACAAAGGGGGTCTCTTGAAGGTCTGTCCAGGCCGGTAGGAAACCGTATGCGCGTGTAGCGTGAAGCCCTCGTGATTGTGGTGTGGTCATTGTTAGTCCAATCCAGCCATTTCTCGCACCTGGTTTTCCAAGGTGGCTGCGCGTTGTTCGCATTCAGGGGTGATAACACCTAAAGCGATAACTTCGGAAAAGAGGACGCCGTTGATGTCACGCCTGACGGTGGCACGCAGCTGGGTCCCATCGTCCAGGGTGTCAATAACAGTTGCGACCTGGGTGTGAGCTAATCGTTCACGAGACATTTCACCGAAGTGCGGCAACCACTGTGTTTCTGGTTTCTTGAAGGACATGGCTGGGCGTGAGGGGTCTGCCCAGGCAAGGTTCATGGTATCCATGTCGGCATCGAAGATGAGGTGTTGTACCTTGCACCAAGGCTCGTTAAAAACCAAGGCATCATCGGTGATTAGGCTCAGGTGGTTTGTTCCCGCATTAAGTGCTTGGCCGCCCTCGAAAATCACATAAACGCCGCGTCTATCTGGGCGCTCAAGCAAATCTTGTATGTGTTTGGGAGGGTAGAAATCTGTTTTGCGGGACATGAGGCAAGCCTAGCTGGTTGAATCCAGGGTCGCCTTTCTTGCTAAGATACTCAGGCCCCCTTAGCTCAGTCGGTCAGAGCAGAGGACTCATAATCCTTTGGTCGTGGGTTCGAGCCCCACAGGGGGCACCGTCAATTCAAGCCGTAGCCTGCGTGATCACAATGTCCCAATCGTCGTGATTGACCTCGGGCTCAACCGTGTCGAGATAATCATGAACCTGTTGCACAGCGTTCTTCAGCTTGCCGACCTGGGTCACGGCACGACCGCCTAGATGGAGCTCCCAGCCGTGCTTCCACTCAATTGCTTTGACCTCAATTACATTGTTCATCTCGTCTCACCAATCTGGCTCCAGGGAGCGGCGTTGTTGTTCTACGTTTAGTAGTTTCTCGAAGAGTTCCTTGTAGCCGTCTTCTTCCGGTTTAGTCCTCTGCAAGGCCGAGCGCAGCTTTCCGACCTGGCGGGTCAGGGCCATACGCACCAGTGCCTTCACCACGCCTTGTGCGTAGGACTCCATGCCGTCGTCTTTATCCTGCGGCAAAGGTGCCACAGCCAGTTGGGTCAGCACAGGAACCATGTGTTCGCCTGCCCAAGACCGCACTTCAACAGCCCATTTCTGAGCCGCCACAGCCACTGGGTCCGCAAGGCCAGCCCCTTGCGCTTGGGCCACAAGCGTGTGGAACTGTGCCAGCCCTCCTGCAGCCTTCACGGCGTCTGCGACCGCCCTGTAGGCAGGCTGCGTAAAGACATCCGAATCCAGGGCATCGAAAGACGAATCTGCCAAGAACTGCGGGTACTGCAAAAGTGCTTCTAGCGCCTCGCGTTCCACGCGCACAACCGGGTCTTCCAAAGCGCCCCTCGGCACCCCCACGGGCACTCCTACAGCCCCCGCCGCACGACAACCAGAACCACCCGAACCCGCAGAACCCCCAAAATCATCAGGAGGCGCCTCAGCGTCATCAACGTACCGGGTCCCTGCACGCCGCACACCCCCACTGGACCCCCCACCGGAACCCCCCCCCATCGGCGCCGTCCTGGCCGGGCCGCCAGCACCGCGCCCCGCGGGGTCATCCACTGCCCACCCGCCGGCCCGCGGCCGCGGGGACCCGTGTCTCAAAGCCCTGTCCCTGATCTGGGCCACAATGGGTGCCGTGGCACGTAAACCGTGAACTCGCCCTTCTACCGTCGACAAATCAAACTGAGCCAGTAGCGACCGAATCACGAAAGCAAACAAGGGCTCCCGGCTCGCAACCAAATCCACAATCGCCTGGTCACCTTTTTGTAGCCGCAAATCGCAAGGATCTAGGCCACTGGCCTCAACCGCAACAAAGGTCTGGGCTGCAAAGGTCTGATCGGTGGCAAATGCACGCAAAGCAGCCTTGCGCCCAGCCTCGTCCCCATCAAAGGTGAAAACCACTTCCCCGCCGCGAACTGTCCCAGAGGACAGCAAAACCCCAGATGCCACATCCGTCGTGGCACCCACCAGGCGACGCACAATGCGAGCATGCTCATCACCAAAGGCCGTCCCACAAGTCGCCACGGCAGTTGTCACGCCCGCCAGATGGGCCGCCATAACATCCGTGTAGCCCTCCACAATCACGCAGCGCCGGGTTGTGGCTATGGCCTTCTTGGCGATATCCACACCGTAAAGTACCTGCGATTTCTTATAGATCGGTGTCTCGGGCGTATTGAGATACTTGGGGCTTTTTTCGTCCTCGTCAAGCCTTCTGGCCCCGAAACCGACCGTCGCCCCCGTCAAATCCCTGATTGGCCACATGAGCCTATTGCGGAAACGGTCATAGATCCCGCGACTGCCTTCTGCCGCCAAACCGGCCATCACCAGTTCCGCATCTGTAAAGTTTTTGGAACGCAGGTGACGCAGCAGTTCGTCCCAACCAGATGGCGCATATCCGACACCAAAAACCCCGCAAATATCGGGACCGAAATCTCTGGCGGCCAGGAAATCTCTGGCAGCGGCGGCAGCTCCCGTCAACAACTGTTGCCGGTAAAACTCCTCTGCCATGCGGTGAGCATCCAATAAGCGCTGTCTGCGCCCCGGTTCCATCCCGGAACGCGCCCCTGGCTTGCCGTCCTCGAAATGTAGGGAAACTCCGCAGCGTTCAGCCAACATTTCCACGGTTTCGGTAAAGGACAGATGGTTAATGCGTTGGACGAAAGAAAAGACGTCCCCACCTTCGTCACAGCCGAAACAATGCCACAGTCCGAGGGCGGGACGCACATGAAAAGAGGGAGTTTTTTCGTCATGGAAAGGGCATAGACCCTTTAAGGAACCGACGCCTGCGGTGCGCAGGGTGACGTGCTGGCCCACAATGTCCTCAATGCGCGTTGCTGCCCGAACCGCATCGATGTCCTCACGTTTTATCATCCCCGCCACGCCCTAAGTCTAGACGGGTCGCGCCCTGAGCACACCACACCAACGTGCATGCCATCTTTGGGCAGAAACGTCCGTCAAGGAAGCGACCTGGTCGATCACTGCCCTCAACCTGCCTGCATCCCGGTCGGTTTGGAGGTCACCAGCGCCTGCACCTGCCTGAGACCACAGGGCAGCGAAGGGCTCCTCAAGGGCATGTTCACCACTTTCCTGAGCCTCCAGTAACACGCCTACCAGGTCATTAAGCGTGTCTTGCTGATTGAAGTGATCCACGGTCTTTTCTCTCGGGGCCATCACGAAATGCACAGCCAAGCCCTTGAGCACCGTTATTTCCTGCCACGTGGTTTCGGGAATAACCAGATCCGCTGAATAACGGGTCAAACGACCTGGGCCGTAAACTTCCCTGGTGGCATTGTGCGCCGCCTCCACAAAACGGCCAATGAGCTGGGACGTCATATCTTTCAATGCCGCTAGGTCGCCGTAGGTCCCGGTAAAGCTCCCAAGCCAGGAATCCAAAGATGCCAGCCGCGAAAATGCCTCCAGTAGTTCTTTATCACTCCAGGTGGTCTTGTACCACTTCCGCGTCGTCGCCAACACATCGGCCATCAAGGATGACTGCGGATCCAATGACTTTGGGTCCAAGACCCCCATCTGAATCGCGTCTTCGACATCGTGGACTGAATACCCAATATCGTCAGATAGGTCCATGACCTGCGCTTCAATGCAGCGTTTGTAGCGCTTGTCCGAATCCAGTTCCAAGACATCGCCGCGCATCCACGACAGTATCTCAAGGTCATCTTCATAGACCCCAAATTTTTCAGACCCGCCCGCTTCGGGACCCTTATACCTGGTCCAGGGGTATTTTACGGTCGCATCGAGGGCCGCCCTGGTCAGGTTCAACCCGGCAGGCCTGCCGTCAGTATCAACCACCTTGGGCTCCAGGCGCGCAAGCAATCGTAAAGTCTGCGCATTGCCTTCGAAACCGCCAATACCCGCAGCAATCCGCGCCAAGATACGTTCGCCATTGTGCCCAAAAGGCGGGTGTCCTAAATCGTGGGAGAGGCACGCTGCATCCACAACGTCAGGGTTGCAACCCAAGGCCTTCCCCAGCTCCCTGCCAACCTGCGCGACCTCCAAGGAATGCGTCAAACGCGTACGAATGAAATCCTGATAAGAAGGGCGAAGCACCTGCGTTTTTGCACCCAAACGGCGCAAGGCTGCAGAGTGCAACACGCGAGCCCTGTCCCTTTCAAAATTGGTTCTCGATCCCGGTTTGTGTCTTTCCTCCACACGGCGTTCATGTGAAACTTGACCGTAGGCGAGGTTAGGGATGGAATCAGGCAAGTCAGGCATCTCGATTGGCACGCCAAGAGCTTATCGCGACATACGCAACACCAGCCACACGCAAAGGCATGAAGAACCGAGCCAGATTTATCATGTTTTTCCTACTCCCCCACGAAAATGCCCGTTGTGAGTAAGAATAAGAGGATGACGTCCTCGAACAGCATGCCCCTAACGAGCACTCGGCTTTTGCGCAAGAAATATCCGGATGCGGCCTCTTGGTGGGTTTCCGCTGTTATCTACGAGTACCATGACCTTCTCGATCGGCAAGCCCTTGGAGAGCTACAAGAGAACTGGGCATATGCACACCGTCTAGGCGCAGACGCCGTCTTGTTCAGGCCTTCGTATCTGGATTTCGACTCCCCTTCGGATCTCAATGCATTGAAGGACGCCATCAAGCGGGCTAAAGATCTCGGCCTGCGTACCGTAATTCGTTTGCGAGGCGCGACACAACCTCAGTTTGGGCCACGCCCTGAACCACCACGCCAAGGTCAAGGTCTCGAGGGCGATGCGGACCAAGTGCTACGCCGAGGTTTGACTGCCATCGATAGCGGCGCAGATCTGCTGGATCTGGGCATGTTTTTAGAGTATTCCGCCACAAACCCCTACCCAGATTTTGAACAATACACAAAACTGTTGCGTGATTTGGAAGCCGGGGCTGTTATGCGTCAAAGGGAAACCCCCTTGGCCATGGCAGCTTCTCACGCATACCCAGGGTCGATGAAATGGCATCTTGAAGAGGACTGGGCACACCTGCTTCGTGATGACCGCCTGGTCACAACACCTTTCGCCTCTGACGAGATCTCCACACGCCTTACAGCATCATGCAAAGAACACGAAAATCACGGTCAAGCCTCGGGCTGGATGGTTTCACCTCCATATAATCGCCGGCCTTACCGCGATGAAGGCCTGGTGGAAACCTGGGCTTGGAACCCTTCTGCTGCACGCACTCTGGCCATGACTTATATGGCAGCCGCTTTGCCCGGTGCCCTCTTCTTACGCCAAGGTGATGAACTGGGCATTGAAGAATCCGATAGGGATGCCTGTTTGGAAATGGCTACGCAGATCTCCGAACTGATCACGACAACACACCGCTCTGCCTTTGAGTCCTTCACTCACTTACTTGCCTTGCGCAAAGAAGCACAGATAGGCATCAAGGCCTTTTCCCTCGTGGAGGCACCCGCAGTCGCCCCACAGGTATTGACCTTGCTGTCAGGCTCTATTTTCGTGGCCATGAACACCGGGAACCAGCCCTTTACTTTGCCCGAAGAGTATGTGCCCATACACTCCTCAAGGCCCAATACTTCCAACCAGGTGCTGACATCTCGAGTTATCGATCCGGAAACCACCTTGTGGTGTGAAGTGCGCAGCCCCCAAACCCCACAACGCCTAAGCGCTCACGCTCCACGCATTTAGTACCCGAGCTCTGCACCAGCCAAAACCGCACGGGCATCCTCGTCAATGGTCCGTGTCTCCAACCAACGGTGAGGAAGGTGGGGGCGACGTGGCTGTCCAGTGCGACCGTGTATGCCACGCGCAGCATCGGGATAGTCCTGATCCTGGTCTAACGCGTCCAGGCGCTTGCGCAAGTCGTCCAAGGTCAGAATCTGATGTAAACCACGTTTTGCTTCTCCACCAATCCGGAAACCCCGCAGGTACCACCCTGTATGTTTACGCATCTCCTTCATTGCCGCAGTCTCGTCTTGGAAGTATTCGACTAGACCCGCAGCGTGCTGACGCATGACCTCACAAATCTCCTCCAGGCGCGGGGCAACCATAACCGGACTCCCCCACAAGGCAGCAGTTATCTCTTCAAACACCCAAGGTCTGCCTTGAGCCGCCCTGCCGATAGCGACACCAGCGCATCCTGTCTCTTCCATCATCCGGCGCGTCGAGTCCCCATCAAAGACGTCCCCATTGCCGAATACCGGCACGTCCAGGGCTTCGACCAAAGCAGCTATACGTTCCCAATCGGCCTCGCCCGAATAGAATTGGTCAGTCGTGCGCGCATGCAGGGTCACCGCATCCACACCGGCATCTTGGGCAAGTCGCCCAGCATCCAGATACGTCGTGTGTTCATCATCGATACCTGTACGAATCTTGACACTTACGGGCACGGGCACGTCCCTGTCAACCGACATCCTGCGCGCCACCTCAACCGTTGCACCCACAATCTCAGCAAAGTGTCCGAGTTTCCATGGCAGTGCCGAGCCCCCGCCTTTTTTCGTGACCTTGGGTACTGGGCAGCCAAAGTTTAGATCTATATGGTCGGCGTATCCCCGTTGTATCGAGATCTCTGCCGCACGCGCCACAGTCCCCGGGTCAACCCCATAAAGCTGCACGCTGCGCACAGTTTCCCCGGGTTCTGGCGTGAGGATCGCATGCGTGGAGGCGTGTCCCTCAACTAAAGCACGACTGGTTACCATCTCGACCACATAGAGCCCCACGGGTGCCACTCCGCTGCCATGTGCTATGTCTGAAGCAGGTACTTCTTCGGATTCGCCTCGAGACAGGGCTTTCAACGTGACGCCCTCGGGAATGCCTCTCATGCTGGCTTCGCGGCAAAGTTTCCTAAAAGGAGGGTTCGTCACCCCTGCCATAGGGCTCAGTATGAGGGGTGTGTCTAAACGGATAGCCCCGATGTTGACTGCTTTTGGTTTCACGCAAGCTCCTGGGTTTCCGCCTTGCGAGGGGCCACATGCACGAGGGCGGCTCCCACGGCCGTGGTCAGCGGAATCGACGCGATTAGGCCTATCGAGGCAACGAGGGTCCTGACAACTTCTTCAGCAATGCTGGCGCTCAAGAGGGTGTCGAGGGCGGGACGATCAGTCATGAAGGCGTACATGATTAATGGCAAACCGGCCCCCACGAAGGCAAAAGCCAGCGTGTAAACCGTTGATGCGATGTGGTCCGAGCCAATGCGCATGGCGGAAACCCAGATAGCCCTTCTGGACATGCGGGGGTTGGCAGCATGGAGCTCCCACACCGAAGACGCCTGCGTGATTGTCACGTCGTTTAGGGCACCCAAGCCAGCCACAACCATGCCTGCCAACAAGATCTGTTGCAGGGACAGCCCACGCAACTCTGCAACCAAACCGAGGGTGATTTCTTCTGAGGCACCTGTCAGGTTCGAGGCTGATACCCCCCAGGCTGCCAACAAAAATGTGATGACAAGACCTGCAAACGTGCCCAGCAAAGCCGTTGTGGTACGTATGGATATTCCGTGGGCCAGGTACACGGAGATAAACATCATGGCCGAGGCTGAAACTATCGCAACCAGAAGGGGCGAGTGTGCATCGAGCAAGGATGGCACGGTGAAAACTCCGATCACCCCAACGGATCCCAGCAAGCCCACCAAGGCAGCCCCTCCTTTGAGGCGGGCAACAGCCAGGACGAGGGCGACGTATAAGAAAGCCAAGAATCCCACTTCGTATCCGCGTTTAAAATCCCAAAAGTGGTAAGCGGTGCCCTGTGCACGTGATGAGGGGTTGTAGATCATTTGGATGCGGTCTCCCACGGATATGCCATTGGCTAAAACTTCTCTGGGAACCGAAACGGGCATCACCTGCCCTCTACCTTCACCTTTCGTCACTTTGGCGCATACTGCAAAGCGCAGTAGAGAGATTGATGCCGCATCCGTACCGAGATCTTGAATGATGGATTCACGCAGAGAATCTCCGGTGAGATCGGCTCCCGGCGCAAGCCCCAGGACACGTTTTTTATCAGCTAACTCCGGGGTACCCAAAACAGAATCGTCTATATGGGACAGTTCTTTGGGTTTGCATTTAGCAACATGCAGGTCGCTAACTGTACCTTCGGCAACCGAGGAATCAGCCCCAATAATAGGCAGACTTCGCACCTTGGAAGTGTCTTTGGGCCACAACGCGAAAAGCCCGACAAGGGTCGCCAAGAGCAGAGGGATAACGATACAAGCCAAGATCACCTGCACTCGCCTACGTTTAACCATGTGCAACGGTCCATGCGCATGTGCGTGATTGTGCGCATGCGTATGCGAATGCAGGTGTCTTGCCTTGCTGTCGTGCGTGATTTCCACCCAGTCTCTCTACGTCACCTAGCAGGATGGTAGGCGTGCTGCCAGGTAGGCCACTAGTTCATCAATAGCGATGCGCTCTTGTTCCATGGAGTCGCGGTGCCTGACTGTCACGGCATTGTCATCCAAGGAATCAAAGTCGACAGTCACACAGAAGGGGGTGCCGATTTCGTCTTGGCGACGATACCTGCGCCCCACGGCACCGGCATCATCAAACTCTACGTTCCAATATTTGCGCAGTTGAGCAGCAATTTCCTTGGCGCGCGGAGTGAGCTTTTCGTTCCTGGACAAAGGCAGGACTGCGACCTTCACGGGTGCCAAACGTGGGTCGAGGCGTAAAACCACGCGCTTATCGACGCCACCCTTGGCGTTGGGTGCCTCGTCCTCATGGTAGGCCTCCACCAAGAAGGCCATCAAAGACCTGGTCAGACCGGCAGAAGGCTCGATCACATAAGGCGTCCAGCGCTCATTCTTGACCTGGTCGAAGTAATCCAGCTTGGCACCGGAAATCTCCGAGTGTGTTGCCAAGTCATAGTCTGTTCTATTGGCAATGCCTTCGAGCTCGCCCCACTGTGAGCCTTGGAAACCGAAGGTGTACTCAATATCGACGGTGCGCTTGGAATAGTGGGATAGCTTTTCTTGCGGGTGTTCGTACAAACGCAGGTTATCGCGCGCAATCCCGAGGTCCACGTACCAATCGATGCGCTCATCGATCCAGTACTGGTGCCATTCTTCGTCCGTGCCGGGTTCGACAAAAAACTCCAGTTCCATCTGCTCGAACTCTCGCGTGCGGAAGATGAAGTTGCCAGGCGTGATCTCATTGCGGAAGGACTTACCAATCTGTCCAATACCGAAAGGCGGTTTCTTGCGTGCTGATGCCATGACGTTGGCAAAGTTCACAAAGATGCCTTGCGCTGTTTCAGGGCGCATATAGTGCAGACCCGAATCGTCGTCCACGGCCCCCAGGTAGGTCTTCAACAGACCGGAAAATGCCCTGGGCTCTGTCCACTGGCCGCGCGTGCCGCAGTGTGGGCATGCGACTACGCTCATGTCCACATCGTCCTCGGAAATGTTGTTTTTCTCGGCGTAGGCTTCGATTAGGTCGTCTTGGCGCTGACGCTTGTGGCAGGATGTGCACTCGATCAAGGGGTCGGTGAAGGCTTGGACGTGGCCACTTGCCACCCATACTTCACGCGGCAAGATAACCGAGGAATCCAAGCCGACGACGTCTTCGCGACCTCGTACAATCCGGTTCCACCATTGGCGTTTGATGTTTTCCTTCAGCTCTACACCCAAGGGCCCATAATCCCAGGCCGAACGGGTACCGCCGTAGATTTCTCCACAGGGGTAGACGAAGCCTCTGCGTTTTGCGAGGTTAATGACGGCGTCCAGACGCGATGTCTCTGCCACTATGTCTCCAAATGTCAAAATAATGGCCCACCCCTGGGTGGAGCAGGCAACCGTGCGTGACCGGTGTGCCAACGCACGAATTCTCCCTAAGTGTACCCATCTCTAAGTTTTATCCACATTCAGCCGATATTAAGGTTGTTAGACCCGACAATGGATTGAAGGGGACGAGGAGCCATGGATTTCGGCATCCAGGCAGCTAGTGCGCTGTTTTTGGGGAGGGGAAGCGCCCGCATACGCGAGCAGTCCTCCGGCTTACAGCGCGCCTTCAACATCCTCGAAGATTCCAAGGGCACCCTGTCCTCACAGTCTCAGGCATATAAGGCCGCAGATATTAGTGCAAAACGAGGCTGGGCTAAGCAAAGCAGCGAACAGGCCACCATGACGGCACGTTCTGCCTTTAGCGCCCCTCCGAAACGCGGTTTTCAAGTCGCTTCAAGTTTGGATTCTTTGGCCGCCGAGATGGGCTCCGAGGCGATAAAACTTGCGAAGGCCGGCGACCTCGAAGGGGCAATGGCCTTGCAGGCCGAGGCCATGAAGGTGCGGACAGAGGCGGTCACAGTGCGTCGCGAGGCGGCACGAAAAGAGTTAGCCCAGTTAGAACGCGAACAGCGCATGGCCGAGCAGGCAGCCAAGGATAAGAAAGCTGCCGAAGAAGCCAGACGCCTGCGTGAAGACGCTGAAAGGGCAGCCATTAAGCGTGCAGAGTTTGAAGCCCGAATGCAGGAAAGCAGGGCGAATTCCAAGGATAACGATGCTGCGCGCGAAAAACAGCTCATCGAGGAAGCCCGTGGGAAAACCGCTTTTGCGCGAATAAAGAATGCCGCAATCATTTCTGCGGATGCACTCAAAGGCAATGGCTTCAATCCTGCCATAGCAGCCATGGGGCCCTCGATGGCGGAGCTCAGCGCGAAAGTGAGCGCCTGGCAAGCCACTCAGCCCACAAGCCACGTCCACACGCTTGGATCCAGCGCCATGATTTCCTACACAACCCCCTCCGCCAGGACGTCGCACATCGCCTTTGTCGCATAATTAATTTCATTTCCGAGGGCGGTTTGTTGAAAACCTCACAGTCAATTTCTGGCCTGAAACTTGACGTCTTTATCTTTTCTAATTGATAATGATTTTCATGATGAAACGAAAACTTCTGGCTCTCACCGCACTCAGCACGGCAACTCTCTTTGCTCTGGCAGGCTGTTCGACCCCAGGCAATACTGATGCGAAAGCAAAGGACAGCACCACAACTGAGGTGCTCACTGCTTTTTACCCCCTGGAATTCTTGACCACCAGTATTGGCGGTAAGCATGTGAAGGTTACATCCATGGCCCCCGCCGGTGCAGGTGCTCACGGCATGGAATTGTCTGCCAATATGGTTGCCAAGATGAGCGATGCCTCTGCAATCGTGTATCTGTCTGGGTTCCAAGCCTCTGTCGACGAGGCAATTGCACAGGTAAAACCCACCAACGCTGTGGATGTCAAAGAAGCGGTGCAACTGTTGACTTTTGGAGAAATCGACTCGGCCAACGAGCAGGCGCACGACCACGACCAGGAGGACCACGACCACGAGGGACATGACCACGCGCACGGCGATGAGCACGCGGATGAAGAACATGAAGAGCATGAGGAACATGCCGGCCATGCACATACGCACGCCCCCGGTGACACCGACCCACACTTCTGGCTCGATCCCAGTCGCATGGCGAAGGCCGTAACGCCCATTAAAGAGGCTCTCATCAAAGTGGACCCTGCAAACAAAGCCGACTATGAGGCCAATGCCAAAGATATAGAGGAAAAGCTTTCAAAGCTCTACGATTCTTTCAAAACAGGCCTGGCGACCTGTGCAAAACCAACAGCCATTGTCTCTCACAAAGCCTATGGCTACCTATCCTCGCAGTTCGGATTTACCCAAGTGGGCATGGCAGGTTTTGACCCCGAACAAGAAGCAACCCCAAACCAGATTGCCGAGGTCGGAAAGATCGCTGAGGCACAAGGGGTCAAGGTGATTTTTACCGAGGACCTCATCAACTCGAAAACGGCAGATCAACTGGCCAAGGATCTGGGTATTCGTTCCGAGATCCTGGACCCGGTAGAATCTCAGGCTAATACTGCAAAGGACTACATTGCTGTGATGACAGATAATCTGACTAAGCTTTCATCAGCGATGGAATGCACCAAGTAAGTTCTACAAGGCTATCAAGCAGGAAGGCATAGGTACTACATGCCCTTGTCCGCTGCGCAACCGATCCTAGTCAAGGATCTGCGTGTAGATCTGGGTGGAAAACCTATCCTGCATGACATCTCCATGCACCTTGACGCAGGAGAAACCCTGGCCCTCATGGGCGCCAATGGCTCTGGCAAGTCGACCTTGGTCAAGGCCCTCGTGCGCATCAACCCTGTCACACAGGGAAGCATTGAGATATTCGGAGTAGATATTTCCAAAGCAGGCAACCGCGTGCCCTGGAATCTTGTCGGTTACGTCCCCCAACGCGTTACAGCGACGGGGGGCGTACCAGCAACTGCGCGTGAGGTCGTAGAAGCTGGTCTCTTGGGAGCAGGTCGACTCACCCGCAGGCGTGGCGATAAGGTCAAGGCACTGCAAGCCTTGGACCGCGTCGGTCTTGCTCATCGCGCCAATGAACCGGTCCAAACATTCTCAGGCGGCCAACAACAACGCGTCCTCATAGCCCGAGCACTCGTGAAGGACCCCCAGCTTCTGATCATGGACGAGCCCCTATCGGGGATCGATTCTGGATCTCGCGAAGCCTTGTTCAAATCACTGTTGGGATTACACCACGACGGAACATCAATCGTGCTTGTCCTTCATGAACTGGGAGAACTTGCCCCCTTGATTGACCGAGCTATTGAGCTCGGAGGTGGGCACGTCATCTCGGATGGTCCTCCCCCAGCGCCCTCGCCGGGACATGACCACTCGGATCATGACCATGAGCACCCCCATAAAGGCAGCTCTGAACCTCATGAGCACCTGGCTCCAATCGTGCGCCACGGCGCCTTGCCCAAAAACCCTCCGACACACTGACCGCTAGGAGACAATTGCTTATTCCAGGCTCATTCATCTCACAGTTAAGCGCCATGTTGGGCTCGCCGTTTATGCTGCGTGCCCTGAGTGTTGCCGTGCTTGTGGGAGTGTGTGCCCCTGTGATTGGGACCTACCTCGTGCAACGCCGCCTTGCCCTGCTGGGTGATGGCATCGGGCATGTGGCATTGACAGGGGTCGCGCTCGGGTGGCTGGTGGGAGCAACCGTCAATATGAGCGATAAGGCCATATTGGCTGTTCCGGGTGCGGTCATCATGTCGATTGTTGGAGCCGTTGCCATAGAAATCGTGCGCGAAAGGGGACAAACCTCTGGGGACGTAGCGCTGGCCTTGCTGTTCTACGGAGGCATCGCCGGAGGCGTGTTACTGATTGGTGTTGCAGGTGGAACTACCACCAACCTCAACGGGTACCTCTTTGGTTCGATAGCTTCTGTTTCCTCCTTTGACGTGTGGCTAACTGCCGGCCTCGCCCTCGTAATTTTGACAATTGGTCTAGGCCTTCGCCCTGCCCTTTTTTCACTGTGCCACGACGAAGAATTCGCTAAGGCATCCGGGCTACCGGTACGGGCCTTGACGATCCTTATTGCCGTTGTTTCGGCCCTGACCGTGTCTACCTCAATGCGGGTTGTGGGAGTCCTCTTGGTTTCGGCCCTCATGATTGTGCCTGTCGCTATTACGCAGCTATTGTCTGTGTCCTTCCGTTCGACTATGGGTTGGTCCATGGCCTTAGGTGCCCTGCTATGCGTAGGAGGCCTGGTGATCTCTTATCTCTACCCTGTCTCTTCCGGGGCCACGATTGTTGTGCTGGCAGTCGGCCTCTATATGCTTGTTGCCATGCTCAGGCCCCTACTGCTACGCACAAAGACCCGGATCGGTCGCTAGCTTGCTAGGGTAGGACCGCCCATTCGAGGAGGATTTATGCTGCGCATGACCCGGCAACGCCAAGCAGTACGTGACGCTTTGAAGGCAGATACATCTTTCAGATCTGCTCAACAAGTCCATGAAGATCTGCGCAAGGCGGGCACGCCCATTGGTTTGGCAACCGTGTATCGAACCTTGCAAAATTGGGCAGAGAAAGGCGAATTAGACACGGCCAGAAATCCCGAGGGCGAGGCATGTTATCGCCTGTGTGAACAACTTGACCACCATCACCACATCATTTGTCGCACCTGTGGCCACAGCGAAGACATTGAACTAGACGATCTGGAAGAAACCATAGAGCTCTTGGGAAAGGAACACTCTTTCGCTGAGGTCAGCCATTCTTTAGAGATCTACGGTCTGTGTGCTAACTGCTCATAGCGGCCCTGTAGCCTGATCGACGGCACCGCCGAAACGCCTGTCCCTTGAAGCAAAGATCTCCATGTCGCGCCACAAGGTTGTGCGGTCGTATTCTGGGAAAGCCTCGGGAGTAAAAATCATCTCGGCATAAGCCGCCTGCCAGGGTAGGAAATTTGAAGTGCGTTGCTCGCCTGATGTGCGAATCAAAAGATCGACATCGGGCATATGCGGGATGTAAAGATGCTTGGAAACAGTCGCTTCCGTAATACGACCTGGGTTTATACGCCCTTCCTTGGCTCCAGCAGCAATCGTTTTTATGGCATCTACTAGCTCTGTACGCCCTCCGTAATTGACGCACATGACAAGGTTGAGGCCAGTATTGTTTTTCGTCAATTCCTCAGCCTGCTGGAGCTCTTTAATGACAGATGACCACAGCCTTGGCCTGCGGCCTGCCCAATGGATTCGCACATTCCAGCTGTTCAACTCGTCCCTGCGGCGGCGCAAAACCTGGCGCGAGTACCCCATGAGGAAACGCACCTCTTGGGGTGAGCGCTTCCAATTCTCAGTGGAAAAGGCGTAAACAGATAAGTACTGCACACCAGCCTGGACGGCACCGGCGATAATGTCCATGAGTGCTGCCTCACCGGCCTGGTGTCCATGAGTACGGGGCAGGCCGCGTTCATTGGCCCAGCGCCCATTTCCGTCCATTATCAAGGCGATGTGGTTTGGCGCCTTGCCTTTCAAAGAATCTGGCATACGTGGGCCAGCACCAGGTGCTGCGACCTGGACGTAATCACCTACGACTGAAGTCACGCTAACTCCAGCAGAGGTAAGGAACGCAAGCGCCGCTCCACGTGCCACTGCGTGTAGGCAGAGACAATGCCCTGGGCTGAATCTCTCGCGGATTCATCGGCGGCATCTGCAACCTCCCACTCTCCACTGAGCAAAGCTCCCAAGAGCTGCATGACTTCTGGTGCTATACCAAAGGAACCTGCGGGCCGGCAGGTCTCACAGACCGCACCCCCACCTTGGATGGTGAAGTGGGTATGCGGGCCAGACGCCCCACATTGTGCACAGTCGTAAAAGGATGGCGCCCAGCCTGCCAGGGCCAATAAACGCAGCAGGTAAGAATCCAAAACCAGGGTCGGATGGTGAGTCCCATGCGCCAAGGCGTGCAAGGCACCCAGGGTCAATAAATACTGTTGCGAACTTTGCGGATCGTCTGCAGTTAGCTTTTCGAGGGTCTCTACCATCAGGCAGGCGGCCGTGTAGCGCGGGTAATCAGGAGAAATAGAACGGCCGTAAGGTGCCAGTGTCTCAACCTGCGTCACGATGTCAAGGTTTCGCCCTCGGTGTAGCTGGAGGTCGACCACCCCAAAAGGCTCTAGGCGTGCCCCGAAGCGAGAAGATGTCCTGCGCACTCCCTTGGCGACAGCGCGCACTTGGCCATGGTCACGAGTCAAAAAAGTGATGATGCGATCGGCTTCGCCCAGCTTATGTGTGCGAAGCACGATCGCTTCATCCCTGTAGAGTTTTGACACTCCCTTATCTTCCCATGCCTACACGCAATTTCAGCGCAGGGCACGGTTCACAGCAGAGATCACGGCCTTGTAGGTTGAGCGCGTGATCGATGGGTCAATACCGACGCCCCAAAGAACCTGATCTTCTACAGTGACTTCCACATACGAAGCTGCCAAGGCGTCGCGCCCAGAGGACATGGCGTGTTCGGCGTAGTCCAAAACGCGCAGTTCCACGCCGAGCTCTTCAAGGGCGTGAACGAAGGCATCGATGGGGCCATTACCGCGTCCAGTCAGGACTTTTTCTTCGCCGTTGTCCACAATGGTCGCGGTGACGGTGACGTCTTCGCCCATGTCGTCGCCCGGTGTGGTCACGGCTTGAGAACCACGCAGCTTAAAGCGCCCCCAGGGTTCGATGTCACCGACCTCTGATGCGGGCAGGTATTCGTCGCCAAAGATCTTCCACATTGTATCCGGGTCGATTTCCCCGCCGTAGGACTCCGTGTGGCGTTGAATGATGCGCGAGAACTCAATCTGTAGGCGCCTGGGCATCTCCAGCTTGTGTTTCGTAGACATGATGTAGGCGATCCCGCCCTTACCGGACTGGGAATTCACGCGCACGACGGCCTCGTAAGAACGCCCTACGTCATGGGGGTCAATCGGCAAGTAGGGAAGCTCCCACACGACGGCGTTTTCATCGCCACCCGCAGCGTCCACCTTAGCTTTGCGTACAGCAAAGCCTTTCTTGATGGCGTCTTGGTGTGATCCAGAGAAAGACGTGTACACCAGATCGCCCACATATGGGACCCTGGGACCGACCTCCATGCTCGTGCAGTGTTCAACGGTGCGTCGGATTGTGTCAATGTCAGAGAAGTCGATCATGGGGTCGACTCCCTGGCTGAACAGGTTGAGACCCAAGGTCACCAGGTCCACGTTCCCGGTGCGTTCGCCTTGCCCCATGAGACAGCCCTCAATGCGATCGGCGCCGGCCAACATGGCCAGTTCTGCTGTCGCCACAGCCGTTCCTCGGTCATTGTGGGGATGAGCCGATATGGCAATAAACTGCCTGCGTGACAGGTTGCGACTCATCCATTCAATCTGGTCGGCGTAAACATTGGGGGTAGAACGCTCGATTGTGGCCGGAAGATTCAAAATGATCTCACGGCCCTCCTCGGGTTGCCACACGTCCATGACTTTTTCGCAGATTTCAAGGGCGAAGTCGGGTTCAGTGTCAATAAAGATCTCGGGCGAATATTGGTACCCGAACACCATGTCGGCGTCCAAAACCTTTTCGGCATATGCCAAGATATCCCGCGTACCCGTCACAGCCAGATCCACGGTCGCCTTCCAGTCGTTGCGGAAGACGATGTCACGGAAAACCGGTGACGTGGCGTTATACATGTGAACATTGGCATGCGCGAAGCCTTGCAAGGAGTCAATGCTGCGTTGGATCAAATCCGAACGTGACTGTGTCAAAACAGAGACACATACATCATCCGGAACAGCATCGTCCTTCACCAAGGAACGCACGAAGTCCCAATCGGTTTGCGAGGCCGCAGGAAAACCGATTTCAATCTCCTTGTACCCCATGCGTATGAGCAGATCGAAAAGCTCACGTTTACGTGCGGGATCCATGGGCTCGATAAGGGCCTGATTGCCGTCGCGAAGGTCGGTCGATAGCCAACGGGGAGCCTTGGTGATCTGTTTATTTGGCCAGGTCCTATCAGGAAGCGAAATAGGATTCGTCTCAAGGAAAGGCCTGTACTTTGCAATCGGCATGCCAGAGGGGCGTTGCACCGGAGGCGTCGATGTTGTTCGCATTTTCCTTCACCTAATTTCAATCAGATATCCGTTGTCTATGTACCAACGCACAGGTCGATCCAAGACGATCATTGCGCCACCTCCAGGCATATTATTTCCCGGGGCGGCGATTCCTTCCACGACTGCCATGGGCAGAGGAGCAAGCAGCTCATATGCGTGGTAAGGATTCGATAGTACTTCTTTTGACTGAGATCTGTTAATAAAGGGAGTTCCCAGTGCAAATAAGAAGTGGGCATGGTCATCGTCAAAAGTATCTAAAACATCGCCAGGCGCTAACTCATTGGGGCCAGGACGCCCATCCCGTTCACGACAGCGATACTCGATTGCAAGTCCTGTGCGTCGTCCTCTGTCTTCTACATCTTCGGGGGCAACCTTGACGGGTACGGGCTCATGAACCAAGCGGGCAACGACACCCATTGCCTCTTCAATGGTGGAGGCGAAAGAGTAAATCGTAAATTCATCGCCTCTCATCGCTCCAATCACTTGCTCTTCACCCCAGGGGGCAACAATCCACGGCCCTTCTTGCGGGGCCGGAAGATCCGTATCCCTCGGGTCATAACCACGAACCACATGGGCAGAGTTCAGGCCATATTCTGAACAAAGCCGTTCAAAGTACGAACCATAGCGGCCCACCTCGGAGTCTTCTGGCAAAGGTTCACTGGGGGGTTGTTCTACCTCCCAGGCTGGCTGATTTCCAGCCGCATGCCTGCCACCTCGTTTTGCGCCACGGTCTTCCCAAGCCATATTTGCCAAGGTCGCAACAGCATCGTCCTCATCTTTGCGCATAAGAGAGAGCACAGACAAAGGGGTTGTCGTATTAGATACAACGGCCCGGCGCACTTCGCTTTCTTCGTCAGTCGAGAGCCGTTCCAGGATGTGCCCTGGCGTATTACGCAGTTGCGCCACTCGGTATCTGGCCTTCCATGGGGCCTCAATCGCGATCATCTCCAGCACCGAGGGCGGGATTGTTGATGACATGGCGACGATCTCGGCCAGATTGGGACGCTTGCGGATGATCTCTTCCCACACGAAGGTGGGGGCTTCATCCGTGGTGGCACGCAGGAAGTCCTCCTCTGAATCCGAGGAACACAGGGCTTCAAACTCCCCCACTGAACCAATCATCGCGATCTCCTATGTCTTCTATCGCCTGTCTCGTGCAATAGCACATAGTCAAGCATAGTCAAAGACTTGGTCTGCCGGGCCTAGCCCAAAGCTTCTGCTCTTGCTTTCATCAGTCCCCACGTCATAGAGTCTGACAACGCCTCCCACGATGCCTCAATTACGTCGGTACCAATCCCAACAGTGGTCCACAGTTTCTCGCCATCAGTGGTGGTAATGAGAACCCGTACATGCGACTCCGTACCAGAGTCCTCATCCAGGATCCTGACCTTGTAGTCGACCAGTTCAAAGTCCTCGACGTGTGGATAGGTTCCTTTCAAGGCATCACGCAAGGCATGGTCCAGGGCATTGACAGGCCCATTTCCTTCACCCGTGATCACCAGGCGCTTGTCCTTGATGAGGATCTTGACGGTTGCCTCAGCCTCTGTCTCACCAGTGAGAGTCATATCGGCTCGCGCCTGCACACTGGCCCGCCAGGATTCAACCTCATAAAAGATAGGCAAGGTTTTCCCGCAGTAACGCATAAGAAGTTCGAAAGAGGCGTCAGCAGCATCGTAGGTGTAGCCTCTGGCTTCGCGTTCTTTGACCGCCGCGACGGTTACCGAAATGAGGTCTGGATCGTGAGAAAAGTCGATGCCCATCTCTCTTGCCTTGAGCTCCACCGAGGCGCGACCAGCCATTTCAGATACCAACATGCGCATATCATTACCGACTAAAGCTGGGTCAATATGCTGATACAAATCAGGATCGACCCTAATCGCTGAGGCATGGAGCCCAGCTTTGTGCGCAAATGCCGAGGCCCCCACATAGGCAGCCCTACGTCCTGGCGAGATATTCACAATCTCGGCAATGGCATTGGAATACCTAGACAGCTCTGCCAAACCGGCTTGCGGGTTGAGTCCCTCCTGTATCTGAGCTTTTTCTTGGGGTGAGGCTTGCCAGTACGAGGGCGGCACGTGCAGACCCGGACGTTTCAATTTGATCTGGATATTTGCCGCGCAAGTCAGCAAGTCGGCGTTGCCGGTGCGTTCACCGTAGCCGTTGACAACCCCCTGAACCTGGACAGCTCCGGCCTCAACAGCTGCAATAGAGTTCGCAACCGCACATCCAGTGTCGTTGTGGCAGTGTATTCCAACCCGTACATGTCCCAGCCCATTGGCATCCAGGTGTGCGCGTGTTTTACTCACCACTTCAGCAATAGAGCTGGGCAGGTTGCCGCCATTGGTGTCACACAAGGTTACGGTTTCTGCCCCTGCGCGGCCAGCCTCTACCAGGACCTCTAAACCGTATTGAGGATCGAATGCGAGCCCATCAAAGTAGTGCTCTGCATCCAAGACCACGCGTCGGCCCTGTGACACCAGATAGGCCACAGTGTCTCGAACCATGCGTAGATTTTCCGCGTTGTCCGTCTTCAATGCCTTTTCAACGTGCCGCACATCGGACTTCGCCACCAAGGTGATCATGGGGGCGCCTGAATCCAATAAACCCTTTACTTGCGTGTCGTCCTCGGCGGATACTCCGGCCTTGCAGGTGGAACCGAAAGCCGAAAAAATCGCGTTCTTGAGTTTGAGTTCACCTGGTGCCTCTGGTGTGCCCAATGCGCGAGCAAAGAACTCTGTGTCCTTCGGGATGGCACCAGGCCATCCGCCCTCAATGACCGCCACACCCAGATCATCAAGCAAGGCAGCGATTCGCAGCTTGTCTTGGATGGACAGCGCAATACCTTCTTGTTGGGCACCGTCTCGCAAGGTCGTGTCATAGATTTCAATTGGCTCGCTCACGAGTCCTCCTTTGGGCAGGGAGCATGACATAGGACGTGTATTCAGGGTCAATCATAGGCCGTCTGGGTCTTTGGTCTTAGGCAATGCGGTAACACCAGTTATGGGTGTCTTCAACTGTCCCCCACTGAATCCCGGTCAGGGTGTCGTAAAGATCGCGTGTAACCTGACCCAATTCGAGTGTGACCTCGCCAAAATCGCCGCCCAATTTGCCCACAGGAGTGATAACCGCGGCTGTTCCACAGGCGAAGACTTCCGTCACTACACCTGCGCGTATATCCTCAAGTAGTTGATCGAAGTTGATGCTCGACTCTTCTACCACGATCCCCTTATCCTCACAGATTTGGATAATGGCGGACCTGGTCCCACCTTCCAAGATGGCACCGGTGAGCTTCGGAGTGCGCACTACTCCATCTCGGTAGACGACAAAAACATTCATGCCACCCAGCTCGTCGACATTCGTGCTTGTGGCTGAGTCCAGGAAGCAAACTTGCTCGTAGCCCTGGTCGTAGGCAATCTGTTGCGGAAGCAAAGAAGCGGCGTAGTTGCCAGATGTTTTGGCGTCCCCGGTTCCTCCCAGACCTGCACGGTGGTATTCGCGGGTGACATAGATGGACACGGGACCAAATCCTTTAGCAAAATACGGTCCCACCGGGGAAGCAATCAAAAGATATGTGATTTCATGTGCAGGTTTGACCCCGAGGAAAGGTTCGGAGGCGAACATGAATGGGCGCAGATACAAGGAGGCGCCCTCCTGTTTAGGAACCCAGCGCCCGTCTGCGGCAACCAGGTCAACGATCGAGGCAATGAAGTCTTCGACTGGCAATTCAGGCAAGGCCAAACGACGAGCAGAGTGGTTAAAACGCTCGGCGTTGAAGCGAGGCCTAAAGGTCCAAATGGAACCATCTTCACGGCGATACGCCTTGAGCCCTTCAAAGACTTCTTGACCATAGTGCAAGACGGATGCGGCCGGAGACAGGGTTAAAGGACCGAAAGGAACCAACTCTTTGTCTGCCCAGCCTCTATCTGAGGTCCACACACTAGAGGCCATATAGTCACTAAAGTCCACACCAAAATGTAGGTCCTGCATGACCCGCGCGTACTCCTGATCGCTGGCCAGAGTCGAGTGTGGCTGCACAAGGAAACGCCCTGCCAGGGTCTGTGCCGCGGGCAGAGGAAGGCCTGCCGCAACCTCAAGTTTGGTTGGTATGTGACTCATGTATTCGTCCTTTTTGTGCTTTTATCTGTCGGCGGTCCTCGCCACCCTCTATTGTGCGCCTGTTCTACAGCTTTGGTGGTCACTTCCTTGACAGAGGTTGTGACTACCCCAGAAGGGCAACGATAGCGTCCCCGACCTCCTGGGTTGAGCGCTTCAAAGGCGTGCCTGCTTCAGCAGCCTTTGCCCTTGCCTCCATGTCGGCATCCACCGCCTTGGAGATCTTCGCACTGGCCTCTGTCTGGCCCATGAAGTCCAGCAGCATTGCAACCGAGGTGATGGTTGCTATCGGGTCAGCTACACCTTTGCCTGCAATGTCTGGCGCCGAGCCGTGTACGGGTTCGAACATGGATGGGAAAGCGCCCTCGGGATTAATATTTCCTGAGGCGGCTAAGCCGATCCCTCCCGTGACGGCCCCGGCCTCGTCGGTCAAGATGTCACCAAAAAGGTTATCGGTGACGATGACATCGAAGCGTGCCGGGTCGGTGACCAGGTATATGGTCGCGGCATCCACGTGACAGTAATCCGTGGTGACCTCAGGGTATTCGAGGGCGACCCGCTCGACGATGCGTCGCCACATGTGTCCGGCGTGGACCAAAACATTGTGTTTGTGAACCAGGGTGAGTTTCTTGCGGCGCGCCTGGGCCTGGTCGAAGGCAAAACGCACGACACGCTCCACGCCATGCGCCGTGTTGACGGAAACCTCTGTCGCGATTTCGTGCGGGGTATCCACGCGTATCGCACCACCATTGCCGCAGTACAGGCCCTCGGTGCCTTCGCGCACGACGACGAAATCAATGTCACCTGGGTTCGCCAAGGGTGTCGGTACGCCCGCGTAATATTTGGAGGGACGAAGGTTTACATACTGGTCGAAGTCAAAGCGCAGCTTCAGCAAAAGCCCGCGTTCCAGGACACCCGATGGCATGGAAGGATCGCCAACAGCACCCAAGAGGATCACGTCGTGCTCTCCAATGGCCTTCTGGTCTTCTTCGGTTAACACCTCGCCCGTGCGGTGATACCTGGCAGCGCCCAGGTCAAAGTGTGTCGTTTCTACGCGAACATCACTACCTTTGAGCGCAGCGTCCATGACCTTTAGCCCTTCGGCTACGACCTCGGGGCCGATGCCGTCTCCGGGAATGACTGCAAGTTTAATGGTTTCCATAGGTCTTAGATTAGCGTTTTGCCCACATATTGGTCACTCCGTCTCAATATACGGAAGGGGCTAAAGCTCCACGGCTGAGGTAGATTGGTCCTGTTCAGTTGCGTTGACCCAGGAGCCATGATGTCGACTTCTTCTTGCCCCACGTGCCACACCTTGGTTTCCACACCCGAAATCTCAACCACAAGCTTCCTTTTGCCTTCCCCAGATGTCCCCCTGGGCACCTGGTCGGTTATCGCCTGTGACCAGTTCACCTCCACACCGGAGTACTGGCAAGCCGTTGAAGGCATCGTCGGGCAAGCACCTTCCACCTTGCGCATGATCTACCCAGAGGTTTATTTAGATTCCGAGGACGACACACAAAGAACGCGGCGTGTTGAGGAAATCAACGACACCATGGATGCGTACATGTCGCGCAGGCTTCTGAGCGAACTACCAGATAGCGCCATCCTGGTTGAACGCATTACGCCAACAAGAGAACTTCGCTGGTCCCTGCTTTGTGTAGTCGATCTGGAGGCCTACTCCTTTGCGCCAGACGCGAAATGTGCGGTGCGCCCTTCAGAGATGACCGTACCTGAGCGAATCCCGCCACGCGCGGCTGTGCGACGCAATGCCGCCTTGGAACTGTCCCATGTCCAACTGCTTTTCGATGACCCTGAACATACGGTTCTTGAGACCGTTGAGGCCCAGATCGATAAGAACACGGACCTGTTATACGACACAGCCTTGATGCAGGGCGGAGGCCACGTGCGCGGATACCGCATACCTGGCGAGTCTGCTGCCTGGAAGGCTTTGGATGCCGGTTTTGCTGCCTTGAGCGCCCCAGGGGATGGGACATTCCATTTTGCTGTTGGGGACGGCAACCACTCCTTAGCGACGGCAAAAACACACTGGGAGGCGCTGAAGGCACAAGGAGCCGAGGCCAACCACCCTGCACGTTGGTCCATGGTGGAGTTATTGAATATCCACGACCCGGCCATTCCTTTTGAGCCTATTTACCGCCTGGTTTACGGGGCAAGCGCTGAACAACTTCAAGACTTCGCACATAAGTTCTGGGCTGATAAGGATGCGCCCTCGGAAATGGAAATTGTCTTGGTCGAGGCAGGTGGAGAGCATGTGCTGCGGGTGCCACGCGAAAAAACTTTGCTCATGGAGGACCTGCAGCCCATGTTGGATGCCTTCGTAACCGAGGTTTTCCCCGGCAAACCCGAGGTCTTAGACTACATCCACGGCGACGCAGAGCTGCGTGAACTGGCCTCTGTCGGCAATTGTGTCGGCATACTGTTGCCGGACCTGGACCGCCACGTTTTGTTCCCGTATGTCTCTGCCAATGGCCCCATGCCACGCAAGACCTTTTCTCTTGGCGAAGCCGAAGACAAACGCTACTACCTCGAGGCCCGTGCGATTCGCTAAAGAGGTATCTGGTGTTGAGTGTTTTATCGGCGACCGTGCCAATTTTCGCCATCGTCCTCTTGGGGTACGTGGCGACTCGTTTGGGCATGTTCGCACGCAAGGATATGGCTGTTTTGAACGTCTTTGTGTCGAAAATCGGCCTGCCGTTGTTGGTTTTCGTCAACGTTTCAGGCAGCGCACCCTCTGAGGTTTTTCAACTCAACTACATCGGGGTTTACGCCGGGACTGCCCTGGTGATGCTGGGTTTGTCCAGGGTTTATGGCCGCGCGCGGCGTCTGGAAAAGACGCGCACGGCTTTCACGGGCCTAACCGTGGCGGCCACGAATCACGGCTTCATGGGCTTGCCGATGCTGCTGATTTTGTTTCCGAGCGTCGCGGGTGCCGCCGTGGGGATGACGATGATCGTCGAAAACGTGTTGACGATTCCTTTGACCTTGTTTTTGGCCGAGGCTGCAAGCGGGCACGAACCTAGTATTCGTCGGCGTTTACTGTCTGCCGGTTACAGGGTTGTGACGCACCCGTTAATTCTTGCCATCACCTTGGCGCTTGTTTTCAGCGGTTTGGGCGTGCGTCTACCGGCGATGGTGGACCGTTCGGTGACTTTGCTGGCGCAGACGTCTTCGGGGGTGGCGTTGTTTGCGATCGGCGGGATGCTGTTCGGCATGAAGGCCGGCCACATGGTTGTTGACGCGCTGGCGTTGTCGTTTGGGAAGCTGGTGGTAATGCCCGGGGTCGCAGTTGGGTTGATCGTCTTGGGGAACTTCTTGGCCGAGGCCGGTTTCGGTTTTGCGCTGCTTGGCGAGTTTCGCGCTGCCGCCGTCTTGGTTTGCGCCTTGCCTTCGCTTTCGGTCACCGTCGCCTTATCCGAAAAATACGCCGAGGGCGAATACGCAGCCGCTGCGGTCCTAATGTCGACTGCCTTGTCGTTCTTCACCATGACCACCTGGATGTACGTGTTAACTTTGATGGGCTGGTTGTTATGAATGAGGCGGTGCGCATTGATCTTTGGCTTTGGGCGGTCAGACAGACGAAGACGCGTTCGGCTGCAACAGCTGCCTGCAGGGCCGGACACGTTCGTATCAATGACGAAGCCATTAAGGCTGCCTCCAAGGTGAAGGTCGGGGATACCGTGCGCTACCGGGTGGCCGGCTTCGACCGTATCCTTAAGGTCCAACGCCTGTTAGTCAAGAGGGTCGGTGCTCCAGTGGCCGTCACATGCTATGAAGACCTGACACCCGAGCGTCCAGCCTTGCACATGCCTGTGCTGATGCGCGATCGCGGAAGTGGCCGCCCTACCAAAAAAGAACGTCGCGACTTACAGCGCCTAACCGGCCTCGACCCCAACCATGGCCACCTCGACTGAAGGACTGCGAAGAAAAAGCCCCTTGGTACATTCAACAGTTTTGGAAAGCGGTAGCGCGGCACAGGTAAGTGAACGACGCGTCCCTAACGTGCCCTAGACTAGCCAGGTGGCTAAGTTATATTTTCGTTACGGGGCGATGAACTCTGGAAAAACCACTGCCTTGTTGCAGGTGGCCTACAACTACGAAGAGCGCGGACAGCATGTCGCCCTGGCAAAACCGGCAACTGACACCAAAGGTGCTCGCCACATGGTCTCCCGCTTGGGAGTAGAGCGGGAAGTCGATTTCTTGATCCATCCTGCTGATGATGTCTTAGATGTGTTTCGTCGATTTGCTGCCGGGAAAGAAGGCGGAACGCTGATTGAGAAACCTCGACCCTTGGATGCCTTGCTGATCGACGAGGCACAGTTCCTCACAGCTCGCCAAGTCGATGACCTCATGCGGATCGCCTTGCTAGACAACGTCCCAGTTCTCACCTACGGCATTCGTACCGATTTCCAGACCGTGGCTTTCCCCGGGGCCAGGCGCTTGCTTGAGATCGCGCACACGCTCGAAGAACTAAAAACCATTTGCGTGTGCGGGCGCAAAGCAATCTTTAACGCCCGCAAGGTCGGTGGACACTTTATTTTCGACGGCGATCAGGTGGCCATCGACGGAACAGATGCCACATACGAGTCACTATGCGGCAACTGTTACCTCCAAGAATCCTCAGGCCAACTGTCGCCCACATCCTCGTGAGCCTATCGTTAAAGGTCTGAGGCTATCGTCGGGGAGGTTCCCTGGCGATAGCCTCAGACCTTGGCTGATAGCCTCAGCGTGGGCTTAGGCGATGCCTGCCATGACGGTCTTCGTCAGTGACGTCGGGTCACCGAAACGGTGATTGGTGATTGCCACAGCTTGCTCGTGCAAGAACGGCAACATCTCAACACGACCCGAGGCCGTGACCGGTCCATGCCAAACAGCCACATCGACTTGGTCTCCCAAGGCTGCAGCCAGCCCGGTGTAGCTGGAGCCGATCAGGCGAATACGCCCATCCAACCCCGCTCTGTCTGCCCACGTCACAGCACCCCTGTCCAGCCACTGTTCATCAGGCATGACACGGTAATCCACTCCTTGCGCATCCAAGAACGCCGAGATTGCGGGCAACAACGGCACAGCCGAAGACACTCTGATAGGAGCACCTGTTTGGAGGCCCGCAGCCACGACGCGTAAAACCTCCCAAGGCTTAGCTTCCTCACCAACACGGATCAACACAGGGGTCGGAAGGTAGCGGAATACGTTGCGCTCCACACCCAACTGAGACACATCCCGAAGGATCCCATATTCCTCATCCCACGCCCGTGCATCTAGCCCCAAAGCCAACTTCAGGGCATCTTTCTCCGCCTCGGAGATCTCAGCATCTTGTGCCGCTTCCAAGACACTGCGCGCCAGGCTGGATGTCAAAGACGGCGCAACACCACCCGAGTCAGTTAGGGCCGACACCAGGTCGTTTTCCCAGCGTCCAAAACCAAACAAATACGAAGGTCCCCCTGCCTTAGTCCCATTGCCGACAACAGAGCGCTTCCATCCGCCAAAGGGTTGACGTTGCACAATCGCACCGGTGATTCCACGATTCACGTAGGCATTACCTACCTCGACGTGCTCTAGCCAATAGTTAATTTCTTCAGGGTCCAAGGAGTGAATGCCGCCGGTCAATCCGTAATCAACCTGGTTTTGGATTGCGACTGCCTCTTCCAAAGTGTCGCAGCGAATTACACCCAGGATAGGACCAAAATACTCGGTCAAGTGATATTCACTTCCTGGCTGAACCCCCGAGCGCACGCCAGGCGACCACAGCTTGCCACTCTTGTCCAGGCTGCGTGGACGAATTGCCCACTTTTCGCCCTCGCTCAAAGTAGTCAAACCTCGAAGCAGCTTTCCTTTCGCAGGTTCATTAATCGGACCCATCTGCACAGCAAGGTCAGAGGGGTAACCGATGTTCAAGGATTCCACGGCATCAATGAGCTGCCCGTGGAAGCGTCGCGAAGTCCCCACAGAACCCACCAAAATCACCAAGGAGGCAGCCGAACACTTCTGTCCAGCATGGCCAAATGCCGAGGCCACCAAGTCTTTAACAGCTAAATCAAGGTCTGCCGAGGGCGTGACAATAAGCGAGTTCTTACCAGAGGTTTCTGCCATGATTTCAAGCTCTGGACGCCAAGACTTGAACATTTGTGCAGTCTCGATGCCGCCAGTCAATACGACCTTGTCAATGCGCTCATCCGAAACCAAGGCGCGCCCCAGGTCCCTGTCGGGCACAACGACGTAGTGCAAAACGTCCTTGGGCACACCTGCATCCCACAGACATTCAGCCAAAAGAGCTGAACACCTCTTGGCCTGGGATGCCGGCTTCAAGATAGTGGATGCCCCTGCAGCCAAGGCCGCTATGGTCGAACCGGCAGGGATGGCAACCGGGAAGTTCCACGGCGGGGTGATCAGCACAACATCATCGGGAACAAACCGCGCACCGGGGACCTCTGCGAGTTTGATCGCTGACTGAGCATAGAAGTGTGCGAAGTCGATAGCCTCTGAGACCTCGACATCGGTCTGGTCCACGGCCTTGCCACATTCTGATGCTGCGACCTCGATAAGTTCGGCACGCCTCAACGCCAGGTTCACACCGGCCTTATGCAAGATGTCAGCACGCTCTGCACCCGATAGCCCTGCCCATGAGGACGCAGCCTCCTTTGCGGTAGCAATGACCTGGTCGACCTCTTTTTCGGTGGTCAAAGTTGACGCAGCAACAAGATCATTTCCGAGGGCGGATTTTTCAACCCTGGAAGCAATGTCAGCTGCCCATCTCAAGTTAGCTGGCAAAGCGGGATCAGAGTCAGGTGTCGCCCTGAATACCCACGAGCCGTCCTCGTCCTTCATAAGTGCTGTTAAAGATTCGCGAGTCTCCTTTGTGCGATCTTGGGTACGCATGGGGGTGACGGGCTGTGAACCCACAAGTTCGAGGGCCTGCATAAACCTGTCTTGTTCGCGTTTGAGTAGGCGCTCGTCATCGGCTATGTCGAAGACGGCCGACATGAAGTTTTCTGGGGCTGCGTTTTCTTCCAGGCGTCGGACCAGGTAGGCAATGGCCACATCGTATTCTTCTGGACGCACCACGGGCACGTAGTACAACATGGCACCGATATCCTCAGAAACTGCTTGAGCCATGGTGGTTGCCATGCCTGCAAGCATCTCGTAGTCGATGGCACCCAGGTGACTTAGTCCCCTGGATTCCGCCATTTCGTAGGCGACACCGACCGTAAAGATGTTCATGCCTGCAACACCGATACGCACATTCTTAAGGTGTTCTTCACGCAGGGAATAGTCCAATACCGCGATGTATTGGGCGTCACTGTGGGCCTTGGATGGCTCTGTCGTCAGTGGCCAACCGTGCATGAGAGCATCCACGGTTTCCATGGCCAGGTTTGCGCCCTTTACGACGCGCACCTTAATGGGTGCTCCCCCGCGCTTGACACGCGCTTTCGCCCACTTCTGTAAGTCGATCATGGCATCTAGGGCATCCGGCAAATATGCCTGCAACACGATACCCGCCTCCAGATCCAAGAACTCTGGGCGGTCCAGGATTTCTTTGAAAACCTTAATGGTCAAGTGCAAGTCTTTGTACTCTTCCATGTCGAGGTTTATGAACTTCTTGCTGGGAGAGTTCGCCGCAAGTCGGTACACCGGAAGCAAGTTTTCGACAGCCCCGGCCGCAATCGCGTCGAAAGACCACGGATTATGCGGTCCGGTGACTGCCGAGACCTTCAAGGACACATAGTCGACGTCATCACGGCGCAGCAGGTTCATCGTGTCCGACAGACGCTTGGCGGCCTCGGTGTCACCTAAGACCGCTTCGCCCAGCAGATTCATGTTTAGGCGCGCACCATCGGCCTTGAGCTTTGCAATGGCGGGACCAAGTTTAGAGTCCGAGACATCCAAAACGAGGTCCCCTACCAGCATTGCAAAAATCTTGCGAGCAATCGGGATGACCACAGAGGGCATCAGCGGTGCCAGCGAGCCACCTATCATGGCTGGGTAGCGCAAGTACCAGGGCAGAAACATCGGCGCCTTGCGAGTTAAACGATTCAAAGACTTTGCCGCGACCCGCAGGTCTTCAGGACGGATTATCTCGTCGACGAAGGCGACCGTGAAGTCTAGGCCGCCTTCGTCGTGCAAGACATCGGCCAGTAACTTAGCCGCATAGTTGGTGGGATAGTTCGTTGAGGCATTAACCCAAGTACGTGCTCTTTGCACGGCGAGTTCACCCAGTCGGGCGAGCTCCTCCTTTTTCGGCGAATATGAAGCCACGACCACGACTGTGCTCTCCTATCACTCAACAGGGCGGCTACCCTGAACGATAATTATTTAATACTGTTAGCTCTACTCTTCTCCGCGCGCCATTGTGGCAGCCTTATCGAATTCTGCCTCAATTTCTGCGTTCGGTTGGTAAGTTGCACGAGAAACTCCGTAAGCGACAGCCAGGTTCAGCAAGAAGCCGGGGACAATCTCATACAGCCCGAAGAGTTTAAAGGTACCCCAAATCCCTACGGTCAGTGCTCCCACAATCATTCCAGCCAAGGCACCCTTAGCTGTCAGTTTCTTCCAGTACAGCGAAAGGATAATGATCGGACCGAATGCGGCACCAAAGCCGGCCCACGCAAATGCGACCAGGTTCAGGATTGAGTCTGTGCGGTACCACGCGAAAATCGCCGCAATCAAAGACACGGCCAAGACCGCGATACGCCCCAGAAGGATCCCCTTCTTATCGTCAACCGCCTCCTTGGCCTTTGCACCATACAAGTCCTCAACCAGGGCTGAAGAAGATACCAATAGCTGAGAAGAAATGGTCGACATAATGGCGGCCAAGATGGCGGCCAACATGAAGCCAGCAATGACCGGTGGGAACAGGTATTGCCCCGCCAAGATAAAGATCGATTCAGCACCTGCTGCGCCCTCCGGCACAGAAATCATGCCCTTTTGGTTCATGGCGATACCAACAATCGCGGTGCCACCGGCACCACCAACGGAAAGAATCATCCAACCGATGCCAATGCGCCGTGCTGCTGTGGCTTCTTTTGGAGTTTTTAACGCCATGAAACGCACAATGATATGTGGCTGCCCAAAGTATCCCAGTCCCCAGGCCAGAGATGAGATAACCCCGATGACAGTTGCCCCACCGAAGGGATGCAAAAAGGCCGGGTTTACTTCTCTGACACTTTCAGCCACGGCACCAAAACCGCCTACGGCAATAACCCCAAATATTGGAACCGCCAGCAATGCCGTCACCATCATGATCCCTTGAACCATATCGGTCCAGGACACAGCCAAGAAGCCCCCCACCAGGGTATAGAGAATAACTACACCCGCGACAATGGTCATGCCGAGGCGATAATCTATGCCGAAGGCCGATTCAAAGAAGGTGCCACCTGCAACCATGCCCGAAGACACGTAGAAGGTGAAGAAGGCCAAGATGACAATCCCGGCAGTCATACGAATCGCTTTGGATTCATCGCGGGTGCGAGCACTGAGGAAGGAAGGCACGGTAATGGAATTGCCTGCGACCTCCGTGTAGGTGCGCAGACGGGGAGCCGTCCACATCCAGTTCGCCCAGGCGCCAACCGTCAAACCTACAGCGATCCAACCCTCAACGATCCCAAACATGTACAAAGCACCCGGTAGGCCCATCAGCAGCCACCCGGACATGTCTGCAGCTCCCGCAGACAGTGCCGCCACGGCTGGGCCCAGGGTACGACCACCGAGCATGTAGTCATCCAGGTTTGAGGTCCGGGTATATGCGTAAAGTCCAATCATGATCATGGCGACGAAGTAGACAATCATCGCTATTGCCTGGCCAGTAGTCTCTGACATATCGGTGAAGAAATTGGTTATCTGTGGAATTCCCGCACCACTGAGTGCAGCTTTCAACATATTCGATCCTTTCATTAAGGTCGCTGACTTGGAGAAACAAAACATATCTCGACATTAAGATGTGTTTCGGTATCCAAGGTTCGCTGTTTCATTCCAATGGACTTCAAGTAGCAATATCCTGCATTCCTGAAGAACGCGTAGGAAGAACACTCTACAGGGGAAAGAACGAGGGTGGGACTTAATACCCACCCTCGTTCTTTTTCTACTTCCCGCCCTCGCAATTATTTTTTCCGAGGACGGCTGGTTCTTAGCGTCCCGCCTGGCCATCCGTGTAGTCGGAATCGGACTGGGCGCTCGACCAGGTAAACATCTTGCGCAGGTCTTGACCCACCTTTTCTATTGCGTGTCCCTCTCCCTTGGCGCGCAAGGCCTTGAACTCAGGGGCTCCTGCGTCTTGGTCTGCAATAAAACGCTCGGCGAAGGCACCGGATTGGATGTCAGCCAAGACCTCTTTCATGTGTGTCTTGACATCTGGCGTGATAACGCGCGGGCCGGAAACATAGTCACCGTATTCTGCGGTATCCGAAATGGACCAACGCTGTTTGGTGATGCCGCCCTCGTTAATCAAATCGACGATCAGCTTCAGTTCGTGCAGCACCTCGAAGTAGGCGATTTCAGGCTGGTAGCCCGCCTCGGTCAAGGTTTCAAAGCCGTACTGGATCAGCTGTGAAACGCCGCCACAAAGGACCGTTTGCTCACCAAAGAGGTCGGTTTCGGTCTCCTCGGTAAAGGTTGTCTTAATGGCACCCGCACGCGTACCGCCAATGGCCTTCGCGTAGGCCAAGGCTAAGGCCCAGGCTCCTCCCGAGGCGTCCTGTTCCACCGCGACGATACAGGGAACCCCACGACCATCGACAAACTGGCGACGCACAGTATGTCCCGGACCCTTGGGAGCGACCATACACACATCGTGACCAGCACCGGGCTTAATGTAGCCAAAACGGATATTGAAGCCGTGCGCAAAGAACAGTGCCGCATCAGGCTTCATATTCGGTTCAATTTGTTCGGCGTAAATCTTGCGCTGGTGTTGGTCGGGAGCCAAAATCATAATGACGTCTGCCTGAGCGCTGGCTTCTTCGATGGTTGCCACTGCCAGGCCCTGTTCTTCGGCCTTAGCGCGCGAGGAAGATCCCTCACGCAAGCCGACAACGACCTCAACACCGCTATCCCGCAGGTTGAGCGCGTGCGCATGTCCTTGAGAACCGTAGCCTATGACAGCAACCTTCTTGGATTGGATGATGCTTAGTTCGGCATCGTCATCGTAAAAGATTTCAGCCATGTCTATTTCTCCTTCAATTGGTCAGTAATGGAGTGAGGGCCGCGGCCGATTGCCACTGTCCCCGACTGAACGATCTCTCTGACTCCGTAGGGTTCCAAGGAGGTCAAAAGTGCATTCAGTTTTGCTTCGGAACCGATTGTCTCAATAACAACCGATTCTGGTGCCACATCGACGACGTGGGCCCTGAAAAGGTCAACGACTTGCAACACCGCGGTGCGAGTCGAGTCATCGGCCTTCACTTTTATCATTAAGAGTTCACGTTGAACCGATGTTTGCGGCTCAAGCTCGACAATCTTCATAACGTTTACAAGCTTATTCAGCTGCTTCGTCACCTGTTCGAGCGGGGAATCTTGGGCATCGACAACAATAGTGATGCGCGAGACCTCCGGGTGCTCAGTTGGCCCCACGGCCAAGGAGTGAATATTGAAACCGCGGCGTGCAAACAGGGCGGCAACCCTGGTTAGAACGCCTGGTTTATTCTCAACTAGAACCGAAAGTATATGCCTGGTACTCATGTCTCACGCATCCTTTTCCCACTCGGGGGCTAGGCCCCGGGCGTACATTATTTGGTCGTTTGAGGTACCTGCTGCAACCATCGGCCAGACCATCGCATCAGGTGAAACGACAAAGTCGATAATCACTGGACGATCTGTTACCTCGTTTGCCTCACGTATTGCGGCCTCGATATCTTCGCTCTTTTCGACGCGAATTCCCTTGCAGCCATAGGCCTCTGCCATTTTCACAAAGTCTGGGATGCGTTGTGTTCCCGCTCCTGTGAATAGGTCGGTATTCGAGTATCGCTGCCCGTAGAACAAGGTTTGCCATTGGCGCACCATGCCCAGTGATGAGTTATTGATAATCGCAATCTTGATGGGAATCTTGTTCACAACACAGGTTGCGAGCTCTTGATTCGTCATCTGGAAGCAGCCATCTCCGTCGATCAGCCACACGGGGGTATTGGGATTGGCAACCTGTGCCCCCATGGCGGCAGGAACACCAAAGCCCATCGTGCCCAAGCCGCAGGAAGACAGGTACGTGCGCGGCTTTTCATACTTGATGAACTGCGCTGCCCACATCTGGTGTTGCCCAACACCTGTGACGAAAATGGTGTCATCACTGTTCGTGCGGCCCAGGGCCTCAATGACTTCTTGCGGGGCCATCAGCCCGTCCTCCATGGAATCCCAACCCAGTGGATATTCAGCCTGAAGGCGATCTAGCCACGTCCACCAATCGGATAAATCTGGTTTCCCGTAGTGTTCATAGGCTGCCGGCAGTGCTTCGTTCATAGCCTTTATTGCCTGGGTCAAGTCCCCGACGATCGGGACATCTGCCACGCGATTTTTCGAGATTTCAGCTGCATCAATATCGACATGAATAACCTTGGCACCAGGGGCAAAATCGGCAATCTTACCCGTGACGCGGTCATCGAAACGAGCGCCCAGCGTAATCAATAGGTCTGCGCGCTGCAATGCACCGACCGCTGGAACAGTCCCGTGCATACCCGGCATACCCAGATTTTGTTTATGTGAGGCAGGGAAAGCACCCAAGGCGGTCAGGGTCGTCACGACAGGGGCACCTGTCAGCTCAGCCAAAACCAGGAGCTCTTTTTCAGACTGTGAGGTAATGGCGCCGCCGCCCACATAAAGCACAGGCTGTTGCGAGGCTGTAATGGCCTGAGCTGCCTGTTTGATTTGGCGGGGATGTGGCCTTCCGGGAATCTTGTACCCAGGCAGGTCCAATGTGGGAGGCCAAGAAAAGTCCATTTCAGCTTCCTGAGCCGATTTGGAAATATCGACGAGGACGGGGCCGGGACGACCTGTGGAGGCAATATGGTATGCCTCTGCAATTCGTGCAGGAATATCCTCAGCCTGAGTGACAAGGAAATTGTGTTTTGTCAGCGGCATTGACGCACCCAAAACGTCGGCTTCCTGGAAGGCATCGGTGCCGATAGACTTCGTACCGACCTGGCCTGTGATGGCCAAAACCGGAACGGAATCCATAAGGGAGTCCATAAGGCCGGTCAATAGGTTAATTGCACCGGGTCCCGAGGTGGCCATACATACGCCTACCTTGCCGGTGGACTTTGCGTAGCCTTCAGCAGCATGCGCTGCACCCTGCTCGTGACGCACCAAGATGTGGTTGAGTGAACCTGACATCAGTGGGTCATAGGTGGGAAGAATGGTGCCTCCCGGCATCCCGAACAGATCGGTTACTCCCAATTTTTCTAGCGTCAAGACGATTGCTTGAGCCCCGGTCATTCGAACAGGGGCGCTGGGAGCAGCTCGCAGGCCCGAGCCGCTGGGCGGCTTGGGGGTCTTGCGGTGGTCATTAGCCATCGTATCTCTCCATTCCAGTGTGTTCCCGGAACGTCCCGGGACGGTACGCTTCTGCCTCACAATAAAAAACCCTCGCAGTATTGATACAGCGAGGGGCGCGCAGACGGTGTTAGGTCTACGCGCTATTTAACTACGAGGTTGAAGTTCTGCACGTGCCCCACTGTACGGGACTTGCACTGAGGAACCAAGTCGCCTTAGCGGTTGTCTCACATGTTGGACCACGGACCACATAGTGATATATCTTTCTCCGCGTTCTTCCCTCTGCCGCAGCACAATAAAATGTGCGATTGCTTACTAACATGACCCCTGTCCCAGTCAATCGAGCCAACACAGGACTATATTAAGGACTGGCCGGGCGACTTGGCCCATGGATGCCCAAGCAAGCTTTTTGCCTCTACAAAAGAAGGATCGACATGGTTCCGTTATTCGAGTTCCTGCGAGAAAATCCCCTAATCTTGCTGTTCATACTGGTTGGTGTGGGGATGATCTTCGGACATATCAAAGTCCGTGGGATCTCTTTGGGGGCTGCAGCAGTTTTGTTCTTTGCGGTTTTCATGTCTGCTTACGCCCAGCATCACGGGGTTGACAACATGGTTGTGCCGCACCTTATGGGTTCTTTTGGCCTCATTATTTTCGCTTTTTGTATCGGAATTACATCCGGTCCCAACTTCTTTAACGCAATTAAAACTTCCGGTGGTCCCATCATTGCCGTCCTTATTTCCTACATTGTCGCCGCTATTGCCGGTGTAGCACTCGGACGCACACTTGGCTTGAATTTTTCTGAAATTGCAGGCACTTTTGCAGGCGCTATCACCAACACTCCCGCCCTGGAAGCATCTGCCCCCAACGGTAATGAACACATGCTGGCCCAGGCCACTGTCGGCTACTCGATTGCCTACCTCTACGGGGTCATCGGCATGATCATCTTCGCTACCCTTGCCTTGTCTTACGGCAAACATGACAAAGACCGTCCGGCAACCATCGCCAATAGGACTGTGCGTGTAGAGCGTGAAGATCACCCTCATATCGGTGATATTTATCAGCGCCACGCTGAAACTGTCACATTTTCTCGGCTTAGGCGCGGCGAGGAAGGTCCTATCTCGAAGCCGAATATGTCCGACGCTCTCGAGGTAGGCGATCTTGTAACCGTTGTTGGCCCCACGGATGCCGTCAACAAGGTTGTGCAAGAACTGGGGCACTCATCTTCTCACTCGTTGCTCTCTGACCGTTCCTACCTAGATTTCCGTCGCATCACGCTTTCTGACCCCGAGCAAGCAGGCAAGACCATCGCTGAGTTGAACATGGGCGATCGCTTTGGCGCAACCATATCGAGAGTCCGTCGCGGCGATATCGATATGGTTGGCTCCCCAGACTTGGTCCTCCAACAAGGAGACCGTCTTCGCATCGTAGCCCCCACATCCCGCATGAAAGAGATCACCTCCTTCCTAGGTGACTCAGCACGCGGCCTGTCCTCCATTAACCCCGTTGCCCTCGGTATCGGCATCGCTTTGGGTATTGCCCTGGGGGCCATTCCCTTTGGCGCTTTCAAATTGGGTTCTGCTGCAGGGGCCCTCATTATCGGGCTTTTCATGGGCAAGGTTGGCCGCATTGGAAACGTTGTCGTCTCAATGCCCTTTACTTCTTGCCAAGTACTATCCGAATTCGGTTTGTTAATCTTCCTTGCCCAGGCGGGGACAAACGCCGGCTTACAGATCTCTGTGGCTTTCGCTGACGGTGCATGGTGGAAGATGCTGGTCGTTGGATTTGTGATTACCACTCTTGTGGGCGCTGGCATCTATATTGCTATGCGCTGGTTCGTCAAGATGGGTGGCACGAAGACTGCCGGCCTCTTGGGAGGCGCCCAGACGCAGCCTGCCGTTCTTGCTTACGCAAATGCACGAACCAACCTGGACGCCAGAGTCGCATTGGGCTATGCAATGATCTACCCAGTTGCCATGGTGGCAAAGATCCTCATCGCGAAGGTCATTGGTACGATGGCCCTGTGACATAGGGAGGCCCACAATCGTGCAAGAACTAGATTTTCATACTGACCAAATCACCTCTGATGAGGCATACAAGCTGGCTATGAGTATCGTCATTCCCAGACCAATTGCCTGGATTTCAACGGTTTCTAGCAGCGGTGTGCTCAATCTGGCACCCTATGCGCTGTTTGCTGTTGTCTCCACTGAGCCCCTGATCGTTCAGTTCTCTTCTCGCAAACCAAAGGACACGTGGCGTAATGCGACTGAGGTCGGCTCTTTCGTTGTCAACGGCGCCCCTGCTTCCTTGAAACCACAAGTGGCCAAGACATCTCAAGACTTCCCTCCTGAAGTCAATGAGTTCGAGGAAACAGGCCTCACGCCCATCCCTTCGACCTTGGTCAAGGCTCCGCGCTTAAAAGAGGCACGTGTATCCTTTGAGTGCCTCACTCTGGAGGACACGAAGGTTGGCGGTTCTATCGTCACCTACGGTGAGGTAAAACTAATCCACATCGACAAGGCCTTGCTTACCGAGGGCGGAATCGTCGATCCTGTGGCATTAGATCCTCTTGCGAAACTTGGCGGCCAGGACTGGTCAGCTCTTCGCATCGTCTAGTTTTTATACGTCGCTGTGCTCTGGTTTGAGAGCTAGAGCGCTAGAAATGTTCAGGGCCCCAGAACGTTAAGTTCTGGGGCCCTGTAATGTGTGTGCGGTTTTGTCCTACTCTCCCACCCCTTGTCAAGGGCAGTACCAT
>JAUNUK010000001.1:112295-937120 GCA_030538185.1 Actinomycetaceae bacterium | reverse complement strand
ACGCCAATGGTACTGCCCTTGACAAGGGGTGGGAGAGTAGGACAAAACCGCACACTAACAAGCTGTGGGTGGAGGCTATCCTCCACCCACAGACATTTAATAAGACGTATATGGAAAGCCACGGCCATAAGATCGGTCGTGGCAATACCTTGCCAGCTTGTAGACTTAGTCTGGCATACCCAAGAGAAGAAGGAATCCAGTGGACAACGAGTCATCCGAAACAGCCCGTTCAGACAAGGAAAGCTCAGGACCCCAAGAACGTCCCTGGAGGAGTGAACGCCCCGCTCGCCAAGAGAGGGAATGGCGCTCACAAGATAACCGTGACGGCGGTCGTGGTGGTTACCGTGATGATCGCGGTGGTGGGCGTCGTTTTGATGACAGGCGTGGCGGTTTTGACCGTGATGACCGTGGCGGACGCGGTGGTTATCGCGATGACCGTGGCGGTGGACGTGGTTTCGATCGTGACGGCGGTCGTGGTGGTTACCGTGATGATCGCGGTGGTGGGCGTCGTTTTGATGACAGGCGTGGCGGTTTTGACCGTGATGACCGTGGCGGACGCGGTGGTTATCGCGATGACCGTGGCGGTGGACGTGGTTTCGATCGTGACGGCGGTCGTGGTGGTTACCGTGATGATCGCGGTGGTGGGCGTCGTTTTGATGACAGGCGTGGCGGTTTTGACCGTGATGACCGTGGCGGACGCGGTGGTTATCGCGATGACCGTGGCGGTGGACGTGGTTTCGATCGTGACGGCGGTCGTGGTGGTTACCGTGATGATCGCGGTGGTGGGCGTCGTTTTGATGACAGGCGTGGCGGTTTTGACCGTGATGACCGTGGCGGACGCGGTGGTTATCGCGATGACCGTGGCGGTGGACGTGGTTTCGATCGTGACGGCGGTCGTGGTGGTTACCGTGATGATCGCGGTGGTGGGCGTCGTTTTGATGACAGGCGTGGCGGTTTTGACCGTGATGACCGTGGCGGACGCGGAGGCTACCGCGACGAGCGTCGCGACCAGAGGCGCGATTTTGAACGTGGCGGGGCGCGTGAAGAAAAACACGAAGAAAACCTGCAAGCACGTTCACAAGAACCCAAGATCCCTGCAGGTATCGGTCTCAATGAACTCGACCCGGCAGCGCGTGAACAGCTGCGCTCGCTAAACCCAGAAGTACAAAATGTGGTGGCAGGTCACCTGGTCATGGCCGGATACCTCGTTGACACGGATCCGCAGATTGCTTACGAACACGCAAAGGCCGCAGAGAGGCGTGCCTGGAGAATGGACATCGTTCGTGAAGCGAAGGCACTCACAGCCTACGCAGCCGGAGAATACGCAGAAGCTTTACGCGAGGTGCGCACTGTCCGTAGGCTTTCAGGCCTCAACGTCCTTATATCTGTCGAGGCAGATTGTGAACGCGGACTTGGACGCCCAGAAAAAGCCCTAGAGGTCATCGCCCAAGCAGACTTGGAAGGCCAAGACCCTGCGGAATTAGCTGAGATAGCTATCGTGGCGTCCTCGGCAAGGGCTGACCTTGGTGAACACGAGGTTGGCCTCAGCCTTATTGAGGAAGCACTTGAAAAGGCTGACACAGAAGATGACTATGTCATGGCGAGGCTTCTTACGGTGAAGGTCGATCGCCTGCGTGAACTGGGACGCGAGGAAGAAGCTGACGCCCTCGAAGAAGAAATCCCCGAACTTCCTGAGGAAGTTGACGTCTTTGACATTGAGGCGGCAATAGATGAGGAAGACGAGGGCAATCCCACCCCGCTCAAGCGAAGCGCCCAGGCGCTGTCTGAGGCCTACGAAGTGGCCCTTTTGGACTTGGATGGCGTTGTCTATATGGGCACCGAGCGGATAGAAAACGCGAAGGAAGGCTTCGATGAGGCCATCCAAGCAGGGATGACACCGTGCTTTGTGACCAATAATGCTGCCCGTCCGCCCCAGGCCGTCGTTGAAAAACTGGGTGACATGGGTATTGAAGCCAAGGTGGAGCAGGTTATTACCGCTGCCCAGGATGCAGCCCAAACACTCAGTGAAAAGATTGATGCGGGGTCGAAAGTCTTGGCGATTGGTGGCCCAGGAGTAACTGCCGCCCTCGAAGAATTCGGTCTAGTTCCTGTGACTTCCGCCCAGGACGAGCCTGCCGCTGTTATGCAAGGCTTGGGCTTCGACGTTTCCTGGAAAGAACTTACCGAGGCCGCCTACGCCGTGAACGCTGGCGCCTTGTACGTGGCAACCAATATGGATCCTCGACTGCCAACGGAACGGGGATTTGGTGTCGGCAATGGCTCTTTGGTCCAGGCCGTCGTCAATGCCACCGGCGTGAAACCACTGGCATGCGGCAAGCCTCTTGCACAGATTTATTCGCGAGCGGTAGCCAAAGTTGGCGGAGGCGATGCTCTTGGAGTTGGCGATCAGCTGTCCACGGACATCGCTGGCGCCCTCGCCGCAGGCATTCCTTCCCTGCACGTACTCACAGGCGTGTCGGATGCAAGGGACGTCATCTTGGCTGTGCCTTCCATGAGACCAACATACGTCGGTATTGATATGACTGACTTGAACAGAGAAGCCCCGAGGCCCACACCGGAGGACAAGGGTGGTTGGTGGAACTGTGAAGGGGCACGGGCAAGAATCCACACCGAAGATATCGAGATTGATGGACTGGGAATCCTGGAAGATGGGACAGAGATTTCGCTCGATGAATACAGGGCAATTATCGCTGCAGCTTGGGATGCTGCCGACAAGGGCCGACGTATTAACTGCCCACAACTCACGGTTGTGCGCGAGGTAGAGCGTCAGGTACCTCAAGAAGAACTCGAAGAAGAAACCCCAGATGAGGCATCTTCAGACGATCTGAGGGAAGAATCCCAAGATGACCTGCATGAAAGCCCCGAGATTACCGAAGAATCCGATGAAACACCCCAGGAATCATAAAGATGCCTGACCCTGCCTCGGTCGCTGAACAGCTGAAACGTAACACTGGTCCTGACTTGGTGGATCACAGTGAGGAACTTGCGGCGGCCGAGGAGCTGGGTCTGGAAGAACGCCTAGCTCTCTTGCGGGATATCTCAAAAGATCTCGCAGATATCCTCGATCAGTGACACCATGGGCAAGTTGATTCGCCTGGACACTGAGTTGGTTCGCAGAGGCATGGCGCCAAGCCGTACCCAAGCTGCCAACCTCATTGCCAATCAGCGGGTCTTTGTTGACGGAATTCTTGCTGATAAACCTGCGCGACAGGTGGACAAAGCGCAGGCCATTGTCCTCAAAGAGGCTGATGACCAACTCGACTATGTCTCCCGCGGTGCCCACAAACTCGAAGGAGCCTTACGCTACCTAGAAGACAACGGACACGAGGTGCCGCACATCGAGGGCGCTGTATGCCTGGATGCGGGTGCCTCGACCGGGGGATTTACTGATGTTTTACTGCGCAGGGGTGCCGCGCGTGTCTTCGCTGTAGACGTCGGCTACGGACAGTTGGACTGGCGCCTACAAAGTGATGAGCGCGTCGTCAATATTGAACGAACGAATGTGCGCACCTTGGATCCCGACTTGATCCAACCGAAGGCAGATGTCGTGGTAGGGGACCTATCCTTTATATCGCTTCGTCTTGTGCTGCCCGCCCTCGTCAATGCTGCCCATAAACAGGCATCGTTCCTCCTGATGGTCAAACCGCAATTCGAAGTAGGTAAGGAAAAGGTAGGCAAGGGAGGCGTGGTGCGTGAACCGCGCGAACACCTGGCAAGCATGATGTCGGTAGCTGAAAAAGCTATGGATCTGGGACTTAGGGTTGATGCCGTGGCTCCCTCGCCGCTTCCAGGGCCTGCAGGGAACGTGGAATACTTCCTATCCATGCGCGCAAAGGGAACATTGCCTCTAACCTTGTATGGGGAAGCCCTCGAGTCCGCGTGCAAGGCTGCGATTCTTGCGGGGCCGGCAAGCGTTGAGTTGAAGGGGACTAATGTCACGTAGAATCCACATTTTCCAACGGTCAAACCGCCCTTCAGCAACCAGTAGTGCCCAGCTCATTTCAAAGAAACTTGCAGATTACGGTATTCAAACCGTAGACACGGAGCACGTACAAGATGCCGAGCTTGTGATTGTTCTAGGCGGGGATGGAACCATTTTGGCCGCAGCCGAGCAGGTCCGTCATAAAGACATCCCCCTGATTGGTGTAAACCTGGGGCACGTCGGTTTCTTGGCCGAGGCCGAAGAAGAAGACCTAAACGAGGTCATTGAAAAGGTCGCAAAAGGTGACTACACCATCGACAGGCGTATGACCTTGGACGTAGAACTTCAACGTCCCGATGGGTCGAGGGAAACCGACTGGGCATTGAACGATGCGGCTGTCCTGGGTACGGATCGGTCCAGGCCTGTTGTCCTTGAACTAGGGGTGGATGGTTCGGCGGTTAGTGAATATGGTGCCGATGGCCTCATCATTTCCACACCCACGGGCTCAACCGCATACTCGTTTTCGGCAGGCGGACCGATTATTTTCCCGAATGTTGAGGCGGTAGAGGTCGTTCCATTAGCGGCACACGGCCTGTTCACCCGCCCTATTGTCGTCGGCCCAGATTCATATATCGAGGTAAAAGCAGCCACGCGTCAGCTTCAGGATATGGATGTGTGGTGCGATGGGCGCAGGCGTATTCAAGGCCCACCTGGCTCTGTTCTGCGTGCCGTTTGTGGGCAGTGGCGTCTGTCGTTGATCCGGCTAAACGACATGTCTTTTTCGGGCAGGCTGGTCGCGAAGTTTAATCTTCCCGTTGAAGGGTGGCGCAAAGATCTTTCATGATTGAAGAGTTACGTATCCGCGACCTGGGCCCCATTGCCGCCACTGACCTGCGTTTTTCCTCCGGTTTTACGGTAATTTCGGGTGAGACAGGCGCAGGTAAGACCATGCTTCTCAATTCACTTCAGCTGTTATTGGGCATGAAGGCCGAGCCGCGTCTGGTAAGGCAATCGGCTACACGGGCAGTCGCCGAGGCCAGTTTCATTGTCGAGGGCGTCTCGCAGATTGTCGAGCGCTTGGAGGAACTGGATTGCGAGGTTGAAGACGGCGTCCTAGAGGTCGCAAGGGTCGTGCCAGCCGAAGGGCGATCACATGCGCAGGCGGGTGGCAGGAGGATACCCAGTGCGACCCTGAGCGATATGACAAGTGAACTAGTTGCAATCCACGGCCAGTCGGAACAACTACAACTTAGACAGTCCGCTTGGCAAAGAAACTCTTTCGATCAGGCAGGTAGTGAGCAACATCGGCTACTGCTTGAAGAATATCGACGCCTATGGGCTGAAGCCCGTGAAGAATCACGTCGTTGGCATCAGTGGGTGCAGCGCCAAGAAGAGCGATCTGAGCTCTTGGCGAAACTTGAAGAAGAATCCTTGCTTTTGGAAGAACTCGACCCGCACAGCGGAGAGGACGCTGAACTGGGGTCTAGGGCAGAAAAACTGGCTCATGTAGAGGACCTTCGACAGGCATTTTCTTTAGCACATGCCGCTTTGGCGGGCGAGGAAACATCAGGTCTGGCTGGGGGACGCGAGGCGGTGCTTGAGGCGCAGAGGATACTTGCCCCGATCACCGACTACGCCTCTGAGTTTGAAGACACTGTCAAGCAGTTGCGAGACGTCAGCTATATTTTGGACGATATTGTGGCGCAACTGGCACGGGAGGAACAAGAGCTAAACTTTGATCCTCTTGAGCTTGAGGACATACAAAATCGGCGTGCCCAGTTGCGAAATCTTGCTTTGAGGCTCGGGGTGGAGGTCGATGACCTTGCAGAATATCGAGAGAACCTGGGTGCAAGAATTGCTAGGGAGCTCGCCGAGGAACACAATCAAGATGCCCTGGGTAAGAGGGTAGAGGAACTAGAGGAACTCAAGGCAGATGCCGCCAAACAACTGAGTGCTTCGCGTAAGGTGTTGGCACGGCATCTTTCTGAAGCAATTACCTCAGAACTACAAGACTTAGCCATGCCAACGGCAGAGTTTGAGATTGTTTTAGATGAACTCGAAGAACTAGGGCCCTGGGGTGGAGAAGATGTGTCGTTTAGGCTGCGTCCCAGACCACTTGCCCCGCTTTTGGATATGGGACAAGGGGTGTCTGGTGGCGAGCTATCGAGACTTATGTTGGCCATAGAGGTGTGCCTTATTGAAAATCAAAAACAGGATAGGCAATCGGCCAAAACACTCGTCTTTGATGAGATCGATGCAGGAATTGGTGGGGAAACAGCATTAGAGGTTGGCCGCAAACTAAAACAACTGGCTCAAAACTACCAGGTCATTGTCGTCACTCATGTTGCCCAGGTTGCCGCCTTTGCTGATCTGCAACTGGTTGTTTCTAGAGATGAAGTGACAGATGTGACGACGGTGGAAGATGTAAAGGGTCAACAGCGCGTAGAAGAAATTGCGCGAATGATGTCGGGACACACTCAATCGAAGACGGCGCAACGCCACGCCGCTGAGCTCTTAGAGCTATCAAACGTGGCAGAATCCAATATGTGATTTCTCTTTTCAAACGTGCTAAACGGAGTCCTGCGGCTGAGCTCTCGACAGGGCGAGCCAGGGTGGATGAGCGCACAAAGAACCTGACCAAAAGGTTGAAGGCAGGGGAGATTGCTGTAATCAATCACGCTGATCTCGACAGGGTTGCCGCCGAAAGCCTGGTTGCTTGCGCGCCTCTTGCGGTTTTAAATGCCGCGAAGTCGACGACTGGAAGATACCCGAATTTAGGACCAAGTATTTTGGTAGATGCAGGCATCACCTTGGTCGATGACCTGGGTACTGACATAATGCAATTGCGTGAAGGCCAGGAAGTCACCATTCGCGGCGGAGAAATATATCGCGGCTCAACCCTTATGGCTCAAGGGGTAGAGCAAGATGCTGCCACCATACGAGCCAATATGGAAGATGCACGCCAAGGGTTATCTGTACAAATCGAGGCTTTTGCTTCCAATACGATGGAATACCTGCGTAAAGAACGCGAACTGCTCCTTGACGGCATGGGTATTCCCGAGGTCGAAACCGAAATAAATGGACGCCAGGTCATGATTGTGGTGCGCGGCTACAACTATAAAGAAGACCTAGCCTCCCTCAAACCTTATATCCGTGAGTATCGCCCGGTTTTGATCGGTGTGGATGGCGGAGCAGATGCGATTATGGAGGTCGGTTTTAAACCGGACATGATCGTTGGTGACATGGACTCAGTCTCCGATAAGGCCTTAACCTGCGGGGCTGAGATCGTTGTCCATGCCTACCGCAATGGCCAAGCCCCCGGCCTGCATCGTGTTGAAGAGCTGGGCGTACCATTCATCGTATTCCCAGCCACAGGTACTTCCGAGGACGTAGCGATGTTGCTGGCCGACGAGGCAGGCGCACAACTAATCGTTGCATTGGGTACGCATGCCACTTTGGTTGAGTTTCTGGACAAGGGGCGTTCTGGGATGGCATCAACCTTCCTGACTCGTTTAAGAGTTGGCTCGAAGTTGGTAGATGCCAAGGGCGTATCTCGACTCTACAGACCCAGAATTTCCGGAGGCCAGCTCACATGGCTACTATTGGCTGGATTGGCAGCACTGTTTGCCGCCCTGATGGTAACCTCGGGCGGGCAGGCACTGATTGGACTCATTGGTGCCTTTGGGGAGCAGATTTGGAACAGTATTCGCGAGATAGTCGGGTTGGCGCCTTCCGCGCCAACCTCATGAGGGGAGCAGATTCATGATTGACTTTCGCTATCACGTCGTATCCTTAGTGTCAGTGTTTTTGGCTTTGGCAGTAGGAATCATCTTGGGTGCAGGCCCCTTACAGCAACCAATTGGGGACTCGCTGACAGGACAGGTGGAAAAACTGCGCGAAACCCGCAATACCCTGCAAAAAGAATTGGACTCAACACGCATTGAGGTCAATGACCGAAACGATTTTATTGCCGCTGCAGCACCTCAGCTTTTGGCTGGCACCCTGGGTGAACAAGGGATTGCTCTCGTCACCCTGCCGGGTGTCCAGGTGGACGACGTCACGAGCATCCGCGAGACAATAACGCAGGCCGGCGGCATTGTAACGGCAGAGATTTCTCTGACCCCTAATTGGACTGAGCTTGCAAAAACTCAATATCGCTCCACTCTGGTAGGGCAATTAGGAACATATTTATCGCAGCCTCCAGGTGCCAGCGATGTCCCTGAGCAGATTTTGGCACAAGCGCTGGGGCAGTTGTTGACCGAAAAGTGGGATGAGACCCTGGTGTCAATCCTGACGACCGCTGGTGATGAGTTGATCTCTGTGAAAGCTGCTCCTACCCAAATGGCCAGAGCAACGGTGATTGTTGCCCCCCGAAGCCAAGCTCCTGCCGCGGCAGATGGCAAGGCTGGGGATGCCGAATCTCAGGCGGCCTTGGATTCACGTGATGCGGCCTACACGATGCTGGCACAGACCTTATCCCTCAAGGCAGGGGGAACTGTAGTCATAGGGGCTGCCCTCAATGATGGAGATTTGGTATCCGTTTTACGTGCTAAGGCAGCAGGCGTATCTACCGTGGATGGTATTGGAAAGATGCCTTCTGCTGTGTCTTTACCTTTGGCGCTGGCCAACTCGATTAACGGGACTATTGGAGCGTGGGGCTTTGCAGATTCTGCTCAAAGCCCTTTGCCACCCAAGGTTGTGGCTCAAGCACCAGCGCCACCACCGCAGCCTGAGACTCCAGAGGAACCAGCCCCCGAAGGCTCAGGAGGCTGAGGTGCTGGCCGGGTTGCTTTCCTCAGGGCTGACTCATGTATTGGGCCGTAGCCTATGTAGGTCTAAACGTTGGGAAAGAAACAATTACGCCGGACGTACAGTTAATCTGTACGGCGGTGTAGCACTTGCCTCAGCCCTGGCATTGAGTAACGCCATCAATGCATTACTTGACACTAGGGAAGTACGGGGAACATCAAGTACTCCTCTATTTGTGGCAGGGTCTTTGAGCGCCTTGGGCGCAGGGATGGCCGGTCTTGTGGATGACATGGGCGACTTGTCAACCATTAGGAAATCAGATCCTCCTTATGAGGTCGCGACGGATAACCTCGTTGCTGTTGAACACGCCAAAGGGTTCAAAGGTCATCTGGGTGCCCTGCGTCAAGGCCGGGTGACAACCGGGATTATGAAGATTGTGGCAATCGGGGGGACTGCGGCCTGTGCGGCAACCGTACTGCAGGCCCTCCACTCCTCACGCAGGCGCCCAGCTGTTCAGGCGCTGGGGGACTGGGTTGTGGATTCTGCCTTGATTGCAGGCATGGCCAATATGCACAACCTCTTTGACCTGCGTCCCGGCCGAGCATTAAAGGTGGGGGCCCTCTTGTCAACACCGGGTATGGTTTCTCCTAAGATCAGGAAACTTAGTGCAAACACCCTTGGTGCGATTGCTGTGGCACTCCCAAACGATCTCAATGAGCACACGATGTTGGGGGATACGGGTGCCAATGCTTTGGGCGCTGTTGTCGGTGTACAGATTGCAGCGCAGGCTTCGAGGCCTGTGAAATTTGTGGTTTTCTTAAGCGTGGCTGCCTTGACCATGATTTCAGAGAAGGTGAGTTTTTCGAAGGTGATCGAGTCTTGCCGACTTTTGAAGGCGGTGGATTCCTGGGGCAGGCGACCCCACTAGGGCTTATGGAGCGACTAGCTGGGCGTGCCTCGGGGGTCATAGGAGCGGTCTCCGTGATCGCCTTACTGACACTGCTGTCAAGAATTTTTGGCCTAGCCCGATGGCTTGCGCAAAGCACCTGGGTGGGGGCACAGGCCGTGGCAAACGGTTACGCTTCAGCCAATCAACTCCCAAACGTCATCTTCGAGGTCGCGGCTGGGGGTGCACTGGCTGGAGTGACAGTTCCTCTCCTGGCACTGCCGGTGTCTCGCCATTTGAAGAAGGATGTCAACAGGCTTTCATCGGCTTTGCTCACGTGGACTCTGGTGATCCTTATTCCCTTGGCCGTGATCTTGTGGGCACTTTCGGGACATATTGCATCGTGGATGCCAGACACTGTCGGCTCGGATGTAGAAGCACAAAATCAGCTCATGGCTTGGTTCTTGAGTATTTTTGCCTGGCAGTTACCCCTTTACGGGATTTCTATCGTTTTAACCGGGATTTTGCAGGCCCACAAAAAGTTCTTTTGGCCGGCCATTGCCCCCTTATTGTCTTCCAGTGTTGTTATTGTCGCCTATGCGGGATACGGATACTTGTCCCAAGGGATTGATGACCCCAATACGGTGTCTAGGTACGCATTATTAGTTTTGGCTTGGGGCACCACTGGGGGCGTCATGGCCATGAGCCTGCCGCTTTTCATTCCGGTGTGGCGCCTTGGTATTCGGTTACGTCCCAGGTTCACGATGCAGAAAACCGAGTTGCGCAGGGCGTTGTCTTTGGCAGGAGCAGGGATCGGTGCACTGATTGCACAGCAGGTCTCGGTTTTGACCAATTTGACCTTGGCGCGTTCCGGGGGAGAACTTGGAACTGTTGCCGTTTACCAGTACACCCAGGCTGTTTATGTCCTTCCCTATGCGGTATTAGCGGTTCCTGTGGCAACCGCAGTCTTTCCCCGCTTGACGGAGCTTGCTGCCCAAAAGAATATGGGGGGCTTTGCTCGAGTAACTGCCGCATCGACTAGGTCTGTTATAGCTGTCACCCTTCTGGGGACTGCTGCCCTCATTGCCCTTGGCCCAGCAGCCGAGGCAGTTTTCTCTTGGAGGAATCCTGTCGAGGGAATGTCCACCGCATTAGTGTGGCTGGCTCCTTCTTTGGTGGGGTATGCCCTGTTATTCCACATTTCTAGAGTGCTGTACGCCGTCGATGCAGGTCACTTGGCCGTTATTTGTTCCATGCTTGGGTGGTTGTGTACGGCTGTCGTGTCAATTGTGGCTGTCAAGGTCTTATCCCCACATGGGGCTAACGGTCCGGCCACCCTCCAGGGGCTTGGCATTGGTCAGTCTGTCGGTATGACAGTAGCTGCTATTGCGCTGCTGCTGGCGGTGTACAAAAAAATTGGGAAGAACGCCCTCAGAGGTATTGTGCGTACGGTCGTTACTTGTACTCTCGCTTCCGTCGTCGCTGGACTTTTGGGGCGCTTGAGCTATGACTCAATTTTGGATGCCACAAATACCACTATGCTCATGGTCCTCTTGGCGGCGTGTATCTGTGGAATTCTTGTCGTCGTCATTGTGGTTCTCGCCATTTGGCTTGGTCTTCGGGATCTGGTTCCCGTTTCTTTGCCGCGTCGCGCCAGGACTCAAGCTTCTGTACCGCCTAGCCTGGGCACGGTTACTAGCGAAAGAGATGAACCGTGAGGATCTTATATGTAGTCGGTAAATCCAATGGTGGGTTAGGTTCTCAGGTTGATGATCTCCAGCAGAGGATGCGTAAGAGCGGTCATGATGTGCGCATCTTAACCGATGGGATGACGGCGAAACACTTTGGATGGGATGGTGTTGACCTACTGTGGCCACTTATCCCGCGATCCCTGCATGCTTTCAGGCAAGTCATTAGAAGATTACGCGAGGCCAAAAAACTTTTCGCCTCAGCTGATCTAATTCACGCACATGGGCATCAAGCAGGTCTGCTGGTTGCTTTGCTCTTACCTCCTAGACGACGAGGCCCAAGGTTTGTGGTTTCCATCCACAATCCGGTTCGGGCTGACTTGCCTAGAAACTTGTTGCGCACGCTGCGCATCCACACAGCCAGACGAGCCGACGTGGTAACAGGTACATCTTCTGACTTAGTGCGGCAAGCACACGAAGATGGCGCTCGCTGCGTGCGCTTGTCTCCCATCCCTTCTCATAAACTCGCTGATTTTTTAGCAGAGCCTCTCACGTCACGTGATTATCGTAGGCAGGCATGGGAGGATCTTTGCACGAGCGAACATATAGAAAATAAAGGTCCGCTGGTCTTGTCCTTGGGTCGGGTTGAGGAACGTAAAAGACTTGATGTTTTGATTCAGGCGGCAGCCCTTGTGCAATCGCCAGCAACTTTCGTTGTGGTGGGTCCTGGAAACCCAGCCTTTATTGCGCGCTTAAGGTCCATGAGTTCCACTGTGCGGGTTCACCTTGTGGGCCCGAGAACAGATGTTAAACCCTGGCTGGCTGCGGCAAGTGTCTTCGCTATTTCTTCTGATTGGGAACCAGGTTCATTGGTAGTGCAAGAGGCTATGGCTGCCGGCGTGCCCGTGGTAGCGACATCTGCGGGCGGGTTGATCGACTTATTAGATTCCCACGGGCAATCTCCTGAGACGGGGGTCTTGATCCCAAGAGATAATCCGCAAGCTTTGGCAAAAGCGATTGATTCTATGCTTATTGATACGCCCATGTGGTACACCTACCAGCAACGCGCCCGCCTGCGAGTTCAAGAATGGCAAACTCCAGGTGAGTTAGCGGTAACCTGGGGATCTTGGTACGCCCAATTGCTCGAATCGGGCACACTGACTGAGGAAGGGCCTGAGGTATGACGAGGGTTCTGCACGTCACTGCAGTAGCTAGTGGTGGCGTGGTTGCGCACGTGCGCCAGGTTTGCGAACTTCTGAAGGATGCCGGAATTAAGGTCGCCATTGCGGCACCGCCTGAGGTGGAACTGAGCGTCGAGGGATGTCCGCGATTGAAAGTCCCGATTGGGGCACGGCCTTCTTTTCGTGACCCGGTAGCCATATTCCAGCTGCGGAAACTGGGCCGTTTGACTGATGTGATTCATGCCCATGGCCTTCGGGCCGGCGCCTTATGTGCCTTGGCAATATCCGGTATGAAAACCCCGCCAAGACTCATTGTTACCTTGCACAATATGCCCCTTGGTAGTAGATCTATTACTGCGGTGTCGAGGGTTTTGGGTCACATTGTTGCGCGGAAATCACAGGTTGTCTTGGGTGTCAGCCCGGATCTTGTTGCCTGGATGGACAAAGAGGGCGCCAAATCCACACGTCTGGCTCTTATCCCTCCGCCCTCGGGAAAAATGAAAGAGGCCAAGTCGGGTCGTGGGCTTCGCCGAGATCTGGGCTTGGCCTCAGATGAAGTAGTTATTTTGACTGTTGCAAGGTGTGCTCCACAAAAGGGTCTTGACATGGCAGTGGAGGCGTGTCGGATTCTTCGAAGGACCATGCCTTCTGCGCGTCCGTGGGTGTGGCTGGTGGCGGGCGATGGCCCCGGACTAGAGGACTTGCGCCGTTCAGCTGAGGGCTTGCCCATACGCTTTCTAGGGCGGCGTGAAGACGTGCCTGAACTCCTTGAAGAGGCCAATGTTTTTGTGTCCACATCACTGTGGGAAGGGCAGCCCGTGGCGATCCAAGAGGCATTGGTCGCGGGTGTGCCTGTTGTGGCAACCGATGTGGGAGGTACCCGATGCGTCGTGGAAACAGGTGGCACCTTGGTTGAGGCAAACCCCCAATCTATCGCGGGAGCTTTAAGTCCGATTCTGTGTGATCCCGCAAGAGAGGCCCAGCTACGCCACATTGCCTCGCGTCGAGGCCAAAACCTGCCAACCCTGCAACAAGTCTTAGAGCAGCTGAAAGACGTCTATACGAATTTTTGAGTGATACAGCACACCCTCCTGAGGGGATTTCGCAAGGCTATAGTTTTTTATTACGCTAGCATTGTTAAATAACCTTGAGGGGGTGTGTATGAGAGACGAGAGTGGGACGCGTCAGGTCGTCCTCGACTTAATTGTCGAAAAAGGGCCAGTCTCGGCTGTGACCTTGGCTTCCATCCTTGATTTAACCCCTGCGGCTATCCGCCGCCACCTCATTGTACTCAGTAAGAATGGACAGATCGAAGCCCACGATGCCCTCGCGAGTGGACCGCGAACACGGGGAAGACCAGCGCGCTTCTTTGTCGCCACAGATGAAGGACGCTCTACCCAGCATGAAGACTATGCCTCCCTTGCTATTCGTGCTCTGGGATATCTCACACAAGTGGGTGGACAAGAAGCAGTGGAAGAATTTGCCCATTCACGCTCACGGGAGACCGAACGCCGATACGCACCGAGGGTTCACGCGGCAGGAAGCGATAGGGCAGCCCGTGTCCGTGCACTGGCAGATGCCTTGGCAATTGACGGCTACGCTGCCACGGTTCGCGAGGTTGGAAACGGTATCGCCTTGCAGATATGTCAAGGATCTTGCCCTGTGCAAGAGGTAGCGGCACAGTTCCCACAAATCTGCGAGGCAGAAACTCAAGCATTTGCCCGACTTCTGGATGTTCATGTCCAGCGGCTTGCCACCTTGGCTGATGGTGAACACGTGTGCACCACCTCCATACCTTTAGGCATGCCAGCCAGCCGCTACCGCACAGCCTCGCATCGCCTCCAACGAGCCGTAACAAACGGAGGCACTGACATAGAAGGAAGCAGATGACTCAATTAGCGCCAAGCCCCGCTCAAAAAATTCAGGCGGATGAAGAAATCATCTCCTCAATCTCCACTCAATATGACTACGGGTGGAGAGACTCCGACGAGGCAGGACGTTCAGCTCGTCGAGGGCTAGATGAGAGCGTTGTTCGTTATATCTCCGAGGTTAAACAAGAGCCTGAATGGATGTTGAAGATACGCCTTAAGGCCCTGAAAATCTTTGAACGTAAACCCATGCCCACGTGGGGTCCAGACTTATCGACCTTGGACTTTGATCAGTTCAAGTACTTCGTGCGTTCCACAGAGAGGCAAGCAACCTCGTGGGAAGACCTGCCTGAGGACATTAAGCGGACCTACGATCGCCTGGGTATCCCAGATGCCGAGAAGCAACGTCTCGTGGCAGGTGTTGCTGCACAGTACGAATCCGAGGTCGTCTACCACCAGATTCGTGAAGACTTGGAAGCCCAGGGTGTCATCTTCTTGGATATGGACACAGGTTTGCGCGAACATCCCGAGCTTGTGCGTGAATATTTTGCTGCCGCCATTCCTGCTGGTGACAATAAGTTTGCTGCGCTCAACACGGCCGTGTGGTCTGGGGGGTCATTCATTTATGTACCCAAGGGTGTGCATGTCGAAATCCCTTTGCAGGCCTACTTCAGGATTAATACCGAGAATATGGGCCAGTTTGAGCGCACGCTGATCATTGCGGATGAAGACTCCTATGTGCACTATGTCGAAGGATGTACTGCCCCCATTTATTCTTCAGATTCACTGCATGCGGCGAATGTCGAGATTTTCTTGAAGAAGGGTGCACGTGTTCGCTACACGACAATTCAAAACTGGTCCACCAATGTGCTCAACCTCGTCACTCAGCGCGCTGTGTGCGAAGAAGGAGCAACGATGGAGTGGATCGACGGCAATATCGGGTCGAAACTCAATATGAAATACCCCTCGGTCTACCTCACGGGTGAACACGCCAGGGGAGAGACACTTTCTATTGCCTTTGCTGGTGCCGGCCAACACCAGGACACCGGCGCAAAGATGATTCACTTGGCACCTAAGACTTCCTCATCTATCGTCTCGAAGTCGATCTCTAGGAATGGTGGTCGCTGTTCGTATAGAGGCCTTGTGGCTATCTCGGAAGATGCGCACGGCTCGAAGTCTAATGTCCTATGTGATGCCCTTTTGGTAGACCAAATTTCCAGGTCAGATACCTACCCGTATGTCGATGTGCGTAATGACGATGTCGAAATGGGGCACGAGGCCACTGTCTCAAAGGTTTCAGAAGAACAGCTTTTTTACCTGATGAGTCGCGGATTAAACGAAACAGAGGCCATGAGCACCATCGTGCGGGGATTTGTTGAACCGATTGCCAGGGAACTGCCTATGGAATATGCCCTTGAACTTAATCGATTAATTGAGTTGCAAATGGAAGGCTCGGTGGGTTGATGTCGTCTACGGTATATACCGGCACTTCTCGTGCAGACAGGCCAACATCTTTTCATCTACAAGATATTGATATCCCTAAGGGGCGCGAAGAGGACTGGCGTTTCACGCCCATCGAGCGAATCGCCACCCTGCTGTCAGATGAGTTATCCGGGCAAGCCCCACAGGTCCAGGCCCAAGCGCCTGAATACGTGAGTGTTTCGAATACTAAAGGGCCTGGTGTCGGGGATATTGCTGCGCCCAGTGATAGGGCTGCCGTCGTATCCTGGAACAGCGCCAAACAGTTCGTGCGCTGCACCGTGCCTGCCAATACGGTTGTCGAGGAGATCATCAGGCTAGACATCCAAGGCACCCACGATACGCCCTCGGCTCAACATGTTTATGTCGAGGTGGGAGCCTGTTCCAGCGCCACAGTAGAACTGGTACATACCGGTGAGGCTACCTTGAACCAGACAGTGGAAATCGATGTACATGATGGTGCTCAACTGACTTTGGTGAGCACTCAAGAGTGGGATGCAAACGCTATTCACGCATCCAACCACCGTATTCGCGTGGGGAAGGACTCCAAAATAACGCACGGCATCGTTAGCCTCGGCGGCGATGTGGTGCGTATATGTACGGATGTGTTCTTTAGCGGCGAAGGCGCGGATGTGAACCTCTTAGGCGCTTACTTCACAGAGGCTGGACAGCACCAGGAGCATCGCCTTTTTGTCGCTCATACGACCCCGCACTGTGTATCCCGGGTTGCATACAAGGGAGCTTTGCGAGGACAGGATGCTCACAGTGTGTGGGTTGGAGATGTCCTCATCGGTGCTGATGCTTTCGGGACGGATACCTATGAACTGAACCGAAACTTGTTGCTGAGTTTGGGGCCAAAAGCTGACTCTGTACCCAATCTGGAGATTAAGAACGGCGAAATCCTCGGGGCAGGACACGCCTCGACCACGGGGCGCTTTGATGATGAGCAACTGTTCTATTTGCAGGCACGAGGGATCGATCCTGAGACTGCCAGGCGTCTGGTTGTACACGGTTTCTTCGCCGAGGTTCTGGCACAAATTGGGGTCTCGCAGATTCGAGAACGCCTGATGGAAGTCATCGATCGCGAATTGGAAAGTGGTGAGCAACTGTGAGCTTTCAGAAGGTGTGCACCCTTGGTGATATCCCCAGCGACGAGGGGATTGAAGTGAGTGTTGAGATCGGCGGAAAACCCACACGTCTTGCGCTTTTGCGTGATGATCGTGACGGTTCTGTGCACGCAATTTCCGCGATGTGCACCCACGGTGATGTCAGCTTGGCCGAGGGAGAGGTCAGTGATGGAAAAGTGGAATGTTGGGGGCACGGCGCCACCTTCGATTTGTACACAGGTAAAGAAAGCTTGCCGGCAACTTCGCCCGTAAAGGTTTTTGATATTCAGTTAGATGGCGAGGACGTCCTCGTCAATGTAGAGGCAAAGGCATAAAATGAGCACACTAGAGATAAAGAATTTGCACGTCCAGGTGGAGACCGCCGAGGGCCCCAAACAGATTTTACGCGGTGTGGATCTGGTCATAAATTCCAAAGAAATACACGCAATTATGGGCCCCAACGGCTCGGGGAAGTCGACTTTAGCCTACGCGCTTGCTGGCCACCCCAAATACGAGGTTACCGAGGGCGAAGCACTGATTGACGGTGCGAATATTTTGGACCTGACCGTCGACGAGCGGGCGCGAGCAGGCATCTTTTTAGCCATGCAGTACCCCGTTGAGGTCCCTGGCGTTTCGGTTGCAAACTTTTTACGCACTGCAAAAACCGCCATTGCTGGTCAGGCACCCAATGTGCGTGCCTGGGTCAAGGAGACCAAGGCTGCTATGGAACGTATGCGCATGGAAGAAGGCTTTGCCTCTAGGGATGTGAATGTGGGATTCTCGGGTGGCGAAAAGAAACGCCATGAAATTTTGCAGATGGAATTGTTGCGTCCACGTTTTGCCATCCTGGATGAAACAGACTCTGGCCTGGACATTGACGCCTTACGTATCGTCTCCGAAGGAGTGAACCGCATACATGAGGAGAGCAATACCGGATTCCTTTTGATCACCCACTACAACCGTATCTTGAGCTACATCAAGCCCGACTTCGTCCACGTCTTTGTGGATGGAAAGATTGTTGAACAAGGTGGTCCTGATCTGGCAGTGCGTCTTGAGGAAGAAGGCTACGACCGATTCTTGGCTCAGGTTTAGGAAAGATGCGGGCAATGTACTCAGGCACTGATGGCCATGAGCTGACTGACGCTATGGTTGTGAGGCTGCGTGAAGATTTCCCGATCCTTTCTCGAGTAGGACGTGGTGGACAAGAAATTGCCTACCTTGATGCCTCGGCAACCACCCAAAAACCCCTGCAAGTAATCAACGCAGAGCGCGACTTTTATACCCGACACAATGCGGCCGTCAATCGCGGTACTCACGTACTGGGAGATGAGGCCACTCAGATCTATGACGATGGACGAGGGCGCTTAGCGCGTTTTCTGGGGGTACGTGATTCACAAGAGATCATTTGGACTAGGAACGCTACCGAGGCAATCAATCTCCTGACCTACGCCTTGCTCAACGCCTATCTGGATGGGCACCGAGGTATTACTGACGAGAGGCTCAAGCTAGGTGCCGGTGACAGGGTTGTTGTGACGCGCGCAGAACACCACGCCAACCTTGTGCCTTGGCAACAGCTATGCGCCCGTGTCGGAGCCGAATTAGCTTGGCTTGATCTCGATCCTCAAGGCCGCATAGATCTGGGTACCCTGGATGCGATTACGCCCAACACTAAGATTGTCGCCTTCACCCATATGTCCAATGTGACAGGTGCTCTGTCTCCTGTCGAGCACATTCTTGGGGCTGCCCGCTCGATGGGTGCCCTCACTGTCCTAGACACTTGTCAATCTGCTGCCCATATTCCGGTAAATCTAGGCGAGCTTGGTGTGGATTTCGCCGCCTTCTCTGGGCACAAAATGCTTGGACCAACTGGAATCGGAGCCTTGTGGGGGCGTTATGATTTACTCGCCCAGCTGCCTCCCTTCATGACAGGTGGTTCGATGGTTCAAACAGTCAGCATGGAAGCAACCACCTTTGTCCCCGCTCCGGCCAGGTTCGAGGCAGGGTCGCAAGCCGTTGCACAGATAGCCGGGTGGTGTGCTGCCCTGGATTATATGGATAACATCGGGATGGCTCATATTCGCGATCGCGAAGAGGAGCTTGCCCAACAGTTATTGGACGGCCTGTCCACCATCGAGGGAATCAGGATTTTGGGACCCCGGGAGGCCAAAGATCGTGCCTGCGTTGTCTCATTCGCTGTTGAAGGGGTGCATCCTCATGATGTGGGGCAGTTCCTAGATGCCCGAGATATCGCTATAAGGGTGGGACATCACTGTGCCCAACCCATCCACCAGCATTTCGGGGTGCCCTCATCGTGTCGAGTATCGGCGTGTATCACGACCACAAAAGATGAGATAGAAAGGCTGATTGATGCCCTCGCCCAAACCCGCTCCTTCTTTAGTCTTAGGGGGTAGACATGAACGAACTTGAACAGCTATATCAGGCGATCATTTTGCAGCACTCTAAGGAGCGTCACGGTTTCGGAGAACTTCAAGGTGGCCTGGCCTCCTCACATCAAGTCAATCCCACTTGTGGAGACGAAGTGACCTTGGAGCTGTCCTTGGACGGCGAAAACCTTGGGCCCCTGGTGTGGAAAGGTTCAGGCTGTTCCATATCCCAAGCATCACTTTCCGTTATGTATGACCTCGTTGAAGGCAAGAAGCTGGCAGAGATCCGCAGTCTTTTTACAGATTTTAAGACCCTTATGCACTCTCGGGGGCAAGAGGTTGATGAGGACATTCTTGACCGCTTAGAAGATGCCAGCGCCTTCCAGGGGGTCTCACGATATGTGGCACGTATCAAATGTGCGCTTTTGGGTTGGATGGCCCTAGACGACGCGCTTTTACAAGCAGAATCTCAACGTGGGAAAGTTCAAGCCCATCAAGAAGCCGAACATTGCATTACTGTCTCCCCTGTGGAGGACTAATTAAGGATGGCTAATATGATTGACAACATTCCTGGTATGTCAGAACCTTCTGATAACGCTATTCAAAACTCCCAAGAGGCCATGACCTCGGTGCCAACCATAGACGATCCCACAAGTGTGGCAGAGATCGAAGAGGCACTTCGCGATGTTATCGACCCAGAGCTTGGCATTAATATTGTGGATTTAGGGCTGCTGTATGGCGTTCACCTCTACGAAAAAGATGTCGTCTTGGATATGACCTTGACATCTCCTGCCTGTCCATTAACAGACGTGATTGAAGACCAGTGCCGCATGATGCTCGCTGATTTGGCGGAGACGATCTCAATTAATTGGGTGTGGATGCCGCCGTGGGGCCCAGACAAGATCACAGAGGAGGGACGCGACCAACTGCGTACCCTCGGTTTCAACGTCTAGGTTTTTTGCCATGTCGCATCTCTTCTCGCCCATAACCTTGCGGTCGATCACGTGCCGAAACAGGCTGTGGATGGCACCTATGTGTCAGTATTCTGCCCTGTTTGACGGTGAGGAAGCCGGACGCCCAAACGAGTGGCACACCATCCACTATGGTGCTCGGGCGCATGGGGGAGCAGGGATGATCATCCTTGAGGCCACGGCCGTTGAGCCCACCGGGAGGATTAGCCCTTTCGACCTGATGCTGCACAGAGATGAACAAATACCTTCCTTTGCTGCCCTCGCTCACCTTATTGAGGATGCTGGCAGTACCCCTGCAATCCAGTTGGGACACGCAGGAAGGAAGGCGTCTTGCTCGCCTTCAGGGGTGCCCTTGGCACCCAAGGATGGGCCCATCGGCGGTATCGGATGGGTGCCGTATTCGCCCTCGGCAATTCCTTTTACCGCTGAACACACTGTCCCGAAAGTGATGGGTCCAACCGACCTAAGCGATGTTGTGAAGGCTTTTACACAGGCAGCTAGACGCGCAGTTGAAGCCGGGTTTAAGGCCATTGAAATACACGCCGCCCACGGATACTTGCTGCACCAGTTTTTATCACCCGTAACCAATGACCGACGCGACGACTACGGCGGTCCGCTGGAAAATCGTGCGCGCCTAGCCCTTGAGGTGACTCAAAGTGTGCGTGCTCAGATTGGGGAGGATATCCCCCTTATGGTGAGGATTTCTGCCACGGATTGGATTGAGGAAAACCCAGAAGATAAGCGAAGGGGACTTAGCCTCAAGGATATGGCGCAAGTATCGGCCTGGATGAAAGAAGCGGGAGCAGACCTCATCGACGTTTCAACGGGGGGAATCGTCCACGATGCCCAGGTCCCTGCGGCTCCCGGTTATCAAGTGGCGGCTGCCTGCACGATTCGTCAGCACGTAGATATCCCCGTCAGTGCAGTTGGCCTGATTCTTGAAGCACCGCAGGCAGAACAAGTCTTGGTAACACAGTGTGCGGATGTCGTATCGGTCGGCAGACCGTTACTTACCGACCCTTTGTTGCCAATGGCGTGGGCTTCAAGGCTGAGTAGCGACGCGGAGGTCCCTACACAGTATTTGCGGGGGACACCCCGGCTTTAATTGTCTGGGTCGGTTGAGGCCTCATCCCCAGGTTCATCGCGCTCTTTCTTATCTTCTTTCTTATCGGCTGTGCCACTGTGGTCTACAAGGGTAGAAGCGTAGTCCGGCACGTATTTCGAGATAGCCACCGAAGGCCTGCGGTACCCAGTCGACGGTGGTGGCTTGGGCAAAATGATTTCGGCAGGCTCTGGCAGATCCTCATAAGGCAAGGAATCCAAGAGGTGTTTGATCATATTCAACCGGGCTTGTTTTTTAGAATCCGAGGCGACGTGATGCCAAGGTGCATAGGCCGTGTCGGTGTGAACCATCATTTCGTCCTTGGCCCTTGAATAGTCCTCCCAACGAGTGATGGATTCCAAGTCCATAGGCGATAGCTTCCACTGCCTCAAAGGGTCATCCAATCGGGCTTTAAAACGCTTCCACTGGACCTTATCCGAGACTGAGAACCAGTACTTTCGCAAGTGGATGCCATCCTCGACAAGCATCTGTTCGAATAGTGGACACTGGCGCATGAAGCGCTTAATTTCTTCAGGCGAAGCGAATTCCATGACCTTTTCCACGCCTGCCCTGTTGTACCAAGAGCGGTCAAAGAGGACGATTTCACCCGCGGCTGGTAGATGGGCGATGTAGCGCTGAAAATACCACTGGGTCTGTTCACGTTCTGTGGGTGTTGGCAGAGCCACGATCCTGGCTACACGCGGGGATATGTATTCCGTGATGCGCTTGATGGTTCCGCCCTTGCCGGCGGCATCACGGCCCTCAAAGATAATCACTACCCGCGCGCCGGTCGCCTTGACCCACCTTTGTAGCTTCCCGAGCTCTGCCTGTAGGAGGTAGAGCTCGGCTTCATAAACTTTGTTCGGGATTTTGGTGATCCTCATGCTTGTCCCCTCACTGATTCCCTTGGAAGTATCAGTGTTCTGCGTGGTCAAATAGTTATACATGGGTCACCTCATCGTGGGCTAACAGCGGTAACTCCAATCTAGTGCCTGGGGCGTTACCGTGTCCCAGGTTTATCCCAAATTCACCAAGGCAGAAGCCAGTTTTTCAACAAATACCGAGACATCAGGCATGGTTTTGTCGGCTTGGGTCTTCGCTCCCTGACCGGTGTAGGTGACTTCCACAACCAGATTTCCCAGTCGAGTCAGAATCTGGACTTGTTCGTCTGTGGCCTTTTCAGTGGTTGTTTCCAAGGAGATCGATTGACTCCCATGAGGCAATACAGGAACTGAGGAGTCTAAGACATAAGAAACACTGCCAGTTTGTGAGCTGTCTATGCCGCCGCCCACAACAGAGAATTGCGGACACTGCTGCGCTAGCTTGTGGTAATCGTCAAGGAAACGCGTGGCTTGCCCTGGGTCTTGGGTGCTTGTTACCCGTAATGTGACTGCGACCTGGCCTTCAGCAAGGGTGCCGGTGGCAATACCGTTGTCTTCCTCCGCACGTTCCTTGGAGGCAGTGGCCGCAAGCAGCTCTTTGCACGCAGGAGGGGTGAAAGTCATGCCCTTTAGGGTCTCAGTGGCATTGACGTTGTGAAGGAAACGGGCAGTTAGCTCTGGGTCCCCAACCTTCAGATCGACTCCCGCGAAGGGTGTGCCAGCGAGGATGATACGCAGGGTTCCAGGGGAGAGGTCGTTGTTCAATCGCGATACTTCTTCGGCAGAAGGAATGGGTTTGGCTTTGGAATTCGTCTGCCCAGGGCCTAAACGATAGATGGCTAGGCCAATCAACAACACAGCCAGAAGAAGAAAAACACCAATCATTCGCCTCGATATTTTTTTCTTTGCAGCTACTGGTTTCGGTTTCGGATTTCTTGCCATGTTTCCCTCGTTTGCCTGCTAGGTCAATTGAACTAAATCTAGATAATCTTCGCTCCACAGGTCCTCATCAGCGTCTGGAAGGATCAACACCCTGTGGGGGTTCAAGACCAAAACTGCCCCCGGATCGTGGGTCACCAAGACGACGGCCCCTTCATAGGTGCGCAATGCCTGAAGTATTTCCTCACGTGAAGCTGGGTCGAGGTTGTTTGTTGGTTCGTCAAGGAGCAAAACATTGGCTTGGGAAACCACAAGGGTTGCCAGAGCAAGCCGGGTTTTTTCTCCCCCGGAGAGGACAGAGGCAGGTTTTGCGGTGTCGTCACCAGAAAACAAAAATTGCCCGAGGACGGAGCGCACATGAGTGTCGTCTAAATCGGGGGCTGCATGCCGCATGTTTTCTTCAACGGACATACTGTTGTCCAGGGTTTCGTGTTCCTGAGCGTAGTACCCGAGTTTGAGGCCATGTCCAGGAAGGACTTGGCCACTATCAGGTTTTTCAATGCCCGCTAACAAACGCAAGAGAGTGGTTTTTCCCGCGCCATTCAAACCCAGGATGACCACCTTGGCTCCACGGTCAATTGAGAGATCCACATCAATAAACACCTCTAATGAGCCATAAGTTTTTGTCAGACCTTCGGCAGTGAGTGGAACTTTCCCGCAAGGTTTGGGGGTGGGGAAACGAAGCCGTGCGACTTTTTCTGTCTGAGCAACAGGCGCAACCGAAGCCAAGAGTTCTTCTGCGCGCCTGAGCATCTGTTGTGCTGCCACTGCCTTGGTGGCCTTGGCGCGCATCTTTTCGCCTTGAGATTTGAGTGCGGCAGCTTTTTTCTCAGCGTTGGCGCGTTCTTTTTTGCGACGCTTTTCATCGTCTTCACGTGCCTGCAGGTAATCGCTCCACCCCATGTTGTAAACATCGAGGCAGGCGCGGTTGGCATCCAAGAACATGACATGATTGACGGTGTCGGCAATCAGGGCAGTGTCGTGTGAGATCACAAGCAAGCCACCTGAGTATGTGCGTAAGAAGTCGCGTAGCCACAGGATTGAATCATGATCTAAGTGGTTGGTTGGTTCGTCCAAGAGCAGGGTGTCTGCCTGTGAAAACAAGACGCGCGCCAGCTCTACGCGGCGGCGTTGACCGCCGGAAAGTGTGCCCAGACTTTGTTCTAAGATGCGTTCCTCTAAGCCTAGACTGGCTGCTATTTGTGCCGCCTCCGCCTTGGCTGCCCAGCCGCCGCTGTTGGTGAACTCTTGGTCCAATCGAACATAGCGTTCCATTGCTTTTATCTGGGCGGCACCTTCGCGGGTGGCCATCTGATCCTCGGCTTTGCGAATCTGTGTAAGAAGTGCGTCGATGCCGCGCACGGACAGTATTCTGTCCAAAGCGAGTTGTGAGGTGTCGCCCTCGCGAGTGTCTTGGGGAAGATACCCAGGGGGAGAACTGCGCGAAATCTGCCCCGAAAAATCTATGACTCCCTCGCCAGAAGTGACTTGTGCCAAAATCTTGAGAAGCGTAGTCTTCCCCGCGCCATTGCGCCCCACAAGCCCGACCTTCATCCCCTTTGAGACTTGGAAGGAAGCAGAGGTGAGCAAGGCTCGTGCGCCTATGTTGATGCTGAGATCCTGGACATGTATCACCCGAGCATCCTAGTGGATGAACGCTAGGGTCGTCGGATACGTATCCACAAGCGGTCGTACTTCCATGCTTCAATCTCGGCTCTTACCTCTTCATCTTGGGGCAGGTCGCGAAGGATTTTGCCGGCTTCAGACATGATGGATGTGGCCCAGTCCACGGCCGACTTGCGGTCATTGGCAGAGGAGTAGACAATCTGGCGGGCGTAACGTCGTAAGAATTGGGCGCGTTGTAAAGGTCTTTCAGTGGCCAAATCAGCTAATAAACCGTAGAGCCCAGCAGCACGTATGAAAAGTTGATCGCTTTCTGCGCACTGAGCAGCCATACTGAGAAATTCAATGGCCTGCTCAGTATCGCCTTTGGAACGCGCCCATTCGCCGGCCAGTTCTGCGTGATCGCAGGCCTCGCTTGTACGACCCAATGACACAAGAGACACAGCTAATGCCTTGTGGAACAAAATGGTGACATCAGCACTCAGGTGCATATTAGTGGCATCCTCGAGACTGACCTTAGCCAAGGAGACCAGTTCTTCATGACGGCCTAGTGCCTGCAGGCTGATCAAGGCATCCACACTGGCAGTAACCGAGGCAAGATCGAGATGATTCGCGCGGGCAAGATGGATGATAGACAGACAGTGCTCGATCGAGGTATACAGATCGCCAAGTTCTCTGTTGGCATGTGCCAGGAAAGAATGCAAAGACAGTTGTGCGTCTAAGGGATCTGGATAGGTCTCAGCTTGCTCCAGTAGCTCTTCGCACCGCAAAACAATGGCCCCCCATTGGTTTTGGGCAGCCAGAATCCTCAGTCGAGTTAGGGCAATGTCAATACGATATGTATCCGCATAGTCTAAAGACGCGGCGGCACAGTCCGTGTAGTAACCTGCTTGATCAAGATCACCCAAGGACACAAATGTGTTGGCAGCCAAGAGGTAGAGCTCAGCTGTGTGGTGAGGAGAAAGATTTGCCTCAGGGATAAGGGATAGGGCTTCGAGTAGCGTTTCGCTGGGTTTGTAGGAATCGTCTGTATCAGGATCGGCTACAAGAACGCGGGAAGCATGGGTAGCAGCCAAGGCCCATAAGGTATGGCGGCGATCTCCTTGTTTGTGCGCAATCTGAGCCATTTTTGTATAGGCATGCCCTGCGTCACGGTATAACCCTCTGCTTCGACACATATCGCCCCAGAGTTTTAAACTCGCGAGCATCTGCGAAGCATCCGCTGTGTGTGGGGTTGAAAACAGAATCAAGGATTGCGACAAGATTTCAAGCGCAGTGCTGCCACGAGCATCCAGGTACCTGTCGGCCAATTGGCCAAAAGTGGTTTGAGCAATATCGGAAGCTTCAACGTGGGGAGACGTCACTATGTGGATCTCCTTCCTCATCGTGGCCTGTGCTTAAGTGTCGCACAGCTTCCGAAAGCCGTAAGCGGATCCATGCTGTGTCGTGGTTCCAATGCGCCAGTTCAACAGCAGCTTGCGCCTTATCCTCTACGGGAGTTGAGATAAGCAAGGTGAGAGCCTCATCCAAGAGAGCGTCAGCTGCCCTAAGAGCATTGATCTGCCTGGCACCCTCGTCTTGCTCTTGGTTCCCATCTTGGGTATTGGGTTGTTCGTAAATGCCTTCAGCGGAGAGCAACATTCGTGCCTCGAGACGTAAGAATCTGGCTTTTGAGGACTCTCCAGTAGACAGGGCAGAGCATGTGGCATACAAGCCAGCCGCCAAGGAATAATCACTCAAGGCGATAGCCCCTTGGGCGCCCAAGTCATAAATTTCGACGGCTGAGCGAGGATCAGCGTAACTGCACGCACGATCACCGGCTATTGTGGCAGTTTGAATGGCTAGTGAATAGCGCTCTAGGGCATAAAGTGTCCTGATCAACGCAACATTCAAAGCGTGGACAACCTCACTATTAATGTCGAGTTCCGTGGCTACATCCAAGGCTGTCGCAGCAATATCGACAAGTTCTTCCTCTTCGCCCAAAGGCAGCAGGGAACTGACTAATTCCAGGGCGCATGTCACGCCTTTGGCCTCCATGCCATATTGAAAGCACAATTGTGTAGCCACACGTAGATGGGTGGCAGCTGCAGAGTGGTTACCGATGGCCCGATACCATGTGCCCAGAAACTGTCGCACCTGTATTTGTAACCCCAGAGGATCGGGGGAGTCGATACCCAAGATGAACTCTGCTTGTTCGAGGGCCTGATCGATATGGCCTGTGCAAGACAGGATCTCGGCCTTGGCCAAGGCCGTCAGGGCATCCAAAGACGAATCCTTGGGTGCAATTGACTCTGCTTGCTTTACGATTTCCAGAGCATCGTTGGTTGCGCCGATGAGAGCCAAACCATGCACAAGGTGAAGTAGGGTTTGGGTGGCTAAGGCTGCGTCGTGTTCTTCACCTATTTTTACTAGCCCTGCAATATCTATGAGCACCTTACGGATCTCCCACATCGAGGGTGATCCGTGTTCACTATCGCCATCCAAGCGAAAGGAACGATCCACGTGAAGCTGAGCCAGTGCCCCAGCGTTGCCCAAGACATCGCCCTCGGCATTGGCCATTGTGGCTGTGAAATGGTAAATCGCGCGGCATGCTGCGAGATCTCCCAAGGTGTCTAAAACTGTGGCGCGGAGACGCAAAAATGACTGGGCGTTCTCAGGGGAAACGTCAGACAGCGTAGCGTGGCGGTACTTGCGCAACATTAGCGAAGCTAGACGCATGGCATGAGACCCTGTGGCCTTAGAGTAGGCACGGCAGAGTCCCTCTAGATCTTCGGGTAGTGGATGAACCAGGTAATCAGTCATTGGTTCTATCCTGCCAGATATGAAAGATCTTCAATCAGTGAAACCGCCTGTGCGTGCGTTGTTGCATTGATGAATGAATCTGCCTGAATGAGGGCATCGCGGGCCTCTTCGGTGCGTCCCTGTGCCCACAGTGCTTGTACCAAGTATGTTGCGGGTGCCAAAGCGTGGCTTGTATCGGAGATATTCAGATATATCGCGACAGCTGAGGAGGCTAAAGTTGCAGCACTTTCCCAGTTCCCAGCAAGACATTCGAGGGCGGCGTGAGCAGTGAGCCACCGGGCATCCTCAACCTGTTGGCATGCGCCCAAAGGAACTTTGATTGTGAGATCTTGAGCCGCGCGCAAAAGCTTCCTCGCCTGGTCGATGCGTGCCTTGCGCTCGGAATTCGGTAGGGGAAAAGAACGCGGAAGACCGGCAGGTGTAAAGATCCCTTCTTCGCAAGGGCCTGGCAGCCAAGACCCCCAGGTGGAGGGGTCGGGTAGAGGCACATCCAAGACCCAAGAGGCATGATTCACACGCAGGTCAAGCATCGACAGTGCATGGTTGCGAATAGCGCGGGCCTTTAGCAGATCCGCAACCTCGTGTTTTGGACATATGGCGGATGAGTAGAGATAGCTGTGCGTCCTGCGTGAAACCGTGTCATTGCCATTGCGTAAGTCGTAACGCAATGCCATGTTGATGGAGTTTTCGGTGAGTATGTGGGCGCCGTAAGAAAGTTCTACATGATCCAGGGTAGGGAAGGGGTGCCAGGGGTTATTGCCAGGTAGTACGCAATCCAAAATAGTGCGGGGACGATCTGGCATCGGATGCGCGTCGAAAACACTTGCTGCCATTTTGAGTAAGGCAGCCGCAGCCCGGGTGACGCTGAGAAGATCCCAGAGATCCTCGGGATTAGCGAACCAGTCAGCATGTGTTATGAGGACGTCCAGACCTTCCTCGAAATCCCAGGTCATTGCGCAAAAACGTAGGTGAGAGGCTAAATCACCGAGATATTGTGACTCTTCTGCTTGGTGGAGGTGCCCCTCAACGTGAGCTTGCCACGCTTCTTCACCGCGACCAGCCCACGCCAAGGGGATCATGAGCAGAGAGGATAAATCCTCTGGGTTGGAACACGGGGTGCTCGATGCAAAGTCTTCACGTTGGGCACGGCTTGCCAAGATTAAGGCCTTGACATAATCACCTTGAGTGACCTCCCAACTGATGCCAAGACGCGCTGCGTGCAAGGCGCACACCTCGTCTTTTTGGCCTGAGCTACCCTCGTGTGAGTATTCATCTCCCACGCTGTTGGCTTGGGCATTTTGGCTGGCATCCAAAGCGCTTTGCGCATAGTGGCGTTGGCCCAGTCCAAGAAGGCACTGATGATGTGCTGCCCACCTGTCACTTGCGGGAATCGTCGAATGTGAGGTGAAGTAATCCATCCAATATTGGAGATGTGACACCAACTGCCTAGAGGCAGTGGGGTGGCGCGCCAATAGTTGAGGCATCCAAAGGAACTGTCGCATGAGGGTGTCAATGTCAGTAGCGGGCAGTGAGACCTCGTTGCTCCACAGTTCCTCAAGGCTCCTCGAAAAACTGGCCAATGCCAGGCTGACATCCCCTGCTTCAATAGCATTCCAGGTGAGTTCAATGCCTGCGGCGCGTTGGAGTTCCTTGGCATGATGTCTGCGTGCCCAATGCCAGACATCTTTGATCACAGCGAGACGCTGAGGGCTGAGAGGAAGGTTTTTTGCTTCGCCAAAGAGTCGGTTTTGTTCGTCAAGATCCTGAGGTCTAGGCGAAGGCGAATAGGCATCTTCAGGGAGGGAAGGTGAGGCCTGGGCATGTGGCATACTGTCATTTTCGCTCAAAGCCGGGAGTGCTGGGCTGGTATGAAGATTCCAAGTCGAGGATGACAGGTTAAGATTGTGCGGTGGAATCGAACATTAGCGAGCGCTTAGCCAATGAAGTTTGTGGGTTTCGCAGATGCGGGCAAGACCCCTCCCACGTTTTAGAGTGGCGCAACCATAACATCCCAGGTGCAGTTGCTAGAATATGGCTTACTTGTCCCACACATCTGGCCGAGTTCGTCAGCTACTTGGAGTCTCGAGGTGTTGAACCCACTAGCAGGCCCATATAGTCTGGCGGCGCGCGGCGAAGGAGTGATGCCTTGTGAGTACTGGCGATGCCAAAGAGCAGTTGATGTTGGCGACGCAGCTGATCAATGCAGGGTCGATGGGTCACGGACTGCCGCGCACGAAGGCAACGCGAGATGTGAGGGATGCCGCTAGAAGGCACGATGATATTGAACTGGAGTTACGTGCCCAAATGGCGCTTGTTGAGTGTTATTTGGCAGCCTATAACCCTGCCCGCGCCTTGGACACGTTCTCGTGGTGTTTAGCCACCGTGGTTCAACGTCCGCAGATTGTTTCCGAGCGGCAAATGCGTCTTTTAGGCTTTTACTACCCTCAGGTGTGCCAACTGGCAACGTATCACCCAGATGTTCCAAATTCTCTGCTTGAGCACATGTTTTCTGGTTTACATGCCTTCCATAAGGTAAGTGAACCATCCCTAGCTGCCACGCATTTTCTCAAGTTTAGGTTACGTGAGGCCTTGGGTAAGTCCGTGAAGGACCATCAAGAACTCTGGGATGCTGTTGAGGCCATTGACAGCGCGGATTCTGATCCCTTGAAACGCGCAATAGACATTGCCCAAATTGAAGTCGCCTTGGAAGATTCAGTTTCAGATAGTAAAGCCATGTCGATGGCACACAGGCTCTTGACTCGCGACATACCCGCAACCCAACGCGCACGTCTCCTGCGCTCAATTATGATCCCTCTGGCTGTCCAAGGAGACTGGCAAGAGGCGTGGGAAGCGCATTTGGTCTCCTACAACATTGACCGTGCCTCCAAGAAGGTTTCTGAACTAGGAGAACATTTCCTCTATGCAGCAAGCACAGGAAACTGGGGACGACTTCTACAGCTCCTGGTCCGGCATCTTGCCAGCGTGCGCAAAGCCGTAGATCCCTGGGATCTCTTGGAGTTCCTGCGCATGAGTGTGCGCGCCCTCGAATTGGCCCAAATGAATGGCAAAGGCAATGTTTTAATCCCCGTTTCAATTGCCCCAATCTATCGATGGCATGAGTTTGAAGGCCTAGAACGCCCCACAATCTCAGAGGCAATCGAGATTTTTTCTCGGACTCTCACAGCCCTTATGGATCGCTTTAACGATAGGAATGGCAGCAACACCCTGGGCTACGAAGAACCTATGCCCAATTTCATCGAGGTGCCCTATTCGGTGAACCTCCAGGGCAGTGACGAGGACGCTAAGGTACTGGACACGCTCTTGCGTGTGCGCGCACTCTTAGAATGCGGACAAGAATTCGATGCGCTCATTGTTTTGGACTCTTTGCGGTCTTCAAAGTTCCCCGCAGCCCGCACCTTAAGTGGGCAACTAGATCTCTTGACTTCGTGGGGAAGGCTATCCATGAACCGCAATGCCGCACACCTGGTTCACAAGGCCCCTAGCAAAGTCCAGGAAGGTTCTTAGAGTCTTATTGTGTTTGTGGGCCCACCGCAGTGGGCCCACAAGACGTTTTAGACGGGGACACGGGCTCCCTTGGGGACAACCGTGATGCCCGAGTCAGTCACATAGAAACCGCGCTCGGTATCCTTTTCAAGATCTACGCCCACAGTCGCGCCCTCTTCGACGACGACGTTCTTGTCCAGGATTGCTCTATCAACGACGGCATTTCGGTTGACAATGACCCCGTCCATCAGGACAGATCCATCGACCTTTGCCCAAGAATGTACTCGCACACCAGGAGAAAGAATCGAGCGGCGTACCTCTCCGCCAGAGATGATGACCCCGGGGGAAACGAAAGAGTCAATGGCGTGTCCAGTCCTGCCATCATCCCCGTAGACGAACTTAGCGGGAGGCAACCAACCTTTGACTGCCGTGTAGGTTGGCCAGTCCAGGTTATACAGGTTGAACACGGGGTGAACCGATATCAAATCCATATTGGCATCGTAGAAAGCATCGAGAGTACCGACGTCGCGCCAATAATCTTTGTCCCTGTCATTTGAACCTGGCACCTTGTTATCGATGAAGTCGTAGACGGATGCCTCACCACGATTGACAAAGTAGGGAACGATGTCGCCCCCCATATCGTGTTTGGAATTGACGTCGTCGGCATCATGCTCAAGGGCTGCAACAAGGGCATCGGTGTTGAAAATATAGTTACCCATTGAGGCTAAAACCTGATCAGGTGCGTCAGGCAGGCCCTTGGCATCCAGTGGCTTTTCACGGAAGGCCATGATCTTTCCGTCCTCGCCCTCGATAACCCCAAAAGAGGAAGCCAATGATAGAGGTTGGCGGATGCCCGCGACGGTACAAGGCCGACCTTGCTCGATATGGAAATCTAACATCTGTGAGAAGTCCATTCGGTAGATATTGTCTGCCCCGGTGATAACCAAATAATCGGGCTTTTCATCACGCACGATATTGAGTGATTGATAAATGGCATCGGCAGAGCCCATGAACCAGTGCTTGCCTGTGCGCTGCTGTGCGGGGACGGGTGCTACATAGTTGCCTAGTAGCGTCGACATACGCCACGTTGTTGTGACGTGCTTATCCAAGGAATGTGATTTGTATTGGGTTAAGACTACGGCCGTGAGGAAGCCAGAATTAACCAGGTTGGATAGAGCGAAATCAATCAAGCGGAAGTGTCCGCCGAAGGGGACAGCGGGCTTGGCGCGGTCCAAGGTGAGGGGCATGAGGCGCTTGCCTTCGCCCCCAGCGAGCACAATAGCTAAGACTTTGGGATTGACCATGACACTAGGGTATTGAATTTTCTGTCTTGTGTGTGGTGGTTGCCACTTTTCGCTACCCTAAACATGGGAGGATGGTGTTTCAAAGACAAGGGTGAAGGGAAAAACATGCGAGTCGATCTGATTAGTCGTGAGTATCCCCCTAAGGTTTATGGGGGCGCAGGGGTACATGTGACCGAGCTGGCGAAGGTGCTTCGGCCACTGTGTGACGTGAGGGTTCACTGTTTTGATGGCCCCAGGGCACCTGCAACCGAAGGGGCAGATCCCGGTGTGACAGGCTATCCCGAGGTTGCTGAGCTGTCTAAGGCCAATGCGGCTATTCAAACGCTCGGTGTCGATCTGCAAATAGCCGGCAATACCGAGGGCGCTGACCTGGTTCACTCACATACCTGGTATGCCAATATGGCCGGCCATTGGGCTTCGTTACTAAACGATATTCCCCACGTTTTATCAGCCCATTCGCTAGAACCATTGCGTCCGTGGAAGGCTGAGCAACTGGGCGGTGGGTACCGGATTTCTTCCTGGGCAGAAAAAACAGCCTACGAGGCAGCAGCTGGGGTAGTGGCAGTGTCCAATGGCATGCGCGACGACATATTGCGTTCCTACCCGGCCATTGATCCTGCCAGGGTTCACGTGGTCCACAATGGCATCGACCTTGACTTGTGGAAACGTCCTGAAAGTGAAGCGGAACTGGAACACCAAAAAGCCGTGTTGGCGCGCTATAACCTAGACCCGTCTCGGCCCACAGTCATATTTGTTGGGCGCGTGACCCGTCAAAAAGGTCTGCCGTATCTATTGCGTGCCCTGCGCGATATTCCCAAGGATGCACAGGTCATCTTGTGCGCGGGCGCTCCCGACACCCCTGCCATTGCCAAGGAAGTCGAAGGTTTGGTGGCAGAACTTCAAGAGACACGAACAGGTGTGGTCTTGATTCCTGACATGTTGCCACGTGAAGATGTCATAGCCCTTGAAACTGCCTCAACTGTATTTGTTACCCCATCGGTCTATGAGCCTCTCGGTATTGTAAATCTCGAGGCTATGGCCTTATCTTTACCCGTCGTGGGTTCAGCAACAGGCGGGATTCCAGATGTCATTGTGGACGGGGAAACTGGTTACCTGGTACCGATTGAACAACTGCAAGATGGAACAGGAACCCCCATACATCCTGAGGTCTTCCAGCGAGATTTGGCCGAACGCTTGACCAAAGTGCTGCAAGACCCTGCCTTGGCAAAGCAGATGGGCGAGGCAGGTAGGAAACGCGCCGAAGAACACTTCACTTGGACCTCTATTGGTGAGCGTACGATGAAGGTGTACGAGCAAATCTTGGCCTAGAACAGGACAAGCCCAAGGATGTAGAAACGGACTTCAGTGACGATCGTAGCGACAGTAAGTGATGTCAGTTTGTGGCGCGGGAAAACCGATATTCTCACATCTGTTAATTGGCAGGTAGAAGAAGGGCAGCACTGGGTTGTCATCGGGCCCAATGGTGCGGGGAAAACCACGCTGATTGACCTTTTGGCGGGAAGGCTTTACCCCTCGAGAGGCACAGTTGAGATCCTGGGTGAAACATTGGGGCGCACCGAAATAGCAGAGATCCGCCAGAGGGTCGGCTATACGTCTCCAGCGCTTTCTGCGCAGATCCCCTCGGATGAGCGTGTCTTACGTGCGGTCTTGACAGCTAGTTACGGCATGACCGCAACCTGGCGCGAAACCTATGAGGCTAAGGATTTTTCCCGCGCTAAGTCTTTGACCCAGATGTTTGAGGTTGACCACCTCGAAGAACGCCGTTTCGGCACCTTATCGCAAGGCGAGAAACACAGGGTCATGGTGGCTCGCGCACTCATGATCGATCCGGAGATGCTGATTTTGGATGAACCTGCATCGGCCCTCGATCTTGGGGGGCGCGAGCTTTTACTACAAGGCTTGGCAGAACTTGCCGCGGTACCATCTTCGCCTGTCATGGTGATGGTGACTCACCACCTTGAACAGATTCCCAGAGGATTTACACACGCCATGATCATGAAAGACGGAAAGATTTTCGCCGCAGGAGAGATAGCTCAGGTGTTGACATCCGAGAATCTGAGTGAAGTGTTTGGCCTCCCTCTACAAGTGGGGAGTGCAGACGGGCGCTGGTGGGCGCGATCGCCGCATATGTCGTAGTCTGGAACTGGCAGGAGGAGACAGGATGAGCTGGCTTATTTGGTTGGGGATCGCATTGGTCTTGGGCATTATCGAGATGCTGACCGCGGACTTTATTTTTCTCATGATTGCAGGCGGGGCGCTGGCCACCGCCGGGGCCTCAGCGATTTGGCCGGATTCCTTGGCCATTCAGGCGATCGTTTTCGCGATTGTGTCGGTTTTACTTTTGGTGCTGGTCAGGCCTTGGGTCAAGGCTCGAGTCCTTCCAAAAGATCCCCGAAACACTAATGTTCACGCTCTAATTGGGCAGGAAGCCATTGTTGTTCAGCCAGTGAATAGTATGCGCGGACAGGTCAAGATCGGCGGAGAAATCTGGAGTGCCAAATCCGAAGAAACATCCTCAGGCGAAGCTGTAGATATTCCCGTGGGGCACACTGGCAGAGTAAAACGCATCGAGGGTGCTACAGCGATTGTCTCCATCGAAGAACAACATTAAACGTATTGATTAACTAGATACTTCCCTTGAGAGGAACACACATGGTGCTTGAAACATATTACTCAGCCGGTTCTAATATAGGGGGCTTAATTGGAGGCGTTGTGCTTCCTCTATTATTAGTTATCGTTGTCATTATTCTGATCGCTAAAGGCGTGAGGGTTGTACCTCAAAGCAAGGCATTGGTTGTTGAAAGATTAGGTAAGTTTCATCAGGTGATGTATGCAGGGTTACATGTGTTGATCCCTGTTATTGATAATGTTAGAACCGTTGTTGACCTGCGTGAACAAGTAGTCCCTTTTCCTCCGCAACCGGTTATTACAGCGGATAACGTTGTTGTTAGTATCGATTCGGTTATCTATTATCAGGTAAACGATCCTGTTCAGGCTACCTACGAAATTGCTCACTATATTCAAGCCATTGAACAGTTGACGGTAACGACATTGCGTAATGTTATTGGAACCATGGATCTAGAACAGACATTGACATCTCGTGACCAGATTAATGGACAGTTGCGTGGTGTTCTGGATGAGGCCACTGGCAAGTGGGGCATTCGCGTCAATAGGGTAGAGCTCAAAGCCATCGATCCGCCCCCCACCATTCAACAAGCCATGGAACAGCAGCTTCGAGCTGAGCGAGATAAGCGCGCCGCGATTTTGACCTCCGAAGGCATTCGGCAGTCACAGATCTTGGAGGCCGAGGGCGCAAAGCAGTCAGCCATTTTGAAGGCAGAGGGCCAAGCGCAGGCAGCCGTCACTGTTGCCGAGGGCGAGGCAAAGGCCATCGATAAAGTATTCACGGCCATTCACCAGGGTAACGCAGATCCAAAGCTGCTGAGCTACAAGTATATTGAGATGCTTCCACAGCTGGCTAATGGTCCTTCTTCCAAACTTTGGATTGTTCCGGCAGAACTAACGGCGGCTATGGAATCCATCTCCAAAGGGTTTACTCCAGGGGCTTCCTCGCCCTTGCCCCCCACCCAACGCGGTGTCTAAAGCCAGGTATAAGGTATGGATAAACAACAGGAACATGTCCTTAGAACCTGTGCGGAACAGGAAATTCGCTTCATCCGTTTGTGGTTCACGGATGTTTTAGGCGTCCTAAAATCAATTGTCATCGCACCAGCTGAGCTGGAACGCGCCTTCAGTGAAGGTGTGGCCTTTGACGGGTCTTCCATCGAAGGCTTCACACGGCTGTATGAATCCGATATGTTGCTGATTCCAGATGCCAACACCTTCCAAATTTTGCCCTGGAGCGATAACGAATCCGCCCGTATGTTCTGTGATGTACACCTTCCGGATGGCACCCAGGCCCGCATGGATCCCCGCGCAGTCTTAGAACGCACCCTTCAGCGCGCTGAAAAGGCAGGATTTACTGTCTTTGTTCACCCTGAAATTGAGTTTTACCTGCTAAAGCCCATCGAAGATCTCACTGAACCCCTGGTTCCGCAGGACTTTGGGGGATACTTCGACAATGTGGTCCGCGGTTCGGACTCCAGCTTTAGGCGTCGGGCTATTCTCATGCTTGAAGAGATGGGTATCGCGGTTGAATATTCTCATCACGAGGGCGGGCCGGGACAAAACGAGATAGATCTGCGCTCTGTGGATGCCTTGACTGCAGCCGATAACCTGATGACTTTCAGGGTTGTCGTGGAAGAGGCAGCCATTCGTGAAGGCGTGATGGCGACGTTCATGCCCAAACCGATGATTGACGCTCCAGGTTCTGGGATGCACACGCACTTTGCACTGTTTGAGGGCGACACCAATGCCTTTTATGACCCAGGTGGCCTGTATCAGTTATCGAATGTGGGGCGTTCCTTCACTGCAGGGCTTTTGGCGCATGCCGCTGAGATCTCGGCGATAGTCAACCAACACGTCAATTCCTATAAGCGTCTATGGGGTGGAGGTGAAGCTCCTTCATATATTTGTTGGGGGCATAATAATCGTTCCGCCCTCGTACGCGTTCCAAACTATAAACCGGAACTACGTAGGTCCGCGCGAATCGAATATCGCGCTTTGGACCCTTCCTGTAACCCTTACCTGGCTTTCGCTGTCATTATTGAGGCCGGTTTGGACGGTATAGAAAAGAAGATGGAATTGCCGCCAGAGGCTGAGGACAATGTGTGGGAACTATCCGATCCGGAACGCCGTGCTCTGGGGATCTCTGCCCTCCCAGCATCCTTGCATTCTGCCATTGACCTTATGGCAGATTCTGAGCTGGTGGCCAGGACACTTGGGGAACAGGTTTTTGACTATGTGTTGCGTTCCAAAAAAGCCGAATGGCACGACTACCGGAACCAAGTGACCTTAAATGAGCTACAGCGCTTCCTGCGACCTATGTAATCTGGCCTGTAAATTGTGAAAGACACTGGCCGTGACGCGTGAAGTTTCCCTAAAGACCCTCCTGGTCAAGGCGGGTCTACAGGACCTGTCCACAGGGCAGGCAGAGCTCCATGCTCTGTCCCAACTTTGGGTCTGGTTGCAAGACAGCAACGCACAGGCGTTGTTCCTCGAACAGTTGTCCTTTGTAGCTGATCCGGATATGGCGTTGCGGTCTTTGCTGTACTTGGCTCAATCTGCCTCAAGCAGCGATGGTGTTGAGCCCCTCGACATACCTAACCTGCTACAAAGGGATCCGGAAACCTTTTCACGCCTGCTGTTTTTACTGGGTGCCTCGCAGTTCTACGGGGAATATGTCCTCACTCATCCTGAGATTGTCGCGTCTTTGGCAGAGCCAATAGGAGAGGCTGAAGATCTGCAAAGAGCCATGTTAGAAGCCGTTGAGGCCAGTTTCGTGCAAGGCAGGCAAGACGTGCCGGGCGTTTGGGTGGCAGGTCCTGGCGCGGGAGTGGAAGATCTGCGCAGGGCATATTGGTCTAACTTGTCTCGGATCGCCTCCCTGGATCTATCCTTGCCTTCACCATGCGAGGGTTTTACTACGATTGGTGCCCTGCTAAGTGACCTGGTAGATGCTACCCTTGAGGCCGCCTTGGCCTTGGCGCGCAGAGACATTGACCCATCGGCACAGGTCAGACTGAGCATAATCGCTATGGGCAAGACGGGGGCCAGAGAGCTTAACTACATCTCGGATGTGGACGTCATCGCTGTTGTGGCACCGGGGCTGCGGCTTGATGACCGAGAAGAATTGCCGGCAACCAGTGAGGCCACTGCGCTTCACATGGGCACCTTGCTGATGAAGAACGTGGCCCAACTGTGCACCGTGTCGTGTTCGGAACCGTCTCTGTGGGTTTTGGATATGGCCTTGCGTCCAGAGGGTAAGGACGGCGCACTGGTCAGAACCTTGGAATCGCACAAAGAGTACTATGCGAAGTGGGCAAAGTCGTGGGAATTTCAGGCTTTGTTGAAGGCCAGGCCCTGTGCGGGAGACGCAGAACTTGGATACGAATACTGGCAGGCCATGAACCCGCTGGTGTGGCAAGCCTCTGAGAAAGAAGGCTTTGTTGAGGATGCGCGCGCCATGCGTGCGCGTGTGGAAGAGACCATCCCGCGAGCACACCTGGATCGCGAGCTTAAGTTGGGTCCCGGGGGGCTGCGTGACGTGGAGTTCACGGTTCAACTCTTGCAGCTGGTACACGGCCGCCTGGATGAAACTTTGCGAGCCTCGAGCACACTGGATGCCCTAGAGGCGCTGTCCAAGGGCGGCTACGTCGGGCGCGATCACGCCCGGGAACTGGCACACTGCTACTGTGCCTTGCGGTCTTTAGAACACAGAATCCAGTTGTTCAGGATGCGACGTACGCACCTGGTTCCGAAGGATGAAGGCGAGTTGCGCAGGCTTGGCAGGTCAATCAGCCGCGAGGAACTGGGGGATGGCAGTTCTTTAGAGGCATGGTGGATGCATGTGCGCGCCAAGGTGCGCCACTTGCACGAAGAAATTTTCTTTAGGCCACTCTTGCCTTTGACCGCACGCCTAAGCCGTGAAGATGCTTCACTAAGCCCTGATGTGGCAGCCCAGCGTCTAGCAGCCATAGGGTATCGAGACCCCAACGGGGCCGTACAACATATTGCTGCTTTGACTGAAGGGGTCACCCGAAGGGCCGCAATACAGCGTCAGTTGTTGCCGGTGATGATCGGCTGGTTTGCTCAAGGGGCCAACCCGGACGCAGGCCTCCTTGAGTTTCGTAGGGTTTCAGAAACGATAGGGGATACCCACTGGTATTTGAGGCTTTTGCGCGATTCGGGGGCCGCTGCCCAAAGGCTTGCCCGGGTCTTATCCTTTTCGCCCTATATCGCCCAGGCTTTCCCCGACATGCCTGAAGCCGTGCGCTGGCTGGATGACGACGCAGACCTACAACCGCGCACGCGTGATGAATTGGACGCAGAGATGGTCCTGACCTTGGCGCGGCACCTGGATGCGAAGGCGGCAGCCAGCAAGGTCGGTGCCATTAGGCGTCGAGAACTCTTACGCTGCGCAGTTTTGGATGTTTTGGACGGGATCAGGCCCGTGCGTGCCGCCTCGATGATCACCCCAGCGGGCGCGGTTGCCTTGGCGGGAGCCCTCCATGTTTCTTTACGTGATTTGCAAATAGAACCCTCCAACGGTTCCCTACTTTTCCGAGGGCGTTTTGCCGAACATCTGATCGTGGCGATGGGCCGATTGGGTGGGGCAGAGGCTGGCTATGCCTCTGATGCCGATGTCATCTTTGTCTACAGGGCAATCGGGGATGATGACGAGGCTGCGGCTGAAGAGGCCACACAGGTCGCCACGGGTGTGCGAGCACTCTTGGGGACGCCTGGCCCAATGTATTGGGAGGTTGACACCTCTTTGCGTCCAGAAGGAAAAAAGGGGGCACTTACCAGGTCTCTTGCCTCCTATCAGGAGTACTACCAGCGTTGGGCTTCCCCTTGGGAACGACAGGCACTTTTGCGTGCCACGCCAATTGCCGGCAGTCTGGACTTAGCCAAGGCATTCGTCGATCTCATAAACCCTGTGCGCTACGAAACTGAGTTGAAGCCGAAGGAACTAGTGGAGATCAGGAAACTCAAGGCCCGGATAGAAACGGAGCGTTTGCCGCGTGGGATGGACCCCCACTCCCATGTCAAGCTGGGTCCAGGGGGACTGGCTGACGTGGAATGGACCGTGCAACTACTGCAACTCCAGCATGCCCAAGATCTACCGGCCTTACGTACCCCCTCGACATTGGGCGCCTTGCGGGCCGCTTCCTCACACGGGCTTATCGAGGCTTCTCAGGCTGTGTGTCTGGAGGACGCCTGGACCTTGGCAAGCCAGATTCGTGCCGCCACCGTTTTGGGCGTAGGCAGGGTTTCGGGGCCGAAGTTGGATCAGTTACCAATGGGGCAGTCCATGGTTGTGGTCGCACAACTGTTGGGGTACAAGCGGGGTTTTGAAAATGACCTAGCCGACGACTATCTGCGAACGGCACGGCGTGCACGGAAAGCAGTTGACGAGATCTTTTGGAACTAACCCTTTACTGCACCTGAGGTCAAGCCTTGGATGATGTACTTTGAGGCAAAGGCGAAGAGCAGCATCGTGGGCACGATCGTGAGGACTGCAGCGGCTGACATGGGGCCCCAGTCAATATTGAAAGACGAGATGAACCCATTGAGGGCAGTCGGGATGGTCTTGTGCTCGTCTGAATTGATAAGGGTCACCGACAAGAACAGTTCGTTCCAGCAGTTCACAAAGTTGAAGATGTAGGCAGCGGTTATCCCAGGGGTCATCACGGGGATGATGATTCTAAATAGGGCTGTGAAGCGTGTGCAGCCATCCACCATGGCGGCTTCTTCCAGGGTATCTGGGATGTTATCGAAGAATCCGCGCAGCATGATAGAGGCAAAGGGGATACACATGGCCACGTACACCACGCCCAGGCCGATTCTGGAATCCACTAGGCCAAGCCTTGTCATCATCATGTATAGGGGGCCCAGGGCAATGAAGGCAGGAATCATTTGGGTCACAAGGAAGGCCATCATGACGGCAGGCTTGGACTTGAAGCGGAACCGTGCCAGGACATAGCCCGATAACAGCGCAATGAAAGTTGAAACAGCGGCAGATAAGGATGCAACCAAGAAGCTGTTGAACAGATATTGGCCGAAGGTCGCGTCGGTAAATATTGAACGATAGTTCCTCAGAGTGGGATTCTCAGCCCAGTAGCGAACCGGGTATTCAGCAATAACTGTGGGATCTTTAAAAGACGTAGCAACAATCCAGTAGAAAGGAAACATGGTGATGACCAGCCACAGTCCCAAGAGCACAAACTTGGTGATGGTCAATACTAAAGATTTCTGGTTCATTAGGTGTTGCTCCTGTTCAAGAGCATCAGATACAGACCAGTGAAGACAGTCAAGAAGGCCACAACCATCAGCCCCAAAGCCGAGGCGACGCCATAGTTGCCTTGTTGGGTGAAGTTAATCATCCAAGTGGTCAAGATGTGTGTCTGGTTAGCAGGTCCTCCACCTGTCATGCCGAAAATAATGTCGGGGAAGTTGAATATCCAGATGATGCGCAGCAAGAGAGTCAAAACAAGGGTTGACTTGATGGTTGGAATCATGATGGAAAAAAGTGTGCGTATGCGCCCTGCTCCATCCAAGGACGCGGCCTCAAGCATGTCCTCTGGTACTGACTGCAAGGCTGCCAAGATCATGATGGCGAAGAAGGTGACGCCGTACCAGACGTTAGCTATGACAACCGCCAGCATCGCGAGTTTCGGGTCTGCAAGCCACAGCAAGTTTTTGTCAATCAGCCCTGATTTCATTAGCAGGTCGTTGATGACACCGTACTCTGAGTTGAACATCCAACGGAAAAGGATACCAATCAAGAAGCCTGAAACCGCCCACGGATAGAACACGAGGGCTTGATACAGGCCACGAAAACGGAAGTGTTTACGTAAAGCGAGAGCCAAGGCGAAGCCTAGTAGGAACTGAGGCACTATCGAGGCTAGGACCCACACGGCTGTGTTTCGCGCGATTGTGCCGAAATTCGGATCTGTCAAGATGGTTTTAAAGTTCTGAGTGCCAACGAAGGGTGTGGACGTCAGATCAAAGAGGTTCCACTCGTGGAATGCCATACGTGACCCGGAGAGCATCGGGTAGTAAGTAAAGAGGGAAACGAAAATAATCGCAGGGGCCAAGAATGCCAGGATTCTCCAGCCCGTGCGTGTAGAAAATGTTTTGCGCCGGGTCGGGTTTAATACCGCCCCCGACCCGGCGCCTGTAAGGCTAGAACTCACGCGACTACTTCTTGTCTTTCCAGAAAGTGTCCCAACTGGCCAACATGTCATCACTGGTCATGGAGCCAACAAGGACGGCTTGGATTTCGGTATAGGTCTTGTCCATCCACTCGCTCCAATGCTTCGAAGATCGAGGTTCTGTGACAGCCATGTAGGTGCTGGTGTCTTCGCTCATAGAGACATACGCAGCCCACGGGCCAGTCTTGTAGTACTCATCTTCAGATGCCGTGGTGAGGATGGGAATGAGGTTGTTTTCCTTGGCGAAGGTCGTTGAGGCATCACCAGAAAGGAACTGAACCAGCTTTACTGCCTGTTCATGGTGCTTTGAGTTTTGAGCAACCCCCCAACCAGCGGTAGCGATTGGTTGAGCAGCTTTCCCCGTGGGGCCCACCAACAGTGGTGTTGTGGTCCACTGCGTGCCTTCGACCAGATTGGAATCACTACGGATTGTGGCAATGACCTCAGGGTCTTGTAGCAAGAAGGCTGTCATGCCGGTTTTGAAGCCGTCGACCATCTCAGGGTAGCCCCAGTTGACAGAGGAGGGCGGTGAGCCGTTCTTGAAGAGTTCCAGATACAGTTCCACTGCCTGCTTGGCTTCAGGGGTTGAGAAGATCGTTGCCCCGTCCTTTGTGAAATATGAGTTCTGGATATCTAGGTTGTCGCCAACAAAGGCTTCAATACAAGCAGCCATCTGGCCAATTGAGTTTTTAGCTCCTCTAAAAGCATAACCATAAGTATTTTCATCAGGGTTTTGGATCTTTTTAGATTGTTCTAAAAGATCTTGCCAAGAATGTGGTGCTTTATCGAAACCTGCTTTTTCAATTAAATCCACTCGATAAAACAGCGATAAACCATAAAACCCGTATGGAATAAAATATGATTTTCCATCGCTGGCTTTAGAGACCAGTTGAGCGTTGGGAGTCAGGTTCTTAAACCCTTCCCAGGACTCTAAATCTGCCGACATGTCATAGAGCCAACCGTTATTGGAAAACGGTCCAACCGTCAGGTCGCGAACCTCAAGGACGTCCACACCTGAGCCAGATTGGAGCATTTGTTGAATCTTATTGTCGGCTTGTTCAGTGGGTGGAGAAACGAGTTTGACCTTGATGTCTGGGTTCGCAGCTTCGAATTCATCTAATAGTGAGCGAATCAATTTCGTGCGGTCGGGATTAGTTAGGCTCTCAACCATCTGCAACTCAACACCTGAGCCACTGCTCGCCTTATTGTCCCCTGTAGAGCCGCAGGCTCCCAGGGATAGTGCTAATGCGGCCACAGATGCAATGGCAAGGGTGGCGCGCTTTCGGGTTACCATGATGTCTCCTTGTGTAGTAATACTGAATAGTCAGGACTTAAGTCATTGTTTGTGTCCACGATAAAATCGTGTCAACCCCATCTTTGGTAAATGCTTCGAAATCATCTATTTGATTGTAGGCGTGTGCGGATAGACGTAGGTATGGATTGGAATCAAATAACGTAAAACTAACCTCAAAAGGTGTTGAAGCGAGAAGTCTCAGACGATAGGTATCTATCAGCTCTAAATTGCTGCCTAGTGTTGTTGGTAAACCAAAAAGTCGCATGGGTCCCACAGGAGAACCCACATCTGTCTTGGCCTGATGCCAGCCGCGGTCTGCGAAGGCATCGAGAATTATCGCTTCGCCCTCGTCCAATAATTTTCTTGAACGTTCGTGAAGATTGCTCCAGCCGAAAGTGTTTTCAATCCAGTCCCAGACAAAAGGTGCCGTCAAAAAGGGGGTTGCGTCCACCGTGGAGAGGTGATCGAAACGTTGCGGAAAAGGTAAAAGTGTCCCCCAGGAATCAACGAGAGGAAACAGCGTCTTGTGGTGTTCTTTCTTGGCGTACAAGACCGCGCAACCTCTTGGCGAACAGGCAAATTTGTGCAGGTTACCAACCCAAAAATCGGCGTCGACGCCTGCTAGTGGCTTATCGATGACTCCCGGAGCGTGTGCCCCGTCAACGAGTGTTTTCACCTGGGCTTTGCGGGCATATTCGCAGATCGTGGCAACAGGAAAAGACCTAGCGGAGGCCGAGGTCACCTGGTCTATAACCAAAAGGCTTGTCGAGGGCGTCATGTAGGGCATCAGAGCCTGCACAATTTCTGCGTCGCTTGCACCCAGGGGGATAGGGACGGTAACAAAGTTTGCTCCTGCCCTTGTGGCCGCACGTTTCGCCCCCATGCTAACCGCCCCATAACCGTGGCTTGTGGTCACAACGGTAGAACCCTTGGGAATGTCGAGGCAGTGATAGACCACGGAGGCACCTGCTGAAGCGGAATTTACGAAGGCCAGGCATTCAGGATCGATGCCCAGCCGCGCAGCCATCTGGACCCTGGCCACGGCGACCTTTTCTGGCAGGGTTGCAAACCACTGGACAGGGTGTGATTCCATGTCTTCTTTGAGTTGAAGCTGTTTGTCGATTCCTGCTTTCGGTACGCCACCAAATGAACCGTGATTCAGGTGGTAAATCCGAGGGTCCAAGGCCCACATAGATGAAAGCTCCGCACGGGTCATGGTGTCCCACTGCTGCATACCGATAATAGGTGCCACGTATCTCCTTAGGTGGGAATCGATACCAATACTAGCCACCGGCGTTAAAAAAATTTTACCAGCGCTGGCAGCTTCCCCAGGTTGGGGTTGTGGTTTACTTGTTGGCGTATCGCTTTGTGCTGGCTGGTTGTGGTAATAGCTGGTGGTGGGGTGTCGATATGTGTGGGGGTTGGTGTTGTCTATTTGGGAGGGGTTTGTTGTGGGTGGTAGGGCTGGTTTTGTGTCGAGGGTGGGGTTGGTTTTGACCTCTTTGGTTGTGGTGTTGGGTTTGGTGTGGGGTTCGGGTTTTGGGGTTGTTTCGGCTTTTGGTGCTGATAGCGTGTCTCGTATTGCTGGGGCGGATAGGTTTGAGACTGCGAGTCGTATTGCGATGAGTGTTCCTGGTGGGGCCTCAACGGTTTTTGTTGCTGTTGGTGAGGATTTTGCTGATGCTTTGGCGGCTGGTCCTATCGCGGCTGCAAGTAGTGGTGCGACGGTTCTTACCTCTCGGGGGCAGGGGTTAAGTCCTCATGCGAAGGTGGCTTTGCAGCACCTTAAGCCGCAGTCGGTTGTGGTGGTGGGGGGTACGGCAGCGATTCCGGAGTCTACGTTGGCTGAGATTTCATCTGTTGTTCCTTCGGGTAAGGTTTCTCGCATTGGTGGGGCAAATCGTTATGCTACGGCGGTTGGCCTTGCGAATATGGCCCCGAATAAGTCTCGGGTGTTTATTGCCTCGGGGGCGAACTTCCCTGATGCGCTTGCTGGGGGTGTGGTGGCTGGGAAGAACGGTAACCCGGTGTTGTTGACTGATTCTCATGTGATTCCTGGTGAGACTTTGAACGCGGTGAAGGCTATGAATCCTTCGGAGGTTGTGTTCCTTGGTGGAAACGCGGCTATTGATAACAGGTTGTGGTTTGAGGTTTCAACTGCGTTGCCTAACTCTTTGGTGCGTGGCATTTCGGGTGTTGACCGTTACGACACTGCACTTCAGGTGATGAAAGATTCTGTGGGGTGGGGTGCAGGGTATGCGGGTAATGTCGTGTATGCCTCGGCTACTTCTTTTCCTGATGCGCTTGCGGGTGTGGCTTTTGCGGCACGTTCTAATGCTCCGCTGGTTCTTGTGGGGAAGAACGCTAACCCTTATCCTCGTAATAATCCCGGTTGGGTCCTGGGCGGTAGCGCGGTGGTAGAAGATGGCGCATGGGCCAAGACACCACAAGCACCTGCGGTTCCTGCGGGGCAAGCCTCGGGTGGTGAGCTTAACAAGTGGTATAAGAACGAGGCCGGTCAGTGGGTGTGTACGCCTGCGGAGGGTCGTTGGGACCCAGTGAAGAAGAAGCTCATTCTATTTTGTAACGGTATCTCTGACCCCGATGACGGGGGCCGAAGCATTGATAGTTTAGGGTCGGGTTCTTCCGGCACTGGTAGCGGCGGTGTTTCTAATCCCACCATGAGCAAACAAGAGGCATGGCAAAAAGCCAAGGAACTTCGTGCCGCTAACGGTATTGAAACCTTGGAAACATGTAATGGTTTGTTTACGAACCACAATCAACCATACGGAGGTTCGCCTGAAGGGGATGGCTCGATTTGGATGACACATTGGGACCCAGAGCGTTTCAAGGACTCACCTGCGCACTGGGCACGCCTCATGGACAAGAACTCTAATTTCATTATTGTTAAGCATGAGACATTGGATGAATCCCACGGCTCTAACTATGTTGATAAGTTCAATCCCTCAGTTAGTGGTGTCCGCAATCAGGTTGGTTTAGCCATTATGCGAGGTACTTGTGAGCCGGGTAAGGGACTGCCGGTAAATAAGACAAACTACCGTCCTTGGGAGTACATTCTTAATCCTTCCGCTTACTAATCCCGTTTTATTCTTCTCCTTGTTTTGGGGGCCTAGCCGTTATTTTCGGTTAGGCCCTCAAACTTTCTATTCACGCTATTTTTATCGCTCAATAGGGTGATTATTTTTATGGGGTATCCTTTTCTTTAAGGGGGAAGTCTTATCTAATAAGAGTTCCCGTTCACTATTGTTATTGGGGCGGTCACATTTATGTTTGTCCGTGTTCGAGGAAAGGTGCCGTATATGCACTCGCGTTATAGTTCTCGTTCTTTTCTTCTTCGTTTCCTCGGCTTGTTTGCCGTAACCTCACTTATTGTTGCGGGTTTCATCCCGGCAATGACATTGCCGTCTGCTAATGCGGGTGGTGGGTGGAGTCTTGGTGAGGGGTCTTTCTTGTATGGACATAATGTTGAGGGCGGTTTCAATGGCCCTGACGGGCGAACCTATTACTGTTCCTTAGATGACCAGAAGGGTGGGCCGGTGTGGGAGGCTAACCCCAAATATAACGACCAAGTGATTAGTCCTGGCCCTGGGTCTAGTATGACGGTCTATCCGCAAAGTGGTGCCCATACTATCGCTGGTCCGGCCATTGCGAAGATGGCCTTTATTATCTCGCAACACAATGATCACTATGACCCGTTTACGGGCGCGTATAAGAAGATGGGGATGAATCAACGAGGTGTTAAGGCCGGTCTATACCTAGTGGCTGGTTTGGGTGGTCAATCGGCCTATTCCCAATACACGGCCATTTCTAAGGATATTGGTAACCGTTTCGCTCAAGAAGCCACAATGAAGGTTCGTGACTCTTACGTCAATGCGGGAGGAAGCCCTAACCCTAGCGTGTTTGCAAAGATTGAGTCGCAAGCGAGCGCTCCCGGTCAACCCGGGGTTGTGAAGGTCACGGGTATTAATAAGGTGTTGTTTGGTTCGGAGGCAGAGGCTAGTAACCCGCAGCTTTTACTTAATCAGGCTCCATTTCAAGTTCATATAGAAAATGGGACAATCACAGACCTACAACAAGCCGATATGTCTAATTCTGGCCCCACAAGTTTTGGGTTTGCGGGTTTCACGAACCCGAACTACCCGGACATGAACATGACCATTACTGCCGTCGATGCCACGAAGCCAGTGAATGTGTCGGTTCTTTACCCGAAGTTGCCGCAACTTACGGCGGTCTATAAAACGAATGTGCGCTCGACACAACAAAGCCTGATCTGGGCCGGAACCACAAATGCGGAGATACGGTCTAACACGACGAGCGCGCCGGGTGAAATTACCGAAGATTGTCCGAAACCGAAGTTTAATCTTTCCTTTGCCTCGCAAATCTCGCGAAACATGATTCAAAGGGTTGATACGCCTAATGGGACGACGCATCGTTCGGATGATGCGATAAAGCACTATTCTTTCCATGACACGGTGACAGTAACCTCGGACCAAATACCAGACGGTACTGACCCTGATCCGAAGGATGACTGGCCTCATAAGGTGGAAAAGGTGCAAGACCCGGACAAGCCTGAAGACCCCAATGCGTTTATTTGTAAGAAGGAGTACCTGCCGGTTGTGGTGGAGTCTCGGTTGTGGTTTAACCCCCGCGATAATCTGGTGAACGCTCCGGGGTTGACGCAAACTGTGGAAGCGGCACCGATGGAGACTTTAGTGTTTGGTGGTCCTGGGGCCGGTGACCCTCGCTCACACTCTTTGGATACGCAGACGTATAACGTGCCTGCTTTGGGGGCGGGGTACTACACCTACACCTATGACTTTATTTTCGATAATCAGTCTGAGGACTTGAAGGAAGTTCTGGCCGATGAATCGTCAGTGGATAAGCGTTCGCCTTTTGGTGAGGCGCATGAGTCTACGGTGGCTCGTTTTCATCCGGTCGCTAACTCGGTGGGCAACTATTCGCATTTCGATGATGACGGTTACGAGGAACGAGGCCAAGGGGTGGGGGCCATCACCACCAGTGGTATGGGACTGTTCAGAACTGACGGGGCAACATTGGCCACGCAACTAGCACCCCGAAAAGAAGGACAGGTTGCAGCATTACGCGCGCTCATGGGCGATGACACGAACTTTATGATTCTGGGAGAGTTTGCAGATCCTAGAGCGGCAACATTGGATGAGAGGCAAAGACAAGCAGAATCTATGGCTCAGTTATTGTCAAGGGGTTTTTCCTTTGCAATGTATTCTGCGTGAAATAGGGTTTTCTTGTTGCTTGCAAGGATGAAGACCTCGCAGACCATGTCGGTGTTCTTTTGTAACTGCCTGTAGCGTTTTGTAGGTATTTCAAAAAGAGATACTGCTCCCACTTGATTTTCGCCTTCTTCACCTCCACCATGTTTGCGCTTTAGTTTGGAGGGACGGGTGGCAAACTTGTCGATTTCTTTTGTCGCATCTGCGAAATGTTTGTGTTTAGTTTGAAGAAGGAAGTCTATGATTAAAAGTTTGGCGTGGTTTGGTTTAATGTCTGCTAACCTTCCTTCGATCGCGTCAATCAGTTCAAAAGGCGTGTAATGATCCGGTGTGTTTGAGTCTTGTGTCTTGAATATGTATCCGGCTTCCTTGGGTGACTCGATAGGACGAACATCAATCTTGACCCTGCCGGCTTGAAGGATGATGCCTCGTATTGCAAGGTATTTTGTCCACATTTTTTGGAGGCTGATTTTGACTGTATCGAGGTCAGATGAGGCAATCGGATTATCGAGGAAGAGAAGAACATGGAAATGAGGATGCCACCCGTGGGCCTTCCCATAGGTCACTTCCGTTGCACGGATGAGGCCCCCGTACCCGTATGGGCGTAACAGAACCCCTGACTTCAGAAGCCTAGATAAATCTACCCACGCTTTAGTAAGTATGGATAATAGAGAACCTAGGTTATCCGTGGCCTTGTGTGGAATGGTTAGTGTCAGAAGCAGTACCTGCATGTTTTGATCCATGGCATTTTGGGTTGCATTGACGGCATAATTTCTCCACTGTCCTTTGAAATGATTGGAACATGTAGGACATATCCATTTGTTCCCACACCTGACCACGTTTTGGAAGAAGGCACCCGTGTTGCCGACCTTAACCGAAACGATCTTGCCTATGGGATCTCCGCACTGCGCTGGGCGCGGATATCTTTGCCTCGAACCGTCATAGAAATTAATAGGAAAGAAACTTCGGAGGGTCCTTTTAAGTACGTTCTTTCGATAAAGACTAACGAAAAGCGAATCGATGTTCTGAGGGAAAGTATTAAAAAAACGCGTATTAACAAGACCTGAGGTCCCAGATGTATGTAATGCCATGATTTCTCCTTAATTAGTTTCTTTAAACCTATTCAAGTAGTGGCTAGTTGACAACAGTGGGCGTAGGGTATAATCTATATTAGAATGTCGATATTTCTTAGAGATCTCTCAGATATTGTGTTGATTTTGTGGGTTATAGATATAGTATGTGTGGCTCACATGCTATTTGGGTTCTTTAGTATCATTGAGGACGTTTTCAGTTATAGATAAGTGTTTATATTGTGTTTGATTAAGGAATGTTTCTCTCTTTTCTCAGTGGCTTTTCAGGGTTATTTCAGAATTTTGCTAGTATGACTCTGGTCACATTTTCGAGTCGGTCAGCTGGGTGTTGGCACATTGTTTTGGCTTGGAGCTGTGGGGTTCATCTGGATATGGTGGGGTTTGTCAGCAGTCTGCAGAGTGCAACCAGGAGTGTCAATGCGTTTAGTTCTTATCCGCCATGGTCAAACCCAAGCCAATGTTGAGGGTGCCTTGGATACAGCCCACCCAGGAATGCCTCTGAACGAAACCGGCCTGGCACAAGCCCTTGCAATCCCTGAAAAATGGGAGCGACTTATTGGCAATAGTCCCAAACGGGTTGTGGCCTCTTTCATTGAAAGGGCAAAGCAGACCGCTGCTCCTCTGGCCCAGCACTTTGGGCTGGAGGTAGAGGAAAACGAGGACCTTCGCGAAATTGTTGCCGGGGATATTGAGATGTCCACCAAGGTGGCAGACCAGGAAGATTATCTGCTGCGGGTCGTGGATTGGTGCGCAGGAATACGTCTGGATAACCCCATGCCCAATTCCGAGGACGGGTACGCAGTTTTGGCGCGTTTCGATCGGGGGATCGCTTGGGCCTGTGAGGGCCTTGAGGACGATGACACGGTCGCAGTAGTTGCACACGGTGCGATTATGAGGGTGTGGGCTGCTCAACGCAGCCCCGAATTGTCGGCTGATTTGGTGGGGCAGCACCCATCCCCGAACACGGCTTTGACACTGTTGGAGGGGTCACCTGAAACAGGATGGTCGTGTAGCCTGTGGGCAGATCGCGCGATCAATGAGTGGGAGGTTATACCAGGAGGAGCACCCATAACCTCGAATCACGTTTTAGAAAACTAGGGATTGGGCTGTGTTTCAGTGGGCGCGAGACGCACACGAGGTCAAGACTTGCCCTCTTCATAAATCTTGGCGGTCTTGAGAGCTAAGGAATCCACACCGTAGTGGCTCAAGATCGCCGCCAAAGTCCCGTTGTCCATAAGCTCTTGCATGGCCAAGGCTGTGGCATCTATTAGTTGCCTATTGTCTTTGGAAATGACTATTCCCTGCTTCGCGGCAGCCACAATGTCACCCACGGTTTCTAATTCCTCGTCGAATTGGGAGATCGTGTAGTCGATAACAGGGCTATCAGCCAAAGCAGCATCGTATTGTCCGGCGATGACCTTGGGCGCGATCTCTGTTTGAAGCTGATGAGCCTTAATGACGATCGTGTCCTTGCCTTCTTGCTCGCAAGCCTGAGACATCGTCGGAAGCAGCTCGGCTTCTTGGTAGCTGCCTTTTTGGACGCCAATAGTTTTGCCACAAGGTTCGAAGGGATCAAACTTGGTGGGATTTCCTTTAGCGACAGCGAACTGTGAGCCGACCTCGATATAGGAGATCATGGCGTAGTTGGCGCTTCTGCTGGGGCTGATAGTAAAAGAGGAGATGCTCAGATCGACATTCGTGCCGACCTGATCGAGTAATTTCTCGAAGGTCGTATGCGTCGTTTCAGCTCCCGATAGGCCCATCACCTTAGCCAGTGCGCGGGCAATGTCAATGTCATAGCCTAAAGAAGTTTTACCATCAATGTGTGAAGTAAATTCTGCAGGAGGGTAGTCAATAGCTGCGCCGTTCCTCAATACCCCACGCTCTTTAACGTCTTGCGGCACCATCGCGGCGATACTCTCAACGCTTTGAAGCTCTGAAAGGTCGTAGCCCGCGTTCGGAAGTCCGGCTTCACGAGGTGAACAGCCCACAAGAATCACGGACGCTGCGAGAAGGAGGACCAAAACTGAACGACGCATGGGAGCCTTTCGCGGGAGCCTTGAGTGGTTATGCGTCAGCCGCGTTGCGCACGCCTGGAGGGGCGGACCTTTGCAGGATCGATGCCCTTTGGAATGGGAAGTCCCTTCGCCTCTAGGGCCTTCAGTCGCTTTGACACGGAGGGCACGTCCTCGCGGTTGAGCGCCTTGGGAAGCCTTCTGAGGGCCGAACGCAATTTGATTAAAGGAACTTGTCCTTCATCATTGCCCACTTGGATTTGGTGTACTGGAACAGTTGAGACAACACGCTGTGCTTTCTTGGCTTCGTCTTCCAGCATGCCCCGCACCCTAGTCGTAGGGCCTTCAGATATGAGGACAACCCCAGGGCGGCCCACAATACGCCAGACAAGATCTTGTTCTCGTGAAAAACCAACAGGTTCTTCTGAAGTGATCCATGCCCCACGCAGCTCTGAAAGGGCTGCACCGACTGCCCCTGGCCTGCCGTCAATCTGTTTGTACATGGCCCTACGAACCAGTGCTGTCAGCCAGATCATAGGGATGAGCACGATCATTAGGACTGCGGTGAAAGCCCAAGTAAGAATGCTGTTAGTGAGGAAGCCGATGGTTAAACACAGCGCTATTGCACCCAGTGTGGAACCGAGCATTGCCCAGGGTATCCAAGGATAGGTGCGTTTGATAACCGTGTAGGAATCAGTGAAAGCCGACCAAAACCTACGTTTTTTTGGCGCGGGTGCCGTGCTTGCTGTGTTCTTGTCAGTCTTTGCCATAGTAGGACTAGCCTACCGTGAAGCGGGCATGCCCCCAAAGTTGTCCACAGGCATCCGTGTAACAAAGTTATCCACAGATCGCCTACGTGTTGTATTGCATGTAGGCCTTATGTGGTGGGCTTGTGCCATGGTTATTGAAGGCTACGAGCTACACGAAGCACTCAGTCACGGAAGTGGCACCACCATGTGGCGGGCCACAACTGCCAATGGTGACACAGTAGCTGTACAGGTCATCACTTCGCCCCAAGATCCTCAGTGGCACGCCAAGGCAGATGCCCTATTGGGTTTTACACATCCTGCTTTGCGCGATCTTCGTGACATACACATGATTAGTGCCGGACGCATGGTCCTTGTGTGGGAATACCTTGTTGGGGAATCTTTGGACATTGTCATGTCCTGCACCCGCTTTAGCCCCGGACAGGTTACCTCTTTGGGCATTCATGTGGCTCAAGGATTGGCACACCTGCACAATTATGGGCTGGCACATGCCGATATCTCCCCATCCAATATCTTCATGTCCGAGGGCGGGCACGCCATTCTTCTGGACACTTTGGGGTGGCCAGGTGAACAAGGCACCCCGGGGTTTAGTGCGCCAGAAAGGTCCCTAACGGGTCCCAGTGCCGCTGGTGATGTGTACTCTTTGGCCAAGGTACTGCAAGAATTGGGCTTAGAGCCACAGTATTTACAATCCGCCCTCGGAAATGATCCTGAAACCCGCTGTTCGGCTGTTGAACTTGAAAAAATCTTGACCGAAGCACACCTCACGGAAAGTTTAGGTGTTCCAGCACAACTCGACTTGATTGGGGCACAAATTCGAGCAGAGGTGAAATATGAAGCGACCACAGTAGAGGACAAGAAAAAGAGAGGTCGCCACAGGGAAAACCGAGGCAGAAAGACCTTCAGAATACTTAAACCTGCACTGCTTGGAATCTGCGCTGTGGGTCTTGTTGTAGGGATGGCCGGTTTGGCTACAAGCATGTTTGACGAGGAAAATACTCAGGCCACTACCTATGCGTCCACACTGGGAGACGAAACTGCTATTGCGGCTGAGGATTCTAAGGTGGGTGAGGGCCTGGACATGAAGCCACTTGGGGATCCTGGGGCTGTGCTGCGCGAAGTTGCTCGTCTTTTGGCGATACGCGATCGGGCACTTATGGAAGGGGATGCACCTGCCCTGGCCAAGATCAATAAAGCAGGAAGCGCTATTGCCGAAAGCGATATGGCGTTGTTGGCTTCGATTGCCTCTGTCGGGGTACAGATCAGAGGCTTGACAACCCAGGTGTCCGACGTGGCTATTGTCGAGGCAAAGACCACGACAACGAGACTTGAGGCCACAATCACTCAGGGAGCCTACGAAAAGATCGACAAGCAGGGCGGTATGAGTCGTGTTAACGCCTTGGCTCCGCGCTGTGTTGAGATCCTTTTAGAGGCTTGCGAGGCAGGCAACTGGCAGATATCCCAAGTGGAACCCGCTACAGATAGTGTGGGAGCCTGTAACCAAACTAGGCGGGTGTTGGCTGACCCTAGCCAGAGCTAAGCGTCAGCCAACACCCACATAGAGTCTAGAGTCCCAGGTCAGCGCTGAAATCGCCGGCTTCAAGGCGGCGCTTCACGTCTGTGAGGTACCTGGCTGCGTCCGCACCATCGACAAGGCGGTGGTCATAGGACAAGGCCAAGTAACACATGGAGCGGATGGCGAAAGAGTCATTACCATCTGCGTCCACGACAACCGCTGGGCGCTTCACAATGGCACCTGTGCCCAAGATTGCGACCTCAGGCTGGTTAATGATTGGCGTATCAAAGAGGGCACCACCGGAGCCTGTGTTCGTGATGGTGAAGGTTGAACCCGAGAGTTCATCAGGGCTTACCTTGCCTTCACGGGTCCGCGAGGCCAAGTCATTGATCTTCTTGGCGATGCCACCAATGGTCAGGTCCCCGACATTGCGAATCACAGGGACCATCAGGCCACGATCTGTGTCCACGGCAATGCCAATATGCTCAGACTCGTGATAGATGACCTCGTTGCCGTTGATCGAGGCGTTGATCTTGGGGTGTGCCTTGAGGGCCTCGCAAGCGGCTTTGACCATGAAGGGCAGGTAGGTGAGCTTTGTGCCTTCACGTTGCAAGAAGGAATCTTTCGCCCGGGCACGAAGGGAGACGATCCGGGTCATGTCGACTTCGACCACAGTGGTGAGCTGTGCAGACACCTGCAGAGACTCGATCATGCGTGTGGCAATGACCTGTCGTAGACGACTCATCTTCTCGGTTGTGCCGCGCAACGGGGAGGCCACGGCAGGTGTTGCGGGTGCCTTTGGAGCCTGAGCATCCGCAGTAGCCACCTTTTGACGAGCGGCTTCGGCGACTGCAAGGACGTCTTCTTTCCGAATGCGTCCACCCACGCCGGTGCCTTTGACGGTTGTGAGGTCCACGCCCTCCTTGATCGCCAACTTGCGCACAATTGGGGTGACGTAGGATGCCGGAGCCGCCTTGGAAACGCCTTCGGTTGCAGCCGGTGTGGCAGCCGGTGTGGCAGGTGCCACGGGCGCTGCAGGTGCCGGGCTAGGGGCTGCAGGTGCAGCAGGCGCGACAGGTGTCGCGAGTGCAGCAAGTGCAGGAGGCGCCGCAGGCGCGGCAGGAGGTGTGGGAGGAGCAGGTGCTGGCGCAACAGCCTGGGCCACTGGGGCGGGCGCAGCGGGAGCGGATGGAGCCACGGGAGCACCACCGACATAGGCTAGGACTGTCCCGACCGCAACTGTTTCGTCTTCGGGGACCACGATCTTCGACAGCGTGCCCGCGACAGGAGAGGGGACCTCTGTGTCGACCTTGTCGGTTGAGACCTCAAGCAAGGGTTCATCGACCTCGAGGGTCTCGCCTTCTGCTTTGAGCCAACGGGTGACGGTGCCTTCTGTGACGGACTCACCCAGGGCAGGCATGCTAACCGCTGTGCCCGTGTCTGAAGATTGAGGGGCGGTGGGCGCAGCGGGAGCAGCCGGTGCAGCTGGCGCGACAGAGGCGGGTGCCTTTTCCGGGATGGGGGGCACCTGCGGGTAACGCCAGGAAACAACCGGCCCGCTGTCAGTGTCGACAACGGAGGAAGGGATCTCTGGGTTCGGAACGTCTGCTGCAGTCCGTTCAGGCTGTTGAGCTTGTTCAGCTGGTTGTTCAACAGGTTGTTCAGCCGGTGACGCAGCAGCACCTGCGTCACCGATGGTACACACAGGGGTACCCACATCGACGGTTTGGTCTTCTTCTACCAGGATTTCGGTAAGCACACCAGCGGCAGGAGAGGGCACTTCAGTGTCGACCTTATCGGTTGATACCTCAAGTAAAGGTTCATCCACTTCAACTGAATCGCCGAGGTTTTTCAGCCAACGGGTGACGGTTCCTTCCGTTACCGATTCCCCGAGGGCGGGCATTTGAACTGTGTGCGACATCTAGAGCCTTCCTCTACTCGTATATTTTTCAGTTATGTGGTTGACCCGCAAGAATCATGTCAATCTCAGCTAATGCATGTCTTCCACTATGGACAACGTCTACATGCAGCAATTGATTCCAAGTTCCTTAAACATGGCTTCGATTGAGCTGGGTCCATTGTCCCATAAGCTAAGAAAGCTTGCAGCCTCCCTGGTGTATCGCGGAGTCGTCTAACGGTTGTGAGCTTCGATGAGATGTAGGAGGGTGCGCACACCTACGCCTGTGCCACCTTTGGGCGTATAGCCCCAAGGCGTTGCTTCGTTAAAGCTCGGACCGGCAATGTCGATATGTGCCCAAGGGGTGTCGCCTACGAAACGTGAAAGGAACTGGCCTGCCATCAGCATGCCTGCCTCAGCAGCGGGCATGGGCGTATTGACCATATCTGCAACCGTCGAATCCAGCGCCTTCATGAGGTGCCCGGGTAAAGGCATGGGCCACATGTCTTCGCCACTTTCTTTAGCGGCATCAACCACTGCTTGACGTGTGGCTTCGCTTCCCATAACACCTGCAGTGCGGTTGCCCAGGGCGACGATCTGTGCTCCCGTGAGAGTGGCAATATCAATGACCATATCTGGATTTTCGTCACAGGCGGCACTCAAGCCATCAGCCAAGACCAAACGGCCTTCAGCATCTGTGTTCGTAACCTCAACAGTGGTGCCTGACTTTAAAGTGATCACATCGGATGGCCTGGTTGAACGTGAATCCACCAGGTTCTCTGCCATACAGGCAAAGGTGGTGATCTGGACCTTGACTCCGCGTTTAGCTGCCACCAGCGTGGCTGCACATACGGCTGCAGCTCCAGACATGTCGGATTTCATCGTCAGCATGCTCTTGGGAGGCTTCAAAGACAGGCCGCCAGAGTCAAAGGTGATGCCCTTGCCGACCAAAGCCACCGAAGACTTCGCATCATCAGGCGTGTAGCGCATAATCAACAGGCGCGGGGGATTGGGAGAACCTTGCCCCACGGCTACAAGCCCGCCGTAGCCTTGAGCCTTTAGCTGCTTTTCGTCCAGGATTTCACAGCTCAAATTCGCTATGCCTTGGCTTGCGGCCTCAATCTGTGTGACAAACTCTGCGGGGAACATGGCTTGAGGGGGAGTGTTAATCAAGGTCCGTGCCAGGTTCACGCCCTGAACTACCTCAGCGCTTTTGGCCAGTGAGGCTTCGAGTATCTCGCCACCATCTGAGACCCACAGTGTTATGTCACGTTCAGGTGTTTTGGCCTTGGTGGTGTAACTCGTAAAAGAGTAATCGCCCAAAAGCAGGCCATCCGACACCGCTTGAACCTCAGCAGGCTGTTCTACAGGGCTGACAATAAAGAGGTTGCGTTCCTTGGGGGCTTGGCGCACGGCGGCACCAGATGCGACACGTAGCGCCTCTGCCCTTTGGGCCTCATCGCCAGAAGAAGAATCAAGTCCGACCAGAACTAAAAGCTGCGCACCGAGAGCCTGTGGTGCTTGGCTACACACAACTTGACCCGGGTCTGCTTTGAAGCCAAGTGCCGAAATGGCTTCCTCAACAGATGGGCTCCACTCGGGTGGAAGGCGCAAGGGAAGGGCAGTGTTTTCATCAGCCAGAGCTGGGTTTACAAAAACGATAACTGCCGAATTTGGGAGGATAGACGCAACGGAGTTTGTTTGAAGTTTTAATGAATTCACAACTCAGATACTAGTCCGTGTGATGTAAAAGGTCTCATCAAAGTCACCTCTGGGTCAAACTCCGTTCACATAATCCAGTTGGCGCCACGCTTCATAGACTGCAATAGAGGCTGATGCCGATAGGTTTAGCGAACGTGCGTCAGGCAGCATAGGGATGCGCACACAGGCCTCAACACGCGGGTGTTGCATGACATCTTCAGGCAACCCCGTATCTTCTGGGCCAAATAATAAGCCGTCCTCCCCGCCGTAGGTGATATCAGAAAAACTTGTTGTGGCATGCCCTGTGAATGCCCAGATCTTGCCAGGAACGCAAGCCAAGGCATCATCCAAATTGGGGTGGACCTGAACATGCGCTAGGTCGTGGTAGTCCAAGCCGGCTCGGCGCAGTTTCGTGTCATCCATGTCGAAAACCATGGGTTCCACCAAATGCAACATCGAGCCGGTGCAGGCGGATAAGCGAATGGTGTTTCCTGTGTTGCCGGGTATCCGTGGGCAAAAGAAAATGACGTGAAGCACGCCCTATTCTTACACGGACTTGCACAAAGGTATCGCCACTTAGCCCAAGGCGCGCTCGGGTTACAATGGTCTGATGCCCTCATCTGCGACGCCACCAAGCATGGACTCTCCATGGAGACATACCCTTTCACAGGCTCTTGTAGAAATTAAGCAACCCCTGGCGCTGCGCATTGAGGTAGGCACGAGAAGTATGCTCGTGAGTCCCATGCGCTTGGATAAAAACAACCAGTGGAGCACACAGAGGGCAAGCTGGAAGGATCTGACCTCACGTTGGGTTTCCGTCACGGAGGGACTAGAACCGCGCCAGTTGCGTGCGGTTAAACAGATATGTTCAGCAGCCGGTTTCCCACATGGGCCGACTGCGCCCAAAGACATTGACCTGCGCGAATCGAAACTTGCAGTAGGCCAGGCCATGCGTGATGCCATTGAGGCGGGGGTTAGCATTATTGGACCAGAAGGCCTCAAAGTGGAATGCCTGAGGACACCACCTGAATATGCTCTTGTATTGAAGGATGTGGGTACCCAGGGCATCTGCCTTCTGCCCGCCTTGCGCATTAACGGCACAGAGGTCCTGGCAGAAGAATGCATGTTCTTAGGTGCAGATCCTTGGGCAGTGTGGGTCCCCACTCAAGCAGTCCTCGTATTGTTGAATACTCATGAGACTTTGGGGCTGACTTCAAGGCTGTTCATTGAAGGCAAGGACATCAAGATTCCCTCCCATGAAGCTTTCGAGTTTTGGATGGATTACGCCCCCGCGCTGGAACAGCTGGTCCCGATTGTGGGAAGAAACGGAGAACACGCTGCTAAACCCAACCTCGAAAATCCCCTATATGCACAGTTGCATCTGAGTATTAAAAACATTTCCGAGGGCGGGGCGCCCAAGGAGCCTGAAGGGACGATGGACTGGTTTGATATTCATGCAAGCATTCGCTTAGGTTCAGAAGTTCTTGGGTTTGAGGCAGTTCAAGAAGCCCTGGATAGCGGAGAGATGTGGCTGCGCATGCCGACAGGTCAGTGGGTGGACATATCTGGCGAAGAGTATGTGACAATGTCCAGTCTTCTGGCCGAGGCTAAGGACCGGGGAAACGCTAGCAGTGATGACGGGCACTTCCGTCTGGGGGTATCTCATATTGGTGTGATACAAGAGATCCTTGAACTAGGTCACAATGTCGATAGTGATGGTGCCTGGGAAAAGCTGAAACAAAGAATGCAAGAACCAGGGATCGCAGTTGTGGCACCTGTGGGGACGACACTTCGCGACTATCAACTGCACGGCGTGAAATGGCTGTTATCTCGAGTGCGTCTGGGACTGGGCGCGATACTGGCCGACGATATGGGGCTGGGTAAGACCTTGCAGGTCTTGACGGTTGTGAGGTCATTAAAAAAGGCGGGAATGCTCGGTGGAGCGGTCTTAGTTGTGGCACCGACATCTGTGGCCGAGGTGTGGAGTGAAGAATCTGCACGCTTTGCCCCAGACTTGCGTGTAAAGAGGGTTTCTTCACGTGACTCAGTGTTTGATGCGAGCGAAACTGACGTGGTCCTGACAACCTATGGCCTTTTGCGTCTTGATGCCCCACGGTATGCGCAGATACCGTGGGCAGGACTGGTCTTTGACGAGGCACAAAACTTGAAGAACGCCGATACCTTGGGCCACAAAGCGGCCCTTAAACTGCCACGTGAATGGGCTATTTGCGCTACAGGTACCCCTATAGAAAACTCAATAAGCGATCTGTCTTCCCTCATGCGTTTGGCCTTACCCTCCGCACTGGGTTCACAAAGAGAGCTAGTGCTCGATGAATCGACCAAGGCCCGGGTTGCGCCATTCATTTTGCGACGAAAGAAAGCCCAGGTTGCAAGCGAACTGCCAGAAAAAACTGAGCAAGAGATCCTCATTGATCTGCACCCGGAGCATCGCAAAGTTTATGAAGAATACCTGCAAGTTCAAAGGCTGAGGCTCAGTGGTCTTTTGGAAGACTACGGTGTCAATAGGATCGCAATTTTGGCCGCTTTGACCAAGCTTCGAATGCTGGCATTGTCCACTCGCTTTGCCACCCCAAGCCTGGATACGGCCTCAGCGAAACTTGACTACCTGGTGACAACTGTTGCGGACTTGGTCAGACAGGGGCATCATGTCTTGGTCTTCTCCCAGTTCACATCCTTCTTGGAGCTCATTAGAGAGGGCATTAGGGGGCAAGGGGTGCCCCATGCCTATTTGGATGGCTCCACACGAAACAGAGCGCAGGTTATTGAGAGTTTCAAGGAGTCGCCCTCGGCAGCTTTTCTTATCTCTCTGAGGGCAGGGGGCGTGGGGTTAAACCTCACAGAAGCCGACTATGTCTTTATTGCCGACCCGTGGTGGAATCCAGCGGTTGAAGAACAGGCCGTTGACCGCGCACACAGGATCGGACAGGACAAGAAGGTTAGCGTCTACAGATTGGTGTCGAAAAACACAATAGAAGAAAAGGTTATGGCGTTGAAGGATAAGAAACGTCAGTTGATAAACGCGGTGTTGGACGAGGAACTCATGGGGGCCACTGACATAAGCGCTCAAGACATACGCAACCTATTGCTGTAGCTCCTGCATCACGAAGATTATCGTTTCAAAGTCTGCCGGTTCAATGCCTGACTAGGGCCAGTTATCCAGGTTAACGGCGTTAGCATCTTGCTCGGCTTCTTCGCTGGGAGGGGTAATGTTCCAGATCCTGCGGTAGAAGGCGAGTTCTGCCGCGTGTGCAAGCGAAATGGCGCGTGAAGACATAAAGCCGTGGCCTTCATTGGTAAAGACGCGAAGGGCAACCGGTTTTCCTTCTTCGAGGAGGGTCTTGTAGATGATTCTGGACTGTTCTAAGGGGACTACCTTGTCAATTTCACCTTGCTGAATCAGCAGCGGGGCAGAGATCTCGGCAACTCGTGTAATGGGAGAACGAGCCATCCACACAGGGTCCTCGCGGTCCAAGGTTCCCACCAGAGAGTCAACATAGTAGGTCTCGTACTTGTGGGTCGTTGATGCCATCGAAAGCAGATCGGCTGGCCCAGAGATGTCACACCCAGCCGTGAAAACCGACGTTGACGTGAGGGCGGCTAAGGTAGTGAAGCCCCCGGCAGAAATCCCGCGTATTGCCAGGCGTGAGGGATCAGCCAGTTTTTGTGAAACTGCAGCCTGGGCACCAGAAACACAGTCAGCCACATCCTTGACGCCCCAGCAGCCATTTAGAGCCTCGACGAAATCTGTCCCACGTCCCCAAGAGCCGCGGTAGTTAACATCCAGGTAGGCGAAACCTCGAGATGTGAAGGTGCAGATAGTCGGGTCGAAACCTGGGAGCGCTTCAGCGGTTGGACCGCCGTGTACATTCAGGATCAGGGGCGGCAAGTCTTGTGAGGGGCCACTGTATTCAGGACTCGTGGGCGGATAATACCAACCGGTGATAGGCAGACCATCAGGGGAGGCCCACTCCAAGAGACGTGGACGGGCGATGTACTCGTGAGGATAGTCCTCGGTCATTGAGGAGCGGATGACTGTTACCTGGCCGTTTTTTATTGCTACGAGGCTGGTGGGGTGATCCCAGGAACTCATGACCGCAAGGGTTAGGCCATCTTTCGCGCGCACCTGTCCTTGTGGGAACCACTGAAGTGGCCAGGCCTCGGTTTCGCCATTCGATATCTTGATGCTTCCGATTTTCCGCGTCCCGCCCTCGGACCAGGATGAAACAAGCATGTCAGCATCCAGGAATTCGAAATCACAAGCCCCCAGATACCAACCTGGTCCGCAGTGATCTCTCGAACCCGGATTCAACGGACGAAAACGCAGATCCTCAAGGGACCACGAGGCGCCCTCGGGGATGCGATCCCAGCCCTCGATGCGCCAAAGATTCCACCACCTAGTCGGGTTGTCGGCGAAGATGAGTTCGCCAAGCGGGCTCCACCTGGCTTGCAGAGGAGCAGTTGTGCCATCTGTGAGGGCAATACAGGAGGTTATCTCACCTGCGGCATCCAATTGTGCGACGCGTAAAACCGCCTTTGACCAAGGCATATGTGGGTGATCCCAGGAGATGAAGGAAAGGAACCTACCGTCAGGGGACAAGCACAGGGAAGAGACGAAATCAGAGTCTGACCACAAAGTCGTGACTCGCGAGGCATCTAATCTGGCTGTCCCATCCAAGGGGATGGCGACAATCGAGTTACGACAGGGCCCTGGCTGCGAGTGATCTTCATGAATGGCGTATACGCGAGAACGGCGGGCATCAATGTAGAGATCTGCGAACCTGCTTGAAGGCTTGCCCGTCAAAGGCACGGGCGGTAGGGGCGAGTCGGTTTTGTAGCTGTAGACCAAGTGGTCCCGACCACAAGAAAAGATAATCAAGGAGTCGAGTACTGCGTATGCTTGGCCGCCATATTCGTGTACCGAGGTGCGCACATCATATTCCCACCCCTCGGAAGCAGGGGGCAGTACCTCCTGGACCTGGCCTTCTTGGTTGTAGCGCATCAGCACATTGCGGCCCGCTTCGGCTGAGCGTGCCTCAACCCAGTAGGCGTTTTGTCCATCAAGAGCCACTTGTTCGATTCGTCGAATCGACTTACCCAAAGAATCTGTGGAAATGGGGGAGTTCCAAGAACCGTAGGGCTGTGATGTGGGCATGGCATCTCCTTTGTGGATGATCACCATACTAGGGTAACCACTCGATGCTTGACAGGCTAAGATTGTGGGAGTTTGTGTCGAAAGGTTTGAAAGTGGCTAGATGGCTGGAACAGATCAACTCTCCTAGAGACCTTCGACACCTCACTTCAGATCAGCTAAACGAATTATCCCAAGAGATCCGCGACTTCCTGGTCACTTCGGTATCCACCACAGGCGGACACCTGGGCCCAAATTTGGGTGTTGTGGAACTGACCATTGCACTGCACCGAGTTTTTGACTGCCCCAAAGACACCTTGATTTTCGATACCGGCCACCAGTCCTATGTTCACAAGCTGTTGACTGGGCGCAAAGATTTTTCGATGCTCCGCCAAGAAGGTGGGTTGTCAGGCTATCCTTCGAGGGCGGAAAGCCGTTATGACGTACTCGAAAACTCTCATGCCTCCACTTCCTTGGCATGGATGGATGGGATTGCCCGTGCCCGTGCACTTCTGGGGGATCCCGGTAGGGTCATCACGGTTATTGGTGATGGTGCCTTGACAGGAGGGATGGCTTGGGAGGCGTTGAACAATATTGCCTCAGGGGATCGTGGACCCATGGTGATTGTTGTCAACGACAATGGTCGATCGTATGCCCCGACTATTGGCGGTTTGGCACACCACCTGGATGCCTTGCGTGTGAATCCTGGTTATGAAAAAGTCTTGGAGTGGGGGAAAACGACCCTGCAAGGTAAGGGGCGACCAGGCCAGTTAGCCTACGAGGCATTGCATGGTCTGAAGAAGGGGGTCAAGGATGTCCTGGCCCCACAACAAGGCATGTTTGAAGACCTCGGTTTGAAATATATCGGACCTGTAGATGGTCACGACATCACTGCCCTAGAGTTTGCCTTTACTAGGGTCAAGGACTACAACGAACCCGTTTTGGTGCACGTGATTACACAAAAAGGTTCCGGTTATTCCCCGGCCTTGGAAAACGACGAGGATCGCTTCCATGCGGTCGGCAAAATACACCCGGAGACAGGCTTGCCAGTCGACAAGCAACGCTTCCAGTGGACTGCTGTATTTGCTGATGAGATCTTGCACTTGGCGCAAGACGATCCTCGAATCGTGGGGATTACGGCAGCAATGCTGCGTCCGGTCGGTCTGGGACCTTTTAAGGATGCCTACCCGAATCGGGTATTTGATGTGGGCATTGCTGAACAGGAAGCTATCGCCAATGCGGCAGGTATGGCCTACGGCGGTTTACATCCAGTGGTGGCACTGTATGCGACCTTCATGAACAGGGCCTACGACCAGGTTTTAATGGACGCAGCCTTACACAGGGCAGGGATCACCATAGTCCTTGATCGCGCGGGGATAACAGGCGAGGACGGAGCGTCCCACAATGGGGTCTGGGATATTGCCTTATTGTCCACTGTGCCCGGTTTGCGCATTGCTGCACCAAGGGATGAAGTGACCTTGCGAGAAGAACTTGATGAGGCCGTCAAAATAGCGCATGCCCCCACGGTTTTACGTTACCCAAAGGGTGCTCTACCTGCCCCCAGCCCTGCCATACGACGCGTTGGCAGTGTCGATATTTTGGCTGACTGCCCGGCAGACGGGGCTAAACAAGGCTCAGTCCTACTGTTAGGCATCGGTCCTTTCGTAGCCACTGCGAAAGAGATAGCCCAGAGTTTGTCAGAACACGGGTGGGACGCCACAGTGGCCGACCCCAGGTGGATCATTCCCATCGGGAGGGATCTTGTGAACTTCGCCAAGTCTTTTGACACAGTCGTCACAATCGAAGACGGGATTGTCACGGGTGGTTTTGGCTCTCAACTGCGTGACTCTCTTTGCGAAGGTGATTGCGCTGCCACTGTCTACACCTTTGGGGTACCAAAAGAATTCTTAGAACACGCCAGCAGGGGATCAATCCTCGAGGGCCTGGGTTTAAGCGCCCAGAAGATAACGAAGAAAATATTGGCGAAGAGCCGATCACTCAGAACGCAATGAGTGCGTTATTGGCAAGGCCACCTGGGCGATTTGCCAAGGCCTTGCCTTATCGGCTGCCAGGACTTTTTTCACTTCAGACACAGTGCAGTCGAAAGGTAGTAGCCAGGCGCTACGCCGTTGGGTCTTAGGCGCCAAGAGCACTTCTGGGGGGATCCCCAAATCCTGGGCTTCTTCACGTAAACAGTGCCGAATAGCCTCTAGGCGGATGAGGGCATCTGGGCTGTGTCTGTGCCAATTCCTGGGATCAGGTGTGGCATCGATACGTTTGGGTGCGCGGCGTTCAGGAAGTTGATCCTCATCGAGTGCTAGTGCCTTGGAAATCGCCTTGGCCCACGAGGACATATGCGCTTTGGCTGACTTACTGCGAAACTCGGGCATTGCCCCCAAACGTCTGCGGTCAGCGGGAAGATGGACAGAAGCAGCAACCAAGGCCTTATTGCCCAGGACCTTGGAGGGGGAGAGGTCTTCGCTTTGTGCAATGCTGTCGCGTGTTAACCACAGCTCCCTCAAGACAGCCAAGCCTCTAGTGGTGCGGATCTCACCCGACCCTGGCGTATGTCGCCAAGGGTCCAGCTTCGGGGCAGGCGGAGGGGCTGTACGCACATGTTCAAACTCCTGTTTTGCCCACTCGTCCTTTCCCGCATCCACTAGGTCTTGCATCAATAGCTCACGCAGTGGCAGTAAAAACTCAACATCCAAGGCGGCGTAGGCCAACCACTGTGACGGCAAGGGCCTGGTGGACCAGTCGGCAGAGGAATGTTCCTTTGCAAGGAGGACACCTAAACGGTTTTCCAGGACAGAAGATAATCCAATGCGTTCATAGTTCAATATGTGCGCCGCAATTTCGGTATCAAAAAGTGAGGGTGGCCGAAGGCCGAGGTCATCAAGACAAGGCAAATCCTGGTCGGCAGCATGTAGGACCCATTCGTCCTCGGCAAGAACTGTGGCTAAAGGAGCCAGTGTGTCGAAGGCGCGCGGATCGATGAGGTGGATACCCGAAGCTGCCCGCTTTACTTGGATTAAATACGCATCTTGACCGTACCTAAATGAGGAAGCTCTCTCGGCATCTATTGCGAAAGGGCCATTGCCACTGGCCAATTGCCGGACGGCATGAGCAAGTGCTTCAGGAGTGTCAACAATGTGAGGTACACCCCCAGCAGGCGAAGTAACAAGTTGTGCAGAAGTAGTTGAAGATGTGGGCGTATGTGTGGTGCCCTCGGGTGTGTGAAGCAAATTTTCCTATCCTTGCGCGTAGCGTCTGGATGATAGTGACACAACGCCTTCCTGGGGATCAAGACCAGCGGCTTGTAAAATCATGTGTATCCAAGCCGTGCAGTGAGGAATCATATCAGTCCCTTGAGGCGTCCACGATGCCCTCACATCGATTGCCGCTGCATACGACGTCAAGTTGATTCCACCGAAAGAATCCGACAGTTCTCTCGTGACAGACCCCACTAGGTCGTGATGCTCAGCATGATTGGAATCCAAGGACTCTCGCAGCCAAGACCAGGCCACTTCACCAGCCAAAGGGTCGGCACCCAAATCATGATCGATATCTGCCGAAACCAAAGAGATGATCCTAAATTCGCCGTTCCAGCCGTCTTGTCCGCGCGGGTCATGAAGTATCACCAGACGACCAGTACCCAAGGGGCGTCCAGCCAAATCAGTATGCGTGGTTTCGGCACTCAGGGCAGCGGCGAAAGGTGCCATATTACGAGGGGCAGGAATTTCGCTCACGGTGACGTTGCTGTGGGGTTTCAGTTCCCTGAGTGAATTTAAAGCAGCCACAAAATCTGGGGAAACCGCTGCATTTGACGTCATGTAAACCACATTAGGCAAGGAAAGAGTAGTTCAGGCAAGGGCACGCCGATGTAACCTACACTATTGAATGCCCCAAGGGAGCCCAAGAAAAAGGAGTCGAAGGTGCAAGAAGTTCATGGTCCAGACATCCGGCCTGTCATTTTGGGGGCAGATATCGGTGTCTACGCCCTGGCCAGAGCTTTTTTTGAAGCCTTCGGCGTAAACAGTACGGTTATCAGTTCTTTTGCAACGGGTCCTATTGCACATTCCAGTATCTGCGAGGTGCACGCCGCTGGGCGCGTGATGCTCCCGAATGAGTATGTGCAACGCGCGATCGAGTTTGCAGATGCATGGCAAGGACCTGGTCAACTGGTTCTCTTGGCTAACACGGACTCGCTTATCCGTGCGATTGCCGAGAGGGTCGATGAGCTTCGGACTCGTTACCTTCTGCAAGTTCTCCCCATGGAAACCCTCGACTTGGTTTCCGATAAGGCCAGTTTTGCTCGACTATGTGCCGAGGTCGGTGTCCCACATCCTCAAACGGTAGTGGTGGACTGCTCAGGGATAGCTGATGGCGCTTGGAAGGCCCCTGATGTGCCTTTTGCTTTTCCAGTTGTGGCCAAGGCGGCAAAATCATCTGACTATGAGGGATTAAGTTTCGAGGGCAAAAAGAAGGTATACCTGATTTCCACCCCAGATGAGCTCCAAGAGCTGTGGTCCACTTTGGCTCTTGCAGGATTCCGATCAACCTTCGTGGTCCAAGAGGTTATCCCTGGGGATGATACTCAAGTGTGGTCAGTTACTGCCTATGTGAACACCCAAGGGATTATTACTTTGAAGGCCGCGGCCCATGTGCTGTTGGAGGATCATGCGCCAAGTGCGTTGGGCAACCCTGTGGCCATGGTGACTAATCTGCGCCAGGACCTTTTGGATTACTCCACGAAGCTGCTTGAACGTTCGGGGTACCGCGGTTTTGCAAACTTTGATGTCAAGGTTGATCCACGCAATGGGACTCCGTATTTTCTTGAGGTCAACCCTCGGATTGGTCGCAACAACTACTACGCCACTGCCTCGGGTGCGAACCCAGCCAGTGCCATGATGGAAGACTTACTGCTGGATGTGGGTGCCTCAAGCCCGCATATCCATTTGGGAGACAAAGAAATCTTGTACCTCGTCGTTCCTCTACCACTTTTGGCTCGTTACATTGGCGGCGAGGAGAAAGCTAATATCTTGCGACTCCACAAAAACGCAGCTATTGTCCATCCGCTGCGCAATGCCCAAGACAGAGCGTGGAAACGAAGGATGTATGTGGCACAGTCACAGCTAAATCATGTGTATAAGTTCTTGAGGTACTACCCGAAACCTACAGACACTGCCTTCTAAACCTTGGCTCAGATACTCGAGGGCTTCTTAGCCGTAGAGCTATCCGATGAGTTTAAGACAATGACAGAACGTGAGGGGACAGGAAGTTTTTGCGGATTTGTGACGTGTGGGGAATTATCTGCATCCTCATGAGCAACAAATGCACCAGCCGTATCAACGCATACGCGCCAGTTTCGACCCGACAGAGTCTGGGGGAGACAGAAATCCACATCCACCTCTGCAGCGTTGAACAGTAACAAGAAATCATCATCTGTTACCCGCTTGCCGTGAACATCAGGTTCTTCAATGGCCTGACCGTTGAGGAAAATCATCATGGCCTTGGCGTAGGCCGTTTGCCATTCTTCCTCGGTCATATGGGAACCGTCAGGTGAGTACCATTCGATATCACCCACCTCTGATTCACCACCCCTGGCCACATGCCCAGCGAAGAAACGGCGTCTGCGGAAGGCCGGATGTTCGCGCCTTAAGGCAATGAGACCACGGGTGAACTCCAGCAGCCCCATGTTTTCGGCACTCTCGAGGAGGGTCCAGTCAATCCAGGCCAGGTTGTTGTCCTGGCAATAGACATTGTTATTTCCAGACTGGGTCTTACCGAACTCATCCCCATGGGCGATCATCGGGACGCCTTGGGACAAGAGCAGGGTCGTGAGGAAATTGCGTTGTTGCAGACCGCGCAGCTTATTTATTGCAGGATCCGTGGTTGGCCCTTCGGCACCACAGTTCCATGAGCGGTTATTGGATTCTCCGTCCGCACCGCCTTCACCATTGGCAAGGTTGTGTTTCTCGTTATAGGACACCAGATCGCGCAATGTGAACCCGTCGTGGGCGATAACAAAGTTAATTGAGGCCTTGGGGCGTCTTCCAGTCGATTCGTACAGGTCAGCAGAACCTGTCAGCCGGGAGGCGAACTCTGGAAGTTTTGAGTATTCTCCGCGCCAGTAATCGCGCACAGTATCGCGATATTTACCGTTCCATTCGGTCCACAAGGCCGGAAATTCGCCAACATTGTAGCCGCCCTCACCCACATCCCAGGGTTCAGCAATGAGCTTGACCTGTGAGATGACAGGATCTTGGTGAATGATGTCAAAGAATGCCGAGAGCTTGTCCACGGCGTGCAACTCTCTGGCGAGGGTGCTTGCCAGGTCAAAACGGAAGCCATCGACGCGCATCTCGGTGACCCAATAGCGCAGTGAATCCATAATCATCTGCAGGACTTGCGGAGAGCGCATGAGCAGCGAATTTCCAGTACCCGTTGTGTCGAAGTAGTGGAAGGGGTCAGTTTCCACAAGCCTGTAGTAGGCCGGGTTATCGATGCCCCTGAAACACATGGTGGGACCCATGTGGTTGCCCTCGGCAGTGTGGTTGTAGACCACATCCAAAATGACCTCAATATCAGCATCATGCATGGTTTTGACGAGGGTCTTGAACTCTTGAACCTGCTGGCCGGCAGAACCCGAGGCGCTGTATGCCCCATGCGGAGCGAAGTAGCCAATGGTGTTGTATCCCCAGTAATTGGTCAGGCCTTTTTCTCTCAGAGAGGGGTCCGTGACGAATTGGTGGACAGGCATGAGCTCAATAGCAGTAATTCCTAGTTCCACGAGGTAGTCGACAACCGAAGGCTGGCACATTCCTGCATAGGTGCCACGCAACTTTTCAGGCACATCCGGATCCAGCATGGTCATGCCTTTGACATGGGTTTCGTAGATGATTGACGAATGGTACGAGTGGTCCGGTGGACGGTCATGTCCCCAGTCAAAATAGGGGCTGGTAACCACAGAGATCATGGTGTGCCCCAATGAATCCTCGTCATTGCGAGAGTACGGATCTGGCGCGTTATAGCCGAATAGCGAGGGCGAGGAGTCAATATCCCCATCGATGGCCTTGGCATAAGGATCAAGGAGCAGCTTATTGGGATTGCAGCGTAGGCCTTTTGCGGGATCGTATGGGCCGTGAACCCTGAAACCGTAATGCTGTCCTGGCGCAACACCGGGAAGGAACCCATGCCATACGTGGCCATCAACTTCTTTTAGAGCGACACGTTCTTCATTGCCATCACCATCAATGAGGCACAGATCGACCCCATCAGCAACCGATGAGTACAATGCGAAATTCGTTCCAGAACCGTTATAGGTAGCACCGAGGGGGTACGCATGACCAGGCCATAATTCCATGCCTTTAGGATGTCATGGATTTCGCTTCAGCGGGGCCAGGGACAGCAATTTTCTTGCTGATTTGCCTTGGGCAGGGATTTAAGTGATTTCCGAGAGCAGGACGTTGATCCCTTGATGGTGGGCGATACTGGGTTCGAACCAGTGACCTCTTCCGTGTCAGGGAAGCGCGCTACCGCTGCGCCAATCGCCCGAGCGGATGACGGGACTCGAACCCGCGACCCTCACCTTGGCAAGGTGATGCTCTACCAACTGAGCCACATCCGCATGTGCCGGCTTGAGCCAGCGAAAGAAAATACTACCGTCGAATCGAGAACCGATGCAAGCCGGAGGCGCTGGTGTTGCCTGACTCACATCGTTTGCATCAAGTTTTGTTAAAACATTTATAGGGGTTCTGTTTTGACTATCGCTAGCCTGAGACCTTAGTCTCAGGGTCTAAGCGTGAGACTTTCGTCTCAGTATCTGGAGATGTTGAGATGCGATCACCTCGTAGAACAGGAAGAACCAAGCATGAATAAACGTCGCGCATTTGCTCTTGCGGTTTCAGTTGCTCTTACGGCTAGCCTCGGTCTGGCTGGTTGTTCATCTGCTGGCTCGCAGGATTCTGGAAAACCTGGCTCTGCAGAGGGTGCCCAAGATACTTTGGTAGTTGACAAGTCTTTTGACATCAAATCTGCTGATCCTGCCCGTCAATATGAACCCACAAGTTCTATGGTAACCAGGGCTATCTACCAGTCCTTAGTAACCTTCCCGGATGACGATGTCACCAAGGTGGTTCCTCAGCTTGCAAGCTATGAAATGTCCGAGGATCTCACAACCATGACCTTAACTATGGAGGAAGGGCATACATTCTCTGATGGAACACCTGTCACGGTGGATGATGCAGTATTTTCCTTGCAGCGTGTCCAGGGCATTAAGGGCAACCCTTCCTTTTTGTTAGCAGACCTAAGCATCGCAAAAACCTCTGATAACACGATGACTATTACTGCTCAAGGTCCTCGCCCTGATCTTCCTGCTGTTATCGCCAATCAGTCTTTGGCAGTCATGAATAAGAAGCTTTTGGAAGAAAACGGGGGCACAGCTGACGCTGATGACGGCGCCGAACAGTTCCTCGCCACGACATCTGCCGGTTCTGGCCCCTACGTGCTTGAGAGCTACGACGTCACCTCGCGGATTACTCTCAAGGCATCGGACAATTACAAGGGAGAAGCTCCTGCCTTCAAGAAAGTTGTCTTCAGAAACGTTGCCGGCGCCACTCAACAGATGAATGTCCAGTCAGGCGAAACCCAAATTGCTCTGGACTTAAGCCCAGTTCAAGCGGCCCAACTCGATCAACAGAAAGTCAAGCTGAATCAGGAGCCCTCGCCGACTGTTATTTTCGTGTTCCTCAACCAGGATCCTGCTGTCTCGACCGTAACGTCCAATGCTGAGTTCGTGAAGGCGGTCCGATTGGGTGTTGACTATGAGCGCCTCATCGAACTGGCGGGTAAAGGTGCTCGTCAGGCCGATGGTGTTATTCCTTCGATCATGGCTGGCGGACTGGATGTTGACCCCGGCATTACGCGGGACGTTGAAGCAGCAAAGTCTGCTCTAGCGTCTTCAGGCTACTCTGGCCAGAAGGTCACCCTGGCCTATGCGAATGACCTGACTGTTCAGGGCATTGAACTGCAGACATTTGCCTCTGCTATTCAAGAGCAGCTTAAAGAGGTGGGGATAGCTATCACCTTGGCTCCTGCTCCTGTCGCGACTGAGCTTGATGCCTATCGCGGAGGCAAAGAAGAAATGGGTCTGTGGTACTGGGAACCTGACTACATGCACCCCTCGGTGTATTTGGCCTTTGCCCCAGGCAAGACTGTAGGCCTGCGTGCCGGTTGGGCCTCAGACGATGAGGTCACAGCGACCGTAGATAAAGCCCAGGTGTCCAGTGGTGATGACCTTGTTTCTGCCTATACGGCGTACCAGGTTGCCCTCAATGAAAAGGGACCCTTCATCCCTCTGGTACAACCTGAGAAGTCCATCGCCTATGCAAAGAATCTCACAGAGTTGGGGTTGAATCCTGCATGGACGATTGATGTATCCAAGGTCAAATAGCTGATAGTTTGGGGGCGCACCAAGACTCTGTGTCCTGTGCGCCCCCAAAGCTACCTTGCGATAACGACGAGACTGAAGGAATCTGTGTGTCACGTTTTAGGCCACCGCCGCTTCTTCGATACATCGCGATTAGAGCACTGATCTCGGTGTTTCTCTTGTTTGGGGTGACGGTCATGACCTTTATCCTGACCAACTTGATTCCCGCAGATCCCGTGCAGGCCGCCCTCGGCGAATTGGCAGCAGGAGATCCTCAAATTGTTGCTCAATTCCGCGCAAATGCCGGTTTAGACAAACCTTTACCGGTTCAATACGGGCTCTATCTAGAAAACCTGTTACACGGGGATTTGGGGGTTTCAAACCAGACGCGCCTACCCGTGGCTGGCGAACTGTCCAAAGCCTTCCCCGCAACGGTTGAGCTTGCCTTAGTGGCAATGACTTTCGCTGTCTTCATTGGCATTGGCATGGGTTTGTGGGCAGCTTTGCGACACAACCGCATAGTGGACCACATCATCCGTACAGTTTCACTGGTTGGCATTTCTATCCCGACCTTTTGGTTGGGCATGGTTGTGTTCTTCGTGTTCTTCTATCAGCTGGGTTTGTTGCCCGGTTCGGGACGTTTGGATCCAACGGTCATCCCACCGCCAAAGATCACTGGCCTCTACACGATTGATGCCGTTATGGCCGGTCAGTGGGGCGTGGCGCTCAATGCCTTAGAACACTTGGTCCTTCCCGCCTCCACCTTGGCGTTATTCACCATTGGGCTGCTCACCCGTTTCACTCGTTCTAGCGTGCTCGAAGTGCTTTCGGCAGATTACATCAGGGCAGCCAAAGCCAAGGGCCTACCACCTGGGACAATTATCCGTGACTACGTTATGCGCGCAGCCCTGGTTCCCGTGCTGACGATGGTTGGTTTAACCTTCGGATCCCTGCTGAGCGGCACGGTATTGGTCGAGAAAATATTTTCCTGGCACGGCCTGGGTGAATATGCGTTTATGGCTGCCACAAAGCTAGATCTTCCTGCTGTGATGGGGGTTGGCTTGATAGTCGGTTTCATCTATATCGGCATTAATTTTATTGTGGATCTGCTATACGGATTCATCGATCCGAGGGTGCGAGTCCAATGAACGAGAAACCTGTCTCCCCTGAAACCCAAGCGGCAACAAAAAAGAAAGGCCGAGGGCGGTTTTCTTCCTTTATGCGGTCTTTCCTCAAACACAAACTTGCTTTGGTCGGCGTCGCAATCTTGATTTTTTGGATCTTCGATGCCCTCGTTTTGACTCAGCTATACGGTATTGACCCTTTGGCACAAAGCTTTACCCCGCATACTCCACCCAGTCCACAGCATCCTTTTGGCACAGACGAAGTGGGTCGCGACGTTTTGGCCCGAACCATCCACGGCGTAAAAACCTCTTTACCTCTGGCACTAATGCTTGTGGTATGCGCGGCCATTATCGGCACAACCTTAGGCGCCGTCGCTGGCTATTTCGGCAAGATAGTAGGCGAGACCATTATGCGTCTAGCCGACTTGGTATTGGCATTCCCGACAATCATTCTTGCCATGATTGTGGCCGCGGCCCTGGGACCAGGACTCATGAATGCTGTCCTTGCAATGTTGGTGGTCACCTGGCCTCAGTACGCCCGCGTGTCGCGCTCGATGGTTCTTTCAGCATCTCGCTCAGAATATGTTTTATCTGCGCGTCTCTTGGGGGCGTCATCAGGAAAAGTCCTACTGCGCGATATCTTGCCTAATATCGTCTCGGGCGTACTTGTCTTAGCCACAATGGATGTGGGTTCAGCAGTCCTCCTATTATCCGGCTTGTCCTTTCTGGGCTTGGGAGCGCTTCCTCCGACACCTGATTGGGGACTTTCTGTGTCGACTGGTGTGCAGTTCTTCTCATCGTGGTGGATAGCAGTCTTCGCAGGTCTTGCCATATTTACGGTGGTTATGGCATTCAACTTCATTGGTGATGCCCTCAGAGACATCCTGGATCCGCAAACCTCGGGAACCTCGGAGGAAGGACACTGATGCTGGAAGAAAACGTAGACACGCAGGCACCCGTAACGGGTCCCGGTTCTGTTGCAGACGGTGGAGTATCCATTCGAGGCCTAGAGCTCGATATCGTCAGCGGCAAGGGGCGCAAAGAAATTTTGCGTGGAATCTCCTTGGATGCTCCTGAAGGGAGCATCACTGGCGTAGCAGGTGAGTCCGGATCGGGAAAGACTATGACAGGAATGACTGTCTGTGGCCTGCAGCCCAAACATGCCCACATGCGTGGCCATATTTGGTTCAAAGGCATCGATCTACTGCAGCTGTCTCCTCGTGAGCTCAATAAGCATCGCGGTGTGGATATCGCCATGGTCTTCCAAGATCCCACAGCCTCCCTGCACCCAATGCTCACCATTGAACGCCAAATGACAGACCACATGAGGTTCCATCTGGGTTGTAATAAGAAAGAGGCCAGAGCAAAAGCGATTGAGCTGTTAGAAGAAGTGAAGGTGCCCCACGCTTCAGAAGCCCTCGATAAGTACCCACACCAGTTTTCTGGAGGACAGCTCCAACGCATTGCCATCGCCTCTGCCTTAGCAGCGAATCCCAGCGTGCTGATCGCAGACGAGCCGACGACTGCGCTGGATGTGACTGTTCAGGCAGGCATTTTGCGTTTATTGAGACAACTGTGTGACCATCACCGACTGGCCATCATCTTGGTAACACACGATCTGGGTGTCATGTCGTCCTTGGCTGACACCATCGCTGTCTTGCGTTATGGCGAGGTGGTGGAATACGGAGAGAGGCAACAGATTATCTGCAAGCCAGAACACCGATACACCAGAGATTTGATTGAATCCTTGCCTCAACATCGCCCGCCTTTAACAAAGGTTAAAGTCGAAGACAAGCCGCAAAAAAATGGTGATGAAAATGGCACCGTTACGCAAGGAGCTCAGGAAGATGACTGACCCCATCCTTGAAATACGCGATGCACACGTCACCTTCAAACGTCCAGGTGGCCAGGTACTTAAAGCCGTGAACGGGGTAAGCCTTGCGATGCAACCTGGCGAGGTTGTCGGGCTGGTGGGTGAATCTGGGTGTGGTAAATCAACTCTTGCTCGAGCCATTACGGGCCTTCAACCCCTTGAATCGGGACAGATCCTTTTTCGAGGCAAAGAAATTCGCCCACTGGGTCTCAGGCGCCGCAAGGGAGAAGAATTATCCATACAGATGGTGTTCCAAAATCCCTACGCGTCCTTGAACCCACGGCGACGGATCAGTGACCAAATAGAAGACGGCCGAGCCGTTAGCTCCACCCAGGCTCCCACGGTTAAAGAACTGCTGGAACGCGTGCAACTGCCAGCGCATTACGCCAACCGCTTTCCTCATGAATTCTCTGGGGGAGAGCGACAGCGCATTGCCATTGCCCGCGCTATCGCAGCCAGTCCGCAGGTGCTTGTTGGTGATGAGCCCATCGCATCTTTAGATGCCTCCTTGCAGATTCATGTCGCTGAACTCATGCGAGATTTAGCCAAAGACACGGGTGCCTCGCTTCTGTTCATCACGCATGACCTGGCGATAGTCCGCCAAATCTGCAATCGGATCATTGTGATGAACGCAGGCAAAATCGTCGAACAAGGCCCAGCAGAAGAGATTTGGGATTCCCCACAAGAGACCTACACGCGCAAACTTCTTGCGGCGATTCCTATCGCAGATGGTTTGGGAACGATCCCTGTCCTCGATTGAGGGACACAACGCCCCGCCCTCGAAAAAGAAAATGGAGGTGGGTACCGGATTCGAACCGGTGTATACGGCTTTGCAGGCCGCTGCCTCGCCTCTCGGCCAACCCACCAGGGTGAACAAGCCGCCCAGAAAGCCTGAGAGAACCTGCTGAGCGGATGACGGGACTCGAACCCGCGACCCTCACCTTGGCAAGGTGATGCTCTACCAACTGAGCCACATCCGCACTTTGGGCGAACCCAACGGAAGCAGAGTCTATCCTCAAACCCCGCATGCGAGCAAGCCTAAACAGTGGCTAAGCATGTTGCTCAGGACTAAAGAATTGGTTACAGTTACACACCGACGGGCGATTGGCGCAGGGGTAGCGCGCTTCCTTCACACGGAAGAGGTCACTGGTTCGATCCCAGTATCGCCCACCATTCTTTTCCCCACACCCTACGTTTGACTACCGGGGGCGTTGTTCATGACTGCGGCTAAAGGGCTATCATCTAACGGTACGTTGCGCATAGTGAACAAGGAGTAGACGTGGCTGGCATTAACCTCATAGTGGACGGTGTTTCAACGACTCTTGAGGCGGGCGCCACGGGTACTGATATTTATGGCGAACGTCGTGAGATTGTCGCCGTGAAGGTCAATGGAAAGGCGCGCGACCTGTACCTGCCTGTCCAGGATGGCGACGTGCTAGAGGCTATTGCTATCGACTCGCCAGAAGGCCTGGAGATCCTGCGACACTCGTGTACACACGTTATGGCCCAGGCCGTCCAGGAACTGCGCGAAGGCACACGCCTGGGTATTGGCCCTTTTATTACCGATGGTTTCTACTATGACTTTGGGGTCGACGCGCCCTTTACGCCTGAGGACCTCAAAGAGATCAATAAGCTGATGATGCGCATTGTCAAGGAAGGCCAGACCTTCCGCAGGCGCGTGGTCACCGAAGAAGAGGCCCGCGTAGAACTGGCTGACCAGCCCTATAAGTTGGAACTTATTGGCGATAAGGGTGGAAAGAACTCTGGCGACGAACACGCATCGGTAGAGGTCGGCGGCGATGAACTGACCATCTATGACAATGTGCGTCGCAACGGAGAGGTCGCCTGGAAGGACCTGTGCCGTGGTCCTCACCTGCCCTCCACCAAACTGATCGGTAACGGTTTTGCACTCACGAAGGTCTCTGCCGCCTACTGGCGAGGAGATCAAGCCAATGACTCCCTGCAGCGTATTTATGGCACCGCCTGGCCCACGAAGGAAGAGCTCAAGGCGTACCAAACGCGCATTGAGGAAGCAGAAAAACGCGACCACCGCCGCCTTGGCACCGAGCTAGACCTGTTTTCCTTCCCGGATGAAATCGGCTCTGGCCTGCCTGTTTTCCACCCGAAGGGTGCCACCATCCGCATGGAGATGGAGGAGTACGCCAGGCGCCGCCACATTGAGGAAGGCTATTCTTTCGTCTCAACCCCACATGTCACCAAGTCAGACCTCTTTGTTACCTCCGGCCACCTCGAATGGTACAAGGAGGGGATGTTCCCAGCCATGCACGTGGATGAGGAACGCGATGAAGAAGGCAATGTCACCAAGCAGGGCCACGATTACTACTTGAAGCCCATGAACTGCCCTATGCATAACCTGATTTTCAAAACACGTGGCAGGTCTTACCGTGAACTTCCGCTGCGTCTATTTGAGTTCGGAACCGTTTATCGCTACGAAAAATCTGGCGTTATCCATGGCCTGACGAGGGCGCGCGGCTTTACTCAAGACGATTCGCACATTTATTGCACCCGCGCCCAGATGAAAGACGAGCTGACGAGGCTCCTGACATTCGTCCTCGACCTGCTCAAAGACTATGGTTTAGACGACTTTTACCTCGAACTGTCCACGCGAGATCCGAAAAAATCCGTGGGCGATGAGGCCTTGTGGGAGGAAGCCACCAGGACCTTGGCCGAGGTGGCTGAGGCTTCAGGTTTGGATTTAATTCCCGACCCCGAGGGCGCAGCCTTCTACGGTCCTAAGATTTCCGTTCAGGCCAGGGACGCCATTGGGCGAACCTGGCAAATGTCCACTATTCAACTGGACTTTAACCTGCCTGAACTCTTTGAGCTGGAGTACACCGCAACGGATGGCTCTCGCCAACGCCCAGTCATGATCCACCGCGCATTGTTCGGGTCGATCGAGCGTTTCTTTGGCGTCTTGGTGGAGCACTATGCGGGAGCATTCCCTGCGTGGCTGGCACCTGTTCAGGTTCGTTGTGTGCCTGTAGCCGAGGCCTTCTTTGGCTACCTGGAGGGCGTTGCTGCCAAGTTGCGAGCACAAGGCATCAGGGTCGAGGTCGACACCTCTGATGACCGTTTCTCAAAGAAGATCCGCACGGCTTCCAAGGACAAGATTCCCTTTGTTTTGATTGCAGGCGGCGAGGACGAAGAAGCAGGGGCTGTGTCCTTTAGGTACCGTGGTGGGGAACAAAAGAACCAAGTGCCCATCGACGAGGCGATCGCTGAGATCCTTGAGGCCGTGCGCTCACGGAAGAATAACTAGACGTGAGTGAAGAAGGCCATGCAGCTGTGGCTGATGCGCGCGGGTCTTACGAATTTGTCGGCGTGCCGGATGGGTTCCAAAGGCTTTGGACCCCTCACCGCATGGCCTACATCAGCGGCGAAGCCAAACCTGTTGATGAAACCGAAGGGGCTTGTCCTTTTTGTGCAGCACCAGGGGCTTCAGATAGCGAGGGCCTGATAGTAAAGCGCGGTCAACTGTGTTTTGTGGTCATGAATCTGTTTCCTTACAACTCTGGGCATGTACTCGTATGCCCTTATCGCCACATTCCCCGTTTCACCCAAGCAACACTTGAGGAACGAGCTGAGATTGCCCAGTTAACAGTGGAGGCCATGCGCACCCTGGAGAAAGTTGGTGGGGCACAGGGTTTCAACATCGGCATGAATCAAGGTGAGGTTGCCGGGGCCGGTATCGCTGCTCACCTGCATCAGCATATTGTTCCGCGGTATTTGGGTGATGCAAACTTCCTGCCCATCATCGGGCAAACAAAGGCTGTCCCCAGATTGATTGAAGAGCAGCGCCTCATGCTCCAACAGGCCTGGGAATAGTTGCGCCTATGCAGGACTACAACGAGGTTGAGGGTTGGGTACTTGACGAACACGGGATGTTCTATCGTCAGGCTGCCAGAGTCGTCCTCTTTGATAAGGACGGTCGGGTTTTGCTCATCCGAGGCCATGATGCTGACAATCCCACGCGGTACTGGTGGTTCACAGTGGGTGGGGGCCTACATACAGGGGAGGCGCCCAGGCAGGGAGCAATGCGTGAGGTCCAGGAAGAAACAGGGATTTCACTCACGGCTGAGGCATTGAAAGGCCCCGTACTGCGCAGATCCGCGCTCTTTGATTTTATGGCAGGAACCCGTCGTCAAGACGAGGTGTTCTTTATTGCCACACTGGACTCGCATCATGAGGTGAGCCAGGCGGGGTGGACAGACGCTGAAAGACAAGTCTTGGATGAATATCGCTGGTGGGACATGGATGACCTTGACCAGGCCATCGCCGAGGGCCTGTGTCTGTACCCCAGGGGACTAGAAACAAGGCTACGGGAGTGGAAGCAGGGCTGGGATGGTCATTGCGAGGTCTTGACCGAAGACTAGAACTCCAGTGAGTCATGACGATTTGCTTCATGAACTGTGGAATAATTGGGCGGCGCGTTAGGCGTATTTTTTTCTAGGCAGGAGGACCGCATGGCCGGGCATTCAAAATGGGCGACAACCAAGCACAAGAAAGCCGCTCTTGATGCGAAGAGAGGAAAACTCTTTGCACGATTGATTAAGAATGTCGAGGTAGCCGCCCGCACAGGCGGAGGTGACCCTGCAGGAAACCCCACACTTTTTGACGCCATTCAAAAAGCGAAGAAAAACTCCGTCCCGGCAGACAACATTGACCGAGCCGTCAAGCGAGGCAGTGGCGCAGAAGGGGGAGGTGCCGACTGGGAGACCATCTTGTATGAAGGCTATGGTCCCGGAGGCATTGCCTTCCTCGTGGAATGTCTGACTGACAATCGCAATAGGGCAGCCTCTGAGGTTCGCTTGGCCTTCACCAAATCTGGTGGATCCCTGGCAGACCCTGGCTCGGTGGCCTACATGTTCACTCGTAAGGGAGTCGTCGAGGTCGCTAAGGCAGATGGCGTAGACGAAGAAACCTTGTTAATGGCAGTTTTAGATGCGGGAGCCCAAGAGGTTAATGACGAGGGCGACATCTTTGAAATCCTTAGTGAAGCCACTGATGTGGTCGCAGTGCGTTCAGCGCTACAAGCCGAAGGCATCGACTACGACTCTGCTGAGGTCCAGTGGGTACCATCAACCGAGGTGGACGTAGACCTAGACGGGGCGAAAAAGGCCCTGCGACTGATAGACATGTTGGAAGAATCAGACGACGTTCAAGACGTCTACGCCAACTTCAATATCCCTGATGATGTCAAGGCTCAACTGGAAGCAGAAGACTAAAAGACATGCGGGTGATGGGGATAGACCCTGGCCTCACCAGATGCGGCATCGGCATCATTGATGTCGATGATAGGCGTGTGGCTTCCCTTATACACGTAAGTGTTGTGCGCTCTGCGTCTGAGCTTGCCACGCATTTTCGCCTGTCCCAGATTGCAGACGGAATAGATGAGGCAATCGAGACATTTCACCCTGAGATTGTTGCCATTGAAAGAGTCTTTGCCCAAGATAACCTGCAGTCCGTAACGACCACTATGCAAGTCATGGGTATAGCTATGTTGTCTGCAGCCCGACATGGGTTGCCCCTTGGGGTTCATACGCCCTCGGAAGTAAAAGCTGCTGTGAGCGGGTCTGGAAGCGCGTCAAAAGCCCAAGTGGAACACATGGTGGCTAGAATCCTGCGCCTAAAAGAAGCCCCTAAGCCAGCGGATGCTGCTGATGCCTTGGCCATTGCCATTACCCAAGCGTGGAGAGGCACCGGTATTGCAGGCGCAGGTGAAGATGGGGTGGTGACCGTTTCTCTTTCAGGTGGCGTGCGCACCAAACAAGGGCTGACCCCGGCACAACAAGTGTGGGCCGAAGCCGAAGCTCAAGCCCGACGCACCGGGGCGGTTGACCCTAGGCGTCGTAAGCGTGGCACACAGACAGGTTAAGACTTCTGCGCTAGATTTCGTACAGGTGTTCGTAAAGCGAAGGGTGTTTGGGTGATTTCACTACTCCAAGGGGAAGTGCTTCAAAAGGGCCTGGATTTTGTACTTGTCAATGTCTCTGGTTTCGGGGTGAAATGCTGGACCACACCCACCTGTCTGGGTGGCCTACATGAGGGCCAGACAGCAACGCTGCACACTGAGCTTGTAATTCGTCAAGATGCCATAGCAATCTATGGGTTTTCAAGCCCACGAGATCGTGACACTTTTGCACTGTTAATCGGAATCACGGGAATCGGGCCAAAACTGGGCCTGGCCGCCATGTCCGTCTATTCCTCAGATGACCTTGCCATGGCAGTTGCGGATAAGAACGAGGCCGCCTTGCAGCGCATCCCAGGTGTCGGCAAGAAAACTGCACAGCGGATGATCATGGAGATCGGAGACAAACTGGGTAAACCGGTTCCGGGTGCTACGGGCAGTGCCCAGCCCCACACGTCTTCTCAAGAGGTTGAAGACGCGCTGGTGTCTCTTGGGTGGTCGACGCAACAGGCACGCTCGGCACTAGACGACATTGAGATAGGCCCCGACACCTCGACGACGCTGCGCACAGCCCTGCAATACCTGGGGAGAGCCCGTGGATAAGGTCTACGATGAGGATCGCGTCATGGACGCAGGCGCCTCTGAGGTGGAAAGAATGGCAGAGCTTGCCCTGCGTCCCAAGCTCTTGGTCGACTTTGTTGGCCAAGAAACCGTGCGTTCACAGCTCCAGCTGGTTTTGGATGCTGCACGAGGACGCATGTCAGCCCCCGACCACATCTTATTGGCAGGGCCTCCGGGTCTAGGCAAAACTACCTTGGCTATGATCGTCGCCGCAGAGATGGGCACTTCACTGCGGTTAACCTCAGGACCTGCTGTTCAACATGCGGGGGATTTAGCCGCAATACTGTCTTCCTTGCAGGAAGGTGATGTCCTTTTTATTGACGAGATCCACCGCCTCGCCAGGCCTGTCGAAGAAATGCTGTATTTGGCGATGGAGGACTTCAGGGTCGACGTGATCGTGGGTAAAGGACCTGGTGCCACCTCGATACCCTTGGCCTTGCCCCATTTCACTGTTGTGGGTGCCACCACGCGATCTGGCCTGTTACCTGCCCCCTTGCGTGACCGCTTTGGATTCACCGCACACCTGGAGGCCTATTCAACAGATGAACTTTCCATGATTGTGAAACGCTCGGCGCGCCTTTTGGAGACGAAGATCTCTGAGGATGCCACTGTTGAACTCGCTGCTCGGTCTCGTGGAACACCGCGTATTGCCAATAGGTTATTGCGCCGCGTCATTGACTTCGCGCAGGTCAAAGGAAGTGGCGAATGTGATCTGCCCGCCACCCAGGCAGCTTTGGAACTCTTTGAGGTGGACGAACAGGGCCTCGATCGTCTAGATCGCCTGGTCCTTGACGCACTTTGTACCCGTTTCAATGGTGGCCCCGTGGGGTTATCAACCTTGGCGATGTCTGTCTCTGAAGAGCCAGAGACTATAGAAACTGTTGTCGAACCGTTCCTTTTGAGGCAAGGTTTGATGGTGCGCACCCCCAGAGGGCGCATGGTGACAAGACAAGGTTATTTGCACCTGGGCCACACCCCACCTGCAGAAGGCTTGCTGTTTACGTGAGATCGGGTACATAACACTACCCTCGCCGTCGGTTCATTTCGCATTAGTGGCCTCAAAGCCATAAACTGCCAAGGTATCTTTGGCATTAATAAGGAGTATCGCGTGGAGTGGTTGATTCTTGGTGGTTTGCTCATAGTCTTCATGTTTTGGTCATCAAATAACGCAAAGAAGAAAATGCAGCAACAGATAAAGGCACGCGAAGAAATGGAAGCGAGCCTTGAGGCAGGCACCTGGGTCCATTTGAGCAACGGTTTTTACGGCAAGATTGTGGAGATTAACGGCAAGGTTGCCGTTTTGGAGGGCCCAACGGGGGAGGAATCCCTGTGGGACTCCAACCAGATCGTCTCCATCACCGAACCTCCTTTTGCCGCTGTTGCCGAGGGCGAGACAGACGAAAATGTGGAAGACCCACAAGACACACCGGCACAGGACGCAGTCGTTGCAGCCGAGGTAAATACCCCGGACAAAGACGAAGACAATCCCAAAACAGACACCACCGGACCTGATGTTTCGGCTCCGAAAATCTAGATACTAGTTAACTAAGTCCATCGCACCGGGATACCTGGTGCTCGAGAGATGAGGAATCGCTGGTGGCTGCCAGTTCGAAAAAGAAAAACCGTCCACTTCGGACGCTCATCACATTTGTCATTGTTCTTTTTGCTCTTGTTGGCACACTTGCCGGCGGATCTATTTTCTCCAATGCTTCACTAACACCGAAGCTGGCGCTTGATCTTGAGGGTGGAACACAGATCATTTTGACCCCGGTCAAAACCGAGGATTCCAAGAAAGAGATCACTGACCAGGACATAAACCAGGCCATTGAGATCATCCGCCAAAGGGTGGATGCCTCCGGCGTGGCAGAGGCAGAAATCAATAAACAGGGCGGACAAAACATCGTCGTCTCCCTGCCAGGTGAACCCAATCCTCAAACCCTTGAGCTAGTGCGTTCGTCTGCAGTTTTGCGTTTCCGTCCGGTTTTGGTTGCAGGCGCACCTGACCCCATGAACCAAGCCAATGGACCAGCAGAAGGGGGTGCCAGCGCGAATGCCGCCCAGGCAGTCCTGGCTGCCTTGACCGCTGCCGGTAAACCAGCAGGTGAGATGCCCGCCCTCGACAAGGATAAGCAAATCTCGATAGAGGAAGCCGCCAAACTGACAGCAGACCTGAACCATGACGGGCAGCTAGATGCAACCCTTCCTCCTCCTGAAACAGATCACTCAGACTACGCCTGGGTCAACGAGCAGCTGCTCAATGACTTTTACCTATTGGACTGCACCAATGTGGCCAACCGTGAGGGAGGATCCCACGATGAGCCAGGCAAGCCCATAGTCTCGTGTGAAAAGGACGGTACCTCCAAGTACATCCTGGGTCCTATGGACCTGCCGGGCACACATATAACGAATGCGGCCTCTGCTATGGGGACCAACCAGCAGGGACATTCCACTGGAAAGTGGATTGTAAACCTTTCCTTTGACAATGAGGGCAAGACCATCTTTGGCAAGGTCTCCCAAAAGATGTTCGATTTCGACAAAACCGACCCCACAAGGAACCGTTTTGCTGTCGTACTCGATGGCCTGGTGGTCTCGGCCCCCGGCATCAATGAACCCATTTTGGATGGCAGTGCTCAGATCTCGGGTAACTTCACCTCCGAGTCCGCTGCAACCTTGGCCAATCAGCTGCAGTTCGGCTCTTTGCCGCTGAACTTCGAGCCCCAATCCGAACAGCAAATCTCGGCCACCTTGGGTTCAGAACATCTGAGCATTGGTGTGAAGGCCGCGATTGTTGGCCTGATCTTGGTTCTCATTTACCTCCTGTGGCAATACCATGCCCTATCCATCGTGTCTGCTCTGTCCCTTATCCTGGCTGGTGTGTTTACCTACCTGGTCATCACGATTTTGTCCTGGACTATGGGTTACAGGCTTTCCCTTGCTGGTGTTGTCGGTTTGATTATTGCTGTCGGTACGACAATGGACTCTTTCGTTGTCTACTTTGAACGCATACGCGACGAAGTGCGCGATGGTCGCCCACTGGTGGCGGCCGTGGAAACCGGTTGGACCAGGGCTAAACGCACCATCGTCGTATCCGACATGGTGAATATGGTCGCCGCTGTTGTCTTGTACTTCTTGGCGGTCGGAAACGTCAAGGGCTTCGCCTTTACCCTGGGGTTGACCACCTTGATGGACCTGGTCATCATCTTCTTGTTCACGCATCCAATGATGACCCTCCTGGTCAAATTCCGTTACTTTGGAGAAGGCCGGAAGTTCTCAGGCTTGGATCCCGTCCACCTCGGGGCATCAGAACAGACCTACCGAGGGCGCAGCACTCAAGGTGCTGCCCAAGGTAAAGACACAAAGGACGCCGAAACTGCACAGAAAGTTGTTGCTGGGGTGGGGTCTTCGACCATGTCCATCGCCAGGGCTAAGAGACAAGCCCGTCTTGAGGCAGAGGCAAGCACTGACAATACCAGCGATGGCCCCAAGGAATCGGATGCCCTTGATCTGGCAGAGCCTGATGGTGGGGACAAAACTTCCACAACCGACAACGTAACCAACGAGGGAAAGGAGTAGCGCCATGATCAGCTACGCACAATGGGGCAATCAGCTTTACTCCGGCGAACGTTCGTACCCGATTGTCAAACACCGCAAGAAGATTATTTCCGCCGGTTTGGTCTTGATTCTTCTCTCCATCGGTGTCTTGCTTATGCGTGGACTCAATCCCGGCATCGAGTTCAGGGGTGGTTCTGAGTTCACCATTTCGCAAACAAAGCTGGCTGGGAATCAGTCGCTGGCATACGGCATCCTGGACAAGGTGGGTGCCAAGGATGTGGCACGCGTGTCACAGACCGGCTCAGGAGACGCCGACTCAGGCACCATGGGCCTGCGTATCCAGACTCTCACCCTGACCGTTGGGCAAGTTGAGCAGGTTCGTCAAGAGCTAGTAAAGGCCTACGAGGTCGAAGCCAAGGACGTGACCTCTACAGTTATTGGTCCAACCTGGGGTGCTGATGTTTCGAAGAAGGCTGCTTTCGGCCTTGTAGCCTTTGTCATCATGGTTGCGCTGCTATTGGGAGCCTACTTCAGAAACTGGATGAGCCCAGCGGCCGCACTTTTCGCCTTGCTTCACGACTTCGTCATTACCATTGGCGTCTATGCCCTGACACAAGTGGAGGTTACCCCGGCTACTGTCATTGGTTTCCTAACCATCCTGGGGTATTCCTTGTATGACACGGTTGTTGTCTTTGACAAGATCCGCGAAAACACAACTAATATGCACGGGCAGTCCAGGTACACCTACCACGAGCTCGTGAACTTGTCGATTAATCAGACGATGGTTCGCTCGATTAACACTTCTGTCGTAGCCATACTCCCAGTTGCCGCCATCTTGTTCTTCGGGGGCTATTTCTTTGGGGGAGGGACCCTACGAGACATCGCCATGCCTCTGTTCATTGGGATGATCGTGGGCACCCTGTCCTCGATTTTTATCGCCTCACCACTCTTGACATACCTGTGGGATCGAAAAGATGAGAACAAGGCTCATACTGCCAAGGTTATGCGTGCCCGTGGTGGGGACATTGAGGATCCAGAGGCTGAGGATTTCAAGGTCACGACCGCTAACATTAAGGTATCGCCGGTTAAGCCTGGCAGGCATTTGGGTAACGAGCACCAACCGTCGCGAAAGAAAGGCAAGAAGTCATGACGCTTATTCCGCCAGAACTGACGCGATTGGCATCTTCCAAGATCCGTGAGTTCCCGGACTTTCCGGAAACAGGTGTCCTTTTTCGCGATTTCACACCCCTCATGGCTGATGGTGACTCCTTCGGGGCACTGATTGATGGCTTGGCCAAGGTCTATGAAGGGAAAGTGGATGCCATAGCCGGGCTGGAGTCTCGTGGGTTTATCCTGGCTGCTCCGCTTGCCAAACAGCTAGGCGTTGGTGTTTTGCCGATCAGAAAATCCGGTAAGCTCCCCGGCCCGGTCTTGTCTATTTCCTATGAGCTTGAGTACGGACAAGCTCGCATGGAAATCCGGCCTGATTCGGTTCCTAAAGGTGCCAGGGTCCTCATCGTTGATGATGTATTGGCCACAGGTGGCACAGCAGAGGCTGGCGCACAGCTCATCGAATCAGCTGGCGGCATTGTGGTAGGTATCTGCGTATTAATCGAATTGCTCGACCTGAAGGGGCAAGAAAAAGTATCACACCGAAATTTGGCATCGGTAATTCAGCTTTAACGCCTAACTTGGAAATGTGCTGTTGAGCACTAAGATGTACTCATGGCGGATGCTTTGAAAGAGACTGCCTCACCTGAGGCTAGCTCGGTTGTGCCCGGATCGCTGGTGCGCTCGTCGCTGGTCTGGCTGGGATCCCGCGGACGCACAACTCACCCAGAGATTGAACCGCTGATCCGCGCCCTTAGGGCCAACCATCCTAGATCCGATCTATCTCTTATAGAACGTGCCTATACGACAGCAGCGCGAGCTCATCAGGGACAGAAACGAAAATCCGGTGAACCGTATATCACCCACCCTGTTGCTGTTGCCACAATCTTGGCTGAACTGGGTATGACCGAGGTGACTTTGGCTGCAGCACTCCTGCACGACACTGTCGAAGACACTGACTACTCCTTAGCTGAGTTAGAAAAAGATTTTGGTCCAGATATTGCCTTGTTGGTAGACGGCGTTACCAAACTTGACAAGGTGAAGTACGGCGAGGCAACGCAAGCCGAAACTGTTCGAAAAATGATTGTCGCAATGTCGAGGGACATTCGAGTTCTGCTCATTAAACTTGCCGATAGATTGCATAACTCTCGGACCTGGAAGTACGTTTCAGTTGAGAGCGCTAAGAGCAAAGCAGAAGAAACCCTTGAGATCTTTGCTCCTCTTGCGCATCGTTTGGGACTCAACACGATTAAATGGGAACTTGAGGATCGTTCCTTCATGGTCCTGTACCCAGGTGTGTATGAAGAAATTGAAAGACTCATCGCTGAACGGGCACCAGCCAGGGAAGAATATCTATCCCAGGTTATTGCCAGCATTGAGGATGACCTGCGTACCTCAAAGGTAAAAGGAGTCGTCACAGGCCGCCCAAAGCATCATTACTCCATTTATCAAAAAATGATCGTGCGTGGCAGAGAGTTTGACGACATCTACGATTTGGTCGCGGTAAGAGTTCTTGTTGAGACCGTCCGCGATTGTTACGCAGTCCTTGGCCTCATGCACGCCAGGTGGACTCCGATCCAAGGCAGGTTCAAGGACTACATTGCAATGCCCAAGTTCAACCTGTATCAGTCCTTACATACGACTGTCGTCGGCTCTGGGGGCAAGCCCGTCGAGATCCAGATCCGCACCCACGAGATGCACAGGCGCGCAGAATACGGCGTTGCAGCTCACTGGAAATATAAAGAGAACCCTAATGCCTCAAAAGCACAGGGTGGCACGGAGGTCCTCGATTCTCGAAACGAGATGGGCTGGTTGCGACAGCTTGTTGACTGGCAGAGAGAAACCCAGGATCCGGCTGAGTTCTTGGATTCACTCAGATTCGAGATGTCGACCCAAGAGGTCTATGTTTTCACCCCTCGTGGAAAACTGATTGGTTTACCCATGGGATCCACCCCGGTAGATTTTGCCTATTCTGTCCACACAGAGGTGGGGGACCACACCATTGGAGCAAGGGTCAACGGGAAACTTGTTCCGCTGGACTCTCGTTTAGAAAACGGAGATACCGTTGAGATTTTTACGACGAAGGCCATGGACGCTGGACCTTCTCGGGACTGGCTTTCCTTTGTCGCTTCACCCAAGGCGCGCAACAAAATCAAAGCGTGGTTCTCTAAAGAACGCCGCGAGGTCGCCATTGAACAAGGCAAAGATGCCATAGCGAAAACCTTGCGTAAACAAAACGTGCCGATCCAAAGGCTCATGACGCATGCGACGCTATCTGTCTTGGCAGCAGACATGGGTTACCCGGATGTTTCAGGAATGTATGCAGCTGTCGGGGATGGCCATGTGTCTGCCAAGAATGTGGTCGCCAGGCTGATCGGCTCGATGGGTGGCGATGATGGCACCGAAGAAACTCTTGCTGAGGCTGTCACACCCAGACTTCACCAGCAGGACTCTACGGCTGCTGCGACCACCTCAGGGGTTATTCTTCAGGGCCAAGATGATGCTTCACTATTAATAAAGCTTGCTCGCTGCTGCACGCCCGTTCCCGGTGATGACATTATTGGCTTCATAACTCGTGGGGCGGGAGTCTCTGTGCATCGCAGGGACTGTACCAACACCACACACTTGCTTTCGCAGCCAGAGCGGATTGTGGAAGTGGCGTGGGCGGATCATTCCGATGCTGCTTACCTGGTCCAGGTGCAAGTGGAAGCCTTAGATCGCGGGGGACTGCTGTCGGATATAACCCGCGTACTAAGCGAACACCATGTGAATATCCTGTCGGGTAATATCTCTACGACGCAAGACAGGGTGGCCTTTTCACGATGGATCTTCGAGATGGCTGAGCCTTCACACCTGCAATCAATTCTGGCAGCCCTGCGCAGAGTCGAGGGAGTCTATTCGGCAGAGCGTTCGACCGGGGCTAATCGGGCCATCGACCGCGATGAAGGTGATGAGGAAGACTAGAAACTCATGTGTTAAGCGGGTGGGAAGGAGCCTGCCTTCCCACCCGTCTTAGCTTTCTTCGTCGGCCGCTTGCTGAGCCTGGTTCAGCCAGGCTCGCCTTGCCGCCAGGTTTTCTTCATATTCTTTGACCTTGGCAGCATCGCCGCGTTTCTTAGCCGATTCAATCTGGACTTCAAGCTCATTAATGATGGACTCTAACTGACCAACCAAGCCTTCAGCACGTGCTTTTGTCTCTGGGTTGCTGCGGTTCCACTGTGAGTCTTCCGCATCCCGTACTGCCTGTTCAACAGCGCGCATGCGTTTTTCTACCCGATTAATATCAGCCCTTGGGACCTTGCCAGAGGCATCCCATTCTTCTTGAATTTCGCGTAACGCTGCCTTTGCCTTTGCGAGATCGGTGATCGGCAATAATGCTTCGGCTTTACTGAGCAGTGCTTCCTTAGCAACCAGGTTGTCAGCAAATTCCGCATCCACACGTTGAGATGCGAGCGAGCGAGCATCAAAGAAAACTTGCTGAGCTTCACGGAAACGCGCCCAAAGTGCATCATCATCACGCCTTGAGGCCCGCCCTGCCTTCTTCCACTCCTCCATGAGGTCGCGGTATTTACCGGCAGTCGCACCCCAATCGGTAGAGCTCTGTAACGCCACCGCCCTCGCAATCAGGTCCTCTTTGGTGGCTTTCACGGAAGCTTGTTGAGCATCTAACTGTGAAAAGAATTGTTTACGATGACGATCGAAGGTGGTACGCGCTGAAGAAAAACGTTTCCACAAGGAATCTTCGGTGCTGCGTTCAAGGCGAGGTCCGCGGCGTTGAGCATTTTTCCACTCTTCTAACAGATCGCGCAGCCGCTGGCCAGATTGTTTCCACTGGGTACGTGCTGGATCTTGTGAAGCAATTTTTTCGGCCATAGCCACGATTTTCGTGCGCTGTGCAAGAGCCTGTTTCTTGTCTTCTTCCCGCTGTTTACGCAGTTCTTCCTTACGCTGAATCCCCGCTTCTTTCAGGGCATCAAAACGTGTGCGCAGGGCATCCAGATCTCCTACTGCCATAGGTTCTTCGAGGGCTTTTTTCAAAGAATCGATCGTCGCGTCAATATCCTTGACATTCAGGTTTTGAAGACGAGTTTCTGCCAGGTCAACCTGTGCCTGGAGATCAAGGAAACGCCTGACGTAAAGTTCTAGTGGCACCTCGGGCAATTCGTCAGGATACTGACCAACTTTGCGCTCACCTGCGGCCTCTTTCACCCACACGGTGCCGTCGGCATCAAGTCGTCCGAAGGCTGAAGCGGCCTCAAGTGCAAGGGGATCGATGCCAGCCGTGCTGGGGGTATCTGTGTCACCAGGCTCTGTAGGACTCGAAGATGGTGGCTTGGTGCTACCAGGGGTAATATCCTTTGGCTTTTCGGCCTTCACAGGTGTCCCAGGGGTGGTTATCTCAGAAGGAATTGGAGCCGGAGGTGTTGGAGTGGGGACCTCAGTCGGTGTGGGGATCGGTTTCTCAGTCGAGGCGTTTTCCTTGTCCTCTGGCCCCAAGGTTGTATCGAGGTCGCTCATATGTACTCCTTCGTGTGACGGGGTAAGCCGTGTGGCGAACCGTTCTCAAGTGTGCTGCACCTAAACTGGCACACTACTGATACTTTAGTAAATTATTGTCACAATGGTTATATTTCGTGACAAGCAGCAAACATAAGACATATTGTAAGAAGTCTCAGCCACTCATCTAGACTTGTCGAGTGGAGATTATTCGGATTGTTGCCCCCGTACTTGAGGCTAACTGTTATGTCATTGTGCCTGAACTCTCGACAAAGGCACTCATCGTAGACCCTGGGGCTGGAGCAAGCCAGGCAGTTACTTCCGTCTTAGAACAAGGACAATGGACCGTAGGGGCGGTCCTCTTGACCCATGGACACCCCGATCACGTGTGGGACGCAGCAGCGGTTGCGCATGATGCACCTGTTTATATCGCCCAAGCGGATCACTACCGTCTTGAGGATCCCGTAGGACACACTCTGGCGACGCGCCTCTTATTTACTGGTCAATGGAACAGGCCCACAAACGTGCAAATATTACCGCCTGCTCTGTATGCAGCGGGTGGAGCACAACTCATTGAAGGCTGCGTTTTACAAGCGCTAAGTACACCCGGTCATACAGAAGGTTCGACAGTGTTCTTTGGGCATTCTCAGGTCCAAACACACGGACAAGACTTGGGCTTCAATGGCCACAATAGCCAAGCCTGGATGCTGTCTGGAGATGTCATTTTCAAGGGGTCTGTTGGTCGCAGCGATCTGCAAGGATCTAGCCCTCAATCAATGGAAGAAACCTTGCGTATGCTGAAGGTCACTGTCGCCCCAGAGACAGTTCTACTTCCAGGTCACGGTCCTGCAACTACAATGTCTCAAGAGCTTATTACTAATCAGTTCCTAAACAGTGTGCGCTAAGACTTTGAACGACATGAGAGAATCACAATATGGCTAGGGCTTCATCACTCTCTGGGTTTCCCGAGTTTCTTCCCGAGGAACGGATTATCGAACAATCCGTCCTCGACTCTGTGCGTACCGTATTTGAACTGCACGGATTTTCAGGGATAGAAACTCGCTCCGTGGAGCCGCTAAAAGACCTGTTGCGCAAAGGAGAGACCTCTAAGGAGGTCTACGTACTTTCCCGATTACAGGCTCAAGAAGGCGAGGACGATGACGGCTCGCGCAAGCTCGGTTTGCACTTCGATTTGACTGTTCCCTTAGCGCGCTACGTCCTTGAAAACCGCGCTTACTTAGATTTTCCTTTCCGCAGGTACCAGATCCAAAAGGTTTGGCGCGGAGAAAGACCACAAGCGGGCAGGTTTAGAGAGTTCACTCAGGCTGATATTGACATTATCGGGGATGGGACCTTGGCTTTCCACCACGAAATAGAGATGCCAATAGTGATCCTCGACGCCTTAGAAAAATTGCCCATTCCGAGGGCGAGCATACATGTCAACTCCCGGAAGGTTTTACAGGGCGCACTTCAAGCGCTAGATGTGGAAAACCTAGATCTGGCACTCACCGCTATCGACAAAATAGATAAGATCGGCGTGGAAGCTGTCAAAGAACTGCTTAAGGAAGCAGGTTGTACCCCACGTGCGGTCGACACGCTTTCTTCCCTGGCACAAATATCGGGCGCCGATCCATTGATTGTTGACCAGGTCCGTGAACTTGGCATGGTGAGCGACACCCTTGAAGAGGGCCTGAGCGATATCCAAAGGCTCTTAGAGGCAACACACAATAGAAGGCCCGGTAAGGTTATTGCTGACTTCAAGATTGTGCGTGGCCTGGATTATTACACGGGTATGGTTTACGAGACCTTTGTTGAAGGATATTCAGCATTGGGGTCAATCTGTTCAGGTGGCCGATATGATTCCTTGGCAAGTGACGGGAAACGAGTTTATCCAGGTGTTGGATTGTCAATAGGTGTTTCGCGTCTAGTGTCTTTGATAATCTCTGAAGGAATCGCGCAAGCCGATAGGAAGGTCCCTACGGTTGTTATGGTCGCAGTAACCTCTGAAGAGACTCGAAACCTTTCTGATTTACTTGCCGATGAGTTTCGCACAAAAGGAATCGCAGCCGTGACCTCACCGAATGCAAACAAATTTGGCAAACAAATTCTTCACGCAGTAAAACGCGGAATTCCGTATGTCCTATTTCCAGATTCCATGGAGATAAAGGATCTGCGAACACAGGACCAATACCGCATTGATCCAAAAACCTGGATGCCCCCATTGCACCTTCTACACCCGCAGGTGAGCCGTGGATGAGACACCGCAGGTAGAAAACTTCGAGGCACTAAAGACTGTCCTTGAAGGCGCTGCCATGTCACTTTCCTCTCCTCCCATCCAGTTGGGGGAGCAGGCTCGCCTCAGTGCCATCAGGCGTTTAAGTGACCATATAATTCCGCGGTTTACAGACCTCGATGCGCCTTTGGTAGCAGTTGTAGGGGGCTCCACTGGCGCGGGGAAATCTACGATTGTTAACTCACTTCTGGGGCAGAAGATAACCGCAACCTCGGTGTTGCGACCCACAACCCGTCGTCCAGTCCTATTACACAATCCTCAAGATGAACTGTGGTTCGCTGGTGACAGGGTTTTCTCATTCTTAACACGCGTGAGGGTTGGGGATGATGCACCTGCAACCGACCCCGGACATATTGCTCCAGGGGCTGTCAAAGAGCTAGAACTCAGAGCACATGCGCAGGTTCCTGCTGGTATCGCGATCATTGATACCCCTGATATTGATTCTTTGCTTGAGGATAACCGTCTTCTTGCTGCACAGCTTTTGGATGTTGCAGACCTGTGGCTATTCGTCACGACTGCTGCTCGCTACGCAGACGGGGCTGCTTGGACGCTTCTGCGGCAAGCTCAGCAGCGCAATGCGGTTATCGCAATAGTGCTCAGTCGCGTGCCGTCTGGGGCTGCGTTAGAGGTCAGACGCGATATGGAAGCCCGCATGGAAGCGGCAGGACTGAAGGAGGCGCCCCTCTTCCTCATATCCGAAACTACCTTGGACAATGGTGAATTCCTGCCCGCAGACGATATTGACCCAATCGCCAGGTGGCTTAGGGGTTTGGCTTCAGATGTGATGCTGCGTAATGCTGTTGCGCGGCAAACACTATTTGGTCAGATCGAAGAGGTTTTACTCCAGGCGAGCAGCGTTTCCAAAGCCCTGGCCTATGAAACTGAGGTGTACACCCGCGCGTCTGCTGTTATCACTGATGCGCGGCGGGCTGCAGGCGCACAAGTTGATGGGGTTACTCAAGATGGTTCATTACTTCGGGGCGAGGTCTTGGCCCGTTGGCAAGAAATTGTTGGAACAGCAGAGATATGGAAGCCGGCGCAGAGCTTTATCGCCAGGTTCCGCGATTCACTTGCGCGAACCGTCCGGGGTAAACCCGTATCGGTGGCACCCGTAGAAGTCGCTTTGGGTAATTCCATTGCCACAGTTCTCGCTGACGAGATTACTCACATGCATGAGGTCGTGCGGGCACACTGGGAGGCGGATAAAGACAGCCAGGAGTTTGCTGACAAAATCCAAAAACTTGATAAGGCACAGTTAGAAGAAAAGGTGCGCACGCTCGTGCGCACCTGGCAAGGCTCTGTCCTCGATTTAGTGCGGGCACAGGGGGCATCAAAACTCAAGGGCGCGCGGATTTTATCTCTTGGTGTGAATGCCTTGAGCGTATCTCTCATGCTGGTTATTTTCGCGGCAACAGGGGGGATCACAGGCGCAGAATTAGGTGTTGCCGGTGTCTCTGCCGTTGTGGCTCAGCGTATTCTCGAGATGGTCTTCGGGGACCAGGCCGTAAGAGATATGGCAAAGGCAGGACGCAAAGACTTACAAGAGAAATCAGCTGCGCTTCTGGATGCCTACGCCCAAGAGCTTGAGCACCTGATTGAACGCACTGCCAGAGACGTGACACCGGAAGATATTGACCAGAGCATAGAGACTTTGCGTTTGGAGTGGGATCTATGAAACGACGAACACCTGCGCAAAAACTATCTCGGCAATTTGATGCCCTCCGCGACGTCGTTGAGACGTGGCAAAATGAAGACGCTCTCCCCGTCCTTGCGACAGACTCAACTTTCTCCACACTTAAACGCCTGGAGACTCATATTAAGAAACGCAGGGAACTCAACCCAGGTGTAACGGTAGTCGCCATTATGGGGCCTACAGGTTCGGGCAAGTCGACGCTGTTTAATAGCCTGATCGGTTCTGAGATCGCCAAAACAGGCGTGCGCAGGCCGACCACCTCTACGGCTATGGCGGCACTCAATGAGACAACTGAGGCATCCGATATCCTGGATTGGTTGCAGATATCATCGCGGGCTATCGTGCCTACGGGGGATTTACCGGGGGGTCTTCCTCGCAACCTGGTTTTGGTCGACTGCCCAGATATTGACTCGGTTGAAGAATCGCACCTACAACAAGTCGAAAGACTCAGTGCAATGGTGGATGTGCTGCTCTGGGTTGTTGATCCACAAAAATACGCCGATGCGGTCTTGTATGACTCTTTCCTCCAGCATATGAGTGCACATGGTGAGGTTACTGTGATTGCCTTATCACATTGCGACACCCTCGAACCTGAAGAACTCACAAAGATCACCCACCATTTAGACCACCTTTTAGAGCAGCGCGGCCTGGAAGATGTAACCGTATTTCCCGTCTCTGGGCGTAAAGACATCGGCATAACAGAGCTTGGTGAAAAGATTGTCGACATCGCCACGAAGCGTGAAGCGAGCCACTCACGCTTGAGTGCCGATTTGAGCTCAGCTGCGGCAGTGATCAGAAAAGCCTGCGACCTAGGTGAACTGCATGAGATGAAGGATCTCTCTGGCTGGTCATCCGCAGTGGTTGTGGCTGCTGCGGGTGCCTGCGGAGTTCCTGTAGTAGCCGAATCTGTTGCGAGAGCCTATTCACAACGCGCTAATACATGGGTGGGATGGCCTTTGACCCGTTGGCTGGCTGGTTTAAAGCCTGATCCCTTGAAGCGTCTACACTTGGGACAGCTTCCGCCTCAGGCCGATACCACGGCAGAAGATCCGCAGATACATGTGGATGAACCCACCTCACTTGATTTGCCAAGCACTACTCAATCGGCTGTGCTCAGCCGAGCTGGCGTGGCTTTCACTCAGGCAATATCGCAAGGTTTGCCCCAATCTTGGGAACGCGCTTTAACCAACAAGAGTCGCAAACTTATCGATCCACTTCGAGACGCTTTGGATAAAGCACTGGGTCAAACAGTGATATCGACGCCACAAAGGCCTTGGTGGTGGCGTGCTTGGAGCGTATTGCAATGGGGAGCTTTGGCAGCAGCCTTAATTGGGGTCCTGTGGTTTGCAGTCCTTAAGGTTGCCCAGTTCTTTTACTTCGAACTGCCGGTAACCTATGTGGGTCCCATCCCCGCCCCCATTGCGTTAATTGCAGTGGGCCTTCTAGCTGGCCTTCTTCTGAGCCTGATAGGTCGTGCTCTGGGGCGCGCTCTAGGTCAAAGACACGCTAATAAGACCACAAGGAAGCTTTACGAAGTTGTCACTGCCGTCACCAAAAGCGTCTATTTAGAACCCATGCAGCGCACGCGCATGGCCCATGATCACATGGTCGAGGCCACGCGACAATTAGAAGCCTGAGTATCGCTTCTTACGGCGTGCTTGGCGAAATCCGTCGCGGTCTCTGCCTTTGCTGCCCCCGTGACCAGAGCGCCTGCCCCCTCCTGGCCCGGAATCAATCCGCAGGCGCAATGCCCTGCCTGCAATCTTGATACGGGCCAATGTGCGTTGCTCCTCAGGTGAGAGCTCAACCAAGATGTCCACCAAAGAAAACGTGGGGAAGATGTCAATCCTGCCGATCTCGGATCCGTGGATTCCGCCCTCGTTGGTTATTGCCCCGACGATCTCACCGGGCTTGACATTGTCCTTGTGGCCCACCTCGATGCGGTAGGTTGTGCCGTGGTCATCACGTCTGGTGCCTGCACGGCTGCGTGCAGATTTGGCAGAGAAGTCCCTACCGCCTTCGAAGCTTGCACGTACAAAGTTGCCTTCATCATCGAATTGTTCTTCACGCGGATTGCGTCCACGATCGCGCTGCTGGGAAACTCCTTTGTTAGGAATATCCCCAATAGATAATGCCAATAGTGCTGTGGCGATATCGGTAATGGATACGTCCATCTCTTCTTGGGCCTCGTCAATCAGGTCTTCGAGGATGTCCATCCTGCCCAGTTCAAGACGATTGGGGATGCGTTGTAGCATCTTCTTTGCCTGGTGGCGTAAAACGTCCTTAGGCGAAGGGATAGAGACTTCTTCAATCTGTGCGCCTGTAGCCCTCTCGATCTGACGCAAACGCGACTTTTCCTTCGGCGTCAAGAAAGTCAAAGACTCACCTTCACGGCCGGCCCTGCCGGTGCGACCGATGCGGTGAACATAAGCGTCATTATCGCGAGGCACGTCAAAGTTAACGACCAGTCCGATACGTTCCACATCCAAGCCACGGGCTGCAACATCGGTGGCCACAATGACATTGACGGCACCCTGGCGGAGGCGTTCGACGATTCTCTCACGCTCTTGTTGGGCGACATCTCCTGAAAGCGCTGAAGCACTCACCCCTCTGTTGATGAGGTCAGCAGTAACTTCCTCAGCCGACATGCGCGTGCGCACAAAGACCAAGGCGGCATCTGCCTTGCTTACGGCAAGGACTCGAGCCAAGGCATCAAACTTGTGTTTGAAAGGAACCACCGCATAGGTCTGGTGAACAGTATCCACAGTGGAAGCCGGAGGTGTGACCGAAATATTGACGGGATTATTGAGGTGTTGCTCAGCCACGCGGCGGATCGCAGGGGGCATGGTTGCAGAGAACAGAGCGGTACGGCGCTCATCTGGGACAGAGGTGGCAATGTGTTCGACATCCTCAGCAAAGCCCATACGAAGCATCTCGTCGGCCTCGTCTAGGACAAAGAAATGCATACGCGAAAGGTCAAGCTTTCCACGATCCAATAAGTCAATAACGCGACCGGGGGTGCCCACCACAACCTGAGCGCCTTCTTCCAGGGCGCGAATCTGTTGTCCATATGGGCTGCCACCATAGACGACGGCGAACTTCAGGCGCCTGTCATCACGGGAAAAACTCTTGAGTGCTTGCGCGGTTTGACCGGCAAGTTCGCGGGTGGGCGCTAAGACCAGTGCCTGCACGTAGTCGCCCTCGGGATTTAAAGAAGCTAGTAAAGGCAGACCGAAAGCTGCGGTTTTGCCTGTCCCTGTCTGTGCCACCCCAACGACGTCTCTGCCGTCAAGGAGTGGTGGGATGGCTTCTGCCTGAATGGGGGTCGGCTCAGAGAAACCTAGTTGCTCGATTGAGGACGCCAAGAAAGGGGGCAGATTAAAATCGGAGAAAAGCATGGAAAAGAACACCGTTCATTATTGAGGCTGGCAGCAAATGGCCGCTTACACAGTCTATCTCGGGAAGGTTTACGTCTTTGCATCGAGTTACCGTGAACTTGCCCACCCTTCGCCTGGCTACTGCATCGAGCGTGTGGGGATGCGTTTAGCCATAAAAATCGCCACAAGTGCCATGATGGCAATAATAATTGGGGCGGGAGCGAAGCTAATGGGCGTGCTCAATTGCGCGGTGGAGGCAAATAAGACAGAGACCAAGCCCATTGCCAAAGAAGGCCCTACGGCATCTGCGTTTTGCAGATAGGCAGATACGGTTCCGTGAACACTGGGGTCGGAGACTTCCAAGGCCAATACCGAGGACGGAGCAGCAACCAAACCCGCACCAAAACCAGCAATCGACCACAAGCCCACACCCAGCGCAGGGTGCAAAGTCAGGCTGGCCAGAGTCAAGGACCCCAAGCATCCCGTCAAAATCAAGAAACCGCCCAGAATTGGAAGCTTCATACGACGTTCAATCCTTACCACGCGCGATTGCGTAAAAGATGCACACGCCCAGGTCACAGAGGTAAACGATAGGGCCACTCCGGCTTGAAGTTCATCCCAACCGTGGTACCTAACCAAGATCAAAGGCAAGAAAGCGGTCCCAACGCCCAAAGCGCCCATAGCCGTCAAACGCACCATGACGACCGCGCTCAATCCTCGTCTTGCACGCAAGGCGCCCTCAGGCAAAATTGAGGGGAGAACCTTCAGTAACACACCAAAACAGGTGAGCGTCACGATGAGCATGGGGATGAGTTCCATGGATGACACGCCTTGTAGCAAAGCCAGTGCAAACCCTGTAATAGCAGCAGAGACGATGGCGCCGCGCGCCAGACTGAGTTTATCTGGATCGCCTTTCGGGACCTGTTTCACCACGGAGAACAGAGGAAGGGAAGTCAAGAGCGCCAAGGGGGCGGCGATCCCAAAGACCCAATGCCACGACAATGCTCGAATGATTAGGCCAGCAACGGCAGGTCCAAGGAGTGATGGTGTCACCCACGCGAAAGAAAGCATCGCAAAGAACGCTGGCAGTTTGTTGCCAGGGACAAGATAACCAGCCATCACGTAGACGGGCACGACAACCAAACCTGCGCCAAGTCCTTGGATTGCGCGGCCGATGACAAAGACGATCATGGTAGGCGCAAAGGCACACATCAAAAGACCCGAGGCAAAGAGAATAAGACCCGTGAACAAAACAGGTGCGGGACCTTTTTTGTCACACCACCCACCTGCAATGGTGATTGTGAATACCTGCGCAGCCAGGCCGATGCCTGCCGAAATAGGAAAGAGTGCCAAGCCCCCGAGGTCTTCCACCACCGCTGGCATGGCAGTTGTGGTCGCCATCTGCTCAAAGGCAATGAGAGTGATAACCGCCATAGCGCCGATTGTTAAACGCCAGTTCATTGTCCAAGGCCATTCATGTTTCGCACCCAGATAGCATAGCGGTAGTGTTGAACACTTCTCACAAGTGCTGCTTCGTGACCTTGGCAATACTGTGGGCACACCCGTGAGGGGTGAGCAAATGACGCACAAAGCGACGTGGCGCGCTAACATTCTATGGTGACCGGATGCAAGGTGGTTACAAATATTGACACGGAAGAGAGCGAAAGTGCACAGAACACACAAGGCCGGGGAACTGCGGGCTGCAAATGATGGTCAGACAGTGGTCTTGGCGGGATGGGTTGATCGCAGGCGCGACCACGGGGGAGTAGCCTTCATTGATGTACGTGATGCCTCAGGCATTGTTCAGGTCGTTATAGCTGAAGACGTTGCCCACGCCCTGCGTGCAGAGTTCGTCATCCAGGTAACAGGCAAAGTGCGCATACGCCCTGAGGGTAATGAGAACACTGCAATCCCCACAGGCGAAATCGAGGTTATGGCCGATAAGGTCGAGATCCTCAATCCCTGTGCCCCGTTGCCTTTCCAGGTTTCCGAGCACGCCGAGGATGCTGGGGCAGTTGGTGAAGAAACCCGCCTGAAGTTCCGCTACCTGGATTTACGTAGGGCACATGAACAGTATGCGATCCGTTTGCGTTCCAAAGTGTCTCAGGCTGCACGTGCCGTCTTGGACAAACACGAATTTGTAGAGATTGAAACCCCGACCCTGACGCGTTCCACCCCAGAGGGCGCTCGTGACTTTGTTGTGCCCGCCCGTCTGTCTCCTGGCAACTGGTATGCACTGCCACAATCCCCTCAGCTTTTCAAACAGATGCTGATGGTCGCAGGCATGGAGCGTTACTACCAGATTGCTCGCTGTTACCGCGACGAAGACTTCCGCGCAGATAGGCAACCAGAGTTCACCCAGCTGGATATCGAAATGTCCTTTGTCGATCAAGATGATGTCATTGCGGTAGCCGAAGATGTCTTGCGTGACGTGTGGGCTCTGATCGATTACAAACTTGACACTCCCATCCCTCGAATGACCTTCCATGACGCTATGGAAAAATACGGTACCGACAAGCCAGATCTGCGCTTCGGCCTCGAACTTGTCGACCTGACCCAGTACTTCAAGGACACACCTTTCAGGGTCTTCCAAAACCCATATGTGGGCGCTGTCGTTATGCCAGGGGGAGCCTCACAGCCACGCCGCACCTTCGATGCTTGGCAAGAATGGGCCAAGTCTAGGGGAGCAAAAGGCTTGGCTTACATCACTATTGCCGAGGACGGCACCTTGGGTGGACCTGTCGCAAAGAACATCTCTGAATCCGAACGGGCCGGTTTGGCTCAAGCGACTGGCGCGCAAAATGGTGACTGTATTTTCTTTGCTGCCGGTGCCCCAGATGAGGCTCGCGCACTTTTAGGTGCGGCACGTCTGGAAGTCGGTAAGCGAGTGGGGCTCATTAACGAAGATGAATGGTCCTTCGTATGGGTCGTTGATGCCCCACTATTCAAGCCCTCGGGTAAAGATGACGATATCGATTTAGGATCCTCGGCCTGGACTGCAGTGCACCACGCCTTTACATCTCCCAAGCCTGAATGCATGGACACCTTCGACACGGATCCAGGTTCTGCCCTGGCCTACGCTTACGACATTGTCTGCAATGGCAATGAGATCGGTGGCGGCTCTATCCGTATCCACCGCCGCGACATACAGGAGCGAGTATTTGGTGTTATGGGAATTGGAGCCGAACAGGCACAAGAACAGTTTGGCTTCCTCCTTGATGCATTCAAGTTTGGTGCCCCGCCACATGGTGGCATAGCCTTCGGCTGGGATAGAATCGTTGCTTTGCTGACCAAGTCTGAGTCGATACGTGACGTGATTGCCTTCCCGAAGTCAGGTGGAGGTTTCGATCCGTTGACTCAGGCCCCCGCACCCATTAGCCCACAACAGCGCAAGGAAGCAGGCGTCGACTTTGTGCCTGATACGGAAGAGAAGGAGACCAAGTAAATGGTTCGCTATGTTGAGATTCACCCTGTTGATCCACAACCGAGGCTCGTAGAAAAAGCTGTAGAGGTTATCCGTGAAGGCGGTGTTATCGCCTATCCAACTGACTCGGGTTATGCGATCGGGTGTTCACTAGCTAATCAGGATGGTCTGGGCCGCATGAAGATGCTGAGACACCTGGATGACAAACACCATTTCACCCTGGTATGCAGAGATTTTGCTCAACTGGGTCAGATGGTTATGGTGTCGAACGCGAACTTCCGCCTCATTAAGGGCCTCACGCCCGGACCCTATACGTTTATTTTGAAGGGCACCAAGGAAGTTCCTCGAATGACCCTGAACCCGAAGAAACAGACAGTCGGGGTACGTATTCCTGACCACACGATTGCTCTGTCTTTGGTTGAATCCCTTGGGGAAGCCATCTTGTCAACCACTTTGATTTTGCCTGGCCAAAGTGAGCCAATGAGTGAAGGTTGGGTAATTCGAGACGAGATTGGTCACATGCTTGATGCTGTTGTTGAAGGCCCTGTAGGCACAACTGGCCCCACAACTGTTTTGGACCTGACCGAAGACTACCCGAGGGTCGCACGCCTGGGCGCAGGGGATGTCTCTTTCCTAGACAACTAATTCTCTCAATTTTTTATGCCATGCACCCAATGGTTTGGGCGCCCACCAGTTGGCGCGCCCAAACAGATACATTGTGGCGGGTAGGAATACCATACGCACCACAGTGGCATCCAAGAGGACAAGGAATGCGAGGCTCAAAGCGATCTGTTTGATCGCGAGCAGGTCTCCTGCGACGAAACTAAAATACACGAGTGCAACAATCACGGCGACAGCTGAAGAGATCCGCTCTGAACGCAGGAGGCCTAGTGTGACAGCAGAGGTATTAGAATTCGACTCATCCCACGCCTCTTTCATGCGTGTTAACAAGAGAATTCCGTAATCCATCGCCAAGACAAAAGCGAAGCAACAGGTCACGGCAACCGCATAGGCTTCCATGCCGCCTAAAGATTCAAAGTTAAAGAGCCCTTGGAGGTGCCCGCCCTGGATGATCCAGGTGGCAATACCCAATGACGCAAGCACAGATAGGGCATTAATCAGTAAAGCCAGTATGGGGATCACGGCTGAACCTGTCACAAGGAAAATCACGACGATAGCAACCACGGCCAAAATGAGGAAAACCCAGGGAAATCCATCGGCCAAGGCCTGAGTGAAATCGAGTTGTGTGGCTGCTTGACCGGTTACCAAGAGCTCGAAAGGAGCCTTAGCCTGGCGAATCTTTTGGATTAACGCCACTGCTTCAGGTGAGCCAGGAGCTGCCTTGAGGAAAGAAAGTTCTACAACCGAGTAAGAATCATTCAATGCCCTGGCAAGACCAGTGGCTTCAGCCCCTGTCAGGATAGAAGAGACAAATTTTTGTGCATTTTCAGGACTCGCCTTGGCCAAAAGGTAGGCATCTGGAAGTGCTACGCCCTCGGGAAAATCTTTGCTTGTCACTTCTAAGAACTTGCCTTGTGAGGATGCCTGAGGGATGTACTCATTCGTTGAACTTCTCAAGTGAATGCCGAGGGCGGGGACGGACAATATGCTGAGAATAAGCAAGGACCCAAGGGCATAGGCCCAGGGCTTTTTTTGAACTGCAGGTGCAATGAGCGATAAAAGCCCACGGTCCTCAGATGTGTCTTTCATCCAGTAGGCAAGCCTTGTAAAGATCTTCAGGCGCATAAGCACCGGGGGACGTAGCATGCGTTCTTTGGCAAGAATCAATAGAGCAGGAATTAGCGTAAGGGCACAGAGGGCGGCCAATAAGACGACGGCAGACCCACCTAGTCCAATAGATTTCAATACCTGTGGGGAAAAAATCGCGAGACTTGAGACCATAATTGCAATAGCCAAGGCGGACAGAGTGACTGTTCTACCTGCGGTCATGAGGGTAATTTCCAGTGCATCGTAATACTGTTCATCACGAAGCAATTTCCTGGAACGTCTGCGGGGTCGAATCTTGTCTTCGCTGTCTTCTATGCCACCTTTGTCAGCTTCAGAACGCAGTAGTTCTTCACGGTACCTGGACACGATTATTAGCGCATACTCGATTGCTAAGCCCAAGCCAATTATGGTTACGACACTGACCACAAAGGATTGAACGTCAAATAACAAGGCCAATAAGTACACCACACCCAAGGTGAATGAGATACAGACCACGGCAGAGACCAGCGGAATACCTGAGGCCAAAATTCCCCCAAAAACCATGATGAGGATTATCAGAACAAGGGGGATAAGGATGGATTCACTGAGCAGTAAATCATTCCTAATCTGGTCATCTATTGCCTTATTCATCAGGTTTTGATCTGTCACTATGCCGCTGACACCCGGCGCGAAGCTCGCCAAATCTTTGGGGATCTGTGCCATCGCAGATTCCACTCTTTCGCGTGCCTCATCTTGGGCACCTACCACCTGAGTCAAATCCAGGTAAGCCGTCATGATGAAAGAGTGCCGGTCGTGAGAAAGCAGTTGGCCCATGAGCATCTGAGCTGAGGGATCTGTGGGATCAGTCCCAAATAAGAACGGATCGACAACACCCCCTTCCTTGGAGATACCAGGAAGTTTTCCAAGATCAAGGCGCGCGGCAGTGATACTGCGGCCCAGATCTTCTAGATGTGTGTCCACGGCAATGTTTTGCACCAATAAGGTGATGGGGTAATCAGTTTTTACATCTAGCAGTTCTTGGCCCTTGGAGCTCTCGGATTGAGGGACGTGGGGAGCGGCGGAAGACATAGAGTCCCACAGTCCTTTGCCACCAAACCCCGTCAAGGCAGCTAGTAGGCACAGGACAACAAAAACTGCCCACGAGAGGATCACCACCCGGGGGCGCGCGGCTACAGCTCGTGCTAGAAGTTGAAACACCTCCCTATTCTTTCACCTTACGAGATGCTTGGCATCCACTCAGATGTGCTGCTGGCAAATGTGCTTGACCTAGCTAGGCTGTGTACATGGATTTGTTTGATATGGCTGGCACGGATAATACGGGTTTACCGCAGGTGTCACAGGCGTCGCCCTTGGCTGTTCGCATGCGACCACTTTCATTGGAAGAAGTTGTTGGACAGTCTGAGTTGACTTCGCAAGGTTCTGCCCTGTTGCCCCTCATTGATCCGTCTCGACCAGGACCATCTTCGGTGATCCTTTTCGGTCCGCCCGGGACAGGCAAAACCACCCTGGCTTACCTAGTGGCCAGACAGGGCGGAAGGAAATTTGCAGAACTATCTGCGATATCTGCCGGTGTCAGCGATGTTCGTTCCGTGATTGCCCAGGCCAAGAGGGACTTAGTCACCTCAGGGCAAGAGACTGTACTCTTTGTTGACGAGGTCCACAGGTTCTCTAAGTCCCAACAAGACTCGCTTCTTCCGGCGGTGGAAAACCGCTGGGTAACTCTCTTGGCCGCTACGACCGAAAACCCCTCTTTTTCTGTTATTGCCCCGCTTTTGTCCAGGTCGTTGCTCTTGGTTTTGAAGCCCCTTACAACGCAAGATTTGAGCCTCGTGATCCGACGAGCACTGAGAGATGAACGCGGGCTCGATGGGAAATTTGAGCTTCAAGATGAGGTCGTAGATCTCGTGGCACATATTGCCGGCCACGATGCGCGGAAGGCATTGACCATCCTGGAGGCGGCAGCATCGAGCGCACATTCAGATAAACGCACAGACATTCTTGTTGAGGATGTCAAGGCAGCAGCAAATCAAGCAACATTAAGTTTGACGAAAGACGAGCACTACGACGTTGCCTCTGCCTTCATTAAGTCCATGCGTGGCTCTGATGTCGATGCCGCACTGCACTATCTTGCCCGTATGTTAGAGGCAGGGGAGGACCCACGCTTCATTGCCAGGCGGATAATGATTTCGGCATCGGAAGAGATTGGGATGGCAGACCCGTCCATACTGCCCCTAACTGTCGCTGCCGCTCAGGCTGTTGCTCTTATTGGGATGCCTGAGGCGCGGCTGATCTTGGCCCAGGCGGTTGTCGCAGTGGCGACGGCACCGAAATCTAATGCCTGTTACACCGCTATTGCGGCAGCGATCGAGGACGTGCGAGCAGGTAAATCTGGTGCAGTTCCTCCCTCATTGCGCGATGCCCATTACCAGGGTGCAAAAGATTTAGGCCATGGGCAAGGCTACCTGTACGCCCACGATGCCCCCCACGCGATCGCATCTCAGCAATATTTACCTGATGAATTAGTCGACACGGTCTACTACCAACCAACATCCAGGGGTCATGAAGCTCACATTGCTCAAAGCTTGGCGAAAGTGCGAGAGATCCTGAAGATGCGCTAAGATACTTAGGTTGCCCGTGAGGCATCCTGGGGTCTTAGCCGTTTAGCGTTGACCCCGCCATCAGTTCAACCTGACTGGTGGCGATCAGTTTCAGGAAGTAAAGGAATAAAGTTTATGGCTAGCAAGAGCCGTTCTCGTTCACAGGTGCGCCTATCGCGCGCCCTCGGCATTGCACTTACACCCAAGGCAGCTCGTTACCTTGAGCGTCGCCCTTATGGCCCCGGTGAGCACGGTCGTGCACGCCGCCGCTCAGAGTCCGACTACGCAGTTCGTTTGAAAGAAAAGCAGCGTCTTCGTGCCCAGTACGGCATCCGCGAGGCCCAACTTCAAAAGGCCTTCAAAGAGGCCCGCCGTCAGGAAGGCTTGGCCGGTGAAAACCTGGTTGAGCTTCTTGAAATGCGTCTTGATGCCCTGGTTTTGCGTGCAGGTTTCGCCCGCACCATTGCTCAGGCACGCCAGGACGTTGTGCACCGACACATCTTGGTGGACGGCAAGATCGTTGACCGTCCCTCTTACCGCATCAAGCCAGGCCAGATTGTTCAGGTCAAGCCGAACTCTCAAACCAAGGTACCGTTCCAGGTGGCAGCCCGTGGCGCACACCGCGACGTGCTGCCTGCTGTGCCTGAGTACCTCAATGTGGATCTTGAAAAGCTGCGTTTCGACCTCGTTCGCAGGCCGAAGCGTGCAGAGGTTCCCGTCCAATGTGAGGTTCAGTTGGTCGTTGAGTTCTACTCGCGCTAAACACTTAATGAGTTGCCCCGGGTCATGGACACCGGGGCTTCTCGTTATGATTACCTGAAGAGTAAAACAACTTTGGGGAGGGGACCCGTGTCGATATCCGAGATTGCTTCACTGATAGCCGCCATTGCTTTCGCTGTATTGGTTGTCGCGATGGTTGTTCCCTTGCTCAAACTGGGCAAGTTTTTCGCAGACCTATCCACATCAGTCCAAGAGATCACTGCCTCCTCTATTCAGACAGTTGATGGAACATCTGAGGCTATGACCCAAGTCAACGTGCAATTGGAACGAGTTGACACCATCACTCAGGCCGCATCGAGGTCCGCTGAAGATCTCTCTGCCCTTACGACCCTTTTGTCAGCCACGCTTGGCAAGCCCCTCATTAAAATCTCTGCGTTCTCTTACGCAGTGCGTAAGGCCATGAACCTTGGGGCTAAGAAATGAAGCTCGGTAAGGCGATCTGCCTAGGTGTCCTCACTGCTGGAGCCGTTGCGGCCATTGTGGTGTACTCGGTTCCCAGTCTTCGAGCCAAGGCGATTGCCAAAAAAGACCAATTCTTAGCTGATTTCACCTCGCGTGAAGGTGAGCTTCGTGCCGCCCTCGTCCCTGATGACACGCGAGTTGAAGAGGCAAAAATCACCCGCGGACGACACCGCAATGACAGCACGGAAGAATCGTCACTTGAAGACGAAGACATGTGGTAAACCCACATTTAAGCAACAGAGGAACAATGCGCACATCTGAGATTCGTCAACGTTGGTTGGATTATTTTGCAAAGAATGGTCACGAGCTTCGTGACTCTGTTTCGCTGATTTCTCCAGACCCTTCGGTACTGTTCACCATTGCAGGCATGGTGCCTTTCATTCCCTACATCATTGGCACCGAACCAGCACCGTGGCCCAGGGTTGCCTCGGTGCAAAAATGTATCCGCACCAATGATATTGAGGAAGTCGGAAAGACCACTAGGCACGGCACTTTTTTCCAGATGTGCGGCAACTTTTCTTTTGGCGATTACTTCAAAGAGGGTGCGTCGAAATATGCCTGGGAGCTGTTGACGAGCTCTCAATCCGAGGGCGGCTACGGCTTGGACGGTGAGAAACTGTGGGTCACCATCTGGGAAGAGGACGACGAGGCAGCAGATATTTGGCTGCGTGACATCGGAATTGATGCCCATAAGGTACAGAGGCTTCCCCGTGAAGACATTTTTTGGGATACAGGACAGCCCGGACCGGCAGGGCCTTGTGCGGAAATCCACTACGACCGTGGACCTGATTTTGGTCCCGAGGGCGGGCCGATGGTGGATGTTGCAGGAGACAGATTCCTAGAGATCTGGAACTTGGTTTTCGACCAATACCTGCGTGGTGAGGGCAGCGGCAAGGACTATCCGCTGTTAGGCGAACTTGATGAAAAGTCTATTGATACAGGTCTGGGACTTGAGCGTTTGTCTTTCCTGCTGCAAGGCAAGGACAATATGTACGAGATTGACGAGGTTTTCCCCGTCATTCAGGCAGCCCAGGATATGTCTGGACGTATCTATAAGAGCAGCCCTGCATCAGCCCAAGACGATGTGCGCATGAGGGTTGTGGCTGACCATGTGCGTTCAGCCCTCATGCTTATTGGGGATGGGGTACGTCCCGCCAATGAAGGACGCGGCTATGTTTTGCGCCGCCTGGTGCGCCGCGCGGTACGCTCCATGAAGCTCTTGGGTGTAAACGAGCCAGTAATGCCGACCTTGTTGCCGGTTTCGCTTGACGTGATGAAGTCTTCTTACCCTGAGCTGGAAGCGAACTGGGGCACCATCTCTCAAGTGGCTTACGCCGAAGAAGATGCCTTTAGACACACCCTTGATACAGGCACAACCATTTTGGATACAGCTGTAAGCAAGGCCAAAGCCCAGACGACAGGCGCAACCCTGCTCAGTGGCGATGATGCCTTTGCCCTGCACGACACCTACGGATTCCCCATTGATCTCACTATTGAGATCGCAGCCGAAAAAGGTGTAGAGGTCGATGAACAGCGTTTCCGCGACCTGATGAATGAACAGAGACAGCGAGCAAGAGCCGATGCCTTGGCCAAGAAAACTGGCCACGTTGACTCGCGTGTTTACCACGAGATCTTCGACAATCTGGCCGAGCCTATTGAATTCACGGGGTACACGCAGTCTTCCACCTCTGGCAAACTCATCGGTTTGTTGGTTGATGGCAAGCCTGTGGTAACCGCTCAAGGCCCGTGCGAGGTGGAAGTAATCTTGGATTCCACACCATTTTATGCCGAGGCCGGAGGTCAGCTTGCCGACCAGGGCACCATACGTTTTGCCGGTGGCGCCGTTATGGATGTCATTGACTGCCAGGCACCAATTAAGGGAATGCCAATTCACAGGGGTACCTTGACAGAGGGAACCGTGGTCTTGGATGAGCCTGCACATGCCAGCATTGATACTCACAGGCGTCTGGCTATCGCTCGTGCTCACACGTCGACACACGTCATTCACCAGCTACTCATGGATCGACTAGGGGATGCCGCTTCCCAGGCTGGTTCGGAAAACTCTCCTTCGCGTATGCGTTTTGACTTCCGTAATGCCACGGCCTTGCCCAGTGGCATGCTGGAGGAAGTTGAGGAAGACGCGAATATTCATGTGGCCAAGACCCTGGAGGTCCGGGACTACCAGATGCCTATTGAGGAAGCCAAAGCCCTGGGCGCACAAGCCCTCTTTGGTGAGAAATACGGAAATATTGTGCGCGTTGTGGACATAGGGGATGGCTGGTCTCGCGAACTTTGTGGCGGAACGCACGTTCCAACAACCGGCTCGATCGGTCGCATTGTCGTCATGGGCGAGTCCTCCATTGGTTCAGGGATTCGTCGTATTGAAGCACTAGTAGGAGACGGTGCTTACGGTTTCCAGGCCAAAGAACATGCACTTGTCTCGCAATTGACTCAGATGCTGGGAGCACGCCCGGATGAACTGGCCGAAAGGCTGTCTTCTACGCTAACCCGGCTTAAAGAAGCCGAAAAAGAACTCGACAAATTGCGTCGCGTACAGCTCCTTGCTCAAGCCCCGCAGCTCCTTGCCGAGGCACAAACTCAAGGAAATACCCGCCTCATTTCTTCTGATATGGGGGTTGTTGCATCTGCTGACGATCTGCGAAGCCTAGTGTTGGATGTGCGGGAGCGGCTAGGGGAAGAACACCCTGCTGTTATTGCCTTGATCGGCTTAGTCAAGGAACAACCTGTCCTCGTCATCGCCACCAACGCTGCTGCACGTAACGCAGGTGTCAAGGCTGGTGCGCTAGTCAAAGCCGGCGCTTCCAAGATGGGCGGCGGCGGCGGCGGGAAAGATGACCTCGCTCAGGGGGGCGGATCCAAGCCCGAGGGCATTCCAGATGCCCTAGAAGCGATTGCCGAGACCTTAAAGAAGGACCTTAACTCTTGAGACCAGGAACTCGACTGGCCTTGGACATTGGTAAAGTCCGCATCGGTGTAGCAAGAAGCGATATCGATGGGATTATGGCTTTGCCAGTCAAAACCATCCACAGAAGTAATGATGGTCAAGATTTTCAAGAAGTTTTAGAACTGGTCCAAGAGTACGATCCGATAGAGGTCATCGTAGGCTTACCTAGACATATGTCGGGGCACGAGGGCGGGTCTGCTGCAATGGCAAGAGCTTATGGGACTAAACTGGCCCGAAGGATCCACCCAATTGAGGTACGGCTGGTTGATGAAAGGCTAACGACTGTGAGCGCTCACGCACAGTTGCACGAATCGGGAAGAAGCACTAGGCAGCATCGCCAGGTTGTTGACCAGGTTGCTGCCACTGTGATTTTGGAGCACGCCCTCGAAATAGAGCGCAGACTTGGTGAAGCCGCCGGAACAAAACTGGTTGTGAAGGGCAGTTAAAGACGTGACAGATGACTCAATGAACAGGCCACCTCGCCACGAACGACAAAGCCGCAGTGCACAAAGGGCGCAGCGAAAAAAAGCAGCCAAAAAACGTCGTAGTGGCATCCTTGCCTTCTTTGTCGTAATCCTGGTTCTCGCGGGGGCTGGCTTCGCCGGGAAGATTGCCTACGACGCCTTGGGATTCAATAAACCCCCGGCCCCGGATTTCACCCAGGGACCCCAGACAGAGGTAAAGATACACATTCCCGAGGGCGCATCGGGAACCGCTATGGGCGAGATTTTAGTTGAAGAAAATGTTGTTGCCTCTGTCCAGGCATTCTATGATGCCTTCAACGCAAACGCCGCAGCCCCCAGCATCCAGGCCGGCACATACCTCTTGAAAACTAATATGTCCGCAGCAGATGCAGTTGCTGCCCTCTTGGATCCAGGCTCACGAGCAGACCTCGACATGACCGTTATCCCAGGTGCAACCAAGAACGATGTGGCCAAAAGACTCGCGGCTGTTGCTGGTATAGATCTAAACACCGTTTTGGAGGCCATGAACAATGCGCAAGCCTTAGGCCTGCCTGCCGTCGCAGGAGGCAATGTTGAGGGCTGGTTAGCCCCAGGTAGTTATATCGTCGCACCAGATGCCGACCCCGCCCTCGCCTTGAAAAAAATGATCGAAAAAACGATTGCTGGGCTAAAGGCACAGAAGGTACCTGAAGCAGACTGGCAAAAGGTTCTCACGATTGCTTCCGTCGTCGAGATGGAGGTCAATGTCGATAAGTACTATCCGATGGTGGCCAGGGTCGTCTATAACCGGATTGAAAATCCCAATGCTGAGACACAAGGTTATTTGAATATGGATTCCACTGTCCTTTACGGTGCGGGATCAACGCGCACGATCCCCACAAATAAGGAGTTGGCTGACGAATCCAACCCCTATAACACGTACAAACACAAGGGGCTACCACCTTCACCCATTGGTGCTGTGGGAGAAAAAGCCCTGCACGCAGCCTTGAACCCCGAGCCCGGAGACTGGCTGTATTTTACGGCCGTGAACCTGGAGACAGGTGAGACCAAATTTGCAGCTACCAAGGCTGAGCAAGACCAAAATGTGACTGAACTGTCTGCCTATTGCTCTGCTAACCCAGGTGCATGCTCGGGAGAAAAGACCAGCTAATGACCTGGTGTGCAGTCATAGGACATCCGATTACACACTCGCTGTCACCCGTCATTCACGCGGCAGCCTACGATTCACTGGGCCTCGATTGGGAGTACAAGAGCTTTGACGTCAGCAAAGAGGATGCCGTGCCTTTTTTGCAGGCACTAGATCCTCAATGCCGCGGGCTGTCAGTCACCATGCCCAATAAGCAGGTCATTATCCCCGCACTAGACCACGTTGATGGCCTTGCCAAAGCCCTGGGCAGCGTCAATACAGTTGTGTCCATATCAGGGGCACTTACCGGCTTCAACACTGATGTCCACGGAGTTGTGGCCGCGCTGAATGAAATTGGCGCAGATACCTCAAAGCCTAAACGAGCCGTGATCATCGGCGGCGGGGCAACCGCCAGTTCTGTCATCGCCGCCATGACACAGATGGGCATTGCAGACATATCGGTTGTCGCACGCAGGCACGGTGGGCCAGGCAGTGCCGTCTTTGCTGCCATGACCCTGGATCTGGAGGTGCGCGCAATACCCTGGAACGCAACTAAAGCCGTCCACGAACACTTAGCCCTTGCAGATCTCATCGTTTCAACCGTTCCAGCTGGGGTGGCAGACTGCTGGGCAGACACTCCTTTGAAACCTGGGGTGTTTTTCTTGGATGTGGTCTATGACCAGTGGCCCACTCGACTGGCAGGCCATGTAGTGTCTCGTGGAGGTCTGGTTGCTCCAGGGTGGCGTATGCTGCTTCATCAAGGCCACGCCCAAGTAAAACTCTTCACCAGCTACGAGGCAGACCTTCAAATCATGTCTGCTGCCTTGGATCAGGCCTTAGAGCAGCGTGGAATTGTTAATGAAAGAGGATGACATGTTGGAATGGGTGACTGCAGGTGAATCGCATGGGAAATCCCTTATTGGTGTCATTACTGGAGTTCCCGCCTCAATTGAACTCCAAACGCAACACATAGCTGCAGAGCTACAAAGGCGACGCTTCGGTTACGGCCGAGGTGCCAGACAGGCATGGGAGGCTGACGAGATCACCGTCCTGTCTGGGCTGAAACATGGCGCAACCCTCGGGTCTCCCATTGCTATTGAGATAGGCAATTCCGAGTGGCCCAAATGGATGACGGTCATGAATCCAGATCCTGTCGATGCCGCAGATCTCCTGATCGATGCCGGCACCGGTGACGAGCGTGAAATCGCACGCAATAAGAAACTGACCCGTCCCCGCCCAGGGCATGCAGACCTTCCTGGCATGTTGAAGTACGGCGTGGACGATGCGCGCACCATCTTGGAACGCGCCTCTGCTAGGGAAACTGCAACCCGGGTTGCCCTGGGTGCTGTTGCGAAGGCAATCCTCAAACAGATAGCCGATGTAGAGATTGTCTCTCTTGTCGTGGGGATCGGCACTGCACACATGTCCTTGGACGCACCCCGCCCTCGCCCTGAAGACATGCTTGCCTTGGACGAAAACCCTGTGCGCTGCCCAGACCCCGAGGTTGCCCAAGAAATGATCCGCCAAATCGATGAAGCAAAGGCACAAGGCGACACCATCGGGGGAGTGGTCGAGGTTATTGCCTATAACGTGCCCATTGGCCTGGGTACTCACACCCACGCTTTAGGCAAACTAGACGCCAACCTGGCCGCCGCCCTTATGAGCATTCAGGCCGTCAAGGGTGTTGAAATCGGGGATGGCTTCACAACTGCTACGCGACGTGGAACGCAGGCGCATGATGAGATTATCCGCGATGAGGCAGGACTGGTCACAAGAAGTACCAACCGCGCTGGCGGTATTGAGGGCGGAATAAGTAACGGCAGGAGCATCGTGGCAAGGGCAGCCCTCAAACCCATTTCGACGGTCCCTCGCGCCTTGGCAAGCATCGATCTTGCCACGGGTGAGACTGCTCAGGGTTTGCATCAGCGCTCCGACACCTGCGCCGTTGTGCCTGCTGCCGTCATTGCAGAAGCAGAGATGGCTCTCGTATTAGCCCGAGCGCTGTTGGAAAAAACCGGCGGAGACTCACTCCAAGAATGTCGTTTGAACCTTGACAATTATCTTCGTAGGATAGGCGAACGCTTAAGGAAGGACTAGGACATGCCCACGTCTCCGATCTTCCTTACGGGACTGCCAGGCAGCGGCAAAACCACCGTCGGTAGGCTTTTGGCTAAGTCTCTCGCCTGCCCTTTTATCGATACAGACGAAAAAATCGTCGAGACCTTCGGTTCTCCTATCCCCGCCATTTTTAAAACCATTTCCGAGGGCGGTTTCCGTCTACTCGAATCCCATATCGTTGAGTCTTGTCTCACCCAGCCTGCCGTAGTGGCCTTGGGCGGAGGGGCTGCAAGTTTTGCAAAAACACGCCAAATCCTTCAAGGCCAAACAGTCATCTATCTTGATGTCCCCGTTGATGAGGCAGTAAAACGCGTGGGGGATGGCCGGGGGCGTCCACTATTGAGTGGCAATCCTGAACAGGCCATTCGTCATCTGCACGAACAGAGGGAAGGTGCCTACCGAAGTCTGGCGAGCATGAGTGTCGACGCTTCTAAACCCGCTGACATTGTTGCTTCTAGGATTTTGGAGCTCGTGAACCTGGAATCTTCTGTTACCCAGGTGCCAGTGTTTGGAGCTAAGAATTACCAGGTCACCATTGGAAGGTCTTTGGCGTCTCGGCTGAATTCGGTCATTCCACACGCTGCCACGAAAGCATTGGTGATTCACCCCGAAGCCCTGGCCAGACAAGCCCAGGACCTTGCAGGGACAATCGACATAGAGGCTCATACCTTTGAAGTCCCTGATGGAGAGGCCTGCAAGACCGCTGAGGTCTTGGAAAGCTGCTGGGACGCCTGCGCAAAAAATCGCTTGGGAAGGCAAGACGTCATCGTGTCTCTGGGGGGAGGGGCGGTTACGGACTTAGCTGGCTTCACAGCCGCGTCTTGGCTTAGAGGCATTGAGGTGGTGCACGTGCCCACAACCCTACTTGCAATGGTAGACGCCGCTATCGGAGGCAAAACCGGCATTGACAGTCAGTGGGGGAAAAACCTCATCGGAGCCTTCCACCCACCTCACGCTGTCCTATGCGACATGGAGTACCTGCAGACCCTGCCGCGTGCAGAGATGATTGCAGGCCTCGGTGAAATCATTAAAGCGGGCTACATTGCCGATCCTAAGATTTTGGATATTGCCCGCACATCACCACACACTCTTTTAGACCCCACAAGTCCACAATTAAAAGACGTAGTATCGCGCGCAGTACAGGTGAAGGCAAGGGTGGTTTCCGAGGACCTCTACGAGTCAGGAATTCGTGAAATCCTCAACTACGGGCACACATTCGGACATGCGATTGAAAAGTGTGAAGGCTTCCAGATTCGCCATGGCCAGGCTGTAGCCATAGGGATGGTGTATGCCGCGCATCTGCAAAGGATATTGACATCTGGGCGTGTGGATATGGTCGAAGACATTATGAGTCTATTGGCCTCACTTGGGTTGCCGACATCGTACGCGGGTGACTCGTGGGCAAATCTTTTGGACGCCATGTACTCAGATAAAAAAATACGGGGATCACAGTTACGTTTTGTCCTCCTTGACGCCGTAGCCCAACCTAAAGTCGTTTCAGTCAATGACGTGGATGCCCTGGCCCAGGCTGCTTTCTCCGTGGGTGTGAGCCGATGAACCTTGCGGTTGTATCGTTGCCCGGTGTCGATATTAAAAACATTGCCACAGCACTTGCAGCAAATCTCGACTATCCGATGCTCGATCTTGATGCGCATCTTCGCGATACCTTGCAGGATCGTGACTACGCCGAAGAGCAATTCCTCTTGGAGAGAACTGAGAACATTGTGACCGAGGCAGCTAGGGCTCGCACTAATGTTCCTCACGTCTTCGCACTGCCCTCGATCTTGGGGCAGTCTCCACAAGTCTTAGCCAAACTTAAGCAAGAACACGACTTACGCATTATCTATATACGCGTTGGCTGGTTGGCCTCGGCTCAACTGAGCGGGATGAGCGCCCCTCGTTCACACGGTCTTGGACCCTTGAGAGCCACATTTAGGGCCATGGCCAAGGAGAGAGACGAGAAACTGGATAGCTGTAGTGACGTAGTCATCGACGGCTCTGGGCGCACAATGGAGCAGGTTGTAAACGAGATTTGCGACCTCATTGCGACGAACTTCCCTGACCCGATTGAGTGATGTGTCCTTTTTGGGTTATCCTAACGGGCGGAGATAAAAGGGCATGAAAGGAACAGCGGACTAGTGGCAACGACAAACGACCTAAAAAATGGCTTGGTTCTAAAGCTGGACAACCAGTTGTGGCAGGTCGTCGAGTTCCAACACGTTAAGCCCGGCAAAGGCCCTGCTTTCGTGCGCACCAAGATAAAAAATGTCCTCTCGGGCAAGATCGTCGACAAGACCTTCAATGCTGGCATCAAGGTTGAAACCGCTACCGTGGATCGCCGCGACATGACGTATCTGTACCAGGACGGCGAAGACTACATCTTCATGGACGATGAGAACTACGAGCAAGTAAGCGTCAGCGCAACGACAGTCGGTGACTACCAGAACTTCTTGCTGGAAAACCAACGTGTCATAGTCGCCACCAATGAAGGCAACGTCCTGTTTATCGAACTTCCCGCATCCGTGGTTATGGAAATCACCTACACCGAACCAGGACTGCAAGGCGACAGGTCCAACGCTGGAACCAAACCAGCCACGGTTGAAACAGGCTACGAAATTCAGGTCCCCTTATTCTTGAATCAGGGCGATAAAATCAAGGTCGATACGCGCTCAGGCGCCTATATCTCCCGCGTCTGACGTGACTAAGAAGAAACAGTTTACTGGCCGAACCAAGGCTCGCAAAAGGGCAGTTGAAGTTCTGTTCGAGGCTCAAATCAAGGGCCGAGACACCTATGAGGGCCTCATGGAACTGGCCTCTATGCGCAGCCATGAAGCAGTCGCACAAACGCCGATTCCTGCCTATGCACGCACCATTGTTGAAGGCATCGCCATTCACCTAGACAGGATCGATTCAGCTTTGGCGAACTACTCCCAAGGTTGGGACCTGGATCGCATGCCCGGTGTGGACTTGGCGGTGCTGAGAATCGGCGTGTGGGAAATCCTTTATAACGACGAAGTCGATGCCCCCATCGCAATTGACGAGGCTGTAACCTTAGTGCGCGCCCTATCCACCGACGATTCACCCAACTTCGTCAACGGCTTGTTGGGAAGGATCGCGGATCTCGCAGACTCGCTCCGCTAGTGTCTTTTTGCGCCGCGATATTCCGCGGCGCGTCACTCACGTGAATCGGAAAACGCGGTTTCCGATTCACGTTCATGGTACTTACTCTGGGCTGAGCCACGACGTTTTAAAAATGTATGGGCAGCGACTAAACGAATAATGTTACTTATTTTGCATGAAGGCTCGTAGGGCGTCGGCGGCTCTTTCGGGATCGTCGAGAAGATCCTTTAATTTTTTGGCCGGTCTATTGGGATCGTCACGCGGACCGGGGGGCGGAGCCGGCGGTATTTCTTCACCAGATGGCTTTGTCATCGTGTTCAACTCCTTGGGATATTTACTAGCTACCTCTACCCATCGGTAAGTCGTGGCACTTTTGTACCCACAAAAGGATATATAGTTTTCTTGACCACCACCGGTCCTTTAAAACCTGTCCAGAGAGACAGGAAAGGAGAAGAGTGATTATGTCTGATGCTGATGTGGGGATTTCCAATAACTCCCCAAACATCGAAGAAAAACAGGTCTTGGGTGAGGAAGAAATTTCAAGATCCCTGACGCGTATAGCCTTCGAGATTGTTGAAAAGAACCGCGGCATTGAGGAGGTGGTCCTCCTTGGTATTCGTACTCGTGGAGTCCACCTTGCCGCGCGTCTTCGCGAACGTCTCTCAACCGAGGGCGAAGCTCAGGTCCCCCTGGGCACCCTCGACATCACCTTGTACCGAGATGATCTGGCGCGCCAACCCTTCCGCACTCCTGGCGCAACGGTTATGCCTCCTGAGGGAATTGATGGAAAAACAGTCGTCCTGATTGACGATGTGCTGTATTCAGGACGCACAGTTCGTGCCGCCTTGGATGCCATCAATGACATCGGCCGTCCCCGTGCAGTTCAACTTGCCGTCCTCGTCGATAGAGGGCACCGCGAATTGCCTATACGTGCAGATTACGTGGGGAAGAACTTGCCCACCTCAAGTGGGGAAAAAGTCTTTGTTTTCCTGAAAGAGGAAGACGAAAAGGACGCCGTTGTTATCAGGAGGGGAGAGTAATGAAGCACTTGTTATCTGCGGCTGATCCGAGCCGCGAAGAGGTTATCACCATCCTGGACACAGCCGAATCAATGGCAACAACACAGTCCAGGCAGGTAAAGAAGCTGCCAACCCTCAGAGGCAAGACGGTTGTCAACCTTTTCTTTGAAGATTCCACCCGCACGCGTATCTCTTTTGAGACAGCAGCGAAGCGACTTTCAGCCGATGTCATCAACTTCACGGCCAAAGGCTCCTCCGTATCCAAGGGCGAATCCCTGAAAGACACGGCCTTGACGCTGGGGGCCATGGGTGCAGATGCGGTTGTTATCAGGCACTCGTCTTCTGGGGCAAGCCATCGTTTGGCCTATGGCGGCTGGATTGACATCCCAGTTCTCAACGCAGGTGACGGTACCCACCAACACCCAACCCAATCCCTTCTTGACGCCATGACTTTGCGCAGGCACTTCCTGGGACACAAGGGCGGAGAGCTCTTTGGCAAGGGCATCGATGGCGCGCATGTGGTCATCGTGGGGGATATCTTGCACTCGCGGGTCGCCCGCTCGAATGTGAATATGCTTCACACCCTGGGAGCACACGTCACCTTGGTGGGACCCCCAACCCTCATGCCTGTTGGTGTGGAGGGATGGACCTGCGATGTCTCTTATGACTTCGACAAGGCCTTGGCAACTGAACCCGATGCCGTCATGATGCTTCGCGTGCAAAACGAACGCATGAGCGCTGCAGGGGGAGGCTACTTCCCTTCAGTTGGTGAATACCACCGGGTCTATGGCCTGACCAAGGACCGCCTCTACAGCATGAAAGATTCCGCTATTGTCATGCACCCCGGCCCCATGAATAGGGGCCTAGAAATCTGCGCAGAAGCCGCAGACTGCGCACAATCCGTCATTGTGGAACAGGTAGAAAATGGCGTCAATGTGCGCATGGCTGTCCTATACCTGTTGCTGGCTAGCGAAGGGGGACTGCTGTGAAAGAGGTACTGATTACTGGAGCCGATATTCTCGGTGAAGGAGCATCTGACATTGCCGTGCGCGACGGAGTTATTGCCGAGGTCGGCCCACAAGCGAGTGAGGCACTGTCCTCGGGTGCTCGACGTATTGACGCCGCGGGACTAATAGCACTGCCTGGCCTTGTCGATCTCCATACGCATCTGCGTCAACCTGGACGCGAAGACACAGAAACCGTCTGGTCAGGTTCACGTGCGGGCGCCCTTGGCGGGTTCACTTGTGTTCATGCCATGGCCAATACGAATCCTGTACAAGACACAGCAGGTATTGTCGAGCAAGTAGCTGGCATGGGTGAAGAGGCAGGATGGGCTGAGGTCCGTCCGGTGGGAGCCGTGTCCTCGGGTTTGGAAGGAAAACACCTGGCGGATCTGGGAGCAATGAACAGGTCCAAGGCCAGGGTTGTCATGTTCTCCGACGATGGCAAGTGCGTATCTGACCCGGTCCTTATGCGGCGCGCCTTGGAATATGTCAAAACCTTCGATGGGGTCATTGCTCAACATGCCCAGGATCCACGCATGACTGAAGGGGCTCAAATGAATGAGTCACCTTTGAGCGCTGAACTGGGGTTGACTGGCTGGCCAGCGGTTGCCGAAGAAGCAATCATTTTGCGCGACATCCAATTGGCCTCTCACGTGGGTTCCCGCTTGCATGTTCTTCACGTCTCAACGTCTGGTTCTGTCGATATTGTGCGATGGGCAAAGTCACGAGGGATCCAAGTCACAGCTGAGGCCACACCTCATCATCTGTCACTTACTCAAGAGCTGGCTAGAAGCTACGACCCAAGATACAAGGTCAACCCGCCCCTTCGCACCGAAGAGGACGCGGAGGCAGTCCGCAGGGGCCTGGAGGATGGGACTATCGACACGATCGGAACAGATCATGCGCCCCATGCTTTAGAAGATAAAGATTGTGAATGGCAGGCAGGTGCCTTCGGCATGATTGGCCTGGAGACAGCCCTACCTGTTGTGCAACAAGTCATGGTGGATACGGGACGCATGAAGTGGTCTGATATTGCCCGAGTCATGTCAAGTGCCCCGGCGCGCATTGCTCGCCTGGATACACAAGGGCAGGGCATCACCGCTGGTGCACATGCAAATATCGTGCTCTACGACCCACACGTGAAACGTGAAATCACGCTGGACACGCAACATTCGCTTTCAACGAACACACCGTTCCTTGGGCACGTGTTGCCCGGCTTGGTCCGCTACACAATGTGGAATGGAGACTTCACCGTCTTCGATGCCCAAGCTCTAGAAAAAGAAGCCAGGCAATAACTCATTGTTGATTACGACCAGGTTCGCTCGATCGAGTAACTTAAAGCGAACCTGGTCGTTTCATTAAAGTTATAAGAAAATATCCTGAAAAGAATGGTGTGATAGTGATGATAGACCTCCCTTTTGGAATCAGACTAAAAACATTAATGGAAAAGCGCGGACCTTTATGCGTAGGGATTGATCCTCACCCACAACTTATGGAACTTTGGGGTTTAGAACATTCAGTCAACGGCCTTGAATATTTCGCAAGGACTATCGTTGAATTGCTGGGTCCCGTGGCGGCAGCATTGAAACCACAGTCGGCTTTATTTGAAGTTTATGGCTCTGCTGGCATATCAGTATTAGAACGCACATTACGAGATTGCGAAGATATAGGAACTATTTCAATTTTGGATGTTAAGCGCGGAGATATTGGTTCTACAATGTCCGCCTACGCTCAAGCATATCTGGGGCAAGAGGCTCCGATGCGGGCTGATGCTATGACTCTCTCACCGTATCTTGGTTATGGTTCTTTACACCCTGCACTGTCTTTAGCGAAAAAAGAAAACAGAGGAACCTTCGTTTTGGGTTTTACTTCAAATTTAGAAGGACCTCAAGTTCAACATGCCCGAGACGAAAATGGTCAAGCGGTAGGAACATCAATTGTGAATCAGGCTGGAAATGATAATAGCTACGCTTTGAAAAATGGACATTGGGGACACGTCGGTATTGTTATTGGCGCCACAATTGGAGACGCACTAAGAAATACTGACACAGACCTATCAAAACTCAATGGCCCTATTCTGGCTCCAGGCTTTGGGGCACAGGGAGCAGGATCTTCCGAGATGAGAGACGTTTTCGGCTCGGCCCTCTCGCAGGTCCTGGTTTCGTCATCTCGAGGAATTCTCCAGGTCGGACCCGGTAATAATGACATAGTGTCTGAGTTTCATAGAAACTTAGATGCGGTTGACCGTGTTCTTTCGAGTAATAATCACCTATAATCCTTCAATAAGTAGGTTCGTTAATATTAACGGTCCTTGAACAATATAATTGAGGAGCAAAGCAACCATGGCACTTCCTCCCTTGACCCCCGAACAACGCTCGGATGCGTTGAAAAAGGCGGCAGCGGCGCGCAAGCGTCGAGCTGGAGTCAAAGAAGAACTCAAAGCACGTAAGATCTCACTCTCAAAGGTCTTAGCAAAGGCTGGCTCAGACGAAGCCTTGGCTAAGATGAAGGTTCAGGCACTATTGCAGTCACTTCCCCGTGTAGGAGCCACTACAGCCACTCAGATAATGGAAGAAGTGGGGATTTCACCTGCACGCCGCATCCGCGGCCTCGGCCCGCATCAGCGTGCAGAGCTCATCAGACGCTTTGGCTAAATAATCCACTGCCATTGACAACACCACCTCGTTTGACTGTCCTTTGCGGTCCCACAGCAGTTGGTAAGGGAACCGTTGTTGCACGATTACGTGAGCTGTACCCACAGGTCTTCATCTCTGTTTCTGCAACAACCCGAGCGCCTCGCGCGGGTGAAAAAGATGGTCAACACTATTTCTTCGTATCTGATACTCAGTTCGATGCAATGGTTTCGGCTGGTGACATGCTCGAATGGGCAGTGGTACACGGAAAGAATAAGTACGGGACGCCCCGGTCTGCGGTTGAGAAAAAACTGCAGGCCGGGTTTCCTGTACTACTGGAGATCGATTTGGATGGGGCTCGGCAAGTCCGCAGAAATATGCCTGAATCCCAGATGATTTTCCTCGCCCCGCCCTCGGAAATGGATTTGCTGACTCGTTTGGAAAAACGTGGAACGGAAAATCTTGAGGAGCGCACTCGACGCTTAGAAACCGCGAAGACCGAATTGGCTGCCGCTGGAGAATTCGACCACATCGTTATTAACGACACAGTTGAACGAGCGACCCAGGAACTGGCGAGACTGATGGGTCTCGCTACATGATTCGGCTGTTTTTGGGTTATACTGCGTAGTTGCATACCAGTAATGAGGAGATATACGTAATGACTGGAACTATCGCTAAGCCCGAGGGTATTACTAACCCACCCATTGATGACCTGCTCGAACAGGTTGATTCAAAGTATGCCTTAGTCGTCTTTGCGGCATCACGGGCGCGGCAAATCAACACCTACATGCAACAGATTGAAGCTGGCATGTTGGAGTCTGTGGGACCTCTCGTGGCACATATGCCCGAGGACAAACCCCTTTCTATTGCCATGCGTGAAGTTAACGAAGGCATGTTGGACGTGGATTACGGCGGTGACCTCCCGGCGGAAGCCTAAAATGGGCTCCGTCGTTTTAGGTGTCACTGGTTCTGTAGCTGCGTTTAAAGCAGTTGAACTTCTGCGCACTTTCACGAAAAACGGGCATAAGGTGCGCGTTATCCCCACAGAGTCAAGCTTGGAATTTGTGGGCAAGAGTACCTGGGAATCTCTCAGCGGACATTCGGCCGACACCGGTGTCTTTGACGGAGCCCAAAGAATCGATCACGTTGCGACCGCAAGGGATGCAAAACTCATTGTGATCGCCCCCGCCACGGCAGATTTTTTGGCCCGTGCGCGCGCTGGTATGGCAAACGACTTGCTGACTTCCACTGTTTTGGCGGCAGATTGCCCCATTATTGCAGCCCCTGCCATGCATCCAACCATGTGGTTAAACCCTGCCACCCAAGAAAACGTGGACGTCTTGCGCAAACGTGGCTGGCACTTCGTGGGCCCCACACAGGGTGTGCTTGCTGACGGACACCAAGGCTGGGGCAGGCTGGCTGAAACCCAGGAAATTTTTGCTCGGGCCACGCACATCATGCAAGAAGGAGTCGACGTTTCACACGACAAACTTGCAGGCCGTAAAGTCCTGGTCACTGCTGGCGGCACCCGCGAACCGTGGGATCCGGTACGTTTCGTAGGCAATTACTCCACAGGTAGACAAGGCTGTGCCCTGGCCCAGGCAAGTCAGATGATGGGGGCACAGGTTACTCTGGTGAGTGCCCACGTAGAAGACGCTTTGATCCCTTCTGGCGTGACTCATCGAAGGGTTGAGACTGCTCAAGAGATGGCCAACTGTGTGCTGTCGGAGGCTGGAGATAACGACATTATTGTCATGGCTGCAGCCGTCGCTGATTACCGCCCGGTCCAACGCGATGATTCCAAGATGAGCAAAGAGCAGACGGGGGAGTACGTCACTCTTGAGATGGAACGCACAACCGATATTTTAAGTGAACTGGTTGCTGCGCGACGGTCTGGCCAGGTTATTGTCGGTTTTGCCGCCCATACGGGGAGCCCTGCTGAGGTGCGGAACGCTGGTGTTGAAAAGGCCAGGAGAAAACAACCGGACCTACTGGCTGTCAATACTGTGGGCTCCGGTTTGGGCTTTGGCGATGTTGAGAATTCCATCGAGATCCTGGATGCCACAGGGGAGAGTTTCGGCAATTTTCAAGGCTCGAAATTAATGGTTTCCCAAGCCTTAATGCAGGTAGCTGCCAGGTGTCTTGAGGTATCTAAACCCGAAGAAGACCTATAGGATGGCCTGGTGAGCAAAAATAATCTGCGTATCTTTACATCCGAGTCCGTAACTGAAGGACACCCAGACAAGGTCTGTGACCGAATCTCCGATGCAGTCTTGGACGCCATGCTTGAGCAAGATGCCAATGCGCGTGTCGCAGTTGAGACTTTTGCAACGACCGGACAGGTTCACGTCATGGGTGAAGTCACGACCCAGGCTTATGTCGAGATTCCTCATATCGTTCGCCATGAGGTGTCTTCGATTGGCTACACCTCCTCGGATATTGGTTTTGACGGGCGATCTTGTGGCGTTTCGGTGTCCATTGGGCAACAGAGCCCTGACATTGATGCGGGTGTTTCGCGGGCCCTGGAAGTGCGCAATGCAGTCGGAGAATACGATCCCCTAGATCAACAGGGTGCAGGTGACCAGGGCATCATGTTTGGCTACGCATCTTCAGACACTCCGGATCTGATGCCACTGCCCATCTGGTTTGCTCACCGGCTGTCTGCCAGACTTGCCGAAGTGCGTAAGAAGGGGATTGTCTCCGGGCTTCGTCCTGATGGAAAAACACAGGTTTCCATCGGCTACGAGAATGACACACCGCGAACAATTGAAACCATTGTCATCGCTGCACAACATGACCCGGACAGGACACAGCAGGAACTTCGAGCCGCACTCAGAGCCGAGGTCATCGACCCGGTCTTAGCAACCCTTGAGATTGACCTGGATATCTCAGGTCTAGAAACTCTTGTCAACCCTTCAGGACAGTTTGTGGTCGGGGGACCTGCTGGGGACTCTGGCCTGACTGGCCGAAAGATAATTGTTGATACCTATGGCGGCATGGCCCGCCACGGTGGAGGTGCCTTCTCTGGTAAGGATCCATCCAAGGTCGATCGCTCAGCATCCTATGCTCTGCGTTGGGCAGCAAAGCATGTTGTTGCAGCCGATTTGGCAAGGCGATGCGAAATCCAAGCCTCTTATGCTATTGGCAGGGCCCGCCCAGTATCCCTCTACGTTGACACCTTTGGGACCGGAGCTGTCCCTGACGCACAGATCCAACACGCCCTAAACCAGGTTTTTGATCTGCGTCCTTTGGCAATTATGCGCGACTTGGACTTGGCCCGCCCCATATACCGCAACACCTGCAATTACGGCCATTTCGGCAGGCCAGGTTTTGCGTGGGAGGAATTGCAGAGGGTCAACGAGTTAAAAGCAGCGATTCAAGGCTGAGCCTTGTGTCTGGGGTTCGTGGTTTCATGAACTGATGGAAGAACGCGAGCAGCTTTTACAGTTACCGATTTTGCACACCCCTGTAGACCACACGGGTGAATCCAGTGTTGCGCGTGTCTTGCTCATCTCTGGTCCCAGATTTCTCACGGAACCTTTGGATTACTTGCTGCCCAAGGAACTAGAGGGGAAAGCTATCCCAGGGGTTTTGGTAAAGGTTCCGCTGAAGACGGCTAAACACCTTGGATACCTTGTTGAATGCATTAAAAAAGAGGGGCACGACCCGAGGCTTCGCCCAATTGCGTCTGTCGTGACTGATCTTCCTATCATGACCCCTGAGGTGTACAAGCTCAGCCGTGCAGTTGCTCGACATTATGCTGGCCTCACCCGAGATGTCTTGCGCACCGCAATCCCGGCTGCCAATAAGACAGCAGAAAAGAAACTGAGGCAACTTGCCTGGGGCGCACAATTTCCTCAGTACCAGTTAGATGCACACGACTGGTCTGACTACACAGGGGGAGAGGCCTTTCTCACTCGCTTACGCTTGGGGCAATCTCCCCGCGCCGTGTGGTCTGTTCTGCCCAGATTAGCCACTGGAAACAGCATGCTTTCTCCAGGTGTCGAGGCCTGGATGCACTGGGTGACCCAAGCAGCCAAAGCCACCCTTATCTCTAAACGAAATGTCTTAATCGTTGTTGCAACTACCGCCCAAGCCTGGGAGTTAATGGCTGCTTTTTCACAAGCCTTGCCTGAAGAACCAGTGGAGGTGTTGTCTTCGTCTTTATCGCCTGCCAAAAGATATACCTCCTTCCTCAGCGTCTTAAAGGGTCAGACACGCGTCGTTATTGGGACCAGAAGTGCTGCTTTTGCCCCCCTGGAAAACATCGGCCTCATCGTTATCTGGGATGATTCAGACTCCAATCACACCGAGGCAAAAGCCCCCTATTTCAACGCCAGAACAGTGCTGGTTCACCGAGCCTCTGAACTGCGTTCAGCCTTACTTATTGCAGGGCACAGCGTCAGTATTGAAGCGCAAAGACTCCTGTCTACTGGGTGGGCCGCCCCTCTGGTTGCTCCCAGGCCCTTGCTGCGACAACTTACTCCTCGGTTCCACATTGAATCAGCAACTGATATTGAACAATCTGGGCCACGAGGGCACATTACTTCTCAGGCTCACACTCTGATCCAAAGGGCCCTTGAGGAAGGACCCGTCCTGGTGCATGTCCCGTTCTCGGGGTATGTGAATGTCTTGCGTTGTGGGATATGCCAAGCCCCGGCCAGCTGTTCGCGCTGTGCTGGTCCGCTCAAAGGCACCCCTTCAAAGCCCCAGTGTTCTTGGTGCGGTGCCTTGGCTACCACCTACACGTGCCGCCAGTGTTCACAAAGTAAATTGCGTGCATTGCGTATCGGTGCTGGACGAATCGGTGAAGAACTGGGAAGGGCATTTCCTAAAATTCCTGTCTTGGTTTCCAACTCAGTGGACGGGATCATCGCAGATGTAGATGCCCAACCTCGCCTTGTGGTAGCCACGCCAGGCGCAGAGCCTCGCGCGGGTGATGGTTATCGCGCCGGCCTAGTGTTACAAGCCCCTGCTATTGCTTACCGCCCAGAACTGTGGGCAGAAACTGAGGCAATGCGTCGGTGGCTTAGGGTTGGCAGTCTTCTTCAGCCCAAAGCGCCCCTGTTTATTACGGGAGGCGTACCCCAACGTTTAGGCCAAGCCCTTGTGAGATGGGATCCATTCGGTTTTGCACAAGCCTTATTGGAAGAAAGGCAAGAACTCGGTTTCCCTCCAACGATGCGGCTAGCAAGCCTCACAGGTGAAAGAGCGACAGTGGTCGGAATCGCTGAGGCCCTCAAAGACAAGGTCAAAGACCTTGAGATCTTGGGGCCAACCGCGCTTCCTTCGCCCTCGGGAACTATGTCCAGGGTGATTTTACGAAGCACCTTAGTCAACGGCGATTCACTGACCGCTGCCCTTCAAGCACAACTTCGAACAGTGCGCTCATCTCGCGGACTCAAGGTCGAGGTGGATCCTCCAACCTTGTGGTAGCCCTGCTGTGGCTTAGAATAACGTGGTGAGACTTATCTTTGCAGGTTCCCCAAGCGTTGCGCTCCCTGTCCTCAACGCCCTCGTCAATTCTTCGCATGAGGTGGTAGGTGTACTTACCCGCCCAGATGCCCCGGCTGGCCGAGGGCGAACCCTCCGGTCATCGGCGGTAAAAGAGAAAGCCGAAGAATACGGCTTGGAGGTCTTCACCCCAAACTCGCTAAAAGATGAGACTGCACAAAATGTGATCGCTTCCTGGGAGGCGGATTTAGCGATTGTTGTCGCATACGGGATGCTCATCCCACCTAAGCTTTTGCAGACCCCCCGCTTTGGTTGGGTGAATGTACACTTTTCGAGGCTCCCTGCCTGGAGGGGAGCCGCCCCTGTACAACGCGCCATTATGGCTGGTGATCAAGAGACCGGAATCACCCTGTTTCAGATAGAAGAAGGCCTGGATACTGGCCCCATATGGGGCATGTCCTCTCAGCGCATTGGGAAAGGCGACACAGCTGAGACCTTACTGGAATCTTTAGCTCTTTCCAGTGTGCCTTTGACGATGGAAGTGATCGAGAAAATAGCAGCAGGTAATGTGACGCCTGTCGAACAAACTGACAGCGGGATCACCTATGCTCCGCAGCTCAGCGTGCAAGAGGGTTTTGTGGATTTCCAAACCGACGCATCTTCTTTAGATTGTCTTATCCGTGGTGTGACCCCCAATCCAGGGGCGTGGACATGGGATTTAAAGGGACAACGACTAAAACTGGGGCCCATCGATCCTGGTGGAACCTTTGATGCTTCCTTGCAACCGGGACAGTTGGCCGTCACGAAAAATGCCGTGTGGGTGGGAAGCACGACGCGACCTGTTCAGCTCAGCTGGGTCGCACCTGCTGGAAAAGGGCGTATGGAAGCAAGTGCTTGGGCCAGGGGTGCAAGAATCCAAGCTGATTCACGGTTAGGAATCCCACATGAGTAGCGGTTACAGGGCGAAAAGGCGCGTAAACGAAACGCCCAGGGCTGTCGCGCTGGAGGTTTTGGAAGCTGTAAGAACGCGAGACGCATATGCGAACCTGGTCCTGCCCAAGCGCCTTCGTGATGCCAAATTATCGGGTAGAGACGCAGGCCTTGCCACGGAACTCACGTATGGGACCCTGCGTTTACAGGGCCGCTATGACGCGATTATCGCCTCCTGTGTTGACAGGCCGCTTGAGGAACTCGACCCCGTGGTCTTGAACCTCTTGCGCCTGGGGGCACACCAGCTTCTAGAGCTGAACATCCCACCTCACGCTGCCGTTGCCGAAACTGTGGATCTCGCACGTCAGTACGCGACAACTGGTCCAGCACAACTGGTCAACGCTGTTTTACGCAGAATCAGCGAAAAGGACCTTGAAGACTGGCTCGATCTCGTCACCCAAGGGCTACCTGATGAGGCCGCCTATTCTATGGCCTATTCGCATCCTCGTTGGATCGCCCAAGCCCTTAGCGACGCCTTGGTCGCCTCAGGACGTGAGCGTTCGGATTTACCGCAAGTGCTGCAGGCCAATAATGAAGCGCCATTAGTAACACTGTGCGCCAGGCCAGGGATGATCACCCAGGAGCAGCTTGCAGACCAGGCAGAAGACTATTTGGGGGCGCGCACTGCCTACGGCAAGCTCTCACCGCATTCAGTGATCCTTTCGGGAGGGGATCCAGGACGTATCCCGGCGGTTCGCCTTGGTTTGGCCGGTGTCGAGGACGAAGGCTCCCAGCTTGTAGCACTTCTATTAGCCCAGGTTCGCCTACAGGGACCTGAACACTTATGGCTGGATCTTTGCGCAGGTCCGGGTGGAAAGGCAGCGCTTTTAGGCGCGATTGCTGCCCAGCGCGGGGTTCGACTCTTGGCAAATGAATTGATTGAACACCGTGCTGAACTAGTGGCGCGCACCACCGAGGCGCTTGCCAAAACTGTCGATATTCGCTGTGGTGACGGGGTTGACCTGGCTCAAGCCCAGCCTGGCAGCGCTGACAGGGTCTTGGTTGATGCTCCTTGCACTGGGCTGGGTGCTCTGCGGCGGCGCCCCGAGGCCAGGTGGCGTAAAACCCCAACTGACCTCGGAACTTTGGCAAGTTCGCAAAGGGATCTGCTGGATGCTGGATACACATTATTGCGGCCAGGGGGTGTTGTCGCCTATGTGACGTGCTCGCCTCATTTGGGTGAAACCAGAGGAGTCGTGGACGACTTCCTACGTAAAAACCCTGAAGCCGAACTCTTGGATGCGGCCTCCATAGCCACAGATATTGCTACCCCTTTGGGAGGGGGAGTTTTCGACGGGCCATACCTGCAGTTATGGCCAGACCGTGACGAATGTGATGCCATGTTCGCTACGCTTATAGCCAAGCCATAGAAAGGTACCCAAGAGACGTGAAACAGGTAATCCATCCCTCTATTCTCAACTGTGATATTGCCGACTTGAAGGGCGAACTGCATAAGATCCGCAATGCCGATATGGCACATGTGGATGTTATGGACAACCATTTTGTGCCCAACTTGTCCTGGGGCTTACCTGTTGTCGAGGCAGCACATCGTTTAGGAATTTTGCCGATTGATTCGCATCTGATGATCGCTGACCCAGACCGTTGGGCGCCAGGCTACGCAGAGGCAGGCTGTGCCTCGGTCACATTTCACGCCGAGGCCGCTACTGCCCCTATTCGTCTCGCCAGGGAGCTACGCAGGCTGGGTGCCAAGGCCGGCTTGGCCTTGCGTCCCGCAACCCCAATCGAACCGTTCATTGAGCTGCTGCCCGAATTCGACATGATCTTGATCATGACCGTGGAACCCGGTTTCGGTGGTCAGGCTTTCTTGGACAATATGATGCCTAAGGTCAGGCGTACACGCGAGGCAATAAGCGCCACTAACCTGGACATATCCATTCAGGTGGACGGGGGAGTCAGCGCCAAAACCATCGAGATTGCCGCCGAGGCCGGGGCCAATAACTTCGTGGCAGGCTCAGCCGTATTCACAGCAGACAACGCCTACGAAGAAGTTGAAAAGCTACGCGCCTTGGTCGCCAAACACAGCCATTAAACAGCCATTAAGGACAGCGCACTTTCGATTGATGTAATATGGGGGCGCACATATGCTCCGGGGGCGGTGAAAGTCCGCACCGGCGGTTACAGTCCGCGAGCCACATCAGTGGTTGAGCCGGTGGAATTCCGGCACCGACGGTTAAAGTCCGGAAGGGAGGAGCTGCAGTATTGCGTGCGCGCCTAAGCGTGTTCGCAATGCACTAGCAACCCCCGGGCTCGAATACCGGGGGTTTTGTCTTTGTCACACCGTTCATGGCTGGCACCCACGCTGTTGGGCGCGTTCCTGCTTGTAGGCTGGTGGATTACCGCTGCATCTGGACGCTTCCCGGCCTTCGTGATGCCTCACCCACTCAATGTCGCTAAGCGCGCCGTCCAGGAACTCACAGGTCCTTACCTGTGGGGATATCTGGGCAACACGCTTGCCGAGGCACTTGTGGGATGCCTGGTCGGTTTGTCTGCGGCCCTACCCCTGGCGTACCTCATTTACAAGAGCACATGGGCCAATGCGGCCGTGCAGCCATTCCTGGGCGCCACCCAGGCTATCCCTGCCGTCGCACTTGCCCCCTTGCTGCTGTTGTGGATGGGTTCGGGCCTACGGGCGATTGTGACGCTGTGTGCACTCATGGTTTTCTTTCCCATCCTGGTCACCACCACGGTGGGCTTGAGACACTTGGATCGTGACCTGATCGATGCTGCCAAGTTGGACGGCGCCTGGGGGTGGACAATGCTGCGCTCTATCGAAGCACCGCTGGTTTTACCCTCTATGATGGCCGGCCTGCGCAACGGCTTCACCTTGTCCATCACCGGCGCAGTTGTCGGTGAAATGGTGATGGGAGGTCACGGAATGGGAACCTTGATTACGCTACAGTCTCACAACGTCGACACTACGGGCATGTTTGTTTCACTACTGATCATCTGCACAATCGCTGCGATTGCTTACGGCCTGATCTATCAGGCTGAGAGGCGTTCAAAGACGATTGCTGCACTGACGACCCAGCGTTGAGCGGGGTCGCGGGAAGGACACAAAGATGCGTGTTTTACGAACATTACAAGCAATCACGGTTGCGGCCTTGGCCTTGGCCTTGGGTGCGTGCTCTGCTCCACCCGCCACGGACAGTGGCCAGGAGAACACCGAGGGGGCAAAGCTTCCATCGGCGACCATTGGGCTCACCTACATCCCCAACGTCCAGTTTTCGCCCTTTTACATGGCTGAAGACCAAGGCTTTTTCATTGCCGAGGGCGCACAGGTTAAACTGCGACACCACGGCCAAAACGAGGGCCTGTTCACCGCACTGGTAGGCGGTGAGGAAGACGCTGTCGTGGCCTTTGGCGATGAAATGGCCCAGGCCATGATGCAAGACCCATCCTTGGAGCTTGTTGCCATAGCCCAGGTTTACGCTCAATATCCGGTTGAGATCATTGTCAACTCTGCCCTTGGCGCAACAACGATCCAAGACCTCAAGGGCAAAACCATAGGCCTGCCTGGACGTTTTGGTTCCAGCTGGTTTGGCTTGCAGGCAGCTCTGGCACAGGCTGGAATGACCTTAGAGGACGTCAACATCGCAGAGATTGGCTACACCCAACAGGCACAAATGGCTTCTAACCAGGTCGACGCTGTGGTTGGTTTCGTCAATAACGACTCGGTGCGCTTCAAACTGGCCGGCATGGATGTGACAACTATTCCACTGGCCCCCAACACGCCGTTGGTGGCAGCAGACCTGGTCACAACCAAGGCTTTTGCCCAAAAGAACCCCGATGCTGTGCGCGCTATGGCCAAGGGAAGCGTTAAGGGCATTGAAGCTGTCATAGCTGATCCCAATAAGGCTTTAGAGGTCACCAAAAAATACGACCCAACTTTAGCCACCGAAGAATCACTAAAGGCCGCGACAGAAATTTTGGCCGCAACGGTCAAGGTTCTAACGCCCTCGGAAGGGAAAAAGGTGGGGGAGCAGGACCTTGACACGTGGACCGACATGCTGGGCTTCCTTAAAACCCTGCCAGGGGCCTTCGAAAACGAACCTGCGACGCTGGATGTGAAGACCCTCGTGACGAACGAGTACCTGAGTTAAACACCTAGGCGTGGCCCCGGTTTCACTTACCCGGTTTCACCCCAGGGCTAGGCGTGCATTAACCTTGGGGACATGACGTCGTTTGAGGATCTGTATGCCCTGCTGCTGAAGAAAGCCGAAACCCAGGAAGAAGGGTCCGGCACCGTAAAACAGTTGAATGCCGGGGTCCATGCCATAGGCAAGAAGATTGTTGAAGAAGCTGCAGAAGTCTGGATGGCCTGCGAATACGAAAGTGACGAGGCCGCGGCAGAAGAGATCTCGCAACTTATTTACCATCTGCAGGTCATGATGATTAAGAAGGGCTTGACCCTCGACGATATCTACCGCTACCTCTAAGGAATACTGTGCTTCGACTTGCTGTACCAAATAAAGGCGCCCTATCCGAGCCTGCCGCAGAAATGCTGCGCGAAGCCGGATACAAAACCCGCAGGACCGGCCGCGAACTGGTACTGATGGATGAGGCCAATGGGGTTGAGCTCTTTTTCCTGAGGCCCCGGGACATTGCCCAATACGTTGGCCAAGGCACGGTTGCCGCCGGCATTACCGGGCGTGACCTGCTGCTGGATTCTGGTGTGGATGCCGTTGAACACATGCCTTTAGGCTTTGCGCACTCCACTTTCCGCTTCGCTGCACCCAGGGACACGATCAGCCGCATTGAAGACATTGCCGGCAAACGGGTTGCAACGTCTTATGACGTTCTGGTTGACACCTACCTAAAAGTCCGTGGAATCACAGCTGAGGTTGTCCACCTGGATGGTGCAGTGGAATCCTCGGTCCAGTTAGGGATTGCTGACCTGGTCGCTGACGTCGTCGAAACGGGTTCCACTTTGAGAGCTGCTGGCCTGCACGTCTTTGGAGAAGCGATTTTGCAGTCAGAAGCTGTTTTGATCACAACCGAGGCACACGTCGACAACCCTCACCTGCGCATCCTGGAAAGGCGCTTGCAAGGCGTCATGGTGGCCAGGTCCTACGTGTTGATCGAGTACAACGCCCCGGAAGATGCCATAGAGGCAGTAACCAAGGTGACCCCCGGTGTGGAATCCCCAACGGTTTCTCCCTTGGCAGAATCTGGGTGGAAGGCCGTGCGCGTCATGGTCAAACGCAAGGACATGAACCGCATTATGGATGAGCTCTACCTTGCCGGCGCACGCGGCATCCTAGTAACAGAAATCATGGCCACCCGGCTGTAATCCTGCGAGAGTGCGAGGTGTTGGGTGTCAGTGCGATGCTGCCAACATCACAATCACGGTCGCTACCTCACACTCGTGGGCTATTCAGTCACGCTAGCCATGCTGGCTGCGCCGGCCGCACCTGCAAAGAGGAAGGCGGCTGGGTCTTCATTGAGGCTGCGGCCCATGGTTGATAGTTTTATGGGGGAGGCTTGTAGGGCTTCGTAGAGTCCATCGATGGGGGTTTCTACAAGCGTATGGCCCGCTGCTTTAAGGGATTCGATGTCTGGGCTCAGGTGGGCTATGAACCCCTGAGGCAACGTCTTTCCTTCCAGATTGCCGAGGGCGGCAAGCTCAGGAACCGGCACCACTACAGAACCTAAACACATGTGGGTCAACACCGTCATGGAATGGTGCGACACGCCATAATGACGTGGGCGTTTATCGGCGCTAGACACCCGCAAACATGCGACTGGCTTACCGCCTAACACCCGTGCGGCGTTCAGGGTATTGCCGACCTCAACCCCCGAAAAACCCCAGCGCGTCCCCGTTCCGGCATTGCCTGGCCCCTGAGCAACCACAGCAATATCAGCGCCCACTACGTGTTTTGCCGCCAAAAGTGCCGTATAGACATTAATGGCCTCCAGGTCACCGCCGTATGACTGTCCACACGTGATGCTTGTGTCTATCCAGCCAGCGTCTTTCAACCCAGCCACTGTGGAGGAAAACTTCAAGGGCAAAGCAGCACCATCTGTATGGACGTAGACCACACGCAACAGAGGATCCCGCAAACGAATGCCAGCCACAATCGCAGGCAGCGCCGAGTGCAGGTCAGCGACCACAACGGGCATCCCGCCAAGATCTTCGGCGTTTTCCAACACCTTAAAATGCGGGGAATCCTGTTCATCCACCGAGGCCACCATCGTTTGCGAAGGCGTATAGCGCGCTTTCACAATGTGACCATCAGCGGGCAACACGTCAGCAGGCAGAGCCGATAAATTCGCCACGCACATGGCAAAGCCACCTGTGCCTAAGCGTTTAGCCAAAGCAGAGACCTCCACCAGCAGGGTCTGCCCGACACTAACCGGTCCCACATTGTCCTCGAGTACCAGGGCCTTGATCGCATCGCCCTCGGCAATGGTGGTGGAAGCAGGGGGAGCACTCGAAACCCTGCCCGCAACCATGGTGTAGCCGGGACGTGTTTCGATGATGGCCTCGATACGCATATGCCGTAACATCATGCCCCCACTGTAGTGTCTTCGTGACCTAGAATGACAAGGTGTCCAAACGGTTCTTTGTACCTCTTGAGCGTCGACTTTCTTTGATACGAAACCTGCTTGAGGCGCGCAAACCCCTGACCTTTGAACAGATACGTGAACGTCTGCCTCAGTTTTACGCCGGGTCCAAGCTAGAAAGCGCTAAAAAGACCTTCCTGCGCGATCGCGAAATTATCGAACTGGCCGGGGTAAGCATCATGGGAATTGGCGAGGACGGCTCACAAGACTATGCCTGGGAGATAGATAGCCAAGATTTTAAAGACAGGGAGATCACCTTCACGGGCGAAGAAATGCTGTGGTTGAGCCTCGCGGTGGCCCTTTGGGAGGCCCCTGACAGTCCTGAATCTGCGCGGCGAACGCTGGCTAAATTGCGAGGCCTTGGCGAAAGTCCTCTCGAGGTCAAGCTGCCGACCTTAAGGCTGAGTGCTCCTGAGCACTCTGAAGTGTTGTATCAAGCGATCATTGAACGCTTTGCGATCACCTTCCTTTACCGTGGACGCGGTGCTGTAGACGCCACTGAGCGACAAGTGGAGCCTTGGCATTTGTGGCACCAAGATGATGCCTGGTACCTATTGGCCTGGGATTGCGGGAAGGAAGGACCTCGGACTTTCAAACTGCGCCGATTCGCTAGCGCACCCACCACTGTCGGCGTGGCTGGTGCATTTGAACGCCCACAACGTTCTCGCATTGTTTCGAGTTTTCCTTTCTTGCACAGGGCTCGCGCACTTGTGGCCTTACGTCCAGGCACCTGCCATGAACTGCGCCAAGACAGTCAAGAACTGGGGGAATCTGACCTTGAAATGAGCAATGATGACGCTCTTGGGAAGGTCCCAGACAACTGGGACCTTGTTGCCGTGGAATCAGCCCACAAGTCGCAACTTATCAAGGCTTTGGTGAAGGCCTTGGATAATGTCTACGTCCTGGGGCCTGAGGAAATACGTGCTGCCGTCGTGGTTTCATTGGAGGCAGGGCTTCGATTAGGGGAGGTCAAGGAGTGAGTCGCGAAGTCAACCTTGAAAAGAACGCACAATTCCTCATTGACGCCCTGGGCCTCTTGGCCTGGGTGAATAATCATCCGCAAGGGGTGGCAGTAAGCGAAGCAGCCGCGCATTTCTCTGTGGAGGAAAAAGACATCCATGCCCTTGTCACTCAGGTACTTATGATGATCGGACTTGGTGAATACGCCTGGGATTGCATCGATTTTGACCTGGATTTGCTTGAAAACCGGGACATGTTGAAGCTGAGTATGGCCTATGACCTGGAGTACAACACACTATTGAACCCTGCAGAGAGCGCTTGGGTCTTGGCTGGCCTGGATGCTCTGGGGCAGGCCCTTGCAGAAGATAGAACTGATGACATCGCCTCGGTGGCTCTGAAATTTGCCCAGGTCAGTGGTCATGAGCCTGCCACAAACGATGTGCGCGCCCTCGACATCCTTTCACTCGGTGTCGATTCTCCAGATCGCAAAACAGCCTTGGACTGGACTGACGCAGCACAACAAAGGAAACGATTGGAGTTTTCCTATGTTGATTCGGCCGATGTCACCAGCTTGCGGCGCTCAGATATTCAAGAAACGGCTTTGCGTAACGGGATTTGGTACGCCTACGGGTGGGATGTGGATAAACAAGGCTGGCGAACTTTTCGGATCGACCGGGTTTTGGAATGGAAAGAAGCTGGTCAAGCTGATGTGTATGAGAATATCCCTGCGTGGGACCTGAGTTTCTCTGCCGCATCGATGGCCAAAGAAGGCGAGTTGACGAAGGTTACAATAAAACTCCACGAGGGACCTGGTTGGCAAAGAGATATGCTCTTGGTTTTCGCCCGCGAAGATGACCCCTTAGCCACCACAGTCACAATCGAGGTTGCCAATGCGAAGTGGCTAGACGCTGTGCTGGCGGTAACGGCTGGAGGGGTCAAAGAGGTTTCTCCACCCCAGCTTGCCCACAACCTAGCACGGCGCGCCAAAGCGGCATTGGAACTGTATTCGTAGCCTTCTCAAATCATCGTTAGAATAACGACGTGGGTATTGCAGACATTATCTGGATGCTGGCTGGTGCCAGCGCTATTGTGCTGCCGATTGTCCTATTCCCATGGCTATGGCGGCAGTTCAGGGCACTCCTAGCGTCCCTCAGCGGGTCTGCAACCGAACTTGGCACACGCATGGAAGCCTTGGATCTGGCTGTGGCACGTTCCAAGCAGCACACTGCTGAGACACGCACCCCGGTCTTGGGTGGCGATCCTGCTATCGAGTCCCTGGCCAGGCAGGATCGTGCCCGGGTCAAAAGGATCCGCCAAGAAAACAAGGTCAAACGCCTGGATGCCGCGCAGGCCCGGTGGGCAGCCCTTGGCTTGTGCGAAGAACGCGATATTCAGGGTCGTGTGTGAATCCTAAAAGAAGGCGCGTACGGGAGAACCGCAAGCATCAAAAGCGTGCCGTCCTCGGAAATAATCTAAATGCCGGGCGTCCGCGTGCTTTGGGCGATGAGTTTTCGCCCGCTGAGCGTTACTCAGCGATGCGCCGCGTGCAAGAGTTCGAAAATACCGCCTTGGGTTCCTTTGTTGAGATTTTCGATTTCGACCTTGATCCATTCCAAATCGAGGCCTGCCAAGAGCTTGAGGCTGGAAGAAATGTCCTCGTCGCCGCCCCAACCGCGGCCGGAAAGACCGTGGTCGCAGATTTTGGTGTCTCTTTAGCGCTTGCTGCTGGTCTAAAACTGTTTTATACGACCCCTATTAAGGCCCTGTCCAACCAGAAGTACCGTGATTTTCTGGAAGTACACGGCGAGGAAGCCGTCGGGCTACTGACAGGCGATACCGTCATCAACCCGCATGCACAAATCATCGTCATGACCACTGAAGTACTGCGAAATATGTTGTATGCCGGTTCCGATCTGCTCGCCGATCTGGGATACGTCGTTTTGGATGAGGTTCACTACCTGGCAGATAAATTTCGTGGCCCAGTGTGGGAAGAAGTCTTGTTGAACCTCCCCATGCACGTGCGCGTCATCTGTCTGTCTGCCACTGTTTCGAATGCGGAAGAATTTGGCTCGTGGCTGATCCAAACGCGGGGTGACACCTCAATTATCGTCTCCGAACGGCGCCCCGTTCCTTTGCACCAACACATGTTGGTGGGGCCACGCATCTTTGACCTTTACCAAATTCCTGCCCATAAGCGCCGTAATCCCGATTTCAGGCCGGGCGTAGAGTTCCTAAACCCTGGCCTCTTAGCCCAAGTGGCTATCGAGAAAAACTCTGCATTCATGCGCAGAGGTGGGAGGCGTTCTGGCCACTGGCGCGGTCCTCGCCGTGGACTTGTGGTGCAATCCCTTCAAAGAGGGGAGCTTTTGCCGGCTATTGTCTTCGTCTTCTCTAGGGTCGGTTGCGAAAAGGCCGTAGAAGATCTCATGTACGAGGGCGTCACCCTGACGACTGCAGAAGAAATGGCTCGCATTGACGCGCTTGCCCAGGGCGCTATCCAGGGCATTGACGGCGCGGATATGGCAGCCTTGGGGGTCAATCAGTGGCTGGCTGCGCTGCGTCGTGGCATCGGAGCCCACCACGCTGGCCTCTTGCCAATTATGAAAGAAACGGTCGAAAAGCTTTTCATCGAGGGTCTATTGAAGGTCGTTTATGCGACTGAAACCTTGGCCTTGGGTGTGAATATGCCCGCCAGAACCGTTGTTATCGAGTCTTTGACCAAATGGGACGGATCTGGTCATGTCATGCTGAGCTCGGGGGAGTACACGCAGCTCACTGGGCGTGCCGGTCGCCGTGGCATCGATTCAGATGGGCACGCCCTCGTCATTTATACAGGCGAAACTGAACCTGCAGCGCTGGCATCCTTGGCCTCTAAAAGAACCTACCCGCTTCATTCAGCCTTCCGTCCCACGTATAACATGGCGGTCAATGTCCTTTCGAGGGCGGGCATCCAGGCAGCAAGAGACATGATGGACAGGTCTTTTGCACAGTTTGAAGCTGACCGTTCGGTGGGCGCCTTGGCTGCCCAAGCCCATCACTTGCGCAAAGAACTCGATGCTTTAGCGGGCACAAGCAGCTGCCATTTGGGCTCTGCCAGCGACTATTCACATCTGCTGTACTCCATCAGCGCAACTGAAAAAGAAGCCCGCCAGATGAAGAAAATGGGGGATAGAGCCGCCCAAGAGGAACTTTTATCAAAAGCCCAGGAACTTCGCATTGACCTTCGCAACCACCCGGTACACCTGTGTCCAGACCGCGATAGCCACCTGGCACCTTTGCGTGGCGTCGCCAAGATGCAGCGCCGCTACGATCAGTTGATTGCAAAAATCGAGGGGCGCACCAACTCTTTGTCACACCAACTTCAAACCGTATTAGGCGTTTTGGAAGACCTTGGCTACATTCACGACGGCCAGGTCAGCGACGCGGGAACTATCCTCAAACAGCTGTATTCAGAACGCGATATCATCATTGCCCAAGCCTTGCGCAACGGACTGTGGGATGCCTTGAACCCTGATGAACTTGCAGCTGTGGCCTGTGCTGTTACCTATGTTTCCCGCTCGGATTCTGACCACGTAACGGGTGTGCCTTCTACCCTTCCCAAGGAGTTAAAACGCGCCCTGAAAGCCACCGCCGAGGCTGCCGAAAAGATTGCTCGCGTGGAAGCCAAGCACCATCGAGAACAAACACCGCCTATAGACATGTCGTGTACCCAAGCCATGTATGCCTGGTCGCGTAACGCCTCTCTGCCTGAAGCCCTCGATCTGTGCGGCTTGCCAGCAGGCGATTTTGTGCGCTGTTGCCGCCTCACAATCGACGTCTTGGATCAGCTGGCCACCTTGAAGGCGTACCCACATTTGACGAATATTGCCAGGAGGGCTTCAGGGCGTTTATCCAGGGGAGTGGTGAGTTGGTCCTCATGGTAAAAGCCCGTACCTCCAAGAGAAGTACCGGCAAGAAATCGCCTTCGAAGGGCGCTTCGAACAAGCGTGAAATGGTCGTAGCCAGGCCACGCGCTGCCGCATACCTCATCTCCGTTTTTTTCTCGATTATTGGCGGGGCTTTGGCAACCGCAGGTTTCCCGCCCTTGGCCTGGTGGTGGGGTCCACCCATCGGAGTTTCAGGCCTGCTTATTGCCGTGTGGCTCCTGCGTTCGGCACCCTTCGCGGTGCTGTGGCATATGTTTTTGGCACTTGTGTGGGGAGCAGCTTTTTGGGGTCCGATGCTGTCGTGGACGATTGACGCCACAGATTCTTGGATCCCACTTTTTGCTCTAGCCTTCATCATGTGCCTTTTTACCTGCCTGTTCGTCCTGCTTTGGCGCTGGGGCTTCAGCGGGTTTCGATTCCGCAAGCGACAGGCTTCTCCAATCGTTGTCGCCATGTGGGCAGTTATCGCCTGGCTTGCTGTCGAAGAGTTGCGCTCCATCTTCCCTTGGAGCGGTTTCCCCTGGGGAAAACTCGCCTTCACACAAGTTCAATCGCCTTTACGCGGCTTCGTGCCTTTGGGTGGTTCGATTGGCGCGACAGGAGCAGTCATGTTCTGCGCGGGTTTAATCTTCGTCCTCGCCGTATCCAAACCAAAGGTTTTTCCTACCACAGGGATTTTCTTACTTGGCGCCGCAGTTTTTCTCGCCTCCGCCCTCGTCCCCATAAAAACCACTGCCGAGGACGGCACGGCACACATTGGGGCAGTTCAAGGCAACGTGTCACGACCGGGCCTCTACGCTTACGAAAACTATTTAGAGGTGACCACGAACCACGCGCGAGGCACCATTGAGCTGGCTAATTCAGTGACCAGCCCTTTGGATATGGTGATTTTGCCCGAAAATGCCACTGACGTGGATCCGCGCAGTGACGCAAAGGCCGCTGACATTGTTGAGGATGCTGCCACACAAGTAAAAGCACCTGTGTTGCTTGGGGCAGTGCGCTACTTTGATGACAAAGACGGTATTCGCAAGCGGTACAACGAAATGCTCCTGTGGCGTTCGGGGATGGGACCGACAGAGGTCTATGCCAAGCAACACCCTGTACCTTACGGTGAATACCTGCCATTGCGGGGGATTGTCAATAAAATAATGCCCTTGGCATCCACAATTTCAGTGGACATGGTGGCAGGAACACAGCCGGCAATCTTGAATGTGCCCTTGGCCACCCAGAATCGGACAGTTCCCATAGCTGTTCCGATTTGTTTTGAGGTGGCTGATGACAAGGTTGTTCGTGAAAGCGTTGTGGCGGGTGGCCAGTTCATTGCCGTGCCGACTAATAATGCACACTTCAAGTTCTCACAAGAGGCTGCCCAGCAACTTCAAATGACCCAGTTTCGAGCACTTGAACATTCTCGGGCTTCTGTGCAGGCCTCGACTGTGGGCCTCTCGGCGTTTGTGAATCCTGACGGTTCGCTGGCCACCGAGGTACTGGACCTTTTTACGGCAGGTAGTCTCGAATTTCGAGCGCCCTTACGGACCACCCTGACGCCTGCGGCCGTCTATGGTGAGGCTATGGGCTACGTTGTTCTCGGCCTGTGCTTCGGCGGCTTAGGATTCTTGGGCCTGCGTGCCATGACTACAAGGAAGGGTAGGAATGTCTGAGGTTTTGGTGATTATCCCCACGTACAACGAAGTGGAGTCGCTTCCTCTTATACTCAAGCGCCTTTTCGACGCAGTGCGAGATATCCACGTCTTAGTTGTTGACGACAATAGTCCCGATGGCACGGGGGAGTTGGCAGAGGGAATGTCCAGGGACGATCCCCGTATCCATGTCCTCCACAGAACTCAAAAAGAAGGCCTGGGACCTGCGTATTTGGCAGGTTTCGCCTGGGCTATGGAACGGCATTACTCTCACGTAGTTGAGATGGATGCGGATGGTTCTCACGCACCTGAACAGTTGCCACGGCTTTTGACAGCAGCCCTGGGCACCAAGAAGCCTGATCTGGTTATTGGGGCAAGGTGGTTGCCCGGTGGGCAAGTAAAGGGCTGGAGTAAAAGGCGTCAGCTACTCTCGCGCGGCGGGAATCTCTATATCCGTTTCGCGTTGGGAATGCCATTGACCGATGTGACAGCAGGCTTCCGCGTGTACAAGGTGGATTTCTTAAAAAAGATGCCACTAGATCGCATTGAATCCAAAGGGTACGGCTTTCAGATAGAAATGACCTGGAAGGCTTGGCAGAGAAATGCGCGCGTCCACGAGGTTCCAACCACCTTTTCAGAGCGGCATATTGGCACATCCAAGATGAGTGGCTCGATTATTCGAGAGGCCTTCGTTTCCGTGGCGCGATGGGCAATAAACGAGCGCTTAAAACCGTTCCTATCAGGGAATACGGCTCAAAATGTTCGACGCAGGCGCCCCGAACGCAACAGGTCCAATCGTTCGTCTAAAAGGACTTGAAGTTCGTCGACATTGCGGCGTTCTAGCAACATATCCCAATGAGTTCTTTGTGGCTTTAGCGGCTTGTCTTCTTCTTCATCAAGGCCACCATCACGCTGGGCAATGGCTGAACAAATCGGGCATTCCCATTCAAAGGGTAATTCTGCATCCAGGGCAAAAGGGATCTCGAAACGGTCGCCATTAGGACACGTGAAAGAAACACCTTGACGTTCTACAAAAACGACGCCTTCTTCGGACTCCAAAGAATTTGAGCCCATACGCATCCCACGAAGCGCGCGATCAGCCATGTAGTTTCCTCTCTAGTAACCCGGTGAATAAGTTTAGCTGATATTCAGAGCCTAGCCCTACAGGGGGCGAATTCTTGAAGGCCACATCAAGCCCGATCCGATAATGTACATTATGTCAAAATAGGGTTACCTGGTCATTCCCCAAGGAAACATAGGTATGCCCCGGTTTTACAGAAGAGCCAGATTTGATTCCGAGGACGAAGAAGACCCCCGACGCTTAGAGGATTGGCACAGTGCCTATTGGTGAATAGCTAATTAATGAGCCTTAGCCCGCGTTACGTTTAGTACGACGTTTTGCTAATTCATCTTCCACAATTTGGACGTCATCGCTGCCCTGGGTTGGAAGCTGAGCTAAGGTGCCCTCAATCTCACGCCATACGCGCCCAACGGCTATACCAAAGACGCCCTGACCACCTTGCACCAGATCGATGACTTCATCTGCAGATGTGCATTGGTAGACGGAGGCACCATCGGACATCAAGGTAATAGAGGCCATGTCGTCAATCCCGCGATCAGCCAAGACCTCTATTGCGCTACGAATTTGTTGTAAAGAAACCCCTGTATCCAGTAAACGTTTGACCACCTTCAAAACCAAGATGTCCCGGAAGGAATACAGTCTTTGTGAGCCGGAGCCCACCGCGCCGCGTATCGATGGTTCAACCAATCCAGTGCGTGCCCAGTAGTCAAGCTGGCGGTAGGTAATACCTGCTGCCTTACATGCAATAGGTCCCCTGTATCCGGTCTCGTGGTCAATAGACGCCAAAACGTCGCCAAAGAGCATGCCTTGGGTACTTGCGGCGTTAACATTCACCGGATTGCTATTCAACACTTGTGACTCCTGTGGCGGATGGGTTCCTTATATGACCACGGTATTGCCAAGACGCCCTCGGGTCAACGACACACCGCCGGTTTTCTCAAAGTCTTAACCTTAACTTGAGGTTGAAAGTTATCTTAACTGTTGGACACTGTTTCTAATCAGGTTAGTCGCTAACTGTGCAAGCTCTTCTGCCAGGTCGGAAATCTGGGCATGCGCCCGTTCGGCATCCACTCCCCCCTTGGCGCGAACAGGTGCTACCACTGCATCGATGACATCCACGGATCTTTCTGCCAAAGAACGCAAGGTCCTCAAATGCCTAGGCATGACACCATTGGCACTCAAGGTCATACAGTGACGAACTATCGCCACGGATGAGCCCGAAAAACGCCCTGAAACATCCGCAACCAAAAGGCCGGCATGAATCATCTCGTCGATTTCTTCCTTACTGGCACCCGTGAGATCCAGAAGTTCTCGCACAGTAATTCGCGCATCCGCCCTCGGCTCACGAACCTTGCCATCTGCAGCGACAATGCGTGCCCGCCTTTCGATGACAGGTTCAAACCCCTCGTCCATGGCCTGTAATTCTTGAATGATCTTGGCCCAGGGCATGTAGGAATCCCTCTGAGCGGCCAAGGAAAAACGAATTCTTTCAATATCTGCACGCGAATAACTGCGGTAACCAGAACTTGTCCTGGCTGGGCTCACGATGCCCTTATCTTCAATGAAGCGCACCTTCGACACGGTTAAGGCAGGGAACTCCTTCTTCACCAAAGCGACGACCTGTCCGATGCTCATCACAGGTTCGCGGGATACCCCCCGGGGCCAAGGTGTGACCTCCACCGTCTTTTTGCGCGCTGAAGTCCCCATATGACTTCTATCCAATGCTGGACTCATGCGTTTTGAGCGGGGCTAGGGTGATAGGTCAGCCGATACTTTCCAACCTGGACCTCATCGCCTGCCTTGAGATCGATGTGGTCAATGCGGTCTCGATTCACATAGGTGCCGTTGAGAGAGCCGGCATCCCTGACCGAGTAGCCTTCACCGCCCTCAGAGGCCAAGAATTCACAGTGTTTACGCGAAACTGTGACATCGTCAAAAAAAATATCGGAACCAGGGTGGCGCCCCACTGAAGTGCGAGGAGTGTCTAAGAGGAAGCGCGAGCCAGCATTTGGGCCGCGCTGGACAATCAGTAGAGCAGAGCCAGGGGGCAATGCGGCAACGGCTTCTTGATCCACGCGAGATAAAGGCAAGGCTGTAGCAGCGGCATCACTTTCCTGAACCCCAGCACCAAAAACTGCTGTTGCTGCTGCGTCCGCAGTATTGTCAACCATTTGCCTACGAGTCCTTCCTGTGACCCTCTCGTTACCTTCACTAGCTTACGCCAGGGGCACAAAATTATTGCTCCTTGATGGAATTGATCTCAACGACTTCGTGTAATTCCACATCCACCACAGTTCCTGCCGTGCGCAATTGGGCTAAGGCTCCCCCAGGTATTCCCAAAGCGATGTTCATTGTGTGCGAATCCCCGATAGCTTTCCAAATGTAGGGCGGCGTGACAGGTTGGGAGTCTATCTCTATGGGCTTGTTTTTCCCGCCACCAAACCAAGTCGACATGTTTAGGCGCTTGCCATTAATCTCCATCGCTTCAGCCCCTGCGTTACGAAACTCACCGAGCACATTGACCATCGTCTCCACTGTGAGGGCAGAGTCTTGATCGTCGATGGTTAAGGTCAACCCAGGACCGCGCACCGGAACTGAGCCTGCCAAAATCTGGGCAGTCTCTCTGCGCTTTTGTGCCGCCTGGGCTGCGGCCTCCTGAGAAGATGCCGAAGACTCTAAAGCATCCAATTCGTCTTGAAGTTCATAGCTTCTACGTTCCAGATCCTGCGAACGCTGTGTCATCTGGTCCAGTAGTTGAACCAAATCGGCCTGCCTCATGCCCGCATAAGGATCGGCTTGTCGATGCTTAAACTGTCCAACCAAACCGAAGCCCAGCAACACACACAACGCGAACACCGCGATTTGCCCAAAAGAGATGCGCGCCTTCAAAAGGGCAGAAATGGCCGATCGCCACGACCACTCTGAGTGTTCTTCTGTACCCTCTTGTGTTGGTGGGTCCTGAATGTCCTCAACTGTCTGTTTCATCCTATGCCTTGAAAACTTTGCGCCGGATAGCTGCAGTGTTGGAGAAGATTCTGATCCCAAGGACCACGACCACAGCCGTCGTCATCTGCGATCCCACCCCCAATTGATCACCCAAAAACACTAGGCAACCAGCGACGGTCACATTAAACAGGAAGGAGGTAATAAAAATACGATCCGAGTAGGTTTTGTCGAGGAAGGATCGAGCCGCGCCCAATAAAGCGTCCATAGCCGCCACAACCGCAACCGGAAGGTACGGGATGAGGAAAATCGGCAAGGTCAGATCGAGAAAAAGACCGAGAACAATCCCGATCACTAGCCCGAGGATCGCAAACATCGTTTCTCTCCCTCCCTCAACTTCGCATGTGTTTTGCTTGAGTTCGCAGCCTTGATTCTAGCCCTCCTTAGTAACAGGTTCTTCACGTACCTCGCTGGAGGCGTATTCAATCTGGGAAGGTGTGGCTTGCGGAATCGAAAGTTCATCAGAAGTTGATACCTGGTAAGTCATACCAAAAGCACTGATTAACGTTGTAAGTCTTGCATTAATCGAGGAGCGCGTCAGTGCCACACCGAGGTTGTCTGCTTCGCCAACGGCCTTCACCTCGTATGGTGGGGTCAAAGGTGTCAAGTCAACTAAGATTGCCTCGCCTGCAGACCTCACTGTTGCGGTCGAAGAAAGACGAATGTCATTTATCGCCACTCCCCTGGCGCCCCCTTGCCATAAAACATTCACAAGTTGGCGAATATCCATATCTGTCACTCGATAATTGCCAGCATTTTTCACGTCTCCATCGTCGCGCGGATTATCCAGTGCAATGATCACTCCTGGCCCCTGTAAAGCGGTCATCCCAGCCCTATCCACATCACTTTCTTCCCCTTGAGGGTCCAAGTGATCGCCCAGGACATTCTTTTGGGCAGCCTCAATTGACGTTTGCAGGGCGTCGTTCTTACGGGTCAGATCTTCAATACCGCCCTGATTTTTTTCCAACTGCCCTATTAGTTCGCTGCGCGGGTAGCTGTGCTCAAGCTGAGATAAATATCGAATAGCTAGGGTCGAAATGAGGCCTAAGGCGATTGCAAGGACGATAATAATAAACCTTTGGACAGGGCGACGCGCCGCTCGCTGCCTCCGACCTCGCGTCTTCTTCTTCACCTAACTATCCTAAGAGACGATCTTCGCCTCGAGAGCATGCCTCGATATCTTGTGGGCGCGCTCCCGGTATGCTGAAGACTAGCGTACTCAGTGAAAGGAAGGTGCATGGCTGAACCAAGCAGCATCTCCGCAGAAACCACACCAGCTCTGCCACAAGCCTGGCTAGAAGGATTGCTGCCTGTCGTTCCAGGCGTCGGTGCATTGGGGGTGGTGGGAGAATCCATCAGCATCGACATCACGACACGTTCAACCACTGATTTGCTTGCGACTCTTCTCTCGGGAGGGATGACCCTTTCGACCATACCTGACCCCGCTATTTTCCGTGCACGCACAAGCTCTGGTGCCTCACTTGTGGAGGCCGCTAGGGCTCTGACGCATACGGGCCGTGATCTGTGGTTAAAAGATGGCTTGGAGTATCTCGAATGTGCCTTCGGATTTGTCATCGGTGAGGGCGCACATCCATTATCAGCCCCTGTTCTATCCCTACCTGTTGTGATGGAAGTTTCCAAGGACATAGCTGCACAGATTGTACGGATCCGCCCTCGGCCAGGGGCATCCTTGCGAATCAACCCACAGTTAGTGAGCTATTTGAGTTCTGAGTACAAGCGGACGATTCCCCAATTGTCTAAGCCGCCTATGTCTGGCCCCACCGTCGATATCGAAAAGATTTTAGACGCTCTGGACAAGGAGCTTGCGGGCACCGAACTGCAGGTTTCACCTGAAATCAAAATTTGTCTTATTGAACCATCCCGGACTAGGCAGCGCGCGGATCTTTTGACCCATGCGCAACGCTGGCTAAAGCATCCTTTTGTTGCGTCGCTCGCCTCGCACATACCCCTGAAAGATTTCTCAGACACCAAGCCAGATACCCCAGATCCGGACCTGCCTTTGCTTAGTGATACCAGCCAATCGCGGATTGTGCACGAGACATTAAAAGGGCGTTCCATCATAGTCGATGGACTGATGGGCACCGGAAAACAGCAAGTGGCAGCCAATGTAGTCGCAACACATATTGGTGCAGGAAAGACTGTCCTGGTTCTCGTTTCAGGGCCTCAAGATGCCCAGCGTTTCAAGGCAAGATTAAACCAGGCGTCAATCGGAATGCTCGCCCTCGACCTTACCCAGAGGAACTTTTCCACAACCGTCATGAAGAAATCCCTTTTGGCGGCCTGGGACCAGCCTATTGACACCTCGAAGACCACATTAAAACAGCACCGTGAACGCTTCGAAATGCTACGCCAAGAACTCGACATGTACCCTCAGCGCATCCACGAAAAGGGTCCGCTGGGGCTTTCTGTGTGGTCTGGTTATCAAGACGAGCTGAAACTAGCCCAAGAACTCTCACCACAACTTGCTTCTTACAGTAAAAAGATCTCGGTGCCACCGGGGCTTGGCTCTGATCTCCAGGCGCAAGAACGCGTCAAAACCCTCATTACTGAACTGAGCAATAATTTATCTGCTTTGGAACTCCCACTATTGAGGCACCCCTGGTCGCTCATAGGGCCGTCAATGACCGATCAGTTAAAGCTCGAAAACACTGTCCACGAGCTAGGTTTAGCCGTCAATGCCTGTCACCCTGCGGTAGTCGACCTACTTGCGGCTTGCCCTGAACTTTCGACCTGGGCAACCATTGCGACGTGGCTTGAGCTGCTCGAAAAAGGCTACGGTAGGCAACCCACTCCCCTGCCGATTGAGGAAGCAGAAGAAATCCTCGAAGGCATCGACGCCCTTATGTCGCGCGCTCAAGACCTCTTCACCCGAAGCGCTCCGGTGATGGCTATAGCAAAGGATGCCTACCTCGCAGGCAAAGATCTCGATCTTTTGCCGCAGTTGAGGCGCCTGTCGGACCTGAACTGGTTTGCTCGAAACCTTCGAATGAAATCCATTCGAAACGAGCTACTTCCTTATTTATCTTCCCCAGTTGCGGCCGCACAGATCCCCGAATTGCTTGAGGCAATGGGAAAGATCCGCCAAGAGGCTGAAGTTTTAGCCTTCGACATCAACCACACCCCCGTCTTGGGCCTGCCACGGTGGGAAGCCTTTGCACCTGACGCCCCCACGCAACTACACAACCACGCTGATACTGTCACTACCGCCATTGTGTTGGCCAGGGACCTAGACACTCATTTATCCGATCTGACCTCAATGGTGACCTTGGGACGCGAAGGCGGCGGCCTGGGTGCACAGGTGCGTTCACTGGCCTCGGCCTGGGCTGACCTCCTTGAAGCAGCGTCCTCACGCCTACAGGATTTAGAAAACTGGAGCCACGGCTCAACGCCCTTGGGAAAATACCTGCAGGTACGCTCCTTATGGGAATCCGGAATCGGTGCAGCAGGAACAGCAGAGCTCTCTCGGATTGTGGCGATACGCGACATGGAAGCCGTGGCAGAAAACCTGGGGATAGGCGAGCTTGCCGCCCTCGCAACTCGCGGCAGCCTGAGCAGTGAAGAACTGCTTGCCCTCACTGATTCCACTATTGCGGTTGCCAAGGTAAAGGAACGCTACCTTGCACTTGGCTTGGATCAATTCTCTCGAGAAACACACGACAGCACGGTTGAAAAGTTCAGATTAGCCGATGAGGAACTGAGGCTCCTTGTCTCAAGAAACTTGGCATGGCAGGCAAGCCAAGGAGGAATGCAGCGGATATCCAAGGAAGAGTCTGCGCAGCTAGCAAAACAGCTGAGATCCCCCGGAGGGACCCCTACCTCCCTGTTCAAAACCGATGGGAAGGCAGTCCTTGCACGCACACCATGCGTTTTGGCAAGCCCCGAAACTGTTGCAAGGTACTTGCCTGCTGCGACGGATCTCTTTGATGTCACGATTGTTTTGGACGCCCACTGCCTACCAACACGAGACTGCGTACCTGCAATCGGTCGTGGAAAATCCACGCTCCTCTTTGGTGACTCTGCCCAGGATATGCAGCTGGATTCCGCCACTTTGACCTCAGTGCTGTCATCTGCGCGAGCCTGTTCGGTGCCCTGTCATACCTTGACACGCAACTATTCGAGCCACTCAAAGCAACTAGTGGATGCCCTTACCCAATGCATTGACAACCCGCAGCTTGACTCTTATCCCAATCCACCCGAAACGCGGAAAAAAGCTATCACCGTAGGCATATTGGAACGATCTGCCACAGCGGAATTTTCATACCCTGAACTTGAGCAAGTGCCCTGGCACGAACGTGATCTGCTGCCAGCTGATCTGTCCACAATTCCACCAGGTGCTCTTGAAGAGATCGTTGAACTCATCCCTAAAATCCAGCAGCGCTTCCCCTCTTCCTCGCTCGGTGTATTAACGTGGCATGCAAGCAGTGCAAGACAGATTAGCCAGGCACTACACAGCACAGGCTTCCTTCTATCGCCTGAAGCACATGCCCCACGAGGGCGTTTCGATGAATCTTTTGTCATCTCAGACCTGGCACATGCAACGGGTCTCATGCGTGACATCATTTTGGTCGTGCTGGCACCTCTGCCACATCCTCAAGACACTTTCACAGGCGGGCAAAAACCCGTTATCGATGCGCTTATCACCACCGCTCATTCCCATGCGCGACAGCGTATTCATGTGATGTCGCTACCTCTGGACAGTCTTGACTCAGACAGCGCTGTACGCACATGGGTTAATCGACTGCGTTCTTCGCAGACCCCCGCCGCTGGCTCCACTGAGGAAACTCCCGATACGTCGGGAAACATTTACCGAGGCCTACTTGCCGAACACCTACAGCGCGCAGGCCTGCAAACCTTATGTGGTGTCGGAACTGGTCCCACCGCTGTCGATATTGCTGTTCGTGCAGATGAAGATGCGAGGTGGGTCGCAGTCACTTTGGATGATCCCAACTGGGCACAAATTCAAGGAACACGAAACCGGGAACTAGGCACCACCGATATTTTGACTAACACTATGGGGTGGGCAGGTACTGACCACATATGGCTGGCTCAATGGATCAACGAACCCGCAGAAGCCATTAGGCATGTCGTGTCGACAACCTTGGATATTGCGTACCCATCTGGGTGGGCGCCCGGATCCGTCTTGGCAGTCGACCGTACCTTGCCAAACCTTTCTCAACGTATGGGTGCAGGGATCACCTATGCCGTTGCCGACTTGGCTACCACAGACGACGCATCCACGGAACCCCCTGCAGAACCTAGCGAGGCCCCTTTTGCTCCCCCGCCACCCCGTGAAACCATCAAGGTCACCGGGCACGCCGTTATTTCTACACCGCAAAAGAGACAAGCACAGATATTAAATGATCCCCAAGGGGCTTTGCCAGTCTTCACGCCCCCTATTTTTGATGTGCAGAGCGCTGAAGGCCTGACCGTAGGCTCAGCTTCTTCATCGCGATACCGCGGCGAGGACGCCCAAGCAGACTATGCCCCGGTTGACGGATCCTTAGGCGATCTATTGGGAGTCGAAGCAGCCAATTGGATACAAGACTTGGAAACCGTGCTGGGGAAAGACCGTGTTGAGCCCACCGCATCCGTCACGCACTCCAGCCCCTCGGACTTCGAACCCATTATTGGTGCAGGACTTCCACAGGTCCCCGAGCTCTTGGCCCGTATGGATGAACTGTCGGAGGCATCCTCGTCACATACCACCCCACCTGCCCCCGAGGCTAAACCAATTATACGCGCCCACGAACTGTCAATCCCGCTACCGACTGTTCAAACGCCACCTGTTCAAACACCACCTGTCGAGGAATCTCGCACACCCCTACAGCGCCCAGAAAATGCTGAGCAAGCACACAACGTCCCTGCGCCACAAGCCACCGAGGACACTGAAGAAGCACCACCTACCGAGGACGTGCAGCCCATGCCTCCGCAGCAAGAAAGCCCCCCTCCCGCGCAAGTGGCACCTGAAGAAGCCCCTCTCCCCGCGCCTCCCCCGCCCTCGGAAAATCTTGTTGAACGTGCCAGAAGCGGTGCTGTCTCGGCGGGCATCACGCCTTTACCCCCAAAGGCTGTCCCCACCCAGGTTGTTGGAACCAAAGACATGCTTGACCACCTGGAAGAACCTGAGATAGCGAGCCTCATGCGTTCCACCCTTGAGGCGGTGCTTCAAAGCGAAGGTCCCACCAGCACAGAAAGACTGTGCAAAATCACCGCCGAACTTTTCGGAATTCAAAGGCTACACGCCAAAAGAAGTGCTGCTTTGCTGGAAGTCCTGCCATCACGTCACACCGTCGTCCGTAATTCTGAGGGAGAATTCATCTGGCCCGGAGATGTTGCGGCAGAAAACTTCCACGTATTTAGGACGCATTCAACTTATGCTCCTCGTCCTGCAACAGCTATTACATCTGAAGAACTCGCGAACTGTGTCATGTGGGCGCTGGACGCTGTGGGCGATATCGACGAGGATCAACTAGTCGATCTGGTTCCTGAACTCCTTGATATGTCAACAGTGCGTACAGCACTGCGCGCACGTATCAAAACTGTACTTAATAACGCTATTAGTGCAGGCGAGATAGCGCGCGTAAACGATGTTTATCGCCTACAGTAAGACAGTTAGCTAAGGAAGGAACGCTAAATGTCTAGCAGTAAGAAAGCACGTCAAGCACGCTACGAAGAACGCACGATTGAGGCGAAAGCGGCCAAAATGCGTCTTGAACAACAGCAGAAAGACAAGCGCAACAGGCTGATTATGGTCGGTGTCGTCGGGCTGTTGGTGCTTGCGTTGATCGTCGTTTTGGTTATTGTCCTGGGCGGTGCCAACAATGGCGCAAAGGGCGGCAATGGCGATTCTTCAAAGATTGCGGGCACCAAGGATGCGATCTCCTATGCGGAACCCGCCAGCTACCCTTCAGGACGAGGCATCTGGGTTGGCCCCAACGGCGCCTTGTCGAATGAGGAAATCACCGAAGCGTTGAAGTCGAAAAAGCCCATTATCGAGTTCTTCTTTTCTTTCGACTGCAATATTTGTGCAGACCTAACGACGCATAACCATGATGATTTGGCAGATGCGGCAGCTTCGGGCAAGGCCTTGGTTGTCTATCGCCCAGAGATCACGCATGGCACGCCTTATGCCACCGTGGCTAGCAACGCCATTATCCACGTTGCCGAACACCAACCGACAGCCTTCCCTGCGGTTTTGAAGGCTCTGACGGAGTACAGCGATCCCCTGTTGAACTCTGCCACATTGGAAAAGACGCTTACCTCAAAGGATCCAGATATAACTTCCGAGGACGGCGCGGTAGCCAAGGTGACTCAACTGGTCACTGCGGCGGGTGGCGATCTGCAAGGTGCCACTGGCCTGGGCTCGCAGGACTACCTGATGACTGCAGGCAAGATCATGACCGATGAACGCGAAGTTCGTGGAACCCCCACATTGTTTGTCGATGGTAAGCGTAAGGAACTGACAAACCAGTTTATTCAAGGACCAGGCCTAGCTACCTATCTTCTTGAGGGCAAGTAAGAACCAGAGATACAAGGATCAGCTTGGGGCGTGCGGCGGGAAACAACCTTCTGTTCGCTATATGCTGACGAGTGTTATGACCGAGCAAGCGCCAAAAAGTGGACACATGGTACCTAAAATTGTACTTAGCGGACTCACGGTCCTTGGCTGCACGGCATGCGTTGGTGTTGCTATTTCTATCGCCGGCGGCAACCCGCGCCACGGAGTAATGTCCCTGATTGCTTTGAGTGTGGGGTCGTGGCTGGCAGGAATAGTTTTGCGCGTTGCACACCGCAATATCTGGGACTGGATACCGAGCGAACACCCGTTAAAAACACAGTTTGGTATCTACTATTCTCAGGGAGGAAACGAAAAATTCGGCTCACCTATGGGCAGTAGATCTCCTGTGGTAGAAGATTTGGTGCAGTGGTTTTCCGCTAAATGTCCACGGTAGGTATGTGGGCAGTATGTGGTGTCAAGACAGGATTTGAGCCTGCGGCCCCTTGACCCTCGGGCGTCCAAAAGTCTTTAACCGGATCGGGTCCCGCATGATTCAGGGGCTCTGAGCATGCAGAACACGTCACGATATGCATAAGTTTGCATGATTCTGGTCCCCTTTTGGTCCACCGGTGATTCTGTCGCGTCGCCGTCGGTTGAGCTCACGAATGAAGAGAACAAAGGTAAAACGGCCGTCTCCTTCACCCCTCCCAGGCCGTCCCACATGACAGTGCCAAGAGGGCAATGAAGGCGCGGCAGGAGGCTAGCGCAGCAGACCCTCTCGTCCGCTGTCTGCCATCCTTGCCAGAAGACAAGCGCGTCTACTCACCTCCCGCCTAGGGCACATGTAATCTAGAGTGGCGGGCAATCCGCTCCCTAGAAGGCCGTGATGGGAGGCCACGTGGCGGCAATCAATGACGAGGCGTTGTTTACGTTTAGCTGGCTTGCTTTGAAGCTGCTCGGACGAGGTCTGTATTCGAATCCGTGGAGCGCGCTGTCAGAGCTCGTTGCCAACGGACTCGACGCGGGTGCCACCGAGGTCTATGTATACGTCGATGCTCGTGACAAGTCGGATGCGGTGGTTGAAGTCATCGACAACGGCTGTGGCATGTCCCGTCGTGACATCGATACCTATGTGAAGGTCGGTTACGACAAACGCAAGGCCGAGGCTGACAACAACGTCGCCGATGCGAGCCCCAAGGGCCGCAAGGGAATTGGCAAGCTTGCTGCTCTTTTTCTCTCACCGTACTTCTACCTATCGACCAGGCACACTGAAGGGACTTCCTCCTGGGAGTTGGATGCGCGCGAGGCTGAGGTCAACCTTGATGCACACCCCAGTCTCACTGCTGTCGACGCAACGCACTCGACACCTAACGACGCAATGTGGGCGGGGCTCGAGACGGGTACACGAATCACGATGCTCAGCGTCGACCTCACTGGGTATGGAACCCAGGCGATCAGTGCACTCGGGACTCGCCTCGCAAACCAGTTCTTTCTCCCCGTCAACGCGACTCCTCGGATCCTACTATGGGTGCAGACGTCCAGTAATCAAACGGAGCCGAAATACGAACCAGTTGAGAAGAGCATCGCATTCGGCAACCTCGCGGAGGTTGTCAGAAATTTTCCCGACCCCGCCCTTCAGCCAATCGAGTTCGCCTCTTCCCCCCAGGATCTGAAGATACCTGCGAAAGGGGTACCCGGAGACATCTATACGCACACGCCTCGGCTTACTCAGATGCGTGCAGAGCCCGAGCAAGATGAAGCTTGGGGCGAGATCTCCGAAGATGTCGACCCCAAGAATCGCACCTACCGCGGTGTTCATTACAGGCTGACAGGCTGGATCGGCGTTCATGCAACTATCGACAATGAGACCGCTCAACTCAATGACTCACGCTTTACCAAGAATAGGTATTACAACCCGGCCCAGCTTCGCGTCTACGTTCGCGGAAAACTTGCAAGCGACCGTCTACTATCCCAGCTTGGGCTGACCGGGACCTATGTGAACTACATCGAGGGAGAGGTCACATTTGATCTCCTGGACGATGATTCGCTTCCTGACATCGCGACGTCAAACCGGCAAGACTTCGATGAAACAGACAAACGCGTGACGCTATTGCGCGCGCTCGTTCGGCCACAAGTTCGTTATCTAATCCTAGAACGCAACAAGCTGGCGAGTCTCATCTCCACTGAAATCGGCAGGGAGAAAGAACGACGGGAAACTGCGAGCAAGCGACACTTCGCCGAACAGCTTCATGCCGATTTGGAACAGCATAAGGAGATATCACAGAGCACAAGAGATGAACTCCAGATAGTGATCACGAACAAGATTCAAGGAGATGTGACACCGAAGCAGTCCTACCGCGTGTTCATTTCTCATGCCAGGACCGACCGTGCATTCGCCGTGTTTATCGACGAGCTCCTCCGTGCGCGCGGTGCGACGCAAGAAGAGATCTTCTTCACCTCCAGAACGGGTGCTACCGATGTACTGCTTGACGCGCAAGCGTTGAGCGAAGTAGTCAAGCGGAACATCACTGACGACAACACGCTGATTTTTTATATGACGAGCAAGAACTTTCTCGCTAGCCAGTTCTGCCTCTTCGAAGGAGGGGCTGGCTGGGCGACCCGGTCTGTCAGCGAGTACCTCAAACTCAACGTCGAATATGACACCATTCCGGGGTGGTTGACTAATGGAAGGGGCGAGGCGATCCTGCTTGGGCCAGACAAAAAGATTAAGCTGACGCCCGAGGTCCACAACTACCTGGTCAGCGGGGTTCTGAACCCGATGATCGCTCATCTGAATCGCGGACGAGACATTGCCGGCAAACCGACCATCCCAGCTTTCTCTAGCACTGACTTCCCGACCAAGGTGGAGCTGGATCGGGCAGGCAAAAAGCTAGAGGACTACTACGACCCCGCCATCGTTGAGCACTGGGATGCCGTGGTTCAGGGAGAACTCGCTAACTATCTGGAGCAATACTTCGCGCCGTCGGATGAGACCAAACGGCTCCAGGAACTTGAGACCGAGAACATCCAACTGCGAGCACAATTGGATAACCAGGCGACTCGCTGATAGTCACGTGAGCTAACTATCTAACCGCGGCTTCGAGTGGTCGAACTTCGTCGAGAAGCGCATTTATCTCCAAGCTGGAGAGTAATGGAACAAGGTAGTTTTCCGAAAGCCACTCCACCACAGGTACACATACAGCGTCACCAAAGCCATAGTATGCATGGCGTTCTTTCACGCCGTCCATCTTGTAGTCCGGAGCTCCCATAAGAGATGCGTATTCGCGTGGAGTCATCCACCGAATCCGAACATCACCATACCCAAGGAAAGCGACGGCCTGTTTTGATGATCCACCACTGGGTGTGCGCAGACAGCCGGCAATCCCATCGGAGCGCAGTTCCCAACGAGGCGTTCCCTGGCGCATACGGCGGTACGCCGTGCGCGCCATATCGGTATCGCCATCGCGAAGCGTATTGAATCGTTTAGACTGTAAGTCCGACAATGATCCAATAAATGCATCGACGCGCTCCGCGGGCCACCAACGCGGATCATCCTCGCTCAGTTCCTCAAGATATGCGACAAGTCCATCATCAAGGAGTGGCGGCGGTTCTGGCACATGCATTTGGTGGGTTACAAGGGAAGGGTCCTCGAAAATCGGAGTCAGCCAGTCCGGTCGCAACGGGCTCGACTCGGTCATGGTCGCGACTGGCGTACTGGCTCCGATGAGAAACAGACGCGGTCTTGATTGAGGGACGAATCGGCGTGCATCAATGCTGAGGACGTCCACCGAGTATCCAAGGCCATTGAGTGATCGGATCGCGCTGACGATGTCTCGGCCGGAATGGCTTGTCGCGAATGCTGTCACATTCTCTAGCGCTATGACCGGCGGACGCTCAGAACCGAGTTTGCTCAATGCCTTGATGAAGTGCCAGAAAGTCGAGCTCGCTATTCCGCGGTGAAGACCAGCACGTCCCCCCGCGACGGAGAGGTCTGTGCATGGGAACGATGCCCAAGCGAGATCTACGTTCTCTGGAAGTACCTCGCGGGGCACCTTCCCCAGATCCTCGACAAGGAACGTATGGTTTTCGGAAACTCCGAAGTTCTGCTCAAACATCGCATGCTTGGTGGGGGCGATGTCGTTAGACCAGATGACATCGATTCCGGCTTTGGACATCCCTAGACGGGCGAGACCGATACCGGCGAAAAACTCAGCAGCACGCCATCCGCGCGGCAAGTCTTCGGCCGTCATCCATCGTTTCCTTCCAATAGGTTCTGGTCACAGCTCGTCCAACGCATCGGCCCGAGAACGGAAGCAGCATCGGAGCCCTGCCTCACCAGTCTAGTTTCTCGTCGAACCACACTTTCGCCCCCACACCGCCGTCGTCCGCATTTCCACTTGCCAAGCACTCGGTTGGATGTGCTACCGGCGACGGGGCGGATCGCCTGGCACGAACCCGACACACTTGACCTGCGGTGAGTCAGTGTCGTGTTTCTTGATGGTGAGGAAGCCGACCTGGTACTCGATCTTATCCAGCGTGACGACGCCACAGCACCTGCGGCAGTGGGGTCACGGGAGAAGAGACCACCGATGCTGCCCTCGCCAACGGGTACGTCTACGAAACCCCACCAGTCGGGAATCTCGACCGCACCACCTCTGAGGGTAACTACACGCTGACCTATACTCCGTTCCTCAGCCACGTCTCCCTGCTCCGTGGCCATGACGCTCCGCCCGATCCCGCGCTCGGGTATCTGCCGGTCACGCAGATCACTGCCGGGGTCATCGACCGCACAATCGATGAATGGGAGAAGCACTGCGGTGCCTCGACCATCAAGAACGCGATCGCCCCGATGGTCCGGATTCTCGATGAAGCAGTCCGTGATGGCCTCATCCCAACGAACCCGGCAAAGAACCGTGCCAAGAAGAGCCTGAGCCGCAACGCCTTCCGCGCCCAGCCTGCCGAGCAGGCACCCCCGCGGGCGCATGCGATTCCGGATATGAAGACCCTCAACCGGCCCGCGAAGGCATCCGACACAGTCGATCAGTCCTACAGCGACTTCGTCATGCTCGCAACTCTCCTGGCCGCTCGGTCCTCGGAAGTCTCCGGTCTCCAGGTCGGGGACGTGGGCTTCAGCGAGCAGCCAGAAGATCAGCTCCTGGTCGGCCCGAAGGGCGGGGTCCTGACTACCGCGACCGTCCACGATGCGACGAACCGGGACAAGATCTTCGCCGGTCTCGGACTGCCTGACCTCACCCGACACGGGCTCCGGTACATCGACGCGACGTGGATGGCCAACGCAGGCGTCCCGCTTCACGTCCCCCAGGACATCCTTGGCCACACCTCGGTCGAAACCACCCGCGGCTACTTACATCCTTACGGCCGACACCTGGCATCGGCCGCGGAGCATGCCAACGCGTTCCTAACCGCCGCCGGGCAGCGCCGCCACGCACGCCAGAACCAGTTACAGAACCACGGCATCTGACGCCTTGACAGGTCCCCAGCGTGGGCAGCGGAATCGTTCTGGTCCCCTTTTGGTCTCCATATCCACAGAAGACAGGGCTGAGCAGAGATCTTCGTCCACAGGCAGACCCTCTCGAGGGGGGGCAGGGGTGCAGAGGAGGACCAACAAAAACCCGTCCAGAACATGACGAAGCCCTGGTGAAAATCCTACTCTTACCAGGGTTTTTTCGTCGGAATGACAGGATTTGAAAAGGCGGCCCCTTGTCCCCCAGTCAAATGTGCTGCCAAGCTGCGCCGCATCCAGAAGAACTTACTGGTTATCTTGTTTCTTCCGTATAACGAGTGAGGCCAACAGCAGTCCGAGGCCGGCAAGGAGGGTTATCGTTGCCCCCACAGCCACATAGGTTGCAACAGAACCCGTGCGAGCCAAGGCCGGGACGGTCTTAACCGTTGCCTTTGCTGCATTCGCATAGGTTGACGTGTTTGCGTCCTGGACGATAGTCATCTGTCCAGCGTCTGTCACTCTGGTTACTGCTGCTAGTTGATCGCTGCCTTCGACCTCAATCGATTGGGCCGCGCCCAGTTTGGGACCGCCGCTTTGATCCGCGGGGCCTGCAAGTGCAGGAGGAAGTTCAAACCACAAGACGAAAGATGAGCCCTGTGCGGTTGAGGTTCCCTGGGTTTCCAAAGCGATCACCGCAGGTTCTGAAGAACCTTGGGGCACAGAGGCGCTGCCACTAGTTCCGTGGGTCTCGGTCAAAAGTTCAGCAGTGTATTCGGGGGCATAAACCCCGAAAGATGTGGTCTCAACGACTGGGGTAGGTGCGACATAGACGACCGTGTCGGCCAGAGCTTTGGGAACCGTAGGAAGGACTGGTTCCTTGGGTGTTTCGGTCTGGTCGGCAGGCTCAGTTTTGGGCTCTTGTGTAGGAGTAACCTCACCTTGTGTAGGTTCTTCGCTTGCCTCTGTGTCTTCTGGAGTTCCTGGCGTTGAGCCTTCTTGTGCACCTTCCGACGGCGCATTTTCTGCTGGAGTCTCGGAATTTGGTGTGTCAGTTGGTGCAGGAGTGGTCTCTGAGGTTTCACTGGAAACTGGCCTGGAGTCTTCAGAAAGGGTCGGAGAGTCGCTGACCGTGCTCACAGGTTGCTCAGAAACGCCGTCATTGGCGGATTCCTGAGGATTCGTAACCGGTTCCTCAGAACCTGCAAGAACTTCGTTTTCAGTAGTAGGCTCAACGGTAACGGCCTCCAACGGGCTGGCTACAGAATCGCCACCAGTGTTTGTACTAGCAATTGAGGGCAAGTACCCGAGAACCGCCGCCAATAGCAATCCTAAGCCTGCTGCGGTGAACTTAGTCGACTTTTTCATTTAGGAGACCTCCATGCTCCGGATTTCCACACCTAGTATATCGGTAATTCGCAGAAAACTTTAAGGAAATCTTCACATTTGTTTCAGATCCCTATCTTTTGCACATGAGAAAGCTCACACAATCCTTATGTGAGGTCGATTAGCCTGAACTTCGAAGCTGAGGTAACCTAACTTAGTCCGTTTGAGGCCGACAGGCCCCCCAAAGGGACTTCGGGATGTGGCGCAGCTTGGTAGCGCACTTGACTGGGGGTCAAGGGGCCGCAGGTTCAAATCCTGTCATCCCGACAGCGTTTAATTGCGCGGCGATAATCCGTCGCACGCCACTCGCAAAATACCCGAAACCGCGGTTTCGGGTATTTCTAGTTCCAAAACATCTGGGCAGAGCCCGACGTTGAAACTGCGCGTAGATGTCTGCCCTCGCGGCACTACATGATCGAAGTCAATGACATGCTTTATCTAAAGCTTTGCCAGTTGGGCTAGGCGGAGGATTAGGTGGTAGTCGGCTCGTTTGGGGCCTTCACGCCAGGGGCCTAGCAAGGAATCGATGCGTTCTATACGTTGGCGCACGGTGTTGGGGTGCAGGTGCAGGACCTCTGCGCACTCAGACATAGATGCCGTTTCTAGGAACACCAAGGCTGTGTGTCGCAGGTCTGTGCCGCGGGTGGTGTCGTACTCGATCAGCGGACCCAGGTGGCGGGTAATCAACTGAGAGACAAGACTTGTATCCACACCGGAAATTAATAAACCTGCCAAGCCCAGATCTGGTAGACGTGCCAAGGTATCAAAGCGTCCAAGGGTATTCAATGCCGACACTATTTGGTGAGCACGCTGGTGAGCAGCCGGAACTTCCGACCAGTGTTCAGCAATATCGACAACGCCCACATTGCTGACAATATTGACTCGCCTCAAAGCCTCATGAGCAAGTTGTGGATCGCCCTCGGCAAGGAAACAAATTTCTCCCCCGTGTTGGGTGACGATGGCCCTGTCGCCGAAAGCCTGTCGGATAACCTCAATTGCTTGATACCTGTGTTCTGGGCGAAGCCGAAATATTGAAACGTGACAAGACGAAGGCCTTGTTAACCCGAAAGCTGAGAGCCTTGAGGCAAAACTGGAAACCGTTTCACCGACCAACAGATCATCAAAAAGAACCCCCTGCTCACGCAGACCTGCCTCTGCCAAGCTGCGCTCAAAGGACAAAAGGGTGCTCACGTAAACTGCGGCCCGTTCCAAAACCCGTAAATGTGGAGGCGAGACGGAACCACCAAAAAGGATTATCGTACCCAAGTGTTCACCACGCGCGGCCACCGCTGAAATCGCCACATCACTGCCGTTGAATTGGTGAACCGTGGCATTGGCGCCATGGAAGCTGGAAGTAATAAAGGCATCGACATTTTCATCGCCGACATTCAAACCCTGGGGCAATTCTTTTCCCGCCAACCACTGACCCGAAGGGCTACAAATAAACGCATCTAAACTGGTCGCTTCTGTCAACACAGCCGTGATTGCCTCTAATCCTTCATCAAAACTCAGAGCACCCAAAAGCCTGTCATCAATAGACAGTAACTCTTTAAGTTCGCGCGCTTCAGTCGTGTTGGCAAGTTCCATCACCTCGGTGTGCAGCCTTGTGTGTTCAAGAGCAATTGCAGCGTGCTGTCCCAGTAAATTCATGGCTCGAATAGTTTCTTTGGCAAAGCGAACCGGGCTTCGGTGCGCAAGCATTAGTGCTCCAATTACTCTGCCACCCACGCGCATGGGAGTACCCATAATGCTGTGGACCCCTTCACCTGCAACAATGTCGTCGATGCGCTGCAGGTGATTCAGCTCTGGATCCCCCACATAACCTTGGGTTTGCACGGTCTCACCACCCGAGGCAACTGCCCCTAAAACGCCTGCCCCCAAAGGCATACGCAAGGTTTCATAGGCCTGGGTGCGCACCCCGTCAGTGAATTTGATGTAGGTCTCCCCCGCCGCAAGATCATTTAACGACACATAGGCGAGGTCGGCTCCGCATAAGGCCCGGGTGCGTTTCACGATGGCTTGGATGACCAGCCGCCTGTCCCTAAGTGCAGCCAAATCCGTCAAACACGCTGACAAGGCAGCCAAAACTTGTGAATCCGTGGGAACTGGCAAAGCTTTTAGGGTTGGCTGTACTTGTGACACATAGTCTCCTAACACTTATGGCTCGATTCTACATAGGACTTAAGGCCACCGTGTACTAGTTTGGAGTTAAGTTCAACATTCGGCTGAACTCAGTTTCAAAGGAGAACTCAAATGGTCACTGAAATGAAGGCACATGTTCTGTCTACGGGGGTCATGGAAACCGACCTGACTTGGCTGCTACTTAAAGGTGGCAGAACTATCCGAGATCGTCACCACAAGAACGATCCTGTTGTATGGGGAGAATGCCCCACACACGCAGTTCTCATAGAACATCCTGAGGGAAGGATCCTCTGGGACACAGGCGTCCCTAGGGATTGGGAAACCCGTTGGGAACCCACTGGATTCCACGATTTCTTCCCAGTCAAAGAGCCAATTGATGGTCCAGGATATTTGGACACGGCGCTAGCCAGCTTGGAACTTGAACCCAGTGACATTGACATCTTGGTATTAAGCCACCTGCACTTTGATCACGCAGCCAATGCTTCACTATTCAACAATGGCAAGACGAAGATCATTGCTAATGACAAAGAGATAGCTGGCGCAAGGGCAATCCAGGGATACTCTGCCGGTGCACACATCGTCTCTGACTATTCAGACTTGACCATTGAGGCTGTCAGCGGGGACGTAGAGATTCTTCCTGGAGTTTCCGTCATCGAAACACCTGGTCACACCTGGGGCACCATGTCGCTGCGAGTCGACCTGCCCAATGAAGGCACAAAGATCTTTACCTCAGACGCAGTGTACCTATCGGACTCCTGGGGCCCACCAGCAGTGGGAGCGGCAATCGTCTGGGATAACCTCAAATGGTTGGAGTCAGTTGAAAAGCTTCGCGCCATCGCGTTGAAAACCGATGCACAGGTGATCTTTGGGCACGATGCCGAACAGGCCAAAGAGCTCCGCTACGCACCTGACGGGTACTACTCATGATCTTGTACCGGTACCTTTGCGCCAGTTCGCATCAGTTTGAGTCCTTCGTATCCGGGATGTCTGCGCCCAACCCGGCGTGTGTCAAGTGCGGGCAGACAACCCAGCGCATGCCTTCTCGCGGCAGCCTCCTTGGGAGGGCTTCTGCAGGAATGAGCCGAGAAGAAATGCCGAAGTCCTGGAAAGCCTTGGGCTACGGGGATCACGAAACTATCCGGCATTTCCAAGGCGTAGCAGAACGCAGAGAAAAGCTTGAGGAAAAGTATCCAGAACTAGCCGGAGATCGCCGTCCCGTCTTAGCCCATGAAGGAATTTTTGAAAACCGTCCACTGCGTGCGGGTGATGACATAGAGGCCTCGGTCAAGGCAGCCGTTGCCGAATCATCCTCCCACAGCGCCCTACAAGGAACACCATGAAAATTACAGGAGCTGTACTAGAAGAAATCGGCCGTCAACAACCCTTTGCTCAAAGCAAGCCCATCTCGGTTTGTGAGGTGGAGCTTGACCCGCCGGGGCCTGACGAACTACTGATCCGTATTGAGGCGGCAGGAATCTGTCACTCTGACCTTTCGGTCGTCGATGGCAACCGGGTGCGCCCCACTCCCATGCTTTTGGGCCACGAGGCTGCAGGGCGTGTGGAACAAGTCGGTCCAGGGGCCGAAGAGTTCAAAATCGGCCAACGGGTCGTTATGGCCTTCCTTCCGCGCTGCGGCGAATGCGCTGGGTGCCTTACAGACGGGCGCCTTCCGTGTACACCTGGTTCGGTTGCCAATAACGCCGGCGTCCTCATGGGGGAACGCACCCTGCTGCATCGAGAAGATGGCGATGTCTATCACCATCTCGGCGTTTCTGGCTTCGCCACCCATGCGGTTGTGAACAAACGCAGCGCCGTGGCAGTCGATGATGACATCCCACCTGAGATAGCTGCAGTTTTAGGCTGTGCAGTCTTGACCGGAGGCGGTGCAGTACTTAACGCCGGACGTCCGAAAAAAGGCGATACCGTCGCTGTGGTAGGCCTGGGCGGAGTTGGAGTGGCTGCCTTGATTACAGCAATTTCCTTAGAAAATGGTCCTGTTGTAGGGATCGACAATGTGCCTGAAAAACTCGAATACGCTAAATCCTTGGGAGCGACACAGGTCATGACTCCTGCTGAGGCTGTGGAATCAGGATTCAAGGCACCTATTGTCGTAGAAGCCGCAGGCAATGCACGCGCGTTTTCTACTGCTGTTGAAATCACGGGCGTCGGAGGAACAACGGTCACCGTTGGGCTTCCTGCTCCAAGCGCCGAGGCTACAATCAAGCCACTGGGTATTACGGCTGAGGCCAGAACCATCGTGGGTTCATACCTGGGATCTGCGGTCCCCAGCAGGGACATCCCCACCTACGCACAACTGTGGCGTGATGGGAAACTCCCGGTAGAGGCGCTAATTTCTAGGAAAATCACTTTAGATCAGATCAACGAAGCTATGGACGAACTGGCAGCCGGCAAGGCGATCCGTCAGGTCATTATGTTTGAGGAGGCATAATGCAAGATATTAACGAACTAGTTCGCTCCCTGCCCACAGGGCTTTTTATCGACGGGCAGTGGCGCGAAGCCACAGGAGGCGGCAGGTTTGATGTCATCAACCCCGCCACAGGGCAAACTTTGACCACCGTGGCTGACGCTACGCCAGAAGATGGCATGGCTGCACTAGACGCGGCACACAGGGCGCAAGATTCCTGGGCTGCAACCCCACCGAGACAGCGTGCAGAGCTATTGCGTAAAGGCTTTGAAGCCGTCATGGCCCGCGCTGACGATTTCGCATTGCTCATGAGCTTAGAAATGGGGAAGGCCCTCGGAGAGGCTCGCGGAGAAGTCAACTACGGTGCAGAATTCTTGCGTTGGTTTAGTGAACAGGCATGCCAGCTTCGTGGCGGATACGGGAAAGCACCAGATGGTGTGAACAGGATCCTGGTGACCAAACGACCCGTGGGTCCAAGCCTCCTGATTACACCCTGGAATTTCCCCCTTGCCATGGCAACCCGCAAAGTCGCCCCGGCAATGGCAGCTGGTTGCACAGTCGTCGTCAAGCCCGCCGCCCTAACCCCCTTGACAACTTTGCTATTCGCACAAGTCATGGCCGAGGTCGGAGTACCAGCAGGTGTGATCAACGTAATTCCTACAACAACCGCAGGAAAAGTCACAGGTCCCCTGATGGAAGACAGGCGCCTGCGTAAGTTGTCGTTTACTGGCTCAACAGAGGTTGGGCGCAATTTATTGGCGGCTGCATCCACCAATGTATTGCGCACCTCGATGGAACTAGGTGGCAACGCCCCCTTTGTCGTCTTCGAGGATGCAGATATCACAACTGCCGTCAACGGTGCCATGGCAGCCAAATTCCGCAATATCGGCCAGGCTTGTACCGCAGCGAACCGCTTCATCGTCCACAAGGACATTGCTGAGGACTTTGCCAAAGCACTGAGTGAAAAAACGAGCGCACAAAAGGTGGGGCCTGGCTATGAAGCGGGCATTGACATTGGACCCTTGGTGGATGAAAACGCTCGCACCCATGTGGCCGGCTTGGTCAACGACGCTGTCAGTGACGGCGCAAAGATAGTAACCGGTGGTCAGGCACCCGCAGGCGATGGTTACTTCTATCAACCAACCGTCTTGATGGATGTCAAGGCCACGTCCAGGGTCATGTCCGAAGAAATCTTTGGGCCAGTAGCGGCCATCACTACTTTCACCACCGAGGACGAAGCCGTCGCACTCGCCAATGACAGTGATTTTGGCCTGATCTCCTACTGTTTTACGCAGGATTTCGCCCGCATGATGCGTATGGCAGAACGCCTGGAGTCCGGAATGATCGCTGCGAACTCGGGTGTCATTAGTAACCCCGCGGCACCATTTGGAGGCGTGAAGCAATCAGGCTTGGGTCGCGAGGGCGGCGCAGAAGGGATCGAGGAGTACCTAGAAACCGTCTATGTCGGAATCGGCGGTATATAACCGCGTATTCGGTTCCAATATGATGCTCCCTCTGTGCAGTCAGGTCACAGAGGGAGCATCAACAATTTAGCGCGCTACAGGAAACACACTCAGCGGCCTCGTTTTCGGGCGGACTTTTCAAAGGCGCGTTTTTCTCTAACCCGTACAGAGATTTGGATGGGGCTACCTTCGAAACCGAACTCTTCGCGGAGCTTGCGTTCGATAAAACGACGGTAACCGGGATCCAGGAATCCGGTCGCAAATATGACAAAGCGAGGCGGACAGGTCGCTGCCTGGGTCCCAAAAAGGATCCTTGGCTGTTTGCCTCCCCGCAGAGGGTGCGGATTAGCAGCCACCAATTCACCGAGAAAAGCGTTCAAACGGCCGGTTGGTATCCGGGTTTGCCAACTGTCCAAAGCCTGACGCATCGCCCTCGTCAAGCGGTTTGTATGCCAACCTGTTGCGGCGGAAATATTTACCCTGGAAGCCCACTTGGCTTGAGGCAAGTCCTCTTCAAACTCAAGCTTTAGCTCATGCTGACGTTCTTCGTCAACCAAATCCCACTTATTGTTGACTATGACCAAAGCACGCCCCGCCTCAATGGCACTTCCGATGACTCGAATATCTTGTTCGGTCAGCGGCACGGAGGCATCGATGATCACCAAGGCCAGATCCGCATTTTCTAGAGCTTGTTGGGTGCGCAAAGAGGCGTAAAAATCTGCGCCATGCGTCAGGTGAACCCGGCGGCGAACGCCTGCAGTATCAACGAAAACCCAGGACTGGCCGTCTAGGTCAATGACCTCGTCGACCGGGTCGCGAGTGGTGCCTGCCACCTCGTCTACGACGACGCGATTTTCGCCGGCAAGCTGGTTGAGCAATGAAGATTTGCCAACGTTTGGCCTGCCGATCAAGGCCACATGAGGAACATCGCGATCCTTATCCGTGGCAATGGACGATTCTTGAGGCAAGAGTTCAATCACACGGTCCAAAAGCTCACCAGAGCCACGGCCGTGCAAGGCAGATACTGGATAAGGCTCCCCAAGCCCTAAGCTCCACAGATAGGCGGCGTCCGCCTCGAAAACCTCGGAGTCAATCTTATTGACCGCCAGAATAACGGGCTTGCCTTTCTTCCGAAGCAGTTGCACAACGCGTTCGTCTGTAGAGGTCGCCCCTACCCTGCCGTCCACAACGAACATGACAACATCGGCCATGTCAATAGCTATTTCGGCTTGACCTGCGACAGACGCATCCAGGCCCAAGACATCAACTTCCCAGCCACCTGTATCCACGATGGTGAAGTGTGTGCCGGCCCATTCTGCGGGGTATGAAACACGGTCGCGAGTCACGCCCGGCTGATCCAAAACTACGGCTTCACGACGGCCCAAGACACGGTTAACCAGGGTCGATTTACCGACATTCGGCCTACCGATAACCGCCAAAACGGGCAATCCCCCACGCCTTGACTGTGCGCCCTCATCCTCTACGCGTCCTTCAAGGAGGGCAAGGTCATCGTCATCTAGCTCATAAAGTTCAAGACCCGCAAGTAAAGCTGATGCCCGCTGTTCTTCGTCAAGAGAGTCAAGCATCAGACTTTGCGCCCAATGGTGTACACCACGGCATCGACGGTTTCATGCAGGGAAAGATCTGAAGAATCAATACGCTCTACGCCAGGGGCGGCATCAGCAAAGTTGGCGACCGTCATGTCTTTTTCATCGCGGCCCAAGACAATATCGCGGCTGGCCTCAATGGCGTCTGGCCCTTGAGAACCCCAATCGTCCAAAGAGCGGCGTTGTAGGCGCACCTCTTCAGAGGCTGTGAGCAGGATGCGCACAGCGGCGTCAGGGGCCACGACGGTCGTAATGTCACGGCCCTCAACCACAATGCCACGGCCACTAGCTTTGGCTTCCTCAATAATGGCGCGCTGGGCAGAAATCAGTACCTCACGCACTGCAGGGATGGTGGAAACAGAGGAAACAATATTCGAGATCGAAGGTTGACGGATTACGTCCTTAACGTCCATGCCTCCAACAAAAAAACGAGGCGCGTGAGGCACCGCATTGACCTTGATCTCCACGTCTTTTACACAGGCCACAATGGCAGACTCATCTGAGAAATCAACATTCTTATATTGGCACCACCAAGCAACCGAACGATACATGGCACCTGTATCCAAGTAACCCATGTCCAATACTGCCGCAACCTGGCGAGACACGCTCGACTTGCCGGATCCAGATGGACCATCAATAGCAATCACAAAGCCACGTCCCATGACTTGCGAACGCACCTGTTCATATTCTTGGTAGTCCAAGATCTTCCTTCCCACACGCCAACTATCGTGATTATCCTATCGGTTCCGTGCCCCCAACGCACATGCGTTAACTAAACGCACATGCGTTAACTATTCGACAATCCTCCATCCTGCAGCCAGGAGGTGTTCGGTCATGGGATCCACATCGGCAGGCGCGATAGATAAGGTTGCAATGCCGGCACGTTGCCCGTAGGAGTGTTCTAGATGCAGGTCTTCGATATTGACACCGGCATCCCCGACCTCGGAAAATAACCTGCCGAGCCAACCTGGCTCATCAGGGACCAAGACCCCGACCTCGGCAAAACGCGAAGCAAGCCCACCGTGTTTACCCGGTACCCGCGACACGCCCTCGTTACCCTGCTGCAGCACGGCGGATACCGGCCCGACTGTTCCCTGGGCCAAGACTCCCGCACCTTCGGCAAGTTCACAAGCCTGTATTAAGGCGGCAATATCGGCGGAAATATCCTTGAGGACCGCCGCTATTGGCCCTGCATTTCCGCAGACGATTGCAGTCCACAGCCGAGCGTCGGAATCTGCCAGGCGCGTCATATCGCGCAAACCTTGACCAGCCAATGCCAAGGATACTGAGGGCGCATCGTTCAACTGTGCCCCCAAAATAGAAGACAGTAATTGCGGCACGTGGGATACAAGCGCTACAGCCTTGTCGTGGGCATCCATGTCGAGGGCGGAGAGCACAGCGCCCACATCCACGCCCAGCGTCCTGGCAGCCAAGACCGCATCACCGCTGGTACTTGGATGTGCCACAACCACCCACGGCTTTCCTTCAAAAAGGTCAGAGCGGGCAGCTGCCACGCCAGATTTTTCTCGTCCAGCCATGGGGTGACAAGAACAGTACCTGTTAGCATCCTCACCTGCCTGGTCGATAACTTCCTGGATGACAGGGGTTTTGACCGAAGCCACATCCACCACGTAGGCCTGTGGGTAATCTCGCAAGGCCTCTACCGCACACGCGCCAGCCACATCGGGCGGTGTGGCGATAATGACCAGGCGCGGCAGAGCCATGTCCTGCGTTCTAGGCACGCCCACGCCCATATCTCGCGCCAGTGCTAGTGAAGTTGGAGAAGTATCGCTCAACTGCACCTCGATACCCAAGGCAGTCAAGGACAGCCCCAAGGAGCCTCCCAGCAGCCCCACCCCGATGATGAGCACCGGGCCTCGAGTACCGGCCACCTGGACAATAGCGCCCCCCGCCGTTGAACTCACAGTCCAACCGCTCCCAAGAGCTCAGAGAGCTCTTTGCCGTTGATGGGACGCATTTTGCCTTCTCCCAGATTATCTAACCTGATGGGCCCCACTTGGGTGCGAGTCAGGATTGTCACAGGGTGCCCTACTGCGCTTAGCAGTCGGCGCACGACCCTGTTGCGTCCAGAATGGAGTGTCAACTCCACAATCGAAGAATGTGGTCGAAGCTCTTTTATCGCAAAGGAATCGACCGTGACAAAGCCATCTTCGAGTTCCACCCCACGGATCAGTTTTCTGCCGAGCCCTGGGGCTACCTTGCCTTGGACCATAGCAACATAGGTCTTCGGAACCTCAAACGAGGGATGGGTTAACCTGTGTGCCAACTCTCCGTAGTTCGTCAATAGCAGCAATCCAGAGGTCGCAACGTCCAGGCGGCCCACATGGTAAAGGCGGGCTTCACGTGTGTGCACATAGTCACCGATACAGCGCAGGTTACCCTCTGGCTGCATTGTCGAGACAACATTTTCAGGCTTGTGGAAGGCAAAAACCTCATGTTCAGGTGAGGTGTTGACGCGCTGCCCGTCCACGTAAATCACAGCGTCTGGCCCCACGCGGGCCCCAAGTTCCGTGATAATGCTCCCGTCGACTTCCACTCTGCCTTCCACAATCAGGGCTTCGCAGGCGCGCCGTGAACCCACGCCCGCATGTGCCAAGACCTTTTGTAGGCGCTGGCCTTCTGGGTGTTCTTCGCCCTCGAAAGCTGTGTTTTGGGCCGGACGGTCACTATTTTTTGAGTCCCTCATATCAATCCTCATTCTGGGCAAAGTTTGCCACCGCAGGCAGGAATGGTGCCAATGGGGCTAAGTCATCTAGGGACTGTATCCCCAGGGTTTCCAAGAACAAAACGGTCGTAGCGTAGAGTCCTGCCCCACTGGCTTGGGTCCCCACTTCCTCAATGAGGCCCCGCGCTGCCAGATTACGCATTACAGAGTCTACGTTCACTCCCCGGATTGCTCCTACTTGAGCGCGTGTGCACGGTTGTTTATAGGCGACGATCGATAAGGTCTCCAAGGCAGCCTGCGATAGACGCGAGGAATAAGTCTCGGCAACAAAACGCTCCAAGACTTCGTCACAGTCAGGGTTTGTGTAAAACCTCCACCCGCCGGCAACTTTCCTTAAGACAAATCCCCGAGGGCGGCCCCCTTTAGTGGCCCGGTATTCCTGGGCTAACTCTGACAGGCACTGGAAGACCTGGGATTCTTCAGCACCTGTCACCTCGGCTAGCTGTGCGGTCGGGACCGGGTTTTGAGCCACGATAAGGAGAGCTTCTAGGGCTGTGACCAGCTCATCGCCCTCAAGCGCCGCGCTTGGAGCCCCAGCCCCTTTGTCCAAGTATTCCTGTGTGGCCTCGAGCTCTAGTCCCATGTTTCTTCCTGTGTGCTGTTTTCTTCATTGCGATCGCGTTCTTGGCGCCAAGAAATCGTCAAATCACCCAAGGGTTCAATCTGGGTAAACCTGATCACGCCTTGTCTGAACAAGTCCAGTATTGCAAGGAATCTGGAGACAATGAGTGCCGTCGTGTCAGCATCCTCGACTAACCGTCTAAAGCTGGTGTGTCCATATTTACGAATTCGTTCCTCCAAAATGGCGACCTGTTCACTTACCGAGACCAGGGGATCGTGCAGGTGCGAAACCAAAACAGCAGGAGGGGCCGCAAAAATTGCTTCGGCAGCAATACGAGCCAAGCGGATGGGATCGATAGGGTCGTGTACCTGGGGTACAGCTTTTCTCAAATTTGGGTTCAAAGGCACCTGAGCAGGCAAATGCCCTCTGGCTTCTTCGATTTTCGCACTTACCTCAAACGATGCCTCTTTGAAGGCGCGATACTGTAAAAGACGGGAGAAAAGGAGGTCCCTGGCCTCCAAGAGCTCAAGATCTTCGGTAGCACTAACTTGCCCATCTGGTAAAAGACGGGCGGTCTTAATATCCAAGAGTGTGGCGGCAATGACGAGGAACTCTGTAGCTTGGGCCAGGTCTGGCCATGAGTCAAGGTACGCCAAAAAATCATCAGTGACCTCAGCCAAAGCCATGATGGTCACATCCAGTTGATGTTTCGCCACCAAGGTGAGCAGTAGGTCGAAAGGACCCGTGAAATCCTGAACGCTTACAGTGAATTTTTCTGGCTGTGGGCTGCTACCCCCAGAACCTTGAGCCACCAGTTCCGCCGAGTTTTGCCCCTCGGTGGCTGTGCTACGGGGCGCATCCACGCGCAATAACCTCCCTCGCAAGCTTTCGATAAGCTTGGGCACCCGTATGGGTTGGGGCATAGGTCGTGATGGGCTCTGTGGCAACCGAGGCATCTGGGAAACGCACGGACCTGGATATTTGTGTGGTAAAAACCAGGTCACCAAAAACTTCATCCAGGCGCTCTAAAATCTCGCGCGTGTGCAAGGTGCGTGTATCGACCATTGTGGCCAAAAGCCCGTCTACAACCAATCGGGGGTTGAGCCTGTCGCGCACCGTGTCAATGGTTTCCACCAAGAGAGCCACTCCTCGCAAAGCGAAGAACTCAGCTTCCAAAGGAATAATGACACCGTGTGAGGCAGTCAGAGCATTGATAGTCAATAGCCCGAGGGAAGGCTGGCAGTCAATGAGAACCAAATCGTAGTCCTCAAGCACGGGATCGAGGACGCGAGCCAGGGTTTGTTCGCGGGCGACCTCATTGACCAACTGCATTTCGGCAGCGGAGAGGTCAATATTTGCAGGCATGACATCCAGACCAGGGATCTGGGTCGGGTGGATGACTGATCTCACATCAGGGCCGCCACGGAGCAATACATTGTAGACAGTGGCCTGAAGATCGTGACCATTGATGCCTAAACCAACAGATGCGGCGCCTTGCGGGTCAAAGTCGACGACCAAAACTTTGCGTCCGTACTCTGCTAGAGCGGCACCGAGATTGATGGTTGTCGTGGTCTTACCCACGCCGCCTTTTTGATTGCACATGGCAATGACACGCCCTGGACCGTGGGAGTCCAGTGCTTCGGGGATGGGAAAATCACCTTCCTCAACAGGTTGAGGTGGCACGGGCAATAATCCAGGTTGGGAAACACTCACGCGTTAACGCTAGTACATCAGCCAGACTTTTTGGGGTTAGCAGCGCGCGGATGCGCCTGAGCATAAACTTCGCGCAGCATCTCCAAAGAGACTTTGGTGTAAATCTGTGTCGTCGTAATGGAAGAGTGCCCAAGAAGCTCTTGAACAACACGAATGTCCGCCCCGCCAGACAAAAGATGTGTGGCAAAAGAGTGTCGAAGCGTGTGCGGGGAAACCTCCGAAATGATTTTTGCGCGTTGAGCCGCAACCTGCAGAATCCCCCATGCAGACTGCCTGGACAAGGGTCGCCCTCGGGAATTTAAGAAGAGGAAATTGGAGGATCTGCCTTGAGCCGCCAAAACTGGCCGCCCTCTGACCACATATGCCTCAATAGCCCGCGTAGCGTAACTGCCTATTGGGACAATGCGTTCCTTCCTCCCCTTACCAAAGAGGTGAACGCAGGGCATATCGCTTTGAAGATCAAGGTCATCAGGGGCCAGTGACATGGCTTCAGAGATGCGCGCACCCGTGGCGTACAGGGTCTCAAGGAGGGCCCGATCTCTAAGGGGGATCGGCCCCTCTCCCATCCCGGCAGCCTCGATAAGGCGCTCAACTTCCTCAATACTCAAGGCTTTCGGCAGGCGCGTCGGTAGCTTTGGCGAAGGCATCCCCAAAGCCGGATTCTTCTTGCTCAAAGCGTTGTCATAGGCGTAGGCGTGCCACGACCTCACGGCTGCCATGGATCTGGCAACAGAGGACTTCGCTAAGGGCGCGTGTTCCTTATCCCCTTCGAGCAAAGTCTGTTGGAAGTCAGCAATATCCTGACCCTCGATCGCGTCTAAGTCCGTTTTTCCTGCAGCTTCCATATGTGAGACGTATCTCAAGAGGTCTCGCGTGTAAGCACTCAAGGTATGCCGCGAAGCGCCTTTCTCCACAGCCATATAGTCCAAAAAGTCCTGGGCACCCTTCCCGAGAGCTGAGGTAGGCCACTGGCGTTTCACTGTAACCTTTCGTTCCTGGGCTTATGATTTATATGCGTGCAACATTGTGCATACCGGAGCTTACCAAGAGGTTTTTGCATAGTTTTGTAGATGTACACGCCATAACCGACAAAGATGCGAGGACGTAATGAGTTTCAGCTGGGAAGCGATTGATATCAAGGCCGTTGATACTGCCCGTGTTTTGGCAGCCGATGCCGTAGAAAATGCCGGTTCAGGACACCCCGGTACCGCCATCTCGATGGCACCTGCCGCTTATCTGATTTACCAGCGTCACCTGCGTTTTGACCCTCGGGACACTGATTGGCTGGGGCGTGACCGCTTTGTGCTGTCCATGGGACACTCCTCACTAACCCAGTACATTCAACTGTATCTGGCTGGTGTTGGCCTTGAGCTAGATGACCTCAAGGCCTTTAGGCACTACGGTTCAAAGACCCCGGGACACCCAGAATACAAGCACACCAAGGGCGTTGAAATTACGACCGGCCCTCTGGGCTCTGGTCTGGCATCTGCAGTCGGTATTGCTATGGCTCAGCGGCGCGAACGCGGCCTTTTCGATCCCGATGCCCCAGCAGGCACCAGCCCCTTTGACCACAACGTTTATGTCTTTGCCGGTGACGGGTGTCTACAAGAAGGCATCTCCTCGGAAGCCTGTTCTTTGGCAGGCACCCAAGGGCTAGGCAATTTGATCCTCATTTACGACGATAACCACATTTCCATCGAAGATGACACGAAGATCTCCTTCACCGAGGACGTCTTGAAGCGCTACGAAGCCTACGGTTGGCACACCCAACGCGTCGATTGGTTGCAGGAAAGCGGGGAATACGCCGAGGACGTCGCAGCACTTGATGCTGCGGTTGAGGCAGCCAAGGCAGAAAAGGCCAAGCCCTCGATCATTGCGCTGCGCACCATTATTGGTTGGCCAACACCTGGCAAACAGGACACCGGCGGTATCCACGGCGCCAAGCTCGGCGATGAGGCACTGAAAGGCCTGAAGAAAGCTGTCGGCTTCAACACGGATGCCATGTTCGATGTGGATGCCAGCGTCATTGAGCACACGCGTTCTAACGCCTTGACCAGAGGCAAGGCTGCTCGCGACGCCTGGAACCAGGCCTTTGAATCCTGGGCTGCTGCCAACCCAGAGCGAAAAGCGCTGTTGGACCGCCTTGCAGCACACAAACTGCCCGAGGGTTGGCGTGATGCCCTACCCACCTTCGAGGCCGGCACCTCAATGGCTACCCGAGCTGCCTCCGGTAATGTGCTTTCCGCCCTCGCCCCTGTTTTACCAGAACTGTGGGGAGGTTCAGCCGACCTGGCAGGTTCCAATAACACCACCATGAAAGGCGAGCCCTCATTCCTGCCCGAAGGCCACGACACCAAGGCATTCCAAGGCAATCCATACGGGCGCACCCTGCACTTCGGTGTGCGCGAACACGCCATGGGCGCGATCTTGAACGGCATGGCGCTTGACGGTTTGACTCTGCCGTACGGCGGAACGTTCTTCGTCTTCGCCGACTACATGCGCGGGGCGGTACGTTTGACGGCACTGATGGATCTGCCTGTCACTTTTGTGTGGACGCATGATTCGATTGGGGTTGGCGAGGACGGCCCCACACACCAACCGGTCGAACACTTGAGTGCATACCGCGCAATTCCTGGGCTTGCCATTGTGCGCCCGGCAGACGCGAATGAAACAGCCGATGCCTGGGCGATTATCCTTGAAAAACGTAAACCCACTGGACTAATTCTGAGTCGTCAAAACCTCCCTGTGTTGCAGCGTGAGGCTAGTGCTGCGGATACGGCTAAGGGCGGTTATGTCCTAAAGGATTGTGCAGGTACTCCTGACGTTATTGTGATGGGCTCTGGTTCTGAAGTTCAACTTGCTGTGGGGGCTGCCGAAGCACTTGAGTCGGAAGGCATCAAGGTTCGGGTCGTCTCCATGCCCTGTATGGAGTGGTTTGAGGAACAAGACCAGGCATACAAGGACTCAGTGCTGCTGCCTAGCGTCAAGGCGCGCGTCTCTGTCGAGGCAGGTCTGGACATGCCTTGGCAACGCTATATCGGAGATGCCGGTGAGGCTGTCGCCATGACAAGCTTCGGAGCACCCGGAGCTGCCGACACCCTATTCGAGCATTTCGGCATCACACAAGCAGCAGTCGAGGCTGCTGCGAAGGCCTCGATTGCGAAGGCTAAATCCTAGGTTAAACAAGAGATGCCGGGTAGAGCATGAGTTTTGGAATCTTTGTGCTCTCCCCGGCGTTCTCATATCCATAGAGCGTTTCTTCCTCCAAAGAAAGGCGTGGCATGACGTCCTCACCCCTGCTTAGCAGCATCGATCGGCGCGTGCCGATGATTGCCCCACCATGTTCCCTGGTCATCTTCGGTATTACAGGCGACCTGGCGAGGAAGAAACTGGTTTCAGCTGTCTATGACCTGGCCCACCGCGGGCTATTGCACCCATCGTTTTCCTTGGTGGGCTTCGCGCGACGAGATTGGAGCATCGAAGAGTTCCAAGACTTCGTGAGGGATGCGATCGAAGGCCATGCGCGCACTGGATTCAACGAGCGCAGCTGGGAAACTTTGAAACAAGGGCTGCGTTTCGTAGGCGGCACCTTCGATGATGCTCAGGCGTATCAGCGGCTCACAGACACTTTGGCCGAATTGGATGAGACGCGGGGTACTGCAGGTAACCACAATTTTTATTTGTCCGTGCCGCCATCTTTTTTCCCCGTGGTCTGTCAAAACCTAGCGGACTCTGGACTGTCCAACAGTGAGCAATCCAAGGGGTACCGCCGCGTTATTATCGAAAAGCCTTTCGGACACGACCTGGATTCGGCCCGCGACCTTGCCGGAGTGCTGGCATCAGCTTTTGAGGAAAAGGATATCTTCCGTATTGATCACTACCTGGGCAAGGAAACCGTTCAAAACATAATGGCGTTGCGTTTTGCCAACACTATGTTCGAGCCTTTGTGGAACGCTAACTTCGTTGACCACGTACAGATCACCATGGCAGAAGATATTGGCATTGGCACACGTGCTGGCTACTATGACGGTATTGGCGCTGCTCGCGATGTGATTCAAAACCATTTGCTGCAGTTGCTCGCACTGACTGCTATGGAAGAGCCCGTTACATTCGCACCAGACGCTGTTGTTGCAGAGAAAGAAAAGGTGCTGTCGGCACTACGCTTACCTGCAGATTTAGCAACCGGGACGGCGCGCGGACAGTACACAAAGGGGTGGCAAGGCGGTGAATTGATACGCGGGTACCTGGAGGAAGATAACATTCCTGCCGATTCCACAACCGAGTCTTTTGCGGCCCTCACCTTATACGTTGATTCTCGACGCTGGGCCAAGGTGCCTTTCTACCTGCGAACAGGTAAACGACTGGGCAAAAGAGTCACCGAGATTGCGGTTGTTTTCAAGAAAGCTGCACACACGCCTTTCGACAACTCTTCAACGCAAGAGCTTGGAAACAACGCCCTCGTCATACGCGTACAACCTGATGAAGGTATCACTATCCGTTTCGGCTCAAAGGTGCCCGGAACTGGGATGCAGGTGAGGGACGTGACCATGGACTTCGGTTATGGACACGCGTTTACCGAAGACTCTGCAGAGGCATACGAAAGACTGATCCTGGATGCCATGATTGGAGATGCCCCACTGTTCCCCAGACAAAAAGAAGTCGAGTTATCCTGGAAAATCTTGGACCCTGTATTAGATTTTTGGGCTAAAAACGGCACACCAGAACCCTACCGCCCCGGCCTATGGGGACCCGAGGGCGCACACCTTATGCTGCAGCGCGATGGACGGATGTGGAGGATCCCATGATCGAGACTTTCAAAGACACAACTAGCTCGGCAGTTGCCTCTCGATTGACCCTCCTGCGGACTCAATCTGGAACATCAGGTCGGGGCGTAGTCTTGACATTGATAGTGGTCGTCCCAGGCATGATAGATGTGGAAAACGCCATCCAAATTTCTAGCGCAGTGTCTATGGAACACCCCTGCCGCGTCATCGTTGTCGTCGATCCAGACGGAGAGACCCAAGACGTGACCGCGCGAGTCAATGCTCAGATCCGCGTGGGCGAAGAAGTCGGCGCCTCTGAGGTTATTGTGATGGAACCCAAGGGACCTGCAGCTAAGGACCTGGATACCTTGGTTACTCCCCTGCTGTTGGCCGACACCCCGGTAGTTGTGTACTGGCCTTCTCATCCACCCGCAAACCCAAGTGAACATCCCTTGGGCTCAATTGCAGTCCGCAGGATTACTGATTCGCGCAACTGCCGTTACCCTTTGGATATCTTGAAAACCCTGGCACGTAACTATACGCCAGGTGATTCAGACGTGGCCTGGGCCGGCGTGACCTTATGGCGTGCCCTACTGGTCTCCATGTTTGAGGAAAACCTGCCCAAGAAGGCTGCGACAATCAAGGTTACGGGCTCTACAGACCACCCTTCCACTCACGTCCTGGGGGCTTGGATGCGTTTATTACTCGACATCCCCGTTGAGGTCGAAAACGACCCAAGCACCACGAAAGTCTCAGGTGTCTATGTAACAAACGAGGATGGATCTGAGTTCTCTTTGACCAGACGTGAGGGCTCTGCCATGGCGCATCTACACAGGCCAGGTTTCCCCACGACTTTCGTGCATCTGGACACGCGTTCCACCCAGAATTGCCTGCGAGAAGAGCTCAGACGCCTAGACCCGGATGTGCTCTACGGTGAGGTCATCACCAAGGGACTCCAAGAGGCTGATGAGGTGCGCGACAATGACTGAAATCAAACCTCCTACACCCACATGGGGGCGCGCTGTGGTCCTTCCTGACCGCGAGCTTTTGGCTCGTAGCGTTGCTTCGCGCTTCCTAAATACCTTATTGGATCTGACGAACCTGCATGGCTCGGTGAACGTAGTGATTTCAGGTGGTTCCATCAATACAGAGGTTTTACCCGCCGTGGCTGCGGATCCTTTGTGCGGGGCTATCGACTGGTCCAGGGTTCATATTTGGTGGGTGGATGAACGTTTCGTTGAGGTAGACAGCCCCGATCGTAACGATGCGCAGGCCATTGACGCACTGTTTGCCGCCTTGCCGCAGGTGGATTTGCACCCTATGGCTGCCTTCGACCCGCTGTCTTCTTTGTCTTTGGATGAGCAGTTAGAGCTCGGTCGCCTCAATTACATCGGCGAGCTGAAACATTTAGATCCGGTTTTCCATTTGGCTTTGCTTGGCATGGGCGAAGACGGCCACATTGCTTCGTTGTTCCCGGGCCATTCTTCTTTAGATTCTCAAGACCTAGTCATTTCCGAGGGCGCTTCCCCCAAAATGCCGCCTCACCGGCTTTCCCTGGGCCCACGTGTGATTGAAGCAATCGACCAGATCTGGATGGTCACCGCAGGCGCTTCCAAGGCGCAACCTTTGGCGAAAATACGTGTTGGCGCCAAACCTGCAGACCTCCCCGCAGGATTAGCTGCCAAACCCACAACCCTGTGGCTCATGGACCTGCCTGCAGCGTCAATGTAGCAATACCTATGAGCAGGTATTTGCCTTCCGGGTAGGTGCCAGAGCAACCTTAGAAACTCAGTGGGTCATGCTGAGGTTGTAGAGGACCACCGCAACTATCCAAATGACGGATGTGACGACCGTGGCAATATTGAGGTTACGCTGCCCCACACCCGAGGCCGCCATAGCCGAGGTCAAACCGCCACCGAACATGTCGGACATGCCCCCGCCTTGCCCCTTGTGAAGCAAGATCGACAAGACCAAGAGCAATGAAGAGAGCACAAGTAAAACCTGTGAGGTGATAAAGACAATGTTAAGTAGGGTTTCCATTACTCATTCCTGTGTTGACATTGGTCTTGCATAAGGCAACCTGGCCATCCTAGCAAAGACTTGCCGAGGGCGGTACGCACGAACCCAGATCCCAGGTGTTAGACCCAACACCTACGAAACAGGTCCCCACGATACCGCCCTCGGAAAAAATTACTTGCCTAGACGGCAAATCTTGGCGAATTCTTCGGCCTGAAGGGATGCTCCCCCAACGAGGGCGCCGTCCACATCTGCTTCTTGCATGAGTTCGGCAACATTCGAAGATTTCACTGAACCGCCATACAAAATGCGCATGCCATCAGCCGTGGCCTGGTCATAGAGTTCGGCAAGCTTAACCCGGATGGCCGAGCAGACTTCCTGAGCATCCCCAGGGGTTGCAACTTCACCGGTACCGATGGCCCAAATGGGTTCGTAAGCCACCACGCAGCGAGCAGCATCAGCCTGGGAAATGTTGGCGAAAGCGCCTTCAATCTGTGCCAAGACATGTGACACCTGGTTACCGGCCTTGCGGACATCCAAGCCTTCACCACAACAGATAATGGGCGTCATGTCGGCGGCCAGGATCTTGCGTGCCTTGGCGTTTACCAGGGCGTCGCTTTCGTTGTGGTATTCGCGACGTTCGGAGTGGCCAACCGTGACATAAGAGCAGCCCAGCTTGGACAGCATAGCTGTTGAGATCTCACCCGTGTAGGCACCAAGATCGTGTTGTGACACATCCTGGGCGCCGTAGCGGATCTTGAGGTTATCGCCGTCAATGACGGTTTGGACCGAGCGGATATCCGTGAAAGGCGGCAATACAACGACCTCTGCCGTAGCGTAGTCATGCTTGTGATCCTGCAGGTCCAGTGCAAGCTCATTAATGAGGTGGATAGCCTGAAGATGGTCCATATTCATCTTCCAGTTTCCGGCCATAAGCGGTGTGCGTGTTGTCATAGGTCAGTCCTCCAAAACTGCGATACCTGGCAGTGTCTTACCCTCGAGAAGTTCAAGAGAAGCACCGCCACCTGTTGAAATATGTGAGAATGTGGACTCGTCAAAGCCCAGGATGCGCACGGCCGCAGCAGAATCTCCGCCGCCGACGATGCTGAAACAATCGCCATCAGACAGCGCCTTGGCGACAGCCTTGGTGCCCCCTGCGAAGGCCTCGAATTCGAAGACCCCCATAGGACCATTCCAGGCCACGGTCTTGGATGAGGCAATCTTTGAAGCGTAGAGTTCTTGAGACTTTGGCCCGATATCCAAGCCCATCTGGTCAGCGGGGATGGCATCGGCTGCCACAACCGTCACGGGCCCATCGGCCTTGAACTCTGGAGTGACCAGGACATCCACAGGGAGGACCAGGTCCACGCCGCGTTTCTTAGCTTCCTCGATGTACCCCTTCACTGTTTCCACCTGATCGGCTTCCAGCAAAGACGTGCCAACCTCGTAGCCCAGGGCCTTCAAGAATGTGTAGGCCATGCCTCCACCAATGAGTAAGGTATCTGCCTTGGTCAATAGGTTTGCGATAACGCCGAGCTTGTCTGAGACCTTAGAACCGCCCAAGACGACCGCGTAGGGACGCTGCGGGTCGGTGGTTGCCTTGGATAGAGACTTGATTTCCTTTTCTACCAGGAGCCCAGCAGCCGCAGGCAGAATCTGGGCTACATCGTAGACCGAGGCTTGCTTGCGGTGAACGACTCCGAAGCCATCGGAGACGAAGACGTCAGCGAAGCGCGCATACTTGGTGGCGAGGTCTTGACGCTGTGCATCATCCTTCGAGGTTTCACCGGCCTCGAAACGCACGTTTTCAAGCAACACAATGTCGCCAGGCTTGGCCGCATCGACAGCAGCCTGGGCGGCTTCACCCACAACATCGCCGGCCAAAGTGACGGAAGCATCCACCAGTTCACCCAGACGTTTGGCCACAGGAGCCAAAGTGAATTCAGGGTTGACTTCACCCTTGGGGCGGCCCAAGTGGGCCATAATGACAATTTTTGCGCCCTTGCCCAACAGTGTGTTGAGTGTCGGTAAAGCCGCACGGATACGGCCATCATCAGTGATGACACCATCCTTTAGAGGCACGTTGAAATCTGAGCGGAGCAAGACAGTTTTACCCGTCAGGTCCCCCAGGGAATCAATATTTTTAAGCACAGTTATCCTTCCAAAGTCTGTTGACACGATCAGCACGCAAATGGGCACCTGCACTCAACGCACAGATGCCCATTTACACGTCACGCAGCGATTACGAACTACAGACGCTCACCGACGTAGACCGTCAGGTCCACTAGGCGGCAGGAGTAGCCCCATTCGTTGTCGTACCAAGACACGACCTTGACCTGATCGTCAATAACCTTGGTCAAGGGTGCGTCAAAGATCGACGAATGCGGATCGGTCACAATATCGGCAGAGACCAAGGCGCCATCCGAGTAAGCCAAAACGCCCTTCAGGGGGCCTTCAGCAGCGGCCTTCATGGCGGCATTGACTGCTTCAATGCTGACAGGCTTGGCAGCCTGGAAGGTCAAGTCGGTCACCGAACCCGTGGGGGTGGGAACGCGCAGAGCGTACCCGTCCAGCTTGCCCTTCAACTGAGGCAGAACCAAGGAAACGGCCTTGGCTGCACCGGTTGTGGTGGGGATGATCGACAGTGCAGCGGCACGGGCACGACGCAGATCAGAGTGAGGTGCGTCGACCAGGCGCTGATCGCCTGTGTAGGCGTGGATTGTGGTCATGAGGCCCTTGACAATGCCGAACTCGTCATCCAGAACCTTGGCCATGGGGGCCAAGCAGTTCGTGGTACATGAAGCGTTCGAGATGATGTTGTGAGCAGCAGGATCGTAATCCGTGTGGTTCACACCAATAACAAAGGTTGCGTCCTCATTCTTGGCAGGAGCCGAGATAATGACCTTCTTGGCGCCACCGTCAATGTGGGCCTTGGCCTTGGTTGCGTCTGTGAAGAAGCCAGTCGATTCGATGACAATGTCAACGCCCAGCTTGCCCCATGGGAGGTTTGCAGGATCGCGCTCGGCCAAGGCGACGATCTTCTTGCCGTTGACGCTGATGGACTCGTCATCGTAGGTAACCTCACCATCAAGGCGACCCATAATCGAGTCATACTTGAGTAGGTGGGCCAGGGTTTTGTTATCGGTCAGATCATTGACGGCCACGATCTCGATATCGGCGCCTTCTGCCTGAATTGCCCTGAAGAAGTTGCGGCCAATACGGCCAAAACCATTGATGCCAACGCGAATGCTCACTATATCCTCCATCGTGTGCACTCAAGTGCACGGTTTTAATGGCGAGGGCGACTTGCAGCCCCTGGGATGCTCAGTAAATCCCAGCACTAATAACCTACTACGCCACGAGCCTTTTCGCTTAGGCCATAAGGCATTTACGTTATCAAGAAGGATGTGAGTGTTATCACCCGAGAGGGATCTGCCTCCTCAGTCCTCCTCAAGCCTGCTCACAATTGCACTTGTATCCTCAATGCCCTGTTCATGCGCGACTTTATCTGCCATTGCCAGCAGGCGCCTGATGCGGCCTGCCACGGCATCTTTCGTCAATGGGGGATCAGCATATTGCCCGAGCTCCTCAAGGGATGCCTGCTTATGCTCTAGCCTCAGGTTTCCTGCCTGCACCAAGTGTGCGGGAATGTCCTCACCCAGGATTTCAAAAGCCCTGGATACACGTAGACCTGCAATAACAGCTGCCCTAGTGGAGCGACGCATATTGGCGTCGTCGAAGTTCGCCAGTCTGTTGACGGCTCCTCTTTTCTCACGGCGTTCCCTGCGTGCCTGCCAGACTGCCAAGGTCTCGGTGGCTCCCATAACGGTCAGCAAGGTCGCGATCGCCTCACCATCGCGCACAACAACCCGATCGGAGTTACGAACCTCGCGAGATTTAGCGTTCACCCCAAAGCGACGGGCAGCACCGACAAGGGCTAAGGCAGATTCTCTGCCTGGGGCAGTTATCTCTAGGGCCGAAGATCTGCCTGGCTCGGTCAAGGAGCCTCGGGCCAAGAATGCTCCACGCCACGCAGCAATGGCTTCTGGTACCCCTGAAGAAATGATCTGGGGAGGCAAACCACGAATGGGACGACCCATGCGATCAACCAACCCTGTCTGCAAGGCCAACTTGTCCCCGCCCTCGACAACCCTGACGACGTACCTATTACCTTTTCGTAAGGTGCCGCCACTGACGACGACAACAGTCGGTTTTGCCCTGTACATTTCGATCAGCGTTGAGCGCAGCCTGCGAGCAGCGATACCGGAATCTAATTCTGCCTCAATAACAATGTGTCCAGATACCAGGTGCAGGCCCCCAGCGAAACGCAACAGTGATGAGGTTTCGGCCCTGAGTTCCGATGGTTTTTCAACCTGGACCCTAGCCAGTTCATCCTTCACATCGACTGTCAAAGACATGCGTTACCATTACTCCTCGTATGTGCCAACTCTCCAGTGCTTTAGGGTACCAGGTTCTTTCTCTTGTAATCGGTGCCCGTTTAACTCATATCCACGCCCCGCAGTGGCTCCACATCTCCGAGGAATCCCTCGAAAGCATCTCGGAAGGCTGCGGCCAATCTCAAGGGGTCATGGTGCGCTTTACCGTCGCCTGTACGAACCTGGCGCAATAAAATCGAGGCCCCTAATTCATGGGCCGCATCGGTCAAGGCGTCAATGTCTTCCACTGCAGCAGGGTCGGCGATAACGACATCTATGCGCAGATCCGGTGCGTAGGTCTTTAAAACACCGAGATGTTGGGCAAGGGATAGGTTCTCGGTCTCACCGACCTGGCAAGCAAGATTAACGACGAGGGCGCGCCGCGCTTTGGTCTGGAGCAACTGTTGGGCCAAATCGTTGACCAAGAGGTGCGGCAAAACCGAGGTGTACCAAGAGCCTGGACCTAACACAACCCAGTCAGCATCCCTCACGGCGGCCAGGGTTTGATGCGGCACCGGCGGCTGGGCAGGGTTGAGGCGAATATCTTTCACCTCACCGTGTGCAACGGCAACCTTGGACTGGCCCCGAACAGTGCGTACGTCTCCCTGCCATTCCAAATCAGCCTCTATCTCAAGAGGAACCGAAGCCATGGGCAAGACCCGGCCGTGGGCTCCCAATAACTTGGCCACCCAATCCAGCCCCTCCACCGAGTCTCCCAACAGTTCCCAAAGCCCGGTGATGAGCAGGTTCCCCAAGGCGTGATCATTCAAGTCGCCGTCAGTGTGAAAGCGATATTGCATAACATCGCGCCAGGTCAATCCCCATTCTGACTCATCACAGAGGGCAGCCAGCGCCATGCGAAGATCCCCTGGAGGCAGACAAGATAACTGCTGGCGTAGGCGCCCGGATGAACCACCGTCATCGGCAACTGTCACGACGGCAGTCAAGTTGCGAGTGACGTGCCGTAAGGCACGCAGTGTTGCTGACAGCCCGTGTCCTCCCCCCAAGGCCACGACAGATGGCCCCGCTTCGCCGCGCGTTAGCCAGCCATTAGCATCTAAGGTTGCCGTCATTCTCGGCCCAGATCTCTATGTATTGTGCGCACAGGGTAATCGCGTGCGCGCAGAAGTTCTGCCATTTTCTCGCACAGTGCCACAGAACGGTGTTTGCCGCCGGTGCAGCCCACGGCAATGGTCACGAAAGGTTTGAGTTCTGTCAGATACCCATCCAATACGGGAGCCAAGGTGTCTACATAACTTTCAATAAATTTCAGAGCACCTCTTTGGCTCAAGACGTACTCGGCGACGGCATCATCCTTGCCTGTCAGGTTCCGCAATTCTGTCACCCAATAAGGGTTGGCGAAGAAACGCACGTCCACGACGTGATCTGCGTCCAAGGGGATACCGTATTTGAAACCAAAGGACATGATTGTGATGCGCAACCTGCGGTTTGAGTCTCCCGAAATGGCATCTCGTATATGTCTTGCCAGGTCATGAACACTCATTGTCGAGGTGTCCACAACAGCGTCTGCCCCCACACGCAAGCCCTCAAGCAGGCGCCGCTCTGCGGAGATCCCATCCAAAATGGTTCCATCACCTTGGAGAGGGTGTGGCCTGCGCACTTGTTCAAAGCGTTTCACCAAGGCGCCAGAATCAGAATCCAGGAAGATAATCCGGTAGCGCACACCCGCATCTCGCAGACCCTGTAGCGCTTGGGTCAGCTCAGAAAAGAATTCACCTGATCGCACATCCACGACGACTGCAAGCCTGTGGACTCCCCCGCCATCAGGAGTCATCATGCCTGCCAGAGCAATAAGCATCCGAGGAGGCAGGTTATCGACCACGTACCAATCCAGGTCCTCTAAGGCCATCCCTGCCCTGGTTTTCCCTGCCCCAGACATACCTGTCACTATCAAAAGCTCCGGCTGGTCGGAGTGCTGCGACAGGGTTGTCTCATCCAAAACGGGGATCCCTTGCGGGACCGTGGGGGGCTCAACGTCCTCTAGGCGAGAACGCCTTGTGTCGTCTGGAGTATCCATAGTCCAAGCATGCCATGACACGGCAGGCGCAGAGGGTATTACCCTAGGACTCAGCCCCGTTACCCTCTAAAGATGCTGGGCTTGGGGCAAGTTTTTCAGCTATGACTACAGCCAATCCTTGACCGATACCGGCAACCTGCGAAATATCTTCCACGCTCGCTTGACGAATCTTTTGCACTGAACCGAAATGCCCCAATAACGCGCGTTGCCTGGCTGGCCCTAACCCTGGGATTGCATCCAAAACAGAACGGGTCATGGCCTTACGTCGTTTCTTACGATGGGCGGTTATGGCGAACCTGTGTGATTCATCTCTGAGGTACTGCAGCAGGTACAAGGCGGGCGAAGTGCGCGAAAAGATCAGCGGGTAGTCACTGTCTGGCAGCCAAACTTCTTCGAGACGCTTTGCCAAACCCACAATCGGAATATCGACCCCCACCTCGTCCAATGCCACTTTCGCTGCGTTGACCTGGGGCAAGCCACCGTCAACCACCACCAGATCTGGTCGGTAGGAAAACCTGCGTGGTTTACCTGTCTCAGCATCGATCGGACCGCTGGCTATTGCCTGTCCGTCCTCGTCAAAAATAGCGGTGTCGTCTTCTCCAAATTCCGCGTCAACCTTCGCGAAAACTGCAAGCTCCTCTTCGAGAAGCCGTCGAAAACGCCTCACCAACACTTCTGACATTGCCGCAGTGTCATCTGTCACCCCCTCTCCTTGGATGGTGAAGTGACGGTAGGCAGATTTCTTGGGCATCCCATCTTCAAAAACCACCATTGAGGCGACCTGATGCGTGCCCTGCGTATGTGAAACATCGAAACATTCAATCCTCAGCGGTGCCTGAGGCAAGTCCAGTAACTCCGCTAGTTCACCCAAGGCCAGGGATCGCTGTTCCAGATCCGAGGATCTGCGGGTTTTGTGCAAGGCCAAAGCCTGTGTTGCGTTGGTCTCCACAGTTTCGAGTAAGGCGCGCTTTTCTCCGCGTTGCGGGACTCGAATACGGACTTTTGCTCCCCTTTTTTCTCCAAGCCAGGCCTCAAGCGATGTGACGTCCTCGGGCAAAACGGGCAAGAGGATCTCTTTTGGGATTGCCGAGGTCGGAGTGTGAGGAATGTCGTCTACAGATACGGCATGTGCGGCACGCGCGATTTCTTGTGGTGTAACCCGTGATTCTGGGACTTCTGCGTAGTTTTGTTCCAAAAGCCTGCCCATGAGTCCGGCCTCATCACTATCGTCTGTTCTTTGAGTGACCCATCCTCTTTGCCCTCGTATGCGACCGCCTCTGATATAGAAAACCTGGATCGAGGCATCCAATTCATCGACTGCGATTGCGTAGACATCCGCATCGGTTCCATCACCCAAAACCATCAGGTTACGTTCTAAGACCTTCGTCAATGCTTTCAAGGCGTCGCGGGTTCTAGCGGCATCCTCATAGCGCATTTCATCGGAGGCCCTGCGCATCGTGTCTTCCAGATTGCGTATAAATGGTCCGGCCTTGCCGCTCATGAAGTCGCAGACATCTTGGGCCAAGGCGTAGTGATCTTCTTGGCTGATGCGACCGGTGCAGGGCGCGCTGCAGCGGTCAATATAACCCAACAGGCAGGGCCTGCCCTGAGCTTGGGCGCGGCGAAAAACTCCCATTGAGCAGGTGCGCACGGGGAATGCTGGGATCAGTTGATCCAAGGTTTCACGAATCGCCCACACATGGGAATAGGGTCCAAAATAGCGGACCCCTCTACGTTTGGCTTGCCGGGTTATCATCATCCTTGGGAACTGTTCATCCATCGTTACCGCAAAGTATGGGTAGGACTTATCGTCCTTAAACATGACGTTGAACCTGGGCTTGTACTCTTTAATCCACGAGTACTCCAAGGTGAGGGCCTCGACTTCGGAGTTCACAACAGTCCACTGAACACTGGCAGCACTTGTCACCATCTGGAAAGTGCGAGGGTGCAGGGCTGAAAGGTCTTGAAAATACGACGTTAGACGGTTGCGAAGATTTTTGGCCTTGCCCACATAAATGACCCGCCCGCGTTCATCAATAAACCGGTAAACCCCTGGATCTATTGGAATCTCAGAGGTCTTAGGTCGATAGCTTTGCGGGTCTGCCACCCCCTGATTCTACGAGGGAAGACAAGATAACTCAGCACCACAACTTTTATCTGCGCTATTGTAGATTGTGTTTCCAGAGCCAACACGAAGTTTTTTTGAGGAGCTACCATGCCTGTTCTCACAATTGGCGACGACTTTCCTGAATACGAAATGACTGCTGTCGTACCTGGCGTATTGGCAGATATTAAGGCAGAGGCACCCGAAGATTATTTCACAACCGTTACCTCTGATGATGCTGACGGTGTCTGGAGGGTCGTGTTCTTTTGGCCCAAGAACTTCACTTTCGTCTGCCCCACAGAGATCGCCGCTTTTGGCGACCTGCACCCAGAGTTCAAAGCACGTAACTGTGAGATCCTCGGGGTTTCGGTTGACAACGAGTACTCCACCTACGCCTGGCGTCGCGCGCAGCTAGAACTGCGGCATATCCCTTTCCCTCTGGCCTCGGATTTGACGCGCGAGTTGGTGTCAGAACTTGGCATCCTGAATGCTGCCGGCGTGGCGGATCGTGCAACATTCATCATCGATCCTTTCAACATCATTCGTTCCGTATCCATCACAGCGGATTCCGTGGGTAGGAACACAACCGAAATCTTGCGGCAACTAGATGCCCTGCAGTCTGGTAACCTGTGTGGTTGCAACTGGCAAAAAGGTGCCTGCGTCATTGACGCCCTGGAAGAGATGACAGCCTAGGATTTGAGATGCCTGACATCCCTGCATCTACTCCGTCTTGTCGCATTGCCGTGTGCCAACTCAACCCCACCCTTGGCGATCTTGACGGCAATATCGCAAAGGCTCTCTCCTTTGCAAAGACCGCCCAGGGAGCAGGGGCTGATGTCGTTTTCATTCCCAATGGCTGCATGGCCGGCCTGCCTTATGAAAGTCTTGCCATTGAGGGGCACCCCCGTTTGGGCTCTATGGATGCCTTCCAGCTCTTAGCCCAAGATTTTCTTCAAGCGGGATTGGGATCGTTGCAAGTGTTCCTCGGGGATGACAATGGCGATTGGCCTTGCCTGGACTGCGTTGAAGGTGTCGAACTCTTGCGCATCTTTGAGGGCAGGGCTGAACTGCTTGACTCTATGGCTGTTGCTCGCCAGGTGGGGGCCCTTTTCATCTCCGCTAATTTTAGACATCACGACTATGCACATGTCCTGGAGCAAACTGCTGTGCTTGCCCGCAATACCTCCATGCCTGTCGTTCTGGCTGCCCTGGTCGGCGGACAGGATGCCCGCATTTTTGAAGGCGGCAGCCTGTGTCTCAGTGCGGAAGGTGAGGTCATAGCGAAAGCCCCACTATTCGAAGAGGCCCTAATGCTGCTTGAGACCAGTGGGGGCCAGATTCGTTCATGCGATTCCACACCGATTGCCGATACGCCCTCGCCTGTCGCGCGCATGTATGAGTCCTGTGTCCTGGGACTGCGGGATTATGTTCGCAAGAACAATCTGGGCAAGGTTATTTTGGGACTTTCCGGCGGGATCGATTCAGCCCTCGTCGCGGCTATGGCAGCGGACGCCATTGGCGGTGAAAACATTATTGGGGTTTCTATGCCTTCCCCGTATTCTTCACAGCACTCCAGGGATGACGCTGCCGATACCGCCAAGCGCTTGGGTCTTGACTATCGCGTTATCGAACTTGCCCCGACCTTCGACGGTTTTAAGAAGGCCTACGTGTTTTCAGGTTTGGCTGAGGAGAACCTACAAGCACGGATCCGTGGCACCATCCTTATGGGAATTTCCAATGCCGAGGGCGGCCTCGTATTGGCGACTGGCAATAAGTCTGAATGCGCGGTTGGCTACTCGACGATCTATGGGGATGCGGTTGGCGGCTACGCACCTTTGGTTGACGTTCTAAAGACTCAGGTGTGGGAACTTGCCCGGTGGCGTAACCAAGAAGCGATCGACAATGGCCACACGCAACCGATTCCGAGCAGTTCTATTGACAAGCCGCCCTCGGCGGAGCTTCGACCGGGGCAACTGGACACGGATTCTTTGCCGGATTACGAATTACTCGACCCGGTAATTGAGGCCTATGTGACTCGAAACAGCTCTTTGCGCCAGATGGTTAAGGACGGTTTCGATGAAGAGCTGCTTCGGCGTGTGATCGCACTTTCTTTGCGTTCTGAGTGGAAACGCAAACAATATCCGATTGGCCCCAAGGTGTGTACAGGCTATTCCTTGGCTGAGCGTGATATGCCCGTGACGAATGCGGGACAAATTATTTAGGCGTAAACAAGAACACAGTTACAGGAGTACCGATGTCACAGCCACCCATAGGACGGCGGGAGCGCAATAGGCAAGAGAAGCTTGCCCGGATTAAGGACGCAGCGGTGCGTCTTTTGTCCACCACACCCTACGACGACATCACTACCCAAGAGCTTGCCGATGAGGCTGACGTCGCGACTGGTACTTTCTTCCGCTACATCAACTCGAAATCCGATCTGCTGATTTCGGTTTTCTCTGACCGGATTCAAGACGGCTTGGATTTGGCGGCGACATTGCACGCCGAGGGGGCAAAACCGATTGATTCGATTATGGCGCTTGTGACTCCTTTCGGTGAGTTCACGAAGAAAATGCCGGCCAATGCGGTGGCCTACCAACGTGCCGTACAGTTTGGCCCTCCTGATTCGCCGGTCCGCATTGAGGCCCTGCGCAGGGTGGCGTCTTTCGGTCGGTTCATCAAAGGAGTCTTGAAGGACTACTGCGATAAGCACCCCGACTCGCCGAGGGTTGATCTTAATGTTGCGGCTCACTGTATTTACGCGACCATGAATTTGGACGTCGTTCAAGTGGCAGTTGGACACACTGAAGCCGAGGATCAACTGGTCACAACCAGGCATAACGTCAGCTATCTCCTGGATGTTTTCCTAAAAGGGAAATCCTCACACAACACGGGCATTTAACATCGGCACGCTTGGTCATGGTTCTGCCAAGCGTGATGACCTACACCCTCAACTGTGAAGAGCCCTTAATCTTAGAAATCTTCTAGGCAAGGATAATTAGCCATAAAACGATTAGTGCTGGTATGGCGGCAATTACCAAAAGAACTCCAAACAATTGATATAAAATTAGAATGAGCCTAGTTTTAAAAGTTATTTCTTTCGCGAAGCACCACTGGTTAGCGAAAAATAGATTTGAAATGAAAGCAACAAAAGCAAAGGAAGCACAAATTCCAAGGATTAACTGTCTATTCCAGAATTCCGTGAGCAAGAAGGCTGCTATCGCAAATACCAAAACTGCAAGAACAGAAACTGAAAAGGTCCCAATAAAGCCAGCATGTTTAACTTGATTTCCGTTCTTCATGAAATTTAATGTTCTGCGTTAAATTTATTGATTCCCCAATCAATATCTTTCTGATCGGAAGGATCATCAAAATATGTGGTCCAAAAACCCCAATCTGATGTTCCAGAAACAATCTGATAAAATCCAGCCGCTCCTTTGAGCTCAAAAGGAGTGAATACTGAACTCCCAGAATACCCATAATGAAAGTTACCGATCTGTTCGCCTGTCATATACGCTCTAAGTGTCGGTTCATAGTAGACAGAGCGTGTCCCCAAAAATGATTTATAATCCCACGCTCCACCAGTTTTCACTCGCGATGCAAAATATTTCCCGGCAACAATCCTGGGCTCTCCGGCTGGAACACTATCATGAACACTCTTCAAAGTATTTGCATGGTTGCGTGCCTCTTGCATTAATTCGAACACTGGAGCCCTAAAGGAAACCGGTTCTACTACCTCCGGAACGAATTCGACAATTCTTGAATCTGGCATTACGCGAATAGCATCCACACGTAATAAAATACTAATCTTTGATAAAAATGTATCAAGGACTTCTGACTCTGCTAATGAGAGACTTGACTTGTCAATTGTAAACTTCCATTTTAGCGGATCCAGTTGATAGTTCGAGTGCACAAGAAAAGAATAAGCGGTACAATTATCAATAATTTTATCGCTCTTCTTTACTCCGCAATCACTATAAAAGTCATCATAAATCTGTTGGACAATGCCAACTTCACCCCCAGGTAGATCTTCAGCGCTAGCCATAGTATTTGCTTGCAAACTAAATATTAGGAACAGCACCACACCAAACACTGTTTTACTTTTCATCAGGCCACCAACCTCACTGTTGCGTAATTCCATCTTACGATCACTGTACACACGATCCTGTTAAGAGGCACCCAATGCGGTTGGCAAACTGATAGACCTTGAAACCTCCACAGACTCAGTTCACACTGGTGTCTTTCTTTCGGGATGGGCCCCATCCCCCAAAGATCCAGATCGCAGAAAATTAGCGAATGCTGCAGACCCCGACTCGCCGAGGGTTGATCTTAATGTTGCGGCTCACTGTATTTACGCGACCATGAATTTGGACGTCGTTCAAGTGGCAGTTGGACACACTGAAGCCGAGGATCAACTGGTCACAACCAGGCATAACGTCAGCTATCTCTTGGATGTTTTCCTCAAGGGCGCACACGTCAATAAGTAGGCACTCAACATTATTTTTTAGGGTAATCGACACAATTCAGATAAAACACTGGAGCGCACTCCAATTTTGGAGTACGCTCCACTTTGTCTAAATGTTATGCCTCTCAATGGCAGGAGAACCCTTTGACACAAGAGAAGAACAGCGAGTCTCGCGAGGCGACACCAGGCCTAGCCCAAGCCCTTGCCTCCGGTATCAACGCAGGTCCCGGGGCTCTAACCAGATACGTCTTGTCCACAAATGCAGTCCCCGCTTTCATCCATGTGGACTCTACGACCTCCACTAATGATGTGTCTTCGCGACTGTGGCACGACTACCGCACCATCATCCCTTCCTTTATGACTGTCGTGGCTGATGAACAAACTGAGGCACGAGGCCGACTTGGACGGTCGTGGGAGACCCTCCCCGGCAAGTCCCTTGCTGCATCGACGATCATCACCCTTCCCGAGGCGCCACACTTGAAGGATTCTTCCGCCTGGTTAACGCTGATCGCGGGCTTAGCCTTGAAGAAGGCACTCAACAGTGTCTACACACAGCACGGACTAAGCACCGATAACATCGAGCTGATCTGGCCAAATGACATACACATTCAAGGCAAAAAAGTTGCCGGAATCCTGGGCGAGCTCCTGGACAGTTACGACGGCTGGTTGGCGTGCGTCATAGGTGTGGGCATTAACCTCGGACATAAAGAAAACGAACTTCCTGTTGAGGGATCCACGTCATTAGTACTCCAGGATTTACCCTTCGTTCCCTTGGACGGCGCCACCAAGGATCGCCCCTCTACTGCTGATTCACTCTTGGCAGCGTACTTACATGAACTTCGGCAAGCCGTTGGAACCTTTATTACAGCGGGCCTTCACCAAGACCTCACCCGCGAGATGTCTCAGGCCTGTGCCACCATCGGACGGGCAGTGTGCGTCCAAAGAGTCGACGGTTCGCTCCTGGAAGGTGTAGCCCAGGGAATTTCGCCCAGTGGCGCCTTAGAGATCCGTGACGCCAATGGCGTGGTGCACCCCGTCATGTCCGGGGATGTCAGCCTCAAGTCCTGATCCGCATACTTTCGTCGCTACTGCTCAAACATTGGAAGAAACGTGCAAAGAATTCACACCCTATTGATCGCCAACCGAGGCGAAATAGCCTTACGAGTTATCCGCACATGTAAGGAACTAGGCATCCGAACCGTTGCGGCCTACGCCGAAGCAGAGATCAATGCCCCCTATGTCAAGGCTGCTGATGATGCCTATGCCTTGGGCCCTGCAGGCTTTATGGACGGCCAGCGCCTGTTGGATATCGCGGCAGAATCGGGAGCGAACGCCGTCCACCCCGGCTACGGTTTCTTGTCGGAAAACCCCGCTTTTGCGCGCGCGGTCGCCCAAGCAGGTTTGGTGTGGATTGGCCCCTCTGCTGACTCGATAGATGCCCTGGGAGATAAGATTCAAGCTAGGAAAATTGCCGAAGCCAACGACGTTTCACCGATTCCTGGTCTCTCTGAGGCGCTACAAACAGGCGCACAGCTTCAAGATTTCGCTGAGCGCCAAGGCCTGCCAATCATTATCAAGAAAGCCGATGGCGGAGGTGGCCGCGGAATCACCGTTTGCACCACTGCCGAGGACGTCCAGGCATTTATTGCGGCGCATGACACGGCTGCTGGCTCTGACATCAACCAGTACTTCGTGGAACGCTACGTCGATACGGCCCGCCACGTTGAAACTCAGTGCGCCAGGGATATGCACGGCAACTTCCATGTCGTCACCACAAGGGACTGCTCGGTGCAACGGCGCAACCAAAAACTCGTGGAAGAAGCACCTGCACCATTCTTGCCGGGCGACAGTGGAAAAACCTTACGCGACTGGTCTGAGCGCCTCTTTGAGGCAGTGGATTACGTGGGCCTTGGAACATGTGAGTTCCTGGTGGACAAAGACGGCAGCGTTTACTTCTTGGAAGTCAACCCGCGTTTACAGGTTGAACACCCTGTCTCAGAAGAAGTTTCGGGCGTCGACCTGGTGGCCGAACAGTTACACATCGCGCAGGGGGAGAAACTTTCGCCACTGCCTGTGGCACGCGGACACAGCATTGAGTTTCGGATTACCTCCGAGGACCCGGCCAATAACCTGACGCCCTCGGTAGGGGTCTTGAAGGAACTGCGGTGGCCAGGCGGTCCCGGTGTGCGCATCGATACAGGGATCGACCAGGGAGACTCAGTCTCACCCGAATTTGATTCCATGATCGCCAAAATCATTATCACAGCTGCCGATCGGCCCGCTGCAATCGCGCGTTCAAAGCGTGCCTTGGCCGAGCTGCACATCGTTGGCATTGCCACTCCCCTGCCGATTTTCCAAGCCTTGCTGGAAAATGCTGACTTTGCAGGCAGCGCCGAGGGTTTCAATATCGCGACAACTTGGTTCGAGCGCAGCTTCTACCAAGACGGACGCCTCACATCGGATGAGGTTCCTGCCCAAGAAACTCAGACCCCTTTGAGCAGTGATACCCCTCCTGTTCAGGGCATAGAGCGTGCCACGTATGTCATAGAGGTGGACGGCAAACGCGCAGAACTGACCTTGCCGGTACAGCTGGTAGCCCCCACCTTGGCGGCTGCCGTTACCAAACGTGTCCAGCCCTTACGTAGAACAGGAACACGGACAGGAACCGCGCAACCCACGAGCGAAAACGAGATAAACCCAGACGGCACCATTCCTTCCCCGATTCAGGGGACCGTCACGAGGATATGCGTACAAGATGGCCAAGCGGTATGCGCCGGTGAACTGCTGGTCGTCTTAGAGGCCATGAAGATGGAGAAATACATTAACGCCCCTGTTGACGGTGTCATTGCCGAGATTTTGGTCACCGCGGGAGGCTCTATCAATGCCCAGGAAACGATTATGCGTTTGGAGGAGAAGAAATGAGTGTCCAACACCTGCCCGCAGAGCGCACAGTTTCAAAGGACCGTGAAGATTTCAAGGACTTTAGAACAGGTCTTGTCAAGAAGGCAGAGGACCTGGCCGCCGAACGCCAGCATCCGAAGGAAAAACTCACTGCCCGCGAAAGGCTAACGCAGCTTCTGGACGAAGACACCTTCGTCGAGGTCGGTCAGTTTTGGGGCGGGGACATTAACAAAGGCTTCACGGGTGCCGGGGTCATCACCGGTTACGGCAAAATCGACGGCCGTAAGGTTGCGGTTTATTCGCAAGACTTTTCGGTTCGCGGCGGCACTTTAGGTGAGGCCGAGGGCGACAAGATCCTCCATGTCATCGACCTAGCCATGCAGATGAAGGTGCCCATTATTGCCCTGTTGGATTCGGGCGGTGCGCGCATCCAAGAAGGCGTGGTCGCCTTGTCCCAATACGGCCGCATCTTCAAGAAAACCTGTCAGGCCTCTGGCTATATCCCGCAAGTTTCGGTGATTTTAGGGCCTTGTGCAGGTGGAGCCGTCTACGGGCCAGCCCTCACCGATTTCATCATTATGACCAGGTCCACATCTCACATGTTTGTCACAGGGCCTGATGTTGTGAAGGCAGCAACCGGCGAAAACGTTAGCTTTGAAGAGCTTGGCGGTGCAGAGCTTCACAACCTCCAGTCAGGGGTGTCACACTACTTGGCTGAAGACGAGGCAGATGCCCTGGACTACACGCGGGCATTATTCACCTACCTGCCCTCAAACTGCGATGAGGCGCCGCCCTCCTACGCCTACACCCCAACGGAAGAAGATCAGGTCTTGGCCCAGCGCCTGTCAGCTTTGGTGCCCGCCAGCCCCAAACAGCCCTATGACATGGTCGAAGTCATTGGACACATCGTGGATTACGGCGAGTTCGTTCAGGTTCAAGAACTCTTCGCATCCCGGGTCATTGTGGGATTTGCCTGTATTGGGGGTGAATCTGTCGGTATTGTGGCCAACCAGCCACAGGTGGATGCCGGCACTTTGGACATTGACGCCTCAGAAAAAGCTGCCAGGTTCGTGCGTTTCTGTGACTCCTTTGCCATCCCGATTGTCACCCTTGTGGACGTGCCAGGCTACCGCCCAGGCACCCAGCAAGAACAAGCTGGCATCATACGGCGAGGTGCGAAACTCATTTCCTCCTACGCCAATGCCACTGTCCCGATGGTCACCATCGTTTTACGTAAGGCCTACGGCGGTGCCTACATCGTTATGGGCTCCAAGTCCATCGGTGCAGACTTCAACTTCGTCTGGCCAGATGCCGAAATCGCGGTCATGGGTGCTGAGGGCGCGGTGAGCATTATGAACCGCAGAGAGATAAAAGCGGCAGTAGAACAGGGCAAAACACTCCAAGAGGCGACAGCCGAACTGGCTCGCGCCTATGCGGAAGAAAACATTAACCCCTCTTTATCGCTGCAACGCGGAGAGATGGACGCCATTATTGCCCCCAGTGAAACCCGCAAGACAATCATCGCAGCCCTCGAACTGGCAAAAACCAAAGACAGGTCTTACCACGGCATAAAACGCCACGAAAACGGCCCTTTGTAGGCCGCCCTCGGCAAAAAAATACGACGTTCTAACCCAGACAAACCGAATGAATCGAGTTACCCAATGACTTTATCCCAACACACTGCCCTAGCAACCTTACGCAACGAGCCTTTTATTTTGATGATGGCTGGACAATCCACTCCTTGGGGTCCGGTACTTGATGAACTGACGCAAGACCCACAGGTCAAGGCAGCCTGCGAGGAATTATTATCCACCGCCCAAGACCACCTGTCTGCTGTTGCACCGAGTCTCGCGGCTCTGGGGGTACAGCCCTTGTCTTTGCTACGCAGCCAGCAAGACGTTGATGCGGCCGATAGCCTAAACCCCTATGTCTCCATGCCTGGCGTGTTGATGACCCAGTTTGCCACCCTGGCTTCCTTGAAGCGCGAAGGCCTGGACTTTTCGGCTCTCTCTCCGCGCTCAATCATTGGTCATTCCCAAGGGATCTTGGGGGTGGAACTATTCAAGGCTTGGCGCGAGGGTGCCGACGAGGATGTCGCAAAACTTTTCGCATTGGCACAGCTCATCGGGGGTGCGACCGCTCAGGCATGTCAACGTCTAGGCCTGAGTTCAAAGGGCGAATACACCCCGATGCTCTCAGTGCGTGGCATCGATGAGGCCACCTTGCTGAGCGCGATGAGCACACTGGAGGGCGGGACTGCGGATATTTCGATTGCCCTGCGCAATGACACGCGGTCCTTTGTGCTCAGCGGTTACCCAGAAGACCTGGCCCAGTTGGTCTTGCATTTTGAGGCACGCAACAATCGTGAAACAGCCGAGCGTGCAGCGCGCAAGCGTGGCGGCCTGGTTTTTGCGCCCCTTATGGACTTTTTGCCGACCTCCGCACCTTTCCATTCATCCTTGCTTACCCCTGCTGTAGAACAGGTCCAGGCGTGGGCAGCCCTGTGTGGACTGGATCCAGACATGGCCACACGGATGGCTTCACGCATCCTTGTCGAGCCAGTCGACTGGGTGACACAGGTACGCGACGCCCTAAAGGACGGTGGCCAGTGGCTGTGTGACCTGGGTCCAGGTTCGACCTTGGCCAAAATTACTCGCCGCCTGGTTGAGGGTCGAGGGGTAGGGGTTATTGAACTGGGCTCCCAGGCGTCTCACGACCTGGCGCTCACGCCGGGGCACGGGTTTTCCAAGGGGCAAGACTGGTCGCGTTTCTTGCCTTCGCTGCTGCAGCTACCTGATGGACAAACAGTCGTTGACACCGCATTTTCGCGTCTGACTGGGCATTCGCCAGTTTTGTTGGCCGGAATGACCCCCACAACCGTGGATCCCGACATCGTCGCGGCGGCCGCCAATGGCGGTTATTGGGCTGAACTGGCTGGCGGTGGCCAGGTTACCGAGCCAGTCTTCGCCCACAACCTTGCGGGGCTGAAAACCCTGTTGAAACCGGGGCGCACCGCGCAATTCAACTCTATGTTCATGGACCGCTACCTGTGGAACCTACAGTTTGGCGCCCAACAGATCGTGACGCGCGCCCGTCAGGCGGGTGCCCCCCTGGACGGCGTGGTTATCTCTGCGGGCATCCCCGAAGTTGAAGAAGCGCCGGAACTCATTGAGGGATTGCGCTCCTCGGGCTTCCCTTACGTGGCCTTGAAGCCCGGCACGGTCGCCCAGATTCGTCAGTGCCTGGCCATCGCAGCAAAATTGGGCGACACCCCGGTCATTTTGCAGGTCGAAGACGGCCATGCCGGAGGGCATCACTCTTGGGAAGACCTCGATGAACTTTTGATCGCCACTTACGCAGACATCCGTCAGGCCACCAATGTTGTCCTGTGCGTGGGGGGTGGAATCGGCACGCCCGAACGCGCCGCCGAATTCCTCAGCGGTTCTTGGTCCGGGCGCTACGATTTACCCCTTATGCCTGTTGATGGCGTCATGCTTGGGACCGTCGCCATGGTGTGTGACGAGGCGAAAACCAACGACGACGTCAAACAGCTTTTGGTGGACACAGCGGGCGTATCCATGCCCGATGCCTTCGGCGGCTGGGTGGCATCAGGAGCCAATCGTGGCGGCATGACCTCAGGCCTGTCTCATCTGCGCGCTGACATGTATGAGATCGACAATGCCGCAGCGGCCTGTTCCCGCCTTATTGTCGAGGTGGAAGGCAATTTAGAAGCCACCTTGGCACGTCGAGATGAACTGATCGAGGCGCTAAACAAAACAGCGAAACCGTATTTCGGCGACTTGGAGACCATGACCTACGCTGCGTGGGCCACCCGTTTTGCCGAGTTGTCCTACCCCTGGGCAGATGAATCCTGGCAACAGCGCTACTTTGAACTTTTGCAACGTATTGAAGCGCGTCTATGCGATCAAGAATACGGAGAGATTGTCTCTTTGTTCGGCAGTGTAGAGGACGTGGCTGAGGCACCGACAGCCTTGGAGCGCCTGCTCACTCACTACCCACAGGCCCGTGACATTGAGCTCACCCCGATTGACTGCTCGTGGTTTATCGACCTGTGCCGTAAATACCCCAAGCCTTGCCCCTTCGTGCCAGCAATTGACGCCGACCTGCTGCGTTGGTGGGGTCAGGACTCTTTGTGGCAGTCCCACGATCCTCGCTATACAGCAGATCAGGTTCGCATCATCCCCAGCCCCGTCTCGGTTGCGGGCATTACAAGGATCAACGAGCCCGTTGCCGAGCTCTTGGGCCGTTTCGAGACAGCCGCCGTGAAAAAGCTCATTTCCGAGGGCGAAGAACCCAAAACTGTTTTCTCACGCCTGGGCGCTGTCTTTTCAGATGCCTCATCCACCTGCACTTCTGCTGAAGAATACCTGCGGGCTATCCCCCATATCTCTTGGACCGGGCACGTCATTGCCAACCCCGCCTACACCTTGGACCCACAGGCCTACAAGGTTGTGAAACCCGAAGGACAAGAACATGCACCAGGAGAGTTTGACCTGGTCATAACCCTGGACACCTTCTGGGATGACCTCCCCGAGGGAGACCGTCACCACGCGGTGCGCACGTTGATCGTGCCCTTGACCCTGAGTCCTGACGTCGCCACAGGTGCCTTGCCTTGTGTGAACGAAGATCGCCTCCCCCAACACATGCGCGCCCTTTTGGCTGGGACCGCCGGTGTGCGCTCCGTAAGGATCACGGGCGATCCGGTTGACTCCTTGCCGCGTATGCTGCCCAGCGATAAGTCTGTCTTCGGTGAGGCCAAAGACTACTTCACGCTGGGTGACAACCTGGGCGTCGATCACAAGGCTGTCACTGGGCAAATCCTTGACGCTACGCATGTGACCGCTCAGATGGTCCCCGATGCCCTGCTCGGTCCTTGCTGGCCAGCCATTTATGCTGCCTTGGGCTCAGCTAACCACGAGGACTACCCGGTTATTGAAGGCTTATTGAACGCCGTCCACCTCGATCACCGCGAAAACCTGCATGTGCCCCTAGAACGACTGCACGAACTTGCAAAACAGGCACCTGAGGGGAAAATCGAGATCACTGCGTGGATGGATGACCTGCGAGAGTCGTCCTCGGGAAGGATTGTCACTGTTCGCGAAAACCTGAGCATCAATGGTCAAATTCTTGTTGAAATGGCTGAACGTTTCGCCATACGTGGCCGTATTTCCTCGAATGTTGCCCCACCCGAGCCTCCTTTTGCAGGCGGGGCGGATGTGGAAATTTTGGATACGCCACGCTCAATGCTGAGGCGCACAAAGGTCAAAGCACCTGCAGATATGACCGCATTTGCCAATGTTTCAGGGGATTACAATCCGATTCACACAAGCACCAACGCCGCGATTGTGGCGGGCATGGAAGCTCCTTTGGTGCATGGCATGTGGCTGTCTGCTGTGGCTCAGCATGTGGCAAGTTCCTCTGTGAAGGGCTCGCACGCCCAAGAAATCGCTGGGTGGACTTATGCCATGTTTGGAATGGTGCAACTGGGTGACGAGATTGAAGTCCTCGTCGAGCGCGTCGGTAAGGTAAAGGGCGGTGGCCTGGCCTTGAATGTCACCTGCCGCATTGATGGCGACGTGGTTTCACAGGGCACGGCCGTGACCCGTGCGGTCAAAACTGCCTACGTTTACCCTGGTCAAGGCATTCAAGCCAAGGGCATGGCACTCGATGAGCGCTCTAAATCACCGGCCGCACGCCTGGTGTGGGAACGCGCCGACGCACACACCCGTAAGGCCCTGGGCTTTTCAATCATTGCCCTGGTGCGCGATAACCCGACGCAGTTGACTGCCCGCGGGGTGACGTACCGCCACCCTCAAGGCGTGTTGAATCTGACGCAGTTCACTCAGGTGGCTTTGACAACCGTGGCCCTGGCGCAAACAGCCAGGTTGCGTGAGGCTGGTTCGGTCGTCTCGGATTCCTATTACGCGGGGCACTCTTTGGGTGAATACACAGCCCTGTCGGCCTATGCGCAGGTTTTGCCTTTGGAAACGGTTATTGAACTGGTGTTCCACCGAGGTTCCACCATGCACCACCTGGTTGAACGCGACGCTGAAGGCCGTTCTAACTATGCGATGGGCGCTTTGCGACCCAACCAGATGGGACTGGGCGAAGAGGACGTACAGGGATTCATCGAAGACATAGCCACAGCCAGCGGAGAGTTCCTACAAATCGCCAACTACAACCTGGCAGGTCAACAGTATGCCGTTGCTGGCACGATTGCCGGCCTTGAGGTTTTGGCTCTCAAGGCAGAGGAACGTGCCCGTGATGCCGGCGGTAAGCGACCATTCATGCTGGTGCCGGGTATTGATGTTCCTTTCCACTCCGAACCGCTGCGCAATGGCGTGCCAGAGTTCCGTGAAAAGCTGGACCTGCTGCTGCCTCACGACCTGGACTACAAGGTTTTGGAAGGCAGGTACATTCCGAACCTGGTCGCCAGGCCCTTTGAGCTGTCGCGAGAGTTCATCGGCTCCATGCTTGAGGTGGTTCCCTCTGAAGTTTTGCGGGAACTCTATGAGGACTCAGGGCTTTTGGCCGACTTGGCCGCCACCCCTGTGCGTTTCGCACGCCTCTTGCTGGTTGAGTTGCTGTGTTGGCAGTTCGCAAGCCCCGTCAGATGGATCGAAACACAGCGCTACCTACTCAGTTCCACAGCTAAGGGCGGTGCGGGTGTCGAGCAGCTGATCGAGGTCGGTTTAGGGGCTTCACCCACCTTGGCGAATATGGCCAGCAAAACGCTGAGCTCCGCCGAATACGCGCGCACCCAGGTTTCTGTCCTTAACGTAGGGCGAGATGAAGCCAAGGTTTACGCCGAGGACGTTACCACCATTGACCTGGTCGATGAAGCGGGTGCAGAAGATAGCGGTGCACAAGATAGCACTGCAGTAGATAGCACTGGCGCGACACACAGCCAGGTGGACCCCACGCAGGTCACCGCGACAGAAACAAGTGCATCGCCCTCGGCAAGCACTGAAAGTACCGCAAGCCCAGCAAACCCTGTTCCGGTGGCCCCTCAGGCTGCCCCTGCCCCGGTGGCCAGCGGTGCCGCTATGGCAGATGTGCCCTTCAAGGGCTCTGACGCGGTGAAGGTGCTGATTGCATACTCCACGAAGATGAACCTGGAGCAAATCGGTGCGCAAGACACGACGGAAACCCTGACCAACGGCGTGTCTTCTAAACGAAACCAGCTCTTGATGGACATGTCTGCGGAGCTCTCTCTTGCCACGATTGATGGGGCAGCGGAGGCCGATATTGCGACCCTGTCGAATACTGTCGACACTCTTGCGCATAATTACAAGGCCTTTGGGCCGATTTTGTCCGAGGCCATTAGGGATCGCCTGCGCAAACTTCTGGGGGCTAGCGGCGTGAAAGCCAGCCATATTGCCAACCGTCTGGAAGGCGTGTGGCAGTTGGGAGCCGGGTGGAACCACTGGGTGACGGCAGAGATTTTGCTTGGCACCCGGGAAGGGCAATCCACGAGGGGCGGAGACCTGGCGGGGCTGGGCACTGATGCTCCCAGCAGCGCTGCCGCTGTCGATGCCCTGATCGATGCGGCTGTTGGGGCTGTTGGAGCGCGCCTTGGGGTGCCTGTGTCAATGCCCTCGGCTGGAGGTGGCAGTGGTAGTGGGGTCGTGGACTCTGCTGCATTGGAGGCATACGCCGATACAGTGACTGGCCCCAATGGCGTCTTGGCTCAAGCGGCTTTGACGACATTGAAGGCCTGCGGCTTGGGTGGCGAACTGCCAGCAGGAACGCTGAGCGGTGGCATCGGTGAGGAAACGGCCCAACAGGCCGAGGTCCTAGCAACCTTGTCTGCAGAGCTAGGTTCCAACTGGCCGGCCCTTGTCACGCCTGCTTTCACGCCCGAAAAGGCGGTTCTGCTTGATGACCGTTGGGCTTCGGCTCGAGAGGATGTCGCCCGCTTGTATGTCACGGGTGACCTGTCTTCACCTCAGGCCAAGGCATGTTTTGTCGGCGCAGGTCAGGCGGTTTCACAGCAGGCTGCCTGGTGGGCCAGCGAGGCGCGCAAGGAAGGCCGCCATGAATGTGCGGACCTGCTGGAACGCATAGTCCAAGAAGCTGACGCGGAGCCAGACGACAACCACCCCACACGCCGTTACGCTGGCCAGGTTGCCGTCGTCACCGGCATGTCTGAGCGTTCGATTGCGGGTTCGGTTGTGGCCGGTTTGTTGGCTGGCGGTGCGACCGTTGTGGCGACGGCCTCGCGTGTGGACGCTGGGCGCCTTAGTTTCGCTAAACGCCTGTATCGCGAAAACGCTGCTCACGGTGCGTCACTGTGGCTGGTGCCTGCGAACTTGTCCTCGTATCGTGACGTGGATGCGGTTGTCGAATGGGTCGGTGCGCAGCTGCTTGAAACGGTGGGAGGGACGACGAAGGAAACGAAGCCCGCCTTGCTGCCGACCTTGTTCTTCCCCTTTGCGGCTCCCCCGGTTTCCGGTTCCTTGGCTGATGCCGGTCCTTCGGCGGAAAACCAGGCCAGGTTGCTGCTGTGGAGTGTGGAACGCATGATGGCTGGACTGGCCAATATCGGCATCGATACGGCCGTAGATAACCGCCTACACGTCGTCTTGCCGGGTTCCCCCAACCGTGGAACTTTCGGCGGAGACGGCGCTTACGGCGAGGTCAAGGCCGCTTTCGACGCGATTGTCAACAAGTGGTCGGCCGAAAAAGTGTGGTCTTCACGCGTCACCCTGGTACATGCCCTGATCGGCTGGGTGCGCGGAACTGGTTTGATGGGCGGCAACGATCCCCTGGTTCAGGCCGTTGAGGACACGGGCATTCGCACCTGGTCGACTGAAGAAATCGCTGGCGAGTTACTTGCGGCCTGTGCGATGGACGTGCGACGCAAGGCCGAGATCGAGCCCGTAACCGTCGACCTGACCGGAGGCCTGGGGTCTTCAACAATCGACCTGCGCGCATTGAAGGCGTCTGCAATGTCGGCAACGTCCTTAGGAATTTCCGAGGGCGGACACGTCGTTGATGTGGAAACGGGCTTTGATGCCGTGGCCAAGATTCCTGCCCTGCCCAGCCCAACCCTGGTCGGTCTGCCTGCCGTGGACCTGGCTGAGTGGCAGTCAACCAGCGCAAACTTGCATGACACTGTTGTGATTGTCGGCGTGGGTGAGGTAAGCCCCTGGGGCACTGGACGCACCCGCCTGCAGGCAGAGTTGGGTATTCAAGACGACGGCCAGGTCGATTTGACGGCTGCTGGCGTTTTGGAACTGGCTTGGATGATGGGCTTGCTCACCTGGAAGGACACACCCAAGGCCGGCTGGTATGACGCGGATGGGAATGTGGTTGAGGAATCGGACATCTACACCCGTTACCGTGATGAGGTCATCGCCCGCTGTGGTGTGCGCACCCTGGTGGATGATGGGCCGCTGAAAGATCTGGGTTCAGTCGAGGCTGCCTCCGTGTTCCTGGACCGCGACATTCAGTTCACGGTCCCCGACCAGGAAACCGCACAGTCCTACATTGATGAAGAGCCTTCGCACACGACAGCCGCCCTGGACCCTGAAACGGGCGAATGGCTGGTGACCAGGATGGTTGGAGCAGAGATCCGCGTGCCGCGCAAGGCAACCTTGTCGCGCACGGTTGGTGGCCAGTTCCCCACTGGTTTCGACCCGCAACGCTGGGGCCTGAGTGCCTCAATGATGGAATCCATGGACCAGATCACCGCCTGGAACCTGGTAGCAACCGTGGATGCCTACCTGTCTTCTGGTTTCACCCCGGCAGAGATCCTGCAAGCAGTACACCCAACCGAGATTGCCTCCACCCAAGGCACAGGTTTTGGTGGCATGTCTTCCATGAGGAAACTGTTTGTTGACAGGTTCCTGGGCGAGGACCGTCCGCAAGACATCCTGCAAGAAACCTTGCCGAACGTTGTGGCCGCACACGTCATGCAGTCCTACGTGGGCGGTTATGGCGCCATGATTCACCCCGTAGGTGCGTGTGCCACGGCTGCTGTCTCCCTGGAAGAAGGCGTGGACAAGATTGCCACCGGCAAGGCCAGTTTTGTGGTTACCGGCGCGATTGACGACATTTCGGTGGAGTCTTTGACCGGCTTTGGTGACATGAACGCCACGGCATTGTCGCAGGCCTTGGCCGATAAGGGCATCAACGAGCGCTTCTATTCCAGGGCCAATGATCGCCGCCGCGCCGGTTTCGTTGAGGGCCAAGGCGGGGGCACTGTTTTGATCACTCGCGGTGATATCGCAGCCGACCTCGGCCTTCCTGTTTTGGGTGTGGTGGCTTATGCCGCGTCCTTCGCCGATGGGACCCATTCATCCATCCCGGCCCCTGGCCTGGGTGCCTTGGGTGCGGCCATGGGAGGCAAGGATTCGCGACTAGCCAAGTCTTTGGCCACCTATGGCCTGAATGCTGATGACATTGCCGTGGTTTCCAAACATGACACGTCAACAAATGCCAATGACCCCAATGAGTCTGAGCTACACACGCGGATGTCTCGCGCCCTTGGTCGCACACCTGGAAACCCGCTTGTGGTGATTTCACAAAAAACCTTGACAGGACATGCCAAGGGTGGCGCGGCCATTTTCCAAACGAATGGCCTGTGCCAGTTGTTTGCCGGTGGCGTGATTCCCGCCAACAAGTCCCTGGACTGTGTGGATCCTGCCATGGAGGTCAGTTCACCTTTGACCTGGTTGCGCGAGCCCTTGGCTTTGGGCACGCGCAGAACCATCAAGGCAGGCATCTTGACTTCGCTTGGTTTCGGGCACGTTTCTTCCGTGGTCACCTTAATTCACCCCGGCGCCTTCGAGGCAATACTTTTTGCCGAGGGCGGCGAGTCGAAACTCTCGGCGTGGAGGAACCGTGCAGAAGGACGCCTGCGCGCGGGACTGCGACGCTTGGAGTCCGGCATGTTGGGTCACGCGTCTTTGTACGAGGCTCCCCCTGCAGGCAGGCGCTTCGCTGAGGAAAGCGATGGCTATGACCCCCACGACGCTGAGGCACAGATGCTCCTAGACCCGAACGCACGTCTAGGTTCTGACGGCATCTTCGCCTAAGACTGAGAGTCTTGGAGTATGGGTATTTTGGGGGTGGGGGTGGACCTGGTGGAGGTCAGCGCTTTTCGTGAACAGTTGGCACTGCCGGGTTCGCGCTTTGCTGAGGTTTTCACTCCTCGTGAACGCCGAAGCGCTGAAGGCCGGGCAGACGGCGATATTGCTGCCCATTTGTCTGTGCGTTGGGCGGCAAAAGAGGCTGTCATCAAGGCCTGGTCTGCGGCCTTGTTCGGGCAGCCCCCAGTGATAGAGGTTGGGGGTGCAGGCTTCCAAGAAATCGAGGTCATCCAGGACCGTTGGAACCGCCCGGCAATAAGACTGAACGGCCAGGTTCTTAGGGCTTTTGAGTCCTCAATGTCCGCCCTCGGCAATGACCCGAAAAAACTGACCTGGCACCTGTCCCTCACCCACGACGGCAACTACGCGAGTGCCACCGTCCTCTTAACCAGCTGAGCCTATCACCTAGTGTCTGAGCCTATTCCTTGGGTAGATCCCCTACGAATAGGCTCAGACCTTTAGTGATAGGCTCAGCGGTTTTTGGGGGTGCTGGTTTGGATCCATATGCCTGCGGTTGTGAGCCCTATCCCTAACAAGGCAGACAGGATCAAAGGCAATATCTCATTGGCTTCTGCGCCATTGAAGAAGACTCTAGCAATCACCAACAACAGGATAAATACACCCAGGGCTGCCATGACGTTTGCCGCTGTCACACCCGGTAACCCCATCTGAAGGTTTAATGCCTGCTGAAAACGTGCGGTGAACCCCGCAAAGGCTGCGGCAGCAGATTGAGTCACAGGATCAGGTGGTCCAACACCAAGCGGACCAATGCGGGGCGGCGGTTCATCAGGACGCAGTGGTACTGGTGCCATACCGGGCAAGGCACTCGGGTCAGGGGCTTGAGGGCCTGCTCGGCGTGCTGCACCTTGGGTTTCACCGTGTTGCGCAGCCTTGGTAGCAGTTTCACCGATAATCTGCTGTGTTGCTGCTGCCGCTTGTTGCTGTGTTTGTACGACGCGAGCATGCACGCCCGCCCCTGGCACGGGGGCATCAGCCTTTGTGCCTGGCACACCAGACGTGGCACCCTGTGCGCCTGCGGTTTGTTGTGCCTCGGCGCGTAGGGTCGTGGCCCCGGCAGGCTGCTTGGTATTCGATGACCCCTGTGTACTTGTAGTATCCGCTGGTGCCGCCGCAGTGTTAGCAGCATTAGCTGTGGCCCCGGTGGCTTGTGCCTGTCCTGCGGCAGGTGTGAGTCCCGTTGTTGCAGCGCCTGTCTGTGTAGCCCCGGCAGGGGTGCCACCAGTGTTTTGTGCCAGGTTTTGCGCCACCTGACCCTGTATCTGTCCCTGAGCCATGGCCTGTTGCGGTGTCATAAGAGCCGCTTGACCTGCACTTGTAGACACGTTTGTGGAAACATTTGGTGCGGTCTGGGCAGAAAATGCCTGCAGCATTTGCGCCATGCGCGCCGTCGATGTGGCGCCACCTTGGGCAGGGGCATTCCAAGCCCCGGAGCCTTGACCTTGCGCCCCGACATTGGTGCCACTGGCGCTGCCCCCGCCACCTGCCCCTGGATGAAGCTGGGCACCTACCCCAAGACCGGCCCCCTGTCCAGGAGTTGTGGGCCTGGTACCCAGCGTCTGAGGGCTTGTAGCACCCGCACCTCCAGCCCCCTGTGCTGCCTGGGCTATTGCTTGGGTCATGGCCGCCACGGCACCCTGGGCTCCAGCTTGAGCAGCCGCAGCCCCGGCCGCCTGACCAGCCATTCCTTGTGCCGCCTGCCCGGCCATCTGGCTGGCCCCGGTGCCCTTGGCCCCCATACCCTGCGCCGCCGCATTCACATTAGCTTGCGCCTGTTGGGCGGCAATCTGGGCTTGCTGGGCTGCCTGAGCCCTGGCCGCCGAGGCACCATAAGAAGTCGGACCACCCACGGACATGCTCACGTGCGTTCCTCCCCTCGGCTAAGGCTTCATCACCCACATAAAAACTACCAGTTATCCCTGGGAATTAGCCAAAACCCCACGCAGATACTGGCCGGTATAGGACTCTTTGACTTTCGAGACTTGTTCGGGAGTTCCTTCGGCAATGACCAGGCCACCACCGTCTCCGCCCTCGGGCCCCATGTCAATAACCCAATCCGCGCATTTAATGACATCCAGATTGTGTTCAATGACGATAACCGTATTTCCCTTGTCCACGAGGCCCTGCAACACCAATAAAAGTTTACGAATGTCTTCGGTATGCAAGCCGGTTGTTGGTTCATCCAAAACGTAAACGGTTCGACCTGTTGACCTCTTGTGTAGCTCAGATGCCAGTTTCACGCGTTGGGCTTCGCCACCCGACAAGGTCGTGGCTGACTGTCCCAGGCGCACATACCCCAGGCCAACCGACACCAGGGTATTCATATAGCGTTGTACGGCAGGCAGCGCCTCGAAGAACTCGGCCGCCTGAGCAATGGGCATATCCAAAATGTCGGCAACCGTCTTGCCTTTGTAGGTGATTTCGAGGGTTTCACGGTTGTAGCGTGCCCCATGACAGACCTCGCAGGGCACATAGATATCGGGCAGGAAGTTCATCTCGATACAGATGGTCCCGTCGCCCTTGCAGGATTCGCAACGCCCACCCTTAACATTGAAGGAAAACCGCCCTGGCCCATACCCGCGAACCTTTGATTCAGGCACGGCAGCAAAAAGTTTACGCACGTGGTCCCACACGCCTGTGTAGGTTGCCGCATTCGACCTGGGTGTGCGCCCGATTGGGGATTGATCGACGTGTACGACCTTGTCGAGGTGCTCAAGGCCGGAAACCTTTTTGTGCCTGCCCGGAACGCGAGTGCGTGCCCTGTTGAGATCCCGAGCTAAAACTTGGTAGAGGATCGAGTTCACGAGGGTCGATTTACCAGAGCCTGAAACCCCCGTGACTGCAACCAAACACCCCAGCGGGAAAGAAACCGTCACCTTCTTCAGGTTATTTTCTGTCGCATCTTGGACAGTCAACTGTCGGTTTGTATCCCTGGCGCGTCTTTCACGGGAGGCATCAATGACTCTTCTGCCTGCCAAATAGGCGCCGGTGATCGACTGAGAGTTTTTCATTAATGAGTCCACTGAACCGCTGTGAACTATATGCCCACCGTGTTCGCCAGCCCCCGGGCCAATATCAACAACCCAATCTGCTGAGCGTACGGTTTCCTCATCGTGTTCAACAACGATGAGGGTATTGCCCAGATCGCGCAGGTGCTTCAGCGTTTCAACGAGGCGCGAATTATCACGCTGATGCAGGCCAATGGAGGGTTCATCGAGAACGTAAAGGACCCCCACCAGGCCAGAACCGATCTGTGTGGCCAAACGTATGCGCTGGGCTTCTCCCCCCGATAAGGTCGCAGCCCCACGTGAAAGCGTCAAATACGTCAAGCCCACATCACACAAGAATCCCAATCGGGTGGAAATCTCGGCCAGAATTGGGGCAGCAATCGCCTTGGCCTGGCCCTCAAATTCCAAGACCTCGAAGAAGTCACGCGATTTAGAAATCGAAAGTTCACACAGGTCAAAGATGGAATACTCGCCAATACGCACAGCCAAAACTTCGGGCTTGAGCCTTGCCCCATGGCACGCTGCACAAGGGATTTCCCGCATAAAACCCTCATATCGGTTACGCGAGTTTTCACCTTCCGTTTCCAGGGCCTTGCGCGCCACGAAAGCCAAAGCACCTTCAAAACCCGAAGAATAGGTGCGCATGCGGCCCCAACGGTTCTTGTACTTGACCTCGACCTTGTAGTCCTGACCGTTGAGGATAATATCGCGGACATCTTGGGGTAAATCCTTCCACGGGGTATCCATGTCAAAACCGACCTGTTGCGCAAGCCCTTTCAACAGACGCTGGAAGAACTCATTTTGCGCCGTCCAGGGGGCGATTGCCCCTTCGGCCAAAGACAGGTCCTCATCAGGGACAATCAAGTCAGGGTCCGTCTCCATTTTGGCCCCTAAGCCAGAACACGTGGGGCACGCCCCGTAAGGCGCATTGAATGAAAACGTTCGCGGCTCTATTTCTTCCAAAGCCAAAGGATGATCATTGGGACACGCTCTTTTTTCCGAAAAACGTCGCTGCCTTGCAGGCGTTCCTGGTTCTTCGTCAACGAAATCAATGACAACCAAGCCTTCGGCAAGGCCAAGGGCGGTTTCAATAGAATCTGTCAGGCGCTGCTTAATGCCTTCTTTGATGACCAATCGGTCCACAGACACATCAATGGAGTGCTTGAGCTTCTTTTCCAATGTCGGCGGGTTGTCCAACCTGGCGTCCTCGCCATCCACGATGATGCGGGCAAATCCCTTGGCCAAAAGTTGCTCAAAAAGATCCGAGTATTCACCTTTCCGCCCTCGCACGATGGGGGCGAGGATCTGAAAACGCGTGCCTTCCTTGTAATCCAAGATCCTGTCCACGATCTGTTGAGGGGTCTGAGCAGTGATCCGCTCATCACACACCGGACAGTGCGGCACACCAGCGCGAGCATAGAGCAAACGCAAATAGTCGTAGATTTCAGTGATGGTTCCAACGGTCGAGCGGGGGTTGCGCGAGGTGCTCTTTTGATCGATGGACACTGCCGGGGATAGCCCTTCGATAAAATCAACCGCCGGTTTATCCATCTGCCCCAAGAACTGCCTGGCATACGAGGACAGCGATTCCACATAGCGGCGCTGCCCTTCAGCAAAGATAGTGTCAAAGGCTAACGAAGACTTGCCTGAACCGGAAAGCCCGGTAAAAACGATGAGACTATTCCTGGGAAGATCCAGGTCAACAGACTTTAGATTGTGCTCTGACGCACCTTTAATCCTCAAGTATTCCGACACCTGACCAGTCTAAGGCCCAGTGTTGAAATTCGCACATCTGTTCGACTCCAACACGCAGGAATTTCGCGCTAGGCTAATTCGTACACACCATTTACCTTCAGAAAGCTTCTATGCCACCTAGCAATTCCCCACATCAAGACCGAGGACGTTTCGCTCGCTCCCTGGTGGCCACATTCGACCCCTTCATCCTTGGCATCATTGCGGTCTTGGTTCTGGGGATAGTGCTTCGTTTCCCGCAACACCTCGTGGACACTTTTTCTGCTCTGGCAGATGGTGCTGTTGTTATTCTCTTCTTTTTCTATGGCTCAAAGCTGCGGACCAAAGAAGTAATTTCAGGATTCACCAACTGGAAACTCCAATTGGCAATTCTGTTCTCAACTTTTATTGCCTTCCCAATTTTGGGACTTATAGGGGATAATTTTTGGCCAATAATTCTTGGACCCACTTTCGCTATGGGAGCACTGTACCTGACATTGCTGCCCTCAACGGTTCAGTCTTCAATAGCCTTTGTTTCCACAGCCAAAGGGAATGTCCCTGCAGCCGTTTGTGCAGCCACGGCATCTAATGTATTCGGGATGTTCCTCACTCCGTTTTTAGTAATGGTCTTAATGGGGAAGGCCAGCGGGGTGTCTATGAACTCTATTAAACAGATCTTTTTTCAATTGCTTTTACCCTTTATCGTCGGACAACTGCTTCAACCATTAATAGGCAACTGGGTGAGAAAACACCGTCCTTTGACACGTATTGTGGATGTGGGAACCATTTTACTTGTAGTCTGGGCAGCAGTGACTGGGGCAACTGCTCAGGGCCTTTGGGCCTCTGTAACCTGGGGATCATTTTTTGGGCTGTTGTGCTGGTCCGGTCTTTTGCTGGCAATAACACTTGCAATGACTTGGTTTGGCGGCAAAGCCATTGGACTATCCTACGAGGACCGGATTGCATTGCTGATGTGCGGTTCAAAGAAATCCTTGGCAACCGGAATGCCTATGGCACAAGTTATTTTTCCACCGCTTATTGCAGCAGGCGTAGCGGTACCATTAATTTTGTTTCACCAAATTCAGTTATTCGTGTGTGCAATCATTGCTCGCCAATTAGGTAAGCGTAATCACACTTCTCGCGAATAACACTTTTCACAACCCTCTAAAATGACATTCAAAATTGACTCTGTCGTTGCCCGATCAGCCCGACTACTGAAGGCATTAACAAACACCTCAGTAAATTCTTCTTTAAATTCCTCTGGTATCTCGTGATCTAAAAGTATATTGCTGTTAAGAGTCTTCAAATCCGAAAACAGCGAGGACTCTCTTTCAAAGAAGTCAGCCATAGATCTTTTACTGGCAACCAAATCGAAAACTGAATTAACAATAAGGGCTGCTTGCGTCGTTGTGAAACCTTTGGATACTAAGTAATAGGCAGCCTCGGCCGCAACTATTGACATTTTAGGAGAAATGATACCTTGTTCATAGTCATGTGCTACTCCGGGGTACTGTGCAAAGACATCCCAAGCAGTCATTGCCCATGAACGCATGGTCTCTTTCCAGGAATCTTGCGCTTTAGGCCATTTGACATCTTTTAAGACAGCATCCATACCCATGCGCGACAGCGCATCTCGATTAGGGGCATAACGGAAGAGTGTGGTTGCGCCCACCTTGAGTTTTGAGGATATTGCCCTGAAGGTCAGGTCTGTCCATCCCACTTCCTTGACTGCCTGGCCAATCTGCTCTTCTGTCAATACGCGCGGACGACCGCCACCCCTTTTTGTCTTCACAAGGATGAATTCTAGCCAAATTGCGAAAGGATATCATTCGAGATTGCTGATGATCCCCCCATTAGGACAGTCGACCTTGGGCTCATCAGCGAATTCATGAATGCTTTCGTGGCACCCGGAAGGATATGTGGATCCGTGAGCAACAGAGGTTGCCTGAGCCTAGCAGCCAAGGCTCCCCCACTGAGTCCGTCAGGGAAATCTGCACCGGAGGCGATAATGGCAGAAGCCCCCCGGTTTGCACCCCAGCGTGCCAAGAGAGCGGCAGTCTCGTAGCGATCCTGGCCCACGACCTCAACTATTCTTTTGCTATTGAGCTGTGTTGATACCTGCGCAGCCTGGCTTGCGCGCACCGCAGGTCCACCAACGATGAAGATTGTCGTCTCTGCGGTGCTCATGGCACGCGCTTGAGCCAAGGTGGCCCCGTCAATCTGAGCAGCCCCTGTCAAAAGGATGACACCGTTCCAGGCACCAGCCCCAGCACCAGCCCCCAAAGCGTCAGCAAAACTGAGACCGTCAGCAAAGTACACCGCTCCCAAAGGCTTGCCCCGGGCTGCAAGTGCCGCCTGAGTCGCCTGGGCCACTGCGACGGCCGTGAGGTAGCGGTCCTCCCCAGCGTGCCTGGCAATCTGCGCACCCGTGCTGCGCAGATTGTTTTCATCCTGGGGGTTGAAAGAAATACCTCCCCCAATGAGATGGATATCGTGGATTCCCGCACCTCGTATTGCCTGAACTATCTCCCCTTCGATGTGTGTATCCACGGTCAACAGCAATGGAGCATCCAAGGCCCCCGCCAAAGCGGTTCCACTCAAGGCATCGGGCGCCAAACGCCCGGTGGCAATCACGACAGACTTTGCTGTGTATTGACCCCGCTGCATCGCGGCCAAGGACGTTAGCACCCGGTTGGCCCCCCACACGCGATCGCCAGCGGGAGGTTGTGTGACTGTAGGAGCACTGGGTTGTGGGGATGTCGGCGCTTGTGAGCCCACCCCGATGCTAGAAAGGACCCAGGAGTCGAAACCCGTCACCGGCGCGTACTTAAAGTCTTCCCGAGCCGTTATTCCTTCGGGAATCATGACAGCTGCCGATAAAATTCCGCGCAAACTTCCATCAACCAAGACTGGTCCACCGGAATCTCCAACGACAGACACTCCGCCCCACACAGACCGACCGTATAGGTATCCCCCTTGGTATCCGACCATCGACAATTCGCCCTCGGTAAGTCTTGTGGGATGCTTTGTCACCCCCCAGCCGTAGACGATGCCATGTTGTCCCGTTTGAACCGGGGCGGAGTTCAAAGGAATTGGTGTGACCCCCCGGACAGGTGTGCTCAGTTGCAAAATAGCGACATCAAGACTGGGGTGGGTAATGACTCGGTTTCCTTGGTATGGATAGTCAGCTCCCTGGGAGGACCCCAGGTTCACATAGCTTGTCCCGGCAGCCCCATCGAAACAGTGAGCGGCACTCACGACCCACTGTGCGGCGATCAGCGCCCCCGAACACATATTCCATGCGCCATCCACAGAGGGGGTCGCGATGTGAGCCACCCAAGATGTGACATTCGGATCGGCGCTGCGTTCGTCAGAAAGAGCATGAGCAGGTAGAGCAGAAAAGCCGAGGGCGGTGACACCCAGGATGCCAAGAATCCAATGAAAACGAGTTTTAAACCTATTCACCATCTACCCTTCGTCCAAAGGGTCTGCTTCATAAGGCTGCGCTAGTTTTTCTTACCTCTGGAGGCAATCACAGAGGCAAGGACAGTGATGATGACCGTCACCACTATGAATCCTAGCGATACTGCTGTACTGGGTTCCGGAATAAATTTTAATAAATTGTAGCCGTGGAAGGCATGCAAGATAAGCTTAAAGGCGATAAAACCAAGGATTGCCGCTAATCCATAATGTAAAAACACCAGACGCTCCATTAGGCCATCGATTAGAAAATATAATTGACGCAAACCCAAGAGGGCGAAAGCATTTGCTGAAAAGACGATAAAAGGTTCTTTCGTGAGACCAAAGACAGCCGGGATGGAGTCCAAGGCGAACATTAGATCGACAGAACCAATGGCGGCAACACATAAAAACAGAGGAGTGATCGCGCGCTTTCCCTCCACCTTCACCAAGAGTTTGTCTGTTTCGAAGGTGTCCTTGAATCGAAGGTGTTTCTGTGCGAAAACCACCAGTGCGTTAGGTTTGTACTCCTCATCTTCTCCCTCGGGCACCAGTTGTTGGACCGCTGTATATAAAAGGAAAAGACCAAAGATGAAGAAAATGCCGACAAAACGCTCAATAATGGCAGCACCGACAATGATAAAAATGAGGCGCAACACTAAGGCGATAATAATTCCATACAGAAGTACTTTCTGTTGGTATTTTCTGGGAATTTTAAAGGAACCGATAATAATAATAAAAACGAAAAGGTTATCAATTGATAAAGAGTATTCGGTAATATAGCCAGCGAAATATTCTCCTGAGGGATCTACGCCGTGAACCAAATACATGTACAGCCCAAAGCTACAAGCCAGAGTTACATAAAACGCAGTCCAGGTGGCAGCCTCTTTTAGGGTTGGTTCGTGGGGGGAACGCACATGTCCGACGATATCGATTGTGATCAACATCAACACGATCCCAGCGATCAGCAACCATTCCCAGTCTTGAACGCCCAATATTCCTGCACTCACCCATCTAGTCTATGCGTATTCGCCCAGGTTTCCTCATCCCAACAACCGAAACCATGGTGCGATTAGCCACAGACCTCCCGCATCTGGCCGAGCTCCCCTCAGAGCTATTGGGCAGCCCGCATTTGACGCAATTCCTTCTTCAAATCCACCATCTCATCGCGCAAACGTGCAGCTAACTCGAAGTTTAATGACGCAGCTGCTGCGTGCATTTCCTCAGTCAGTTCCTCGATCAAGGTCACCAGGTCACCATCTGCCTTGTGGGCGAGCATCCCGCGTACAGACGTGTCTGCTTCCTTACGCTCTAGGGTGCTTGGTCCCTTGCCAGCCCCGCGATATCCAGTGCGCAACAGTTGCTCTGTATCAATGTCCTCACGCGCCAAGACATCAGTCACATCGGCTATCGCCTTACGCAAGGGAGTCGGATCAATACCTTGTTCCTTGTTGTAGGCCAACTGTTTAGCCCGACGCCGATCCGTTTCGTCAATGGCCTGCCTCATGGCCTCGGTCACCACATCGGCATACATGTGCACCTCGCCGCTGACGTTCCTGGCCGCACGCCCAATTGTTTGAATCAAGGACGTCGCAGAACGCAAAAAGCCCTGTTTATCGGCATCCAAAATAGCCACCAAAGACACTTCCGGCAGGTCTAGGCCCTCGCGCAGCAGGTTGATACCCACCAGCACATCAAACAAGCCCATGCGCAACTCACGCAAGAGCTCCACACGCCGCAGGGTATCCACATCGGAGTGCAGGTATTCGACCCGCACCCCGCGCTCTGCCAAATACGTCGTCAGATCCTCTGCCATGCGCTTGGTCATGGTCGTCACCAACACGCGTTCATCACGCTGGGCACGCGCGCGGACCTCTTCCATCAGGTCATCAATCTGTCCCTCGGTGGGTTTCACAACAATCTTGGGGTCCACCAAGCCAGTTGGGCGAATGATCTGTTCCACGACACCATCAGACAGATCCAGCTCATAGTCCCTCGGCGTGGCAGATAAATACACGGTTTGTCCGATGCGCTCCAAAAACTCAGCGAACTTCAAAGGCCTGTTGTCCAAAGCAGATGGCAGACGAAAACCAAAGTCAACGAGGGTACGTTTCCTGGACATGTCGCCCTCGAACATCCCCCCGATCTGGGGAACTGTCACGTGTGATTCGTCTATTACCAACAAAAAATCGTCTGGAAAATAGTCCAGCAAAGTGTTTGGCGGCGTTCCAGGCCCACGCCCATCAATGTGCCTGGAGTAGTTCTCGATTCCAGCACAGGTCCCTATTTGGCGCATCATCTCCAGGTCATAGGTGGTGCGCATCTTGATTCTTTGCGCCTCAAGCAGCTTGCCTTGCCCCTCAAACCAGGCAACCCGCTCAATCATTTCATCTTCAATATCCTTGATTGCCCTGGCCATGCGTTCGTCACCTGCCACGTAGTGCGAGGCAGGGAACAGGTACACGTGCTTAACCTCTTGAATAACCTCTCCTGTCAAGGGGTGCAATAGAGCCAAAGAGTCGATTTCGTCGCCAAACATCTCGATGCGCACCGCCTGTTCCTCGTAAACAGGAATAATGTCAATGATGTCGCCGCGCACCCGAAAGTTCCCACGCACAAACTCAACGTCATTGCGCTGATATTGCATGTCTACGAAACGCCTGGCCAGGTCCTCTCGGCTAATGTTCATACCGACTTCCAGAGGCACCATACGCGCCACGTATTCCTCCGGGGTGCCCAGCCCATAAATGCAGGAAACCGAGGAAACCACAACAACGTCCCTCCTGGTCAACAGGGAGTTTGTCGCAGAGTGTCTTAATCGTTCAACCTCATCATTGATGGCCGAATCCTTCTCAATGTAGGTGTCCGTCTGAGGAACATAGGCCTCTGGCTGGAAATAGTCGTAGTAAGACACAAAGTATTCAACGGCATTATTGGGCAGCAGCTGTCTAAACTCTGAAGAAATCTGTGCCGCCAAGGTCTTATTGGGTTCCATCACCAAAGTGGGCCGCTGAACTTGTTCAATCAGCCAAGCCGTCGTCGCAGATTTTCCTGTGCCTGTCGCCCCCAGCAGGACAATGTCCTTTTCGCCTGCCTTCAGCCTTTCGGTTAGTTCACGTATCGCCTGGGGTTGATCTCCCGAGGGCGTATAGTCGCTGATGACCTCAAAAGGGATGGATGCTTTTTCCAAGAAGTGTGCAACAGACATACCCCCTACTCTAATGTGCTACGCGTTTCCCCGAGTATCCAAAGTGCAGGCCGCGCCAAGCCCCAGGTATCCCCTCATCACCAACCGGGGGCATCACTGCGAAGGTACTGATTCCACAGGTCGTTGACAACCTCTACCAGGTCTTCTTTGCTTCCATCGTTTTCTATCCACAGGTGAGCCACTTTGCGTCTTTCATCGTCGCTGACCTGGTTGGCGATTCGCCGCCTGGCGTCTGCTTCGTCCATGCCGCGGTGCACCAGGCGTGCAACACGTGTTTCTATCGGCGCAGAAATTACGACGATGGCATCTGTCTGAAGTCCCAGGCGCCTGTCGCGTTCCAATAGCAGAGGCACGTCATAGATAACCGTGCTGCTGGGTGTTTGTGCCTCACGAAGTGCGCGCACGGCTGCTTCAACCTCGGGATGAGTAATTGCTTCCAAGGCCTTCAGAGCCTCAACGTCATTAAACACAATCTGGGCCATAGCCTTGCGGTCCATGCTCCCGTCCTCGCCAAGGATTGTGGGACCGAAGTGTTCGACGACCCTTTGCAGGCCCGAGGTTCCCGGCTCCAAAACCTGTCGCGCTATTAGATCCGCATCGGCAATAACGGCACCACATTCTGCGAGTCTGCTCGACGCACTACTTTTCCCAGAGCCGCTTCCCCCAGTTAAGACGACCAAAGGAGCAAATTTCCGAGGGCGGGGCGGCAGGGGACGCAGCACTTGTAAAGAAGACATACGGTTATTGTCTCAAAGGCGTGGGAAATGTTTGTGCCCGACCCTATCGGATCGGGCACAAACGCAGTTTCTAACTAACTAGTTGCTGGTGAGTTTCTCACGCAGCGCGGCCAGGGCCTCATCACTTGCCAAGGTGCCCTGGGCTGTATCCTCAGATGCCGAGGATGAGTAATTCGCAGGGACCTCTTCTGCTGGAGCAGGTTCTGCTGCAGCATCAAGTTCCTGAGCCTTGGTGACCTGTGACTTATGAGCTTCCCAACGCGCCTGCGCGGCAGCGTACTCGGATTCCCAAGCCTCACGCTGAGTCTCGTAGCCTTCCAGCCACTCGTTGGTCTCAGGATCGAAGCCCTCGGGGTACTTGTAGTTACCCTCATCGTCGTATTCAGCAGCCATGCCGTAGAGCGAAGGATCGAAGTCCTCAGAGGCGGTATCGACGCCCTCGTTAGCCTGCTTCAGCGACAGCGAGATGCGGCGACGCTCCAGGTCAATATCAATGACCTTGACGAAGACCTCGTCACCAACCTTAGCGACCTGCTCTGGAACCTCGACGTGGCGTCCGGCCAGTTCAGAGATGTGAACAAGTCCTTCGATGCCGTCCTCGACACGCACGAAAACACCGAAAGGTACGAGCTTGGTGACCTGGCCGGGGACGACCTGGCCGATCTTGTGTGTGCGGGCGAAAGCCTGCCACGGATCTTCTTGGGTGGCCTTCAGCGACAGCGACACGCGTTCGCGATCAAAGTCGACGTCGAGAACCTCGACCGTGACCTCTTGGCCAACCTCGACAACCTCTGAAGGGTGATCGATGTGCTTCCAGGACAGTTCAGAGACGTGGACCAGACCATCTACGCCACCCAGGTCCACGAAGGCACCAAAGTTGACGATGGAGGAGACCACACCGGAACGCACCTGGCCCTTTTGTAGAGTCTGCAAGAAGTTCGTGCGCACTGCCGACTGGGTTTGTTCCAGCCAAGCGCGACGAGACAAAACGACGTTATTGCGGTTCTTGTCCAGCTCAATAATCTTGGTTTCCAGCTCACGGCCAATGTAGGGAGCCAGATCGCGTACGCGACGCATTTCAACTAGCGAAGCAGGTAGGAAGCCACGTAGACCGATGTCCAGGATCAGGCCGCCCTTGACGACCTCGATAACGGAGCCAGTAACGACACCGTCTTCTTCCTTGACCTTTTCAATGGAGCCCCAGGCGCGTTCGTACTGTGCGCGCTTCTTGGACAGCAGTAGGCGACCTTCTTTGTCCTCTTTTTGTAGGACAAGAGCTTCGATGTCGTCGCCAACCTGGACGACTTCATCAGGGTCAACATCATGTTTGATGGACAGCTCGCGAGACAGGATTACGCCTTCTGTCTTGTAGCCAATGTCTAGCAGGACTTCGTCACGGTCTACCTTGACGACAGTTCCTTCGACGATATCGCCGTCGTTGAAGTACTTGATTGTTTTATCGATTTCGGCGATGAGATCCTCTTTGGTGCCGATGTCATTAATGGCGACCTGAGGCGTGCTCTGCAGAGCATCTGTAGTAGTGGACATCTAGTTGGTGACTCCGATACGGACACATAGTTATGGACAGTTACAAGCACAGCTCACCCAATGATGAACTAAGCCAAGGGGAAGCCTACCCTTTTGAAGGCGAAGATGCTACTTGTCTATGGCCGCCTTCTTCGTCCAAGCGCATCCTTTCTAGACTGCTGAGTGGAGCTTGGATTGAATCTTCTTTAGGACACTGGGAGCTGCCCAGTTCACCTTGCCAAAGATATTCATAACCGAAGGAACCAGCAGCATACGCACAATCGCCACATCAATGAGGACCATAATGGCCAACATTAGGCCTATCTCTTTCACGGCAATCATTTCGCCAGTCGTGAAACCGATAAAGACCACCACCAAGACAGCCGCGGCCGAAACCACAATTGGGCCGGCCAAACGCAGGCCTTGGAAGATGGACTGCCTGTTGTCACCTGACTGATCCCAGCGCTCTTTCATGCGGGACACCAAGAACACTTGGTAGTCCATAGCCAAGCCGAAGCCGAAGCACACGACCATGGCAATGATGTAGCTCTCAATCCCGCCAATCGGTGTGAATCCGAAGAAGGAAGCCAAGTGGCCGTCTTGGAATATCCATACTGCCACGCCGATGGTGGCCATAAGCGACAAGGTCGAAGCGACCAGGGCCTGCAAGGGAACCAGAATGGAGCCAGTGAGGAAGAACAGCAACACGAGGGTTGAGATCGCCAAGAGGACAGCAACGGGTATGGCGCCCTCGGCAAGGGAAGCCGTGAAGTCGACCTGTGTTGCCGCCTGTCCTGAATCGAATTTCTCGAAAGGCGAATCAAGTGCGCGGATCTCTTTTACTGTATCCATCTGGGCTGAGGACCCGGCCTGTGAATTGGTGAAGTCCACTTCTGCAACCGCATAGTCACCCACCTTGTGAGCAGGACGCACTGTTCCAATTCCCTCAAGTGTCGAAACCTTGTCGTTCATCCAGGTGTCGAGTTCCTCGGTCGATGCCTTGGCAACAACCGAGTGATCCGCTGGACCTATCCCCTTGTAGTCCTTGGACAGGGAGTCCACAAAGACGCGCACGGAAGAAGACTGTGGAATCAATTCAATACTCGAGTTCAACATGTGGAGGCGAGGCACCGGGGAGGCCAAAAGAACCAAAACCGCCAAGGTGAGGACGACAAACAGCCAAGGGGCCTTTTGTGTCATGCGGGCAATCCCTGCAAAGAAGCCCTTATCTTGGTCGCGGTTTTCCTTCAAACGGGCACGCAACTGGGCAACCCCAGGAATCTCGGTGAACTTCGGGTGCTTGATGATCCGATCCCCAACCAAGAACAATAGGGCTGGTGTCAAGGTCAGTGCGGCCAAGATAGCCAAGAGGACAACCGTCACACCGCCGAAAGCCAAGGCTGACATGAGCGGTGGTTTGAAGACGAAAAGACAGGCTGTTGCCACGACCACCGTAACGGCAGAGAAGAGCGCAGTCCTGCCCGCGGTCGATAAAGTTTTTTCCATGGCAATGAGGTGCCCTGTGTTAATAGACAGGGTTTTTGCCGACGCACCTTTGGCCTCAAGCTCTTGGCGATAAGCGCTGATGCGGTCAGGCGTCAATGAGCGCAACTCTTCACGGAAACGCGACACAATAAGCAGGCCGTAGTCAATAGATAAACCAAGTCCCACGACAGACATGACATTGACGACGAAGGATTGCTGATTGCCAACCAGGTAGGTCATCGCAAGTAAAATAGCCAAGGCGCCAGAGATTGCCACCCCTGCGCCAGCTAAAGGCATTGCCGCAGCCAGCAGGCCACCAAAGACCAAGATCATGACGATCAAAGACAGCGGCAAGCCAATAGCCTCGGACTTGATTAGGTCTTTTTGTAGTTGCGCCAGCATCGTGTCGCTGGCGATGTCCTGGGAGTACACAATGACCGAGGTGTCCTTGACGACAGGGTTTATGACCTCGGGCAGGGTTTTAAGTTTTGCCTCAACGGCCTTCTTCCACTCTTTGGCTGTTTCGGCAGATCCTGCCTTTTCTTCCGAAACATCCATGGTGACCGAGACCAGGAAAGAATCCCCGTTCTGTGCGATCATCTGCTGCACGCGGGGATCCATAATGGCCATCTCTTCAATGAAAGGGTTGACGGCCTGGGTCACTCCTGGCATGGCAGAAAGGTCTTCATTGAACTTTGCAAGCTCTTTGTGGAGTGCCTTCGCGGTGGGAATATTCAAATCTGCTATGGCCCCGAGATCTCCAGCCATGACCTTGTCATAAACTTTCGTGGCGTTTTCACGCTCGGCCTTGAGGTCAACGCCTTTGAGCAATGCTTGCATCGGATATTCTGTGTCTTTCACAGATTGGACGATGTCGTGTCCTGCCCCTGAAGAGCTTCCCGGCACTTGCGGTAAATCGGTTTGAAGGCGCTCCCACAAGGGCTTTCCTCCCAGCCCCGTCAGGGCAGCGACCAGGCATAAGATGATGATAATCAGCCAGCTAATGGTTACAACAACAGGTCGTCTTCCGATTCCTCGCGCAAGCTTGGCGTACATCGGCTTCCCTTCCTAATGGTTTCCCCACCACAACCCTGCATTGGGCCTCCATTGATTATTTCAACAGATCGCGGTTACTGCCACCTTACTGGCTAAAAAACTACGAGTGTAATCAATGTGCAGCTTCGCGCCAGTTTTTTCCAGTGCCAACAGATACCGCTAGGGGAACCGAGAGCTGTGCCGCCCCTCCCATTGAATCCTCAACGAGGTTTTGCACCTCCGCAGCCTCTTTGGATGTGACTTCCAAAACCAGTTCGTCATGTACTTGTAAAACTAAGCGAGAGGAGCACTTCTTCGCCCTCAATCTGCGATCTACTTCAATCATCGCGATCTTTATGAGGTCTGCAGCAGAGCCTTGGATGGGCGCGTTGAGGGCAGCCCTACGAGCGATCTCTTGACGCTGTCGATTGGTTGAACGCAGATCGGGTAGGTAGCGCCTGCGCCCAAACATGGTCTGGGTGTAGCCATCCTTGGTGGCCTGGCCGACGACCGAATCGAGGTAGGCCCGCACACGCCCAAAGCGAGAGAAATACATGTCCATAAGCTGACGTGCCTCATGCTGAGTGATCTTCAATTGGGCTGCCAAGCCGAAAGCTGAAAGCCCATAAGCCAGGCCGTAAGAGGTTGCTTTAACTTGAGAACGTTGTTCTGCCGTGACCTCACGCGCAGGCACTCCATACACCAAAGCGGCGACTGCTTTATGCAGATCTTCTCCAGAGTTGAAGGCAGCTATGAGTCCCTCGTCTTGTGATAAGTGAGCCATGATCCGCATTTCGATCTGTGAATAGTCCGCAGTCATCAAAAGATCAAAGCCCTCGCCTGCAATAAACCCTTCTCGAAGACGCCTGCCCGTTGAAGTGCGGGCAGGGATATTCTGCAGATTCGGTTCCACACTGGCCAGTCGCCCTGTCGCCGTATTCGTTTGCAGGAAGGTTGTATGGATCCTGCCATCTGTTCCCACTTTTTCTAACAAAGTCGTGGTGATCTGTTTCAACTTGATGGCGTCTCTGTGCTCAAGGAGATGAGTCAAGAAGGGATGAGGATTCGTTACTGATAATTCCTCAAGGGCTTGCGCATTCGTGGTGTAGCCAGTTTTCGTCTTGCGCGTAGGAGGCATCTTCAATTGGTTAAACAACACATCTTGAAGCTGTTTTGGACTAGATAGATTGACTTCTCGGTCTATTGAGGCAAACGCTTGTTCTTCAGCGCGGTTCACAATGTGCCTCAAGTCTGTTTTCACCCCTTCTAAGGCCACCACGTCGGCAGCAATGCCCACACATTCCATGCGCGTCAAGATCTCTTGCGTGGGCACCTCTACGTCTCGCCACAGATCGGATGCACAACGTTGTTCCATCTTGGAAAGCAGGACCTCGTACATTTCAACCAGTGCCCGGCAGTCATCTCCAAGGCCTTGATCTATGTCCTCCAAACCGTCCAAGTCCAGTTCTAACTGGACTTTCGTCTCTTGTGTAGTGCGTATACGTTCCAGGTGCCTGGCCTCAAGCTCGGCGATTGATTCACGTTTGGCGTCAGCCTGAAGCAGGTAATCAGCCAGATCGACATCCATGGCAAGACCGCGCAGACCCCAGCCACGAGCCTGCAAAACATGGGCACAATACTTTGCATCTTTCACAATCTTTGCCACGGCCTCATCGCTCAGCCAAGCCGCCAAAGCTAGGTCATCTTCGGGAGACAGGCTGTGCGGGTCGATGACTAGACAATGTGTGGCATCCCCCACCGCCAAGCACATTAAATCAGCAGATGGCAGATGCACTTCTCCCCTCACCACGACACCGACAGGTGACGTCAATGTTTCGAAGAAGCTTTGCAGATTCTTAGCCCCACGATCCCAATGTTGGATTTTTACTGCCTCCATCGCCGGGACATCTTCACCAACGCCAAGATCAGCCGCGCCCTGAGCAATTTCACCGTATGGCTTAAGCTTAATTACCTGTTCACGCAGGCGATTGAACTCAAGGGTGTCAAAGAGTTCGCGAACCTTTTCGGGGCTGACACCTCGCCACAGCAGGTCGGCGAGGGTCATCGGAAGGTCAATATCGGTCAGTAGGGCGTTTAGGTGGCGGTTGCGTCGCACATCCTCAATGTGTTCACGCAAGGCCTCCCCGCGCTTGCCTGGGATTTGTGCACTGTTTTCGAGCAAGGCATCCAAGCCGCCATATTTCACGATCCACTGCGCCGCTGTTTTCTCCCCTACGCCTGGAACACCTGGCAGGTTATCTGCCTTTTCACCCGTGAGGGCAGCAATTTCTGGATACTGCGCAGGTCTAACACCGTAGCGTTCCTCAACAGCGGCAGCGTCCATGCGCTTGGGTTCCACGATTGATTTTCCTGGGTAGAGGACCGTGACATGGTCATTAATGAGTTGGAACGTGTCCCTATCGCCGGAGGAAACCAACACCTCCATCTGGGATTGAGTGCCGATATAAGCCAAGGTTGCAAGGATGTCGTCGGCCTCAATATTGTCAATCTTGATGGTTACGATGCCCATGGCCTCTAGGACAGCTTCGATCAGTTCAACTTGCCCCTTGAACTCTTCAGGGGTTTCCCCCCGCCCTCCCTTGTATTCAGGGTAAATATCTGTGCGGAAAGAACGCCTGGATACGTCAAAAGCAACCGCAATGTGGGTGGGCTGCTCCGCTGTGATCATGCGGGTCAACATGGAGGTGAAACCGTAAATAGCATTCGTATAGGTTCCGTGTGAGGTCATAAAGTTTGCAGGATCCATGGCATAAAAGGCGCGAAACGCCAAAGAATGTCCATCCAGAATCAAGAGACGTTGCTTGCTCATATGACAACCTTAAGGGCATGAACACAGATTCGAATGTTGAAAGCTCAAACACACGGATATTAGGACCGTTGGCAATGCGTTTAGGGATGCAGGTCGAGGAATGTGACGCTGAACGTACAGTTGTAACAATGCCTGTCGAGGGTAATACTCAACCTTACGGGCTACTTCACGGTGGAGCGAACGCAGCCTTGCTTGAGCAGACAGCCTCTATGGCTGCCAATGCGCATGCGCGCAGCCTGGATGACTCCATGCGCGCGGTGGGGGTGTCATTGAGCATCAACCACCTGCGTCCCGTGAAAGCAGGCAGAGTCAAGGCCATTGCCGAGGCCCTTCACAGGGGCAGCCGAATGGCCACCTACACCGTTTCCATCCTCGACGAGGACGGGGCGTTGGTGGCCAGCGGGCAGCTGAGCGCGGCCATTATCGCGCCAAAATAATTCACACTGTGTGAATGCGTCTTCGGGTGTCTCTCAGCCGAGCTGATCTATAACGGCATCTGCGACCTCACGCATAGACAGACGCCTGTCCATTGAGGTCTTTTGAATCCAGCGGAAAGAGTCTGGCTCCGTGAGGCCCATCTTTTCCATCAAGAGACCTTTGGCTCGGTCAACGACCTTTCGGGTTTCGAAACGCTCACTCAGATCTGAGATTTCATCCTCTAAAGACAGGATTTCTTGGTGGCGCGACAAGGCGATTTCCACGGCCGGCAGTAGATCATTGGGGGTGAAAGGCTTGACCACATAGGCCATTGCACCAGCGTCACGGGCACGCTCCACAAGTTCCTTTTGTGAAAATGCGGTCAACATCACAACGGCACAAGATAGTTCTTTGAGCACCCTCTCAGCTGCAGTGATGCCATCCATAACGGGCATCTTAATATCCATAACCATGAGGTCTGGTTCGAGTTCTAGGGCCTTTTCAACGGCGGCCTCGCCGTCTGCGACCTCAGCAACCACGTCGTATCCCGCGTCTTTTAGGGTCTCGACGATGTCGAGACGGATAAGCGCCTCGTCTTCGGCGACGATTACACGGCGAGTCTTGCTTGAGGTCTTTTCTACAGTCGATTTGTCTTCAGTCACGCTTCATAGCCTAATATGGGACAGTCAACTTATGCGCGACTATGAAACTTCATGTCCCGCGTGGGTGGCAGCCCTGGTAGCCCAACTGGCAGAGGCGGTCGGCTCAAACCCGGCTTGTTGTGAGTTCGAATCTCACCCAGGGTACCCCTTGAAACAGTGTTTCACGTGCGCAAATGAAAAATCTGATCCAGAAAAACTGGTTTCGATCCCTGTATGATCCCTGAGGGAAACAGTCACCACAACCAAGGTCCTCGCCGAGCACTCTTACCCAAGTGACAATAGACTGCTGTGAGGTAACGCACTTTATTTTCTTGGAGGAATGACATGCGAATTGGGTTTATTGGGCTTGGGATCATGGGTCAACCTATGGCAAAGAACCTATTGAAGGCAGGCCATGAGGTTACAGTCACCACAAACCGGCAAAACGTCATTGACACCTTTGTGGAACTAGGCGCAAAAGGAGCGGCCAACGCCGCCGAGGTAGCCCAGGCCTCCGACATCGTCATCACAATGCTGCCCAATTCGCCACAGGTCAAGCAGGTCGCCCTCGGCCCAAAAGGCATTGCCGAGGGCGCACACGAAGGACTGATTTATGTCGACATGTCCTCTATTGCTCCGATAGCCGCCCGTGAGGTGGCAGCTGAGTTGGCCGAAAAGGGGATCGCCATGTTGGATGCCCCAGTCTCGGGCGGAGAACCCAAGGCTATCGATGGAACCTTGTCGGTCATGGTTGGCGGCGACGAGGACACCTTCAACACCGTCAAACCCGTTTTGGAGACAATGGCTTCCTCTGTGACGCGCGTCGGAGAGGTAGGCGCCGGGAATGTCGCGAAGCTTGCCAATCAAGTAATAGTCGCCATCAATATCGCTGCTGTCGCAGAGGCACTCACCCTTGCACAGAAAGCCGGTGTGGACCCTCAAGCGGTATTCGAAGCGATTCGCGGAGGCCTGGCTGGCTCAACCGTGTTGGAGGCGAAAGCCCCCATGATGTTGGACCAAGACTTCACGCCCGGGTTCCGCATCAACCTGCACATTAAGGACCTGGACAATGTCTTGGACACTGGCCATGACATTAATGCCCCGCTACCTTTGAGCGCGCAGGTGCGCGAAATGATGAGCTATCTCGAAGGCGCTTCAGACGCGGCATCAGACCATAGCGCCTTGGCGAAGTTCTACCAGAACCTCGCTGGCATCACCCTGGGGTCTTAGGCAGCTGCTCCAACCATTTCGGTTTTCACAACATCCAGGCCTAGGAAGTCTAGCGAGGCTCGTTGCTGGAGCAGGTCGCCACCTTCTAGGTCATTCAAGGCATCCGCGACGCGTTCGTCATGCAGGTCCTTGAACCAGGGACGAACCGCAGCTGCCAGGGTGCGGGGAAGCATATTGTGGGCAACTCGGCCCGAGTTCTTATCAAAAACACTCAAAAAAACTTCAGTATTCATCTTCTTCTTCATCTTCTTTCAAAATGTAGTGAGCCCGATGTGGAGGTCACATCTGTAAGCTCTTGTCTGTAAACTCGCAGTCTGAAAAATCTCTGTCTGTAAATTCTCAGTCTGTAAATTCCCTGTCGAGTTACTGACTTCACACCCCCTGTCACAGGGGCTGCTTCACGGCGACGTACCAAAACTTTGCCATTCACAAGAACGATGCTCGCACGGGTACGTAACGCAACCATCAACTATACATGAACAAATGGTTTCGTACACAAGAAAAATTATCGAAACACGGTGGGCAAGTGCAACACAGGCTTAGGATTGGAAATCAACCTCGTCGCCGATGGTGTGAATACGGATAGAGTTTGTCGAGCCGGGGGTCCCCGGAGGCATCCCTGCCACAACGACAATTTCATCGCCCGGCTCCGCTATTTGTTTAGCTTGAAGCAGCTGGTCACACTGCCAAATCATGTCGTCTGTATGCTTGACTGCAGGGACTCTAAAGGACTGGACGCCCCACACCAAGGCGAGCTGATTGCAGGTGTCTTGATGCGGAGTTAAAGCCAAGTGCGAGATCGGAGAACGCAGCCGGGACATGCGCCTGGTAGAGTCCCCTGAAGTAGTGAAAGTCACAATATAGCGAGCGTCTGTCAGCTCCCCAATATCCACGGCGGACTTCGTTATGACGCCTGGACGCGAGTGCGGGAAGGTCACCAGCTGAGCGATCCTCTCGCCTCCCTGTTCCTCCGTTGATTCACAAATCCTGGCCATCACTTCCACTGCCTCAATCGGGAAGGCACCTACCGAGGTCTCGCCCGAAAGCATTACCGCGTCTGCACCATCGAGGATTGCATTGGCACAGTCAGATGCTTCAGCCCTTGTGGGGCGGGGATTAACGATCATAGATTCCAAGACCTGCGTGGCAACAATCACTGGCTTGGCCATACGACGGGCCATTTCTATGGCGCGTTTTTGCACCAGAGGCACGGCATCCAGTGGCATCTCTACACCCAAGTCGCCTCTTGCCACCATAATTCCGTCGAAGGTGTCCACAATAGACATTAGGTTGTCTACAGCCTGGGGTTTTTCAATCTTGGCGATGACGGGTCTGAAAATACCCACGTCTTCCATGATCGCGTGGACGTCTGCCAAATCGTCAGCTGATCTAACGAAGGACAGGGCAATGTAATCTACCCCGGCGTTCAATGCCCAACGCAGATCTTTCTTATCCTTTTCAGACAGGGCCGGAACCGAAACAGCAACACCAGGCAAATTTAGGCCCTTGTGATCTGAAACGACTCCGCCCACCTCGACCCTGGTCACGACATCGGTTTGTGTAACTGACTCGACGCGCACCTGGATATTGCCATCGTCAATCAGCAAGACGTCGTCAGGTTTACAGTCCTTCGGTAAGCCCTTGAAGGTTGTCGAAACGCGTTGGGCGTCGCCCTCGACGTCCTCGATGGTCAAGGTAAAGGTTTCCCCATTTACCAAGATTGCCGGGCCGTCTTTGAAGGTGCCTAGACGAATCTTTGGTCCCTGGAGGTCAGCCAGGATTGCAAGGGGCTGTCCGAAGTCAGCGGCGGCTTTACGTAAGCGCTCAATGACCTTCGCGTGACCTTCCTGGGTGCCGTGTGAACAGTTGATTCGTGCAACATTCATACCTGCTTTGACCAACCGGGCGATCATTACCTCGGACTCAGTTGCCGGACCAATGGTGCATACAATCTTTGAACGTCGCATGCCCCCAGCTTACGTTAGATCTTCGTTTCCAAGGACTCACTGACATCAAGGTCAGGTGCCTTGCTGAGTCGCGAGCCCTTGCCGGCCCAAAAATAGCCGATGATGCCCAAAATCATGAAGCCTAAAGCGAACCAGGCGTTGACCCTCAGCCCCAAGAAATAATGTGAGTAGTCAATTCGGATATTCTCAATTGCAAAGCGCCCAATTGTGTAAACACTGACATACGCAAAGCTCAACTGCCACATCTTCAAGGTGTCCCTATGCCTCTTGTCCCACCACAAAAGAAGCAAGGCACCTGCAAAGTTCCACAGCATTTCGTATAGGAATGTCGGGTGGAAAGTAGTTCCAATTTCATAAGCCTTGGGCATGTGGGCACCGTCCACTTCAAGTGCCCATGGCAGCGAAGTAGGCAGGCCAAAGAGTTCCTGATTGAAGTAATTGCCCAGGCGGCCAACTCCTTGCGCAATCAAAATCCCTGGCACAGCCGCATCGATCAAAACCCCTGTATCCAGCTTCAAACGCTTCATGTACAGGAAACAGGCGATCAGACCAAAGGTCATTCCGCCCATGACCCCAAGGCCACCCTCCCAAATTTTAAAGATTGCCAAGAGGTCGCCCTCGGGACCGAAAAAGCGATCGGGGACGGTGAGGACGTAGTAAAAACGTGCCCCGATAATCCCCACCAAAACGGCTAGAGAGACAACTTCCATCACGATTTCAGGGTTTCCGCCTCTAGCCTTATACCGCTTGACCGTCACAAAATACGCCAAGAAAATACCTGCCAAAATACACAAGGCATAGGTGCGAACAGGACCGATATGCGTCAAATACTCAGGTGGAGCGGGGATTCCTAGCGGTAATAGGGTATTCACTACCTATCCCTGTTCTTCTATTTGGCTATCAATCCCCGTGGCACGCACACGAGAACGCCTGTCGAAACGCAGTGACGGATGCGCGCCAGCGGCCACCATGTCTCGCACGGCCTCTTGAGGTGACCCTCCAGTGACCAGGGCTTCTCCAACCAAGACTGCATCGGCTCCACAGCGGGCATATTCGAAAACATCGTGTGGTCCCCGAATACCTGACTCGGCCACAACCGTAATATCGGGTGGCAACACATCGACGACCTGTTCAAAGGTGGAGCGATCTACCTTCAAGGTAGTCAGGTCCCGGGCATTAATACCGATCAGGGACGCCCCCGCTTGGACAGCTCGGCGGGCTTCAAGGCGAGAATGAGCTTCGACGAGGGCGGTCATCCCCAGAGACTCGATTCTTTCAATGAGGGACTCCAGCACTGTCTGGTCCAGGGCAGCCACAATTAGCAACACCAGATCTGCCCCATACGCCCTGGCCTCGTGTACTTGGTAAGGGGTGACGATAAAATCCTTGCGCAAAACCGGTATGTCCACAGCCGCACGAACGGCCTCTAAATCAGCCAATGAACCACCGAAGCGACGCTGCTCAGTCAAAACCGATATTGCCGAGGCACCACCTTCTTGGTAAGAGCGAGCTAATGCGGCAGGATCAGGAATGTCTGCAAGCGCACCTTTGGAGGGACTGGAGCGTTTCACCTCGGCCACGACCGAGATTTTTCCTGGACCTGTTCGCAAAGCAGACAGACCGTCCCGTGGAGAGGGAGCCTTGAGTGCCATGTCCTTGAGCTGTTCAAGCGGGACTTGTGCCTCTCTTACAGCCAAATCTTCGAGGACCCCACCAACAATGTCATCTAGAACTGTCATGATCCTGCCCTCCTTTTAGCGAACTCTTGGGCGTCGACGTCAAAGACCTTGATGAGACCACCCTCGTCAAAACAGGAATGTTCACCTGTGTGGCAAGCGGCCCCGATCTGTGTGACACGGATTAACAACGCGTCTCCATCACAGTCGATCCGAAGCGAGTGCACAAATTGGGCATGTCCCGAAGTGTCACCTTTACGCCAATAAGCTTGGCGTGACCTGGACCAAAAGGTTACGCGACCAGTATCTAAGGTGCGGGCGAGTGCTTCATCGTCCATCCAGCCAACCATAAGAACCTGATCTGTGATTTCTTCTTGGATGACCGCACAGATAAGGCCATGCTGGTCACGTTTGAGCCTATCTTCTAGACCTGGTGGTAGTTCAGTCACATCATTCCTCACCTTTGATGGGCATTAGTACATTGTTGCGCGTAGGCCACTAACGCACCATAAAACCTGCAGATGCTAATGCTGTTTTAACTTCCTTAATAGTGAGTATCCCAAAGTGAAAGACCGAGGCCGCCAAGATTGCATCAGCACCCTGGCGCGCGGCCTCGACAAAATCTTGAGCTTTGCCTGCCCCACCAGAAGCAATGAGTGGGATGGAGAGGATCTCACGTACGGCGCTGAGCATCTGAAGATCGAAGCCTTCTTGTACCCCATCTGCATCCATGGAGTTCAATAGGACTTCTCCGCAGCCTCGTTCTTGGGCTTCCTTGGCCCACATTAGGGCATCAATACCTGTAGAACGTTTGCCGCCATGTGTGGTCACCTCGAAACCAGAAGGGGTGCTAACACCTTGCCCACAGCGACGTGCATCCACGCTCAAGACCAGAACCTGATTACCGAAACGCGAAGCCACCTGGTCGATCAACTCGGGGTTGCTAATGGCGGCGGTATTGACACCGACCTTATCGGCGCCTTGCCTGAGCAGAAGGTCCACGTCCTCAACACTGCGCACCCCTCCCCCGACCGTCAGTGGAACAAAGACCTGGGAGGCTGTTGCCTCTACGACGTTGTGCATGGTGGCGCGCCCCTCCACGGAGGCAGATATGTCGAGGAAGGTAATTTCATCGGCACCTTCTTCACTGTATCGGCGTGCCAATTCAACGGGATCCCCAGCATCACGTAAGTCCTTGAAGTTCACGCCTTTTACTACCCTGCCTGCGTCCACATCCAGGCAAGGGATGATTCGCAGCGCTACGCCCTCGGGGTTTGTGTGACTGGAACTATTCATATGCTCACTCATCTTCCGAAGTTGTTGTGGAGGCACCCGTTGGTGTTTCCCATGCTGCAAGAATATCGGCAAACATGACGTAGGCATGTACTCCGTCTGCCGCGCTAGCAGGGAGCAGCAATAAAACTCTTGAACCTACCTTCACGTCGATCAAACCCTTGGAAATCCCATCCCACGTCCTCGAGAGATCCACGGTTTCAGGTCCCTCAACCCAAGTATCGTGCACCATAATGTCCGGGGCATTCCAGGCAATGCTCCGATACTGGATCAGGAGTGTCTGCCCCTGTCTGATTTGACTTCCGGTGCCACGAACAATGGGTAATACACGGGTTTCGAAGGGAGCATCCCCTTGAGGTTTGATGATGGGTGGTTCTGTTGCCTGCATATTCACCGGCAGATCCGCCGGGAGTTCCACGACATCCCCTTGAGCAGAGGTCGGCAAAATGTCAATGACGTTAATCTCCATAAGAGTCCCGTCCTTGCCCGACACAGGCTGCCTGAGGACCAGACGCGAACCTTCGGTGGCCCCTTGAATAGCGTCGGTCATGACTGTAGGGATCGCCGTAGCAGATAAGATGTCTTTTCCGTCCTTGACAACAAAGATCCCCGGGTCCTGGGCAGGCGAAATCCTCCGGCCATCTTTTCCAGAAAAGACCGTAACCTTCAACAAGGTTGGCTTCTGTGGGTCGATCTCTGGTCCTGCCCCCTGAATTCGGGTTTTCACCTTGGTCGCTTGGATCGGCAGTGCGCCACCTTCCAAAGTGACGACCGGGGTCGCCCCCACTTGTCCAGTGACTGTAATCCGCACCTCGTCTTCTTTGGTGGTATTAGCTTTCAAGAACCACATCAAACCCAGTGCAATCAGCAAAATCAGCGCCAGAATGGCCAAGGCCCACCAGTAACGGCCAATCACATTATCGGCTCCCCGAGATTTTTTCTGATTGCCCTTGGGCTTAGATTCAGCCACGGCAACATCGGGGATCGCAGGTGCCCGGTTATCGCCTTGAGTCTCAAGTCTTACCACCGGAATGGTTGAGGTATCTACCATCGGGGTCGAGGTTGGCGGAAGCGCTCTGCGTCTGCTGCGGTGTCGTTTTTCCGGTATGTCTCTGGGGTTTTCTACGGCATCAGCTGGGGTGCTCGCTTTGGGCTCTTGCAGATCTGGCGTCCCCTGACGAAGCCTGCCTCGATCCCTTTTACGCTTTTCCGGGTCTTTACTTACCCGCGGCACAGCCCCGGTATCCCCGACCTCAACTTGCACCCACTGTTCTGTGGTTTGAACTGGTACGTCATCGTGTCTGCCAGCGTGATTGCTAAGCCAAGCGTTCAACACAGTGGAGGTGTCCCCAATCGGAACCCCTGTAATCTCGTTGCTGTCCTGCTCTTGGACCTTGGGCGACCTAGACTGCACCTCAGGTCTATGGATAGAGCGCCTGCGCTTGGGAAACTCGGGATCAGCCATGTTTTTCAATCTCTGCGATAACGGCTTCAACCTCGGGGGATTGCGTCAAGAAAGGATCGTGCAACAGCACGGTCGGCAGTGTTCCGTCCAAAAGACGAATGTGCACCCAATCCACTGTCACATCACGTCTGTTGTCCTCAGCAGTCTTAACGACCCGCCCTCGCAAATGTGCTCTGGTGGTGGCAGGCGGCACCTCTGTGGCCCGCAAAACCTCGCTGGAATCCACCTGGGTGGCAAGCAAACCGCGTTCAGCAAGCCTCAAACCGCTGCCAGTGATGTCGTGGTAAGCAAGACAAAGCCGCGCTACACGCGGATCTGCCAAAGTAGCCCCCGTGCGTTGCATGTAACGCCTCAACAACACCAGTTTTGCAGCCCAATCAAAATTGCGGGCCAGTTCCTCTTGGTTGTCGCGTCGAAGTGCGAGTAAGCCCTCCTTCCACAGGCTCAAAACCTTATGGTGCATGGCGCTCAGACTTTCAGGATCTAAAGATTCTTCCACCCAAGCAAGGATGCCTTCTTGGATGTCAAGGGCACTTTTATAGCTTCCATCTGCCATAAGAACCTTGGTGGTTCCGCTTGTGTCCTCGGTTATTTGACGAATAGCCTCCATAGGATTATCGAGGGCGAAGTCGTCGAAACTGATGCCGGCCTCAACGCAGCTAAGCAGCATATCGGTGGCTCCAACCTTCAACAGCGTGGCACTTTGAGACACGTTGGTATCCCCCACAATCACGTGCAGGCGCCGGTACACATCGGCATCCGCATGTGGCTCATCTCGGGTATTGACGATAGGGCGCGAACGGGTCGTCGCAGAAGACACAGCATCGTCTGTGAGGTGAGCACGCTGTGAAAGACAGTAGGTAATGCCATCATCGTCGTGTCGTACCCACCCTGCCCCAGTCAAGATCTGTCGGGTCACAAAGAAAGAAACTAGGGAGTCCACCTTGCTTCTAAAGTCCTTGTCACGCCTCATGAGGTAGTTTTCGTGGCAACCAAAAGAGTTGCCTTGGGAATCCAGGTTGTTTTTGAAAACGTGTAGGGTGCCCGCAATCCCATCGGTTTTCAGTTTCGCATTGGCCTGGGTGATCAGATCTGCCAGGAGGCTGTCCCCTGCCTGCTCTTGGGCAAGTAAATCCTCAAGTCTGTCGCACTCGGCCGTGGCGTATTCCGGGTGTGAACCGACATCCAGATAGAGCCGTCCCCCATTAGGTAAAAACAGATTCGAGGACCGACCTTTTTCCATAAGTGGCGCAAACAGTAAACGCGCTGCCTGATCGGCATCCAAGGGATTTGCCCCACTGCCATCCGTGGACGCACAGGTCACCCCGTACTCGGTTTCTATACCGAATACGCGGCGTTTGAGTGCAATCCGGGTCACTGTCCACCCTTTTGCACGAAGCCAGAGACAAAGCTTTGAGCGTCGGTTTCCAGCAGCAAATCGATCTCATCCAAAAGCTCATCAACATGTTGGGTAGAGATCTGCGCCTGTCCACCTGCGGCTTGCGCCCCCTCATCGAAGGGTTCGCCTGGGTCACCTTGCGGATGGATCTGCTCCTGTTTCATACCTGCCCCTCTTCTTCACCAGTCTTAGCGCTCAGTATCTCAAGGAGTCGACTCAGGCTGCCAGTTCGGCATGCTGCCAGTAGCTCTTGCTGGGGAATGTCGCCCGGATCCCCCAAAGGCAAGCGCAAATACTGCGTGGACTTTGCGTGTTCGACGACCAAAGAATTCCAACTTGCTGCTCGCAGCTGAGGAAGGTGAGCAACTGCGCATCCCCGCAGTTGCGCCCTGGTCCCCTTGGGTGGCGTATTGACGGCTTCTTGGACTTCTTCTCTTGTGAAAAGCCGCTCTACGAGGCCGGACTGATCCAATTTTTCCACAAGGGATTTATGTGGCCGCAGATCTGCCCACTGCAGATCCATAGCCGCAAGTTTCGGGTGGCTCCATGTGGCCTTCATACGCTCACGCATGGCGTCAAAGAGTCGCAGCTTTGCACACCACTCCACCTGATGAGCTGCTTCATGGGGCGATTTATCCAAATTTTCCAAGACCTCATCCCAACGCCTCACGACGTCATCCAGATAGCCTGAGTAGCCTCGCCTAGTCATCTCTTGTTTCACAAGTAAGCACAGGCGCTGTTGCATATCGAGGGAAGAGTACACCTGGCCATCAGCGCAATGCATAATGGGTTTTTTTAAACTCAGGTCCCTGGACACGGCCGCAACACATGGCACTGGGTCGCCCTCAATACGCAAATTCCCCAAGTCAGCTTCTACACCAGGCGATAAGTCTTCAAGCATCCATAACACTGCCGCGGTTGTGCCCACCCGAAGATAAGTCGACACGTCGAAGAGGTTGGCATCCCCGTTGATAATATGCAAACGCCGCCAAGCCTCCGAGGCGTGCGGTTCGTCACGGGTATTGATAATGGGTCTGTCGAAAGTTGTCTGTAAACCCACGGCAGATTCGACGAAATCCGCCCTCGCCGAAATTTGAAAACCGGCTTCACTTGAACGCATGCCCAAGCCCACCCTTCCCGCACCACAGACAATCGGGCGGGTAATGAGGAAGGGGGTCAACACGTCCACTAAGACGTCAAAAGGAAGGCTGCGAGGCACCAGGTAGTTTTCGTGAGCCCCGTAAGATTGCCCCTTGCCATCAGTATTGTTCTTGACCAAGACGATTTCATGGCCAAGTTCTGCAATTGAGGCCATCGCACGCCTGCCAATGACCTCACCAGCGCGGTCATAGAGGACAGCATCGAGTGGGGTTGCGACCTCGGGTGAGGAATACTCTGGGTGCGCATGATCCACATAAAACCGCGCACCATTGGCGACAACCACCGAAGTCGAGGCTGGGGACATGTGCCGTTCCAGGCTGGATGCCTCCACATAGGAGCTGCCTTCAATCGGCGGAGCGAAGCTCTCGGGTCTGTCGGTCAACTGGCTCGGGTGCGCATTCGCGCGCTCCATCCGATATCCACGCAAGTCAGCCAGCGGGTCTTCAGAACCGTAGTCCCACCTTACGGGAGCAGCCTCCACTAGGCCTGCCCTTGACTTGTTGGCATACGCTTGGACAATGGCGGCAGAAATCGCAATCGCATTGGCCTGTGGATCTCCCGGATCCCACACGCCAAATTCTGTCTCCAGTCCGATTGCCCTGAGATCTGGGTTATTCGTCATTGCGGATCACCGCCAGTTGCACCGTGCAGGGGCGTCACGTCAACGATCCTTTCGCTGCGGTGCCCAATCACTCTGGACCACTCGTCGGGGCTGGTGGTAGCGATCATCGAAGCAGTTTGCGCCGCTTCTTGTGTCACCGCTGAAAGTAAATGTTCAGCCGAGATGCCCACCCCCTTACCTTGGAGCTGATCCTTGATCGCGGCTTTCTTTGCCCTTTCCACAATGGAGGCCAGGAACGCGCCGGTTACCATATCCCCCAAATAGACCGTGCTCTCCCGCCCTGAGACGTAGGTGATGTGGAATAACGCATTTTCTTGCGCCGTGGCGTACAGACGGTTAACGGTTCGGGCGATGAGGCTTTGGACAACCTGCGTCGGGCTTCCGAAGGCATCAAATTCGCGTGTGGCGTAGGGCAGGGATTCGTCCAAATAGATGCGCAGAATCTCGGCTGCACCCTTGGCATCTGGCCTCTCAATCCTGATTTTCACATCCAGGCGCCCAGGGCGTAAAACGGCCGGGTCAATCATGTCTTCGCGGTTGGATGCGCCGATGACGACGACGTTATCCAACTGTTCGACACCGTCCATCTCAGCCAAAAACTGTGGCACGACCATGTTTTCCACATCGGATGAAATCCCAGAGCCTCGCGTTCTAAAAAGTGCTTCCATTTCGTCGAAGAAGATAACGACTGGGGCATCCTCGCTGGCCAGCTCACGTGCACGGTTGAAAATGGCACGGATCTGCCGCTCCGTTTCACCCACAAACTTATTGAGCAGTTCAGGTCCCTTAATGGATAGGAAGTATGCATCCTTACCGTTTCCTCGCGCGGTCTCAGCCAAAGAGGTCGCTACGGCCTTGGCAATGAGTGTTTTGCCACAACCAGGAGGCCCGTAAAGCAATACGCCCTTGGGTGCCTTCAGGCCGTAACGCGCATACAGCTCAGGGTGGGCAAAAGGCAGTTCGAGGGCGTCTCGTATCTGCTCTATTTGTGCAGATAGACCACCAATCGAAGAATAAGGAACGTGGGGCACCTCGGGCACCAGAAGCTGTTCGACCTCGGCTCGCACCAAAAGTTCGAAGGCGTGACCTGTGCGCAGGTCTGCCAACAAAGTATCCCCTGGGTTCAAATCCATATTGTGCAGAGGACGGGCTAAAGCGAGAACTTTTTCTGAGGTGCCGTCAGGTTTCACGAGCACGCGATTATCTGCCAAGGTCTCTGCGATAACGACTACATCTCCTTGCGTGGGGTAGTCATCTGCTTCAAAAAGCACCATGCGTTCATTGAGACGCACCTGTTGCCCTGCTTGAAGATCAACCAAGGCCACCTGGGGCGCAACAGCGACAATGAGGCGTCTGCCTTGGGCTACAACCTGTGCGTGTCTCTCGTTCAGGAAGGATTTTTCAAAGATTGCAAAGGAGCTTGGGGGCTCGCTGACCTGTTCCACTATGGCTTTCATCGTGGCTAGTTCTTCACGTGAGGCAGCCAAAGCACTTGATAACCGAGAGTTCTTCTCGGAAAGAGACACAGCGGTCCTCTCCAGGTCAGCTATCTTATTTTCTACATCACTCATCGTGTGCCTTCTTGCCTTGAGTCTGTTTCACCTGTTCAACCCTAGCCTGAGCTTCCCTACCTATCCTACGAAGTCTTTTCTTGGAGATTGTGGAGCCCTGTTTTTCCAATTCTTCCCAGGATTGTTCAGGGTCTAGCCACGGCGCATCATCCGGCGTTTTTTGATCAAGTGATGACTCTTCGGTCTGCAGCGTTAGAGCTTTAACGCCTGGGGCTACACGTCTGGCAGTAATGATAAAGCCCGTGTGTCCAACGATGCGGTGTTCTGGCCGGATAGCCAGGCCCTCAACATGCCAGGGACGCACCACAACTTCTTGTGAGCGAAGCCGCATGAAATCACCAGTTTTCCGCAGGTCTTCCACCAGCCTAGACATCTGGGTAACCGAGGCAACGTAGCAGGTCAACACCCCTCCAGGGGTTAGAGTTCTGGCTACTTCCTCCAGGTTTTCCCACGGGGCAAGCATGTCGAGGACGACGCGGTCTACACTGTGGTCTTCAACTTTTTGTTTTAAAACCTCGGATAAATCCCCAATAGAAAGCTGCCAAGCGGGGTGTTTCCCTCTGTTCCACATTTCAACATTGGCTGAGGCTATGTCGGCGAACTCTTCACGACGTTCGATGCTGTGCAGACTTCCCTGGGTGCCTACCGCCTGCAGGAGAGCAAGAGTTAAGGCACCGGAACCGACACCCGCCTCGATAACGCGGGCACCTGGAAAGATATCGCCTTCCATAACAATGGTGGCGGAGTCCTTTGGGTAGACGATTTGAGCTCCCCTTGGCATCGTCAAGATAAAGTCCACCAGCGTGGGGCGTAGCACTTGAAACTGGGTTCCATCAGCAGCTTTAATGACACAGCCTTCTGGTTGTCCAATAATGTCATCATGCGAAATAGTGCCGCGATGGGAGTGAACCAGGCCGCCAACTTCTAGGTAAATCGAATGTCCTCGACCACGCGCATCGTTCAATTGGACGCGCTCTGCGGCCTGGAAAGGACCGCGACCCGGTGCGTGCGTCGGCGTATGTGTCAGTGTTTGACCCGGTGCGTGGTCCATTGCTTCAGACATAGGTCCCATACTAACTCGCTGAGCCTATCGTGAAGATCCTGAGCTTATCGCCCGGGTGTACACCCCACTAATAGCCTCAGGGCTTGAGTGATGCTCCCAGCGTAGAGTGTGGGTATGAGTTTTGACGCGCCCCGCCCTCGGAAATCTTTTACCCCGGCCTTTTCGGCCTCCCGGGCTGCGGATTTCAAGCAATGCCCTTTGAAGTTTCGTTTACGAACCGTGGACAAAATCCCCGAACCTCCCTCTTTGGCTGCCCTGAAAGGCACCTTGGTACACGCCGTATTGGAAAAGATGTTCACACTTCCCGCCGCGCAACGCGAAGCTGGGCAGGTACTTTTATTGCTGCCAGAATCTTGGGTTGAACTGCGAGAGAAGAACCTAGCACATCCCGATTCTCCCTTGGGCAAAGACTTCAATGAGGATACGTTTATTGACGAAGCCAAAGATTTACTTCGCTCATACTTTGAGATTGAAAATCCACAGCACTTAAACCCCGCCCAAACCGAACTTATGGTTGAGGCACAAACCGATTATGGCCTGAACTTACGCGGCATCATCGACCGCATCGAGGTGGCACCCGATGGGCGCATCCGGGTTGTGGACTACAAGTCCGGCAAGGCGCCACACCCCAACTACACCCAAGATGCCTTGTTTCAGATGCGTTTTTATGCGTTGTTATTGTGGCGGGCAAAGAATACGCTGCCTGCAAGAATGCAGCTTTTGTATCTGAAAGATCGAAAGGTCTTAACCTTTGACCCGCAGGCACAAGACATCGAGTCATTTGGCACCCAATTACAAACCTTGTGGCAGGAAGTCGAAAACTGCGCGAACACTGGTGTGTTCAGGCCGAGGCGGTCTCGGCTCTGTGACTGGTGCTACTTCCAAGCACAGTGCCCGCTTTTTGGAGGCCAGACCCCCGAGGCGCCTGTAGACGGGATGAGCCGTTTAAAGGCCATGAGGACTACATAGCGCCTGCGTGTGTCGAGACAGGTGTGAGCACACCCGACACCAACAAGGCGACAATGACGACGCTGAAAACCACCCTGTAGCCCACAAAAGGCATAAAGGATCTGGTGGAAATTAGTTTCAGGAACCACATAATAACGAGGTAACCGATCACAAAAGCCAAAACAGTGGCCACGATGGTGGGGCCGGCGTAGACGACTTCCTGAGGATCCGTCAGTGCCCGGTAGAGCTTAAAAAGACCCGAGGCAAATACTGCCGGAAGGGCAAGCAAGAAGGAATACCTGGCTGCAGCCGATCGGGTGTAGCCCATGAGCAAACCAGCGGTAATAGTACCTCCCGATCTGGAGACACCTGGCACCAAGGCCATTGCCTGAAAGAGGCCATAGGTTAGGGCCTCTTTCCACGTCATATTTTCCAGGGTTTTCACTTGCTTTGAAAACTTATCGGCCAGCCCCAGGAAAACAGCAAAGACAATCAGCGTTGAGGCGGTGATCCACAGGTTCCTCAAAGAGGTATCAATCAGGTCTTCGAGCAAGAACCCCAAGATTCCGATAGGAAGCGAACCCAGAATAATCCACCAACCGAGCCTGGCATCTGGGTCCGCAGGCGAGATTCTTGAGGAAGTCGGCCACACGGGCAAAGCCATAAACCAGTGGGTGAGGATGCGCACAATGTCTTTCCAAAAGTACAGAAGAACTGCGGTTTCAGTCCCCAATTGTGTAATGGCCGTGAAAGCGGCCCCAGGATCGGAGCTCATGAGTTCACCGGCAACACGCAGGTGGGCCGAGGAAGAGATGGGGAGGAATTCTGTCAAACCTTGTAGGACACCCAAAACTACTGCCTCGATATACGTCATGGATACCAGGGTAATCCCCACTACCCTGTAGCCTAAAAACATGGAACATCGACACGTGGGAGCATCGGGCCTAGTAGTTTCTTCTCTTGGGCTCGGGACAATGACCTGGGGACGTGATACTCCAGCAGACGAGGCCTTCAAGCAGCTAGAGGCCTTTATTGAGGCCGGAGGTAACTTCGTAGATACCTCCCCCACGTATGGCTTGGGAGTCGCCGAAGAATTGCTGGGACAGTTCCTGCGCGACATGGGCAACCGTCCAGACTGCATCATTGCCACCAAGGCAGGTTTCTCCGTGGTCGACGGCCACGTGCAGGCTGACACCTCGCGAGGAGCCCTCCTGCGCAATTTGGATGAAAGCCTCACTCGACTGCAAACGGACTATGTCGATCTGTGGCTGGTGCAAAACCACGACGGGCATACAAGCATTGATGAAACCCTGTCAGCCTTGAACGCAGCAGTCCAGTCAGGAAAAGCCAGGTACGTCGGCTTATCCAACTATCCGGCCTGGGCCGTCACTCAAGCTGCCACCTTGCTGTCCCCCAGAGTTTCAGGCCTGAGCGCCCCAGGTTTGGCTGCTGTTGAAATGGAGTACTCACTGCTCCAAAGAGGAATTGAGGCTGAGATCGTTTCGGCCTCACAGTCTTTGGGCTTTGGAATTATCGGCTGGTCTGCCTTGGGGCGTGGAATTTTGACTGGCAAATACCGCAGCACAACTCCCCCAGATTCGAGGGCGGCTTCCTCGCACCTGCGCGGTTTTGTTGAGCCCTACATGGGTGAGTCATCACGCAGGGTTGTGGAAGCACTAGCAACCGCCGCCCAGGGTCTAGATATTGGCATGATCGATGCAGCCTTGGCATGGTTGGACACTCGTGAGCATTTGGCCTGTTCCATTGTTGGCGCACGTAGTGCAGATCAGCTCTCAACCATTTTGAAGGCGACGGGCACTCAGCTTCCTCCTCAGCTGGTCGCTGTTTTGGATGAGGTTTCTGCTCCCGTTGTGGGGTATCCGGCACGCTGGCGTTGAAAGCTTCTGCTACCTCTCGACGGTATCTTCGAGGTCCTCAGGGGCTACTCGCTCGTCGTATGAGTCGTAATCAAAGTAGTCGTCTTCGTCATGATCATCGTCTTCGTCTTCGTCATGATCGTCGTCTTCATAGTATTCATCATCGTCAGAATCTTCGTCCATCATGATGTCAAAAGGCAGTTCCGCATCATAGACAGAGAACAAGACGTTGTCATAGGTGAAGAAGGCGTCTTGAAGAGCATCTTCTGCATTTCCCAGTTCAGGTGAGTCGGGACCCTCTTGAGAAGCGAGGGCAAAATGGGCTTCAAAAGCGGCAATCAATTGGTCCAGTGCAGCGCGAGGATCATTACTCATGGCACCAGCCTACGGCTCTCAAGGGAAAAACGCACCTCAACTACGGTAGGTGGAGTTGGCCTCGGATCATGGTGACCATCAGATCAGAACCCTTGATCTCAGCTGTTTCCTCCGGGCCAACAAGAGCCATCTTCCCTTGAGGTGTAACCAACTGTGAGGCCCCTCCATCTGGACCAAGCGGCAGGACAATCCATTCCTTTCCAGGTGAATAGGTTGTCGAAGGTGCACGGTTAGCCAATTGGTCTTTAATGTTGGCCACAACAACACGTGCATGAGCCCTCGCGGCGTCAGCACGTTTCGATTCCGGCACATCGGTAATATCCCCTACGGCATAAACATTTTGTGTGCCGCGAACCTGCATGTACTCATTGACCATGATGGTGCCGTCCCCGTGCAGAAGCTCGCTATAGGCCCCATGGAAGTACCCCGTTGCTGTACGTGCGCCATAACAGATGAACCACATATCGGCTTCTATACCCACACCGTCAGTTGTTTCGACATAGAACGAGGAAAGAACACCCATGTCTGAGGGAGGCATATAGGCCAGCGGGGCACCCAAAACGAGTTCAACGCCCCTGTCTTTCAACTGTCGGGTCAAGTCGTCAATAAGTTCCTGAGAATACCCGGGAGTCCCTAAAATGTGGGGCGCCCTATCCACCATGATGATCTGCAGATCCGGGAAAGTGGCAGAAATTTCACCGGCAAATTCAACCCCGACAGTACCTGCGCCCACCAGTAGAACACGATTGGCATTGGCCAGATTCGCGCGACACTGATCCAGCCTTGCTTTGGCCACAGCCGCCTGCGAAACTTGGTGCTTCGCAGGGAAGGGGTAGGTGGTTCCGGTGGCCAGGACAAGATAATCGCCTTCAATAGGATCTTGACCTGCGACGTAGACGGTTGTGCCCTCCACGCGCATAGCCGTGCCATGAACGATCTTCCCGCGCTTCAAAAGACGTGAATACGGCATAAAAATGGTGTGTCCCCACACGGAATCGACTGCAGCATGGTGAACAAACTGATCCTTTTGCTCAATCAAGGTGACATCGGCGACTTCATCGAGGCCGCCAGCCACGGTAATCCCACCGTAGCCGCCTCCCACAACGACGACACTCGCCATTTTTCTCCTCCCACAAGGACTTATCTTGATGTTCACATATGAAACACCCTGCACTCACGTTTTACACAGGGCATAAATTTATCTATAACATTTTTATCATAAAGTTACCTGAACGCGGGAGCGTCTCAAGTAAAAAAATCGTTTCCGTGAGCTATGGAGTGAGTCTGTTCCGTAAAGCCCTGGCAACATTCGGCTCAAAGAAGTTTTCTCCCTTTAAAACCTTACCGTCCTCACGATAAATCGGCTTACCCTGAGAATCCAGTTTGGACAGGTTGGATGCCTGAACCTCAGCAAGAACCGCTGGCAGACTAATGCCGCTTTCCAAGGCCATACCGTAAATAACATAGACCAGATCCGCCAAGGCATCTGCCGTCTCAATCGTGTCACGACTGTATTCATCGAGGTCTTGTACTTGGCGTGCGGCTTCTTCGATGCGTTTGCCAGCTTCTTCACCGTAAACGGCTGCCACCAATTCAGTGACTTCTTCAAGGATCAGATTCATCCGCATGTGCACACGTTCAAAATCGGCGTTGGCTCCACTGAGCACTATTGGCAAGCCATAAACGTGATGGAACTGCCTTACCAGAGCCTCAGGGTTTCCAGGGTCCACGGCAGGCAACCCCTTTGCGCCGTCGAGCCCCTCGGTGCCTGGCCCATTCCAAGGAGCTGTGGGGACCCTGGCACTATCAGCCGTGATTGAGGCAGACCAGTAGTCTGCTCGCACGCCCTTATTGGTCGCGTATGCAGGTATTACGCCACCTGGTTTAAACCCAAGGCGCCACGCTGTGCGCCACGAAGCCCAGTTGCCGACCTCGGCAAACCAAAGAACTGCTGTGAACCCCAGTTTGGAAAATGCCGCGTCTAAGACCATGGAAACTGCCCTGGACATAAGGCGTTTACCTCTGGCTTCAGGAGCAAGCCAGTAGCCTATCTCTGCGGTATCCGCATTCTTGCGAGTCAACCCGACCACCCCGACGAGTTGCCTTTCGTCGGCATCCAGGTTCGCATGGATTGCCCAAGTTGGAGAGCCGTCTGCCCACAGCTTCGGGCAGATTTCCTCAACGAAATGTTCAGCATCAGGTAAGCCATAAGGGTAGGGAACGGTCGTCCAACGCTGAATCTCTGGGTCCTGACAAGCAGCCGTAATGGCTTCTATGTCAGTGTGGGCCGGGGGCGCGAGAAACAGCCCGTACTGGGAAAGTGAGAAGGGTTCATTAGGAGTTACATCCACACGCATACCAAGGTATTCGACTGCAGTTGCTATTCCCTGCTTGAATTCGCGCTGCTGAGTCACCGAGTGCCCCTCCCTCTTTCAATCACCCAGTGGGGATGGTTTCGTGTCCGGAGGGGGACTTGAACCCCCACGCCCTAATACGGGCACTAGCACCTCAAGCTAGCGCGTCTGCCATTCCGCCACCCGGACAGGTACGTGCTAAAGCAGCCCAGCTAACTTAGCACGAGGGCAGGTCCTATCCCAAAAGGAAAGGCCCCGCGATCTGGGTAAGACACTACCCATTGCTCTCAAACTGCCATACCTCGACCATCGAGAGCGTGGGAGTGAGAAAAAAGACTGTCTCATCCAGGTCCTCTTTCCCTGTCCTGGATGCCTTGACAAGGACGTACCCTGAAACCATTTTTACCAAAATCTTCGAAGGATCCGTCAGCCCTTCTTCTTGGAGTTGCCCATCAGGTCCAAGAGTGGGAACAATGAGCGCCGAACCGCGCATGAGATCCAAAATCTCATGGTCTTTCCCCTCGTACACATCCCTAATAATCAGGCCTGTGCCTTTCAGCACATCACCTCTTACCAGGGTTTTTGCTCGTACAGCAGTGGGACGAAAATAGTTACGCCCATCCATCTCAGCCAGTTCCACCTGACTATTTTGACACGTCTAAGTCCATGCACCAAAGGCTAAAGAAGAACACAAGCGCGCCTTGGATGAGCGTTATGAAACAAGTCCTAGACTGATGGAATGGTAGGACTCAATTCTCTTATGCGTAATGTTTCCATGCTTCGTAAACGCAATACCTGGGCGGTACCCACATCCAATAAACCCAGCCAGTCGTTCACGAGCGCCTCGCGCATGCCCCGACCTGGAGCACGTCCGCCAAAGTCCCGAAGCACGTCGAAGGACGCCATTCCTTCATGGCTGCGCACTGGAGGAACCTCAGCCTGGCTGCTCTTGGGGATCTTGATCGTCGCAAGCGCGGCCGTATGGCTCGCAGCTGAGTTACGCCTCGTTTTTGTCGCCCTGTTCTTGGCTCTCGTCCTGGCGTCTTTGCTCAATCCTCTTGTCAACTTTTTAGACAAGTTCATGCCCAGGTTATTGGGCGTCTTCATCTCACTTCTGACCCTGGTGGGGTTAGCTGCTGCCCTCGTGTCTTTCGTCGTGTATTCAGTCTCTACACAGTGGGCGGCACTGGCTGACTCTTTCGGTAACGGCATAGACCTGATTTTGGACTTCTTGCGCGCAACCCCGATCCCTGTAGAGGTTTCTCGTGACGAGCTATACGCCTGGCTCAATGATTTGACGAATACAGGGCTGGATTACTTGAAGAGCAATGCCGGTGCCTTGGCAACAGAGCTGCTTTCAAATGCTGGAACTTTCGCCTTCGGTGCCACCATTTTTGTGTTGGCCATATTCATCACCCTGTTCTTCCTGTTTTCAGGGACCTCAATGTGGCGTTGGTTCCTCAATCGCTTGCCCGCCCGCTATCGCCTGATCACCCACGAAGCAGCCTCCGCGGGATGGTTCACCTTCTCTGGCTACGCCCGTGGAACGATCATCATCGCCACCACCAACGCCTTCTTCGCCTATCTGTGGATAGAGTTTTTACATGTGCCACTGTCACCGGCCCTTGCGGTCATTGTTTTTATCGGCTCTTTTATCCCGCTGATCGGCGCCCCAACCGCCATGTTTGTCTCCATGATCGTGGGCCTGGCGGCACACGGCGTATGGACGGCTGTGTTCGTCGGTATCGGGGTAGCCCTGATCGGTCAGATCGAAGGCCACATCCTACAGCCCTTTATTATGGGCTCACAGGTGTCACTGCATCCGGCAGTGGTGGGCCTTGGCGTAACGGCAGGGACCATCGTGGCCGGTATTTTCGGGGCGATTGTCGCCATCCCGATTATCTCTGTCATATGGTCGGTCTACTGCGTCTTGCACACAGACGACCCGCCCATAGAAGGCGAGTTGCCTGTGTACAAACACCACCGCGGTTTACCGGCCTAGAGGCAGAAGTTTTAGCCACGCACCAGTGAACGCAAGACGTACTGCAAGATGCCACCATTCCTGAAGTAGTCGGCCTCACCAGGGGTGTCAATGCGTACAACAGCGTCAAATTCAACACAACTGCCGTCTGCCTTGTCAGCACGGACCTTGAGCGTCTTGGGTGTCACCCCATCGTTCAGGGCCGTAATGCCGGTGATCGAAAAGACCTCTGTGCCATCCAGCCCCAAAGAATCTGCGTTCTTGCCCACAGGGAACTGCAGAGGCAAGACACCCATACCAATCAGATTGGAGCGGTGAATACGCTCAAAAGACTCAGTAATGACCGCCTTTACACCCAACAATGAGGTGCCCTTCGCTGCCCAGTCGCGAGACGATCCTGAACCGTATTCCTTGCCGCCCAGGACCACGAGAGGCACACCCGCAGCGCGATAATTCGCAGCTGCATCATAGACAGAAGCCTGTGGTCCGCCATCGCGAGTGAAATCACGAGTGAAACCGCCTTCGACCCCATCTAGGAGTTGGTTCTTAATGCGGATATTGGCGAAAGTGCCACGCACCATGACCTCGTGGTTGCCACGTCTCGAACCGTAAGAGTTGAAGTCCTTGGGGTCTACACCATTGGCCACCAAATACTTGCCAGCAGGGGTGTCTGCCTTGAAAGAGCCTGCGGGCGAAATGTGGTCCGTTGTCACAGAATCCCCCAGTTTCAAGAGCACACGCGCGCCTTGGATATCTTCAACTGGCGTAATGTCCATGCCCATGTCATCAAAGTACGGCGCCTTGCGCACGTAGGTGGATGCATCTTTCCAGTCAAAGGTCGAGCCTTGGGGTGTTTCCAGTGCCTGCCAACGCTCGTCTCCTGCGAAGACATCCGCGTAGTCCTTAGTGAACATATCCCGGGTAATGGAACTGTCCATTATTGACTGCACTTCAGTGGGATTGGGCCAAATGTCTTTCAAGAAAACATCATTGCCCTGTGAGTCCTTGCCCAGAGGCTCGATATCAAAGTCGATATCCATTGTGCCTGCCAGGGCATAGGCGATGACGAGAGGCGGGGAAGCCAGGTAGTTCATCTTCACATCTGGGTTGATACGGCCTTCAAAGTTGCGGTTACCTGAAAGCACAGAGACCACGGCCAGGTCTGCATCATTCACTGCAGCGGAAACCTCGGGAATGAGAGGCCCGGAGTTGCCGATACAAGTTGTGCAGCCATAGCCAACCAGGTGGAAGCCAAGCGCTTCGAGAGAGGGCCACAAGCCAGCCTTTTCGTAATAGTCAGTCACGACCTTGGAGCCCGGTGCCATAGAGGTTTTCACCCACGGCTTCACACTCAGTCCCTTGGCAACCGCATTGCGTGCCAAGACGCCTGCCGCCAGCATGACCGAGGGGTTGGAAGTATTGGTACATGAAGTGATGGACGAGATCACAACCGCGCCGTTATCCAAGGTGAAAGAGCGTCCGTCAGCCAGGGTAACCTCGGTTTCCTGGTGGCGAGTCTTGGCGTAGTTTGGCACCAATGCCTTTTCGAAAGAGGCCTTTGCATCGGTCAATTCGATGCGGTCTTGGGGGCGCTTTGGTCCAGCGATGGAGGGCACGACGGTGGACAGGTCCAGTTCGATGTACTCGGAGTAGACAGGCTCAAATGCCGGGTCATGCCACAGGCCCTGTTCCTTGGCATAGGCCTCAACCAGTGCGCAGTTTTCCTCACTGCGGCCAGTCAAACGCAGGTAGTCAATGGTGACGTCATCAATCGGGAATATGGCGGCGGTCGACCCAAACTCGGGGGACATATTTCCGATGGTTGCCCTGTTTGCCAGGGGAACGGAGGTGACGCCCTCGCCGTAAAACTCTACGAATTTGCCGACCACGCCGTGTTCGCGCAACATCTGGGTGATGGTAAGTACCACGTCAGTAGCGGTTGCTCCTGCGGGGATTGCCCCTTTGAGTTTGAAACCGACAACGCGTGGGATAAGCATGGAAACTGGCTGGCCCAACATGGCTGCCTCGGCCTCGATACCACCTACGCCCCAGCCCAGTACGCCCAGGCCATTGACCATGGTGGTGTGGGAGTCGGTTCCGACGCAGGTATCCGGGTAGGCGTAGGTTTCGCCGTTTTCTTCACGGGTCATGACGGTGCGGGCCAGGTATTCGATATTCACCTGGTGAACGATGCCTGTACCTGGGGGCACAACGCGGAAGTTTTGAAAAGCGCCTTGTCCCCAACGCAGGAATTGGTAGCGCTCTTCATTGCGGGCGAACTCTCGTTCTTTATTGCCTTCGAAAGCTCCAGCATTGCCAAAGAGGTCGATGACGACAGAGTGGTCGATGACCATCTCGGCGGGGTTGAGGGGGTTGATTTTCTCAGGGTCTCCACCGAGTTTGGCTACTGCTTCACGCATAGTCGCCAAGTCCACAACGCAGGGTACGCCTGTAAAGTCCTGCATAATCACGCGAGCTGGGGTGAACTGAATCTCGGTGTCGGGTTCAGCCGTCGGTTCCCAGGAAGCCAAGGCGCGTATCTGGTCTGCCGTGACGTTTTCTCCGTCCTCAGTACGCAGTAAGTTTTCCGCCAATACGCGCAGGGCATAGGGAAGTTTCGATACGCCTTCCACCGCTTTCAGGCTGTAGATCGAATAGTCTTTGGAGCCAACTGTCAAGGTCTTCTTTGCCCCGAAACTGTTGAGATATGCCATGTTTCTCCCCTTCATCTGCGCATCCGGAACACCCGGAATCTCTCGATATCAAGATACTTGCTTTCAAAGAGTTCTTCAATAGATTGCCGAGGACGCCTCGCTCAAGCTGTAAAACCGCAGGTCAAGACGTGGGCTCAAGACATGTAACAACCTCGACATGGTGCGTGTAGGGAAAGAGATCCAGCGCCAAATACGAACGTGGAGCATAACCAAATTCGAGGGCGGCACGCAGATCGCGTGACATGGCGGCTGGGTCACAAGACACCATGACCACACGCCTGGGCTTGGCCTGCAGTATCTCTTGAATGACCCCCCGTTTTGCGCCCACGCGAGGAGGATCCAAAACGGTGACTCCGCCTTCCATGAAAGGCGCCAAGAGGCGGATTTCCTTGGCATTCACTGAGGCCACACGCAGGTCATAGGCTGCCTGAACACCATTTGTGCGCATATTCGCGACCGCATCTGACACAGCCGCCCTAGCTGCCTCAAGGCTGGCAATGCGTCCCGTTTCCCCCGCACATAACCCCAGTGGCACTGTGAATAAGCCAGAACCGGCAAACAGCTCCGTGACTGTGTCACCTGTTTCCACCTGTGCCATGCTCATGACGGCATCAACCAAAACAGACGGGGCATGAGAATGGGCTTGCCAAAAAGACTCAGGACGCACGCGGTAGCGAATCTCTGTGTCCTGCCATCTAACAGCCTCGTTGACATGCCTCGGTGCCTTTTTACCATCTTGACCAAAGGCCTGCTTATCGATACACAACACGGGGTCGCACGCGGATGGAAGGACAGCTTTTAGACGCTGACCTGGGCGAAAGTTCCATCGTGTGTCATCACCAAAGATATGCAGATCCTCTAAGGCCGGCACGGCGAAAGGCATGTCAGGCACCTCGACCAGGTCATGCGTACCCGCGCGATACATGGCGGGTTTTTCGCCCTCGGAAATGACGAACTCTAGGCGGCGTCTGCCGAAGTCCTCCCCTGATGTGCGGTCCAAAGAGTGGACCTCAACTCGTTTGTCACCCTGGAAGGCACCCGCGAGCTCAACACCCCCGATCCGGCGCAACGTATCCTCGATGACCTGTGCCTTCCATATGAGCTGCCCCTCCAAGGAGACATGCCCCAAATCGGCTCCCCCGACGCCCAAAGAACCTGCCGATTCCCAGGGGTGCTCAACGCGATCCGGTGACGCCTCTAAAACCTCAATGACCTCGGCGAAGGCCACTTTTGATGTCTCTTGGGTGAGGCGTACACCAACCTTTTCACCAGGCAGCGCTCCGTGGACCATGACGACCTTGCCGTCCTCGCGTATCCCTACACAAAAGCCACCGTGAGCAGGCCTATCCTTAAGCCTTAGGGTAGACATTTCGCTATGCGTCATCTCGATCTTTCCAACCTGTAGCCCATTGGTCTTTTGATGGCTCCTTGGGGCGTACCTCCTTGTGCAGTTGGTAGGGCACAGAAGCCATGACAAGCCCCTTTTCGAACAACAGTCTGGTTTTGAGTCTCAAAGCGGTGTGGTTGTGCAGCAGCTGATGCCACCAGCGAGAAACTAAGTATTCGGGGATGAAAACAGCTACCAGATCATGTGGGGATCTGCGGCGCACAGAGCGGGCATACTGCGCTGCAGGCCGTGTGATTTCCCTAAACGGCGAAGCCACGACCGTCAAGGGAATATCCAGGCCTGATGCCTCCCAATCCTTGCGTAAACGGGCGGTTTCTGCCGGATCCACTGAAATGTGGACGATCTCGAGGCTTGCCGGATTGGTGGCACGCGCATAGGCAATCGCTTTCATGGCAGGTTTGTGCAGCGCGGAGACCAAAACCAGGGCGTGAACCCTGGAAGGCAGGCTACGTGCTTCACGGAAGGAATCGATCTGCAGTTCCCTCTCGGTTCCTTCGTAATGCTTGCGAATGGACATCATGGCCAGGTACAGCATGGACATCAAAAGGACTGTGATCCACGCGCCGTGCGTAAATTTCGTCACCAAAACGACCAATAAAACACAAGAGGTCATGGCCAGGCCAATGGCGTTAATCAAGCGCGAACGGCGCATATGCCTGCGCGCCTGTAGTGAGGTCTCGAGAGTCAGGTTCCTGTTCCAGTGGCGCAGCATGCCCAGCTGTGAAAATGTGAAAGCGACAAAGACACCCACGACATACAACTGGATCAGTTTCGTGACTTCCGCGTTGAAGGCCACCATGATCCCCGAGGCCACAAGCCCCAAAATGACGATCCCATTCGAGTATGAGAGCCTGTCCCCTCGGTTTTTCAATTGCCTGGGCAAGAAAGAATCCCTCGCCAGGACAGACGCCAATTGCGGGAAACCATTAAAGGCAGTGTTGGCGGCCAGAACCAAGATCAGCCCTGTCACAACCGTCACCAGGTAGAACAGCGGTGGGACATTGGCAAAGATCGTGGCTGCCAACTGGCCAATCACCGGGGCTAGGCGCACTCCCTCACCCACAGGCTTCCCGTCCAAAGCCAACTGTGTGGCAGGATCCTCGACAAAACGCAGCCCTGTGGCAGATGCCAAGTGCAGGATTGACATCATCATGGCCGCAGAGATGAGCCCCAAAAGCGCCAAGGTCGTGGCAGCATTCTTTGATTTGGGTTTCTTGAAAGCAGGTACCCCATTAGAAATGGCTTCCACTCCAGTCAAGGCAGCACACCCTGATGAAAACGACCTGAGCACCAAGAAGAAACCCACCACCCCGAGCAGGCCACCTGCGTGCTGGGCTGTGGGAACAACCTCATAGATTGCCGAGGGCGCCTTGGCTAAAGTGCCGTTCATATGTTGGAACAGGCCGAAAGCGACCATTAGGAAAATCGAAACCATGTAGAGATAGACAGGAACGGCGAAGGCCCTTCCTGATTCGCGCATGCCTCGCAGGTTCATCACGACAAGTATCGCAACTACCGTGACCCCCACAATTGCCTCTTTTCCCACAAAGTAGGGGACGGCGGTAGACAGGTAATGTGCCCCTGAGGATACAGAGACAGCCACCGTTAAGGCGTAGTCCACCATGAGAGCCGAGGCCACCACTAGCCCCGCCCTCGGCCCGAAATTTGTGGAAACGACCTCGTAGTCCCCTCCCCCCGAGGGGTAGGCGTACACGGTTTGCCTGTAGGACAAGACGACGACAGCCAAGACTGCCACGACACCTAGACCCACCCACGGTGAAAGGGTGAGGGCACTCAGCCCAGCAAGCGACAGTGTCAAAAGAATCTCGTCTGGAGCATAGGCGACAGACGACAAAGCGTCAGAGGCGAAAACCGGTAAGGCGATCCTCTTGGGCAACAATGTGCGCCCCATCGCCTCGGTGCTCATGGGGCGACCCACGAGTATTTGGCGAAGGCGATCTAGAAACTCATGCACGCTGTCACTCTAGTCCTTTCTTTCTCCAAGACTGACACCCACAGATATTTGAAATTCAGGCTCGCACGCGATGGACTTTCGTTGTAAGTTGAATGAGTGCATTTCGTCGTTATGGGCTGTGGTCGCGTGGGCTCCTCTTTAGCAACGCAACTTGATAACCGCGGCCACTCTGTGTCAGTTATCGATGTCAATCCTGAATCCTTCAGAAGGCTACCTGCCAGCTTTTCAGGCCAACAGGTCATGGGCATTGGCTTTGATCGTGATGTTTTAGAACAGGCGGGAATTGAGGATGCCTACGCATTCGCCGCCGTAGCCGATGGGGATAATTCCAATATCCTGGCAGCCAGAATTGTGCGTGAAACTTTTGGTGTGCGCAATGTGGTTGCCAGGATCTATGACCCGGCCCGAGCTGAAGTGTATGAACGTTTGGGTATTCCTACTGTTGGGACTGTCAAACGTACCACTCAAGCGGTATTGGTCCATATGCTGCCCTTGGAACCTGAGGTTATCTTCATGGAAGAGACCGGCGAACTCGTGATGCTTCGCGCATTGCCCGATTCCTCCTGGGCAGGGGTGAGCATCTCGAGCCTAGAAGAAAACACTGGCGCTCGCCTAGTCTTTATTAACAGGCTTGCGTCTCCCCTCTTGCCTGAGGCAAGCAGCGCCATTCAAGACGGTGATGAGGTAGTCCTCATGTGCAGGGCAGACCAGCGCGAAGAAGTGGCCAGGACACTGGCTCACAACCCGAAGGAGCTTGGGTAATGCGGACCGTTATTGCTGGTGCAGGCTCTGTGGGGCGCTCCATTGCCAGGGAGTTGTTATCTCACGGCCACGAGGTGACCCTGGTTGATATTGAACCAGACGCCATGCGTGTGGCTTCTGTTGCTCAGGCGGAATGGATCCTGGCAGATGCTTGCTCTCCAGAAGCTCTCGTCAAAGCCGGAATAGAGCAATGCGATGCGATGGTTGCAGCAACAGGTGATGATCGCGCCAACCTAGTGATCTCTTTGCTGTCGAAGTCTGAGTTTGGGGTTCCCAAGGTTGTGGCCCGCGTGAACAACCCCAAAAACGAATGGATGTTTGACGATTCCTGGGGAGTCGACGTCCAGGTTTCAACACCGAGGATCATGACCTCTTTGGTTGAAGAGGCGGTCTCGATTGGTGCCTTGGTGCGGATATTCAGCTTCCAAATGACAGGGGCAGCCATGTATTCCGCTGTTCTACCCCCTGACGCTCCCCTAACGGGACGCAAAGTGGGAGATATTCACTGGCCACTCCAAGCCGTATTGGCGGCGATTCTACGCGACGGGCGCCCCATGAACCCGCAGGCAGATGACATTTTTGAACAGGATGACGAATTGCTTTTACTGCTAGCCGGAGCAAATGATGCCCCCAAGGAGTTGGCGGAGTTAAGTACCTTGATTTCCTCGCCTCAAGAGCAGCCAGGAAAGCCACAGGACGAGGGCGAATAGCGGTACTCCCATCATCAGATGGATGGTGCCTAACCAGGCCACGTTTCCAGCAAAATACAGTGGCGTTTTCACGGCAAGACGCGCCGCAAAAAGGGCTGTCCACAAAATAGTGACGACCGTGTAGGCGCGTCTGTCGCGTCGCAGACCAGGGTCTTTGCGCCAAGTAGTTCCCTGAGAACGCACGAAGCCCATGAGGATTCCGATAAGTGGCCAACGCATGAGTAGTGACCCGGCCAGCACGAGAAAGTACACCAGATTGATCCACAGACCGGCGGCAAAGTAGTTCTCTCCTTTGCCCGAACCCGCTGCCCACAGGACCCCGATAATCACCCCAAAGAGCCCCCCAAGCGCCTGGGTGGGATTTGATTTTGTCAATGCGCGCACCAAGACGAGCCCCACGGAGACACTCAGTGCTGCCACAGAAGGCCACAGCAAGTTGCCTGCGATAACAAACCCGATGACGAAAACCAGGACGGGGATAGTGGATTCCACAACACCGCGGATCCCACCTACAGCCTCCATTAAGGAAAAATTCTCGCTTTCCATACGGGTGGCAAATCCCGTGCCCAGGGCTTCAACCAGTTTGGGAGCTGAAGGCTGCTGATCTTCTGCACTGAGACTCAAACCCTCTTTGGGGGTCACAGGGCCTTCCTCGTGGCTCGTATCCTCAGCCATCCGCATCCTTTCGGGCCACGATTGAGTAATCCGGATTCATAATCGTCAAGCCGTGGATTCTATCAGCGACGACCACCCCGTTGGCCACCAGATGCACCCCAACGTTGATACCTGGAATATCGCGTCTACCTGTCCATATGAGTGAAATGAAACCGGTGCCGTCGTATAACTGTCCTCTCAGCGAGGGACTTTGCGCCATGGGGACAAAGGTTAATGCCTGCAGGATTCCTGAAACCCGGACCCTCTGTCTCTCTTCGATCTCACAAATCGGGGTGGTCCCAAGCGTTTGGCTGGCCTGACGTTCATCGACGGCAGCGACTTCTTCACGCGACGGAAACATCTTGGATGCCTCGCCCTTTTTCTGTTCTTGAAGGTCAGGCTTTGGAGTATCCTCGCCCACAGTTTCAGGCCTCTTGTTCAGTGTCAACAGGCAAAGTGATGGGCAAGATCTCTTTCGGGGGACGCGGCGTTGCATCCCTGTGGACCACTATATTGCGCACCACATTTTCCAAGGGCTTTGCAGCTTCCTCGTCTACGGCAGCCGCCCCATTGAAAATAACACGTAGGAACCAATTAGGACCTTGGATACCAGCAAAACGCATGGGGGCTCGCCCTGAACGTCCTTCAGCGTTTTGCACCGGCACCTGCGCCAAAAGCTCGGTGCCAAAAACGCCGTCACGTTCTTCTATAGTCGCCCCCTGCTTGGTGAGTTGAACCTTAAGTTCACCCCTCACGTCCTTCCACAGTCCTCCAGATTTGGGCGAGGCCACAGCCATAAGGCGCACGGCACTTGAGTCCAGCAGGAGAGTTAGACCAGAGATGCCCCGCCCGTCTTCAGAAACATCTGGGGAAACACGCAGGTCAGGAGTCAAGGGAATTCGAAGCGATCCAAAATCGACTCGAGCGATGTCGTCGCTGTCTTCAGTGGAATCGAAGGGGCCCAAGTCATTGCTTAGGCCTTCTTCCACACCTGGTTGCTCATCTTGGTTGTGGGCACCTAGATCCTCGGTGTCGCGCGTTTCCTTACGTTTGGAGAAGAAGCCCATCATTACCTCATTGCCGTGTAGTTTGTTTAGCAGGGCTCACCCTACTCAGATAGCACATTCCTTGCAGACTGGCTGGCCATTGTCCATATAGGCCAGCTGAGAGCGATGGTGCACCAAGAAACACTCCGAGCAAGTAAACTCATCTGCTTGCCTGGGGATGACCCTGACGCTCAGCTCCTCGCCCGACAGGTCGGCACCAGGCAACTCAAAGCCCTCGGCAGTTTCGTTCTCATCTTCGTCAACAGCCGACTGATTTGCCTCAGTTCTCCTGGCTTTTAGCTCTTCAATGGAATCCTCTGATTCGCTTTCGTCGTTCTTACGTGGAGCGTCATAGTCGGTTGCCATACGGAATTCCCCTTCACCTAGTCCAGTCACGGAATGGACGTTCTATAGCGCAGGGATACTAACATTCTTCTCGACTCATTTCCATTTTCTAAACTCTAACGGCATGTCTTAGAGAAAATATCTGCCATTGATGGGAAGCTGATGTGGACTTACAAGGAGGATATTTATGCGTTCCCTGACACTACTGGGACCTGATGGCGATCAGATTGTCCTTGTTGATGAAAACGGTGAACGCTTTACCCTGCCCATCGACAACGAATTACGCGCCGCAGTGAGGCGGGACCGCAATGTCGTTGACTCCATTTTGGCCGCGACAGGTTCAGATCTGCGCCCCAAAGATCTGCAAACCCTTGTTCGTGCTGGTGCCAGGGCTGAAGAAGTAGCCGCCCAGTCAGGGCTTCCCATCGAGCACGTTCGACGCTTTGAGGGACCGGTACTGGCTGAACGGGCCTGGGTTGCTGCCCAGGCCAGGGACTGCAGAGTGGACAGGGACTCAGATGCGCCCACCTTGGGCGACCTGGCGGTCGACAGGCTCGCTGCCCGAGGCGTCGATCCTTCCACCCTTCAATGGGATGCGGTGCGCAGCCCCGAAGGCCCTTGGGAAGTCAGGCTAGTCTATGTTCAAGCCGCCACTGAATACGTCGCTTCCTGGACTCTGGAACTCAGCGATCGCAGCGTTTATGCAATAAACGACGAAGCTCGTGCCCTCACGGAATCAACAACGCCCATGTCTCCCACCTTGGCGACCCTGCCATCCCCGGTGTCAAAACCTGCCCCGCAGGCACTCGCACCCACCACGAACACACCCGATGTGCCCGATTCACCTGTCCGCGCCCCGCAACCTCAAGAAACAGAAGCCATCTTGGATGAGCTAGCCGCTGCGCGCGGGACCCGATTGACCGTTGCCACAGGCGAGGAAGATGACGATGTGTCGGCCATGGAAGCAGCTTTTGGCTCACAATCGCTGAATCAGGACCTGGATACTGACGCTCAACAAGCGCCCGCCAGTGTCACCGACTTTCCCTCGACACCTCCATCAACCGAAGCTGACGCAACGCCCGCACCCGCAACTGTCGATGCCCTCGCGACCAAGGCCGAGCCTCCCACAGTCTTGCCCGGATTGGAAGGGCTTGAGGACACCCCTAGCAAGGCTGCACCTCGCAGGCGCTCACGACGTAAATCTGTGCCCTCCTGGGATGAAATAGTTTTCGGAACTCGCCCAGACGGTTCCTAAACCAAAATACTCAAGGCAGGCACACACATCTCTGCCTCAGTTAAGGATCCGTGGACCCCGGGCAGCTCCATAGCTTTCGCAGAATGGAACCGCGAATCCACTAAAACCGCATTGCCAGACATGAATACGCACACATCCCCCAAAATTTCTGGACGTGCAACCTCGCCAATGAGCAAGGCGGTTTCATTTCTATCAAGGACGAGGGCGAGGTCTCCCAACCACTGTTTTAGCAGGGATTTAACCTGTGAGCCATGCCCCGCCCTCGTAAAAATTTGTAAGGCCCTGGGCTCGCCTGCAACTGCCTCAACCGACTGGGCTATCTCAGGCTTGCTTGCAAGGTCAAAACGGGTGGAAGGATCCGTGTCGACCATGCCGTGATCTGCCGTCACAATCAATAAAGTTCCAGGTGCTAACCCTTTGGCCAACTGTTCCAAGCCACTGCTTAGCACTTCCAGTTCGTGCGCCCACTCCTCACTTTTCCACCCGCGGCTGTGCCCTACGTGATCCAGTTCGGCCCAATAAAAATAGGTCAAGGTTGTCCCCTTGTAGGAGGCATCCAGGGCACAAGCTATGCGCGCATCCAGGGTTTCACTGGTCACGTACCTGGCCCCTCGCAGGGAAGTCCTGGTCAGTCCTCTACCGATAAATTTCTTTGGCCCCAAAACATCTGAGGTAAAACCTGCGGCCACCAGGGTTTCAAACAAGGTGGGGTGCGGTTGAAAAATCTCCGGTTCGCACGGTGCGTCCTCGAAAGAAATAAGCGAAAAAACCTCAGCTGTTTTCGGATCGCGCACCTGGTACCCGAGCATATTGGTTTGCCCGGGTCCACGACCAACGGTGATCGAGGTAATGGCTGAGGCGGTCGTTGAGGGAACGCAGGTGTAGGCATTCAGGTCACGCACCTGGTTACGCAGTTCTTGACGTAGGAACGGAGCGTAGGCCAAGCGCTCGTTTAGCATGTGCCACCCCATGCCATCAATCAGTGCCACACAAACCCTTTGGGCTTGCGGGAAATCCCAAGAATCGTGCTCCCCCGTAGAGGCACCCGGGAAAGACAGGCCTTGCAATGCTGGAACAGCACTCAGGGCAGCCGGAAGAATCTGCCAGACCCTTCGCCCTTGTAGGTCCGCGTGGGTAACAAAATCGCGGGGCATGGCAGGTGGCGAAAAGGCAGTCATGAGTCCATTGTCTCACCAGTGAAGAAGGTCTCCGGCGAGTCGCAACACACGCTGGAGGCCCTTATCGCTAAAGATTGGATTATGGCCCAAGAACGCGCAGTTAAAGAAGAGATTATCGACACCGACATCAGTGCCGAGATGAAAGGGTCATTCCTGGAGTACGCGTATTCGGTTATCTATTCGCGTGCCCTGCCTGATGCGAGAGACGGCCTGAAGCCAGTGCAGCGACGCATTGTCTTCCAGATGCAACGCATGGGCTTAACCCCAGATAAAGGACATGTGAAGTCTTCGCGCGTCATCGGTGACGTCATGGGAAAGCTGCACCCACATGGGGATGCGGCAATCTACGACGCTTTGGTGCGTTTGGCCCAACCTTTCACCATGAGGATCCCTCTCATTGATGGACATGGAAACTTTGGCTCCCTGGACAACGGACCTGCTGCACCTCGCTACACCGAGGTCCGCTTGTCCAAGGCTTCCATGTTCTTAGGGGCAGACCTCGACGAAGACACGGTCGATTTTGTTCCAAACTATGACAACCAATACATGCAGCCCCAGGTGTTGCCTGCAGCTTTCCCCAATCTTTTAGTCAATGGAGCCAGCGGTATCGCAGTCGGGATGGCCACCAACATCCCTCCCCATAACCTTTCAGAGGTCATCTCTGCTTGTGTCCACCTGCTTGATAACCCTGAAGCCAGCCTAGAAGACCTCATGCGCTTCATCCCCGGCCCAGATTTCCCCGAGGGCGGAATTATTGTGGGCCTTGACGGTATTGCAGAGGCTTACTCAGGAGGCCGAGGCATCTTTCGGACACGAGCGCGCGCCCAAGTGGAGGGTATTTCGGCTCGTAAGCGGGGGATCGTCTTGACAGAGTTGCCCTATTTGGTGGGACCAGAGCGGGTGATTGAAAAGATTAAGGAAGGCGTTTCTTCCGGCAAGATTCGCGGCATCTCAGGTGTCTCAGATCTGTCTGACAGGCATCATGGCATGCGTTTGGTGGTTGAGATCAAGCAAGGGATACAGCCCGAAGCGGTCTTGGAGCAGCTGTATAAACACACGCCTTTGGAAGAATCCTTTGGCATTAACGCAGTGTCTCTCGTCGATGGACAGCCCCAAACTTTGGGGCTCAAACCCATGCTCGAGGTCTTCTTAGATCACCGCCTGGAGGTCACCCGCAGGCGTTCCAGTTTCCGTCTGGCAAAGAAACAAGAACGCCTACATCTGGTCGATGGCCTGCTTGTGGCCGTACTAAATATTGATGAAGTCATCCAAGTGATCCGTTCCTCCGATGATTCAGCAGCGGCCAAGACCCGCTTAATGGACGTCTTTGATCTCAGTGAAGCACAGTCGGAATACATACTTGAACTGCGTCTACGTCGTTTAACCAAGTTTTCAATTATCGAATTGGAAACCGAAAAATCACAGCTTCAGGCAGCCATTGCCGAGTTGAAGGCCATATTGGCCTCTGAGCAGGCGTTGAAGAATGTAGTCCGAGAGGAATTAGAGGAAACATCCCTCGCCCTGGGGACCCCACGCCGAACAGTGCTGATAGACGAACAAACCTCAGGGATTGTCGCTGCCTCTCAAGAAGCAACGGCCCCAATCTTGGGCACGAAACGCAATACTGCCACTGCACTTGAGGTTCCTGATGACCCGTGTCGGGTCATCTTGACTCCAAAGGGCGGTATCTGCCGACTGCAAGATGCCGATAGCGTCTCGCGCACCGGACCAAGACAACGTGAAGATGCGGCCGCCAGCGAATTGGTAACAAGTGTTCGCTCCACCATTGGGGTGATCACAAATACGGGATTCTTGGTCAAGATCCACGCCTCGGATGCACCCCTGATCCCTCGCCTCAACGAAGGGCAGAGCTTCATGGGTAGTCTCACTGTCTTGAGTTTGGGTGATTTCGAGGCAGGTGAAGAAGCTGTCGCCTTGGTTGACCTGGATGAAAACGCCCCACCCGTGGCTCTCATAACAAAGGGTGGGACGATAAAACGGGTAAGGATGGAGCTACCCGGTACCTGGGACCGTATTCCAGTGATCATTTTAGAAGACGGCGATACTGTCGTTGGCGCAGGCCACGGTGGACCTGACTCTCACTTCGTCATGGTGAGCAACGATGCCCAGCTGTTGCGCACCTCGGCCGATGTTGTGCGCCCCCAGGGACGCGCTGCAAGAGGCGTCATCGGTATGAGTTTACGTCCGGGCAGCTTCGTCATCAGTGGCTGTATTGTCCCTGAGGTTGATATCTCTGCCTGCGTTGTCGTGAGCGTCGCACAAGCATCCGATGGCCTGCTGACACCAACCCAAACCTCTGTCAAGGTCTCCCCTCTGGACCGTTATCCCGCAAAGGGCAGAGGCTCACAGGGGGTGCGGGCGCACCGCTTCTTGAAGGGAGAGGACTCTTTGGCCCTGGCCTGGGTGGGACTTGCCCCTGCGCATGCAATGTCTCGCAACGACGATCCCATCGATTTGCCCGAGGTAGATGAAAGGCGCGATGCCTCAGGCACTTCCATTGGCTACACGATTACTGCTGTGGGGTAGCGCCTGTGGTGTTGTCGATGACCCACATGGTTGACGTGCCAACAAAGGAATACCCCAACTGCGAGTAAATATCGGCCACACCCGTTGTGTTATCGGCAGCCAATCCCACCGCAGCGTATTCCATGCCGCCCTCGGCGTATGCCTTCATAGCTGATGTGACTAATGCCAATGCTGTTGATGTGTCACGCCAATCTGGTAGCACCCCCAAAATCTCGGTGTACCCTTCTTTCCACCCCAGTGCAGCCCAATCCTGTTCGTAGCGTCCGGACATGAGATAGCCTGCCACGCGTGTGCGATCTGTGGATTTGTCGAGCACAACAAAAGACCATTCGGGGGCAAAAAAAGTCCCGGATGTGAGCCATTCCCCTGTGTGGACCTCGGGTGTCCCTGAAATCTCAGCCAAGAGCTTATTGTGAGCACGCATAACCTGATCATCAAGGTCTTGTGACCAAGGCACGACTGATAGATAGCGCCCAGGTTCGACAATCTCGACATCTGGTTCAACGGGTCTTCGAAGCTCGGTAAAGGTACGCCGCGGCGTAAATCCTTCTTCGACAAGGCGTTGTGCAAATCCGGATGAGGTGCCATCCACGTACATGACAATCTGTGTGGGAGCAGGTGAAGCGATTAATATCTCTCGCGCTGCAGCCACTTCCCACCGAAGGATCGCCTTGCCAACCCCGCGATTACGCCACATGGGATCAACTCCACCTGCACAGATTGCTTGGGTGACAAGACCTGGTTGTAAACGGACAAAACCATATGCCCTCAATTGACCGTCAGCGTCCCAACCTCCCAGGGCGCTGCTGGGGTGGGGAGAGGAGAACATCTCATCCACTTCAGTGGTTGATGTCCGGTAGGGCGGATTGTCCTGTCGTTCCATCCGGTCGATCAGCCGTGTGAGCGCAGAGAGGGACTCCTGGTGTAGGGGCGACCATTTCAGGCCGGTCGACATCGGGAGGTTCACAAGTCTAAAGCGTAGTAGAGTTCTTCCCCCCGTGCCCTATATCCCCACTGTTGGTAAAGAACTTCGGCCTGGGTGGGGCTTTCCGTGTCCACGCTTAAACCTGAACTCGGTATCCCCTTGTCAAATAGTGTTTTGTGGTAGTGACCAAGGAGTATGGACCCTAAACCAAGCCGCCTGGAGTCTGGGGCCACCCCAAGCAGTTCCACCCAGCCTTCGATTTGTTGTGGCTGTGTATCCAGGCGGGCTTTACGTGAAGCAATCAAGTATCCGGCAGGTTTTCCCGCACCATCGAGTACGAGGGCGGATAGTTCTTTGTCCATATTTTCAATAGCTTCGTTCCACCAGTGAGATGCCCTGACGTGCCCTCCCCAGTGTCCTTCCATGAAGGCTTCCAGGTGGCACTGTCTGATGTCATCTAGGTAGCGGTCATCCCACGTGTGGAGAGCGTAGCCCTGGGGCAGTTCCTTAATGGGTTCTTCACTGTCTATCTGCTTGGACATGATTCGAAAGACACGGCGCGCCGAGAATCCGGCGGCCAATAAAATCCGTCTGCGGGACGTGACTTGCTCTTCTACGAATGTCCCAATGCTGGCATGGGCAACGGCTTCGGGATTACATGATGTCAAAATTAGTTCTGAAGCGCGCCCCAACTGCCAGTTCAATACGGCTCTACCAATACCCACGCCTCGCCATCTGGGGCTTGTCCAGGCATTAATATGCACCAGGGCGCTGTCTTCCTCGATCGAGCACAAGACGTAAGCACAGGCGCTCAACACTCCGTTGCGGTTACGCCCCACGAGAAAATCGCCAGACCCCGCCAAAACCGCTTTGACAACACCGTGACATCCAGTGGGCAAGGTACCCACCCTGAGGTTGTCGTGCATTTCAACCTCATGAATAAAATGGCATAGCTCGCCTGCCTCACCGGCGCTCATCGGAGTCCAGGACAATCCGAGATGGGCGCCGGGCATTTCAGCCACCGCATCGTGCGGTAGGCGTTGAATCAGGGCAAGAGTCATGAGGACATCATACGTGGGACTAAGTACCCTGTCAGAATTGTTTTCACTATTGCGTCTATCAGGCGTCTATTGCGTCACGGCTAATGCTTGTTGCGCCCTGAACAATGAACTCTTTTCTTGGGGCAACCGTCGAGCCCATAAGCAGTTCAAAGATATCTTGTGCCTGCTCCAAGGCTGCCTCGTCCTCAATGGTGATCCTCCTGAGTGTTCGGTGTTGGGGATCCATGGTTGTTTCAGCCAATTGATCAGCGTCCATCTCCCCTAGTCCTTTATACCTTTGGATCGGCTCTTTGTAATTCCTACCTGTTCGAGCCAGGGCAGCTAATTCTTCGTGCAATTCAGTTTCTGAATAGGTGTAACGGTATTCCCTGGGTTTGCGACCTTGGGCTGAAACCTCAATTCGGTGCAGTGGTGGGACAGCCGCGTAGACGCGTCCGGCTTCGATCATGGGGCGCATATACCTGAAGAACAAGGTCAATAGGAGCGTGCGAATGTGTGCCCCGTCAACATCGGCATCGGTCATGAAAATGACCTTGCCATATCTGGCTTGTTCCACATCGAAGCTGCGTCCCGAGCCTGCACCGATGACCTGGATAATCGCAGCGCATTCGGCGTTAGCCAACATGTCGGCGGTAGAGGCCTTTTGGACATTGAGAATCTTGCCCCTAATAGGCAAGAGTGCTTGGAAATCAGAAGAGCGCGCGGCCTTGGCTGTGCCCAAGGCTGAGTCACCCTCGACGATGAACAGTTCAGAGCGATCAACTTCGTCACTCCTACAATCAGCCAGTTTTGAGGGCAAAGACGAAGTTTCGAGGGCGTTTTTCCTGCGGGTGATCTCTTTATGCATGCGCGCAGCAACACGGGCGCGCATTTCGCCGACAATCTTTTCAAGCAAGCCCATCGTCTGAGCCTTATCGTCACGTTTCTTTGAACGCAGACGCTGGGTGAGCCCTTCGGACATGACGTTAGACACAATCGAGCGTACGGCAGCGGTGCCCAATGCCTCTTTAGTTTGGCCCTCAAACTCTGGTTCCGGTAAACGCACTGTGACGATGGCCGTCATACCTGCCATGCAGTCATCTTTTTCCACACGCTGATCTTTAGTGTTCAGCTTCAAACGTCGAGAGTTGGCCTGAATCTCTGTTCGCAGGGTTTTGAGCAAGGCCGCGTCGAAACCTTGGATATGTGTGCCCCCTACTGGGGTGGCAATAATATTGACAAAGGACTTGACCACTGTGTCGTAGCCAATCCCCCAGCGCAAAGCAATTTCTACCTCACATGTACGTTCAATCTCTTGGGGGCTCAGGTGCCCGGTTTTAGGATCTTGAACCTGAACCATTTCAAGATAGGTGCCTTCGCCAGTTATTTTCCAGGTGTCAGTCACCGAGGCATCTTTGGCCAAAAAATTCACATAATCAACGATGCCGCCCTCGGAAATGAAAGTTTCGCTGAAGGGTTCGTCTGTACGTTGGTCTGTGACCGTGATACTGAGCCCCGGCACCAGGAACGTGGTTTGTCTGGCGCGGTCTTTGAGCGCCTCGACGTCAAAATCGACAGTTTTGGGGAATATTTGAAAATCTGCCCAGAAACGAACTCGGGTGCCGGTGCGTTTTTTGGGTACTTTCCCAATTTTTTCCAGGTTGGATGACACGGTGAAGGGGGTAAAGGGCGAACCGGGGACTTTTTCTTTGGAGTCGTCGAAGGAACCTGGTTCTCCGCGTCTAAAGGCCATGTAGTGCGTGACGCCGTTGCGGTCCACCTCAACATCCATGCGCGCTGAAAGCGCGTTCACCACGGATGCGCCCACACCGTGTAAGCCGCCCGAAGATGTGTAGGACGAGCCACCAAATTTTCCACCGGCGTGCAGTTTCGTGTAGACGACCTCAACACCACTTAGGCCGAGCTCGGGCACGTCATCGACGGGGACACCGCGGCCATTGTCGCGCACCTCTGCGGAGTGATCCGGGTGCAAAACCACCTCGATTGAGTCACAAAAGCCCTCTAGCGCCTCGTCCACTGCGTTGTCGACAATCTCCCACAGGCAGTGCATAAGTCCGCGTTGGTCGGTTGAGCCGATGTACATGGCCGGGCGCTTACGCACAGCCTCTAGGCCCTCCAGAACAGATAGGTGTCGAGCGGTGTATTCGGTTGCTGATGTGGGTGGTGGCACGGTTTACATCCTAAGGTTGTTCTCGTCTTCTTTGGGTATTGAGACCTAAGCGGCGTGCCTGGACTCGCAGCCGTGGCCCTCTTGGTTTAGCCAGTGGCGAACAATGACGTGCCGAATGGGGTTTTATCGCTAGATCGTGTTGTATAGAGGTATGGAGACAAGATTGGTACTTGATGCAACTGACCGCTGTGACGCTTGCGGAGCACAGGCGCGCGTCCAGATTAACTTGCCCTCAGGAAATCACCTTCTCATGTGTGCACACCACGGGCGCGCCCACCAAAAGAGCCTCAAAGAATCCGGCGCAGTGATCTTGGACCCAACCGAGGCCCTAGCCCCGGCCGTCTGAGTTTAATTGCGTGTAGACCGCCCTTATTGCTATTGCGCCGCACCCACAGTTCCAACCCCAGGCTCTGCCCAGAGCTCTCACGATCAAAGCGAAGCGGAAACCGCGCTTTTCGCTTCGCTTGAGTGACGCGCCGCGGATTATCGCGGCGCAATCCAATACTGCCCGCGCCGCGGATTATCGCGGCGCAATTCAACACTGCCCGCGCGGGCAATCATGCCCGCACTAATCTAAATAATCGCGCAGTACTTGTGAGCGGCTGGGGTGGCGCAGTTTGGACATGGTTTTGGATTCGATTTGGCGAATCCTTTCACGCGTTACTCCGTACACCTTGCCTATCTCATCCAGGGTCTTGGGTTGACCATCGCCCAGGCCAAAACGCATCGAGACCACGCCTGCTTCACGTTCCGAAAGGGTGTCCAAAACACGGTGCAGTTGTTCTTGCAGCAGCACGAAGGACACCGCATCCGCAGGCACGACGGCTTCAGAGTCCTCGATGAGATCCCCAAACTCCGAGTCCCCATCTTCGCCCAGTGGCGTGTGCAAGGAAATCGGTTCACGACCGTACTTCTGCACCTCGACAACCTTTTCGGGTGTCATATCAAGCTCTAATGCGAGCTCTTCAGGTGTTGGTTCGCGTCCCAGATCTTGGAGCATCTGACGCTGGACACGAGCGAGCTTATTAATGACCTCAACCATGTGGACCGGGATGCGAATCGTGCGTGCCTGGTCAGCCATGGCGCGTGTAATGGCCTGGCGGATCCACCAAGTGGCGTAGGTAGAAAACTTGTAGCCCTTGGAGTAGTCAAACTTTTCTACCGCGCGAATCAACCCCAGGTTGCCTTCCTGAATCAAATCCAGGAACAACATGCCTCTGCCTGTGTAGCGCTTTGCCAGGGATACAACCAGACGCAGGTTGGCCTCTAACAGGTGATTCTTGGCGTTTTGCCCATCGGCTGCAATCCAGTGCAGTTCGCGTTGCAACTTTGAGGGCATGGTGTCGCCCTCATTGGTCAACTTGAAATCGGCGTACAGGCCCGCCTCGATCCTCTTCGCAAGTTCAACTTCTTGCTCAGCATTCAGCAAGGCAACCTTGCCGATCTGCTTGAGGTAATCCTTGACAGGGTCAGCTGTCGCGCCGGCAACCGTCACTTGCTGGACGGGTTCATCCGTGTCATCTGCTTCAGAGATTACGAATTCATCCGGTTTGGGGGCATCGACTTTCTTGTCTTCTGCCTCCTTTTTGGGATCCTCGTCTTCGTCCTCGTCTGTAGCCTTGTCTTCGTCCTCGGTGTCCTCTTCGTCTTCGTCCTCGTCAAGGTCCTCTATCTCAAGCTCTTCCAGATCTTCTTCACCGGAGGGCTCGATATCCTCGAGATCCGCAGTTTCTTCATTCGTCTCATCAAGTTCGGGCGTGTCTTTGGCTGTTGCCTCAATGTCTGACTTCTTTGTCGTCCGGGGCTTTTTCGCCGCAGGGGCCTTGGCAGGTGCAGCCTTTGCTGCAGGGGCCTTGGCCGCAGCGCTCTTGGCCGCAGGGGCCTTGGCCGCAGCAGTTTTCCTCGTCGTTGCCTTCGTCTTCGAGGCGGCAGTTTTCGCCGTCGAGGTCTTGGCCGCAGCCGTTTTGGTTTTCGGCTGGGTTTCCTCAGAAACCTCGGCTACTTTCTTAGCCCGAGCAGACCTGCTCGAAGCCGTAGGGGTCTTTGCGGACGCAGCCTTAGCCTTCTCAGTCTTTTGAGTAGGTTTTGCTGCTGCACGGGACGTGGGAGTCGAAGTCACAGACTGCCTTTCTTAAACTTTCACGACGCTAGACCAAGTGTTTGGGGCGCACGGCTGTCAATTATAACCACCAAACCCCGAATTACCCCTTCAGGATATAGTTATCTCATGCACAGCCCCTTAGTTCTACCAAGCAATATCGACACTCTGCGCCAAGATTTTAGGAACCATGTCGAACAGCGATTGGGAGATGAGTGGCTGCAAGTATTTCCACACGCGCAAGACAAGTCTGGATTTCCTTCCTTCACCCCTGCCTTACACCCCTTGGTTTACGGGGGAAAACGAATGCGTGCCTGGGGTGTTGCCTTAGGGTTTATTTTGGCGAGGACGGCCTTGCCAAACACCTGGGACCAAGGATTACTCGATTTAGCCTGTGCCGTTGAGCTCTTTCAAAGTGCCGCCCTCGTCCATGATGATGTGATCGACAGAGCTGACACGCGACGAAACAGCCCTTCAGCTCATCGGGTCTACGAAACCTTATGCGATCCTCCTTCCGAGCAATTCGGCCAGGCAGCTGCCATTGTCGCCGGTGATTTCCTATTGAGCTGTGCCTATCGCTGCGTTCACCGCAGCGCTTTGGGCATCCCTCAGACACAAAGCCAGGCCGTGTTTCGTCTCTTTGATGCCATGAGCGCAGAAGTGGCCTTTGGACAGTTCATCGATATGTGGGCTGAGAAACTGCCTTTGTCCAAAGAGACCCCGCCTGCCTTGGACAGTGCTTTAACTGTTGTGGAATCCAAGTCTGCCCATTATTCCGCCATGTATCCGCTGCTTTTGGGCGCCGGCTTTGCTGGTGAGTCATGGGACGAAAACAGCACCCTGGGAAGTTTCGGACGTCACGTGGGGATCGCTTTCCAACTGCGTGATGATGAGCTTGGTGTTTACGGCGATCCTGAGGTCACTGGCAAACCGGCAGGTGATGATATACGCGAAGGCAAGCGAACAGTCTTGCTGGCACACACCTGGGCGCAGGCTAATCCCGCCCAACAAGACACCTTGAGCTCCTTGTGGGGGCAGGCTGACCTCAGTGAATCTCAGGTTGACCACATACGCACAATCATTATTGACACTGGCGCACAAGCCGCCCTTGAGACACAGATCACCCAACACTCGACACAGGCATTGGGGCTTATCCCTCAACTGAGTCCTGAAAGGGCAATACAGGAGCTGTTAGAAGATTATGTCCATGCCCTCACGGATCGTCAGTACTGAGGTGCCATTGGGGTTTACAACGCGGGGCTTATAGAGCCAATGCGCCAGCAATTCGGCGAACTTCTTTCTTCCGCCCCTGTTCCAAAGCTTTAATCGGGGTTGTCCCTAGGGATTCATCCTCGCTCAGCAACCACTGCATAGCAGACATATCGCTCATTCCGCCGTCCAGGAGCACCATAACGGTACCCTTGAGCTCCTCAGGGATGCCGACATTCCCGGCTTCGCTACACAGGAAGGGTTCGGGAATTTGTAAGGGACCGTCGTCGTGTTTGACGGCGAGTAAGGCCCGGTCTTTGATGAGTGATCGCAGTCGTTTGACCTCGATACCCAGGTATTCAGCAGATTCTGTAAGTGTGCGCCAGGTGTAACTGGTCCACAAGCTGTCAGTCATAGGCTGATTCTATGCTTGAGTTAGGTGATTTGTCCCAAGTCCCGGCCCGGTAACAGGTAGTTAAGACAAATCTGGAATACACTCACCGCGTGGAGGAATATAAGGACCCTAGCCCTGAGCCCGAGGACAGTGTGCCCTCGGACCTGCCCCCAGCACCGCCTGGGGACGAGGAGTTGCCCCCTGCGCCGCCTGAGGATGTACTTATTGGTTCCACCATTGACTCCCGCTATGTCGTGAAAGAGCGAGTGGCCAGAGGTGGCATGGCCACGGTCTACAAAGCCGATGACAGGCGCTTGGATCGGCCTGTTGCGCTAAAAATTATGCACCCACACTTGGCGGAGTCTGCCGATTTTGTTGTGCGTTTTCGCCGGGAAGCCCGCGCAGCTGCCCGCCTGACCCACCCGGGTATCGTTGCGGTGTATGACCAGGGAGTTACCCAGGGAACCTCGTATTTGGTCATGGAGTTTGTGGGTGGGCCAAACCTTCGCACACACTTGAGAGAATCTGGTTGTCTGTCAGTGCGTGAGGCTTTAGACCTCACTGCGCAGGTTTTGGAGGCCTTGGCTTCCGCACACCGTGCCCACTTGGTACACCGTGACGTGAAACCTGAAAATGTCCTCATGCCCGCTGAAGGCCCCGTTAAGGTCGCTGACTTTGGGCTCGCACGAGCCGTATCAGAGGTCACTGCTGCGACCACGGGCTCTGTCTTGGGGACCGTGGCTTACCTTGCACCCGAAATCGTCACTTCCGGTATCGCTGATGCGCGCGCAGATGTCTACGCCGCAGGTGTCATGCTTTACGAGATGCTTCTGGGTCACCCTCCCTTCTATGGGGATCAACCCATCCAGGTTGCCTACCGACATGTCCATGAGGGTGTGCCTGCGCCCTCGGCAAATGCCCCCTGGATACCTACCGAGGTAGATGAGCTTGTTGTTGCCTTGACGGCGCGGATGCCTGATGAGCGCCCGGTAGATGCCAATGCTGCCTTGGCCCTGGTCCACAAGGTGCGAGCTGCACTATCCGATGATGCCTTGGATGCTAAGGGCGATACCCCGGCCACCACTATTGCCGACCAAACCGTGGACTCAGGGAAGACTTCGCATCTGCCTCCGATCCCGTCCTCAACAACGGTGAATCTATCCCTGGGCAAAGATCTGGCGACCACCAAGATGGAGCTGAGTCCGCAGGATAAAACTCCTGTGAGCCTAATCGACAAGTTTAAGTCTGCGCCCAAGAAGCTCTGGCTCCTTATTGCACTTGTGACCGCCCTCGTCCTGGCCTCCGCTGGCGGAATTGCCTGGTATTTCCTGTCTGGTCCAGGCTCTGCCTTACCCATGGTTGATGTCGTTGGTCGCACCTATGACGACGCTTTAAAGAGGCTTGAGGATGCGGATATTCCTTTTGACAAAGTTGAGGAATACCACGACACGGTTGCAAAAGGAAACGTGATTTCAACGGATCCGGGACCTGAGGGCAAGCTGCCTAAGGACCGAAAGGCACGCATTATCGTATCCTTGGGAATTGAATACGTCACCGTACCTGACCTGCGAAATCAACCCAATTACGCCGTCCAAGAACTCCTGACAACTGCACGCTTACCCATGGGTGAAGTGACAGAGGAGTATTCCGATCTCATTGGTGAGGGGCATGTCATTTCGCAAAACCCCGCCCCAGGAGACTCGGTGCCCCACACCACCACGGTCGCTGTCGTCCTATCCAAAGGGCGTGAACCTGTGACAATGATTGATGTCACAAAGAAGACCCGCGAGGAGGCAATGAAGGCTATTGCTGCGCTGGGGTTGCTCGTAAATCCGGTGGAGGCCTTCAGTGAGGAAATCGAACAGGGAACCGTCATCTCTCAAGGGACCCCAACTGGTGAAACCCTGCACAAGGGAGATACCGTAACCATCACGATCTCCAAGGGCTCAGAACTCGCCCCCATCCCCAATGTGCGTGGTCGAACCGCTGCGCAGGCCAAGGCCCTCCTCGAAGAGGCTGGTTTCGTAGTGTCCATTGAGAACCTGAATAGTTGGGCCTTGGGAATAGCACACTCAACCTCGCCCAGTGCCGGCACCATGGCAAAACGAGGCTCCACAATAGTCCTAAACGTGGCTTAGAAAAAGCTGCCCTTATCGAAAGGCTGGAACCCGGGGCGGTGGGCTGCCAGGGCTTGAGCCACATCAAAGGCCAGTTCCAAAGACTGCTGGTGGTTCAAACGCGGGTCCACCAGGGTCTCGTAGTGTTCAGCCAAGGCCTTTTCGTCAATCTCTTGGGCGCCCCCCAAAACCTCGGTGACGTCGTCCCCAGTGAGTTCCACGTGCATCCCACCGGGCACGGTCCCCAGGGCGTCATGAACCTCAAAGAACCCTGCGACCTCGTCTAATACTGTGTCGAAGCGCCTGGTCTTATACCCGTTGTCGGCCGTGACGGTATTGCCGTGCATAGGATCACACATCCAGGTAACGAAACGTCCATCGGACTTGACGCCCTCAACCAGGCCTGGCAGCACCTCACGGATCCGCGAGGCTCCCATACGGGTAATGAAGGTCAGGCGCCCGGCCTCATTGTGAGGATTGAGCTTGTCCATCAGCTCCTTCAGGTCTTCAACACTGGCAGAAGGCCCAATTTTTACGCCTATCGGATTTCGCACATGGCTCAAAAGCTCAACATGTGCCCCCTTGGGGTCTCGGGTGCGCTCGCCTATCCACAAGAAATGTGCACTGGTGTTATACAGGTCGCCACTTCGCGAATCGGTGCGAGTCATTGCTGCCTCGTATTCCAATAGCAGCGCTTCATGGGAGGAATAGAAGTCCACTGTACGCAGGGCTTCGAAATCCACGCCTGCGGCCTCCATGAACTGCATGGCAGAATCAATCTGCCCAGCCAAGGCGTCGAAGCGTGCATAGGCGGGGTTTGCCATAAAACCGCGGTTCCACTCGTGCACCCTGCGCATATCGGCGTAACCGCCCATGGTGAAGGCTCGTATCAAGTTGAAGGACGATGCCGAACGTTGATACATATCCAAGAGCCTGGCCGGGTCAGGCACACGCGCGGATTCAATGAACTCGTGGCTATTGACTGCGTCCCCGCGGTAAGACGGCAAGGTGACGCCCTCACGTGTTTCGGTATCGCTGGAACGAGGTTTAGCGTACTGCCCAGCCAAACGCCCCATCTTGACGACAGGCATGGCTGCCCCGTAGGTCAAAACCACAGACATTTGCAAAATTGTTTGCACTTTTAGCCGAACGCGGTCCGCTGTTGACTCGGCAAAAGTCTCGGCACAGTCCCCGCCGGTCAGGACAAACGCCTTCCCGGCTCCAGCTTTGGCCATCATGTCACGCAGAGAGTCCACTTCCCCGGCAAATACCAGGGGAGGGCGAGTCCGCAGGTCTTCCACCGTGCGCTTGAGTGCATCCAGATCGGGATAGGTGGGTTGCTGGGTGGCGGGATAGTTGCGCCAACAGTTCAGCGGATCACATTCATTTCCGAGGGCGGCTTCCATGGACTCATTTCGCTTCGACACATGGGCTAGTCTACGCAAAGAATGAGTACAGGGGGCAAAACGAGGGTCTTAAGGGAGCCGCCCTCGGCAATATCAGTGGGCTATGGGGCTAACTTTCTGTCCGATTTCGGACATCATGTCTTGGAACCACTTTTGATTGACATCAAAGGGTTTTCCGCCCTTGACGCGAGGAAATGCGATGGCTTTTAGACGATCCCCATCTTCCTCGTCGTGTCCGATCAGCCCGGACTCGCCACGCAGGGCGCACTCAACTGCCAAGTCAGTCATCGACTTAATCAGCATGAGGTCCTGGAGGTTAGCGGCTGCCGAACGTGAGAAATACCCAGACTTTTGCACCATGACTTTCTCGGCACCCAGGCTGTGTGCGAACTGTTTAGCAAACCACTGACCTGGGTTAATGGTGTCCAGTTTCACATGCCCGAAGGCATCTCTTTGGACCTCTTCGCCTCGTTCTTCCATCTCTGCCAGAATTTCGGGCACGCCAGCGCCCTCGGAAAGGAAGATATTGACATTGCCGATCTTGTCCATAATCGCACGTAAACGAGTGGATTCTTCACGGATATCGAAGTGGCTTTCGGGGACGAAGACGGCGTGCGCATCCCAGCGTTCGCGACTTAGCCCTATAGAAGGCACCCACTCTTGCAGGTCCAACCACTTGCGGTACTCGGCTGCTGCGGCGGCTGTCAACCAGCCACAGTGCCTACCCATAACCTCATGGACGATGAGCATCCTGGGCGAGGACCTGTGCTCACCAAAGATATTGGCCGAGAACTTGGCCGCCTGTTCTGCTGCCGTGTAGGCACCCAGAGAATGTGCCACAGGAATGACGTCATTATCGATGGTCTTGGGCAGCCCCACAACCGTCAGGTGATAGTTGTTGTCCTCCAGGTATGCTGCCAGATCAGCGGCAGTGGTATTGGTGTCATCTCCACCAATGGTGTGCAGAACATCGACACCATCTTTACGTAGTTGCTCAGCTGCCTTCGCCAAGGGGTTTTCGCCCTCTGCAACCAAGCCTCGTTCCACAAGGTTCTTGACATTCGTCAGTTTTACCCTGGAGTTTCCAATCGGTGAGCCACCAAAATTGTGTAAACGGGAAGCGTGTGTCCGTGCCTCAGCATCGATGGTGACAAACTGGCCTGTCAGTAACCCGTGGTAGCCATGTTGATAAGCAATAATCTCCACCTCGGGGGCGATCTCTGTATAGCGCTCAATCAACCCCCCAACAGCAGAAGACAAGCACGGCGCAAAACCGCCAGCAGTAAGCAGAGCCACTCTTCGAATGGACATGATTTCCTTTCATTTTTTATGTAGGTACTAGCTACTTTTACAGGGATGTAAAGAACTTAAGGGGTTTCGTCGTCGCTAGGCGGTAAGGGGGGATCAACATCCGGGGCTGGTCTACCACCAGGACCACCCGTGGATTCCTCTTGGGCTTTTTTCCTCAAGGTTGCCGCATATACGTCGACATATTCTTGTCCAGATAGGCACATGAGTGAGTACATGATTTCATCGGTTATGGATCTCAGGACGTAGCGGTCGTTTTCAAGACCTCTATACCGAGAAAAATCCAGGGGCTTACCCACCACGATGCCAATACGGTGTGGCCTGGGAATACGGGTGCCTATCGGTTGGGCGATATTCGTCCCAATCATCGCGACAGGTATGACAGGGGCTCCTGATTCCAAAGACATGCGCGCCACGCCAGTCTTGCCGCGGAAGAGACGTCCATCGGGTGAGCGAGTCCCTTCAGGATAGATTCCGAACAATTCGCCCTCGGCAAGCCTTTTTAAACCTGTGTTGAGGGCTGCCTGTGAAGCAGATCCCCCGGAACGGTCAACCGGGATGGTGCCAACCATCTTCATGAAGGAACGCACAAACCAGCCTTTGAAGCCCTTGCCCGTGAAGTAGTCAGCCTTTCCCATAAAGACAACTTCGCGCTCGATCATGAGAGGCAGAAAGAAAGAGTCAATGACCGCCAGGTGGTTGGAGGCCAAAATTGCTGGGCCATCCGTGGGGATATTTTCAGCACCCCGGATCCAAGGCTGATATATCAACTTCATGGGCGGGCCCAGCACGGCCTTTAGTAGACGGTAAGACAAAATGCCTCCTGTGATTTCATGCAGCACAATCAAGAATAGCCGTCTATCGTTCAGATTATGAGCAGACACCAAAACTCTATTGGCGACCCTGATGAAACTGCGCGGGATGTTGATGCTCGCTTCCTTGAAATCACTGAGCAATTGGAAGATATCGCTGATCCTTTGCCTGGTCCACGCGATTATCACCTGGTTGAAGATACTCCTGAGTTTCAGCCACCCGCACCGCCAACTGTGGGATTTTTCGCATCTCGTCGCGCTGTTGTGTCGGTGACACTTATCACTGTGGCGCTTGTCGGGTTTACGATCGGTGGCTTGAGGTTATTGCCACTGCCACCCGCAATTGGGGTGTTGTGCCTCGGTCTTTTGGCTACCGGGGTGGGGATTTTGTTGCTGGGGCTTCCCAAACACAGAGATCCGGATTTGAGCAATAATGAGATCGTCTAAGGAAGCGGATTAGCGCAATTCCGAATACCGACAATGGCGACAGGAAACTGACAAGCAGCAACGCCCCTGGGAGGCAAAATGATTACCGCAATAGTGATGATTGATGTCGAGGTCGACAAGATCCCTGATGTTGCCTCAAAGATAGCGTCTGCACCCCAGGTCACAGATGTTTACTCGGTCACCGGCAATGTCGACTTAATAGCCATCGTCAAAACGCCTCAGTATGACGATCTGGCCACCATTGTCCCTGAGAGCATCGCTAAAATCCCTGGCGTGAAGTCGCTCACGACACACCTGGCCTTCAAGGAATACTCCTCTCAGGAGTTAGCCTCTGCCTTTGACTTAGGCCTGGATTAGAAGCCTTTTATTGCGACCCAACGCTGAAGCAAGTCTGTGGTTTTTCCACTGTCTATGGCCTCACGCGCTATCTCAAGGCCCGCAGCCAAGCGTTGAATGATGTCTCCGTCTGTGGGGGCAGTCCCAGGCAGTGCACCGTAGGCTGCGATGCCAGCAGCAGCATTGAGCACGACGGCGTCGTGGATGGGGCCACGCTTCCCATTGAATATCTCGCGCAGGACACCAGCATTGTAGTGGGCATCGGCTCCACGCAGGTCCTCAAGGCTGGCAGGTTCCATGGAAAACTCTTTACAGGCATCCAGCTCAAGATAGGTTATGTGGCCTTCGTGTACCTCCCACAGCTGGTTAATGCTTGTCGTGGTCAGTTCATCTAAACCGTTTTCCTTGCCGCGGAAGACCAGAGCGGAAGTACCGCGATTGGCGAAAACGCCGGACACCAAAGCGCCCCAGTTTTCCTTGGCCACACCCACGGCTGAGGCCCTTGGCCTAGCGGGATTTGTCATGGGGCCCAAAATGTTGAACACGGTGGGGAAGCCCAGAGCGCGCCTGGTGGCTGCCGCATAACGCATGGAAGGGTGAAAGAGGTTGGCGAAGCAAAAGGTTATACCGATGGTGTCAAACACCTTGGCTACGTCATCCGGTTCGGCGGCCAAATCCACGCCCAGGGCCTCAATCACATCAGCCGAACCGCAGGCAGAAGTGGAGGCCCTATTCCCGTGTTTCACCAAGGGAGTGTCCGTGGAGGCAATAACGAGGGAAGCCATCGTGGAGATATTGACGGTCTTGGCTTGATCGCCACCCGTTCCGACAATGTCCACGACATCTGTGGGCACGTCTAGCGGGTGTGCTCGACCTTGCATGGCATCAGCCAGGCCCTGAACCTCGATAACTGAAGGCCCTTTGGCTTCCATGAGGCCCAGGAAGGCACCCAATTGGGCATCTTCGGCTTCCCCGTTCATCACCTGGTCCATGACCCAGTGTGCGGTTTCGTAGCTTAAATCTTGCCTTGCAATGAGAGCTGCCAGGACGTTTCCCCAGGTGTCCCCGGACATCAACTGGCCTTCAAAACGCGGGCGAGGGCGGCTTCTACGGCCCTGGCCTCAAAGGGTGCCTCAAGGATTTCTTGGGCACCTGACCAGCGAGCCAGCCACGAGTCTTGCTGGCGCACCGTCAACATAACAATCGGTGGAATCTTATCGGTTAAGGTCGCAAGCTCTTTGGCCAGGGACATTCCGCCTTCTTTGCCCGCTTCGCCATCAAGAATAAGAGCTGCGAAGCGATCTTCTTTGAATTCCTTTCGGAAACCATCGGGGGTGGCCACTTCTTGCCAGGCTAGGGGCACACTACCGCCGGGGACCGTGTCTCCAATGGCTTCAATAATGGCCTGACGGGTTGTCACATCGTCGCTGTACAAAAGGATTTCGACCTTTGATTCGGGTGACACGGCTGCTGTAGACACCGGTTTCCTCTCTTAGATTCCTGCTGGTTGCCTCCATCGTAACCAACTTTTACCTGGCTGCGGTTGTCGAAGAGCACTGAATGAAGGAAAATGGAGGCACTACTTTGGGTCAAAAGTCCCATTAGTTCAGTATTTTAGGAGAAGAAATGACTGTTTACACACTGCCAGATTTACCCTATGACTACTCTGCCTTGGAACCACATATCTCGGCTCAGATCATGGAACTCCATCACTCCAAGCACCACGCTGCATATGTCGCCGGAGCAAATGCTGCCCTGACTGCCCTCGAAGAAGCCCGCGATAAAGGCGATCTTGGGGCCATTAACTTGTGGGAAAAAAACCTGGCCTTCAATCTGGGCGGACACTCAAACCACAGCGTTTTTTGGAAGAACCTCGCTCCTAATGCCGGAGGCACCCCCACAGGAGACATCCTGGATGCCATTAACGAGTTCTTTGGAACATTCGAAAAATTCCAGGCTCAGTTCACGGCCAGCGCTATGGGAATCCAGGGCAGCGGCTGGGCGATCCTGGCTTGGGACACCGTTGGCAGGCGCCTGGTCACCTTCCAGCTCTTTGATCAACAGGGCAATATCCCCGTTGCTCTCGTACCTCTTTTGATGATCGACATGTGGGAACATGCCTTCTACCTGGACTACCTGAATGTCAAGGCCGACTACGTCAAGGCCTTTTGGAACATCGTCAACTGGGAAGATGTCGCGGCACGCCTGAATAATGCCCGCAAATTGGATGGGCTGATCTGAGCTGTCACGTCGCCAGACTGTGAGGGCCCGCAACCTTGTGGTTGCGGGCCCTCACAGCGCTATTGTCCTACAGCGACCTACTAGTAGGACCTACTAGTAGGCTGCCACGATATCCATTACTGCCACCATTGATGGCTCAGATGGGATCACCTGGATGACACGCGAACCTACCGTATGTCCAACCGCCCCCAGTTGATCTGCTGGAGCCGCAGTGCCACCCACAGGGGCTTCACCTGATCCGTCCCAGGAAGATGCTCGTGTCTGTCCATCCCAAGTGACAAAGGTGACCAAGTACTCCAAGGTCATCCCCGATTCGATTGTGGCACCGGAGCCTTCGGCTACCCACAGGGTCTGTGGCTGCGTGGGTTCGGCCAAGCCGGCCTTTATTTCTATCTCTGGTTTGGCACCCAATGGGCAGGCGATGGTAATGCCTTTGGGGAGCTTCTCATCGGTGGCCTTGGCTCCCTTGAGGGCGGAGAGGTCCTTGCCATCCCAAGGATGCACAGTGCCGATAATATCCACCACGAAAACTAGTGTTGACCCCGCAGGAATTTTGTCACCCTGGGCAGCATCGCCGTATCCCCACTCGGATGGGATGACAAGCTCCACCCGATCTCCAACGTTACGGTCGGCCAGACCCCACTTCCATCCCTTGATGAGGTTATTCAAGGGGAAGGTTGCTGGCTCTCCACGTTCAAAAGAGGAATCGAAGGGGGTTCCATCCCACAGCTGTCCTGCGTAGTTGATGGTCACCGTGTCATTGGCCGTGACTTTCTCTCCCGTGCCCGCCTGCAGTACCTTGGCGGTAATCACCGTAGGGGCTTCGCCCGTGCCTGGCGCTATCACTGGGGTTTCCCCGAAGGCACCCGTAACTGCAGGCACCGACTCATCTTCCACCACCGTCACATCTACTGCCTGCTCAGCAGCAGCAGCCGCCGGAGAAACCTCGGTCACGCAGTTTTTTGCGTCCACCTCTTTTGAACAGGCCGTCAGGGGAATCGTCACCAAGCCCACCACCAAAAGGGCAGCTGCTGTGTTACGAAGTTTCATGTGATGTCCTCATGTCTTTCGAATCAATCTATTGACGCGTTGGTGGGAATGTCGCAATGATCTCGCCGAGCAAGACCCTCGCATCTCTGGCCCCAGCGCTTACGGGAATGGTCATAGCGTAACGGGTTCCGACCTTTTGCCCTACAAAGGCACCCGTCGCCTCCAAAGGTTCTGCCGTCAAATAGTCCAGTTTATTAGTTGTCCACAAATCTTTTGCCACAGATCCATCCCAGTTGTAGGACATTGACCTGGATACGACTATGGCACCTGGATTGACTTCATCCCCGTGGCCTTCCGCCAAGACATCGAACTTCAGAGTCATGGGCCTATCGGCATTTGGCGGGATGGTCACATCTGGGGTCCCTTGAGCGTCAAAACTGACACCAAAAGCTAACTCTGGAGCAGGATCAAGAGGTGTGGCTGCAGGAATGTCCTGCGTAGCGCTCACAGGGTTGACGGCATGCAGGATGTCGACCACATAGAGTATGGTCGCATTCTTTGGAATCCCAAGCCTTTCATTGCCGTCTTCGCCATAAGCCTGATCGGCGGGAATCGTGAGCATCACCCGGTCCCCGACATGGGCACCGGCTAGCTGGCGCAAACCAGGGATGCCAATGTCCGGCAAGGACCAGATCACAGGTGTGGGCCGATTAAAACTGGAATCGAAGACGTCGCCGTCCCACACCTGCCCAAGATAATCCACTAATAAAAGGTCATCCGAGCTGACCTCTCTGGGATCCTCTTGAGCCGATCGGGACAAAATTGTGGTCTGAAGGTTGCTTGGCGCCTTTGCATTCGGAAACGCAATGGAAGGGATCTGGTGAAAGGCCCCAGAGACCACAGGAGCCTCACCTGTGGTTCTACTGCTACACCCGGAGGCCAGGGCCAGGGCCAAAGCCAGCGCAGTTGCGAAAACCCTTCGTAGCCTCACCGTGTCTCCTACTTCGTAGTTTGGAATGTTAGTGGAAAGATTCTCCGCAGGCGCAAGAGTTGCCCGCATTCGGGTTATCGATCGTAAAGCCCTGTTTCTCAATCGTGTCTGCGAAATCGATTGTCGCTCCATCCAAATAAGGCGCTGACATCCGATCCACGACAACCTCTACCCCATCGAAGTCGCGCAGCAGATCGCCTTCCAGGTCTCTTTCATCAAAGAACAACTGGTAAATGAGTCCCGAACATCCCCCTGGCTGCACCCCAACACGCAAACGCAAATCGTCGCGGTCTTCTTGTGAAAGCAAGGCTTTTACCTTATTTGCTGCAGCATCGCTCAAGAGCACGCCATGCGTGGCTGTACTTGTCTCGCTCATGTGTCTCTCCCCTTCTGTGGAGTTTCTTCACTACACCTTGGTCACTTTACTTGTAGTACCCGTTTCAATCCATTTGCAGGTACTGCGCTTACATCTCCATGAACCAAGTTTGGGCAGCTGTTATTCCTCTTTTCACCCAATCATCCCGATTGTTGTTTATCTGATAGTACGCATCTATTCCTAATGATTTTATCTGCTCCCTGTTCAACCAGCATTCCTGAGCGATAACAACAAATGGCAAAGCTTCGGACGCACAGTAGCGTTCATACAGTGTTTGCATAGCAGAAGGCCACACACCTCCTGCATCCAGGTGATGAGTAAAACCAATAACCAGATCAAAACCGCTAGTATTTTTTTCATTTCCGAGGGCGGATACGTCAAGGACGCAGTCGTTGAGGGAACCTTGCGCCATAGGCTCAAGCCGCGCACCTAAGGCGTTCAAAAGCCAGGATGCGCCGCCACACATACCTGTACCAGGGGCGTATGCCAAGGTGGAACCCAATGTAGATCCTCTGGGGTTTTCAAGGACAGGAAGCTGCCTGTTCTTCCGCCACCCCTCGGTCCACACCTCAAGGTTGCGATACCCGCCACTGCTTGAGGTAGGAGTTTCCTCGCTCACGTGATGTGCCTGTGCATGCCCGGCTTGCAGTAGGGACAGTTCGGATTCGCACCACACCCTCAGGTCTAGGGACGAAAGCATATCTGATGCTCTATTGAGGGACTGACACCATTGTTCTTTGTCGTCTTCTCCCACTTCTGTTTGAAGTAATCCCCTCAGCATCCCTACCCCGCGGTCAAAGAAATCTGTGGCTCCCAAGGCGAGGATGCAGGTGTCGTGCCCCTCAAGATGGTTTCGCAGGTCCTGACCCAGTTTCTGTGATGAACCGGCCGCATCCATTGCATCGATGTCCGGTAGACATAGGGGCATATTGTGGCTAAACAGTTTTGGCGAGGCGCCCTCGGCAATGGAAGCTAAATCTGTGGGGAAAGCGAGGGAGGCGAACTGTGTTTGTGCTTCGCGCTTCAGCCAGCCCTCCTTGAAGGCCTCTCGTATGGCGAGGGTATCTGCCTGGGCGCCAAGTGCGCTGGCAAGTAGGACCCTCATCTATAACTTCCCTGCTAGACGCGCCAATAAAAGGCATTGCGAGACGATGACTTTTTCGAGATCCCCCAGATGGACGGATTCGTTTTCGGAATGTGCTTGTGAATTAGGATCCTCAACCCCCGTGACAAGAACCTCGGACCCAGGCATTAGCTCTGCGAAGGTGGAGACGAAGGGAATGGAACCGCCTTGCCCAATCTGGACACAGTCCTTGCCAAACCCAGTGCTCAAGGCCCAACTGGCGGCCTGTGCAGTCCTTGTAGTGGTATCGGCCAGGTAGCCAGGGCCTGCTTCTTCGATGCTGGTGTGAAGTTTGGCTCCGAAGGGGATGTGCGCATGTAGGTGTTTCACCAGGGCTTCAATGGCCTCGGAGCTTTGCTGCATAGGGGCTACGCGCAGAGACAACCTGGCCCTGCACTTCGGAATAATCGAATTCGATGAGGCATCAACGCTGGTCACATCCATACCAATCAAAGAGATAGCTGGCTGAGTCCACAGGCGAGAGGCCACGTCACCCTTGCCGACTAATTGAAGCCCCTCGACCGCACCGGCATCATTCTTGAAGTCCTCTTCTGCGTAGGTGACATCCGAGGTCGAGGTTCCAAGCAGACCTGGGACGCACACGGCGCCCTCATTGTCATGCAAGGTTGAAAGCAGCCTGGCCATAACCATGGGGGCATCCAGTAGGGGGCCACCGAACATGCCGGAATGCACAGCATGTTCTAGAACTTCCACGGTCACATCCAGGGTGCCAATACCGCGAAGGGTTGTTGTCAAGGCGGGGATGCCGACCTTCCAGTTTGAAGAGTCCGCCACGATGATCACATCGGCTTGCAGCTCTTCTTGAAATTCCTTTAGGAATGCCTCGAATGTGGGAGAACCAATTTCTTCCTCTCCCTCAATAAAGATGCGTAGATTCACCGGGAGGTCATCACCCAAGGCCGCAAGGGTTGCCAGGTGCGCCACTACACCAGCGCCGTCATCTGCCGTTCCACGTCCGAAAAGGCGCTCGCCTTTGCGGGTAGCCTCGAAAGGTGGGGTGTGCCAAGTGGAGATGTCACCCGTAGGTTGGACGTCATGGTGGGCGTACAGCAAGACCGTCGGGGCACCCTGGGGGTCTAGCACCGCCTTTTTTTCTGCAATCACAGCTGGTCGCGAGGTCAAACCTGTGAGGGGATCTTTACAGGTCACGACCCTCGCTTCACACCCCAAATCCTTGAGTTCTTGGCTGAGATACTCAGCTGCTTTCTCTACATCTTGGGCGTGTTCAGGATCGCTAGACACTGATGGAATAGCCACCAGCGTGGACAAATGATCAATAGTTTGAGGGAAATTTTTGGCAACAGTTTCACGTATCATCTGGGTTGACAGCATGTCACCAGCCTACGGCAATCGCATGAACTCCGCGTTTGGGCTAGGGTGCATCTGTGAGCTTTTGGAAGAAGAAAACATCCGAGGTGCCCCAGACCTCTAATGACCTCGATCCCTCTGTGACGCCCAAGAAAGGGCGTCCAACCCCTTCGCGCAAAGAATCGGAAGCCAGACACTTCCGCCCTATTGTGGCCCGCGATCGCAAAGAAGCTAAAGCCCGGGCGCGTGAGGAACGCAACCGCCAATACATGCGTGAGCAAGAGGGCATGATGACGGGACGCGAGGACCTTATGCCTTTGGGCGAGCGCGGGCCTGTCAGGCGCTTTACCCGTAACTTTATCGATGCGCGTTTCACTTTCGCGGAATGGATGCTGCCTGTAGTTATTGCCGCGTTGCTGTTGAACGTTTTGGCCTCGGCTATGGCTCCAGAGTTTGCGCTCACAATTTCTTGGGTGTCGATCATCCTCATGTACACGGCACTTTTTGCCGGCATTATCGAAGCCTTCGTCATTGCGATCCTTGTGAAGAAGAAGGCTGTCGCGAAATTCGGTGAGGAAGCCATCCCCCACAGGCTTCGCTGGTATGCGTTTTCTCGTGTTATCTCTATTCGCCGTTGGCGTCGTCCTGCCCCGCAGGTCAAACGTGGTGAAAAAATAGACTAGTCAGGATGTCTCGTTGTTAACCTTTATGTCATATCCTGGCAAGCATGGTCGCGTACAGATATCTCGGTAACTCTGGTCTGAAAATCTCTGAGCTTGTTTACGGAAACTGGCTCACACATGCCTCACAAGTAGAAGACAAGACTGCGGAACGTTGTGTCCGTATGGCCTTGGACGTTGGAATCACCAGCTTTGATACGGCAGACACCTACGCCAACACTGCTGCCGAAAAGGTCCTTGGCAAGGCTTTGAAGGGTAAAAGACGAGAATCTTTAGAGATCTTCACCAAGGTCTACTTCCCCACCGGCCCTCAAGGCCCCAATGACACGGGACTTTCACGTAAACACATTATGGAATCCATAGACGCCTCGCTAAAGCGTTTGCGCACCGACTATGTGGATCTATACCAGGCTCACCGATTCGACTTTGAGACCCCTTTGGAAGAGACCATGTTGGCTTTCGCCGATATTGTCCGCCAAGGCAAGGCTCTGTACATCGGCGTATCCGAGTGGAACGCAGACCAGATTCGCCAAGGCGCCAAACTGGCTCAAGAACTGCGTATACCCTTTGTCTCCAACCAGGCAGAGTACTCAATGCTGTGGCGACCCATCGAATCAGGCGTTGTACAGGCCTGCGAGGAAACTGGCCTTTCACAGTTGTGTTTTTCGCCACTGGCTCAAGGCATCTTGACGGGTAAATACCGGCCAGGCAAAAAACTTCCGGCAGGTTCTCGGGCAACGGATACCCTCGGTGGGGCAGACATGATTGAACCCTGGATGAAGAAGGACACCTTGCAACGGGTTCAAGGTCTTCGACGCGTGGCAGAAGAGGCAGGATGTTCCATGCCTCAGTTGGCTTTGGCGTGGGTGCTTTCACGGCCAAATGTCGCCGGTGTCATCATCGGGGCCTCTCAACCTGAACAGATTAAGGAAAACGTTAAGGCCTGCAAGGTTAAGCTCAGCGAAGACGTTTTAGAGCGCATTGACTCACTACTCGATGAGATCATCGTGCGCGACCCGTCCTTCACTGACGAGCGTTCACCTAAGACACGTTTAACCTAAACAGCTACTCGCAAAACCGGCCAGTAACGTTTGGTGTCCTGGGCTATTTCTCTGTTGATTCTGCCAGGCCAGGCTGGCCCCTGATAGACAAAGGAAGTCAGGCCCTGCACGAGGTCGGCGCCAGACGTGAGGAATCGCCTGGCGTCTTCGGCTGTTTCAATCCCGCCCACCCCAATAATGATGGGGTCTGGCCCCAAGCGTTTACGTAAACGCCTGATGATTTCTTCGGCGCGCGGTCGCAAACAAGGTCCTGAAAGCCCGCCAGTTTCAAATGCATGGTTGATGGTTGTATTTGTTGCGACCAGGCCAGAAAGCCCCAGGCGACTCACCATATCGGCGATGTCTTCGATGTCCTCATCGGCTAAGTCTGGGGCAATCTTGACCAATACTGGGACCTCTCGACGGGCGCTTACCCTGGCTTGCTCACGCACAGCCACAGCAATCGCTTCTAGCTGCGAAACGTCTTGCAGGTTTCGCAGGCCCGGCGTATTTGGACTAGAAACGTTTATTACCAGGTAGTCCACCCACCGCGCCACATCCTTGGTGGCCATCACATAGTCCCTGATAGCGTCTTCTTCGGGTGTGTTCTTATTCTTCCCGATATTGGCGCCGACAATAATGCGGCGTCCACGTGGGTGTGAACGTAGCCTTCTCAGCCGGCTGGCGACAAAGCGAGAACCCAAATTATTGAAGCCCATGGCATTGCGAACTTCCCTGGTGTCAGGCAGGCGCCACAGACGCGGTTTTTCATTACCTGACTGCCCGTAAGGGGTCACGGTACCAATCTCTACAAAGCCAAAACCCAGGGCATCCCAGGCCTCGATAGCCATAGCGTTCTTGTCCATACCTGCCGCCAGCCCCAAAACACCTGGAACTGCGCGAGGCAAGGGGCCGCCGTCCTTCCTGGCAGGCACTTGCGAAGGCGCTTTCCTCCCCCACAGGTTGCGGATCACGGACAACACAACAGGAAATCTTTGGGCGAGGCTCAGGGCTTTGACCGTGTGCTCGTGGGCAGTTTCTGCATCGGTGCGCACAATGAGATGACGAAAAATAAATTGGTACACACCCCTACTGTAGTCACTCCGGCTGTGGTCAGTCCCACCACAGGTGCCATGCCAAGGATTCTGGATCCCAAGGGCAAGGTGCGACCCAGATTTCATCCGGCATGGACACCTCGGTAACAATCCCTAGCCCGGTCTTGATCTCCATCCACGCCATAGCATCCACGACACCCGGGTTTTCATCCCCCGATTGGGCCAATACTTCGGGATAGCCGATGACTATCAGTGTTTCTACGCTGAGGCGTTCATCGACTCTCTGTGGACCGATAATATATCCCGAAACCCCGACTGTTCCAGGGTGGGCTGCAACTATGCTCAGCAACTCCCCCAGTTGGGGCCCAAAGTTCTGGGTGTCTTTATGTGCGCCCTCGGGAAGTATTTCAAGTAACCGCTGGGCTGCTTGTGCTCCTAAACCCACAAACGGCGTGTAGTCACTGATATGAGCGCCTGCCTCAAATGCTTCTAAACCTTGAGTGCCCAGACGCTTCCAGAACGTAAAGGGCAAGACCGTTTCCATCACCCCCGTATCCAAGGTCCAAGCACGCGGGCCATAGAGGTAGTCTTTGGGGTCTGTGTTCTGCCCGAGGGCCTCACAAACCTGCCGGGTGTTTTCTATCAGGGCATGAAAACGTTTGGGACGCGATGTTTCCTCGTCTAATGCGCACATTTCTTCTTGTGTTTGTGTGCGGGGCTTGGTTCTTGTCTTGGTCATGGTGTCCTCACTGTCGGTGCTTGCTTTGTGTTTAAATGCTCACACCTCCCCGGATACTGTTTTAGTCCTAACCTCTTCAGCTGTGGATAAGTTTTGCCTGGCTCCCCTGTGGATACTTCCGAGGGCGAGGTCCACAACACTCGGCAGCTAGGGCACAATGGTCTGGTGCAACTCAGCGTTTCGTCCCTTGAGGACTACCCGGACTTACTTTGTGACTACCTGCATCTCAAAGACGTGGCGCTGCGCAAGAAAATGGAACCTGACGCTGGCCTCTATATCGCAGAATCCACGCAGGTCATTTCCAGGGCGCTGGCTGCAGGGCATCAACCGCGCTCGCTGTTGTTGGCTAAACGCTGGCTGCCCGCCATTGAGGAACTGTTAGAAACTTTAGAGGTCACGGGCTATCGCCCAGATGGAGGCCCTATTCCTGTCTTGGTGGCCGAAGAAGAAACCGTCCAAAACATCACGGGTTTCCATGTCCACCGAGGCGCGATTGCGGCCATGCACCGCCCCGCATTACCCAGCGTTAAAGACCTTTTGACCAGCCTTGACGCACAAAGACAAGCGGGGCAGCCTGGTCAACTTGATCAACCAGGTCAATCCGGGCAACGCCGTATCCTCATTTTGGAAAACCTGGTGGACCACACCAACGTGGGGGCGGCTTTTCGAAGTGCGGCAGGCATCGGCTTCGATGCCGTTTTGGTGACTCCAGGCTGTGCTGATCCCCTGTATCGCAGGTCTGTGCGCGTCTCGATGGGAACCGTTTTTCAAGTACCTTGGACCCGTTTGGAGTTATGGCCTAATACAGCTGCCTTGAAAGAAGCAGGCTACCAACTGGCCGCCCTCGCCCTCGACAATAACGCCATTGACCTGGATGTTTTCGCAAAAACTATAGCCGCTGACCCCAGCTCCAAGGTTGCCCTTATAGCTGGAACTGAAGGCGACGGTCTGTCTGCGCGCGTCGTGGCCAAGGCCGACCACGTGGTGCGCATACCCATGCGTGGGGACGTGGATTCGCTGAATGTGGCTGCCGCCTGTGCGGTGGCCTGCTGGGCTACCCGCGCTGTTGGATGAACGTCTCTATGAGGTCCACGGTCTGCTCCCACCCGCTTGTGGCCACACAGGCTATGCCCGTTGAAACCACCGGGTAGTCATTGCCCTGTACGTCCAGGCGGTCCCCGATGAAAAGCATATGTTCAGGCGCAATACCCGTGCGTTCGACAAGGATATTCATGCCGTAGGCCTTATCGATACCCTTGACGGTGATGTCAACCGATGTCGAACCCCCTGAACGCACCTCCAGGTCCTCCAACATATCCTGAGTGGCCTGACGCAGTGCATTTTTTTTGGAACCATCCGGGTCCCAGGCGCGTTTGGCCTCGAGAGGAGCCTCTTGCCCGAGGGCCGAAAAGGTTATCTGCGAGCCGCGGTCTTCGATGATCTCACCGTAAGGTTTGGCCTCCCAAAGGCCAAGTTTTTCGGCAGAGGTTTTCACAGCTTTGATTGCGCGGGCACGCTGGTCACTTGTTAGGTTATGGGCATAAATGTCGAGCCAAGCGCCACCCTGGTAACGCACATAGCGGGTACCACAGGTCGGCATCAAGTGCAGGCCTTCAAGTGCACTGGCGTTGACGCTGGCCGGAAGGTGGTCCAGGACCTGCGTTTGGAACTGCTGAAACTGTCCCCCCGAAATAATACAAACCGGGACAAGGTCCATGAGCTGCGCAAGAGCCCTGGCCATTGGGGCCGGTAGAGGTGACTTTGAAGGCGCGAGCGTGTCATCTAGGTCAAAGGCGACCAACTGGATGTTGCCCAGGTCCTTGGGCATGTCAAAGGTAGGTGCAGGCATGTGTGTCCGATCGTGTAACGCTATGGTTTGCGTGGTGGGCCTTTGCGGTGTCAGGACTTTGAGTCCCCGGATACTTGGGCGCGGTCCTGGATGCGGGCCTCGGTCAGTTCCTGAAGTTCAAGTGCCGCCAGGTTGACAGGCTCTTTCACCTTGCCCATGCGCTTGAGGATCTGGAAAGAAATCAGCAAGGTCGGCACGTAAATCATCCCCATGACGAAGGCAGGGAAACTGAGCTTGAACAAGGCCAGGTACACCGCGATAGATACCGCAATAATCAGCCACGGAATAACAGGGACCAGCCACAGACGTGCAGGAGAATGCGGCAGGCCAAGTTCTTCACGCCTCTTGCGGAAAGCCATAACCGTCAGCATGCTCATCACCCAAGTGACCAAGATGCCGATGGTCGCAACGCCCATAAACCAGCCGAAAGCCTCGCCGGGCGCAAAGAGTGCCACTGCTGCAGCGGCAAACATGCCCACGGTGGCAAACAGCACGGCAGTTCGCGGTGCCCCTTTAGCGTTGGTGCGTTCTGCGATACGCGGGGCCAGGTTGTCGCCAGCCAGCGAGTGAATCATGCGTGAGGCAGTGTAGAGGCAGCCATTGGCAGCAGACAATGCCGCAATCAATAAAATCGCGTTCATAATATTCGCCGCAGCCGAAACGCCCAGGATCTCTAGGACAGAGACGAAAGGTGACTTATCGATGCTTCCATCGGAAGACGCGGTCTGTGTCCAGGGTTGCAGGGTTACCACAACAGTGATCGCGAAGACGTAGAAAATCAGCAGGCGCCAAATCATTGTGTGCGCGGCTCGTGGGACGTCCCTGCGCGGGTTCTGCGATTCTGCCGCTGCAACTGAGACGTTTTCAATACCGCCGAAGCTGAAAACCGCAATCACAGCGGCCGACAAGACACCCATAATCCCGTAGGGCGCAAAGCCATCATGTTGAGTCAGGTTTCCCCACCCCACAGGCTCGGTCGCATCTGTGCCAAAGAAAATCAGATAGAAACCCAGGACAATAAAAACGATGATCGCGGTTACCTTGATCATGGAAAACCAGTACTCGCTGGTCCCATAGAGGTGGACTGAAGCCAGGTTCAACACGACAATCACACTAGAACACAGGGCGGTTCCCAGCCACAAAGGCAAATCAGGGAACCAGTAGCGCAAATAGGTTGCCGATGCCACAACCTCTGCGCCGACCGCCAACATCATGGTCACCGCGAAGTTCCAGCGAGCAATATAGCCAGCCAAAGGCCCCAAATAGGACGCGGCAACCGCGCCATGCCCCCCAGGAACCGGGTGCACAGTAACAACCTCAGCCAATGCCCACACAACCGCCAAGGCACACAAACCAGAGAGGATAAACGACACCACCGTTGCTGGTCCCGCCAGGGCAATCGTCTTGGAGGACCCCAGGAACAGCCCCGTGCCTAGCGCCCCAGACAGGGCAATCATGGCGACCTGAGGGCTGGTCAACCGGCGTTTCAACCCGTGTTGAAGGTCTGGTTTATCTATTTCAGGGGCTTTTGTTGCCGACATTCATGTTTCCTTTGTTGGGCATGGGTCATGGCGCGCTAAAACTGAGGGGCACCACGGTTTTGGCAAGCCGTGGCATCATTCAGCTCAACACCACCCAAATCCTAAGCGGTATTAAGGGGTTTAGAATAATCCTAAAAAAGGGCAATCCGCTTTGGTTTAGGGAAAATTTTTCCGAGGGCGGCTTCGTCTTCCGGTGTAGGCCACCAACACACTGCCGTGGCATTGTCTTCCAACTGTTCGGGCGTGGTCGCACCGGCAATCACGGACGATACCTGCGGGCGGCTGGCCAGCCAAGAAAAGGCGACCTGTACGGGCGTGAGGTCTCGTTCCTTGGCGAAATCGGCGAAGCGGTTCAGCTGGTCAAAGTCGGTCTTGTCCAGTAAGTCTTGTTTCGTGTGCGACAGGCGTGAACCCGTGGGGGCGCTACCTTTAGCGTATTTGCCGGTCAACAGGCCATTGGCCAGGGGAAAGTACGGAATAACACCCAGGTTGAAGTGTTCAGCGGCAGGGATGACTTCAAGTTCTGCGCGACGGTCGATCAGATTGTAGTGATTTTCGCAGGCAATAAAGGGTTCAACGCCCATGTCTGCCGCCGTATGTGCCGCATCCGCTATCTGCCACCCGGCGAAGTTGGATGAGCCAATGTATCTGACCTTGCCCTGTTTGATAAGCGCATCCAGGGCGCTAAGGGTTTCTTCAATCGGGGTGATGCCGTCTGGCGAATGATAATACAGCAGGTCAATATAGTCGGTGTTCAGGCGCTTGAGGGAGGATTCCACGGCCTTCATAATGTAACTGCGCGAGCCTCTGGCCCCGTAGTCTTCGCCGTTTACGCCCTGCATGTCCATGCCGAACTTGGTCACCACCACGGCCTTGTCGCGGTCTTTGCCCAGGGCCTTACCCAGGTAGGTTTCTGCCAGGCCCGGGGTTTTTCCGTAGCAATCAGCACAGTCAAAGAAGTTAATCCCAAGGTCGAGGGCGTGACGCACAGCTCTGGTCGCGCCTTCTACATCTTCGGTTGGAGCCCCCTTGCGTCCCAAATTATTTGCCCCAAAACCCACAACCGACACCATCAGGCCCGAGGCCCCTATGTTCCTGTATTCCATGCGGCCAGTCTATGCCAGTGTCCAATTCCACGCTGCCATGCGCGCCATAACGCCGCCAAGGCCCCTGATGTCACAGCGAAAACACCACCACACCCACGACAACACCGCCCTCGGAAAAATTCTTGCCGCAAGAGCAATGTGTTCTTAGCCTTGTAGGTACTTTTTTGCCCAGGTCAAGGCGGATCGATGGGAAATTAAGCCGTATTGCAGCGTCGCCATTTGGTAGCGGGCAACGTCACTGAAATGTTCGGGCACATCGGCTGCTAGGACCAGTTCTTCAACTTGTTCAAGCTCTGCAAGACCCGCCTGAATCTGTCTGCGGATGCTGTCGACCACGTGTTGACGTTCCTCTGGGGGCAACAACCCCAAAAAGTAGGTGCGCGCCAACATAGAAGTTTCTGGATTCCCTTTGTGTGATTCCTCAAGCATCCATGTGCGAAACTCTGTTCGACCAGTGTCGGTGGGTGCATAGATGCGCTTACCGCGAGGCCCGCCCTCTGATTCGACCTTGATCATGTCGTCGGCAAGTAGGCGGTCGAGCGCGCGTTTTATGCTGCCAGTGCTTGAGCTGTAAAAAAGCGAGACACCTGCCTCGAAGCTTTTGGTCAGCTCATAGAGGCTTTGTGGCCAAAGCATTAGCAGACCAAGAATTACGTAAGCCATACGCAAGAGTCTAGCGCTTGACGAGGTAAATATCTATCTGATAGACATATCTAGTAGATACATTCCGGGAGGCAGACATGACCCTTGACTCACGCATTAACGCACAGATAAAGCGGCTTCAACGCAGCAAAAACCGCACATACCCGACAGCCCCAACAGCCCTTGTAAGTGGGCCAAAGTTCGAGTTTTCAGTGGGGGATCCTGACCAGCCCTTCTGGATCGCCAGCATCGACAAGGTATTCATAGCGACTCTCATCATGCAGCTCTTCGATGAGGGGCAATACGACCCTGACACACCAATTGGCGAATTATTGCCTGCCGACGACTTGGCATTGATTCCCCAAGCTCCTGGCACACACGTGGCGCGAGACCTTACGGTGCAACACCTTCTATCGCACACATCTGGGCTGCCTGACGTCATCTTCCCGCCGCGTGGTTACCAGACAAAATGTTCCCTGAATCTGATGCAATCAGCGCCGAAACACCCGTGGAAGATTTCCGAACTGTTGCGTGAAGTTGAGCACTTGCCTGCCCTGAGCAAACCAGGTGAGCGCTTTGCCTATGGCGACACCAATTACCTTCTGCTGATGCGCATCCTGGAAGAGGCACGTGGACAGGACTTTGGTAGGCAGCTTCGGGCTCGCATCTTCGAGCCGTGTGAGATGACTGAGTCTGCAAGATGGGTTCATGCCCAACCCGACACCCTTGATGAACTTGCGAACAAACTTGCCGAAATCTGGCTTTTCAAACCTGGGCGTGATGACCGATATGACTTGAGCAAAAACCTGACGTGGGAAAGCGGCTTCGGCGGCGTGTCAACTGCCACAGAACTTGTCAGGTTCCAACACGAGCTACATGAAGGAAAGCTGTGTGATCGCAGGTGGGTGGCATATATGAGCAGACCGCGGCATCGACTAAGGCCCGGCATTCACTACGGGACAGGACTGGCCACACTGCGTTTTTCCGGGTTCTCACCGCTGCTTCGCGCATACCCTGAGCCAATGGGAGGCATTGGCTACACCGCCACACACATGTTTTACTACCCCCAGCAGCGTAGCCACCTAATCTTGAACTTTCATTCCCCCAAAAGGATGCACACAAGTTTCATTGCACACATACGCCTAGCCCAGCTCATCAAAAAATACGGCTAAGTGTTTCTGCGCAAGCTCACTTCTTTCAACCCACCAAGGATTTCCGAGGGCGGTCTTCGCGGACTGTGGCACCTGGTTTTGGTTTTTCAGTTGTGTTTCTTGCTAGTTTTTGGCGGCGTGTTTTGCTGCGATGAAGCCGAATACTAGGCCTTGCCCTATGGTGGCACCGGCTCCTGGGTAGGTGCGACCAAAGACATTGGCAGCGTTATTGCCGATGGCGTACATGCCCTTTATCGGGTTACCGGATGTGTCCAGTACCTGAGCGTGTTCATCAACAACCAGGCCACCGCAGGTGCCCAGGTCGGAAAGGACAACCCGGGTTGCATAAAGGCCTGCTCCCAGGGGACGCAGATTGGGGTTGGGGCTCACGGTTGGATCCCCGTAATAGCGGTCGTATGCGCTGTTTCCTCGACCAAAGTCGTGGTCTTCTCCCATCCGTGCCAGCTGGTTAAACCTCTTCAGGGTGCTCCTGAGCTTTGATGGGGGGACGCCCATGCCCGCAGCCAGTTCTTCTGGGGTACTCCCTCGTGCCGCACTTCCTTGCTCGTACCAAGCAGCAGGGATTGGCGCTCCAGGGAATATCCCGGCAGCCATCATGTAGCTATTGCGATACTTCTGGTCAAAGACCAGCCACATATCACCTACTGGTTTCCCTTCACGAGCCAATTGGAGAACCTTTTGGCCAAAGGTCATGTAATCAGTGGCTTCATTGATAAAGCGCTCACCTTGGCTATTGACCATGAGAGACCCTGGCAGTGACCTTTCTGCCAACAAAGGCAGGGGGTCTTGTCCTTTGAGTCCATCGAAAGCAGGAAACCACCAGGCCTCTTCCATCAAGTCAATATCTGCGCCACATGCTTGGGCCGCCTTGATTGCGTCACCTGTGTTCGTCGTTACGCCCAGTCCGATGTCATCTTGCAAGATTGGTGACTGCATCTGCCTGCGCATTGCCATGTCGTGATCGAAACCACCGGCAGCCAAGACCACACCTTTTCCAATGGTGACGGTAACCTTGCGCCCATCTTGTTCGACGATTGCCCGGCTTGCGCGGCCATTTTCAACCACTAGTTCAACGAGGCTTGTTCGGGTCCAAACAGGAATGTCGTTTTCGATAACCCCGGCGAATAAACCCGCCGCCAAAGCGCGGCCACCTGCGGCGTATTCTCGCCCGACTACTTTGCCTCCTAGTCCTTGGCCCAGACGCATAAAAAGTCGAGAGTAGCCCTTCGTCGGCACCCTCATCATGAGGTTCAACCAGCGATAATCCGCGCCTGTTACCGGCATAGGGACCGGTGCCTCAATGCCGCTGGGTTGCAGCCGGGAACGTTCTTCTCCCAAACGTGCAACATCGAAGGGGTGGGACTCACACGTCCTGCCTAAGGCGCTGCCGCCAGGTTTCTCAGGGTGATAGTCGGAGTAGCCTTTCGCCCAAAAGAATTTTAAGGGGGTCATGTGTTCTAGCAGGCTCACGGCCTCGTGACCGTGCTCAACAAAAGCGCGCCTCCGGGCTTGGGATGAGTCCTCTTTGGACAAGAAGTCAATATAGGCTTGGACAGATTCTTTGTCGGTCCCAGCACCTTCGCGCTTCAAAATGGGATTGGGTGGAACCCAGAATGCTCCACCCGATTTGGCTGTCGAGCCCCCGACATACTCTGACTTTTCAATTATGAGAGTCGATAACCCTTGAGTCTTTCCTGCCAAGGCGGCTGCCATGCCCGTTCCTGACCCGACTACAAGCAGATCGACGGTTATATCCTGCGCTGTTGGCCCCGTAGGGACTTCCTGATTTGCCACCTAAACCTCCATCACCACACCGTGAACACCGGTACCCGAGCACCACAAAATCGAAAGGGATGACCTAATTAAACACCAAGTTTCAGCAAAGGGGAAGGAAAGATTTGATTTACAGGACGTACTGCAGGGGCGGCGCATGCCACCCATTCCCCAGGCTCTGCCCAGATTGATATGAAATAGCTTTTGCGGAAATCGCATTTTTCGCAAAAGCGCGAGTGACGCGCGGGCGATTATGCCCGCGCAATTCAACACTGATGCGCGACCAATTATTGCGCTGGGGTTTCAACTCCAGGCTCTGCCCAGATTGATGTGAAATAGCTTTTGCGGAAATCGCATTTTTCGCAAAAGCGCGAGTGACGCGCCGCGGATTATCGCGGCGCAATTCAACACTGCCAGGGTGTGTTTTGCTTCAAGCAAAACACACCCGTCCGGCCGGGCCCACTAAAAAAAGACCCCGTGGGGTCTTTTTTTAGTGGACCTTCCCAAGCGATTCTCAAACAAGCGCCCGGCGCTGAGATCGTTGATTCGCTGCGTTCTCAGGGGTTCCGAGCGACGCGGGCCGCGCGCACAGACCTCGGAGAGGCACGATGCACGGGGTGTGGTTGCAAAAAATTCGGCGAAGTCTCAAACACGATTGAGTCCCGAACAACGCGCGGAACTTGTCGCTGACTACGAGGCGGGATTGCCTGTTCGCGGGATCGCCGCGAAGTACGGGGTTCATCGCGGAACGATTCCGACGTTCGTGTCTCGTGCAGGAGGGCAACTTAGGTCGCCTGGGCTGAGCGATGCTGATCGCGTCCGTGCGGGTGCTCTTTACGCCGAGGGGATGACACTGGACGCGATCGCCGAACAGCTTGCCGTAGACTCTAAGACTGTCCGAAACGCCGTCATTGCCGAAGGTATCAGGATTCGATCGCGCGGACGAAAATCACGCCAGTGAACGATGCTGTCCGCTGGTCTGTGACGTCAATGGCGATGTCAGCGACTCAGCAAGGAATCGAGAATACACCCAGATTTGTGATGTAGGTCTAGCTGCCCAACTCGGCGTCACTCCCAACTTAGCTCTTGGCCTACGCCCTTTAGGAAAGAAAGACGGCGCGGATCAGGGCGAATGGGAGTGCTGGTGTTGGGCGCTAGGCGTTGGTTGGTTCGGGTGTGCAGCAGGATTGAGTCGGGCGAAGTTCGATCAGGGTAGGCGTCGAGCTGACTGACGGTGCGCAGCACGAAGATGCCTGAGCAGTGTCTGCGGCTTTCCCGTGTTCGATTCCGGTGCTTAACCCTTGGTTTGGTGCTTCGCATGAGCCGCCGTCAGTGGAGCAGACGCCCGTCTCGGGGAGGGTGAGTTCGACGCGGGTGGCGGCTTCGTGATCACCTGCGATTGCTGCGGCCACGGAGCGCACCTGCTCGTAGCCGGTGGCAAGCAGAAAGGTCGGTGCGCGCCCGTAGCTCTTCATACCGACGATCGTGAAGTCGGGTTCCGGATGCGCAAGTACGGCGGCCCCATGCGGTGGAACGGTGCCGCAGGAATGGGAGTTCGGGTCGATAAGCGGGCCGAGCTTCACCGGGGCCTCGGTGATGGGGTCGAGGTCAAGGCGCATTTCGCGCAACATGACGAGATCGGGGCGGAACCCGGTGGCCGCCGCGATCGTATCGGCCACCACGCTCTGTGCGCTGCCCGCATCAATGCGCACCTGATTGCCCTGGGGCGTTAGACGGGTGATGGTGAAGTCTTTGAGGAACGTGACCTGCCCGGTATCGACAGCAGCTTTCAGGCGGGTGCCGAGCAGCCCACGGGTGGGCAGTTCGTCCGCGCTGCCGCCGCCGTAGAGCCGCCGAGCTGAGCGGCCCCGGATACCCCAGATGATCCGCGTGCCTGGCTCAGTCTCGGCGAGGGTGACAAGCGAGAGCAAGGTGTTCGCAGCGGAATGCCCCATCCCGACCACGAGCGTGGTCTTGCCCGCGAAACGGTGGCGATCCGCACCGAGTACATCGGGTAGACCGCCAACGAGATGCTGGACGCAGGCCTCTTCTCCGATCGCGGGCAGTCCGTTCGCTCCGAGCGGGTTCGGGGTTGTCCATGTTCCTGAAGCATCGATCACCGCCGCAGCGGGAATGTCTTCGATCCCGGTGGCCGTCTCAACTCGGACAAGGAGCGGGTGGCGGGTGCGTCCAAGGGTCTGCATCTTGTCGATGCCTTGCCGAGTGACCGCGACCACACGCACGCCCATGCGGATGTGCGAGGCAAGTTCAGGCGTATCCGCGAGGGGCTGCACATACTGGGCGACGAGTTCCCCGCCGGTCGGGTTCACGTCCGGCTCTGGCGCTGTCCAGCCGTGGCGCTCGAGCAGCCGCTTGGAGGCGGCGTCGATGTTGTACTCCCACGGCGAGAACAACCCGACATGCGCCCACTCGCGGATCGACGTGCCGGCGCGCGGCCCGCGTTCGAGTACCAGCGGCGTCAGTCCGCGTTCGAGCAGGTGCGCGGCGGCGGCCAGACCGACCGGGCCGGCACCGATCACGATGACGGGGAGCTGCGGAGCTTCGGGCATGACAGGTTCCTCTCCTGCGCCCGGCCTGGGTGAACAGTCGGTGAAATCAGCCGTGCGCGATGTGTTCCACTTGCAAGCCTGCTAGTTGTATCGAATAATGTCAATATAGATGGTGATCGAATCAAGAGGTCGGTCGGGTCTGTTGACAGGAGTCGTGAGGAATGACTGAGCAGCGCACCGAACTGGTGATCGTGGGTTCTGGACCGACGGGGTACACAGCGGCGATCTATGCCGCGCGTGCAGGTCTTGCGCCGGTGGTTTTGGCAGGGTCGGTGACGGCGGGCGGTTCGCTGATGACCACGACCGAGGTCGAGAACTTTCCCGGCTTCATCGACGGCATCCAAGGGCCGGAACTAATGGAAGCGATGCGCGCGCAGGCCGAGCGCTTTGGCGCACGGATCGTCTATGACGACGCCACTGCGCTCGACCTCGTCGGGGAAGTGAAGACCGCCACTGCAGGCAGCGGTGACGTGTACCGGGCGCGTGCGGTTATCCTCGCGACAGGCTCGGCGTATCGCAAGCTCGGCCTGCCCGAGGAGGAGCGATTGTCCGGGCACGGGGTGTCCTGGTGCGCGACGTGCGACGGATTCTTCTTCCGGGATCAGAACATTGCCGTGATCGGCGGCGGGGACTCCGCGATGGAAGAGGCACTTTTCCTCACTCGATTCGCGTCGAAGGTGACGATCGTTCACCGACGTGACGAGTTCCGCGCCTCCCGCATCATGACCGAGCGCGCCCTGGCCGACCCGAAGATCGAGGTCATCTGGAACGCCGAGGTCACAGGAATCATCGGTGACGAGCAAGTGTCAGGGTTGCGGCTGCGCGACACCCTGACTGGGGTCGAGAGCGTTCTCGACGCGACCGGCGTGTTCGTCGCGATCGGGCATGACCCCCGTTCGGAACTTATGACAGGGCAGATCGACACCGACGCAGATGGGTATGTGCTCGTAGAGCATCCCTCGACACGCACGAACCTTCCCGGCGTCTTTGCGGCAGGCGATCTGGTCGATCACACCTACCGGCAGGCGATCACCGCTGCGGGCACCGGATGCGCTGCCGCTCAAGACGCCCAGCATTTCCTTTCCCACACTCTCTCCACCATCCAGCGAGATGCACTCTTGGAGGTTTCAGCATGACCATCATCACTGTCACCGATGCCACATTCCAGGCCGAGGTCGAAGCCGCAGAGCTCCCGGTTGTGGTGGATATCTGGGCGACGTGGTGCGGGCCGTGCAAGGCGATCGCGCCGGTCCTCGACCAACTCGCGGACGAGTATGCAGGCCGGGTGAAGTTCGTGAAGATCGACGCTGACCAGAACCCCAAAGTCGTCACCGCCGCCGGGGTCACCTCGATCCCGACCCTCGGCTTCTATCAGAACGGCACCCGCCAGGACGTCCTGATCGGCGCGCACCCCAAGCCTGTCATCGCGACCAAGATTGAGCGCCTGCTGGCCTGAGCGTCGCGCTGACTTCTCACACCGCTACTTTCTCCATCTGAATCGAGGGCATGATGACCGATACTGAATGCACACCGACGGTGACGCATGCGATTGGTAGCGAAGCTGCCGCCACGGTCGCCACAACGCTGAAGGCGATCTCCGACCCGCTGCGCTTGCGCATGCTGTCGGCGATCGCAGCTGACCCACGAGGCGAGGCGTGCGTGTGCGATCTCTCAGAGATTGCGGACGTTTCGCAGCCAACCGTCTCGCACCACCTCCGCGTCATGAAAGACACCGGATTGCTGATGTCCGAGCGTCGGGGCACCTGGGTGTACTACCGCATTACCCCGTCCCGGAAGACAGCAGTCACGGCACTGCTCGATGCGTTCGCCCCGGCAGCGGTGGTCGAGGTTCCGGCCGAAAGCGAGGATCGTGCCGCAGCGCTTGCAGCGCTCGATTCGAGGGTCGAGCACTTAGCCCACGAGCTGGCTGACGAGATGGATCACCTGAACCGAGATCTCGTGATCGTAGTAGTCCGTGAATCGTATGCCGCGCTGGTGCGTTCGGCCAAGCTGACGCAGCACATGATCCCACTCACGGAGCGCTTTGCTCGACAACGTCTCGCCGACCTGACCCGGGATCGCACGACCGGCGTACTTCAGGTGCTGTTCGTGTGCGTCGCGAACGCGGGCCGGTCGCAGCTCGCCTCCGCCCTCGTGAACCAGCTCGCGGGCGGCAAGGTCGTCGCGCGATCCGCAGGATCGACCCCGGCGGCGCAGGTGCACCCGCATGTCCGATCGCTGTTGGCAGAGATCGAGGGCGATCAGGGAGCGGCCAACGCGTTTCCCAAGCCGCTCACCGACGACGCTGTGCGCGCCGCCGATGTCGTGGTCACGATGGGATGCGGTGACGTCTGCCCGATCATTCCCGGCGTGCAGTACGAGGACTGGGCTGTCGGTGACCCGGCCCTTGCCTCCGCAGAGGGCGTGGCCGCAATCCGCGACGACATCGAAACGCGCGTAAGGCACCTCCTCGACACCCTTGCCACCCACTGAGAGAAAGCAGGCAATACATCATGTCTACGACGAAACCGAGTGTGCTGTTCGTCTGCGTCCACAATGCCGGTCGCTCCCAGATGGCTGCGGGCTACCTGCGGCACTTCGCTGGCGACCGAATCGAAGTCCGTTCCGCGGGCTCGATCCCTGCCGAACAGATCAATCCTGTCGCCGTCGAGGCCATGCGCGAAAAGGGTATCGACATCACGGGAGAGTCCCCCAAAATACTGACAACAGAGGCAGTGCAGGATTCCGATGTGGTGATCACGATGGGCTGCGGTGATGCATGCCCCTTCTTCCCCGGCAAGCGGTACGAAGACTGGAAGCTCGATGATCCCGCTGGGCAGGGCATTGAGGCAGTACGCCCGATCCGCGACGACATTGCCGAGAGAGTGCGCGGCCTCGTGATCGAGCTCTTGGCTCCCTCCGCCTGATGACCCCCGATGCGCTGCCGGACAGCGGCCAGACGCATGCCCATCAGGACGTGCGAACCGAGCAGGTTATTGCGCTGTGGCGCCGCGCCGCAGCGGAGGCGCTCGGCGCCGGATTGCTCGTCACGATCGTGGTTGGCTCGGGAATCGCCGCGCAGAAGCTCTCCCCGAACGATACCGGGCTGATGCTTCTAGAGAACTCGTTGGCGACCGCCCTCGGACTGGCGGTGCTGATCGCAATGTTCCAACAGCTCTCTGGCGCGCATTTCAACCCGATCGTCACGCTCGCCGACCGCGCACTCGGCGCACGTCGATCCATTGCTGAAATCGGGGTGTATATCGTGGCGCAGACCGCTGGCGGGATCGGTGGTGCCGTGCTCGCCAATGCGATGTTCGCCGTTCCAACACGCATCTCGACAACTGATCGGGCAACAACGGGCCATTTCCTTGCGGAGGTCGTCGCCACAGCGGGCCTGGTCCTGGTGATCTTCGCGTTGGTGCGCAGTGGCCGCGCTTCCGTGGTCGCTCCCGCGGTCGGGGCCTATATCGGTGCCGCTTACTGGTTCACGTCCTCGACGTCCTTCGCGAACCCTGCGGTGACCATCGGGCGCATCTTTACCGACACTTTCGCCGGGATCGCACCAACGTCAACACTTCCATTCCTCGGGGCGCAGATCATGGGTGCTGCAATCGGCGTCGCGCTGACCCTGCTGTTGTTCTCGTTTCAGAAGGACTGACGTGAACCGCTTCAGGAGGACGGCAACATGGCAACATCCTGGCAACGAACATTGACGACGAGGGTTCTTCGTGTCGCGCTCGACCCACACAGAGAACTCGCGAACTCAGGACGATTCGTGGCCAGTCACGTCATTCCCGGGGGAGCCGATTGCTTTCTTTCAGCATTAACGCTGGCCCAAGAGTCTGGCCCGCCCATCATCGTCGGTGAAGTCATCCGGTGAGTCGGCGCAGTATGTGCTCAGTGCTAACACAGGCACCAAACAACCTGCGCCTGAGTGTCGCGCGCAAGTCTGCGAAAGCCAGCGGGTGGTGATTCTCGGGTGGTGCTTCCGTCTTTCCGGCCGAGCTCAGATTCTGGTGCCTATTCTCCGATCGTTGCTCGAACGGAGAGCCGTCATACTGCGGTCAATCCGATTGCCTTTGACTGCGTGAAGCTCATCGTCGTCCGGGCCGGCGGCGCTCGACTGTTCAGCGAGTTCGGCAACCACCACGTCAACATCGGTGATGTCGTCATGCTGGCGACAAACACCCTCTGCGGAGCAGAGCCTGAGGGCTGGATAACGACGACCACGATCTACCTTGACCGTGACTATCTGATCGATCAGGTGTTCTGGCAGTACGCCGCACAGTTCTGCGACCGTCACAACGCACGCGACTTCTTCAATGCCCACTACTCGACACCCGCGCAGATCGTCCGTATCGGCGAGGACCGCGCCGGTAATCTCATGCCCTGGCTGGATGAACTCACCGCACTCAGCCTTGACGGGCCACAGCCTGAACGGTTCCTGCGGGCGCAAGCGCTGCTCTTCTCGGTGCTCGATGTCATCGTGCCATTCATGACGACGACAGCCGCCACGGTGAGCGGTCGCCGTGGCAGCACCGTGATCCCCGCTGCGCCGCGACACCGTCAGTTCACGCCACTTCGCGTCGAAGCTCGCCACATCGCGCAGCTCATTCGAGACGATCCGGCGCGCCAATGGACCGTGCCGGAACTGGCGGAGGCCGTTCACCTGTCGCCGTCGCAGTTGAGGCGTGTGTTCGTGGAGGCGTTCGGAAAGGCGCCCATTGCGTATCTGACGATGGTGCGCACCGAACAGATGGCACAGCTACTGCGCTCCACCGTGCTTCCGATCAAGCAGATCGCATCAGATGTGGGATGGGCGGATGCCGACTTCGCGGCCCGCCAGTTCCGACGGAGCCTTGGGGTAACGCCGACCACCTACCGGCAGTTCGTCTGCGCGCCCGATTCGGGCGACGCAGCGTAGACGCCGCCTCGATACAGCAGCGGTCGATCAGACCGCTTGCTCGACCAGCTCGGTTGATGCTCGTCGTTCGGCGCGAGCGGCCACGGCCTCGCGCACGCGAGTACGGGCGAGCAGGATCAGGCTGACGGGTCCCATGATGATGAACTTCATCGAGTTCCACAGGCAGAAGAGGACGAGGAGGTTGAGCCATCCGGGTCCGCCGTCTGCGATGAGGGTAGTGAACGTGCTCGCTCCCAGCAGGTAGGGCACGGCGAGGAGCATCGCGGGTACACCCCATTTGAGTCCTCGGCGGGTGCGAATGGCGTCGAGGAGGACGTTGGTGGGCATGTAGCGGCGCAGGAACGCGCGGGTGTGGACGCTGAGGGTCCAGAGCTGGCGGATCATGACGGGGTTTCCTCTCACATGCACGACGGATCGTCTGAGGCGGTGCGTGTGTGGGTGGCCTTGCGGCCTGCCCCGAGGAGCGTCATATCAAGGAGAAATCCGCCTCACCACCAGGATATAGCGCACCAGCGGCATTCGGAAGGGCAACCGATCACAGGCCCCGACTCGCACCCTCGCGCCGCGCCGCCCGCGAAGGACCATCGCTGCCATCGACGCCGACCAGGTAGTGGAGCCTCGCGAGCGCGGCTTTCGCTCGTGCCGCGTCGATCTTCTGCGCATCACTATCAGGTGCTGGACCCAGCGGGGTGCGTGTGGTGATGCCGTAGCGGTCGCGGTACGCGGCGACCGTTTGTGCTTGCCGTTTCCACGCTGCCGCGGCTCTCGTCTCTGCCGGTGTGTTTCCGAGTGCGAGCGCCCATTTCTGCTGTTCGGCGATGGCTTTGTCGAGGACGGCGTCGGCACGTTGCTGGATCAGCTCGCGCCGCTCCGTGAGAGCTTTCCGCATCTCGGCGGATATGGGTCCGGTTGCTTCGGGGATGAGGCCGGCGATCAAGCGGGGCGTCTTGCGGGTGCGCCCGGAACCAGCCGGCCTTGCGGTGGCGCGGGCGAGGCGGTAGTGCAGGACGGAGGCGATGTCGTCGGCATCGCCGAATCCGCGGGCTGCGACGAGGCGTGGCATGAGGGCATCGATGTTGTGGTGGTTCGCCTCCGCTCGCCGGAGTTCGGCGGTGAGGGCGCCGAATGCGTCGGATCGGATGGTGTCTTCTGCGTCGTCCGGGGTGAGGCCGGATTCGCGGATGAGGGTGGCGAAGCGGTCGTGTTGGGCGGCTTGCGCGATCGTCTCGTACTCGGCCGCGAGCTGTCCCACCGACCCCCACGCCACTTGTTCGGCGGTGATGGCCTCGTGCGCGGAGAGTTCCGCGCCGACGTGCTGCAGGACCCCGTAGAGAACGCTCCGCGCGGTCACCTCCGGATCATCCGCGGGATGCGGGGTGGTGTGGTCGTTGTCGGGGCGGTCGGTGGCGACGTAGACGAGGTTCGACTGCCTCCCGCGGGTCATCGCGACATATAGGTTCTCCCGCGTCGTAGATGGATCAGCGAGCACATGGGAGGTGTCGGTTGTGATGCCCTGTGCCCTGTGAGCGGTCACTGCGTATCCCAGATCAACGTGATCGGAGACATAGTGGGCGGGGAGGATCATGGTGCCGCGACTGTTCGCGCGGCGGACGGTGAGTGACCCGTCATCGCGGACGTCGGTGACGGTCCAGCGGTCCCCGTTGCGCACCCATCCCCGCGGGGTGTGGAGTCGGCGGTCGTTCTTCCTGGTGATGATCATGTCGCCGACTCCGGCACGGGCGTCGCCTTGGAGGGCGACTTCGCGGCGGGCGTTCACCGTGCCGTCGAGTATGAGGTCAGCGCGGGCGCGCTGATTCAGAGCATGGACGGACTCGGTCGAGTCCGCGATCAATACCGTCGCGACCCCGGCAAGGATATCGGCGCGCCATGCAGTGTAGGCGGCGTCGATCATCGCCTCAGTGTTCCCGCCGGTGATGCGACCATGGGCTGCGTAGGCGTCGATTGCCTCGGTGTGGCCGTGGCGAAGGTCGAGGGAGGTGGTCTTCTCCCAGTCGTTGACGAATCGGTGAACGTCGAGCAGTTCGGGGGCGTCGTTTCGGTCGTGGACGAGGAGGGAGAACGCACCGCCGGCGGCGACGGATTGCAGTTGCGCCCAGTCACCCACCAACAGCACCTTCGCACCCGCCTCCACCGCCTGCGCCGTGATGCGGTCGAGTGAGAGGGTGCCGGCGAGGGATGCTTCGTCCACGATCACGAGCTGCCCCTTGCGGAAGGACGCGCCGGTGTTCTGGTGGTCTTGCCACCATTTCGCGGTGTTCTCCGTGCGGATACCGAGATCATCGGCAAGGACCTGCGCGGCAGCCGCCGACGGTGCCAGCCCGACGACGCTGCCGCGCCCATGCTCCCGCTCCCACGCGGTCCGCAGGGCGCGCATCGCTGTGGTCTTGCCGGCCCCGGCCGGACCAACAAGCACATCGACAGCTCGGCCCGAGATTGCGACTCCGGTGAGGGCTGCCGCTTGGTCATTGGCGAGGAGCCGGCCGTCGCGGTCCGGGCGACGGGTGACCTTCTCGACCACCTCAACCGGCACGGTGGGTGATGTCATGGCGCGGGCGCGCTCGAGGAGCCGGTCTTCCGCCGCAAGGATGTCCGGCGATGAGAAGACCGTCGACGCGACTGGTCGAAATCTGCTGCTGTCGTCAGCCCGACGGAACACGGCCGGGCTGGACGCGAGTTCAGCCGGGGTGAGCTGGATCGATGCGTGCTCGGCGGCATCGACCACCATCCCGACGACAGCTTCACGATCCTGCGTGGTGGCGAACCGGTAGGGCATGGTTTGGCGTGCGGCTTCGGCGGTGAGGTTCCAGCGCCGCCAGGTCGACCGCTTCTCACCGACCGCCTCCACCACGCTGCGCCCGAGCGAGGCGATCACGTCCAACGGCACATCGTCCGCGCGTAACAGCATCCGGGTGTCATTGGCGGTGACGGTGCGGGCCCAGCGGGTGGCGTCTTCACCCAGAAGGTGCGACGCACGCTCCCGCCACTCACCCGTGAGGTCCGCGAGCGAACGGGCATGCTTCTCCGGCCGCGTCGCCAACGTCGCCTGCGCACGCAACTTGATGACCGTCGCAATCGACGGCTGCCTGCCATGACGGGCGACATACTCAGCGATGAGGCGGTTCTTCTCCTGGTCAATCTGCCTCGACCTAGATGAGAACTCCGCCACCAGTCGCTCAGGCACCGTAGTGATCGCCCACGCAGGGTTGCGGTCACGCCCCATGTCTCGCGCCTCCCACTCGACGCCGAAACCGTGGGTGAGGTGGTCGGCGAAGACGGCTTCGTGGAGCTCGGAGATAGCGACGGTGGCGGCGTGGAGAGGTCGGCCGTCAAGGGAGCGCCATTTGCCGTCGTGGACGGTCTGAACCTTGTTCGAGATCACCACATGCGTGTGCAGATGCGGGTCACCCGCCCGCGAGTCGTAATGATCGAACGCGGTCGCGATCACCCCAGACACATCCGCCTGCGCAACCGCCCCATTGCGCCCTGCTGCGCCGACACGGGTTGCAGCAACCTCGCGCTCGATGAACGCAACCATCTCCGCAACCGCCGCGTGATGCGCGTCCGCAATCAGCGATTGCGTCCCCGCGTCGGACACCGCCCACAGCACAGAGGCGGACTTCGGAATCGAGAACGTGAAATCGAAACCCGCCACCGCCTTCCGAACACCACGCGCACTCTCTTCAGCGGCGATTGCGGCGACCGCTTCCGCACGCTCCGTCACAGGAAGGTCAGCGTCGAGCCTGCCCGTGCGAAGTTCAATCCGCTCGGTCATCGTCGGATACTTCCGATACGGGCTACCGAGCGCCTGATCGGTCACCGGGTCGCGGCCCTGCCCGATCAGACGTTGAAGCTGCAGCTCGGAAACCTCATCACCGACGGTGATTGTTCCGCCGCCGAGCGCAGCAACGGCTGACCCGAGCCATCGGCCCGGCGGCGTTCCTTCCTCCGTGTAGTACCTCGTCAACGGGGTCGAGAGCACCCGCGCACCGTCGCCTGTGGCGACGGTGCGCAGGAGGTACTTGTATCCGTCGCCCGCGGACATCACCCGCATCGAAACCGTCACCAGGCACCGCCTCTCCTCACCCCGAAGGTGAGCTCCATAGCCCGCGGGTGCGGTGACTTCTGAGGTCACTTTCGGGAGGCGGCGAACCTCGCTTGCAAGACGCGTGACAACCCGTTCGAGCGAACCGCGAGAAGTCGGCGGCGCGCAAGGCTGGCATCGTGCATCGCGACTGAACGGCAGTGGGTGGGGCCGTTCGTGCACCTGCTCGGTGACCAACTCGGAGCGGCAGCCCGGCTCCGGATACACCGTTCCAGGAGGTTCACCCGTGACAGCGCAGCCCACCACCGACCCGGCTAAGCCGTTGCATGTCGGGTCGCTGTTCTCGGGTTACGGCGGGCTGGACCTCGCGGTCGAGGACGTCTTCGGAGCAAGGACGATCTGGTTCTCCGAGATCAACGAACCCGTCGCGCGCGTCTTCTCCCGCCACTGGCCCGATGCGCCGAGCCTCGGCGACATCACCACTATCGACTGGAACACCGTGCCACCGGTGGACATCCTCTGCGGTGGGTTCCCCTGCCAGGACGTGTCCACGGTCGGGAAGATGGCCGGCTTGAAACCTGGTACCCGGTCCGGCCTGTGGGCGCACATGGCGGCAGCGATCGACGCTCTGCAACCGGAGTGGGTCGTGATTGAGAACGTTCGTGGCCTGCTCTCCGCCCCCGCGATCCGCGCAAATCTCGAAGGAGACAGAATTGAGCAAGGCAACCCCGCAGACGCAACCCCTCGCGGTGTGGAACCCGACCCTTGGCATCTGGGAGAAACCGCAACTCGACCTCTTCGCGCAGCAGGAGCAGTTCTCGGAGACCTGGCCGACCTCCGGTATGACGCGCAATGGATGGGCCTACCCGCTTCCGCAATCGGCGCACCCCACCCCCGATACCGCGTCTTCATCCTCGCCCATCGCGCTCTTCAGAACCCCCCTAGCGTCAGATGCATCCCGTGGCGGGGAGACGCTGCAACAGGTCAAGGCCCGGCGCGGCACAATCGCATTGAGTCATCAGATCATCGACCTCGCGCTCCATGGACCGAACGGGTACCCGCGACCGGAGGAGCCCGACAGCCTGTGGACGCTGATCGGGCAGCTCTTCAACGATGGGGAAGATACGCCGAAGCAGTGATCCGCTGGGAGCAGGTCACCGGTCGAGCCGCTCCGTCGCCAGCGATCCTCAACGACATGACTGGGCCGCGTCCCGCACCAGTGTTCGTGGAATGGCTCATGGGGCTCCCGTCGGGCTGGGTCACCGCGAAGCGCTTCCAGCTCACTATGAACCAGCAGCTCACCGCGCTGGGTAACGGAGTTCTCCCGGCTCAGGCTGCGGCAGTGCTACGAACCCTTCTTAGGCAAAGCACAGAAGCATCGCACGCGGGGAGCCGGTAAGCCGGTAAGCCGAGCCAGCATCAGGGGGCGCGAGTTCAACCCCTGGTTGATGTTGTCGGCGTTTTCCTCCTTCCTAGCGTGAAAAGGTCACGCTTATCGAGGATTGAGAGTTCGCATGTCTACAAGCCCAGCAGTTTGACCGTCGTTCCGAGCGAGTATCGCCGGATCAGCCGCGAAACCCCGTTGCCGACAGACCCCGAGTGAACGCGCGTGCATCCGGGTGAATCGACCATGATCCGGTGCTCAGATCACCGGGCATCTTGCTTCTGGGGTAGAGGTGGGCTGACCACGTCGGGTTCAGTGATGCACCTGACGGTCGCTCACACTCTGTCCGTCGTCCGTCTCGATCGCGTTTCCTGAGTCCCTTCGCGCACCTTCTGGTCGCAGAGGTCACCCGCCGTGTGCGGGTACCTGCGGAAGGAGGACGGCAATGGCAACCAGCGAGGAAGCGCGGGCGGTGCGGGATGCGAAGCTCGACGCCCTGCATGAACAGCTCACCGGCGCGGTGGAGTCGTTGGTGTCAGGCGACGACTGGAAACAGGCACTGGAGTTCGCAGCTCGGTTTCGTGCCCGCTCGTTCAACAACACGCTGCTGATCTTCGTGCAGCATCAGGCGGCATTCGAAGCGGGCCGGGTGCCAGAACCGGTGCCGTCGTATGTGGCGGGGTTCAAGCAGTGGCAGACACTCGGCCGGCAAGTCTCAAAGGGCCAGTCGGGGTACATGATTCTCGCCCCCGTCACCGGGAGGTTCGCGTCTTTCACGCCGAAGGTGGCGGAGTCGTGGCGCAGGCTCGGCCGGTTCGAGAAACCAAAACCGGGTGAGGCGGTGCGCTCCCGCCTGGTCGGCGTCCGCCCCGCCTACGTCTGGGATGTCTCACAAACCGCCGGCGACCCGATCCCTGCACCGCCATCACCGCGGCTGTTGGAAGGCGAAGCTCCCGACGGGCTCTGGGATGGCATCGCACGGCTCGTGGAGGCGGAAGGGTTCACTGTGTTGCGGGTGCCGCATGAGGGCATGATCCACGGCGCGAACGGCCTCACCGACTTCGGCGCGCGGACGGTGGCGGTGCGGGAGAACATGCCCGACGCGGCACAGGTGAAGACCCTCGTCCACGAGCTCGCCCACGTCCTTCTGCACGGCCCAGACAACGCCGATGCGACGGGGCATCGTGGGATTGGTGAGGTCGAGGCTGATTCGGTGGCGTTGATGGTCGCCGCAGCGCACGGCATGGACACCAGCAACTACACGGTCCCGTATGTGTCGGGGTGGGCGGCGACAGTGCCGGAGAAGTCCCCGGTCGAAGTCGTCCAAGCCACCGGCGAACGAGTCCGCAAAACATCCGCCAGCATTCTCGACCAACTCCCCACCGTGCAGATCGGCAACGGCGACCCTCCCGGCCTCACCCGCGACACCCCAGCGAAGACACGCACCGAGCCTGCGGTTGAGGCGTCTGCTGATCCCTTGGCTGAGGAACCGCGTCGTGCGGTGGCGGCATCAGTGAGGAGCCTGTGATGGGTGCCGTCGACCTGTTCAGCGAAGTCGGCGGGCTGCCCCTCCCGGAGGCGGCAGCGCGGTTCGCTGCGGCCGGGGTGCCGGTGTTCCCGTGCGTGCCGGGCGAGAAACGCCCTTTGGTGCGCCGCGGCTTCCATGATGCGTCCGCTGACCCATTGCAGGTGGCGGGGTGGTGGTCGAGGTGGCCGTCAGCGAACATCGGCATCCCCACCGGTGCCGCGTCGGGGGTGGAGGTTGTCGATGTCGACGTGCATCCGACCGGCACCGGATTCCCTGCCTTCCGCGAAGCGCACCGTCACGGCCATGCCGCGGGGTGGGCGGCGCTCGTACGCACCCCCTCCGGCGGCCTCCACGCCTACTACCCGGCAGACCCTGACCGTACGCAGTCGTCGTGGCAGGCAGCGCGAGCGCATGTCGATTTCCGTGGTGACGGCGGCTACATCATCGCCCCACCCTCGAAAGTGCTGCGCCCTGGCGGGGTGCGGGCACCGTACCGGCTCATCGTCGCATCAGGTCATACGCCGGCGCCGGTGGATGCGGCGCGGCTGCGCGAGTTCCTTGACCCCCGCACCCCGATCCCTCTCGACCGTGCGCGTGTGCGTGCTGGTCGGTTTGAGCATCGGGGGTCGGATGCAAAGGTGCTCGCCGGTTGGGTGGCCGGGCGTGGTGAGGGTGAGCGGAACCGGGGCCTGTTCTGGGCCGCCTGCCGACTCGCAGAATCCGGCACGCCGCCCGGCGCAACCCTCGACGCTCTGGGCCCCGCGGCAGAGCACGCGGGGCTCAGGCCGCGGGAAATCATGGCGACGATCCGCTCCGCCTACCGCACCACCCACCCCGCGCATCGCACGCCAGCGGAGCCCGTGGTGGATGAGCGGCGTGTGGTGCGCGGATCACCGGGGCGGGTGATCTCATGAACACCACAGCGACTGTCTCGCCACGGGGTCGCCGCTTGGCGGTGGTGACCGCGATCACGGGCACGGTGTTCATCGCAGCCGGCGCATTCTGGCTCAGCTTTACGGCGCTTGCTGACCTTGCCCGCCGGTCTGGGATTGATGCGGGTCAGGCGTGGGCGTGGCCGTTGATCGTGGACGGCATCATCGTCGTCGCGACCGTCGCCGTCGTCGCCCTCGCCAGCCAATCCCGCCCGACCTGGTACCCGTGGACGCTGCTTGCTGCGGGTGCGGTGGTGTCGGTGACAGCGAATGCGATCCACGCGATCATCGCCGCCGACGCCGATGTGCCGGCGGTTCTTGCTGCGTCGGTCGCGGCGATCCCGCCGCTGGTGCTGCTGTCGATCACCCACCTCACCGTCATCCTCACCCGCCCCACCACAGCCGGCGCAGACGTGATCGAGGAGGTTCCGGCCGAGACGGTCGCCCCATCGCAGGCGGTCGCCGTGCCGGAGGTTGAGCCGGCGGTGGTGTTGCCGGTGGTGTCGGTGCGTGAGCGGCGGGCTGAGGCGGCGCAGTTGCGGGAGGTGGAGGGGTGGTCGAACAAGCAGATCGCCCGGCACCTGGGCGTGCACCCCTCCACGGTCGGCCGCTGGTTCACCCCAGCCATCAGCAAGGAGGAGACCTCATGAACGACAACGCAGAGACGCACCGCACTGAGATACCGGAGACGCGACCCGAACCGGTCGAGGGTGCGGAGGCGGAGCGGTCGGCATTCGCCGTGCACCGCGACCCCTCGCTCACCGCCACCGGCGCTGATCCTGGCTCGCGGGCGGGGCGCGGGATCGCGTGGGTACGGCCGACTGATCTGATCGCGTCGAGCGCCGCCCGCATCGCGGGCCGCGGCATCAACTTTCAGACCGAGCTCGCGCACCGTGCCCGCCGCGCGCCAGGCCACGCCTACCGGGCGACCCGGAATCATGCGCGCGAAGTTCGGGAGCGGCGAGCGGGACGCGCGGCATCTGCGGGGCCTGCGGTGTTCGAGTCGTTCGATGTGTTTGAGCCGCAGGATCGGCCGCGCTCGTCGTCGTGGGTGCGGCCGTCCGGGATCGGGCTGGGGTGAACGGCGATGCGCAGAAGACGGTGGTGCGACGGGGCTGCTGGGGAGCGGGTGCGCACCTGCTTGTCAGGAGGTGCCACCATGTCACAACGAAACACTCCACGTCGCGATGGTCGCGGGCGTGGGTTCGAGAACTCTGAACGACTCCGCGAACTCCTCACCCGCCTCGACGCTGAGGGATCTGACGCCTGGCGGACGGATTCCGAGGCGGCAGCGCTCATGCGGCACGCGGCCGACAAGTACGCCGCCCTCGCACGCAAACACGGTCTTGACCCGTGGGAGGCAGCGGCTGCGGCGTTCGAGGCGATGCGCACGGCCTCGGTGCGGCGGGCGGATGATCCGTGGGCGGTCATCACCCGCGCCGTGCAGATCACCTGCATCGCAGAAAACCGCGCCAACGGACTCTTGTGCTCCGTGCATCAGGCACGCAGGCCCAGGTACTCGAGTTTCCATGACGCCGAACGCTTCTCCGACCGCGAAAACCCCCTCACCGACTACCACCCCGCATTCCGCGCGGAACCCTTCACTGACGACGACGAAGACGACACCGACGAGGTGGAAGCGTCAGGGGCGACGGGAGTGGAGTCCGCGGTCGAGGACACGATCGCGCTGCTGTGCTGGTACCGGTGGGAACCAGAACTCGCCCGCGCCGCGATCGAGTGCATCTGTGCACGCCTCGCAGAATCCGTCTCACGAGCGGGAGCATATGAATCGCTCAGGCGTGATCGTCACGCCCGAGCACTCCTCGATATCCCCGCACCATCCTGGTACCGGCTGCTGCGCATCGTCCTCGGATCACCAGACGCAAGCCTCACCGGCACGAATGCGAGCCGTGGCGTGCTGCTTCGGCTCCTGATTGGCGAATCACTCCGGCATCTCCTCTCCGATATTGACCTCGCGGTCGCCGTCACGGTTGCCGCGCCCGGGGTGATGCGAGGCCGGCCATGACCACGTCGGGGCATATCGAGCTGGAGCGGGCCGTCGAGTCGATCTGGGTCGGCCGCCGCCACCGCGAGGACTACGGCGACCTCGACGCGCTGGTGGAGTCGATCACGCGGGATGGGCTGTTGCAGCCGATCACGATCACCCCGGACGGGATGCTGATCTGCGGCGCCCGACGTTTGGCCGCGATCCGCAGGCTCGGGTGGAAGACCGTGAACGTGTGGGTGCGCTCCGGCATCTCAACCACCCTCGGGCAACTCCTCGCCGAACAAGACGACAACCTCCTCCATAAGCCCCTCACCCGCACCGAAGAAGCCACCCTCTACGCCGAACTGAAAGCCCTCATGGTCGAGGACGCGACAGGCCGACAGGAAGCATCACGGTTCACCTCGAAACAAGAAAACCCCAGGTCACACGGTGGGGCCACGGTGGCCCCACCGTCAGCCGGGAGCATCGGAAAGACCCGCGAGCAGGCCGCACTCATGGTCACCGGCCGCAACGCCTACACCTCGCTAGAACGCATCAACGAGTTACAGAACCTCGCCGCCGACCCAGCGCAGCCCGACGACGTCAAGCGGCGGGCACGGGAGGAACTGGACCGGATCGACGCGGGCGGGTCGATCACCGGAGCCGGGCATCGCATCCGAGCCGCACAAGCCCTCGCCGAACTCGACACCCTCGCCAGCGACCCCGCACAACCGGCAGGCATCCGCGACACCGCAGCCGCAGGCGCGACCCGTCTCCGGGAGCTTGAAAACACGGCACGGCCGGCCGATCTGGAACGGCTCGCGGAACTCGCTGTCGAGCGCGCGAAGACCGCGACGAAGAAACGCCCCTCCCAGCTCGCATCAGCACGCCTCCACGCGGTCGAGGAGCAGCCGCGAGAGTTCCTCCCGGTGCGATCGTTCGTCTACCTCTGGGACGAGCTCTCCACCTGGACCGAACGCTACGACCCCGAAACCATCGGCCCGGCATTGACGGGTGAGCAGTGGACGATGTTCGAGAACGCCGTCACCGCGACGGTCACGTTCCTCGATACCGCCCGCACTGCACGAAACGTGCGCCGCGAAACCGCCTGAACCCTCGCCGTCTCCCTGCTGAGTGTCTTGGTGCACCTTTCTGGTGATCCGAATCTCGTCGGGAAGGACACCAGTATGGACCCCACCGCTCGCCGCCGCCGAAACATGCTCATCGCTACCATCGCCGGCGGCCTCATCCTGCTCGTCCTCATCGGAGTCGGCGTGTACGGGCTCATCCGCGGACCCCAGACCAACGAACCCGCTGAACCACCCCCTACCGATGGACCGACGGAAACGAGCCCGGCACTCGTCCCGGCAGAGCCGGAGCCTGTGGTCGCGCTCGGCGGACCGGAGAAGTTCGCAGGCGCGGTCGCGGAGGCGCTGTTCACCTGGGACACGACCAGCGGGTATGGGCCTGCCGATTACGCGCAGATGCTCGCCGATGTCACCGCCGACACCGAGGCCGACGCGGCAGCATCCGATGTCCGTTCCTATCTGCCGACGCCGGAGGCATGGGCGCAGCTCCGCACGCATCAGACACGGCAGTGGCTCACCGTTGACACGATCGAGATCCCCGCTGCGTGGGATGACGCGGTGGTTCAGGCGACGCCGGGGCAGATTCCTGACGGCGCGGTCGCGTACACGGTCACTGGCACGCGCCATCGCACCGGCTACTGGGGCACCGACCCGGTAACGACGACGCACCCGGTGGCGTTCACCGTGTTCCTCACCTGCACACCCGAGCGGGGCCCCGCACCGGCGCCTGCCGATCCGATCACCGACACCTGTCTCTTGTTGCGGTTGTCGCAGCTCGACAATCCGCTGCGGTGACCGGCCATGCTCAAAAAGCTCCTCGCTGCCCTCACCGTCGCCGCCGTCTGCTTCGGGCCCGCGACCGTGCTCCTGTCCGTCGCCGTTCTCGCGAACCCTGCTGTCGCGGCGTGCGCGCCGGGGTCGTTGATCGTGGGGCCGATCCCGGACTCGTTGACCGCGACTACGAAGAACGGTGAGACGGTGACGCTGAATCGTCAGCAGCTCACCCACGCCGCGACCATCATTACGGTTGGCGGGCAGACAGATGGGGTGGGGCGTCCGGGGGTGGTGATTGCGTTGATGGCGGCGCTCACGGAGTCGCACCTGCGGATGCTCGCCAACACCGGCAACTATCCGGAATCCGCGAACTACCCCAACGACGGGGATGCGTCCGATCATGATTCTCTCGGCCTGTTCCAGATGCGTCCACAAGCCGGGTGGGGCACCGTCGCCGAGCTCATGGACCCGAACTATCAAGCCCGCGCGTTCTACGGCGGACCGGCCGGACCCAACTACCCCTCACCGCGCGGACTGCTCGACATTCCTGGGTGGCAGCAGTTCGACCCAGGCGAAGCAGCGCAAGCCGTTGAGGTGTCGGCGTATCCGGATCGGTATCAGAACTATCAGCCCGTCGCCGAAGCGATCCTCACCGCCCTCACCCGCCCCGCACCGTCAGGCGGCGGTAACGGTGGTGATGTGGTGGTGCCGGAGACCACCAGGGTCGTGTTCCCGTTGCCGAAGGGCTCCTGGGTGCGGACCAGCCCGTTCGGGTGGCGCACCGACCCGATCACGTTCGAGACCGCGTTCCACTCCGGTAGCGACTTCGCCGCCGCCGACGGCACCCCAATCTACGCCGTCGCCGATGGGATCGTCACCCACGCCGGATACACCGGCAACTGGGGTGGGCTCATCATCGTGGAACACACCGTCGGCGGAGAACGGGTCGCGTCCTATTACGCGCATATGTGGGAGAACGGCATCCACGTCACCGAAGGCATGACCGTCACCGCCGGGCAGCACATCGGCGATGTCGGCTCCTCCGGGAAGTCCACCGGCCCCCACCTCCACCTCGAAATCCGGCCCGGCGGTCAAGGTCAGCCCGCGATCGACTCCGACCAATGGCTCACCGACCACGACGCCGAAGGCATCACCGGAGGCAACACCTCCCGCGCGTCCTGCACGCTGGGCGGGGGTGGGCGCTGATGGACGTGTATCCTGACTTTGGCGGCGTCGGCGCCGCCGGCGACCTCCGTACGGTGATCGGTGCGCTGCTGATGTTCGTGCTCATCATCGCGGTGCTCATGCTGATCGTCTCCGCGATCATCTGGGCCATCTCATCTGCGACCGGTAACCCGCACACCGCCACCAAAGCCCGGCTCGGCGCCTGGGTTGCGCTCGGCACGGCAGCCCTCGCCGGAGCCGGTGTCGCCTGGGTCAACTTCCTCCTGGGCGTCGGCGACCGCTTGTAGGGGTGTTGGCGACAGGAGGTTGCGAGGTACCAGTCTTCCTAGAACGGGAGTGCGGGCGAGGGTGCATCTGAAGAGGCCGGTGCTCGCTCGCGTTCAGTGTCTTTCTGCCACTCAGTCTTGATCGCGATGATGAGTTCACGGTCGGAGCCGAGTTTTGCCATCGCCTTCTTGAATGCCTGAGAACGCGTGCTTGCGGTTCCGATGAATCCGCGTGAGATGAGCTGGGTGAAGGCCCCTCGCCCGAGGTACTTGGTGTTGTTGTAGGTCACTCGGAAGCCAGATCGTGGGCCGGCTTTGAACGTCGAATCAGTCATGGCGAGCCGCATCCAGTCGGCGGAGACATACATGCCTTTGAGTGTCTTACCATCGAGTTTTCGACCAGCGTCTCCGCGCACGAACTTGAACCAAAAGGGGGTATCGAAAGCTCGCCAGTCGGAGGTTTTCTTTGGAGTTTCACGGCCCTTCGGCATGAGGTCAAGTTGTTTCTCGATCTCGTTCCTACGTCGATAAACCCACTCGTAGCTGCCGCTCCCGTCGCCGCTGTCAGCTCTTTCCAGTCTCTTGTACTGAACGAAAGTGAAAGCGTCGTGAACCTGATCCCAGTAGAGCAGGTCGACACCAAGCTCTTCCTCTATCGGTTTCTTGTTGACAGACATGACGAGGAGCTTCCGTTGGCCGTTGTGGTCCTCGAACACGGCGAGGCTGGCCGCCCGTTGATCGGCGATGAGCTTGCCATCGAAACGTTGAAGATCGAGCGGCAGTAGCTCCTCCTCCATATCTCGCTCGTAGCCAGCGTTCAGCACGGTATCGAGAAGTGTCTCGTTCTCCGAGGCGCTGGGCGGCTCGCTGAAAGCATCCGCGGGCAACGGAATCTCAGCAATCTGCGAAGCCAGCAGGACCGCATCACGCGCTTCGATTCTCGATTGCTGCACCTCATCATTGAATGTGCGCGGCGATCTGAATACGGAATCCAGCCACGGTCCGACCGTTGGGTCAACCTGTCTGAGATGTTCGAGGAGAGCTCTGGCTGTAGGACTGTCGAGTCGATGTGCATAGAAGTGCTGCGGCATTGACGGCATTGAGACCGCCTGTTCTCTCAGTTCTCCAAACTCAAGAGGTGCGAGCAGACGCAAGATCGGTGACAAGGTCGCGCGTAGCGTTCCGCTCGCAATGCCGGCGACGCCGCGCGTAACGGCCAACCCGATCAAATAGTCTCCGGTGCCGAGTTCTTCATCTCCTTCGCGGACGATGGCGCAGAGGGAACCGACGGTCGGAGTGGATTCTTTGTCGAACGCTTCGCTGATCTTCTCGACACTCAGATAACTAATCCGGTTCGCACCCTTCGCGTGGACGACGTACATCACCAAAGGCGACATCGTCTCGGTGCTTCCGGTCATCCCCTCATTTTAGGTGAGCTCCCAGATGTGCCATGGGCGTACGGGTGCACCTGGCTGACAAGTCCGCCATTCCCTGGCGCTTGTGAGCAGAAGGAGCACCCCTGTGATTGATATCGATCCGAACGGTACCGGGCTTCCCGGCATCGAGCAGTTGCGCATCATCGTTGGTGCGGTCATGACCGTCGGCCTGATCCTCTCCGTCCTCGCCCTGATCGTTTCCGCGATCGTGTGGGGCTTCGGCGCGAACTCTTCCAACCCGCATCTTGCGTCGCGCGGGAAGGTCGGCGTGCTCGTGTCCTGTGGGGCGGCGATCATCTGCGGCGCGTCGGTGACGCTCATCAATTTCTTCTGGGGCGTGGGTCAAGCCGTCTAACCCCATGTCGTACGAGGGAAGGAGGATGCGGTGAGTGTGTGTGATGTGCCGGTGATCTCGGCCGTGTGCGACGCCGTCGGGCAAGGCGCTGCCACCTTGATTGCGGCACCGTTCGACTGGCTCGCCCAGGCGATGGGCGGGGCGGCGGCGTGGCTGTTCGAGGCGGTCTGGGCGGTGTTCGACACCACCACCCTCGTTGATGTCACCGACGAAGGCTACGTCGGGGTCTATAACATCCTGTTCGGGGTCGCAGTGTTCGTGGTGCTGATCTTCTTCTGCCTGCAACTGATCACCGGACTCATCCACCGCGACCCCACCGCGCTCAGCCGCGCCGCCCTCGGAGCCGCGAAAAGCATCCTCGGCTCGTTCGTTGCCATCGGCCTTACCGGGCTGTTGTTGGAGATCACGGATCAGCTCGCGGTCGGGATCGTGCAGGCCACGGGGAACACGATGGAATCCATCGGCGACCGCATCACATTGCTTGCGGCAGGATTTGCGGGGATCAACATTGTGGCGCCTGGTGTCGGGGCGATCGTCACGATCTTCCTCGCTGGTCTCGCCATCAGTGCGGCTGCGATTGTGTGGTTCTCACTCCTGATCCGCAAAGCGCTGTTGCTGGTCGCGATCGTGTTCGCCCCCATCGCTCTCGCGGGGTTCTCCTGGGATGCGACCAAGGGGTGGTTCGGGAAATGGGCGACTTTCGTGATCGCCCTCATCCTGTCGAAGCTGGTGCTGGTGGTGATTTTCCTCGTCGCGATCACCCAAGTCTCCGCTCCGATTGAGCTTGATTTGGCGTCGATCAGCGACCCCATCGCCGGGGTCGTGCTGATGTTCATCGCCGCGTTCGCCCCGTATATGACGTACAAGTTCGTGACGTTCATTGGCTTCGATATGTACCACTCGATGAGCGCAGAACAAGAAGCCAAATCTGCCCTCAACCGACCCGTTCCCGTCTCCTCGGCGCCGAAGACGGACGGGGCGAAGAAGGTGCTCGACGGTGCCGGCGAAAAGGGCGGTGGCGCAGCACGACCCGGTGGAGGCACCCCGCCCGCAACGACTGCGGCACCCGCTGTCGGAGGAAGCGCGGCAGGTGGTGGTGCTGCGGTTGGTGCGGGAGCCGGAAGCGCGGGCGGTAGCGCTGGCGCAGCCGGCGCCGGAGCTGGCGGGGCTGCTGCGGGGCCTGCGGCGGCGGTCGTGGTTGGTGCTCAGGTGGTCGGTGCGGCAGCGACCGCGGGGCCGAAGCTCGGCGGCAAAGTCGGCGGTGCTGCGGAAGGGCACGCGGCAGGGGCCGGTGAGACCGTGCAACCCGCACCGCCACCTGCACCGAGCCACACGCCGACGGCGCGACCGGCACGCCCGGCACCCTCGACGCCGCCGCCTGCGCCGTCACCCAAGCCGCCTACCGGGAAGGAATGAGACTGATGTCGACGCAGAAGAACACGAGCAATGCAGGGTTCGGGTTGCGGGCGGTGCAGTTCTCGCGCCTCACCCGCCGCGGCATCCTCCTCGGCCTCTCCCTCCCGCAGCTCATCGTCCTCGCCGCAGGCGTCCTCTCCATCGTCGGAGCACTCTACGCCGGCGGCGGGATGCTGCTGGCCTGGACCGCACCCATCTGGTTGCTCTGTGCAGCTCTCGCTTGGACGCCGGTCGGGGGTCGGAAGCTGATCGAGTGGGTACCCGTCACCGCCCGGTGGGTCGCGCGCACGCAGGCACGGCAGACGGCGTTCCGGCGGCGAGTCGTGAAACCGAGGCCTGCGGGGACGTTGGCGTTGCCCGGTGATGCGGCGTCGCTTCGGGAGTGGGAGGACCCGGAGACCGGTGCGGCGATGATCCACGACCCCCATCACCAGACCCTCACCGCGATCGTCGGCGTCTCCCATCCCGCGTTCGTGCTCCTCGACCCGGGCGAGCAGGAACGCCGCGTCGCTACCTGGGGGCGCGTGCTCGCTACCACCTGCCGGTCCGGGCGGATAGCCCGCCTGCAAGTGTGCGAACGCACGCTCCCCGACGGGGGTTCCGGGCTGGTCGAATGGTGGCAACGCCACGGTACGGATGACGGCTCCTGGACCTCCACTGTCTATCGGGAACTCATCGACCGTGCAGGACCGGCCGGGGAACGTCACGCCACCACCATCAGTCTTGCCCTCGATCTCAAAGCTGCCGCGCGACAGGTCCGCACGAACGGCGGCGGCATCAAGGGCGCCGCCGGCGTCCTTCGGCAAGAGATGACAACGCTCGTGACGGCGTTGCGGGCGGCGGAGCTCACGATCACCGGATGGCTCACCCCCGCGCAGGTCGCGGTGATCCTCCGCTCCGCCTACGACCCCGCTACCGCCGCGGTCCTTGAACGGAACACCGACATCGGGCGTGCCCTTGCGACCGCGGGGCCGGTCGCGGTCACCGAGTCGTGGGATCGGCTCAGGTCGGATTCCGCGTTCCATGCGGTGCTATGGGTGTCCGAGTGGCCGAGATCACAGGTGTATCCGGGGTTCCTCGCCCCGGTGCTGTTGTCGTCGGGGATTCAACGTTCGTTCTCGCTGGTGTGTACGCCGATCCGGTCGGATCAGGCGGCACGTGACATCAGGAAGAAGAAGACCGAGCTGATCTCGGATGCTGCGCAGCGGCAGAAGATGGGGCAGATCGAAGACGCTTCTCAAACCGCCGAATACGGTGACGTACTCCAACAGGAAGCCGATCTCACCGCGGGCCACGGCGTCCTGCGCTACACAGGCCTCGTCAGCGTCTCGGCACCGACCCCGGACGAACTCGATACCGCGGTCGCGGCGATCGAACAGGCCGCGATCCAGGCCTCCTGCGAGACCCGGCGTCTCGTCGGACAGCAAGCACAAGCGTTCACCGTCGCAGCGTTGCCGCTGTGCCGCACCGTCTGAATGACAGGAGCCCGTCATGCCGACCTTCCAGAACCCGACCACGGACGCCGCGGAAGCCTCCGAAGCGCTCCGTGGGCTCGCGCACGCCTCCCGCGTGTTCGAGGACCCCGTCGACACCTATGCCGTGCTCGGTAATCTCCTTGCCGGGGTGCGCTCGCTCCGGCAAGTGCTCGACCAGCTCGCCACCGCCCACGCACACAATCAGGTGCGCGCGCACGATGACGCCGGGGATCAGACCGCCGGTGCGACCTACGTTCTCGCCGCGACCGCGGAACTGCAGCAGGCCGCGGCGTTGCTGGACGGGGTGCACGACCGGGTGGATGCGGCAATGTCCGCCTCAGGGCGGATCGCTTGGCATCTCGCCCCCACAGCACCGGGGCCGGTGTCGCGGTGGGTGAGCGTGGTGTTCCTGCAAGGCCAGGACGCCGACGAGGTGCTGACGATCATCGACCGTGACGGCACTGATGCGGCGATCGAGCATCTGGCCGGGTTCGACATGGGCGAGGAGACCACACAGGCCGCGCTCGTCAACGGATACGTCTACGACACCATCCCCACCGGCCCCCTCGACCACACCACCACCGCAGGCGCGTACACGCTGACCTACAACCATGACCATGGGCACGTCTCCCTGCTCCGCGCCCACCCGGAACCACGAGAGCGGGAGGCAAGAGCTCCGGTGACGGGGGCTGCGCCGAGCCGTTCACCGTCGCGCAGGCACGCACCGGTGGTCGAAGAGGAAGACGACTGGTTCGCACCATCGCAGTCCTCCTCGGTGTCTCGGGGGCGGGCGCTGTGAGCGATCGGCAGAAGCTCCATACCGCGGCGCTGGTCGAACCGGCCGGGGAACGCCGTCGGCAGCGGAAAGCACGCAAGCACGCTGCCGCGAAGATCGAGTCCAACGCTCGCCGCGCCGAGCAGACAGCGGAATGCGAACGGGTCGCGGCGGAGCGTGCCGAACGCCGCAACACCACCTACCTGCCCGCCGCCGGCGAACCAGGGGTGGCGGCGTTGCGGACGCCGGGGCGGTTGCGGTTGCCGCGGCATCAGGACACGTCGGCGACGCTCGCGGGCGCGTACCCGTTCCTCGCCGAAGGCGGCCTCGGCGCTGACGGCGTGTTCATCGGCCAAGACCTCTACTCGGGCGGCTCCTTCGTCTACGACCCCTGGACCTTGTACGCCCGCGGGATCATCACGGCCCCCAACATCGTCCTCGCTGGCATCGTCGGCTCCGGGAAGTCCTCACTCGCCAAGAGCCTCTACACACGGTCGATCCCGTTCGGTCGCCGCGTGTATGTGCCCGGTGATCCGAAGGGCGAGCATACGGCGGTTGCGGAGGCTGTCGGTGGGCGGGCGATCGTGCTCGGGCACGGGCTCCGGAACAGGCTCAATCCGCTTGATGAGGGCCACCGGCCGTCCGGGGTGAGCGATGCGGAATGGGCGGCGCAAGTCGCGTCCCGCCGTCGGGAACTCATCGGCGCACTCGCAGAAACCGTGCTGGATCGGGTGTTGTCGCCGTTAGAGCACACCGCGATCGACCTCGCCCTGAGAGACACCGTCCGCACCGCTGACGTGCCGATCTTGCCGATGGTGGTCGACCGCATCCTAAGCCCCGACTCTGCGACCGACACGGATGGACGGCTGGCTGAGGATGGCCGGCTCGTCGGCCACGCCCTCCGTCGCCTCGTGGCGGGTGATCTTGCCGGGTTGTTCGATGGGCCATCGACCGTGCGGTTCGATCCATCGCTGCCGATGGTGAGTTTGGACTTGTCGCGGGTGGCGGAGAACAGCACGTTGATCTCGGTGCTGATGACCTGCTCCAGCGCGTGGATGGAGTCGGCGCTGATGGACCCGAATGGTGGGCACCGGTGGGTGATCTACGACGAAGCCTGGCGACTCATGGCCTACCCAGCTCTCCTGCGCCGTATGGACGCGCAATGGCGGCTTGCCAGGCATTACGGGATCGCGAACATGCTGATCTTCCATAAGCTCACCGACCTCGACAATGTCGGTGACTCCGGTTCCGCGATGCGCGCCCTCGCGAACTCGCTTCTGGCGAATGCGGAGACGAGGATCATCTACCGGCAAGAACCTGACCAGCTTGGAGCCACCGCCGCAGCACTCGGGCTCACCGGCACCGAACAGAAACTCCTTCCTGGGCTCGGCACCGGGCAAGGACTCTGGCGTATCAAGGAACGCTCCTTCGTTGTGCAGCACCAGCTCCATCCGGCCGAGCTCGCAGCGTTCGACACCACAGCAAGGATGAAGGGCTAAACGGCCGAGTTCAGGATTTCTGAACCCTGATTCCGCGTGATTCCGGCGATCTCAGCCGATTGGTGGGGTGTTGTGAGGGTGTAAGTTCCCCGTATTCCGTCTCGCTCACGGCAGCTGTTGTGGCGTGCTGGTTCGTACCTATCCCTCGATTGATTCGCCATGACCGAGGGAGCAGCACTGATGGATACGATCAACGAGCTGGCAGCAGAGGAGCGCACCGCGAGGATCATCCTCGCTATCGCGTCCGAACCAGGAGATGCGGTGACGGGGCGGATGATCCGCACCGTCGGCGCATCCGAAACAGTCGCCCGTGTCCTCGCCGATGAAATCCCGGCAGGGCCGGATGGTGACACCTGGCAGCGACGCCTCGCACCACGCCTCGACGCCGCACAAATCCAGCGGGTGCTTGCTGAGACGGAGCGGCATGGGATGCGGGTGCTGATCCCTGGCGATGCTGAGTGGCCTGCCGGGATTGACGCGCTCGGTGATGGTGAACCTGTGGCGTTGTGGGCGAAAGGCGACACCGGGCTGCTGAGCCGTCCGGTGTGGGATCGCCTCACCGTCACCGGAGCCAGGGCCTCCACCGCTTACGGGGAGCACGCCACCACGGAGCTGGTGCAGTCAGCGGCCGCCGACTCCCGAGTGGTGTTGTCTGGTGGCGCGTATGGGATCGATGGTGCCGCGCACCGTTCCGCGCTCACCTCCGGTGGCTCCACGGTTGCCGTGCTCGCAGGCGGCCTGGATCGGCCGTATCCGGCAGGGCACTCTGATCTGCTAACCCGTGTCGGCAAGGACGGCCTGTTGCTGTCGGAGATGCCGCCGGGCGCGGCCCCGACGAAGTGGAGGTTCCTGCAACGAGGCAGGCTCCTCGCCGCGCTCTCCGGCACCGTCCTCATCGCGGAAGCCGGCTACCGTTCCGGCACCCTCCACACCGCCGCCCGCGCCGCAGAACTCGGCCGGCCGGTCGGGGCGATCCCTGGCCCGATCACGAGCGCATCGTCCGCGGGGTGTCACCGCCTGCTGCGTGACGGCCTCGCCACGGTCATCACCGGGTACGACGATGTGCGTGGCCTCCTCGACGGGGTGCGGGATGGAGCTCATCGGGTAGTGCGGCGCACTGCGGGGCTCGAGGCCGACCCCCTCGACACCCCGACTCCCTCTGCTCAGCATGAGGGGCCGGGCCTGGGCCGGTGAGGACGATGGTGCACCTGGTGTGAAGGCGACCGGCTCGTGTCGCTGATGGAAAACACCAGGAGGTATCTCGTGTCAGGATCACTCGCCCACACCTCGCAGCCGGAGGCTGCGCCACCCAGAACGGGGGTGCGGCGCTGGCTCTCGGTGCTGCTGGCCCTGTTCCTGCTGGCAGGGTCGCTCGCACTGAATGCGCCGGCGGCTCATGCAGGCAGCCTCGGTGTCGGGTACGACATCGGAATGGGGTTCCTCGGTGCCTACAACACCGACGTTGATGGCAGGCAGGCGTACTGTGCGGACCTCGATGCCGATTCACCGTTCGCGCAGACTTACGGGCCGGAGCGGATCACGTCACTGGATTCGCTGTCTCGGCAGCAGCTCGCGGAACTGAACTATGTGCTGGATCGGTGGGGACAGTCAGGAGACCCGAATACGACTGCGGCGGTCGCTCTGTTCGTATGGTCGATCACGAGTGCCGGCACCTACAACTCACACGGCATGTCCGGCGACATCTACTACGTCGGGCGGGCGCCAGCGTCGGAGCGGAGCACGATCCTCGCGAACCTGGACATGATGCGCCAGAACGCCGCCGTGTACGCCGTCACCGACCCCTCACTGTCCCTGAGCCTGGACATGGCGGATCAGTACGCCGGCACCCTCACCGTCGCCACCCACCCCGCAGGCCTCACCGGGGCTGCGACCTTGTCGGATGCGGTCTTCGCTGACGGTTCCTCTTCGCGCACGATCGGTGCCGGAGCGCACCCGATCACCGGCACCCCAGCAGACGGTGTGCCGTCATACCGGGTCGGCGCGTCGATGAACATCGCCGCGGCCGGGTATGGTGCGGCGCTTGATCTCTACACGACCCCTGGGAAGCAGCGTCTGATCGCCGCCGTCGCCGGGTCATCCACCGGGTTGTCGGCGTCGGCGGAGTCGCCGCTGATCGAGTTGGATTTCCAGCCGGAGATCACCACCCAGGTCGCCTCCCGCTACGTCGCGGAGGGTGATGCGTTCGTGGATGGGCTCACGGTGTCGGTGTCGAAGGGCACCTGGATTCACCTCGACGGGTCACCGATCGAAGTAACCGCAACCGGCACCCTGTATGGGCCGTTCGATGAGCAACCTGCCGAAGCCGACACCCCACCTGCCGGAGCACCCGTGACGGGGACCGAAAGCGTGACGTTGACGGGTGCGGGGTCGTATACGTCGCCGGGCACGATCGTTGCGCCGGAGTCGGGGTTCTACACGTGGGTGTGGAGCATCGACAAAGCCGCGCACGGTGAGAACGCGAAATACCTCACCGACTCGTTCACCGACCGCTTCGGACAAGTCACTGAAACCTCGGTCGTGCCGTTCCAGCCCGAAGCTGTCTCCAAGGCGGATCAGCGCCTCGCTGTCCCCGGTGACGCACTCACGGACACGATCACCGTCAGCAGCAGCAATGGTGCGTGGTTGAAGAAGGACGGCGCTTTCATTCCGGTGGTGTTCGAGGGAACCGCCTACCAGGTGCCCGGCACGCTACCGCCGACGCAGCACTCCGGCATCGACCCGAACGCGGTGCCGCTCGGCACGGTGACGGTCACCGCCGACGGCCCCGGCGCCTACACGTCCCCGTCAGTTGTCGTGCCGACGGGCGGGTTCGTGACCTGGGTGTGGGAGGTTCGGAAGGCTACGCAGCCGGAGTGGGTGCGCGACTATCTCGCGAACGACTGGCAGGACGAGTACGGGATCAGCGTGGAGACGACATCGGTGCGGTGGCCGGTCACGGTGACCTCGCTGATGCGGGAGTACAACGTGCAACCCGGCGGACGCGCCTTCGATGTCATCACCGTCACCGGGTTCCCGGCGAACCACGGCGATTTCACCGGCGACGGCTACTGGAACGCCGACGTCGACGAGCTCCACCACACCGTATACGGACCCTTCGCCACTGACACTGAACTCACGGATGATCTCGACCTCACCGGTGCGCCGGTGCTGGCGGAGCTGATGACGCCGGCACGCAATGGGGTCTACAAGCTCGGGTACACGGATGAGGACAAGATCGTGCCGACCGAGCCCGGCTTCTACGTCCTCGTCACCACCTTCGCAGGCGATGACCGGGTGCAGCCGTATGCGTCGTCTCCGGCGGATGTGCTGGAACGCTTCTACGTCCCACCCACCGGCACCGATATCCCCGTGTCGGTAGTGACGCAAGCGATACCGGAAGCGTTCGTCGGCGAACCGTTCTCGGATACCGCGCTCGTGCAGGGCACGAAGATTCCCGACGGCGCGTACCTGGTGTTCCGTGCCTACGGACCTCACCCGGCAGACGCCGGGGCAGTGTGTGAGGTGCCGTTCTTCGAGAGCGAGGAGATCCCGGTCACTCAGGCTGGTGTCTACCGTTCCGGCACCACCACCGTCACCGAGCCGGGGAATGTGTACTGGGTCGAATCCCTCTACAACGCCGACGGTGAGGTGATCGCTGAGGGTGTTTGTGGGGCGCCGGGTGAGACGACGGTGGTGAAGGAGCAGCCGGAGGAGCTGATCGTGAAGACCAACGCGGTGGCGACCGTGCAGCTCGGCGAGCCGGCGCATGATGTCGCGACCGTCACCGGCACCGTCCCCGACGGGGCACGCCTGGTGTTCGAGGCGTACCGGCAGGACAGTGCCATCGCGAGCTGCACCCCGGAAGAACTCGTCTTCACCTCCACCACGATTGATCTCGATGGGCCGGGTGAGTATCGCTCCGACGACGTGATCTTCGACCGTGTGGGCATCTACTACTGGGTGGAGACCGTCACCGCTGAGGACGGCACGATCCTGCACCGTGGGGTCTGCGGCGCACCAGATGAGACCACCACCGTCACCGACACCCCAGAGAAGCCGGGCAAACCGGGCACTCCCGGTGAACTCGCTCACACCGGCGGCGGCGACTGGTGGCCGCTCGGTCTTGCCGGCGGGCTGATCGCCGCGGCCACCGGTGGGGTGCTGCTGTTCGGGCGTCGCCTCGCGATCGCCCGCGACCGCGCCGGATACGTCCGCGAGGAAGACGAAGCCTTCGAGGAGTTCAAGGCCCAGTTCGAGGGAGCAAAGGAGGACTAACCACAGACTGCCGACCCACGGGCACCCCCAATACTGCGGGTCGGCACGGGAGGGCACGAACCACCCCCAGGTTCGTGCCCTCCCACCTGCGTTCCGGGGGCGGCGCGAGCGCACCTGCCTGGCGACACCACTGCACTCCACGGAGAGGAACCCTGTGACGCCGAAGCCCCGCTACCGCCGCACTCACCCCGACCACCAACCCCCAAAAGCGCCGAAGCCACCGAAGGCTGAGCCCGGTGGACCGGTCGTCGTGCCGGTGGTGGAGTTCACCATCACCGCTGACGGCGCAATGTCGGTCACGGTCGACGGGGTGGCGTATCTGCCTGAGCCGTTCGCTCCGGGGTGGCGGCGCGAAGCGTTCCCGACCATCCTCGACGCCCTCACCGCCCAGTACCGGTCGCCGCTGCGCGTGCAGGTACACGAGGCAGACGGGTCAACGTTCACCGACATCATCACCCCACCCCGCGAACGCCCCACCCCGAAACCCTGGGAAACCCCAGCACCAGCCTCGGTGGTGTCGCCTCCGGTGCCAGCCGCACAGCCGGTGCTGCATCAGGTGGCAGGGGCAGGGTTTGTGCCGGGTGAGGATGTCGCCGTCGCGATCATCCACGCCCATACCGACGCCAGCAGCGACGGCACCGCCCGCACCCTCCTCACCGCAGAGCAGGCCGCGCTTGCGGTGACGGGTGAAGTGATCCTCCTCGGCCGCATCTCCGGCACTGTCACCGTCGGGAGAATCCAATGAGCACGCCGCGGCAGGGTGGGGCGCTTGGGGATGAGCTGGCGAACCTCGGCATCATCGCCCTCATCGCCGCCGCCGTCCTCGCCGTCATCCTCCGCGTTGCGGGCACGATCACTGCCTGGGTCACCGGGGCCGTGCAGCCGGCGGGCGGGATCGAAGCCGGCCTCGGCGTGATCCTGCACCCCGCAGACCCCGGCAGTGCGCTCGGTGCCGACGGGCTGAACCCGGTGGCGTACTGGGTCGTCGCCGGTGTCCTCATTGTCGCGGTCGGTGGTGCGGGGTGGTGGGTGTGGCGGTTCTTCCGTGAGCACGCCCGGCAGACGAAGGTGGACCCGTACCGGATCGTCGGGATCGCCACCCGCACCGACGTCACCACCGCAGCATCGGAGAAGGCGTTGCTGCGGCGGGCCGGGCAACTCCGTCCCTCCATCGGGCAGCCTGCGGTCACCGATGTCGGCTACCTTCTCGGTGCGTCGAGGAATGTGGGCGTGTGGGCGAGTGTGGAGGACTCGATCCTGCTGATCGGGCCACCACGTTCGGGGAAGGGCCTGCATGTGGTCATCAACGCGATCCTCGACGCCCCCGGCGCCGTCGTCACAACCTCCACCCGCCCCGACAACCTCACCGCCACTTTGAAAGCGCGAAGCGCGGAAGGGCGGCCGGTGGCGGTGTTCGATCCACAGCACCTCGCCGAAGGCGTCCCCGCAGGACTCCGATGGTCACCGATCCGCGGGTGCGAAGACCCGCTGACGGCGATGATCCGCGCCACCGGCCTCGCCGCTGGCACCGGCCTCTCTGCTGGCGGTGTCGAGGGCGGGGACTTCTGGGAGGGGAAGACCCGCACCGCCCTCCAAGCCCTGCTCCACGCCGCAGCTCTCGACCAGCGTGCGCCTGCTGAACTGTTCCGGTGGACCCTCGACCCTGCCGCAGCGTCCGATGCGGTCGCGATCCTCACCGCGAACCCTCGGGCGGCGACCGGGTGGGCGGATTCGTTGCAGGCGATGATCGACTCAGACCCCCGAACCCGCGACTCCATCTGGCAAGGCGTCTCCCTCTCACTCGCCGCACTCGCAGACCCCCGCGTCCTCGACGCCGTCAGCCCCGGCCCAGAGGAACGGTTCGATCCAGAGGAGTTTCTGCGCAAGCGCGGCACCGTGTATCTGCTCGCGACAGGTGCGGGGGCGAACAACAGTGCCGCACTGGTGTCCGCGTTCCTGGAAGACCTCGTCGAAGCCGCACGACGCCTCGCCGCACGCTCACCCGCAGCCCGCCTCGACCCGCCCCTGCTGCTCGCGCTGGATGAGATCGGCAACCTCGCCCCGCTGCCGTCCCTTCCGACGTTGATGGCAGAAGGCGGGGGTACGGGGATCACGACGATGCCGGTACTGCAATCGCTTGCGCAGGCGCGGGAGAAGTGGTCGGATAACGCGGCCGGCGCGATCTGGGACGCCAGCATTGTGAAGATCATCCTCGGTGGCGCATCCAACTCCCGTGACCTTCAAGACCTCACCACATTGATCGGTGAACGCGACGAGATCACCGACTCCACCACCATCGGCGACCACGGCTCCCGCACCGCACAACGCTCCATCCGCCGGGTAGCGATCATGCCGCCCGACGTGATCCGCACCCTCCCATTCGGCACCGGCCTGATCTTGTTGCGCGCCGCACCACCGATCGTCGCGAAACTGCGTGCCTGGACTCGCCGCAAGGACGCGAGTGAGCTGCAGGGTCAGCGGCGAGTGGTGGAGGAACTGCTGCAAGCCGGCACCCCAGCACCCACGGGTGATGAGGGGCCGGTGGGCGCACCTGAGTGACAGAGCACCCCGACCGGGGCGCCGTCGTTACGAGGAGTGTCCAATGGCTATCCACACGCAAGAGTCCCTGTCCGGGTTCATCGCTTCCGAACCGCACCTGTCGTTCACCGAGAAAGGTGACGCGCGTCTGTTCGTGAAGATCGGGCAGGAGCACTACCGCCGGGAAGACGATGGCTCGTTCACGCAGACCGAGACCACCTTCCACGACCTCGTCGCGTTCCGGAAGACCGCCGAACGCGCCCGCCAGCGCTTCGCGAAAGGCGACAAGTTCGTCGCCGAGGGCTACACCCACCACTACGACCGCACCGACGACAACGGGCAGACCGTCAAGGCAGAGGAGTTCGTCGCGAAGAAACTCGGCCACGACCTCGCCCGCACCCGCTACACCGTCGACCGCCCCCGACGCACCCCAGCAGCCGACTCACTGGACGCAGGGCTCGAGGACGCTGCACTCTCCACGGATGCCCCGCGTCGCGCGCCCGCTGGTGCAACCGCGGTCGGAAGATGAGAGCGGATCATGATCGATGAACTGCCCGACACGGGCGATAGCGACGCTGGTGAAGTGGCGGAGGACGAGTTCGATGAGAGCTACGATCCCGACACCGACACCTCTATCTCTGACGACGACACAGCGGGCCCGCCGGGACCGGTGAACTGGAACCTCCTCACCGCCGATGCTGCGGAAGAAGAATGGCTCGCACTCAACGAATGGGTGCACTGGCTGCGCCACACCTATGGCCTCCCCGTTGCCGTCTGCCCTCCGTTCTGGCACCGCCACCCAGCCTTGGTGTGGGAACTGTCCGCGTTGCACATCCACTGGCTGTGCGCGATCCACCCCGAAGCCAAGGGCTCCGCGATGCTCGTCTGGCACCGCGACTTCACCGAATCCCAAGAACGCCTCCGCCACTGGACCGCAGCCTGCGGCACACGCCTGACCACCGACCGCCCCACCCGCCGCATCGCCTGGCCCGGAGAACCCGACACCGACCCCATCGAAGACATCGTCATCCCGAACCGCGAAGAGGACTTCGTTGAGTTCATGCACGCCGACGTAGAAGCGCGACGGCGTGCCGAGGACCAATTCATCGCAGGTCTCATCCTGAGCACAGGAGAAGTGCCATGAGCAGGCGTGAGCGCAGGCGGGGTGAGGATCGACGCTTCACCGTCGAAGCAGTGCCACGCAGCCAACCTGACCTGCATAACCTCGCGCAGGTGTTCCTCGGCATGGCGGTCAGCAGATCGAAGACGAACGACGAGCCCACGCCGGATGCCACCGATCCTGGGCGTTCTGAGGCCAGCAACGTAGAATAGAATCGACGCCACGGCCTTCCCAGGCCGGGTGCGCAGTCTCTTTGCCCTTGTGGCTTACCCCGGTTCCTTTCCGGCGGACGTGTTTCCCATTTACGAGTCGCACCGCGTGACGCTTCGCCGTCGCGTTGGCTCCCACCCATCGGTGAGAGGAAACACGACTCATGACTCTGGCGCCCCCAGCACCACCCACCAGCATCGACCGGCTCGGCGAGACCACTACCCTCGCTGTCTCCTACCTCCGTGTCTCCACCAAGGAGCAGGCAGAGCGCGGCGGACGTGACGAGGGATTCTCGATCCCCGCGCAACGGGACGCGAACCTCCGCAAGGCCCGCGATCTGAACGCGATCGTCGTGGAGGAGTTCATCGACGCGGGCGAGTCCGCGCGCAAGGCCGACCGGCCAGAGCTGATGCGGATGATCGAGTACGTCAAGACGCACCAGGTCGCGTACTGCATCGTCCATAAAGTCGACAGGCTCGCCCGAAACCGTGCCGATGACGTAGCGATCCATCTCGCGCTCAAAGACGCCGGAGTGATCCTCGTGTCCGCGACGGAAAACATTGACGAGACCCCGTCAGGGATGCTGCTGCACGGCATCATGTCCACGATCGCGGAGTTCTACTCCCGCAACCTCGCCAACGAGGTCGCCAAGGGCATGACCCAGAAAGCCGCCACCGGCGGCACCGTCGGCCGTGCCCCCATCGGCTACCTGAACGTCCACAAGCGTGACGAGCTCGGCCGCGACGTTCCCACCGTGATCCCGGACCCCGACCGTGCTGCTTTGGTGCGGTGGGCGTTCGAGGCGTACGCGACGGGGAACTACTCGACCTCGATGCTGCACAGCGAACTTGTCGACCGTGGCCTCACGACCGTGCCGACCCCGAAACGGCCGGCGAAGGCTCCGGGGCTGTCCACGATCCAGCAGATGCTCTCCAACCCGTACTACAAAGGCGACGTGATCTTCCGTGGTGCCCGCTACGACGGACTCCACGAACCGCTGGTGAGTGCGGAACTCTGGTATCGAGTGCAGAACGTCCTCACCGCACGCCAGGTGTCAGGGGAGAAAACTCAAACGCACGAGCACTACTTGAAAGGCTCCGTGTACTGCGGTGACTGCGGTTCCCGACTGATGGTCACCCACGCGAAGAACGGCAAGGGCATCGTCTACCCTTATTTCATCTGCGCCGGCCGGCACTCCAAACGCACGAACTGTGTCCGTCAGGCCATGCCGATCGAGCACATCGAGCGACAGGTCGAGGACTACTACCGGCGGGTGCAGATACCCGAGCACATCGTCACCGCGCTGCGGCACATGCTCGTGCGCCAGTTCGATGACCTCCACGCCGCGAACAAAGCAGCACGGCACACCCACGCCGTCGAGCGCGACCGGCTCCGGGACGAACGCCGCAGCCTGCTCCACGCCCACCACGCCGGAGCTGTCCCGCTGGACCTCCTCAAAGAGGAACAGGACCGCATCGCGCGCCGCCTCGTGTTCCTCGATGCGCAGATCGACGCGGGACAGATCGAGTACGACCAGGCTAAAGCGCACCTCGAAGACTGCCTCGCCCTGGCCGGTGACATGCACGCGATCTACATGAGCATTGACGACTCATTGCGACGCATCTGCAACCAAGCGTTCTTCGAGCGCATCCACGTCTACGAGATCGAGAACGCCGACCGGGTGGAAGCGGAGCCGGGTGAGCCGTTCGATACGCTGCTCGACCCGGCAGTCCACGCCGCAGCACTGGCCTATGAGGCCAGCGTGCGCGCGGGTGAGGATGTCAAACCTGCGGACGTCGCATGTTTGAACATCGACACTTGGGTGGGCCCGGCCGGACTCGAACCGACGACCTACGCGGTGTAAACGCGGCGCTCTACCAACTGAGCTACAGGCCCCAAACCTGGATAGTCTAACCGACACGTACCTCGTATCGACAAATCGTCATCAGCGCGCGCCAGTGTGATACTCAACGCACAGGGGCGCAGGTACGTGCAAAGAAAGGTGCCTTTAGCGACCGCGTGCCCTTGTCGTGAGCTTGGTGCCTTGCCATGAAGCCGCCGCAGAGATAGTCGAGGTCGCATGCAGTCCCGCAGTTTTAGCTGCCTCTGCAATCTCTGCTGGCTCAACATAGTCTGGACTGGATGTCTTGGGACTCAACACCCATACGATCCCGCCGTCCTCAAGGTTCCCTGAAGCATCCACAATGAGGTCTGTCAGGTCTTCGACGTCCCCGTCTTGCAATCTCCACCAGATAATTGCACCGTCAGCGACATCACCGTAGTCTTCGTCGACGAGCTCTTGACCTGTGTCTGTTTCTATAGATGCACGCAAATCCATGTCCACGTCATCGTCGTAATAGAACTCTTGTACGACGCTTCCCTTTGTGAATCCAAGTGCGCCTGGGGTACTGCCAGCCACGGTGCTGAACCTTCCTTTCTCATAAGGCACTACGCCTGTGTCTAGCGTAGCTGAGATTGACCTTTCTGATCTGTTTTCCCTAGCCTTGGACAATAGTGATAGTCCTCATGTGTGCAGCTTCATAAGGCATTTTTTGCTGCAAAATGGGACAATGGTCATGTATCGATTCGGCCTGTAGAAAGAAGTCTCGTGAGTTCACAAAAAACCTCGCCCCTTATTAACGGCCTTTTGACTCTGGTTCCTGATAACGATCCCGAAGAAACCCGTGAATGGATCGAGTCATTGGACGACATGATCACCGCCAATGGTGGTCCCAGAGCCCGTTATCTTCTTTTGCAAATGTTGGATGAGGCCCGCAAGCGCGGAGTTCAGGTGCCCGCTTCGTACACGACACCCTTCGTCAACACCATCAATGTCGAAGATGAGCCTTTCTTCCCAGGTGATGAACAAATGGAGCGCGCTTACAGGCGCTGGATTCGCTGGAATGCTGCCGTTCAGGTCACCAGGGCGCAGCGCCCCGGGGTCAAGGTGGGGGGTCACATTTCTTCCTACGCCTCTGTGTCAACCCTCTACGAGGTCGGTTTCAACCACTTCTTCCGCGGCAAGAACCATCCCGGCGGTGGCGATCACGTCTTCTTCCAAGGACACGCCTCCCCCGGTATCTATGCCCGCGCCTTTGTCGAAGGGCGCCTAAGTGAAGAGGAAATGGACGGCTTCCGTCAAGAGGTTTCCACCACGAAGAGCCTGCCCTCCTACCCTCACCCCCGTCAGCTTCCAGATTTTTGGGAGTTCCCCACGGTCTCTATGGGCCTTGGCCCTGCCGAGGCTATCTATCAGGCATGGTTTGATAAGTACCTCCACCTGCGTGGCATCAAGGACACCTCTCAACAGCACACCTGGGCCTTCTTGGGTGACGGAGAGATGGATGAACCCGAAAGCCGCGGCATGCTTCAGTTGGCCGCTCAACAAGGCCTCGATAACCTGACCTTCGTCGTGAACTGTAACCTGCAGCGTCTGGATGGCCCGGTGCGCGGTAACGGCAAAATCATTCAGGAACTTGAGGCCTTCTTCCGCGGGGCCGGCTGGAACGTCATTAAGGTCATTTGGGGCCGCGGCTGGGATCCTTTGTTGCACGCCGACAAGGATGGCGCCCTGGTCAATGTGATGAACGAAACCCTGGATGGGGACTACCAAACCTTCAAGGCTAATGATGGCGCCTACGTGCGTGAACACTTCTTTGGGCGCGATCCTCGTACACGCCGCATGGTTGAAAACTGGAGCGATGACCAAATTTGGGCTTTGCGTCGTGGTGGTCATGATTACCGCAAAATGTATGCCGCCTACAAGGCCTCTATGGAGCACACCGGTCAGCCCACAGTTATTTTGGCCCACACGATTAAGGGCTATGCCTTGGGTGAAAACTTTGCTGGCCGCAATGCAACCCACCAAATGAAGAAGCTGACGGTTGATGACCTTAAGGCTTTCCGTGACAAGCTGCACATCCCCATTACGGATGAACAGCTTGAAGCTGACCCCTACATGCCCCCTTATTACCGTCCGGACCCAGAAGACCCGGCTTACCAATACATGCAGGAACGCCGCGCAAAACTTGGTGGCTACCTCCCAACGCGTCCCGCACGGGACAAGGCCCTGCCCACTCCGAAGGACAAATACTTCGACGATCTGCGTGGGGGTTCAGGAAAACAGGAGGTCGCCTCCACTATGGCCCTTGTGCGCCTCATGAAAGATCTGGTCCGCGATAAGGACTTCGGTAAGTACGTAGTCCCTATCATCCCTGATGAAGCCCGTACTTTCGGCTTGGACGCGATTTTCCATTCGGCCAAGATCTTCAACACCCACGGCCAAAACTACACTCCTGTTGACGCCGATTTGATGCTGTCCTATAAGGAATCCGAAAAGGGACAGATCCTGCACACAGGCATCAATGAGGCAGGCTCTGCTGCAGCATTCCAGGTGGTTGGCACTTCTTATGTGACCCACGATCACCCGATGGTGCCTTTCTACATTTTTTATTCCATGTTTGGTTTCCAGCGCACAGGCGATCAGTTCTGGGCAGCTGGTGACCAATTGGCACGTGGCTTCCTGATTGGGGCAACTGCTGGGCGTACCACCCTGGCTGGTGAAGGCACACAACACATGGATGGTCACTCCCCTGTTTTGGCGCAAACTAATACCGCCGCCATAACCTATGACCCCGCCTACGCCTACGAAATTGCAGCAATCGTCAAGGATGGCATTCAACGCATGTACGGTCCGGCCGGTCCCCTAAACGAAAAAGGCCTTGCCACCAGCCAAGATGGTCGTCTGCGTGACGTTTTCTACTACCTGACGGTCTACAACGAGCCCATCCACCAACCCGCGCAACCCGAACACGTGACGGATGAGCAGATTGTCAAGGGCATGTACCTCTTTGAACCAGCATCCACCGAAGGCCCACAGGTTCAGCTCTTGGCCTCCGGTGTCGGCTTGCCTTGGGCTCGCGAAGCAAGCCGCATCCTTGCCGAAGACTGGGGTGTTGCAGCCGCTGTGTGGTCAGTGACCTCGTGGGGCGAACTACGCCGCGACGGTCTAGAAGCAGAGCGTCACAACTTCTTGAACCCCAATGGTCCACACCGAGACGCCTACGTGACACAGTGCCTGCAAGGGGCGCACGGTCCCGTCATTGCGACCTCGGACTATGACCATATGGTTCCTGACATGATTCGTCCGTGGGTTCCTGGTCATTATCACGTCCTGGGCGCTGACGGTTTCGGTTTCTCTGACACGCGCGCAGCAGCCCGCAGACACTACCTGATTGACGCGCAGTCCATGGTGGTAAAGGCCTTGCAAGCCTTGGCACAAAACGGCGACGTCGATCCCAATACGGTCGCACAAGCCATTGAACGTTACGACCTGCTCAACCCCAACGCCGGAACTTCCGGCTCCGCAGGCGGAGAATCCTAAGCCGATTGCTTCAACACGTCGATGAGGTCGCCCACAGTGCAACACGCCCGGGCGGCCTCATCTTTTATCTGAACCTTGGCCCCAAGTTCCAACTGAGTGATGACCATCCACCGCTGCAGTTCACTTAGGCCCAGGTCTGCCTCAAGACAGGTTGATTCGGGCAACTCCCCCGCATCAATGTCCAAGACATTGCCGAGGACGTTTCGCACAAGACTGTCGGCCGGGTTAGCTTCACCATCTGCCTCGTCACCTTTTTGTACGACCGCATCTTCTGGTGGAGCGTCCTGCGCTACATCCGCATCATTATCTGTTTCGCCCTCGGAAATCTGTTTTTCGTGGGCTTCCATCTGGGCCAGCAAACCAGCCAAGCCCTCAAAACCTGACACGCCTAGCCGACCCTGTGTAGCCACTTCACCGGCGCACCTGCACCTGCGTACCTGAAGGGCTCAAGTTCATCGTCCCAAGCCTGTCCCAAGGCAAGGTCGAGTTCTCGCCTCATGCGCCCAGGGTCATCTGCATATTCGAGGGCGGCACGTATGCGATTTTCGGGTATTACGACATTGCCTGAACTGTCTGTCTGGGCGTGGAAAATGCCGAGGTCGGGGGTGTGTGACCAGCGTCCTCCGTCCACACCTGGGCAGGCGTCCTCTGTGACTTCGTAGCGTAAGTGTTCCCAACCACGCAGGGCGGAAGCAAGCTTAGCCCCGGTGCCCGCAGGTCCCACCCAAGAGTGCTCAGCGCGGTACATGCCCGGCTGTGCCTGCTGAGTCGTCCAGTCCAGGCTAATGGGCACACCAAGAGCCGAACCTGCCGCCCATTCAATATGTGGGCAAAGGGCTCGGCTTGCCGAATGCACGAAGAGAACCCCGCGCGTGTATTGCATAGACATGGCCACCTCCATCAACGGTTCCTTGCGATCCGTCTTCCCCTACGTCCGCACACAGGCAAACCACATCTATGTATTTATACCTCTATTGTGCCCCAGGCTCTGAGCATTTTCCACCACAAAACTAGTCTTTGCACATATTCTCTCAATATTCTGGGCACTATTTTGAGGGTTTATGACAGGGATTGAATCGAGTGATAGATGAAATTTGAGATTGGCACGTTGTCTTGGAAACCAAAAAGAGCACGCAGGGCTTCGTTGTAGTCCAGGCGAAGGCGCGCAGGAAAAACCAGGGGATCATAGCCATGCGTCAACAACCAGCCGGTTGCCATCAGAGTTGCGGTTCGTTTATTTCCGTTTGAATAATATTGTGCCAGAGCGTCGTGACAAAACAGTGTTGCCGCACCTTCGACAGGGTTTTCAATCTGTCCAATCAAGGCGTCTGCCTTGACCATCATTGCCTCCAGTTCCAGACCGCCTTGCGTCGTAGGCGGCGGTTCGTAGGCAGGTAAATCACCCAGAGTGACCGTCACTGTGCCACCAACCTTGCCCTGCCCGCGAATAATGCCCGGTTCGATAATCTCGTGAGCGGTGATAGCCGCATTAATCCGGCCGCGCACGGTCTTATTCAACTCGAAGGTGCCTTTTTGAACCATGTGTGCCAGCAATCTGTGAGCGGAAATCATATCTGTCACAGCTTGGACATCTTCTATTTCCAGCCCCCCGACCGACACCCCATCAATAAGGGCATGCACCTGCGGCAGTGTTACGCTAATGCCCTCAATCATCGACATGGAAAAAACAGAGTCCACAAGCGCGTGCTGGTATCTAGCGCGTGCTTCTTCAATGGATCTCGCCTTCAAAAGAGGGGCTCTTGGAACCGTCTGAGACAATAGACCATTCAACAAAAAATCTTGTGAGGATTTATTGACTATCTCTTCATGTCGATCCCGATATTGAGTACTGTCCGTTCCCCAGTTTGGACTCATCGGTCAATCCTTTCAAGGTAGGTCATCGCTGGATCATTATCGCCGGTACACAAGGTGTCCACAACGGCACGCCCGACGGAGACGTAGCGTTGAGAGAAATTGAGTACCCTACCGGCACTTTGAATTTCAGGTGTCAAAGGCAAGACCCAAGCATCCGCATCTCCTTGATAGCTTCGCAAAGCTCGAATCGTATCGGGCTGGTTTGTTAGGTTGACGTACACGATGCGATCTTCATTTTCGTCGCAGGTGATGCCAAGAGCGCTCAAAGCTGCTTTGGAGGAGCAACACCAGGTTCCGCAGTGAATATCGACAATCCTGAGCAAGTCTTTCAAGCTCGGCCCAATATGGACCCGAATAGCACCATCACGCTTTTACAATAAGGCAACGGTCAGTATGATTTACGAAGACTCATTGCGTCCCATGAAGATCGAACTGACCTACAGGTCCATTTCTCTGATGGCTTTCATGGCCTGGTTGCGGTATTCGCGGGTTAGGCGATCCAGGTAAAGTTTGCCGTCCAGGTGGTCACATTCGTGTTGCAGACAGCGGGCCATAAGTTCTTCGCCCTCAACCACAACAGCTTTGCCGTCCAGGTCAATGCCCTCGACACGGGCGTACCAGGCGCGTTCGGTGGGATAGAACAGTTCTGGGACAGATAGACAACCCTCGTCCCCGTCTTGGAATTCTTCTAACGACACCTCAACCAGACGGGGGTTGAGCACATAGCCAATATCCCCGTCAATGTTCCAAGAAAAGGCCCGCAGGGACACACCGATCTGGTTGGCTGCCAAGCCGGCACGCCCCTCCATGTCGACGTTTTCTAGCAGGTCTTCTACCAGGGTTTTCACGCCGTTGTCGATGTCTTTGATCTCGGTGCAAGGCGTGCGCAAAACCGGGTCGCCCACGACTCGAATCTCACGAAAGGTCATCGTGTTCCTCCATAGCTTCCAGGTAGCGAGCTATTTCAACCACAGCGGATTTCACACCGTCTTCAACGGGCACCGTGCGGGCCTCCCCCGTTCGCCTGTCGCGCACCTCGACTACGCCCTCGGCCAAGCCCTTACCCACAATGATCGTCAAGGGCAAACCCAAGAGCTCGGCGTCGGCAAACTTTACCCCAGCCGAAACCTTCTCACGGTCGTCATACAAGACCTGCACGCCATTGGAGTCGAGCTCCTCGGCAAACTGCCTGGCAGTGTCGAAAATGACCGGATCCTTACCCGTGGCAACGACATGCACATGGAAGGGAGCCACATTGAATGGCCACTTGATGCCCTTTTCATCGCTATTGGCCTCCACCAAAGCGGCCACAATGCGCGAAACCCCAATGCCGTAAGAGCCCATAGTAACTGTGCGGGCCTTACCGTTTTCATCCAGGACATCCAGGCCCAAAGCCGCAGCGTACTTGCGACCCAAGGCGAAAATATGCCCCAGTTCGATACCGCGCTGCAGGGTCAAAGGACCTGAACCGTCTGGGGCCGGATCGCCTTCCATAACCTCGGCGGCCTCAATGGTGCCATCGACTTCGAAGTCGCGTCCCAAGGCCAGGTTGTAGGCGTGCTTACCTGGCTCATTAGCGCCTGCAATCCACAAGGTGCCGGGCACGATACGTGGGTCTACAAAAAACCTGGGTGAACCCGAGACATTGCCGTCCTTGTCAACCACGCGGCGCGCAGAGTTCGGTCCCAAAACATTGGGACCAATATAGCCAGGCACAATGTCCGGGTACTGCTTGAGGTCCTCGGGCTCTGCCATGCGGATCTCACCGGGCGCCAGTGACGCGGCCAACCTGCGCTCATCCACATTGCGGTTACCTGGGATGCCAAGCGTGATGACTTCAGAACGCCCATCCGGGTATTCGACCACATAGACCAGCATCTTCATGGTGTCTGTCGCATCCCAGTCGCGGCCATCTTCGCGGGGATAGAGCCTATTGGAGGTCTCGACGAGTGAATCGATAGTATTTGAATCCGGTGTGACCAAAACCTGAGCCTCAGGCAGGCCCTCATTGGACCCAGCCTCGGGAGCAACGGTTACCACCGCTTCCACGTTAGCTGCGTATCCGCCCTCGGAAGCTACGAAGGTGTCTTCACCAATTGAACAAGGGAATAAGAATTCTTCGGACGCCGAACCCCCCATTGCCCCCGAAGTTGCAGAACAAATGACAAAAGGCAGGCCCAGGCGTGTAAATATCCGCTGATAGGCCTTGCGCTGAATCTGGTAGGAAGTCTCAAGGCCAGCGTCGTCAATATCGAAGGAGTAGGCATCCTTCATCACAAATTCACGGCCACGAATCAGGCCAGCACGCGGGCGAGCCTCGTCGCGGTATTTGTCCTTGATTTGGTACAGGACAACGGGCAGGTCCTTATAAGAGGAATACAGGTCCTTTACCAGCAGCGTGAACATTTCCTCATGCGTGGGGGCCAAAAGATAATCGGCACCCTTGCGGTCGTGCAGGGTGAACAAGGATGGCCCAAAATCCTCCCAGCGATTAGTTGCCTTGTACGCATCGGCAGCTAATAACACGGGGAAGGAAACCTCATGCGCCCCAATGCGGTCCATTTCCTCGCGCACGATGTCTGCGACCTTCTCCAACACACGCAGCCCCAAAGGTAGCCACGTATAGATGCCGGGGGCAGCCCTGCGAATATAGCCCGCACGGACCAATAGGCGATGCGAGTCGACTTCCGCATCAGCGGGATCTTCACGCAAGGTTCGCACGAAATACGTGGACATTTTCTTCAGCACGGCTTCCATCCTAATATCGAGGCGCAGGTCTAGGGACCCAGTCTATTCCTTACCCACCCTTTAGCCATATTTATTTCCGAGGGCGGCATACTCAAAACTGCGGCTAGGGGGTAATGACCTCAGGGGTCCCACTGCCTTTTTCCAAGCCCATCTCATCAGCCAATTTTAGGGCCTCGTCAATCAGCGTCTGGACAATTTCGGCTTCTGGGACCGTGCGGACCACCTGGCCTTTGATGAAGATCTGTCCCTTGCCATTACCGGCAGCACAGCCCAAGTCAGCTTCGCGAGCTTCACCTGGCCCGTTGACAATGCAGCCCATAACGGCAACCCTGATGGGCACGGTCAGGTGTTTCAGGCCCTCGGTGACATCATTTGCCAGTTTGTACACATCCACCTGCGCACGCCCACACGAAGGGCACGACACGATTTCCAAGGTGCGCTCCTTGAGCCCCAGGGACTGCAGGATTTCAATGCCAACCTTGACCTCTTCTACGGGAGGGGCAGACAAAGACACGCGGATGGTGTCCCCGATTCCCTCTGAGAGCAACGCGCCAAAGGCAGTTGCGGATTTGATGGTGCCTTGGAAGGTGGGGCCCGCCTCTGTGACACCTAAGTGCAGTGGCCAGTTGCCACGTTGGGCAAGAAGACGATACGCGTGAACCATGACCACTGGGTCGTGATGCTTCACGCTTATCGCAAAGTCGTGGAAGTCGTGCTCTTCAAACAGCCTGGCCTCGTTCACAGCCGATTCGACCAGGGCTTCTGGTGTTGCCCGTCCATATTTTTCCAGCAGGCGCTTATCCAAAGAACCTGCATTGATACCAATGCGGATCGGCACGCCGTGCTCTTTGGCTGCCTTGGCGATATCGCGAACCTGGTCATCGAAGGCGCGAATATTTCCCGGATTCACACGCACCGCCCCACAGCCTGCCTCAATAGCCTGAAAAACGTAACGCGGCTGGAAGTGGATATCGGCCACGACAGGGATGGTGGACTGTTTGGCAATGACGGCCAAGGCCGCGGCATCATCAGCCGAGGGGCAGGCCACGCGCACAATATCGCAGCCTGCAGCGGTCAGTTCAGCGATCTGCTGCAAAGTCGCACCAATATCTGCCGTCAGCGTCGTCGTCATGGACTGCACTGAAATGGGCGCGTCTCCGCCGACCGGAACCTTGCCCACCCAAAGCTTGCGGGTAACGTGCCGTGGTGCCAAAGGTGGGGGCGCAATCTTGGGCATCCCCAATGCAACCGGCTGACTCATATTGTCCTTCCTGAACCGTGCGTTACTGCTAAACGACGATTTCCTTACCCGAATGTCTTAGGGCCTTGTGCTCCTCTAGCCCAAGCTTATCGGTTTTACGATATCGGCAACGACCAGGATCACCATCATCACGACCAAGATGGCTACGACCATATAGGTCAAAGGCAAGGCCCGAGCAATATCGGTAGGTGCAGGCCGAGGGCGCTTCCTAAGGCGCGCCACACCAACGCGCAGCCCTTCCCACAGGGCACCGGCAATGTGTCCACCATCAAGCGGCAGCAAAGGGATCAGGTTCAAAACGAACAGAGCCATATTGAAACTGGCAATAAGGGACAGCCATGCCCCGAAGCGATCAACCACGTCCAGTTGAGGATTGTCAGCCGAACCAATGTCGGCAGCGATCCTCCCGACGCCAATAATGCCGACCATCCCGCCAGGGTCTCCGGGGGCATCACTAAATAGGTTCACAGTTCTATTCCACAGATTCATGGGAATGCCAGGAACCATGGCGGCTGTGCCCTTCAGCATCTCGCCTGTGTACTGGAATGGCACACTTAGTGGCTTGTGTACCCGCTCAAATGTGGGGCTTATGCCTAAGAAGCCGTAAGGGGCTTCACCCTTGCTGTCCAGGGTGGCGACACCTACGGAAAGCACCTGTGTGCGCCCCTCGCGTTCGATTGTCACAGGCAGCTGGCTACCCCCAGAGCCGCGGATTAACTGGCGCAAGGTTTCCCAGTCCTTGATCGTCACGTCCCCCCAGGCAAGAATCTGGTCTCCGGGGCGTAACCCTGAGGCGTAGGCAGGGTTGGGATAAGCGCCTTTGGGACACTGCGAAAGATTCGTGTTGCCCTTTTGTTCCGCAGGGGTGATCGTGGCGCCCTCGGCAATGGTGAGGCATGGGGATAAGACGTTTAAGCTGGTTGTTGCTTCTTTAACCCCCAGGACAGAGAAAGCCAGGACCAAAGACAGGAAGGATAAAAACAGGTTCATGAGGGGACCTGAAAACATGACAATGATTTTCTTAGGCACGCTGAGTGCATAGAAGGGCTTGTAGCGGTTGTCTTTGGGCATGTCCTCCACGGAGAACTGCCGGGCTTCCTCAGCAAGGGTGAACTTGCCGTCTTTCCTGTGTGTTTTGACTCCTGGTGCGGCTGGGGCGTACATGCCTGACATGCGCACGAAACCGCCCAGGGGGAAAGCCTTGATGCCGTACTCTGTGTCGCCGAATGTGCGCGCCACCAAAGTCGGGCCGAAACCAATCATGTACTGCGGTGTGTGAACCTTGAATAGTTTTGCAGGCACCAGGTGGCCCACCTCGTGCAAGGCTATTGCCACGACGAGACCCAAGAAAATAACGACGATTCCCAGAATAGTCACGCGGCGATTATTTCTTCAGTACGGATGGTTGCCCACTGGGTGACCATTGAGATGTCATCTCGGGTGGGATTATCGAGGCCAACGTGTTCACTCAAGACTTGGGCAACTGTGTCCACAATCTGCAGATACCTTATGCGCTCGTGCAAGAAGGCCTCCACGCAGACCTCATTCGCCGCATTCAATACAGCCGGATGCGTCGGGGTGGAACTGACCGCTTGTCGCGCCAAAGAGATGGCCGGGAAGGTTTGCTCATCCACTGGTTCAAAGGTCCACTGGGTAGCCTCATCCCAGTTACAAGGGCTGGCAACCCGGTCGAGGCGCTGAGGCAAAGTGAGGCCAAGAGCTATGGGCAGGCGCATATCTGGTGGCGAGGCCTGGGCAAGGGTTGAACCGTCGATGAATTCGACCAGGGAGTGAACAATCGACTGGGGGTGAACCGTAACCTCTATCGAAGAAGCTGGCATGTCAAAAAGAATCTGTGCCTCAATGAGTTCCAGTGCCTTGTTGATCAGGGTGGAGGAGTTAATAGTGACCACCGGCCCCATTGACCAGGTCGGATGCTTGAGGGCCTGGTCTGCAGTAACCCGGTCCAACTCTTTGCGTGTACGTCCTCTAAAGGGGCCACCTGAGGCGGTGAGAATTAATCGCCTGACGTCTGTTGTGCCATCAACTGTTCCAACGGTTAGACCTCGGCGATGGTTTCCGGCAGCCAAGGCCTGTTGAATCGCAGAGTGTTCAGAGTCGACAGGAATAATCTGGGCAGGCCGCTGACAAGCTTGTTTAATGAGATGCCCCCCTACTATCAGGGATTCTTTATTCGCTAAGGCGAGAGTTGCACCCGCCGTTAGCGCTGCCAAGCTGGGATCCAGGCCAATCCCTCCGGTAATTCCGTTGAGTACTGTGCCCGTTGGTGCCTGAATGGCTGCCTCAATGACGCCCTCGTGCCCACTGCGCAGTTGACGTTCCATGTGCGGCTTTGAGCGCCGTGTTTCCTCCGTGCGAATAGCGGCATCCAAATCTTCAACTGAACCCCGGGCTATTGCACCAAAGGGGACGTCGAAAGCAACGAGCTGTTCAGCAAAGGACTTGAGGTCTGCCCCACCACATGCAAGAGCACGAATCCGGAACTGATGTGGGTGGTCACGACAAATACTTAAGGCCTGGACCCCGATGGAGCCCGTCGAACCCAGTATTGACAGTTCTTTCACTCAACCACGCACCTAGCTAGCATCGCATCCTTCTATTCGACTGCGAGTAGCACCTCTACTGCCCTGGCAATGTAGGCATCCACGGTGCCCTCTTCGTAGGCTCGCGACCCGCGCGCTGAAGGGAAAGTGACGGCTCTGACCTGTGCAGAAGTTAAGGGTACGCCCTCGTCAAAGTAGGCAACCAAGCGTTCCAGGAGCTCATCTACTGCACCGACCTCGTAGCCTCTTTTGCGGCCCACGGGGTGCCTGAAGCGTGCTCCCGGGGGACGCAGCAAACGCGGGTACAGTGTTGTGGCCTGACTGGCGACGTGCGACATCCAGGCTTCCTGGCCGTTGACGGCAATGTGGTCGGCACGCGCCCTTTGCACGAAGGCAGCTTCCAAACGATCTAGAGCCGCGTCGACTGCCGCAAAGGAATAACCTCGGGGCACGATATCGAAGGCGGCCTCCCGCACATCTGAAGCGTCAAAATCCGGGGGGCCCCCAGAACCTTCGTATGCCTGTTTGGCAAGGTCAAAGAACTCTTCAACCTGGTCACGGTCGTAGCCCTTAGCCAAGAGCTTCACGACTGGGAACATGTTTAGCCTCCTTCTTCATGCCGGCAGCAAGTTGCCCACACGCTCCGTCTATATCCGAACCTCGAGTATCTCGGATAGTCGTGGGAACGGATGCGTCTATCAAAGTATCCACGAAAGTTTGCTGAACGCGCGGTGACGAAGCCGTCCAGATCGAATCTGGGGTTGGATTCAAGGGAATTGGGTTCACGTGTGCCCACCCTTTTCCTCGCGCATTGATCAGGTCGGCAAGCAATTGGGCACGCCACTGGTGATCGTTCATGTCCTTAATCAAGGCGTATTCGATTGAGACTCTTCTTCCGGTCACCTCGAAATAATGCCGCGCTGCATCAAGCAATTCATTGACCTTGAAGCGGGAGTTCATGGGGATGAGCTCATCGCGAAGTTCATCATCTGGGGCATGTAAGGAAAGTGCCAAGGTAAGCGGCAAACCCTCCGCTGCGAGCTTGTGGATACCTGGCGCTAAACCAACGGTTGAGACGACTATCCCACGGGCGGACATGCCAAATCCTTGAGGCTGTGGCGATATTAGTGAATGTATTGCCGACATGAGGGCTTTGTAATTTGCCAAAGGCTCGCCCATGCCCATAAAGACCACATTAGAGACGCGACCTTCCCCGCCACGCAGCCGACCATCGCGGGCATATTCATTGGAGACCCTGACTTGTTCCACGATCTCTGCCGCAGACAAGTTGCGGGTCAATCCAAGCTGGCCGGTGGCACAAAAAGGACAACCCATACCGCAACCTACTTGGGAAGATATGCAAAGTGTGATGCGTTTTGGATAGCGCATTAGCACCGATTCGACCTGTGCGCCATCAAAGAGTTGCCACAGGTGCTTCAAGGTGCGCCCTGAGTCTGCACGCAGCTCTTTGACCTCACTGATCAAGGGCGGAAAAAAACTGGGCAAGGTCTGCACGCACCCCAGCCGGTAAGTCTGTCATCTTGTGGGTGTCAACTAGGCCGTGTCCAAAATAGTGGGCCGATAATTGAGCCGCCCGAAACTCTGGGAGGCCAAGACCGACCATGGCTTCTTTGCGGCCCTGGGCATCCAGATCGGCCCAGTGGATAGGGGCTTTCCCCCTACGTGTTGGCGTTAGCCTCAGCTGCGGGCGCGCATCTTGGCTGGTAGCCCCTTGCGGCACTTCATCGCTTGGCATCACTTGTTTCGACATCGCTGTATTCTCACCTCACTTTCTTAAACGCTCTAGGTCAATAGCGCTGTGCGCAAAATCAGGTAACACACGGGGGCAGATATCAACAAGGAATCCAGCCTGTCCAAAATCCCGCCGTGCCCAGGGAGCAATGTCCCCATGTCTTTGACACCCAAATCGCGTTTGAGCAAGGACTCTGCCAGGTCACCTACGATTGCCGTGAAGGTCGCCGCCACCCCTAAAAGGAGAGCCCACCATAGGCTCACCCCCAGCAGATACACGGACACCAAAGCGGCGGCAAGGGAAAAGATTAACGAACCTGCGAAACCTTCCCAGGTTTTCTTTGGCGAAATATTGGGTGCCATCTTGTGTTTGCCTAGCAGCACCCCTATAACAAAGCCGCCCGTATCAGATGCCACGGCCAACACGATAAAGACAATGACAGCCTGAGCGCCCAGTTCAGCCAGGATCAGTATGGCAAAAGAGGCCAAGAACGGCAGGTAGGCCACGGCAAAGACGGATGAGGAAATGTCTCTTAGAGCGCTGGGACCCCCGTCTCCATCCAAAAGTCGCCACAGCACACAAGCAGCAGCCGTCATGACGAGGGCGGCAAGCATGGACTCTAAGCCCAGTCGGTAAGCGGAAACCAGGATCCCAGTGCCACCTACCACGACAGGCACCACGGATACACGGCTATCCCCGTGAGCGAATGCCTGATCTAGTTCATAGACTGCTAAACCGACAGCGATGATTGCGAGTGCCACAAAGGAGGGTGGATAGAACAGCAAAGATGCCGCCACTACGCCACCCAGAAGCAATGCCACCGGTATTGCCACCTTGAGATTGCGTCCTGGACTCGGCTTGTCCTGGACAGCCTGCCTGCGAGATTCCCTACCCTTGTCTAAAGGTCGGTCCTGCGTCTCACGAGGTGACACCGAGGACCCTGATGGGACCTCAGACATGATAGATGCCTTCCTTAAACTGTCATTAGATCGGCTTCTTTGGAAGCCAATAGTTCATCGATCTGATCGACTCGTGCCTTTGTGATGGACTCAAGTTCCTTCTCTGCACGCTCGATCTCGTCTTCGCCTGCTTCGCCGTCTTTCTTGGCCTTATCCAAGACATCCTTGGCCTTGCGGCGAACGGCGCGCACAGATACTCGAGCGTCCTCGGCCTTAGCCCTCGCTTGTTTGACGTACTCTTTACGACGTTCCTCAGTCAAGGCAGGCAACTGGACGCGAATAACATTGCCGTCGTCCGTCGGGTTGACACCCAGGTCTGATTCACGAATGGCCTTGAGGATCTCACCCGTTGCTGAGCGATCGAAGGGGGTGATCAGCACGGAACGGGCTTCAGGGATATTGAAAGAAGCCAGTTGCTGTAAAGGAGTAGGGGCTCCGTAGTAGTCCACCACAATCTGGGAGAACATTGCGGCATTGGCCCTGCCGGTGCGGATGTTTGCGAAGTCGCCGCTGGCGACCTCGACTGCCTTATCCATTTTGATGGTGGCGTCCTTGAGAGTCTGATCAATCACGGTTAAACCCCTGTTTCCTTCTTTTGTGTGGTTACAAGTGTTCCCATCTTCTCACCTAGAAGCACTCTTGTGACGTTACCGGGCTCAGACATTCCAAAGACCCGCATATCAAGGTTGTTGTCCATGCACAAGGACAATGCTGTCGCATCCACAACCTTTAGTCCTTTGGCTAAGGCTTCGGCGTAGGTCACACTCTCGAACTTGGTGGCTTGGGGGTCTTTACGGGGATCGGCGCTGTAGACACCGTCTACTCCGTTCTTGCCGACCAAGACCTCCTGGCAGTGTATTTCTAAGGCGCGTTGTGCTGCGACCGTATCGGTCGAGAAGTACGGCAATCCAGCGCCAGCACCAAATATGACGACCCTGCCCTTTTCGAGGTGCCTGATTGCGCGCAGAGGGACGTAGGATTCGGCAACTTGCCCCATAGCTATCGCGGTTTGTACACGGGTACGGGTGCCTGCCTGCTCCAAAAAATCCTGCAAAGCTAAGGCGTTCATGACGGTTCCTAACATGCCCATATAGTCAGCCCGGGCACGATCCAGACCGCGCACAGATAGTTCAGCACCCCTGAAGAAGTTACCACCACCGACGACGACAGCCGTTTGGACACCTTCTTCCACGGCCAAACTAATTTGGCGAGCAATATCCGCCACAACGTCTGGGTCCAAACCGACTTTTCCGCCTCCAAAAACCTCACCTGAAAGCTTCAGCAGTACACGTCGCTGCTTGGGTGCTGTCATTGCTTTCCTCTCTGCCTAGAAAAACTAGAGAAACTGGAAAAATCACTTGGTCGAGACTGGATAGAAGTTGGCCCCGAGGTACTTAGACCTCGGGGCCAAAACTCACTCTCCGACTCGGATACGGGCGAAACCCGTCACCTTCGCCTTGGCTTGCTCCAAGACCTGCGAAACACTGAGCTTTGTATCGCGAGCATAGGGCTGATCCAACAGGACATTGTCCTTGAAGAAGCCGTTGAGCTTGCCTTCCACAATCTTGGCGACGGCTGCTTCGGGCTTGCCTTCAGCGCGTGTTGCTTCTTCCAGGGTTGTGCGTTCACGAGCCAAATCATCTGCTGGGATGTCTTCGCGGCTTGTGTAGGCAGGTGTATTTGCGGTGATATGCATGGCAATATCGCGCCCAATTTCTGCACCTGCTGCATCGGTCGCTACCAAGACACCCACCTGTGGGGGCAGGTCCTTGGATGTGCGGTGTAGGTAGAGGGCAACCTTGTCACCCTCAAGCTGTGCCACGGAAGCCAGTTCGAGCCTTTCGCCGATAACGGCTGCCAGTCCCTCGAGCACGTCTTTGGCTGTTTCGCCATCGACCTTGGCTGCCAGCACGCCTTCAACCGTGTCGGCGCCCGAGTCCAGGGCTGCCTTAAGCACCTTGTCGGCAACCTCGATAAACTTGTCGTTCTTGGCGACGAAGTCAGTTTCAGACTTGACCTCTACCAAGGTTCCACGCTGACCAGCAGGGGTGTCAATAACACCAGCGGCAATGAGGCCCGCACCCGTGGCGCGGCCTTCACGCTTCGACAGCGACTTTTGGCCCTTGATGCGAATAATTTTCAGGGCTTCTTCGCGGTCTCCATTAGCTTCGTCCAAAGCCTTCTTGACATCCATCATTCCTGCGCCAGTTGCCTCGCGCAGTTCTTTGATGTCCTGAGTTGTGTAGTTGGCCATTGCGGTCCTTTCTTGTCAGGCTTCTTCGGTTGTGGTTTCGGCAGGCTCTTCCTTAGCCTCAGCAGGAGCCTTGCTTGCCTTTGCCGGTTTTTCGGCGGCTGGTTTTTCGGCAGCAGGCTTCTTCGCGGCAGGCTTCTTGGCAGCTGGTTTTTCAGCAGCTGGCTTTTCGGCGGCGTCTTCTTCAGCAACGGCCTTGGAGCCCTCTAGAAGCTCGCGTTCCCACTCGGGCAAGGGCTCTGCAGCTGCAGTATCTTCCGTTTCGCCCTCGGTAGCCTGTTTGCGGACATTGGCGCGAGCCAAAACGCCCTCGGCGCAGGCGTCGGCAATAACCTTGGTCAACAGAGCCACGGAACGGATTGCGTCGTCGTTGCCCGGGATGCGGTAGTCGACTTCGTCCGGGTCACAGTTGGTGTCCAGGATTGCCACCACGGGGATATTGAGCTTACGGGCCTCGGTGACAGCCAAGTGTTCCTTCTTGGTGTCGATAACCCACACGGCTGATGGCACCTTGATCATGTCGCGGATGCCGCCCAGGGTCTTTTCCAGCTTGTCCTTTTCGCGCGACATCATCAGCAGTTCCTTCTTGGTCCAGCCTGATGCAGCAACGTCGTCAAAGTCGATTTGTTCCAGTTCCTTCAAACGCTGCAAACGCTTGTGAACCGTGTTGAAGTTGGTAAGCATACCGCCCAGCCAACGCTGGTTGACGTAGGGCATTCCCACGCGAGCGGCCTGTTCGGCAACGGCCTCTTGGGCCTGCTTCTTGGTGCCTACGAAAAGCACCGAGCCGCCGTGGGCAACGGTCTGCTTCACAAACTCGTAGGCCATATCGATATCTGCAACTGTCTGGTGCAGGTCGATAATGTAAATTCCGTTGCGTTCGGTCAGGATGAATCGCTTCATCTTGGGGTTCCAACGGCGGGTCTGGTGCCCAAAGTGAACGCCGCTTTCAAGCAGCTGGCGCATAGTTACGACGGCCATGGCTCGTCCTTTCGGCGCACAAGCGTGCGCATTGTGGGAAGCTAGGCCTCCCGGTTTTCGGTTATCTCCCTTGCGGGACCTGGCACCTGCGTCGCGCCCCACCAAGGACTAGCCTTGGACCTAGGGCCACGTCGGGTTGGTTTCCAACCAAACAAGTGCGCGAAGTCGGCGAATTCGCCGCCAATAGATGTTACCGCACCGAGCCTGAGTGCCCTAATCTATGTGGACAGATCCGCCCTGTGGTGTTATCCACAATTCTCAGTGTTTAGATTTATCCACAGCTGGTTGCTTCAGGGGTTTTCCTGGGCAAGGTTTTGTTCAGACTTGTCTCATGCACAGACTTTTTCTTCTAGCCGGGTTTTTCGCCTTAAGTTTCCAGGTAGCGACACCTCCCACATCCCATTCATTGCCGAGGGCGTCTCCTATGTCTTCTGGCACTCAGGCCAGGTGCGGCGATTACATCTGGCCCACGGGCACTCCCGTAGAAGTGCCGCGCCGCTTTGACCCACCGGCACAACCGTGGCTGCCTGGGCACCGCGGCGTTGACTTGGCGTTGGACGTGGGCTCTGCGGTTGTGGCGGCGAAAGACGGCGTTGTGGCTTTCGCTGGGACTGTTGTGGACCGCCCGCTTGTGTCCATTGATCACGATGACGGCAAGCGTTCCACCTATGAACCTATCGAGCCCGTTGTTGCTGAAGGTGATGAGGTCTTTGCTGGAGACACCATAGGCTTCCTGGTTGAGGGCCACGGCTGGGAAGGCCCAGCCCTGCATTTCGGGATCCGCGTATCGCAGAAAGAATACGAGGATCCTCTGTGGCACCTGTGCGCCAACATCGTCTTAAAGTACGGCTAAAAAGGGCGCTGTTTAGGTACCGGGATTGCAAATAGGGATTACCCGGATGCCATCTTCTATCTGCGTATTGCCCAATGCGCACAATACCCGCCATAAATCATGGACTCTTCGGGCGTGGACATTCTGTTTATTAGTCTAGAAATATGTATTCGTTTGTAATACAATCAAAGGAGGATAGGGTGCTTGACCCTGGGCTGCTCGACGAGCACAACCCCTTTGAGATTGACGCCCAAAGCGCCCATCTTTTTAAGCATCCACGTTTGGGGGTGGACGATGTGTTAGACGTTTGGTCAAGCGATCCGCTCTTTTATCCTGCCAAACCGCCAGCTCATTGGCTGATGGTTGCCGAGGTTGAGCATCGCATTCTGGTAGTCCCGATTGCTCCAGCCAGATCGGGAAATTTTAAGAAATGCAGGCCGATTGGGTGTTATGAAGCAAGTGCTCACCTTGCTGCAACGTTTAGAAAGGATCGTGATGAGTACTGAACTCATGAGTCCCGAGCATGAATATGGCTACTACGCCAAGCCTGAAAATCAAGAACCTCAAGGTCCGCCACTGCGCCGCTCAAGCCCAAAAACATCGCCTATTGCTGTTCGTTTTCCTCCGGATGTGTTAACCGAGGTGAGAGAAAGGGCACACAAAGATGATCGCTCTGTCTCTTCGTGGATAAGACTGGCCGTTGAACGCGAACTGAACAGGACCGCCTAGCCTTTTCGTTTTAGTGAATCCGAAACATATCGTGGTTCAGGCGCGGGGGTGGGCTTGTTGGTAGGCGGCGTTTAGTCGGCTCATGGATATGTGCGTGTAGCGCTGTGTGGTGGCCAGGGAGGTGTGTCCCAAAATTTCTTGGACGCTGCGGATATCGGCGCCTCCATCCAAGAGGTGCGTTGCCGCACAGTGTCTAAGTCCGTGTGGGCCAATATCTGGAACACCTGCCCTGGCGGTGAGTCGGTGCAGGGTTCCACGCAAGACCCGGGCATCCAGGCGTCCGCCCTTGTCACCTAAGAATACGGCCGCGCCGGAGGCAGGGGCGGCGAGGCCTGGCCGGCCCTTCTCCAGGTATTCTTCCAGGGCCAAAAGTGCCGGCTTCCCAAAGGGGACGATGCGCTGTTTGTCCCCTTTGCCTGTCACCCGAACCAGAAAAGAACTGTGGTCAATGTCTGTCAGGTCCAAGCCGACCAGCTCTGAGATGCGCAGCCCTGTTGCATACAGGAGTTCAAGTGCCGCCCAGGTACGCAAACCGGCGGCATCGTTGTGGGACTCCAAACAGGCGTGGTCTAATAGGCGCCCAACCTCATCCTTGGTCAATGTTTTAGGCAGCACCTGGTCTGGGCGCGGCGCCTTAAGTTTCGCCACATCCCCAAAAGATGCAATCCCTTGGTCGTGCGCCCAGGCAAAAAACGTGCGAATGGAAGCGACACGTCTGGCGATCGTTGTACGGCTGGTGCCTGCGGCTATCTGGGTGGCCAACCAGCCACGCAGGTTGAGCCCGCCCAGGGAAAGGGTTTCAAGCGTGTCGCCCTCGTCAATGTCTAAAAAGTCTAAAAGCGAACGCAAATCCCCGAGATAAGCCCTGGTCGTGTGTGCCGAAAGCCCGCGTGTAAGCCCCAGATGCCGCTCATAGGCTTCCTCAACTCCAGCCCGCGTTTCAGTCATTGCCGTGCTGAGCCACAAGTTCATTGGTTGCCACGTGTCCAGGAACAAAGGACAGGGTTGGAATGTCCTTAGGCCCATGTGGGGCGTGCTCCAGCTTTTCGAGAATCCATGATCGCACCAAGGTTGCAGCAGGTAGGTGACTGGCTCTTGCTACATCCTCAATCTTTTGGTGTTCTTCTGGACTGAGCCGTACAGAGTACACCATCGAACGATTTGGTCTTGTTGGACGCGCATACGGCGGGTAAGGGTCATCCCTTGTTTGCTCTGAGTCTTCTCTCATCTGCCGAGCAAGGTCTGTGTCCATCGTTTTTGCCATAGCTAGTCACTCTCTTCGTAAAATTTCTTATCCGAACCGGAGGCAGGCCATGCGTTGATCAGATGTAAATCCCCATCTCGATCCCGAAATGCGATAACAACCAGCACCCGACCAGCACTTGGTGAAAATCCAATGAAGCTGGATGATCCTGTCCGAGATTTCGGATCTGGTTCGAAGGCGACCAAACACAAATCGTGCAGGACCTCTTGACACCATTCAGGTTCCAGCGATACCGCTCCTTCATACCTGTCAGGACGTCCACGAGTGTAGGACGCGTCTTCCGGCTCCCATTGAAGATCCTCACCAATGTACGACATTGTACTACATTCCCAAGTGTTTCCAGGTGTATTTTCCGGATTTGGACTCTATAAGGCCTTCTAGCTCTAGGATGCCTAGGTTGGAGCGGGCCTCGGCCACGGTGACACCGGCTATTCGGGCTATTTTCTCTGGTGTGGTCCACCCGTTTTTGGGCATGGCATCCAGGACTCGGGAGCACTCTGGGCTGCGGTTGGAAAACAGGGATTGTGCGCCTGAAGGGATTGGGGCCCCGGCCACGCCAATCGGTGAGACCAGCTCAATGATCTCAGCTGCCGAGGTCACACATACCGCGCCTTCGCGCAATAGCTGGTGGCAACCCACAGATGCTGAACTTGTGACAGGACCTGGAACAGCGGCAACGTGGCGCCCAAGGCCGCGCGCGTGATTCACGGTGGACACAGCCCCAGACCTGGCACCGGCCTCTACGACAACCGTGGCCTGTGTCAGTGCCGCAATCAAGCGATTGCGTAATAAAAACCGCTGTTTGGCTGGCCTCCACCCGCAGGGCACCTCGGCAATAACGGCACCTTTGTTTGTCAACTGTTCCAATAACCCGGTGTTGGTAGCTGGATAGAAAGAGTCCACTCCCCCGGCCATTATGGCGACACTCAGGCCCACAGAAGACATGGCTCCCCTGTGGGCTGCGGCGTCGATCCCATAAGCGCCTCCCGAAACCACCCAAACGCCTTGTTGATTGAGTTCATAAGCCAACTCTCCCGCCACATCTGCCCCGTACCTGGTGGCTGCCCTGGCACCCACCAAGGAAACACTGCGCCCTTGCACGCACCGCACAAGCGCGTGAGGATCCCCCCTGACCCACAAGGCGTGTGGCCTGGCGTTTCCTAAATCATTGAGGACCTCAGGCCACCGGGGATCGCCTGGCACTACCAAGATACCGCGCACATTGTCCAGGGTTCGCAAGTGATAGTCCAGGTCCAGGTCCATTAGGCGCAGTTTCCAACGTTCAAACGAAAGCATCCACGGGCGGCGCTCCCCACGGGAGTCGAAGCCATTAGGTACGCGAGAACCAGGTTCCCACTCGCTTACTACCCGCAGGGCTTCCACTGGTCCCAGGGACTGAACCAATATCCCTGCCGCCTCATCACCCGGCTCACACAGGGCAGACCACGTCGCAAACGCACGACAAACATCCATCGAAACTGTCATTGTCTTCTTCCTGTCTGTGTACGCAAGGACATGGCCTCACCTAAATGTGTCAGTTTGGGGCTCACGTCCCCCGCAAGGTCTGCAATAGACCAGGCCAGGCGTAAAACCCTGTCGGCTCCTCGCATGGTTAGGGTGCCTTTATCGACTGCCGCGTCAATGTGGCCTAATAACACTGGGTCGAGCCCGGACTCTGGCCTGCGCAAAAAAGGCCCAGGTACCTCGCTGTTCGTTAGCCACCCGTGCGGACCCCAACGCTTTGCTTGTGCAGCACGCGCCGCCACTACGCGCGCAGCCACGACCGTTGAAGATTCAGGTTCCTCGCTGGCCCCCAGGGCTTTCATTGTGGGGGTATCGACGTGAATCTGGATGTCTATCCTGTCCAACAACGGCCCTGATAGGCGCTCCAGGTAGCGAACGCGCTGCCAGGGGGTGCAGGTACATTCGACCTTCCTGGAACCTGCAAAACCACAAGGACAAGGGTTTGCCGCCATAACCAATTGAAAACGCGCAGGATAGGTGGCGTGCCCTGCCGCCCTGCGCAAGACGACCACACCGGATTCCAAGGGCTGACGCAGGGCATCTAAGACTCGCGTCCCAAACTCTGGCGCCTCATCCAAAAAGAGCACCCCCTTGTGCGCCAGCGAGGCAGACCCTGGCATTGGGATCCCTGTACCACCGCCCACAATCGCTGGCAGGGTTGCCGAATGGTGTGGCGCTTCAAAGGGGCTTCGTGTGATCAGACCTTGGTGGGCTTCAAAGAGGCCCGCCAAGGAACGAAGGGCGGTCACCTCGATGGCATCCTCTGTATTCAGTGCCGGCAGGATGCTGGGCATGCGTGATGCCAACATGGTTTTGCCTGCCCCTGGCGACCCAATCATCAAGAGGTGATGTGCTCCTGCTGCCGCAACCTCAAGCGCCCTTCGAGGTACGCCCTGGCCTCTAACCTCACTCAAGTCCCCACACATAGCCTCGCTAGGTTCTGCCAAAGGGCCCACAGTCTGCGGCACATGTGTCAGCTTCGGCATATCCGCCTTACCTCCGTGTACTGCAATCGCCTGGGCCAGGTGCTGCACCCCAATCACCTTGATGCCAGGCACCAAAGAAGCCTCCGATAGAGACTGTTGCGCGACCACAACACACCCAGCCCCTCTTTCGACCGCTGCCTTCACGGCAGGAAGTACACCCCTGACCGGATGTGTCCTGCCGTCCAGTCCCAGCTCAGCAATGTGTACACAATTGTGCGTGCTTTGCCTGTCGACTTTTCCACATGCCGCCATAACCGCAAGGGCAATGGCCAAGTCATAACCGGACCCCACCTTGGGCACCGAAGCCGGGGATAGATTAATAACAACCCTGCGGTCTGGCCACATCACCTTGCAGGCCGCCAGGGCCGATTTCACCCGGTCTTGGGCCTCACGCACAGCCCTGTCTGGCATCCCCACCAAGGTCAATCCAGGTATCCCGTCGGTCAATGAGACCTCGACATTGACGATATGCCCCTCCATGCCGACCAGCCCTATGCCCCAGGCAGATCCGCAGCTCATTGCAGCCCCTTGCGGTGTTCGATCCGTGGCGCCTCGCCATCCGCCAAAACCACGGCAATCAGGTCCACGCGCAGCACCGTGCCATAGGGAAGGTGCTCGTGTGCCCAAGTACGGGCGACCATCCACATGCGGCGCAACTTTGACAGGTTGATTGCCGCTGCAGGTGTCCCGAAGGCCACAGAAGAACGTAATTTGACCTCGATGAAGACGACGCTTCCATCCACGTCCCTGGCAATAATGTCGACTTCTCCGTGCCGACACCGCCAGTTACGGTCTATGACCACATATTCTGCGCCCAGTAAAAACTCCACCGCCAGGTCTTCACCGAGCCGCCCTCGTTCTTGGTTGTTCATTGCGACCACCTCCACCCCTACTGTGGAGCGCGGGCACAACGCGAAGCAGTCTCAATCAGTACAGAAGTGGATAACCTCAAAACGAGGCAGCTGTGGATAACCCACAAAGGGCAGGTGGCCTGCTGCCTAGCTAGGAACCTCTATCTCGGGCTTGCTGAGCTCTTCCACATTGACGTCCTTGAAGGTCACAACCCTCACGGATTTCACGAAGCGAGTGGACCGATAGACATCCCACACCCAGGCATCCGACATGGACACCTCAAAGAACACATCTCCGCCGCTGGTGTTGTGCACCTTGACGTCAACAAAATTCGCCAGGTAAAAGCGCCTTTCTGTCTCAACCACGTAGGAAAACAGGTTCACCACATCCCTGTACTCACGGTACAGTTCTAGCTCGAGGTTATTCTCGTAGGCTTCGATATCGTCGTTCGTCACAGGGTCAATCATGCCAAGTTTGTGGGCACAATGCCCGGAAGCTTCCAGGAGCGCCGATGTATTTCGCTTACGCCCAGGGTTTTCAGGCCTTGGACATGTCTGGCAGATGCGTATCCTTTATTGCTTTTCCAGTCATAGCCAGGATCTTGCAGTTCCTCCATATAGGTGTCTCTTGCGACCTTTGCGATAACGGAGGCCCCTGCCACCAGCTGGATCCTTTGGTCAGCTTTAACCTCGGTCAGAACTTTCGGCATTGCCGAGGGCGGGGCGCACACGGACACGGGGAAATCACCAAACAACGCATCTGCAGGGGGTGAAAGGTAGTCATGTGACCCATCCAGGATGACTACCTGCGGCAGGTGCCCGCGCCCTTCAACTTCCTGCAAGGCACGCCACGTTGCCAGACGCAGGCCTCCCACAATCCCGTAGGCGTCGATTTCTTGGGCACTGGCCCACCCTACGGCCCAATCTTGCACCCACTGTCGAATCAAAGGGGCCAGTTCTGCCCGTTTTGCGGGACGCAGATCTTTAGAGTCTCGAATCCCGCCAGGGGCTTTACCACATTCCTTGGACAACACGGTTAAACCGATGCACACGGGGCCTGCCAGGGCGCCGCGTCCCACTTCGTCGATACCAGCAACGTAGGTGTGGGTCTCCAGCAATGTCTGTTCAGTGTCGTCGTGCGGGAATACGGCTGTCATTTTTTAGCAGAGGGCTGTGCTGGTGTTTCGGTCTTGGCAACGGGATCGGGCACCCCGTAGAAGGCACAAGAGTTTGACAACATTCCGACTCGATCCAGGGGCCACACCGCCAAGAAAGCGCGCCCGACCACATCATCCAAGGGTATGAAGCCTTCCGAAGGATCGGCCATATGTGAGCGTGAATCGCCAGAGTTATTGCGGTTATCTCCCAAGACCCATAAGTGATCTGGGGGCACCGTCACATCGAAATCGACGACAGAGGCTCGGGTCGCACTGGGGTGCAGATACATCTCGTCCACTGCTTTGCCGTTGATCTCCAGGCGTCCATCAACCGTGCAGCAACGAACCCGATCCCCTCCTGTGCCGATCACGCGCTTGACCAGATGAGAATCCGAGGTCTCTGGACGAAGGCCCAAGAACACCATGGCCTCGGCTATCTTTGCGCCTAAGCCTGTGGCGGCGAAGCCTTGCGGCTTTTTCGCACCGGGATCCTCGCCCAGCCAGTTTTCTCTATCTTTGAAGACGACAGTGTCCCCGCGATTCAAGGGACTCAATTTAGGTGCCATTTTGGTAACTAAAATGGCGTCATCGACCATGAGGGTGTTTTCCATCGATGCCGAAGGGATGTAAAAAGTCTGGATCAACACTGCGCGTACCAGGGCCGAAATGGCCAGTGCCGTAATCATGACGAATACCATTTCGCGCACCCAGGCTCTGGATTTTTTCCGTTTGGCTTCCTCGGCCTTTGACAGCTGGGGAGGTAATCGGTTTTGAGCTAATCCTGAGGTTAACGAGCTCAGTGAAAGATCTGGTTTTCCGCCGTACTCTCGGGTTTCTTGTGCGATGGAACTGCGTGGACCAGAAGCGCCCCTGACCTCAAAACCGCCGGGCTTTTGACGAGGAGTGTCCTTGATTCTTTTTCGAATCACTCTATCCCCCCTCTGCCTCAGGTTCTATCCTCGCACAACCACGTGCCCTAAAAGCATTATGCCTGGCGTTTTCACGCCAGGCATACGCAACACTAGGTCAATTCAAACGCTCAGCGCTTTTCAACGATCTTGGCAGCCTTGCCGCGCAACTTACGCAGGTAGTACAGCTTGGCGCGACGAACCTTGCCGCGTGACACCAGTTCAATTTGTTCCACTGTGGGTGTGTGCAATGGGAATGTGCGCTCTACGCCCACGCCGAAAGACATCTTGCGGACCGTGTAGGACTCTGAGACACCTGCACCACGGCGGGCAATGACCACGCCTTGGAAAATCTGGATACGCGTACGCGCACCTTCTGTCACCTTTACGTGAACCTTGACGGTGTCACCGGGACGGAACTCAGGAATATCGGATTTGAGTGAGGTGGCATCAAAACCGTCTAGCTTCTGCATTTTTCTCTCCACTCGTGCCACAGGTCACGCGTGCCTTGGGTGCCATAGCACCGAACGGACAAGATGTGCCGTCCACCCGCATCCCCCTGTGGCAGGTATGCGGATTCCTTACAGCACAGACCGGACAAGTTTGCCATATTCAACGAGCAGAGTCGAACCCGGAGCACATGCAAGGCTTGTGAGTTACCTCGCTGAACCAAGCCTCATCACCACATCGCGGTTGGCTACCCCACCGACGTCAAATATTCTGCGGCCAACAACCTTGAATCCATGGGCCTTGTAAAAGGCCTTGGCTCGGCGATTTCCTTCATTCGTCCCCAAAATCACTGAACGGTCTTCGTCTGCGACAGCCACGCGGGCTTGTTCAATGGCGTACTGCAGTATCGCCCCGGCTATCCCAGAACCTTGAACACTGGGATCTGCGTAACACTTGGACATGTACAGGGCAGCACCTTCCCCGTATTCGCGCACCTCGACATTGTTGGGACGCAGTTCTATCAGCGTATAGGCCAACAGTTTTTGGGGCGCGCCTTGCGGATGCACGACACAGAATTGATAATTTTCGCTATCGGCAAGTAGGGCAGCCATAAACTCGTCATTGAAGTTTTTCTCGCAAAAATCTGCGATCACATCCTTGGACAATTCCGGTGGACACGCCAGAGGAAAAAGGCGACGAGCCAAGGCACTAAGTTGACCACAATCTGCCTGGTTAGCCACGCGCAGTTCAATCTCCGTGGCTTCAGGAATCCAGGCCAGGCCACGCAAGGCCAAAAACTGACGATCGTGTTTATCCAGGGTTTTTGGATCACAGGTCTTAAGCAGATCAGGGCGTCGGGCCAAGGTTTTTTCCAAGGATTCCTCTCGGCGCTTGCGTGCAATCAATGCGTGGTTGCCTCCCAAGAGAACCTCGGGCACATCCAAACCCCGCCACGTCACAGGCCTCGTGTAACTGTCGTATTCCAGCAAACCGCCTGCCCCGTGGGATTCTTCAACCAAGGACATGGGGTTACCGACAACCTCAGGAACCAAACGCCCGACTGCCTCGATAAGCGCACAGGCAGCAACCTCACCTCCGTTTAGCACGTAGTCCCCCAAGGAGAACTCGAGGACATCCACCCCCTCACGGGCCTCGTAGTGCCGTGAGACCCTTGAGTCAATGCCTTCATAGCGGCCACAGGCAATCACCAAATGATCTCGCTCACGCGCAATGCGTTCCACCAAACGCTGCGTCAAAGGTGTCCCACTCGGTGTGGGAATCGCCAAGAGGGGCACAGCAGGGGCCTCATCACGCCCTTCAACAAGACCACGGTCCTCACTTTTCGCCCTCGGAAATAGGCATTCGTCTAGGGCTTGTCCCCACACATCTGGTTTCATCACCATGCCTGCCCCGCCACCACACGGTGTATCGTCGACAGTCCTATGCGGATCTGTTGTCCAAGAACGCAGGTCATGAACAGATATATGCAGTAAATCCTTGTCTTGCGCCTTGCCCATTAGGGACACTTGAAGGGCGTCGAAGAACTGCGGAAAGACGGAAATGATATCAATATTCACAGGTTTGTCCGATCACGCGTCCGCGAAAAGGCCACCCGGAGGGGCAATGGTTATTCGTTTGGCTTCCACATCCACATCAGGTACGAGGGCGGTGACGAAAGGAAGCAGAACCGAGGCAGGCTGTGAGTCCTCAGACTCTGCGCCAGACGTCCCTTCACCTCCGACTACAGGTGCGATGATCAGCAAGTCTTGTGCCCCACCCATCTGCACATCGACCACCTCACCCATGTGGCGACCAGCTTGGTCATAGACCTGTGAACCGATCAGCTCACGAGGGTAGTAGGAATCTTCATCATCTGGGTCTTGAGATGAAGCCTCTTGTGCCGCATCACTGTCTACCACCAGGGTAATGCCGCGGAGCTTCTCGGCTTCGCTACGAGTCTGGGCCTCTTCAAAAGCGATAATTGTTCTGTTTTGGATCTCACGATAACTGCGCACGGTTAAGGACTCTTGCTCAGATGTGTGCGTACCCAGGACCATACCTGGGGAAAACCACAGCTCAGGCCTATCCGTCGTGGCACGAACGAAAACTTCACCCTTGAGCCCTCGAGCTGGCCCAATGTGGCCAACGGTTATTTCCATGCTCGTCCCCTTGTCAATATTTCTACAACACTCGGTTTTCATGTCCACGAACTTAGTCCACTATATGATGAACTGAGCAGACAGCACTGCTGCGCAATATCTCGGAGGTGGGGACATGGATCGTCTGGCAGCAAAAGCGCCCGCCATGTTGCATGAAGATATCGTCGCATCAGTTGGGCGCTCTATTGTTGGCGGGGAATACCCCCCTGGCTCTACCTTTACTCTTGAGTTCCTCTGTTCACATTTTAGTGTTTCTAGGACCGTGGCTCGTGAAGCCATGCGAATCTTGGAAAAACTTGGCATGGTTAGGTCCCGCAGGCGAGTCGGCATCGTCGTTCAAGCTCAAGAACATTGGGACGCCTTCAATCACGCCATCCTCGAGTGGCAAATGGAGGGGCCAAACCACAAAGAAGTCCTACGTGACCTCAATGTGCTACGTATTGCTGTTGAACCTATAGCAGCCTCGCTGGCAGCCACCCGTGACGACCAAAAGCTTCTGCCCGAGTTAGAGCAAGCCAGCGAAACCATGCGCAGGCTCAAGGATCCAACAGGAAAGGCCAGCATCGAGTACGTGGAGGCCGATATTGCCTTCCACGAAATCCTGGTCCAGATGAGCGGCAATTCTTTCTTTATGCCTTATGCACAATTAACTCGCCCGGTTCTCATGTTCATGACGACCAGGCCCAAAGAGTTTATTTACCCTTCTTCCACCCACTGTGAGGATCACTACGCAGTTTTCGAGGCTATTTCCAAAGGTCAAGCCAGCTTGGCAGAAAAAGCCATGCGCATAGTTGTCGATGAGTACCGCGAGGCCGTGGGCATCGCCCAGACATAAACCCACATATACCGAGGACCGAGGACGCAACGTTGCGAGCAAGGTCGTTTCATTTTGGGACAAAAATGCTTTGTGGCCCCAAGGATTACCCTTGAGGCCACAAACGTAGACTTATTAGCGATCCGTGTCTACAACATCCACACGGACTGAACCGTTCTTTGAGATGGCTCCCATAACGGCACGCAGTGCTTTCGCTGTTCGTCCTGAGCGCCCGATGACTCGTCCCAGGTCTGAGGGGGCAACCCTCACCTCCAGGAGGGATCCTCTGCGCAAGGACTTCTCTGAAACACGCACCGCGTCAGGGTCATCCACAATGCCGCGGACCAGGTGCTCTAGGGCGTCAGGCAACATTTCAGGCGTCCTCAGCCTTGGCTTCTGCTGCTTCGTCTGCAGGCTCTTCTGCCGGAGCTTCAGCTGAAGCTTCTACCTTTTCCTCGGCGGGAGCCTCTTGCTCTGCTGCATCAGAAACCTCGGCTGTTTCAGCCTCAGCTGCCTCAGCTGCCTTGGCTTCTTCCTTGGCAGCTGCCTCGGCCTCGGCCTTAGCCTTGGCTTCCTCTTCAGCCTTGGCGGCCTTCAGTTTTTCGGCTGCAGCCTCGGCGGCCTTCAGGGCTTCTTCTTTGCTCTTCGCCGCGGCATCTGCGTCCTTGAACTGCACGCGCGATACCGGGTCTTTAACGCCCTTGTGGCGTGCCCAGTCACCCGTCAGTTTCAGCAAGCGCATAACCTGCTCTGAGGGCTGAGCGCCAACCGACAGCCAGTAGGCAACGCGCTCTGATTCAATATCGATCAAAGAGGGCTGCTGAAGGGCATCATATTTGCCGACCTGTTCGATAACGCGACCATCGCGCTTCTTCCTAGAGTCAACAACAACAACGCGGTAAATGGGTGCGTGAATCTTACCGATTCGCTTGAGTCGAATTCGTACTGCCACTTGAGTGGAACTCCTATTTTCTGATTTTGGCCGCAACAAACATCCGGTGGGTATCGGTATTCGTGTTGGCCGAGAACAACGCCGCAATGATGAGAGGGCATCATCCAGCGAGTACAAGGGTCTATTCTGCCAGACTTTCCAAAGGTATCCTAACCATTCATGGCGAAGAGTGCTAGATCTCATTTCCGAGGGCGGCCAGATTGCTGCTGTGGCCGCCCTCGGCAATGTTTTAGCCTTTTACTGAACCTGACATGAGGCCGCCGACGAAGTACTTGCCAAGCGCAATGTAGACGATCAATGTGGGCACGGAGGCGATCAAGGCACCAGCCATGGAACCGCCGTAGTCGGCCATGATGGAGCCGTGGGCCAGCTCATTCAAAGCCAAGGTGACAGGTCCACTTTGAGAGGTCCCACCGAAGAACAAAGCAAAGAGGAAGTCATTCCACGCCGAGGTGAACTGCCAAATTATGACTACCACGAAGGATGGAACCGAAATCGGTAGGACCACCGAGAAATACGTGCGCAGCATGCCTGCACCGTCCACACGGGCTGCCTCGATGAGTTCCATAGGGATCGACTCGTAGTAGTTCCTGAAGATCAGGGTACAAATGGGGATGCCGTAAACAACGTGCATGAAGATAAGGGTTGGGATCCCGAAAGGTGCCCCTGTCCCCACGATAATCTTCATCAGGGGAATCATGACGGCCTGGTAAGGGATAAACATCCCAAAGAGGATCATGGTAAAGACCACATTGGAACCTGGAAAACGCCAACGAGATAGCACAAAACCATTGGCTGAGCCCAGGAAGGATGAGATCAACGATGACGGGATAACCAACATCAGCGACCTGGCCAGGCCACCCTTGAGGGCTTCCCAGGCATTAATCCAGTTTTGGATACTCCAGTCTGTTGGCAACATCCACGTCGTAGAGGGATCAGCGTCAGTGGCTGTCTTGAAGGAGGTCACCAGCAAGACATAGACCGGCATGAGGACAATACACAGTGAAACAATCAACAGCACGTAGCGAGCAGATGTGCCCAAGGTTCTTCCGAGCTTTGGATTGCCGACTTTTTGTGCAGCCATTTCTTTTTCGAAAACAGTAGTGGTACTCATCGTTGCTTCGCCCCCTTTGCATCGTGGTACAAGTAGGGCACGACAAACACCGCCACGATAACCAACAAAACCGTACCGACTGCGGCCGCCATAGAGTGATCGTTAACCGTCATAAAGTTGTACATATCAATGGCGGGCACCTTTGTGGGATACCAGGTCTGGTTGGTAATAGAGATAATCAAGTCGAAAGACTTCAAAGACATGTGGGCGATGATGATCACGGCAGACAGCGCGACAGGCGCCAACTGAGGGAAGATAATCGAGCGGTAGAGCTGCCATTCATTAGCACCGTCCACCCTGGCGGCCTCGCGAAGATCGTCTGGGATGCCGCGAAAACCTGCCAAGAACAGGGCCATGACATAACCGGAGAGCTGCCAGATTGCCGCAACACAGATGGCCAAGATTGCCCAGTTGGGAGATGCTGTCCACTTGTTTTGCAGGAAGTCCAGGCCAACCATTTGGAACAGTCGGTTCAACCCGGAAGCAGAGTTATCCATGCCGGGGTTTAGCAACCAGCGCCACACCACACCGGAGGCGATAAAGGAAACAGCCATAGGGAACAAGAAGATTGACCGGAAAATGCCCTCACCCTTAATGGGTTTATCCATGAGCCAAGCCCAAAGGAAACCAATGAGCAGGGTTCCCATAAGGAACATAACGGTGAAAACCAGCAAGTTCTTTAAAGAGTGCTGGAAATCAGGGTTAGCAAACAGGGCTGCAAAGTTTTCAAACCAGACCATCTTGACTGGCTTCGTGCCATTTAGCTGCGCGGCAGAGTGGTTGTCACGCAGGGACATGAAAATATTTGAACCGATGAGGCCGTAGACAAATATCCCCACCAAGACAATGGACGGTGAGAGCAGCAATAAGCCCGGACCCCATTGACGCCAACTGTTAGACGAGCGTGGTTTCCCCCTTGACTTCACAGCCTTTGGAAGAGGGATGGACTGTTGTAATCCTGCATTCATAGTTGACCATTGCCTCGTTTTCTCTGCTTTAGGGGTGGGTGTGTAAGCACACACCCACCCCTAAAGACTAGCGTTCTAGTGACTACTTAGTGGCAGCGTCTACTAGTTCCTTTTGTAGTGTCGCAATATCGGTGGCGCCACCGGAGGTGAACTTCGAGATGGCCTGCTTCATAGCTTCAGACGAAGCGATGGAGACAGCCGCACCGTGAGCGATAGAGGAAACGATGGTGTCATTTCCGAAGGACTTCATGGCGTCCTGCTGGTATTCAGAGAACTCAGCGATCTGTTCGGGTGTCAGATCCGAGCGAGCAGGAATGGAGCCCTTGATCACGTTGAAGGCAATCTGGCCTTCGACCGAAGAGATCGTCTTCAACCATGCCTTGGCCCCATCAATGTTCTTGGCACCTACAGGCAGGGTGAAGGAGTCAGCCAGGAAGTCGAAGACGCCCTCATTGCCGGGGACGGGCCAGGTGTAGAAGTCCTGGCTCCACTTCTTCTCGGCAGCCTTGAAAGCAGCAGGTGCCCAGTCGCCCATAACGTTGTAGGCAACCTTGCCATCGTTGTTGATGATTGACTTCATGGCGGGCTCCCAGTCCTCTTGGTAGAGGCCAGGATCCGTGAAGGACATGATCTTAGAGAAGTGCTCGAGGGCCTTGGTGACATCTGCCGAATCCCACTGTGTGGTGCCACTGAACAGGCCGTTGTAGCCTTCAGCACCCAGATCCGAGATCAACACAGTCTCAAGCAGCTGCAACTGTGTCCAGTCCGCACCTACCGTGATGGGGTATTCCACACCAGCGGCCTTCAACTTCTCCATATCGGCAATCCACGCATCCAGGTTTGCCGGAGGTGTCTTGGGATCCAGGCCTGCCTTTTCGAGGGCTGCTGGGGATACCCACACGACGTTTCCGCGGTGGACGTTGGAGGGCACTGAGTAGATCTTGCCGTCAACTGTCAGGCGGTCCAAAAGCGTCGCTGGGAAAGCGTTACGCAGGTTGAACTCGTCATACAGGTTCGAGACGTCTTCCAAGTAGCCAGCTTCGATGTCCGAAGAAAGCTCGGCACCAGCGTGGGCCTGGTACGTGTCAGGTGGATTCTTGGCTGCCAGGTCTGTCTGCAACTTCTGCTTGGCGTTTGAGCCCGAACCGCCCGAAACCGCTTGGTTTTCGAATGTAATGTCTGGATTCTGTTCCTTGAACACATTTTCCAAAGCTGCCAGGCCATCTTTTTCAGAGCCAGCAGACCACCAGGTAACAACGCCTACCTTCTTGCCACCATCATCGGCAGGAGGGGTCGTACCATCAGCGCCAGTGTCGGTCTTCTTATCGCCGCCACCGCAAGCCGCGAGTGAGGCCGTGAGTGCCACCGCACCCAGGACTGCAACTATCCGTCGCATCTATATCTCCTTTTATAAACAACGTTGTCTGTCGTACCGGCGTCATCACCTGCATATCGACACTTGCTATTGTGACTGGTATTACTCACCAATGCGTAATCCACGAGCGGATTGTGTCCAAGTTGTAACACTATTCCTCGAAGACCTCGGCCTCAACGTTTACCTTCTGAATAGAAGTAGCCATTTTTGACCTTATTTGACAGAGCCTCGGCTTACTCTTGAATGGTTTTGCTTATTCAACAGATTTTTTTATTTTCATATTTTTTAAAAAGATTGCCGAGGGCGGGACGTTCAAAAGTGCCTACACTTTTGCAACTCCGCCCTCGGCAATCCTTCGAATTAGGCGTTTGCACGCTCCATAATGAGTTCGCGAACTCGCCCGGCATCTGCCTGGCCCTTGGTGGCCTTCATGACGGCTCCCACGATGGCACCGGCCGCTTGGACCTTGCCATCCCTGATCTTGTCCAAGACATCAGGCTGAGATGCAAGTGCCTGATCGATGGCCTCGATCAAAGCGCCGTCATCGCTGACAACCTTCAGGCCGCGCTTGTCCACAACCTCAGCTGGACTGCCTTCCCCTGCCAAAACGCCTGCCAAAACCTGCCTGGCAAGTTTGTCGTTCAGGTCACCGCTATCGACCATGACCTGCAGATCCACAATATCCTTGGGGGTAATTGTGAGGTCTTCGAGAGCAATGTCCTGTTCTTTAGCCGTGCGGGCCAGTTCACCCATCCACCACTTGCGTGCCGCATCGGGCTTGGCGCCAGCCACAACCGTAGCCTCGATCAGATCCACGGCACCGGCGAAGACGACATCGCGCATTTCCAAATCGCTAAAGCCCCACTCGGCGTGCAACCTGCGCCGTTTAGCCAAAGGAAGCTCTGGCATGGAAGCGCGCAGTTCCTCAATAAAATCGCGCGAGGGCGCCAAGGGAAGCAGGTCCGGTTCCGGGAAGTAGCGGTAGTCCTCGGCATCCGATTTTTCTCGCCCAGAGGACGTAGAAGAATCTTCCTCATGCCAGTGGCGGGTTTCTTGAACGACTTTCCCACCCTTGTTCAGGATTGCTGCCTGGCGGCTGATTTCGTAGCGCACTGCCCTGTCAATCGCCCTAAAGGAGTTGACGTTCTTCGTTTCAGAGCGCGTCCCCAGAGGCGAATCGGGGGTTTTACGCAAGGAAAGGTTCACATCTGCACGCACATTACCGCGTTCCATCCTGGCCTCAGATACACCAATAGCCCGGCAGATATCGCGCAAGGTCTCAACGTATTTCGCTGCCACCTCGGGGGCGCGCGCACCTGCACCCTCAATGGGTTTGGTCACGATTTCCACCAAGGGCACGCCTGCACGGTTGTAGTCACACAAGGAATAATCCGCCCCGTGTATGCGGCCGGCTGCACCGCCTACGTGGACGTTCTTCCCCGCGTCTTCTTCCATGTGGGCGCGTTCCACCTGGACGCGGAAGATCTCGCCGTCATCCAATTCGACATCCACCCAGCCGTCAAAACAGATGGGCTCGTCATACTGTGACGTCTGGAATGCCTTGGTCAAGTCCGGATAAAAATAGTTCTTACGAGAAAAACGGCAGTATTCCGCAATCGAACAATTCAGGGCCAGGCCCAACTTGATTGCGTACTCGACAGCTTTCTTGTTCAAAATCGGTAGAGAACCAGGCAAACCCAATGTCACAGGGGTGATATTGGTATTTGGGTCGGCGCCAAAACTGTTGGGAGCCAAGTCAAACATCTTGGTAGCAGTGCCCAGTTCAACGTGGACCTCAATGCCGATTACTGGGTCGTAGTCTTTTACAGCTTCATCAAAAGCGACAAGTTCATCAGACATCAGGCTTCATCCTTCCAATTCTTTGCGGGGCAGGCAGGCAGGAGGTCTGCCGCCCTTACCTGGGCTTCCACCAAGGCAGCGACCTTGTACATGCGGGCATCTTCTTTGGCAGGTGCCAGGATTTGGAAGCCGACCGGCATAGAGTCGTCCGGCGCCAGGCCAACAGGTATCGAAATGGCAGGTATCCCAGCCATATTTGCAGGCAAGGTCGCCACATCATTCAAGTACATGGCCAAAAGGTTGTCCGCGTTTTCACCGAATTTGAAGGCAGTTGTCGGGGCGGTAGGCGTCACCAAAACGTCCACTTTTTCAAAGGCGGCAGCCAGGTCGCGCAGGACCAGGGTGCGCACTTTCAAAGCCGAGCCGTAATACGCATCGAAGAAGCCTGCAGACAAAACATGTGTGCCCAGGATAATGCGACGCTTTACTTCGTCGCCAAAGCCTGCCCCTCTAGTGGCAGCCATCATGGTTTCCGCTGTCACAGGCCCTTCGCTGGGCTCCACCCGCAGACCGTAACGCACGCCATCAAAACGCGCCAGATTAGAAGACACCTCGGCAGGCATAATCAAATAGTAGGCGGCTAGAGAGTACTCAAAAGATGGACAGTCGACCTCTACAACCGTGGCACCCGCGTCCTTCAGGCGCTGGACTGTGGCGTTGAAGGTCTCCAGGACACCGGCCTGGTAGCCCTCACCGGAGAGCTGTTTAATGATGCCAACGCGCAACCCCTTGGCGCTGTTAGCCTCAGCGGCTCCAGTGCAAACGGCGGCTGAAAGGTCGGGCACTGGGTCGGGCAGGGACGTCGAATCATAAACATCGTGTCCGCCTAGAAGTTCTTGCAACATTGCGGCATCTTCAACGGTGCGGGCAACCGGTCCAATCTGGTCCAAGGAAGAAGCCATAGCCACTGCCCCATAGCGAGAAACAGCGCCATAGGTGGGTTTTGCGCCAACTGTCCCCGTGCACGCACCAGGTTGGCGGATGGAACCACCCGTATCCGTGCCTAGTGCCAAAGGCACCATATAGGCAGCGACGGCAGCAGCAGAGCCACCACCTGAGCCGCCCGGAATCCTCTCAGTGTTCCAAGGGTTGAGCGTGGCTCCGAAGGCGGAGTTCTCGGTCGATGATCCCATGGCGAATTCATCCATATTGGTCTTGCCAACAATCGGCAATCCAGCCTCTTTGAGCTTGACAACAACCGTAGCGTCGTAGGGCGATTCCCAGCCCTCTAGCATCTTTGATGCGCAGGTTGTAGGCATTCCCTGGATGACAATATTGTCCTTCAAGGCCACTGGGATGCCCGCCAGGGGATGCATTTTTTCGCCTGCAGCGCGCCTTGCGTCAACCTGTGCAGCGGTCTCAAGCGCACCGTCTGCGTCCACGTGCAAGAAAGCATGAATTTTCGGATCATGCGTGCGTATGCGCTCCAAACATGCCTTCGTCAATTCGAGTGAGCTCAGCTCACCTGACGCCAAGAGCCTTGACAGTTCAGCTGCCGTCTTGAAAACGATGTCTTTCACGGTTACTCCTCTCCCAGGATCTGAGGCACCAAGAACATCCCGTCCTCGCTAGACGGAGCCTGCGACATGACGATGTCTCGGTCCAAGGTCTCACCAACCAGGTCTTCGCGCCACACATTCGTCATGTGTATGGGGTGTGAGGTTGCAGGAACATCCGGGGTGGCGACCTCGGCTACCTTCGCAACGGCGGATGCAATTTGATCCAATTCCCCAGCAAAACGCGTGATCTCTTCTGGTGTTAGGGCAATTCGGGCCAGCTCCGCGACACGGGCGACCTCTGCTTCATCAATCGTGGACATGTCTTGCAGTGTAGTAGCTTGCAGCCCCTTTACATGCACACGCAATGCCCGTGGAATAGGCTAAGGGCATTATGTTATCCGTTTCTGGCCTCCTGGCGAGGATTTCACGTGCCCTAGAAAAAGTCTCTCGCAGACTTGCGGGTGTATCTGTGCGAGTCAAAAAGGTGCTGCGTTGGATAACCGCTACCTTCTTGGTAGTTGAGTTTTTGGCACTTGCCACAGCCGGCCTGATCGATTCCTTACGCAAGGGACGTACAAGTGGGGCAGATGGATATCCACGCACGCCCCCGACTCCTATCAAAATCGCTGACTCTGAGGTGGTTGTTTACACGGACGGTGCCGAAACCTATGCGGCAATGCTGCAGGCCATACGCGAGGCTCAGGATCATATTTTCTTTGAGACCTTCATTTGGAAAGCAGACGAGGTAGGGACCCTATTCAAAGACGAACTGATTGCGGCGGCCAGACGCGGGGTTGAAGTTTTTTGTATCTGGGACGCATTTGCGAATTTGGTAGTCACCCCCTCTTTTAAGCGCTTCCCCAGGATTGCGCACCTCCACGTTTTGAGTTTCCCTTTGTTTCGAGGTTGGCCTTCCATCCGCAACTCGGGCCGCGATCACCGCAAAATCTTGGTTGTCGACTCGAAAATCGGTTTCGTCGGGGGCTACAACATTGGGACCCTGTACGCTACACAGTGGCGCGATACCCATGTGCGCATAGAGGGCCCCAGCGCGTGGGAGCTGGATAACGCCTTCAGAGATTTTTGGAACGAACACAAACAGCGCCGTCAGCCGCGCCTCTTTGACCGAGGTGCCCTTCAGTGGCAGCCCAAGATCCGCAGCGCCATTAATTCCCCCAATAAACTGCTGTACCCGGTGCGTGGCCTGTACATCGAGGCCCTGGACCGGGCACACCAGCACGTGTGGATCACTCAGGCATATTTCATCCCCGACCGCGACATCCTGGATGCCTTGATTCGCACAGCCAGGCGCGGGGTGGACGTGAAGGTCTTGATTCCAGAGGTCTCTAACCACATTGCTGCCGACTGGGTGGCGCGCTCCTATTACCTGGAACTCTTAGAGGCCGGTATTGAAATCTGGCTTTACCAAAAGGCCATGGTTCACGCGAAAACCGCCGTGATTGATTCGCGCTGGGTGACGATAGGCACGGCAAACCTGGACCGCATGTCCTTGACCGGCAACTACGAGATCAATCTGGAGTTCTTTTCCACTGCCCTGGCTGCACATATGCGCCTGGTCTTTGAAACCGATATGACCAACGCGCGCCTCTTGACCATCCCCCAATGGGAAGAACGCGGCATGTTGGAACGCCTGGGAGAAAGACTGTTGCGCCCCTTGGGGCCTCTCATGTAATCCGAGGCACCCCCTTGTGCCTCACGACTGGCTCTAAATGCCTGTAGGCGACATAAAAAACATGACGAACTGGGCGATGAAGTACAGTGCCAAGATTGCGTAGACAACCGCACCTCCAAGGGCTAAACGACGCACAATGGCCTCTTCCCACAAGGGCTTTTTACTCAAGTCGTATTCGACTTCCACCCACTGAGCCAGGGTGTCGGGGAAAGGCGTGGGTTCGTGCCGCAACCTACGGCCTGCCCTAATCACTTCCGTGACGATAAACAGGCTACACATCAGCCCAAACCCCGCGAAAACCACAAAGGCCGTCGGATCTGCGTTCTTTGCTCCTGGCCTGACAATAAAAGACATGAAGATGTCCATAATGGCAACGCCCGCCGCTGTAGCGCGCACCCACGCCCAGCGCCCCAAGGGCGTCATTTTTCTAAACATGCCATCCCTTCTTGTAAGAAGGCCTCAAAACTCTCAGATTCAATAATGGGCACGCCCAGCTCTTCAGCCTTTCTGGCCTTAGAGCCCGCCCCTGGTCCAATAATAACGACATGTGTCTTGGAAGAAACGGAGCTTGCCGCTTTTGCCCCGCGCTGGGTCACGGCTTCCTTTGCCTCATCGCGGGTAAAGCCTGGCACGCTTCCGGTGATGACCACCGTCAGGCCTTCCAAGTTCTTCGTGATGCCCGCATCACCTGGGCTGTGTTCCTTTTCTTCACTCGTGCGCACGCCACAGGCCGCCCAGGCCTCAATGATCTCCATATGCCAAGGCACTGCGAACCACGCTTGCAGTTCCTCGGCCATGGTGAGCCCCACGCCCTCGACCTGACTGATTTCCTCAATCGATGCCGCCGCTATGGCTTGAATCGACATGAATACATCTGCCAGTTCCTTGGCCGCCACGGGACCAATGTGACGGATCGATAAGGCCACAAGCACCCGCCATAGGGGCTTCGTTTTGGCGATTTCGAGTTCTTCCATCAAAGTTTGTGCAGATTTTCCAGGCTTCGGTGCGCGCGGCATCACGCCGGCTTCCCGCTCCCGCTGACCCAGTGCCTTCGGTTTTGTATAAAAATACCTGGATTGCTTGAAAACCAGTTCTCCTGTGCGCGCCTTGGACTCCCGCCACACCATGACATCCTTCAAGTCTTCGATGCGCATGGAAAACAATTCCGCTTCAGAATCCAATACGGGTTTTTGAGCTGGCGGCAACAAGGACTTCGCCAAGGCGTAGCGCTGTGCCTCGGTCTTTCCTTGGGTTTCTTCCTCCTCCAAGGCCACAGTGGTGTCATCCCCCAGGATCACTGTGCCGCCTTGCGCCAGATGGGCCACAACACTATCCCTTCCGGCCTCTGGCTGGGTTAGGGCCAGGCAGGCTTCTGCTCCCATGCCTTCAATGTCGAGGGCGGAACGTGAGGCGAGGTATTCCAAACGTTGAGTCAATTGCGCTGGACACCTGGCCCTGTTCATACACCGCAGGTCTATATCGCCCAGCTTGGCGGGTGCAAGTGACGAAGCGCAGGAGGGACAGGTCTCGGGCATTGTCCACTCGCGTTCAGAACCATCACGTAAGGCTTCTACCGGCCCTAGAACCTCTGGAATGACGTCTCCGGCTTTCCTCAACACCACAGTATCGCCAATAAGAACCCCCTTGCGAGCGACCTCTTTGGCGTTGTGCAAGGTCGCACGCTGCACGTAAGACCCATCGACCAAGACCTTCGCCATAATGGCAAACGGCGTGACTCTCCCTGTCCTACCGACCTGGACACCAATATCAAGCAATTTCGTGTGGACCTCAACGGGAGGAAACTTATAGGCACACACCCAGCGAGGCGCGCGTGCCGTGCGCCCCAGGGCCACTTGTGTGGCCACATCGTCGATTTTGAGGACAACCCCGTCTATCTCATGGGCCAAGGATGCTCTGGCCTCACCAATAATTGCAATGGTTTCCTGTATCGCCTCAACACTGTCAATCACGGGCAGGTGAACCCCGGCGCGCAACAAAGTGTCTTGGACTACCGGAATACCCCAGCCGCGAAGCCTATCCATCCACTCGCTATGCAAAGTCGGCACCTTAGAACCTTCGGGCCACCCCTCGACTAGGCCCAGTCCGTGAGCCAAGAAATCCAATGGACGTTCAGCCGTCACAGTTGAATCTTTTTGTCTCAGCGAACCTGCCGCCGCATTCCTGGCATTAATGAATACTTTTTCGTCTGCCCCCCGACGTTTTGCATTGAGGCGTTCAAAGTCCGCACGCGAAAAATAGACCTCGCCTCGCACTTCTAAGACCTGTGGCCACCCATGTCCCTTCAATACGCGCGGTATTGAACGTATGGTGGCTGCATTGGCGCTCACGTCCTCTCCTGTGACCCCGTCCCCTCGCGTGGCCGCCCTCGCCAATTTTCCTGCTTCGTAACGTAAGGAAATAGCTAAACCGTCGACCTTGACCTCAGCGCTGATGGATACGTGGTCTTGACCTGTGGCTTGTACCATGCGGTTGAACCAGGCGGTGACGTCTTCCACGTCGAAAACGTCATCTATTGACAGCATGGGGATGGAGTGTTGGAGCTTGGCGAAGCCCTGATCCTGGGCCTCTCCAACCCTTTGGCTGGGCGAGGAAGCCCCTATCCACTCAGGATGCGCGGCCTCTGTGGCCTTCAAGGTCTCAAAGAGTTCATCCCACTGGGCATCTGACATGCCAGACTCTTCGCCAGCCTCGTAGAGCCTTCTGGCCTCTTGGAGGGCGACAGCCAACTTTTTGTAGGCGTCAAAATCGAGCTTGGGTACGTCATGCATGGACCTATCGTGCCAGGAGAAACACTGAGCAACAAAGGCGAGGACAGCGGCTGGATACAGGCACGGTAGTTATCCACACGTGTTGCGTTTGAAGTTTATCCACAGCCGGAAGGCCGCATGTCGGCACGTTCCTTCCTGGCTACATACCCTCTAAGAATGCCCGCAACCTGCCCACCCACACCCGAAGAAGTCCTGTCTTGCGATATGCATTTCGCCGTCACCACAGGCCACGACCAAGGCTTAAGTTTCCCTGCCGAGGACGGTTTACTAGGCCGGTGTAGCGGTATGAGCAACCCCAAAGTCTCTGCGGAGCACCTGCGCGTGACGCGCAAGCGAAGGGGCGCGAAAGCGGTGATCGAGGTAGAGGACTTGGCTTCATCCAATGGAAGCCGCAAAACCTGGGGACGTGTGGCACTTTGGCACGTGAAGGCGCACAAGCCTTGGACCTTGCGGGTGGGGCGCGGGCTGCGGGTTGCTGACCAGTGTCTTCAGTTACGTCGACGGCCTGTGGACACGACAATTTTGGCACCCAAAGCTCTACGCCCAGGTTTTCCGCGCGCGCTTTTCTTCGTATTGCCGCTGTTTATCACCCTGCCTTTTCTGTTTATGTACGCTTCGCGTTTCTTGTATTTCCTGGTGCCCTTGCTCGTGGTGGGGATCGCAGTCTTTCTTTACACGCGCAGGCATCGGGCTTTTGATGCGGCCAGCCTGCTCTTGGCTGCGTGTTCACATACGCACCTGTGTAAAGAACAAGAGGGGTTGCGCGCCTGGGTGGGTCAGGTGCCAAGGGTTTTCAAGGGACACGGTGTGGTGGAGGTTCAGGGCAGAGAAAAGGTTGCTTTTGTGGGGGCAGACGCTGTGGCTACTGCACGCTGGTGGGTAGCTCAGCTGCTGGTCAGGGGTGTTGTGCGTGTCGATGAACGGTCTTTGAAGGCACTGGGGGCTCAGGTCTTGGGTGTTGGGGCACATGGCGTGGGCGGCGTGGCAGGCGAGGGCGAAGGCCACAATCCGCCCAGGTTGACAATCCTGCACGCCACCGAGATCTCAGATGGCAAGGCTCCCATGACAGCCACTTTGGTCATTGCTCAATCCAGTGCGCAGGTGCCCCCGTGGTGTGTGCGTCAGGTTTTTCTTCCTACACATGCGCCACGCCCACAAGCTGTGTGGTGGAAGCAACTGGTGGAAGCTGTGCGTCGCAGGGATTCACAAGACAATGCGGAAGACAATCAATCGAGTACTACCCCAGATCCTTTACAAAACGAACTGCCTGATTCGGCCCGGTGTTCACACGTTCTGGGCACCCCCGATTGCGCAAGAATCCTAGAGCAGTGGAACAGCGCCCCCAAGGGTCTTTCTGCACGCATCGGTGTGGATGCTCAAGGCTCGGTGCGTGAGGTTGACCTGTGCGTCGAAGGCCCACACGCACTTATTGCGGGGACTACGGGGGCAGGGAAGTCTGAACTACTGACCACCTGGCTTATGGATCTTGCCTGCAGGTACTCCCCCGCTGCGCTGACAATGATCCTGGTGGATTACAAGGGTGGTGCCGCTTTTGGTGTGCTACGTGACCTGCCTCATTGCGCAGGCGTACTGACAGACCTCGATCCTGCCATGACCCACAGGGCCTTGGATTCCCTAAAAGTCGAGCTAAGGCGTAGGAAAAAGATTCTGGCAAGCCTGGGGGCAAAGGACATTGGACATGTGATGAACGATAGGAGCGCAGTTGAGCTAAACCTCGGCAAGCCCTTGTCGCGTCTGCTTGTCGTTGTGGACGAATTCAGGGCATTGAGCATGAGTAATCCGCAGGTTTTGGACACCATCGTAGACATAGCCTCACAAGGGCGTTCCCTTGGGATACACGTCATTTTGGCGACCCAACGCCCTTCAGGCATTGTGTCGGCACAGATTTCGGCCAATGTGAACCTGCGCCTGGCCTTGCGCACCCGCAGCGAGTTGGACTCTATGGACGTCATCGATTCGCCTTTGGCTGCGCGTTTGGCGCATATTCCTGGTCGCCTATTACTGCGCAGCGAGGAACTGGAAAGCTGGCAGGTCCCTTGGGCCGGTGATGGCACCTGGACTCGCGACCTGGTAGAAAACCTACAAAACACCTGGGCATTGTCACGAGGGGGTGCCCAAGCACCTTGCCCCTGGGCTGCACCACTTCCCACCACTGTGCAAGCCTGTGACTTATTGGGCGAAGGAATCAAAGGGTCATCAACTGCTGTCTTGGGGCTGGCAGACGACACCGAAGCTGCCCAACTTCGCACACTCACCTGGGACGACACCGTGCCTTTGAACATTGCGGGTTCATCTGGTCAGGAGCGTTCCACCCTGGCAGCAGCCATTGCCCAACAGTACGCAGACCAATGCGCAATACAAGTAGTCACGCCTTTCCCAGATATTTTCACCACATACCTTTGCCCGCCCTCGGCGCTGTTTCCTGGAAGCCTTATTGAGGTCTCTTCTCTTCGCCTGGTGAACAGGCTCATGGCCAAACTCAAACACAACGAGATGGGAAAATCCCTGGTCATCTTCGATGACGTACCACGCATCTGTGAAGACTTGGGCATCGATTACGGCACCGTCCACAGTCTTGTTTCCGCCCTCCAAGCCCTGTCGATTCCCGTCATCCTCACTGCCAGCAAAGCCAGGGCCTTTGGCTTTGCTGGCACCCAGATCTTTTTGGGACACACCTGCACCCAAGAGCTTTTGATGACAGGCATTACGGCGAGGCCAACAACTCCGCGCTTCACCCAGCTTGAAACCATCCAGGGACGCGGAGTCGTTGTCGAGGACGACACACTATTGGATGCCCAATTCATCACCCCCGAGGAAGCCAAAACCTATCCCGCCTCTGCCCCAACCCAGGTTGTACGAGACCCGCAGAAACCAACACAACAGATCTCGCCAATTCCGTCTGGGTATCTGAGTTTAGGGATCGGTGGAGATGACGCTCGTCCCATTGTGCTAAACCCCGAGGAACACTGGGTTGTTATCGACTCTCCAGATGCCCCTGATAGGGCTCTTGATTGGCTTGTGTCTTGCTACGAGGCCTTGGGATATTTGCGTTCATCTCTTATAGCCGAAAAAACAAATGTGGCCCATCAGGACCGGGGGAAAAACATTGTGTGTCTGGATACTTCAGACATTGTCCACCCCCTTGCGCAAGAGGCCCTTACGACCGCGAATCGCGGCGATACAGGGCGTAGGAACCACGAAGCAACCCTCATCGTGTCCTGTTCACTTTTCGAGGCTCAGGCGGCCTACAGCGGAGACCTGCTAAAAGCCCTGAGCAAGTTTCGCATCCTCGCATCCCTGGGCAACACGAAAGACGCCATTAATGTCATGTCCCGTTTTTCCACCGTGGATCTCTTGGGTTACGTCGATCCCGTTCCGCGACCAAAGGGGCAAATGTTATTGCTTCAATCAGGCATACCTACATGTCTTCACGCCCCCAACTCGAATTAAAATCATGACAGTGAGTAAGCTCACAGGCTTCTTTCATTATCTGTTGCCTTGATCTCTTGAATTTTGAAGTTCTAAATGAGAACCTTTTTTCTTGGGGTCTTATGGCTCTGCTGTGTTTTGTAACTTTCACAGCCGCAGAAGTTTTTTTAGGAGTTTTCATGGATTGGCGTAGCAGGGCTGCGTGTTTGGCTGTCGACCCCGAGTTGTTCTTCCCGATTGGCAATACAGGACCGGCGATTGCCCAAATTGCCGAGGCAAAAACTGTATGTGCCACCTGTACCGTGGTCGATACCTGCCTCGCCTGGGCACTTGAGAATAACCAGGATTCCGGCGTATGGGGCGGCATGAGTGAAGAAGAACGACGTTCCCTGAAGCGTCGCACAGCCCGTGCACGCCGCGCAGGGCTCTAAGGTTTCTCGACTAAAAAACTCTTTCCCCTAGTTTGCTTGAGGGAGGCCCCATTCGTGTGGGCCTCCCTCAACAGATCTGGGCCTAAAAGGAACTTATCCGTGTTGGGCTGCGGGGACCATCAAGGCACGAATCACCACGTCTGTACCGTGTTCTGGGGCTTCGAGGCGGTTCCATTCAATAGTCCCGTTCAACTCGCCTCGCACCAAGGTACCGACAATCTGGGTGCCCAAACCCGACGATGCCCGTCCCTCGGGGATACCAACCCCGTCATCCCTGACGTGGACGGTTAGTTCCTGACCATTCCTTATGGCTTCGATTTCGATGTGACCGTCTCTCTCGGCCAAGCCGTGTTCTACCGCATTGGTGACGATCTCTGTCAAGACGACACCCAAGGCCGCGGCAGCCCCGGCCTCCACATCTCCAAAAGAGCCCTTGACGCTTGTAGTAACCCTTTGATCTGCGCTTGCAGCAGTCGCCGCCAAAACCAGCAATCTGGTGATGATCTCATCGAAAGCCACGGATTCATCTACGTTGTGGGAAAGCGCTTCGTGAACGGTGGCGATGGTGGCGACTCTGCGTTCAGCCTCTCCCAAGGCGTCCTTGACCTCTTGAGAATCGGACCTTCTGGCCTGTAAACGCAGCAAGGCAGACACGGTTTGCAGATTGTTCTTCACCCGGTGATGTATCTCGCGGATGGTGGCGTCCTTGGTCATCAGTTCGCGTTCACGCCTGCGCAACTCCGTTACGTCTCGAACCAATAGCAGGGCGCCACTTCTTTCAGAGCGCTCGAACAAGGGCAGGGCGCGCAGAGTTAGACACACACCCCGAATCTCTATCTCTGTCAACCACGAGGCACGCCCCATGGCAACCACAGCCAAGGTCTCATCCACGGTGCGATGCTGCTCATCTTGCAAGTTTGTGATCTGTTCTACCAGGACCTTGTCCACTAAGTGCTGCCTGATCCCCAGGCGTCTAAAGGCAGAGATCGCATTGGGACTGGTTTGCAATACGACCCCATCTTGGTCGAGGCGCACCACCCCGTCGGAAACACGTGGCGTTCCGCGCTGCCCCCCTGTCGGCGTAGAGGCGTATGGAAACGTCCCCTCAGAGACCATACGGCACAAGAGATCCGAGGCCTGTTGGTACCAGTCGTATTGCCCATGTGATGTCATGGTTAGATGCGAGGTAGATTCTCGCGCCATAACCGCAATCGCTCGACCGTCGCGCACAACAGGGACCAAGATCTCCGAAACCGTATTGAGCCCTGTCCAACGCCTTTGCGGATTGACCTGCCGCGTCGCGGTTTCAAATACCTCAGACATGAAATCAACACGGGCAGAAGGCAGTGCCAATCCCACAACATCATCCAGATGAACCGTCGCACTGGTTGCAGGGCGACAGTGTGCCGCGGCGACAAAACCGCCCTGAGAATCTGGAAGCCAAAGGATCAAATCCGCGCCAGCCAGGTCCGATAATGCCTGCCAGTCTGCCTGCAGCATATGCAACCAGTCAATATCAATATCGCTGAGACCTTCGCTTGTTGCCTTTGGAAGCACCTGTTTCATCGATTGCACCCCTCTAGCCTAGGACGAAGCACCTCGATTCCTCGACTTTTACAAGCACTTATCTCTGGAAGAAAGGACCTGTGCCTCTGTATAGTCTGTCCTTGGTGGCCCGAGCCCGGGCATGAGACACCGCAGTCGAGATGGGAGTCAACGTGATGGATTTTGACATAACACTGACCTATGATGCACCCCTTGCCCAGGTGAAGGACCTTTTACGGAACCCTGATTTCTACGCCTCCCGTTTCAACCACATGCAAGACATTGGCATCTCGGTCGATCTTGTAGAGGAAAACGGGGTGCTCAAGGCGACCACTGCCATTACCGTTCCGCCCTCGGCAATTCCTGAAAAGGCCAAGAATTTCTTTAAGCAGGAGGCGCGGGCAAGCCTTGTCGAAACCTGGGATTCAGGTGCTGAGGGCACGCTGCGTTTTGCCCTAGAGGGCTTCCCTATTTCTCTTGAGGCCACCTCAAGTCTCAAGGACCTGGGTGCCACGACCGAAAGAACCTTGACGGGCAAGATTAGCTGTTTGCTGCCCCTGGTAGGTAAGTCCTTAGAGGCAGCCATCCTCAAGGAACTGCCTCGCATCACCGAAGAGGAAGAGAAGGCGGCGGCAGCTTTTTTGAAGCCTTAACCTGCGTCAATGGCCTTTAACCCTTTTTTCCAAGCCGGGATTCGTGCTCACCATTGCCTGCGCGCCGAAGGCTTTTCCGCAGGCGATGCCTTGGAACGATTGGTCCACCTTGGGGCTTTTGCTTTGGGCCGGGGTGTGGGGCTTTTCGAGTCCTTCGGCCCCCAGGATTTTCAGCGCTTTCGGGCTTTCGTCTCCACCTTCACCGGAGGCCTCCCACCCCTATCATCCATTTCCGAGGGCGACCGCTCGATCCTCGAAAGCTTTATTGACTGTTGTACTGATGATTCCTCGCCTGTATCCCCAGGTTTAGCATGGTTCTTTCAGGGCGGAATCCAGGCAGTAAAGGATGGCGTGCAGGCCTATGCCACGCCCCAGGATGCCCGTGACCTCAGTACCGTCACCCAACTTTTCACCCCCACCTGGTTGTCGGATTTCTTGGTGGATTCGGCCCTGGACTCCTGTTTTGCTGGCTCGCCACCCGGTGAGGAAAGCTTGCGTAATGTGCGGGTCCTGGACCCAGCTTGCGGGGGTGGAAACCTGCTGTTAAGCGCTTCTCGCGCCTTATTTCACCTATATCGGCAGGCAGGAGTTGCACACGAGGATGCCCTGAGGCACATCCTGAACAAAAACCTGGTTGGCCTAGATATTGACCCTCTGGCCTGTGTGGTTACAAAGTTTTCTTTATTGGCTCTCGCCCAGGAATTGCATCCTGGGATTGTGGGAGACGTGGAGGACCTGGCTGCAAGCCAGAGACTGCTTCCTCAGATATATGCGCTGCAAAAACGCAAGGACCCCGATCCCTATGTGAGCAACCTGGACATTATCGGCTCGCTGTTACCCGTGGAAAACCTGCCTGGCAAACTGGTAGACGCGACCCCTGAACTGAGCGTTCTTATGCCTGGTCGCTACGATATTGTGCTGGCTAATCCGCCGTATTTGGGTCATAAGAACTTCCCACCTGTTTTGCGTGACTTCGCACATGAATGCTATCCACAACAGCGCACAGACCTGTATGCCATGTTCATTAGGCGCTGCCTGGATTGGGCAAAGCCTGGCGGTCAACTTGGGCTGTTGACCATGCAGTCTTGGATGTTTCTGCCCAGCTACCGTAACCTTCGTGAAACCCTGTGGGAGAAAACCACGGTCCGCGCCCTGGCCCACATCCAGTCGCATGGCTTTGACCACATTAAGACGCCCTTGGTCCAAACCGTTGCCTGGGTAAGCACCAAGGACGGGGAGCACGGGAAGCCCGCGTTGCCAGAAGACGGCTGGTTCTTTGACCTGCGCGAAGAAAAGGGAGAGGCTGCCAAGGCTAAGGCTCTTGAGGAACTTCGGCATCTCAAAAATCTGGATCCCCAGGCCACGTCCATCCCCTTGGGGTCAAGCAGTGCCTACCGACGCAGTTCACGCAGTTTTTCTTCCTTCCCCCAGGCCCTGCCACTCTATTGGACCAAGCCTAGCCTTCGACGTGCCCTGAGTGCTGGGCTACCACTGTCCAGCATTGCCGAGGTCCGCCAGGGTCTTGCCACGGGCGACAATAAACGCTTCGTGCGCTACTGGTGGCAAGTACCGCCAGGCGATATTGCCCGAGATTGCCGCAGCCGCAAAGACGCTGTGGCCAGTGGAAAAACCTGGTTTCCCTACAATAAGGGCGGGGTTGCTAGGCGCTGGTGGGGCAATCAAGACCTGGTCGTAAACTGGGACCAAGACGGCGCAGATATACGGGCAGGGCGCACCAAAGCCGGGCGCGTAAAAGCCCGGGTGCAAAACGTGGACTACTACTTCAGGCCTTCAATCTCCTGGTCAAAAGTCGGCACCGCCCTCGCGTTTCGCTACTACCCTTCGGGCTTCATTTTTGACGTAGCCGGCACCTCCATTTTTCTACCCGAGGACGCCCAGCCTTGGACTGTTTTGGGCTACGCCAACTCTTCTGTTGTCTCTTCTCTGCTGCACGACATCGCCCCAACCATGAATTTTGAGGTCGGTCAGGTGGCTTCACTGCCCTGGCTCGATGTGGACCCCGAAATAATTGTACCGATCGTTCAAGAACTAGTTGACCTTGCCAAATATGACTACATATCGCGTGAATCAGCTCTCGGCTTTGCAGTTCACCCCCTGTGTGATTATGGACCGGGCGTTTTAATGGAACACATGGTCCACTACCGAGATTACTGTCTTGAGAACCTGAGGCGCTACACACATGTGGAAGCGGACAATAATCGCTATTTTGCGCAACTCTTTGGGTTGTCTGGTGACGTGCCCCTCGATGTTTCGCATAAACATCTCCACAACCCTGCCCAGCTATTGAACAACCCGCAAGGCTTCTACCGCAGGCTGGCACAGGAAATAATTTCCTACGCCTTGAGCTGTTCCCTGGGGTTTTACTCCTGGCCCGATGAAGACTCCAGACCCCAAACACAGACGATTGCACTCCGTGCAAACGCCGTCGCACCGGGAGCAAAAAACACCCGGGCTAAAGATGTGCTGCGAGATTTCATCAGTGCCACATGGGGTGAGGAAAACGCCCTCGAAAATGAAGGCTACCTCGCTTTATGTCTAAACCCGGAGAGTCAAAATACGGACCGTGTCCTAGATGACTACCTGGAACAGGAATACTACACACACCATATACAGTTATACCTTGGTGAGCCTCGTGTGACAGTGGAAGACTCAATCGTTAGAGCACGAACCTATGAGGAGAGATCATGAGTGACGCGACCCCCGCTTTATGGCTGGAACGTACAAATACTAGACAATACATAGCTCATAAGAGTGATGGAATATCTGTTCCAGTGGGCGCTGGACCAGGCCATTTTTCACCAGGTGACTTACTGAAAATCTCCATGGCAGGCTGCCAAGCTATGTCCTCTGACGCGCGCTTCGCTCACGCCTTGGGCTCTGAAAACTTTGATATGAGCGTCGGCATTAGCGGTGAATACGATAAAGAAACAGATCGCTACCTGTCCTTCGTCGTAGAGCTGGTGGCAGACCTTTCCTCTTTAGATGCACAGGACAAAGAGCGTCTACGCGAGCGCGCAAAGGCAGCAATCGACCGCAACTGCACCATCGGACACACCTTGGTCCAAGGCGCCACCTACGAAACTGTCATTACGGATGAGCACTAGCGCTCTCCTCGACAACTGTGTGGTGCCCTGCGCATAGGATGGGGACATGACCAACGATAGCTACGAGCAACTTCTGGCCGAGGTATTAGAACACGGCACCCATAAAGACGATAGGACTGGCACGGGCACACGCTCCCTTTTCGCCAGGCAATTGCGTTATGACTTGGGCGAGGGCTTCCCTTTAATCACCACAAAACGCGTGTTCGTAAAGGGTCTTGTCTCTGAACTCATCTGGTTTTTGAAGGGCTCGACCAATATCGCCGGACTTTTGGCAGACAATGTCCACATATGGGATGAGTGGGCAGATGACAATGGCGAACTAGGACCCGTTTACGGTGCGCAGTGGCGCTCTTGGCCTGCGCGCGACGGCGGGGTCATCGACCAGATCACCACGCTGCTTGACACCCTGCGCCGTGACCCAGACTCCAGGCGCATGTTGGTCTCCGCTTGGAACGTTAGCGAGTTAGACCGCATGGCTTTGGCCCCTTGCCACGCCTTCTTCCAGTGTTATGTGGCTGAGGGCAAGCTGTCCTTGCAGGTCTACCAGCGTTCGTGTGATTTGTTCTTGGGCGTGCCCTTCAATATCGCCTCTTACGCGCTGCTGGCTCACATGTTGGCACAGCAGGCAGACTTACAGGTTGGAGAGCTTATTTGGACCGGCGGGGACTGCCATATTTATGACAACCACGTTGAACAAGTGACAACACAGTTGGAACGCACCCCTTATCCTTTCCCGAAACTGGTGCTCAAGAAGGCCGAGTCAATAGACCGCTACACACTGGATGATGTTGTCATAGAAGGCTACGAACACCACGCAGCAATCAAGGCCCCGGTGGCTGTATGAGCGAAGTGGACCGCGCGGTACACCAAGCCAGGACCCCTTTAGGACGGATCTCTATGATCTGGGCCCAAGACCACAAGGGCCTCCTTGGAATGAACGGTCAAATGGCTTGGCACGTGCCGGCAGACTTCAAACACTTCAAGGAGTCCACCATGGGGGCACCCATCATTATGGGCAGAACCTCATGGCAGGCTTTGGGTGGCGCCCTGCCTGGGCGTACAAACATCGTTTTGACCCGGCAGTCAGGTTTTGAGGCCCCGGGAGCCGAGGTTTACGCAACCCTGGAAGAAGCCTTGGATGCTTGTGCGGGTGAAGAACAGGTGTGGATCACTGGCGGCGAACAGATCTACCGACTGGGTATGGACATTGCTGACGAGCTGGTCATCACGGACTTGGACCTAACGGTCAACACTGAAGGGGCTCATCACCTGGCCTATGCCCCCCAGGTTGACCCTAAGAGGTGGCACCTGGATAAAGAACGCTCGGACATTGAGTGGCGCCCCGTATCCGGGGATGCAGCCTGGAAGGTCCGCTACCTCATCCGCGCAGGCGACTAAGAAAACAGTCCGTCCGAGGAATCGAGTCTGTTGCAGACCGCCCTCGGAAATGAACCCGGAAATAAACTAAAACCCTCTAGCCTTCCCACAAGGGAATCGAACCGCCTGGAATGGCGTTGATCAGGTCCTGGGTGTAGGTCTGGACCGGGTTATTGAACAGCTCATCTGTCGTGTTTTGCTCCACAACGCGCCCATGTTGCATGACGACCACGTCATTGGCGACTTGGCGAACAACCGCAAGGTCGTGCGTGATGAACAAATATGACAGTTTCAGTTCTGCTTGCAACTCGGCCAAGAGGTGAAGGATCTGGGCTTGCACCAAGACGTCCAGAGCGGACACCGCTTCGTCTAGAACAATGATCTCTGGATTCAAGGCCAAGGCCCTGGCGATGGCGACCCTTTGACGCTGGCCACCAGATAACTCCCCTGGATAGCGGCGCATGGTGGACCTGGGCAAGGCAACCATGTCCAACAGGTCAGCAACACGTTCCTTGCGCTCTTTTACAGTGCCAATGGAATGAACCTGCAGGGGTTCTTCGACACAGCGATAAATCGAGTACATCGGGTCCAGTGAGCCATAAGGGTTTTGGAATACTGGTTGCATCTTGCGTCGAAGCGCAAACAGCTCAGCCTTACGAAGCGTAGACAGATCCGTACCCTCGTAATACACCTTGCCCGAGGTCGGATCCAGCAGGTTCAAAATGATATTGGCAACCGTCGACTTACCGGAACCGGATTCACCCACAACCGCCAAGGTCGAACCACGTCGCAGACCGAAGGTGACATCGTCAACGGCCTTGAAGTGCTTGTCTGCACCCTTCGCGCCGCGAATGTCAAAGATCTTCGTCAGGTTCTCAACGCGAATCACATCATCAGCATCAGCGACAACGTCCTCGGAAATCGCCAAGGCATCTGCGGTGCCTTCCTCGCCGTGTTCCTGAGCGGTGCGGATACGCTGTGAGGCCAAGGACGGGGCTGCCTTCACCAGTCGCTGCGTGTAGGGGTGCTGCGGGTTTTGCAGGATCTCTAAGGCAGGTCCGCTTTCAACGATGCGACCACGGTGCATCACCACCAGATGAGACGCACGTTCAGCAGCCAAGCCAAGGTCGTGGGTGATGAACAGGACTGCCGTACCGAGTTCTTCGGTCAGGCCTTCCAAATGGTCAAGGATTTGGCGTTGGACAGTAACATCGAGTGCCGAGGTCGGCTCGTCGGCAATCAGTAGCTTCGGACGAGCCGCCAAGCCGATGGCAATCAAGGCACGCTGGCGCATGCCGCCGGAAAACTCGTGTGGGAACTGCTTGGCGCGCCGTTTTGCATCCGGCAGGCCTGCCTCTTCCAGAAGCTGGGTGACACGGTTATGTATCTCGTTGCCTTTGACAACGTTATTGGCCTTCAGTGCTTCTTTCACCTGGAAGCCAATGCGCCATACCGGGTTTAGGTTGGACATGGGGTCTTGTGGGACCATTCCGATTTGATCACCGCGCACCTGGGTCATCTCTTTTTCGGAGAGTTTCGCAAGGTCTTTGCCGTCAAAGAGGATTTCGCCCCCAACGACTTTGCCGGTTCCAGGCAGCAGACCAATGATGGCAGCAGCAGTCGTGGACTTGCCTGAACCAGACTCACCGACGATAGCCACGGTCTGCCCAGGATAAATGGTCAAAGATGCCTTGCGCACAGCGGGAACCATGCCCGTTGAGGACATGAAGGCGACCTCTAGGTCACGAATGTCCAGTAGTGGTGTGGGGGTCTCGGTCATTTTCTCTCACGCGCCTTCGGGTCCAGGGCATCGCGTACGACGTCGCCCATCATAATGAAGCTCAAAACGGTCAAGGCCAAGGCGCCCGCCGGATAGAACAGGACCGAGGGTTGGATGCGTAGGGAGGCCTGAGCTTTGGCAATATCTCCACCCCAGGAGACCACCGAGGGCGGTAAGCCGATGCCCAGGAAGGACAAGGTCGCCTCTGCGACGATGAACGTGCCCAGGGCTACTGTGGCGTAGACAATAACCGGGGCAGCCGCATTGGGCAAGATATGCGAGGTCAGGATCCTTCCCCCTGGCATACCGAGTGCCCTGGCGGCTATTACGTATTCATCGTTCTTGACGCTCATAACCGCGCCTCGGGTGATGCGTGCAATCTGGGGCCAGCCGAAAGCACCCAAGACCAAAACGACTGTAATGACAGTGCGGTTTTCTTTAAAGACCTGCATGATGACGATGGCTGCCAGGACCAAGGGAATAGCGAAGAAAATATCGGTAACTCGCGATAGAAGTGCATCTAGGATTCCGCCAAAGAAGCCTGCCAGAGCACCGAAGATGACGCCGATAATAACAACCATTGCCGTCGTCAAGATACCCACCGCCACTGAGGCCCTGGCCCCGTAGATAGTGCGTGAGAAGATATCGCAGCCTTGGCGATCAAAGCCGAAGGGGTGCCCAGCCATGGGTTTCTTCACGGAGTTCTTGAGTTCACAAAACCCTGGATCGACTGAGGTAAAGAGCTGAGGGAAGAGAGAAATAACTACTGCAGCAAAAATGATCGCTGCCGAGACCCAGAAGAGTGGGCGCTTACGCAGATGTTTCCAGGCCTCACCCCACATGGACGAGGGCGCAGATTCATCTGCGACAGCATCTACTGCGCCGAGGCCAGTTTCGTCAATTTCAGAGATCCGGTGGACCTGACCGGGTCGAGGATTAACCAATGGAGTACTCATTGTTCTCTTTCCTTTCAGGAGTAGCGGATTCGCGGGTCGAGGGCCGCATAGAGCAGGTCCACCAACAGGTTTGCAATGATGTAGATGGTGACCAAGACAGTCACGAATGAGACGACCGTTGTGGGTTCGCCTTTAATAATCGCTTGATACATGGTGCCACCTACACCCGAAATCGCGAAGATACCCTCAGTGACGATGGCCCCTCCCATGAGGGCACCTAGGTCAGCACCCAAGAAGGTGACCACCGGAATAAGTGAGTTGCGTAGGATGTGGAAGCCCAGCACTTGACCTTTGGAAAGCCCCTTGGCCTTTGCGGTGCGCACATAATCGGCGTTCATGTTCTCGGAGACTGACTGGCGGGTGAGTCGCAAAACGTAGGCAAAGGACACCGCCCCCAAAACAATGGAGGGCATCAGTAAATTCTTAAATGATGTATTTGGCCCAACGGTTGTGGGCAAGATGCCCAGCTTCACCCCGAGGATGAACTGCATGACGAAGCCGATAACGAAAGTGGGGACGGCAATCACCAGCAAAGAGACCACCAAGACCGTGGAGTCGAAAACGCCGCCCCTGCGCAATCCGGCAATAATGCCGAAGCCCACACCCAGTACAGCCTCAATCGTCAAGGCCATGAGAGCCAGTTTCACCGTGACCGGGAAGGCTCCGGCCAAAACGTCAATAACCGGTCGTCCCGAAAATGTGGTCCCGAAATCTAGAGTCACAATGCCCTTTAGATACAAGAGGTATTGCACGATAAACGGCTTATCCAGGTTATAGTTCGCGCGGATTTGGGCTGCGACGGCCTCACTTATTCCTCTATCTCCCCCTAATGCTTGTACGGGATCACCGGGCATAAGGAAGACCATGGCGTAGATCAGAAATGTTGCCCCGAAGAATACGGGGATCATCTGCAAAAGCCGTCGGCCGATGTATCTCAGCATTGAAACTCCTGTCGATTGCGCAACCCAGAATACCCTAGGACCTTAGGGCTTACACAAACGTGGCGGTGAGGGTCTCGCGACCATCACCGCCACGCTTGTTTTGTACTAACTAGGCTTGCTTCTGAACCTCGTAGTAAACGGGCACAGAGTTCCAGCCAAACTTGACGTTCGTCACAGTTTCGGCGTAGCCGCCGGTGACGTTCGCGTACCACAGAGGCATGACGGTCATGTCCTTGAACATGAGCACCTGGGCCTCGTTGTACTTGGCTGCGCGCTCGCTGGCATCATCCGACAGCAGGCCTTCCTTCACCAGCTTGTCGAACTCAGGGTTCGCGTAGTCACCATCGTTCGAGCCCGCATTTGATGCATACAGCGGGTAGAGGAAGTTGAACTGTGAAGGATAGTCTGCCTGCCATCCGGTGCGGAAGGCAGTCGTGATGCGACGCTCAGTCACATCAGAACGCAGAGACTTGAAGTCAGGGTAAGCCTTACCCTCGGCATCAATTCCCAAAACGTTCTTGATGGAGTTTGCGACGGCATCTGCCCAAGCCTGGTGTCCGCCATCAGCGTTGTAGGCAAGCTCAAACTTTCCTGTCCAGGGGCTAATGGCCTCAGCCTGAGCCCACAGCTCTTTGGCCTTTTCGGGGTCGTAGGTCAAGACCTCGTTGCCCTCAACCTTATCGGTCCATCCCTCAACGACTGGTGAGGTGAAGTCCTTTGCCGGGATGCGTGAACCGCTGAAGATAGTCTTGGTGATCTCATCGCGGTTAATGGCGTAAGACATGGCCTTACGACGCAAGACACCAGCATCGCCCTGGAAACGCTCATCTGACTTGGGCCAGGTGAAGGACTGGAAGACGGCAGATGCCTGGTTGATGGCACGATCTCCAAGCTCGGTTTCAAAGGTGCTCATGGCAGAGTCCGGAATCGCATCCGTGATGTCTAGGTTACCTGACAAGAGGTCAGCGTAGGCCGCATCCTGCTGGGCGTAGAAACGGAAGGTGACGCCGCCATTTTGTGGCTTGCGCTCACCTTGGTACTTCTCATTGGGCACCAATTCGATCTGTTCGTTGTGCACCCAAGCACCTTCTTTGGCCAGCTTGTAGGGGCCAGAGGCCAAGGGGTTTTCACCGTAAGCGGCAATATCCTCAAAGGCCACAGCAGGGAGCACCTGGAAGGCGGAGTAGCCGAGGCGTTCTGCGAAGTCCAGGGTGGGCTCAGACATCTCTGCCGTAAAGGTCAGGTCATCAACAACCTTCAGACCTTCCATCTCAGGCACAGATACTTCGTCAGAGTAGCCTTTAATGGGCTCAAAGAAGCTGGCTGACAGGTGGGCATTGGCCAGGTCTGCGCCATAGTTCCATGACTGAACGAAGTTTTCAGCCTTAATGGGGGTGCCGTCAGAGAACACCTGACCGGCACGAAGCGTGATGGTGAAGAGTGTGCCGTCTTCGTTCTGTTCAATCTTTTCAGCCAAGTCATTATGGATGGAACCATCTGCTGCATAGTAAATGGGTCCTGCACCAATAAGGTCGAGAATTCTGCCGCCACCAACCTCATTGGTCATCGTTGGGATCAACGGGTTTTGCGGTTCTGTACCGTTGGCAGTCACGATACCTGTTGACGTGCCTCCCTCGGCGGGAGCGCCTTTATCATCGGCGGGCTTGTCTGCTCCACCACAGCCTGCGAGTGCCAGCGAGGCCACCGCGGCCATGGCTGCCAGGCCAATAAACTTCTTTCTCAATGTATCCTCCAAGATTTGGGGGTCGGAAGAAACGCATAACCCTTCGTGAAGAAGAATGTCGCAAGTGACACTTTTGTGACACTTATGTTGCGTTCCTCGGCCAATAGTAGCCAACTTGGACGAAAGGCCCACAATTTTTTCACCGAACTTCACCCAACAGCAACAAATTGTTACCGTATCTTTACCTACAGGAAATCCTTTTAAACCAAAACGCCCCCGGCATTTTTCATTGCCGAGGGCGTTTTTGCAGTTTTTCTGGCGGTTAGGAAGTCTCTATTACCAACCGCGTTCTGCCAGGCGGTGTGGCTCAGGAAGTTCTTCCACGTTGATACCGACCATGGCCTCACCCAAGCCCCGTGAAACCTGGGCGATAACACCAGGGTCATTGAAGTTCTGGGTGGCCTTCACAATGGCTTGAGCACGCTGGGCTGGGTTGCCGGACTTGAAAATGCCAGAGCCGACGAAGACGCCCTCGGCACCGAGCTGCATCATCATGGCGGCATCAGCCGGTGTGGCGATGCCTCCGGCAGTAAACAAGGTGACGGGCAACTTGCCGGTGCGAGCGACCTCTTCCACGAGAGCGTAGGGAGCTTGTAGCTCTTTGGCAGCAACGTAGAGCTCATCTTCAGGCAGTGCGCTCAAAGCAAGAATCTCGCCGCGAATCTGACGCATGTGCGTGGTGGCATTGGATACGTCCCCCGTGCCTGCCTCACCCTTAGAGCGAATCATCGCAGCGCCCTCGGAAATCCTGCGTAGGGCCTCACCCAGGTTGGTGGCCCCACATACGAAGGGGACGTCAAATGCCCACTTGTCGATGTGGTGCGTGTAGTCGGCTGGTGTTAACACTTCGGACTCGTCCACGTAATCCACACCTAAAGACTGCAAAACCTGGGCCTCCACGAAGTGACCGATGCGAGCCTTAGCCATGACAGGAATGGAAACTGCGTTGATGATACCGTCGATCAAATCCGGATCCGACATGCGGGCCACCCCACCCTGGGCGCGGATATCTGCAGGCACACGCTCTAGGGCCATTACGGCTACTGCACCGGCGTCTTGAGCTATTTTGGCCTGCTCGGGGGTGACGACATCCATGATGACGCCACCTTTGAACTGTTCGGTGATGCCGCGCTTGACGCGAGCGGTTTCAGTCAATGTGTGCGTGGAGCCTGTCATCTGAACCATTCCTCTTTCTACCATTCACAACGTGAAGCAGTTGTGTCCTTGAAGCCTTGCTATGCAATCTTAGAACACTTCTTAGACTACCCCGTCTTGTGGGTCTAAAGTCCCAATCGTGGTCTTTGTGCCCAGGTGTTTCACTGCAAGCGCCAGACACAAGAAGACCACGGAGCCCAAAAGGCCGTTGGGTGAAAACCATAGCCAGGCACTGCCCGTTGTATCCAAGGACACCAGCATAAAGAAACCAACAGTTGCATTCAGCGTGCCATGCGCCACCGCGACGGGCCACAGCGATTGACTGCGTTCACGTATTGCTTGGAGCAAGGCACCGAAGCAGACACAAAAAAGGATAAACATCACGATGGCCACAGGACGTGGAGCATCCGGGTAGTTGTAGCCAGCAGCGTTGATAGGCGCATGCCACAGGCCCCATATTGCGCCAATCACCACAGCACTGGGCCAAAAACCCAGGGGTTTTAAAGCAGTTGTCAACCAGCCGCGCCACCCGATTTCTTCTCCTAAGGCGACCAAGGCGTTGATGGAAAATGCGGCCAAGAAGGCAGAGATAAGACCACCAAGCAAGATCACCCAGGAGTCCGGCACCCGTGATGTGTCTGCGCCAGGACCCAAAAGAGACTGCTGAACGTTACTGGGCTGATCGATGACATCAACGGGGTTCAACCCGATGACATGCCCCAAAACCAAGGTCAGGACAACCCCTAGAAGAACCCCAAAGAAAGCAGCAAAAGCCCAGGCCAAGACGCGCAGCCATCCGCCCTCGGGACGCAGCAGACCGGCACGTTTAAAAAGAATGTAGCCGGTTTTGTCCAGTTCATCTTCTGGTACGTCCTGCGTGATGTCACCTAGTTTCCGTCTGCCTGCCACAACAACGAAAACACCCAAGGCCGGGGTGAACATGAGGAGGGTCAACAAGTTCAAGTCGCCTGTGTTGAGCAGCTTTGGGTGCAGAAGATAAGGCAGAGACAAGAACCCCATTGCCACGAAGGTCACGGCCAGAAATACGGCGATAGCTTTTTTATTGATGCTCACGGCTACAGCTTAGTGGGATTGAGCCAGGAGCACTCTGGAGGCTTGGTTACGGGGTTTTAGTCTCACGCAGTAACAGCACGCCCAAGATGCCAGTAATACAAATGCCAAGTGCTATACCTGCGTTCATCACCCACCAAAGGCCGGTGACCATATAGCCCCAGCCCATGAGGGTCGGCCCTACTGCCGCAAGCAAATAGGCCACCCCTTGCGAAAAGGCAGACAGGGGCGCGACCATGAGGATGTCGGGCGTATTGGAGATGAACACCAACGCAACGGCGAAAACACCACCTTGAACGAAACCAGTAATCACAATGCCTGTCCAGGTCACCACCCCTCCCCCGGATAGTAGGAGCAAACCTAGTACGTACAAGCCCGCCTGGATTTTCCAAGTGATTTTGCCGTGTTTGCCAAAAACCAGCCGTGGGGCAAGGAAGGAGGTAATCAAACCCAGGATGTTGAAGATGACCAGGGCTAGTGATCCTGCGGAGGCACTCATCCCCTGGTCAGCTAGCTGTGTGGGAATCCAGGCAGTACAGCTGTAGAAGGCCAGGGACTGAAAGCCCATTAAGAAGGTGATCATCCAGGAGCGTTTGGCACGCAAGACGTGCAGCATGGGCGAACCTGACATGTGTTGGGTTGTGGGCGCCGCATCGAGGCTGGCCGCGGCGGTCTTTTGTGGGCCGCCCTCGGCAATAGTGGTTTGGCTGTGCTTGGGGTTTAGTGGGCCTTGCCGCCAACCTCGGGTTATCCCAACCCAAACTGCTGCAATGACAGCCGGTACCAAAGCCCAGGCCAGCAAGATCGTGCGCCAACCAATCCCTGCGTCGAGGGCTGGGCCTGTAAGTATTGAACCGAAAGCGGCAGATAGTGCCAAAATCGCGGCATAGTACGCGGTGAAACGCGAAACCGCGTCGGGGCGAAGCAAGCGGATAAAGACTGGGACCAAGACGTTTCCGGCTGCAATGCCGGCTCCGATCAGTACAGTTCCACCCAAGAGGCCAAAAGTGCCCCCAAACACCCGTAGCAGTGCTCCGGCGCACATGACAAGTACAGCCGCGGTCAAAACCGGGACGTTCCCAAAACGCTTGACCAAAGCGGGCGTTGCGAAGGCAAAGATGCCGAAACACAGGACCGGAAGCGAAATCGTTAAGGAGGCCATGGCCTCGTTTAGGTGTAGGTCAGCGCTTATGGCCTTCATGGCGGGCGGAACTACTGTGATAAGAGAGCGCAGCAAGAAAGCGACCAACATGACTGCGGCCATGAGGATCGCGATTGTGCGGGCATTGCCTGCGGGGTTACGCCCGAGAGTCACTGTTCCACCTTTTTCTTCTGCTGTTTAGACTTGGGTTTATGACCTGTCCATACGGCGAGCTTTGCAACTCATGCACTTTACTGGATATTCCCTACCCGCGTCAGCTTGAGGACAAGCAGACTACCGTCGCCAAGATGCTTGCTTTGGGTCCAGATTGCCAGTGGTTGCCACCAGTTTCCTCCAAGGCTTTCGGGTTTAGGAATAAGGCCAAACTGGCTGTGGGAGGTTTGACCGGTTCGCCGGTTTTTGGCATAACAGATTCCCGAGGGCGGGGCGTTGACCTGCGGAACTGTCCTTTATATGTGGAGGCTATTGAGCGGGCTATTCCAGGGATTGCCGCTTTTGTTGAGCAACTGCGCTTGGAGCCCTATGACATGGCGCGTCGGCGTGGGGAGCTCAAGTATGTTGTGGTGAGCGCTGGTGGTTCAGGGGTTGGTGGGGCTGGTGAGGTTGGCAAGGTCGGCGGCGAGTTGATGCTGCGTTTTGTCCTGCGTTCGCGCAGGTATGTGGCGTTACTGGGGCGTGAACTGGGTCGGCTGCGTGCTTTAGTTCCTGGCGTGCGGGTCGTATCGGTGAACCTGTTGCCCGAGCACAAGGCGGCATTTCAAGGCGATGAAGAAATCTTGTTGAGCGAGGAATCTATGTTGCCCGTGCACGTCGCCACATCCTGGGAAGACCTGCCCTTGTTTGTTTCTTCCGGCTCTTTCTTCCAGACGAATACGGAGGTTGCTGGGGCGTTGTATGGGCAGTGTCGTGAGTGGGTTTCTTCCTTGCCAGTTGTAAAGGAAGGTGAAATCTGGGACCTGTTTTGTGGCGTTGGGGGCTTCGGTCTTGCCTGTGCGGGTCTTGGGCGGGCCGTCCTCGGGATTGAATCTTCGAAAGAAGCCGTGGCCTGCGCAAAAGCTGGAGCGGAAAAACTTAGGAACTCCAACCCTGGTGTGCGGGTTGAATTCCTGGACGGAGACGCCTTGCAGGTGGCCGATTCTTTGTTGGCACAAGGTAGGCAGCCTGAGGTCTTGGTCGTGAATCCACCCAGGCGTGGGTTGGGAGCAGACTTGTGTGGCTGGATTGAGGACTGCAAGCCGGCTTTTGTGGTTTATTCGAGTTGCGACCCTGCCTCTTTGGCCCGTGACCTGGCTGATTTGCCAGGTTACCAGGCTGTTCGGGCCAGAGTCTTCGACATGTTCCCCAACACCAACCACACCGAAACCATGGTGCTGTTGAGTTCTTCTAATTCTGGTTAACCAAGGCTGGACGCAGGTCTGTGTGAATGAAGTCTTGACCTTTGAATAACAGAGGTACATCCAGGTCTTTGGCCAAGGCATAGGAATACGTGTCCCCCAGGTTCAACCCGGCCTTATGTCCAGAACCCTTCCCGTAGTCTCGGTAGGCTGCACGGGCGAGCTGAGCTTGATGTGGAGTAAAGGGGTGGACCACTATTTTCCACTTGTCAAGCAGTCGCTCAAAGCGCCCAATGTCTTGTGGCGTCAACTTGCGTTCAAGCACTGCAAAGAGTTCCACATAGGTTGGGGCAGACATAACAGGATGCGGATCTGCTGTGATGGTCTCGATTAATGCCTTGGCTTCATTTTCTTGAAGGAGGATCGCGACCAACGCAGAAGAATCAACAACGATCATGCCGGAAGTCCCTGTGCATCATACAGTTCATCAGTGTCCAGAGTAATCCCCTTGGAATCGATGCTGGCCCACAGGGTATCTAGCAACTGTTGAGCTTCTTCTTTGCGTGATTCTTGGTCAAAGTCTTCAAGGTATCGCATCACGGCAATGCCAACAACGTCTGTTTGAGTATGGCCAGATAGTTGTGAGGCATCCCGAATGGCTTCACAGACATCGCTACGTTTAATGTTAATACCCATGGGTAGATTATACATCTACCCATCTACCTTTTGAAGTACTGTTCAGCATCCAGCGAGTAGTGGTCCACCCTACTTGCTGACGATTTCCTTGTATTTTTCTGGGATGAGGCGGGCTTTGGTGGACTGTTCAAAGCTGTAGGCCAGGTTTGCAAGTGTGGCATCCTGTCCACCCAAAGCGATGAAGGTTGCTCCCTTGGGTTCGCCGTCCTCGTTCTTACCTGCGGGAACCGTAAGCTCTGGGTAGCCTGCAATGGCGGGAGGAAGTACGCCCTCGTTATCGAAAAAGACAATGGCGTCTAGGCCGTGTTCTTCCATGAGTTTCTTCATGCGGCTTTGTGCGTCCTTGACGATTGTTTCGACCTTTGCGCGGTCTGGGGTGGTGACCTCGTTAGCGGCCTCGATCAAACGCTGGCCGTATTTTGCCCTGCGCCCCTTGTCCTCATTATTGAAGGCAATCAATTCCTCTAAGGACTTTACGGGCGCGTTGAACTCCTTAAAGTACGCATTCAAATCAGCGCGGAAATCCTGGTCGATAATGAAGCCATTATCCAGGCCCTTGTCATCCAGTTTTACGCGCACGACCTGGGCGCCTGCTGTTTGAAGCATATCCGCCAGGGTGTTGTCACCTTCAGCGCCACTCACCCCGATTTTCTTGCCCTTCAAGGCGTTGGCGTCCAGGTCAGTTGGCAAGGCTTTTGCCGGGTCATCAACCGCAGCATTAAACAATGCGACCATGTCTTTCACGTTCTTAGCCATGGGGCCAACCGTATCCATAGTGGAGGCAAGCGGGATGACACCCTTGGCAGAAATCAAGTCCTTCGTGGGTTTCATGCCCACAGTCGAGTGAATCGCGGCAGGGGCAATAATCGAGCCAGTGGTCTCGGTTCCAATAGCCACGGCGGACAGGTTGGCTGCCACTGCTGCACCGCTGCCAGAACTTGACCCCTGGGGCGAGGTTTCAATCGGATTGAAGGGATTGTGGGTCTGACCAGACCGGGAACTGTAGCCGCTAGGCATTTTGGTGTCCATAAAGTTCGCCATCTCAGACAGATTGGCTTTCCCGAGGATGATTGCACCGTTGGCCTCAAGACGGTCCACCAGGGGTGCGTTGGTGGCAGGCGTGAAGTCCTTGAGGGCATACATGCCGGCAGAGGTCACCATGTTCTTGGTGTTGATATTGTCCTTCAGCAAAACCGGGATGCCAAACATCTCGCTTTGCTGGCTGCCCTGTGCCGAGGGCGCCTTGCGTTCCTCATCTCGCAGCTTGGCCTGCGCAATCGCGTCTTTATTGACCTCGGCAACTGCGTTTATCCCCTTTGCGGCAGCGTCATAGGTTTTGATTCTGTCCAGATAAAACGCCGTTAGTTCTTCGTAGCTCAAATCGCCAGCCGTCACTGATTGTTGAATATCAGCCACAGGCTTTTCCATAATCAAGTCGGCCTTTGCCCTAATGGCGGCGATATCGATGCCTTGTAATTGCTGGTCGATGACCTGGATCCGCTCATCTTTGCCGTAGGCAATGTACTCTTCTTTTTCCGGCAAGATGCTTTGGACAAACATGAATACGCCAATAGCGGCTATCGCGAGAACGCCAACTACCACGCCAATAACCGTGAGGACAATCTTCTTTACCAAGGTTCAACCTTTACAGTCAGAATTTAACGACAACACCCTGTCAGTGTCACGAAAAACGATTCTGCCACACGCATATCTTCGCAGTCACGCCCTCGGCAATATGCACAGGCCACCCACAGCAAACGAAAGGCCTAAGCCCAAACTCCCCCGACGAGGGCGGTGTTGTGGCACATGCGACGTTAGCGTCGTAGCATGTGGCTATGAGTGGAGCTGGCGTTGACAACACGCGAAATCTAAACGGCCTCGAATCTTTGGAAACCCCTGAAGGACTTGTGTCCCTGGGAGAACATGCCCAAGAACTGATGAATAGCCTGCTTGACCACGCGGACCTCAAGGAAGGTTCCCTCGTGGTCGTGGGGTGTTCCACCTCTGAGGTGCACGGTCAACGCATCGGCAAGGGCTCCAGCGTGGACATTGGACGCGTCCTGTTTGACTCCTTTGATTCTGTGTTGTCGAAGCGTGGAATCTTCTTGGCTGCCCAGTGCTGTGAACACTTGAATCGTGCCCTTGTGGTTGAACGCGCGGCGCTGGCTGGAATGTGGGACCCAACCTTGGTTGCCGCCGTGCCTTATCCACATGCCGGTGGTGCCTTCGCAAGTGCCGTCTACCGCGGTTTCAAAGAGCCCGTCCTCGTCGAAAAAATCCAGGCACACGCTGGCCTAGACATAGGGCAAACCCTTATTGGAATGCACCTTCGCCCCGTGGCTGTGCCGCTTCGGCTAAAGGACGCGCGCCTGGGCGAAGCCACGGTAGTAGCCGCCTACACACGCCCCAAATACACCGGCGGCCCCCGAGCCCACTACAGCCTGGATGACACCCGAGACTAAGCCAGGCAGATTCCGGTGGCGTGGGTTGGGCAGTAGCCACCAGGGTTCTTTTCTAGGTATTTTTGGTGGTATTCCTCGGCTTCCCAAAATAGGCCCGCCTGTGTTGCGGGCAAGATTTCAGTCGTGACGCGGCCATACCCAGCATTGCCGAGGGCGGCCTCGTAGGCGGCTGCAGTTTCTTGGGCAAGGCTCCCCTGCTCGGGATCGGTGTAATAGATGGCGGAACGGTACTGGCTGCCGCGATCGTTTCCTTGACGATCGCCTTGGGTTGGGTCGTGGTTTTCCCAAAAGGCGCGCAGGATCTCTTGTGTAGAGATGACTGTTTCGTCGTAGTCAATCTCTAGGATTTCGGCGTGACCCGTTGAACCGGTACATACCCGCATGTAGCCGGGGTTTTCAACCGTACCGCCCATGTAGCCGACCCTTGTTGCCTTGACGCCAGGCAGCGCGTCAAAGAGTTTTTGGACTCCCCAGAAACAACCCATACCAACATAGATCCGCATTTTCAGACTCCTCTACTGCCGCCATGTGTGCGTGGAAACACCGACACCACTATCAAGTCCGAATCATGCGCACTTATTCCGTATCGCTACACCCCAGAAAGAAAAGCAAAGCGGAAGCCTTAGCCTCGCTCGCTCAATAACCTTTTTATTCCAAAAGCTGCGAGAAATACACCCAGCAGGAAGCCTCCGATATAGAGGTTTCTTGTGAGAACATCTGTGGCTCTAAATCCGTTGTCTGCCCCGCCTATACATAGGGTCGCAACAAGGTACAGGACTGCGCTAAATCCGTTCCAGATCCGGATAACAGTGGAGTTTCGCAGGTTTGATACAAAAACAGGCGTCCACAACATGACTATTGCGATTGAGAGCACAAGTGACATGCCAAAGGTTCTTGAATCTTGGTTTACCAAGGTCACCCCGGATGATAACAACGCCACACCCACCCCCGTCACTAGTAATGGAAACCCAAATCTCGTCGTTCTAACACTGGCGGTTTCTTGTATTTCTTCAGTCAACATAATTCCTCTCCCCAGCTTGTTTTCTGATCCAGACTGTTCTCGGCATGCACGCTGATACTCCTGGTACCGCTGCAAGGAGGCCGGCTGTCAAACACAGATAACTCGACGTATTTGGTTCATGGTAATCACTTCTCCATTCTTCGTTGAACAAACCTGTGAGTCCACGTTATAGAACGTCGATATGCCTCCGCTACCGACCTTAGTAGGGGATGAACCTCGACTTAGGTTGAAGATGGAGATACATCGTTACTGACCAGACAGGAATCAAACGCCAGTCATTTCACTGCTGCGGCCTTGGGAAGAATTGGTAGTTATCCACAGGTTTTTCGATTGAGTTTTATCCACAGCTGGTTCAAGTAAGCCTTCTTTGAAGAATAACAATCCCAGACAATCTCTTAATGAAACCAAGAGCTTCCTCCTTCAGGTCATTATCAATGCTACAGGTGCCACCAACAGGGAGATCACCTCTTTCGCGTTGGCGTATAGGAAGCTTGACACGTGACGTATAGGGCACTGGATGTTAGACTATGAAAAGACGAAAACTTCTACAAATCTTGAAGGAAATTGCCAGGCAGACAGGTCATGCCCTGGAACTTCAAGAAGGCGGAAACCACACAAAAGCCAGGATAGGTGATCGGGTACAGCCAATCCCCCGGCACCGTGAAATCCCAGACATGCTTGCGAAAGCCATCATAAAGGAGTTGAGCAGATGACAACCGCATACGCCAAGGCCCAAAAAGATGGAAAATGGTGGGTCGCTTTCTTCACTGTCGACGGTAAACAATACGGTACCCAGGGACTCAGCTTTTCTGAGCTGGAACGCATGGTAAAAGATGCGGCAGATTGCATGGGGTACCCCGATATAGACGTAGTGTGGCAAAGCATTGAAACGCCGCACGACGACTTGGTTACCCGAATGAAACAGGAAGGAGCCCAGATCGAAACGTTGCGGAAACAGTACGCACAAACCAGTCGTGACCTGGTCGCAACCCTTCGATCCGAGGGCTTCACCATCCGCGATATTGCAGTAGTTTTGGGCATTTCATCAGGCAGAGTCCAACAACTGGCCAAGGGTTAATGTTGTATTAGATACGATCAATCCCTTGGACACACAATGTATTCCAATCCTGAGAGCAAAGCGGGAGCGGCAGTTTTTGGGCATTCGCCCTCGGCAAAAAATAGCCTGAGCAGGGCGTAGCACCAGGTGCTACCATGGGGGTATGGTAGCGACGATTTCTCAGCGTGAGCTTCGAAACGACAGCGGAAGCATCATGCGTCAACTAGACCTTGGGCACAGTTTCATTGTCACCAGACATAATGAACCTGTAGGTGAGCTGCGTCCTTTGCGTAGACATCGGATGGTTGACACGCACGTTGCACTTCAGGCTTTTCGTAACGCACCTGGTATTGACTACGGCCAGTTCATCCAAGACATAGATGCTGTCGTCGACCAAGATATTGCCCCTCATGTCTAGGCGTTTGGATGTGGGGCTTTTGGACACATCTGTCGTAATTGACCTAGAGGCCTTGCTGCCCGAAGATCTGCCCAAACAAATATCGATCTGTGCCATTACCATGGCAGAACTGGCTGCCGGACCCGCAGCTACACAAGACCCCGCGCAACGCGCCAAACGCCAAGACCGTCTACAACGAGCCGAGGCAGTCTTTGAACCGATCCCCTTCACCACCGAGGCCGCCCGCGCCTACGGCCGCGTATATTCGGCCACCAAACAGGCAGGTCGCAGCCCACGACCAAGGTTAGCGGACCTCCTAATAGCAAGCGTTGCTATAGCCGAAGGGCTCCCCTTGATTACCCGCAACCCCGACGATTTCAAGGGCCTAGATGGACTTTTGGAGGTTTGTGCCCTGCCGTAGATGGAATGGCAGTTTTTGGGGTGTCGCCCTCGGTAATGTATTTGGTTTTAGGCTCAGGCTTGGCGCGAGTAGTATTTGTTGGTGGGCCAACCGTTACGCGGTTCGCCCGGTAAACCGCGCAACCTGGGAGGATCCTTGTTCAACACCCGCGAAGAGGCCGTAGCCTACGTTGAGGAAAACGACATCAAGAACATTGACGTGCGGTTTTGCGACCTGCCGGGGATAATGCAACACTTCACCATCCCGGCTCGCGCACTGGGCGACGCGCTGGACAACGGCCTAATGTTCGACGGCTCCTCCATCAGAGGGTTTACCGAAATACACGAATCGGACATGAAGCTGCTGCCTGACCTGTCCAGCGCCTACATGGACCCCTTCCGTGCTGAGGCGACCTTGACCATGAACTTTCGCATCGTCGACCCCTTCACCGATGAGCCATTCTCGCGTGACCCCAGGTCAGTGGCCGCAAAAGCCCAGGCATACCTGCAATCCACCGGCATAGCCGACACCTGCTTCATCGGCGCGGAAGCAGAGTTCTACCTCTTTGACTCCATCCGCTACCAGACCACCCCACAGTCCACCTTCTTCCACATTGACTCTGCCGAGGGCGCATGGAACAGCGGACGCAAGGAAGAAGGCGGCAACCAGGGCTACAAAATCCCATTCAAAGGCGGATACTTCCCGGTCAGCCCCACAGACCAAAGCGCAGACATGCGCGACTACATGAGCGAACTGCTAGAAGAAGCAGGCCTGATCATCGAACGCGCACACCACGAGTGTGGAACGGCCGGTCAACAAGAAATCAACTACCGCTTCGCGCCCCTACTTCAAGCAGCTGACGACATGATGAAGTTCAAGTACATTGTGCGCAACGCCGCCTACGGTGCCGGACACACGGCAACCTTTATGCCCAAGCCCCTGCTGGGTGACAACGGCTCGGGGATGCACTGCCACTTCTCGCTGTGGAAAGACGAAAAACCGCTGTTCTATGACGAGCGCGGCTACGGCGGCCTATCCGACATTGCCCGGTGGTTCATCGGGGGGCTGCTTCGCCATGCACCGTCCCTGCTGGCCTTCACGAACCCTTCGATTAACTCCTACAGGCGACTGGTACCCGGCTTTGAAGCCCCCGTGAACCTGGTGTACTCGGCGCGCAACCGGTCAGCCTGTATTCGCATCCCCGTGACCGGCACCTCGCCGAAAGCCAAACGCGTGGAATACCGCGTGCCTGACCCCTCGGCCAACCCGTATCTGGCCTTTGCAGCCTGCCTGATGGCTGGGATTGATGGGATCCGTAACCGCATCGAACCACGCGAACCGATCGATAAAGACTTGTATGAACTGCCCCCAGAGGACTATTTCGACATTGAGAAACTGCCTGCGACCTTGGAGCTTGCCTTGGATGCGCTGGAGGCAGACAACGACTACCTGACCGAGGGCGACGTGTTCACGCAAGACCTGATCGACACGTGGATTGCCTACAAACGCGAGCGCGAAGTCAACCAAATGCGCCTGCGCCCACACCCCTATGAGTTCGAGCTGTATTACGACTGCTAAATCCTGGTCTCTTTCATAGCTGACCATATCGGCGGTATGGGAACATTAGGGGCATGATGTTTTCTATTGCGGCCTCGGGGAATTTTAATGCGCAGTTATCTGCACGTGACCTTGGGTTTGCTCTGGTCAAGCACCCTAACCGACTGCGTTCAGTTGAACTGCCGTGGGGCAAGGCCTCCGTTTTCTTCCCCGAGGCCACCTTTGAACGCTGCGAGGCCGTGCTGATCGTCGACGTCGATCCCATCAAAATTGTTGGGCGGGGACGCGGACCGCAAGGCCGCCCTCTTGCCCCCTACGTCAACGCCTTGCCTTACGCCGCGTCCTCACTTTTGGCCGTAGCCATTAAGAAAATTTTTTCCTCGGCTTTTTCCACTTCCATTGCCGAGGGCGGGGCACCTGTAGGCGCGCAACCACAGCTACTTCTGACACGCACTGACCCCACAACGAAACTGGCTGCCCGTAGGTACTTTGACCTGGAGATAACCTTGCCTGCCCTGCCCGTTGACCCAGACCCTTCGATTGTTCCAGCCCTCTTTGAGCCCCTGGGCTGGCAGGTTGAGGTAAAGGGAAGCGAACTGGATCCCTCATTCCCTCAGTGGGGTATGTCCGATATGGTCACCACAACCCTGCGTGGGACCTTCACCGTGGCTGATGCTCTGGCACAGGTGTACGTGCTGCTGCCGGTGATTGCAGGACGCAAACATTACTGGGTAGACGCAGATGAGGCCGATAAACTACAGCGCTTTGGGTGCCAGTGGCTGGAAACCCACCCGAAGCGAGAAACCATCATCGAACGCTATATGGCCGGCATACGGTATTTGGCCCAAAAGGCAGAAGAACAGTTGGGCTATGACGCCCTCGGCAATGAAGAAAGTGAAACCGAGCAGACTGAGGTGCCAGCCTCTCCCCTAAAAATCTTGCGCAGGCAAGCCTTCGTGGAGGAAATCGAGGCCCTCGGCGCGAAAACCGTGTTGGACCTGGGCTGCGGGCAAGGTGAACTGCTAAAGGAACTGGCCGATGCCCAGCGTTACGTCCGCCTGATCGGGGCAGACGTTTCACCCAGAGCACTTGACCAAAGTGCTCGCAGGCTCAGCGGCGTTGATGGTGAATTGTCTGCGAACATTGAGTTGATTCAAGGTTCTGCGACCTATACCGATGCGCGTTTTGTCGGGATGGACGTCATCACCATGTCAGAAGTCATCGAGCACATTGAACCCGAACGCTTGGACACGGTTGCGCACGTCGTTTTCGGGCGGGCCAAACCGGGTGCCGTAATCGTTTCCACCCCGAACGCGGACTATAACCAGCAATGGGAGGGCTTGGCAGATGGAGGTTTTCGCCACGCAGACCACCGATTCGAATGGGATGAGACCCAGTTTCGTGCCTGGTGTGCAGGCGTGTGTGCAAAGTACGGCTACCAGGTGCGTGTGCGCCAGATAGGCGAGCATGTCGAGGGCATTGGGGCGCCCACTCAGATGGCCATTTTTAGCGTTGCCAAGGAGGTGCAAAAGGCGTGAACAGCGTGAACACCGACAATGTTATTGACATCCCACAAACCTGCCTGGTGGCCCTCGTCGGCGTCACCGGGTCGGGCAAATCCACCTTCGCTGCGCGGCACTTCGCCCCTCACGAGGTCGTCTCCTCGGATGCCTGCCGCGAACTGATAACCGGCGACGCCAACGACCAATCGGCGACCAAGGACGCCTTCGAAGTACTGGATGTGATCGTGGGCAAGCGCCTGGATCGGCACCTGCTAACCGTGGTAGATGCGACAACGATCACGCCAACAGCCAGGCAATCTCTTGTCGCGCTGGCACGCAAACACCACGCTATCCCCATTGCCGTCGTCTTGGACGTTCCCTTGAAACTGGCCTGCGAACGCACGGAGGCGCGCACGGACAGGGCATACGGCGCGCAGGTGCCCACGCGTCAACACCGCGAGCTACGAAAATCCATAAAGAACCTGGCTAAGGATGGTTTCCGGCAGGTGCATGTGCTGCGCACCCAAGAAGAGATTGACGCCGTAGAGTTTCGGCGCGTACCCCTCTACGTTGACAAACGCGACCAGCACGGACCCTTTGACATCATTGGCGACGTTCACGGTTGCATAAACGAACTGGTGGAACTGTTGCGAACCTTGGGGTACACGATCGTGAAAGATGTGCAAGGTCGTTACCTGGATGCATACCACCCGCAGGGACGCACGGCCGTGTTTGTAGGTGACCTCGTGGACCGCGGCCCTGATTCGGCTGGTGTTTTGCGCCTGGTCATGGGGATGTACAACTCCGGCAATGCCCTGTGCGTACCGGGAAACCACGACGACAAGCTGCGTAGGATCTTGGCATCCAGGGCCAATGCGAATACCCCTGCGGCACTAGCCACCTTGCAACAGGTGCGCGAAGCCACCCCTGAAAGTTTCGCAAGCGAGGTCGAAGATTGGCTGTTCTCCCTGCCTTCACATGTGGTTTTGGACAGTGGAGCCCTGGTCGTCGCACACGCAGGCCTCAAGGAATCCTTCCACATGCGGGCCTCTGGAAAGGTGCGCGAGTTTTGCCTATACGGGGATCCCAGTGGCGAGGTCGACGCCGAAGGCCACCCCATACGCAGGCATTGGGAGTTGGATTACCGGGGTAAGGCCCACGTCGTCTACGGCCACACCCCCGTTGCCACGCCCACCTGGGTCAATCGCACCCTATGTTTGGACACGGGCTGCGTCTACGGAGGGCACCTGTCTGCCCTGCGCTGGCCCGAAAAGGACATTGTGCAGCTTCCTGCCTTTCGCACCTACGCCGAACCGGCCCTATCCCTGGTTCAGATGCGAGCCAAAGCGGCCTTCGACGCCTTAGAGCGTCCCGGCTTCGAGGTCGGCGCAGGTGACGTCCTGGGAGACCGGTGGATACCCACCGATAACGCAGGCCGGGTCAAAATCGAGGCCGCACAGGCTGCCGGTGCCTTTGAGACCCTGTCGCGCTGGTCGGTTGACCCACGCTGGCTGGTTTACCTCCCACCCACCATGTCCCCCGTTGAAACCTCTGACCTGCCCGACTTCCTGGAACACCCCGCGCAGGCCTTCAGCTACTACCGCACACACGGCGCGGATAAAGTTATCTGCGAAGAAAAACACATGGGCTCACGCGGGGTCATCGTCCTCACGCGCCACCAGGAGGCGGCCACACGCTTTTTCGGCGTCACCAAGGATTTTCCCGAGGGCGGAACAGTATTTACTCGCACGTCACGAAGGTTTTTTGACGCTTCGTTGACCGACACGATCATCACTCTCACCCGCGAGGCCTTCGAGGAAGCCGGCCTGTGGGATGAACTTGGGGTTGAGTGGTGTGCGCTGGACACCGAGATCATGCCCTGGTCACTAAAGGCCGAGGACCTCATTCGCGAGCAGTATGCCGAGGTTGGGGCTGCCGGGCGCATCGCCCTCGGAAATGAAATTGCTGCCTACGAAAAAGCTTTGGACAGGGCGGACCTGGACGCAGAAACCCTGACTCGTCTGGCTGCCCGCTTGGAGAAGGCACGCGGTAGGCTGGGCAACATTGAGGGCTTCACGCGGGCCTACGGGCGTTACGCCTGGCAGGTCACAGACCTTGAGGGCCTGCGTATCGCGCCATTCCAGTTCCTCGGCGGCAACGGTCGCACCTGGGAAGACCAGCCACACACCTGGCACATGCAGCAGGCCTCGCGTTTGGCTCAAGCCGAGGGCGGACGGCTGTTTATGCCCACAAAACACCTGGTTGTGGACGTTAACGATAAAGAATCGTGCGCGCAGGCAACCCAGTGGTGGCTGGAACACACCGAAGCCGGGATGGAAGGCATGGTAGTCAAGCCCGTCGCGAACCTGGTTCGCTCGAAGAAGACCGGCAAGGTTGTGCAGCCCGGGTTGAAGGTGCGTGGTCGGGAATACCTGCGCATTATTTATGGGCCGGACTATTTGGACGCGGGTAACCTGTCGCGCTTGAAACGACGCGGAGTGGAACGCAAACGCTACCTGGCCTGGGCCGAGTACGCCTTAGGGCTGGAGGCTTTGAAACGCGCGGCTGCCGGTGAGCCCCTGTGGCGGGTACACGAGGCTGCCGGGGCAGTCTTGGCGTTAGAATCCGAAGAAGTCGATCCCCGTTTGTGATCGCTGGGGACCGCTGGGGGCTTGAGCATTTCGGACAGGCATAATGCTTGGCCTGCTGGGTGATCAGAAACGCAAGAACCGCCGCTGTTTACAGCGACGGTCTTGGATTAGTAGCGGGGGCTGGATTTGAACCAACGACCTCCGGGTTATGAGCCCGGCGAGCTACCGAGCTGCTCCACCCCGCGTCGGCCTGATAACTCTAACACCAGCGCATTGCTGCGGCAACACCTGACTAAGTGACATCAAACACTGTAACAGTCAGAAACCACCGTTCTTAGTTGCTGTGGGTGGAATGCGAGGCGGGGGTCGTGCCCAGCGGTGCACTGCTCGGCTATGCCGAGCAGGCATCCGAAGCCCAACCTACCGCGTCCTCCCGCCTCACATTCCACCTATTACCTAAGAGTTACCCGACTGTCGCAGCTGACTACTGGCCTTCTGGCTTGGTTGCTTCCTCGGTGGGGGCTGGCGTGGCACCATCAGCAGCTGCTTTATCAGCGCCCGTTGCCCCGTTGACAGCCGTATCTGCTGCGACAGCCTTTTCCAGCGCTGCCTGCAGTTTCTTTTGAGCCTCACCGTACGCTGCCCAGTCGCCGCCTGTCATGGCAGTATGAGCAGCTTCCATGGCGGTCTTGGCTTCCTGCAAGGCAGCCCTCAGTTGCTGTTCAGCGGTGGTTTCCACTGGCGGGGTATCCGCGGGCGTACCGGGATCAGCGCTGCCCGCAGCATTAGGATCCTCAGCAGTCACTGCCCCGGAGTCCCCACCAAAGAGTTCATCCAAGGCATCTTGCAGGTTCGACTTGAACCCAACCTTGTCGCCGAAGGAGACCAAAACAGAACGCAGCAGCGGATACGTTGTACCCGACTTCGCCTGCACGTAAATCGGTTGCACGTAAAGCAAGCCCCCACCCACGGGGATGGTCAACAGGTTCGCGCGCACGACCGTCGTAGAGTTCTGCGCCAACAAGTTCAAGGTCGTAGCGACCCTGTCAGTCGACTTGAACTGGTTAGATACCTGACCAGGCCCAGGCACCGCTAGGTCCGTCGGTAACTGCATCAACCGCAAGGTCCCGTAGCCATCTCGCGGTTTGCCTTTCTCATTGCCGGTCTCTGAATCCACGGCCAGGTAGCCGGTTAGCACGTTCCTATCGGCGTTACCGTAAGGGATATAGGTCGAATACAAAGAGAAGTCCGTCTTTTCCTGGCCTGGCATCTTCATGGTCAGGTAATAGGGCGGCTGAAGCTTACCGGCGTTTGCAACACCTACAGCACCAGCGGCAACCGCATCTTCGTGGGTCGGGTCATCCGGCAGCTTCCAGAAGTCCGAACCGGAGTAGAACGACCTGGCATCCATAACGTGATAGCGGGCCAAGATGTCGCGCTGGATCTTGAACAAGTCAGCCGGGTAGCGCAGGTGGGCCATCAAGTCACCGGGAATGTCAGCCGTGGGCTTCACCTGATTGGGGAAAATACCCTTCCAGGTTTCAAGCACGGGATCATCTTTGCCCCACTGGTACAAGGTAACCGAACCGTCATAGGCGTCTACAACGGCCTTCACCGAGTTGCGCACGTAATTCACGGTGTCATTGGAAATCCCACCCAAAACCGCCGTGCGTGCACTCGTCTGAGAATCTGCGGTGGCCTCAGCGAAAGACGTATGGGCAGAGTATGGGTAAGAATCGGTTGTGGTAAAGGCATCCACAATCCACACAACACGTTTAGGTGTCTTGGGATCCCCATCCATATCCACTACGGCGGGGTATGCCTTTCCGTCCAATGTCAGGTATGGCGCAACCTTGTTAATCCTGGTGACCGGGTCGCGGTCAAAGAGGATCTGGGACTTGGCATTGACCTGCTTTGAGAAGAATATCTCTGAAGACTGGAAACGAATCGCGTACAACAAGCGCTCCCACAGGTTCGACACGGTAGGACCACCATCACCGGCGAAGGTGTTGTTGTGTTGAGAATTTTCGGCCCGATCATCGGGGTAGTCGAACTCTTGGGGCGAGGCACCCTCAGGTGCTCCCACAATCGAATACAGCGGTGAAGACTGACCAAAGTAGATACGCGGCTCGTATTCTCCCAAGGCTCCCGTCGACGGGATGCCTTGCTCCCAGAAGTGTGGGGCGCCATCGGTGTTCACCTTATTACCGTAGGCGGCAACGACACCAAAGCCGTGGGTGTAAACCGTGTGGTCGTTGACCCAGGTGTGCTGGTTAGCGCCCAGGCCCCTTTGGTCAAGTTCACGAACCGCAATAACAGTATCTTGAAGCTTGCCGTCAATCTCATAGCGGTCGACTGACAACTCAGAAGCAAAGTTGTAATACTGCTTATTTTGTTCCAGCTGCCTAAAGGTGGTGGAGACCACGGTCGGATCCAGCAAACGAATAGATGCCGTCGACTGCGAATCGTCCTTCAACTGCCCTGGTGTTGCCTCAGTCTTGGCTGAATACTGCTGCATCTTGACGTCCTCAAGGTCATAGGCCTTGCGGGTGGCGTTAATATTGTGCTGGATGTACTTTGATTCCAGTTCCTGAGCCGAAGGATCGACCTGGAAACGCTGGATGAGTGCCGGATAGGCACCACCCACCACCAGCGCAGACAAGACCATGACAGCCAGCCCGGTGCCCGGCAATACCAAGGTTTTCCTGAAGGCACCGACAATGAACAAGATGGCTACTACCACAGAGATCCCAGCCAGGATGGAACGAGCAGGCATCATCGCATGCACGTGCGTATATGTGGCGCCATCAAATTTCGGATTGCTTCCCAGCAATAGGCCGTACTGGCTGACCCAGTAGCGCACCCCAAGGACGAGGGCAAGGATCGCAGCCAGAATGGACAGGTGGATGCGCGCAGGTTTTGACACATACTTTCGGTCAATAGATACCTCGCCATTCATGTAGTGAACCACAGCCGCTAGCACTATGGCCCAAATGAATGACATGAGGAAGAAGGTAATTACTGCTTCCAGGGCAGGCAGGGTGAATACGTAGAAGGACGCATCCAAGCTGAATATAGGATCCTTGGTCCCGAAGGGCTTTTGGTTCACAAATGCTTGGAACTCTTGCCATTTGGCTTGCATCGGTAAGGCAACCATGATGCCCAAAACAATAGGGGCGCCGATCAGCAACAGTTTACGTAGGGGCGCAAGGGTTTCGCGCAGAGATTCCCTCGTGCCTTCAAGCGGGGTGTAAACCTTTCGACCACGGTGTGCAAGCCAACCATTGACGGCAATGATTCCCGCAGCAAGCAGGAAGGCAATAACGAAGAGGACAGCCCTTGAACCCCAATTGGTGAAAATCACGCGAGCGCGCTCAAGCTGTGTGTACCACGCAATTTCGGTCCAAAGACCTGCTGAAAGAAACACAGCAGCGACCAACAGGGCGAGGACGATAATGACCCAAGCGACGGGGCCAATCTTTGGCTTTGAGAAGGTGATGCGGTTGCCGCCCTCGCCATCCCCACCGCCGAATCCGAAGATGCCTTCGAAGGGGTTAGCAGGTCCGTCCCCTGAAGAACCGCCACCTGTGCCACCTGGCCCCCCGGAGCCACCTGAACCTTGACCTCCGCCTTGGGCAGGTCCTCCGAAACCTGGTATTCCACCGAAAAGAGAACTCACACTAAACCTTTTCTTTTAGATAAATGTTCATGGTAATAATGTCACGAACGGGGCTTCAATGCCTTCCCAAGCCGCAATAAGTGAGAGACTGTGGCCTATGAGTGACGAATTCTCCTTTGACGAAGCCCCCCTGGCCGGCAGCCTCTCTGCTCTACCTTCCACGATCTTTGGCGATATTTTTGTCGAGGATTTGGTTCAACCAGAGGCACCTTCACAGCAACCAGATACCTTGGAACGTGACTTGGCCAGCGTGGTTCTAGAGATTGAGGCCTACCAGTCCAGCCGCGGATGGGACATGCCCCTGGCAGTTTTCGCCCTGGTCCCCACTGCCAGGCTGCTTGAAGAATCCCCTGAAACCTCAGATGAAGACCGCGCCAAGATTGAAGCAACCCTCGCCGCTTCTCCCGGTCATTTGTCAGCTGTCGAACAAACCGCAATACCCGCCTCAATGAGCCTTGAAGACATACTTGGCCACATGGCATGGCCCCAAGACGTTCAAGGAGCCGCAATAGCTGCGGAGAGAACCACCCTGCCGAGCAGCGTCATGGACGGTGCCCCTGAAGATCCTCAAGAACTGCTGTCATATCTGCAAAACCACCCGGAAGCCCAGCAAGTTCGGATGGTAGTTGGTGCCGTTCGCGAAGGTGCCACCTGGTGTGCCATGCGTTTACGCAGCAAAGACTCTGAAGAAAATGTCATCCAAGGCGCCGAACTGATTCCCACCCTGGCTGAACATGTCAAGGCAACCTTGGATCCGATACCTCCAGAAGATAATCAATAGACCCCCACACGCCCACCGCCTAAGGTCCTTCACGCAGCAAAGCGAGGATTGAGCTCCCCCAACGCTCCAGTTTGGCAGGACCAATCCCACGTATTATCCCCAGCTGCTTCAAACTCGTCGGTTTGATCTCTGCTAGAGAGATAAGAGTCGTGTCGTGAAAAACCGTGTAGGGCGGCACCTGCAGCTCTTTGGCGGTTTCGCTGCGCCACGCTCGCAGCATCTCAAAGCGCTCCAGCTCTTCTTTGCTTGCACCCTGGGCGAAGGCATCATGTCGGGCCTTACGAGTTTTATTTGCCGAGGGCGAAGCGCTTTTAGTCTTGGCAGCGGAGGCTTCCCCAATAGATTCCTGGGGCCATATCCCTTGCCAAAACCGCGAAGCCTTGCGCGTGGCGCGACCGCCCTCGTGCCTGGCCTTGGCGAAACTAACCAACAGCCTGTGTTGTGCCCTGGTGACCCCCACGTAAAGTAACCTGCGTTCTTCCTCAATCCCTTCCGGTGTGGTCGACAAGGAGATTGGCATTAACCCTTCGGATGTACCCGCCAGAAAAACGACCTCCCATTCCAGTCCCTTCGAGGCATGCATGGTTGCCAAGGTTACCCCTTGAACAGTGGGGACATGCTGGGCTTCAGCGCGTTCTAAGAGATGGTCCACGAATTCAGGCAGCTGCGCTCCCTTGGCTTCTTCCTCGATGGCAAGTGAGATTATCGCTTGCAAGGAATCCCACTTTTCACGGACTGCACCAGTTCCTTGTGGGGGTTCAGGTGTCCATCCGAGGGTGGAGATAATCGAGGTCACGGTCTGACTCAAGGATTGCGCTGTTGCCGGGTCGTCCTCGGAAATAATTAGGGAACGGGTGGCCGCGTGCGCCCGCAGTGTCTTTAGCGCCTGGCGTACCTCTGTACGCTCAAAGAAACGCTGTCCGCCGCGAACCAAATAACCGATGGAGGCCTTCCCCAAGGCGTCCTCAAAAACTTGTGATTGGGCATTTGTGCGATACAGGATAGCCATATTGGCCAGTTGCGTACCGGATGCGTGAAGTTGTCTGATCTTCTCTGCTATCCACTGGGCTTCTGCCTGATCATTTTCGAGGGCGTGGAATTCCACTGCGGGACCAGATGGCTGTTGGGCGAGGAGCCGCACGACACCTTCCAAGCTTCGGCCTTGCCCATCCTTGGCACCCGACAACAGTTTATTTGCTACGGCAACGACTTGTGGTGTCGAACGGTAGTCCCTGTTGAGGTGAACCACGGTTGCCTCGGGGAAATCTAGGGTGAAGTCGGTCAAGAACTTGGGTGTTGCGCCGGCGAAAGAGTAGATGGTCTGGGCTATGTCCCCCACCACGCACAGGTCGCGACGTTTACCCAACCAGCATTGCAAGAGGTACTGCTGTAAGGGAGACACATCTTGATACTCGTCGACAACGAACGAACGGTATTGGCCTCGTACACGTGCGGCAATATCCTTGCGCTGTTCCATCATGCCTGCCGTAAGCAAGAGGACGTCTTCAAAGTCGATGACTCCCCTGTCTTTCTTGGCAACCTCATAAGCATCTAAAAGGTCGGCGACGCGTTCCGGAGGGAATTTTCCCACCCCCGCACGCCCAGTTTTCCTGGCTGTGTCTGCGTAGTTCTCGATGCCGACCAGGGACACCTTGGCCCATTCAATCTCTGCTGCGATGTCTCGCACCTCTGTACGTTCCAGGCGCACGCCTAGTCGGCTTGCAGCCGCGACAACGGCAGAGGTCTTGTGCTCAAGGATCGAAGGCATCGGGCTACCAACCAAGGTTGGCCAAAAGAAAGACAACTGTTTCAAGGCAGCCGCGTGGAAGGTCCTGGCCTGTACCCCTCCAACGCCAAGTTCACGCAATCGGCCTCGCATTTCCGCGGCAGCCCTCGCCGTAAAAGTCAGGGCTAAAAGGGAGTCGTGATCTATGGCCCCTGTGCGCACTCCGTAGGCAATGCGGTAGGTGATGGCCCTGGTCTTTCCAGTCCCTGCACCTGCCAAGACACACATTGCCCCGGCTTGGTGCTCTGCCACGAGCCGCTGTTCAGGATCCAGATCTTCTAGCAAGGCCTGCGGATCGCTGCTCATTAGATTCATGCGGCTATCTTTCCTCATTCCTCAGACACCACCACCCTGTTATCCACAAATACATCCCATCATAAAGTTATCCACAGAAACCACAGAAGCCAGTTTCCTCCCCCTGCACTCTGCAAACCTAGCCACAAGACATTTTGACCACTGTATAGGGAGTCAACCATGCGCTACATCAATGGGGTAAGGATCATTTGGTCGCATCCTGGAAATGCCAGCTTCCATAACGGCATGGATATCATTGGGACCTTGACAAACCTGAGTACATCCGAATGCCAACTCGTCTCTGAGCTGCGTCTGGGATTGACCTTGGCAGAGTACAAAAAACGGGCATCTCGTCTGCGTATCACCCCTAACAAAGCCTCGCGGATACTAAAGAAAATACGGGAACTGGGTGTTCTCACTCCCGCAACCCGTGAGGGCACAAGTGACACAGAAGGCAGGTATTGGCTTCGGCGCTTGGGCAGCGCTCACTTGGTACACAATCGCAGTCTGCACACCGTTATGCTCACCTCACTTGACCCACTCGGGCGCATGCTCGCCCTCGGTTTAGCCTGCGCAGGGATTGGGACACTTATCACCAATGACACGCAGGCAATACCTTGGGCTTCTTCAGCGTGGTGGGGCTTGAATCTGGTCGGCATGCAACGCCGCGAAGGCCTAAGACTCGATTTTAAATCCCGAGGTCTTTCCACCAAAGTGACAACAAGCGCAACCGAGATCGACCTGCTGGTCTCTATCAATTCTCCCGTTGAGGATCCCGTGTTGGCACAAGAAGCTCTATCGCGTGGCATTCCGCATCTGCCCATCACGTTTACCGGCACATCGATGCGGGTAGGGCCACTGGTCACTGCTCGTTTAGGGCCTTGCATTCAGTGTGTGAACCTACACAGGACACAGCTGGATCCCGCCTGGCCTTTGACGGCCACACAACTGTATTCCACGCCCCCACTTGAGGCAGATGCCTCCTTGATCATGCAAGGCGCAGGCAAGGCATTGAGCGCAAGCCTCAGCTTCCTAGACAGGCGTGATGAAACACAGATTGGAGCCGTCAACATTATCAACAGCGAAGGCCAGACCAGTCGTGAAGAAATACGCGCACACCCAGACTGTGGCTGCCATGTCCTACCGGCCGCCCTCGTCAGTGCGTAAAACCCTGGAGGCGCGCGGGGCGAAAACGAAGAAACCTAGCCCTTCGAATCCTTTTCTGGCTCCGTTGAACCCTTGCCATCCACCTCGGCATCACCTTCGGAATCCACCCCAGGTTCCAGCCCCTCGACATACCCTAAAGAGCCTTCCAACAGGGCCTTCAACTCGTCATCAGCAGCATCGCCTGTATCTGAGTCACCATTGATGATCCCTATATATGATTCCGGGTCCTTCAGGTGCTCTTCTGTGGGCATCAAGTCAGGGTGGGACCACAAGCGATCGCGTAAAGACGGCCCACCTTTCGCGTTCAGGTAGGTGAAAAGCGCGCGAGCTTCTCGAATATGCCGAGGGCGAAGTTGTAAGCCAACGAGGGTTGCAAATGCCTGTTCCGCTGGGCCTCCCACGGCCCTGCGCCTGCGCATTGTCTCACCCAAGGCACTCATATTCCCCACGTAGGGCAGCAATGCCGCAGAAGATACCTCTTCAACCCAGCCCTCAACAATCGCCAAGGTAATCGATAGGCGCTTCAAGGTCACCTCTTGCCCCTCGGTCGGCTGAGGCTGCAATAGACCACTGCCCATTGAATCGGTCATCTGTTCTAAATCCATTGGGTTGAAATCCCTGGCTGCAGCCTCCATGGTGGCCATATTGAAACGGATCTCTTTTGCGTAATCACCGATAACCGACATGACGTGTGGGCGCAGCCAAGGAACCGCGTGGTACAGGCGCGAATAGGCTGACTCGCGCACCGCCAAGAAAGCGAGCACATCCCCGGCCGGTTCAGCCAAACCATCCATAAAGGCGTCAACATTGGAAGGCACCAAGGCAGTGGAACTCCCCGCACCCAAAGGCACACCAATATCTGTCGAACCAAGGGATTCAATGGCGAGGTCACCCAGACCGCGTCCCAGTAAAGACCCAAACATCGCCGCAGCCATGCGCTCAAAGAGGGTATCCAATTGAAAATCTTGTTCCCCTGCGGGGTCAGGAACGTCAGGATTACCGGGCCCGAAGGCTATACCACCCAAATGCTTCAAGGCGTCATTCATGCTGGTATCGCCGTGTTGGGTCAATTCCTGGATCTGTTCAGTCAGCACCTTTGTCAAGGATGTGGAAGCCGTCACGGCCACCGCCTCGGATAGCTCACGCCACGTATCGAAGGTCCCTTCAACCCACTGAGAGCGCGTCCAGGCGTGGTAGTCAGGGGCGCCAGGGCTCAGATCTGTCACGGCATCCAACCACAGCGAGGCGGCAGCTAAAGCCTGTCGCACCTGTGCGCTTTGAGCCGCGGTCAGCGCAGGATCTGACTTAGCGGTGACGCGGCTTCGCGCGGTTTCTTTCGCAAGCTCCCAATTCACCGGGCCCACATCTTGACCCAAAACTGTGTTCATCTGTTGCATCATGGCTTGCATCGCCATCGGATTGCTCGGGATAGGTATGGCTCCTTGGACATTGGCTGGGTCTAGGCCCTGTTCAACCATGCGTTGTTTTATGTCCTCTACCGCGGCATCACCCAGCATCGAGCGCAGCATTTTCTCCCATTCAGGAGCATCATTCGATTCCAAGTCCGCCTCCTCGGCATGAGCGTTCCACTGGGTAATAACGCTACCCTCATTCCACTACACCTCGCCAATGGTGCGAGGCTGACAGCGTTGTGGGTAAACACCTCAACCCTGCTCAACCCTGCTCTAGCCCGCGTGCCCTAACTGGCACTTGAGTGTCAAACAAGCGAAGATAGAACCTATGGATACCAGTACCTCCCGTACACCTGGCGAAAGCAAAGAGCCAGTAACGCATATGCCGATGGTGTCCACCCATGAACGCTTGCCCTTAATTTTGCGTCTAGGGGGCTTTATAAGGGCCCATCGTGCCGTGACCTACACGCTGGCTTTTAGCCTGCTTTTCGGTATTGCCCTGTTCATCACGCCCTTTAAATATGTGATCTCAAGTCCAGGTCCCACCTGGAACGTCATCGACACGACCAAGGACGACAAACGGCTTATCGAAATAACGGACGCGAAAACCTACCCCACCAATGGCGCACTCATGATGACCACAGTCTCATCACAAGGGGGGCCAGGCTCCTACGTCACTGGCGCGCAAGTCATTATTGCCGCTTTTTCACCCTCCACCACTGTCACGCCCCTATCTGAGCTGTATCCAGAGAATGTCACACGCGAATCCATTTCTCGCATCTCAGACGCTCAAATGGTCTCTTCACAAACCACAGCTGAGGCTATAGCGCTTGGATCTTTGGGATACACGGTGCCAGCGCGTATTGCTGTCCAAGAGGTTCCCAAAACCTCACCCGCCTATGGACTCCTTATGCCGGGTGATGTTTTGACGAGTCTGGCAGCCAAGGGCAAGGACACGGTCACGCTGTCGCAGTTCGATTCCCTTTTCACCACGCTCAGGACCATTGAGGGCGGTCAAACTGTCACCTTGGGCGTCCGACGTGGAAATGTCCAACAATACGTGGATGTGAAAGTCCAAAAAAGCACCAAAGGAGAAGGCTCCGAACTGGGAATTTACATTAATCCCAAGATCGACCTTCCCCTGAAAATCCAGTTCCATCTTGAGGGTGTGGGCGGACCCTCGGCTGGCACCATGTTCGCCCTCGGCATTGTGGATGAATTAACCCCCGGTTCGCTTACGGGAGGCAAGAAAATCGCTGGGACTGGTGCCCTTGCCCTGGATGGTCGCGTCCAAGCGATCAGCGGAATCCCACAAAAAATGACGGGCGCCAAGAGGGATGGGGCCGATTGGTTCTTGGCGCCGGCAGGCAACTGCGACGAGGTGCCCGGCAATATCCCCAAAGGCCTACATGTCGTAAAGGTATCCACATTCGACGAGGCCAGGACCGCGGTGGAGGCAATAGCCAAGGGCGAGGGCGAAACCCTACCCAGCTGTGATGTCGCGGGGAAGTCGTAACGCTTATGAGCGATGAGTCCAAGGTCTTCGTGTCTGTGCACTTGCCCTCCCCTTTGCGTTTGGGTTCTGCGCTGCGTGATGCCAGGGTTGCGAAAGGCTGGACGCAAGCCCAGGTCGCCCAGGCAGCAGGCGTATCGAGACAGTGGATTGTGAGCCTCGAATCGGGCGCCCCCCGCGCGGAAATATCCAGGGTAATGGCAGTTGTGAAGGTCTTAGAGCTGAGCCTTACCCTAAGTGCCGCCCCGGCGCCAGCCCCTGTCAGCTTCCAGGATTTGAATCTGCCATGAGGAACTCACACAAAGACACTGTTCTTGCCGTGCTGCTTGAGGGCAGGAAGGCCGGTGAACTGCGCATTTCACGGTCGTCGTGGACCTTGAGTTACGAGCCCAGGTACCTCGCCAGAGATGACGCGTCCTCCCTATCGTTGAGCCTGCCCCTGTCTTTCTTACCCATCCAGGGCACGCATGTTCAGGATTTCTTTACTGGCCTATTGCCCCAAGGGGCCACACGACGCGCCTGGGCCGACCTTTATGGCCTGCCCAAAGCCACACCTGCCGCACTCTTGCCGCTGGTGTCAATGGATGCCCTCGGGGCTGTGCAACTGGTCCCCATCGAGCGCCTACATGATTTTCAACTGGAGACAGGCGATGTGACCCCTGCTGGGCCTGGCCAGTTACACACGCTTGTGGAATCCTTGTCTTTCGACGCACCCTCGTGGACTGGCCTGCCGGGGCAGTGGACTCTGCCGGGCAGACGAGCCAAGGCCGCAGGCTGTTGGGACACAGGCTCGTGGCACTTCGTGACTAATGGGGCTGCCTCGACCCATATCCTGAAGGCTGCCGTCACGCAGGCGAATGCGACCAACCTTGGAGAGCACGTCATTTTGAATGCCGCCCAAGCCTTAGATCTACCGGCTGCCACCAGCGAGTATGTCGAGGTGTCCGGGCGTTCGTGCATTGTGAGCCATAGGGTTGACCGCTACACGCAAGGCATTGACGTGGTGCGCGTACACTACGAATCCTTGGCTCAAGCCTTCGCCACCCCAACTTCCTCGGCTCTAGAGGTGGAAGGTGGCCCGACATTGGCAGACCTGTCTCGTCTGCTTCGCGACCGTGTCCTTGTGGGCGCTGCACGCACAGATAATGAGCGCCTCTTGGACTATGTGCTCCTACACATCCTGTGTGGCTGCGATGAAGAGTCCGCCTCGTCCTTTGGCCTCCTAGAGATTCGTGAAGACATCCGCCTAGCGCCCTTAGTTTCCGCATCCTCTGCATTTTTCGATCCCCAGAAGAAAGCCGCAGGAATCACTTCTTCCTTTGCCTTGGGCAACACGCGCGTCGTGGAATCATTAACCGCGCAGGATTGGCAAGACACCGCCTCATCTTTCGGCATCTCTTTTGACTTACTGCGCGCTCGCTTCCTGCATTTGGCATCGACCTTGCCAGACGCATTGGCCGATGAAATCAGGGACTACGAGGGGGTCGATGGTTGGCTGGCTTTGAATCAAGACCTCCTGGAGCTGACCGTGCAACGCTGCCGGTCTATCGCCGCCTCACTTATGGTGTCGGGGGCACGGCGAAGAAAAGATGGCCGAGGGCGTTTAGCCGGGGCTCCAAAGGACAGGGCAGCCTTGCCATCCACGACCACGACACAGCCCCTAGCGGCGAGCCTCCCGCAACCTCCGCAAGCCCAGCCCCCCGAGTTGGCAGACAAATCACCGAGCTTATCTGCCCTTGCCGCCCTGCACCTGGCAGAGACTAATGCCCAAGACACGGTTGGTTTCCAAAGTAGCATCTTCACAAAAGCTGAACACCTGGGAACCCCCAGAAGAGGCTCAGGAGCTTCCAAGGCTACGTGAACCGTGTCCACGGGTGCGTGTAGCCTTGGACCATGACTTCTACATCTGCAGCCCTCACTCGCCCCGATGGGCGCCTACCCGATCAACTACGCCCTATTAAAGTCACACGCGGCTGGTTGGACTATGCGGAAGGCTCGGTTCTCATTGAGTTTGGGCAAACCAGGGTCCTATGCGCCGCCTCATTGACAGAAGGTGTGCCCCGTTGGAAGCACGGACAGGGCAGCGGCTGGGTGACAGCCGAGTACGCCATGTTGCCCCGCGCAACAGAAACCAGATCCGCAAGGGAAGCCGTGCGTGGAAAACTGGGCGGGCGCACACATGAAATCTCACGTCTCATTGGCAGGTCTCTGCGTGCCGCCATTAACCTTGAGGCCCTGGGGGAAAACACCATCCAGTTGGACTGTGACGTCTTACAAGCCGATGGTGGAACCCGTACAGCAGCCATTACAGGTGCCTACATTGCTTTACACGATGCGGTCACTCACGGACAGGCCAAGGGCATTATTGCCGCTGACAAGCCTGGGTCACCCGTTATTTCCAGACCGCTTGCCGCCATTTCCGTCGGCATCATTAATGGTCAACCGCGTTTGGACCTGCCTTACGTTGAGGACGTCAAGGCCGAAACCGATATGAATGTTGTCATGGCGGGCACAGATTCCTTTGTGGAAATACAGGGCACTGCCGAGGGCGCACCATTTTCGCGTCCAGAACTTGAAAGCCTGCTGGATCTGGCAAGCCTGGGATGCTCACAACTGATGCAGTTGCAAACTGCCGCCCTCGCCAAAACTTTGGATGGACCCTCCACAACTACCCGCAGCGTAAAAGGAGATATCCAGTGACGGGCCTGTGGGCTGTGGGGTCCAACCCCGAGGTCGCCTCCCCTGATGCGCCTGAGCCCTTCTTGCGTATCCCGCCTCAGGCTCAGATTATTTTGGCCACAAATAATGCACACAAGGTCCAAGAGGTCTTGGCAATCTTGCGTCCCCTTATTCCCGCTTTGCGTGAAGATGGCTTAGTGGCATCCCAAGCGCTTTCAATTCCCGATGTTAAAGAAGACGGCACATCTTTTTCTGAAAACGCGCTCATCAAGGCCCGTGCTGTGGCGCGGGCGACCACCTTGCCTGTATTGGCTGATGATTCGGGGCTTACCGTGGACATTTTGGGTGGAGCTCCCGGCATATTCTCTGCCCGCTGGTGTGGTCACCACGGTGATGACGCGGCGAACCTGGATTTGTTGCTTGCCCAACTTAGCGATGTGCGACCCCAAGATCGGGGAGCTGCCTTCGTCTGTGCTGCGGCTTTGGTGCTTCCTGATGGGACTTCAACCATCACTCAAGGAATTATGGGAGGCTCACTTGCCACCCAGGCAGCCGGTCACCTCGGTTTTGGTTACGACCCAATTTTTATTCCTACCGGCAGCACACGCACAACTGCGCAATTGCGGCCAGAAGAAAAAAATGCCATTTCGCATCGAGGCAAAGCCTTCGCCGAACTTGCCCCGGCGATAGCCGCCGCCCTCGGGCATGGCGGTTGAGATACCTTAAGGTTGCCCGCAATACGGCTGAAAATTTCATGAAATGGCTATTTTTAGCGGCAATTCACTAATAGGAAGATTCAAGCATCCGATTGAGTGAATGTGGGAGGAGTCTCACGGAAGACATTAGGATTCAGGAGGAATCATGCGCCCCATAGATGGCGTGGGAGCTTTAAACCCCGCACTAACGAACCAGGCATTTACGCGCCCCGTGGATGCACCCGACCGCCCCTCGAGCAGGCCGGCGCCTGTCAGCGAGGCATCGAAGCCGACAGCACCTTCGACAAGCACCGAAGAAGGTTACGGCCAGACCGCAAAGGGCTTTACACCAGTTATCGCTGCCTCTGATGCCAGCCGTAGCGAACTGCCCAATAGCTACAAGTCGGGCGATGGCACGCTAGACATCTCGATGTAAGGACACTTCATGGACGTTTCAGGTGTTGGGGCAGGCATGGACCTGGCCACGATGAAAATGATTATGAACGGCGCCAATGCGGTAAAGCAGGTGTCTGCAGCGGATAACGCTATGCAAACGGTGGGCACTAACGTGATCACCATTGCCATGGCATCCAAGGCAGTGGAGGCAGGCCGCCTCGACACCTACGCCTAGAGACGAAGAAGTTCTTTAGCGAAACACAGCGCCTTTGGGCTGTGCCTGTTATCCGGCTGCGTCAGTCCAGGTTGATGACCATGTCGGAATGTGCATACTCCCACGCGCCTGAAAACTCGGCGTCAATCACGCGGGCCAAAGCCTCCTTATCGGCCCACACCTGGATATGCGTAGCCAACATGCGTTTGACCTGTGCCTCACGGGCAGCGGTACCTGCGCGGGTTCCGTCTAGGTGAATGCCCCTGTCGACCTGCCCTGAGGCGAAACCTACCTCACATAAGAACAGGTCAGCGTCTTGAGCCGCCGACAGTAAGCCCTCGCAAGAATCCGTATCTCCCGAATAGGCGAGGACCTTTCCTGGTGAATCGCCCTCGCCAATCTGGGTGATGCGTAAACAGTAGGCCTCAACGGGATGAGTGGCTGAAAACGCTTGAATCATGAATGGGCCAAGGCGCCATGTTAGCTGGTCATGAATGTCGTGGCAGGTAAAGTCTTGAGTGTAGTCTTCACCTTCTCCCCCGCCATCCACTGCCTTTATCCGTTGCGCTGTCCCCTGGGGACCCCAGACGTCGATACTGGGCAAACGCCCTTGAGGGTACCAGCGGCGGTAGACATACAGGCCAGAGATATCAACCATATGATCTGGGTGGAGGTGTGAAAAAACCACCGCATCCAGTTCCTTTGGATCCATGTGCCGCTGTAAGGCTCCGAAGGCACCGGAACCCAAATCGAGCACAATTGAATAGGTTCGTTCTTGGCCAGAGACGGGGTCTCGCCACGGCGCTTGAACTAAGTAGCAAGACGCCGGAGAATCTGGACCGGCCATTGACCCTGTACAACCTACGATGGTTACCTTCATAGCGCCTTGCTCACCTGTCCTACCTGTCCCACTTGTCCCACTTCAGGCCCTAGAAATCTGCGAGCAAGAACCTGGAAGGAATCCACATCTCCGGTCGCCCAGAACTGATGTTGCGGGCTGGGGGCATCGGCTACGCGCAAGAGATCGCGGTCCACGAGCTTGCGATACACGTCGCGTGCCGTTTCTTCTGCCGAGGAAACCAAGGTGACATCCTCACCCATGACATAACCGATAACGCCAGAGAGCAAAGGGTAGTGCGTGCAACCTAAAACTAAGGTGTCTACACCGGCATCACGCACAGGTGCCAGGTACTCTTCTGCTACACCGAGCAGTTCGGGGCCAGTCGTGATGCCCTGTTCAACAAAATCGACGAACCTAGGGCAAGCCTGGACAAAGGTCTGCACGCCAGGAACCGCAGATAAGGCATCCTGATACGCCTCGGAGTTAATGGTCGCATTCGTTGCTATGACGCCAATTTTTTGATTGCGAGTCGAGGCGACAGCCCTGCGCACAGCAGGCATGATGACCTCGACAACAGGCAGACCAAGGGCATCTTGGTAGCGTTCTCGCGCGTCTGCCAACACTGCTGCCGAAGCTGTATTGCAGGCAATGACCAGCATTTTCACCCCTGAATCAGCCAAGCGATCCAAAGATGCCAGGGCGAGTTCACGGACCTGGGCTAAAGGCTTTGGGCCATAGGGGGTATTGGCTGTATCGCCAATGTAGTGAATACGTTCATTGGGCAATTGGTCAATGATTGCCCTGGCAACCGTCAGTCCACCCAGTCCGGAGTCGAAAACGCCAATGGCTGAACTGTTCACCCTTACATGCTAATCCTTGCCTTTGATATCCCCCAAGGCCTCTAACAGTGACTCTTGCCACCATGCCAAAACAACGTACATGGTTGCTAAAACGCCTTCATCTCCTGCATTTTCAGGATCATCCGAGGCAGCCTCGGCCAAAGCGGCAATGCGCAGAGCACTTTTGTCATCGGTTATTCCCAAAGGCCCCGAAAGTGCTTGGCGAACATCGTTTAGGGCCATCATCCAAGAGTTGAGCGACCTGGACGTGACATGGACATCCGTACCGCGGATCGCGGCATTTTCAAGCTCCTGGGCAACGTGACTCAGGGCTGCGCGCTTCTTTGAACAGATGCTTTGGGTGGTCAAGGCGCGCAGTTCAGCGGCGTGCCTAGCATCCGTTGACATGGGGTGAATCATGGCTGCCACAAAGGGGTTTGCTGGCTTCTCGCGCGTTTGGACTGGCTCGAAGTCCAAGGATGCCAAGACTTCCTCGTCGCTGCGTTTCTCTTGCGACGCTGCCCTCATCTCCTCATCTTCTGAGACACCTAATTCTGGCGATTTTTGTTTCTTCCTGCGCAGGTAGTCCAACAGCTCTTCTTCACTCAGCTGAGGAGTCTGTTCTTCTTTCTTGGGAAGCTCTTGGGCGGTCATGGCACTGTGGAATGGCCGCAAGGCCTCAGCGTCATTATCTTCTTGCCCTGCAGGCCAATCCTCGTGGGCAAAATCTAAGGCGTTTTCTTCCTCTTCAAGTAGGGCGGCCAAAGCCCTCATGGTCTGGGCTATCGTATGTGCTTCGATGCTTGAAATCTTGGCAGACCAGCCACCATCATCTGCAAAAAAGGGACGCATTACTCTGCCTCTCTTTCCAGCGTGGCCCACAGCCCAAACTCACACATGGCCTGCACGTCGGCCTCCATTTTTTCCTTGGATCCGCGTGCCACAATCGATCGACCTTTTACATGTACCTCCATCATGAGTCGGTGCGCCCGCCCGCGTGGGTAGCCAAAATACGACATAAACACCCAGGTCACATAGGACATCAGATTAACTGGATCATTCCACACAACGGTTGTCCATTGGCCGTGTAGGACATCGGCAACCTCTTCAACCTCTTGTGGCATATACACCGGCGAGGGGATCTGCGTCGACATAACTCCACCCTAAGATGTGGTCAAACAAATCGCCATAGAAGCACTCCGATCTGTGCATTTTTTTACAGATTGTCCTGTGCAGGCGGCATTGGGTTTAGGGTAGAGGACATGATGCCAGTCCAAAATGCTGCCACTGCCTCCAACACCTCCACGTGGCCGATCATCGATGACGCCAGCGTGACCTCGACGGCCCTTTTGACAGACATGTACGAGCTGACGATGGTAGATGCGGCCCTGCACAGCGGCACAGCCGATCGGCGTTGCATTTTTGAACTCTTTGGCCGTCGCCTACGTTCGGCCAGACGCTTCGGCGTAGTGGCCGGAACCGCGCGAGCACTAGAAGCCATCCAGCGCTTCCACTTCACCGACACCCAACTGCGCTACCTAAAAGACAATGCCATAATCTCCGACAAGGCCATTTCTTTCCTAGAAAATTTCCGTTTCACCGGGGATATTTGGGGATATGCCGAGGGCGAGATGTACTTTGCCGGATCTCCCCTACTGACCGTGGACGCTCCCTTCGCGCAGGCATGCCTGTTGGAAACGGTGCTACTGTCTATTTTCAACTTCGATTGCGCAGTGGCCTCGGCGGCTTCGCGCATGACCATCGCCGCACATGGACGCCCTTGCCTGGATATGGGCGCTAGACGCGCCCACGAACGGGCAGCGGTTTCAGCAGCCCGGGCTGCCGTCATCGCCGGCTTCGCAGGCACCTCGGATCTGGAAGCGGGCAAACGCTACGGCATCCCGACAATAGGGACTGCGGCTCACGCATTCACCCTGCTGCATGACACTGAAGAAGAAGCCTTTGCTGCCCAAATTGCGCTTATGGGTACCGGCACAACACTTCTTGTGGACACCTATGATGTCCTCACAGGTGTTAGACGCGCTGTTCAGGCGGCCAATAACGCCGGTGGCCAACTTGGGGCAGTTCGCCTGGATTCAGGTGACCTGGTCGCTCAGGCATTCAAAGTGCGTGGCCTGCTGGACGAGCTAGGTGCCACCGACACCAAGATCACAGTCACGTCTGACTTGGACGAATACGCGATTGCCGCCTTGGGTGCTGCCCCTGTGGACTCCTATGGCGTGGGAACCAAGTTGGTTACTGGTTCTGGGATTCCTACGGCCGCCCTCGTCTATAAAATGGTGGAACGTGCCGGTTCGGGCGGAACTATGGAGCCTGTAGCCAAACGTTCGGAATCGAAATCGACCGTGGGGGGACGCAAATGGGCTGGTCGGGTTATAGACCCAGCCGGGCACGCCGTCGAGGAACTCTTGGTCTCTGCCCCGGATGAGGCACACGGCTTGGCGGTGCTCGCCGAACACTCAGCGCGCCCTCTTCAAGTTCCGCTTGTGCGCCAAGGCGAGATCGACAAACAGTGGATTGGACCTGAGGCGCTCAAGGCAGCAACCCTCCGTCATAGAGAATCTCGCAACGAACTGCCCTATCACGCCTGGCGGCTGTCAGAGGGGGAAGCAGGTATCCCCACCACCTACCTGTAGGCCACCTAATCTGCTGAATCAGTACCGTCTGCACCTTCGTGTGTGACAACCCGCAGGGCCATCGTCAGTACCTCACGCACTGGAGGAAGGTACAGGAAAGCCTCTGTTGGAATACCACGCGCACGCGCAAAACGTCCCACCACCTGCGAAAAATATAGCGGCGAACTATTGTGAGTCGCATAAAGCCCCACCTGCAAGCGGGGGATGTCCATGCTCTGCGCCACGATGGGGGTAGCCACCACCCAAGGGTCTTGGGTGGTATTGAAGGCTGAAATCTTTGACACCAGTTTTGGATCCTCATCCAGCAGGAGGGTCGGACGTGTGCCTGTCAGCGAACCTATACGCGCCCCGTACAAACGCGCCGCACAAGAATCGTGAGCAATGATGAGGCCTGCCGCTGCTGGCACACGTTTACGCAGTTCTTTCAAGGCTTCATTGGCCTGGATACATGCCTTCAAAATCCACCGCCCCTTGGGATCAATTTCCGAGGGCGAATCTTTTGTTGGACCGGAACTTGCTGGTATAGGTAGCTCTTGGTCATCGTTTAGCACTTCGTGGTCACGCGGCGCAATGAAGGTGATGGGGCGGACAACCCCGTCTCGCAATGCTTCACCATAACTGTAGGTGTATTCAACAGTGTCTTCAGCACCGTCAAAAGGTGGAAGTATGGCGTACTCATCACGCCCACCTGCGAAATAGTGCGGAGAACAGCGCAAGGCAATCCGCCGTGTCGCCCCATTGAAGGCGTGGGCATGCGTGCGTCGAAGAGACTCGACATGTTCTATGTGGTGGACCTCATCAAAGACCACCAAGGTTTTACGGGTCTGGACCAGCTCTTTGAAATCTTGGGCGTTATTAGCGACGTGCTCATAGGTAACGATCACACCGTCTATTCCATGTCGGGGTCTGCCTTGCTCAAGGCGATAGTCCGAATCCAGGTTGAGCCCCCAGGTTGAAGCAGATTCCATCCACCCTATGCAGCGGTACTCAAGAGCGCACACCACTATAATCTTTTCAACAATCCGCGAGGCTAGTAGGTGGTTAGCCAAGGCGAGGGTCATGAATTTTTTGCCCACTCCTGGAGTCGAAGACACCATAAAGTCCTTGGGCTGCGACTCCAAATAAACCGAAATCGCATCTTCTTGCCAAGCTCGCAAGGACAATGAGGGTGGGACTGAACGGGCAGCAGCACTTCTTGTGCGTGGGGTTCCCGTCTGGCGCGGGAAAAACCCGGGGCCTTCGACCGGTCTAAGTCTGACAAAACCTGGGGTCGTCATCGACCATGGTGTAAGAGTGTCATTCACCGCCCGGGCCCGGAGCTACCGCTATTGAAAGGCCATCCTGGTTGTCCTGCCCCATCGCCTAGAGACTTCATTATCTCTTTGCACGTCGGACACACCGGGAAGTTCTTTGGGTCCCTCATAGGCACCCAGACCTTTCCACATAAGGCGATCACTGCTTGGCCTGTCACAGCGGAGGCAGTGATCTTTTCTTTCCTGACGTAGTGCGCATAGCGCTCACCATCACCTGGCGACCTTTGGGTTTCGGTCTCTGTTCGCTCCAAAACAGAGGTTCCGCCTTGCGGGGCACCCGTGTCGACATCACTGAGGGATGCATGCAGCCAAGTCATATTTCCCAGTGTAGCCACCCGCCTCTCTTTGTCCATATCCACATCGGTGCAGCACACTAGTTGCCTTGCACACCAACTTCCCGGTAGAAGTCAATGAGCTCTAGTTGGGATGCGGCTTCTTCGTCCAGGTAAACACTAGCATTAGGGTGGAACTGGAGTATTGTCGCAGGCCAGCGAGCAGACACTGCCCCCTCAACCAGTTCGCGAGCCGCCTGAGCCTTACCGGCGCCCAGGATAACCATGCCAATTTGTCTTGCCGCCATAATGGTCTCTAGGCCCTGAGTGATGCAATGCGTGGGGACACGCGAAATATCCCCATCGAAGAAACGTGCATTATCCTGCCTGGACTGCGCCGTCAAACCCCCCACATGCGTGCGTGATGACAAGGATCCGCCTGGCTCGTTGAAAGCAATATGTCCATCTGAGCCGATCCCCAAGATTTGATAGTCGACTCCCCCGGCCTGCATAATCGCTTGCTCGTAGTCAATAGCGGCCTGCGCAGGATCGGCGGCGGCACCGTTGGGAACATGGACATTGGCAGGGTCAATATCGACCTTAGAGGCGAAGATGTCGTTGATGACATAGCGGTACGTCTGCTCGTGTCCCTGGGGCAGACCGACGTATTCGTCAAGTTGAAACGCCTTTGCCTGTGCGAGGCTGAGCGCCCCGCTGGCAACCCGTGTGCCAAGTTCGTCATAGACCGCCAGGGGCGAAGATCCAGTGGCCAAACCCAAAACCCCATCAGGCTTTGCGGCAAATACTGACTGGATGTCATCTGCAACCATGCGTGCAATGTCCGCTTCATTGGATGCGATTATGACTTTCATGTTTCTCCCCTGTTTTCGCCTCTGAGTTATCTTAGAACCTAGTCCAGTCTACTTCCCCGAGGTTTGTCGCACTAACCAGGTGTTTACACACCTATCATCTTGCGCTCTTAGACATGCGTGTGCCCAGTCCAAGACGATATTGTGTGGAGAATTTTTGCCTCATTGCCAGCCAAGAGACGGGCCGAAAGCCTTATGCCTGCCCACAAAATCAACGCTCCATACACCGGGCCACCCACCAGGGTCACCCACATGCGCATAGTTTCATCCATGATCGGAGCAAAATAGATTACCGAGGGCGGTATCGCCAAGACCACTGTCCCAAGCAGGTCAAGCCCCATGGCCAAGAAGATGAGCCCCATGTGCCCCGAACCTGTGTTTGTTGAAAGAGGTGAGGCTCCAGGTGGCGGGCCAGGCATGGGGATCTTGGCACCCATAACTAGGGACACTGCACTCGCGATGAACAAGATGGCCAAACCATAACCAATAATCCCTGGAATCTTGGCAGGGTTTTGGAGGAAGATACCGGCGATGACACTGACTAACAGCACAGCGGGCACCTGCCATATGAGGGCGGCAACAGCGCGCCCTACGCGGTCATCAACTGCGCGCACGCCGGCAGTTATTTGCATCCACACGGCAGAAGAATCATAAGACCACGCACTGAGTAATATGAACCCTGATACGAAAGCTGTCAGGGGAACTGCCAACTCGTAGTAGATAGGTATCGAACGTCCCAGCAAAAAGAACAGCACCGGCATAATGACGACACTTATGGCGTTTGAGACATAACGTGGGTCCTTGCCAATGGAGTACAGGGCATTGGAGCCCACCGCGGCGGCAGGGATCGAAAGCCCTAGCCTGCGCAACCAGGAATAGCCTGCCAAGGTAACGGTTTTATCCTTGCTGTGTTCTTTGGCTGCGGCTTGCTCTTTCTTCGCGCTGTGAGTTGTGCCCCCACCTTTGGGTTCAAGCATCCTCAGGGGCAGGATTTTCTGCCACACAGCCATAAGTACGACAAGAGTAGCCAAGGCTATCAGCAACTGTGCCGCTGCCGGCAGGATATCTCCCCTGCCGAAGCTCAGGGGGAAAGCCCAGGCTGCCCCCAAGGGCGTATAGGCCAAGATCTGCGCAATATTCAGACCTTGCTGTACAACTGCGTCGAAAGTCGCCTTTATCGTTCCTTCATCGACGGGCATACCCTCAGTAGGTTGCACGGAGGACGGCATGACCAACATGTAGTAGAGGATCAGTGCGCCAAACACGATCATCATTGAGACCAGGCCAGCAACGTCCCGCCCTCGGCGTGTTCTGCCCATGGAAGACAACAACCCCGTGGTCACCCTAGCCGCAAGCCAACAAGTGAGAATCCCCAGTGTGGCCGCTATGAGGGCGAGGAAAAAACCGGTCAGGCTTCCCATGCCGATAGGTAAAACCACCGTGGAGTAAAGGAGTAGGGCAGTGGCGATACCGCCTGTCCCCATGCCCCCGGCAAGCAGAAGACCCCAGGCGAAAGACCTGGTGGCGGTCGTGTAGGCAGTGAAGTTGGCGGGGTCCAAGGTGTTGTCCACGCCGAAGGCCAGAGGCGGAAAAATGGTCCAGCCCACAATAAAAGCCGAGCCCATGCCTACGGTCAAGGCGAAGGCAAGATCGGTGAAAACGACGTCCTGTGCAGCTGCCTTACCCAGGAAAAAGGCACCCACAGCAAGCCCGATGCTTGCCCCCAGGGCATTGAGAAGTGCCCAAACTGCAAGGAGAGCTCGCCACCACTGTTTGGTCCAGGAGTTAATAAGGATGCGACCCTTTAGTCTGATGAGTGTTGTAACCACTGCAGCCCTTCCGTGTGCGTCACACCGCCAACCAACTGGGCAAAACGAGTGTCCAGATCAGTTCCCGCAGCGACTTCCTCGATTGTGCCTGCTACTAGGACGTGACCGTGGTGGATAACAGCAACGTGGGTACACAGTTTTTGTACCGTGGCCATAACGTGACTGGACAAGATAACTGTGCCCCCGCCCTCGACGAAAGAGCGCAGGATGCTTTGAATATTGGCAGCCGAGATGGGATCGACTGCCTCGAAAGGCTCATCCAAGACCAACACCTGAGGCGCGTGCACCAAAGCCCCAGCCAATAGGACCTTTTTACGCATACCAGCGGAGTAATCACCGACCTGTTTGTGTGCGGCGTCCGCAAGGTCGAGGGCGGTCAGTAGTTCACGCCCTCGTTCGGTTGCTGTTTTGGGGTCTATACCTCGCAGCTGGCCGGAAAATGAGATGTGTTGCAGCCCGGTAAGACGCTCAAAGACGTGCATGCCGTCAGGCAAAACCCCCAGTGACTGCTTGGCTTTGCGAGTTTCTTCGCCTCCGGCCCACATGTCGTGGCCCAGGATGTAGGCAGTGCCCTGGTCTGGGGTGAGCAGGCCGGTGCCCATGGTCAGCGCCGTGGTTTTCCCAGCGCCGTTGGGTCCGACGAAGCCGTAGAACGAACCGCGCGGGACGTTGAGGTTCAAGGAGTTGACGGCCACAAGATTCCCAAAACGTTTTAAGAGGCCCGCGAACTGTATTCCTTGCGTGGCATCGGGTGTAGGAACCGGGATCTGGTACGGGGTGGGTTGTGGCGTGGAGTCCGAAACCTGCGGTTGAGATCCTTGGTTAGGCGGCACAGGTTCCGGTGGGTTTGGTGGTATCATCTGCGAATTTGCCTGCGCAGATGGACTCGGCGGAGCAAAGGGGTCTTTCTCGTGTTGATTCACAAAAACGAGCTTACACGCCACTGGTAATACCTTCTCGTTGAGACCTATCTACACCAATATGTGTCACAATGCTTGGGACTAACGCCCTCGGAAATGTTTTTGCCGGCTGGCGGGGTTTGGTATGAATTTAAGGGGGATGGTGTGAACACACCCACTATTGAGCATCAACTCAATCATCGTTCGATTCGGCAATTTTCTAATCGACCTGTCGACCAGCAAACACTTGACCGTCTTCGGGAAGTTGCTAGGCGGACCCCCAGTTCAAATAACATTCAGTCCAGTGCGATCATTCGAGTGAAGGATCCTGCTGTTCGTTCCACATTGGCTGACATAGCCAATCAGGCCTATATCAAGGATGCCCCTGAAGTCTGGGTGATGATTGTGGACTGCCACCGCTTGCAAGGCATTGTTGAGGAACGCGGGGCTGATGCGGATGAGGCCGATGGTGCCGATGGAGCGGCCAGTATGGACCTGTTCTTTCAGGGGTTCACCGATGCGTGCCTCATGGGGCAAAACATTGTCAATGCTGCAGAATCTTTGGGCCTGGGAACCTGTTATCTGGGGTCTTTACTTAATGACTGTCCGGGGGTCATTGAAGCCTTGAAGCTTCCCGCCCTGACCTTTCCAGTCTTTGGTTTGATGATTGGATGGCCAGGCCAAGAACCTGCGCTTAAGCCACGAATGGATATGGGGCTCCGGTTCTTTGAGGACTCCTACCAACGACCGGACTCTTATGTCGAGGCTTTGTCTGAACACGACACCGCCTTGGCTTCCTATTACGACCTACGTGATGTTTCAAAGCCAGTACCTGCGTACACTGCGCAGGTTGTCGCACGCATGGGGCTGAGCATTGGATCGCGTCGCCAGATTTTGCGAGCAGTTCGCAGCCAAGGCTTCAACCTGGCACTGGAATAAGCATCTCCAGGGGGGAACTATAACCATCTGTAATGGTTGATTGCAAGATTTTTCCTCGAAACATACCGACTTCTATCAGGTGTTTTGATGATTTTTTGGAACAAGTCCAGTTGTCTCTTTTCTGTCGCCTACACGAAAGGTATAACGTTTACCTGCGCCACAAACGTGGCCTACGCCGGGGCTACACCCCGGCGCACAGGGTAGTGCGGGACACACCCTGTATCCCGCACTGTGTAAACAGAAAGGGATACATCACCATGATGACCGACGAAACAATCGCCGAAATCAACCACAATAAAAACACCCGCAAGAGCTACATCTATAAGCAGATCACCGTAGCCATGCTAGCAATCGCCGTTATCAGCTTTGTCGCGATGCTGACAACAGGCATGCCTGCCTGGGGCATTGTTTTTGCAATCTCGTTGACCTTTGTTTCCATTGCCGGTGAAAGGACCAACGAGTTTCACCAACACAATGCCTTGAATCCCTCTGCCCCCTCCAGCAGGCAGGCATTTGCCTGAGGCACGGCACATAAGCAAAGCCGATTAGGTCCAAGAACGGCTGGGCCACAACCAAGAGGAACCGGGCAATGAGGCCCGGATTTTTCTTTTCCCACGCCCTGCGCGGCGTTGTCCCGCGATACTTCTGTGGGCGCGGTCTGGTGACTAGACTGGAGCTGGAGGCGAGAAATGGTGAATAGAGTTTCTTCGGCGGCGCAAGATATAGCCTCAATAATACGAGGGCGAAAGACCCTAGCCATTACTGGAGCAGGCGTATCTACTGACAGCGGACTTCCTGATTATCGAGGTCAAGGCTCCACAGAAGAACCTTCCATTGAATATGACATGTTCGTTAGCGACCCCGTATGGCAGCGGTGGGTGTGGCAACGCAACCATGAAACGTGGAAGATCTTGGACTCCATCAAGCCCTCCAAGGCGCATCTCGCACTGGTCGCCCTCGAAAATGCTGGTCTTGTTACCGGGATTGCTACGCAAAATGTCGATGGTCTGCATACGGTGGCTGGGTCTAAGAATGTGTGGGAGCTACACGGATCTTTTAGAGAAGTGGTCTGTGTTGACTGTGATCACGAGTTTCCTCGAGGTGAATATTCTGAACTGCTTGAAGAACTTAATCCCGGTTGGCCCACCTACGATACCGGCCTGGCGGTTTTAGCAACCGCCAACAGAGCAGAGGCTGAGGCATCAACATTCCAGGTGGCGCCCTGCCCCAGGTGCGCAGGATTAGTAAAACCCAGCGTCGTTTTCTTTGGTGAATCCTTGCCGGGCACGGTGATGGAAGGAGCAATGAGTGCGGCATCTGAGGCGCAGGTCGCCTTGGTACTGGGCACGTCCTTGGTAGTGACGACAGGCATGTGGGTAACCCGGCAAGCCTGGGCACACGATGCACCAATAGTAATTGTGAACAGAGGCGCCACAGCCGGAGATAGCCTTGCGACCTTGAAAATTGATGCAGGGGTTAGCGAAGTTTTGGAGGAACTGACCGACATTCTCTTAGGCTGATGAGTCCCAATCGGGATCTGGCGCCTGCATGGTGCCAGGGGTTTGCCCGCCCTCGGAAAATGGGGAAACGAAAGTGCCGACAACACCTGTGTGTCATCGGCACTTTACGTATAAATGAGACGGGAGTTATCCCCGCATCACTTGCTGACAGCCTTCTTCAAAGTTGAGCCAGCGGAGAGCTTAACGCCATAGCCCGCAGGAATCTGGATCTCTTCGCCAGTGCGCGGATTGCGACCCGTGCGGGCAGCACGTGCCACGCGCTCAATTGACATAAGACCAGTTACTTTGACTGTTTCACCCTTAGCCAGGTTCTCCACCAGGATGGCCTGGAAAGCAGCTAGCGCGGCATCTGCCTCGGTCTTGGACAGTGAGGTGCGCGAAGCAATCTCAGCAACAAGCTCAGTACGGTTGACAGACATGTGGTACCTCTCGATCGATCGTGATTGGCCGCGCTCAAAGCGGCCACTTATAGAGATTACGCACTTTCCTGCCACTTTGTCAGGTTTCAAGAGGGGAAAGAGGCGAATATCTCACGAAATAGCGCAGTTCAAAGCCTCTTGCGTAACACAGACCACTCGAATCACAATTGTTTCTAATCATTGAGGCGTTTCGGCGATTCGCTTCGGGGATCGATAGAAAGAGTATTGCCAATTACCGGAAAATAATTTAGACTTGAGGGCTGGGAAAATAACTCTAAAGTGTACGGACCCAGCTTCTTGATAAGTCAATATTTTGGGGATGATCGGTTTCGACGACGGTTGTTGGTGTGGGAGAAGCGGGTCGAGGATGCGTCTCTCATCTCGAAAACGATGAGCGCAAAACTATAGGTGCCGAACGTAATCGCACCGAAGCCTTCGCTCTAGCCGCCTGAGCTAGCGAACTGCTTCCGTCAGCCTAGGCAAGCTTCTGGCCTAGTTCCTGGCGTCATCTAAGAAGCCACTGGTTGCGTGTCTTGTTGCCGGACACGCTTCGACATCTAGGTAACTGAGTCTGTCAGCATCTTGTCTGCGTGAGTGCTGGGGCTGAGAACAACGACAGCAGACTGCACCCGGAGAAGTATCACGGGGCAACCGCCGGACCGGGGTTCGATTCCCCGCATCTCCACCAATGTTTGAGGGCCCCCGCGGGGGCCCTCAAACATTTTCAGCGTTGAATTGCGCCGCGCTAATCCGCCGCGCGTCACTCGCGAAAAGGCGAAAAATGCGATTTTCGCCTTTTCTAGTTCCAAAGACTCTGGGCAGAGCCTGGGGCCCTCAACCCGTTACCGGCACAGATTTGCGCCGTTACTGGTACTTGAATGAGGACAGCTCGGTGTTCAGGTTTGTGGCTAGGGTTCGCAGGGTGCCGATGGACTCCCCCAGATCCGTGATGATCTCCGAAGTCTGCTCAGATTCTCGTGCTACCTCGACGACGTTTTCTGCAATCTCACTGGTTCCTGCAGCGGCGTCGTGAACAGACCTGGACATCTCATTGGTCGTGGCGGTTTGTTCCTCTACTGCCGCCGCAATAGTTGTAGAGATTGAAGCGATCTCGTTAATAATCGAAGTGATCTCTTCGATAGCGTGGACAGCTCTTTGGGTCTCTTCTTGGATCTCGGTGATCTGAGCAGATATTGTCTCGGTTGCACTCCCTGTTTCCCCGGCAAGCTCTTTGACTTCGCCTGCCACAACAGCAAATCCCTTACCGGCTTCACCGGCACGGGCAGCCTCGATGGTGGCATTGAGAGCCAACAAGTTAGTCTGTTCAGCAATCGAGGTAATCGACTTGATCACATCGCCAATCTGTTGTGACGATTCACCAAGTCTAGCAACCGTCTTGGTGGTGCGATCAGCCACCTCAGTGGCAGTGGACGCCACAGAAGCTGCAGTTTGGGCATTGCTCGAAATCTCTCTAATCGAGGCACCCATCTCTTCTAAGCCTGTAGCAAGTGTTTGCACATTTGCAGACACCTGAGTTGCCACATCCGCTACGGTGTGTGACCTGGAAGAAACCCCTTTAGCTGCGTCGGAAACAGTGTGCGAGGTCCCAGCCAATTCCGTACTCACAGATTCGACCTGTTGCGATGCCTTTGCAGCCGAACCAATAATCCCCGACAAAGTATCTTGTGCCGATTTTAGAGAAACTGCCATTTGTCCAATTTCGTCATTGGACTTGACGTTAATTTCGCTGGTCAAATCCCCATTCGACAAGGCCATAACGGAATTCAACATGGCAGTAATGCCTTTACGAATTCCTCGACTAATGACGGTCGTGGCGAAAATGGTAATAACGACACCCGCTAACATCGTGAGGATCATGATTGGAACTGTTTTCCAAAAGATTGCTGTCACTTTGGCGTTCTCGGCGTTTGCGTTGCCTTCCACTGATTTAGTGAGTTCATCTGCCTTGTCAACCAAAGGCCACAAGGTATCAGAAATTGGACCTCGCACTAATTCTTCAGCCGCGTCCATCTTCCGAGCATTGAGGAGTTCAAAAACCTGATCGACGTTTTTCCAATACGCGTCCCAACTCTGCTTTAAATCCGGTATTACCTCAGCCTGTTCTGGTGTCAACACATTCAAGGGAATCGCTTCTAAGTGCAGATATGAGTTTTCTTTCGAAGCGGAAAGACCTGGGTAGACCTCACCGTCTTTAGCCGCAGCCTTCACGGGATCACCATTGCGTGCCCTGCGCATTAATCCCTCAACCCAACCGTCGGCATCCATCGCGTCATAGCGCATCTTTTCAATATTCAACAGCGCTTGATTAAAAACTGAATTCCTTTCGAAACCAGCTTGGTAGGACAATAGACCCAGGACTCCGGTTATTGCTACGACAATTGACACCACAATGCCTGTGAGCCCAACGACAATTATCTTTGTGTTAATTCTTCCTTGCCGCTTATTTTTCACAGGTGTTGCATCAGGTAAAACTACCTTTTCCGTCCCAGACATGAATATTCTCCTAAAAAGATCTTGGTACATCCGCATTGATGGAACATAAATTATCGTAACTCAAAAACAAGGACATCAAACCAGTATTGACATAGAAAAACACCAATGAATATGTACAAATATAGACACAGAGAAATAGTCTTAAAATGAGGCAGTAGCTATATCACATACGTCATATTTGATTCATCATTGAAGAAAGACCTTCTGCCGAGGACGGAGCATTGGACTATGCTTAGCCAGGTGTCTACTGTTTTCTATGCCCTGGGCGTCCTTTTACTGCTAGGGGTCCTTCCCGTGGGCTTCTTACTCATTAAGACACCCCGCAATGAAAAGCTCCTGCGTCTTTTGGTAGGACTAGCCGCAGCCTCTGCCCTAGCCTTGGCAATAGCTTTCCTAACAAAGATCCTCAACTGACCTCACGCCGGCCAAGACAAACCGCGGAACAGTTTTTAAAGCCTTTGGATCAGTTGGGGGATCCCGTCTATTTTGACCAGTTGCCATTGTCCGTGTCTGCGGGCGGCCAAAACCGCACCACCTTCCCGGTCAGTCAACAGCAGAGCCTGATCAAATCTGTCGACTTGCGTAGGCAAAGTCAGGGGCACGAAAGACCAGGCTCTCCCAGCCTTGGATAACAAGAGGCCCACCTGGTTCACTCCCCCTGATTTACGCGCGCCCACTGCCACAAACCCGCCCCCCACTACGGCCTGCGGGCTAGTGAAAGTTGCATTCGCGTTCCTGTCCTCTGCAGCAGCCCACGCCCAGTTGTTTCCATCAACACCACTAAAGAATGCAATCTGCGACCCTCTGCGCGTGGTCAGTAAGGTGACATTGTGTCCCGTGGTGCAAGACTCAACGCTGTCCACGGTGTCAAGGACCGTTTCTTCCCAATGGTCGTTCTCGTCGCGCTTCCACACAACACCACTAGTCTGTCCGCCGGTTTCTTTCATCCCCACCACAATCGCCTGCCCATCAGGTAAGCCACAGACCGCATTAACGGCTATCCGGGAATCTTTTTTTGCCAGAATGGAATACCTCTTCCATGCAATACCGTCCAAAGAGTGGGAAACCCACACTGTGTCTTGGACTTCTTGCCCCTGTTGGGCCTCTTCGTCTCCGCGGGATTCATCACCGTCTTGAGCCAAAAGCTCACCACCAGCCCCCTGTGCTGATTTACCACCTGAATCCTCCACAACAGTGGTGCGCTGCGCTGTAACAGCACTGCTCGTATAGGTCACAATCCACCCGTCTCCTGCACGTCCAAGCACCCCCAAGGCAAGAGCATCTTTCGGTACTGCATCGACCACATTCCACTCACCAGATGGACGACGAAACCACACATGAGTCCCCTCTAATTCACCCTCTTCACCTGCCTCGGCAATCAGCCACCCATCTCCATACGATGCCGCGTATCGTGAAGGTTCCCTGGCGCCGGTCGGTAACCACGCCTCAGATACTAAGCGCCCGTCCACAATCGCTGTCGGTTGTGCCGTCGTGCTCAACTGCAAGGTAGGTATCCCTTCAACATTAAGCACCTGATAGCCGTGTTCATTAAAGAGAATCCGCCCCTGAAGACCAAGAATCCTGGAGTCAACCACAGAAGCAGCTGTATTGCGACCAGGCAACAGCTCTACCGCGGGCACATCAGTGGCGCCTACATACTGGGGGTCAGCCCCGATGTACCACAGCCGCCCTCCGCCACCTTCCAGTGTTAAGAGGTGACTTCCAGAGGCTCCAGCCAGCACCCCTATGGGTTTTGTGTTCAACGGATTCCACGCCACGACAATCTCTCTGTGAAGCTGCCCCTCTCCCGCAACGTTCTGGTCAAATGACAGCCGCGTGATGTGGGAATAACCATCCCAGGTGAAGGCCTCTCCATCAAAAACACCGACCTCCTGGTTCACGCCTTCGAGAACACGTCCAATATTGGCCTGTTCGAAGGCTTGGGTATTGGCCCGATGAACCATCCAGGCAGTCCCCTGCGAATCCAGTGCCCATAAGACGGGCGTCGATTCTCCTTTCACAACCTGGGTGCCAAAAACTCCCCACCGCTTTGCCTCAAGTACCGCCCCTGGGGACAAGTCGATAATGTGCGTGGGAGTCCCAAATGCACCTCTAGGGATTAGAGATGACATGTGACAGTCCGAAGTTTTCGCCGCCTCGCCCTTCTTGAACGGGCAGGTCAATAGGCCGTATCCTGACTTTGCCTCATCTCGTCTCATTCCAGCAAAGAGGATGACCGCCCTCCCCTCATCTCCAGCGTGCACGACTCGCGCATCCAAGGTGACCGACGATGAGCCTGTCAAGGCAGCAGGAATCGCCACGACCTCACTCAATGCCTCTCCAGCTTTAAATGATGGCTCCCACACGTGGACGGTTCCTTGCCTGGTCTGTGTCACCAAAATATTTTGGTTATGCACGCCAACAAACTCTCCGTAACGCTCGGTATCCCAGTGCTGGTCCACCCACAAAGCGTCCCCTTGCGTTTGCGTCCCCATGGAGGCCCTCGTGTACAGGTACCCCGAGGCCTTACCTTCCTTGTTCAAGGTATTTCCGACGAGGGCGGGCACCTCCTGCCCCAGATCGTCTATAAGCACCGCCAGGTGGGCATCGCTCAGGTTGCCTTCTGGTTTCGGAGCCCCGTCTTCCCTTTGGACGTCTTGGCCATAGCCCCGCCATAAAACCAGTTCAGGAGGTAAACCGCCCTCGGAAATGATGGCTGAAACTAAGGTGAACTCTCGGCCTATGCCCGAACCCGCGTTGTTGGGATAGCTTGCCATTGACCATGAGGAAGATGCCGAGGCGACATCCGCTCCAGTGTCGATGCTGATCGGAGTGACCTCCAAGCCTTGCGGCCTGGTTTTTATCCCTGAATCCTGAGGAAACGAGCATGCTGCCAAGAGCACGGATGCCAAAAGCAAGGCCACAAAGCCTTGCGCACGTCCAGTTTTTCCACCCCGGACAACGCGGCGATGTGAAAAAAACTGACGCTGGGCAAGACTCATATGACGATCGTAGAGCACTGCCCGGATATGAAAGCAAAACACTGCCGGGGCGTGTTAACAGCGACCTGGCTACAATCGCATTCAGCGGTGAGAGCGAGAATGGGACCTGAGCGCACGTTGTGCTTCACGATCGTCTTGTTTCTTGCGCAGGTCGTGGCGTTTATCCCAGTCTTGTTTACCCTTGGCCAAAGCGATAAGAACCTTGGCCCGCCCGCCAATAAAGTACAGCTCAACAGGGATGATGGTGTAGCCCTTCGCATCCACCTTCTGAGCCAACTTACTTATCTCTGCCTTGTGTAAAAGCAGCTTCCTCTTCCTGGTAGGCGCATGGTTCGTCCAGGTTCCGTGTGAGTATTCAGGAATATTCGCCCTGTGCAACCAGGCTTGACCTGCGTCAATCTCAACCCAGGCTTCAGCGATTGAGGCCCTTCCCTGCCTCAAAGCCTTCACCTCGGTTCCAGTCAACACCAGACCCGCTTCAGTCTTGTCTTCCAAGAAATAATCGTGCGCAGCCTTTTTGTTGCGCGCAACAACTTTCTTGGCATCAGCCTCTGCCTTCGCTTTTTCGGCAGCCGTCAACTTTACGGCTTGTGAATTTTGTGCCCCCACGGCTCCCCTCCTAGCATCTAGCGTGAGTTCTAAGCCCGGCAAGTCTACAGTATTTACATTTCCGAGGGCGAGGTCCTTAACCTGTGACCGACAAGGGATTGATTGTTGCGCCATTGCGCCACACTTCAAAGTGACAGTGGCATCCTGTAGAGCGCCCTGTTGTACCTGTCAGTCCAATCTGCTGGCCTCGGGCTACCTTTTGACCAGGTGAGACCTGCATGGTTTGGAAGTGTCGATAAACCGTGACGTAGGAGTGTCCATTGATTATCCCGTGGTTAATGTAAATGGAGTTGCCACCTGTGCCCTCATAGAAGGCAGACTGAACGGTGCCATCCTGGGCTGCGTACTGAGGTACGCCACAAGCTGCCCCCCAGTCTGTTCCTGCATGGAACATGGTGTATCCCAATACTGGATGGGTGCGATTGCCATAGCCTGAGGTGATGGGCGTTCCGGGTGCTACGGGCAGTGAAAACAGCCCAGACCCCGTCACGTGTCTGCCAGCGGAGCCTCCCTGAGCTGCTGCGAGGGCTGCAAGGCGACGGTTTTCTTCATCAATGGCAGCAATTTTGGCTGCTGCTGCAGCTTGGGCCGCGATGGCCTCTTGGAGCTGAGCCTCCATGGCGGATTTTTGCTGGGATAAGACCACAGTCAAAGCGCCTTGGATCTCCTCAAGGTGCTGGTAATTCGCCAGTTCTGCGGCATGCGCCTTCTTCGCCTCCTCCGAACGCTCCACAACCTCTTTGGCCTGAAGTTCCAGTTCACCAATGCGCTCGGTCACTGCGGTCTGCCTTTGAGCACGGTTCCTATTGGCGGCTGTTGCGTCTTCGACACCCTGAAGTATTTGGACCTGCGTACGTGTTGCCGTGCGATTGGCTTCCATTCGCTTCGTCAGATCTTCTGTGGAAGAAGCGCCTAAAACTACGGAAACAATCGAGGAAGATAGACCTTGGCCGCGATATGCCTGACGTGCTATTTCGCCAATGGTCACCTGGGATTGGACAATCCGGTTTTCACCCTCAGTAATTTCATCTGCCAGACGTTGCATCTCTACTTGAGCCACTTCCAGGCGGGCCTGAATCTGCTCCAGGTCCCTCAAGGCTGCATCCAGCTTCGCCTGAGCCTCGTCCACAGCCGCCTGTACCACTGGCAGTTGCGTTTGGGTTTGATCAAGAGCAATGATGACCTGCGCTAAATCGGATTCTAAACCCTCTAGAGATGCCTCAAGTTCCTGCTGACGTTTTTTCTCTGCGGCCTGTTTTTTCCGCAGGTCATCTCGCTTATCGATCCCTTGCGGCCCGCCCTCGGCAATGGTTGTTGTGATCGCCGAAGGTGTAGGCAAAGAAAATGCCTGTGAAGTCCCCAGGATAGGCAGGAACAGGCTAAAGGACGCGACGAGGGCCCAGCTTCTTTTTAGCCGCATAACCACTTCCTGACCTGGTCAAATCCTGGTGTACCTATTGAGCGAGGCCGCAGAGGCAAAGACCGCCAAAACTATAGCAGCCACGATCAAGATGGGCGCGATTGCGATGACGTTTGAGGCGTCAATGAGCTTGACGACACCCGAGAGAGAGGATAACCAGTCTCCGACCAGGAACTCAACTGTCACAAGCAAGCCGAGGGAAGCCAAGATGGCGCCAAGGGACGCAGATAAAGCGCCTTCAATCATGAATGGCAGTTGAATAAACAGGTTGGACGCCCCGACCAGGCGCATAATCGAGGTTTCCCTCTCACGTGACATGGCGGAAAGCCTGATGGTCGTGGTGATCAACAAGATTGCGGCCACAATCATGACGCCAGCCAAACCCAGGGATAAGACCGTGGCTTGGTTGAGGCCTGTGAAGAGCTTGTCCAGGATTTGTTGTTGATCGATGACCTCTTGAACACCGGGGCGGCCTTGAACTTCCTCAACAACCGCAAGATATTCTTCTGGGTTGACCAGTTTCACCCGGAAAGACGCGGGCATCATCTCGGCGGTGACGTATTGGTAGAGGCCATCTTCGCCCATGAGTTCTTTAAAAGAGGCGTAGGCGTCCTCCTTGGATTCGAAATACACCTTTTCGACATAGGGCTTTAGCTGGTCAGATTCCAAAATGGCCTGGACTGCATCCAGTTGTTCTTGGGTTGCCTCGACCCCGGCGCACTGTGGGGATACGTCGTCCTTGGCGCACATGCTGACCGAGATTTCGATCTTGCCGTACCACGTGTCCTTGAGGTTGGAGATCTGGGCTTGCAAAAGGGCGGCTGCACCCACGAATAAAAGCGAAACGAAGGTGACCAAAACGACCGAAACCGTCATGGCCAGGTTACGTCGCAAACCTTGGCCGACCTGGGATAAGACAAAGGCGATACGCATATTATTCGGCCTCCCTTACCGCCTGGGCGCCGTATATGCCACGGTCTTGGTCACGAATAATCTGGCCATCGTCCAATTCCACGACCCGTTTACGCATCTGGTTGACGGTCTCCTCATCGTGCGTGGCCATCACAACGGTGGTTCCTGCCCGGTTGATTCTGTCCAACAGCCGCATGATCCCCAAGGAGGTGGCTGGGTCCAGGTTTCCCGTCGGCTCATCTGCCAAGAGGATTGGGGGGCGGTTGACCATAGCGCGAGCAATAGCCACGCGCTGTTGTTCCCCACCGGATAGCTCATGAGGGAGGCGTTTTTCTTTGCCGCCCAAACCGACCATGTCGAGGACGTCAGGGACCGTGGCCCTAATGATATGTCGCGGCTTGCCTATGACCTGAAGTGCTATGGCGACGTTTTCAAAAACGGTTTTGTTTTCTAGCAGCCTAAAGTCTTGGAAAACAGCGCCGATCTGGCGGCGCAGTTTGGGCACCCGCCACCTGGACAGGCTGCCCAACTCTTTGCCCAGGACATAAACTTGGCCGCTGGTGGCTGACTCTTCACGGAGCATCAAGGAAAGAAGTGTTGATTTTCCAGATCCGGAAGTGCCCACAAGGAATACGAATTCCTCGCGTTCGATCCTAAGAGAGACCTCGTCGAGGGCGGGACGAGCACCCCTCTTATAGATCTTCGTGACCTGATCGAGTCGAATCATGTACCTTTACCTTGCAATATGTTTATATGTACCGGCGCGTGTGATGAGTGCGAGGCACGTACACAACCACTAAGGTGTACAAACGCGCAACCGCGCCATTTCTCACAGCGAACCTCTCACGAGTCTAAGCGCCAACCCGCGTCTCATCCCCGTGGACACGCCACCTAGGGGCGGGCAAATTCGTGGCTTGCGACACGCGGAAAGGGCAAGAAGAAGAGCACCACCATGATGGGAATCAGGATTCCAAAGGCAAGCTGAAGGGGTAAAACACTACCCAGGGCGCTAAGCGCCACAGGGGCCACTAAACACCCCAACCCGCCCATGACAATCGTGAGCGAAGCGGCGTGATTTGAATGCAGGCCAGGAACCGCACGCAGCCCCCCGATCCCCAGCGTGTACATGCAGGAAATCCCAAGGCCTGACAAGAAGAAACCTAAGGCGACAAGGGTATGAGTATTGGCGACAACGCTGAGGGCCACACCCGCAAGCGCCACGAGGCTATAGCCCTGCATGGCGTATTTTCTTTCCACAAACAAGCCGCCTGTCACCCTGCCCAAAGCCATGCCAAGAGCAAAACCGGTTGCCAAAATTGAGGCCAGGGCAGGGGACGCATGGGTCTGGACCAGTCGCGCAACCCCCCACACGTAGAAACCAAATTCCGACCCCACGGCCAAGAACACCCGCATGCTGCCTGCCAACAGGTATCCCGTATGTATCGGCACCTTCTTGGGGCGCAGGTGGTCCATGAGAGGGATTTCCATCTGCGAACGATGAGTGTCCTCATCATGGCTTTCTTCGTGACTCCCCCGAGCGTTTTGGTCCTGACGGTCGTCTGGGACACCGCGTGAACTTGGCGTTACATCCGTCCCCACATCCGTCCCTACACCCACCTCGCGGCTTCGGCCTTGAAGGAAGCCCATGAAGGACACCGCCGGCAGGGTCCAGGCCGTGCGCAGGGTCATGATGTAGGGCAGTATCAAAAGCAGCAGTGCAAAACGTCCAGATACGCCCGTGCCGTCAAGGAGTCCAAAGACAATGGTCGCAAGGATGGAGGCACTAGAAGCTGCGGCATTGGCCATGCTCAGGTCCCTGCCGGCCCTTGTGCCCGTCAAGGCCGCAGGTGGCGCGAGAGCCATAAGAGCCGAAGCAAAGGCGGTCGAAATACCGCCGGCCAGGACAAGGAGGAAAGTATTAGAGGCAACAAGGGTGCCAAGACCGGCCAAGCCGAAGAAGGGTGCAATACGCAAAACCCACACCACGGAGTCCCGCAGCAGGTACGCTCCCAGGGTTCCCGTGAACAATAAGGAAGCACCGTAAGCTGAACCCAAGATTGCCAGGTCGGCCTCATCACGTCCTAAGTCACGAGCCAACATGACGACCAAGGGGCCTAAGGCGTTGAGGAAAAACCCGATAGAGGAAACAGCTATTGAGATGGTGGGAAGCATGGCGCGGCCAGAGACAGGTCGCGACTGCCTTGCCGCCTTCCTGTCCTCCCGGGCCTTGGCCTTGTTAGTGCGTTTTGCCGCACCCTCAATATCGTCACTCACCTGCGCAACTCTGCCACATTAGTCGTTATCATGCAGTTCAGCGTGCCGACGCCACCGAATCCCTGCGTCAATAAAGGCATCCAGGTCTCCGTCAAAGACGCCCTCGACGTTGCCTGCCTCGTACTCGGTGCGCAAGTCCTTGACCATTTTGTAGGGGTGCGTCACATACGAGCGCATTTGATCGCCCCAGGACGCCTTGACATCCCCGGCCAGTTCTTTTTTCTCCGCCTGTTCCTGCTCGTGCTTAAGTTGCAAAAGGCGGGACTGCAACACACGCATGGCTGCCGCCCGGTTTTGTATCTGGGACTTTTCATCCTGCATGGAGACCACGATGCCAGTGGGGATATGCGTCATGCGCACGGCCGAATCCGTTGTATTGACCGACTGGCCGCCAGGCCCAGATGAACGGAACACATCAATTTTGATGTCGCCCTCGGGAATCTCTATGTGATCGGTGGACTCGATTAAAGGAATGACCTCAACCGCAGCGAAGGAGGTTTGACGCCTGCCCTGATTGTCGAAAGGTGAGATGCGTACCAGGCGGTGCGTGCCGGATTCAATCGACAAGGTGCCATAGGCGTAAGGGGCGTCGACCTCGAAGGTTGCGGACTTGATGCCGGCTTCTTCCGCATACGAAGTGTTCAGGACTTTTGTGTTGTAGCCGTGCCTTTCGGCCCAACGTAGATACATGCGCAGCAGCATCTGTGCCCAGTCGGCCGCGTCCACCCCACCAGCTCCAGAGCGTATGGTGACAACAGCCGAACGCTCATCGTATTTGCCAGACAGCAGGGTGCGGATCTCCAATTGGGCCAAATCTTTGGAGATCTTGGCCAAATCAGCGTCGACCTCGGTCAAGATTTCTGCGCCAGCGTCCCCGCCTTCTTCCTCGGCCATCTCGACCATGGCCTCGATGTCATCGATGCGTTCACCAAGCGTTACCACCCGACCCAGTTCAGCCTGGGCGTGCGACAAAGCAGAGGTGACCCGCTGGGCTTCCTCCTGGTCATCCCACAGATCTGGTGCCGCCGCCGCCTCGGTCAACTGGGCAATTTTGGCCTGCAAAACCGCAGGATCAATGACCGCAGAGACCGTGGCCAGAGTGGATCGCAAATCAGCTATTTGAACAGAATAATCAATAGACACCGTTACAGCCTACGGCATGAGGCATCTCCACCTTGACTATGTCCACTTTGTTGCACACCTCTAGGCGCTGGGTTTTGTGAGGTTCAAGGCCCGACACTCCCCCCTTCAAAACAGATGGTGTACAAGGTTTTGATTTCCTCTAACAGTGCCGTGCGCGGGTTTCCTCCATGTGATTGGTAATCAAAAGCGCGCAGGGCTAGGGCATCCAGATTCGCCTTGAACTGGGCTTTGGTGGTTCCTAAGGCTTTCAGCGAGGCAGGCAGTTGCAGTTGTTCGCGAAGTGTCTCTAAAGCCTTGGCATAGGCTTCGGCCGCGGTGCCTGTTCCCACCTCTAGACACAGGTGGCGTGCTATTTCCTCACAACGCTTAGGCACCACGTAGGTGTCGTAACCTGGATAGTTCACAAGTTTCGTGGGTTGCTTCCCGTTGAAACGCACAACATTGGGCAACAGTGCTGGCATAGGGCGTTGCCTCGGTTCATCAAAGAACTCGGCATAGGCTTGTGACATGGCATTAGCCAAGCCCAGTGAGGTATTGCCGAGGGCGGCTGCGGTAAGGGCTCCGGCAGAAACCATGGTGTCGCGATGTTTCAACGCCACACCAGATATTTCTTCGGTTTTCATGGCTGCGACCGCCTTTGGAAGGTGGACGAAGCTCATCTCAAGGGCGTGCATGGACAGGGCATCGGTGAGGTCCGAGGCGTGGATCGAAAGGTATGCCTCGGTAGCTTGCGAGATCGTCTCAAAACCGCGTTCTGCCATGGTCTGTGTCGACCATTCTCGTGCAAGCTGAGGGTCCAGCATGACGGCAGTGGAAAGGAATTCACCTGCCTCAAGCAAGCGTTCCAGACCAGTTTGAGGATCGATTGCTGCCGCCTTGGCGCTCAAGGCAGCCTGCCCACCCGAGATGGTTGGCAGACACACAAGCCTGGTGCGCGTGGCCTGTCCAGGTAACACACCTCGCCCTTTAAACAGGGATTCAAAGTCAGTACCTGGGCTTTCCAAGGCTGCCCGCACCAGTTTCGTGGCATTGATAACTGCGGTGGGGCCAACCGCAATGAAGGTGTCTGGGGCAAAGCCCTTGGCATCTGCCGCAGCGCGACTCAATACTTCAAGTTCGGGGGTGCGTTCAATATCGTCGATAATCTGTATTGAAACGGGAGCTTCGCGATTGTGCAGCAGTTGAAGAACTGTATCCAAGACTCCCGTGTGCAAGGTGTGTTTATCTGTGACTATGGTGGCGCGCGTAATGCCTGGATACACCGCTAATTGGCGCACTGCCCCCACGCCGTGAAAGACCTGCGGCGGGATCTGAAATGGCCTTATCATGTCGTTCCTCCTGGCGATGCGCTTGATATTGATCAGGTTTACAGCCGTGACGTTATTGGACACGGAGTTGCGACCGTATGACCCACATCCCAAGGTGAGCGAAGGAAGGAGGGCATTGTAGATGCCGCCAATGGCACCATGTGAGGCAGGAGAATTCGCGACCACTCGCACAACCGAAACCGCATGTCCGAAGTCCTCGACCACTTTCTGGTCAAAAGCGTGGACGACGGCCGTGTGACCCCTGCCATCCAGTTCGACCATTTGAACAGCCAGGTCAATGCCTGCGTCCGTGTTTGCGGCACGCAAAACAGCCAGGACTGGGCAGAGTTTTTCTCTGCTGAGCGGCTGATGTGGACCAACCGAATCAATATCCGCCAAAAGGACCTGGGTATTGTCAGGCACGCAGAACCCCGCCTGTTTTGCAATCTCAGTGGCGCTAAGACCCACAACGGCGGGGTTGAGTTTGGCCTTCGTTTTAGCTTCTGGTCCTGCTGGGCAGCCGAAGATCAATTTTTCTAGGCTGGTAATTTCCTTGGCGCTGCACCTGTAGGCACCGAATTTCCCAAAAATACCGTAGGCCTGTTCAGCAATGCTTTCATCGAGGATGACTGCCTGTTCTGAGGCGCAGATCATCCCGTTATCAAAGGCCTTGGATGACACGACATCATAGACAGCCCTCTCCACATCGGCAGAAGAGTGAATGTAGGCGGGGACATTGCCTGCCCCCACACCCAAGGCTGGTTTCCCACAGGAATATGCGGCCTGCACCATGGCATTGCCACCGGTTGCCAAGATGACGTCAACACCTTGACTATTGAGCAGTTCTTCGGTGCTGGTCATCGCTGGTTTTGCAATCCATTGGATGCAGTTGGGTGGCGCTCCAGCTTCTTTGGCTGCTTCCAAAACCGTAGTTGCGGCCGCAATAGAGCAGCGCTGTGCGTGGGGGTGGAAAGCAAAGATAACTGGGTTTCGGGTTTTCAGACACATCAGCGCTTTAAAAATTGTCGTCGAGGTCGGATTCGTGACCGGCGTGAGGGCCGCAATGACTCCAACGGGTTCCGCGACCTGCGTAATGCCTGAAAATTCGTCTGTCGAAATGACCCCAACCGTGCGAAGTCCCCGCATATCTGCTGCAATGTATTCGGAGGCAAAGATGTTTTTGACTGTCTTGTCTTCAAAGTTGCCCCTCTTGGTTTCCTCCACGGCAAGTCTTGCCAGGGTGGCGTGTTGATCTCTGGCCGCGAGGGCCGCAGCTTCCACGATGTGATCAACCTGCTCCTGGGTGAAGTGTGAGAACTGTTCCAAGGCCGATACTGCCTTGCTCACCAACTGGCTAACCTCGGTTGTCTCTGTCGTCTCGTTGTTTGAGGGTGCGGTCGGCGCAGGCGCCTTGAGTGCCGTAATCACAATTTTCACTCCTTTTGAATTTCTGTAATTCTTCACTTGAGATATGCGTGATTTGTTTCACGACATTGAAGGAGTTTGACACGACGATCGGAGCGACTCAAGGGTCGTTTGACCTAGAACTAGGAGAATTTGGTAATTTGCCTAAGAAGTTTTTGCATTTTTATGACCTAAGACCTAAATTAGCTTCGGCCAGAACGCCCATAACCGTGTGATACTGCCGAAACCTCAATGTCGATACCACCTGCCCACTGCTGCAAAACCTCGGGCACCAAAGGAATATCGGCAACTGCCTGTAAAACGACATACACCTGCCCTTGCGGCCCATCGACGCGCAGGTCTTTCAGCTGAATGTCACGTAACCCCCTGAGTTCTTCTTCCTGCGCACTGTCCAGTGCCTTATGTGCGCGCATGTACACCTGTGTCTCTTCGATTGCAGGTTTTTCCTGGCCTGCGAAATAGTGTGCAGGTCGCGGTCTTGTGGCAGCGAAACTTGCCACTTGATCGGCCAAAAAACGAAGCCTTTTGTGTTCGAGGTAAAAAATGGAAGACACGAGGGTGACGACAATGAGGGTCATGGCCAAAAGGGCAACCCCGAGGCTCAAAATCAGTATCCGGCCATCCTCGGCATTGGTCGTTTTAAGGCGCGACATAGGGACCCCACTGGATAGAACGGGTGGCCTCAACAGGGATGCTCACAGGCAGATGCTGGGCTAGGAAATCTGGCAATAGTGGCAAGGTGACCTGTGTTTTGAGGTGGATCTCCGCCTCGCCGCTTGGACCAGGGCACGGAGCTTTCAGGCACGTCACACTCATAAGTTCAGGGGGCACATCAATGCCCTGATCTTCCAAAGCCAAGGCCGCCGAAGAAAAGGCCAGTTCATAACCTTTTGCGTCAGGTTTTGCTGTCAGGATCCGGCTGGCCTCTCTGGCCCCAGCCTCCAGGGCAAAACCCGCTCGCTGCAGTTCAGAGATGGTCAGGACCAAATAAATGAGAGGAATGAGCACCAAGAGGGTCACCACCAGGAACTCTACGGTGACTTCGCCTTGCTCGCTATCTGTTGTGGCGTCAGGGTTCATAGGCTCCGCCCTCGACAAGTGCTCTGCCTACACAGTGCATGGAAGCTTTCGGACCAATGAGTCCGATGACGGGGATGGGTGCCTCTACGTGCATTTCAATGAGCTCCACACCTGGATCCTTGGGGTGTGTTGTCAAGCGGGCATCTATTCCCTGAGCAAAATCCTGTGTGAGCGCAGCGTTTATTAGTTCGGCAGCACGACTGGCCCCGGCATCCAGGTCATTTCCTTTCAGGGCTGCGTAGCGCGCGCCCTCACCGGCAGCATCTATCACGATGGTGCGCACGTGAAAACTGAGGGCAAGCTGCATGACTGCCAGCGCCAATAGAACAACCCAGGCGGCCGTCATGGCAAAGGCTACCGGTGCTGAGCCTCGTTGCGCGCGCAGGCCATGTACGGCTGCCTCGCGGCGCATTAGGACCCTGTTACGGAGGCAATGGCTTGCTGGAACAATCCAGTCAGGGCAGGAGCAGCAACCGCTGAAATGGCAACAACCAGGCCTGCTGTCATGAGCGTCACCATCACCCAGCCGGGGACATCGCCCCTTTCTTCCGTGTGTATTTGTTCCATCGTCGTCTTCAGTGTGTACAACATAGTTTTCCTCGTTTCTTGTCTACATGCGAAGGGCCGCCAACCCCGGATACAAGGCGAAAAGGACAGTGAGCGGAAGGATCAAGAAAACCACCGGGACCATCATGTGAATTTCTTTCCTGCCCCCTTGGGCAAGTAACTCGGTACGCCACGAGTTCCTGGCATCCCTAGCGTGATCGCGTAAGACCGTAGCCACTGGCGTGCCTCGGTCAATGGCGGTAATAAGTGCCTCACTTAGGCGCGTCAAGGCCGGCACCTCGTTGCGAGAGTGCAGGGAGGTGAGGGCCACGTGCAGGGTTTCACCAGATTGACACACAGCTACCACGCTGCGCAGTTCTTCACCAATGGCCCCTGAACACCGCTGTGACACGGTGGTCAGTGCAGCCAAGATTCCTGCGCCTGACCCGACAGCGAGGGCAAGCAATTCGATCACATCGGGCAGTTCACGATCCAGACTTTTTTGGCGGGCCTTCGCCTCGTGACTGAGGTAGACATCGCGCAACATGGCGCCACTCAGGGTAAAGACAGCAATGAGCCCCAATGCCTGCCACAACTGCATCGTGCCCAGCCACAACCCCAGGGCACAAATAGCACAGGAAATCAGCATCCCCACTGATGCGCCCAGCAGTTGTGCCAGTCGAATATCTCCTACAACTTGACGGGACCCTGCCAGACTTATGCGTCTTTCCACGCTTGAAGTTGTCGAACCCAGACGGGACAAGAGCGCAATAATGCCCCGTCTCACGCGTGTTCCCACGTCCCTGTTCGCATCCATTGGACCCACGTCTTGCCTTGATCTCACATAGGGGCCCACACGCTCCCAAGGGTAGGTGGCAGTATCCCACCAGGTGAAAAGCAGTAATGAAGCACCTGCGAACAGGGCTGCACCCCCTGTAACACTCAAAACAATCGGGCTCATCGCAGCGTCCTTGGGCTATCCGGCAAGCGGCCGAGTCTCAGCATCATCCCGTAGGCCAGCGCTGTTACCACCACACCTATTGCCATAACCGTTGATCCGGTTGAGGTGGCATAGAGCGTTGCAGCATCCTCACGCATCATAAGTAAGCCCAACACGGCCCACGGGGCTGCAGCCGCCAAACGCGCCCCCGTGATGGTCCACGACTGGCGTGCCTCTACCTCGCGGCGGGTTCGCTGTTCTTCACGGAGCATAAAGGCAAGATCCTCAAGGAGGGACACCAGATGGACGCCACCTGCTGCGTCTGCCAGACGGATAGCCTCAAATACACGGTCTGCCACAGGATCGGCGAAACTGGCCTTCGCCTGTTTCAATGCCGAGTCAAATCTTCCCGTGGCGGAGTATTCCCCCACGAAAGAACGCATATCGCCTCTGATGCACGCAGGCCCGGTTTCTGCCAATGTGGATAAGGTTTCGCCCAAACTCATACCCGCACGTACCCCAGAGATAATGTGTTCGATGACTTCAGGCCAGGTCTCTCGCATGGTTTTACGCCTTTGGGCAGCAGCGGAAACCAGGAACAGTGTTGGCGCAGCGCTGGCGATGAAAGACACAATGAGTGCCAACAACATGTGGGATGACACCAGGAAGGTGAGGCCCCCGGCCAAGATTGCAATGCCCAGTGATACCAGAACGAAGGTGTGTGCCCTCAAGGATGGGTGCCCTGCCTGGACGCACAGATCCCGAAGCTTCGCAGCCAGGACTGCGCGCCCTCGGGAAGGTAAAGGACCTTGTTGCCGCGTTGGCCTAACTCTTATCGGAAAGGCCATAGCCCACCACAAAAAACCCACTGCACACCCTGCAAGCAAGCCGACCACGAGGCTCATAGTGCCTCCTCATGCTTCAAAAGCTGTCCCAGATCCTCGCCCACTTTCGCGAATCGGGCATGGCTTTCCAAAGTGCCTGTCGAACGACGTAATCGTCCGTTGCGCATAGCGAAAAGCTCAGTCGCTTCAATCTGAGAACCTTCCACGCGGCCTGTGACACCAAGAATCTCAACAACTTGACGATGTGATTGGATATCGCGTTCCACATGCACAACCAGGTCAATAGCCTGAGCAACGGTTGGGACCACGAAGGAATCCGTCACGTTTTCCCCAGCCAAGAGAGGCAAGGTACACAGCTTATTGAGAGCTTCGCGAGCAGAATTGGCGTGAATTGTCGACATGCCCGGCACCCCAGCATTCAATCCAATCAGCATATCTAAAGCTTCCGCCCCTCTGACCTCTCCGATAATGATGCGTTCGGGGCGCATGCGCAGGGCCTCAACCACTAGCCTGCGCAAGGTGATCTCTCCGAAGCCTTCGATAGACGACTGCCTGGTCTGCATTGCCACGACGTCTCGGTGATTCAAAGCTAGTTCAAAAACCTCTTCACAGGTGATGACGCGTTGAGTGCTGGGGATGGAACCGGCAAGTGCCCTAACTAAAGTGGTTTTGCCGGCCTGAGTGGCCCCTGAGACCACGATGTTCAATCCAGCCTTGACTGAGGCACGTAAGAATTGGGCAGTTGGCGGAGTTAACTCCCCCAGATGCACCAGGTCAGCGAGTTTACGGGTGCGCACAATGTGTTTGCGGATATTTACCGCCCACGCCCCACTGGTCACCGGTGGGATGACAACGTGTAGGCGCTCACCTGTTGGCAAGGCGGCATCAACGAAGGGTGAGGAATAATCCAGGCGTCTTCCCGAGGAACGCAACATGCGTTCAACTAGGGTTTCAACTTCCTCTTGCGTCATCACCACGGTGGTGAGTTCGGTGCGCCCCGCCCTCGAAATAAAAATCCTGGAGGCAGAATTGATCCAAATTTCTTCAATATCTGGATCCTCTAAAAGCGGTTGGAGCTGGCCGTATCCAGTAAACGCAGCCAGGAGGTCTTGGGCAGCGCGGTGAGGATCCTCAATGGGAGGCACATGCCCAGCATCGGAGAGGGTTTGCCACTGGGCAATCGAATCCTGAATAAGATCCACGACCTGGTGGCGATCCCTTGGGTCGATGTCGTTCTTGAGGATCCGTTCCCGCACTTGAGATTCCAAAGCTACTGTCACGATAGCTCCCGCACGATAATAGTCTTAAATGCTGCAAACACCTTTGTCAAGCATCATGGAATATCAATTTACATCAAAGAGGGAACTTGGATCAAGTTTGTCCTAACAATTTGTTTCACAATATCATTTTGCCTCCTAACGCACGCCTCCTTTCCTTGCATAGGCACGCCTTCTTTCAAACCATGGGCCCAGCGTTTAGGCTGAAGATGTGAAAGAACGATCGCTATTCCACCTCGCAGCTTTGGCCGCCGGTGCCGTTGCGGGTTTAAATATCGTGGCCCTGCGCCCACCGCAATCCACCAGCAAGGATTACCAAACGACCGGCTTGCTTGACGATCAGGGGCGCAAATGGTTGGTTGTGGCGCCCCTTCACGACATTGCCGCGCGCGCCATGGACACAGAGGTCTCTTTCATTCGGCAACTTGCCACCTACAGGGACGCCCACGGAATTTCTTTCGATGTTCCGCGCCCCCAGGGCTATTCCTCCCTTCCAGAAGGTAAGCGCGCCATGGTCTACCGCAGCCTGCCAGGTGACACTCTCGATCTTTCAACACTGGAGCCTTCCTCTCCCCTGACTGCCGACCTGGGACGCACGATCTCTTCCTTGCACGAACTGCCTCCCTCGTTTATTGAAAACCTGGGCATGCCTTCATATTCATCGGAAGAAACCCGTCAGGATCTGATGTCGAAACTGGATGAGGCGGCTGCAACTGGTTCGGTTCCTCCCGCATTGCTCCAGCGCTGGGAAGAAGCCCTTGAGGAGTCCTCTTGGTGGCGTTTCAAAACAGTCACCATCCACTCTCAACTGCGCAGCGATTCCCTCTTTGTCACGGATAACCATGTCGTAGGAATGACCGATTTCAATAAGGCCCAAATTGGGGATCCCGCTAAAGATCTGGCGTGGCTGGTTTCAGAAGCTCCCGAGGGACTCACAGAGCGAGTATTTGAGGCATACCACCTGGCTAGGCATGATGGAGCCGATCCCTATCTACAAAAACGCGCAGAATTGTACGGTGAACTTGCTTTGCTCGACTGGTTGCTCCACGGCGTCCAAACAAAAGACGCCACTATTATTGCCGACGCCCAGTCAATGCTTGAAGACCTGTTCGCACATATTGGAGATGCCTCTTTCGTGGGCATCGAACGCGACACATCAGTTACGGTCGAGTCTTTTGAAAGGACTATTGCCGAGGGCGAAGAACACGCAGATGATGCGGCACATACAAATGACGTGGTAGAAGATGGCGACAATGATGCGACACAAGAGATAGCGGTTCCACTAGGTGAGACGAACCCTGCCAACTAGTACTACACATCTAGGATTAGGTTTGATTGCACACAAAGATAAGGAGTAGTCATGACGAGCAGCAATGCCAATCCGTCCACGAATAAGGACCTGGGAGTCCAGGGGTATGCCGTACCTTCTGAGGTTCCGACTCATTGGTATAACGTCATGGCGGATCTGCCTGAAGCTGTGCCCCCACACCTGAACCCTGGAACCCGGGAGCCAATCAAACCTGAAGAACTTGAGCCTCTTTTTGCCAAGGCCTTGATTGCACAAGAGTTTTCCACGGAACGCTACATTGAGATTCCCGCACCCGTGCGTGAGATTTACTCCCAGTGGAGGCCCTCGCCTCTGATCCGTGCTGCCAGGCTTGAACAGCGCTTAGGCACCAAAGCCCGGCTATATTTCAAATACGAGGGCGTCTCGCCCGCAGGTTCACATAAGCCTAACTCTGCCGTCGCCCAGGCGTATTACAACGCCATTGAGGGCACCACAAAGCTGACGACAGAAACAGGGGCTGGCCAGTGGGGCGCCTCCCTGGCGATGGCTTGTGCGCTTTTCGACCTCGAATGTGAGGTCTATCAGGTACGCTCATCCTTTGACGCCAAGCCTTACCGCCGCATGCAGATGGAAACCTACGGGGCTTCGTGCTATTCCTCCCCCTCGGACAGGACCGAATCAGGGCGCAAAATGCGCGTGGATTTCCCGGACACATCGGGGTCTTTGGGCATGGCCATCTCTGAAGCCATTGAGGTCGCTGTGAAGGACCCGAACGCCCACTATTCTCTGGGTTCTGTGCTCAACCACGTCGTCATTCACCAGTCTGTGATTGGACAAGAGGCCATCGAACAGCTCAAGGCCGCTGGCGAAAAAGGAGCCGACATCGTCTTTGGTTGCGCCGGTGGAGGGTCAAACCTGGGCGGCCTGTCAGCACCGTTCCTCGGCCAAAACCTGCGCGAGGGCACGAAAACCCGCCTGGTTGCAGTCGAACCTGCGGCTTGCCCGTCCATCACTCAAGGCGAGTACCGCTACGACTTTGGCGACACCTCCAACACAACACCCCTGTTGAAGATGTACACACTAGGCACCGATTTCGTGCCTGACCCGATCCACGCTGGGGGCCTTCGCTATCACGGGATGGCGCCAATCTTGTCGCACGCAATCAACCTGGGACTCATGGAAGCCATTGCCTTGCCCCAAGATCAGACCTTCGCTGCCGGCATCGAGTTCGCCCGCGCCGAAGGCATCATCCCTGCCCCTGAATCCACCCACGCGATTGCTGGCGCCTTGGACTACATCAAGTCTGGCCAGGCTCAAGACGGAGAGGTCATCGTCATCGGCCTATCGGGCAACGGCAACCTCGACCTCCCCGCCTACGCCCAAACCCTAAGCGAATAACGCCCTAACGCTTTTCGTCCCTGCACGTAGTGGCGAGGGGCGGGGCGGTCGGGCGAGCGCGGTTAGGTGGGCGTCGGGGGCGGACCGCGGGCGCAGCCCGTGGTGGGGCCCCGTGGGCACGCCGACCGTGCCGCCCCGCCGCGCGCGACATTCCTTAGACTTTCAGCTCAGCCAGGATCCCTTGCAGATAATCGATGTCGTATTGTGTGCCGGGCCCCATTATTTCGCTGAGGGTGATGGTTGTGGCTTCGTGGGCTACGTAAACCAGCTGGGCTTCGATGTCTTCAAGTGGCACATTCGGGTGTGCCGCCTTCCAGGCAAGGCGGTAAATCCCAAGCTGGTGCAGATGCGAATCCAACTCAACTTCTGTGGGTATTTTCCCTGTTTTCCAGTCGACGATCCTGTAGCGCCCCTGGTCCACAAAGACCGCGTCAATCTTTGCCCGAATGGTGGTTGCTTCTTCGCCCTCGTCACTTGACACACTTAAGGTGTAGTCTTTTTCGACCTCAACGACCTGCCATTTTTCTCGCTCAAGCAGGTCAATGACTGTTTGTTTCCATTTTTCTAGCCTGCTGGCCTGCCCTTCAGACACCAGCGGCGCATCGTCCATACCGGCCAAACCGATACCTAACAGGCCTTGTTCGCCTTGCAAATAGTCTTGAATCCAGGAGTGAAACAGGGTGCCGAGCCTGGCCACATGGGATGGTTCTTGGGGTACTGGCCGCAGCTTGTATCGCTTGAATTTCTCAAAGTTCTCGGATGCGCTGACAACATTTGAGGCAGAAATCTGGCCCACCAAAGCCTCGACTGCCTTCGCCGGTTTTTCATTGCGTGCACGGACAATCGCCTCCAGGTCAGAGACAAGGTGCACGTAGGGTGCGCCCAGTTTTTCCGCACGCGCTTCCAGCCCTTCCCAATCCAGGTCCTCCCCATCATTGCCGAGGGCGTCTTGCAAGACGTGTTGAACTGCGGACACACTTTCCGCAAAGGCTGAATCTTCCAAGGCCCTGTGGGGGGCAGGCCACAAAGCGATAGATTCTCGATCAGTGTTCGGGTTTTTCTCCGGGGGGTCTGATGCCTCATAGGCGTGTCCGTCTATTTCTAATGGTTCAACAACTCCTGTGGACAATGCCTCGGTCAAGAAGATCGAAGGCTCTCGCTTATTGACGGTTGTCCCGTAGTACCAGGAGTGTGCCAGCAGCAAGGTATCTTTAGCCCTTGTGAATCCCACATAGGCCAGCCGACGTTCTTCTTCAATACGAGTCGCACCAAGGATTTTGGTGTAGCCGTGAACCGCAGATAGTTCACCGGCAATATCCAAACGCGTAGTCGACAATTCGAGCTGAGGAAGGTAGGGGGCATCCCCGCGAATGGTGTATGGAACGTGCGCATCTGCGTTCAGCCACCCGTACTCGTCTAAATCAGAAGGCTCGCACTTTTTTTGTCCGTTGTAGCTTGGGAAGCGGCTGTTTGATAGGCCAGCCACCACGACATGATTCCACTCCAACCCTTTCGCAGCGTGGATCGTCATTATCTGGACAACACCGGGTTCTTCTTCTACCTGAACAGACCCAAAAGAGTTTTCTTTTTCCTCGGCTATCTCCAACCACCCAAGGAAGGCCTCCAAAGAGGCAACGACATTTCCTTTTTCGTACTGTGTGGCCTGTGCGATGAAGGAGTTGAGGGTATTGCGGCTGGTGTTTGAACCTTCGATTTGCGCTTCAATATCCTGAGCAAATAGGCGTGCGGCAAAGGCTATTAGCCCTGCAACAGGCAGGTGTCGATGGAGGCGTAGGACGCGCATCTGTTTTGCCAAGGCGAAAACTCGTCGATACCCCTCGGCGCTGAGCTTGCTCAGCCCATACGTATCTTGGTCATGTGCCGCATGGATCCCTCCAGGGAAAACCTCAAGTGCCAAAGAAAGCGGTAACTGTGGAGGAAAACGCAGGGACTGTGCAACTGTGTCCTCGGGACTGTTTTCGCTGTCGAGTCTGCGAGCCAAGAGCCTGCTGACCTCGTGTAAGACCTGAATGTCTGTTATCCCAAGGTTCAAAGAATTCAATAACTGCATCATGGCGTCGCCTCGTCCGGGGTCAGCCAAGACGCTCAAAGCTGCCCTAATTCGAGACACCCCCGGATCCTCAAGATAGGATTCGCCCCCCACAACTGATACGGGCAGGCCTTGGTCTTTGAGGGCCTGGGCAAGAACTGGCATGAGGCTGCGTGCGCGAGACAAGACAGCATAACCTTGAGGTGCCATGCCTGAGCCCTCGTGTGCGTTAAAGAGCTTCTTCATGTGGGCTGCTATTGCCTGTGCTTGTTCTTGATCAGTATCGCAGTAGGCATAAAGGACCTGACCTTCTGAGGCATCAGGACGTGCGCTAAGCACAGGCCCTTGAATAATTGACTCGCCACTTGTCCCAAGCACCCCCACGTCCAAGTGTTTGGCAATTTCATTGGAGACACTTAGGACGCCTTCGGCATTGCGCCACGATGTGCTCATGGTCAGTTGCACAACATCGCTGCCCTTTTGTGTGGCAAAGAACGTCCTGAAGGCCCCGAGCGTCTGTGATGCCGCACCCCTCCATCCATAAATTGCCTGGTTGGGATCCCCGACGGCTGTCACTGGGTGATCCCTAAACAGTTCAGAGAGCAAACGCAGCTGCGCCATCGAGGTATCTTGAAACTCATCAAGCAGCACCACGGAGAAATCCTGCCTCAAGATTTCACCCACTACAGGTACTTTTTCTACGAGCTTCACCGCCAAGGCTGTCTGGTCGGCAAAATCCATGACATTATCGTCCTGTTTTGCGTCTTGAAATGCCTGAACCATCGGCAACAGTGCCAGTCTTTTGCTAATGCTTTCCAGGGTCTTCTTGGTCTTTTCTTTTTCTTTCGTGGCCAGCGGAACCTTGTCTTTCCCTCGTTTTCCGCCATGGTCTTCTAAGAACTGCAGATACTCGCCCACGCTGGCTTGCAGACGAGTCAGTTCAGCCTCGAGTTCCTCCACAGTTAACAAATGCCCACGAATCTCGGCATTGAGACCCAAGACCTTGTCCACGATGGTGGAGGGCTTGTTGGCGCCTAGCCTTTCAAAGGTGGAATACCTAGCATCCCCAAATACTGTCTGTGAAGGCCAAGAGTTGACGATATCGTGAGCCATCTGCCAGCGGCTGCCCTCAGATATCAGAGCATAATCAGTGGGGATGCCGCCACGTAACCCATGTTCACGCAGCAAATTCCCGGCAAATGAATCATAGGTAGAAACCATTGGCTGGCTACTGCCTTGTGCCAAGGTCTCAAGTAAGTCACCAGGCAGGTCTTCTAAGAGCCCCGAGGCTGCCAATGCCTGAAGTTTCGAGGTCATAGACAGGCGCAATCCAGAGGCAGCCTTGCGTGTGAAAGTCAGGCCCAAAACTTTTTCGGGGGCCACCAACTGGTTTGCAACCAGGTAGAGCACCCGCATGCTCATGGTCGTAGTTTTACCTGAGCCTGCCCCGGCCACAACCACCAAAGGCTTATCTAAAGGGGCTTCTATGACGGCGGTTTGCTCCTCAGTGGGTGCATAGTCCCCCAAGGCTTTGGCTATGTCGGCAGCGCTAAACCTGATCTTTTCAGTAGGCATTGTCACTAACCTTCCCCTGGGCCACCAACGGGCAACAATCCTTCACCCGACAATATGAACAACTATCGCCCACCACGGCATATACCTGCTGTGAGCAGGCCACAGCACCTGCCAGGTTGATGCGTTTAAGCACCGAGTCTCGAATCGTCGTATCCTCAGTGTCTTCCACACCGAGGGCGGCCAGCAGCTGCGTATTTACACGAGCCTTTTTCGAAGCGACATCATCCAACACATCATCGAGGTGGCCTTGCGGTGCCACGATTTTGTCCACGTCCTGCACCTCGGTCTTGACCGAAAGGATTTTAGCTCCCATACACTCCAGACCCTCTTGCTCTAAAGCCAGTTGGTAGCTTCCTAGCTGTAGGTTGGCAGGCACGGCATTCTTTGTCACGGCACCGGTTTTAATGTCAGCGACCTCAACCTGCCGCTTTTCAGATTCCTCAGTTCCCAGGTATTCCAAACGGTCCACTCTGCCTCGAATAACCACCTCATGTGCCTGGCCCTCGCGTTCCTCATCCGCACTGGGCAGCTTTACAGCGTGGCGGTATTCAATCTGACATTCAGTCTCGGTGAAGCGCGGATGCTTTGCCATATAAAAGGCCAGCATTTTTATCGAACCTTGTATCTGCGAGCGTGTGACATCTTCCAACCAGCCAGGCGGAACCTCAAGTTCAGCAAAGCGCTCATCCAATGCCTCACACATCCAGGCATACACGTCTTCACCCTTGGCCTGAGCGAACCTGCCTTCATCCCAGAAATGGCGTTGTGCCTCTTCGGCAAGTTCGTGGATCAGCGTCCCTATAGAGGCCGCATCTACCTCCCCTTCTTCCCTGCCACCTGCGGATTCAAGCAAGGCGTTCAGTGGGCAGGTTATAAGTTTTTCCAGTTTCGAGGGCGACAAGGTGACGTCACCGTCGTAAGGTGCCCCTGTCGTGCTTGGACTAAGGGCACCCCACCAGTTTTCGGGTTGCGCCTCGTCCACACCGATGTGCGCCAAGGTAGCCAAAACTTCCGCCAAGAAATCCCGTTTTCCTGTATCCAGTTCGGGCTCCAAAAGCCCATTCCTTGCGTAGGCAACAATTCCCCGTTCATCCAATGCAGGCCCCGCCACCTGCCCCAGGAGTAAATCTTGGTAAAGCTCCCGGTCCCCTGCGGCCAATAGCCTGGCCGCTAAACCAGCAAAGGCCGAGGGCGTATCCTCAGAGCCGTTGACCGAAGCAATAATCAGATACCTGTTCGCCCTGGAGCAGGCGGCCACGAAAAGCCGAAGCTCGTCATCAAGTATCCCTTGTCTATCAGTGAGGACACCGGCATCGCCAAGCTTCGCCAAAACATCGTTGACCTTCAAGATCCCGTCCCTGCGTTTGAGGTTTGGCCAAGCTCCATCAATTAATCCCAGAACTGCCACCACGGAGAAATTCTGGCCTGCCGCCTGGGCTGGTGTGAGCACAGATACTGCAGGCGCCCTGATGCCCGAAGGCGCAACAGTGTCAGAAGGAACCCTTTGCGAAAGATATTCGTCAGCAAAGTGTTTGGCGTGACGCCCCGGATTCCTTTCCACCCACCATTCCCCGGCCTTGAACAGGGCCATCACCATATCCAGGTTTTGATGGTGTATCTCAACCACGCTTGGCAAATTGGAGGCATCCAGGCAGGTGTTTTGCCAGTCCTTGGCTACATCGAAGCCTTCCCACAGTTTCCACAAAGCCCCTAAAACATTGCCTGGATCCTTCGCAATAACCGCGCGCGCCGCCCCAAGTAGCCCACAGAGTTTCTTCAGGTGAGGATCCTGAACGTCGCCGCACGCATCAAAGTCATTGCCCTGAAGTCTTTGGATGTCTTCATGAATCTGAGCGGCGTGTAGACGCATGTACAGGGCGTCTCTGCCCATGAGCACGGACGTTAAAAGGTAGCGTGCTAGGTCAAACTCCAAAACCGGAGCTGCAGAGGTCACCAATTCCAAGCACAGCAACAGAGGCCTGGTGGCCGTATGCTGCGCCAAAAGGATCGGACGGTTCATGGCACGAACAGGCACTGATGCGCCCTGTAGCTCGATGGTGAGGGCGTCAATCAATCCTGTCGAACGCACGATGAGGGCCATATCCTCCCATGCCACACCGTCATGAAGATGATGTTCGCGCAGCATCCGGGCGGCCAGACGAATCTGTTGTGATTCATCAGTCCCCACGCACAGCGAGACCCCGTGCAAGCCATCCCACCCCTGTGCCACGTCTCCCAAGACTTCGCCCTCGGAAATGGTTTTTGGTTTGCGTCGCTCTATGAAGCCGTGAAGCGGCAGGCTTGCAACAGCGCTGTATAAGAATTCTTCAATCTGCGGGTCAATACCTTGCATGCCTTGCAGTGCCACCTGGGCGACATCCCTGCCACCCAGCGCAAACAAGTCATTGGCCAGACGTGACAAGATCCCTGGGGTCGCGCCTCTGAATCCCTCCACCACGGCATCAGGGTTGCCCACCGCGATAATCTGGGTTCCGCACTGCGCCAGATGCTTCATGACCCTGGCGTGTATCAGGGTGCAGTCGGTCATGTCGTCGACAATCAAGACCCGGGGTATATCCACCTGCCCGCTGCTGCCCTGTGCCTCGCCCAACCCTGCAATGACATCGATGCTGAGTGCCATAAGGCGCATAATGTCCACCGGCAAAGCGGCCTTCCGGGAGTCTGCGACCTTTAAACTCAAGGTGCGGTCTTGCTCATCCATAACCTGAGCTAACATTTGCCAATAGTCCGGGCCTTGTGCTTGGGCAAGACCTCGTAATTCCTCAGAGGTAATACCCCAATCACGTATTCGAGTCACAAAATCGCGTACCTCCAGGACAAAAGCTGGCATAGCCCGCAGCTCGTGCGGAAGATCAGCAGGCCAGTTCTCAATACCGTCCAGGATCTCGGATAACTGCCCGTCCACATCCGCCCCGGTCGCCAAACGCACAGGTGGTATGTGTTTTTTCCCGCGGGCGTCATTGACCACCCGGTATGCCCAGGCGATAGGCGTCTCTACCTTGACCTGGTCGAACCTCGCAGCTGCGTCACCCAAACGCATGGCTCGGCGCAGGGCATCGACCCTAATGCGCGTGGGTGCCCATATATGCACACCACCCCTCATGCCTTGTGCCAGCCGCGCAGCCGCCTCCAAAACCAACGCACTTTTCCCACTTCGGGGCAGGCCGGCTACCGTCACATGCCCCCCGGTCTGCACAAGATCAAGGATTTGAGCAGCACTCATGGCCTGGGCTGGAGCTAGAGCTTCTGTCTTTGTCATAACCTCATCCAAACACAGACCTCGGACACGAGGTAGCATGATGCTCGACCCTGACGAAAAAGGAAGGACCCTCAGTGGAGATCACAATCGGAATCCGCGGAGTCACCCGCGACATCATGATGGACGTTGCCGAGGAAGAAAACGCCATGTTCGAACGCGTTGCAAAAGCCTTGGAATCGCAGACAATCATCGAGTTCACAGACACGAAGGGCTCACGGGTCATGATTCCTACGAAGGCCTTGGGGTATGTCCAGGTCGGACCAGATCAGCCACGTAAGGTCGGTTTCGGAATTTAGAGGCACCCGCACACTACAAGCACTACGAGGCTAGGCCGAGGACGTCTAGGCGCCTGGCGTGGCCGGCCGTTAACCGTTGAAGTAGGGCTGCCACGGAGGTGCCTTCCGGCAAAATTTCGCTGTGTGTGGTGACAATTCTTTGGATAGCACCGAGAACTTCACCAGCCACGCGCCTGCCCCACATGGAAAGCCGGGCATTGAGTGTGTCATCGTCACCAAGGACATCGCCGATGCGTTCCTTAACCCACAGGCCGTGTCCTGCATCTTGCGCCAAAGATAAGCGGTCTGACACTTCGCCTCGCATGTCTTGCCCCAGGCAATCTTCCAGGTCGCACAACATACCCACCATGACGTAGCTTTTGACCACACGCTCCCACCAGTCCCCTGGCCTAGTGCGTGCCTCCATATCGTCCAAGGACCCTTGAAAAGGCTGAGTGACATCTTCAATATTAGTGCCTAGCTGCGTAGCTGCAGCTTCTAAGGCATCAATGCTTTGGATGAAACGGGTCCCCATGCGCGCCAAGTCAAGCTGATGCCGCACATTGACAGTCATGGATACATCGCGGGCAATACGGGCATAGGATGCCACCCTGCCAAAAGCGATAATGCCGAGGATCTGGGGAGTGGGTAGGTCAACGTTGGCGCTCATTCCCTAATGCTAACCCTGTTGCGCCTATCTTTTCGAGCTGAACTTTCGGTTTTTCACTTGCACAGGTGCAAAACAAGTGCGATCCTCGGTATATGCCATCACGCATCCGACTGGCCAGTATCTTACTTGCAGGTACCCTCGCAGTGTCCTTGCTGCCATTGTCTTCGGCAGGCACGCCTCCAGCATTCGCGCTGACCCCACATGATATGAGCCACGACCGCGCCGATGCTGCTCACGCCTACGAGGTAGCCTTCGAGGCCTATGACCAGCCCATCGCTTTCTCGCGTGATTCCTCACTTTCCTCCTGCACGCCCGGGACTGCCACTCGTGAAGCCCATGACGCAGCCATGGCATCTTGGAACTACCTGCGCCAGCTGTCAGGCGTCTTGCCTGTCACGGTCCCCCTTGCCTACACCCCAACGAAGTATGCCCAGGCCGCAGCCCTCACAGCTGCCGCATCTTCCACGGCATCAAACTTTCCGGCAAGCACACCCGGTTCTAATTGCCTAAGTGAGCCTTCGAATATCGCCTCCCGTTCTGGTGTCATCTCACGCAATGACGGTATCGAAAGTCCCGCACGGGAGGTCCTGCGTTATTTCACCGAGGCCTCTGCGACAAATCAAAATGACTCCCTGGGGCATCGTTTGCAGATGATGAATCCGCTGCTTGAACGCAGTGCACTTGGCCTGGTCTCTGTGGGCACTGCCGGGCCGTCCTCGTCATCCATTCAGCTTTTCCCCGATGCCTACAACGCTGCCTCCATTCCCTTAAACCCGCCTTTGTGGAACTCTGCGCGCCTGGCACCTTCCGCCGTGTCCTGGCCCTCTGCAGGTTATTTCCCCACGACTTTGTTACCCACTGGCCTGCCAGAAGGTGTTAGCCGCTGGCACGTGGGAATGCAATGCGCTGATTTGACCAGCGCACAGGTCACGATCCTAGATCCGCAAGGAAGGGTCGTACCGGGTGTCCAAGTGGTTCACTCCAATGAGCCAGGGGTACAAGCTGGCCTGCGCCCCTGGACCTTCGCTGGCTACGACAACCTGCTGTTGAAAATACCCTCTAGCTCCTTGAATTTGCCTAGCTTCTACGACACCCACACCTACACGGTCCAGCTCACCGATATTCAACAAAAAACACAGGCTTCCTGCGTGGGTGCGTCTGTGCCCAATCGTCACAGCTATGGGGTCAAGCTCTTTAACCCTGAATGGCCATCGGAGCCCAATGGGGACGCGGACAGGGACGGGACTCCCAACTACCTCGATCCCAGGCCACGGATCCCTGATATCCGCGTCGACAGGCTGGCAGGCACCGATCGCATCGAAACTGCTGTGCGCATCGCACGTTCAGTCTTCCCTGACAGCGCGCCCGTGGTCTATGTCGCCAGGGCAAACGTCCTGGTCGATGCCTTGGTGGCTGGTGTGCTGCACGACGGTCCTATCCTGCTGGTCCCTTCCACTGGCCAAGTGCCTCAAAGTGTCCTCTCGACGATCGAGGCCTTGCGTCCTCGGCAGGTGATAGCGCTGGGCGGAACGCAAGCCGTAAGCGACCAGGTTCTGCGTTCCTTGGCCGCGCCCAATCGCTCTATCTCACGTTTGGGCGGTGTCAGCCGTGAGGAAACATCGTTGCTCATTGCCCGCAGGGCCTTCCCCAACAATGCAAACTCGCTCTACCTGGCCGATGCCTACGGCAAAGATGGTCAAGGCTCACCTGATGCCCTGGTGGGGGGCGCACTGAAGGACGGCCCCATTGTCTTGGTCGATAATTCGAGCCCCAAGGTCTTGGGAGCAGGCCAGTTGGCCGTTGACCTCAAAGTTTCTAGGGTAGTTGCTTTGGGTGGACCCTCCGTCATGTCGGGTTCCGTCTTGCGTCAAGTGGGTGGGACCCTCTCGGCCACGCGCCTGTCTGGCTCCGACAGGTACGCCACCTCACAGGCAATTGCGCACGAGGTGTTTCGACAAAACCCCAACACTACGACCGCCTACCTGGCGCGCGGCACAGTATTCGCCGATGCAGTAGCCGCAGGTGTTGTCACGGATGGCCCCTTGCTCCTTGTGCCCGACTGTCAACGACTCCCTGCCTATACGGCACAAACCTTGCGCGATCTGAAGGCTTACAAAATAGTCGGCCTCGGCGGGCGGGATGCAATCTGTGACTATGTTTTCGATCAGGCACTGACTTGGCCCTCCGATGCACCTGTCACCTGGAAACCGTGGTGATACCGGGCCATGAACCTGCCATGAACCTGCCCACATTTCCGCCAGTCTTCTAGGTTAGAGGCTCCCACCGCCTTATACTGAGCGAGGTTGCCCGGTCGTCTCGGCTAATCCGTCACCTCAGTGACACTTGGGATCGTTTCGGTTCTACGACTTACTCACGATCGGCTGCCGACAATACAGACGACTGCTCTAGACGATGCTTCTAGACAACACAGACGCAGCCCACCAGTGGGTTGCTCGAAAGGGAGCCATGACATTACCCGCAACTGCCACAACCTCACCCTCAACCACTTCAGGGAAAGTGGATAGGGACGCGGTGCCCGACTTCATCCCCATGCCAGATGAGGCCACCCCAGACATTACGGACGAGGGCGACACATTAAAGGACCTGGATACCAAAAGTTTTGCCGATTTCAATGTGCTGCCCTCGATTGTTCAGGCCTTGGAAACACAGGGAATCACTCATCCCTTCCCCATCCAAGCATTGACCCTGCCAGTGGCTTTACGCAGGCAAGACATTATTGGTCAAGCCAAAACAGGCACCGGCAAAACCCTGGGCTTTGCCATCCCGATCTTGCATGACATTGTTTCGCCTACCGACCCGGCCTTTGAAACGCGTCCTCTGGCTGGCCAGCCTCAAGCCTTGGTCATCTTGCCGACGCGCGAATTGGCAGTCCAGGTAGCCTCAGAGATCCGCAAGGCCGCGACAGGAAGCGGCGCTCGCATCACCGAGGTGTATGGAGGGCGCGCCTTTGAGCCACAAATCGATGAACTCACGCGCGGCACCGAGGTGGTCGTAGGCACCCCAGGACGCATGATTGACCTGATGAAACGCTCTTTCTTGAAGCTTTCAGCCGTGCGCACCGTGGTTTTGGACGAGGCAGATGAGATGCTGGACCTCGGCTTCTTACCCGACGTGGAAACCCTGCTTTCTCGCGTGCCCGCCACCAGACACACCATGCTATTTTCTGCCACCATGCCCGGTCAGGTGGTGGCCTTGGCCAGGCGCTACATGTCTCAACCGACTCATATCCGTGCCCAAGATCCCACCGATCAAGGAGCCACGGTTAAGACCGTTGAACAAGTTATTTACCGGACCCATGCCATGAATAAGGTCGAGATCCTCGCCCGTATCCTCCAGGCAGAAGGCCGTGGACTGACCATTGTTTTTACTCGAACGAAGCGCCAGGCTGCAAAAGTCTCAGAGGAACTTTCCGACAAGGGCTTTGCCACGGCTTCCCTGCACGGCGATCTGGGCCAAGGCGCACGCGAACAGGCATTACGCGCTTTCAGAGCCGGCAAGGTCGACGTGCTGGTGGCTACCGATGTGGCGGCACGTGGCATCGATGTCGACGACGTCACCCATGTCGTGAACTACCAATGCCCCGAGGACGAAAAGACCTACCTGCACCGCATTGGCCGCACTGGCCGCGCAGGTGCCTCCGGGACAGCCTTGACCTTCGTCGATTGGGAAGACATCACGCGCTGGAGGACCATCGATAAGGCGCTTCAACTGGGGATCCCCGACCCCGTCGAGACCTACCACACCTCTGAGCACCTCTATACGGATCTGAAAATACCGCGAGATGTCACGGGCCGCCTGCCTATCGCCCAGCGTGTACGCGCCGGTCTGAAGGCAGAAAAACTCGAGGATTTAGGCGAGACAGGGATTCGCAGAGGCAAGGGTCACTCTCAAGACAAAGCAGGCCGAGGGCGAAGCGCCAGACGCTCTGGTGCTAGACGCGGTGGCCAGGGCGAAGGCGATGGGCGCGGGGGCAGCTCCCGCAGGTCTCGAAACACCCGGGATGACAGCACTTCACATGCAGCCAAAACGTCCACACGCAGGCGTGTCAACCGGCATAAAGGCAGAAACGAGTCCGCATGATCGATCATCTCACTCCCTTTGAAGGCATAACCTTCGGAAGCCTCGTCATGTTGGGGCTCTTCTCCGTCGTGTGGGGTGGCGAGGGTACAAATATCACTATTGGTGCCATGGCCCTGGGCATTGGGGTGATTGGCGGTCTGCTCACTTTTATCCGCGCCCTGGCAGAAAAACCTGCGTCCTCGATCTATCTAATGGTGTTCGCCCTCGGTCTCATTGGCATCCTCATAACTATCTTCGTCTTTCCTGACGAAAAGTTCTCCGCCAAGTCGATGCTGTGGATTGGGCTTATTGGCGCGCTCGGATCGGGAGTTCTAGGAATTGCCCTGAACGCCCTGATCCGCGCGCCCGAGCCCGAACCTGTGATTCTGGACGAGCAACTCGAAGAAGAAGAGGCCCAGGAGGATAACCCCCTCCCGGAGGAAACGTAGTTCAGCCCAAAAGCTCAGCCATCCAGGCTTCCACGTCCTCGATTGTTCTGGGGATATGCTCTGATAGGCGCTCGCACACACCGTCAGGGCCGACCAGGATATCGTCTTCAATGCGCACCGCAATGCCACGCAATTCCTCGGGTACTGCCATGTCATCTGTGCGGAAATACAAGCCGGGTTCAATCGTGAAGCACATTCCGGGCTGCAGTTTTGCCCCCAGGTACATATCTGCGCTGGCCTGCGCGCAATCGTGCACATCCAAGCCGAGGTGATGGCAGGTCCCGTGCACCATCCAGCGCCTGTGGTATTGACCTTCAGGTGCCAAGGTGTCAGCGACAGATACCCCTTCTGGCAGCAATCCCCAGGAATGTAGACGGTCTGCCAAAACCTCCATGGCCCGGTCGTGAACGTCGCCAAAGATACAACCTGGTTCGCTGGCTCGTTCAAAAGCGGCATCTGCGGCATCCAACACTGCCTGGTACACCTTGGCCTGCGCCTCAGAGAAGCGACCATTGACCGGCAAGGTGCGGGTGATATCCGCCGTGTACAAGGAATCGACCTCGACACCGGCATCAATCAAGATCACGTCTCCGGGTACCACGCGGCCATCATTGCCAATCCAGTGCAGGGTTGTGCCATGCTCACCGTTGGCGGCAATGGTCTCATACCCCAAGCCATTGCCGTATTCGCGTGCCTTGGCACCAAAGGCACCCTCAATAACGCGCTCACCACGGTGGTGTTCAATAGCGCGAGGGATGGCTCTAATCATTTCCTCAAAGCCCGCCTTTGTTGCGTCGACCGCCAGACGCATCTGCGAAATCTCCCACTCGTCTTTACACAGGCGGATCTCTGACAGGGCTTCTTCAAGTCGGTCATCTGCCGCTTGAGAATCCTCTCCATAGGGCAAGCCTGCCTGCTGGCGAGCCGTTTCCACCAAGGCGGTAATCGCCACGTCTGCATCTCGCAGCACCCTGATTTGTACCGTGCCCAAGTCCTTGGCCAAGGCATCGGGCAGGGTGTCGATATGGGCGCAGCGGATCCCCGTCAAGGCTTCCATTTCCTCTAAAGAAGGCCTGGCCCCAACCCATAACTCTCCGTAGCGAGAGTCCGCATAGAACTCTTCTGAACCTCTTGAGGTGCGCGGCTTGAAATACAGGTACGCCACATGGGTTTCCCCGCTTTCCTCCATTTCGGCTTGAGTCAAAGGATGCAAGACGAGGGCGGTGTCAGGTTCCAAGTCTTGTCCCAACCCAGATAAGTGCGCAAAGGCCGAGTGCGGACGGAAACGGTAGTCATTGTCGTTATTGCGTCGCACCAACTGACCAGCCGGAATCACGAGGCGTTCGCCTTTGAACAGTTCGGAGATGGCGAGGCGATGTTTATGTGCCCACGGCGCTGATTCTTGAAGTTTGGGCATCGGGTTTGTGCGCGGTCCCCAATGGCTTCCGATGAACTCCTTAAATGCTTTTGAAGAAGGGCGCCTGGATCGGTTATTCACACGATCAGAGTTCAATTGGGGCTCTTGAGGGTCACGATCGTCAGTTTTGCTCATGCGCACAGCCTACTACCGGCTGACCGTATAGTGCGAGGTCGAAAGAATGGCAAAACACCGTCCAGCCGACCAAGCACTATACGGTCGACACGATAAGGGCTGTATAGGGTTACCCTTGAGGGGTGCTGCGCATCGACCCTCATACACACACGACCTGTTCTGACGGCACCTTGAGTGCTGCTCAATTGCTCGAGGCAGCCGCCCAAGCGCACCTTGACGTCATAGGCATCACCGATCACGACACCTTCGCCCACTACGACGCCGTCCAGGAGGCGTACTCCCAAGCCCCTGAACACACGCAATCCTTGCAGGTCATCCTCGGTGTGGAGGTCTCATGTGAGCTGCCCGGGGGCATCGGGTGCCATATCCTTGCCTACCTGTGTCCCCCAGATGGACAGCACCTGGCACCCTTGTTGCAACGCTCGCGCGACTCCAGGTGGTCTGCTTTGAAAATGATGGTGCAAAAGCTGGCATCAGATTTTGCGATCACATGGGATTCGGTTGCCGCCCTCGTGCCTGGAAATGGGACTCCGGGCAGGCCGCACGTGGCAGACGCCCTCGTTAATGCTGGGGCTTTCCCGAACCGTTCTGCCGCATTTGACCATGTTTTGTCGCGGGGCGGAAGGTACTATGTGCCCCGGTGGGCACCCACCCCTCTCGAAGCGATCGAGGCGATCAAGGCAGACGGCGGGGTGCCTATCCTGGCTCATCCTTTCGCGCCCATGCGCGGACGTGTGCTCTCAGCCCAGGATGTAAAGACCATGGCCGAGGCAGGATTGGCAGGCATCGAGGTTTACCACAGGGATCTGGACGCGCAAGGCCAGGCACTAGCCTTGCGTTTAGCGCAAGAAAACGGACTGCTTGTGTCTGGGGCATCGGATTATCACGGAGAGGGAAAACCCAATCTTTTGGGAGAAAATCTCATGCCAGAAGAAACTTACTTAGCTGTCTGCCGACGCGGGGCATACCCAGTTTTAGGACAAGATCGGCTACTTTAGGCCGTATTTGGCACCGATACCATCCAAGAAGATCTCTAGCTTTTCTTCGAAGTTACCCTTGTTGTCTAACCACGCTTCTTGAGGCAACATATCTGCCTGGTCAGCGCTGACTTTCCCTTCCCAGGCTTGCTTTTGAATTTCAGCCCCTGATTTTTCTTTCCCGTCGACCTCTACGGTCGAACGCACCGCTTCCACGGCAATGTGGGCAGCCAAGGTCAATTCAATGATGACTTCCAAGGTGATCTTGGCACCCTGCCAGCCCATTGGTGTCGGCGCCAGGGCTTGAGCAATAGATGTCAGTGGTTTTGCCGCCACGCCAGAGATTCCAGGCGTAGTCAAGATAGTAATGTCTAGGCCAGAATAGGTGTCGCAGGCATCCCAAATCGTGTGGGCAATCTTGCTAAATGCCTCGCGCCAATGTAGCGAAGGGTCAGGCCACTGGGTCAGTCCGACAAGCCTTTCGACTGCCAACATAACTATTTCGTGCCGCGATGAAACCTCACGATAGAGGGCGGGGTGTGAAACATTCAAGGCGCGCGCCACCGAAGTCATTGTGAATGTTGTGAGACCCTGCTCGATAGCAGCATTCACAATGTCATCGCGATCAAACGACGGACGTGGTCCTGAACGACGATATTGACGATTTGACACCCGTCTATCATAACCGATGTAAGCGATTTCACTGTTCATCATCATTTTTTGCCTTCAGCTTCTTACAACTCACGGTCAAAACCGACGAATCCAGGGCGTTGCCGAAGCACAAAGTCAAACACAAACAGTTAGGGTTAGGACGTGACGACACAGCCGAAAACCAGCAGACCAACCCGAGTGTTTCTTGCAAAACTGCAAGGTGCAGATGTCTTTGACCCCTTGGGGGATCCCGTGGGACGTATCCATGACATCGTCGTCCTTATACGCAGACGTGTGCCAGAGGCCATTGGCCTGGTCATCGAGGTCACCAATAAACGTCGCGTATTCTTGCCCATGTCTCGGATCACTTCGATGGAACCTGGGGCCATTATCACCACTGGTCTGGTAAACCTGCGCCGTTTCAACCAACGTCCCATCGAAACCTTGGCCATGAGTGAGCTGGTCGACCGCCAGGTTACCTTCAAAGACGGCAGTGGCAAGGGCCTCATTGAGGATATCGCTGTGGAGCAGGACCGCTCTCGACAGTGGCTGATCACCGACTTTTATGTGCGCAGGGTGACACCTGGGGCATTCAGACTGCGTCGAGGTGATGCCCTGCTTGTCCCGCCCTCGCAACTCAGTGGGTATCTGGATACGACCCTGCCGCAGGAGGCCTCTACCCTCCTGTCAACCTTCGCGGAACTCAAGGCGGCCGATGTGGCCGACATCCTCGCTGACCTGCCTGCTCAACGCCGTTTGGAGGTCTCCACGCAGCTGACTGACGAAAGGCTGGCCGACATCCTTGAGGAACTCGGCGATGAAGACCGGGTCGAGATCCTTTCATCTCTTGAGGCTGCGCGTGCGGCTGACGTCTTGGATGTGATGCAGCCTGACGATGCTGCCGACCTGGTGGCAGACCTTCCGGAAGATGTCGCAACGAACCTATTGGAGCTGATGGAACCAGAAGAGGCCGAGGACGTCCGTCGCCTCCTTGCCTACGATGAGTTCACCGCAGGCGGCCTCATGACCACGGAACCGGTCATCCTTCCACCTGACGCAACGGTTGCAACCCTGCTGGCCCACGTGCGACGTGAGGACATTCCGCCTGCCTTGGCCTCGATGGTATTGGTGGTGCGCCCGCCCTTAGAGACGCCAACCGGCAAGTTCTTGGGTGCCGTGCATATTCAACGCGCCCTGCGTGAAGCCCCCCAGACCTTGCTTGGAACCATTATTGACACCCAGGTCGAGGGCGTGGCTCCAACTGTAGGAATTGGTACCGTGACCAGGCTTTTAGCCACTTATAACTTGGTCGCCTTGCCCGTGGTGGATCCTGAAACTGGTTTCCTTTTGGGCGCGGTGTCCGCAGATGACGTGCTGGACAACCTCTTGCCTAGGGACTGGCGCGATGAGGACGAAGACGTGACAGACAAGACGATGGAAAGGACGATTCATGGCTGACAGGCTAGACACCCCGAAGCCGCGCAAACGCCTACAGCTGCCGCGGATCAACCTCGAATCCGAACGTGTGGGGCGCGGGGCAGAACGCATTGCCCGTTTTTCCGGCACCCCCTCGTTTTTGATTTATCTATCCATTTTTGTCGTTGTGTGGCTGGCTTGGAACACGTGGGCACCTGCACACATACAGTTTGACAAGCAAGAACTTGGGTTTACGGCGCTCACCCTTATGTTGTCTTTACAGGCATCGTATTCCGCGCCGCTGATTTTGTTGGCACAAAACCGTCAAGATTCCCGCGACCGCGTCAATATGGAACAAGATCGTCAACGCGCAGAAAGGAACCTGTCGGACACTGAGTTCCTGACACGCGAGATTGCATCCTTGCGCCTGGCCTTGGGAGATGTTGCCACCCGCGACTTTGTGCGTTCAGAGCTGCGTGACTTGTTAGAGGATCTGCGCACCGAAGGAATGGTCCTCACCACTGCCCAAAGCAATCAAGACGACCAGGAGGACACGCAGGCCGCATCACAGGCTGCCCCGCAGGCCCCTACTTCTGAGACCCAGTGAGGCTGTCGTTGTACAGCTTTCCCAATGCCTCTATAACCGAATAAGCGAAAAGCTGGGCGCCTCGCCCGTCAGGGTGGACCGCATCGGAGGCCAGGTAGTCCGTATGCGTTGAAATGTAGAGTGCCCACTCGGCGACAGCTACCTTGTCGTGGTGCTGGGCTGCGTATTGACGGATAGCCTGATTGGACTCTTCGATCCAGGTTTTCGAGGTGGGCCCAAAACCCGTCACCAAGACGAGCCTGCGTTCAGGCCCAATGATCTCAAGGATTTTATCAACGGTTGTGGCCGTGATTTTAGAGTTTGTGGCTGCCGCAAACACGAGGTAGGGCCGCAAGACCCCCGAGTCACGCCACTGGCGCACAATATCCACAGCCCCTGAATCAAACCTGGAAACTTTGGCGTCAATAGATGTGCCAGGCAGGGCTTCCAACAAGGCAACCTGGGCTGCTAAGGTGACAGAATCCCCCACAATCAGCACTTGGTCCCCTGTGGGAGATGGCAAGGCTTGCGCGCTTTGCCCAGGCTGAGGGGTTTCGGTTTCCCCAGCTTCACCTTCCCCTCCTTGATTTCCCGAGGGCGGTATCGCAGGAGGCGTGGGCGTCAAAGCGTGGTCGCCCTCTATTTCAGCTGCCTCTTTTTGAGCCTTTTCGATGAACAACTCTGCTTCGGATTTATCCGGTTGGGCGATCAGTGCTATCGAATTCATACTGACGAGGAAGGCGAGTGCCACCAAAGGCATCCAGCGCTTCGCAGAATTCGTGTTGCCTTTCGACAGTGCGCGTGACCACTGTTGCATGGTTCCGACGATCCCATTCACCCGCATAGGCGTTTCTACATAGGTGTACGAGATCCCTGCAGCAGCAATCGATACCGTCAAAACCACCAAAGCGTTTACCCAAATGGGGGCGTGCGGGAATGCGGCCTGAGCCAAAACGTTGAGCGGCCAATGCCACAGATATAAAGAATAGGAGCGTTCCCCCAACCAAACCAAGGGACGCCATTCCAAGAAAAGCATCAAGGCTCGACCGGGTCCCCCAACGGATGAGACCTCATCGAGCATTGCCTGCATGACCCCTAGGGTCAGGATGCAGACCATCAGGATTCCCCAGGGATACGTCCAACCAGGTGTATCTGGAATGACGAACATGGCAGCAAAAACACCGATCAAAGACAGCCAGGCTGCAAGCCCCCTGGCTCGCACAACGGCAGGGTCCAAAGCGTGGGTGGCGCGCGCCAGTGCCCGGGGAAAGAACATGGCCAGGATGGCCCCAAGCATTAACCCAAAACCCCTGGTGTCCGTGCCTTGATAGACCCTGGTCAGGTTCAACGGGTCTTGCAGGAAATACATGGCAGCAACAGAGACTGCGGCCAACACGAAAGGCACCGTCCAGCGGGCGGAGGACTTGAGTTTAAAGGCCAATAACAATACGAGGGGCCAAAACAGATAAAACTGCTGCTCTAAAGCCAGCGACCACATATTAGTCAACAATCGTGGATTGCCACGATCAAAATACGATTGCCCCGCCCAAACCTCTAGCCAGTTAGCCGTGAAGGTAAGAGATCCAATAACCTGGCGCCGAATCCCAAGTAACGTATCGTGACCTGCAAAGATGCCCAGCGGAACGGTGATCAGCACCGTTAAGGCCACGGCAGGAAACAGGCGTCTGAAACGCCTCTTCCAAAAGGCCTTCACATCGATACGTCCGCTGCGCCTCCGCTCGCGTATCAGCAAACCTGTAATGAGGAACCCAGAGAGCACAAAGAAGACATCCACGCCCAAGAAGCCACCTGGCATAAACCCAGGAATCAGGTGGTAGGCAACAACCGCCAAGGCTGCCAGCGCCCGCACACCGTCAAGTCCCCCCAGCCGAAACCGCTTGGGCGCGGGTACAGGTTTCACATCTGGGGGAGCAACGCCCTCGGCAAGTGTCTGTGGCATGTCCCTCCCCCCGAAAAACTAGGTCGCAAAGTTCACTGGCGACTGTGTAACAATACACAAGCGTAACTCTCGGCTAGGACACAAAGTGGTTTCGACCTACGATGGGGGCATGAGTTTGCCCCAAGAATCACAAATCCGCGAAGCCTTGACCCGCGTCATCGACCCTGAAATTCACAGACCCATTACTGACCTCGACATGGTGCGCAGTGTCGACATCGCCGAAGACGGCACCGTCACGGTCGGCATCGACTTGACCATTGCGGGCTGTCCAATGAAAAGCGCGATCGCCCAAAAGGTTGAAGAAGAGGTCTCAAAGGTTGAAGGGGTGACCTCGGTTGAGGTCTCGATGGGGGCCATGACCCCTGAACAGCGCGAGGCCCTGAAGGAAAAACTCCAGGGTCCCCAGCCGGTGATTCCTTTTACCCAGCCAGATTCCTTGACGCGAATTTACGCGGTGACCTCGGGCAAAGGCGGGGTCGGCAAGTCCTCCATCACGGCCAATTTGGCTGCCGCCTTGGCTGACGAGGGCCTAAAAGTCGGGGTCGTCGACGCGGATCTTTTCGGTTTTTCCATCCCGCGCATGATGGGCGTGGAAGGCGAACCCACCTCGATAGATGGAATGATCTTGCCGCCCATGTCGCGCGGCGTGAAGGTAATGTCGATTGGCATGTTCGTCCCCGAGGGCCAACCAGTCATTTGGCGTGGACCCATGCTGCACCGCGCCATTCAACAGTTCCTCTCCGAAGTCTACTGGGGTGACCTGGACGTGCTGCTACTGGATCTTCCCCCCGGCACAGGCGATATCGCCATCTCGGTTGCACAGTTCTTGCCGAACGCGGAAATCCTGGTGGTCACCACCCCACAAGTCGCCTCGGCCGAGGTCGCCGAACGTGCAGGGTCGATCGCAACACAGACAGATCAGCGCGTCATCGGGGTTATCGAAAACATGTCCTACATTGAGGCCCCCGACGGCACCCGCATGGAAGTTTTCGGCAAAGGTGGAGGCGAAACCGTTTCAACCCGGCTATCGACCTTGCTGGGTTACCAGGTTCCTTTACTCGCCCAAATTCCTTTGGAAGTGGCATTGCGGGTAGGTTCCGACACCGGCCTTCCCCTAACAATTTCTCCCGAGGGCGGCTCGTCTGTTGCTGCCGACGCTTTGCGGGACCTGGCGGGCAAACTAGCCAAACGTTCATCGAGTTTGGCCGGTCTTTCTTTGGGGGTCACCCCCGTATAGGCTTGTGCACTTCGTGTAGGCGCTAAGCTTTTGAGGGAACCTGCACAGTATTTGTTTACACCGTATTTTTGCTCACAGTACCCCACTACAGGGGAGCCACGTTCGGAGGAAACCCATGGCTGACAAGGCGTTAAGCTGGTCCTACACCGAGGACTACCTGCGTGAGGACCCTGTACTGGAGGCTGCGCGCCTTCGGGCAAGTGAACTGGGTTGCGTGTGCGTAAGCCCCGGAGCTGGTTCGGTCTTGCGTCTTTTAGCTGCTTCTCTCGGCGCGAACGCGGTCCTTGAGTTAGGCACGGGTGTGGGGGTTTCGGGGCTGTGGGCCCTATCTGGAATGGGACCCACTGGGGTGTTGACGACTATTGACATTGAGGCAGAGTTTCACAAGGTGGCGAAGTCTGCCTTCGCTCAGGCCGGCGTGGCACCTGCGCGCACACGCATTATTACTGGCAGAGCCTTGGATGTGCTGCCCAGAATGGCGCCGAATGCCTACGATATGGCCATTGTTGACACCGAGGCCTGCGAGGCACAAAGCTATGTGGAACACCTGGAACGCATACTGCGTCCTGGAGGTTTGGCTGTATTCCTGCACGCCTTATGGTTTGACCACGTGGCCGATCCCGCCAGAAGAGAACCCGATACGGTCGCCATGCGCGAACTGGTCAAGTCCTTCCGTGACAATGACAACTGGATGCCGACTTTGTTGCCCAGCGCAGATGGCATCCTGGTAGCTCTCAAGCGCTAAGCAAGATAATTAAATTATTGAGGCTGGTTACGAAGGTTTGCTCGCAACCAGCCTCTGGAAAAGGGTATTTACAGGACGCCTTGGACTGCTTCGAAGAGTCCTTGTGCTTCTTCCTTATTGATCTCTATCACCAAACGACCACCGCCCTCGGCCGGAATTCGCATGACGATGCCCCGACCCTCTTTAACAATCTCTAGGGGTCCATCACCTGTACGTGGTTTCATCGCTGCCATCGAGCTTCCTCGCATCCCTTCAGTCCACCGCGGCACCTTTTGGCGACACTCAACTTCTAATACGTCTATTGTACCTTTGCTGTAAGAACTATTCGTCCTCGAAATACAAAAATCTGATGAAGGATTCTAATCTTCTTGGTGAGCAATGACGTAGTTAACGGCATCTTCTGCGGTGTCTACCAAGGCCAAATAGTCCAGGTCACCTGCGCCGATCATGCCTTTTTCGAGCATATTGACTGACACCCAGTCCAAGAGGCCTTGCCAGTAATCGCGTCCCACCAAAGCAATAGGGAAGGAGTGAATCTTTTTGGTTTGCACCAATGTCAGCGCCTCAAAAAGTTCATCCAGGGTTCCAAAACCTCCCGGAAGCACGATGAATCCTGTGGAGTATTTGACGAACATGGTCTTGCGGGCGAAAAAGTATCGGAAGTGCACGCCCAGATCGACATAGCTGTTGATGCCCTGTTCATGAGGGAGCTCAATACCCAGGCCTATGGACACACCGCCTGCCTCTTTCGCGCCCCTATTCGCTGCTTCCATCGTGCCTGGCCCGCCGCCGGTAATAACCGCATAGCCTGCCTGGGCCAAGAGCTGACCAACCTGTCGGGCCACAAAGTACTCTTCGCTTTCTTCCGTGCTGCGGGCAGAGCCGAACACAGAGATTGCTGGCCCGACCTCGGCAAGCGCATCGAAGCCTTCAACAAACTCGGATTGGATACGCAAAACTCGCCACGGGTCCAGGTTGCGCCACTCTGGCCCTTTAACGTCGCGCAGAAGTTCTGTATCGGCAGTCTCCGTCGGGATGAGTCCCCCACGCATAAAGGCCTGGCCACGACGGTACAGGCGACGTTTGGGGGTCCTATTGCTATTTCCTCTTACTTCTTTCACCCCCTAAGTTTGCCTGAAGAAAGGCGCAACTGGGTAGTTGAGCCCATTTTTTGACGACTTCATGTTGTAAGGTGACTAGGCTTAGAAGATAAGGACTTGTGAGGAGGGCCGATGTCCCTAGATCTGAGTGCATTGCACTCATGGCTCGAGGGAGACCTCGATCCGCAGACACAAGAAGAAGCGCATCTTCTTTTGCAAGCCCTCACCGAGACCGAGGGGGTGTTATCGCCGGCCGAGTTTCGCGAGCGTTTCGTCTCGGATATTTCTTTATCCTCAAATGGAACGTTTACAAAGGTGGAAGCAGGTTGGGCGCGTGTTAATGCCTCTACCGTTGCCAGGCTAACTGCAGGGCTTGTCTACTATCTCAATCAGACCCTGGCTGCCACACGGGAAAAGAATCCCCCCACTGTCCTGGTCGGTTTCGATGGTAGGGCCTCGTCGCCCAAGCTTGCGGCCGTGGCAGCTGCGGTTGCTGGTGGGTGCGGCGCACAGGTATTGACCTTTGAAGAACCTGGCCCCACTGCTTTACTGTCTTTCGCTCTGGGGCATCTGCAAGCTGAGGCCGCGATTATGATTTCGGGTGGCATCACCCCCGTCACCCCGGTCGAATTCAACGGGATGCGCGTCTTTTTAGGGGGTCGCGCCGTTCCGCCCTCGGAAAATGGGCACTATATTTCAGCCTCGATAGCAGCGGCAATAAGTGACCTGGGCAGGGCGCTTCCCCCTCCGCGTGACCTGCCACAAAACCCCAGTTTTTCCTCTATACCAACCGAGGTGACGGCTGCTTTTTCCGCCAATGCCCAGAAACTGATACAAGGGATTGACAAGGTTAATCCGAATCTGAAAATCGCCATCATGGGGTGTTACGGGGCGGGCACTGCTTTACTCAGGCACTGCCTTGAAATGGCGGGCTTCGGCGATGTCATTGACGTGGGTGACACCTGCGAAACGAATCCCAGCTTTGGTGGCCTCAATGCCCCTGACCCACGCAACCCCATCTTGGTGAAAGCCTCGTTGGCCTTCGCCCAAGACGCGGGAGCAGACCTCATGCTCGGCATTTCTCCCGACGCAGACCGATGTATTGTCGCCTTGCCCATGGGCAAAGACAGAGTGTGGCAAATCCTGGGCAGCGACGATGTCTCAGCTATTGTCACATCGTGGTTTCTCGAGCGTCGCCGTCGAGGCGAAATCCCGCTGTCTTCTGTCGTGGCATACGACTTGTACTGTGCCTCGATGCCTCTCACCATCGCCCAGTCAGCAGGGGTGAAAACGGCTGTCACCTTGGGCGGCGTGGCAACACTAACCCGCGTCCCAAATGTTGGCTTGTCCTTTACGCAAAGTGATTCTTACTGCGTGAATCCAGGAGCGATTCACTGCGCTGACGGCATCTCAGCTTCCCTTATCGTGGCCGCACTTGCCGCCTCAAGCTCGGAAAACGGGCTGCTGCAGATCCTCAATGATGCAGCCAATAAACACGGGGTACACCTGGCCACACGCGAAGATATTGTCTTCGACTCCCTGGGTGCTGTCGAGAGGTACTCGCGGCGCCTGCGGCAAGGACATGCCTATCCCCAGGATTTTTCTGGCTCCCACATTTCGGGGTGGTGTGACATGGCTAAGGCATGCCCCCACAAGGCTCCTTGCGCCATACGCGCAACTGTTGGGCATCCCAAGGAACGCACCAACGCTGTGGTGGGACTCGGGGCCAAAGGCGAAAGAGTCATTATTCGTCCACGTCCCAATCGTAACCAGATCTCCATCTATGTTGAGGTTGACTCTGAGGCGAGCGATCCCAGCGAACTTGGCGCTGCCCGCTCTGTGGCCTTGCGCAGGGCCACAGAGATTGTTAGCCAGGTGCGTGCATGTATGCAAGAAGCTCAGGCAAAATAACTGCCGGCATCCTTGACGTCTTGCGCGTGTGAGCGGGTGGTCACCAAAAGTTGCCCATTGTGATAGGCCACCAGCGCATCGGGAATACCCAGGACTGCGACCGAGGAAAGGCCATTGGCCAGCACCGTCGCACCAGCAGAATCCTGTAGAAATACTTTTGCGTCACTCCCGTCCTCGCGCTCATTCCCCGACCCTGTGCGCAGTCGGATTAGTGCCTCATAATCTCCTACGTCATCCCACGCCAAAGACTTAGGGGCAGCCACTGTGGCCACCAGCCCCGCTGTCGCCATCGGCTCGGCTAAAGCGTGGTCGATAGCTATCTTGGTAAGCTCCGGCCAGTGCTTGCCCATCACCTCGTCACGCGCCTGCGTGTCCCAGGATGCGGCAATCTTTTCCAGTCCGGTAGCCAGATCCGGGTGGTGTTGTTTCAAGGCATTAAGGAGGACCCCACTTCGCACGATGAACATGCCTGCATTCCACCAATAGCCGCCCTGGGCCAGGTAGCTTGCTGCCAGGGTTTCATCCGGTTTTTCCTTGAAGTTAGCAACGTGATAAGCAGGCATATCCACAGGGTCTCCCGCCACATTGCGTACTGCGCCGAAGGGAATATCAAGGGGATCCGAGCCCTGAATGTAGCCAAAACCAGTTGCCGCATGGGTTGGTTCAATTCCGATAGTGGTCAAGAAACCACGAGAGGCAACCTCGCAGGCAGTTAGGACACATTCATGAAACAGGGCTTCATCACCGATGACGTGATCGGCAGCGAAAGAACCGACAATGCAATCCCCGTGCCTCTGATGAATAATCGCGGTGGCTAAGCCAATGGCCGCCATAGAGTCCCTGGGCGTTGGTTCCGCGACGATATCCACGGACACATCGGCACCCAGGCCGCCCTCGGAAATTAGCTGTTCACTGACCGCCTTGACGTGGCCTTGGCCCGTCACAACAGTAATTCCTTGACTGATGGGGGCTAGACGTCGCACGGTGTCTTGCAGCATTGAGCTACCGCTGCCCAATAAATCCAGAAGAAACTTGGGTGTTTTGGCCGTAGAAAGTGGCCACAGGCGCGTACCGGCTCCCCCAGCGGGGATGATGGCGTGCAGATGCATGCTATCCCTTCATCACATCAGTGTCTCGGATAAATCAGGTTGACCTGGGCCTCTTGCAGGGCAACACGGGCATCAGATGACACTTCCGAGTTGGTCACCCAGTAGTCTAGGGTGTTTAAAGGCGCAAAAGAACGGAAAGCGTCGTTCCCCCATTTATCAACGGTCGCAACCAAAACCTTGTAACGAGCCTGATTGGCCATGTTGCGTAGCACATCCGCCTCATTGACGTCATCTGCCGAGCACCCCATGTGTTGTGTGATGCCACGGGTACCGAAAATGGCCCATTTGGCACTCATTTCGCGTACCACCTGTGTCGCATACGGGCCTGTGACCGTGCCCGAGCCGCCGTAACGCCCTCCAAGCAGATAGACCTCGCTGGTCCCAGCGTCCCCACTGCCCCCAGGATTCTCATAACCCTGGTCTGATTCGGTCAAGATCCTCGCCGAGTAAACCGAGTTCGTAATAATGCGCAGTGAAGAAACTAAACCCGTGGTAACGAGCTGCCTTGCGACGACCGCGCAGGTGCGTCCGGCACCTAAAAAGATGGCATCCCCCGGATGCAGCAGAGAACAGGCCAGTTCGCCTATCTCAAGCAGAGAGTCCCTGTGCGAACCGCGCATGCTTGGCTGCGCGATGTCGACAACTCCCGGGTCATCAATGGCAACGGCGCCACCGTGGACGCGCTCTACCATGCCGCGGGCAACAAGTTCCGAAATGTCACGGCGAACTGTCATTTCCGACACGCCAAGTTCTTCAACCAATTCCGCAACACGCACACCACCAGTGGTGTTCACCAAGTTGTATATATACTCTTGGCGCTGGCTGGCCAGCATCGGGGCGGAGTTGTCGGACACGCTTCTATAATAACAAGGTGTAGCAACCCACCTCGCAGCTCTGGGCTCCAAATGTGAACTCGGTTCGGCACAGTCTGCTACGCGAATGCGGTCCAACAGTGAGGTCGTCCATGTACTTGCCCGTGAAGCGTGATACCCAGGTGTACGTTGGCGCCAGCATTCATGTTCCGACCTTGTCTGATGTGTGTGCTTCCCTGGGTTGCGGCACGTACACAAAACCGCATGTCACCTTGATTCCACCCACACCAATCTACGCTGCGGAACTTCCGTTCCTACTGTCCAGAGCGCGCACGCTGTGCACAGTGACCTCTGCTTTTAGGCTGCACGTTTCGGGCTTTGATGACTTTCGTCCAGTCTCCGATGTGCTTTTCGCAACCGTGCGCGAAGGCTACGACAACTGTGTCAATCTGGCGCATCTGCTGGCTTTTGGTCCCCTGAATGTGCCACAACGCTTTGACTACGTCCCACATGTGACCCTCGCACAAGGCGCGCAAGTAGACGAGGCCAGGCGTCGCCTGGAAGGCGTCGAAGGCTTGGACGTGGATTGTGAGGTGCAGGTGAATCATATTCAGGTAGATCTTTTGGACGAGGTCGGGGCATGCACCCGCAGCACCACCTTGCCCTTGTCCTAATACCCCCACGAGTGCGCGGCCAGTCGCGCGAGTGCGAGGCTCCCAGCTTCGCTTTCATGGGCGACCCCTCGCCCTCACGCTTTAGGATAGGCACATGCTTCGAATCACAACCGTCAATGTCAACGGAATCCGCGCCGCAGCGCGCAAGGGCTTTATTGAGTGGCTGGAGGTGTGCGACCCTGATGTCCTGGCCCTCCAAGAGGTCCGCGCAGATGCCGACACAACGCAAGCACTTTTTGGACCGGGCTGGGACGTTGTCGTCCACGAGTGCCGCATCAAGGGGCGCGCCGGGGTTGCCCTCGCCGTGCGTTCAGACGGTCCGTGGGCCTTGAGCGACATACGCACCGGCTTACCTGCTGACTTTTACATTGCCGAGGGCGAAGAAGGCAGGGAGCCTGACGTCGATTCGGGCCGCTGGTTGGAAGCCAGCGTTGTCCCTGCTGGTAGCGACGAGGGTGCCCAGTCGACAGGCGTGCCTGCGTTGCGGGTGGTGAGCACCTACCTACATTCAGGTGCCGTGGGCACACAGCGCCAAGACCAAAAGATGGCACACCTGCCCTTGGTCTCTAGGCGTCTGGATGAGATGCTTCTTGACGCTCAGGCACCTCGCAGCCTTGAGTCCCTGGTCATAGGCGATTTCAACATAGTGCGGAGTGCTGCCGACATTAAGAACTGGAAGCCGAACCACAATAAGTCCTCAGGTGTATTGGATGAAGAAATAGCCTTCTTGGATGCGTGGATGGGTAGGGCAGTATCACCCAAGGACCAGGAGTCTAAGACTTCGCCCTCGGAAATGGTAAGTGCTGCGTGGGTTGATGTTATGCGGCATCTTGCTGGGGACGTGCAAGGCCCCTACACCTGGTGGTCTAACCGCGGTCAGGCCTTCACCAATGATGCCGGGTGGCGGATTGACTACCACATGGCAAGCCGCGGCCTGGCTGCGCGAGCACAGTCTTTCGAGGTGGGACGGGCGGATAGCTATGAAGCACGCTGGTCAGACCACGCCCCTGTGACCGTGGGTTACTCGCTGTAGGGTTTTGGTGGCGTACCCGGGGTTGGTGGGGTGTTACTCTGCGCCCTCGAGGATCGCGCGGGAAGCAGACAGGCCCAAGCGGGTTGCACCGGCATTGATCATGTCCATGGCTTGAGCGTAGGTGCGGATACCGCCGCTGGCCTTTACTCCCAAGCGTCCGCCTACAGTGTTCGCCATGAGTTCTACCGCGTGGACGCTCGCTCCGCCTGCCGGGTGGAAGCCAGTGGAGGTCTTCACATAGTCGGCACCTGCTTCTTCACAGGCCTTGCAGGCTTCGATGATCTCTTCATCGGTAAGTGCCGCGGTCTCCAGGATGACCTTCAGGACTGCCGGTTCCGGGGCGGATAGGCGCACCATGGCGATTTCGTGCTCGAAGGAAATCCAGTCATGTTCTTTCAGGAATGACAGGTTTGCGACCACGTCGATCTCTTGGGCGCCAGCGGCGACACTTGAGGCCGCTTCCATAGCCTTGACCAGGAATGAGTGTGCGCCACTGGGGAAGCCGCACACAACAGCGACAGCCAAGCTTTCAGGAACCTCAATGGGCAACATCGAGGGCGACACGCACACACTGTAGGTGCCCAGGTCACTTGCCTCGGCTATTAGTGCGTCGACGTCCTCGGTCGTGGCCTCTGGTTTTAACAGAGTGTGGTCGATCATATTGGCAAGTTCTGCGCGCTTCATAGCTGCCTTCCTGGGTCTTTGTTCTTTGGGTTCGTACCCGGCCGCTCCACTGTGCGGCCCCCGCCATTCTACGCAGATTAGTTCAGGTCGGCTCAAGGGAGGTGCGGACCTGAACCTACGTACTGGGAGCCAAGCCCGCCATTCATACACGGTTTGGCTGCTATACGTAGTTTCTCACGACGACTTCTTCAATGTCTCCTCGTTTGCTGGCTATGGAATTCACCGCACGTTTTGCTTTGACAATGGTCACGTCGTAATCGGCATACTGTTCCAAAATAAATGGCGTAGCCGAGTTGGAGAGCATGAACTTAATGCCGCGTTTATCCAGATCGTCACAATGTTTGCGCAAGAGGATTTGATCCTGTCTGCCAAAACCTCCCTTTGAATAGCTTGTGAAACTGGCAGTGTCAGATACCGGGTCATATGGGGGATCAAGATAGACGAAGCTGCCTGTGGGAAGCCCTGTCAGGATCTCTGCGTAACCGCCAGTAACCATGTCTATATCCGCGCTGTTGAGATACGTGCTGACCGCGCGCAAAACGGGCGCATTGACGATATTCGGATTTCGGTAATTACCGAAAGGTGCGTTGAACTCACCAGCTTTGTTGACGCGAAATAGGCCGTTGTAACAAGTTTTGTTCAAATACAGCAGGCGTGCTGCCTTCTGGATATCAGACAACTGCGCATAGGCAGCGTGATCTCTATCCCAGGCTCTGACCTCATAAAACGTTTTCGCCTCGTTTCTGAAAGTCGCCAACACCTCAAGCAACCCTTCGACATCATCCTTAACGACCTGGTAGAGGTTAATCAGTTCGGCGTTTACATCGTTAATGATTGCGCGGGCGGGTTGTAGGTGAAAGAGCAGAGCCCCTCCCCCGACGAAAGGCTCGCAATAGGTGTTGACGTGCGTTGGTAAAAGCGGCAGCAAAGTCTCAATCAGCTGCCGCTTTCCACCAACCCATTTGACTATTGGGCCAACACTAGGATCCTTGGGTGCCCTCAGTTGCGTCCGACCTCTCCTTGGCGTTGGGCTGCTTCTAGGACGTTTACCAGCAATAACGCCCTTGTCATGGGGCCGACTCCGCCTGGATTGGGGCTGAGCCAGGAGGCAACCTGATCCACACCATCTTGAACGTCACCTTCTAAGCGGCCTTTGCCGGTTGCGGGGTCTTCGACGCGTGAAACGCCCACGTCAAAGACTATTGCGCCCGGCTTGACCATGTCTGCCTTCACAATGCCGGCCACGCCGGAGGCTGCGACAATCACGTCAGCAGCTAAACACTTGGTGGCCAGGTCTTTTGTGCCCGTATGACACGAGGTTACGGTCGCATTGACATCCTTGCGTCCCATCAGCAAGCCAATGGAACGACCCACCGTGGTGCCGCGTCCCACAACGCACACGTCCTTACCGTTGAGGTCAATGCCGTGGCGCTGGGCTAATTCGATAACCGCCCTCGGCGTGCAAGGTAACGGAGAATCTATACCTTCTGAAACCCGCAAGACCAAGCGGCCCAGGTTGGTTGGATGCAGGCCATCGGCGTCTTTCGCCGGGTCAATGCGTTCCAAGATGGCATTCGTGTCGATGCCCGCAGGCAAAGGCAACTGGACGATGTAGGCCGTACACGCCGGGTCAGCGTTCAGTCGGTCAATAGCCGCCTCTACGTCGGCCTGTGAAGCATTGGCCGGCAGGTCGACGCGGATTGAACGGATGCCAACCTCTTCGCAGTCGCGGTGCTTACCGGCGACATAGGTCATGGATCCAGGGTCTTCACCCACCAGGACGGTACCTAAGCCGGGCACGATGCCGCGCGCAGCCAAATCAGCCACCGCCGCCTTGACCTCTGCCTTTATTGTGGCAGCGGTTGCGGTGCCATCCAAGATGCGCGCAGGACCAGCCCAGCCACGCCTCACTGTTGCAACCCGTCATATAGGGGGAAGCGCGAGGTCAATGAATCCACCCGTGAGTGGTAGGCGTTGACGTCAACCGTGCCGCTGCCTGCACCCTCAATCAAGGCACCGGCAATGATGTCGGCAACCTCCTGGAATTCTTGCGGACCAAACCCGCGCGTGGCAAGGGCGGGCGTGCCGATGCGCAGGCCCGAGGTCACCGCAGGTGGGCGGGTGTCGAAAGGCACGGCGTTGCGATTGACGGTAATCCCACAGGCGTGCAGCAAGTCCTCGGCCTGCTGCCCATCCAAAGGGCTGTTGCGCAGGTCAACCAGCACCAAGTGGACATCCGTGCCGCCGCTAACGACGTTGATGCCTGCAGCGCGCGCGTCGTCTTGCATGAGGCGCTGGGCCAAAATCTGGGCGCCCTCGAGCGTGCGTGCCTGGCGGTCCTTGAACTCATCGGTCATGCAGAACTTCATGGATACGGCCTTGGCAGCTATGGAGTGCATGAGCGGGCCACCTTGCTGGCCTGGGAAGACAGCAGAATTCAGCTTCTTGGCCAAGGTGGTGTCGCGCGACATGATCATGCCGGACCTGGGGCCACCCAGGGTTTTGTGTACCGTGGTGGACACGACATCTGAATAGGGCACGGGCGAGGGGTGCAAACCGGCTGCCACCAGGCCAGCGAAGTGCGCCATATCGGTCCACAGGTAGGCGCCGACCTCATCAGCGATGGAACGGAAGGCGGCGAAGTCCAGGTGCCTGGGGTAGGCAGACCATCCGGCAATCAGCACCTTCGGCTTTTGGGCCAGAGCCAGGTCGCGTACCTTGTCCATGTCGATGCGCATGGTGTCTTCTTCCACACCGTAGGCCACGACCTTGTACAACTTGCCCGAGAAATTGATCTTCATGCCGTGCGTCAGGTGACCGCCGTGCGCCAAGGACAGGCCCATAATGGTGTCGCCCGGGTCTGCCAGCGCGTGTAGAACTGCCGCGTTGGCTTGCGCGCCGGCGTGCGGCTGGACGTTGACGTATTCGGCTCCGAACACTTCTTTGGCGCGTTCAATCGCCAGGTTTTCTACCACATCGGCGTATTCGCATCCGCCGTAGTAACGCCTGCCTGGGTAACCCTCAGCGTACTTGTTGGTAAAGACAGAGCCTTGGCATTGCAAGACGGCGCGGGGCACGAAGTTCTCTGAGGCAATCATCTCCAAGGTGGAACGCTGGCGTCCCAGTTCCGCATCCAGGGCAGCCGCAATTTCGGGGTCAAAATCTAGGAGGGTCTGGTCGTTTATCGACATATGTGTGATCCTTGCGTAGTTCCTTGGCCACATACCCAGGCGAACGACATGCGGCCACTCAGCTTCCCGGTGGTGCCCCACCTTCACGCCAGTTGCAACATGGCACAGCCTACCAGCGCTTGCTGCATTGGATTTCTCAGGCGCTCTGATGAGGGGTAAGTGACGCTGGTCGCCTCAACCGCGTCACCAGCATCCGCTACCCCTCACCAAAGCCCAGAGCATGTGGCCTAGGGCGCTTTAGGCAGCGACCCGTTCCTCCTTGCGGCGGATGCGCGCGCTAACACCAACCAGACCGGCACCTGCCAGCAGCAGGCCTGCCGCGATAAGCGCCAGCAACTGCCCTTGTGCACCCGTTCGGGCCAGTGAGGCGACCGGCGGCTTGGCCGGAATCAGGATACTTCCCCCTGGCGTGACAGGCGTTTCGGTTACGCCAGCCACGGGTGGAGTCGCTGGCGTCGTACCAGGCGGAACAGGTGTGGGCGTTTGGGTCACGCCACCGACCGGTGGGGTCGGGGGTGTGCCAGGTGTGCCACCTCCAGGAGGCGTGGTCGGGGGCGTGGTGGGTGTTCCACCGCTTGCAAAGCCGAAGTCAGCCACACCTCGCGGCGCGTCAGCGCTGACCACAACACTGCGTGTGCCAGGTGTTGTGCCACTCATTCCTGCCGGTGCGGTTGCCACAACCGTGTAGGTCAACGGCGTTTCGCCCTCGGCAACCCCGGGGACGGCCAGGCTGTAGTTACCCCGGCTGTCGGTGACGCCTGTGGCAATAACCTTGCCCGAGGCGTCGCGTACTTCAACCGTGACGCCACCCAAATCGACCTCGCCTGGGTCTTTCACGCCGTTGCGGTTCGTGTCGTTCCACACGTTTCCGCTGATAGCACCCGCAGTACTTCCATCAGACAGGAAGCGAGTGCGTGCTGCCCACTGCCCGAAGGTCACCGTCGGCACGCTTTCGCTGCGTCCTTCCACGTAGTTGACGGCTTCGGTGCCATTCGCGTTGCCCAAGGCGTCGGTGTAGACGTTGACGAACACTGCCTCATCTGGGACCAGTTCGGTTGTCCGCACAAAGCGCAAAGCAGTGACCTCAGATAAAGACGCAGGACATGCCCCAGCACCCAAGGTCAGCGTGCCGCCCACAGGTGCCGTACACCAAGCAGAGGCATCCAGTTTCGGGTCGGTGTTAATGCTGGCAGAGTCAGCCGAGGTGTAGAGGATTGTCGTATCTGGATCATCGGTCGAGGCCCCCATAAACCCGTGCGTCCCGGCAGCAGTAGTGTCGTTGACGTCCAGTTTCGGCAGGCGGTCAATAACATCAAACCCGCGCACATTCGAGTTGTCGTAGGTGTTGCGCATCTCGACATTCCAGTGCACCTGCGTGGCGGAAATGATCCCGTTCGTGACCGTAACCTCCGGCGTCATAGCCTTCTTCGCCAGCTGGATCCCGTACTTGGGTTGCACATTGACCTTCACGCGGTCGCTGCGCTGGTCATCCAGCGAGAAGTCCTTTTCAGCCATGGCGCTGGCCTGATTCGTGTACACGCCCTTCGCCGTGGGCAAAACCTTGGCGGCAAGGGTTATATCATCCATCTGACCATTGACAGGCACGTCCTCAAATTCCCACCTCAAATAGGTTTCTCCCGAGGACGAATCACAAGCAAGCCTGGTCTTGGAGTCGTTGACGTTTCCGACCTGGCTCGGCTTGGGCGACGTGCCTGCCTCATCGTATTGCAGGCCTGCAGGCAGGCAGTCCTCGACGGTGAACCAGCTGCTTTGACCTGGCTGCAAAACCGTCTCTGCACTCAATGAAGGCTGCAACTTGTAGGTAATGGTGTCGTTGACCGTGTACTTCGGGAAGTCCTTTACAGCGACCGTGTCTTCCCACAACTCGGTTGTGGGTTTCCAGTAGTTGGTCGTGATGTCTTTTCCGTCTTTGACCACAGTCTTGTCGACGCGCGCCAAGGCCTTTGTGATGGTCAAACGGTCGCCCTTTGATGCATGTTTGGCGGTGCCGTCATAGGTGGAAAGCACCCACCCGTCGCTGCGCTCAGCAAGCGTTTCAAAAGGAACCAGTGTCGTTGTGCGGTTTTGCAGCATGGTGTTCTTTTCCTGATCGCTTACACCAGCTTCCCACGGCGCGATCTCCTGCACGTAACTGACCTTCGTCAACACCTTGTTCCCGGGTGTCGCATCAGGCAGGACCTGCATCATGGTGGAAATAGAGGTCCACTGCTGAGCCGCGCCAGGCTTTACCCAAGGGCGGTTTTGCAGGAAGACCCGCATGTGGGTGACACCCGTGTACACGCCTTTGGCGGCAAGTGCTGGGTCATTTCCGAGGACGTCTGCTGGGTCGTCCTTCCAGTCGCCAGCTGCGTTACCACAGGCCACAGAGTCGCTGCTGCCCAGGTTGGCGTATTGCGCCTTGAAGTCCCCAAAACGCATATCGGGGCGAGTGGAATCATGCGCACCACTTGCCGGGTTGTAGTTGAAGATCCCGCCAGAGACCCACACGGATGACCCTTTACCGCCACCGTCAGGTGAACGTCGTTTAGCGCTTTCTTCAGGAGCCTTCTTGTAACCTTCTGTCGGCGTCCAGAATTGATGATCTGGAGCTTTTGCCTGGGTATAGCTTTGCCCATTGGCAATGGCGACATTGTTGGTGTCTATCGCCAGACATGCCAGGGTGGAAGACCCTTGGGCCAATTGCATGTCCAGGTTTCCGGCCAAGGTGATTGTGTCGATAACGTTTTGACCAGGAACGGCAACGCCATTGCCCTTGCCCAGGCCCGAGTCCCCGGACGGCCCTTGCCACACTGCATAACTGGGGTTGAAAACACCTGCCGGGGTTGTGGTCGCATCAAAAGGCACACCGGCCCAGAAATTCGAAACCACTTGCTTTGCCTCAATGACGACCTTTGAGCTGCGGTAGTCGTTGGCGCCCATAATCGTGTCATTGGGTGCAGACACATTGGAAGTATCGCCTTCAAGGTCTTTGAAGGTAAGGTTTTGAATCTTGCCGGTGATATCCGCAACGATGCGTTCGACTCCAGGATTGGCCTCTACCAGACCTTTTGTTGGGTATTCGACGAAGACGATCATGGCCGCGACAAATCCGCGATCTTCGCGCAATAAGGTCCCACCCCAGTGTGCGCGTTCGGGCACCGTGTAGGCACTGGTGTCCAGGTTACTAACGGTAATTTTGACAGGCGCGCCAGGCGAGGTTTGTGTAATGTCCCAGGTGCCCCGTGTGCGTACCGCATCCATAGCCGTGGTCACCCCAAAGGATCCCTTGATCCCCATTCCCGCATACGGCAGTCCGTAGCCTTGGGGGTTGGTCGCTTTACGCCATACGCCCCCACCCACAGCATCAGAGATAGCAGGATCCCCCCACGCGGTCGCTGCACTTGCGTCAATCTCAAAGCTCACGGTTCCACTTTCAATGGGGCTCACGCCCTTGCCACCCGGTGCTGCCACGGAAAGCGTCACGGGGAAGCCAGCCACATAGCACTGCTGGTCATTACTCACGCATTGCGCTGTCCGGTCCTCACGAATGCTTGCCGTATTGGCAACCGCTGTTGCCCCATTAATGGACAGGTCCCAACGAGCACCGGCCGATACCTTTTGCACCATTTCTTGTGCGTCGCCGACCTGCACGCCGCCCTTATCGCTCACAGTAATAATCGTGGTCATGTCAGTGGCATTGGGCATCTCTGGGCGCACGCGAGCCTTGAAGGGGAAGCTCTTCGCCCCACCTTCCGGCACGGAGTCAACCACGCACGTCAGAGTCTGCTGCTTAAGGTCCAGGTACGAAGTCTTAGTCACCGGAACAACCGGGTCACCCGACAGATCACCCAAAGCGGAACCTGCTCCACACACGGCAGGCATCTCAACAATTTCTAGGCCTTGGGCCAGTTCCACAGTGATTGTCGGTGTTTCAACGCTGGTACCTTGAGGGGAACTGACATCCACGTCGAAGAGCACATAGTCATTGGTGCGCACCCATTCGTTGTCCGCCCCCGAGTCATACCCCTGACCGTCTTGCGCATCCCAAACCTCATCGGTCAAGGGCACTGCACCGGTTTGCGCATTGGAATACGTCGCAGAACCTTCGGCATTCAAGACAGGCACCTTGGCCAGCGTCCCGGTTTTCTGGGTGACAACCACCTGGCTGTCTCCCGCCGCACGCTCGGCGTCTTCTTCTTCAGCCTCGCCTTCAGCTTCTTCCTCAAGGGCGTCCTCCCCCTCAGCCGCTTCTGAGGACGATGCCTCCACGACGTCCAAGGTTTGGGTGGAGTCCTCAACGCCTTCCGAGCCCTCATCAGGTGTCACGGTCTCCTCAGTCTCACCGCCGACTACTGGTGTGACATTTGGGTCCCCAACCGTCACGGTTGACGTATCAGACGCAGTCTCGTCGCCCTCGACAGCTAAGGCCGGTAAAAAACCGAAAGTCAACGCCCCAACTGAGATGGCCGCCAAGGCGCCGCGGCGTAGGAATGTGTGTGTTTTGCTGGCCATGGTGACTCCTAGAACCTGAACCATGACGCTGCGTACCCAGATTGCACACGTGTAGAAAACCGAGGCCCCTGCCTGCAGCAACGCAACGTCGCTTACACACGAGCATACCTGAACGTTTCCTGAGTGTCTACAGTTTTTTTGCCGACAATGCTCTTGCTATCTGCGCTTACAATGTCCACACAAATCACAAAGGCACGCAATGACGGGAAACTCAGCTAAGCGAACACCACTGTGCGATGTCCGCTGAGCAAAACCCTGTGTTCCGCATACCATTTGACTGCCTGCGCCAAGACCCGCTGTTCCACATCCTGTCCCTTGGCAACCAGTTCCTCAACAGTTTCTGCGTGCGTCACGCGGGCGACGTCCTGTTCAATAATCGGGCCTTCATCCAGATCGGCCGTGACAAAGTGCGCGGTTGCGCCAATCAGCTTCACGCCGCGCTCATAGGCCTGGGCATATGGCCTAGCACCCTTAAAAGACGGCAGGAAAGAGTGGTGAATGTTAATGGCTTTTCCTTCAAGGGTGCGGCACAGGTCTTGCGACAGGATCTGCATGTACCTGGCCAAGACGACCAGTTCGATTTTTTCCGCCTGGATGATGTGCAGCAGTTGTTCCTCTGCGGCAGCTTTCGTGTCTTTTGACACCGGGATGCACAAGAAGGGCACCCCGTAGAACTGGGCGATGGGTTGCAGGTCGGGGTGGTTACCAATCACGGTCACAACCTCGATGGGCAGACCGTTGTAGCGCACACGATACAGCAGGTCAGAAAGGCAATGGCCTTCCTTAGAGACCATCAGGATCGTGCGCAGTTTGCGGCCTGTCTCGTCCAGGTTCCACTGCATCCCATATAGGGCAGCGACCTCGTCCATGCCCCTGCTTATGGGGGCTTGCCCCTTAGGAGATTCGATTTCCACCCGCATAAAAAACAGTCCTGAGGACGGGTCGTCAAACTGCTGTGATTGCAGGATATTACCGCCACACCCGGCAATCACACCGGTGACCGCGTGAACAATGCCGGGCTTATCAGGACAGGAAAGAGTCAAAATCAAACGCATGGGCCCAAGCTTACTGTGCTCTTATAGCGCGGCTAAAAATACGTATGGAAGCAGACCTTGCCTATATAGCAAGCCCGGCTTCCATACGTATTTTTGCAAATCAAACCACCAGCCCCCAGAGACAAACGTTATCCACAACTTTTACAATCATCTGTTTTATTAACCCATTTTCAGCGAGGGTGAAGTCATGCTTGGAAAAGGACCCTACCCTCGTTCAGCACTGAGACAATTAGATGACAAAAGACTGGGTGAACTTTTGGCTCAAGGCCGCCTAATCCGAGTGGCTCACGGGTGGTACGCACAACCTACGACACCATTAGCAGCAACCCGCGCAGTTAAACTTGGCGGACGCCTGGGGTGTTTGAGTGCCTGCAAAGAGTACGGGCTATGGGTGCCCCCGCATTCAGATTTACATGTTCTGCTTATCCCGGGAGCCAACACGCCGCATACTTCGGGTGTGCAATTTCATAGAATTGCACACCCATGTATGACCGCTGTGGCTTCTTTGGAAGCCAGCATCACCCAAGTGTTCCACCGCCACGGGGCCGAAAACGGCCTGGTTGTTTTAGAGTCGGCTGTCAATCAGAGAAAACTCAGCTTGGCTGATGCCAATTACATCTTGTCCACAATTCCTTTACCGGCCAAACGAGGAATTAAACATTTCAACCCTAAAGCCCACTCAGGCTCTGAAACGCGCTTACGTTTATTTTTTCAGCGGCGGAATATTCCGGTTGAACCTCAGGCTCCAATTGCCGGGGTTGGACACGTGGACCTGTTGGTTGGGCGATCATGGATTTTAGAGGCAGATAGTGCCTTGTTTCATTCTTCGGTTAAGGATGTGGCAAGAGACTGTGAACGTGACTTAATAGCACGTCAACAAGGCTACATTCCAGACCGCTTAAGTTACCAACAAATCTGGGTTCAGTGGGAACAAACAATCCGCTGGCTGGAGGCGATGGTAAAGACCCGCAGACACCTAAGAGCCCCAAAACCTCTTTAGCTGCTAAAAATACGTATGGAAGCAGACCTTGCCTATATAGCAAGCCTGGCTTCCATACGTATTTTTAAAATGGCAATCACCGTTTTTCCCCACCTGTGGCCCAAGAGGCGCCCATACATGTACCCGGCTGCAGGTTTTCGGGCTGGTACTGCCAGGTCATGACGGTTCCGCCAACCAGTGTTGTGTCCCAGTCCTTGCCCTTGGGAATGCCTTGGGCCACACCGGACACCTCATAGCTCCCAGCCCCAGTCCTGCGCGCATTCAAACCATAGGTGGCATTTGCAGACCAATCCCCATGCACCCCGCAGTCCTGGCCCTCACTGTGTCCAACCTGCACATCCACACCAGAGAAGAAGGCGTGAACCATATCCCCGTTCAGCGCCGCATTGCCCTCAACCGAGAAGTACAAACGCCCGCGCAACTTGGACTTCATATTGGCTATTGGCTTGCCGTCATACCAGATGACCGCCCACCCAGAGTCTTTCCACCACTCGATGCGCAGGTTGTGCCAGTCGTGGGAAGAGGGCTGGATGTAGTTATAGTCAAAGATCCCGTCTTGCATACGCCCTGAAATCACCCAGGGGGCTCCCCCAGTTTCGGGTGCCGTTGCAGCAGTCTGTATTCCAGCCGACACGGCCGAGCCATAGTCATCGTGGAACTTAATGTAGGCAGAGTGCCCGGTGCCGTACCCAGTGTCGCGCACATTCGCGGTGATCATCGCATAGGGCTTGCCAGCTGGAATAAACACGGATGAACCCGGCACCTTGCCAGAGAAGTTAATCATGTCGAACACGGCGTTGACCTGGTCGCCCGCCTGTTTGGCGGCGCCAATGAAGGTCACTGATGGCCCATTCTTATTGCCCGCAGTAAACAGGTACCCACCGAATGTCCTGGTGTTATCCACGACGAACATGATGTAGTTCGGCGTCCATTGAGCCTTCAGCAGGTGACGGTAGTCGCGCACATAATGCTGTTGGTCCAAGTCAACAGGCTGCCCAGCCTGAATCTTTTGCAGCATTGAGGCGTTGTTGGCACGCTGCGCGTCGGTCACCAGAGGTTCCAAAATCCTAAAGGGCTTGCCCTTCTGGGTCCCCTCGATCAGCAGCATCGGTCCCCAGGTCACATAGCCTTCATCCAGGATGCCCACCTTGTAAAAGTTTTGGTCATCGAAACGGAACTGGGTGAAGGCCGTCGACCCGCTGCCCGTCCCGTAAGGACATGCGCCTTCCTCACAGTTTTGTCCGAGGTTGCCGCGCATCACCACGTTCAAAGTGCCGCTGGCAGGCATCTGATTGGCGGTTGTGGCTTGCGCCCCTGACCACTGTCCACTTGCCGACTTTCCGGCAATGGTGACGGTGGAGTTATTGTCCGTCACATTCGCACTCACACCTGGCCCATTGAACCCCCAAAACCCGGTGGTCGTGGCGTGGGCTTCCTGCGTGGAATCCAGGACCTCAGGCAGTGTTGGGGTGGCAACCAGCCCAACAGCCGCCAGAGCAAATCCCGCAGCCAGCGCCGCCAAAGGCCGAACCTTGGATCTGGTTTTCACCATGCGTACTCCTAAAGTTTTGTGTTTCTAAGAACTGGACGTCAAAGTGTTCACTCAACGTCATCCTTAACTTACGGTTGTTTACTCCCATTTGTTAGATATTTTTTAGCCATCAAAAATATGCTTAACCTGTCCCAAGCTTCACAATCTCAGATACGCGCCAGAGTCCCATATTGATGGTCACTCACGACACTGCGATACCCTATTAACAGTCGGTACACACAAAGAACAATGATGGGAGCCTCATGGTTCAGTGGCAAGAAGCCTGGTCCACCGAAACAGGTATTGACACAGTGAAAAACCTGTTCCGCACGACCTACGGCCAAGAGCCCGCCGGGGTATGGGCATCTCCCGGCCGCGTGAATCTGATCGGCGAACACACCGACTACAACGGCGGCCTGTGCCTACCGATCGCCCTGCCCCACCGCACCTACGTCGCCGCCTCTCCCCGCACAGACACCGCTGTGCGCATGACCACCGACCTGGCAGACGGCCAAGTGTGGGAAAGCCAACTATCAGACATTGCCCCAGGAAAGGTCAAAGGTTGGGTCGCCTATTGCGCAGGCCCCCTTTGGGCTATTGCCGAGGACGGCATCCCTCTGACTGGTATGGATATCGCGATAGCCTCCTGCGTGCCACTGGGCGCAGGCCTGTCTTCCTCGGCAGCAGTCGAGTGTGCCGTAGCCTTGGCCGCCACTGACCTGGCGGGCAGGCCCCACGACCGAGACGATGCCACCCGCGCCCACCTGGCCAATTTGTGCGTGCGTGCAGAAAACGAGGTTGCAGGCGCCCCCACGGGAGGCATGGACCAGGCCGCCTCTCTTCGCACCCAAGAGGGCCACGCGATCCTCTTGGACTGCTTGGATGGGCACATTGACCTCGTACATGTTGACCTGGCCGCATCTGGCCTCGAGTTGATTGTCATCGACACCAAGGCCAGCCACTCATTAGACGACGGCCAGTATGGAGCACGTCGCGCCAGCTGCGAGGCAGCCTGCGAAATCCTGGGCATCTCCACCCTTCGCGAGATCGCCGACGCTCCGACCCAAGAACAGGACGATGCTCTGGCACGGCTCACGGATGAAGTCATGCAGCGCCGCGTGCGCCACGTCTTGACTGAGATTGTCCGCGTGCGCGACTTCGTCGCATCTGCCCAGGCCAATAACTGGGCCGAGGCCGGTCAACTCATGAATGCCTCGCATGCCTCCTTGCGTGATGACTATGAGGTGTCCTGTGAAGAACTGGATGTCGCGGTCGATGCTGCACAAAAGGCCGGTGCCCTGGGTGCACGTATGACAGGTGGCGGTTTTGGCGGTTCAGCAATTGCCTTGGCCAGACACGAAGACACCGAGAAAATCACTGAAGCCGTCTTGTCAGAGGTCAAGGCCAAGAACCTTCCCACACCCGTATTCCAACTCGCTACCCCCTCAACGCCTGGCGGGCGCCTGGATCTCTCCTGTTGACCGCACAATCAACTTGCCGCCCTCGAAAATTTTGTCGAAAGGAAAACAGTGAGCGCCAAAGGTCTGAAGCTAGCTCAGGAAAAAATGCGCCAAGCAGGCATGGGGCCTGCCGCAATCGACGCCTTCACGTACTATTACGGCCAGCTTGAGGGCGGGGCGACCGGGCTGATTCCTGAATCCGACATCGAGCCCCTGCGCGACCTGCCACGCCTTGCCGACATTGACGTGTCGGCCAAAGAAGCCGCTGATGCCCTGGATAAAACAGTCATGATCCGCCTGAATGGCGGTTTGGGGACATCAATGGGACTGGACCGGGCGAAAACGATGCTCCCGGTTCGTGGTGGCCAAACCTTCATGGAGATCATCATTGCGCAGGTCCTGCATGCTCGCGCCGCGACGGGGGCACGCTTGCCGCTGATTTTGATGAACTCTTTTCGCACACGGGAAGACGCTGAGGAGGTCTTTGCTCAGCACCCGGACCTGCGCGTGGGTGACCTGCCCCTGGATTTCATCCAAAACAAGGAACCCAAGATTGACGCCGAAACCCTGGAACCCGTCACCTGGCCGGCCGACCTCGACTTGGAATGGTGCCCGCCGGGACATGGCGACATTTACACGAAATTGTACGAAACCGGCCTGATCGACCAGCTGCTAAACGACGGCTACCGCTACCTGTTTTGTGCCAACGGAGACAACCTGGGAGCCACGGCTGACGGGCGTATAGCCGCGTGGTTCGCCCAGTCGGGCGCCCCCTACGCCGCCGAGGTCACCCCCCGCACGCCCGCCGACGTCAAGGGCGGCCACATCGTTCGCCGCCGCTTAGACGGGCAACTGATCCTGCGCGAAACCGCACAGACCGCCCCGGAAGAAATGCGCTTCTTTACCAACGGTGACCTGCACCCTTACGCGCACACCAACAACCTGTGGCTGAACCTTGAGGCCCTGCGCGACGTTTTGAACGAACGCAAGGGCGTCATGCAACTGCCTCTGATCCGCAACGAAAAGACGGTGGACCCGCGCGACCCTGCCTCACCTCACGTTTTCCAGCTGGAAACCGCCATGGGGGCTGCCGTCGGTTCCTTTGAGGGCGCTACGGCCTTGGTTGTGGGCCGCGACAGATTCTTGCCCGTCAAGACCACAAACGACCTGATGGTTATTAGTTCTGACGCCTACGACATGGCCGCAGATGCCATTCCCAGACTGCGAGGCTTCGACGAGGGCGCAACCGCCCCCCTAGTTGACCTTGACCCGCGCTTCTTCAAGACGATCACCGACTTCCAGGCCCGCTTCCCCGCCGGGGTTCCGTCCTTGCGTTCGGCGACGTCTTTTACGGTGCGCGGCGATTGGACCTTCGAGGCCGGGGTCAAGGTCTCCGGCGAGGTCACCTTAGAGGATAAGGGCTCACCGGCCACAGTTTCGGCAGGAAGCGCGTTACGATGACCCCCGTCAACGAGTTTTTTATTCCCGAGGGCGACTCCCCCAAGGACCCTGATGCCAGCAAAGATACTGTGGCGTCCGACAGCCAGGCTTCCTTAATGGGACCAGGGGTCGGGCAAACCGCCCTCGGAAATATTGCCCAGCCAAGCCCTTACCCGACAGGTGCTCAGTACGAACTGGTTTTTGGTGATCAGCGCGCGGTTGTGACCGAGGTCGGCGCGGCTGTGCGCCTGTACCAGGTGGGTGGACGCGATGTGATCGTGCCTTTTGGTGCCCACGAGATGTCGCCTGCGGCTCACGCTGCAGTGTTGATGCCTTGGCCCAACCGGATTGAGGATGGTCGCTACAGTTTCGATGGCGTTGACTATCAGTTGGCTTTGAGCGAACCTGAGCGCCACAATGCCAACCACGGGCTAGCGTTGTACGCGCGCTGGGAGTTGGTTTCAATGCCCCCAGGTGCGGTGACGCTGCGTTTAGAGCTTGTGCCTCAACAGGGCTATCCGTTTTCTTTGACCTGCGATATTACCTATTCTTTGGGGGTGGATGGCCTTCAGGTCGTGGCCCACACCACGAACACTGGCGACGTAGATGCACCCTATGGGATTGGTTTCCACCCGTGGCTTTCGCCTGGCGCATACACGATTGATGAATGTGTGCTGCAAGTGCCTGCCCGCGGGTGGGTGCGCACAAATGAGCGGCTGATCCCTGTGGAAGAAACCGGGGAGATACCCGCCGAACTGGACTTTAGACAGCCGCGGGTATTGGGTGCGACGGTTTTGGACGACGCCTTTGTGGATCCGGTTGGGACCGACCAGAATGCGGTCGATCACAACGGGCGCGATGCGGATGGGCGTTCCTGGGCGCACTTCACGGACCCAAGCGGTGTCCGGGTCTCGTGCTGGATGGCTGAGGGCCTGGAGTGTTGGCAGCTGTGTACGGGCGATGGCATGCCTGGAAATCCGCGTGGCGGCCTGGCTGTCGAACCCTTGTCTTGCACGGCCAACGCCTTTCGCACAGGCCAACGCCTTGTGCGCCTAAAGCCAGGCCAGACGCACACCGCGCGCTGGGGCCTGAGCCTCACACACACGCTGTCCTAAGGCCGTCACTGTGAGGTAAAGACCACGAATGCTAGGCCCCAAGCACTACTTTCGCGCACCACATTGGCGACAGGGATGACGCCTAGGTAGCTGGACACTCATAGGTGCCGGTGATGGTCCCTTGGGCTATGGCATTGGTGTGGATGGCAAAGCGGGCGAAGGTGTGTGTAGCGCCTTGCGGTAAGCCTAGTTTTTCAATACCGAGCGCATGCACGGTGAAGATGTAATTGTGGGGTCCACCTGAGGGCGGGCACGGCCCGTTGTACCCAAGGAGTCCGTAATCATTGGGGAAGTCACTGCCTTTGTCGCCAGGCCCGAAGCTCGTGGTGCTTGGTGGCAGGTCAGCCACAATCCAGTGCCAAAAACCAGAACCTGTTGGCGCATTGGGATCAAAACAGGTGATGGCAATAGATTTAGTTCCCTCGGGCACATTCGACCACTCCAGGCGCGGAGTAATATTTTCGCCACCGCATCCAGCACCTGTATTCGCAAAGCGCGCATCCATTGGTGCCCCATCGACTAAGTCAGGGCTGCTCACCACAATATTATTCGGCACAGTAACATCCGGCACCGGCCTGTAGGCAATATCCGCACGATTCGGCATGTCAGACTCCTATCCACATCCGTCTTTCAAGAACACCCCCACTCTACCCACACCATCCCCCACGCGGGCTGGGAGGAAATTACTAAAGCCCGAGGCGGGCCGCGGGGGCAGCAGACAGTTCGAACGCCCGACCCTAACACAAGTGGGCTGGGCGGGGCGGGTGGGAGCGGTAGGTGGGCTTCGGATGCCTGCCGAGCTTCAGCTCGGCAGTGCACCGCTGGGCACGACCCCCGCCCCGCCCAGCCCACCCAACAGTCAAAAAGAAGGGTGGGGCCCCAACCAACAGGACCCCACCTTCACAACAACATCAAGAACTACAAAATCCCCAGTTCCCTCACTGCATCGATCTCAACAGTCGCCTCATGCGCATTCTTTGCGATCTGCGCCTTGGTCTTCTCGGTTACCTCCAAGCCCTCGACGACCTTCCATTCGCCGCCAACAGACACAGCCGGGAAGCCATAAATCAGGCCTTCGGGAACCCCGTATTCGCCGGTGGAGGCAATGGCAGGTGTCACCCAGTCGCCCTCTGGCGTACCCAGAGCCCAGGAGCGCATGTGGTCAATGGCCGCGCCCGCAGCAGACGCAGCAGACGAAGCACCGCGCGCCTCAATAATGGCCGCGCCCCTCTTAGCAACGGTGGGCACAAAGTAAGAGTCCAGCCATTCTTCATCAACCATGTCAATTGCCGGCTTGCCGTCCACTGTGGCAAAGGTGATATCCGGGTACTGGTCAGCAGAGTGGTTGCCCCACACGATCATCTTCTTAATCGAGGCCACACCAACGCCCAACTTTTCCGCCAACTGAGCCAGTGCACGGTTGTGATCCAAACGCATCATGGCGTTGAAACGAGCGGCAGGCACATCTGGCGCAGAAGCCGCAGCAATGTATGCGTTCGTATTGGCAGGGTTGCCCACGACCAGCACACGCACGTCATCTGCGGCGTTATCATTAATCGCGCGTCCCTGAGGGCCAAAGATTCCACCGTTGGCTGCCAACAGGTCTGCGCGCTCCATACCCTTGGTGCGCGGCCTGGCCCCCACCAAAAGCCCGTAGTTGCACCCAGAAAATGCCTTATTGGCGTCATCGTAAATGTTAATGTTATTCAACAGCGGGAAGGCGCAGTCGCGCAGTTCCATCGCGGTGCCCTCTGCCGCCTTCAGCGCAGGCGTGATTTCCAGCAGGTTCAGGTTAACAGGCTGGTCAGCACCCAGCATTTCACCCGATGCGATACGGAATAACAGTGCGTATCCGATATTTCCTGCGGCACCTGTGACAGTTACGGTTACGGGGGTCTTGGCCATGTGTGAACTCCTTCATTGAGTATCTTTCGGGGTCGGGGACAACCCCACCCTTCAGGGTAGTCCCCCACAGTCTTTCGCGCAGGCTTAAGCTCGTCCTTCTCCGGCTTTCAGGTAAACTTCCTCGACAGCCTCGGCAAAGGCTTCCATTGAATAATTGCCGAGGGCGATGCGTCGAGACTCCTGACGGTAGCCCTCGATGATTTCTTCGCTGCTGGTAATTTGTTCCAGGTATTGACCGAATTCTTCCGGCTTCGTGTACTGCCACCCGTTGACGCCGTCAATGATCATTTCGTCCAAGACCGCGTCCTTTTTGCACAGCAGCGGCAAGCCGGCAGCCATGGCCTCACAGTACGTCAGGCCTTGCGTTTCCGACTGCGACCCAGACACAAAGACATCTGCCAGGGCGTAGTACTGTGGCACGGCCTGCCTGGTGACAGCTCCCGTGAACAAGACCTGCGATTCCAGGCCCAGTTTCCTAACGTGTTGCTCAAGGGTTTCACGGTATGGCCCGTCCCCGACAACCACCAGGGTCACATCCGGGCGTTTCAGCCCTGCCAAGAGGGTAAATATCTCATCCAGATTTTTCTCTTTGGCCAAACGCCCCAAGTAAACCAGGATGGTGTTCTTATCTGGCAGCTCAAGTTCTTTCCGCAGTTGAAGTGCCCCAGCGTTGTCCTCGGCAGCCTGTGCAAAGCTGGAGAGATCGATCCCTGTGGGGATGACGTGTATGGGTGCGGCAACCCGGTACTCCCCCAAGAGGTCAGAGATTTTTTGGGTTGGCACAATAACCGCGTCGGCCCCCTTGAGGCGTTCCTTGGAAAACAGCGACACCAGCCAAGTTCCCAACCTTTTCGAGGGCGAAAAGTAGTGCGTGTAGTCCTGATAGACAGTGTGATACGTGTGTACCAGGGGGATGTTTAGGCGCTTGGCCACAACCTTTGCCCACTGGTAGGTGACGAATTCTGCCTGAGAGTGAACGACATCTGGGCCCCATTCTTCGATTGCCTTCAAAGTGGTATGGCTGGCAGGGGTGCCCAAACGCAAAGACGGATACACGAAGCCGACATCCAGGGATGCGATACGAAAACCGGAGGGGTCAAAGTGTGAGTGTGCGGCCGTCGCCGGACACAGCAGACGTACTTCATGCCCTCTGGCTTCCAGGCCTTTACGCAAGGTCATAATGGAGGTAACAACCCCGTTAATAACCGGCGGATACCACTCAGAGGTAATAAGTACCTTCACAGATTAACGTTCCTTTTTTCAGGCCTTGACGCGCTTATCCAGATAGTAGCGGATTAGCCCTTGAGTTGACGCATCTTGGGCGTTTATGGCGGCTTCGTCACCGGCAACTGCGGGAACCAGGGCGTTGGCCATGGCCTTGCCCAGTTCTACGCCCCACTGGTCGAAGGAATCAATGCCCCACACGATGCCTTGCACAAAGGTCAGGTGCTCATACAAGGCAATCAGCTGCCCCAAAACCGCAGGCGTCAAGGCGGGAGCCATAATCGAGGTCGTGGGCTTATTCCCAGGAAATACTCGCGCAGAGACAATGTCTTCTGCAGTACCTTCCGCCCGTACTTCTTCAGCGGTTTTCCCAAAGGCCAGGGCGGCAGTTTGTGCAAAGAAATTGCCCAGGAATAACTCGTGTTGATCTGCGCCAGATTCTGCGTCAACAAGCGCCCAGCTGGGGTTGGCAAAGGCAATAAAGTCAGCGGGAATGAGCTGTGTGCCCTGGTGAATCAGCTGATAGAAGGCGTGTTGACCATTCGTTCCAGGCTCTCCCCAAAACACCTCGCCGGTGTCGGCACTAACCGGCGAACCGTCCCAGCGCACGCGCTTGCCGTTGGACTCCATGGTCAGCTGCTGCAAGTACGCCGGGAAGCGGTGCAGGTACTGCGAATAAGGCAGTACGGCATGGGTCCCGGCCCCCAGGAAGTTGCGGTACCACACATTGAGCATGCCCATCAGCAAAGGCACATTCTCACCAGCAGGCGCGCTGGCAAAGTGCTCATCCACAACCCTGAAACCGTCTAGGAACTCCTCAAATCCTTTGGGGCCGATGGCCACCGCAAGGGCAGTTCCCACAGCTGAATCCACCGAATAGCGTCCGCCTACCCAGTTCCAGAAACCGAAGGCATTGGCAGGGTCAATTCCAAAGGCCGCGACCTTGTCCAGGGCCGTTGACACCGCAACGAAATGCTTGGCAACAGCCTTTGATGCCCCGCCCTCGGAATCGTCTATTGCTCCGGCCAAACGTAAAGATTCCAGCAGCCAGGACCTGGCTGCCCGCGCGTTTGTCAGGGTCTCGAGTGTCGTGAAGGTTTTGGAGGCGACGATGAACAGGGTCGTTTCGGGGTCCAGGTCCTTGGTTTTTTCGCCGATGTCCGTGGGGTCAATGTTTGACACGAAGCGGCACGCAAGACCTGATTGGACGTAGGGTTTCAGCGCCTCATAAGCCATGTAGGGACCCAGGTCGGAACCGCCGATCCCAATGTTCACGACTGTTTCAATGCGTTTGCCTGTAACACCGACCCAAGAACCGTCGCGGACCTTGTCGGCAAATGCGTAGACCTGCGCCAACACGCCGTGCACGTCAGCAACGACCTCTTGGCCGTCAACCGTCAAGGAATCACCTGCAGCGCGGCGCAAGGCAGTGTGCAAAACCGCGCGATCTTCGGTGACATTAATATGTTCGCCTGCATACATGGCGTCTCTGCGACCAAAAACATCCACGTCCTCGGCCAGCTCTAATAGGCGCGATACAACAGCGTCGGTTACCAGGTTCTTCGACAGGTCCACCACCAGGTCACCAACCGTGAAGGTCAGCTTGCTTGCACGGTTCGGATCGGAGGCGAACCACTCCCGCATATCGGGGTTCAAGCCCTGTGCCAAGTCACCGAGTGCGGCCCAGGCAGGGCAAGTGGTCGCATCAACAGGGGCTGCAATACTCATGATTCCTCCGAATTGGTGTCCTTATAAGGGCAAGCACCGCGCAGAACATACGTACCGCGGCCTGCCTTTTTCAGTCTAGTCTCGATTGAGTGACAAAACTGTCAAATTCCTGCGTGCTACACAGACGGGCGCACCCTACTGAGAACGCAGGATTGGAAGCTGTGCGGCTGCCGTGGCGGTAGCCGGATCGGAAACAACCCCGACAACGGGCTGCAGATCCAACCACCACTGTTTCTTGGGCCTGCGGTGTTGGACATCCACGTCGTCCATCATGCGTTCCATCGGGCGAGCCTGCAGGTCTCCTTCTACAGAGCCAATATAAAAGGACTGCGCCCCTCCTGTATCTAGCTGCGCGGCAAGTTCATTGATGGCACTGGTTGCCATACGCGTAGCCAAAATACGATCAAAGGGCGAGGGCGCACCCCCTTGCTGCAAGTGCCCCAGCGCCGAGGCGCGCACGTCAAACAGCCCGCCGCCTTCTTCTTCAAAGACCCTGGCCATGAACTCCAGGTTGTAATGCGATCCTGCCTCTTCGTTTCGGACAACCAGATACAGTTCACGCCCAGCCTCAAATGCGGCCTTCATATGGTCGGCATCCCTGGCAATACGCGCCAGGTCAATCTTTTCTTCCTCCAGGTACACGAGCTCTGCACCCGAGGCCATGCCAGCCAAGAGTGCCAGGTAGCCACATTTGCGCCCCATGGTTTCTGCAACGAAACACCTGCGAGAAGCGGCCGCTGATTCTTTAATCCTATCCAGCGCCCAGACCGCGTTATTCAGCGCAGTATCCGATCCAATGGACAGTTCCGAACCAGGCAGGTTGTTATCTATCGAGGCCGGTATGCACACCATGGGGATATTGAAGGCGGGGTACCTGTCCCTCTCCTTGACCATGTTGTACACGGATTCATAGGCATTGAAACCGCCGATCACCAGCAGGCCGTCGATTTTGTGGTTCTCAAGGGAACGTCCCAGGGCATAGAACTGCTCCACTGTCGGCACAGGCCTGCGGGTCCCCAGTTCAGCCCCACCCTTAAAGGCCCATCCTTCAACGTCTTCCCACTTCAAGGGTGCAATTCGTTCATCCATCATCCCTTGGAAAGAACCTTCTACGCCCAGCATGGTGTAGCCCAAGTGCAGCCCTATACGCACAGCCGCGCGCGCCGCAGTGTTCATCCCCGGTGCCAGTCCGCCTGCATGGATAATGGCGATATTTTTTCCGGTGACTGCCTTGCGGGCCAGGCCAGCAAAGATGCCGTCCTCGGCGCTGTCCTTGACGGGGGCCAAAACATCCAAACTTGGCGGGGTGGACAGGATTTCGTTGATGCGTGTCATCTGGACGAAGCCGGAGCCGCGTGCGGCAATAGCCCCCGCGAAATTTTCATCTTTCACCAGTTGAGCGACGTTTCGCGTGTTTGCGACGCTCTCAACCAAAGGCAGGGTGGCAATTCGGTTGCGGTGAGCAGCGACAATCAAGGCTGCGTCCTGAGCCTTCAAACGCAGGACTTCCTGCACTGCTGCATACCCCAATAGCGTGGACATCCACCGGTCATAGGCCGAGGGCGTACCTCCGCGCTGGACGTGACCCAAAATGGTGACTCTGGCATCAACATTCATGCGATCGTGCAGGATGTCGGCCACGTTTTGAGCGGTGATGGGATTTCCTTCTTGATCCTGCGCGCCCTCTGCAACCAAGACAATAGAGTCGCGACGCCCTGCCTCGCGCCCAGCAGCCAACTTAATGCACATGTCTTCTTCCCAGCCGGGCGCTGGCGGGTTTTCGGGAATCAGCACGTAGTCACAGCCTGTCGAAACCATGGCCATAAGTGGCAGATACCCGCATTTACGTCCCATGACCTCCACGACAAAGGTGCGTTGATGAGATGCGGCAGTCGAGGACAGGGCGTCGATGGCCTCCACAATGCGGTGTAGTGCAGAGTCGGTTCCGATAGTCATATCGGCCCCGACCAAATCATTGTCAATAGAACCAACGATGCCTACGACCATCAAGGCGGGGTGTGCGGCTGCCACTTCGGAGCTGATCTCTCCACGTTCGACAAGTTCTGCCAACAGGGAGGGCCATTCTCGCCTGAATTCATCTGTGCCTGCCAAGGAGCCATCCCCGCCGATGACGACCATGCGGTCAATCCCGCGTTCTACCAAGTTACGGGCGGCTGTGCGCAGGCCGTCCCTTTCGCGGAAGGCCGCGCATCTGGCCGTGCCAATGACGGTGCCGCCCTCGTTCAAAATGGAGGAAACATCGGACCAGCCCATAGGGCGTATCTTTTCGCCACCCTCAACGGCTCCCTGCCAGCCTTCCATCACCCCGTAGGGCTCGGCGCCCATGACCAAAGCTGTGCGCACAACGGCACGCACCGCTGCGTTCATCCCTTGCGCATCCCCACCGCTGGTCAACACCCCCAATTTGATTGGCTTCATATCATTGGTGCGGCCGAGCTGGGTGTCCATACAGTCCTCCTGGGACGGGTTTGGCTAAGGGTGGTGATCTGCCTGAGCAAACCACCACCCCTATTTTGCCTCATTCCCGCGCCAGTGTGGTGCCTGGACCACGAGTGTGGGGGATAACCCCTCATTTCATGGGCTGGGCATCACTCTCAGGTTTTAGGCCAAACGTCGTTGAAGATTCACGTTCAGTGCTTCCATGAACTCTTCAGTCGTCAGCCAATTTTGTTCTGGGCCGACCAAAAGCGCCAGGTCTTTGGTCATTTGTCCGCCCTCGACTGTCTTGATGATGACGTCTTCGAGGGTGTGGGCAAAGCCGGTGACCTCTGGCGTAGAGTCCAGTTTGCCGCGGTGCTTGAGTCCGCCTGTCCATGCGTATATTGAGGCGATGGGGTTGGTCGATGTCGCCTCGCCCTTTTGGTACTGACGGTAGTGCCTGGTGACGGTGCCGTGTGCGGCCTCGGCCTCAACCGTGGAGCCGTCTGGAGTGAGCAAGACGGAGGTCATCAATCCCAGGGAGCCGAAACCTTGAGCGACCGTGTCAGATTGGACGTCACCGTCGTAGTTCTTGCAGGCCCACACGTAGCCGCCCTCCCACTTCAGGGATGAGGCGACCATGTCGTCGATCAGACGGTGCTGGTATTCCAGCCCGCGCTCCTCGAAGGCTTCCTTGTAATCGCGTTCGTAGACATCTTCAAAGATGTCCTTGAATGAGCCGTCGTAGGCCTTCAAAATGGTGTTCTTGGTGGACAGGTACACGGGATAGCCGCGGTCCAATCCGTATTTGAAGCAGGCGTGCGCGAAGTCTTCGATCGACTTATTGAAGTTGTACATGCCCATGGTCACGCCCCCGCCCTCGGGCATGCGGATGATTTCGTGGCGGATGGGCTCTCCCCCGTCGTCTGGTTTCCAGGTGATAGTGATGGTCCCGGCCCCTGGCACCTTGAAATCTGTGGCCTTGTACTGATCTCCGAAGGCGTGGCGGCCAATCACGATGGGCTTGGTCCAGCCGGGAACCAGTCGGGGGATGTTGGAAATAATGATCGGTTCGCGGAAGACCACCCCGCCGAGGATGTTTCGGATGGTGCCATTGGGTGACTTCCACATTTTTTTCAGGCCGAACTCTTCGACTCGGGCCTCATCTGGGGTGATGGTCGCACACTTGACGCCGACCCCGTGTTCTTTAATGGCATTTGCGGCATCGATGGTCACCTGGTCATTGGTGGCATCCCTGTATTCGATGCCGAGGTCGAAGTAACGCAGGTCCACATCTAGGTAAGGAAGTATGAGCTTATTGCGGATATCTTGCCAGATGATTCGGGTCATCTCGTCGCCATCTAGTTCTACAACCGGGCCTTGGACCTTTATCTTCGCCATGGTTCTCCTTCAGGTTTGCGGACGTCTTCACCGAGGCTTTTATCCCCAGACTTTAGATTACTCGACATCGAGATATTTTTCCACAGGCCTAAATTTTTTCGAGGGCGACACGAAGAACTGTTTGCGCACTCCACCTGCGAACGTCCCGCCCCGCTGACAGATACTTCTCCGATTGTCTAAAAAAGTCCAGGTCAGTCAGAAATTTTGCTCTTTTCTGATTAATACTTAGGTGTTTAATGTAGATTCCATCACTTTTTCTGTATTTCCAGGTTTTTTCCAGGTAATATTTGTCTTGAGAACACAGGTTTTCCCGGCCCCACCCAGTGTAGGAGTCCTCATGTCACACTCAAGCCGCACAGCTTCATTCTCTGCGACCAGGTTCCGCCCGTTTTTCGCTATGTTTGGCCTGCTCACCTTGATTGCTTCAGGCTTCCTGGCCACCCCCGCCCTTGCCGGGGATATTGTGCTGCCCGATGCTGAGTCCTCCGTACCTGTAACGAATACGGCCAAAGTCTCAGACAAAGCCGCCGACAAGACGCCTACCTTACAAGGCGACACACTCCCTGCCGACCCTCAAAAGCCAGACACTGACCCCACCCCTGAAACGTCCGTGCCCCTCAATGAGGACCCCGCGAATGAGGGCGAAGGCCTGAAAGCCGCCTCAGATGCGCAACCCTTGGTGGCACACAGGTCTGCGCTTGCTGCGGCTAATGAACCAGGTTGGTCTGTTGAAATCACGAAGCTGGTGTATGAGGAAGGGACGCGCTTTCCCCACTGGACCGTAACCCTCCCCAATGATGCTGAGATAACCACCGACGAAAACGGCGATTTTACATACCCTTTCACTGTAGAGAGCAAGCTCTTCAGACCGAATTATGAGCGGGAATACGTAGACATGACTGCTGAAGGAGTGTTTAAAAATCTAGACAGTCTGGGGCCGAAAGTAATCCCAGGATTCTTTAAGCTATACACGGAAAATGAAGAATCCTGGTGGATACGTACCGACAATAAACCCTTTTCTAACATAGGGCTATGGGTAGATGAAGGCAAAACGGTATATTTCAAGTATTCAAAGAAAAACGACAAGGTGAATAGAACTTTAGATCTCAAGCGCGCCCATCTTGCAAAATACCTGAACATACGCCCTAATAAAGTCTCAGTAACCTTTCCTGAACCACAAGCACCTGAACTGACGCTGCATTTAACGCCTACTGACGGCATTACCCTCAATCCGTCCAATTTTATCCCCGAAAATCCATCTCCATACAAATACATCACTGAAAAACCACGCATTTCCCAGGGTGTTGTCACAGGGAATGTGGCATGCGGATCAAAGACCTTCCCGATCGGCATTACCGCGACACAGTTATATACAGGTTTTACTGCAACACAACCAGGCATTAAAGACCCCACTATTAACCAGACCAGTTTTAATTTGACGGTCACCAACGCGCTAGTCCCGGAGTGCTCTGCGCCGACACCTGAACCCACTAATCCACCGACGCCTGGACCGACGCCTGACGTACCGCCGATTCCTGTGCCTGTGCCCGGCACAGCGCCGATCCCTGCACCTATTCCGGCAACACCTGCCACACCTCCCGTAGCTGGGGATGTCGTTGTTCAGCCCACGCCTGCGCCTGCACCCGCTCAGCCGGCACCCGCCCCTGAACCTGCGGCCGGCGAACCTCCTGTGGCCGGCGTGTCCCAATCGCAACTGCCTCCGGCCTTGGCGCCTGCCACCCAACCGAGCCCCAATATGAAAGATCAGTTGGCGCAGACCGGCAGCACCACAAGCGCCGCCCTGGCGATGATGTCCATGTTCTTCTTACTCGGAAGCGTGGCCCTCGCGGCGTCCAGAAGGCTTACGGCCTAACACCCAATATTAAAGTCTGGTGGGGGTGGGGACTCTTCCCTGCCCCCACCAGCTCTTTCATGACGCACACATATTTTTCTAATGCTATTACCATTTTTTGTTGATTCCTAGCCGTTTCCCAGCTAACGTTAAGCTGGCATTCAAGGATGAACGCCCGTTACGGATGACGAGTTAATACAAAATTTCCTACCTGCGCCTTTGGCGTCTTTTGCTCTTTTGTCGACGTACCCTTTTTGATGCGTCTTTTGGGCCTCCGATGTCGGGCGTGGACAACCTCTCCCAGGAGTCACCATGTCTACTCGACGACACAGGCGCCCGCACGCACGGACACCTCTCCACATGTTCACAGCCTCTACGGCTTTTGTCGCCTTGGCTTTATCAGGAATTTTGGCCACACCAGCCATTGCCGAGGACGGCCTCGAGGTACCTGCAGACCCCACAGACACTCTGGTCCAAGAACTCGACACTGCTGTTGAACCCGCTTTCACCGAACTGCCCCCTCCCGGGGAACCAGAGTCTGAAGACCCCGCCCTCGGCGATGAAGAAGCGGCTGAAGAAGCCGAGGATGCCCTCGAAGAAGCTGTAGAAAAAGCGCCTGACGCTACTGTTCAATCAAGAAGCGGGGCGAACTACACAAAATGGAATATTCACATCACCAATTACACCCCTGAAATAGGCATTCCTTCACCAGCTTGGAGTGTCACGGTACCCGGCAATGCCACAGACGAAACCGACACTAATGGGAATTTCTCTTTCGATTTCCTTGTGGGAACCAGCCTAGATACCCCTGATTATTCACAAACAACGTGGAGCGTTGAGGGCTACCTGGAAAACTACGGGGACATAATGGGGCGCTATGTCAAGCTCTTTGCGGGTTCCACAAGCTGTGGGCTAAGCCTGGACAAAAACACTTATGTACACGACGGCCTGGGCGGCACAGCTAGAGCACCCATTTACTTTAGATGTCTTGAGGCTAAGGGGTTGCCATCCACCCTTAAACTCCAATACAACAAGGGTATCGCCTGGGAGTACCACGATTCTGGCGTTAGTGCGCCGATCCTTGCGCCTGCTGCTCCCCGTTTGGGTCTGGGGATTACAACCCCCGCCGGCGTTACAGGGACTCTTGCCCCATCGGGAATTAGCCCTGATAATCCACTCGATTCCAGCGGTAATGTCACGGGGAGTGTGGCGTGTAAAGAAACAAAGACCTTCCCGATAAACATATCTGCAAGCCAGGAAGATGGTCAGCCGGTCACTCAAAACGCCGATGCCTTCAATCTGACAGTCACCAACCCGAATCCGTGCCCAGTTTTGGAGCCACAGCATTCGGTTGTCGCCGAAAGTGCGGCAGGGAAGACGAAGTACTCCATTGAATTACTGGACGAAGAATGGTCCCTTGCTGCCCCCACCCCTGGCACGAATGTTGACGTGACGGTTCCTGTGAAGGTTTCTTGGGCTCCCACGGTAGATGTCACGGCCACTGTGACACCCGAAAACTCCCCTGGGGTCACCGGCGTCAAGGCCAAACTGGATGACGGGCAATGGTTTGACTGTAGCGAACCCACCGCGACGTCATTGGTCTTCACCTGTGAGGCGAAGGACATCAAAAATGCCACGACACTGATAACACAGATGGTTGATGACCAGGGTAATGACGTTGGTGCTCCTGTGGAGACAGCGATTGATCCATACACTGACTTTTCTTCGATTGAAGGCCTGTGGGCACGGGTGGTGTCTGAGGAAGGTGCCAATGGGATTGTGGCCAATAATCCTTTGGGCACTGCACCTGAGTGGACCACCATTTGTTCAGTAGGTGCCCCCTGCGATCCGACCAGTGAGGTCACATTCAACACATCGACTGCGGTTCTTGGTGCTGGGCGCACAGCCGGGGTCGACGTCGATTTCGACTTCACGGCGATTTTGACCGGCACCAACCCTGTGTCGCCGATCATTAACGCCCCGGTGATCATGGCATTGCGCTCATTCCTGCCAGCCAACCAAGCTGGTGAAGTGGCACGCGATGAGCGCTCTTATCCCAAACGTTGGGTCTCTGCGGTGACACCTCCGGTGACGCCTCCTACGACACCACCTGTCACGCCTCCCGGTGACACGCCGTTTGTTCCAGTCACACCCCCGGCACCCCCCGCACCTCCTGTTGCCGGTGACGTGACAGTTCCGGTACCTGCTGGTCAACCTCCTGTGGCCGGGGTAAATGTGGTTGCGCCCGCGCCCCTACAGCCGGGGGTGGCGACACCTGTGAAACCTGCAAAGGGGCCTTTGAATATGAAGGATTCCCTGGCGCGTACAGGGAGCACTTCGAGCAGCGCGTTGGTAATGCTGTCTTTGGGACTCTTGGCGCTGGCAGGCACTTTAGCCCGCACCAGACGCAAACAACTCTAGGTAAGGAAGTCGTGGGGGCAAGTCTCGGTAGTTGCGAGGCTTGCCCCCACGACTTTGTCGGTAACGCTAAAGGCTGAGTAGCCACAAGGCCAAGACGCCAAGGGCGAGGGCTGCCAAAAGCAGTGCCGAGCGATCAAAAAGGGCAGACCGCGCAGCCATCCAAGTACCGCTGGGGCGAAAACCACGCACGACAGACAGACAGATGCTCAAGACTGCCAGTTCAACCACTGCCCATACAGGCTGAGCTGCGGCGATCAGAATAAAGAAAGTCGCAACTCCCACGCCCAAAGCCCACACCGTCCACGGCCGTTTCGCCAAATACCTGTTACGCCGAGGTTTGACAACACCCTCACGCAACTTGCCAGGCTCGGCAGACGACAGCGGCAAAAAAGCATCACTCACACTTCCCACAATACCCGCAGAACCCCGCAGCAACAGTCCTAGTGGAAGAAATGCCTGGTGCCCGTCAGGTACATGGTGATTCCTGCGGCTTTGGCGGCTTCGATAACCTGGTCATCGCGCACCGAGCCACCGGGCTGCACAACAGCCTTCACGCCTGCATCAATCAACAGCTGCAAGCCATCGGCGAAGGGGAAGAAGGCATCGGATGCCCCAACCGCCCCCTCAGAACGCCTGGGAGCTTGCGCACCCAAAATGGAACTGGCATCCGCCCCACCAGCCGAATCCACCCCAGCCGAAGCGTCGGCATCCCCACTGGCCCGACCACCCAGCGTGTTTGCCCGTTCAATCGCCAGCTTGCAAGAGTCCACCCGGTTGACCTGCCCCATTCCTACCCCCACAGAGGCACCGTCTTTTACCAACAAGATCGCATTGGATTTCACCGCGCGCACGGTCCGCCACGCAAACACCAGGTCTCGCATGGTCTCCGCATCGGCAGGCGCACCCGAGGCCAGGGTCCACCCAGCAGGGTCATCACCCGTCGCGTCGATATTGTCGCACCCCTGGATGACAGCTCCCCCGCTGATGGGTTTGATTTCTAGGGCACCAGATACAGGTTTGGGCACTTGGACCAGGCGCAGGTTTTTCTTGGCGGCCAGCACCTCTACGGCCGCATTGTCGAAGGAAGGCGCCAAGACGACCTCGGTAAAAATGGGCGCAATCTGTTCTGCCAGTTCCTTGGTGACCTCACGATTCACAGCGATAACGCCGCCGAAGGCCGAAACCGGGTCACACGCGTGTGCGCGCCTGTGAGCCTCAGCAATATCCGCACCGATGGCAATCCCGCAGGGGTTGGCGTGTTTGATAATCGCACAACAGGGGGCCTCATGGTCCCAGGCTGCCCGCCAGGCCGCATCCCCGTCCGTGTAGTTATTGAAGGACATGGCCTTGCCGTGCAGCTGCACGCCCTGCGCGATCCCGGGCGCAGTAATCCCCGCATCGGCATACAGCCCCGCAGCCTGGTGAGGGTTTTCCCCGTAACGCAGAGGCTCTATCAAGGACCACGCGCGGCCCACAAATCGCGGCACCCCAGCATTTTTGTTTTCATTGCCGAGGGCGGCACTCAAGGAACCTGACACATTCCCTGTCTCTTCGCCCTCGGTAAGCAAGCCTTCAGCGAACCATGAAGCGACCGTGGCGTCGTAAGAAGCCGTGTGTTCGAAGGCCGCGGCGGCCAAATCGCGGCGTTGTGCCAAGGTGAAGCCCCCGGCCTTGACAGCCATGAGTACTGCGTCGTAGCTGGCAGGCGAGGTAATGACCGCAACCGAGGGGTAGTTCTTGGCGGCTGCGCGCACCATGGTGGGTCCGCCGATGTCGATTTGTTCGACGCATTCATCGACGCTTGCCCCCGATTGTACGGTTGCCGCAAAGGGGTACAAATTGACGATGACCAGGTCAAAGGCCTCCACTCCGAGGTCTGCGAGCTGCTGGACGTGATCTGTTTTGCGCCTGTCGGCCAGGATGCCTGCGTGCACCTTGGGGTGCAGGGTTTTCACGCGACCTTCCAGACACTCTGGGAAGCCGGTCAACTGGTCGACCGGGGTGACGCTCACGCCTGCGGCCTCAATGCGCGAGGCGGTGGAACCCGTGGACACGATGTCGACACCGACATCCGCCAGAGCCCGAGCCAGTTCTTCCAGGCCGGTTTTGTCATAAACCGAGACGAGGGCGCGGCGCACGGGTATGCGGGCCTCAGGGCTTTGCGGATAGGTGAAGGGCGTGGATGAACTGGGCGAAACTGGCATATCAGACAAGGTGAGCCTCCTGTGGCAATCGGCGTAAACATTGACGCCCCCGACACCCAGGCGGGCGGTGCCACAACGGGGAAAACTACTGCAAGCCGCTTCCCGGTGGTAATCCACCTACGCCAGTCACGACCCACAAACAGTCTACCCACATTTACAACAGCCAGGCTGCGCCCACAGTCATATGAAATAGAAGAATCGGAAGTCGCGTCTTCCGATTCTTCGCCAGTGACGCGCCGCGGATTATCGCGGCGCAATTCAACACTGCCGGGTCCTGGACTATGCCCCGCGTCACAGGTAAGCTATAAGGGTGTCCATGACGGACACGCCAATATCCCATAGTCGTCCCCCAAACGATTTCTCTCTCAGTCATCTCCATAGGGTTTGGGTTTGGTCGACGACGTCCCAACCTAGGAGGCATCGTGTCTACCGATTCATTACCTCGTCCCCCCATACGCACGCCCTTACGGATTTTCACTGCCGCTATTGGCTTTGTCGCCTTGGGCTTATCGGCTTTAGTGGCCGTCCCAGCTTTTGCCGAGGACGCCTCGCAACCAGTGGCACCTGACTCAAACCTGGTTGTCGAACTCGATGCAGTTGAGAACGCCGAATTGCTAGTCGCACATGCAGGCCGGGTCGGATGCCCCCCTGGACAACAGCCCAATGCATTTGGGGGTTGCAGTACCGTTGGCACGGGTACACCTACCCCCAACCCCGGTACGGGCACTGGCGGCGGTAACCAGTGGTTACCTGGTGGCTCTGGCACGGGTGCCCCTACGGCCCCTCCGGCTCCAGGAACGGGCGCCCCGACTCCTCCGGCTCCGGATCCGGGTACCCCGACGCCGACTCCGAGCGTAAATTGTGATGACCCCAATCTCACCAGGCCACCTGAAGGCTGCCCGCCCAAGACTCCAGCCCCACCCAATTGTGACGATCCGAACCCTGTGACCAGGCCCAAGGAATGTCCTCCGGCAACCCAGCCGCCTGCGACGCAACCCCCAGCAACGCAGCCTCCTGCGAAGCAGGCCCCGGCACGGACTCCGCGTCGACCGATTGTCAGGGGTGTCCTGGCTAAAACCGGCCCCGAACACACTGTCGCATTGCTCGCAATCTCTGGGACGCTGCTGCTGGCAGGCGCAGCCCTAGGATCCGTCAACCGCAAACGCTCCGAATAATCCCTGACTAGGGATTATCGAACGGGGGGCCTACACAGACGTAGGCCCCCCGTTCCACGTCTGCACCAGGTTATCGACGGGCGACCGTTTCGGTAGACACCTTGGGGACCTGCACTAGTCCGTTTTCTTGCAGCCAGGTGTCCTGAACCTCCCTAGAGTTCAGCCAACCCAAGGCGTACTCATCGATCCCCAGTGCAGCGAAAGGCACGCGTTGAAACTCAATGCCTTTGGGCCCTTGGAAAACGCGGGTCAACACGCGGTATTCGGGAATTGAGGCCAGGTCCGGCCACAGGGTTGACACCTCAGAGACCAGCAACTCTGCACCAAAATGCTGTTGATTATCCAGTGAAACCGAGAGGAAACCTGCACGGGTGCGATCTGGATATTGCACCATGCGCGGTCGGATCATGATCTGAGCTTGGGGTGTGCCATCCGGTGCAGCAGGAAAGGCTGGCTCAACGGCGTCGGATTCAATCTCCCAGATGGAAGACTCACGCACGATGGGATCCTCCCATGTGCGGCCCCCGTCGCGGGAGTAGGCAACCATGGCGGTCGAATCCCCTAGACGTGAAAGTCCACGCAACAGCAGCCGACCATCCGAGAGTTCAACAATGCCACAAGACACCGCGTTGTCGCCCACTGGATCACCAGCCCACCAGGTTGTGCCGTGGTCATCGGAACAAATCGCAGTAAACCGTGAACGACCTTCGGCGTCCAGGATGACGGCCGGCTGGATCAGGCGCCCTGAAAACATGCCTCGTGACAATTGGATCCCATGCCCCGGGGCCGCCACGCGAGCGCGCCAACCTCGCCCGCCCGTCACCTGCGCCGTAATAACGGATGACCTCCAGGTGAGGCCCTCATCATCGCTGGTGCTGACGGCCAGGTGTAGGACATCCGGTTGTCCCACATCCGTAGACGCCGCAGATTCACGGAAGCCCACCTCTGTGAACAGCGCCGTCATTAGGAAAATACGACCCGTGACCTGGTCATAAATAAAGCTGGGTGAACCATAACGCAGGGTGTCGCTGTGGGCAGATATGTCGATGGATACCGCATCGGACCAGGTGTTTCCTAGATCATCTGAGCCACGCAATAAGATCGCATCGCAGCCTCTGCCTCTGATTGTCGGCGGGCAAACGGCATCATCCACATTGTCGTATGCCTCGTAGGCACATAGCAAGCGACCAGCGGCTGTACGGATCAGGGCAGGTGTGCGGAATGCTTCATACCCGTCTACGCGATCGCGCGCGATATTTATCAGGTCGAACATTCACTCACCCCCTGCCATCTTTCAATGTTCTCTCTCACGACATTCTATTTTGAAAGCGCGCTACCGAAATATGCTCTTCTGCCTCGCACCGTCCAGCCCTGCCGAAACATAACACCAATTGTATCCACAAGCTGAACACGCTCCGCTACCTGAATACGGTTCAGCAAACTTTCTTCGTTGTCATCATCCTCTACAGGTACTGCCACCTGCGATAATATTACCCCTGTATCCTCGCCTGGGTCCACCACAAATACGGTTGCCCCGGCTATTTTCACCCCATATTCGAGGGCGTCGCGCGGGCCATGTATGCCCGGAAATGCCGGCAATAAAGAGTTATGGGTGTTAATGATGCGCCCAGGGAACTCCCCTAACACCGCAGGTCCCAAGAGTTTCAGGAAGCCAGCCGACACCACCAGGTCAGGGCGATCTTCTGCCAGGATCCTTGCCAAATCTTCATCCCATGCTGCCCGGTCGGGATAGTCCCCCAGCACACAGGTCCTTGACACAATTCCTTCTTCGTCAGCTATATCCAAAGCCCCCACACCTGGGCGGTCAGTGGTGACAGATACGACCTCGGCAGGATAATCACTGGCCCGACTCGCCTCGATCAAGGCGCGTAAATTCGACCCGGCACCCGAAGCCAAAACGGCTAAACGTGCCCGGCTAAAGACCTCGACACCCTCACGTACTTCTCCTGGCTTGGACACCACTCTTGAACCTTCCACTAAATTTGGCCGCATCTACACAAGGCACTCTCCACAGTTTAATCCTTATTAAGTCAGGTTTTATAGTCAGGCATCTGGACTACCTTGTGTCTCCTTTAGGCTCACAGCCACACCTTGCCCTCGAATTTTTCTATACGCCCTCGTCAAAACCCTACGCGCGCCACTGATTGTGTCATGATGCGTCCCCAAAGCCACGGCAATACAGCTGGCCCCGGCCTCAAGGCTCAAGGCGAAAACACTTGCCTTAAATGGGGCAATCACCTGGAGGCTGCCTGCCCCGATTCCTCCGCTGCCAAGCACAAGGGCCACAGCGAAGATGACAACAATGCTTATCAATACGGTCAGCCCTGCCTCAAGGGTCTCAATGAGGCTCAGCTTTTGTCTGCGCAACCAAATGCCGAGCAATACCCCTAATGCAATCGGGATAGCTATGACAAAAAATCCTGGCGCCCCTTGCGGCAGGATGCCCAAAAGCGGAATTTGCGGGGGTGGGGAGTTTTCCATTCCTTCAACATTTTCCACACCCCTCATTGCCGAGGGCGTCACGAAACCTGGTGAGAAGACGGCGTTATTCCCCAGATGAAAACCTGGCCCAGACAGCCACGCCAAAGCCAAAACCACCACATTCGGAAGGTAGGCAAGGCACATCAGAATCAAACCGATAAGACCTACAACACCCAGATTCAGGTTTTGGGCAATATCCGTCGTGGCTTCCCAGCCGAAAGCTAAAGCCAGGACTACAAGCCCCAGACCCAGCACCACAAGGGCTCGCAGGCTCAGGCTCAGGCCGCGAAGTCCTGCAGAAAAACCGGGGCGTTGCCACCACGTCGCCACGTCGGTGTCTTCTAGGTTGAAGGCTCCTGACTTGCGCAGTCCAAGGATTACCCCAATCCCGGCAATAACAGGAACCCCCAGGAAGGCAGGCAATACCGCTACGCCCTCGGGAAGGAAAAATAAGGTAAACCAGGCGAAAATCGTGGCGCCGATAATGGCAAACAGACCCGCCTGCCACGAGGTACCGCGCAGGCGGGCGACGAAGGCGCGCACCATCAACAGGCTCGCGATGGTCAGCCCAAGTGGAATCCAGGCGACAAGGCCCCCACCCAAATCGGCTGGTATGGAATAGTTGGCGCCCCAAGACATCGCGGTGATGACATTGCCGATGGTGATGGCATCAGGCCACGATGTGCCGTTGAGGGCAGGGTCGGCTGCGACCTCGACATAGCATGCGAGTGCCACCGCGTTGATGCCCAGCCAGAACCACATGAAGGCTTGGAACCCTTGGAATGTGGCGCGTAGCCAGCCTTCAGGCAGGTGCCAACGGATTCGTGGCAGACCAGAGGTGTCGAACTTGGGCAGTTTCAAGGATTTTGGGCCCTTGGGTACCTTCAGGCGTTTCACGCGATTTAGGGCTTTTGTTGCCCAGGCCAATGCCATTGCACCTGCCGCACGCACTCCCTTGGTTCCACCGGACACTTTGCGCTCTGTGGGCGTGTTCAGTGGATTTGGTAGCTTAGGTAGCTTGGGCAGTGCGGGACTCACCCTTGTATTGTCCTACGCTAAAAGCTCCCGAGCGATATTTGCGGTTTGTGACGGCGTTTTGCCCACTCGCACGCCGGCAGCCTCAAGTGCGTCTTGCTTGGCTTGGGCTGTGCCGCTGGAGCCGGAGACAATCGCACCGGCATGCCCCATGGTTTTGCCTTCAGGCGCGGTGAAACCAGCGACGTAGCCGACGACGGGTTTGGTGATGTGTTCCTTGATGTAGTCGGCTGCTCGTTCTTCCGCGTCCCCACCGATTTCGCCAATCATGACGATCACCTCGGTGTCGGGGTCATCTTGGAAGGCCTGCAATGCGTCGATATGTGTCGTGCCGATGACCGGGTCACCGCCGATACCCAGGCAAGTCGTGAAGCCGATGTCGCGCAATTCGTACATCATCTGGTAGGTGAGCGTCCCGGACTTGGACACCAGGCCGATTTTGCCTGGGCCCGTGATATCTGCGGGAGTGATGCCAACATTGGATTTACCTGGGCTAATAATGCCGGGACAGTTCGGGCCGATCATGCGCACACCCTTGGCTGCGGCATGCGCATAGAACTCTGTCGAGTCCTGGACGGGGATTCCTTCGGTGATGACAACCACCAGTTCCATGTCAGCATCCACAGCTTCAATGACCGCGGATTTCGCAAAGGCCGGTGGCACGAAGATCACCGAGACGTCTGCCCCTGTGGCGTCCTTGGCCTCTTTTACCGTGCCGTAGACCGCGACCTCGGTGGGTCCTGCCGTGACCTGGTCTGCCACCGGGCCATAGGGGATGACGTCGAAGGTCACGGAGGTCCCTGCCTTGCGCGGGTTTACACCCCCGACAATCTGGGTCCCAGCACCCAACATGCGTGCCGTGTGTTTCTGCCCTTCCGAGCCGGTCATGCCTTGGACAATAACCTTGGAGTTCTCGTTTAGAAAAATAGCCATGTCTGTTTGTCCTTTGCTGTCTAGTTTCCGGCCACGTTTGATTCAGCTGCAAGGTCAGCGGCCCGTTGGGCTGCGCCGTCCATGGTGTCCATCATCGTGATCAGCGGATGGGCTGCCTGGTTGAGGATTGCTCGGCCTTCGTCGACCTTGTTGCCGTCCAAGCGCACGACGATGGGTTTCGTGGCCTTGTCTCCCAGCAGTTCAAGTGCCCCCAGGATTCCACGGGCGACCTCGTCACAGGCAGTGATGCCGCCAAAAACGTTGACAAAACAGGACTTGACCTGCTCGTCCCCCAGGATGACGTCCAGGCCTTTAGCCATGACGGCAGCCGAGGCTCCACCGCCAATATCCAAGAAGTTCGCGGGTTTGACGTTTTTGGCCTCGCCCGCATAGGCGACTACGTCCAGGGTGGACATAACCAAGCCAGCGCCGTTACCGATGATTCCGACCTCGCCCTCGAGCCTTACGTAGTTCAGGCCAGCCTGTTGGGCAGCCAGCTCGCGAGGGTCGCTGGAGGATTCGTCTACAAGTTCTTCGTGGTCAGGGTGGCGGAAAGCGGCGTTATCATCCAGCGTAATCTTGCCGTCTAGGGCGATGATCTCGCCCGCCGGGGTTTTGACGAGGGGGTTTACCTCCACGAGGGTGGCATCTTCACCCTTATACACTTCCCACAGCTTGACGAGGACGGGCACGATTTTGGCTGCGATCTGCGGGTCGAAGCCTGCTTCTTGGGTAATCTGTTTGGCTACTGCTTCGTCGATACCGGTGATGGGCAGTGGAACTTTTGCCAGCGCTTCTGGGCGTTCGACGGCCAGCTGTTCAATCTCCATGCCGCCTTCTTTGGAACACATGGCCAGGTGTTGACGGTTAGCGCGGTCTAATAAGATTGAGAAATAGTACTCTTCTTCGATGTTTGCGCCTTGGGCGACCAATACCTGATGGACTGTGTGGCCCTTGATGTCCATGCCCAGGATTGCTTGGCCGTGTTCTTTGGCTTCCCCAGCGTTGCGGGCCAGTTTCACGCCCCCGGCTTTGCCACGACCCCCAGTTTTCACCTGGGCTTTCACGACCGCCAGAGGGCTGTTCAGTGCGGTAAAGGCCACCTCGACTTCTTCCGGCGTTCGCGCCACCTTGCCTTCAAGGACTGGCACGCCGTACTTGTCAAACAGGTCACGAGCTTGGTATTCGTAAAGGTCCACGCTTTACCTTTCTTCGTCGCTAACAATCTCGACATCGAGACGTATCCAGACTACCAGCCTTTAGTCCTACTAAGTAACCATTCCCCAAAAAACTCGCCCCACCCCACTTAAGTGGGGTGTTTTTTGGTACTCGAAGTGATTTACTTGATGGAAAGGTCATCCGTATGGCAATCTGTGTCGTATAAAAATCGACGTCAAAGGTAGTTTACTAAGGAGTAATCATGAGCATTTTGGGTTCCGGATTCTTTGCTGTAGCAGGGATTTTTACTCTCCTATTAGAGGTTGTCATCCCCGTCGTTATCACTGTCACATTGGTTGTTATCGCCATACGCCTGGGCAAAATCGAAAACCTTATGCGCACACAAACGACACCGAACCATGTCTTCGACGGCCCTCAAGACCCACTAGATTCTGCCCCAGCTCCCACCCCTGCACCTGCCACTATTAGAGCCTCCAGTGAAAACGCATACAACCCCTCGACCACATGAATGTGCGTGTCGCCCTCGGAAATCTTTGAAGAAACTGGCCCTAACCGGGCTTGCCACAGCCGCTTTGGTGGCCTTAAGCGCGTGTTCAGCGCATGTAGTTGACCCCACCCAAAGAGACATCGGCGCGTGGCAAAACCAGCTGCAACAAGAAATGAACGGGCTGCAACCCAAATCCAGCGCCTCGGGAATGGGTGTGGTCGAATATCGGGCAGGTGTTGTGCCTGGCCCTGGGGTTTCGTCAGACTTTGGCGCCAATAAAGGCGATGAATACGTCCTGATGGCAGCCTGTTTGGGCAGCGGCACAGTGACGCCTTCGGTTGAAATTCAGTACGACAGTGACACATCGGAGGTGTTTAGCGACGGCAGTATCAAATGCGGTACGGACCCCAAACTGCGGCCAGCCACCACCATCACATTCAAGAAGCAGGCCACCAATGAACACTCGGGCATGGCGGCGACGCTGAAGCCCAGCGGCGGCACACACGGGGTTGCAGCCTGGGCCTTGATTCAGACCAAGCCTCCTGCGCCAGATGCCGCAAAAATGTCGCAAACTGAGGAGGATGCCGCAATCAAAGAGGCCGAGGCCGCAGTCAAAGCGCGCCAAGCAGCGCTGAAAGAACCATTCGAAGTCCAGGTGTCGAAAGCAGAGATGGACGCGAAAACCGTGGAGCTCAAGGCCGCTATTGACGCCATGGAAGGTGTCACCCAAAGCTCTATCGGCTCAAGCTTCGACCTCAAGGACGGTTTGGGCCTGATCACAGAAATGCGCGACACCAGCAAACCGGCACCCGGCGGGTTCAAAAACTTGACCTTCAAGGTGGCATGCATGGGAACCGGGGCTGTCCGTCCCGAAATCGCGGTTATGGGCAAAAACACGGAACACGGCAGCGGGAGTGCGCCGATTCTTTGCGTTAACAACGCCACCTTTGTCGATCTTCTGAGCGTAGAAATCGCTGCAACCACCGAAGAAATCACGGTCACGCTCTCCCCCGAACCCAAGACCCAAGCCGTCGTCGCCTACGCCTTGGTCAACGCCGAACAATAAGGAGCACCCTGAAAACTCTACGTATTCTCGCTGGTCGGCTAGTTTACCTAACCCAGTTTTGTCAGGGGGGCGAACTTTAGCAATAGGCGCTTGGTGCCGGCCTGTTTGAACTTGATTTTGGCTGAGGCGTTTGGCCCGCTGCCTTCCACACCCACAACCGTGCCTTCGCCATAAATGTCGTGAGTGACCAGGTCACCCAGGGCTAGAGCTATCGGTTCACGCTCCTGGGGTTTCTTCTTTTCAGGCTTCCCGAGGGCGGATGCACTAGACAGTGTGCCACCAGCGAGGACACTGGATTTACCGCCTGTGGGGCGTGTGTGACTGCCCGCCCTTGCAGAACCACCGGACCCACCGTAGCCGCTGTACCCCCTGCCCCCCGAATAACCGCCGGAACCGCCATAGCCGGAACCGGAGGCAGCAACGGGCGAGGAGTACCTGCTGTAGTTCTCCCTGGTGGCGAATTCCCGTTGTACGTCAAGGACATCTTCGGGAATATCAGCCAAGAACCTTGAGGGCATGAAGTCCATCTGCGCCCCCCACTGGGAACGGCTACCTGCCCTGGTCAAGAACAGTTTTTCGCGGGCGCGAGTAATGGCCACATACGCCAAACGTCGTTCCTCTTCGAGCTGTTCAGGTTCCGCCAGCGAACGCTGGTGTGGGAATGTGCCGTCCTCTAGGCCCGTGACGAAGACAACCGGGAACTCTAGGCCCTTGGCAGTGTGGACGGTCATCAAAGTCACCTGCCCTGTGGCCCGGCTGGTGGCGAAAAGTTCACCAGCCGCCTGGGCCTGGGCGTCCGCTACATCTTGGGCGTCGGGGATCTGGTCAGAATCTGCAACCAAAGAGATGCGCTCGAGGAAATCCCCCAGGCGACCTGCTGGTTCGGCCGCCGAGAAGTCTGCGGCAACCGCGTGGAATTCTGCCAGGTTTTCCAGGCGCACCGCGTCTTGAGGATCTTGGGAGGCGCGCAATTGGGTCAAATACCCAGATTCTTCCAAGATAATGTCCACCAAGGCATCCATAGGCTGACCAGCAATGTCAGCCTCGCGGACGTGTTGCAATAGGGTACCCAAACCTTTGGCAGATTTGGCTGCACGCGCCGCCAAACCGTCAACATCCTCAACGTCACCCAAGGCCACCCCCATTGAGGTGCCTGTTCGCTGGGCGTGGGCCAGCAAGGCCGCCTGAGCCTTGTCCCCTAAACCGCGCCTGGGCACGTTCAAGATTCGACCCAAGTTCACGTCGTCATCTGGATTGGCAACCGCTTTCAGGTAGGCGACAATATCCTTGATTTCGCGGCGCTCGTAGAACTTGGTGCCACCCACCACCCGGTAGGGCACACCACTGCGGATCATGATTTCTTCCAGGGCACGCGACTGGGCGTTGGTGCGGTAGAAGACCGCAATGTCCCCATAGTTGCGACCCTCGTTTACCTGCGCGTCTACCTGTGAAATAACCCAACGGGCCTCGTCATTGTCGGTGTCTGCGGCATACAGAACAACATGCTCACCGTCTGTGTCCTCGGTCCACAGGTTCTTTTTGCGACGGCTTGCAGATTTAGAGATCACGGCATTGGCCGCCGCCAGAATGTTTCCACTTGAACGGTAGTTTTGTTCCAGGTAGACGGTGCGTGCGCCCGGGAAGTCTTGCTCAAACTCTTCAATGTTCCTGATGGTCGCCCCGCGGAAGGCATAAATGGACTGGTCAGAATCCCCCACAACGGTCAGTTGCGCAGGCGGCAGGCCACCCAGATCCGCAGATGTCACCCCCACACCTGCTAACAACCTGACCAGCGCATATTGCGCCGGATTTGTGTCCTGGTACTCGTCGACCAATACGTGCCTGAAACGCCTGCGGTACTTCGCGGCAACGTCCGGGAATGCATCCAGCAGGTGTACGGTGCGCATAATGAGGTCGTCGAAGTCCAGGGCGTGATTGGCGTTCATCTGCTGCTGGTAGGCGCCATACACCTCTGCAACCGTGCGGGACACCGGGTCATGCGAGGCCTGCGCTGAATAGTCGGCAGCATCCAGCAATTCGTTCTTGGCGTCACTGATCCGGTTGGAAATCATCTTGACCGAAAAACGTTTCGTGTCCACATCCTGCGCCTTACAAATCTGTGTGACCAGTCGGTTCACATCAGCCGCGTCATAAATCGAAAAGGTCGAACGCAGGCCGGCAGCCTTGTGTTCGGCCCGCAAAATGCGCACACAGGCTGAGTGGAAGGTCATTACCCACATGCGCGAGGCCTCGTCGCCCACCAGGGCGCGCACCCTTTCACGCATCTCTGCAGCGGCTTTATTCGTGAAGGTGATCGCCAAAATCTGGGAGGCCCAAGCCTGCTTAGTAGCCAACAAATACGCAATACGCCTTGTCAACACCCGTGTTTTGCCAGAACCAGCCCCCGCCATGACCAGCAAAGGGCCTTGGTCGTGTGTCACGGCTTCCTGTTGCGGAGGGTTTAGACCAGCCAAAATACCGGCGACCTCCCCCTCATCAATTCCCGAGGACGACCCGCCGACACCCGCGCGTGCGCCCACATCATCTGCCGTGTCGCCCTCGGAAATAAAGGGAACGGAGGGCAGGCGTGAGTTAACGGATAGTTGAACCTCGGAGGCGGTGGACAGGCCGGGCAGCGGCAAATCAGCAAACAAATCACTCATGATGCCCCTACCCTATCCCCCACTCCAGACCCGAACCCAATAGCCTTGCATCGTGTGTCATGGAGGGTTTATTCATTCCCCGTAAAGGCGCTGGGTCCCGCTGACGTCAACTAGGCAGGAACCAGACCGGGCAGGCCGGAGATTTTCACACAATCCTTCGGTCGGCAGCCCAGCGGGTTAGTTCGTTGCGGTTGGACAGCTGGAGTTTGCGCAACACAGATGACACATGCGTTTCGACCGTTTTGATGGAAATGAAGAGTTCAGCAGCAACTTCCTTGTAGGCGTAGCCGCGCGCAATCAGCCGCATGACCTCTAACTCCCTATTCGACAGGCGGTCCAGTTCGTCGTCGGCCGCAGCGACCTCTTGGGAGCCCGCCCCGAAAGCGTCCAGCACAAAACCAGCCAAGCGAGGCGAAAACGCAGCGTCACCTGCGGCCACCCTGACGATGGATTCCAGCAAACGGGGCGTAGTGATCGCCTTGGTGACATATCCGCGCGCGCCAGCCCTGATAACCGCCACGACGTCTTCGGCCGCATCCGACACGGACAGCGCAAGGAAACGGGTCTCGGCAATCCCCCGACAGGCTTCGGCGACTTCCACACCCCCTCCGCCACGACCGCCAGGCAGGTGCACGTCAAGTAACACCACGTCGGGACGAGTTTCAAAGATGACCGCAATCGCATCCTCAACGTTTTCAGCCTCACCCACAATGTCTAACGCCGGCACAGTTGATGACAACTCTGCACGAATACCAGAACGCACCAAGGCGTGATCATCCACCAAGACTATTCGCAGGGGTGTTTGTGTTTCCATCAGTTCTGGCCTTCCATATGACTCATACCGTTTTCGCTCGGCGCGGCGCTGGGCATCCACATGCGCACCTCAACACCAGGGTCACGACGCACAATAGCAACCCTGCCCCCGTAGCGTTCCACGCGCTCAATAATGGACTGTTTTACGCCGTGACGTCCTTGAGGCACCTGTGCCACATCAAAACCTGGGCCATGATCTCGCACAAAGACTTCAACACCCTCGTGACCTGCCTCAATGTACAAACTGATGGGTTCAGCCCCGTGACGTGCTGCATTGCTCAAGGCTTCGCGCGTGGCCGAAACCAAGCGTTTCAAAGACTCACTAGGCAAAGCATCGCCCACGCTGACGGTGTCGATACTGACGGCATGCATGTCTTCTACGCGCCCCACCTCCGTTTTGATGGCCTGGACTATGGACGAACCGTCCTCAGGACGTTCCGAGTAGAGCCATTCACGCAGTTCACGCTCTTGAGCGCGGGCCAGACGGGCAACCTCTTGAGGGCTGGAGGCCCGAGATCGAATTAACGCCAGGGTCTGTAGCACAGAATCATGCAGGTGGGCGGCAATATCGGCGCGTTCTGCCTGGCGGGCTTCCTGAGCGCGGGCAACCCCCAATTGACGCATCATGCGCGACCACAAGGGCGACAAGGCGAGGGCCAAAACCAGCAAGATCACAACGGTTACACCCGCCCCTTGCAGAGCGGCAATTGGTTCAGTCACACCTAAAAGGATCGCCATGATGCCCACGACCACCAGCGCAGATCCGGCCCCTGTCCAGGCCCAGGCCTTGAGCGCACCGCCCTCGGCCATGGCTGGTATCTGTACCCAGATCACGACAACCCCGAGCAAGCACAGCAATAGCGGGATTAGCCACCACAACTGAGTAGCCACAGAAGGCCCGGTTACAGCAACCCCAAATGCGCCCATGACCAGGGCCACACCGATCAAGGCTGCCTGCACTGCGGTGTTTGACATGGGGCTGGCACCCGCAGCAAAACCCGTATCCAGGCGCAATCTTGCCGCAAGCCGCGAACGCTGGACAGGAATGGCGTTGTGGCGTTGCGCCTGGGCGGCACGCCACGGGTCGCCCTCGGGAACAAACACCCACACCCAGATGTAGAACACAACCCCTACCCCAAAGAACGCCGAGATGACGAACAGCCACCGCACGAGACTCGGGTTGAGTCCCAGGTGTGCGGCTATCGCGGCAGAGGCACCCGATATTCTGCGCCCATATTTCGCCCAAGGTTTAGCTAAACGCGCAGGGCGCAACAGCGGCGTGCGCACCGGCGAGGTGCCCTGCCACCAGGGATTTTGCGTGACTCGAGGCTCAGGAGTCCCACCCCTTCCTTGCCGCCACCCGGGGTCGCCTGCAGGGTCGTTCGCAGGGGCAGGCCCCTGGGGGACCTGCCCCGGTTTTGGGCCTTGGGCTAAGGGTTGCACCCATTGATCATCGCACCCCGAGGCCCTCCCCCGAAACCCCGAGACGCACCTTTAGGGGTTTAACCAGGGTTTCCCCCAATAGATAATAATTTCCGAGGGCGATTGACTTAGAACATGGATACCAACGATCACTCAGTTCCAAACAGTCCACCCATGCACGGGACAGCCGGGACAGGTTTTCAACCTGGCCAACAGCCTGGCCCCAAACCTCGGTCCCGCGACCGTTTCTTCAACTCGATTAGATTCTCTGGGTACTACCGTCCCAGCGAACGCATCATTGGAGGCGTAAGCGCAGGGGTGGCCCGCAAGTGGGGCCTAGACCCCATACTCATGCGCGGCTTGTTCATTATTGCGGCCTTTATGGGCGGCATCGGCCTGCTGGTTTACGCCGTGCTGTGGGCGCTGCTGCCCGACGAAAAAGACGGGCGCATCGTCACGGAGGAACTATTCAACGGCAACCCGGACGCCTCACTTATCGGCATAGTGCTGATGATTTTATTCGGCGTTGGTGCCCTACCGACCCCGTTCTTCTTCGGCTGGCCTATCGGAGGCGACGACATAGTTAGTGGACACTTCTATGGACTGGGCGGCATCGGCTACTTCTTCTTGATCTTACTGTGCATATCCATGGGAATCGCCTGGACCTGGTGGCTTTGCCGCGAGGTCTACTACTACCGCACCAAACGCGCCTTTACAGGCATGGCCATTATGGCCGGCGCCTCTATCCTGGTCATGCTTCCCTTCGCGGTCTTGAACTCGGTTAGCGGCTACCATCGGCTCGTCACGATCATTATTGCGATCGCAGGAATGATGGGCTGGGGTTCGATTCCCTTTGTGTTGGTAGCCATGTTCATTACCTACTTGGTGCGTAACTCAAAGGCCAAGGACGCGGCCTTTGCGGCTGCATACGGACCTCAAACTCCAGGCGCTTCTCAAGGCGCACCGCCACCGTGGGCAATGTCTGGTACTGCCCCCTCGTCTGCCCCTGGCACTCCTGGTTCTTTTAGCGCCGCACATGTCCCCCCGGCCTTTATGGCTGCAGCCAACCCTGCCGCTGGGTCAAGCACTGATTCGCCCTCGGCAAGCACACAAGGAAGGACTACCCCTATGTCGTATCCCACCCCTGCCTGGCAAGCCCCGCAAACGCCACCACCTGCCTGGCAAGCCCCTAATGACGTGACGCCGGGACGCCCTGGGCCGGGTAATACACTGTCCCTGGTTATCTTGGCCCTGGCCTTCCTGGTCGCAGCTGGACTCTCCCTGTTTTCTATGCTTGCGGGCTTTAGGCTCAGCCTGATTCCTATTGGCATTGGCCTGATGCTGCTGGTCTTCGCCATTGGCATGATTGTTGCGGCCCTTATGGGCAGGCGTGGAACCTGGATGAGCGTCATGGCTGCCCTGGTGGCAACCTGCTTGGCTTTGCCTGCCGCCCTGACTTTCGCGGTGGTTCCTGCGGCCGCGCGCACGATTGCGACATCTTCAGGCACCTGGGCCTTGGGTGATATCTACCTGGATGCCACCTCGCAGAACACTTCCCTAGCTGCCGGGGAGGTCAGCCTTGACCTGCGCAATATTCCCGAATCCGCGCTTGGCAAATCGATTGACATCAACATTGGTGCAGGTTCCTTAGAAATTATTACGAGGGCGAACCAGCCAGTTACTGTGGACGTGGGCCTTGGTGTGGGCGAGGTGTTCCTGGCATCTTCTGGTCAATGGAGTGGTCCAGACCTAATGCAGGGCTCCGAAGGTCTACCTTTTTTCCATCTGAGGGACTTCAATGTCAGTTCCAAACCCTTCACGTCATACCCTGGCAGGGCTTACACGGTTGATGGCGCCCTGATCAACCAAGGCGAAACATCCATGTCCGTGAACTGGCCCAACACCAGGAGTGACGGTGAAGGTCTTAACACGACCTTGACTAATGAGGCAGGCATCAAGGCCACCCAGAATTTTAGGGTCACCGCCAGGGTAGGTGCAGGTGAAATCAAGATTATCGAAAAGACCGACAAAACCTATTGGACGGGTGCGGTGTCTGCCTCTGGGCATTTCCTGATTGAGTCATGGATCGATGAGGCCGGTAAGGAACACAGGGGCACCATCATGCCGGGCACTGAAAAACGCGGCATCGTGTATGGCGACCTCTACTACGGATACAGCGATCATGACGGTAATCGCAATCCTGGCCCACTTCACGGCTGTGACCTTCCGTCCTTGCAACGCTCCGAATGTGGGGTGGCCTGGAAGGACGATGACGGGGACGGCTTCAATGACGGATATAACGTCCCTCAGCCACGTTTCGGAGACTCCGAAGAGTTCGATGGTGAGGACTATGAAGATAACGTTCCTGGAGATTCCGGGGAACGGCAGAGGCTACATGGGACGAAAATGCAATCGCCTACTCCTTCGCCTGCCACGCCTGGAAGTGGCGAACCAACGCCGACCGTGACAGTGACCGTAACCGAGACACCGAGCTTCTAAGACTTCAAGGAGATGAGAAAAATGAGTAAAAAGACTGAAAAGATAAATGTGAACAGCACTGATGAGCCGACCGTAGTTTTCGATCCGCGTGCAAAGGACGTGGGAGCCGATGAGGCTAAGCCCCGCGTTGACGAGACACCAGCGGACACCAACTGGCCACAAGACACCGAAGAACTCGCGGCATCCATTATGAATCCACCTTCGGAATATGGCCCTGAACCTGTGGGCGGGGTTGGTGGCGTGCATGTGGCCACGGGCGATACTGCCATTGCGCCCACAGGCCCAACGCTTGGGACTCTCACCTGGGGAATCGTCATGATCTTGGTGGGGGTTATCACCATTGCCGTGGGCCTGGGGGTCAAGGTTAACTTTTGGGCGGCGATGGTTGCCATCCTTGGGATTGCAGGCCTGGCCCTATTGGTGACTGCCGTATTGACGCTACGTAAAGCCAAGACCGCATAACTACTTGTTGGCCACCGCACAGCGTGGGGAATCCGCAACTCCCGGGTTCCCCACGCTGATTTTTGGCCTACTGGGTGTCGCCATTTGGCCTATCGATGTGCCTCAAAACCACACGGCCAAAGGTAGAGCCCGCATGAAACACACTGCACCTGCAAGAATGTCAGCGTTCCTCAAACCCCTGTGTGGGAACGTCGACGACGATAGGCCCTTTGTTGACACCCAATAGGCCATTTGTCGACAGCGCCCTACCCCAACCTCAAGGACAAGGCCGTATCAAAGGTGAGCTCCCCCGGTTTTAGCTCCTTTGGCCCATGTGCTTCAACGACCACTAACTGGCCTGACGGATTGACACCCATTAACATCAGGTAATTGCCTGGCTGCCCGTTGGCAACTTGCCCTTCATCCGGTTTGGCAACACTCCAGGTGATTGCCTGGGCTTCAGAAGCCTTCGGCCAGTTCTCTGTCGTATGGGTGACGTTAGAAACGCCTGGGGCACCCAAAAGTTGTTGAACGTATGCGGAAGCAAACGCCGGTGCACCGCCCTGTTTGTCGACGTATAGCCTCGCCGTCACTGCTCCCCCATCCTTGGGTGCCAAGTCGACCGTGATGGACACGAAGGGGCCTCCCATGGCGGTGCCTGTTCCTGCAGCGATGCCTTTAGGCAGAGTCAGGAATACTCCCTTAAGGACCTCGACCTCCATGCCCTCAGGTTTTTGTGGTTTCCACCCTCGAGGCTGCATTGCCGAGGGCAACTCATCACTGTCAGAGGTATCGGGCGTTTCGGATGGGTCTTGCGGGGCGACAGATTGCGGTCCTTCCCCGATGGCCCCCATAGAGGAATTCTCTGTCGGAGGTGGGCCAATGTATCCCTCGGCTTCCTGCCCCGAGGAACATGCAGAAAGACCAGACGCCAAAAGGACGCTGGCCAAAAGCGAAACGACTGTGACATGCCGCCGTGTCCCGCCAAAGTGTTCAGTGCCCAACGCAACCTCGGTAACTTCGTGTACGCGCATCCAAGCGACACGCCGTCTAATTGTCTCACACCCGCACCTCAGCCCCAGGTACCGCGCCGAAATACCGTCACCCCGAACCAACAACGACACACTACGAACCCTCAGATCTGTTTCCGAGGGCGAACTCTAGTGAACCAGGCACTACCCGAGGCTCACTCCCACTCAATTGTTCCAGGAGGCTTAGAAGTGCAGTCCAATACAACTCGATTTACTTCAGGCACAGTGTTGGTGATGCGGTTCGATATGCGGGCCACCAGGTCCCAATCCAGCCTTGCCCAGTCCGCCGTCATAGCGTCTTCTGAGGTCACGGGTCGTAAAACTATTGGGTGGCCGTAGGTGCGACCGTCTCCCTGTACTCCAACGGAACGCACGTCAGCCAAGAGCACAACAGGGAACTGCCAGACCTCGCGGTCCAAGCCTGCTGCAGTCATTTCCTCGCGCACAATCCAGTCTGCCTCACGCAAAATATCTAAGCGCTCGCGGGTAACCTCACCAACGATACGAATTCCCAGGCCAGGGCCAGGGAAGGGCTGTCGCCACACCAAACGCTCATCGAGACCTAGCTCAAGACCGATCGTGCGGACCTCATCTTTGAACAGGTCACGCAAGGGTTCAATCAACTCAAAATTGAGGTCTTCAGGCAGGCCACCCACATTGTGGTGCGATTTGATGTTCGCTGTGCCCTCACCGCCACCGGACTCGACTACATCTGGATACAAGGTTCCTTGCACTAGGAACTTAATCTCCTTACCTTGGGCGCCAGCCTCGGCAATCAAACGGCGCTGAGCAGCCTCAAAGGAACGAATGAACTCTCGTCCGATGATCTTGCGCTTAGTTTCCGGATCGCTCACGCCAGACAGAGCATCCAAGAAACGCTGAGACTCATCCACCGCCACGACCTTAATACCCATGGTCTGTGCGTAGGTCGTTTGGACCTGTTCCCACTCGCCCTTACGAAGCAGCCCGTGGTCGACAAAGATACAGGTCAACTGGTCTCCGACTGCCTTGTGTACGAGGGCTGCTGCAACAGAGGAATCCACACCGCCAGACAAGGCACAGATGACTTCTGCTGAGCCAACCTGGGCGCGGATCCGCGAGACTTGGTCCTCAATGATTGACCCAGGCGTCCATGTCGGTGACAAGCCAGCCACCTGGTACAAGAAGTTTTCAAGCACCTTTTGTCCGTACACCGAGTGCTTCACTTCGGGGTGCCACTGCACCCCGCACAGCCCACGCGCCGTGTCCTCAAAGGCGGCAATCGGTGTTTCGGCACTACCTGCGCTCACCACAAAACCCTCAGGAGCTTTCGTCACGGCATCTCCGTGACTCATCCACACCTGCTGTTCATCTGGCGTTCCCGCCAGAAGTTTGGGGACATCGCCCTCGGCAATGTTTGAAAGGCTGACTTCGGTTTTGCCGTATTCTCGGGTTCCGGTTTGACCGACGACCCCACCCAAGGCTGCGGCCATAGCCTGAAAACCGTAGCAAATCCCCAACACGGGAACCCCTGCCTCGAAGAGGGCCCGGTCGACCGAAGGGGCCCCGTCGGCGTAAACGGACGAGGGGCCGCCGGACAAAATGATCGCTGCGGGATTCTTGGCAAGCATCTGGGCAACGGGCATGGTGTGGGGCACGATTATCGAAAAAACCTGGGCCTCGCGCACGCGCCGTGCTATGAGCTGTGCGTATTGGGCACCGAAATCCACGACCAGAACTGGGCGGATTTCTGAGGTGTGCACAGAGGCAAGATGGGATGCGTTTTGATTCGTCACCCGATAAGTCTAAACGCGCAAAGACAGGGAAGGGCAATAATGCCTCGTCGCGCCCCGAAGAAAGTGACGCAGATGAAAACTCAATAAGTCCTTACAATTGTCCTTGGCGTGTCGATAAGTGATATTGAACAGACAATTCGACATGAGGTCGTCACTCCAGGGAAAGGAAGCCCCATGCCATCCCGCAAGTCCTATTATGAGCCTGAGGTTCATCTGGATCGCACAAGCCCGATTCCGCTGTACCACCAGATTGCAGAGCCCATAGAGAAAGCGATTCTTTCTGGCGTACTCGCCCCAGGCACCCGTTTAGAAGACGAACTAACGATGGCAAAACGCCTGCGGGTATCGCGGCCCACCGCGCGCAGGGCCTTGCAGATCCTTGGCGATCACGGTCTTTTGGTGCGCCGTCGCGGGGTTGGAACCCAGGTGGCACCTGCCCGGGTTCACCGCCCTGCCGAGTTGCCCTCGCTATTTGAAGACATTATCGCCGAAGGCAAGACGCCCAAAACCCAGATTCTTTCCTACACTCAGACACCTGCGTCTCCCGAGGTTGCCAAGCGCCTCGAAATCGACACCGGCACCTCGGTCACCACCATTAAACGCCTGAGGTTCGCCGACGATACACCCCTGGCTCTTATGACCAATGTGATCCGAACGGAGTGGGCGCCAAGCGCCCAGCGCCTGGAAGAGGTGGGTTTCTACACCTCCTTGGCTGCCCATGGCATTGTTCCCACTATGGCACGTCAGACCATCGGTGCTCGTCTGGCGACGACAGAGGATTTAGGGGCCCTTGGGGAGGATTCGGATACTGCGCTACTGACCATGCAACGCACAGCCTTCGATGAGGCTGGCACGGTCGTAGAGCACGGTGACCACGTTTTCCGTGCAGGGCAATATTCGCTCAATCTGACGGTTTTTGCCCGTTAGCTGGACCGTAAAATAAAATCCAGGCGCGAATTTCTATTCTGTAAATTATTCAAGATTTTCACCTAGACACTTTGCCGTTGTTTTACCAAATACAGCTATGATTCACTCCAAGTTAAAGAATTTCTTTACCGCTTTTCGAAGAGCGCGCAGAGAAGTCCTATACTTCAACACGTTGTCAACTCTTGCCACAGTAAGGAACGCCTGGTGTCTGAATCATCGAATCTTGCCGAGTCATGCCTTGTCATCACCCCAGATGTGTATCAGGAAACGTTGAGCAAACAAGCTGCGGCAGATATTAAGCGCATCGTCCTGCCTGAGTCAGAAGACGATCGCATCCTGAAGGCAGCGGCAATTGCCAGGGACAAGGGCATTGCACAGGTAATTCTTTTGGGCGAGAAGGACGTTGTCGAAAAACGTGCCAACGAGCTCGGTTTGGACTTGAGGGATATCATCATCCAGCCCATCGACGACGAGCGTTACCTTGACTCCTATGCTGCGAAGATCCACGAGCTGCGCGCCTCCAAAGGTGTCACTCTCGAAGACGCTCGTGAACTACTTAAGGATGTCTCTTATTACGGCACAGTCATGATCCTTATGGGCGACGCAGACGGCATGGTTTCAGGGGCATCTCACACCACTGCCCACACCATCCGCCCAGCCCTTCAGCTGATTAAGACCAAACCGGGCGTCTCTACCGTCTCTGGGGCCTTCCTCATGCTGATGAAGGATCACGTGGATGTCTACGCGGACTGCGCGGTCTGTGTCGATCCGGACTCCGAACAACTTGCTGGAATCGCCATTTCAACCGCCGAGACAGCAGTCCAGTTCTGCATCGATCCCCTGGTAGCCATGTTGTCCTACTCCACGGGCGTATCGGGGGTAGGGCCCTCTGTTGACAAGGTCAGACGAGCGACAGAAATTGTGCGCGAAAAAGCGCCAGAGCTGCTTATTGATGGACCGCTTCAATACGATGCCGCCCTCGACCCTGTTACGGCCTCCAAGAAAGCACCGGACTCTCCCGTGGCCGGAAAAGCCAATGTCTTTGTCTTCCCTGATTTGAACTCTGGAAATATCTGTTACAAGGCTGTACAGCGCAGCTCTGGGGCAATTGCGGTGGGGCCAATCCTGCAGGGGCTAAACAAGCCCGTCAACGACCTTTCGCGTGGCGCATTGGTCGATGACATCGTCAATACCATCACACTAACCGCCATCCAGGCCCAAGGCTAAGCCCTCGCGAAACCGCGCATCCACCACACACAGAATAGAGACCACCATGACTTCGACCGTTTTCGTGATTAACTCCGGCTCCTCATCCGTCAAATACCAGCTGATCAACCCTGAAACGGGCGAATCCCTGGCCTCGGGTTTGGCAGAAAGGATCGGTGAGACCAACGGGCATCTGCGACACAAGGCCGCAGGCGAAGTCGTGGACCTGGAAATGCCTCTACCCGACCACTCGGTTGCCCTGCGAGAGGTAAAGAAGCTTTTCGATACGACTGGCCCGCGCCTAGAAGACGCGGGAATTGTGGCTGTGGGGCACCGCATCGTCCAAGGTGGCAAGCACTTCAGCGGACCGGCCCTTATTACACAGGCCGTTTACGACAAGATTGTCGAACTGGTCCCCCTGGGTCCCCTACACAACCCCGCCCACCTGCTTGGCATCGACGTGGCCAAAGAAATCTTCCCTGACCTGCCACACGTCGCGGTCTTTGACACGGCTTTCTTCCAGACTCTGCCCAATGAGGCCGCGACCTATGCCCTGAAACGCGACGTGGCCGAAAAGTACGAAATCAGACGTTACGGCGCTCATGGCACGTCCCACCAGTTTGTCTCGGGACTGGCCTGCGACTACTTGCAGCGCGAGGACCTTAAACAGGTCACCTTACACCTGGGCAATGGCGCATCGGCCTCGGCCGTGGCAGGCCGCCAGGCGATCGACACCTCTATGGGCCTGACCCCCCTGGAAGGGCTGGTCATGGGCACACGCACGGGCGACATCGACCCTGCGGCCGTCTTCCACCTGCAGCGCGTCGCCGGCATGACCTTCGAAGAGGTCGACACCCTGTTCAATAAGCAGTCCGGCATGAAGGGCCTGTGCGGCGATAACGATATGCGCGAAGTTTGGGCACGTGTGGACCGTGGCGAAGCGGACGCCATTGAAGCCACCGAGGTCTATGTACATCGCTTGCTGCGTTACGTCGGGGCCTACACAGCAGAGCTCGGCGGCCTAGACGCCCTGGTCTTCACGGCCGGCATTGGCGAAAACGACAACCGCACACGTGCGGCCCTGTGCAAACGACTAGAGTTCATGGGCCTCAAACTGGACGAGGCGGCCAATAACGAACGCGGTGATGGCCTGCGTGTCATTTCCACCCCGGATTCCACCGTGACGGTCATGATCATCCCCACCAACGAAGAATGGGCCATAGCCCAACAGGCCATGACCTTGGTCTAGCCTTTCGACCGCGCACTATGCAGTCGGCGTGTTTTGGTTCCAGGCGCGGGCCATGTCGGCGACGAAAAATTGGCCAGGGGCTGCGGGTTTAGATAAACCAGGCAAGGCCGCGAAGGACGCCACAGACTTGTACTTTTCGGGGTTCAGCCGGGTATCTTGCCCGATTGAACCCATCCCAATAATGATCATGGCCTGAGGCCAGAGTTTCGCCCCGTCCTTGGCCGCGCGCGCCAAAACATCCAGTTCATCTGGGGTTTTAGGGGTTACGGCAATCTTCGCAACATCGGTCCCTGCCAGAAACATACGCTCCAGAATGTCCACGATTTTCTCTTCCGAGGGCGTCTGGCTCCAATTGTGGTACGAGGCTATAACCGCAACACCAGCAGCGTGCGCTTTGGCAATCAAAACCTGGGCCTGCTCACGGTTTATTTCCACATCAAGGGCATCAATGCAGCCTGTACGCAGGGTCCTTAAGGCCAGCTCTGTATAGGAATCGAGTCCGCACTGTCCGCCCTCGGCAGTGGTCCTGAGGGTGGCGATAACGGGAGGTTTCGCTAATCCCTTGCCCGTATCCTTGCCCGTATCTTCGCCCGAAGCCTGCTTCAAAACCTCTTCCAAAACTGCTGCACTGGCCTCTAATGTGTTGCCGCCCCCAATGTCGTGCATGAGGTCCAGGCGCCATTCAAGGACGTGAGCGCCGTCGTTTATGGCCCGCAAAGCCAAGGCACGCAGCTCATCGGGGCTACCTGCCGTGAGTGATGCGATTATCGCAGGTGTTGGCAGGCCCAAGAAATCTGTTTTCATCGCCTGCCTGCTCCTCTGTGTTAGCTCCTACGAATACGTGGCATCCCCAAGGGTACCGGCTTGAGCCTATCTTCTTGGCCTCCAAGGCCACATCCGCTAGGTGCACACCCGCCGGCCGCACACCCGCTGGAGATGCCGAAGCCTTCGGTGGGATCAAAGTCAGTGTCTTGGTCCCTGCCATTGTACTGCTCGCCGCCAGCCCATTCGTCCCCCTCATGCTGCAAGAAAGCAGTCGAGACCATGAGCTTAATGCGGTTGAGCTGGTTGACCTCTGAAGCACCGGGGTCATAGTCGATGGCAACCACATTGGCCTGCGGGTAGTGTGCGCGCAGGGCACGAAACATTCCCTTGCCAATAATATGATTCGGCAGACAGGCGAAGGGCTGGGCGCAGATGATATTCGGGCACCCACTTTCGATCATCTCCATCATTTCGGCCGTCAAATACCAGCCTTCACCTGCCTGGTTACCCAGGGAGCAGATCTCCTGGGCTTTCATAGCCAATTCGTTGATGGAGGCACCCGCCTCGAAGCGTTCGGACTTTGCCAAGGCGCGGTTGACGGGCTTTTCGTACTGCTGCAGTATCCACAAGACAGCCTTCAGAATGCTCGTGGTTTTCCCCGTGTGCGTGGCCAGTGTTTTTTCCTTCCACTCGCCCACCACCAGGGCCGCGTGGAAGAACTGCATCAGACCAGGCAGCACGGCCTCGCAGCCCTCTTCTTCAATCGTGCGCACGGCGTGGTTATTGGCATCCGGATGGAACTTCACGAGGATCTCCCCCACCAGGCCAACCCTGGGTTTTCGGGGCACGTCAGCCAGGGGCAGGGTGTCAAACTCGTGCACGGCTCGTTTGATAAGCCCCGTGAAACTCAGTTTCACCCCCAGCGAGGGCATGTAGCCCTTGTGTTCAAAGAACTCGCGTATCGCCTGGTCCCACTTTTCATACAGCCTGGTGGCAGCCCCTGGTGTGGCCTCATATGGACGTACCCGCAGCAGCAGTTTTTGCAGCATGTCCCCCAGCGTCAATGCGCGGATCAACTGGTTCAACATGGGCAGCGTGAACTCGAAACCAGGATTGTCCTCAAAGCCCTGCGCGCTTATAGCCAGGACAGGAATCTGGGGCAGGCCGGCGTCGCGCAAAGCCTTTCGCAACAGGCCGGCATAGTTCGTCGCGCGGCACATCCCACCAGTTTGCGATATGGCCACCACGCATTTATTGGCGTCGACCTCGCCTTTGAGGATCCTGTTCATCAACTGCCCAATGACGACGATCGCCGGATAGCACGCGTCATTATTGACGTACTTGAGGCCCAGCTCAATGTCCTCTTTGCTGGCGTGTTCCAGCAGTTGCACGTTGTACCCGAAACGTTGCATGACGGGTGCTGCCAAACGAAACTGGATGGGAGCCATCTGAGGCACCAAAATCGTGTACCCAGCCTCGCGCATTTCCTTGGTATAACGCGGATAGACGTGACCGTGGCCTGTAGCCTTGAGCCCAGCCTCGGCACCGATAAGCACCTTGGATTCTGGGTGGTTGGTGTACTGTTCGCCGCGCAGCCCTAGGGGAGTTTCCTTGTCGCGGCCTGCCGGATAGGTATAGATTTCTTCAGATTCAAGTTCATTGCCGAGGGCGTTTGCGCCATTGAGTGCCGCCTGACCGGCTTTCCTTTCCTCCAGTGCGGCCGCAAGGGAGCGCAAACGGATCCGTGCAGCACCCAGGTTGGAAACCTCGTCGATCTTTAGGCCCGTGTAGACGTCGTGCGCGCCCTCCAGGATTTCTTGGACCTGGTCTGCGGTTACTGCGTCCACCCCGCAGCCGAAGGACACCAGCTGCACGAGGGATAGATACGGTGTTGTACCGACCGTTCCAGCGGCTTCGTAGAGTCGCGAGTGATATGCCCACTGGTCGCGCACCCGTAAGGGGCGCTCCAAGGTGCCTGGTCTGACCATGGAGTCCTCGGTTAAAACCGCCATGCCCAGGCCGTTGATAACCTCAGGGATGCCGTGATTGACTTCAGGATCCAGGTGATAGGGGCGGCCTGCCAAGACAATGCCGCGCACATTATTTTCAACCATGTAGCGCAGGGCTTCATCCCCCTTGGCCATGACCTCTGCCTTGAAGGCGGCGTCTTCTTCGAAACCTGCCGCAAGGGCCGCCTTGGCTTCTGGCAAGGTCACGTTCCAATCAGAGAAGACTTCTACCAGGCGCGTTGCCAAGTGATCAGGGTTAGCCAGGTTGAAGAAGGGGTTTAGGAAACGGACTTTGGGGGCTTGGGTGGCTTGGCCGTCGTGACCGTTTGGGGCCACACCTGGGTGTGGTTCTGCGTTGGCGCCTTGTCCGCCCTCGGCAATGCTGGTAGGTAAAACCTCGCTCATGAACCCGGCGCGCTCTTCGCTTGACCAGGCGGCGGCCGTGTCCCCGGCGGCGCCGAAGCCGCGATTGCCGTCCAGTTCCTCCATATTGGTGCGGATGACCTCGGAATATGTCGCGACGACGGGGCAGTTGAAGCAGTTGTCCTGGCCTTGCGTTTGGGCGTGTTCGTAGGTCACGGAGGGGTAGAAAATGGTGCGAATGCCCTTATCCAGGAGGGATTTGACGTGGCCGTGTACCAGTTTCGCTGGGTAGCACACGTTTTCGGAGGGGATGGATTCCATGCCTTCTTCGAAGAGGTCGTGTGAGGACCGCCCGGAAATCATGACGCGAAACTTCAGCTCAGTTAAGACCGTGAACCAGAAAGGATAGTTTTCATACATATTGAGCACCCTGGGGATGCCGATGTCCCCCCTGGTGGCGGCCTTTTCGGTCAGGCGGCGGTAGGCAAACAGGCGCTTGTACTTCCAGTCGAACATATTGGGGATCGGCGATTTTGCGGGCAGTTTCTCCAAGGAGGCCCCGCGTTCACAGCGGTTGCCAGACACGTGTCTTTCACCGGTAGAAAAGCTGGTCACGGTCATCTGGCAGTGGTTTTGACACAGGCGACAGACCTTCAACTCGCTGCTGATTTCCAGTTTTTCCAGGTCTTCAACACCCAACAGGGTTGACCTTTGGCCTGGTTGCCAGTGTTTTCTGGCCGTCAGCGCTGCACCGTAGGCCCCCATGAGACCAGCCAGGTTGGGGCGCACAACCTGCAGGCCGGTCAAGGTTTCAAAGGCGCGCAAAACTGCGTCGTTCAAGAAGGTGCCGCCTTGGACGACAACCTTATCGCCCAGGTCAGAGGCGTCCTTGAGCTTGATGACCTTGTACAGGGCATTGCGAATCACCGAATAGCTTAGGCCAGCGGAAATATCGCCCACGTCGGCGCCTTCTTTTTGGGCCTGTTTGACGGAGGAGTTCATGAACACCGTACAGCGTGTCCCCAGGTCAACGGGTGCTGGCGCCTTGAGGGCGGCCTGAGCAAAAGAGTGAATGTCTTGACCCATGGTCTCAGCAAAGGTTTGCAAAAACGAGCCGCAGCCGGAGGAACACGCTTCGTTGACGGAAATCGAATCAACCGCAGAATCCTTGATGCGCAGGTACTTCATGTCCTGCCCGCCGATGTCGATCACCGACGTCACACCCGGCAGCACGTATTCAGCCGCCCGGTAGTGCGCCATGGTTTCGACCTCGCCCTCGTCGACTTTCAGGGCCGCTTGAACCAGGCCTTCGCCGTACCCTGTGGAACACGCGCGCAGGATTGTTGCTTCAGGGGGCAGTTCCTCGTGGATGTGGCGGACAATGTCTTTGGCCGCCTTTAGGGGGTCGCCTTCGTTGGAGGCGTAGTGGGTGAAGACAATTCGGTCTTTTTCATCAATGACGACAGCCTTGATGGTCGTCGAACCCGCATCGATCCCTAAGAAACATGTGCCTGTGGCCTGGTCGGTTGGGATCTGGGTGATGTGTGCGCGGGCGTGGCGCGTGTGGAACTGTTCGTAGTCTTTCGGGGTCTGGAACAAGGGCGGCAGGCGGTGTGACATGGACTGCGCGCCCTCGGCCTCACGCAACTTGCGGTTCAGCGCTGCGATATTTTGGGGCTCACTGGTCTGTTCAGTGGACATCATGGCTGCGCCCAGGGCTACATAGAGCTGCGCATTTGGGGGCGTCACAAAACCTGTGGCTTTGTCCAGGATGTTTTCGTAGGCTTTGCGCAGCTCGGGCAAGAAGTGCAGAGGTCCGCCCAGGAACATGACATGACCTCGGATGGGACGGCCTGCCGCAAGGCCGGCCACCGTCTGAGTTGCCACGGCAGCAAAGACCGAGGCAGCCAGGTCTTCGTGTGCAGCACCTTGGTTGATGAGGGGCTGCAGGTCTGTTTTAGCGAAAACCCCACAGCGAGAAGCTATGGGGTACAGGTGTGTGGAGCGTGACGCCAGGTCGTTTAGGCCTGCGGCATCGGTCTTGAGCAAGGTCGCCATCTGGTCAATGAATGCCCCTGTTCCTCCCGCGCAGGTGCCGTTCATGCGCTGTTCAGGCGTGGGTTTCAGGTAGGTGAGTTTCGCGTCCTCGCCGCCCAGCTCGATAATGACGTCTGCGTCAGGGTGATTGATGCGCGTGGCCTGCGTTTCGGCAATGACCTCCTGAATGAAAGGGATGCCCAGGATCTCCGAGACCGCCATGCCTCCCGAGCCTGTCACCGATGCGTAGACCGTTGCCGCCGGCAGGTCGGTTGCGATGTCATCCAGCAGGCGGGCCAGTTCTTCACGCACATCGGCGTTGTGGCGGCGGTAATCTTGAAAGACTGCTGTGTGTCCGTCCAAGACGACGGCCTTTACGGTTGTGGATCCAATGTCGATGCCCAACTGCATAACGCCGCTGTTATCGCTGGTGGTGACCAGTAGTGCCTCATCTGCGGCATTGGGAGTGGGTCGCTTGTGCGCGTGGTGGTGAGCACCGCGCACGCCAGTAAAAACCGGAGAAGTCGACACTGTTGTCATACAGACACCTCACTAAAACTTAATCCACTTGCAGCCTATGGTCACCTGCCGCGAAGTTTCAACCGTGTTGAAATTGAAAGCTTGAGTGCAGGCATCACCACTGTTCACAGCTTGTTAGTGTCCGGCATCACTATCTGGTTTTTCCGCCCTCGTTGAAAAGTCGGCAGGTACCAACACCACAGCCCTGCATGTGCCACATGTTAAAACTGCCCCGCCCTCGGCCTAACCCCATAGGCTGAAGGGGTGAAATCCAGCGGGCGGGGGCCGACCTCGAAACGGGGCGAGAAAAAGGGCGACATCCTTGCCGCGGCGCGTGCCATGTTTACCACCAGGCCATACGCCGATGTGACCGTGCGTGAGATTGCCGCCAAGGCCGACGTGGACCCGGCGATGATCAACTATTACTTCGGCTCGAAAGCCGCTTTGTTCAGGCAGTCACTGTCACTGCCGAGGGACCCACAAGCCTTGATTGACCTGGTATTTTCCCCAGGAATTCACGACGCCGGGCGACGCATGGCCAAGGTGGTTATCTCGCTGTGGGCGCAAGTCGAGCTGACCGACCGCGTGCACGTGATTACCGCCTCCCTGCTGTCAACCGACGCGGCCTTGACCATGTTTCGCGGCTGGATTGGGCGTAACCTGGTGAACCCTGCCGCCGCCTACCTGGATGGCCCGGACGCGAAACTGCGCGTGACCTTGGCCGGTTCGCACATCATCGGGATCATCGGGATGCGTTTCATCACCAAAATCGAGCCCATCGCCTCCATGAGCGAAGACGACCTGGTGAACATCGTCGGCCCGGTGCTGCAGCGTTACCTGGACGGAACCTACAAGCTCCCGCCCATGCCCCCGCCGCTGCCGCCGCCGCACTAACCCACACACAAACCCTGCGATCAGCCAACTGACTCCCACTGAAAGCCTGATCCCTGGGTGATAATGTCAACGTAGATTTCATCCCTCGGCCACAAGGAAGCGCCCCGATGTCAAACCCCGCAGCACCCACAAACCCGCAGGCACCACAGGCGACACAGGCACCGCAGGCAACGCCGTCCGCCCCCGATGCCCCCCACGCTTTCGTCCTGGGCGAAGCCCTCATCGACGTCATCGACAAGGCCGACGGCACCCCACCCCAGCCCTACGCCGGAGGCTCGCCCTACAACGTCGCCATCACCTTGGGGCGCCTGGGCCGCCCCGTCGTCTTGTCCGCCAACCTTGCGCGTGACGATTTCGGGCAACTGATCATCGACGGCGCTGCCGCGTCCGGCGTGTACATCACCGACTCGTCTTTCGCCGCCGCCCGCACCCCCTCTGCCACAGCGAGCATCGGCGCTGACGGCGCGGCGTCCTATGTGTTTGATTTTTCTTTCGACCCGCCTACCGTGGCCCTGCCCCCGCAGGCCGGCATCGTCCACATCGGCTCCATATCAGCCATGGCCGCAGGCGGTTTCGACACGGTTTTGCGCACCGTGCAGACCGTTCACGACGCCAGCAGCGCGGTCGTGACCTACGACATCAACGCCCGCCCGTCTTTGATGGAAGCACCTGCCGTCACCTTGCCGAAGGTCGAACAGCTGATTGCCTGCGCGGACGTCGTGAAACTCTCGGACGAGGACCTGGATTGGCTGACCGGCGGCGCCGACGTGGACGCCCAGGTCATCCGCTGGCTGGATCTCGGTCCGCAGATGATCGTCGTCACGCGCGGCGCCCAGGGCGCAGACCTATGGACGGCCTCAGGCATTGCCGCCCACCAGGACGCCCGGGTCGGCCCCGTCGTGGACACGGTCGGCGCCGGGGATTCCTTCATGGGCGCCATCATCGACACGCTTTGGTCCTTCGGGGTTATTGCCGAGGGCGGCCGCGAACAACTGGGACAGTTATACAGGGATCAGGTCGGCGCCATTTTGGATCACGCAGCCGAGGTCGCAGCCGTCACCGTCAGCCGGGCGGGAGCCAACCCACCCTGGTCCCACGAACTGTAGCTGACAACTAACCACGTGAAAGCACCAGTAGGGGGTGCTGACGCTATCCTTGGGAGCCCTCACAACAGATACTTTCAGCGCTGGCTTGGTTTCGCACAACACAAGACTGAACCTCAACTCAAAAACGATTGACTCTTCCTATAAACGGAAGATATGATTCTGTTTTGTGAAGACTTTGCCCGCACAACTGACACCTTTCATCCGCTCGGATGCTCTCGGTGCCTTACTGGCCCAGACACTTGGATTTCCTGACCAAGAAAACTCTCTGGCCGACCTGGGACGTCTCACAGGAGTAAGCGCTCCCGTCGTTCACCGCGAGGTGTCTCGACTGGTAGAAACCTCAATTCTCTTGGATCGTCAGGTTGGCAGAAACCGTATGGTGCGGGCGAACCGTGACCATCCGCTCTTTACTCACATGCACGCAATCATTATGGCAACCTATGGTCCTGTCCCTGTCCTTCAAGAAATTTTTACTGATGTCATAGGTGTCGACCAGCTTTACATCTACGGGTCTTGGGCCGCACGATTTACTGGGGAAGCAGGACCTTATCCTAATGACCTTGACGTACTGACAATCGGGGACACCTCACAGAGAGTTTTAAGCGCCAAGGCTGCCACCGCTAGCCACCAACTTGGCATCACTGTGAATATCACACGACTGACTATTGAACAGTGGGAATCTGATACCCCTTCCCCCTTCGTCCAAACTCTGCGTTCTCACCCACTAGTCCAAGTAATCTAGAACCGTGACCAAGGGCAGACTCCCCCAAGAAATCGCGCAGATGCTGCAATCACGGCGCCTTGAACAAGTAACCGCCAACAAAGACCACGCAAGATCTGTGATTATGATGTCCCAACAACACATTCAAACAGCCATAACTCTGTCCAAAACTACAGATCACGCCATGGCATTCACATCAGCTTACGATGCAGCTAGAAAGGCACTGGCAGCCGTACTATCCGCTGAAGGACTGAGAGTACGTCCGATTGGTGGAGCCCATCACAACACAGGAATTGCCGCCGCGGCCTTCGTCGGACAAGACGCGCTGACTGATTTCGAGTGGATGCGCCAAATCAGAAATTCTACGGAATACCCAAGCAGTACGCGTCCTTCCGCCACTCAACAAGATGTCTTTGAGGCAATCGAAGCAGCCACATCCATTGTCAACACATGCGCTGACTATCTGTCGCTCAAAAAATAAACACAATCTTTGCCAGCGTTTCTAGGCTTTGTCGACGTTTCCCGGTTGGCAGGACGGCGATACCGGCCAGGATCTCAGCCTTGGTGACCATGGTGGTACACGGTTTATCGCCTAGAGTGCGAACCCATGTTAAAACCTGCGGGTCCATGGAGTCGCCCCGCATAATTTCGGAAACAACGTTGGTATCCAGGATTATCATGAACGTTTAACATCCGGCGGATCTGCAGTGAAATCGACATAGGATGCCTGGTCGTCCCGTGCAGGAATATCTAAATCGGTGCCTCCGTATTCTGCTGAAGCCGCAATAATCTGGTCAATCCACTCAGTGTTGCTACCGGTACCGGAAAGTTCTTTGACCAGAATGTCCCTTGCTTCGGCTTCCATGGAACGGCCTTTGACGGCTGCACGCACACGCAGCCGCTGTTTCGTTTCCTCGGGAAGTTTCCTGACAGTAATCGCACTCATGCAACAATGCTAGCAATGCATCACGACTTCATTCCAGAGACACCTTCCCTAGATGCACCGCACACCGCCACACCCGTCTGACCAACACACCTGTTGCTGACCTTATCGGTGGGTGGGACTGCTGGGGTGGGGCGGGCGGCGGGGGTCGTGCCCAGCGGTGCACTGCTCGGCTACGCCGAGCAGGCATCCGAAGCCCAACCTACCGCGCCCTCCCACCGCCCACCCCACCTTTCGCACATCCCGGCCGCCCAGGCTCTACTGCTTGCTGACCTTATCGGCGGGTGGTGACTGTATCGGTGGGAGGGGCTCCGGGCGATACAGTCAAGACCCGACCAATAAGGTCAGCGCGGGTGAGGATGGGGTACTTCTACTCACCTACGGGATCGTAAATGTGACAGGCGAATTATCGACCGTCCCTGTGTAACCACCTTCAGCTGGAATATAACTATCAACCTTGAGTTTATAAGTGCCCGACTCCAGAGTATTCAGCACAGGTCCCTCAGGGGTCTTATATTCTGACCCGCTTACTTCAATTTGCCGCTCAACCGTCCAGCGAAGCACATCAGCACTAGTGGTGACTAGAAACTTAACTTTTCCTAGTTTATCTGGGGCTGGAGCGCCAGAATATGTGACCACAGAAGAGAAATTTGTTGTTGTTTCATCTATTGTCGGGGCAGCCACCTGCGCAGTGATCGTGCCCTCGTATTTCTTCTGTGTGAGGGTCACTACTTGATCACCCGCTACAAGCTTCCCTGCATCTGCGTAATGGGAAATTGTGATGGTGATCGTTTTGTCCGTAACGCCAGAATTGTGTGCGAAAGTTGGGGTCAAGGTAACAGAGGGCCCTACCGCAGGAGCTTGTACTGCCAAACCGTGTTCTCCTGCTTTGGCAAAAATGCGGCCCGTGAATTCTGCTCCTCCTTTGGCAACCAGACCAACAGTAACCACGACAGACGTAGCATCTGCTTCGATCGTTTCCACTGCGGTCGCATTCATTGACAGCGCGGGGGTTTCCACGCCGCCGCCGGAACCTCCACTGCCGCTGCTGCCACCTGATCCGCTGGAACCGCCGGAGCCGCTGCTGCTGGAGCCGGGGGTGATGGCGTTGATTTGGGTGGCGATACCGGGGGCTATGGCTGATGTGCCGCCGATGATGTCTATCTGGGTTAGCGTGGCTTTGTTGGCTTCCAGGTAATCCTTCGTGGGTGTTGGCAATGCGCTGGGGGCCGCTAAAAGGACCGGCACGCCCAAACGCGCAGCCAGAGCACCACCCGATAGGGCATCAGGGTAGTTTAGGCCCGTAGCCATAACCGCCCTGGATGTAGAGGCAAAGAACTTGGTGGCTACCTTCGTGGCTGTCGCAAACCTGTCAGCACCCGTGAGTTCTTCTGGGTTTAGACCCGCGGCTTTGGCGGATTGAACGCCTGGGCCGCCAACCCCGTATAGGGCACTGGCACCTCGGGCTATCTCAAGAGCCCTTCCAGTAAGCGGGCTTCCTGTGGGTGCCATGACAATCACGCCACCAACCTTCGCAGCCGCCGCACCCGCCACAAGGGCATCAACGTAGTCAGAACCTGTCACCACAAACACGGGGATAGCACCACTACCGCGACGTTGAATAACGTTATCGGCAATCGCATTCGAGGTCGCATACCTGTCAGCGCCTTGCAGGCGAGACACATCAAGACCCGCAGCCTTCAAATCCGCTTCAACCCCAGGCGCCAGGGCAGCATCGCCGCCCAGCAAGACTGCTTTCTTGATGCCCTTAGCACCCAGTTTGTCTTTAATACCAGGGCTCAACTTACCGCCCTCGGAAAGAATAATCGGAGCACGCAACTGGCCAGCCAAAGGCGTACCCGCCACCGCGTCAGCAAAACTGTCTGCCCTGGAGACAACAACAGTGTCGCCCCACGCAGAACTGCTTTCAAAAACCTTCAACGCTGTCGCAATACGGTCAGCCCCCTCGATACGGGAGGTATTAATCGCATACGCCGGGACGCTCAGACCAAAACCAAGAGCCAACGCGCTAAACGCCGCTAAAAGCCCGACCCCCCCCGACGCCTAAAACGTACAAAAACACCAGACATGACAACCACTCCTATGGGATAGAGAGAACACGGAACCAGGCCCGAAAAACAGGCCCACAACCACACCACCACAACACACACCAAAAAGGAATACCCAAAAGGGTGAACTTTCGACCGACCGTACCGTTGGGGATCGACCGTAGAGCAACACAGGGCACAGTCAAGCCCCAAACCATACACTCAGCGGGAACGTGGATATAAGTGTGGAGCCAGCTCTTGCAGCAACCCAAAACGATGTCGCCTATGCCCTGACAAGCAAAACCCCAGGCCGACCCCTAAGTAAGTCCGTGTTCAAAGCACAGCGAGGACATACCGTCACCTTAACTGAGCACAGACGGCCTGTGGCATGCACCCGAACTCAGTCCCGGTAGCCTGCTTCCTTGGCGCTCTTGCCCAAACGTCCAGCGATGCGGTCTTGGTCGTCCTCGGTGGCGTTGTCACGAATGAAAGATACGTACTGCCCAGTATCCGAGTAAACCTCTTGCGACAAGGGATTACGCCTGGTCTTCACAATCCGGTAGGCGTGGTAAATGAAGACCCCGACGTTGAACACAAGGGCTGCCGCAGACACAATAAACAACGCCGTCGGGTTGTGCGAAGAACGATGGGCGAACATCGAATCCTGCATGAAATGCGGGAAGGTCAAGACGACCGCCGACCAGAAGGTCAGCGTGTAGGCGCGGTATTGAATCCATGCGCCCTTACCGAATTTGAATAGCACCGGAATCGTGCAGGCGGCCAGCAAGGCCACCCCGGAATACCAGGCGCGGTCTGCCAAGCAGTTGTAGACGTAGGCGAAGTTCCACAGGTCGTAGGCGATAATCCACCAAATGGTCAGGTCTCCCCAGATAATCGCTTTAGATTTGCCCTTGGCGACGAAAATCCCCACCCAGCCTGAAATCATGACTAGGTTCAAAATGCCTGCGATCCCGTTCATGATGTTCCACGGTCCGCCCCAGGTCACCATCCCATTAGAGGGGTCCAGCCCCTGAATGCCGTAACACTGGAAGTCACGGATGACGGCCTCGATAATGTTGATGGCCAAAATAAACGGTGGAATCAGCAAATACCATTTGTTGTAACGCAGTTTCCTCGTGTACTGCAAGGCCACCAAGGACAGCGACCCCAACAGAGCCGAATACTGTTTGACAACGGGGAACCACCCGGCAGAGTTCGTCCCCTCAGTGGAGTGTGGCCACCAAAATATCGTCAACAAGATAGGCACAACGACCAACAGTGCCAGCACCGCCCATTTGTTGCGCTGCGTCAACCAGGCAGCAAAAGCCAAGGCTGCCGTGACAACGGCCAGCATGGCGTAATCCCACCACTGGCCTACCTCAAAGAAGAACAGGGTCGGATACTCAGGCGGAGTTATGCCACCCAAAAGAGTTAGTGGAGTCAACATCGTTTTTCCTTCCGCCTAAGCCTTCTCGTTTCCGGTTTCATTTCCGAGGGCGATCTTCTTTGCGGCTCTTTCGTCAGCCTCAATAGGTGTTCGTGGTTTATCAAAGCGCTTGTCGTTCTTCCACCAGGGCATGACGCCGACCCAGCCGTCTTTCGGTGGCGTGTCAGACTCTGGTTCAAAGCCAAGTTCCTTGGGTGTGGCTTTGGTGTGGTCCACGACGAAGTACTTGTCTTTTTCATCCGCGTGCGTACGCATGATTTCTGCAAACTCTTTGGTTTCGCAGTATAGAACGCCGGTTAGTGGGTTGCGCTTGTATTTGATTATCTTGTACAGCCAATAAATGAACAAGGCGATATTGGAGGCAAGGGCAAGGACGGCAGAGACGATATTGGCCATGGGATCCATGGTTGCGTAGTTGTGCATAATACCCGGCGGCACAAGCAGCGAAGGCAGCAGGTTATTGGCCGCGATCCAAAACATTAGCGTAAAGCACCTAAACCAGATCCACTGACCTTTAGCCCAGGTGAAGGCCGGTATGGTACAGGCCAGCAATAATGCGAAGGTGCAGTACCAGGTGTAATCCGCTAATGAGTTATACAAGAATGCGTGGTTCCACAAGTCGTAAGCGATAACCCAGGGCCACACCATGTCAACCCAGATAAGTCCTTTAACCTTTTGGTCTTTGCGGGAGGTGATAAAGATTTTGCCTAGGCCGGTGATGGTAATAATGTTCAGCAGGCCCGCAACAGCGGACATAATGTTCCAGTATCCACCAATGGTGCGAAAACCTGTCTCAGGGTCTATCCCCACGTGCCCGGCCTCAAAGTTGGCGGCGACTGCCTGGTACCACTCGGGGCTGTGCAGGGCAGCGGTGACGCCGCGTGACTCGGGCAGGCCGTTGATCATCTCTGCCGCATGTGTTGCGTTGATTTCGCGCAGACACTGCCAGTCGGCGGCGCAGGCATAGTAGTCGCCTGCGCTCAAGTAGATCGTAATGTCACGGATATTGGCCTCCATGATATTGGCTGCCAGTCCCACCCATAGGGCTACACCCATCCAGATGGCGTACCTGTGCGCCTTGACCGGGTTGCGTTTACCCCACCACAGCAAGAACCCTGTCATGGTGGCGGTGGCGACCATGATCGCGTACTTCCCGAAGGGGAACCATCCAACGATGGGTACTGCGACTTTGGCGGCGTAGGGCATCAACAACAGCCCTCCGACGGTCCAAAAGACGAATATCGTCCAGTTCCAGCGACGATTGATTTCGGCCACAGCCACCTGAAGGACGAAAACCAACAGCCAGATCCCGTACACGACAGGGGTTCCGATTTCCCAAAGAAACAGTGATTCCATACCTGTTGACCCTCCTCGGTCACACGCGATATTTACAAGATGTAACTTTACTACCGTACACTGGTGTCCACTTAGGACGGAAGTCTCTTATCTCGCACAAAGACGCCACATACAATTCTCCCAAGAGTCATTTACATACTGTCAGAAACTGCTGCTAGAACAGTTGCCACCTGACAGCCTCACCAACACGAAGGCGTGATACTCATGAAGAAACGCAAGATACTCAAATATGCTGGCCTCGCTGGCCTGGGCGTCCTAGGTGGCATGTATGCCTTCTCACAGCTCAGCGGCAAAGCGACCCCAGAAGAACAAGCCTGGAAGTACCCGGCAGATGATCTGATCGACGCGAATTATGACAACGGCTATTCCTCGACCTATGCGATTACGATTGACGCACCCGCATACGCCGTGTGGCGTCTGTTCAAACAGATCGGGGCAGATAAGGCCGGCTCGTATTCCTCGGAATTCCTAGAGCGAGTGTTCGCCCGCCTACCTTTCTTCAACCATTACGAGATCCAAGAGGAGTTCCAGCAACCTGACTCTATGCTGCCTGGAGACATTGCCGCCTTCGACTTCCACGGCATGTCTATGGAGTGGGCCGATGTCGTACCCGGCAAATACCTGGTCCAGTGGGTAGACACCAAGCATCCACCGGCAGCACCAGGGTCTTTCGCCTTCCGCTTCCCCGGCATGACACATTTCGCAGCCGCCTGGTGTTTCTACGTGGTGCCACTAAAGGGCAACCGCACCAGGCTGATCAACCACTGGCGCATAGGCTACGAACCTGCCTCTACCTTCCAAACAGCACTGAACTGGGTAAACATTGAGCTCATCGGTGGTTGCATGACGCGCCTGCAAAACATCTACGTCAAACGCACCCTCGAGTTCCAAAAGAAAGAACAGTGGACGGGCCGCATTATGCGTGGCCTCCTGGGTGGCCGCTTCTTCAACTCCGGCACACCTGCCGGACGCTGGGATGGCACGCCCCTATTCGAAGACACCTACACCCAGTGGATGCGTTATGGCCGCCAAAGTCCGGCAGTTGCCGAAATACGCCCACCCGTCACGGACAATCCGAATTGGCCTCCCACCGGCCCTGACAGCCCCTGGGCACACGAGATCGACGAGGACTACTTCAAGGGCTGGAAAGAACCCGCATTCAGCTGGGACGAACAAATCCGGCAAAAAATGGAACGCACCTACCTAGAAAACTGGGGCAAGGAAAGCTAAACCCTCCAGTTTCTCCCCATTGCCGAGGACGACTCGCATATAACAATGAGGCGGGGCCGTGTGGCCCCGCCTCATTGTGACTGACTGGGTTTAGTTAATTCGTTGCGGCGGGGCGTGAGGCGGGGTCCGTGCCCAGCGGTGCGCTGTCGAGCTAAAGCTCGACAGGCATCCGACGCCCAACCTACCGCGTCCTCCCGCCTCAAGCCCCGCCCATGTCAACCAATTCGGGTTGGGTAAAGGAAAATCCCCATCACGAAGTCCTTTTCCTTAGGAAAGCGGAATGGGTGAGGCGGGATACGTGCCCCGTAAGCAGCGTAGGTGGGGGGGGGACCCGCGCCAAAGGCGTGGGGGGAGGTGCTTGCACCTCCTGCTGCCAAGGGGCATGTACCCGCCGACCCCCCGCAGCGGCAGTCAAAACGTAAACACAGTTATTCGTCGTCTTCGGGCAAGAACGCCAGCAGGGCTTCCACGGAAGGGACCACGTACCATGCGCCGGTTTCGACTGTGAAGAACCTGGTCAAGGCGTCACGCAGGCCGTCGTAACCGGCCATGCGGCGCAGCATTTCTTCCACGCGCCACTGGTCAAAGGAAAACCCGACGAACAAGGTGCCAAAGGTATTCAAATCCCCGTAGGCCACATTGCGGCGATACATTTCCAGTTCTTCGCCGTCGACCTCGATGACGGTACGCGAAACGTGAGAGGTCTCGGGCATGACGTCTTCATCTAGTTCAATAGAATCGGCCTTCGTGCGCCCGACCGACAGTTCCTGGTCGCGTCTGGACTGCATGTACCACGAGTGCCCGATCTGTGCCCAACGCTGATACAACAGCACAGAGGAACCTGCCCCAGGCTGACCAGCAGCCACACCCACAACGCCCGGCGCTTCCAAAAGTCCGGGGTTTTCCGTGCCGTCCTCGAAACCGATTAAGTCTTTGGCAGCCCCATACGCCCAGCCCATGTCCATGTTGCTGACAGTCCAGGACTTCATTAAGGCAACGCGAATCTTGGTGGCCTCGTCGTAAACCTTGGTTTTCGACGCACCGGCGACCCAGATCCAGGCGTCGTGTTGTGTGGCAGGCATGGAGAAGTCGCCCTCGGCTGGTTTTCCTTCTCCGGAAGTGATGTCTGTGTCAAAGTCGTGAACGCCAACCGGGACGTCTGCAGCATCGGCGACCGTGGCCCAAAGGGAGGGGCGCACGCCGACAACCACGTTGCAGCCACTAACCGTGCCAACGTTGGCGACCTGCGCCAAATCGGCCAGCGCTGCCTGCGGATCGGCGCCTTCTTTAAGGTCTAGCTCCACATAGGCGTGGTCTGTGGTTCCCAGTGCAAAAATCCCTGGCTGAATGGTTCTAGTTGTGGCAGTGCCGTTCGCAGTCATACCCCCATAATAATCGCTGAGCCTATCACTCAAGTCCTGAGCCTATTCATGGGGTAGTCCCCCGGTGAATAGGCTCAGACATTAGGTGATAGGCTCAGCGAGTTTTGGGTTAGTAGGCGCCGCCTATGTGGGTGCGGGCTTGATCCATGATCTCCATGACGTCAAGGGTGTTTTGCCAGGTCGTCGTCGATGATTCGCGCTGACCAGCATCGACGCAGCGGGCGACCTCTGCGACTTGGTATTGGAAACCGCCTGGCACGGTTGCATCCCATTCCCAGGCGATGCCCTCTGTTTTGCGGTCGGATGCTGCGACCTGTCCGAGTTCAAAGTCCTCGCCCGACACCAAGGATCGCGCCTTTTCCGCAGCGCCCTCGGAAAATAAACGCAAGCGTACCGAACTTGGCCTGTAGAACTGGCGTGGGAACTCCAAGCATCCCTCGCGCCCCGTCAAGGAAGCGCCGGTCGAGGAACGTCCATCCAGGTCAGACCTGGCAACAGCCAGGGCCTGCCCGTAATCGAGGACAGTCACGTTTCCTGCGTCCACATTCGTGGGCGTAAGCCTGCCAGCAGCAAGCACACGGGCAGGCTTTCCCAAGTAGGAGTAAAGGAAAGAGATCGGATAAACGCCCAGGTCCAACAGCGCACCACCCGCAAAATCCGGATTCATGAGGCGTTCGACGTGTTCAAGAGACTGTCCGTGGTCGGCCTCGGCAGCGACAAGTGGGCCGATGGCACCGGTCTCAACCAGCCTTCGCGACAAGACCTGGCCCGGCAGGAAGCGGGTCCACATGGCCTCCATAGCGAAAACGCCATTGGCACGTGCTGCGTCGAAGATCTGCTTGGCCTCAGCGGCGGTGCGGGTGAAAGCCTTTTCGATCAGCACGTGCTTGCCGCCCTCAATAGCGGTCAATGCCGTTTGCAGATGCACATTGTGAGTGGTGGCAACATAGACAATGTCGACCCTGGGGTCGGCTGCAAGGTCTTCGTAGCTACCGTAGGCACCTGCAGGATCCACGCCATTATCGGCGGCGAACTGCTTGGATTTCGCGAGGTCGCGGGAAGCCACGGCCACAATTTCTTGCCTCGTGTAGGCGCTAATATCGCGCGCAAAGGTTCCCGCAATGTGGCCAGCACCCAGTATCCCCCACCGCTTTGCAGGCGCAGACATGGGATCCAGGGCATGTGGCCACGTGGGTTCTAGGCCAGCCAAAGCCCTCATGACAGGGGGCAGTTGAGGCAAATTTTCATGAGGGTTCGGCATCAGGCCACATCCTTTACTACTCGCTAGGCTAGCTCGAAGATAAGTTCAACCTCGACAGTAGCATTCATCGGCAGGCCCACAACTCCGACAGCACTGCGTGCATGCGCGGAAGAAAAAACCTCCTGCAGGAACTCGGATGCACCGTTGGCAACCTTGGCCTGGTCGACGAATCCCTGCGAAGAGGCTACGAAAACCGTCGCTTTGACGACGCGGGCCAACTTGTCTACGCCACCGGCAATATCTGCAGCAGCCGCAATGGCGTTCAGAGCACAGGCACGGGCAGCCTTTTGCGCCTGGGCAATAGCCTCATCACTGGCACCATCGCTCAGGGGTCCGGTGCTGACGACATAGCCGTCGACCACGGGCAGCTGGCCGCTGGTGAAAACCAGTGTCCCCTGCACGGAAGCGGGGATGTACGCCGCAACCGGGGGAACCACTGGGGGGAGTTCAACATTCATTGACGCCAATTTTGCAGAAACACTCATGACTTCCTCCTAGAAGTATCAATATGCCTAGTGGGGCCTCCCTCAAAGGCTACCCCCAATTCACAATCTTTCCACAAGCACGTAGTAATAATTCCGCATCGTGGGAAACTACGACGACAATTGTCCCGCGTTCGGCCAGCCAGCGGGCTACCTCACCCACGCCGATCATATGGGCATAGTCCAGGCCCGAGGACGGCTCGTCCAAAACCACGATCCGCCGACCGGATAACGCCGCGACCCCCACTGCCAAACGCTGTTTTTGGCCACCCGATAAGACCTGCGGGTGGCGATCCAAGAATTCGTAAAGCCCCAATTGCAGGGCAATATCCTCAAGGTGCGCATCTAGGTTCGCAATCTCTTTGGACGCCCCAAAGGCCAGTTCTGCTCGCACAGAGCTTTCAACCAGCTGGTGATTCACATCTTGCATGACCAGTGAGCTGTTTTTTCTCAAACCCCTGGGAGTCATGCGCCTGCCCCCAAGGAAAATACTGCCTTTCAAGGGTTTTTCCAGGCCGATCAAAGTGCGCGCTAAACAGGTTTTTCCGATCCCGTTGGCACCCAAAACACCCGTGACGACCCCGGGTTCAAAGCACAGTTTTTCCCCCAGGTATCGCAGGGGCATTCCTTTGCGATACCCCACAACCAGATCCTCTAGCACCAATCCTTGCCCAACACCGTGTGTAGAGCCGAGGTCTTTTGCCTCCACCAGCTCCGATACCCGCACCTTTTCCAAACTGCGCAAACCCCAGGTGCGGCGTTCGGCTTCGGGCACAGCAGAGAGTTCGGCAGGCGTGTATTCTCCGACAAACCCACCCTCGTCCATATGAATGAACCGGTCAGCCACCCCCATGAGGTACGACAGGCGATGTTCTGCCACAACCACTGCAACACCGGCACGTTTAGCCCCAGCAATCAGTTCAGTCATGACCTCAATTGATGGTCCGTCCAGGTTGGATGTCGGTTCATCCAAAATCAATACCCGAGGGCGAGACGCCAGGGCCGCCCCGAAAGCCACCCGCTGTCGTTGCCCACCAGATACCTTAAAGATTGACTTCCCAAGCAAGTCCACAGCTCCCACTTCGGTGGCGATATCGCACACCCTGTCGCGGATAACTTCGCGGTTTATCCCCCTGTTTTCCAGCGGAAACGCCAGTTCTGTATCAACTGCAGTAGTGAAGAACATGGACATGGGGTTTTGAAAAACTGTTCCGGCGACCGAGGCCAGGGAACCTGGCCCTGCGTCCTCCACGTTCATCCCGCCCACATAGGCACTACCCGAGTATTCGCCTTGGTAGTAATGGGGCACAAGCCCATTGAGCAGGCGCACCAAGGTCGTCTTGCCGCAACCTGAACGGCCACAGATCACGACGCATTCGCCCTCGGCAACTTGTAAAGTCACCTGTCGCAACGTCGGGGCGGGGGCACGGTGATAGGTGAAGGTGAAGTTCCGAAGGTCGATCACAGCGATAAACCTGGCAGGGCCACAACCTCGATCAGAAACGCGCCAGCCAGCAGCAAAGCAAAGAGATCGGCCAGCCCAAAACCCAAGGGAGTCATGGAGGTCTTTCGCCCAGGTAGTTCGACTCCCCGTACCAAAGCGGCAATCGTCAGGTCACCGGCAGCTCTGTCGGCCGACATCAAAATCGGTACCAAAAAACGCTCGTAGGCGCGTGCTGGATGAAAACCCTCATCAGCCGCGCGCAAACGAAGTCCTTCACGGACTCGACGCACGTCATACGCCAAGGTCGGAAAGAATCTCAGGACCACAGCGACGGAGATCATGGCCTTTTCGGGCAGGTGTAAGGCCCGTAACGCAGCCAAAAACTGTGAAGGCGCGGTCGTCAAAATCAGGTAGGCACCCATTGCCATAGAAGGCATGAAGGAACGCAGTCCAATAGCAAAGAAAGACAGGAACATGGCCACGCCCCCATTCAAGAGAGGCATGACCAGGACGTCTGCCGCCAGCAGCACAAGCCACGTGCCGGCGATGATCGGGGCAAATACCCGTCGCTTCTGATTGTCGCCCGGCGCAAACACAAACAGTAACGCAATAAAGGCAATCCACAGGCCTTCTACCCACAGCGAGGTATTGAGCCCCAGGAACACCGTGGCTGCCACCACCAAGACCAGCTTCGTGCGCGGGTCGAGGCCACGTGTAGCCCGCCCCCGCCCAGGCTTTGGCTTGGCATCACCTTCATTTCCGAGGGCGGCGCGATTGTCGCTGCCTGGGTCCGGGCTTGTGCTCACAAGCCAGTCGGCCGTAGTCAAACCGGATGTTGCCTTGACTGTCACGCTAAGCCGGCCTTGACGAAGTGCCGTGTGACCAGGCGCTGACCCAGTAAACCTCCCAGGATTGCGCACACGAAGGTCACTACCAGCATGATGGCGAAGGCGGTCCAGGAAATGGGGGCGGTTACTTGGGTGACGTATTCCAGGCTTTTGCCCTTTGCCAACAGGGATTCCTTGTATGCCTCCATGGTGAAGTACATGGGAATGACCGGACCGGTTGTTGCGTAGGCAAAGACCACGAAGGACGCCAAGGTCCAGGCCTTTGAACGGTAGTGCCCGATGGATGCGATGAAGTCAGCAAGCAAACCGAAAACGATGGGCACCACCCAGGAAACAGGCATATGTCCGGCGACGAAAAACGCCGCCCCCATGACGATGCCGATGATTGTGATAGCCCCAAACTTAGGCACCTTGGCGCTGGCGACCATAAAAGCGGGGGCTGCGACCAAGGCAGTTACAGGTACGATAATTGACACACCGATGGAAGGCAGCACAACGGACATCAGGGCACCGATACCGGATAGCGCGAAGTAGATCACCGAAAAGACTGAGGTCGTCACCAGGTCACGGAGGGTCATGAGCTTAGAGGTGGAGACGGTGGATTTTTTCTCCAATGCCTCGGGCGCGGTTGGGCGATCCTCTGTTTCGGGCGGGGTAATTAAACTATCTGAACCCACTTAGGATCTCCTTAGTTTGTCGCTCACACGCCCAGCGTAATCAAGACTTTGGACCCAGGTTACAGAAAAGCTGACACTTTCTCAAAAAGTGTCAGCTTTTCTGACAGAGTGTCAGTTAAAGGGCTTCGTGGATCTGCAGCGGAAACAGCTGCAAGGCATCCCCTACCTCGACTCTTTCGAGGTCCCGAGGCAAATAGGCCACATGAGTTGCCGCATGGAAAGTAGAAATCAGATGCGTACCCATACCCCCAGAGGCGAATGGGTAGTACATGCCATCTTCTCGTGGGGCGCACGGTATCAACTGAGCCGCATCAGTCGACTTTGTCCACGCCTGCCCCGCAGACCCAATGGTCAAAGACTCTTCTAGGCCGCGAGGCGGATCGCCATTAAGCTTGCGCACCAGCGGCAACACAAAGAGGATCATAGAAACGAAGGCGGCCTCGGGGGAACCCGGCAAGGCCAAACACGGCAATTTTCCGTCAATCAACCCCAGGCCCTGATGTCCCCCGGGCTGGATCGACACATCCATAAACTCCACTCCACGCGGCTCCAAGGCGATCTTTGCAATATCAAAGAGGCCTGCTGCCGTCCCTCCACTGGTCACAAGCAAATCAAGGCCCTGGTCAAGGGCCCAATCCGCCATAGAACTCATGGCCTTGGCATCATCGCCTGCCGACCCCATGCGCAGGGTATGCGCACCAGCACCTTGCAAAAGCTGTTCAATCATCAAGGTATTGGAATCTGGTATCTGCCCAGGTGCCAGGTCTTCACCAGGGGAACGCAACTGAGGGCCAGTCACCAAAACCCCCACCCGTGGCTGCCTATGAACCGTCACCCGGTCGTAGCCAACCGACACCAGAGTCGCTAACGCCGCAGGCCCCAAGTGGTGCCCGGCCTCGAAGACGACCTCGCCCTCGGCAATGTTTTCGCCTTTTGTGCGCATATTGCGGCCACGGGGCGGCAGGGAGGTTATCGTGATGTCCTTAGGTAAAGCGCCTTCTTCCGAGGGCGTCACCGAGTCGATATGAGCGTGATCGATGACAACATCGACCTGCTCGGGCAAAGGCGCGCCCGACATCACCCTAAAGGCGTGTCCTCGCGCGAAAGCGGGCACGTCGGTACACCCCACAGGGATGTCGGCGACGACAGGCAAGGTCACAGGCTTATCCAAGGTCAAGGTCACATCCGTGGGCGAATTGATGTGGTCCATACCTGCCGCATAAAGAGCGCACATGCGACACAAGGCGAAACCGTCTGCGACGGCACAGTCGAAGGGCGGCACGGCGATTTTCGCTGGCGCAGGCTCGCTGAGCACGCGGGTACGGGCTTCCTCAATAAAATACACGTCCCCCGGTGTGCCTTCGGCTAGGCCGAGGGCGGCTTCGTAGTACTCGCGCAGTGTTTTCATGTGTCCTTCTTGGAAGCTGAACGTCTGCTGACATCTTCATTAAAGCCTACCTGAAGCCCAGCAAAGCTCGTTAAAGTCCGGAAAAACACGTGACCTCACCACACAGGCAACGCCCCGATTTTGCAGGTCAAAACACCATTCACCCTTTCAAAAACCCCTGTTGTCAGGTTTGTTCAGGTGCGTGGAGGCCAGATTTACTGGCAGTGCCGCGATTCTGATTACTCGGTGCTACTGGGTTGTTTGGGGCAACAGGAACAACAGGAACAGTTGGAACAACAAGCGGACTAAACGCTTTGCTGATAGGCACTGCGAGGGGGCAAGCAATACGTATTGCTTGCCCCCTCGCAGTTCCAAAATATTTCCTCGAAATTGGCGAGGCCACAGCGGTTAAGAACCGCTGATCGTCGGCCAGGACGGCTTCTCGGGCAGCAGGGCGTTAAACTCCTCGATCAGCCCGTCTTGGTACGCACCCACATACGTGCCCGCCAAGAACCTGGGCAGGGCCTCGTCGATGAAACGACGCCAGGATTGGGCCTCCGAACCAGGCATAATCGGGTAGTAGCACACGCCTTCTTGTGCCGCAGAATCCCTGTCACCTGGGGCGTCACCTATCAGCATGATGTGGTCATCGGCGTACTTGCCTTTGGCCGCGTATTCGACGTGCTGGGCCTTGGACCCCATTTCCTGCCCGGCGATAACCTTCATGTACTTCGCGAGGTCGTGTTCCACCCATTCGCGCTCTAAGGCCTCCATGGGGGTCGCCGAAACCGTCATGCAGTCAATATCTGCCTGCATGGCTTCAAAGGCTTCCCGCACGCCAGGGAAAGGCGCACAGCCCTTTACCATCCAGGCGATCATTTTATTGACGCCATTACCCCATTCAATGCATTGTTCAATTTCCGCCGATGGATTAGCAGCAGCATAATCAGCTATTCCTTTATCTGAGCGAGGATAACCAGAATCCAAGAACGCCTTTAGCGCATCTCCTTTAGGCAGTTTCACCCCGCGTTCTTCTATTTCTGGACGGTCGCGTAAAAGGTCAAAGATCCTGGACAAAGCCACCCAGCGATTTTGTCCGCGCGTGGTTGAATACAGGTTCACAAACAGCGCTGTCTCCCTGACAATAGTAGAGGCTGCCTGTAAGTCAAAGAACTTAATATAAGAGGGCGTAAAACATTCGTAATGTTTAATATCCATGGCATCCATGGCACACCCATCGGAATCAATCCCCACAAAGAAATCCTTAGTGGGCACAAATTCTTTTAGCACACGTGCCCTTTCAGGCATAGTCGCATCAGACATTTTTATCCTTTCGATTTTCCATTTTATTCCCGAGGACGAAGCGCAAACGCCCTCGGGAATAAAATTGGATCAGATCTTTGTGTCCTCAAAGCCGCAGAAGGCGTCCACGGGGGAAACTCCCACAAACTCGGATTTGCCCTCTAGTTTGTCCAGCAGGGCTTCCAGGGTGAACTCGCGGTCGTCGTAGGTGTTGATGTAGGTCTTGACCTGCGGAACGTCGGCCAGGCCGTAGGGGCTGGCGACCGAGACGAAGACTGTCGGCAGTTCGAAAACGTACCAGGGAATGTCCACTGTGCCCTTGGTTGAGCCCCAGAATACGCGTTCGGTGGGCTGCATCATGCCGTCGATCTTCGAGATCAACAACACCAGGTCGTAGTTGTCGGTAACCGAGGCAATGGGGGCTTTACCTGCATAGATTGCCTTGACGGCCTCGGCTTGTTCCTCTTTGGACATGGTTGAAAGCTTTTCGATCATGGATTCGTGCAAGGTGACCTCGTAGCCGCGCTGCGTCAGTTTGTCTGCCACGACCTCCCAGGGGGCCTTCTTTTCGCCGCCCCCACCGAAAGCGCCTGAGATCGGGTTGGGAGGACCCGACACGGGCACAACCAAGACGCGTTTGTTCTTGGCGACGCTCAGAGGCAAAACCCCTTCTTGCTTGTGTTTCACCAGGGTTATGGCCTTGTCTGTGACCTCGGCGGCCAACTTGGTGTTCTCAGGCAGGCCGATTTTAGCCATGGCTTCTGCGCGCGGGGGCAAGATGTTTTCGCGCGGTGTCGTGTGCAGCTTCAGGCGCGCCTTCAAGCCCAGGATCCGGCGAAGGGCATCTTTCAGGCGATCTTCGGTGATGACGCCGTTCTTGTAGCCTTGCAGCATCCAGTTGAAGTCTTCGTCCGGGTCGTTGAAGAACAAAAACAGGTCACAGCCTGCCGCGATGGCCGTAGGCAGAAGGTCTGAACGCTTCATGGCACCCGTCATGCCGACCATGTGCGAGGCGTCCGTGACGACCAGGCCATTGAAGCCCAGTTTGCCTCGCAGCAAGTCGGTGATGAGCTCTTTGGACAGGGTCGCAGGCAGCAGGTCGTCGGTTGTGCAGGCAGGATTGAAATGCCTCTGATAGGCGGGCTGCATAATGTGACCAGCCATAATGGAGGGCAGGCCTGCGTCGATAAGGCCCTTGTAGACCTTGCCGAAGGTCGCATCCCATTCTTCGCAGCTGTAGGAGTTCACCGAAGCGGACAAGTGTTGGTCGCGTTCGTCAATGCCGTCGCCTGGGAAGTGTTTTGCGGCAGGCAGGATCCCTGATTCTTGAATTCCGCGCATATAGGCCAGGGACATGGACAAGACCTTGTCGGGGTCAGAGCTAAACGAGCGGTTGGAAATAATGGGGTTGCGCCAGTTGCGCATAATGTCCACGATGGGCGCAAAAGACCAGTTACACCCGATTGCTGCCGCCTCAACGCCGGAGACGCGGCCCATTTCGTAGGCGTATTTTTCGTCATTGGTAGCTGCGATCTTGACCTTGAAACCTACGTATGTTCCATCCGTGCAGGCTCCATTGCCTCCGGCCTCGGTGTTGGCGGCGATCAGCAGTGGAATCTTGGACTTGGTTTGCAGGATGTAGTTTTGGTCGTAGACCTCTTCGGCCTTGCCAGGGTTATAGCGCACCGCGCCAATGTGGTAGTCCTTCAAGACCCCGGTCAAGTATTCTTCGGTGCGCTCGGCACCCATATTGACGAAAAGCTGTCCAATTTTTTCTTCATCTGACATATTGGCGATGGTTTCTTCTACCCACGCTATGTCTTCGTCACTCAGGTTGTACGGGGTTGCTTTAAGGTCGACCATTGAACACTCCTTCAGGGTGCGGCATCGTTGCTACCCCTCCAGAAAACCCCAGATTCTCACACATCGCTACCAGTTGCCTTGTTTTGCCACACGTCCCACCCCCGGGGGCTGCTTTGGATAGAGTGTGTGCCGAAGGAGTTTCGAAATGACGACAAGCATGCCCACCAACCCTGTAGATCCACAGGACGCCCCCACAACCACAACCGCAACCACAGAGGTTCCCACTACTTTTATTGCCTACATAGGTAAACTTTCCGAGGGCGCCTGGCCAGGACCTCTGACGTCAAGCGAGCTGCCTCACCAACGCTTCGAAGAAAACCTCGAGGACTATTTCGTGAAGTCCAACCCAGAGTCCAAAACGCGGTGCATTGACGGGCGCCACGACCCGGACCTGGATGAACAGCACCTCGGCCCCCAAGCTCCCGCTGGCGCCCCAGGCTCTGCCTTGGCCTACCGCCTGGGTATCGACGAAGACGACCTGACGCGCGGCACCTTCAAAGAAGACGCCGAAACGATGATTGAAACCTATATGCGTTTGGGGATCAACCCTGGTGGGCACCGCGATGCTGGGGACCACCAGGACGGCCAAACCGTTGGCTGCGGGGCACTCGATGGCCTGCAAGAGGTCCTGAACGCCATGACCAACCCAGGGCTTGTAGAAGACCACAAACGCCTAGTGAAACTCATTTTGGGTGACGCCTTCGTGCGTGATGATTACCTAAAAATTTTGGGGGCTGCCATGGTGTTACAAAGTCGCAGCGTAAACTATTTCGCCGCGCGCGGCGAAATCCTCGACTTATTGGAGAAAAAAGCACCCGGGTCAGTCTCCATATTGGAAGGAGATCACCGCGAGGGCGTTGTCATAGTGAATCTGGTCGAGGGCACAACCCTGGCCTCCAACCGTTTTGCAGATGACCATGAGGGCGTACAGGCTTTCGGTTACGACTTCTGGCGTTCCGAACAATTAGCCCACAAAATATTTCCGCTGCCCAGACAGTCCAAAGACCGTCGTCACATCACACACGCCCGAGTCATGCTGACGGTAGCCACCCTCATGGCCTTGACCGATGGCTCCCTACCAATTTTCATCCGATGCCCGCTACCTTGAGAAGTCGTCGCACGAGTGTGGCGACTAAGGCGCGAGTGCGAGGTTCTAAGCATCACACTCATCCCCCAAGCACCACAGTGGCCACCTGAAGACCCGTCACAAGCGTTATCACCCAGGTGTATTCCTGGCAGGCCCCTCCTCATAATCCGAAGGTAGGAAGACTCAACAGTTGGAAGATAAAGAATTCCTCGACAACAGCATCATTCATTTAGACACCTGGGATCAACCCATCATCTAACCTCATGATGAACGACTGCCGTGTAAAGGATTGTAATCAGGCATAGATCATCCCTCTGCAAGCATTTTATTCACCATTGAAATTTCCCTAAAAGCCTTTATTGCATAAATTGGCAAGGCAACCACTCCGACAATTACCGCCAGGACTGCCTTCACACCGAAGTATATTACCCACCCGATTAAGGGTAAGAATAGGAATACATCGGGCGTGATTTTGGTTAGCGAACGCCACCCAGCAGGAATTCCTGCAAAGCATAGAGCAATCAGAAATGGCCAGGGCATCGGAGCGCTGAAACCGAACAAGAATAATGCCACTAGATATCCCACACCGGCGCCGACAAGTCGTTTTACGTGCTTGCCTTTCACAGAAGAAATATCTGACTGAAAACACTGCACACAGCTTGGAATTGTGTAGTACTGGAAACAACTACTGCACAACCCTGCATTACACGTACCACACGTCCCGGCAACGTTCGTGTTTGGATGCTGGATACATTCCATTGTTTTCTCCTCCAAAGTGATTAATGCGAGTTATCTCTCGATCACCGAAGTCATCGGCAACCACCCCCCCCCATTAGGTGTTTTATAAGGCGAATTCTAGGGGTGTTGCCACAGTGGTGGTCTGGCAGAACAAAACCGGCTGTCTTGCATGAATATAACTAGGGACGAGGAAGAGATTGAGAGATGACGGCATGCGTCGCAACAGTCCAGAGCATGTCAATGCCAAGGGTTCACCACGTTGATTCCTGTTGCCTCATAGTCTTTTGTATTACGCGTCGCCAAAACAGCATGATGTTGCCGCACGATTGCAGCAATAAGGCCATCCATAGCACCTAAAGGACGTCCAGCACTACGACTGGCCGCAAAAACCGCCGCATAGTGTTCAGCAGTAACTGCGTCTGCGCTCAAACACATACTGAGCTGGTCGAACACAAGGGCTGCCATTTTTTCCAATCCGCGGCGTCGCTTCCCATCCGGAAGTACGGCCAAACCTGCCAAGATTTCAGCTTTGGTGACCACCGTTGTGCAAGGAGTTTCATCCAGGCCGCGCACCCACTCTAAAACGCTCGAATCCATGTCTTGACCACGCATTATTTCGGAAACGACGTTGGTGTCCAGGATTATCATCAGCGTTTCACCGTCTGCGGATCCACAGAGAAGTCAACATAGGATGCCTGACCTTCCCTTGGAGGAATCTCCAGTTCCGGTCCACCATATTGCCGTGACGCCTCGATGATCTGGTCGATCCAATCAACCCCGGCAGCTGTTTCGGCAAATTCTTTCACCAGAATTTCACGTGCCTCTGCCTCCATGGATCGTCCGTTTACGGCTGCACGCACACGCAGTCGTTGCTTGGTTTCCTCAGGAAGTTTTCTCACGGTTATCGCACTCATGCAACAATGCTATCAACGCAACACTTGCGACACAATGGTGCGACAACTACGAATTCAACACCCTAGCTGACCAGTTTCAGACCGATAACGCAGCCGATTAAACCCAGCAGCAGCAAGACTTTCACGACAGAAGCGGCCTCTTGACCTGTGGCCATGGAATACACAACAGCGATGGACGCACCGATAGCAACCCACACCGCATAGGCAGTGCCGACCGGCAGCTCACGCATGGCCCAGCCCAGGCCGCCCATGGAGATAACCAGGGCGACAAAAAAAATAACAGTAGGCCACAGTCGCGAAAATCCCTCAGATTTACTGAGGGCGACTGCCCATACCGCTTCGAAAGCACCAGACAAGACAAGAACAATCCAAGACATCACGCGATGCTATCACTACCAGTTGAATCAACGAGCCGCCCTCGGAAAATGTGAGGAAACTGGCCCGGAAAAACCCTGCTGAAACCCCTTATACCAATCCAAGACACAGCCAAAAGCGTAGGATCAAGGCAGGCAGCAAACAAAGCCCAGTAAGCGCAAATAAGGAGTAACCGTGGCCGAATTCTTCTACACACCGATGACCCCTCTAGGCGAGGATCCCACGGAATACCGATTGCTGACGAAGGAAGGTGTAGAAGAAATCGAGGGCCCCGAGGGCACCAAATACCTAAAGGTCTCCCCCGAGGCACTAGAACTCCTCAGCGAAACCGCGTTCCACGACATTTCGTACTACCTGCGCACCGCTCACCTGGAACAGTTGCGCCGCATTATTGATGACCCAGAATCTTCCCCCAACGACCGTTTCGTGGCGACCGACCTGTTGAAGAACGCCAATGTGTCGGCTGCTGGTGTCTTACCCATGTGCCAGGACACCGGAACCGCAATCATTAAAGGCGAGCGTGGCCAGCGCGTTATCACCCCAGGCCCCGACGAAGAAGCCCTGTCGAGGGGCGTGTACAACGCCTACACGAAACTGAATCTGCGCTACAGCCAAAACGCGCCCCTGTCCATGTACGAGGAAAAGAACACGGGCACGAACCTGCCAGCCCAGATTGAAATCTACGCAGAAACCGAGCCGGACCACGCTGAAGAGTACCACTTCTTGTACATGGCGAAGGGCGGCGGGTCTGCCAATAAGTCCTACCTCTACCAAGAGACCAAGGCCATTTTGGACCCCGTCCACATGATGCAGTTCCTGGAAGAAAAAATCCGCTCGCTGGGCACCGCTGCCTGTCCCCCGTACCACTTGGCAGTAGTCATTGGCGGCACATCTGCAGAATACTGCCTGAAAACCGCCAAGTATGCCTCGGCACACTATCTTGATGAGCTGCCTACCGCAGGTTCCATGGGGGCGCATGCCTTCCGCGACCTGGAAATGGAAGAAGAGGTTTTCAAACTCACTCAACAGATGGGCATTGGGGCACAGTTTGGCGGCAAATACTTCTGCCACGATGTGCGCGTGGTGCGTCTGCCCAGGCACGGGGCCTCGTTGCCAGTCGCCATTTCCGTGTCATGTTCAGCCGACCGCCAATGTAAGGCCAAAATTACTTCCGAGGGCGTCTTCATTGAGGCTCTGGACACCAATCCTGGTCGCTTCCTGCCGGACCCGACCGAGGCAGAAATCGGCGGGGCCGACGGGGCGGTCAAGATCGACTTGAACCAACCGATGAAAGACATCCTGGCCGAGTTGAGCAAGCACCCGATCAAAACGCGCCTGTCCTTGTCGGGCACCATGATCGTCGCCCGCGATATAGCACACGCTAAACTGCGCGAACGCTTGGAACGCGGCGAAGGCCTGCCGGACTACATTAAGAACCATCCCGTGTATTACGCGGGACCAGCCAAAACACCCGAGGGCATGCCCTCGGGGTCCTTCGGCCCCACCACGGCAGGCAGGATGGACCCCTACGTCGATCCCTTCCAAGCCGAGGGCGGATCGATGATCATGGTCGCCAAGGGGAACCGCTCGCAGCAGGTGACGGATGCCTGTAAAAAACACGGCGGCTTCTACCTGGGCTCTATAGGTGGACCCGCTGCCGAGTTGGCCGCTAATTCCATTCGCAAGGTTGAGGTATTAGAGTACGAAGAACTTGGTATGGAAGCCGTATGGCGAATTGAGGTCGAAGACTTCCCTGCGTTCATTGTCGTCGATGACAAGGGCAATAACTTTTTTGCCGGAATGCAGGAAGTGACCTTAACGATTGGCAGGCGCCCAGGTTTGTAGATACCAACATTGACAGAACTGCAACGACCAGGGCGGAGACAATGTGAGTACACCCGCACAACGTGTGCCTATTAACGAAGAACGCTTCTTTGGCAAAGAAGAGATCATTGTGTCCAAAACGGACCTCAAAGGTGTCATCACCTACGCCAACGATGTTTTTTGTAAGGCGGCTGGCTACGAGCCAGAACAACTACTTGGACAGCCTCACTCCCTCATTCGCCACCCTGATATGCCCCGCGGCGTTTTCAAGCTATTGTGGATGACCATTGAGGCCGGTAACGAGATCTTCGCCTATGTGAAAAACATGGCTTCGGACGGGCGTTTCTACTGGGTGTTGGCACACGTCACACCGACTTTTGACAAGTCGGGCCGCATTATTTCTTACCACTCGAACAGGCGCTGCCCCGCACGCAAGGCCATTGAAGCTATCGAGCCGGTCTACAAGATCATGCTGGACGTGGAAAAGGACTATAAAAACCCCAATGAGGCCTCTGAAGCGTCTGTTGCGGCAGTTGTCGAATTGCTGACCTCACAAGGCAAGGACTACAACCAGTTCATCTGGGAAATCATCAATGGAATGAAGGACTAGATCTATGTGGCCCTTTAGAAAAAAGCAGTCGAAACAAGACAACGCTCAGCAATTCTCGAGGTCAGTCAGCAGCGCCTCGCCCTCGGCTGGTCGCCGTACCTCGAAGCGTGAACTGTACCAAAGTGACCTCATTGACCTAAGCGGGCTGGACGAGACCGACATATATCGCAGTGTCATCGAAAGGGTCAACCAGGTCCTTGAATCCGCTGCCGCAGGCGATCTGGAACCCCGTATGCATCCTGTCCACACCGGCATCCCCTCCTTGGACAAGCTGTGGTCGAATGTGGACCGAGTGTTGGACGTGACCGATGCCTACGTGCGCGAATCGGGCGCCGCCCTGGATGCGGCCTCCAAGGGCACGTTCTACAGAAAGTACCTGGTCCAAGGCATGCCAGGGACCTTCCGGGATGGCGCCCAACGCATCAATGACTCGATTGCGGCCATGGAACAAACCGCCGATGAACGTGACGCCCAAGCTGCGGAACGCCAAACCTTTTTCGACTCGGCCGGCGAAATATCTGCCGACATGGCCCAGCGCTCTATTGGTGTCGGTCAAGCCGCCACGCGCCTCAAGGAAGTAACCGAAACCTCTGTCACACAAGTCGAAGAAGCCATGGGAACCGTAGAATCCATGGAACACACCTCCAAGGACATCGGTCAGGCCGTGGGCTTAATCCAAAGCATCGCCGACCAAACCCGTTTGTTGGCCCTAAACGCCACCATCGAGGCCGCGCGCGCAGGCGAGGCAGGCAAGGGCTTTGCCGTCGTGGCAGGCGAGGTCAAATCCTTGGCCGATGAATCCGCAAAATCCGCAGAAACCATCACCAGCCACGTCCAATCCGCACAAGATGCGGCCGGGGCGGCCACCTCGGCGATTGAGGAAATACGAAAAGCTTTTGCCGAGGTCGAAGCACAAGTGAACCTTATCGAGGCAGACACTGTGGGCGAAGATTCCGTGGCGAACCTGGCCAACCACCTCAAGAGTGAAATCACCCGTTTCACCCACTAGGAAGCTACCCGCACCCCTGCGAAGTCAAAAGTCACGACGGCAAATAAGGCGCCACCACGACGTCAACGCGTTGTAGTTCTTTGACGTCGGTGTAGCCGGTCGTGGCCATGGTGCGTTTCAGGGCGCCAATCAGGTTCAGGGTGCCTTCTGCATTAGTGGCAGGCCCGTACAAGATCTGTTCCAAGGAACCCACGGTTCCAACGCGCACACGTTGCCCCCTGGGCAAAGTCGCATGATGTGCTTCAGAGCCCCAATGGTACCCCTGACCAGGTGCCTCGCTCGCCCTCGCCAATGCTGCCCCTAACATGACGGCATCTGCCCCGCAAGCTATGGCCTTCACCACGTCTCCCGAAAGCCCAACCCCACCGTCGGCAATGACGTGGACGTAACGTCCGCTGCTTTCATCCAAATAGTCCCTGCGGGCTGCGGCAACGTCACCAATAGCGGTAGCCATGGGGACGTGAATTCCCAAAGATCTGCGGGTCGTGTGGGCGGCTCCTCCCCCGAAGCCCACCAGGACGCCCGCGGCCCCCGTGCGCATCAAGTGCAAGGCGGCCGTATACGAGGCCACCCCGCCGACCACAACCGGCACGTCCAGCTCGTAGATGAAACGGGTTAAGTTCAGGGGTTCGGCCCTGGAAGACACGTGTTCGGCCGACACGGTCGTTCCGCGGATAACAAAGACATCCACGCCTGCATCGACAACCGTGCGCCAATACTGTTGGGTGCGCTGGGGCGACAGGGCACCTGCCACTGTCACGCCCGCGTCGCGGATCTGGCGCAGGCGTTCTTGCATGAGGTCAGGGAGCAAAGGCGCAGAATATATTTCCTGCAAACGCCTCGTCACCGGATCTGCCCCAAGGTCCACGGCCGAGCCCATCTGTGCCAGCTCATCAAAGATGGGTTGGGGGTTTTCGTACCTGGTCCATAAACCCTCCAGGTCCAGCACCCCAATGCCGCCCAGTTTCCCAAAGGCTATGGCCGTTTCAGGGGACATGACAGAGTCCATGGGCGCTGCCATAACAGGTATGTCTACGTGGTAGGCATCCAACTGCCAACTTACCGAGACATCTTCAGGGTCCCGGGTCCTTCGTTGAGGAACGACTGCAATATCGTCAAAGGAGTACCCGCGCCGGGCGCGTTTGCCCCGGCCTATCTCAATCTCGCCAATCATGTATGTCGCTTGCCTTGTGCGTCTCTAGTTGTTTAAAGCCGCGATGGCCGCCTCATAATCTGGCTCGGTAGTGATTTCTTCTACCAACTGCGTGTGCAGCACTTTCCCGTCCACGCCAATAACGACAACCGCCCTCGCAAATAAACCTTCAAGTGGGCCATCGACCATACGGACCCCGTAGTCTTGACCGAAGCTTGCACGGAAAGCCGAGGCGGGCACGACGTCCTCTAGACCTTCTGCCCCACAAAACCTGCCGAGGGCGAAGGGCAGGTCCATCGAGGCGCACACGACAACCGTGTTGTCCAGGCCCGAGGCTTCTTGGTTGAAGCGACGCACAGAAGTGGCACACACTCCGGTATCAATAGAGGGAAAAATGTTGAGGACAACGCGTTTACCTGCGAAGTCTTGCGAGTTCACGGGTTGAAGGTCTGAACCGACCAAAGAAAATGCGGGGGCCTGGGTGCCCGGTGCAGGTAGTTCGGCGACGGTATTGACAGGGTCTGATTGGAATGCAGTTTTAGCCATGCCTTATTTCTAGCACTCGTGGAGCTCGAACGCCATAGCTAAGTGTGTCTACGTGTCCGGGGTGCAAGCGACACTATAGTGGAGGTGCAGCATAGGTGAAGGAAATGATGGCATGCGTAGAGAGTTGGAACAATGACCACCTGGGCGAAGGGACCATTTCTGGGTTTCGACACGGAAACCACGGGTGTTGCTACAGGTAGCGACCGGATTGTTACGGTCGCACTAATAGAGAGACGCGCAGGTGAAGAGGACCATGTGCGCACCTGGATGATTGACCCAGGTATCGACATTCCTGAAGAGGCCACACGAATTCACGGCATCACGACAGAGATGGCCCGCACCCACGGCGCTCCCCCGGAACAAGGCCTTGAGGAAGTCGCAGATGCCCTGGTGGGGGCCTTATCTATCGGGACGCCTATTGTTGGCTTCAATGTCCCCTTCGATCTCGATATTCTGCAATCAGAGTTGCAACGTCACGGCCTGCCGACCCTTGCAGACCGTCTACCTGCGGGGATTGCCCCTGTTTTAGATCCACTGGTGATTGACCGCACTAAGGCCCGTTTCCGTAAAGGCAAACGCGGGCTTGCAAAGCTGATCAACGCCTATGCTCTGCCTGGACGCGATGACTTCCACTCCGCCAAGGGCGATGTCATGGCAACCTTGGATTTGCTTGAGGCCATGCTGCAGACCTACCCGGATCTGCTGGACATGAACCTCGAAGAAATCCACGCCTGGCAGGTAGAGGCACACGCCCAGTGGGCCGCAGACATGAACGCCTGGCGTGAAACCAAGGGTTTTGACGGTCCACCCATTTCGGCAGGATGGCCACTTGGGGACTAAAACTCCTACTGCTCGCTTCCAGAACTTCGCCTCTGCGCGTTTTTTCGACGTCATCGTGGTGTTGTTCGTCGCTTTGTTGCTGATCTCAAACATCGCTGCCACAAAGCTCATAGGCCTGGACGTTTTCGGTGCCTTGCTGATCTTCGACGGCGGTGCGATTTTGTTTCCGCTGACATACGTCCTGGGCGATGTCTTGTCCGAGGTCTATGGTCTACGTGCGGCCAGGCGTGCGATTGTCTTGGGTTTTGTGGCTTCCGTTTTGGCCTCTGTCGTTTTCTGGGCCGTTCAGTTGGCACCGCCCGGTCCGGGGTATGAGAACAACGAGGCCTTCGGTGCGGTCCTTGGTTTCGTGCCGCGTATCGTTGCGGCGTCTTTGGCTGGCTACCTGGGCGGACAGTTATTGAACGCCTACGTCCTGGTGCGCTTGAAGCAGCGTTTCGGCGAGGGGCGCCTGTGGGTGCGCCTCCTTGGTTCCACAATTGTGGGCGAGGCTCTGGACACCTTGTTGTTCTGCACGATTGCCTTTTACGGGGTTATTACGGGGGCAGAGTTCCTGAACTACCTGGTTGTGGGGTACATCTATAAGGTCGGCCTGGAGGTTGTTTTATTACCCTTGACCTATCCCGCAATCGCCTTGGTGAAGCGTCACGAACACGCCTACTGGGGTTCACCGAAGGAACCTGCAGGTTGTGCCGCCGACGTTATCCCCACGCCCGCCAATGACTCAAAGGACAGTGCCCAATGACGACAGGTTTCACCTTTTCCAAGCCCTTGGAGGCGGGCCCTGGCCTGGGACGCAGCGGCGTCATTCACACCCCGCACGGCTCGATTGAAACCCCTGCCTTCATCCCGGTCGGCACAAAGGCCACGGTCAAGTCGGTTTTGCCAGAATCCGTTGCCTCAGTGGGCGCGCAGGCAGTTTTGGCCAACGCCTACCACCTCTATCTTCAGCCCGGCCCCGAGATAGTCGATCAGGCCGGCGGCCTTGGTGCGTTCATGAATTGGCCCGGGCCCACCTACACCGATTCGGGGGGCTTTCAGGTCCTCAGTTTGGGGGCAGGCTTCAAGAAGGTTTTATCCCAAGAGTTCGCCGGGGGTTCAAAGGCCATTGCCGAGGGCGAGGCGGCCGGGCGGTCTGGCGCCACGGATTCAAGGTCTTCTTCCAAGGGGTCCAGGGCTTCTTTGGAAACCTTGGAAGAAGCACATGACGACGCACTTTCAGCCGTGTTAAACACCAGCACACCCGAAGCGGGTGCTGCTGGCGTCACTGGCGAATCCCAGCAGCCAAAACTGGCCACGGTTGACGATGATGGGGTTACCTTCAGGTCACACTTGGATGGGACTGAGCACCGCTTCACCCCCGAGGTATCCATGCAGATCCAGCATCATTTGGGTGCGGACATAATCTTCGCCTTTGATGAACTGACCTCCTTGGTTCATTCCTATGATTACCAGGTCGATTCTCTGGAGCGCACGCGTCTGTGGGCGATCAGGTGCCTTCAAGAACACAAACGCCTGACCGAGGAGCGCGCAGGCAAGCCCTATCAGCAGTTGTTTGGCGTGATCCAGGGCGCCCAGTGGGAGGACCTGCGCCGAAAAGCAGCTCGCGACCTTGGCGGCATGGAGGTTGATGGCCAGCGTTTTGATGGCTTCGGCATCGGGGGCGCCTTGGAAAAGGAGCGTCTTGGGACGATTGTGTCCTGGGTGTCTTCAGAGTTACCGGTGGATCGCCCTCGGCATTTATTGGGAATATCTGAACCTGACGACTTTTTTGTGGCCGTGGAAGCAGGGGCTGACACCTTCGACTGCGTATCTCCGTCTCGGGTGGCGCGCACGGGGGCGGCCTACATGCCCACAGGCAGGACCAACATGAAGCGTGCAGAATTCCGCGCGGATTTCACGCCCGTGGTTGAAGGGTGTGGGTGCTACACCTGCCAAAACTACACGCGCGCCTACATTCACCACCTGATCAAGGCCAAGGAAATGCTGGCCTCGACCCTTTTGACCATCCACAACGAGTTCTTCATCGTGGGCCTGGTCGCAGGAATCCGCGCCGCAATAGAAACCGGGGATGCGAAGGTTTACGAGGACTACAAGCACGAAACTTTGGGCTGCTACTACGACAATAAGGCCTAGCGCTAAGCAGAAGGCACAGATGGTGTCCGATTTTTTGTACACCCAGGCGTTATTATTGATTCATACACTACGTAGTCTTAGGACCACCGACAGGGAGCGCCATGCCTGAACGCATCTTTGCTATGGAAGTCATTGAGGTCTTAAAAAAACATACCACGCCGGATGAACCAATGAACATTGCGCAACTGCGCAAGGCTTATACATCTGATTACGACACTAAGCGCGCACCTCAACGTCAAACCTGGGCCACAACCCTGGGACTCCTAGCCGATAAGTACTGTCCAGACAATGTCAAATTCACCGAAAAAACCATAGGCACACGCGAGGTACGCGACTCGTGGTACTGGACCGAGCCGGCGACTTCCCAAGTCCTCTCCCCCGCCGAGGTCGCCTTACTCACCGAACCTCTAAAAACACACCAGGCCCTCTCCCCCGGTGAACGTCAAGAGCTTGTAAAGATTCTATCCGCCTTCTGCGAAGGTGAAATCCCAGCTCATCCCAGGAACACTGGGGGTGGAACCGAAAACCAAAACTACATAAACAATATTAAAATGATTTTCGAGGCAATCAAGAACGGACTGCGTTTGAGTTTCAGGCTGGGCGTTTACAGCCTCGCCACCGGAAGGATTGAGTCAGATTCCGAAAGGAGGCAGTCAGATTCCGAAACGATTGAGTCAAATGGGAAACTGTACGCGGATTTCAAACCCCTGGGGCTGGTGTCAGTCCAGGGACACCTGTACATGGTGGGGACTTTCGGAGAGAGAAAAAAGACGTACCAAGTCCACTGTGTCTTTATTACCGACATAAAGATCATGGACGGCGGAACCGAGGAAAAAACCGAGATCTTCTCTTCAGAAGCCTACGCCGAGGAACACCCTTTCATGTGGAGTAATCCCGAACGCTGCGTCTTCCGTTTTGTCAACTCCCCAAAGAACCGTAACCGCATATTTCTCGATTTTGGCCGTGCCTTTATGGCACCGGGTAGTAAAGCACCTGATGAGCCTGCGTTCGTAGTGAATGCCAATGTGGAAGCCATGACCCAGTGGGCCTTGAGTGTGGGGTCTGAATTTTGGGCCATTGAGCCCGAGTCGCTGCGTAAAAAGATTGCTTCGCGGGCCAAAGAGATTGCCAAGAAATACTCGGAGGAAACAGAATGAGTTTCATCTATGCCATGAGCGACATTCATGCTGAGCTAGAGGTTTTCGAGGAGATGCTTGGGCTGGTTGACCTTGAGGACCCAGAAAACCGGCTTATTCTGCTGGGGGATTACCTGGGCCCAGGGCACAGGGACTTTGCTGTTTTGAAGGCGATTATGGACCTACAGAAGCGCTTTCCCGGCCAGGTGATTGCTATCAAGGGCAACCACGAGGTTGACTTTCTGGAAAACGACGACACCGACGTCATGGACCCCAAGACCCTACGGTGGCTGCAAGCCTTACCGTTCTTCTGGGAGACAGACACACAAATCTTTGTCCACGCAGGGGTTGTGGAGGATTATCCAGATATGTGGAAGGCAGCCACGGACGACTACACCTGCGCCTATAAGCATCCCCACACACTTGGCAGTTTCGTCAAAGACGTTATTGCAGGCCACGTTGGAACAGCCACGATTTCAGGCGACCCAAACTATCACGACGTTTTTTGGGACGGAGAAAGTCACTACTATATTGACGGAACTACCGAGGAATCAGGCATCTTGCCCCTCTTGAAGTACGATACGACTACTGGTGCCTACACCAGTTTCATCAACCCTGAAACCCGCGAAGAACGCCCAGTGCGACCCCAAACCGACTGGCGAGTCCTGTAGCCGGGGCTTCGACGGGGATTGTACATGTGCAATTTGTTGAACATGACGGCTGGGATGCTGGTACAAATACCCCAGCGACAGGAACACCAGACCAATGAACCGTAGAAATGCAACACAGCCAGCGCGTAGTATTCAAAAATGTTTGAGAAGAATCAAAACTAATCGCAAACACATTGAAGTTGACGTTAGGCTAAAGAAGATAGAAAAATTAATTGCGAAAATTGGGAAATATCGACTCAACCATCTTCGAGAGTACCCATCATTATTCTCAAATAACGATGTAATTCTTGGATCTTTCCAGGAACTTGCATTAGAGCTTCATTTAGAAATTTGTTGCAAGCACGAAATAGACGAAAAACGAATCCTTCGATGGATGGAAAACTACCTATTAAGCTATATAAACAATGTCAAACCCTTGATCAACCCATTTGACTATGCGGAATATATCTCAGAGGAAGAATTTTCAAAATTTCGGAAAAAAATAGAAACTACTTTTGATTCATACCGAAATGATGAGCTGAAACTTCCCCACGAAAATGATTTTGAGGTAGTGATTTCTGATTACGAATGGAATTCTGCAATCTTTGATAAATCTGTTGAGGGTATTCTCTCTTATTACGGTGCTCACTTGAGTCTGGGAGAGTCCTCGATTGGGCACCTCATCTCTGATTTACTTCGGATCGAAGCCTATGATGATGCGATCGAATGGGCATTACGTCGTACCTGGGTTGATAAAACGTCGAATGGCGCCCAGTGGCGACAACTCCTTGAAGAACATTACCCTGAGCTGTTCTTCACAAAGATGAAAGATGCTTTACTTGCAGAAGGTACTGCCAGGGCCATGAATATGCTATTCGATTACGATTACGGCCACTGGGACGAAATCGAAAATGAGGCGATTGAAGCTCTATGGAAAGCAGATAAAAAAGAGTTTTTTAGATTTATTAAATTGCGCGGCGATACCCTGCCCTGGAAACACCGGTGCCCAGAAGAGTATTCGGCCAAAGTCAGGTCTTGTTTCGACTACCTCAAGACCTACAGCGCCGCAGAGTTTTATTACTATCATGAACTTGCTACCGTCGAAGGACTAGACGAAAACCTTTCAGCAACCCTCATCAATCGCCCTATTGACTATGTGAACTTTATTTGGTTGGTCGTTCAAGACGAGCACCTAGCATTGGAGGAGGCTAAACGCCTTGGCCTTAGTGAAAGAGAGACCCTGCTGGTCTTGACCCAAGGCAAGTCTTCCTGACTCACTTCTATTGTGCCGACCTCCCGCCCCCTGCCCGACATTCACCGGCCTCAGACTTTCCAAAAGGGTGCTGTGTGAATTTCTGTACACCTCTTGGTCTTTACTTGTTCTGTGGACGGAAAAGGTTTCCGTCCAGAAAGGGAATGATGAACACAAACAAGCAAGCCGAAACTCTCATCACGGACTTTGAGTCAAAACTCAGCGCGGATGCCGACAATCTAAACTTTGAGGAGGCGAAACGCTTGGTTGGGATATTTGGAATATTAATCTTAGGGACTGATTCACACGGTGCCATCAATTGGTCCAGGTTGTCCTCTTACGATTTCGATCAGCTAAATAACCCAGGAGACATCAACCACTTCTTTGCTGGCAATCCAAAAGGAAATGTTGACCCTGATAATATGAGGATTGTCAACGCCCTGTATCTGCTGTTATTTGGTTACCACCTTTGGATTGAACGCACCGGGCAATTGGGCACCGGGAAACCATTTCGGGGCGACACCATGAATTCGGCTAACACCGTCCTTGGCTTTTTCAATTACCCCGAAGGAGATTTCACAAAACGACTGCAGCTTGCACTGGGCCCGGCCGCTTCTCAAGATTTCTGGCACCTTGTAACGGATTTCTATTACGGACCAAGGTCTTATCACAGAATCGGAAATTTCCTCCCGATTCAAAACGATCTATTGGCGGGTATGAAAACCCTCAATCAAGCACGAGGCTATGGAGGAGAAACAAAGGACTTTTTCGATGTGTTCCTCTCTAATGTGCAAGTATTTGCCACATTCCGGAATTCTTCGGATTTGGCCTCCGAATTTGCTGCTGCACACGATGCAAAGTACGGCTTTCCTGGAAGCCCCGCTGAATTCGCGGACTATATAGAAAACTACTGCCTGAACTCGTACTGCTCCGGACGCGAATTCCAAATCGAGCCTTACCCGATCTCAGGTCTAGACGACCCCAGAAACACTAAGAAGACTGTCTCGACTTTCCGAGGACGGCAGGCATGCAAGAACGGCACCGAAGAAGAATACGTCAACCTGGCCAAGGACTATATTGTCAAAGCCACCAAGCACATCGATACCCGAGGCGAAGCCCTAACCAACCGCCTACAAATGATCCTGGGTGCGTGATTATTTGTTATTGATTTTTTTAGAAGTGGATGATCCTGCGGGCGGGCAATCTTTGGGTTCGGTCAGCGGTACGCCTGCCAGGAAACACTCCATTGCCTTCCTCCGACACCGAATTCTTCTGGTCATTTCTTTGACTAGCGTAAACCACTGTTCTTCATTCTTTGGTTTACTTGCCACGCCACACGAATCACCAAAGAGCGGGTGAGTGACCCGACCTTGTTGGCGAAGCCAGGCGGTTTGAAACAAACACCCTGAATCTACCAAGGCACGAAAACGACGAGAAAGATCCGCACCATCTAAAGACGTGTTTCTACCAGAAATAGATACCTTCTTATCCTTTTGTTTCCAAAAGAGGTCCAAGGTAACATCCCAGCGGTCAAAAGTTTGAAAATTACGGTTACGGTTCATCCCATCTGGTACAATAACAAAGTTTGCGAGAGTGCACGCCTCTCTAATAAATTCTTGAAGTAATTTGTTTTTATGCAATTTGGAGAAAAGGTCGCATCTTGTAAGTATTTCTCCACAAAAGTCTTCTGGTGCATATCTTTTATCAGGATATTCTTTCTCCAGATCGTCTTTTAAGTTCTTCCATTGTTTTCCACAAAGCCACTCCAACCCCCATCTATATGTTGTCCAAACTGAACACATCCAGTCACCTTGGACATCACCATAATCGGAGGTCGTGGAAACCCAACGCCTGTCATTTCTGGCTTTTGTTAGATTAAGGCCCGGAAATACGCCTTTATAGAAATCGTGTGCCTGCTCTGTATTATCAGGGTCGTCCACTGTGTTGCCACATTCGCATGTTAGAGTTCCAGCTTTATATGCCAACCAAGCCTTTACATGTTCTTTTGAGGCAGCGCCTTGAAATTCTTTATCACCAGGTGCAATCAAAAACTCCTCAAGATCCCATTTGACTTCTTTGTCAGGCATGCTTTCCTGCTTTCTAGTTACGACCGGAATAGTTGGGGGCCTCTACTGTCATTTGGATGTCGTGGGGGTGGGATTCTTTTAGGCCTGCCGATGTTATACGCACGAAGCGGCCGCGGGCGCGCAGTTCCTCGATTGACCCTGCACCCACATAAAACATGGACTGATGCAAACCCCCGACCAGCTGGTACACAACTGCCCCAAGCGTCCCCGAATACGGCACCTGGCCTTCAATCCCCTCGGGGACGATCTTGTCGTCAGAGGAAACATCAGCCTGGAAATACCTGTCCTTGGAGTACGACACCCGCCCGCGCGAGGACATGGCCCCAAGAGAACCCATCCCGCGGTAGTGCTTCCACTGCTTGCCATTCATAAACACCAATTCACCAGGTGATTCTTCACACCCGGCCAGCAAAGACCCCAACATGACGGTCTCGGCACCCGCCACCAGGGCCTTGGCAATGTCACCCGAATACTGCAGTCCACCATCGGCAATCAGGGGCACGTCGGCTGGCCCGCAAGCCAACGAAGCCAAATAAATCGCCGTCACCTGGGGCACGCCAATGCCAGCCACCACGCGGGTGGTACAGATAGAACCAGGCCCGACCCCGACCTTTACCGCATCCACACCGGCGTCAATCAGCGCCTGTGCGCCCTCGGTCGTAGCCACGTTCCCACCAATCACGTCCACGCCCTCGAAACGTGAATCGGCCTTGATGCGCCTAATCATGTCGCAGGCCAGCCTGGCGCCACCGTTTGCCGTGTCCACCACAAGGACGTCGACACCGGCCTCGGCAAGGGCTAATGCCCGCTCCCAGGAATCTCCGAAAAAGCCGACCCCGGCCCCAACCATGAGGCGACCTTGCGAATCCTTGGTCGCCTTTGGGTATTGCTCGGTTTTGACGAAGTCCTTGACGGTTATCAAACCTGACAGGCGGCCCTCGGCGTCAATCAACGGCAGTTTTTCAATGCGGTGTTCGGCCAGTAAACGCTTGGATTCTTCCCGTGAAATCCCCACGGGTCCGGTTATCAGCGGCATGGGCGTCATGCACTCGGCGACCGTCTTCGTGGCCCACTCCTCCCCCGGAACAAAGCGCAGGTCACGGTTGGTGATAATCCCAAGCAACTTGCGATCCGCGTCAATCACGGGCAGGCCAGACACACGGTAATGCCCGCAGAGCTCGTCAAGTTCTTCAATCGTGGCCTCGGGGTGAATCGTCACCGGGTCGCTTACCATCCCGGATTCTGAACGCTTCACCTGGCGCACGCCCTGGGCCTGTTCTTCAATCGACAGGTTGCGGTGCAGGATGCCTATGCCGCCTTGCCGGGCAATGGCGATGGCCATGCGCGCCTCGGTGACGGTGTCCATCGCGGCAGACACTAGTGGGATGTTCAGTGAAATGTTCTTCGTCAGGCGCGACCTGGTGGATACCTCGGAGGGAATAATATCCGTGACCTCCGGCAATAGCAGCACGTCGTCATAGGTAAGGCCTACAAGGGCGAAAGGATCGGCTCCCGTCAGGGAAGCGCGGGCAGGATTAGTCACAATAGGTTCGCTCACGCAAACCAGTCTAATACGACTAGTACCTCGCGGCGCTGCCAAGCAGGTCAGCGACCTCAGCCACGGCGGCAGACAGAGAACGGATGCGTTCTACTTGAGGCGATTGCACGACGGGGGTATCTGGCCCCACCAGAAGGATAGAAAAACCGGGACAGTGCATCAGGTCTTGGATCATTTCCGAGGACGCCACTTCGGGGTCCAGCACCACCATTACCCCGCCTGATTCGCGCTCCAGGCAGGTTAAGGACTCCCAAGTCTCACGCAGATGCCCGCGTAAAACAAGAAGGACCTTTGTTTTTATCCGATTGCTCGCCAAGGTCGCAGCCATAATGTGCGCCAGGACTGCCTGGTCTCGGCTGGCCACCAACAACACCGGGTCTGCGTTTAATGCCTCAGGCACCTGCATCTGTTCAATGCTGTCCAAGATGGCTTGAGAAAAGACGCTACCTGGATCGAACCCGGGTTGCTGCTCGCCAGGAAAGTGCATGAGTTGGTCAAGGACATGTTCCAGAACATCGTTCCAGGCACCTAGAAGGCCCTTGTTCGTGATCAGGTTTTCAACCGCAGAGCGCAGGAAAACCCTATCGCCCGCCCTGGCGGCCTTCACCAGGTTTTCTGCGTCGGCGACCGGCTGTTTTCCCGACACCCTGTTCTGCGCTTCTGTCTGTCGTAAAACGATTGCGGCCGCATCTCCTGGCGTAACGCCACTTCGCATCAGAGCTCTCATGCTTTCAAGCCGGGCGACATCCAGGGGGGAATAACGTCGGTGAGAACCAAGAGTCCTAAACGAGGGGCCAAGTCCGTAACGCCTGTCCCAGGTGCGCAAGGTCGAGGCAGCCACACCCAGCCTTGAGGCAACCGCAGCGACCGTGAGGGGGCCGATAAGGTCAGATGCCACTGCTCTGAGGCTTTGACCTTGTTGCGTCCCAGACATGCCAGACATGACTCCGCCTTATCTGTCCCGCAGCTTTCACACCGCGTGATTTGAGTTCTTTTAATGATTGTCGCCCGAGTTCCACCTGCTCGCCACCGCAAGCGCTATTCCGGGCTTGAACAACCTTCGCCCTCGGCAAAAATACCCTGTCTGAACTGGTCTGTTACTATTCATATGATATTCACAGGGAATTCTGTATGAAACGATATTGAACAAGGTTTGAATCATTTGTTAGGGTTACTTTGTGCGGCAAGTTTCGCGTACACGAACAAGGGAGGCCACTATGACCGATATTTCACGACTCCCTGGGCCTGTGTTCGATCTTTGGGATTGGCAGAGCCAAGGACTGTGCAGAGGAACAGACACCGACCAGTTCTTCCATCCAGATGGGGAACGCGGAGGGACGCGCAGGCGTCGTGCGGCAGCAGCCAAGGCGATTTGCGCCGAGTGCCCCGTTATCAGCCAATGCCGCGAATATGCCTTGAAAACTCGTGAACCTTATGGCATTTGGGGCGGCCTTTCAGAGGAAGAACGCGCTGCGATAATCGCAAGCAAGCGCCGAACCAAGGTTTCGCGCTCCGCCTAATACGTTTACGACCTCGACACACCAATGCTGTTTGTGGCATTTGCGATGCCTACAACAACCTAGCTACCCATATTGTCCAAGCAAAAGCATGACCCGGCCCAAACGGACCGGGTCACTGCTATATTGCTGAGCCTAGCGCTGAACCTAGCGCGTCACGACTGCAAGAAGGTCGCGCGCGGAAAGAATCAGGTATTCCTCCGCACCGTACTTGACCTCGGTGCCGCCGTACTTGGAATAGATGACAGAGTCACCCTCTTTTACATCCATGGGGACGCGGTTGCCCTTGTCGTCAATGCGACCTGGGCCAACAGCCACAACAGTGCCCTCTTGCGGCTTTTCCTTGGCCGTATCGGGGATAACTAGCCCCGAAGCGGTTGTGGTTTCAGCTTCCGACTGCTTGATTACCACTCGGTCTTCGAGCGGCTTGATGGAGACCGACACTGCGGACCTCCCTTTCTGCGAAGTGGTTAGGACAAGTTAGCTGGTGCCCGCCGTCGCGGGGGTCAGGCATTCCAGTACGTCACCGAAGTGACTATTCAAGGTTAATCGTGTTTTAGCACTCTCGCAAGCTGAGTGCCAACAATTGTTGTGGACACAGCTGGGTAAGATTACCTAAAGCTTCAATTATTTCCGAGGGCGGGCCGATGTTTGGCCTGTTCCTAGACTTTCGGCCCTGAGCGAAGGAACCTATTTCATGTCTGCCCCAGATTCATCTTTGAGACTGGTTTTGGAACCTGAGGGCTTTAGGCTGCTTGAAAGTCTGAGCGCGCGTGGCGCATACGATGCTGCACAGGCTCAGGCTATTGGGGCAGGACTGCGCCGGCGCGGTGTCTCATCGGACCTGGTGGCCGCTGTCTTGACGCAGTGGCAACTGCGCGGTGAGGCAGTTAGCAAGTTCGGCCCGTTTGCCGACTCGATGCTGTTCACACGCGAAGGTCTGGAACAAGCAACCCGCCTGCCTGTGGCGGGGTTACACGCCGCGCGGTTCCGTGAGGCCGGCTGTGGGGTCGTTGCGGACCTGGGTTGCGGAATTGGCGCAGATTCTATGGCTTTGGGTGCGCTGGGGATTGGCGTGCGAGCCTTCGACATGGACGAAGCTGCGGCCAGTTGCGCCCTGGTGAACTTGCGTCCTTTTGCAGATGTACAGGTGACAGTTGCCAACGTTGTGGACATGGACGTGGCGGGTTTAGGCGTGGACGGGGTGTTTGCTGACCCTGCCAGACGTGGTGCGCGCGGGCGTCTAAAGAACCCTGAAGACTGGTCACCGCCGCTATCGCTGGTCTTGGCTTGGGCGGATCTTGTGCCTGGAAGGAACCTTGGCGTCAAAGTGGCGCCCGGGATCGACTATGGGCTCATTCCTGGCGACGGGCACGCCCAATGGGTGTCTTTCGACGGCGAGGTCCTTGAGGCAGGGCTGTGGTTCGGTGACCTGCGCGGCCCTGGAGGTCCAGGCAGGTCAGCCGTGGTTATGCGCAGCATTGAATGTGATCCACAGAGCACTTCGGAGGTCGACGCACATACGGGTTTTGAACAGAACCTACCTGTGCGTCACGGTCTGCGCACGCACGTGCTGGTGGATCCGGATTGCACCGACCCCTCCCAACCTGCCGCCACAGTCGAAACTGGCGCCCTCGGAAAGTATGTGTGGGAAGCGGATGGTGCCGTGTTGAGGGCGGGCTTGCTAAACCGGGTGGCAGAACTGGGCGGGGCGAGGGGCCTCGTGTCGCCTGGAATCGCCTACTTATGTGCCGACACTTTGCCCGGCGCAGAGGTTTCGCCTTTTGTGGAGTGTTTCGAGGTGTTGGACGTTTTGCCCTTGCAGGTCAAGGCCCTGCGGCAGTGGGCACGCGCCAACGACGTCACCAGCCTGGAGATCAAGAAACGCGGCGCGGATGTTTCGCCAGAGAAACTGCGCGCACAGGTCCTGCACGGGGCACCCAAACCTGCAGACGGCCAAGGGGCGACCTTGATAGCCACCCGTGTCAACGGCAAGCACCAGGCCCTATGGGTGCGCCGCACCCATACCAGTTAAACAGCGCCCAACTCATCACCTGCGTAGCCTCGGTATTGACAGTTCCTTGCCACCCTCAGCCAAGAACTGGGCAGGTGTCATAATCATTGGCTTTTTCAGACCGGATTCTAAAAAGTCCTTATCGCCAGTGATAAGCACATCGGCTTTGGCAGCGATCGCTGCACGCAAAATCGGCCTATCATCCAAATCCCTTATTTGTTTTTCATCACCCAATTCTCTCGACAGCACTTCAACTAGTTCAAGAACCAGCAATGCAACAGAAAGGAACCTCTCCAAAGCTTCAAGCTTGGTTGGAAATTTTCTGGCGAATACATCTTTCAGCTCAATAATATTCTGATCACAAATGATTCCTTGATTCGGAAAAGAAACCGCCTGTGTATAAGCACGGTAAGGCGTGCCGACAGGGTTAATTGCGGCAGAGATTAGCACGTTCGTGTCAATTAAAACCCTCACTCACTCACACCTATCCCCGCAGGGTTTTCACAAGGCCCATCACCTCGTCGTCTGTTTTTAGGCCCGCACGCTCAGCCTCCCCAGCCATGTCATTTTGTAGGATTTGCATCGCATGCACTGCGGAATTAACCAAGCGAACGTCGTTTCCCTCGACAACGAAAGACACACGATCTCCGCTGCTTACCCCAAGGATGTCACGAACATCTTTCGGGATGGTCACCTGACCCTTTGCCATCACCTTTGCATTGTCAACGAAAGCGGTATTCGACACCTTCACCACCTCTTCAGCCCGTAGGAAAAGTAGGGAAAACCCTACTTGCATAGTATCAATAATTTTTGACATGCTGAAGGGAAATTATTGCTTATTTTACGTAAACCCTTTTCGCAGGTGATCACTCATTTCGCACCTACGGTTACCAACAAAGGATTGTGATCTGATTCCTTGGTGGGTAAGACTTGGGCGCTGAGCGGGGTGAGGGGGCCGCTGAGCAACACATGGTCGATGGGCGAGCGCAGCACGGCTGGCAGGGAGGCTGGCCACGTACCTTGCGTCGCTAGAATCCTATTTTTTCCCGAGGGCGTCACCTTGCTTGACGCATCCGTACAGCCACGCTGTTGCGCCAAGGCGCCGTGGCGCATGGTGGCGTTGACATCCCCGGCAACAATCGTGCCACCTGGGGCTGAAGAGATGTGCTCTTTACCGGGGACGTCGGGGCTGTTGGCGCAGCCCGACATCTGGGCGACAAGCTGCAGATCTGTGCGCCAGGCATCCATTAAACCTGGCAGAGGCGGAGCCGTGTGTACGCCCACGATTGCGGGCAGGGATGGGTCCTTGTCGGGTACCAGGTGCACGGCATCGAAAGTCACCTGCGGGCCTTCTACCAAGCGGTATGCACCCAAGTCGCGACTGACCAGCACCAAGGTTGCTTCTATGCTGGTGGCCCGGGAAGCGAAACTGCGTTCAAAGAGGTCGTACTGAGGGCCATTGGTCGACAATGCCAAGAACCTTGCCATTCGACTCGAATTCGTTTCTGGCAACACCACAATATCGGGCCTGTGCTCTTCCAAGAGTTTCCCGAGTTGCGTCTCGACGTTTCCGTCATGCGTATTCCAGGTGAGGACAGTTAACGTACGGCCTTGGGGAGCACTGTCTGTTGCCGCGCCTGGCGGCATGGACAAACGGATCGAGGATGCGAAGGTCACCACCCCAAGGACAGCCAGAAGAATCCAAAACCACGAGGTCAAACCCTGGGCATGTGGCCTGCCGCGCATCACCCGAAGACCTGCAAAACCCAACGCTCCAACACCGCACGCCACCCCAATTGAGCCCATCGCCAAAGGGAAAGCCAAGGCGTGCGCAACCACTGCCCGCGTGGAAAGCCAGCGCGAAAAAACAAACCCCGGAAAGAAAGCCAGGGTGGCCAATATCCCAACCAGCAGCAAGACGAACAGGATTAACGCCCATGACATCGTGCGCTTCATAAATACGAGCCTACACACCCCCGCAGCCGCAGATATATCCGAGACCACATGCTATTGGCTAGGAAATCGTTTGAAAACGGCTCAAACCTGACCAACCGCACAAACTCAGGGCTATCGACCGCCACTCGTGACTGCTAGAATGGCGGGGATTTGCGAGGATGCCAAGCTGACCTGGGACGGGTAATGAAACGAATCGTTGTGGTGGAAGACCAGCTGGTTTTGCTGGATTCCCTGGCGCGTGCCCTGGAAGCCGAGGAAGACTTCGAGGTTGTTGCTACGCTCCAAGACCCGGCTACGTTGCCTCAAGCTGTTGAGAAAAACAACGCCAATATGGTTTTAATGGATGTGTGCACAGTGGACGGGCCTGTCGGGCTTGAGGCGGCGGCCAAACTAAACGCATCACATCCAGATGTCACGGTTGTGCTGATGACTGCCATGCCTGACGTAACCTTCGTGGATGCCGCAAAGCAGGCAGGTGTGACCTCCTTTGTATACAAAAACATCCATACTTCAGAACTCTTGTCGATCCTGCGTTCCTCAGCCAATGACTACTCGATTTACCCCCCAGAACCCAAAATCCCAGCGCTTGGCTATAACGAACTCAGTGAGCGTGAAATTGAGGTGTTGCGCCTGGTGTGCGCCGGGTTCACCCGTAAAGAAATAGCGGACCGAATGACCTTGTCGGAAAACACCATCAAGTCGAATATTTCCTCGATCCTGACGAAAACTGGCTACCAATCGATCGCGCGCCTAGCCCTTTATGCCCTTTCATCAGGCTTCATTGTGGTAGATCAAGTGGCGCCACCCACAGAGGGGTGACGCCACTTTGTCTGCCCTGCGGTGTGGGTGGCAGACACGCACAATCAAGTTTTCTCCGCAGGCTACTTCGCTTGTAGCACCCCGTAGGCTTCACAGGTCGGTTGGGCCTGACCTTCCTTTGTTCGATCGATGAAGAACATGGCGTTATCACTGACGTATTCGGGTTCCCTCATAAGGTAGGTGCCCCCGTCTGATGAAACGGCGGCGTACCCTGCGTCATTCTTACAGACGACAAACGCGACCATGTGCGAGCCTTCCGCGCCCGGATCAGTGGGGCGCACCGTAATTGTCGTTTTCAGTTCGGAATCTGTGCCCCCGGTCCACCCTTCCACTGGGCCGAGCTCAATAGTGCCATCCCATACGGGAGCATCAGGGGTTTCCTCGATGACTGCCTGGTGTTTGATGGCTGCAACCACATGGTCGGGGTTGTCGAGCAATATCTCCTCATGCACAATCCACGGGAAGGTTTGACCGGGCGCAACGGTCATGGCGTAAGCGTCAGCCTCGCGCGAGTGGTCGGAAATGTCCTCACCGGCGGCGTTATAAAACCCGTAAATGATGCTCATTTTGACGGGCACGTCCTTCGGGTTTGTAAAGACACAGACCGAGGCTATCCCCAGTGGTCCACTACATTCGCTGGCATCAATGACCTCACCCTTGGCTTTGGGAGCTTCCTCAGTGGGTTCTTCGCTTTGAGTCGCCTCTACGCTTTTACTTTCCGAGGGCGAGGCACTTTCCTCACCCTTGTCCTTGCCCCCACCACAAGCAGCAGTGAATGTAAGCGCAGCCGAGGCCAACAGCGCCAAGGCAATGCGTGGCATATGTGACTTTTTCATGATCGTTCCTTTGTTTTGTGAGTATTGAGTTGGGTATGTTGTCTCTACTTCTTAGGCAATTTGTGGAATACACCGAAGGTTTCACAGTTGGTAGGACCCTGTTCCCCACTCTTTTTATAATTCACTGCCAGGCCTACATCGCCCTGCACGTATTCCGGTTTTCCGGTTAGCCACACAGTGGTGTCCGACACCCCAAACATGTCTTGATCATTTTTACACACCGTGTAAATCCGCAGTTCGGGGCCGTTAACTGCCGGGTCGGTGGGCCGCACGGTCAGAGTCATCCTGGGTAAATCGTCATCGTCGTTGCCTGTCCAGCCTTGAATATCAGTTATCTCAATTGTCCCGTCCCATACGGGTTCGCCCTCGGCCAACTCGTAAGTGGCCTTGTTCTTCACCTCGGCCACATCGGATGTGTAGTGTCCATCCGTGAGGCTCCCTTGAATCACGTAGGTGAAGGTCTGTCCGGGCGCCACAGTCAAGATTGACATCCCGGCCTCTTTCTCGTGCATAGAGATGTCCTTACCATCGGCGTCGAAAAGCCCAAAGATGGGCTGTACCTTGATGGGCACATCTTCGGGATTCGTGAACTGACAGGCACTATAGGCGTTTAGGGGGGTCAGGCAACTATCCGGCTCCAAGACGTTCCCCTTAGCCTCCGGGGTTTCGGGTTCTTCGCTTTGGGTAGCCTCCACGCTTTTGCTTTCCGAGGGCGAAGCGCTTTCCTCGCCCTTGTCCTTGCCCACACCACAAGCTGCGGTGAATGCAAGGACGACCGAGGCTAATAGAGCCATGGCGATACGCGGCATTTTTGACTGTGCCATCATTGTCTTCTCTCTGTTGGTGCTGTTATTGGTGGCGTTCGTGTGGCTGTCGTGTGGGGGCGGTGGGATCGTGGGGATCGTCACGACCCCACCGCCAGCACGGCCCTGGGAGAGAGGGTGGCAGGTAGGACTGCCTGCCACCGCCAGGTTTCCTATTCGGTTAAGTCACATACCTGCAAGTTCGGCTTGCTTATTGCGCGCCAGGATGCCAACAATGGCGACAACAATCAGCCAGAAGAGTGCAGGCCATACGCCATTGGCAAGCATGGCTACCTTGCCGTCGACGGCGTCTTTAACACTGGCCATCAAGATGTCACCTATCTCGCCTGTGCCGCCAACGATCTCTTGTAGGTTCTTTTCAATGCCACCGCGCGCCAAGCCGAAGGCGTAGATAAGTGCCAAGAGGACACCTGCACCTTGCAGGCCCAGGAATGTCCAAAGCTTGGTCGAGCCCTTTTCGAAGACCTCTACCGGATTGAGGCCAGGCTTGGACAGTAGGCGGAAGTATTGGATGGCGAATACCCAGCCGACCAGCAGCAGTATAAAGGCCAAGGCATACATCAGTATTAGGGCGCCGAAGTCACCCATCATGATCAAAGCCATGATCGCCGATAGCGTACAACCAATGATGGACAAAACCCCCAGGATTGTGATCGCCAGGGCTACGCCCTTCTTAACGGCGGTTGGTGGTTCTTGCATGGGCATGCCTTGGGGCGGGTACCCCATGGGCTGTTGCATTCCTGGCTGCATGGGGGGCGGCATTCCGGGTTGCATTCCCGGCTGTTGAGGTTGGGGTGGATATGACATTTCATTCTCCTTATTCGTTATGGACTATGGGTTTGAAATTTTGAGCTACTGCTATGCCCGTGTCCCGCACGCTGTACAAAACGGGCCAGATACGGCGGCACCACAGGCCGCACATTGGCCACCCGTACCCCCTTGAGGTGCTGGTGGTTGATTTGCTGGCTGCATCCCTTGGGCTTGCATTCCTGCTTGCATCGGCATGCCAGGTTGCATCGCTTGTGGAGGCATCTGCCCTGGCACACCGGGCTGCTGATACATACCCGGTTGCTGCATAGGCATCCCAGGCTGCATTCCAGGCTGCATCTGTGGTGGCATTCCAGGCTGTGCATACATACCCGCTTGTTGCATGGGCATGCCCGGCTGCATCATGGGCTGGCCGCCCATCGGCATAGTCGATTGCCCCATCATCTGCAAAGCAGCCTGAACAGGTGCAGCACATTGCTGCAAGATGGACGACGCCTGATGGTCAGAACCACGCTCCTGGAAAACGACCTCGCGAATATAGGGGTCATTCAAAAGAAAGGTGATCTTGAAGCCGTCGACCTCTTTGGGAAAACCCTTCATGTCGTAGCCATCCGTGCCCAGGTCAAAGACGTTACCCAGGCCATTGGCCATGGCTAAGCCCTGCACGTTTTGGGCGTTGACCCCACCGGCGGCTGCTACACCCATGCCTTGCGCCATAGAACCCATGGCGTTTCCGAAGCTACCACCCATCTGGGCGCCTATCGCACCCAAAGCCCCGGTCAGTGTCGCAGCAGTGCTAGCTGCTCCACCGCTACGTTGCACATGGTCGGGTATGCCGTCCCCGTCGCGATCATCAGAAAACGAGTCATACAGTGGAGAGACACGAACCCCGGCCATCTGACCGAATTGGAAGATCTGTGGATTGCCCTGCTTGAAGTCACGGCCAAAGGCGAAAAGGAAGCGCCCCTGCGCATCATCAACATGGAAGAACCTGTCAGGTCCCAGTTCGCGAGACGCCCGAAACTGAGGGACCAACTGTTTGTTGGCCTCGCGTGCAGCCAGGTGTTCTTGCACGTTGGCAACAGTTTTTTGCTTCCAGCCATCAGAGAAATCGGACAACTTCTTCTTACAATCCCCACACAGGAAGCCTTCCTGCAAAGATAACTTTGTGAGCATCCCGGCTTTTTCACCGCAAAGCTCGCAAACCTTCTTATCAAACAATCCCATTTCAGCCTCCTAGAACGCGGATGTTTCAACCACACCCCCAGACTAGAAATTCGGCGGGACTATGTGAACACCCATATGGGTGAAAAACGCTTGCTCTTTTCACCCTTTTGGGTACCCGTGCAAAACCCACGCATTCCTCTTGTTTTTTACACACCCTCCCCTACGTGCCGCACCCATACCCACCAGCGTACAAACGACCACAACCCACCGTTTCCTACTCGTGGCTGGGATCGAAATAATCTGGTGTCAAAGTAAAGCTGACTTTCGCCACAGTGTCGGCGCAGGCCAGGACCATTTCAGGGCCGCTCGCCACGAATAGCCCACAAACGTAATCCCCCAAGGCAACCTTTTCTCCGAAAGGCAACACGGGTATCTGCAAGCGCGAGTCCAGCCCCTCGCCGGGTATGTAGCCGCCATAGAACGGGTCGGAATCCAGCGCAAAAACGGAGGTGTACCCTTCGTCCACACAACTGCCGAACTCGGTGTGGCTTGTCGCATCACGCCCGGTTGTCAGCCACACTTGGTTACCCACCCCGACAGGTCCGGGCGCGCCTTCCTCGTACACCGCCATCCCCTCACGGCACGAGGCGTCCATCCGTTCGCTGACGTTCGGCCCAATTTGCACGTGACATACAACCCCCGGCATGTATGTATCTGACTGATCGTCCCTGACGGAGGCCTCAACCCCGCGCATTATCCAGGCGTATTCGTCTCCTAGCATCTGAATGTCGCCGCTGCGTGTCGACATGGTGCACACCAGGTCACCGGCCTCACTGCGAAACAGCACGGTTTCTTCGTCCCTTTGCAGCCCTTGCGCACGTGTCAGTGTCATGGCATCCAGTTGTCCGGCCGTTCGCACATACGCCTCAGTTTCGGGCATAACAGTTTTTGCGAGTCCTTTGGTGGGCGAAGGTACGTCCGTGGGTTTCGTGCTAGTTTGCGTGGGTATCGGCTTTTTGGTTTCTTCTATTTTCGAGGGCGCCGCGTCGTCACTGCCTTTCACCAGAAAGAACCCCAGTGCTACTCCAAGTGCCACAACCAAAACAGCCAACAAGGCAATGCCCACGATCAGTCCCGTATTCTTCTTCGCCGGGTATTGGGGCACCATGCCCGGCACCATCCCAGGCGGCATCTGCCCCAGAGGCACCCCGGGCCCATACGGACCTGGAGGTTGCTGTCCTTGTGGATACATCCCTGGCGTTGGAGGCATTCCTTGGTTACTCACGTCTTTCTCCTTTATTTACGTTCCACACGAAAATCTCTTGGCATGGCCTGAAACCCTATCCCCTCTTGAGTGTCTACACAGGTCACCACTGGCCCAGACCCTTTTTCGTCTTGTTCAAATCCGCAGATATACCCACCAAAATCAACCTTTTCGCGCCACAACAGCACGGGTGCCTGCAAGCGAGAGTTCACCCCCAGACCCGGAATCACTTCCTCGTAGGTGTCCAAAACAATCTCTCGCTCAATGTTTGGCGAAGCACAGTACCAGTGCGAAACGCTGCTAGTCCCATCCAAATAGCGCGCCATCGAAATACTTCCACCGACGGCCACTAGGGGTTCTTCTGTCTCCCAATCAGATTCCTCACCACATTGCTTGTCATAGGCCGGATCGACAGGTGGCGGTTGCATCATCTCGCAATTGATCCCTTGAATGTAAAGGTCTGGTTCATCATCGCGAAGAACTTGCTCCACAGGGCGTTCAATCCATGTTCCCTTGTCACGTCGGACGTCAACGGTCCCCTCAGACATGGAGATCGTACACACCACATATCCGTCTGAACTGCGAAAATACACTGTCTCGTCATCTCGGTACACACTCGCATCCCCAGCGTGTTCGTAGCCATCAAGCTGTTTGAGCAAGGCAGTGTATCCGTGGGAATGTCCCGCATTGCTGCCCTTCCCCTCAGAATCTTCCAAGCTTGTCGTCACGCTTGGCTCCGGCCGTCCCATGCTTTCCATTTCCGAGGGCGTACCCTTATCACCTGTGCCGGTAAGGAAAAACACCAGCACCCCAACCATGACAATCAGAAGTATCCCCAAAATTCCGAGAGCCACAACCCAGCCCGTATTCTTCTTGACCTGCACAGGAGGCCCTACCATCTGCGGATATACCCCTTGCGGGAATCCTTGGTAGCTCATTTCATGCTCCTTGAGAGAAAGGGACCGTTCACTAACTCCCATAATGCACACCCCCAACCCCCCAAAGGAATACCCAAAAGGGTGAACTTTCAAAACTCAAGAAGAACGAGAACTCACCCTCCCTGCTGGAGAGAGGCGCAACCCGCAGTGGCAGTCACTTGGGCAATACGGCCTTGAGTACGAAGGAGCCATTGGTATCAATGTTCAGCGTCCCGCCCATTTCTTCCAATCGGGCACGTATAGAGGACAGCCCATGTCCTTCCTTGACCTCATCCACCAGGTAGTATCCCTTGGAAGTGACTGTCATCGAGGCGCCCTCGGCAGGCCCCTCCCCCTCAAACCCATCAGCAAAAACGACATGTATCGTGTCAGCGGAGGCGTGCAGGATGGCGTTGGAGGCGGCCTCGGCTCCAAGGCGTAGGAACACCGCAGCCGCGTCGTTATCTGCAGGTAGTGATCCTTCGACGTCTATGGTGAAGCCGATGGTCTTGTAGGTGTCGCACATGATTTTCCACGCGGTATGGGGATCGCTCGGCAGTGGGGAAGCCAGTTCTTTGCGCAAATCGTCGACCAGGACCCCGACGGCACGCAGTGCTTGCACATCGTGGCGTTCGTGTTCCATGAGGCGGTGGACAATAGAAATCCTGTGGGCCACCAGGTCATGCAGGCGCTCTCGCGCAGAACCAATAGCGAGGTCACGCGCCAGTTGGTCTGTGGTTGCCAACAGATCACGCAGCTGGGTTGACGCTTCTTCTTGAGCCAAAACCTCTGCTTCTAGCAGAGTCACAAGTTCGTGCAGAGCAGATACTTCGGTGGCGTGAATCTGAACCGAGATGCCGGAGCTCATGGCAAAGGTTCTTTCTTCCAGCTCACTGCGGGTAAAAAGCCAGGCGGGAGGCCTGATATCTGGAATTTCAGATTCTGGTAGGCGCGCGTGTAACAGCACCTGGGTTGCGTCATTGTTCTCGATCACTTCGCCGCGCGACACAATGGAGTTCCACAGAGTGACACTCGAGCCTCGAATATGGATCCCGAGTAGCTCAAAAATGCGTTCCATCTGTCGATTTATCAAGATCGGGTAGCCTTGGTCGTTTAGAAAGAGCAATCCGTCTGGCACGCGGTCCAAGGCGTTCTTCAGTGACAGCATGGTCACCAGGGAGCGCGACTTTTGCCAAACAAAAATCAGTGAAACCAGGGAATATGTAAGAGCCAAGACCTGCATGGCCACATAGACGGGCATGTAGTAAACACCCAAGATTTCGGCCAGCGCATCGATGTAGATGAGCATTGAAGCCATCAACACCAGCACATGCCAGGAACGATTACGCCACAGCACCCACAGCGAAGCGAGCCCGACCACCAGCGCCGCCACCCCTAAAGAGGGCAGTTCCAAGGGTAGGTGGTGTACCTTTTTCAGCTGCGCGATGGTCACGAAATTCAGCATGGCTAAAGCGAAATACACAAAAAGGGAGCCGTGCAAAACAACGATTTCTTTGGCAATGGGACGCAGGGCAAAACCCAGGTACGTGGAAACCAAGGAAGCAATAACCCCTAGGAGACTTGCCACAATCAGAATGTGAATGACCGCCATGGGCTGGATATACAGCTCAAACATGCACCTCACCACCTTTGAAGGTGATGAAAAATGACGGGTCTTCCCAGTGTATGTGGTACGTGAAGCCACTCGCCAAGTCTTGGAATTCTGGCTCGGCTACCAGGTCATCGAATAATCCTTCCTTGGGGTGCGCAAAGTCCCACAAGGATTCGGCGACCAGTTGACCGCCTTCAACTTTCACGTGGATCATGATGTCAACGTCCGACAGCCCCAGGCCGTAGGCAAACAGCCGGTGATAAAAGAAAAGCATCTTCATGGCTTGTGCAGCTGGAATCTGCTGCGTTTGGGTGCAATGCACTTGTGCAACGGACCTTTCGTCGCTGAAATCTTGACAGCATTTGGCCAGGTAGGCAGCTACGACATCGACTCCGATGCCTTGGGACTCTCCGGTTTCCGGCAGGATCATCGCCTGTACCTGCACGAAACTCAGCTCAACCTTGAGGCGGCGTAACACGTGGTGTCGACTGGAGTGCCTGGCCTCAGGCAATTCATGCGCCAAAGCCTGTGCGACCTCGAGGTTTTGCGCCAAAAACTCTTCTAGGTCCAAACGCATGTCCTGACGAAATTGCACCATGCGCACAGCGGTTCCCGCCTGCTGTTGCCGCTGCAGAAACTCGTGTTGGGTACGTTTGACCTCACGGGCTTCTTCCAGGCTTGCGCCCAGTCCAACCATGGCCGAAACATCCGACACGCTCACCGCGAATCCTGAGTCGATCGGCACCGCCTGAAACTCCATGACCTTTTCGGGCTCGCCCAAGTTCCGTAGGGTTTTGCCTGGTAGCGCGTCTTTTAGCGCGCCGTCCTCGGCAATGGTTTTTCGCAACCTCAAGGTGGGTGAAGCTATAACCTCACCCAAATTCTCGAGCCCTAAAAACATTGCCGAGGGCGAGGCCTCCTGGATCTGGCCGTCACGATCGGTCAAGAAGATTGGCAGCGTGGTGCGTTCGATGGCCTCAAGGTAGCCGCGATTGGCGGGGATCAACCCGGAGGCAATGGCCATCTCCCAGGACCCCACGATGAGCATGCAGGTGATGGCGACCGTTTCTGTGTCGCGAAGGATCCACAGATCCCGGGCGTAAAGAACCGAGTAGCCGATCATGGCTATGACGACCAGCACGAAGCCGATTTGGAAGCTGCGGATGCGCCTTTTTTGTGCGCCGAACAGCGTCATGGCGGATGCGTAGCACAAGCAGAGGAGTTGCCAGGCGACTATCACGCCTTGCAGCCAGGTGGCGCCTCTGCGCGTGAGGTATATGTGGATGCCCTCGGGGAAAGAAAACACTAGGCGGTGCCAGTCGTTCGTGATGACCAGCAGGAAGAAGATGGCGGAAATGCAGGCGACTGTGATTTCTAGGATGCGTTTGGAGTCTCGCAATATCGGGTTGACGCGGTTGGCGATAAGCACTGCAATGGTCGCAGAACTTAGGGTGACCAGGTAGTACAGGTACCACAAGAGCCGTTCAGGGGCGCCGAAAGGGACGGATAGTTTCAAGACCTTGAAAGCCACCCACATGAGCAAGACACCGACTTGCACCAACAACAGGGTGCGTATCTGAGTCGCACCCAGGCGCCACATGAGGGAGGCCCCCCACAGGGTTATAACCACGGCCATCAGGACGTACAGGAGTGCCAGGTCCATAAAAGGGTTGTCTGTCAGTAATAGCCTGGCGCCTTTGAGGTGCAGCCAGCGGGCCTCGGCAGTGGCCAGGTAAACGATGATGTAAACCAGGGTTGCCCAGATGACTACTCTGCCGACCATGAAAGCGCGCGCCATTGACCCCCCTCCCCCATTACGCTGAGCCTATCACCCAAGTACTGAGCCTATTTGGCGGGCGGTCCCCCCAGTAATAGGCTCAGACCCTTACTGATAGGCTCAGCGGGGTTTGATGCTCAGGGATTAGAGATTAGAACTTGCCTCCCCAGTTGCCGCCGCCGCTGGAAGACGAGGACGACGACGAAGAACTGGACTCCTTGGGTTCAATGTAGACAGATGTGGTCGTAGAGTGCAGGAACATGTCTTGGTTTTGGGTCAGTTGGAAAGAGCCTGGACGCATGTATTCGCGTGCGGCAACCTGCTTGCGAGCCGTCAGGTGTTTACCACGGAAAACATAGGTCAATCCGCCACTTATCCCACCGCCCAACAGCAAGGCAATAACGGCTCCTATCCCTATGTGGAATGTGGCGATATATGGAGCCCATGTGGAATATGGTTTACCTTTAGCTGCTTTGGCTAAGAACGCATCACTAAGTTCCATAAATTTATTGGCTCCACCAAACCAATCATCATCACCCAGGGGATTCTTTACGGCATTGTAAAAATAGTCTTGTCCGTATTCCTCAGTAATTGCCGCGTGTCCTTTACCTAAGGTTTTGAACTGTAAATCCCTGGATCCTTTAACAATCAGCATAATCACACCAGATTTATCCGCACCCTGACCTATCTGGTTGCGTTCCCACAAGACATCTATTTGTTTAGCCGGGCTCAGGCCTTTTTCAAGTTGTTTTAGCGTAAAGATTCCGACATCAACCTTGTGTTCTTGCGATACACGGTTGAGCTCTTTTTCTATCGCTGTTTTCTCTGAGGCGCTAAATAAGTTTGCTTGATCTGCAAACAGGGTTTTTTCACCAGGAATACTGGGGGCTTGAGTGTCTTCCTCGTCGGATGGGGGCTCTTCGCTGCTCTCCCCGTTGTCCGCAGATTCTTGACCGGCCGTTCCAGGACCGTCCCCATGTACAGTCTGGGCCTGGTTGCGCACGTCACCCACGAGTGCCGTGAGAAAAACCGGCATATTACTGGTTGAAGAATGCCTGCCTGCCGGGTTATCGCCCATCCTGTAATCCTTGGTGAAAACCGGGTTATCATCCGATGTCAGATACCAAATCATGGCCTCGTCACATGCAGGCGCCACGCCCACAATCATGTCTTCATTGGTGTCGGAGTCCAAGGTGGTGGAGTTATCCAGCCACTCTTCTGTTTTGGCATCCAGTTCATCACAGCCCACATCGATGGTAACCACGTACAGGCCCAGATTGTACTGTTCACTCAACACGGCGATCTGCTGATTAAACGTCGCCTCAATCTGGTCATCAATAATGTTAGCGCCGTCTTCAATCCACGTTGTGGCCGCATAAGCAGGTAAGGATATTCCCACACAGGCCACGGTCGCTGCCAAAAAAGTTCCGAGGGCGAAACGTATGCTTTTGTGGTTCTTGGTTTGAGTGCTCATTTTCTTTGTCCTCTCAGCCCATAAATACTGCAACTAGAAAGATGACCGGGTACGCAAGTAATGCGGTTGCTGCCACACCAAGGCCAGCCAAGAAGCCATACATTTTCCCTTTAGATATCGGAAACTCCCCGACGGTTTTTCCAGTTTGACCATTAATGGCGAAAGGATACTTCTTACCCCCGTAACTGAGGTTCAATAAATAGGTCGGCAAGAAAACGTATTCAACAATGCCTTTAGACAATTGAATATTAGAGTATTGCACCTGAACATTACTGTATCCACCAGTGGTCGATTCAAAGACTTCCTCTGTTGAAACCTTCACGCGTTCATTGGCGCGTTCGTTGGCGACCTCGGGTGCGATGTTGTACTTGTTTGTCGCGTAGCCCGCCAGGTAAGCGGTCGCAAACGGTTGCGTGCCGCGGTAGTCGAAGGGCTCTATTCCCTCGGTGCGTTCCTCATCCACGTCCTTGGTGCCCGAGACCGGGATGTCGTCAAAGCCCACATAGCCGCCACGCATCAACTGGTAATAGTCAGTCTGTGTGTATTCGTAGTTGCCTTCACGCCAGGTGCGTGACTGTTGACCGGTGTAAGAGATCTGTGCGGCCACATTACAGTCATAGAGCCAATACGGCAGGTAAACCCCCTTGGCATCCTCAATCTTGTGGCGGTTCTTGAAATCGCCGGGCAGGAACAGCAGGCCTTTGCTTGCCGCCTGGAAAGACGCCGTCATCTGTTCCTTGCTCACATTGAAAGGAATCATGCGGTCGGGCACCCTGGTTGAGGTCAACTGTGTAGGGGCAATAAAGTTGTTATCACAGTACGGGCAGCGCGAAGACACGAGGTCCGGGGAGCCGATGATCTCACCCCCGCAAGAGTTACAGATGAACTGTGCCATCATCTGTTGGGTCTTCTCATCCAGGAAAGTCTCCGGGGCACCCTTCCACTGGAAGTCTGCGCCCTGTTCTGCGGTTTGTGGCGGGCCGCCCTCGGACATTACCGGGGCAGGCGGCATGCCTGAACCTGTTGGGGAAGGGGGCATGGACGAGGGCGACCCCCCGGCCTGTGCGTGTAGGCCAGCGTTGAACTTTTCTACAGTGGCGACATCAAAACTCTGTGTGCAAAATTCGCAGGTCATCCCCTGCGAAGATGGGTCAAAATTAATGGGGGCACCACAGCCCGGGCATTTATATTGCAAGTCACTCACGACGATCCCTTCTCGACACATCCGTGCAAGTCCCCTTTAGGCTATGAAAAGCTTGGCCGAGTCTGAACACCCATCTGGGTGAAAAAGGGCAGGTGTTTTCACCCTTTTGGGTATTCCATAAATGTGTCGGGCTGGCAAAGATGGATGGCAAGGCTGCGTTCTAGGAGGAAAAATGGGATTGATACAAGCAGCGGTTGGCGCAATCGGCGGTAACCTTGCAGACCAGTGGCTAGAAGTCATCGAACCAGAGGAAATGGGCGAAGGCATTGTCTTCACCAAGGGGGCTGCCATGCGGCCCGACGGGAGAGGTTCCAACAAGAGGGCGACTCCCGATATCATCACCGATGGTTCAGCCATTCACGTCTATGACAGACAAGCCATGTTGCTGGTCGACGGGGGCCGTATCCGCGAATTCGTAGCCGAGCCTGGGATCTATACAGTCAACACGGGCGGGGCGCCCTCGATATTTAACGGCGATCTGGGCGAGGCCGTCATGGAGACCTGGGAACGTTTGAAGTTTGGCGGCACGCCATCTGGAAAACAACAGGTGTTCTACATCAATCTTCAGGAAATCAAGGGCATTAAATTCGGTACGGCAAACGCCTTGAACTACTTCGATACCTTCTATAACTCGGAACTGTTCTTGCGTTGCCACGGAAACTACTCGATCAAGGTTAAAGATCCCCTGCTGTTCTACCAAGAGGCGATCCCGCGCGATGCCGTCCATGTGCACATCGACGACATTAAGGAACAGTACCAATCAGAGTTCATGGAAGCGCTGCAGTCTTCCATTAACCAGATGAGCGTCGACGGGATTCGCATTTCACAGATCGCCTCGAAGATGCGCGAACTGTCCAAGTACATGCGTGACACCCTTGATGATGAGTGGCTGCTAGGCCGCGGTATTGAGATCTCCTCGGTCGGTATCGCCTCCATTTCCTACGATGATGAATCGCGCAAACTCATCGACATGCGCAACCAGGGTGCCATGCTCTCGGATGCGACCGTGCGCGAAGGCTACGTGCAAGGGGCAGTGGCGCGCGGCATGGAGGCGGCAGGGTCCAACGCGGCCGGCGCCCCCATGGCCTTCATGGGCATGGGGATGGGGATGCAGGCCGGGGGCGGTTTCATGCAGGCCGCTTCGGCGTCGAATCAGGCACAAATGCAGCAGCAGGCCGCGCAGCCCATGCCGCCCGCACCTGGCGGGATGCCACCTGCACCTGCGGGGGCCGCGGCGGGCGGTGCACAGTGGGCGTGTCCACAATGCCAGACACCCAACACTGGCAAGTTTTGTGCCCAATGCGGAACCGGAGCACCCGCACCAGCCACCGGAACCGGCGCCTTCTGTTCCAATTGCGGCAACAAATTCCAAGCCCCAGGCGCCAAATTCTGCCCCAACTGCGGCCACGCCCAATAAGCAGTACCCTCCTGACCCGAATTTGCTGTTTTGGGTGGGGTGCAGGGCAGATGGGAGCGGTAGGTGGGCTTCGGATGCCTGCTCGGCGCAGCCGAGCAGTGCACCGCTGGGCACGACCTCTGCCCTGCACCCCGCCCAAACGAAAAAACGCAACCCCGAACAGCAACGACGAACGGGGCCATGCGGCCCCGCCTAGAGAGCAAAGCGTCGGAACGCTTAGAACAGGCCCACTATATTGCCGGCCTCGTCTATGTCTATGTTTTCTGCGGCTGGGTGTGTGCCCAGGCCAGGCATGGTTTGGATGGTGCCGGTCAAGGCGTAGACGTAGCCTGCTCCGGCCGCTAGACGAACCTCACGCACGGGCAGCACCCAATCGCTCGGTGCCCCGCGATCGCTGGCAGTGGCGGTCGTCGACAAATGGGTTTTAGCGATCAAAACCGGCAGTTCACCGTAGCCAAGCTCCTCAAAACGTTGCAGTTCACGGGTGGCTTTAGGGTCAAAGTCGACACCATTTGCCCCGTAAACTTCACGGGCCACTGACTCAATTTTAGACTCCAAGGATTGTTCTAGTTCATAGGTGAAACGCAGTGCAGCAGGCCCTTCATGCGCTACGTCCCACACCATCTCAGCTAGTTCCACAGCGCCTGCACCGCCCTGGGCCACATGCCGGGTCACGGCACACGCAACCCCGCGCGAGGCGCAAAAATCCCTAATCACCTGGTGTTCTTCCTCATGGTCTTCAGGGAAAGCGTTAATGGCGACCACCGCACGCACTCCAGCCCCGGCCACAATATCCAGGTGGTGCCCCAAATTCACCAGCCCAGCACTCACGTCATCAACGCTGGACTCCAGCAGTTCAGGAGGCAAAGGCATGCCCGCACGCACCACGTAATTACCTGAATGTACCTTCAGTGCGCGCACAGTTGCCACGACAACGGCCACATCGGGCACCAGACCAGAAACCCTGCACTTGACATTCACGAAACGTTCAAAACCCAAGTCCGCGCCAAAACCCGCCTCGGTCACCACCATGTCGGCGCCCGCCAAGGCTACGCGGTCAGCCACAATGGAGTTATTTCCCGTCGCAATGTTACCGAAAGGTCCGCAGTGAACAATAGCTGCCTGGCCCTCCAGGGTCTGCAATAAATTTGGACGCAAAGCGTCCTTCAACAAGACGCACATCGCCCCAGCAGCCTTTAAATCCTCAGCAGTTACTGCCTCGCCCTCGGCGTTGAAGCCGATAACGATACGGCCCAGACGGGCGCGCAGATCCCATAAATCCCGGGATAAGCTCACCAAGGTCATTACCTCGGAAGCGGCTGTGATGTCGAAACGTGATTGCCTGGGCACGCCGTCTAGTCGGCCACCCAAGCCGACAACGATTGACCTCAATGAGCGGTCATTCATGTCCATCACTCGACCCCAGGTGATTGACGAGGGATCGATGCGCAAGGCATTGCCGTGTTGTAGGTGGTTGTCCACCATGGCTGCCAATAGATTATGCGCAGCGGTAATAGCGTGGAAATCCCCACTCAAGTGCAGGTTCATTGATTCCATTGGAACGACTTGGGAGTAACCCGCACCTGCCGCGCCACCCTTAATGCCAAAGACCGGCCCCAAAGAAGGCTGCCGCAAGGCCGCAACCGCATGCTTACCCAGCTTCCCCATCCCCTGCACCAAGCCGATGACCGTCGTGGTCTTCCCTTCGCCCAAAGGAGTGGGTGTCACGGCAGTGACAACAACATATTTACCTTTCTGAGGAGCATTGGCACGTTTAAGATCTAGTTTCGCAATATCTCGACCATAGAGTTCTATGTCCTCGGCAACACATCCGATACTGGCCCCGATTTCTTCCATCGGACGTAAAATAGCCGATTGGACAATTTCAAGATCGTTAGGCATATGTCTCCTATAGCCATCAAAGTCGCTAGTCAAAAGGTAATACAAGATTTCCAGCAATACTCATCTTAGCTCTGCTTGTGCCATATCCTGTGCAAACAATTCCTCATAGTGATTCTTATGTAATGAAAAACACCAAAAATGTCTAATAATAATTCTATTCTGACGAACATAGGAAAGGACCCACAAGCAACCAGGAGGCTTGGATGATTTTTAAGCGAAGGCGCACCCATACCAAGGTACCTAAACAAAATCCAAATCTCCCTCACAAAACTCCTGACAACCCGGATGCGCCTAAGTGGTATCAAACGATTGCGGCGAGGCTAACATCAGTTGCTCTCCTTTCGGTCCTTGCTCCTCTCTTTGCCGCAGGAACTACGCTCTACTGCTTTACTCAGTTTGAGGGGTTGGCTGATATCGGTGCCAGAATGTCCGAGGCTGAAAACACTCAAAACGCAATCATTCACACCGTCGTAAAGGCTTCCCACCTTATTCAAGAGGCATATTCTGCACCTCCTGCTCAACACGACCCACAAATTGCAGCCGCCGAGGATGCGGTGCGTGAAGTGTCGGCTGCTATTGAGTCAGGGAAAAATGCTCTACCAAACCTTCCTGCCTCTTTGCACGCGCCTGCCACTGAGCTCTTGGACAAAGTGTCCGAACTGTCTACTGCGCAAAGTTCTGCCCTCAGCGCTTTAAAGGACTCGTCTCCACAGGTGCGAGGTCTGATGGCCTACCTCAATGAAATAACAAACACCGAGGTGGCAAGTTCAGCTGAATACCTCAATGCAGTAAAGGACGGCGTATCGTCCGATGCAGATGCCCTATTTGAGACCGCATCCGCAACTTTGGTGACTGCCTTAGGTGTTGGCCTCATACTTATCACGGTATCCATAATCCTTTTGCTGATCGTTTCCATCAGACAAGGCCGGAGCCTCAAACGTTCAACCCTGGAATTACATAGTTCTTTGACTCAGGTCGCCGATGGCGATCTCACTTCACGGGCGCGACATCTATCCACGGATGAGGTCGGCCACCTGTCCGTGAAACTGAATCAATCTCTAGTTCAGTTATCCCAACTAGTGCAATCGGCAGCAGACCTGGCAAACTTTGTTGCTACTGATTCGCAACGTCTGGCCTCTTCCACCGGAGATCTAAGCGCGCAGGCACAAGGGGCTGCCACACAAATCAGTGCGGTAACTCAGGTAACTGACAGAGTTTCAGACAATATTCGTGTGGTGGCAAATAACTCCACACAGATGAGCGAGTCCATTGCCACAACGGCACAGGAAGCAGATCAGGTCGCACGTATTGCACAAAAGGCAACCCAAACGGCGCAAAGGACCACGGAAATGGTATCGGCCTTAGGCCAAGCCTCTGAAGAAATCGGCAATATGGTCACCACGATTGACGAGATTGCCGAACAGACAAATCTGCTGGCACTCAACGCCACGATTGAGGCAGCCCGCGCCGGAGATGCAGGCAAAGGCTTTGCCGTCGTGGCAGGTGAGGTTAAGGATCTTGCAAGCCAAACAGGAAATGCCACCAGTTCGATCTCGCAATCAATTGCAACTATCCAAAGTGACACTCAAGCGGCCGTTGAGGCTATTGAGGAAATATCTGAAATCATTGCGCAGATTAACGAGTTAGAAAATAACATTGCCGCTGCCGTCGAGGAACAAAATGCCACAGCAGCAGAGATGGGACGCTCGGTCGAAAATGCTGCTCACGCAGCAGACAATGTTGCGACAAAGATCCGGTCCATCGCAGACGTAACAGCGACCGAAAGCACAGAAATAGCCAGTATTGGCAACGATATGACCCAGCTAGTCGCCCTGAGCACTGCACTCAATGACCACATGGATGGCTTCACCTACCGACAGGAGGCGCAGTGATGAGCACGAAGAAAAAACGTGGTCTTGGAATCCTGGTGAAAGTCCTAAGGATCCCAATCATGGCGGTCTTGACAACCGCCGTATTACTGGGAATCATGCTCTACGGACTGTTCAGTTTCCTTGCGCTTTCCTCAGTCATGTCGGAACAGATGTCATCGCGCACAGCCGCACATAACCTCGAGATCCACCTAGAACGCCAAGCATTTTTGGTAACGCAAATATATTCTCCACAGATCACCAGGACTCAGCGCGCAGCTTCATTTGAACAAATTGCAGCAATCGCTGAGGAAAGCAAAATCCCGCTTGAATCACTCCAAAGTAAACTGCCCAAAATCAATAGCGCTCCTAAACTAAATGCCCTAAAGCCTTATTCCGATTATCTCAGCTCTATTCAAGAGTTCCTTAACGCTTCCAATGATGACCTCAACCGCTTGCCTGACGCATCGCGGATTACTTTAGAGGAGGCTTATCCGATTGTCGCTAAAAACCTCTCTCAACTACATCACGAGTTGAAAGAACTCAGCTACGACACAAAAGCACAGGCAATCTCACTTTTAAATCTGCTATTTGTGGTTACCTGTGGACTTTTCGTCGTCCTATTTATAACCGCGTATTTCATAGCTCGTTTTACCAGGAAAGGTGTTACAGATTCAGTCAAGGAAGTTGATAAGGCCTTGACCGCCATGTCAGCGGGGGACTTAAGCGTAGTTCCCAAAGCCCTGTCAAAGGATGAATTGGGGCTGACAGTGACCACCTTGAAAACCGCACAATCCAAACTTGTAGAAATCATCACTCAGACCAGGCAAGCTGCAATCCAAGTCGATTCTCGTACCTCAGCAAACCAAGAATCCATCACCCGTGTGGCCCGCACGATTACTACTAATGCCGATGAGTGCGACGAAGTCGCCAACGAGGCTGGGAAAATCTCAATGGATATTCAGACTGTTGCCGCCGCAACAGAACAAATGGGCGTCTCCATTGCAGAAACTGCCAGATCGTCTGCCCAGGCTGCACAGGTTGCCAAGGATGCCACTACCTCTGCCGGCCGTGCCCGTGAGGTAGTCGAACGCTTGGATGTTTCCAGCCGAGATATTGGCTCGGTCGTCAACACCATTACAGAAATCGCAACCCAGACAAATATGTTGGCTTTGAACGCCACCATTGAGGCCGCACGCGCAGGGGATGCAGGCAAGGGCTTTGCCGTCGTAGCAGGCGAAGTCAAAGATCTTGCCGCTGAAACCTCTAAGGCAACCGCAGAGATTGCGGCCCGCGTTGAGGCGATTCAAGAACAGAGCAATACAGCATCTCAGGCCATTAACGAGATCTCCAGCATTATCAACGAGATCTATGGTCACCAAACCGCTATCGCAGCCTCGATGGAAACACAGACGTCGACCACCAACGAAATATCCCAGGCTGTCGCCCTTGCCGCAACAGATTCTGGGCTTATGGCCGAAGAAATCAATCAGTACGCCACAACAGCTCGCGGCACACTTGCACCCTTGGGAGATGTCCGTGAAGGCATAGAACGGTTGAACCACACCGCCCACGATCTCACCTCGAAAGTGGAGGCCTTCAAGGTTTAGCTACGTCCAACACACTAGAAATTTCTATTTCCGAGGGCGGCACGCTTTGGGCGCGGGCCTCAAAGGGAATAGTGACCTCGACAGTGAACAGCGCGTCAAGACTGACGTCGACATGCCCACCCAGGCGCTGAGCACGCAGGCGCATGCCGCGTAGGCCGTTTCCTTCCGTGTAGCCGTGTGGCACTGTGCCCCCGTTTGACATGCGCAGTTTCCAGGCTTGTGTCCCTTCGCTAAAGGTTACTGACATGGAATCCGCCCCCGCGTGGGCTATCGCATTGCTTGCCCCTTCGCGCACGATGCGCAGAAATGCGATGAAAACCTGCTGATCGTCTGGGGGCGTGCCCTTGACTTCTATAGCGAAGCCCATGGCGTTGAAGGTCGTCACAAGGGCTTCCCACGCATCTTCAAGATCCGTTTTGGGTTCATCCACCACACGATCACTGAGGTGGGTCAACAGTTCGCGCAGTTTTTCTAGGGACTGCGGGTCGCTGGTTTTGTCCTCCATAAAACGGTGTATGAATGAAATTCTTTGCGCCAAAACATCGTGCAAGCCCGCCCTGGAAGATGCCAGCAGAACCTCACGCTCCAAACGCGCCACGGAACGCAGCGAAGAACGCAGTTTAACTGTGGTGTGGCGTTGTCTCTTCGTGTCGTGCCTCAAACGCTCGGTCAGTGCCACCACCTCGGTCACATTCGTGGCATAAATCTGTTGGAATGACTCTTGTCCGCCCAGATCCGTGTCAATGACAATCGTGGAATGCGTCAAAAGCCAGTGCTCACTGCCAGTGAGGTTTGTGTCCTTAGCGGCAGGGATGTCGACCAGGATGCTTGAGGTTTCGCCCTCGGCAATAAGCTTTCCGCGCGAGCTTAACTGTAACCATAGTTCGTCAACAGGTGTGCTGCTTGGTAGCCCCAGTGAACGCAGGACGGTGTCCATGGAGGGCGTGACAACAGACATGCGGCCATGTAGACCTGTGATGGCAAGACCATCAGGTAGGACATCGAGGGCGTCTTTCATCGACAAGAAAGATACTGTGCCACGCGCCCGAGAATAAATCATTCGCAAATATATTAAGAGGCAGGTCACCATGCCCAGTTGGGACACCGTGAAAAAGGCGGGGAAGAACGTGGTGGTAAACAGTTCTACTGGATAGCTTTGCAGGCTGACGAAGAAGGCGCCGATGAGGTGAATGACTTTTCTTTCCTGCCAAGCCAACCACAGCGCCACACTTATTAAGACGACTACAAGGATGCGTAGGCCCAAGAAAGGAGGGACGGGTGGTCTGGCCTCTAGGCGAGATGTCAGCAGGACATAGAGCGCTGAAGAGAAGAAATAAGTCACCAAAACCAAGAGGAACACTATGCGGCTTATAAGAGGCTGACGCAAAACGAAGGCAAAGAAGGCTGTGATAGCTCCTGCCATGGCACCTATCAAAGGGATCAGTCCGATAAACGTCGTGAGGTAGGGATTTAGGGCATTGAACTCAAACATGGGAACCTACCAGGTTTATTGACAGGTGAATGCTTGGATCGTCCCAGGTCACAGTGTAATTATTTGCGTCGATGATGGTTCTCAGGGGTTCGGCTGCCAGCAGGGCTTGTAGGCGCTCAAGATGGTTTGGGTCCCCGTCCCACAGCAGGGTGCAACGCAGGTCATCGGTGGTGTCAGGGGCGTTGAGGGTGGGCACGGCGTTCACACGGATGAGGACATCCACATTGGGTAGCTCCAGGTTCAAGGAGAACACCTGATGCAAAACGCTCATGAGGGTCAGCGCTTGGGCGGTGTTGACCATCTGTGTCGGGGGCGTGTGCGGGGTCGCCCTCGGCAAATAGCTTGCGGCGAAAACACCTGCCGTATTGTTATCGTCTGTGAAATCTGTGCAGCAATTGGCCAGATAACGGACCAGGTGGCCAAGTTCAATCTCGGTGGAGTCCAGGCTCTCAAGCAGCAGCAGGGCCTCGCACTTGGTGAAACCAAGGTTGGTTTTAATGCGGCGCAACAGGACGTGGCGTTGATGTGGGCTTAGTTCGGCACTTAGGTGTTGGGCTAGTTCCTCGACCTCTTGAAGGTGCGAACGTAAAAAGCTAGAGAGTTTTGAGGTCAGCTGGTTGTGGTAGCGCAAGGTTTCAAGGCTGCGGTCCGTTTCGCGTTGGCGTTCCAATGCCTTGTGTTGGAGGTCCAATAAGGAATGCACGGACTGCAGGCTTTCACGCATAGACATAAGTTCGGTGATGTCAGATTCCCAGACCAGGGTGCCTGAAGAAATCGAGGTCGCGTGATACTCAACCCAATGCGTGATGTTTGAATCATCTTTGAACTCTTTGCGCAACGTGGGGGTATCCACGTTATTTACCAGTTCACTTAGGGTTTGTGCATCTGGCGGCCTGCGCAAACCCCCTAGTGACACGTAGTTCACTGTGCCTTGTGCGTCAAGAAGATACAGCGGCACAGTCGTATTCGCGACAGCATCCGCATATCCACGGTTGTGGGGCACAATGCCTGAGGTAATGGTTATCTCCCACAGCAAAGAGATGACCACACAGGACACCACCGTGAAATCAGAGCGCTGCACAACCCACAAGTCCAAGCTGTAGGCCACCAAGTACAGGGTCAATGCAGACAACAAGGTCAATAGAAGGACTATGTAGCGCTTCCTGGAGTACTTCAACCCCCTTTGTATCAATATAGCCAAGGCGTACACCACACCTAGAGCCATCCAGATCAAGATGAAACGCTGATAGGCCGTGAGGATATAGGGGTTTTCTGTGTAGTTAAGGTAGCCATTGGGATGGATGATCACCCATTGATGCAGGTCATTGGTCAAAACCGTCAGGGCCATGACAGCAGCGATCACCGCATAGCTTCGCTCGACGATCACCTGTATCGGCTTGGGGGCATTCCCCAATCTATTGGCAAGCATGATTGCGATAAGGACGCTGGCTAACTGTGCGGAATAAAACAGGTACCACATGTGACGACCCAGTGTTCCTGAGGGCACCGAAGCCTTGATCAGGCGAAACAGGACCCAAGCCAGTAGGACCATAGCCGCAGCAAAAAATAGCTTACGTACAACGCTGGGTGGGATGCGCCAAATAATTGAGGCGGCCCATACACACAGTCCAATCGCCACGGTAAGGTACATGCCGACACGCTGAGCATGGATCAGCACAATCGTTTGGTCACTCGGGTCATGTAACGACCATGAGAAGTGCCACAGGAACGAGGCGGCAAATATCAGCCACAGCGCAACACCCATACCTATCGCGTAAGCCACATAGGCACCCCAGCGCCGTCGGGTTACTTCGCGCACCCGCCTGCGTTTTTCCTGGCTGAGCCCAGTTTTAACCATCCTTAAGCCCAGATCCTGCCCACGGTTCGTTCACCGCGCACAGTTGGTTCAAAAGCGCGGGGATCCAAGGGCCTGTCTGCGTGCATCTCTGCGCGCATCAATTCCACGACAGCATCCAGGGAACCGTTGAAACGCCCGGCAATGATGCGTTGGCGTTCATAGGACGCCCCCAGGCCCAAAATGTCTTGCAGCCATGAGAGCTCTTCGGCGCAGCCCAGGTCGTGTGCCACGCCTGCCAGGTCTTTCATCATGGAGCCAACCGTGTCGCGACACAGTTCTTCTGTGCCGTCCTCGGAAATAATTAAAATTGCGTCCATGCCGTATCTGGCCGAACGCCACTTGTTTTCGTCCACAAACCAATCGGGTAAGACCGGCAGGGCCTGTCCCGCGTCGAGGCGGCGTGAAAAGTCCTCGACCAGGCAATGTATCAGGGCGGCTATCGCTAGGACCTCGCGGATATTGGTCGAGGCATCACAAATCCGCACCTCCAGGGTGCCCAACTTGGGCGAGGGGCGGATGTCCCAGCGGATTTCGTCGAAGGAGTCAATCACCCCGGTTTTCAGCATCCCGGCGTAGTAATGTTCCAGTTCATACCAGTGTTGGAATTGTCGGGGTACGCCTGCCGTGGGCAGTTGTTGGAAAACCATGGCGCGGTTTGAGGCGTATCCGGTGTCCTCGCGGGACCAAAAAGGAGAGGACGCCGCAAGGGATTGCAGGTGACCGGCGCGGGTCAACAAGGCGCGTAAAATGGGCAGAACCTTGGCGCGACTTTCGATGCCGACGTGGACGTGGGTCCCGAAAAGCAGCATCTGGTGTCCCCAGTAGCGGGTGCGTTCCACCAGTTCGGCGTACCTTTCATTATTGGTTACGCGCTGGTAGGCGGGGTTGGCGAAGGGGTGAGACCCGGCCGAGGCCAGATCGATGCGCAGCTTGTCCGTAATGGGGCGCAAGAAACGCACGGCGTCCAGCAGGTCCTTGCCGCATTGGGCAACCGTTTGGCGCGGGTGGGAGGTGACCTCAACGGTGTTGAGCATCATCTCGCGGCGCACCAAGGGGTGCAGGTGGCCTTCGATGGTGGCGCCGTCCAGGATGGAGGTGGCCGCCTGGCGCAGGTCATTGGAGTCTTTATCGACCAGCTGCAGTTCCCACTCAATGCCTACTGTTGAACGCGCAGATTGATTGAAGATGACACCCACGAGAACCTCCGCTCCTTGCCCTCCCTGGCACGCTGTCTTTGCCTACCCTTATCGACCCCTGCCTCTTCTTACCGAGCGTATCGCGTAACGAAGGCTTTGATGATGTCATGGGCCGAATTCACATTGGCACCCTGTGCCTGTTGTTCTATCCGCTCACGCGCTCCTGGTGGGAAATAGTGCCCGTCATAGATGTCGAGTCGAAACCTCAAGCCCTCCATGGAAATCTCTGGGTGGAACTGGGTGGCGTAGGTGTTTTTCTTGACGCGAATTAGTTGCACGGGACAGTTTTCACCCGTGGCCAGCACGGTTGCCGCCTCGGGGAGTTTTGTGCAGGCCTCGTTGTGCCCGGTGATTGAATGGAAGCTTCGCGGGGTGTTCGCCAACATCGGGTCATCCACCCCCTCGTCGGTGAGGGTTATTTCCACAGGGGATATTTCTTCACCGTAGGCTTTTTCGATTTTTCCGCCGAGGGCGTCCACTATGACCTCCAGCCCAAAACAGACCCCGAGCATTGGGAAGTCTTGCTCGATGGCGCGCAGGGCTACGTCTTTGAGTTCCGCCTCAAAGCGGCGTTGGGTGGCGTCCTTGTTCGCCGATGTGAAGCCGTAGGGCGACCCGGTGATGATCAGGCCTGAATAGTGGTCAAAGTCCAGGTCGGGCAGCGGTTCTTGCGTGAGGTTGAAGGATTTCAGGTCCCATGTTTCCAAGCCTCCCATGGACAGGTAGGACGCGTATTCATCATCAGCCAAAGGGGACGGTGGCCTGGAGACCAACAGAGCAAAGGGTTTCACACAGGGTAGTTTATCGCAGGTCACCCACCCTCCGGTGTGTGCGCATTACACGGTGATGACATCCAGGGGCAGGGAAGAGTCTGGGGAAAAGGTTATGGGCGAGGGTTGGGCGCCGGCCGCAAAGACTGCCGCCCCCAGGGCAGCTATCTGGGCGCCGTTATCCGTGCAGTGCTTCATGGGTGGGATTCTGATTTCTATCCCTGCTTTCGCTGCGCGTTCACCGATCAGTTCACGCAGGCGAGAATTCGCGGCAAACCCGCCTCCCACGACAATAGTTTCACACCCATTGTCGAGGGCGGCACGCACGGCCTTCGCAGTGAGGGAGTCATTGATGGCTTCTGAAAACCCGGCGCAGATATTGGCTTTCAGGGTTTCATCTATGTCGCCCTCGGAAATGCCTTCAACGTACCTGGCCACGGCTGTTTTTAGGCCAGAGAATGAAAAGTCGTAGCGGTAGCGTTCCTTGTCCTTGACGGCTGACAGGCCCCTGGGAAAGCGGATGGCATCCAGGTCGCCTTGTTGGGAGAGCTTATCGACGTGGGGGCCGCCCGGGTAGGGCAGGCCCAAGAGGCGTCCGACCTTGTCAAAGGCTTCTCCGGCAGCGTCATCCAGGGTTCCGCCGAGCTCTTTGACCTCAGTGGCGATGTTATTGATAAGCAGCAGGTTCGAGTGTCCCCCCGAGACGATCAGGCCGATGCAGGGCTTGGGCAGGGGGCCTGATGTGAGTTGGCTGATGGCCAGGTGGCCAATGACGTGGTTGACGCCATACAGGGGTTTGCCTGTCGCCAGGGCCAGGGCTTTTGCGGCACTAATGCCCACGGTCAGGGAACCCACCAGGCCCGGTCCTGCCGCACAAGCTATGGCGTCGATGTCCTCCAGGCTTATGTTTGCCTGTTCCAAGGCTGCGTGCATGGTTGGCAAGAAAGAGTGCAAATGCGCCCGTGAGGCTATCTCGGGGATGATGCCGCCGTAGCGGGCGTGTTCATCCATCGAGGTCGCGGTCACATCGGCCAATAGCTCCGTCGTGCCCCGCACAAGGGCCACCCCGGTTTCATCACAGGTAGATTCAATCCCCAAAACAATACTCACGGGCATCTATTCTACGCAGTTTCACCCAACGCCTGAATCCTGAGGGCCCCAACGCTAACCGTGCGCTAAAGGCACTGCCAGTGTGGGGTGGGGGACGGGGTATCCGCCTCGTCCCCCACCTGGGGTGTTCTCATCTAAAGACTTGCTACACACTCTCTGGCTTCACCCAGACATTCAAGGCAGCCCCTCCACCAGCATGCCCCAACCTTCTGAGGGTTTAGCGTGGTCGTGTTACGGGACGACTACAAAGGTCCCGTTGTACTCCAAACCACCGGACGGGAAAATACCTGTATAGCCTGAGTCTGGTGTCAGTACGCCCTTCATATCGTAGGTACCTTCTGTCAGCGTAGTAGAAAGTGACGAGTTAGCTCCAGCAAACTGGATAGTGGGGTTCCAGTCAAATGTCACTTCCAGAGGGGAAGAATGGAAGTCCGTCCACGTACCAGTTCCCTGCGGACTGTACTGGACCACCAGGGTACCTACCTTGACGGCCGGGTTATGCCCAACCGGCTTACCATCACCAGGACGAAAACTACAACTGACACCATAGTTGTCGAGAGTGACTCCTGCTATTACGCGATTATTCGTACCTGGACCGTTACCGGTGGTATAGCACTCGATTTTTTCCCATGTCTCATTGCTGGGATCATAGGTTGGTATCTCGACATCCCAACTTTGTGGTGAAGTGAAGCGCTTATCCGTGCTTGTGAAGGTCGCGGTCACATCATAGGGAACCCCAGACGCTATGGGGAGACCGTCAAGGATTCTGATGGTCACCTTTGTATCAATAATCTTCGCTGAACTGATCGAGACCGCGGTTACCGCGATAGGATCAGACACTACCTCGCTGCTGCCTTGCTTCGTAAAGGTAACCGACCCGATGGTCTCCCCCGCCGTCACGGTAGGCAGGCTGCCTGAACCGGACCACCGTAGCAGCACGTTTGCGCTACGCCCAGCCCCGGTTATCGGTAACTTTGTGTCCTGATAAGCAGAAAACTGGTTGTAGATGGCAGAAGTAGACGAACCACCTGAACCGCCTGAACCTGAGCTGCCTGAGCCGCCGGAGCCTGCGGAGTGACCTGGTGTGGTGGCTTGGGTGGTGGCTTGTGTGGCGGTGTTTGGGGTGATGACGGCAGGGCCACCGATCACTTTGGGTGGGATGCTCATGGGTGCCATGGCTTGTAGCTTGTTGGCTATTGGGCCGGGTACTGTGTCTTTTTGGACAGGCATAATGGGCCAGCCCTGTAGGGCCGCATAGGGGCCAGCGCTCAGTGCGTCGGGGAAGTTTTCACCCGTCACTACAACTACAGAGGCTGGTGTACCCCAATAGGCTGCGAGCTTCACTGCCGTATCGTAGCGATCGCTTCCGGCGGCAGATTCTTTCGTGATACCTGTCTTGCTGTAGGACTCAATGGCTTTGGCTCCTTGCACACCGGCACCCACCAGTTTCGTCACGTTCAAAGAATCCAGGTAGTCCTTCACCACACCCGGCAACACACCATCTTGGGAGAGCAGCAATATGCCGCCCATCCTGGCAGCCGTCGCACCCGCAGTAAGACCATCGGGGAAGTTTAGACCTGTGGCAATAAACGCCACCGGCACACTACCACCCTTACGGGCCACCACATGCTTAGCCACCTCAACCGACGTCGCGTACCTGTCCACACCTGCAATACGTTCCGCATTCACGCCTAAAGCCTGAACATCCTGCAAAACCTTCCCAGGCAAAACTGCTTCACCACCCACAAGGACCACATGATTAACCCCACGGGCCTTCATGGACGCCCCGACCTGGGGATCCAGCCCTTCAGGGCCAGTCAGGTATATAGGTGCTTTGAGTACTCCCCCCAGAGGGGTAGCAGACAAGGCATCAGGAAACACGTTCTTGTTGACAATAATCGCTGAAGAAGACCACGCCGTCGTAGCCTCCACAACCTTGATTGACGTAGCGACCCTGTCGTCACCGGCGATACGTTTCTCGGCCGCTACAGCAACAGACCCCCCCCCAACAGCAGCCACCACGCACAAGGCGCCCGCTGCTAACACGCCCACAAACGAGCGCACCCTCGACCTGGCACTCATGACAAACACCCTCCCCAAAAGAGACGACACACGTGGATCCCCGGACGCACCCATGCGCCCCACACCCCCACCATAAACACCCACCCCAACCCAAAGGAATACCCAAAAGGGTGAACATTCCACCCAAAAACCACCCAAAAGGGTGAACCCACACAAAACCCGACGCGGCGCGGCCAAAAGAACATCTTTCCATAACCGAATTCGCCCACAAGGGGTGGGCCACAAATCGGAGGAAAGAAATAGCCAAACCTGGGTGGGGTGCGGGGCGGGAGGACGCGGTGTTTGCATCCACGGACGCATTGCTCCGCCAAGGCTCATGTGAAATAGCTTTTGCGGAATCCGCGTATTTCGCAAAAGCGCCAGTGACGCGCGGGCGATTATGCCCGCGCAATTCAAGACTGTCACGGACCCCCCCCCCCACCCCACCCCAAAGAAAAAAACTAAACCAAGACAAAAAAAACGAACCGGGCCAAAAGGCCCCCTCCACAACCACAAGAAAAACCCCACCGCAAAAAATACACAGGGGGTGCGCGACCTTGCGATCACGCACCCCCGATGTCTCAGCTCTTGGCTTATTTGCCGGCCAGGATGGCCTTTCCTAGCTGGCGGTTGAGCACCGAGATGACCTCAAGCGGTATCTGCTTGGGACATACGGCTGCACATTCACCAATGTTTTGGCAGGCTCCGAAGCCTTCAGCGTCATGTTGGCCCAGCATGTTCACCACGCGGCGCAGGTTCTCTGGCTTGCCTTGGGGTAGCAACCCCAGGTGCGTGACCTTCGCCGATGTGTACAACATGGCAGAACCGTTGGGGCATGCAGCAACGCAGGCGCCACATCCGATGCAGGCAGCAGCCTCAAATGCCCTATCTGCATACTCCTTGGGCACTGGGGCTGCGTGTGCATCAGGGGCGGCACCGGTGTTGACCGAGATGTACCCACCGGCAGCCATGATCCTGTCGAGGGCGGTGCGATCCACAACCGTGTCCTTGATGATGGGGAATGCCTTTGAGCGCCAAGGCTCAATGGTGATCACATCCCCGTCCTTGAAGGAGCGCATATGCAGCTGACATGTCGTGGTGCGATCGGTTCCGGGACCGTGAGCAACACCGTTGATAACCAGTCCACACATGCCACAGATGCCTTCGCGGCAGTCTGAGTCGAATGCGACAGGTTCTTCGCCCATGTCGAAGAGTTTTTCGTTCAAGACATCCAACATTTCAAGGAAGGAGGCTTCCTCGGAGATGTTGTCGAGCTTGTACTCGTGGATCGCGCCTTTGGCTTGCGACCCGTTCTGCTTCCAGATTCTGACGGTTATGTTCACTTGTAACTCCGCTGCTTGAGCTCGATATCCTTGTAAATCAGGTCTTCCTTGTGAAGGATGGGGGCCTCACCTGCATCAGTGAACTCCCACGCTCCGACGTAGAGGAACTGGTCATCGTGGCGCAGAGCCTCGCCTTCTTCCGTTTGAGATTCTGCGCGGAAGTGTCCGCCACAGGATTCCTTACGGTGCAGGGCATCGATGCACATGAGTTCCCCAAGTTCCAGGAAGTCCGCCACACGGGTGGCTTTTTCTAAAGACTGGTTGAGTTCATCGGCACGTCCTGGGATGCGCACATTGCTCCAAAATTCCTTGCGCAAGGCGCGGATCTGGCCAATGGCCCGACGTAGGGACTCATCTGTGCGGTTCATGCCACATTCTTCCCACATGATGTGCCCCAGTTCCTTATGGAATGAGTCCACCGAACGGGTGCCGCCGACATTCATCAACTTCTCGACACGGTCTTCGACGCTCTTACGCGCCTCAGCAACCACGGCGTCGTCCTCATTCAGGGCGTCGAAGGGTGCGTCAGCCAGGTAGTCGTTGATCGTATTCGGCAGGACAAAGTAGCCGTCTGCCAGGCCTTGCATCAGAGCAGATGCGCCCAGACGGTTGGCCCCGTGATCTGAGAAGTTGGCTTCACCAGCCACATACAAGCCGGGCACATTCGACATGAGGTCGTAGTCGACCCACAGGCCACCCATGGTGTAGTGGACTGCCGGGTAGATGCGCATCGGTGTTTCGTAGGGGTTTTCACCCGTGATGCGCTCGTACATATCGAAGAGGTTGCCGTACTTGGCAGAGACTGCGTCCTTGCCCATGCGTTCGATGGCTTCGGCGAAGTCCAGGTAGACGCCGCGCGCTTCACCACCGATCTTGGGTCCGACCCCGCGTCCTTCGTCGCACATGTTCTTAGCTTGACGCGAGGCAATATCGCGAGGGACCAGGTTGCCGAATGCCGGGTAGATGCGCTCCAAGTAATAGTCGCGGTCTTCCTCGGCAATCGTGCGTGGGTCCTTCTCACAGTCCTCAGCGCGCTTGGGAACCCAGATGCGCCCGTCGTTACGCAAAGACTCTGACATCAAGGTCAGCTTGGATTGGAAGTCGCCGTGCTGTGGGATACAGGTCGGGTGGATCTGTGTGTAGCAGGGGTTGGCGAAGTAGGCGCCCTTGCGGTGTGCCCTCCACGCGGCTGTGACGTTACAGCCCATGGCGTTGGTGGACAGGAAGAAGACGTTGCCATACCCGCCGGTTGCCAGGACAACAGCGTCTGCCGTCCAGGTTTCAATGGCGCCAGTTGCCATGTCGCGGGTGACGATGCCCCGCGCACGCCCGTCTTTAACAATCAGTTCCATCATCTCGTGGCGGTCATGAGAGATTACGGTGCCCTCTTTGACCTGGCGAGACAGTGCCTGATAGCAGCCAATCAAGAGCTGCTGGCCTGTTTGTCCACGCGCATAGAAGGTACGTGAAACCTGCACGCCACCAAAGGACCTGTTGTCCAGAAGGCCGCCGTAGTCGCGGGCGAAAGGCACGCCCTGGGCGACACACTGGTCGATGATGTTGGCAGATACCTCTGCCAAACGGTAGACGTTGTTTTCGCGTGCGCGGTAGTCCCCGCCCTTGACCGTGTCGTAGAACAAGCGGTGCACGGAGTCGTTGTCATTGCGGTAGTTCTTTGCCGCGTTGATGCCGCCTTGGGCCGCAATGGAGTGTGCGCGACGCGCAGAGTCCTGGTAGAAGAAGGCGTCAACGTTGTAGCCCATTTCTCCCAAAGATGCAGCGGCAGCGCCACCAGCCAAGCCGGTTCCGACTACGATAACGCGCAGCTTGCGTCGGTTGGAGGGGTTGACCAGGCGGGCACGGAACTTGCGTTCCTCCCAGCGCTTGTCAATCGGCACGTCCATAGGTGCCTTGGTGTCGGCAATGTCCGCACCCATACGGTAGAAACCGTCAATCAATTCCTCGCTCATGTGATTTCCTTTCTACCGTTATTGAATTAGCCCAAGCAGGATGCCGAAGGGTGGCAGCATGAACAGCGCAAACACACCCAGGCCTACGAGGCCGGATATCACCGTCACCCAGGGCATAGTAGAGCGTCGCAACCAGCCCATAGTCTGCAGGCCTGACCACACGCCGTGCGCGATATGCAGACACAGGGCCAACATAGCGACCCCGTACAGCAGCACCATGTACCACTCAGAGAAAGTCGTGATCATCATGGCGTAGGCGTTGCCTTCCGGCACAGCCAAAACCGCATTCGCTTGGTCCACGACGTGCCCGGCATCGTTGAGGTAAATCGTGTGGGAGTCGTAAGCCCCCACGTCTGCGCCTGGCTTGATGTACTTCATGGTGAAGTGCGCAAGGTGGAAGACGATGAAGGCCCCCAGGATGATGCCACCCCAACGGACGGTGCGGGCTGCGTAGGCAGTCGCCAGGTTGGATTTCACCACATACCTGGAGCCTCGAGCCTTACCTGCGCGCAGCCACAAATACAGGGCTGCGACCACGTGTACGACGATCAGCACGATAAGAACAACCCTTAAGATCCACAAAAGCCCTTCGTAGGGAAGGATCGGCATGAGGAATGTGCGCAGGTGCAATGCGTACCCGTTGTACATCTCAAGGCCATAGAACATCTTGAGGTTGCCATATGAGTGAATGATGAGAAACAGAACAAAGAAGAGACCAGAGAGCGACATTGCTTGCTTAATAGCAACCGTGGTCGACTTAGCCCGGTTCTTGGATTTCAAAGTTGTATTGGCCACGTACTTCACCTTACGTTGCCCGGACCCAGAAAAAGCGGGTATTTCGGCCCGTTCTGACGAAAAACATGACCAAAATCTCTATAGACATGGCGCTAACATGCCAAAAGATCCACACCACACCACATTCTTGGGACGCCCGCCACAGCCGTAAAAAAGGCATTATCGCGCTTTCCAAAGCTCTTATTTATGCAACCTGGAAGTCATAGAAATACCAAGTAGGTCTTTTTTATAGACGAGGGCGTCTTCTTCGGGCCTGTGGTAGTAACGCCTTCGGCGCCCGATCGCTTCAAAACCACAGGCCTCGTATAGCGCCTGTGCACTCACATTCGACTCACGCACCTCAAGCATGACAGCCTGGGCGCCCTGTTCTTTGGCCTCAGCCTCTAAAGCCTGGACAATCCGTTTTGCCAGGCCCCGCCCTCGGAAATCTGGGTGGGTGCCTATGGTGAGGATGTCGGCTATGCCCTCCCCCAGCGTTGCCCTCGGTTCATCCCAGGTTTCTGAACCCACTGGCCCCAAAAAAGCACGCCCGAAAGGCAAAGAAATGGCACCGTATGCCACAAGCGCCTGCCCCATATGCACACCGAAGAAGGCACAATTTTCCTTCGACAACTCAGTAAGTATCATGGCCCGCGACCAGGCCTCGGCAGGAAAGCAGGTGCCTTCGAGGGCCAGGACCTCATCCACGTCACGAGGCCCTAGCCTGCGCATTTCTTGTACGTCCTTGGATTCAGACACGAAAGTGGCTCAGGTTTTCGGTTTGCCCATGTGTATATCCGGGCGTCGCAGATAGTCGGGGGTGGTGTGCAGCCCGGCCGCCTCCATTTCTTTGGGGGACAAACTGGCCACATGCGCCAATAGGTCCTCTGCATTGGCGTCTGCCGCCACGTCCCCGACAGCCCCGCGGATGTGTTCCCAGGCTAAACGCCCAGCTAAGGCAGGGTTTGGCACGCGCAGCCCGTCTTCTTCCTGCACAAAACGCAGCTCCATACCGAAATCCTGGGCCGCCTCGCGCAGCGCATCGTCGTACAGTTCCACCCCACGTCCGGCGCACGCACACCTGCGCAGTCCCGCCTCAGCCAAGGTTTCAATGGCTTCTTTAGCGCTTCCAACAAAAGGCCCGAGGACGCCTCGCAGGTCACCTCGCCCTTCCGTGCGATACGCCCGGTAGTAGACCTCTTGGCGCCTGGCGTCGCTGAAAATGACTGTGACCTCATCGGCCTGCAAGGCCTGGCCAGCAGCGCCTTTACCTTCAAGGTCACGAAGCACCTGAAGCGCCAAAGCATCCAGGGAACACACACCCACAACCGGAACTTGCCACGCTGCGCCCAGGGTCAAAGCTGTCATTATGCCTGCTCGAAGCCCGGTGAAGGGAGCCGGGCCGCGTCCCACCACTATCAGGTCGGCACGTTCCTGGGCATCCAATCCCCCGCGGGTTTTCGTTGCGCTTATCGTCTCACTTAAGGTCTCGACGTGGTGACGCGCATCCCCGGTGACCTGCATTGACAAGGTCGTTTCGGCCTTGTCTCCCTGCAGCCACGCCACGGCCGAGGCTGCGGAGGTATCAATACTGAGGGTGATCATGTGCCTTGCTTTCCTTCCTGATTCCCCGATTCCTTAGTGGATTCACCCGCAGACTCACCCGCAGCTGTGCCACTGTCGCGCCGAGCTTGACGATGCAGGATATCGGGGGAATGTGGGTGCGCACCCAAGGCTGGGAAATAGCGCGTCAGGGACCAGCGGTCCGCCGATTCTTTGGTCGCAGACGAACGCACCCCCGTCCACGGACGGTGTTCCAAGAACAGTGACCGCGGAGTCTCGCCGACCTCTGCACCCGTCCTCACACCCGTCCTCGCACCTGCCCTTGGCCCCAAGGATTGCCCCCCATCACCGGCAGATATTTCTTCAACCACGTGCCATTTTCGAGGCCGGGCCACAATAAAAGCTATGCCCGCAAGGACCAAGACCAGCCCAACCAGGAAGGTCATCGCCCCTGTGAGCGGCGCCTTGTCTTCAGCGATGTCTTGCACCACTGGCGCCTGGGCTTCGGTCCCCCAACGCGACTGTAAGAACGGCAGAAGCTGCGCAATCTCGATAGGCCCGCTTTGCACCGAAGCGGCTGCCGGTGAGACTGCTTGCACCTGGGTGCCCGTGAGAGTAAACCATCCTGATGCCCGCGCATCCCAGATGGCGTGCGTGGTCCCTGGCGTACTTTCCGCCTTGACCAGCGCCTTTGCAAGCTCTCCCAGGGACAAGGCTTGTCCCCCTGACATGCTGGCCCGCACGCTGTCCTTGTCGGAGGACACGACTGTTGTTTGCGACCACTTGACGATGACTCCCAGGGGCTGACCTGCAACACTCACCGGGGCCACCCAGTCACCTGACGGTGAGACCGGTTGACTCGCGACCCCGGTTTCCAACATGGGTTCAGACCATTCCATCACCGACACAGGAGCCCCTATGGACAGCTCGGTTATTTTCGGTTCCTCTTCTTCATCGGTGACTTGAGGGTCTGTCGTCAGCAGGGCAGCGGCCAAAACGCGTCCGTCTGTGTCAAACCAAGAGAGGGTGTCTTCAGGAATTTGCCCCGCCTTGCCACTTTCCAACACATTGCCGAGGGCGAAGTTTTGTGGACTGCCGTACATAAAGGTACATGTGGTCACAAGTAACGTCAGTCCAACTACGAGGCGAGAAACCATCCCTATGCCCCAGCCTCATCAATGTTTTGAAGGTAAGGCGCAAAAACCTGGGCCATGTCAACGGCCTCCCACCGCTCACCCGTAGTGTGCAGCTCTACTATGCGCCTGCCTTCATCAGCGTTGTGAATCTGTGTACCACCCGCTTGCAGTGCTCGAGAGATTGTGAGGTGCAGGCGGTTGGGACTCAAGGCTTCGACTTTGCCTTCCCCCCATTCGACGACCATGACCCCATCAGCAAGTAATGCCTCAAGATCGAGGTCATCGACTTCCTCTACGTCCCCTAGACGGTAGGCGTCGACGTGCACCAAGGGCAGGCCCGCATTGTTCGGGTGAATACGCGAGATAATGAAGGTCGGGGATGTGACCCTGCCCCGCACACCCAGCCCTTCTCCGATCCCTTGGGTGAGCGTAGTTTTCCCTGCTCCTAGGGGTCCGTCCAAAACGATCAGGTCCCCTGCCTGAAGGACAGAGGCCAAGGCGGCACCAATGTGACGCATATCCTCAGCGTTGTCGGCCCACAGCCTTTCAGCCATCTTTTCTGCCCTGGATAAACACCCGCGGCACGCGCGAGCCAATCTGTGAAAGCACTTCGTATGAGATAGTTTGGGCCGCTACTGCCCACTCGTCGACTGAGGGCAGCATGTCGAAACCTGGGTCTTGCACGCGCAAACGCCCGTTGGCTTCTGCTTCAGCCGCCCTTTGGCGCAGAACCTCGGCATGGCTCAGGCCGTGCGAAAAAGCCGAGCGTTTCAGATCCAATACGGGTGCCTGTTCGGCAAGCCTGTCTGCGGGGTCTCCGAAAATGACCGCGAGGTCCCCTGCACTGACACCAGCCGGCAGGTCAATTCCATTGGCATCTTTTGTGGGGCCCAAGGCGACTACCAGTTGATCCATGCAGATCCGTCCAACGACACGTCCTCGCCTGCCTGCAACCCACACGGGAGCCGAATTGGAGGCCGCTCTGGGGATGCCGTCTGCGTAGCCAACCGGGATCAACGCGACCCAGGTATCCGTAGGGGCCTTCCAGGTCCCCCCGTAGGACACGCAGCTTCCTTCCTCAATGACCTTCACCTGGGTGACCTCGGCCTCGAATCGCATAATGGGGCGCAGACCCAGGTCCGCTGAGGTGGAGACCGTCGGGTTTGGCGACAGGCCGAAACTTCCGATGCCGGCGCGAACAATATCGAAATGGGCCTCTGGGTACCAAATGATTCCCGAGGTCGCAGCGATGTGCCTGAATTGTGGCCTCAGCCCACGATCCCAGGCAATCTGCCAGGCTTCCTCAAAGAGCTTCAGCTGTGACATGGTGGCTTTTTCGCCCTCGACAGTGGGTTCATCCGCGCGCGCCAAGTGGGACCACAGGCCATTGACCTCGACCAGGCCAGAACGCTCATGGGAATGTGCCAAGGTGCACAGCCGGACAAAATCTTTGAGGGTGGAGCCTCCACGTCCCAGGCCTGTGTCGATTTTAATGTGGATGCGAGCACGCTTGCCTACTTGGTCTGCTGCCTGAGTCACCTGGGTCAATTGTGCGGTCGTGGATACCGAGAGATCTATATCTGCGTGTAGTGCCTCATTGAGTACGGCACTTGGCCCGTAGATCCAGGAAAACAAGCGCGGACGGAAAGACCGCGGGGCGGGGCAAGGCCTCTCTGAATAGATGCGTCCTTGAAGGAGCGCAGAGGTCGGTGTGGGGTGTAGCTGATCGTGGGCAACCCCCATCCCATCCAAGTATCGGCGCAAGCTCAGGGCCTCTGGCACCTGGGCAACGCCCAACCATTGCACGCCTATATCGTGGGCTTTCAACGCCAGTTGGTTAATCCCATGACCGTAGGCATCTGCCTTGACAATGGCCATGAGCTTGGCGCTAGGGGCGCAATCCTGCAGGCGAAAGAGGTTTTCTTGATAGTTATCCAGATTGATAACTGCCCTTGATGGCGGCTGGATATCCCGTCTGCCTTGTTGGCTACCTCTGGCGACCGCAATGGGGTGCTGGCTAGAGAACTTTGTGCGACTCACAGAGTTAAGCATACGCGCTTCGCCTTCCATCAGTTTTTGTGCTGTTGTCAATCGGCTTAAGAGAGGAACAACCCCAAGGCTTTCGGCACGCAGTGTGCAACCTCTAGGGCGCGCAGTGGCATACCGTGCGTCTTTGAGTCATATACGAAAGAGTGCTTCAGCGGGTCCACCCCAGAGGCCATAGCCGCGGCAGCTCCGTGCACCCACGCCGCAGAAACCGCTAAACGCGCAGGTAAACCATGCCCTCGTCCCGCTTGGGCGAGGACATCACCGTAGGCACCCAAGAGCGCACCCAGGATCCCGGCAAGCACATCTCCTGTGCCCCCTGTCGCCAGCCAGGGTGGTGCCGAAGCGGAGGTCAAAATTGGCCCATCTGGAGCAGCAACCACGGTAACAGCCCCCTTGAGCAGGACCGTTGCGCCCGTCACTTCAGCGGCCAGACGCGCATATCTGGCAGGGGCCGCCTCAACGTCTTCGCGCGTAACCTGCCTGGGGGCACTGTTGGAGCCTTTATAGTCTGATTCGTCAAAGTGCAGGCGGTTGAGCAGCTGCGCAAGTTCCCCTGCGTGTGGGGTGAGCACAATGGTAGAGGGCACATCTGCACCGACGACGCTCAGGGCACCCGCATCCACAACCGCTGGGATCCCCGAAGACACCGAGTGTTCGATTGCCCTGTGCATGGCCTGGGCTTGTGCAGGATCTTCAGGGTCCATCCCCGGCCCGATGACCTGGGCTTGCACACGCCCGGGCACCGTGACGACCTCGGGAAAGGTGGAAATTATCATGGAACGCAAGGAGCTTTCCCCCAGGTAACGCACCATTCCTGTGCCGGCCCCGATGGCTCCTGCCACCGCCAAGATGCCCGCCCCCGGATAGGCCGTGGAACCTGCGTGTATCCCCACAACCCCTCGGGTGTATTTGTGGTCCCCTGCCGCAGGCGTGGGCCACACATCGGCCACATCAGACATATCGATTCGCCCACATACGGGCCCCCGAGGGCCACTGGGGTCCACCTCAACGTCAATATCGACCACGTGTATGACCCCGGCCCTGGAACACGCCGGGGGTAACAACAAACCTGGTTTTGCGCTGCCAAAAGTGACAGTAATATCGGCCGGAAGTACTGGGCCAGGCAAGGTGCCGTCGTCCACCCCAATGCCCGAGGGCGTGTCGACAGCAATCACAATCGGTTCGTCGGGTGAGGCGTAACGCTCCTCAGTCAAAGCCTGGACCAGGGATCCCAGGGGCTCACGCAACGGGCCTTGCCCTCCGATCCCAGTCAAAGCGTCTATCCAAACACCTGCCTTTCGAGCCTGTACGAGGACGTCCTCGGCAAGTTTTTTTGGCAGATCGAGGGAAGGTGCACATATGCGAACCCCGTTTTTTAAGGCATAGCCGAGGGCGGCTTCATGGGGCGTGGCGGTGAGTAGCACTGCCTGAACCCACAGGCCACGCCTGGCGAGGTATGCGGCGGCGTACAGGCCGTCTCCGCCATTGTTGCCCCCGCCCACCAGGATCATCACCTGGGATCCGGGGATGGTGTGTCCGCGTTCCAGCAGGGCCAACTTGCAACGGTTGGCGATGCCCCAGGCTGCTTGGCGCATGAGTTTATCCGGGTCGCCCGCTTCCTCGTTGGCTTTGAGAACTGGGGCCTCGAAAGCACGAATATCTGAACTCAAGTGTGCGCGCATCATTATTGTCGTGTCCTCCCTCGGGTACCTACTAGGCTATCGTGGCTTGAGCCTGGGAGTGCTACGTGTAGGTGATTATTTCCGGGCTACCATCACAGGCCGGCGCGATCAAACTCTTTAACGGCCAGTTCACGACCTATTTCTATCACGTCCGTAGCCATGTGGAAGTCCATAGCGGTACACACGTGCGTGGGCACCGAGATGAGGACATCGGGAGGGTTCACTGCTGTCCTCGACATTTCGATAGCCGCCTGCATGGTGTCCAGGGCGCGGAAACTCATTTCCATAACCGAAACGGTATCGGGAACTGTCTTGGGGGTCGGGGGACGATAGGATTTCACGGCTTCTTCGTCCACGCCAAGCAACCCTCCCAGTGCTCGACCCACGGGGTTTGAAAGCATGGATTCTTGCACCTTATTCACCCAAGACATGATGGTGGCGTTTTCGACCTCTTCACGGGTGGGGGTGGCGTTTCCGATTTGGGAACGCTTGCCGAAGAGAGAAACTGCCACAATGGCGTCGGTGTCGACGCTGACTGAGCGGTCCACAGGCAAGGGATTCAGCACCCCGCCATCTGACAAAATACGGTCACCCACGATGACAGGTGAGATGAACCCAGGAACGGCAATCGAGGCTCGTATTGCTGTCGAAAGGCGCCCTTCGCGAAACCACACCTCGCGGCGGTTAAACACATCGGAGGCGACGGCGGCATAATTAATGGGCAGGTCTTCAATGCTGAGGTCCCCAATGATTCCATCTAGCTTGTGCATTACCTTTTGCGCCTTGATGACTCCAGAATCCGTCAAAGACACATCCATCATCCGCGCGACCTCTCCTTTAGTTAAGCCGCACACGAAATCCTTAAGCTCTGACAAACCACCTGCCGCATACACGCCTCCGACCAGGGCACCCATGGAACAACCCCTGATCGATGTGACGGTGTGTCCCCGCGCCTCCAGTTCTTCAATAACGCCGATATGGGCATATCCGCGCGCGCTTCCAGACCCCAAAACCAAGGAAATTCTCATAGGACCATTGTCTACCCTGTGGACATGTTTGCGCTCTTTTTATCTCAGCTTTTAGGCTTATCCTTGATAGTCATGGCCTACGACCTCGTGGGTGTAGCGATCTGGGACTACCCTAGAGCAAGGAATAAAAACCAAGGATGAAGGTATGAGCGACAAACCCCAAGAGCCTCAGGATTCTACGCCTTGGGCGCAACCGCTCTCGCCTTTTGCCCCTACGCCAGCGACTGAAAAACCGGATGTGACCGAAGAACCGGATGTGACTGAAGCTTCGCAGGGCTCTGAGGAGGCACCAGAAGCTCAAGAGGCACAAGCATCCGAACCGCAGGACGTGCCACAAACACCCACAGCGCCATCACAAAACGGTGATGAACCAGAGGTTGAATCCAGTATTTTGGACCTCGCTGACGAAGACGTCAGTCTTGTCCAGGCTCCCCCGCCACCTCTTGTGCCCCAGACCTCTGTCAACCCTGAAGAGACACCACCACCTCCGCCACCACAGGAAGTGGAGATTGTACCAGAAGCTGATTCAGAGGCTGAGTCAGAGGCTGCGCCAGTACCCGATGCTGCGATTGAGACTGAACCTGAAGAAGAACCCAAACCCGAGGCTGAAGCAGAGCCAGACTCAGGGGCGACACCACAGCCAGAACCCGCTTTTGAAGCAGACATCGTCTCAGAAACTGAACTTCAGGTAGTAGACCTTGGCGAACACGCCAGCAAAGACCTCGACGATGAGGCGACACAAGGGGCACCTCCGCCTGATACAGCTGTCCAAACTCCAGTGTTCAGGTCTGCTCCGGGCCTTGAAGACAATTCCTCGACACACCCACTACCTCCCAGCCCCCCAGACCCACCCTCGCATCACGCGCAGACCAGCGAGGAGACGCCCTCGGAAATCCTTAAAAATTCGGGTGACCGTGGGAAAGAAGATGAACCTTTCTTGGTGGATGTCGTCAACATTATTGACACCCGCGAGAACTCTCGCCCCCTGATGGTTCTGGGGATTTTTGGCCTCGCGACTATTATTCTGCTGGCCCTGGTCTTGTGGTTTATTAGCAGCATGGGAGCACATTCCACTCGGCCCGAACCCACGCAGAGCCCCGAGAGCAGTTCACCGACACCGACCCCCACCCAGACAACACCGGCGCAGGTCACATATCCAGTGACGGGACATTCGTATTTGACGGCTTCCACACTGGATCTGCCGACAATCGAGAAAACGAACTACGCGAAGATCAACGACGAGGGCGTCCGAGGACTACCTTTGCCCGACGAAACCGACGACTCCGCTCAAACCACTGCTGGGCAAGGCCGTACACCAAGGGCGGGCGCCACAGTGAACCTGTCGGGGTTACGAGCCTGGGCACAAGACATTTCAGCCAACTCTACGCAGACACTGTTGGAATCGTGCTGGACCGTCACTCCACAGGTTTTGACCGACCGTTATTTGACGGAAAACGCACGCAACCACATCCTCGCGTCCTTGCGCCACATACCCAAACCGACCGATTACGGGATCGAGTGGGCCAGCGAAAGTCTGACAATTTTTGCCCCCTGGCAGGAACTGCGTTCGCCTTACTCCTGCCCATTCGTTCGGGTCAACAATATTGCTGACACCATCACACCGGCAGATGTTTCTTACCTGATTGAACGGCTGATTGGGCGCTACACCGGGGATGCGAAGGGCAAAACCGACACGGAGGAAAATTATCCGCTGCTGTGCTCCGTGTGGAATGACGTCGAGGGCTTTTCGATTGATGCCAGCGAGGGCGCGGGTGGTAAACCCATTCGGGTAGAGCCCAATGGACACATCCCCGACGAGGTCAAGGACTCTTTGGACCTGCTATATTCCAGACAACTGATTTTGCAGGGCAATAAGGCGGATAGCCCCGACCGCTTGGTCGCCTACGCTGCCAACAATCCCGATGGGGTGAAGGCATACTTCGGCTTGAGTCCTCAAGGACAGCTATGTCTGGGCCAGATCACTAAGGTGGACAAACCCGCAGAGGACCCGCAAAAACCTGGCGATGCCCCCAACGAGGACGAAACAGGCACCGATGGGCCCCCCGAAGTGGCTGCCGGAACCCCATGAGCACCTACGACAACGAGGGCGTCTCCTCACCTTTCAGGGATTTCGATCGCCAATCCTGGTCAGCCTTGGCATCCAGCACGCCACTGCCTTTGACTGATGAGGATGTGCGCAGGTTGCGCGGTTTGGGCGACCCCATTGACTTGGCAGAAGTGGATGCCATTTACCGACCGCTGTCAGCACTGTTGCAGCATTACGTTTCTGCCAATGTCAACCTTTTGGATGAGGTCTCTGAGTTCCTGGGACAGCCTTCTATGCGCTTGACCCCTTTTGTTATTGGCGTTGCAGGATCCGTAGCCGTCGGTAAGTCTTCCGTGTCACGGTTGCTGCGCGAATTAATGAGCCGCTGGCCTCAAACACCCCGCGTGGAGCTTATAACCACCGATGGGTTCTTGCTGCCAAATAAGGAATTATTGCGACGCGGCATCATGCACCACAAGGGCTTTCCTGAGTCTTATGACAGGCGAGGGCTGCTGCGTTTCTTATCCCAAGTGAAATCTGGGGCACCCGAGGTACACGCTCCTGTATATTCCCACGTCATCTACGATATTGTGCCCGGTGAAGTGCAAACCGTGCGGGCCCCCGATGTATTGATTGTTGAGGGGCTGAACGTCTTGCAGCCCCCGCGTCTACGCACCTCGGATTCTTCATCTTCTTCGCTGTCGGTCTCCGATTTCTTCGACTTTTCAATCTACGTCAATGCCAGGCCAGCAGACATTGAGGAATGGTACATTTCGCGCTTCCACCAACTGCGGGACACGGCCTTTACCGACCCGGATTCCTTCTTCCGCGCAGTGTCCTTGCTGCCACGCCAAGAGGCCGAGGACCAGGCGCGCACCATCTGGAAAGAAACCAACCTGCCCAATCTGGTGGACAATATCGCCCCCACCAGGGGACGTGCAACCTTGATCTTGAACAAGGACTCCGACCACAAAATCAACCGCCTGCAACTGCGCAAGATCTAAGCGCGACAGCTACTGGTTCTGCTGGTTCTCGGGGGTTTTTTCTTGGCGGCGTTCCAGGAACCAGGTGACCAGTTTGTCCAGGACCATGCCCATTAGGACGCCACCACATACGCCGACGACAACCGCCAGGATCGGGTTCTTGTGCAAGACCGCACCGGCACCGAAGCCCATAGACACCGAGTACGCAGCCCAGGCAATCACCGCTATCGCATCGGTCCGTAAGAAGCGCCCTCGGGGAAAGCCTGTCGTACCTGCGGCGACGTTGACGGCAACCCTGCCCACAGGGATAAACCTGGCCGAAAAAATGTATAAGGTCCCGCGTTTGTGTAGGGCGTGGGCGGCGCGCTCATAGGCGCGTTTTCCGACCCCTTGCGAAAAGAACTTCCAGCGCGCAATGGGTAAGCGGCGTCCGGCCTCGTAAGCAATGATGTCACCGCAGAGAGCCCCCAAGGCTCCCACAAGGAAGATCGACCACAAAGGAACCGCGTGCCCTGCTGCAGACAGTGCGCCCAAAGAGATCAGGATCGACTCCGAAGGTATGGGTGGGAAAAACCCGTCTATCAAAGGCATCACAAAGATGGGCACCAAGACCCAGTAGGACGTCGCCAAGGATAGGACCCATTGGGTAAGGTCAGCGAAAATCTGTGCGTTGCTCATGTGCGCGGGCTGTCCTTGGGATTGTGCGCCAGGTTGTGCGTCTGTTTGTGCGTGGAGTCGGTGTTCATAGAAAGATTATCTCCAGGGTAGTTGTGCGCATACGGATGATTACCTGTGACGATACTGTGCCCCCTGCAGGTACTGAAAGCAGGGGCTGCGATCACAGGGCCAGGCGATCGCGCACGACCTGGGCTATGCGGCCGGCCTCGTCGTCAGCTTGTTCTTGGGTGGCTGCCTCGACCATGACGCGCACGAGGGGCTCGGTACCGCTTGGGCGCAGCAGCACACGCCCGGTCGACCCCAGGCGGGCTTCGGCCTGGGCGACTGCGTCAGCCAAAACCGTGTCGCTATTCGTGCGAGTCCTGTCAACCCCCGCCACATTGATCAAAATCTGTGGCAAGCGCTGGACGACGCCGGCCAGTTTTGCCAAGGAGTCTCCGGTTTTGCGCACGCTTGAAGCGATCTGCAAGGCAGTCAAAATGCCGTCACCCGTCGTGGCGTGCAGGGAGTTAATCAAATGCCCGGACTGTTCGCCGCCCAGGGTGTAGCCGCCCTCGCGCATGGCCTCAAGGACGTAGCGGTCCCCCACGCCCGTTGTGACCAGCGAAATCCCGCGTTCTTCCATGGCCAGGCGCAGGCCCAGGTTGGACATGACAGTGATGACTAGGGTGTTGTAGGCAAGGCGCCCAGAAGACTGCATATCCAGGGCCAAGAGCCCCATGATCTGATCCCCGTCAACCATATTGCCTGCCGCGTCCACGGCCAGGCAGCGGTCGGCATCCCCGTCGAATGCCACGCCGAAATCTGCCTTTGAGGCAACCGTCACCGCCTGCAACTGTTCGGGGTGTGTTGATCCACAGGCGTCGTTGATATTGCGTCCATCAGGGGAAGCATTGATGACGACCACGTCGGCACCAGCTTCCTGCAGGGTCTGTGGGCCCAACTGTGAGGCCGCACCGTTGGCGCAGTCGACTGCTATGCGCAGACCGTGCAGTGTGTCGGGAATGGAGGAAACCAGGTGGTCAACGTAGGCACGGTCGGCTGCATCCCCATTGGAGCGCACGGTTCCAACACCGGGCCCTATGGGACGCAGGCCCTCTTGGCCCAGCATTTCCTCGATGCGATCCTCCAGAGAATCGGCCAGCTTGTAGCCGCCGCGGGCAAAGAACTTAATGCCGTTATCCTGCATGGGGTTATGGGAGGCGCTGATAACAACACCCAGCTCAAAATCTTGTGCTGCCGTCAAGTACGCAATCCCGGGCGTGGGTATTACTCCCACGCGGGTGACGTCCATGCCGGCCGAGGCCAGGCCCGCAGCAACCGCATGGTCCAGGAACTCGCCCGACACGCGGGTGTCACGACCCACAATCGCCCGCGGCTTCGCAGGTTCACCAGGGATGACGCGCGGGCGGCGGAACTTGGTTTCCCCCACAGGCAGGGGACCAGCTTTGACGCCACCAGCCAGCATCAAGGGGCTAATAACGGGGATGGCGCCGGTTTCTTCCAGGCGCTTGGCAACCACCAAGGAGCCTGCAGCCACGCCCAGGTCAATGGCCAAATCGGCTGTGATGTCTTTATTTGCCAAGCCTCGCACGCCGTCCGTGCCGAAAAGTCGAGTCATTGCAATCCCCTACCCCTTGTGTTGTGGTCACAGCTACGCATCACGTCACATCCGCGCACCTTGTGGACACCGCATCTTATTGTCGCACCCGCAGAACGAAGCGAGCCGCCCTCGGTGTCAAAAATAAAACTGTGGGGCAGGAAACCGAAGCCTCCCACCCCACAGCCAAAGCAAAATCCAAATCAGCGCTTGGAGTATTGAGGTGCTTTACGCGCCTTCTTCAAACCGGCCTTCTTGCGCTCAATCATGCGGGCGTCCCTTGTCAGGAAGCCGGCCTTCTTCAGCGCCGGACGGTTGGCTTCACGGTCGACCTCGTTCAATGCGCGGGCAATGCCCATGCGCAAGGCGCCTGCTTGACCGGAGATACCGCCACCGTCGATGCGAGCCTTCACATCGAAGCGGCCTTCCAGGTCCAGCACGGCGAAGGGCGCGCGAACCAGCTGCTGGTGCAGCTTATTGGGGAAGTAGTTGTCAAGCGGGCGACCGTTGATCGTCCACTCGCCACTTCCAGGGACCAGACGCACGCGCGCCACGGCCCTCTTACGGCGGCCCAAGGCGTGAGCCGGTGCAATATTTGACTGACCGCGCCCGGGTCCATCTGTGGGCGCTGCCGTCTCTGTCGTGTAGGAGCTGGGGGCGAAATCTTCGTCCAGTTCCTCGGTTATGTCGGTGGTCTCAGCCACGTTTCTCCTTGAGGTAACTTGTCTGTGTGGGCCGCAGCCCCACAGCGAAGGCGCAGATTACTGCGCGATCGTCTTCAATTCATAGGGCTCGGGCGCTTGAGACGCATGCGGGTGTTCCGCTCCTGCGTAGACCTTGAGCTTCTTGAGCTGTTCGCGACCCAGACTGGTGTGAGGAATCATGCCCTTAACGGCCTTCTCAATCACACGGGCTGGCTGAGTCTCCATCATGACGGAGTACGGGACTGCCTTCAGGCCGCCCGGGAATCCGGAGTGACGGTAAGCCATCTTCTGTTCCAACTTATTGCCGGTCAGCTTGACCTTTTCGGCGTTGATGATGATGACATAGTCACCGGCATCGAAGTTTGGAGCGAAGTTCGGCTTGTGCTTCCCACGGAGCAAGGTGGCGACTGAAGCCGCCAAGCGACCGAGGACAACGTCTGTCGCGTCAATGACGTACCATTTCGGGGTCACGTCACTGGGCTTAGGTGAATAAGTGCGCACGGCGTAGCCTTCGTTTCTTCTCGGTGCAAACCCGGGAGAACCTGGGTTTACGTTCTTTAAAAATAGTGGTCGTCATCAAAGCGGCTGAGCTGGGGCAAGTGGGAATGCCTGAGCACACCTCATGACGCACAACATTCCAAGTGTAACGATCACTTTCCCGCTTGCAAAGTCAGATACGTGAGGGATACGTCATAGACCTCGCCCTCGGCAAGGTTTTTCGTTTTGTTTTTCGCTTAGTTTTTCGTTTGCCCGCCTTAAAACTGTAGGCTGGTTTTGATTTATTTACATCTACAGGGTTACGTTTTTCGCTTTTCATTGCCGAGGGCGATGCGCCGTAGCTCTGTTCTTACAGCGAAAGTTGCCCCAATGACTCAGGTCAAATTCCACTCCGGTCGCAATATCCCCCTCGAGATGCACAAGGTTCGCATCATTCAAAAGCTGAATCTGCTGCCTGTTGAAGAACGTCAGGCCGCTTTGGTTGAGGCCGGGTATAACACTTTCTTGCTGCAAAACAAGGACGTCTTCTTGGACATGTTGACAGATTCTGGCGTCAACGCCATGTCTGACCGCCAGGAGGCGGCCATGCTGATGGCCGATGACTCGTATGCCGGGTCGATGACTTTCACCAGGCTGAACAATAAGCTGATCGAGATTTTCGACATGCCTTACTTCTTGCCCACCCACCAGGGGCGTGCGGCCGAAAACGTCTTGTCGACCACCTGGGTGCGTGAAGGCTCCGTCGTGCCGATGAACTTCCACTTCACGACCTCCAAAGAGCACATCGTGCGCATGGGCGGGCGCGTGATCGAGGTCTTAGCTCAGGAGGGCCGCAAGGTCACCTCCACCCACCCCTTCAAGGGCAATATCGACGTCGCCTTGCTGGACAAAACCATTGCCGAGGTCGGTGCACAAAACGTGCCTTTCGTCCGCATGGAGGCCGGTACGAACCTGATCGGCGGACAGCCCTTTAGCGTGGCGAATGTGCGTGAAGTGCGAGCTGTGTGTGACAAATACGGGGTGCGCCTGTTGATGGATGCGTCTTTGCTGGCAGATAACCTGTACTTCATTAAAGAGCGCGAAGAAGAGTTCAAAGACGTAGACGTTCGGGCCATCACCAAGGAACTGGCCTCTATGTTCGACGTCATTTACTTCTCTGCCAGGAAGCTCGGTTTTGCACGCGGCGGCGGGATCATGGTGCGCTCAGAAGAAACGTACCGCGAAATGCGCGGATACATTCCTCTCTACGAAGGCTTCTTGACCTACGGGGGCATGTCTGTGCGTGAGATGGAGGCCATTGCCGTGGGCCTGGATGAAACCATGGACATGGATTACATCTCTCAGGGTCCTCTGTTCATTAAGTACATGACCGAACAGTTGCTTGCCAACGGGGTCCCTGTTGTGACGCCCTCGGGTGGCCTGGGTTGTCACCTGGACGCCACGCGTTTCTTGCCCCATATTTCGCAGGAAAACTACCCCGCCGGGTCTTTGGCGACTGCCCTTTATTTGGCTTCCGGGGTGCGCGGTATGGAGCGTGGCACCATGTCTGAGGCCCGCGAACCCGACGGCACACAACTGCTGGCGGACATGGAACTGGTGCGTTTGGCTTTGCCCAGACGCGTGTTCACCATGTCGCAGGTGGATTACGCGGTGGACCGTGTCACCTGGCTGTGGGAGAACCGCGACCTGGTCGGTGGCCTGCGCTTCATCGAAGAACCTGCAATTTTAAGGTTCTTTTACGGGCGCTTGGAGCCCGTAGGCGACTGGCCTTCTGCTCTGGCCGCCAAGTTCCGCGCCGACTTCCAAGACTCTCTATAACAGCTGACTGTATCGGTCGTGCGCTGACTGTATCGGCAGGAGCTCTTCCGGCCGATACAGTCAGCCAAGTGACTCCTTAAAAATCCCACAGTCTGGACGGATTTTTTCTCAAAAGATGAAATCATATTATAGTTCTCAAGATGAGGTAATAAACAGGCCAAGAAACGATGTAGTCAAGTGACTTTGGTCCCGGACCTCGCGAACCATAGGAGTTACATATGTCAACCAGCAAGAAGCGCTCCCGCGTTATCGGAACACTTGCCACACTGGCTATTGCATCACTTGCCCTTGCAGGGTGCGCCACAACCAAAGACCCCGCCTCGGGCGGTGATTCGGGAGGCGACAAGGGTTCCACCAGCGCCAACCTAAAGATTGGGACGACCGACCGCATCGTATCCATGGACCCGGCCGCGTCCTACGACAACGGCTCATTCATGATGCAAATCAACGTCTTCCCCTTCCTTATGTCCATGCCCTACGGCGAACCCGAGGTCAAACCCGATATCGCCGAAAGCGCAGAGTTTTCCGACCCCAATACCTACACGGTGAAACTCAAAGAAGGCCTGAAGTTCGCCAATGGCAACGCCTTGACCTCCTCGGACGTCAAGTTCTCCTTCGACCGCCTGTTGACCATTAAGGACGATGAAGGCCCGTGGTCTCTGCTAGAGAATATGGCTTCCGTTGAGGCGCCCGACGACCTCACCGTTCACTTCAAGCTCAACAGCCCAAATGACCAGCTGTGGCCACAGGTACTCAGCTCACCTGCAGGCATGATCCTAGACGAGGACGTTTTCTCTGCCACCGAGGTTACTCCCTCTGATGTGATCATCAAGGAAAAGGCCTTCGCCGGGCCCTACGTCATCGACTCGTACAAAGAAAACGAGCTGATCACATACTCGCCGAACCCTGAATACAAGGGCATGTTCCCTGCGAAGAACACGGGCGCAACGGCCTCGTACTACACGGATGAGACCAAGCTGAAGCTGGCCATCGAAAAGGCAGACGTGGATGTGGCCTTCAGGTCCCTGTCGGCAACCGATGTCGATTCCCTGCGTGGCAACGACAAGGTCGAGGTTGTCGAAGGCCCCGGTGGCGAACAGCGCTACATGGTCTTTAACTCCAAGTTAATGCCATTTGGTTCCGAACAGGCCGATGCCGACCCGGCAAAGGCCCTGGCAGTTCGCAAGGCTATGGCCAATATCATTGACCGCGATGTCATTGCCGAACGCATTTTCAAGGGCATTTACTCTCCCTTGTACTCCCCAGTGCCCCAGGGATTCCTGGGAGCGACCGAACCCATGAAGGAGCTGTACGGCACCGGCCAGGGTGGCCCCGACGTTGAGAAGGCCAAGATGGTCTTGTCCGATGCCGGAGTGACTCCCCCAGTTGCGCTGAATATCCAGTACAACCCGGACCACTACGGTGCGTCCTCGGGTGACGAATACGCCCTGATCAAGACTCAGCTGGAGGAATCTGGCCTGTTTACAGTCACCTTGTCCTCGACCGAGTGGACGACTTACTCGGCTGAGCGCACCACCTCCTACCCGATCTACCAGCTGGGATGGTTCCCGGACTTCTCGGATGCGGATAACTACCTATCCCCATTCTTCCTTGCCAATAACTTCCTGCAGACCGTGGACACCTCACAGGCCCTGCAAGATGCGGTCAAGGCAGAGGCCGTTGAGCCCGACCAGGCCAAGCGCGAGGAACTGCTAGGCATCGCCCAGAAGCTGGCCTCAGAAGAGTTGTGGACCCTACCCATGCTGCAAGGCAAGCAGGTTGCTGTGCAGGTCAAGGGTGTCAAGGGCGTCGCAGACACACTGGATGCCTCCTTCAAGTTCAAGTACTCGGCACTGACCAAGTAATCCGTTTGGCCGGTCCGCCGTCTGCCCTCCGTATCACGGTTGTGTGGCCAGCGGCGGGCCGGTCCTTTCGGTATTTCAGTTTTAGTCGACTTCAGGAGAAGGCATGAGCCAAGCCACATCCGACACATCCGCTGCCAAGCCGGGTTCTTCCGGGGCTTCCGGGGGGATTTCCGAGGGCGAGGGCGCCAAAAAGTCCGGCTTTTCAGGCATTAAGGTAGGCCCCCTGACCAGGTACCTCATTATCCGCTTCCTGCTGATAATCCCCACGGTGCTGATCCTGGTGTCCATGGTCTTCTTCCTCATGCGACTAACTGGTGATCCCATCACCGCATCCGTGGGAGGTCGCCTCCCACCGGCCCAATTGGCCGAAAGAATTCACTCAGCCGGCTATGACCGACCCATCATCGTGCAGTACATGGAATACCTGGGCAAACTGGCGACAGGGGATTTTGGCAGGACCATCACCGATAACCGCCTGATTTCAGACATTCTGGTGACTTACGGGACGGCCACCTTGGAACTGGCCATTAACTCTTTGATTGTGGCGTTCTTGATTGGCATCCCTTTGGGCAAACTGGCAGCTCGTTACCGCGATCGCGGGCTGGATGCGGGCTTGAGGGTCTTCGCCATCATGGGCTACGCCACGCCAGTGTTCTTTGCGGGCCTCATGTTGCAGCTGATTTTCTCAGTCAAACTGGGGGTTTTGCCTCTGTCTGGGCGCGCGTCAACCGACGTGCAGATCTCTTTGGAGTCCATAGAACCTGGCACCGGGATCTACATGTTGGATGCCCTGCGCACCGGGCGTTGGGACCTGATTTCCGACGTCCTGGCCCACTCGATTTTGCCAGCCGTGGCCTTGGGGTTGCTAACCGGCGGGGTCTTCCTGCGTCTGATTCGCACAAACCTTATTGGAACGCTTGGTCAAGACTATGTCATGGCAGCCCGCTCCCGAGGCGTTCGCGAAAAACGCCTTTTATCCAAGCACGCTTTCAAACCTGCGCTGATCCCGATCATCACCGTCATGGGCATGCAAATCGCCATGATGCTGGCCGGCGCGGTCCTAACGGAAACCACTTTCCAGTGGCGCGGCCTGGGCTTCATGCTCCAGCAATACCTGTCTGCCAGGGACTTCGTTGCAGTGCAGGGGATCGTGGCCTTGTTGGCAGTCATCGTTGCGGTGACGAACTTTATTGTCGACGTCATAGCCGCACTGGTCGACCCGAGAGTGAGGTACTGACATGTCCGAGAACCTCAACGCTGTTGACGCAAAACAAAACGCAGGCCTGGACCTAGATCAGGACACCACCGCTCCCCCCTTGTCCCCCAAACCGCGCGGCTGGCGCACCTGGCCACTGATTCGCCAATGGCGCCAATCCTTCGGTTGGCAGCGCACCATGCTAACAATCGGCCTGGCCATCGTCGGTTTTTACGGGCTTCTAGCGCTGCTGGCCCCCTGGATTACACCCTTTGGTTTCGCGCAGATGAAGGGTAAAGAAGGCCTCACCCCCGTCCACGCCCAGCCCGGCGGAGACTATCTGATGGGCACCACAACCGCAGGCTACGACGTATTTTCCCGCATCATCTGGGGTTCCAGAACCGCAATCCTGGTCGTCCTTTTCGCCCTGGTCTTGTCCTTGTTTATCGGGGTAACCCTCGGCTTGATTTCGGGCTACCTGGGCGGTTGGTTAGACCGCATCCTGGTGGTCTTTGCCGACGCCATCTATGCCTTCCCTTCCTTGCTGCTTGCAATCGTGCTCTCGATCATGATTTCGGGGGGACAGTCTTCCTTCCTGGGCGGCATTTTCGCTGCGGCAGGCTCCATCACGGTCGTCTTCGTCCCGCAGTACTTCCGCGTCATCCGCGCAGAAACCATCCGACTAAAGGCCGAGCCCTTCGTAGAAAGCGCGCGCGTCGTGGGCACCTCCACCCCGCGCATCCTGACCCGTCACGTTTTCCGCAACGCCACCCGGTCCCTGCCTTTGATTATGACCCTCAACGCCTCGGAAGCCATCTTGACCCTGGCTGGCCTGGGCTTCCTCGGGTTTGGGATCGAACCCACGGCCGCCGCCGAATGGGGCTATGACCTCAACCGAGCGGTCGCAGACGTCGCCTCCGGCATCTGGTGGACCGCCCTTTTTCCAGGCCTCGCTATCGTCACCCTGGTTTTGGGCATCACCCTGGTCGGCGAATCCCTAAACGACCTTGCCGACCCACGCCTACGCATTCACCGGAAGCCGCCCTCGGCAAAGAAAAATATTTCCGAGGGCGACAAAGCCGCGAATGCTGAACCAACCCAGAATGTGAAAGAAGGTGCCGGACGTGAGTGAAACCGTGCTGGAAATCGACGACCTAAACGTCACCTTCGCGACCGACGGGGCGTCTGTGCACGCCGTACAGAATGTGAACCTCGAGGTCCGCCCCGGTGAAATCGTGGCCTTGGTGGGCGAATCAGGGTCCGGCAAAACCGTCACCTCGAAGGCAATCCTTGGCCTCGTGCCCTCATCGGCCCTAGTAGAAGGCGCTTTGTTATTGCAAGGAAATGACGTTGTGCAGATGTCTGGTAGGCGCTTGCGTCATATGCGCGGCGTGGATGCGGCCATGATTTTCCAAGAGCCTTCTTCTGTGCTGAACCCTGTGTACACGGTGGGGTGGCAGATTGTTGAGGGCTTGCGCGCGCATAGGAAAATCTCGCGCAAAGAGGCCAAGGTCCTGGCCATCGAGGCCATGGAGAAGGTCGGAATCCCGAATGCTGCCGCACGTTTTTCCTACTATCCACACCAGTTTTCAGGCGGGCAAAAGCAGCGCATTGTTATCGCTATGGCTTTGATTTTGGGGGCGAAGCTGCTGATTGCCGACGAACCCACAACTGCCCTGGACGTCACTGTTCAGGCAGAAATCTTGGATTTGCTGCGACGCGTTCGCGACGATTTTGGGGCCTCAATCCTGTTGATTACGCACAACATGGGTGTGGTTGCCGACCTGGCTGACCGGGTTGCGGTCATGTACCGCGGCGAGATTGTGGAAACTGGGGATGTTGCGGACGTGTTTTACCGGCCCCAGCACGCCTACACGCAGTCGCTTTTGGCCGCAGTGCCGCGCCTGCGTTTTGACGACTTTGCGGCCACAGACGCTGATGAACGCGCAGAGGCCGAAGCCAAGGCTGCCAGCGCGGACGCTAAGGAACAGGAGTGGATGAAGGACTTTGCGGCCACTCATGCACCTATCGTTGTGGCTGACGGGTTGGAGATCACCTACCCAGGCCGCTTGGGACAGCCCGACTTCGTGGCTGTCGACGGCGTTTCTTTCACCATGCACCCGCGTGAGGTCCTTGGGCTCGTTGGCGAGTCAGGGTCCGGCAAGACGACGATTGGGCGCGCGATTGCGGGGCTGACTGCCGTGTCAGGTGGCTCTTTGCAGGTTTTTGACGTCGAGATGCTGCACGTGCGCGAACGCGACTTTCGTGCTGTTCGCCCTCGGGTAGGTTTTGTTTTCCAGGACCCTGCCACGTCGTTCAACCCTTTATTGACCATGGCTGCTTGCATTGCCGAACCGCTGATTGTCCACAAGCGGGCGCGCAATCTTGAGGAGGCCATGCCCAGGGTGTATGAGCTGCTGGACTGGGTGCACCTGCCTCGCGAGTACGCCTTGCGATTCCCGCACGAACTGTCCGGTGGCCAGCGTCAGCGCGCGTCCTTTGCCCGGGCGCTGGCCTTGGATCCTGAGCTCTTGATCGCTGATGAACCGACCTCGGCCCTGGATGTCTCTGTGCAGGCGCAGGTCCTGGAGGTTTTCAAAGAGCTACAGGCCGAACTGCACTTTGCGACCTTGTTCATTACGCACGACCTGGCCGTTGTTGGCATGTTGGCTGACAGGATTGGGGTCTTGCAGCACGGCAAACTGGTAGAGATAGGCACTGTTGCGGGTGTGCTTGGCAATCCTCAAGAGGAATACACGCAGCGTTTGTTGGCCTCGGTTCCTGTGCCCGACCCCGAAGACCAAGCCCGCCGCCGAGAAGCCCTGGCCGCTGTCCTCTAGCCCCCATCCCACCGATATAGTCGGCTAGATTGGGTCGCGCCCCGCCCTCGGAAAAGTTTTATTCGTAATGAAATCTGGCCTGCAAAATTATTAGGTTTTGGCCTTCAACCAGGTAGACCAGGCGGTGTTCGGTATCTATTCTTCTGGACCAAGCTCCTGTCAAAAGGTGCCGCAAAGGTTCCGGTTTACCTATCCCAGATACTGGGTCACGTAGGGCATCGTCAATCAAACGGTTAATACGCTTGAGCATATTACGATCGGCTGCTAACCAGTATGTGTAGTCCGCCCAGGCTTTGGGCGTGAAAACCAGCCTCATCGAATCAGCGTGTGTTCTTCAACAGTACCCGCACGCGCCTGTGCAAGGCTTTCCAACAGGTGTTTGGCATTCGCAGGAACACGCAACAGGTAGGCGGTTTCTTCCAAAGCGTCATATTGGGCTCGCGACATCAAAACTGCATCCCCCTTTTTAGAGGTGATGTGAACAGCAGCATTGTCTTCATTCACCTGCTGTACCAAAGGAAACAGTGTCTTTCGAGCCTCGCTGACAGTAATAGCCACAAGTTCCTCCTCCACAAACAGTTGTACAACTTTTCGTACCATTATGCCTGATGTGTCGTTGAGGATCAACAGTGACGCCGAAACGCCCTCGGGAAAAGCCAAGCTCGCAGCCGGGGGCCTGTCAGGACTGGGTCAGCAGCCTTTCGGGCCTCGGTAGGTGCGGGCGGTGGTTTGCTGAGCGGCCAGGGCTTCTTCCGTCTCGGGGTAGGCGACTTCTTCCAGGGACAGCCCATTCGCCGGGGCAATGTTGACTTCGGGGCATCGCCGAGGACGCTCCACCAGGTCTGCGATCCAATCGAGGTCACGTTGCGCGCGCCCAACCGAGATACACGCCCCCATCAGCGAACGCACCATCGAGTGACAAAAGGCGTCCGCCTGGACGTGAGCGTGGATGACGCTGTCTTGGGCGCGGGTGAAACTCAGTTCTTGCAGGGTGCGAATAGTCGATGCCCCTTCGCGTGGCTTGCAAAACGACAGGAAATCGTGCTCCCCCACAAGCCTTGCGGCAGCCTCATTCATGGCATCCACATCCAAGCCGAGGGCGGGAGCGTTGGGGACCCAAACGGTATCGTGCCTGCGCAGCGGATCGAAGCCTGCCCTTGTGTCCGCAATCCGGTACAGGTACCTGCGCCACAACGCAGAGAACCTGGCATCAAAAACCTGCGGCACCACCCGAGCCCGATAAACCACAACGTCAGATGCGCCGTAAACCTGGTCCTTGGCCTCACGAGCAAGAAGACCTGCCAGTCGACGCAGGAGGGACTCCCCTGGATCAGTTTGTCCTTTGGTGTCGAGTCCTTGCCAGACCGCCCTCGGCAAATCGAAGTGGCAAACCTGGCCGCGTGCGTGAACGCCAGCATCGGTGCGCCCAGCAACAGTCAAGGTCAGCGGCATGCGCAGGATAGTAGCGAGTGCTTCCTCAAGAATGCCTTGCACAGTTCGCAACCCAGGCTGGGCAGCCCACCCATGAAACCGCGACCCGTCATAGCCCAGGTCCAACCGCACCCGCACAAGCTCATCCACATCATCCACGCAACAACCCTACCTTTCACCAACACCTCCCTTGGCGCAACACCGTCACCAGGTGACGAAGTTCCCCAGCAAGCCCTCGACACACACGCCCATCCAGCCATCCCAAACCCAACGAATTCGGTGAGAGAAGGAAAAAATCAAACTCCGAAGTAACTCTCCAAGAAAGCGGAGTGGGTGAGGCGGGATACGTGCCCCGTAAGCAGCGTAGGTGGGGGGACCCGCGCCAAAGGCGTGGGGGGAGGTGCTTGCACCTCCTGCTGCCAAGGGGCATGTACCAGCCGACCCCCGCAGCGGCAGTGCCGAATTGCGCAGCAGAAACATGCGAGGGGCCCGAACCATCAGGTCCGGGCCCCTCAACATCAGTAACGCTAGTGACTACTTGGCGTCTTCAGCCTTTTCTTCGGCAGCAGCCTCAGCAGCCTCAGGAGCCTCAGCAGTCTCGACCTCGGCTACTTCCTCAGCCTTGGCTTCCTCAACAACCTCGACGTCCTCGACAACCTCTTCAACAGTAGGCTTCTCAGCGGCCTTCTTCGTTGCCTTTTCGGCAACCTTGACGACCTTCTTCTTCTCTACGCCCTCGAGCACCAGTGAAATCTGAGCCATAGGGGCATTGTCGCCCTTACGGTTGCCCAGCTTCACGATGCGGGTGTATCCACCTGCGCGTTCTTTATCAATCTTGGGCGCAATCACATCAAACAGGACATAGACAATCTCTTTGTCACGGATGTGCTTCATCACCATACGACGCGCAGCCAGATCCCCACGCAAAGCCTTGGAAATCAGCTTCTCGGCCAGGGGCTGAACCCTCTTGGCCTTAGTGAAGGTCGTGGTGATGGCCTGGTGGCGGAACAGTTCCTGCGCCAGGTTGTCCAGAATGAGTTTTTGGTGCGCAGGGCTGCCTCCCAGGCGGGGGCCCTTGGTGGGCTTAGGCATTATTACTCCTTGATGCTAAGTGATACTAAGTCTTACAGTGACGTATCGTCGCTGAACTGGGGGTTAATGGAATCGAAGCCGTCTTCGTCAACAAGGGACACGACAGGAGGTGAATCCTTGAGGTGCAGTCCCAACTCGGCCAGCTTGTCCTTGATTTCATCAATGGACTTCTGCCCGAAGTTGCGAATATCCAGCAGATCCGCCTGAGAACGAGCCACAAGTTCACCCACGGTACGGATTCCCTCGCGAGTCAGGCAATTCAAAGCACGCGAAGCCAGGTCCAGTTCCTCAATGGGACGACCCAGGTTCTCAGCCAATGCCGTATCTGCCTGCGGTGGGCCAATCTCGATGCCTTCTGCCTCAACATTGAGCTCACGTGCCAAGCCAAACAGCTCAACCAGTGTCTTGCCTGCCGATGCCAGAGCATCACGCGGGGCGATAGCAGCCTTGGTCTCAACGTCAATAATCAGACGGTCAAAGTCAGTGCGCTGCTCAACACGGGTTGCCTCTACCTTGTAGGTCACCTTCAAAACAGGCGAATAGATAGAGTCAATCGGGATGCGTGAAATCTCAGCATCCAGGTCCTTATTCTGAGCAGCCGACACGTAGCCACGGCCACGCTCAACCGTCAGCTCAATCTCCAGCTTGCCTTTGTCATTCAGCGAAGCGATGTGAAGATCCGGGTTGTGAATCTGTACGCCAGCAGGAGGCACAATGTCTCCGGCGCTGACCTCAGCAGGTCCCTGCGCGCGCAGGTACATCAACACGGGCTCGTCATTGTCCGATGACAAGACAAGCTCTTTAATATTGAGCATGATCTCGGTGATGTCTTCTTTCACCCCCGGCAGGGTGGAAAACTCGTGCAGAACACCCTCAATACGTACAGAGGTGACTGCAGAGCCAGGGATGGAAGACAGCAGTGTCCGGCGTAACGAATTCCCCAGTGTGTAGCCGAAGCCAGGCTCCAGCGGTTCAATGGTGAAACGTGAACGCCTGTCACTGACGACTTCTTCGGTCAACTTGGGTCGCGCTTGAATGAGCACTCGTTATTCCTTTCTTCCCGACATCCGCCATATGATGCCGGTTTTAGGACCTGACCGGATGGCGTACCGGCCAGAGATTTTACTTAGGGCACCTTCCTCGTTGTCCTTTCCGAGGGCGATGCGTTGTAGCTGTTACACCACGTAGAGTTGCAGCACTAACACCGCGCGCACGTATACGCGCGAAGTAAGCACCTAGACCCTGCGACGCTTCGGAGGGCGGCAACCGTTGTGCGGCTGTGGGGTGACATCCTGAATGGAGCCAACCTCAAGGCCTGTTGCCTGCAGTGAACGGATTGCGGTTTCGCGACCCGATCCTGGTCCCTTGACGAATACGTCGACCTTCTTCATCCCGTGTTCCTGGGCGCGACGAGCCGCGGCCTCGGCAGCCAGCTGGGCTGCGAAGGGCGTGGACTTACGCGATCCCTTGAAACCAACCTGACCAGAGGATGCCCATGCGATGACGGCACCTGTCGGGTCTGTGATGGAGACGATCGTGTTGTTAAAAGTTGATTTAATATAGGCATTGCCTTGGGCAACATTCTTACGCTCTTTGCGACGGCCTTTCGTCGCGCTGCGAGTCTTTCCTGCCATTCCTACTGTTCTCCTACGAGGTCATCGAGCCGCATCCATGTCAACAAGGTCGCGGCCAGTTCTATTACTTGGCCTTCTTCTTGCCTGCGACGGTGCGCTTGGGACCCTTGCGGGTGCGTGCATTCGTCTTGGTGCGCTGCCCGTGAACGGGCAGGCCACGACGGTGGCGAATGCCCTGGTAGCAGTTGATTTCAATCTTGCGACGGATATCGGCCTGAACTTCACGGCGCAGATCGCCTTCTACCTTAAAGTTCGCATCGATATAGTCGCGTAGCTTGACCAAGTCCTCTTCGGTCAGGTCTTTGACTCGCACATCGGGGCTGACCCCTGTGGCTGCCAAGGTTTCGGCAGCCCGTGTTCGTCCAATGCCATACACATATGTGAGTGCCACCTCTAGTCGCTTTTCGCGGGGGAGGTCGACACCTGAGAGACGTGCCACTGTCTGATTTACTCCTGATTACTTACGGAGGCCGTCGTTTCACCTCCGCCTGTTAGTGGCGGCCTCGGCCTCCGAAACCGAGGGTGCGTTCGCTGGTGAAACGCTTGTGCCCTTATGGGCTTCCCGCAATCAGCCTTGACGCTGCTTGTGGCGTGGGTTGTCACAGATGACCATGACACGGCCGTGGCGACGAATCACCTTGCAGTTGTCACAGATCTTCTTGACGCTTGGGTTGACCTTCATGATTGCCTTCCACCTGATGTTTCAGGATGGTTGAGTTCTTACTTGTAACGATAAACAATGCGTCCGCGAGTCAGATCGTAAGGGCTGAGCTCCACAACGACCCGATCCTCGGGGAGGATACGGATGTAGTGCTGACGCATTTTTCCTGAGACATGCGCCAATACCAGGTGGTCATTGCTGAGCTTTACGCGGAACATCGCGTTGGGCAACGCTTCAACCACGGTGCCTTCAATCTCGATGACTCCGTCTTTCTTTGCCATAAACTACGACTAGCCTCTTTCATTGCTTGGTTACACGGGCCACACCTGTGATCCGTTTTAGGGCAAGCTCACCCATAAGGCGGCGCACCCCAACGGTCTACTTTAGCCGAAGCAAGACCCCTGAGTAAATTCAAGAAGTGAGCACCCTCGCGTGATCTTCAGCACTATGCGCGCTTAGCCACCTGCTACCGCCCTACTCTTCCTCCCACTGGGATTCCACTTCGTCACAGCGCACACGCGCAGGATGGCTCTCCCAACGTTTTCCGGGCAGAATTTCTCGGATCTTGGCAATGGTGGCTTGAGCTCCTGCCTTGTCCCCAGCCTCCACATAGATATGCAACACCATGTTCAAGGGCCTTGCCGCCACCTCTTTTTGTTTGGCAGCCAAGAACAGCTCTGAGGATTCCTCTGCGTATGTTATCGCCTCAGACTCCCTGTCAACCTTCCAAAGCAACAGCGCATAGTCTTCTTTCCAGTCGGCTTCCTCTGCGTTCAAAGACCCCAAGTCCTCAGAACCCTGGCCATGCATTAACTCCCACGACCGCGCCATGAGTCCCTCAGCCGTTTCCATCCCCGCGACGGCCTGTTTGGGAGAAGCACTGAACCACACGAGGGCCTTGGCTTGCTGCCTCAAGGCGCGTTGAGCATAACCCCACTCTCCCAGGGTTTCGTGCAGGGCAGTTATCTGCCCCCAGATCCTCGCTTGTTCCAGGTTTTCGCCCAGTTCGGCCAACATGGATGCCCCGGCAGCATAGTTCTCGATGGCTCTGCGATGCGATCCGTTCAAATTAAACCAGTCGGCCACGGCCAAACAATTTTCTACCGCCCCTGGCAGGTCGTCTAGATCCCGCAAAACATTGGCCAGGATACCGCGCAGCACATTGTAAATATGTGTTCCTGAATACGCCTCTGCCCGCAGCAAAGCGGTTTGCACAACCTCTGCCGCTTCATGGCTGCGTCCCATCCGAAGCAAGGCGTCAGACAGTTGCATTGAAAAAAGGAGCACTGTCAGGTCCAGGCCGGCTGCCGCCGCCAAGTTCAACCCTTCACGACAATAGGACACGGCCTCATCCCCGTGTCCTGCGCTCAAAGAGGACACGCCCAGTATCCGCAGGGCATCGATACGCGTGCCCAGGGGGTCAATGCTGGGTCTACGCATAGCGGTATCTGCGGCCATACAGGCTTCCAAATCACGGTCGAGGGCGGCCAGTGCCTCACCTTGTTCCAACAGCAGCTCTGTTTTTTCATACTCATCAAAGACCGACGCAGCACACTGTTCATCGTGTATTTCCAAGAGTTCTGCGGCCGCAATCCGCTGATCAATTTGGACCAGGTATCGCACCCCCCAATACCCAAGTCCTGCGTCATTAAAACTGATGCCCTGGCCATCGACCGAGGTAATTGAACTCATCAATTCGCGAATCTCGGTAAAGAGTTCCCGGTTTTCTTTCTCGATTTTTTGCACATCGTCTTCGCTGACGCCCCTGGTTTTCAGGCGGATACCGATCTCTTGCAGTCTCAAATTTCTTTGAGCATATTCCTCGCCCAGTTCCTCGCCCAGTTTTGCCGCCTCGCGCAAAACCACGGCGGCTGTTTCACCCTCGTCCAAAATGCTTGCCGCCGCAGCCGCATAGTACAACCAGTGGCGGATGAGCTCCTTGGGCGCCCAGGAGGGTGGTGAGAGCAAGTCGCGGTCGGCAACCATGAGCCCCACAATGCGTTCCTTCAAGGAACCTGCCCGCCCTGGCCTGTGTTTCATTTTCATGGACTCGCTAATGAGCTCACGCATATCAGTCAGCCGGTGCACGCCGTCCAAAGACACCGGCGTACGCGGGTCCTCTTCTTCACTGTCCTGCGGTGTTTCCGTGGGCAGTTCTGTCGGCGAAGCTGCCTTTTCGACCACGTCGTAGTTGACCTCTAGGGGATCAAAGAGCCCCGACACATCGGGCACGAGACCTTCGTCTTCCATGGGTTCCAAGGCAGGGGCATCCCACCAACGCTGCAATCCTTGAGAGTAACCGCCTGCCCCCGGTATGTGGCCGTGCCTTTCATCAAAGCGCCTGGCAATACGCCAGGCCAGATCCTCAAAGTAGGCTCCTGCCTGTGCGATTGTGACCTTAACCAGGTCTTCGCTTGCCTCCCAGGGCATAGTTGATGCAGGGATTGTGCAGTTCAAGACTTCATCGCCCCGCCCTCGGGATTGTAAAACCTGTAAAAGGCGAGCCGCTGAAATGGCCGAGTAGGCCAAAGAATCCGCGTTGTCGATGTCCTTCCACCAGGGCAGGTGACGCACCAGGATACGCAGGGCGCGATCCAGGCGATCGGGGCGCCCGGCGGCCCCCGTCAAGGTCAGGTACTGGATGTGTGGATAAATGGAATCCACATAACGCGAATTCGTCGAGTATTGGCGGTACGAGCGCACGTGGCCTGCCCAAGCCTGGGCATCACGTCCAAGCCTCGTATAGGACTCCATCAGGCGTGAAAGGGTGCGGTTGGGCTGGGCCTCGCACATGGAAGTCGCTTCCTCATTGGACATGATGCCCTCACCCATGGTGATGGCATCCTGCCAGGATTGTGCGGATATAAGGGCGCTGAGCTCCAGTTCGGGGTCACATCCTGGACAATCCGAGAGTTCATCCCTGGGGGCGGCCCTCCACAAGTCGCGCCAATGCGCCGCTGAGTCCTTATCGCCCTGGATGCCTGCCAGGGATGCCTTGCGGGCATAGACGGGGCGCAAGGATGCGCTTTGTTCCGCGTAAAAGCCTTCCATCTGCTCGATCATCGAGTCGATCTGGGTAAGCGAAATCTGTGGGTACCCGATGGCTAACTCGATGACCTGTTTGAAATGCCATCCTATTTGTTCGCGCAGCTCAATAGAAAACAGGTCTGGCCGCTCGCGCATCCTTCCCAAACACCAGGCGAAGGGGGCAAAGCACTTGGCGGCTTCCCCACCTTGGAAATAAAAGGTCGTCAAGTGTGTGTAGGCTTCGACGGCTTCTTCTTCCATCCCATTGGCTTCTGCCAGCCCGGCAGCTTGGGCGACGAGGGCGGAGGCGGTGGGACCCCAGGGCATATTGTGCGCCTGCATCATTAGATCGTCATAGTCTTCTTTGCTGCTCATGGCTATCCTTTCAAAGATGCCTCAATCAAGGTCGTGTAGAGGTCTGTAGACCAGGCTCTGGCTTGAGGGTTCATGGGGTGGTGGCCGCTGAGCAGAGATTGCACGTAAAGTCCACGCACGGCCGCCGTCACTATGACGTGGTCTCTGGCCCCAGACAAGCGGTTAATGATCTCGGCATTCGTATTGAGCACCAGGCGAGGGCGTTTCGAGTCGGCGAAGGGGTCAACAACCCCCAACAGTTCCTCCCACACACCGCTTGCCTGGACTCGCGCTGAATCAGCGACCATCTGGCCTGCGAAATCAGGGTCAGGCAGGAAGAGCACAGGCAGACGTGCTGGCTCAAAGCTGCGAAAATCTACGTCAATTCCCTGGTCATACAGGGCAGAGGAGGCTACGCGCTTCAACTCTGCGTACTGCATGGCTATATCAGGTGCCGGCACATGCAGGTGGGACAGTATTTCTTCAGGATCGACCAGTGCAATATCCACATCAGGTCTATCAAGGATAATCAGCCCAAGTAACTCTTCGTCGAAGGCAAAGCCCGCATTGACAATACAGACCTCTGCCGCCTCGGCCACGTCTTTGAGCGAGCGGAAGTGGTCATTGGTGCGGGTGTACCTGATTCGACCTTCCAGCTCCAGGACACGGTTAATTGTCGATACCCCCAGGGAGGTGTGTATCGGCACGGTTTCGGCGACGAGGTCGCGGGTTGCCCTGTCTGTTAGGGCCAAGGATTTCAGACCCGTCATATGGGCCTCGACGAAGCTGGAGAACTTGGCCGGTTCCTCAGTAGCTAGGTTGCTTAGCCAATTGCGGATCTGTGCGCCGATCTCTTGGCGCGTTTCTTCCAGCAAGTCATCATCGAAGATGTCTTCGCGTGAGGCAGTCGGGTTCAAGAACTGCGCATCCCCTACGACTCGCACAAAGTATGCCCAGTCGGGCAATAGCTGGGTCACACGGGTGCTCAGCATCATGCGGCGCAGGTACACGTGGTGTCGCAAGCTTTGACCTGGGTGTGTTCCCGAGGGTAAGACAAAGCCCGTGCCCTTGAAGCCCGCCTGTGGCACTTCCAGGGGTATGGCATCAAAGGGGTGGAAACCAAAACTCTTTGCACACCAGTGTTCTTGTTCCAGCCTGGTCATCTGCCAAGGCACCTGTTGACGCGACAGGGTTAGCTCTTCGCGCCCAGGGGCACGCAGGCGAACCTCTACGTCCAAGAAGCGCCCGTATTCCTCGATGAGCTGCGCGAGGGTCGCTGGTTCAAAAAGCTTCAAGCCGGGCAAGGCGTGCAGGATAAAGCGAGTCCCTGGCTGTTCTAGTTGTGTTTCAGCCAGTTTGGCCTGCCAGGTGCCCGTGGCCCTGCCCACCCACTCAATTGTCTTTGCGCCCTCACTGCGCGCAGATCGCGAGAGGACCGTAATGTCCTCAGAGACCATAAAGCCTGACAATAAACCAATACCGAACTGTCCCAGGTAGTCCGTGCGCGCCATGCCTAGCTCATCACGCTTGGACGATGCCCCAATGGTGGAAAGCAGTTGCGTAGCCTCATCCAGGGTCAAGCCGACACCAGAATCTGTGATCATCAGCGTCTTGGCGCGTTCATCAAGCTCGAAGATGATGGTTGCTGGACATTCAGGGTCGATACCGCGCCTAGCGGTGATGGCATCGACCCCGTTTTGCAATAGCTCACGGACAAAGACGCGTGGACCGGAATAGAGGTTTCTGGAAAGCAGTTCGACCAAACCGTGCAGGTCGACCTGAAAAGAGGTCTGAGTCATCTAGTTAGTTGTAACCTCTACGCCTAGTTCTTCGGCCATCTGTTCAATACACTGCACGGTCACCGAGATCCCTACGCCGATGGTGTCATCAATCTGCTGATCGGTCACGCCTTTTTCACAGTCAAAGCTGTAGTCGCAAAGAACCTGCAGGCCGTCCTCATCGCTGAAGGGGTATGCGGTACCAAACCAGGTATCCGAGTTCCAACTATTGGCCTTGACCTGGACCTCTGCCTGCCTTGAGGCCTCCATATTGAACCAACCGTTGCCTTTGACAACCAGGAATCGATCATTGAGGACTAGGAAAGTGACAGGAACACCGTCAAAGTATGCGCCGCAGGCTGGCTCTCCATCGCCAAATTGATTGACGTTATATTCCATGGACGCCAGTCGCGCCATAACCCTTTCAATGGAAACTTGTCCGGCACTTTCGTCTTCTTTGGATGCCTTCTTAAACCACGACATTTCAGTCCTCCTCTTCGTCCCAGGTAACCAGGTGGGGCATGACTTCTTCAACTTCCATTAGGAAGCCCATGCACATTTCAACAGAGACATTAACCCAGTTTTCAAGCTGTTCGTCGCTTAGCCCGGTGGTGGAGTAAACGGCGCACTCTGCCGTCACAATGGAGCCTTCTTCGCCCTCGAGAATTGCTGCCTTGGGGCCGACCCTGTTGCTATTACAGTCGACAACCATTTCGGTGATCTTTGCAAGGTCCTCAGGGTTGCTGGGGCGTCCTCGCCACCCCGCGTTCATACGCGCGCGAGATTCTTCGACTATTACGTATAGCTGAGCATTGTCCCACCCCAGACGCAGGTCACCATCAGCATCCACGTCGTAGACCAGTTTCATATCGTCAAAAATGCGTTTTATTCGCGCCATGGTGACCATGGTTGGTCCACTCATTTGGATCCCCCTTGATAGGTAGCCGATTTGGGCATAAGCAACAGCCATATCTGTGCTATACAGACACACTTTCTACTCGGTTTCACATCATACGGGGAACCCCGGACATGACCAAAGTCTTAGGGCTGTGGCGCAACTAGCTCAGTGCGCCGGCGCGTCTGGCGGCACGTTTTCTATCTGCTTCAAGGCGGCCAGCAGCCGCGGCCGCACGCAAGCGTGCCCGTCTGGCCTGGGCTTGTGGGTCTCGCGCATTAATAATCGCCGTACCGACCTGCCAGCCCGCATAGGCAAACAGCACCCCAGCAAGCCCCACTAAAGCCAAGGACTGTTGAGTCTCATTCATGGCATCGGTCAGGTGTCCCACATAGGGCAAGTGGTACCTCACAATGCCCTTGACCTGCGAAGCTTGGACAGGGATCGCATCAGGCTGTGCTAGACCATCGCCCTTGGTGATATAGCTGACCGAGCCATCTCTTTCTTGAGAGATGTTAAAAATCCTGTGCGAAATGTAGCCATCCGAGGCACCCGAGGCCTGATAACGCTGGAAAGTAATAACGTCATTGACTGACAGCTGGCTCTTTGCCTCTTCCCGCAGGGGCTGCACGATAATTTCTGTACCGGGTTTGAAGGTAGGTGACATGGTCGTGCCCTGGACGCTTAAGGGAACCCAGCCCATCAGACGAGGAATGACGATACTTCCGAGCATGACCAGGGTAATAAAAATTACCAGCAACACGGCTAAAGACTTGAGGACAAAGCTGCGCACAGAAGCGCCATCAATCACTAGCGTCGGCCCGCTATCGTCGCTTTCAGGGTGCCTGGCGGGAGGGATGACAGTCCTGGCCGGCATATTCTCATAGGCTTCGCCATGGCCCCTGGGCCGCAAAATTGCGACCTCCCCCGTGCGCTCCAAATCCGAAAGGCTAGGAGCTGGGGCTGTTGAACCCCTCACTTGTGGAACAGAGATCGGAAAGTCCTCGCGTGCAGCACCTGATGCTACACGACGATCACTTTCACCTTGCCTCTCCACAAACTACCTTCCTGCTATAGCTAAACCGATTGATAACCCAGTCATGTCTATCGGCAACATGACCCGATAATTGAGTTATTTCCCAGCATTTTCTCAGCTACACTGCACGAGTTCTAGGCTTAGTCCTTCCCGAAGAAGCGTTTCCAAAATGACTTCTTCGGCTCTAAGTCTACATCTTCGGACTGCGAATTCTGTTGCTCTACACCATCAGCTTCACTCGACCACGAAATATTATCCTCTGGACTAGAGGGCGGAGCCGGCGGAGGTGCCACCCCCGCATCAGTCACATCCTGAACATCAGCCTCATCTTGCACCTGCATCTCATCTTCAACAGGCTCCTCAACAGGTACCTCATCAGGAAGATCCTCGGCAACCTCGACAGGCAACTCAGCAGGCAACTCAAGTGCCTCTAACTCAATCTCTTCTATCGGCTCGTCATCAATGGGGGTTTCGTAACTGCGATCCCCATCCAAGGCACCCGGAGAATCCTCAGGCACAAACTCCTCGACGATCTCATCTTCCACACCTCTAAAGACAGTCCCCTCGTCTTCGCTTGGGTCCTCAAAAGATTGAGATTCCGAGGCCAGCGGAGCCCTTACCTCCTCAGCAATTTCTTCATTGCCGAGGGCGGGTTCTTCGAAACTGTCGTCCAAAGCCTGAAGTGTTTCTTGCGAATCGTCTAGCTCTTCGACATCCTCGGCAAGTTCCTCAGAGGTGGGCAGATCCTCTATAGCAGGCGCGTCTGTGGAGTCAGGTGCTGCGTCTTGCGAGACAAGCGCATCAAAATCATTGTCGAGAGCTTCGGCGTCAAAATCGACCTCAATCTCTTCGAAATCTTCGGCAGCGTCAATAGCCGCTTCCTCTTCCAAAGCCACGGTCTCGTCGATGTCGCCCTCGGGAATGTCTGCAGAGGAAATATCGGTGTCTTGCAGATCGTCTTCTTCCCTGGGGGTCAGAGGAGGAACGTAGGCGAGGCCAGGAATCTTGGGGGAAGTCGGGTCGTTTGCTAAGGGTAGCGGACGTTTCGAGCCAGTTTTGAGCGCCTCGATGGCCTGGTCTGCTACGACTCGCCAGTCGAAGCCAGCCTTCTGTAAAGGACTGGGATCGATGCCCCTTTGCACCGCGATAGAGGGCATACGGCGATGGTCTTCAACGTTGTGTGCGAGCTCGTCCATGAGTTCAGGAACCGTTGGTAACATCCTGGGCAAGGTCGTACGCCCTGTGTGACCAGAGGCATCAGGCGTGTGGGCCTCTGCCTTGGCGCGCAGCCTTTCAATGTCGCGGCGTTCCTGTGCGGTCAATGTGACCCTGGGTGTGTCTTCGCCGACCTCCCGAAAAGACGTATGTGCCTGCGCAGATACAGCTGGCCCTGATGCGAAACGTGGCGGGACAGGCTGTTGGTTATGCTGGTCCACTATTTCCTCCTCATGTGACTCGACCAGTCTACGGCAAAGCTAGACAGGGTTGAATGTTGTTGCCCGATGCTGAGTTTTTATCCACGTTGAGCAACCGCCCTGGGGGACATCCCAAAAGCTGCCAAGCCGTCGCGGCCTCCGTCAAAGGCTGTTAAGACCCAGACTCCACCTGGAAGGATAGCAACCGTGTGCTCGCAGTGCGCTGCATTTGTTTTGTCTTGGGTCACGACAGTCCATCCATCGCTCAGTTCCCTCACCAAACCAGAACCTCTGACCAAAATCGGTTCAACGGCCAGAACCATGCCTGTCTTGAGTTTTCTGCTTTTACCGCGTACCGAATAATTCAAGACATCGGGTGCCTGGTGCATAGAGGTACCGATCCCGTGGCCGACGAACTCCTCGACAATGCCTGCAGCCCAGCCATTGCTTATGGCATCTTGCGCGACAACGGCCTCGACCGCATCGCCCACAACCCCAATGTGATCGCCTTGTCCGAGTGCTGCAATGGCATTCCATAGGGCGGCCTGGGTGGTGGCAATAAGAGCCAGATCATCAGGGTGTCCATAGGCATCTCCACCAACAATCATGGAAAATGCGGCATCTCCATGCCATTGCTTGCCGTGCTCATCGAGAATATAGGCACCGCAATCGAAAGAAACCAGATCTCCCTTTTCTAGGATTTGTTTCCCTGGGATACCGTGCACAACCTGGTCATTGACTGAGATACACACCGTTGCAGGGAAACCGCCATACCCTAAAAAGTTGGAGTGGGCGTTATTGCGGGCGATCACATCTGCCGAAACTTTATCGAGTTCTTCGGTTGTTACCCCCGGCACGGTAGCCTCGCGAAGTGCCTCATGAATCTGGGCGACAATAAGTCCTGCCCTGCGCATCTTGACGATCTGCGCAGGCGTCTTTATTTCGATTCTCCCAGATTTAGCCCGCATTACACCACCTACACGAAACGTTGAAGGACAAGGTCAATACGTTGCTGGACGTCTTCAATGCTCCCTGATCCGTCTATCTCAATCAGGAGACCCGCATTGCGATAATACGACAAGAGCGGCTCTGTCTGCTCGTGGTACACATCCATACGGTGCCTGATAACAGGCTCTGTATCATCCTTGCGATCCTGGGTGAGGGCACGCGCCAAAATGCGTTGTACTGATTCTTCGATCCCCAGTTCTAGGCACAGCACACCATCCAATGCACCTTGACCCAAAACTTCTAGAATCGAATCCAGGTACTGAGCTTGGGCGACCGAACGTGGGTAACCGTCGAGCAAGAAACCTTGGGCGCAGTCGTCTTTTTCGAGGCGCCCTCGGACCATTGAATTAGTGACCTCGTCGGGGACGAACTCGCCCTCTTCAATGAAACCTGCAGCCAAAATGCCTAAATCTGTGCCTTCGCGCATGTGTTTACGGAAAATCGATCCCGTAGAGATGGCTGGGATATTGAGGCGTGCTGCGACGTGTTGCGCCTGTGTGCCCTTTCCCGCTCCGGGAGGACCCATAATGGTCAGGCGTGTCACTTCAAGAATCCTTCATAGTGATGCTGCTGCAGCTGGGCGTTGATTTCCTTGACTGTCTGCAAGCCTACGCCCACCACGATCAGGATTGTTGTACCGCCGAAAGGCATGGAAGTGATCCCCATGGCGGTCATTGCGATCTGTGGAAGTAAGGCCACGATGGTCAGGTATGTGGCACCCGCCGTAGTAATACGGCTCATGGTGTAACGAAGGTACTCGGCGGTCGGTTTGCCAGCCCTGATACCGGGAATGAAGCCACCGTACTTCTTCATATTGTCTGCGACCTCGTCAGGGTTGAAAGTGATCGAGGTGTAGAAGAAAGCAAAGGCGAAGGTGAGCAAGCCATAAACCACCATGTAAACCCAGGAGGTCTGCGCAAAGTTGGATTGGATCCACTGGACCCAAGGCTTTTCACGATCTGCGAAACCGGCAATCATCTGAGGCAATGCGAGGATCGATGAGGAGAAAATGACGGGAATAACGCCCGACATGTTGATCTTCAGCGGGATGTAGGTGCTGGTGCCGCCGTACAGGCGACGGCCCACCATGCGCTTGGCGTACTGGACGGGGATGCGTCTGGTGGACTGTTCGACAAAAACGACCGCGAGGGTGACGAGCAGGATGAGTGCCAAAACCAAAGCGGCTTTTTTCAGACCGTCGTTCGACTGGGCAACGCCCCACAGGTTTGTGGGCATCGAGGCGATAATCGAGGTGAAAATCAATAGGGACATGCCGTTGCCGATGCCTTTTTCGGTGATGAGTTCACCCATCCACATGATCAGGCCTGTTGCAGCCGTCATGACCATAATCTGCAAAACGAAAGTCCACACGGACTGGTCCGGGATGATTTGGCGATCACAGGTGCCTCCGAAGAGGGCTCCTGTGCGGCCCGCAGTAATAATCGTCGTGGATTGGAGGACACCCAGGGCGATGGTCAGGTAGCGCGTGTATTGGGTAAGCACTGCCTGCCCGGTCTGGCCTTCCTTGTGCAGGTCCTCGAACCTGGGGATGACCACACGCAACAGCTGGGTGATAATCGAGGCCGTGATGTAGGGCATGATACCCAAGGCAAAGACTGAGAGCTGCAGCAGTGCTCCACCTGAGAACAGGTTCATCAGGTCAAGCAAACCCCCTTGCTCGGATTGCTGGACACAGTATTGAACGTTCGTAAAGCTCACACCGGGCAGTGGAACGAATGAGCCGGCCCGAAACAGCGCCATGATAAACAGCGTGAAAACAAGCTTACGCCTGACATCAGGCGTCTTGAACGCTTGGATGAAAGCGTTGAACAAAAGTCCTCCAGGGGTTCGATTCAGCACCGTGCATACAGCGCCTGCTTCAGACTACCGCAACACGGACTTTGATTGCGTAGTCTCTCACTTGGTGGGTGACCTACCCCTATGTGCAGGTCACCCACCTAGTGTTTTAGCGTGATGTGAGGCTTCCGCCTGCTGCTTCGATCTTAGTCTTGGCCGAATCGGACCAGGCATCCACGGTCAAGTTAACCTTGACCTTGATGTCACCTGTCCCCAGGACCTTGACTAGGCGCTTTGGACGCACCAGACCGTTATTCACCAAGTCTTCAACAGTAATGTCTCCGCCCTTGGGGAAGACCTCTTCCAGGCGCTCCAGGTTAACAACCTGGTACTCCACACGGAAGGGGTTTTTGAAGCCACGCAACTTAGGCAAGCGCATATGCAGTGGCATCTGGCCGCCCTCGAAACGTGCTGGGACCTGGTAACGGGCCTTGGTTCCCTTGGTGCCACGTCCAGCTGTCTTACCCTTGGAGCCTTCACCGCGACCCACACGGATCTTGCGCTTCTTGGCACCTGGAGCTGGACGCAGGTGATGAATCTTAATAACGCGGGCGTTATCCACTTCATCATCAGCCTTAGCGGCCTTGGTTGCCTTGGTGGCCTTTGTGGCCTTTGTGGCTGCAGCGGTCTTGGCCGGAGCCTTAGTCGCCGCAGGTTTTTCAGCGTCGTCGGCCTTTGCAGCTGCAGCAGTCTTGGCCGGAGCCTTGGCCGCTGCGGCCTTGGTAGCAGGCTTCTTTTCCTCGGTAGCCTTTGCTGCGCTCGCCTTAGCAGCGGGCTTCTTAGGCGCAGCCTTTGTGGCTGCCGCCTCAGTCTTCGCCTCGCTGGCCTCAGCTTTCTTGGCCGCCGGCTTCTTGGGCGCAGCTGCTTTCTTTTCCTCGGCTGCCTTAGGGGCAGCCTTCTTGGCTGTCGCCTTCTTAGGCGCGGCCTTCTTTACCTCAGGCTTACCCTCTTCTTCAGGAGTCTTGGACTCGGCCATCTCAGTCGACCTCCTCAACCTTAACTAGGTGACGGACCTTCAAAACCATCCCGCGGGTTGCAGGGTTATCGGGTTGCGTCACGACCTGACGAATCTTCTTCAGCCCCAGTGCCGTCATTGTCTGCCTCTGATCTTCAGGGCTGCCAATAACAGACTTAAGCTGGGTGATCTTCAACTGCTTAGCCATTGGCGCTCACTCCTTCGGCTGAAGCCTCAGCCTCAGCCTTTTCGGCATCCTCACGCTTCTTGGCTGCGCCCTCGGCGCGTGCGCGCAGCATGCTGGCGGGAGCGACCTTCTCAACGGGAAGTCCACGCCTGGCTGCTACGGCCTCGGGCTGTTCCAGCATCTTCAACCCGGCAACCGTGGCACGCACGATATTCAGGGCATTTGCCGAGCCCAGCGATTTCGAAAGGATGTCATGGACGCCTGCGGCTTCCATGACGGCGCGCACCGGGCCGCCGGCGATAACGCCAGTACCGGGTGACGCTGGACGCAACAGGACAACGCCTGCAGCGTCCTCGCCTTGGACCTGGTGGGTAATGGTGCGCTGAATTAGCGGGACCTTGAAGAAAGACTTTTTAGCTTCCTCAACGCCCTTGGCAATAGCGGCGGGAACTTCCTTCGCCTTGCCGTAGCCAACGCCAACCGTGCCTTCGCCATCCCCAACAACGACCAGGGCAGAGAAGCTAAAGCGACGACCACCCTTGACAACCTTGGAGACGCGGTTAATGGTGACGACGCGCTCAATGTACTGATCTCTTGCTTCGCCGCGACGATTGTCACGACGTTCCTCACGGCGGCCAGAGCGACGTTCGCGGCGGTCTTCGCCGCGTCCCTCGCCGGAAGCCTCTGAGTTTCTACCTCGCTGCGGTGCAGCCATGGATTCTTCCTCTTCTCTGTCCGTCTATTACAGGGTCAGCCCGCCGGAGCGAGCCCCTTCGGCCACTGCAGCGACACGGCCGTGGTACTTATTACCACCACGATCGAATACGACTGTCTCAATTCCGGCCTTCTTTGCACGCTCAGCGATCAACTTGCCGACCTCGAGGGCGGCATCAACCTTTGAGCTGTCAGCGGCCCGCAGTTCAGCCTCCATTGTGGAAGCCGAAACCAAGGTGACGCGAGCAGTGTCATCGACAACCTGTGCGACCATGTGGCGATTAGAACGCGTAACAACCAAGCGGGGACGCTCGGCCGAACCGAAAACACGCTTGCGTACACGCTGGTGACGACGCTTGCGGGCAACAACCTTGCCCTTGCCTTTGATGGAGTAAGACATTACTTACCTGCCTTTCCGACCTTGCGGCGCACAACCTCGCCTGCGTAACGCACGCCCTTGCCCTTGTAGGGTTCAGGCTTACGAATCTTACGGATATTCGCGGCAGTTTCTCCCACGAGTTGCTTAGAGATTCCAGCAACGGTCACCTTGTTTGTGCCCTCTACGGTGAAGGTGATTCCTTCAGGGGCATCCACGGTGACAGGATGAGAAAAGCCGAGGGCGAATTCCAAGCCACTGCCCTTAGCAGCGACGCGGTAACCGGTACCAACGACCTCGAGTTTCTTTTCGTAACCCTCGGTCACGCCCACAACCATATTGTAAATAAGTGTGCGGGTCAGGCCGTGTAGGGAGCGAGACAGGCGTTCGTCATCGGGACGCGTCACGAGGAGCTGTCCGTCTTCCAAACTGACCTCAATGGGCTCAGGCACAGTGTGCGACAGTTCGCCCTTAGGGCCTTTGACCAGCACCTGACCGCCCTCGGCCTTGACCTCAACTCCGGCAGGAATGATGACGGGAACTTTACCAATGCGAGACATTTGTATTCCCCTTTCCTACCAGACGTAGGCGAGGACTTCCCCACCCACACCCTTGTTGATCGCCTCGCGGTCTGTGAGCAGACCGGAAGAGGATGAAATAATGGCAACGCCCATTCCGCCGAGCACCTTGGGGAGCTTGGTGGACTTTGCGTAAACACGCAAACCGGGCTTGGAAACGCGCGTCAAACCGGAGATGGCGCGTTCGCGCTTGTTTCCGTATTTGAGCTCGAGTACGAGGGTCTTACCGACCCTGGCATCCTCAACCTCGTAGCCACGAATGTAGCCCTCGGTTGTGAGGATATTAGCGATAGCCGCCTTCAGCTTCGAGTACGGCATAGAAACCGTATCGTGATACGCCGAGTTGGCGTTACGCAGACGTGTCAACATATCTGCGATTGGGTCTGTCATAGTCATAGGGGCTTTGGCCCTTCCTCAAAGGGGTTTCCTCGGCGTGCGAGGACCTTCTTCGTAGTTCCTTACCAGCTGGACTTCGTTACACCGGGGAGCTGGCCAGCTAGGGCCATCTCACGCAGGCAGATACGGCACAAGCCGAATTTGCGATACACAGAGTGCGGGCGACCGCACTTTTGGCATCGTGTGTAGGCGCGCACTGCAAACTTAGGTTTGCGAGCCGCCTTGTTCTTCAAAGCAGTTTTGGCCATCTTCTAGTCCTCCTTGAAGGGGAAGCCCAGGTGACGCAGTAGCGCGCGTCCCTCGTCATCAGTTTTCGCGGACGTGACCACCGTGATATCCATGCCGCGTACACGGTCGATCGAATCCTGGTCGATCTCATGGAACATGGCTTGTTCGGTCAGCCCAAAGGTGTAGTTGCCGTTTCCGTCGAACTGCTTGGGCGAAAGGCCACGGAAGTCGCGGATACGTGGAAGTGCTGTGGACAACAGACGGTCCAGGAACTCCCACATGCGATCCCCACGCAGGGTCACATGTGCACCAATAGCCATGCCTTCACGCAGCTTGAACTGTGCGATTGACTTCTTGGCTTTGGTGACCAAAGGCTTTTGGCCTGTGATGATCGTCAGATCGCGGATAGCGCCTTCAATCAGTTTGCTATCGCGGGCAGCTTCACCAACACCCATATTGACGACGATCTTGACCAGACCGCCAACCTGGTGGGGATTGGAGTGGTTGAACTCTTTACGCAGAGTCGGTGCAATTTCCTCGCGGTAACGAACCTTGAGACGTGGGACAATTTTTGTCTCGGTGTCTACTGCCATGTCTAGAGATCCTTCCCTGTTGCCTTGGAGTAGCGGATACGAACCGTCTTCATGCGACCGTCCTTTTCCACTTTCTCTTCACGGATACCAACGCGGGTTCCGGGGATCTTCTTTGTCGTATCGCCCTTCTTGGCCTTTGCGGCCTCCGGGTCGTAGTACATGACATTGGAGATGTGGATGGGAGCCTCAACGGTCTCGATGCCGCCGGTGGTTGCGCCCTGTGCGGAGCGTCCTGCCTTGACGTGCTTCTTGACTCGCATGACGCCCTCGACAACAACGCGTTCGGCCTTGCGGTCGATGGCGATGATGCGGCCACGCTTGCCCTTATCCCTACCCGAGATGACGATGACCTCATCGCCCTTCTTCAGCTTTGCTGCCACTCAGATCACCTCCGGTGCCAAAGAAATAATGCGCATAAACTTCTTCTCACGCAGCTCGCGTCCAACGGGACCGAATACGCGTGTGCCGCGTGGGTCCTCGTCGTTCTTGAGGATGACGGCTGCATTCTCGTCGAACTTGATGTAGGAGCCGTCGACACGTCGACGCTCCTTCTTGGTGCGGACGATAACGGCCTTGACGACCTCGCCCTTCTTAACAGTGCCACCGGGGATAGCGTCCTTCACCGTGGCGACGATAATGTCACCAATCCCCGCGTAGCGTCGCCCCGAGCCACCGAGCACGCGGATGCACAAGATTTCCTTGGCGCCCGTGTTGTCGGCGACTTTGAGCCGCGACTCCTGCTGAATCATTTAGTGTTCTCCTGTCGTCGAGCTGGTTCTCAAACTGCGAGCCTGGCCGAACGGTTACGTTACGCTGTGTGGACGTGCTTCGGCTGATCCTTTGGGAATCTGCTAACGGTCTGGCAGACACAGTCGCAGCAAGCGAAAGGTCTCTGCCAAGCCAGTGCACACAACACAGCCTCTCTAGCTTAGTTAATGTTGGCTGTGGGCGCAAAGTCGATGTGAGTGTGATCCCTCACGCTGCAGTGTTGAATTGCGTGGCACTCACGGCTATCTGGGTTGCATGTGACTGGTCTTGGTTGCGTCCGGGCCGCAACCAAGACACCCCACCCGCAACCACGACACCACCGACCTACTCCATATAGAACCTATTGAGCCGACCCAAGGCATGCACGGGTTCCAACTTCACAACACCCTGACGCGAAGCCACCAAGGAATGTACGTCTTGCAGAAACACGATAAGCGCCTGCAGTGATGTGCCGCTGATTCTGGCCATCTCCACACCTTGACGTTGCAATGCGTATTGGCGTACAGACTGATTGTGCAAGGTCTGCCCGTCGTCATACTTTCCTACCCCGTCGTATTCAATGCCAATGCCTGAACGACGAAAAAAGATGTCCGGATAATACGTCCCCTTGCGGGTGTCAATGCGGGTTTGCAACTCCATGTCACGCAGTCCATAGACCAATAGCGCCCAGCGAACGACACTTTCACCGACTGACTCTGACAGGCATGACATCCATTCAATGACAGCCTTGGCCTGCACCGTTCCTGGATACCCCGCCCGTTGATGCAGTAGCCTCATCAGCCTGGCTTTGATTTCTTGCTGCGCATCCAAGGATGTCGCACGTTCAAAACGGGATGCTTTACAGTGCCTGCGAATCAGAGAATCCGCCGCAACCAATGCCGCCAAGGGCTTTGAATACTGTGCAACGTCAAGGATCGTGTCTGGGATCGACGTAACGGGCAGTCCCGAAATCACCTCGACAGGTTCGTGCAGACACCTGGCTCTGCGTTTTAGGATTTTCACCGGATGAGCAACAAACTCACGCTTGTCTTTCGCTGAATAGTATTGGCAGACCGGCAACCATCTGGGGCTTCGCCGGGCCGCCTTGGCACCAACCATTTCAACGTCCGGGTTGTGTTCTTTGATATCACACCCCCTTGCCAAGGCTGCCGAGTGCCCGACGAGGTAGGCACCAGCCCCACATTGGTGAAGGGCTGCTGCCATCCTGGCCAGGGCGATCTGCTTATGAAATTCGAAATAGCCGAGGTCGGCTTCCAACTCAATGTGGACACCACGGTCGATTCTGATTCGTTGTACACCATCGGGGACCGAGAGGTGATCGACGGTGCTGTCTCTAGTTGTATAGATCAACGCAGGAAGTCTGGTTCTTGGGCTGCTACTGCTTGTTTGACTGGACATGGTCTCAGTGTGTGCGAAAGAAGCCTCGGCGCGTGCATGAGTGCGCGCGGGCTGTGGATGAATCTGCGCGCGGTCGACTGTGGATAACTCTGGGCTGAACGTTGCGCCTGGGTTGCATGTGACTGGCCTTGGTTGCGTCCGGGCCGCAACCAAGACACCCCACCCGCAACCAACGCGCCCATGAACGGGCGCCCTCCGAAAATACTGTACTATTACACCTTGTCAGCATTCGACGAGGGAGTCTCATGGCATTCTTATCCAAAATCGGTTTCCACTCATGCAAGCAGGTCAGCGCGTTTTTAGCGGTCGTGTTTTCAGGCCAAATCGTCTACGCAGCCTTCGAATCCCTGAAAATCCCCTTCTACGAACCGGTGCGCCAACTGCTGGGCCTGAGCCACGAACAATTCGGCACCATGTTCACGATGCTGGGCGTCGCCCTGTTTTTCTACATCCCTGGCGGGTGGGTGAACAACGTGCTCAATGTGCGCACCGTCCTGTTTTGGGGCCTGGCCTGGCGCGCCGCAACCGGCCTCATCCTGGTCATTTTCCTGCCGCCCTATCCTGTGTTGCTTGCACTCGCCCTGTCTTGGGGAATCCTGGACGGCATGTTTTGGCCGGCCGTCGTCAAAGGGGTGGCCCTCTTCGCAGGCGCGGGCAACAAAGCCTTCGGCTTCGGCGTGCTCAACGGTTTTCGCGCAGGCGGCGAGGCGACCCTCAACGCCATCCTCATCGGCATCATGGCCCTCGTCCAGGGGTCCCTATTCGTTTTGCGCGTAGGCATGGGCGTTTACGCCTGCCTTGCCGTTGTCATGATGGTCCTGGTGTGGAGGTTCTTGCCCAGTGACAGCGCGGCTTCCGACCTCACCGGCGATCAGGTCATTGCCGAGGACGGACGCGCACTGAATGCGAAAGAATCAATTATCGGGCTTTTGGCGGTCTTGCGGCGCGTGGACATGTGGCTGGCGGGCTTGGCCGGCATGTGCGTCTACTGGGTGTACACGACCTTTGTGTACCTGACCCCGTATTTGACTGGAGTACACGGGGCGTCACAAAGTTTTGCCTCCACGTTTTCTATTGTGGCCGTGGTGGTTGTTGGCCTCGGGGCGGGGCTGCTGGGCGGATTACTGGCTGACAAAGTGTTTCATTCGGCAACGCGGATGATGATCGTCGCCATGAGCGTCGACGGGTTCTTGTTGTTAGGTTTGCGGTTTGTGCCTGTGGGGCCTGAGAACCTTTGGCTGGGAGTTGCGGCGATGGGGACCATGGCGTTCTTTACCTTTATGGCCAAAACCATCCAGCAGGCACCCGTGACCGAGCTCGGGCTGCCCGCTAATGTGCTGGGCTCGGCGATGAGCGTCAACTCTTTCTTTGGTTTTGCCTCGATTTTGTGGGCCTTGAGAGTGAACGGGTCGATCCTGGACGCTCACGCGTCGGACCCCAAGGCGGCCTTTGACCAGATTTTCTTGATCATTGCGGTTGTGGCGTTTGCGGCAGCTTTCTTTGCTCTGATGCTTGAGTTCGTCAAGGGTCGCAGGGGCGGGAGCCAAGTCGGGCACCAAGCCAGGCGCCAAGAAGCCCCGCAATAGATCTAGTATCGGCGCCCTCTCCTCCGGGAACATCGTCACCAGGTGACCATGTTGCCTCGGGGTGACCGTGTTCCCTCGGAGGGTGGCCATGTTGCAGTCGTATAATCACTGCGTGGAATCCGAACAGTTTTCTGAGCTTTTACAATCTAGGCGATCTGTGCGGGATTTTCGGCCAGACCCTATTTCCGAGGACGTCTGGCAGGCAATCTTGAACGACGCGAGGCACTGCCCGTCGTGGTCGAACACGCGTCCCTATTGCCTAGCGGTAGCCACGGGCGAAGGCCTTGAACGACTGCGCAGCGCCTACGTCCAGGCCTTTGACCGCAGCCTGCCACTCCAACGCGCATCCGCCCTCGGAAAACTTAAAGCCCTGGCCACGGGGAAGTTGCCGGATGCTGATTTTCCAACTTGGCGTCCTTATCCTCCGGGCCTCAAGGAACGCAGCGTCCAGGTGGGTAAGGCCTTATTCGGACATATTGGTATTGCGCGTGGCGACCAGGATGCGCGCGAGGCGCACAACCGCCGCAACTGCGAGTTCTTCGGCGCTCCCCTGGTTGTGTGGGTCTTTGTGCATTCTGACCTTATGCCCTTTGCCGCCCAAGACGCGGGTCTGATGGAACAGACACTGATGTTGGCTGCCGCAGCGCGCGGTGTGGGCAGTTGTGCCCTGGGGGTGCTGGCAACCTGGCGTGGCCTTGTGGATGCAGAGTTCCAAGTCCCCAAGGATTACAAACTAATCACCGGCATAGCTTTCGGTTATCCAAGTGATGCCCACGTCAACGATTTCCGCGCCGAGCACCCTCCCATCGAATTGGCGCCAGCCAAAGAAGTCGGCTCCGTTGGGTGACCTTGTTGCCTGGGGATGACCAAACACCGTCACCCCGGAACAACAGCGTCACCAGGTGATCTTGTTGCAGAAACTTCTTAGCCTCAGTTGTTGGCGATATTGAAAGATGTCGACGTACCCGAGGTGTCTGCTTCGTCCTCTTGGTCAGCGCCTTCGGCGTCCTTGCCAGAGGCGCGGTCTTTCATCAAGGCCATGATCTCAGGGCTAAACAGATCGGTATCGGCAAATGGTTGTGAGTGCGACATGCCCCCATGCTACTAGCACCCGAGCTCCCGCCCGACACAGAACCTGGCACCACACATGTCCCCGCATGGGTCCCTCGCCCCAGTGGCCGCAAATGCGATCACGTTCCACAAACCACATGTGTGCGGACTGAGTAGTTGGTGGCCAACTGCGACAGTGTTTCCTGCACACTGGGCCAGGTACTACTCAGTCAGCAGAAACAAAAACAACGGTGGGGCCACCCCAAGGGGTAGCCCCACCATTAGCAGTCAGTATTAACTACTTGGCCTTTTCGGCGATTTCTACGATGCGCCAGCGCTTAGTCTTCGACAGCGGACGGGTCTCCATGATGATGACCAGGTCGCCGATGCCACACTGGTTGTTCTCGTCATGAGCCTTCACGCGCTTGTGCTTCTTCACAACCTTGCCGTACAGCGGGTGCGTGGTGCGGTCTTCGAGTTCCACGACGACGGTCTTATCCATCTTGTCGGAAACAACGTATCCGCGACGAACCTTGCGCTGATTGCGCTGTGGTGCAGCAGTCTCAACAGTTTCAGCCATTGTCAGTCCTCCTCACCAGGTGCAGTACGGATGCCGAGCTCACGCTCTTTAGAGATTGTGTAGATGCGAGCAATATCGCGACGAACAGCTTTGATGCGGCTATTGTCGTCCAACTGGCCGACAGCCTGCGAGAAACGCAGGTTGAAAAGCTCAGCCTTTGCCTTCTCAAGTTCCTTGCTTAGCTGCTCGTTATCCATCGCATCAAGGTCATTAGGAGCTAGTCCTTTGGATCCGATCATCAGGAGTCACCACCTTCACGCGAAACAAATCGTGTCTTCATAGGGAGCTTGTGCTGGGCACGACGCAAGGCCTCTCGCGCCAACCCCTCATCGACACCAGCCAACTCAAACATGACGCGGCCGGGCTTCACGTTAGCAACCCACCATTCAGGTGAACCCTTACCGGAACCCATGCGGGTTTCAGCAGGCTTCTTGGTCAAAGGACGATCGGGGAAGATGTTGATCCACACCTTGCCACCACGCTTGACGTGACGAGTGATCGCAATACGCGCTGCCTCGATCTGACGGTTGGTGATGTAGGCAGGCTCCAAAGCCTGGATCCCAAAGTCACCAAAGGCAATCGTGTTACCACCCTTGGATACACCTGTGCGGTGTGGGCGGTGCTGCTTGCGGAACTTAGTCCGCCGGGGGATGAGCATGGATTACTCCTCCGTTCCGGTTTCGGGAGCAGACGCAGCCTTGGTTTCCTCTGCAGCAGGGGCCGCAGGACCACCCTGTGTCTCCTCAGTAGTTGAATCGGGGCGCGCCTCGCGTCCGCCACGGCCACCGCGTCCACCACGTCGTTCGCCAGCCCCACCGGGGCCGCCACGACGGGGACCGCGCTGGGCGCTCTCTGCCTGGATGCGAGCAAATTCGCGTTCCGTAACATCGCCCTTGTAGATCCAGACCTTGACGCCAATACGTCCAAAGGTCGTGTGGGCCTCAAAGAAACCAAAGTCGATGTTCGCACGCAGTGTGTGCAAGGGCACGCGGCCCTCACGATAGAACTCTGAACGAGACATTTCTGCCCCACCCAGACGTCCAGAACACTGAACACGGATACCCTTAGCGCCTGCACGCAGTGCGGACTGAATACCCTTACGCATGGCGCGACGGAAAGACACACGTGCAGCAAGCTGCTCGGCGATCCCTTGGGCTACCAGTTGGGCATCAATTTCAGGGTTCTTAACCTCAAGGATATTGAGCTGGACCTGCTTGGCTGTCAGCTTTTCCAGCTGAGTGCGCAAGCGGTCTGCTTCTGCTCCACGGCGGCCGATAACGATACCGGGGCGCGCCGTAAAGAGGTCCACACGAACACGTTCGCGGGTGCGCTCGATTTCAACACGGGAGACTCCCGCGCGCTCAAGGCCCTCTTCCAACAGACGTCTAATAGAGACGTCCTCGGCAACATAGTCGCGGTAACGCTGTCCCTTGACGGTGGAATCTGCAAACCAGCGTGAGCGGTGGTCTGTCGTGATCCCCAGGCGGAACCCTGTGGGGTTAACCTTTTGACCCATCAGTGGGCCCTCCTTTCCTCGACAACCGGATCGGTGTCCGTGTTCTTGTCCCAAACCTCTACAGTGATGTGAGAGGTGCGCTTCAAGATACGGGCACCACGACCCTGTGCACGAGCGCGGAAACGCTTCATGGTTGGACCTTCGTCGACATAGGCCACCGAAACAACCAGGTCAGCCTCATGCAACACAATGTTGCGTGAACCTGCCAAGTCCTTGGCGTTGGCCATTGCAGAGGCGACAACCTTGCGTACGTCTACCGCAACCGCTTGGGGAGCGAACTTCAACATATCTAGCACTTCGTGGGCGTTCTTGCCGCGGATCTCATTGACGATGCGGCGCGCCTTTTGCGGCGTGACCCGCAAGTGGCGGGCATGCGCTATGGCTTTCATACTTTTTGCCTCCTACGCGGGCCTAACGGCGCCGCGCCTTTCGATCGTCTTTGTCATGTCCGCGGAAGGTGCGTGTGGGGGCAAATTCTCCCAACTTGTGCCCAACCATGGCTTCGGTTACGAAAACCGGAACATGCTTACGTCCGTCATGCACCGCAATGGTGTGCCCCAGGAAATCCGGGGTGATCATTGAACGACGCGACCATGTCTTGATGACATTTTTTGTGCCGGCCTCGTTTTGCGCATCGACCTTCTTTTGCAGATGGTCGTCGACAAAGGGGCCCTTCTTCAAGCTACGTGGCATTTTTCTATGGCCTCCTTATCAGCGCTTCTTGCCAGTACGACGCCTGCGAACAATGTACTTGTCGCTAAGCTTGTTCTTCTTACGGGTGCGGCCTTCCTTCTGACCCCAGGGGCTGACCGGGTGGCGACCACCGGAGGTCTTGCCCTCGCCGCCACCATGCGGGTGGTCGACCGGGTTCATAACAACACCGCGAACGTGGGGGCGACGGCCCTTCCAACGCATACGTCCAGCCTTGCCCCAGTGGATGTTGGACTGTTCGGCGTTGCCGACCTCTCCAACAGTTGCGCGGCACAGGACCTCAACATTGCGGATTTCACCTGAAGGCATGCGCAGCTGCGCCATTGAGCCTTCCTTGGCGACTAGCTGCACCGAGGTGCCAGCCGAACGCGCAATCTTAGCCCCGCCACCGGGACGCATTTCCACAGCGTGAATAACAGTACCCAGCGGGATGTTCTTCAAAGGCAGGTTATTGCCGGGCTTGATGTCTGCGCCCGCTCCGGCTTCCACGCGGTCGCCCTGGTTGAGCTTGGCCGGTGCCAGGATGTAGCGCTTCTCGCCATCTGCATAGTGCAGCAACGCAATGCGTGCTGTGCGGTTGGGGTCATACTCAATGTGAGCGACCTTGGCGGGCACGCCGTCTTTGTCTGCGCGACGGAAGTCAATCAGACGGTAGGCACGCTTGTGGCCTCCGCCGATGTGACGCGATGTAATACGCCCCTGGTTGTTGCGTCCGCCCGTCTTCTTCAGGGGGCGAAGCAGCGACTTTTCAGGTGTCGAACGCGTGATTTCAGCGAAATCGGCCACGGATGAGCCACGGCGGCCCGGGGTGGTCGGCTTGTACTTACGAATTCCCATGTTTCCTTACCTCCCCGGCCTCAGGCTTGCTCGCCGAAGATGTCGATGGTGCCTTCGTGCAGGGTCACAATGGCGCGCTTGGTGTCCTTGCGCTTGCCGTAACCTGTGCGAGTGCGCACTGTCTTGCCTGTGCGACGCATGGTATTGACCGAAGCCACCTTGACGCCGAAGATCGCTTCAATAGCGAGCTTGATCTCGGTCTTGTTGGCACGAGGATCCACTACAAATGTGTACTGACCGCGGTCCATCAGGCCGTATGCCTTCTCGGAGACGATTGGCTTAATAATGATGTCGCGTGGGTTCTTTGACGCTTCTAGGCTCATGCCTTGACCTCCTCATACTTGCCCACGAACTGCTCCAGGGCATCTTTTGTGAAGATCACATCGTCATTGACCAACACATCATAGGTGTTGAGCTGATCCACCCACAGGATGTGGGCCTCTTGCGCATTGCGCAAGGACAGCAGCGTCAGTTCGTCTTCGCGCGTGATAACGATCAGGGCGAGGCGGTCCTTTACAACACCTTTAAGATTGCCGAGGGCGATCTTGGTTGATGGTGTTTCGCTGACGAGCAGCTCTGTCATGACGTGGATGCGGCCATTACGTGCGCGATCGGAGAGCGCCGAACGCAAAGCGTTGACCTTCATCTTCTTGGGTGTGCGCTGCGAGTAGTCGCGGGGCTTGGGTCCGTGTACAACACCGCCACCAGTGAACTGGGGGGCGCGTATCGAACCTTGGCGCGCACGGCCTGTGCCTTTTTGACGGTAGGGCTTTTTGCCACCGCCGCGAACCTCTGCACGGGTCTTGGTGGAGTGTGTCCCCTGGCGTCCAGCTGCCTGCTGGGCGACAACGACCTGGTGCATCAAGGGCACATTCAAAGGCACATCGAATAGGTGTGCTGGTAGTTCAGCAGTTCCGGTCTTCTTGCCTTCACAGCTCAGAACATCAACTGTCAGGTTCTCAGACATCTCAGGCCTCCTTCACTGCGCTACGAATCAAAATCACGCCGCCCTTGGGACCGGGAATGGCGCCTGCCACTACTACCAAGCCCTTTTCAGGATCGACGTGATTGATGGTCAGATTTTGGATGGTGCGACGGTTACCGCCCATGCGACCAGCCATACGCGTGCCCTTGAAGACACGTCCCGGCGTGGCACATGCGCCAATAGAGCCTGGCTTGCGGTGGTTACGATGCGCACCGTGCGAGGCGGGAGCACCGCCGAAGCCGTGACGCTTCATAACACCTGCAAAGCCTTTGCCCTTGGAGGTGCCGGTGATGTCGACAACCTGGCCAACCTCAAAGACATCGGCAGCCAATTCTTGGCCAAGCTGATAGTCAGCGGCGTCCGTAGTACGGATTTCAACCAGATGGCGGCGTGGCGTTACACCTGCCTGTTCAAAATGCCCCAGCAGAGGCTTGGTGACCTTGCGCTGGCTCATCTCTCCGAAGCCCAGCTGTACGGCTTCATAACCGTCAGTGTCATTGGTGCGCACCTGCGTCACCACGTTCTTTTCAACTTGCACGACTGTCACAGGTATCAAACGACCTTTGTCATCCCACACCTGAGTCATGCCGAGCTTGCGGCCTACCAGTGCCTTAATGGCCCTAGCAGCTGCGTGCTTGGAATTCGTCATGTCAACTGTCCTCAGAGTTTAATCTCGATATTGACGTCAGCGGGCAGGTCAAGACGCATGAGCGAATCGACTGCCTTGGGCGTCGGATCGACGATATCGATAAGCCGCTTGTGTGTGCGAACTTCAAAGTGCTCGCGGCTGTCCTTGTACTTGTGCGGTGACCGGATAACGCAGTACACGTTTTTCTCGGTCGGCAGCGGCACGGGGCCAACTACGGTTGCACCCGCGCGGGTCACGGTCTCGACGATTTTACGCGCCGAAGAGTCGATGACCTCGTGGTCATAGGACTTGAGCCTAATGCGGATTTTTTGTCCCGCCATGCCGTCCTACCTCTCAATCTTTACTGGTTCTTCACCGGCCCCCGCACTCGGGCGTGTCGCATTCGCAGTGACTGCTGTGCGATGACTCGATTGCTGACCGTTGGATTTCCACGAAGTGGCCCTAGAAATGGACCATCCTCTTGCGCGTGAGCATACTTTCACCCTTTCGCGCCGAGGAACTACGTTACCAAAGCCCTGGCCCTTCGAGCAAACCTTCAATACGTGACATGACCCACGTCCCCGCCCTCGGGCATGTCGGTTTTAGAAACCAGGGTTTAACGAGGCCTGTGCCAGGAGTAATTCTTGGGTTTGTAAATACCGTTCATGGCTGCATAGAAGTTCAAGTGCAGTTGCCTGCACAGCTGATCGGAGCAAATTTTCTTGGCGATCTCCGATAGTGAAATACTGCGTTCATCCGATGAACACAACCGGGTGTATTGGCGGATGCCTTCGAGGCCGAAACGCACACCTGCACCAGCCTCTCGGTTGCGCGCTACAGGTGTCATCCACACTGGCCACTGCATGCAGTTGGTCTCGTTTATTAACACAACCCCGTGCTCCAAAGAGCTCCTAATACTGCGAGCCCAGGCAACATTACGGGTCAAAATAGCAGTCAAGAAGCGATAAGGAGAGTCTGCGACCGTTGCAATCACTTCGTGAACATCGCGCATTTCCTCTATCACGACAACAGGTCCCTGGATTTGTTCTCGATTGATTTGCGCGCCTTCAGGCACCGAGGTCAAAATCGTCGGTTCGTAGAAGAAGGGTGCAATATCCGGCCGGGGACGTCCCCCTGTGACCAGGGTGGCACCAGCATCCACGGCATCGTCAACCAGACGCATACACGACTCAAGTTTATTTTCGGAGAACAGGGATCCGATCTGCTCAGGGCTTTCCTCTCCTGTTGCCGAGGGCGTTTTGTCTTGGAATCTTTCGGTGAGATGAGCGAGTACTTGTGGGTAGAGCCCAGGTTGGACATAGATCCGTTGGATGCACTGCGTTGATTGCCCCGTGTTGAACAAGAGGGTTTGCAACATCTCTTCATAATCCACCTGGGCATCGTCCATGATTATTGCCGTGTTGATGGTGGAGAGGAATAGTGAGGTAGTGACGAATGCTTCATGCGCTATTGGGGCCACCTCGTAACCAATCTCAGTTGAACCTGAGAATGTGACGTGATCTAACAGTTGGATCACGTTTTCACCCAGGTCAGTGGAGTCGGACGGGATGATGTGCAGCAACCCCACAGGCATGCCTGCAGCCCAGGCCAAATCTCTCAACGCGTACATGACAGGGGCTGTTTGCGCGTCCACAAAATGTAGAACCGCATTACCTGCCACCAAGGGTTGTAGTGCATCAATCAGGCTTGAGTACAGGGGCATCTCGGGGGCAGAAAACACACCCACAACACCTAGCGCGTTATATTCCACCCGAGGCCGGGACAAACCGGGGAAAACCCCTTCAAAATACCGTTCTTGGAACGCCCTAGAGCTCAGTCGGACATAGTAAGACTCGGCATTCACACCCTGGGAATATTCAATCCTGGCGTCCTCACGAGTTTTTCCAGTCAGTAGACACGTGAGGTCCACGAGGGTATCTTCGTGCTGCAATAGAAGGCGCCCGAGGTCGCGAAAGACTTTTTGGCGGCCCTTAACACCAGATTTCCACCAGGAAATTTGGGCTAGACGGGCTTCGTCAACAGCCAAGAGGGCATCATCTACATCAGCCATACGCAGGCGTACGACGGGATCTCCAGTCGCAATATCGCGACACTGGTAATACTCGCCGCCAAGTGCCCACGATTTCTTAGCAAGATACCGCAAGAATTTGGCTGTCAGTATTGAAGTATCCCCCACCTATTCCCCATTTTCTGCTCATACATTCTCTGTCCACATGCCGAAGTCGAACAAAATTATCAGACGAAACTCGAGATCTGCTGCATGAACCTTATGAATTTGCTTAGGAATGACTCTATAGGTGAGCTACGAAGCGCACAAGAAATCTGTATCTACCTGCAGATACGTGAATATGTGCGAAACTGTGTTCCGGTTCTTGTTCCTTTTCTAGTCCCGCTTCCTCTACTCTTTTCCAATCTGGTTGAGGCGCTCGGAGATTGCTCGTATGGTCTCAGCCGTATTGTGTAGATGAGTGGCCTGTAACGCGTTTTCTTCCGTCGCTGTCCTGGCCACACTGGTTTGATGCGTGAGTTCAGCGGTGACAGAAACTTGTTCTTCGGCTGCCGAGGCAATCGAATCGGTCTTAGCACGAATGTCATCGAAAGCAGCCGCGACCGAGGTGTAAGTCTCTTGGACCTGCTCGGCACGCTGAGAGGTCTCGGTGGAAATTTCGTACGAACTTTCAATAATCCCAATCGCACGAGCCGCCGAATCCTTGAACTCGGCCAAAACAGAGTCGATTTCTGCGGTCGCTTTCTTCGTGTCCCCTGCCAAGGAACCGACCTCGGATGCCACAACGGCGAATCCTTTGCCCGCCTCACCCGCACGCGCCGCCTCAATCGTGGCGTTCAATGCCAAGAGGTTGGTCTGCTCGGAGATGTCGGTGATCAGTTTTAGCATGTCGGCGAATTTTTCAGTCTGGACATTCAACTCTTGAAGTGCTTCGGAGGCCGTTCCCATAGAAGCGGCTAGGCGCTGGGCGGATTCAGAGTTCTCACGCACCAGGCCTGCACCCTCACGCACCAGCGAAGATGCATCATTTGCAGTTGTGGCGCTGTCCTGGGTGTCTTGGGATATGCCTTGGGCAGCCAATCCGAGATCATTCATGGCTGTTGACATGTGCCCGATAACATCGAGTTGTGCCTTCGCCCCTGCCTCGAGAGTCGAGGACAGGTCATTGAGTTCCACAGCAGATTCGCTCATGGACTGCGCCTCAAGGCTCACCCCGCGAGCAATATGACTCAGGTGATCCCCATAGGCGTTGACTGCGCCACGCAGCTTGGCAACTTCTGAACGGCCCTTATCAGGTAGGCGTTCAGTGTGTTCGCCAGAGGCGAGACGCTGGATCTGCTTCGTGGTGGCCACTACCCTACCGAAAGCAACCCACAGCACTACCAACATCGTGAGGATGAAGATGACGAGCATCGGGATCAAGACTGTGAAAAGTGCGGTGCGAATGGTGTCAGCCTGTTGCAAGGCTACTGATGTTGGAAGGAGCATAGAGACCTTCCACCCCTGGACCACCATTGGGGCAGACATGAAGATGGAATCCTTGTCCAAGAAGGAGTTGGCCTTGATATGTACTCCGCTGTTGCCGGAAGCAATTGCCTCAGCGAGGGGCGCAACATCTGCATGAGCCTTGACGACTTCCTCAAAGGGCTTCATAGAGAAGGAAGCACCGTCGATCTCGGGGGCAGCGATGATCGTGCCTTCAGCATCGGTGAGGAATAAAGTACCCCCAGAGGCTTTCTCTTGGGCAGCCATAATTTCGGCCAGGCCTGTCAAGGCGTAGTCGACTGTTGCAACTCCCCAAAAGGAACCCTCGCGGATGATGGGCGTACTGGCCGTCACCATGGGCACATTGGAAACCGGGTCTTCATAGGGGGGCAGACCAGGAGATCTGGCCGGCTTGTAGAGGTTTAGCTGCCACGTACCACGGTTCTTCACGATACAAAACCGTACCGGGATCGTTGTAATCATCTAAATACCCAAGGCCACCGTCGCCTTCACGCCCCCAAAACAAGGAGTCCCTATCGCGGTCGGGACGTAACATACCGGCTTCTGGCCACAGCCCGCCACCAGCAATTGCCTGGTTCTTGGCCTGGTTGATAATGCCAGGGACATACGTGGTAAGAGCGTCATGATCCAAAGGCGTGTCCTGGACCGTTTCAGCCATAGCGGTGACGATAATCGCTGCCGAGTTCAAACCCGAGGCGATATCCGAGGACACAGAGCTAAGGCGCTGAACCTGGGTCGAAACGGCTTGTTCTTCGAGTGCCGGCTGGACAGTTTTGCCCATGAATACTGAAATGATCCCTACAGCCGCGGCTAAAAGAATAGCTGATAGCACGACAAAGAAGTGGCGAACCTGCATTGTGACCCCTTGTGACTATGACATACGCGAATAAGTATGACTTTCGAATCAACAATATCGGTAGCGCGGTCCACTTATTAGTGAAGGGCGCCACATGTGAGGCACATCACTGCCACCTGCGGTTCTATCAGAAAAGACCTGTTGGGGACCCGATTCCTCGGATCCCCAACAGTTTCAACTAGTCGCCCTCGGCAATATTGCCGAAAACCTAGCCGTCAATCAAAATCTAGCCAATGATCTTGGTGACCTTACCGGAACCAACCGTGCGGCCGCCCTCGCGGATAGCGAAGCCGAGGCCTGCTTCCATGGCGATGGGCTGAATGAGCTCAACGGAGATTTCGGTGGTGTCGCCAGGCATGACCATCTCGGTGCCCTCGGGCAGCTTGATGACGCCGGTAACATCCGTGGTGCGGAAGAAGAACTGAGGACGGTAGCCGTCGTAGAAGGACTTGTGACGTCCGCCTTCTTCTTTCTTCAGGATGTAAACGTGGCCCTCAAACTGGGTGTGAGGTGTGATGGAGCCGGGGACGCAGACAACCTGGCCGCGCTCGACATCTTCACGCTTGGTGCCGCGCAGCAGCAGACCACAGTTCTCGCCAGCCCAGGCTTCATCCATGGACTTGTGGAACATTTCGATGCCGGTGACGGTGGTCTTCTGGGGTTCGCGGATACCGAGAATCTCGACCTCAGCGTTGATGGGCAGCTTGCCACGCTCAACACGGCCGGTCACGACGGTGCCGCGGCCGGTGATGGTGAAGACGTCCTCAATGGGCATGAGGAAGGGCTTGTCCATGTCACGGGTGGGCTCGGGGACGAACTCGTCCACGGCTTCCATGAGCTCGGCAACCTTGGCGCCCCATTCGGCGTCGCCTTCCAGAGCCTTGAGTGCAGAGACGCGCACGACGGGAGCGTTGTCACCATCGAAGCCCTGAGAAGACAGCAGGTCACGGACCTCTTCTTCAACCAGTTCTAGCATCTCTTCGTCCTCGACAGCATCTGACTTGTTCAGTGCGACAAGGATGGTGGGCACGCCCACCTGGCGTGCGAGCAGAACGTGCTCGCGGGTCTGAGCCATGGGACCGTCAGTGGCGGCCACGACCAGGATTGCGCCGTCCATCTGGGCGGCACCCGTGATCATGTTCTTGATGTAGTCAGCGTGACCGGGGGCGTCAACGTGAGCGTAGTGACGCTTTTCGGTCTCGTATTCAACGTGAGAAACGTTGATGGTGATGCCGCGTTGACGTTCCTCAGGAGCATTGTCCACCTGGTCGAACGGCGTGAAGCTGTTCAGGTCTGGGTACTTATCGGCCAGAACCTTGGTGATTGCTGCTGTCAGAGTTGTCTTGCCATGGTCGACGTGACCGATGGTCCCGACGTTTACGTGCGGCTTTTTGCGCTCGAATTTGGCCTTCGCCACTTGTGTCCTCCTGGACTCGGGTAGTTGGTCAGCTTATGCAGTGACTTTACCACTGCTGGGCGGTGACTCCCTACGGGTCGGTTTGTTACTTATCTTACGGGTCGACCCGCGGGACTATTCGCCCCGGGTCTTGGCGATGATTTCCTCGGATACGTTCCGGGGAACCTCGGCATAGCTGTCGAACTGCATGGTGTACACCGCGCGGCCCTGCGTCTTGGAACGCAGATCACCGATGTAACCAAACATTTCGGACAGTGGCACCAGGGCGCGAATAACCTTCACGCCATGGGCATCATCCATGGACTGGATGCTACCGCGACGAGAGTTGAGGTCGCCGATGACGTCACCCATGTACTCCTCAGGAGTACGGACCTCAACCTCCATCACTGGCTCCAAGAGGACCGGGTTGGCCTTCTTGACGCCTTCCTTCAACACCATGGAGCCCGCGATCTTGAACGCCATTTCAGAGGAGTCAACATCGTGGTAGGCGCCATCAATAAGTGACGCTTTAATGCCGACCAGCGGGTAGCCAGCCAACACACCGGACTGCATGGCATCTTGGATGCCTGCATCCACCGACGGGATGTATTCCCTGGGGATGCGACCACCGGTGACGAGGTTCTTGAACTCGTAAAGAGCCCCATCTTCTGTACGTTCCAAAGGTTCAAAGGTGACCTGAACCTTAGCGAACTGACCAGAACCACCGGTCTGCTTCTTGTGGGTGTAATCCACTTTTTCGACTGCCTTACGAATGGTCTCGCGGTAGGCAACCATGGGCTTACCAACGTTGGCCTCAACGCGGAATTCACGGCGCATACGGTCAACGAGGACGTCTAGGTGAAGCTCACCCATACCGCCGATGACGGTCTGGCCAGTTTCATCATCCAAGTGGACGGTGAAGGTCGGATCTTCTTCGGCGAGCTTCTGGATGGCAACGCCCAGTTTTTCCTGGTCGGCCTTGGTCTTGGGCTCGATGGCCACGTTAATAACCGGTTCCGGGAATGACATGGACTCCAAGACGATTTGGTCGGTCATGGAGCACAGGGTGTCACCCGTGGTCGTGTCCTTCAAGCCAATAAAGGCATAAATGTGACCAGCGTGCGCTGTCTCAATCGGGTTTTCGTGATTGGAGTGCATCTGGAACATCTTGCCCACACGTTCGCGCTTGCCCTTGGTGGAGTTTTGCACCTGGGCGCCTGCGTCGAGAGTTCCGGAGTACACGCGCACGTAGGTGAGCTTGCCAAAGAACGGGTGTGCAGCAATCTTGAAAGCCAGAGCCGCAAAGGGTTCGTCCTCGGAAGGCTTGCGCAGAAGCTTCTTTTCTTCGTCCTTCGGATCCGAGCCTTCAACAGCAGGGATGTCCAGCGGTGAAGGAAGGTAGTCCACAACACCGTCCAACATGGGCTGGACGCCCTTGTTCTTGACGGCTGAACCACAGAAGACTGGGTAAGCTTCACCGGCGATGGTCAGCACACGGATGCCTGCCTTGACCTCGTCGTCGGTCAGAGTGCCTTCTTCAAGGTACTTTTCGGTCAGTTCCTCGGTGGCTTCCGCAGCAGCTTCAATGAGTTCTTCTTTGTAGCCTGCGACGATTTCCTTGAGGTCCTCGGGGACCGGGGCTTCCTCAATGACAGATCCGCGGGTTTCCTGGCCGTCTGCGTCCTTTTCGGGGAACAGCAGGGCCACGCCACGCATGACGTCAACCACGCCCGTGAAGGTGTTTTCTGCACCGATGGGCACAGCCATGATCAGGGGGCGGGCCGACAGGCGTTCCTTAATCGTCTTGACAGAGAAGAAGAAGTCAGCGCCCAGCTTGTCCATCTTGTTGATGAAGCAGATGCGAGGAACGTTGTACTTATCGGCCTGGCGCCACACGGTTTCAGACTGTGGTTCCACACCTTCCTTGCCGTCGAAAACCGCGACAGCGCCGTCCAGGACGCGCAGTGAGCGCTCTACCTCGACGGTGAAGTCGACGTGACCTGGGGTGTCAATGAGGTTGAACTGGGTGTCCTTCCAAAAACATGTCGTGGCGGCAGAAGTGATCGTGATGCCACGTTCCTGTTCTTGCTCCATCCAGTCCATCGTGGAAGCGCCGTCGTGTGTTTCACCCATCTTGTAGTTGATGCCGGTGTAATACAGGATGCGCTCAGAGACCGTAGTCTTGCCGGCATCGATGTGAGCCATGATGCCGATGTTGCGGACCTTCTTCAGGTCAGTTAGCACGTCTAGTGCCACAGAGGTTCCTCTCGCTTGTTTTTCGCTTGGGTTGTGTGCGTTGGGGTCACCAACGTGTTTACCGACGTGTTTACCAACGGTAGTGAGCGAACGCCCTGTTGGACTCCGCCATCTTGTGCATGTCTTCACGACGCTTGACTGCCGCGCCCAGACCGTTAGAAGCGTCCAGAATCTCGTTCATGAGACGCTCTGTCATGGTCTTTTCGCGACGCTGACGTGAAAAATCGACCAACCAACGCAGTGCCAGTGTGGTGGCGCGACCTGCGCGAACCTCAACTGGGACCTGGTAGGTGGCGCCACCAACGCGGCGGCTTCGCACCTCTAGCTGGGGGCGAATATTATCCATGGCGCGCTTGAGTACGGCCACGGGTTCTTGGTCAGTCTTGGAACGCACGCCTTCCAGCGCACCGTAGACGATGCCCTGGGCGATGGACTTCTTGCCGTCCAACAAAACGCGGTTGACTAGCTGGGTCACAAGCGATGACTGGTAGACCGGGTCGGTTACCAGCGGGCGCTTAGGAGCAGGTCCTTTACGAGGCATTACTTCTTCTCCTTCTTAGCGCCGTAGCGTGAGCGTGCCTGTTGACGGTCGCGCACACCCTGGGTGTCTAGCGCGCCGCGCACGATCTTGTAACGCACACCGGGCAGGTCCTTAACACGACCGCCACGAACCAGAACAATCGAGTGTTCCTGCAGGTTGTGGCCTACACCTGGGATGTATGCGGTAACTTCCATGCCGCTGGACAGGCGCACACGGGCAACCTTCCGCAGGGCAGAGTTGGGCTTTTTAGGGGTGGTTGTGTACACGCGGGTACACACACCGCGCCGCTGCGGGCTGCCCTTAAGGGCGGGCGTCTTGACCTTGCCCTTCTTAACGCTGCGGCCCTTGCGGACGAGCTGCTGAATAGTAGGCACTACTTCTCCGTCTTGTTGATTCTAAACGTTTGTTTCGTTACGGTGCCTCGCGTACGGTTTGCCCCAGTCGCGGACACAGCTATCCGCCGAGGGGCCGGCACACTCACCACTTTCGTTTTCGCTTGGCTTGATTGCCGAGGGCGAATTCTTTGTATATGTGGCGCTTGTCCGGAGCTCCGACGGTTAGGAGCCCGCTGTCTGCTGCTGTTACCAGCGGCAGCTCTGGGTGACCCACACAGGGACACCAACGAAATACTCTAGTGGGTGGGTGGCGGTGTGGGCAAGTCAAATCCGTGGCCTTGCATTCTTTTGAGTCCGATGTCACTCGTGCGCATCAGATGCGTGATGCTACGTTTGATACATGAGGTCCACCCTTACACTGGATAAACGTGTTTCTGCCATCGCAAAAGCTCGTGCCCGGCAACGGGGTATTACCACGGGGCAGGCAGTTTCAGAGCTTGCATTGGCAGGGCTCGAGCACGAAAAAATCGAGGGCACAAACGGGGCAAATGGCCTGGTAATGCTGCCTTCTGTCAAGGGACACATCATTACCAACGAAATGGTTGCCGAGGCCTTGGCAGATGAGTAAAACCTTTTTGCTCGACGTGAATGCAAGGCCTGTTTACCGCGACTTATCCAGGCACGCCGAGGCCGTCTTTGCCTTCTATGTTTATCCAGGTGAGCTCAGATTCTTGCAGGGACCAGACTTTTGCCGTCAGGGCGGCGGCTGCCTCGTTTTCGGTCGCCAGCGGATCTAGCAGGTCGACGGGTGTAGTGGGTGGGGAATCCAGGCGCAAGGTCGTCCAATCGGCCACATAGTCGGCGCCGCGCTGTAAGACGGCCTCCAAAAATGCCCCCCGGATCTTGGCGCGCGTGTCCTTTGGGGCTTTGTGCGTTGCCGCCAGTATTTCCTCTGGCGCACAAAGCGATGCCACAGCTCCCGTACCGCGCAGAACAGGCACCAGACCACCAGGGGTTGCCAAATCGTGATACGCCAATAGCAACCTGGCCAATGCCGCGATGTCTTGCGCGGATGTCACTGGGATACTCAACCCCAATAAGGAATCCCGCGCCTCATCTTCCCTGCCTTGACGTCGCAAAAAACCAGCCACAAGCTGGCGTTTTAGCGCCCAGTCACTGTATGGAGCGATATCTGAAATCAAGGATTCAGCTTCCAAGGCCGCCTGTGCGAAGCTTCGCGCGGCACCTCCCGAGAGCGCCAAGGCCCCGGCTTTGGCGCATGCCTCTAAGGCATCCAGGGTCTTGTGTGCCAGCCGCAGCAGATCAACTTCTAGGCCATCCAAGGTTGGGGAAGGGCCGTTTTTATCCAGAAATTCAGCGATAGCGTCGAGGAATTCTCGCTGCACCTGCGTTGCGCTGAGTTTCCTTCCGTCCACCAGTTCACACAGGCCAGCCCCGTTTGGGTCATTGCCGAGGGCGTTAAGTGCCACAATCGGGTCTTTCAAAATTAGCTCTGACGGCTGTGCACCAGCCTCACACATCTCAAGGATCAGGACTGTTAGACCGACCTTTATGGCCGTAGCCCACTCAGAAATGTTTGTGTCCCCGTAGGTCACGTGAAGTCGACCCCAACGCGTTGCGTCAGCATGTGCTTCATTGCGTGTGTTCACCAAGGCGCGTTGTTCGGTGGTGTCCTTCGAGGTCACGGCCCTAATAAACGCAGCTCTTGGGGAGACAATCCACGTCCACTGACGTGCTTGCACACACGAGTCCCCGGGCTCACTGGCTGAATCTTGCGCAACCGTGTCCTGCCCCTGCGCGGTCTGAGGGGAAAACAACGCACAAGGCTGACCGGCCTCATCTGCCCAGCGGATGTCTCCTGCCCCGACCAGCACGGGCCTGGTCGCCAGGAAGGCAGCCATAGTATCCATGACCGGACCTTCCACAAACCCAGCGGTGACCATGTAGTTTTCGTGACAGCCGTAGGTATTGCCTGCCGAGTCGACATTGTTTTTCAGCAGGTGAATCTGTGCAGCAGTACCGCCTTCCTGCAAGGTCACGGACGCGCGCTGTGCCATGCCGAGCAGGATCTCTTCGCCTGCGCGGTCCTGAGCGACCAATGAACGCAGCGTCGCGCACTCTGCCGTGGCGTATTCCGGGTGTGAGCCGATGTCCAAATACGCCCGACCCCCATTGGGCATGAACAAGTTTTCGTTCCTGTAACCCTTGGGGCGGTGCCGCAACATTAAGGCACCCGCCTCGGCGTTGCTGATGGGAGGCGAACCCGCAATAGGCCTCCCGTCTGACCAGGCGGACAGCAGCCCGAACTCGGTTTCCAAGCCCATAACTCGGCGCCTTGCCACGCCCTCGACGACACGTTCCTCGCCACTGTTGGGCTCGCCCCTGTCCGCAGTTGCCCCCGAAGAATCCTCAGCCCTCAATTTTCGAGCCGTGTGCTCTACCAGGGCGGCATTGGCCTCAGCGACCAGTCGCGCCCCGCGCGTGGAAAACTGTCCCTCGCCCGTCGCCTGCGACGCCCTGGCAGAAAACCCTGTACCCTCCCCAGGCGTCACGCCTACTGCCCGCCCATCTGGACAAATGACTGCACGAAATCCTGGGCGTTCAGAGCCAACACCTCGTCGATTGAGTCCAAAACAGATTCCATTGCGGCACCTTGCCCTGCGCCACCTCCCCCGGTGGGCAGATCAGGTTCCGGCACATCCGGTACGTCATAATTCTGTGCGCTGCGTTGGATACGCTCCGCCACGGTATTGTCCTTTCCTTGTACTTCTACATCTCCATCACCTCGTGTCTGTGTCTATGCCGCCAGTTCCAGCTCTTGAAACAAGCCTCACACAGACCCCGGACACGAGTTCCTACGCCCTTCTCAAACCTTTGCCACCTGCTCAATCACATCACGCACACCCAACGCCTCATCCAGTATCTCGCCCGTCAACCCCTCGGTCCATTCCTGGACATCGGTCAGTGGAATCCGGCGCAAATGCTTTTCGCCCATGTCAACGACCATCGAATGCCAACCGGCAGAGAACACCTCGCGCGGATAGTCACTAATAAGCCGCCCTCGGAAATAGGCTCTGGTCTGGGCAGGAGGGTACTCGCGGGCGCGGGCAACCTGCTCGGCAGGAAAAACCCTTCCAGGGGATCCCGGAGGCGACAGACGCACGCCCAAGGAATCCCCCAAATTTGTCCACTGCAAGTCGATGGCCTGCAGTAACGCAGCATCCCAAGCCAAGCCCCGACGCTTTCGGGTGGCCTCCAAAAGCCCCAGCTTCGCCACCCACTCCACATCCGTACAGTTCAGCGGGTTTTCCCCGAGGCGGTCCAGTAAATCCGCCCACACGGCTAAGGTCAAAGCAGTTTCGTACCGCGCATCAGGTTTATTGCCGAGGGCGGACAGCAGGGAATATGGCGATTGATTCGGGTCCAGCACCAGAGGCTCAATCCCAGTTTCCTCCCGGACCACCTGCGTGACCGTTTGGCAGTAGACGCGCTGGATCTCAATAGCCGTCAAATTGCGGCCATCCTTCAAGGTCAAGGGCGCTTTCAATGTCAGGTCGCGCGACACAGTGCGCATGTCTGCCACCGCGTCCGTCAGCTGCAAGCTTTGCCATTCTTCAGGCAAGCCACGTGCCTCCAAAACCCCCAAGACCAGGTCAGTTATCGCCAGTTTCAGCCAGTTAGAACTGTCAAAAATGTTGGCGTCCGAGGCGACCACATGTAGGCGACGCCAGCGCTCCGGGTCTGTGTGTGGTTCGTCGCGAGTGTTGACAACCGGCCTGTTCATGGTGGTTTCAAGGCCTATGAGTTGCTGCACGAAATCCGCGCGCGCCGACAATTGGAAACCAGCCGTGGCGCTTGTTTGACTCGAATCCACCCCCAGACCCACACGCCCGGGGCCGACGAGAACCGGCCTGGTCACCAGAAAAGGGATCAGCGCTGTGGCCACGTCATCGAAATCCACGTGCCTAGACAGCAGGTAGTTTTCGTGAGTGCCGTAGGCTGCCCCCTTATTGTCGGTATTGTTCTTGAAGACCAAGGCGGGGGTAGCCTCACGTATTTCTAGGTGTTCATCAGCCAGTTCTGCACCTAAAGCCTTGGCTGCATCGACCAGAATTTCATCGCCCGCACGGTCATACAAGACTGTCTGAGCAGCCCCCACACATTCAGGGGTGGCGTATTCTGGGTGCCCGTGATCCAGGTAAAACCGTGCGCCATTGACTAAGGCTGTCGCATTCCCCCGCTGCCACACTTTCTCCAGGTCAGTCAGGCGCACGACCTCTGAGGTTTTTACCTGCCGCTGAGCTATATGCGCATCGCCCTCGGCAATCCTGGGGCCGGGCGAAGAACCCATACTGCCCGCAAAACCCTCCCCATCAGTCAACATGGAGGCGTCCGCCTCTGACCTGTCCAACTCGAAGCCGCGCGCGTCCCTCAGGGGTGACTCGCCGGAGTAATCCCAGCGCACACCCCAGACTTCGCCGCGCGCCTCAACGGAACGGCCGTGCGCGTGGATGAGGCGTGCTCCCAGTTCAAAGGGGTCCAGCGGCACAGACGCGCCGGTCAAAGCAGCAGGCGCAAGCAGGCCGTATTCGGCCTCCATGCCCATGACCCTGCCCAGACCCAGGCCTGTTCGTGCCACTGCTCCTCCTCACAGCATCTTCGAAACCCACACCTGCAAACAAGCGCTTAAGTGCCGGTCAGGGACTGTTTGCCCAAGGGTTCAATACCCACAACCCGCACGCCTCGACGACCAGCCACACGCGCCCATTCTTCTGGGGTGGCGCTGGCCTCCAGGTCCTCGTTTTCGCTCAGCTCCAAAGCCACCGCCGCACGTACATGTGCCCTGGCCATCCCGCGAGCACCACCCCCCAGCAGCTCCTTAATTGCCAGCTTCTTGGCGCGGTCGACGATATTGGCCAGCATTGCACCCGACACCAAATCCGCCACGTAAACGTCTTCGACCTCACCGTTCACGTAGGTGACGCGCATGCGGGCGTTGTCGGGCCGCCGGTCGAACAAGGCGTCAGCGATATCGCGAATCAGGGCCTTAGTGGCTGCTTCACGCGACCCCGTTTCGGCCACCAGCGCATCACTCAAAGGCAGGTCTGCCACCAGATACTTCGCCAAAATCTGGCATGCACCCTCATAGTCTGGCCTAGAAATACGGATTTTCACGTCCAGACGCCCCGGCCTCAAAATCGCCGGGTCAATCATGTCTTCCCTGTTGGAAGCCCCAATGATAACCACGTTTTCGAGCGCCTCGACGCCGTCGATTTCGGACAGAAGCTGAGGGACAACCGTAGTCTCCACATCCGAGGACCGCCCCGTCCCGCGCGTCCTGAACAGCGCTTCCATCTCGTCGAAGAAAATCACCACCGGAATCCCCAGGGCCGCCTTTTCACGCGCGCGCGCAAAAATCATGCGAATCTGCCGCTCAGTTTCCCCCACGTACTTGTTCAGCAGTTGCGGCCCTTTGACGTTTAGGAAATACGAGCGCGGCACCGCAGGCTTTTTTGCCGAGGCCGAAGCGCCATCGTCCTCGGAAAGTAAATCTTGCCCCAGGGAGGCCGCAACTGCCTTGGCGATCAGGGTCTTTCCGCAGCCTGGAGGCCCATACAGCAGCACACCGCGAGGCGGACGCAGGCGGTGTTCGCGGTAAACGTCCGGGTGCTTAAAGGGCAGTTCAACGGCGTCACGTATCTGTTCAATCTGTTCGCCGAGCCCTCCGATGTCCCAATAGGTGACGTCCGGGACCTCTTCAAGCAAGAGTTCTTCAACCTCGGGACGCGCTATTTTTCGCAGGGCCAGTTTCGCGCGCAGGTCCACCACCAGAGCGTCGCCGACGCGCACGCCCTCGTACTTCCCGCCCTCGCCCGTGCGCAAGTCATCAGCCAGAGTACAGATGATTTCCTCGTCATTGCGGGCCAGGACCAGGACCGTGCCGTCGTCTTTGCGTTCTTTGACGGTGACGATTTCGCCTGCCAACTGCGTAGGCGCCAGCCCAATAATGGCAGAGTTTTCGTTCAACAACACCTGTTGCCCGACCCGCAAGGTCGAGGCCACAACCGCAGGGTCGATCGTAACTCGCACAATGCGCCCAACCAGGTTCACATCCGCGCGGCGCTCCATAGGAATCACATTCACAACAATCGCCTGCGACAAAGGCGGCGTGGTCAGCTCTTTTATCCGCTCGTGCAGGCCTTCAAGCTCGTAGCGCGCGCCCTTCAAGGCATTGGCCATGAACTTGTTTTTGCGCGTCATAATCCCGGCGTATTCGGTCAGTTCACGCAGGCGTTCGTCCACAGTTTGCGGCGCTTTGGCCGCCCCTCGCCACACCTGCAACGGGTCTGCAGCAATATCGTCAAAGGTCATTTCCGCTTCAGGCATTTCGTCCATGGGCAGGGTGTCCTTCATTACCGAGGGCGAGGGCGCAGAAGCAGGGAGGCGTTGGTCGACGGCATCTAGCATCTGAGGATGTCTGGCCTCTTTTGCGATCTCCCAATCTGTTGTGGGGTCCTGCTGGTCACTCATGAGTCTCCCTCGTCCACCTAAGCGTTCCTCAGAAAAACCTAACACTTCGTGAAGGAAATTGGGAGAGTGTACGACGGTGCATTACACCATAGACGGGTATTATCAGGTGTTTTCCACCCAAACAGGTTTAGTTTTTAGTCCAGTTGTCCAATTTCGTTTTGGCACTGTGGACACAGCCCCCAATATAAGACTTCTGCCCTCTCAATGAGGTAGCCGTGATCGATCGTTGGGTGCATACAGGGAACGGTTTCAACTTGGCAGGGGACATCCTCAAAGCTGCTGCATTGCCGACATACGACGTGGTGATGGTTATCGCCCGTGTCTAGTTCATATATTGCTCGGTTTTGTCCTGCCGGCTCAAACCGGCGAATGAGGTGGTGTAGCGACAAGGTGTGGAGTGCTGTGTAAACCGTTTGTGTCGACACTTTGCCCAATACCTTGGTGACAAGTCCCTTTATTTCCTCAACATCCATGTGCTGACGCTGCGCCAGGGCTTTCAACACAGCCACTCTTGGCGCAGTCACGCGCAAATTGGATTCTCGCAATTTCGTTGCTTGCATCGTTATCACCTACCTAAACTGTCGCAAATCTTTCTTTCGCTCAGCATATTCTCAGACTAATGACAGTCTTTCACACCGGCACGACAAAATCACCAATTTCTCGGCAAAGAACCAAAGGTAGCCGCCCACCCAAGCTATCGAGCACTGCACACACACCGCAGCAGCACCGCGCAATTCAACACTGCACTGCTGATTTTGTTTGGGCGGACCCGCAGGTCCGCCCAAACAATAGCTAACACGCCCCAGGCTCCGCCCACAGCCCCAGCCCTAGCGTTGCCCGAAACCGCGCTTTCGGGCAACGCGCGAGTGACGCGCGGCGGATTATCGCCGCGCAATTCAACACTGCTGATTTTTCGGGCGGTAACCCGCCCTAAAAATCAGATACTGTCAAACGAGAACGGAGAATCCAGGTCGAAGTCATCTGTGCCCAGGTCAGACCCCATCATGCCGAATCCGACACCGTAGCCCAGCAGTGACATCATGGCTTCGCGTCCCTGTGCCGAGGTGCGAACCTCAACATTGCGGTACCGCGACAGCCCTGTTCCGGCCGGAATCAGCTTGCCGAGGATGACGTTTTCCTTCAGGCCCAGCAGGTTGTCGGAGCGGCCAGTCATGGCTGCCTCGGTCAAAACCTTGGTGGTCTCCTGGAAGGAAGCGGCAGACAGCCAAGAATCGGTTGCCAGCGATGCCTTAGTGATACCCATCAACTCGGGACGGCCCTCTGCAGGTTCCATACCCTTGGACGCAGCTTCCCTGTTTTCGGCACGGAAGATCTGGTCATCAACCAATTCTCCTGGCAGCAGCTTTGTGGCACCGGGCTTCAAAACCGTGGTGCGACGCAGCATCTGGCGCACGATAACCTCGATGTGCTTGGAGTGGATATCCACGCCCTGCGAACGATAGACCTCGTGCACCTGTTCTACCAGGTGTTTCTGGGTTTCATTGCGGCCCTTGATGCGAAGCAGCTTCTTGGGATCGATGGGGCCCTTGGTCAAAGAATCGCCTTCCTCGACATGATCCCCATCCTTGACAACCAGTTCTTGACGCCTGGTTACCTCAATGGCCCAGTCTTCTTCGCCGTCGTCGCGCACAATCACAACCTGGCGTGGCTGGTCTGGCTCGTCCACAATCTTGACGCGACCAGCGGCCTCAGCCATGGTGCCTTCTGACTTGGGTGTGCGGGCCTCAAAGAGTTCCTGCACGCGGGGCAGACCCTGGGTAATATCGGCACCCTTGGATCCACCACCAGTCTGGAAGGTACGCATGGTCAGCTGCGTGCCTGGTTCACCAATGGACTGTGCCGCAATAATGCCGACAGCCTCACCAATATCCACGCGCTTGCCTGTGGCCAAGGACCTGCCATAGCAGGCGGCACAGGTACCGACCGGGGACTTACAGGTCAGCACGGAACGCACGACAATCTCGGTGATCCCGGCAGCAATGAGCTCAGCGATCAGGACATCGCCCACATCTGCGCCGGCCTCGGCCACAACCGTGCCGTCCTCGCTAGCGGCGTCACGCGCAAGAGTCCTGGCGTAAGCCGTGGTCTCAACCGTTTCAGCCCTAACCACTGTGCCATCTTCGCGACGTTCGCCAATGACGACCAACATTCCACGACGATCCCCACAGTCGGCTTCGCGAACGATGACGTCTTGCGACACATCGACCAGACGACGCGTAAGGTACCCGGATTCTGCCGTCTTCAAGGCGGTGTCAGCCAGGCCTTTACGGGCACCGTGCGTAATGATGAAGTACTCCAACACCGACAGGCCTTCACGGTAGGAAGACTTGACCGGGCGCTCAATCATCCTCTGCTTGGGGTCGGGCACCAGGCCACGCATACCAACCAGCTGACGAACCTGCGCTTCGTTACCGCGAGCACCCGAGGTGACCATGCGGTACACGGTGTTGCGTTCGGGGAAGGCGCTCCACATCTCCTTGGAGATCATATTGGTAGCTTCCTGCCACATATCGACCAGTTCGGTGTAACGATCCTGCTCGGTAATAAAACCGGTGTCGAACTTGTCCTGAACCGATGCAGCCCTTTCTTCGTACTCAGCCAAAAGCTCGTACTTATTGGGCAGGGCCACAACGTCGGTGAAGGCAATGGTGTTGCCCGACCAGGTCGCCCAGTAGAAACCGGCTTCCTTCAGGGCATCCAGCGAGGCAGCGACCTCGACCTTCGGGTAGCGTTCGGCCAGTTCGTTGACGATTTGTCCCAGGCGCTTCTTGTCCACCACGTCGTTAACGTAGGGGAAGTTCACGGGCAGCAGTTCATTGAACTTGGTGCGTCCCAGCGAGGTTTCTATCGTCCACGGCTTGCCTTGTTCCCAGCCTTCAGGCATGTCCATTTCCGAGGGCGGGACGTCGGTCGCGTCCATGCGGATACGACACGTTTCGTTCAGGTGCAGTTCCCCACGGTCAAAAGCCATAATGGCTTCTCCGGTAGATGAGAAGGAGCGCATAACCGGCTTGCCGTCCTCGTCTACTGGCACCTTGACACCAGGGTCGGGGTTGGAGGTCAGGTGGAACAGGCCGATAACCATATCCTGTGAAGGCATGGTTACGGGGCGTCCATCCGAAGGCTTCAAGATGTTGTTGGATGACAACATAAGAATCCTGGCCTCGGCCTGGGCCTCAACAGACAGTGGCAGGTGAACAGCCATCTGGTCACCGTCGAAGTCGGCGTTGAAGGCGCCACACACCAGCGGGTGCAACTGGATGGCCTTACCCTCGACCAGTTCTGGTTCGAAGGCTTGGATACCCAGGCGGTGCAGGGTTGGTGCGCGGTTCAACAACACGGGGTGTTCTGAAATCACTTCATCCAAGACGTCCCAGACCTCGGGGCGTGCGCGTTCCACCATGCGCTTGGCGGCCTTAATGTTTTGCACACCACGGTCCACCAGGCGCTTCATGACGAAGGGCTTGAACAGCTCGAGGGCCATGTCCTTGGGCAGGCCACACTGGTGCAGCTTCAACTGGGGGCCAACCACAATAACGGAACGGCCCGAGTAGTCCACGCGCTTGCCCAGCAGGTTTTGACGGAAACGTCCTTGCTTGCCTTTGAGCATGTCGGAAATGGACTTCAGCGCACGGTTGCCTGGCCCGGTCACCGCACGTCCACGACGTCCGTTGTCAAACAGTGAGTCAACAGCCTCTTGGAGCATGCGCTTTTCGTTGTTGACGATGATCTCGGGGGCACCCAGATCCAGCAGTCGCTTCAAGCGGTTGTTGCGGTTGATAACCCTGCGGTACAGATCATTCAAATCCGAGGTCGCAAAGCGGCCACCGTCGAGCTGCACCATGGGGCGCAGATCCGGGGGGATCACGGGCACGGCGTCCAAAACCATTGAGGTCGGGGGGTTGCCCGTCGTCAAGAAGGCGTTGACAACCTTCAGGCGCTTGAGGGCCCTGGTCTTGCGCTGGCCGGTGTCGGTGGCGATAACCTCACGGAGGGTCTCGGCCTCGCCTTCCAGGTCAAAGGCCTCCAGGCGGTCTTTGATCGCCTGTGCGCCCATGCCGCCCTTGAAGTACGTACCGTAACGTGTGTACATCTCGCGGTAGAGGATCTCGTCGCCCTCGAGGTCACCGACCTTGAGGTTCTTAAAGCGGTCCCATACGCGTTCGTGCAGTTCGAGTTCGCGTTCTGCGCCACGACGGATCTGGGCCATGGAGCGTTCGCCTGCGCGGCGAGCCTTGGTGACCTCAGAGGCATCAATGCCATCGGCTTCCATCTGGGCCAGTTCGGCCTCGATCTCTTGGGCGCGTTTTTCGATGTCGACGTCGCGGTTTTGTTCCAACTGCTTCTTGGTCGCGTCAAACTCGCCTTGCATATCCGAAAGATCCTTGTGGCGACGATCCTCATCCACGTGAGTGATCATGTAGGCCGCAAAATAGATGACCTTCTCAAGGTCCTTGGGCGCCAAGTTCAATAGGTAACCCAGGCGTGAGGGCACGCCCTTGAAGTACCAGATGTGCGTGACGGGTGCTGCCAAGGAAATGTGTCCCATACGCTCACGGCGCACCGAGGAACGCGTGACCTGAACGCCACATCGTTCACAGACGATTCCCTTGTAGCGCACGCGCTTGTACTTGCCACAAGAACATTCCCAGTCGCGGGTCGGACCGAAGATGCGCTCACAGAACAGGCCGTCTTTTTCGGGCTTGAGCGTGCGGTAGTTGATGGTCTCGGGCTTCTTTACCTCGCCCTTGGACCAGCCACGAATGTCGGCTTCTGTGGCCAGACCAATGTGTAGTTCATCGAAGACGTTAGCATCTAACATTGTTTGGCTCCCTCTCAGATCTCGTCAATGGTCTGCGCCGCATCGGGACGCTTCGCTAGGTTGATGCCCAGTTCTTCACCGGCTCTAAACGCTTCGTCCCCTACATCTTCCAGGTCGATGACTTGGCCAGATGCATCCTTGGGCTCCACATTCAGACAGAGAGAACGCATTTCCTTCACAAGGACCCTGAAGGACTCAGGTATGCCAGGTTCTGGTATGTCTTCACCCTTGACAATGGCCTCGTAAACCTTCACGCGGCCTTGAATGTCGTCGGACTTGACAGTCAACAACTCTTGCAGGGCGTAGGCGGCACCGTAAGCTTCCAGTGCCCACACTTCCATCTCTCCGAAACGCTGGCCACCGAACTGGGCTTTACCGCCCAGGGGCTGCTGCGTGATCATCGAGTACGGACCGGTTGAACGCGCGTGAATCTTGTCATCAACTAGGTGGTGCAACTTCAGCATGTACTTGTAGCCCACGGCAATCGGGTACGGGAAGGGCTCGCCAGACCGTCCATCAAACAACTGGGCCTTACCGTTTGGCATCACCAGCTGGTCGCCGTCCCTGTTGGGCAGGGTGTTTTCCAACATGCCCAAGAGTTGTTCGTCGGATAGACCGTCAAAGACCGGGCTTGCCACGTGTGCGCCAGGCTCGCCGCGGCGGCCGTCCTCGGGAATGCTTGTTGCCCATTCTTCGCCAGCCTGAACTGCCGAGGTAACGTCCCAGCCCGATTTGGCGATCCACCCGAGGTGGAACTCCAGCACCTGGCCGATGTTCATACGGCCGGGCACGCCCAAGGGGTTCAAAATGATGTCGACGGGGGTGCCGTCGGCCAAGAATGGCATGTCTTCCACGGGCAGGATCTTGGAGATGACGCCCTTGTTGCCGTGCCTACCGGCCATCTTGTCGCCCACCGTAATCTTGCGGCGTTGGGCGATGTAGACGCGCACCATGTGGGTCACGCCTGGGGCCAGTTCGTCGTCTTCGTTTTCGCTAGAGAACTCTTGGACGCCGATGACGATTCCGGATTCACCGTGGGGCACGCGCAATGAGGTGTCGCGCACCTCGCGGGCCTTTTCGCCAAAGATCGCGCGCAGCAGGCGTTCTTCTGAGGTCAGCTCTGTTTCACCCTTGGGGGTGACCTTGCCAACCAGGATGTCGCCGCTGGAGACCTCAGCGCCCACGCGGATGATGCCGCGTTCGTCTAGGTCCTTCAGGACCACTTCGGAGACGTTGGGGATGTCGCGGGTGATTTCCTCGGCGCCCAGCTTGGTTTCGCGGGCGTCGATTTCGTGTTCCTCAATGTGAATCGAGGTCAGCATGTCTTCGGAAACCACACGCTGCGATAAGATAATGGCGTCCTCGTAGTTGAGGCCCTCCCAGGACATGAAGGCGACCAACAGGTTCTTGCCCAGGGCCATTTCGCCGCCGTCAGTGGCGGGCCCATCAGCCAAGATGGTGCCTGCCTCGACTCGTTGTCCCATGGAGACAGCGACCTTCTGGTTGTAGCAGTTGCCCTGGTTGGAACGCAGGAACTTGTCCAAGCGGTAGGTGTCGTATTCGCCGTCGTCGGTTTCGATGACGACGTAATCGGAAGCCACGTCCGACACAACACCCGCACGTCTAGACACAACGACGTCACCGGCATCCACGGCAGCGCGCAACTCAATGCCGGTGCCCACAAGGGGAGCTTCGGGCTTGAGCAAAGGCACAGCCTGACGCTGCATGTTGGCGCCCATGAGCGCGCGGTTGGCGTCATCGTGTTCGAGGAATGGAATCATGGCGGTTGCCACAGACACCATTTGGCGTGCGGAAACGTCCATGTAGTCGACCTCATCAGCGGGGACCATAGCGGGGTCACCACCGGTGATACGGCACAGCACGTGATCCTCAACGAAGTGCCCCTTGGAGTCCAGCTCAGCAGAGGCCTGGGCGATATTGTGCCTGTCCTCATCGTCTGCCGTCAGGTACATGATCTCCTTGGACACCACGCCCTTAGTGACCTTGCGGTACGGGGTCTCAACGAAACCAAAGGGGTTAATGCGTGCGAAAGTCGCCAGGGATCCAATCAGACCAATGTTGGGGCCTTCAGGGGTCTCAATGGGACACATACGCCCATAGTGCGAGGGGTGCACGTCACGAACTTCCATGCCGGCCCTGTCGCGCGACAGGCCGCCAGGACCCAAGGCAGACAGGCGACGCTTGTGCGTCAACCCAGCCAGCGGATTATTTTGGTCCATGAACTGTGACAGCTGCGAGGTCCCGAAGAACTCCTTAATCGCAGCAGTCAAGGGCCGGATATTGATCAACGACGAAGGCGTAATGGCCTCAATGTCCTGAGTGGACATGCGCTCACGCACAACGCGTTCCATACGCGACAAACCGGTGCGCACCTGCAGCTGAATCAGTTCGCCCACGGCGCGGATACGGCGGTTGCCAAAGTGGTCAATGTCGTCGGTTTCTACCGGCAGTTCCACGGCCTTACCCCCGCGCGTGCCCGGCAGGGTCTCATCGCCCTTATGCAAGGCCAGCAGGTACTTGAAAGCCGCAACAATGTCTTCCACGCGCAACACAGATTCACTGAGCTCCGCTTCCAGCCCCAGCTTCTTATTGATCTTGTAACGCCCAACCTTGGCCAAGTCATAACGCTTGGGGTTGAAGTACGAAGAGTTCAACAGCGAACGGCCAGCTTCTTCCGAGGGCGGCTCTCCCGGGCGAATCTTGCGGTAAATATCAATGAGCGCCTCGGACTGATCGGCGACCGTGTCCTTCTCGAGGGTCTCTAGCATGACCGGGTAATCCTTGAATTCCTCGCGGATTTCTTCGGGCGTCACACCCAAAGCGCGCAGGAATACTGTCGCGGACTGCTTACGCTTGCGATCGATACGCACACCCACGGCGTCGCGCTTGTCGATCTCTAGTTCTAACCAGGCACCGCGCGAGGGAATGACCTTACAGCCGTAGACGTCCTTATCAGAGGTCTTGTCGATGGTGCGCTCAAAATACACACCAGGGGACCTGACCAGCTGGGAGACAACGACACGCTCTGTACCGTTAATAATGAAGGTACCGCGGGGCGACATCAGCGGGAAAGACCCCATAAAAATGGTTTGGCCCTTGATCTCACCTGTCTCGTTATTGACGAATTCCGCTTCCACAAACAGGGGCGCGTCGTAAGTCAGATCCTTTTCTTTACACTCATCGACAGTGTGCTTCGGGCTTTCCAGGAAGTACTTTTTGAAAGACAGCGACATGGTCTGCGCATTGTCCTCAATGGGCGAAAGCTCATTGAAGATCTCTTGCAGCCCAGAGATACGCGGAATCGACGCATCTCCTGCTTTATCAGCTTCATCGACGCGTGCCTGCCACTCAGCATTACCCAAGAGCCAGTCAAATGACATGGTTTGCAGCCCCAACAAATTCGGGGGGCTCATCGGCTCTTGGATTTTTGCGAATGATATGCGAGGCGTAGTGGGGATTGGGTCTATCGTGGGGGTGCTCGCGGCAGCCAAGGGTTGTCCTTCCCTGCAGTTCCTTTGCGCAAAGCGCAGTACCTGCCCCTATCTGTGCTGGCCAAACCTGCCTGGCGCATTATCGGCGGTCGGTCCCCAGCTCACCTCGGGCAAGGTAAGCGCAACTAGCTACACTACCACACCAGTTTCACTGTTTTCGATTTATTCTTCTGCCGAGGGCGGTGAGATAGCGCACGCTGAACCACGGACCACCCTGGATTCAGATGATCTTTCACTCATCTGGGAGTACACACCGGACGATGGTCCCATAACACTAAAGGTTTGACGTATGATGGCGATAATTAAAGACAAGAGACACAGAGACACGCCGTATTGCAACACTTGCAACATTGTTTACTCTGAACGGTTTTGCAGTTATCCTAAAGATTTGGACAGGAGTGTCCGTTCATATCGGTATTGCCCAAACAGGGCAGCGTTCTCCACGGAAGGAGACATTTCAGGTGCGTAGGATTCCGCGCAGTCTAGGTGCTTTAGGCACCTTGGCTTTGTTGCTGGGCGCTGGCCTGGCTTCCGTTGCGCCCGCAACCCTAGCGAGCGCTACCCCTACAGTGTCTGACTCCCCTAGCCTTGCTGACTTTTCCAATGTTGTCGCAAGCACACCTGCAAGCACACCCCCGCCCTCGTCTACGAGTGCCTTTGATGAGCTTGTTCCAATTGAGCACACAGAGCCCGCCCCTGTCCCGACCCCAACGGGTCCATCTGAGACACCTGGGCAGGAACCAACGCCCACGCCTTCACCCAGCCCTACTGCTTCCCTCCCGGGTTTTATTGGTATTCAACTCAGTTCCAATCTGCCCCTAAACAATTCACGGGAGTACGCCTTACTTGGTTCCACCTATGAGTTTGCTACCAGGATTACTGCACCTGAAAAGAACTTTGCTCTCAGAGATATTGAATTCGTCACCTACCTGCCCCTGGGGGTCTCCGACTGTCCTGTGAATGGCGGGCTTCCCTCTGAAGTTGGGTGGAAGCGCATAGAAAGCAATGTCAATATCGATCCTGTCACGATCATCTGCGAAACAGGCACCAACGAGATTGATCCCAGGTACTCGGATCAAGATTTTGCAAAACAGACCAGACTCATCTGGAAATTCAATATGGCACCCAGCACTTCGTCGCAGGTCTCTTCCGTCGACATAAAGTTTCTCCTGAACATAACCGAGCAGATGTTTCAGCACCAGCCCTTAAAGTTCACTGCCGCCGTCCATTCTTTTAAGAGGGCCAATAGCATTGACTCAGAGCTATGGACTGGGACGCAGGTGCCAGAAAATAACATCCTTTCAGTTATTTATCCTGAGCCCTCCAGTCATGTCATGGTTGTGGACAGCATCGGTTTCCTTGGCACTGCCACAAAGCCTCCTGACACGAGTGAAATGCCAGGTGATGATTGGGGTGATGATTACCCGGTGGGCCCGGTGGGCCCAGTTGACCCGATTGGCAACGACGAACCCGTAGATCGCAATGCACCGATCAATACCGACACCTCGCCTGCGCCCGCATTTTCAAATGCTCACCCAGACTTTTACGTGTCGCCCTCGGAAATCCTTGCAAGCGAAGCCAAGCCTGTGGTTGAAGCTGCCCCGCAAAACGCCACCCCAGTTAAACAAACCGGCGTACAGGATGCTGCCACCTTGGCTCGCCAGATAGCTTTTGCGCACTCTCGCCCGGGACTACCGGGAGCGATGAAAGTGCTGGCTGAAGCGCCTGGTGAACTGATGAGCCTATCTGCCACCATGAAGAAGGATGCCCGTGGAGAGATTTGGACGCTGAGCGTAGATGGAATGTACTGGGTCAATATGAAATCCAACCAGGCTTTCCTTGCGGAAAATAGTGGATTGGCAAATACGGGCAGTGCGGCTGCGCATGTGGGGCCAATAGCCCTGGGCTGTCTTGCAACTGGTGCATTATTCTTGTTGTGGGGCGTCGTGCTAAAGACCACAGAAAGCAGGCGGGCAGCACGTCGCAAGTAACCGCGCAGGGAGGTGACCATGAGCCCAACGACCGTGCTATGCGTTACTCTCATTGTTTGTGCGACCGTTGGTCGGGGGCTGTGGCTCTTGTGGCAGGCCTACCCACAGTCACCTGCGAGGTATAAGACCTACGCCAAAGTAACCCAAATGGAGGAGTTGTCTCCCAGGGATGTCCTGCGCAACTCTCCCTACAATGTGACTTTGCACTTGGGGTCGAAAGAGCACGGCAAAGAGGGGCTGACCTGTGCGCCTCGAGATGCCCAGCCTGCCTCGCTGCGTTCGGCACTGCGAACGGGCGGGCATATTCCTGTCTGGCTTGACTTCAATGACACCCAGAACATCGCTTTCTTAGCCACGCCGCCAAAAGATGTGGACGTGATACGAAAGGCGAATACATGGTTTGCGACCGCCACAGCCTTCGCATTGGTGCTCGCCATACACCACGAGTTGATTCTCACCCGGCATTGGAGCGGGGCCTTCGTGTATTTATTGGCAATCGGAATCTGCACCCAGGTGGCCGTCATGAGTTTGCGGCGTTTTTCGATTGCCTTATCGTCGTTTTCGCGACGACGTGGGGTCCCCCGAGTGACCTTCGGACGCATTGAGGGCGTCGTCCAACGATCTGCTGTCGCCGGAAGCATCTACCGCTCGCATCACGTATCTGTCGCCTGGCAACCGGCAGGGCACCCCACTCAGGTCGGCACGGTCATCGCCCGGGGGTACTCCAGGCGCAATTCCTTGCTCTTGCAAAAGCTAATCGCCGCCCAGTTGGAAGAACCCGGCGGCGGGGCGCAACGAGTCCCCGTTGAGGCGGTTCCCCCGCTTTCGGCCTATCCGGGTTGGGGGCCGCCTGTGGGTCCTGAACCTTTGGTGCGCACGTTTAATACTCCTGATGGCCCCTCTGACGTGCGCATTACCCCCGTTGAGAGCGAGGGGGCGGGCGCGCGGGACGGCGGGGCAAACGGGGGTAACGCGGGTAACGGGAGTAACGGAGCCAAGGGGGCCCTAGAGGACAACGTCTTGACCTGGTCAAGGATTGCCGAGGGCGAGGCGTCGACCATCATCCGCAAGGCAAAAGCTGCTCCGTGGTCCTTCGAAAGTGCTGGGTCCTGGATAAACCGCCTAATCGATCTGGGTCCATTGGTGTGGTACTACCCGAAGGATCCAGGTACGCCACACCTATTGGGTGTGGACTCCTATGAACCGGGGGCCTTGTCAATGCGCAGAGGATTGCGTTGGGGGCTGCTGGGGCTTGTTGCCCTTGCAGGTCTTATTTGGGCTGGTTGGGATGTGTCTCCATTTTATCCGCACCACATTGTCCCCTCACCCCAAGAACTGCGCTTAGGCCCTATTCGCTGACCCCTCGGCGGCTGGCAATAAACAGACCCCCTAACGTGCAACACCGTCACCAGGTGACCATGTTCCCCATGGGTGACGAAGTAGCACCAACCAACCAGCCAACCAGCCACCACCCACAACAAAAACACCAAAGGCGGGACGCGCACTGTGCAACAAACACAGTAACTACGTCCCGCCCTCGGCAATGCTTAGGCGACGCGAGAAACCCCGCGCCAGCAGCCGAACCCGAAACTACTTGAGGGTGACGGTTGCGCCGGCCTCTTCGAGGTCTGCCTTGGCCTTCTCGGCGTCTTCCTTCTTGGCGCCTTCGAGGATGGCCTTGGGTGCACCGTCGACCAGTTCCTTGGCTTCCTTCAGGCCCTGGCCGGTGATGGCCTTGACGACCTTGATGACGGCAATCTTGGAGCCGCCGGCGTCCTCGAGGATGACGTCCAATTCGGACTTCTCTTCGGCTGCGCCTGCATCGTCGCCACCGGCTGCGGGAGCAGCGGCAACGGCAACAGCGGCCGGAGCAGCAGCGGTTACGTCGAACTCTTCTTCGAACTTCTTGATGAAGTCGGACAGTTCAATGAGGGTCAGTTCCTTGAAAGCATCAATGAGCTCTTCTGGTGTTAGCTTCGCCATGGGGCGTTTCCTTTCCTAGTCCTGCGTGCGAGTGCAGGTGTTTGTTGGGCGGTCGCGCGGCGGGTGCCACGCGGCCAGGTGGCCTGCTCTCGCGTCAGGCCGCTTCCTGCTTTTCGCGCAGGGCGTCCACGGTGCGCACAGCCTTCGAGGCGGGTGCGGTGAACATGTATGCTGCCTGGTACATAAGCGCCTTGAGGACGCCAGCGGACTTCGCCAATAGAACCTCGCGAGATTCCAGGGAAGCCAGCTTCTTGATGTCGTCAGCGGACAGCTCGTTGCCGTCCATGACGCCACCCTTGAGTACCAGCAGGGGGTTTTCCTTGGCAAAGGTGCTCAGCGTTTTCGCAGCCGCTACCGGGTCGCCCTTTACGTAGGCGATCGCGGTCGGGCCCGACAGGTTGCCAACCAGGGAGTCAAGTCCGACTTCCTTGGCCGCAATCTTTGCAAGCGTATTCTTCACCACGGCGTATTTCACGTCCGAGCCCAGGCGCGTGCGCAGGTCTTTCATCTGCTGCACGGTCAACCCGCGATACTCGGTGAGCACAACAGCATTAGCCTCGCGGAAACGTTCCACGATGCCTTCAACTGCGGCAATCTTCTTGGGATTCGCCATGGCCCTCCTTCCGGTGTATGCCGCCGGTTTCTGCGAAGGTGGCTTCTTTCGCGCGCGGGGCGGGTTCCTGCTTTGGCGTGCGCTTTGCTCGCTTTGGCGGGGCCGCACCGGACATGAAAAAAGCCCCGGCACCGGTGGCCAGGGCATGTTTGCGGCCTTGTTTTCGGGCCGCAGCTTTCGCGTCTGTTCACCTGCGCCGGTCACTATCATTGCCGAGGGCGTTGCGTCCTGGCTGTGACAGTCTTCTTAAACCGACGGTCTTTGGCGTGTACCAGCGTAGCAGGGTGTTGAGGCGGTCCCCAAATGTAGCACCCGTGAACTCCCCCACAATGCTTGCTGAGCCTATGGTCTGAGCCTATTTGGCGGGTAGGCCCCCACTGAATAGGCTCAGGCCATAGGCTCAGCGATCTTGGTAGGATGCTGGCATGGCGATGGCTCGGATGAACCTGTTTTCGAAATCCTTGGACACCTTTACCTCCGTCACCGTGACGCTGCCCGACGAACCCGACCCCGACAACCCGCCTGCGCTGCTGATTTTCTTGCACGGCCTGCGCCACGACGACACGGTTTTCACCCGCCGCGTGCCGGTCGAACACCTGAGTGCCAACCGCAACATCGTCTGCGTTTTCCCGTCCGCCGCGCGCACCTGGTATATCGACCGCGACCAGCACCTTCGCTGGTTCACCTGGGTCGCCGAGGAACTGCCCGCCCTCGTACGCGCAACGTTTCGCGTGTCAACCAAACGCGAAAACACCTTCGTTGCGGGCCTGTCCATGGGCGGTTACGGCGCCGTCAAAGCAGCCTTGCGCCACCCTGAAACCTTCGCCGCCGCCCTTAGCTTGTCCGGCGCCTTGGACATCACCAGCCCGGAATTCCTGGCCCGCCACCCCGAGCTTTCTTGCCTGGCCGCACCAACCATTTCCGAGGGCGACGACCTCTTTCGCCTGATCGACAACAGGGGCGCAGGGGCAGGGACTCGTGACGCCACAGATGCTGTTGGCGCTGGGGTGCTTGGTGAACCGCCCTCGCCAATAAGTCTGGAACTGTCGCCTAAACTGTGGCTGACCTGCGGGCAGGAAGACCCCAAACTGGCGGACTCTGAGCGTTTTGCGTTGGCCGCGCGCGCCGCTGGCCTGGGCGTTACCGAGCGCTACACCGCCGGCGAACACGACTTCGCATTCTGGGCCCCAGCCTTCGAAGCAGGCCTAAACTGGATCGACCAACAGCGTCAATAGGCACCGTGTGGCCTGCGGGCACCATAGGTCCGCTGTTTTCCTTCCGGCAAGGGTATTATTTAGACATGAGCATCACATCACACGCCTTGGCTCTGCCGGTTGACCAGCGCATCGAATTGGCTTCTTTGCTTTGGGACTCCATCGGTGAGGATCTTGATGCCCAGATGGTCTTTTCACCTGAGGACTTGCGTGAGTTCAATCGACGCCTTGACGCTCACGAAGCAGGAATAGCGGGCAGTACTGACTGGCAATCCTTACGCCAGGAACTTTCTAAGTGACAGTCATTGTTTTCAACCAAGATGCCGAACGTGAACTACGTAACGCTCACGCTTGGTACAACCAACAAAGGCAAGGCTTGGGAGATGAGTTTCTCAAGGCTATAGATGACTCTTTGGAGTCCATTCGCCTACACCCGTTCTCTTTCCCCCTAGCCGACGAGGTTGCGCGTTATGCTGCGTTAAAACGGTTTCCTTACCTGATCGTTTTTCACGCAACATCTACACGAATCCTGGTTCTATCAGTTTTTCATACTCGAAGAAAACCACGTACTGGCTGGTCTCATGGGCTTTGAGCCGCACGACGCGGGTGTGGGGTAGAGGTATGTGGGCGCGCGGACGGGGCGCGCTGTTTTCCTCACGGCAAGAGGTCGTAGTACTTTTTACGTGCTTTCATTGCATGGATGACCTGTTCATTTCCGCTGTCGAATATCAGGACGACAGTTTCAAGTAATCTGCCTTGATGGTCGAAACCTAGCCTCAATTCCCGGTTAGGGGTGGAATCATCTAAAGGTTCGATCCATAGCGGAGAGGTCGCGCAGCGCAGCACATCGGCTTCGGTTATGCCGTGTTTTAGCGCAGATGGGTGGACGCTGATCATCAAGCAAACAGCGCTTCGCGTATAACTTCAGAGCGTGTGAGCTGCTTTGAGTCCGCCCTCCGGTCAAGCTCACGTATCTCGTCGGAGGTCAGACGAACTGTCACAACCTGTGAGGCCTCGGTCGCACGGCCCGGACGCCCGCGGCCACGAGCCTTCAAGGCTTCCACATCGTAACCTGCTTCGGCCTCGGCAACCCAAGCTTGAATCTGGTCTTCGGTGACAGACACCCCGTTGATAGTTTCAGTCGTACTTGTTTCGCTCACATGATTATCGTAATACGATTTGTTGGCCCATTCAAGGCTTTTGGCTAGGTTGCCACAGAGGTCATATTTGTGAACTGCATGGGCTCTGCACCACCCAGCACCGCACTATTCGACGATGGAGCCTTCAATGTAGGGCGGTTGCAGCGGGATCAACAGCCATCCCAGCACATAGGCCAACCACATCGGCCCAGGCAGCAGCGCCAAGACGACGGTCACGATACGGACCACCGTGGCATCAACTCCCAAATAGTCGCCGATGCCCGCGCACACCCCGCCCAACATGCGGTTGCTGTTCGACCTATATAGTTTGCGCATTTTATCTCCTTACGGCATTACCTGGGGTCTGCCCGTGTTACAGCTGTCGCCCAGTCACTCGCCTCGCGCCTGGCACGCTGACACCTCTATTCTGCCTTCCACGCCCCATCTGCGCCATAGGGGACACCCCTTATATCTCCCTGGTTTTAGCGACGCGTCTATTCCGTGTGCGCAGCGCACCCCTGAGCGTCACAGCTTCCCCCCGGGCACCCTGTTTTGGCCCAATGGATCCTTAAGGCAAGGGCTATTCCGAGGGCGGCTAAAGCGATAACTGCCAAGTAGGGTTGAATCGGCTGCCAGATCCCCAAAGCGCCAGAGAATCCCAGCAGCAACAGGACTATCTTGTTGCACACGGGGCAGGCGACAGCAAAGAGCGCCAAGGTAACGCCTCCCATAAGGCGGCCTTGATCCTTGGGCCGAGGAGGGGCCTGGATAGCGAACCACGCGAAGGTCAGCGCCACGGTCAGGGCGACGACGGGGTATTCCCACCAGCGTATTGGGACTTCGCGGCCGAAAATGGGGTTGGGGATGACGTCGGTTGGCAGTCCCAAGAACAGCAGGACACCAAAAGCCCAGCCGGCGGCGATAAGCAACCGCCGCTTGGTTGATGCACCTTGCGCGCCTTGTGTGCTCACGCCGGTGTTTTCCTGTGGTGAAGCCGATTCGGGCGTTGGTCTCTCGATATCAACAGACATGTCCGCAAGCCTAGCCCACACGACGCCATTGCGCTCCGTGCAACATCGTCACCAGATGACCATGTTCCCGCAGAATGACCAAACACCGTCACCCCGGAACAACAACGACACACTATCGCCCAGTCACATCCAAAACAGCCTCTCCCGGTGACCAAGTTCCCTCAGGGTGACCAAGTTCCCCCAGGGTGACTAAGTCCCCTCACGCTCCCACAACACCACACACTCAGTACAGCGCCCTGCGCACCTGGGTTTCTACGTTGTGGTTGATTGCCTCCCCACCACCGATGATGTTCACCGCCTTCACGCTTCCGCGCACATTGTGCAGGTAGTTTTCCGTCGGTTTCGTCAAGTCAACCGGCAGAGCCAGAGTCAAAGGTGCCCCAGTCTTGGCCGAGACGGTCGTCGCAAAGGAGGCATCCGGGAAGTCCGTACCTGTCGCCACCAAAACACGCGCAGGTGCCTTGAAGTAGGCGCCCGCCACAAGTGCTGCGGTCCCGTAGCGGTCATCACCAACGAAGGATCCGCTCACGACCCGTTTGACGTCCTTGACGGCAGTTGCCGCAGGCCCACCCACGGCAACTGCGTCCAGAACCTGGTGTCCAGCCATCCAGTCGTCGGTCTGCTTAGCCATATGTGTCCCGCGAGTCAATAGGATCACACCGGAAGACTTCATAGCAGCTGACCCGGCAGACAGCGCATCTGCAAAGTCCAGCCCGGTCGCCAAGAAGACCGGCGGCACACCGCCAACACCACCGGCACCGCGCGCCTCCATCACCTTGTCAGCCACGCGCACAGCGGTTTCAAACCGGTCTACCCCGCCGCGACGTTCGACCGCAAATCCAACAGAGGCAAACTGCCTGGCGACGTCCGCAGACACGGCCCCCTCACCACCGACAATGATGATCTTCTTGAACCCGTGGTTACGCAGCGCATCCAACACGATCTCAGGCGCCTTGTCCGACTTCGTCAAAAGGATCGGCGAGTTCAGCTGCTTAGCCAAAGCACCAGACACCAAAGAGTCAGCGTATTCATCGTCGCGCACAAGAATCGCGGTGTCAGACCAGCCAAAGACGATGTCGTCTCGGTATCCCACGCCCAATGGCCCGGTGGCCCCAAGTCCACGCGCCAAACGCCCACCAGCCGCGAAATCCTCCAAAACAGCCAAAGCTGTCTCAATGCGTGTGCGACCTTGGTGCCGTTCAATGGGCAATTGCGATTCTGGCGAACCGGAGGGCAGGACGGCATAGTGCACGCCGCCAGACCCACCAGAGCCACTCCCCGGCGTAGTATCACCTGCGACCGGCGGTTTCACCGTAATCCATACCTCGCGGTAGTACACGGGCACGCCCGGGATATCAATCTTGATAACAATCTTGTGCGGTTTACCAACCTCGCTGACAGGCAGCGGGCCGGTCACCTTCACATTGCCATTCGCATCGACCTCAACATTGTCAACCCCGTGCGGCTTTGAAACGATCTCGTACGTCGTCCCGCCGATTCCGCTGGGATCCGTGACCGATCCACTAACATTCCCCGGATATCCCGGCCCATTACCGTTGCCACCTTCCACAGCCGTCACAGGCGCAGGCGTAACCGGCTCTGTGGGCAGCTTGGCAATAATCTCAACAAACAGACGTTCAGAGGTCTGGTAAGGACAGTTGTAAAGGGCACCATCCTTTTGCGGCCCATGAATATTATTCCCCCAGGTCAGATTTCCCGCCCCGGCGCGTTCGTCACACTTCTTCCTATCCCACACGGTCAGGTCAAAGTAGATTTTCCCGTTCTCGGCTTGTTTCAGATCATTTTCCGAGGGCGTCCACTTGATAAACACACGTCCACCGTTGCTTGCGGTCTTTGTGGCATCGATACTCATCCCGCTCACGCCGTCTTTGGGCTTAATCGAGAACCAGAAGTAGTCGTTGTAGACCCCTGCTCCCCCATCTGCTTGATAGCTCCCACCACCAGCACTCATGGGCCGCTGTTCACCGCGGTACGGCTGTCCCACAACCGCAGTCAACATCGGTCCCGTGCTAAGCGTCAGGGTATAAGGCGCAATGACCAGGGTATTGGTCGCACTCGTGCTGCGCGCAGTGTCCGGCTTGCCGTCCTTGTCCTTGACAGACAGTTTCCCGACCACCGGATAGCTGCCCTGTGAGCCGTACTCAGGCGTGCCACTAACCTCAATCCAACAAACGGTCTTCGTGGCGTCCCCTCCCTTCAACTCACACTTCAGATCGCTAAACTCCAGATTTTTGATCGTAGGCGTACCAGGCTTTTGGCTGCCAGACCCATCAAAGTGCGACAAGTCCAGGTGCAGCGTATCCCCTGGCTTTGCAGGATTGGGCACCAAATCAGATGGCAACTCCCACTCCAGCACCTTCTTCGCCGGGCTAATAGCGTCCCCAACCTTCAGGTCCCCCACAGCTGGCTGAGTCCCAGCAGCCGCAGGCTTACGCAGGTCCACAGTATTTACCGTCACGACAGCGGGCTTCGACCACGCCCCTGTCTTATCAGAGCGGTACCAAACACAGAACTTCGCCTCACCCACAGCATCATGAGCCACTAAAGTTGCTCCCGAAGACACAACCCCCGTCTTGAGTTTTTCTCCATCCAGCCATGTAGGAGCGCTACCAATGCCAGTACCACACATTTCAGCTCCCGTAGGAACGCTGGTCACCCACCGGTCACTGGTCGTGTCAGTATCCGTCCCGCCCAGCGCCGGGCTCTGCACCCGCTCCACCAACCCATGAGCAGCCACAACCTCGCCCACGCGAGCATTGATCGTCATATCCTCAATAATCGGCGCACGCTTATCGACAATCGCGTTGATCACCAGCTTGGCTTCCACCGTCCGTGGAGGCTCATGCTGGTCAGCCGCCACCACAAACCCTTCAGCGGATTTTCCGGGTATAGGCGTGCCCACAAGTCGCCCATCATCGGTCAGGTACAGCCCGGTGTCCCCAATGGGGTAACACTTGTGCCCAACATTCTCATTTCCGAGGGCGGCCGGACAATCAACTGGCGTTACTGGATTACCGTCCTTGTCCTTCAAAGAGTACGTCGGCTTTGGATTATCTGGATCATCCCACTCGCCGCCATCAATGGGCAGCTTAATTCCAGGTAGATCAGTCGTTGCGGTGACGGTAATTAACGGAATCTTTACTCCGCTTTGAGTTGGATGGTCAATTTCTCCAACTGTCGTACCATTACCCGGTGGGACTGTGCCACCCGCAGGAGGCGTAATCTCAGGATCCTTAAACTTCAGGTTGCTTTCAATCTTGAGCGGCACTGCCACGTCGATTGTGCGACCATACGCATCCTTCACACTGACAGCAAAAGACCCGTCGAATGACTTGGTAGGTGTACCCGAAATCTGAATGGGATTGCCCGCAGCCAGCGATGTCGGATTCTTTGGATCGTCACCACAAGTCGCTGTCATTCCAGCAGGCAAACCAGTAACAGTACAGGTGTATGGCCCGTGCCCACCCGCAGGTGTAAAGACCGTCGTATTTGGATACGGGGTGCCCATCTTGCCATCATCCAGCTTCGCAATGGTGCCTGCACTAAAGGCATCATCACGAGGGATGCTGATTGCTTGATAGACAAAGCGCTTGGCGCTGTCCTCCACCCGCACGGCGAGCGTGGCCTCATTCCCGGCATTGTCCCCCTCGGGTTTCAATGACTTGCCATCGAAGTATCCGCTGGTCATAAGGAACATGCCATAGTCATCTGCGTTGTAAATGGTCCCTGCGGGCAGTCCACTAGCTAGACGATCCGGGTGAGTATTGCGAATCTCATGCCCTGTCCAGTAATCAGTCGCCGAAGGAGCTGCCGGATTAGGAACCAGCTTATTGTGACCCGGCACCGGGAAGCACTTGGGACGGTTGTAGTTACCCTCGCCCTGCAGCGAACAGTACACGGGCTTCATGTACTTCCATTCAGAGCCTTCCTTATATTGCAGATAGGTGTCATAGTCACCGTCCCCGCCCTTGACCTCTGCACGCAACTTCTCACCAGCGGCGTCGCGATACACCTGTCCAACAGTCGCCCTGGGCAGGGTGACCACATCGTCTGCAGGGGTGTTTTGGAATGGTTTACGTGTGAAGGTAATGGGATCGGCAATCTTAATGGTCACCGAGGTTTGACGCACCAGTCCGTGTCCATCCGTCACTTTAATCGGAATGCTGACAGACCCTGTGTCTGTGACATTGCCTCTCGATTTCAGCTTCAAGACCTTCGTTTTACACTCGCTACCTATTGCACAGGGCTTCGGTGTTCCTGCCGGGGTATCCACAAGCCCAGTGCTCAACTCCCACTTGCCTGCAAGTGCGGTGTCAGCGATCTCGAACTTTGCGCCGCCGTTTGTTCCCAAGGCATAGGAGTTCGTCCAATTCGCCTCAATATTCATACGATCGTGGAGCGTATCCGGCATATCACGAGGAATAACATAGTTGACAAAAGCAACCTCTGCCTCGGCAAAAGGACTACCTGTGGTTGCCACAACGGTCTTATCCAGTACCTTTGGCTCCAGGTTCAAGGGCGAACTAAAGACCCTAATATTGCCCGAGGCGCTGCCCTCGCGGTCCGCATCCGTTTTGGCTATGAGTGTCATCGGATAGCTGCCCGCTGGTTGTATGCTCCAATGCCCTATGGTGCAGGTCTTGTTAGCAGTCAAATCACATGTGAAGCTGGTTACCGGTTTTTCTTCGGTTGTACCATCAGGATTAACAACCACGCGACTGGTTCCCGTAACACGCTGTGCGGTGACCTCGGCGCCACCGTTGTAGACCTTCAGCCCTTCTGGCAGGCCAATGATGGTCACTTCTGAAAGCGTTGGCGCGGTCGGGTGCGCGGTTCCCGTCTTCAGCCAGTCCTTCTGAATGTCGTAATCGCTAAGCCCCATGCCTTGCCACAGGTAGCGTTCCGCAATGTCTTGGAACTGAGGCAGACGGTAGTCCTTCATGGACAGTGTGAAACTACCAGTAGCTTCATTGCCATTGAAGTCTTTGAGGGTCACTGTGCAAGTGAAATCGCCCTTAGCAATCCAGGTGTCACTGATCGTCCACTTCCCATCCTTATCAACAGTCAATCCGGTTGCAGCAGGTAAACAACTCAACCCAGAGTATGCGGCAGTCGGATCCTTAGCCCCCGAGCCTCCCCCGAAGGGCAGTTGACCGGTCATTCCAGCCTTGCCGACCTCGCCCGAGATAATGGTCCCAGTGGGCATAGAAGGCGTGCGTGGATCACTCACCGTGAACACGACATCCTGCTTGACCTGTCCATTGGGCAGAGGCTTGCTATTAGAGCCAAGCGGTGTCCCGTCCTCGGTCAAAACAACCGGAACAGTAATAGTCGCATTATTTTTGACGACCCCAGGCTTAAGGGTGCCCTCAATCTTTCCTTCAGGAGTCAACCACAGCCCGGTATCCTTATCGTCGACGCGAATCGGGTAATCCCCCTGAGCATCCGGAGCCACATCCTTAATGGAGTATTTACCCTTGGTCTGGGTTGGCATTGAAGTGGTTTCCGTAGCCACAGGCTTGCCTGAGTCAGTTGTTCCCGTATCCCCAATCACAATCTTAGGAGTAGCAGGCGCGGTGAAGACTAAAGCAGTCTTGACCTCGAATGGCACAGTGACGGTCTTGCTGGTCACACCATCCGAGATAGTCACGGTAGCGTTCTGCACCCCATTAGTTACCTTCGTCGGGGTTCCTGAAATGACGCCTGTCGTTGGATTGATCGACACACCTTCAGGCGCGTTCTCAATCGAGTACCGCACAGGCACAACCTCACAAGCCGTATAAGCAGCATCAGGCTCACAACGCTTAGTGCTCACCTGGGTAGACAAATCTGGGGAACTTAGTGCTGTCCCCTTTGTAACCTCAACTGTCCCAACCGGATCTGTCTTGAGGCTAAATTCTTGAGATACCGGAAGTTTGACCTTCAACTCGGCGGCGGGGTTAACCGAGCCATCCTTTATCTTAAAGGGAATCTCTAAGATTCCATTGGTTGCAGGACTTGGGGCACCGTTCAGACAGAACTTCGTGGGATCCGCTGGTGTGCCACTGAAAGCCTCAACGGTAAAGCCAGACCCGCCATTCCCAGCGGCATCAAGTGTGAATGGCTGCGTTCCGCCAGTAATGGTGAAACATTTATCCGAGCTCAGGGAATAGATAGGCAAATTCGGGTTGGCGACCTTGACCGCACCACCAATGGTTATTGTTCCTGTGCGCTCGCGGGTTACGTTATTACCGTCTTTGACTTGGATTGTAATGGTTGCAGAACCTTCAACAGCGGTCTTACCAGCAGCGACGACAATTTCATCCCCTTTGAGCTCCAGTCCCAAGTCAGTCAGTTGGGCTTCGCCTGCAGTGATGGAATACGTGTGTGTCCCTGTTCCACCAGTTGAGGTGATCTGTCCTACCTTAGTTCCAGCAGATGCTCCTGCATTAACATGTACCAATGCCAGGGGATTCAAAGCTAAATCAGACGCCCTGACAGGGATGACTATTGACTTAGTTATGGATTCGCCATTTGCGGCCGTGACCTTAATTGTCACGGGGTAGTCACCGCTGGGTGTTCCATTGGTGACCGTTCCAGTTATTTGTCCTGTGGTCTCACTGAAGTTCAGGCCTGGTGGCAAGGTGCCGTCAATGCTGTAGGCAGGTGACTTCAATGTAGGGCTATTGTCGTCCTTATTGCCGGGAGCGCTATAGGTGAATGATTGATTCTCTTTGGCTTGGTCAACAGTTGGCCAGTCATTCAAAACAGGCGCGCGCCTATCAGTGACCTTGTATTTAATGCTGGTTGCATTATCCGGGGCACTATTGCCATTCTCGTCAACAACCTTGATTTTCAGGGTCGTTTCTTCCGTCACAGCAGTCTTTTGCATCGGTGTGCCGGTGGCCTTACAAGCCTTGGCTGTCCCATCCCAGGCAACCTTTAACCAGCTTGGCGCAGCATCCTCCGGATCCTTGGCGCAGGACTTATACGCACCTGACCCATCTGTGATCGGAATGATCATATTGACAAGCTGTCCCACCGAGGCATCTACCGTCACGGCCGTTACCTTTGGCAGGCGGGTGTCTGCGAGCTGGACAACCAGATTGGCCTTCTTTTCTTGAGGCGGCGTATCAGAGTCCGCAACAATCACAACGCTAATCGCATTGGCACCAGGTTTCGGCGTGCCATAAATAGCGCCAGTCTTGGCGTCCAAGAACAACCCCGTATCCCCAATGGCACAGTTATTGGTCTTTCCTTCGGCCGTGTCCTTAACATTGCAGGGCTCAATGCGGTACTTTAAGTCCCCGGTACCGCCCTCAACCAGTTTGGGAATGTTCAGTGGTGTTCCGGAACTGACGGCATCTTTATTCAGGTCCAACCCCAGCGTGGGAATACCGGGCAGAGCCTGATCCTTGACAGCTTTCCACACATCATCATCAATCGAAGTTGGTTGTGCGGCAGGCGAGGTGTCCGAGGTTGGGTTCTGGATATTAATCTTGGTGCCCGCGGTATTGGACCCAGGAACAGGTTCGGGATTGTCCACAAACTTCAGGTCGGTTTCGACCTCGATGTAGACCTGTGTAGACACGGTGCGCCCAGCAGCACCCGTCACCGACACGTTCAGATAAGTGCCCTTGGGAACAATCTTGGTCCACTTCCCGCGAAGGACTACACGAGCCGGACCTGTATCCCCCACACCAAAGTTTTCCAAGACGGGATCGAGGAGGTCACCAGGCTTTTCCATATATGCATCAAGCCCGCCGACAACCAGGTTCCCATAAGGCCGCGAACCCTTGTCAACAGTGGCAATCACTAGGCCCTCAGTGGCAATAGTGTCATTCTTGGTGATCGTCAGGAACTTGGCAGGAGTCCCCTTGTCCCCTGGATACTCAGAGTTAATGACCAAGAGCTCATCAATGGTCAGCATTTTTTCGCCAGTCAATGACGCAGAGCGCTTGCCGCCGTCCTCAACCTTCATGGTAGAGAAATCGACCTTCCCAGCAAGCTTCGGGGTGCCCGTAATCTTCCCAGACTTGCTCAGACACAACCCTGAAGGCTTGGACTTATCCTCGTTTATCGCCAGCTTGTAGGTATCTTTTGGACAGATGTCATTATCAACCGCGACTAACGTGTGCCCCGTATTCGCGCCGGTTTCAATACTGAAGGTGTAGTTGCCATCCCCGCCGGTCACACCGAAAACAAAAGGCTTCCCACCGGTATCAATAAAGGGAGCCGATACAGCTGCCTTGGGTGGCACCGTATTCGTAATCTTCACAGGGTCATAGAAGGTAAAGCCCACCATAGTGTCGCGCGTGACCTTCAAGTTGTCTGGTGTCGTCACCTGTGGGTCATTATTAGAATGCGCAGTGACCTGTAGCTTGTAGTTTTCTTTCGGGTCTAGAAGGCCCTTGCCATCAGTCTTGACCGGGGCAAGCATCTTAATCTTGGTGACCTTGCCAGCAGTATCCTTGACCTCTGTGAACTGAACACCCTCGACGATTTTGTCGTCCTTATCCAACAACCTGTAAACCTTGTTCAGCGTCTCCGCTCCCGTCGCAGGAGGAAACTCCCACAGGTACGAAACGCCCGTCGTCCCAGCCCACGGAATACCAGGGCTGAACTGCAGCGTCGTCGGGTTGACCGTAACGGTCACGGTTGCGGGGTTGGAAACCTGTCCATTGGCGCCAACAATCTGTAGGGCCAGCGGGTAGTCCTTAGCCGAACCCGCGTGTGGCACACCCGACAAAAGGCCCGTCTTTGTATCCAGTTTGACCCCAGGAATCCCAGTCTCAATGACCTTCTCACAATCATCTGCCGGGGCACCGACCAGGGTGATGCACTTAATCGGAGGCATACCGCTTGTGGGAATTCCATCCTTAAGATTTATTTTCAGAGGAATCCCGGAGAGCGCGGTCGTCACGGGCACTGCCTCTTCAAAGGGCCCAGCCAGCCCCGCAGCAAGTTTCGTGGAGTCAAAGGCTGGCACGCGATTATCCACCATGGTCACGGTGGCTATTGTCCAGTCGGAGGCGTTTCCGTTCTTGTCCACAACCCGGATCTCATTGACCGTATGAGGCCCACCAGCCTCTGTGAAACCGCTGGTAACAATGGTCATCCACCCGGCTTCGGTCCCTTCACCCAAAGACCCCAGATCAGTTCCGTCTTTAGCCTGCTTCTCGAAAGTAACCCCGGTCCCGGACCCGCCCTTGGTTTCCAGGCGCACCTTACACGCCGCCCCAACTTCACAGGTCCAAGCACTCCCCACCAGCGAGGGTTTCCGAGTGTCAGAGATAGTAATGTTCAACTCAGCAGTTGCCTGGCACGCGGTTGCAGGCGCACAACCAACCGCATCCGAGTCCTTGATCATAACGCGGTGCTCAGGCATGGTGTTGCCTGCAAGCCCGTCAACGGTCCCAATAATCCGCCCTTGCGAATCCATGGATAGGCCGGTGTCGGTGCCATTCCCGTACTTGACCTTGGGCGTATCGACCCAGTTCCCCGAGCCGTCCTTATACTGCAAGGTGTAGGTCAAAGCGCCCTCGCCCTGGCCTTTTAGGTTGTCCTTGGCAGTAAATAGCGGTACGTCTGTGGAATAGATGACCCGGGCATTATTATCCCAAGCCTTTGCCTGCAGGTCGTAGCTTGGGGCATAGAAGGCCAGGTTGGTATTGATGACCAGCTTGGGTTTCAAGGTGATTTCGGCGCGCTCGGCCCAGGTTCCTGCCTTGCCGCTCAGGGTTACGGGGATTTCCACCCCTGCCGAGGGCGTCGTCTTCGTGGGTGTGCCCACAATACGGCCGTCTGGCGTCATGACCAGGCCGTATGCCGATAGGCCGGGCGCGGAATAGGTGTAGTCGGAGGCCTTGTAATACCCGCTTGTCTCCGTGTCCACCTGCAGGTTCAATAGATCCTTGAAGTCCGTGCCATTGGTTTTGGCCGTGGGGTATTGTGTATTCAAGGTGCCTATTGGCAGCTTCGAATCTCCGTCCTTGAACAAAATCGCAGGCAGCACCCGCAGGCGCACATAGCCTTCCGAGCCGTCCAAGGTCGCGCGCGCCTTGGCGTTTTGGAAACCTTTAAGAGTGTCGTCGCCTTTCAGCACCTGCCCGCCGGTGTCACGAACAATGATCGGGATATTGAAAATGGTCGGTTTGGTGATGGAATCCGCATCGATCTGACCGGAAAGTTCATCACCTACGTTACCGGTTGTGAACAGCAGCTTTGCCCCACCATCGGTCACAATAGCTTTCAATCCTGCCGGCAGTTTCATAAGAGACGAGGGGAAAGGATCTTCCGCGAGATGGGCACCTGCCGCATTCGTTCCTGGTTTTTCGCCCTCGGTAAATGTGTACGAGCCTGTCCCGCCCTGAACCCACAAGTAGACGGGGGCCTTCGTGGACGGGTTGACGTAGAACTGCCCCGCAATGGCGGTTGGCAGGTGCGGGCGGACCAGTGAGAGTTTGTCAGCAATGGTGATGGTGAAGGTCTGTGGATGAGAGACCAGGCCGCCAGCGTCCTTGGCTTTCAGTTCGAACTGGACTTTGCCTTCGCTTGCGGTTCCGCGAACGGTTCCGTCCACCGTATTCAAGGTCAAGCCATTGCCAAGGTCGACAATATTCTCTGACAAATAAGATGCGTCCCCTAGCTCAGACAATGTACAGGACGCGCCGCCCACAGAACATTTTGCTGTCTTCACCTCTATGTACCTATTGGCCTTGCCTGTGACGGAGTTAGAACTCTTCACCTGCCCGAAATACGCCTGCCCCTTGGGAGCAAACAGCGGCAAAGGCGACTTCGTCGTCCCCGCAACCTCCTCCGCCCCCACCTGCGGTAGCACGACAGGGGTAATCCCTATTTTGAATGTACGATTCACCGTGGCCACAGCACCGCCTGCAGTCGCAGAAGCGTCGGCCTTCACCCTCCAATAGTGAACCCCAGAGATGGTCGGCGTGCCGCTAACAGTACAGTCGGCAGCCAATGAGAGCCCCGCAGGCGTTGCCGCAACAGCCTGACAGTTTTGTAACCCCCCGTATCCGGTTCCCAAGGTCTTCACCATTTTTGGTTTAGCTGTTTCCAAAATGGGTGTAAAAGCCGTGTGGACATTCCATACCTGTTGCCCGCTGGCCTCACGCAACTCGAAATCGAAAGGTAAGACCCTCAGCGTGGCAATGGACGATGCGTAGTCTGCGCCAAGCCCAGAGGGCACAACTTTGATTTCCTTGTTTTGTCCAACACCCCAGGCAGGGCTGACAACAATATCGTTAAAAACTACCTTGCCCTCTGCGTCGGATGTGACAGACACACCTTCTTTGGCCAAACCAACGAAAAGGTCAAAGGTGGTGTTGGGCTGCATATTCATGCCGCGAACCGCTATCTTTTCACCGACAATAGCCTCGTCTATTGCCTTCCAGTTAGGATCTTCGAGTGCCACGTTCGCGTTAGTGCCTGCCTTGGCTACCTGTGTGCGCGCTTGGGAGGGGAAGAGGGCAAAATTGACGTTTAGGAGGCGGTTGTAGCCTTGTTCACCTGTATTCCATGAATAACATCCAGGTTGTTCAATCTCGTCGTAATCAAGGCCTGTTCCGTAGCCAGAATTACTGGCATCCTTAAAAGAGTCAAACCTGTTACCTGTAATCGGTGACCACACACCATAGCGCGAATCCACCGGAACGGCATTAATTAGTTTTCCGTTCGCATCAATCGCTGGGTCTGCTGTGCCACTCTTTTTGACCAGCTTGACCAACATGCGCTGTAGCGCCTCTTTGTCGCGGCTGTGGTAGATCTTTGTTCCATAAACTTTAACGTCATAACTGCCGTCGTCACTGACTGGTGCCAAGCCGACCTGAACCTTGTCTGGCCTCCAGGGTTGCCCGTTAATTCTCTTGTCAACGTAGCTTGTATCAGCCAAGTAGGCAACGACCCAATAGTTTTCAGCTGCGGTGACATTTCGGTCTCCCGTTTGCTTACCAGGTTGCCAGTCGGCTACAGGGGTCCCGGTTTCAGGGTTTTGAATGTAGTCCCACCACACGTTTCCCGTGACCTGGTACCAAGCAGCATCATTGCCGTTACACCTCCCCACTGGCTGAGCATTCGCTGGCACCTGCGTAGTTGCCTGGAAGTTGTAAACCGTTTGAGGGTCTGCATCTTGGTCACTCAGTGCAAAGTTGTAGTTGCTGACCCCGGAGCTTGACCACCTGGCCTGTTTCACAATGGTCTTATTCGGGTCGTTGTGGATCATGGTGCCGTTGTTTTCAGTCCACACCAAGCGGTGGGTTGTCAGTTCTTCCTTAGACCTCCACTTCGGCAATGAGGCGCGCACCCTTTGGTCACTGCCGCCATTGAACTTGTGTACAACGCCACTGGTATCACGGTAGTCACGCATGGCAATGGAGTACCGGCCATCTGTGCCCGTCTTGGTCGTATAGATCGGCGACCAGGACCCATCCGTATCGCGCCATTGCACACCGACCGTCACGCCCCTAAGGGCGGTTTCTGCTGGTCGTTCTCCGTTGACTCGGTAAGGCCAACTGTCCTTCCAAGAAGTTTCCATCGCGCCGCGCATGCCGGCAACGTGTTCAAAGACCTGGCCCGAAGTCACAGGGAAACCCGTAAAGGAAGTCGAAGCGGAAGGGACTTGATCCAAGAGAGTGCAGTCACTCATATCCAAAACCTGGGCAGCGGTGTCACAAACACCTGGATCACCAGGGGCGGCAGGCATGGGGGCTGCATCCATCGGCAGGGCCGGGTTGGGGACCTGGGCGCCCTCGGCAATGGACGTGGGCGTGAGGGCGGGCGCGGCTGAAGAAGCGGCCACGCCAGGGGTGGCCTGCAGGACACCAGTGCAAGCTAGCGCCACGACGGCGACACTTGCCCACAGGCGCCCAAGGGGGCGCGTTGGCTGCGCAACAGCACTTTGACGTCTGGTGTTCCGTAGGGAAAACATCTTTGACCTCACAAACAATTGTGCTTTAGGCACTCTCAGCCTTTTCCAACCGTTCAATCGGCAAAAGAGGAGCAAATGTTAGACCATTTCCAATATTTTTGAAATCTTCAATAACCACACCAGCCCCACCACCCCCACCCGCAACCCTCAAAACCCGCCCCTTCTCCTGCAACCACCCCAATTCCAGCCCCTCTTGCGCAACACCGTCACCAGGTGACCTTGGACCCTCGTGGTGACCACACACCGTCACCCCGAACCAACATCATCACCCCACCGCCCCAACCGACACCACCAGCCCCATTCAACGCCCAAAACGCAACCCTTGAATTGCACGTAATTTACACGTAAAATGATGTGCATCCTCTTCAAGAAAGGCTGAAGCAATGTCGAATACAAATGTCACGATCCGCATGGAAGAAGGGCTAAAAAACGAGGCTGACATCGTTTTTTCTGAACTAGGCATGAACTTCACAACAGCCGTAAACATCTTCACAAAACAGGTAATCCGCGAACGCCGGATTCCCTTCATCATTGACGCCGACCCGTTTTACAGCCCGCGCAACATGGCTCACCTGCGCGAGGTCGCCACCGACGCTTCACGGGGGAACAACATGCGCCCGCACGACTTGATCGACGACGATGCGTAAAGTCTGGCACGACTCCGCCTGGGCCGATTACTTGTGGTGGCAGTCGCAAGACAAGAAAACCCTGAAAAGGATCAACGCCCTCATACGAGACATCGAAAGAAACGGCTACGACGGAATCGGAAAACCTGAGCCTCTACGAGGCGACCTAAGCGGTTGGTGGTCGGTACGCATTGATTCAGTGAACCGATTAGTTTTTTGCATCGTTAACGACACCATCGAAATCTACCAATGCCGAGGACACTACGACTAACCTTGCGCAATCTAAAGCGCTACATGCGTCACTCCGCCGGCCATGACCGTCAGGGCTACTGGCATCCCACGCAGCCACTGCGCATTCGCCCTCGGAAATTATGATAATGTGTACACATGATTACACTTTAGGAGGCGATGATGAACACGATGGTAGGGGTGCGCGAATTCAGACAAGGGCTTGCCGACTACATTGACCAGACAGAACCAATCACCGTGACCCGACACGGGCGCACTGTGGGTCTGTTTATTCCAGTTCACCAGGATCGCAAAGCCGAAATTGCGGCATACGTGCAGGCGGCAAAAAAAGCCAATGAACTACTGACACACATGGGTATAACGGAAGATGCCGCCGTGGCCGAGTTTGAATCATTGCGAAAAGCCGCCTCCACAAGGCAACGCAACCTATGACCAGAAAACGCGTGGTTCTTGACGCAAACATTCTTATTCGTGCAGTTCTAGGCGTGCGCGTAAGAGACTTGATTGGGCAATACGGCGAAGAAGTCTCGCTATTTACACCTACAGTGGCGTTCGAAGATGCGACAAAACATGTTCCTATCATTGTCTTGTTCAAAGTGTTTGGCCACGCACTCTAGACACACAACGCCAGCTAAAGCGCTACATGCGTCACGCCCCCGGCCATGACCGTCAGGGCTACTGGCATCCCACGCAGCCACTGCGCATTCGCCCTCGGCGAACCTTGGTCGGCCAAGGGGTTCGCGTCCAACAACACCACGTCCCCACGCGAACCTGGCGCCACAACGCCTTGCCCGTCGACCGAGGCCGCCAATGCCTGAGCCGGAGTCAAGGCCTCTGAAGGGTTCCAAGCCTCGCGCTCATCTGCCGACCTGAACACTGCAGCCGCCATGGCCAACCAAGGATCCAACGGCGACACCGGGGCGTCCGAGCCCAGCTTCAATTCGACACCCGCGCGCGCCAAAGAGGCGTAGCGGAAACACAAATCTTCACGCCCGGGCCACGCAGATGCAGCCAAATCCCTGTCATCGAGCAAATGCGCAGGCTGGACCGAGGCGTTCACGCGTCCCAAAACCGCAATACGTTCAATGTCCGCGTCGGTTGCCATCTGCAAGTGCTCAATGGACCCAGAGGCTGCCGTATCCTCCAAAACCCCTATCACCTGGTCCAAAGCCTGGTCCCCGATAGCGTGCAAGGCAACCGTAATGCCGTTGGAAGCGGCGTGCGCAACCAAGTCCCGCAAGTCCGCGGTGTCAATATTGGATACGCCAAAAGCGTGCGCACCAGGGTCCTCCGAGGGTGACGCTGCTCCCAGCGCCAGAGCCCCTTGCGGGCCGCCCTCGGAAATTCTTGCTGAAGTCCCCGGGTAGGCGTGCCGACACCAGGCCGTGCGCGTCCCCAAAGAGCCATCCACAATGATCTTCAAAGGGCCCTGCGTGAACAGCGCAGCCCCTGAAGAATACGGGACCAGCGCCCCTTTACCTTCGGCTCTTGAGCCCTGCGCGCCCTTACGCGAATAGCGCGCGTTCAGCGGCGAACCGGGCAAGGCGTCGCGCGTGCGCAGCCCCATAGAGATGCGTTCTTCCAGGCCGTGAGGGTAAGTCGCGAAACGCACCCGCAACTGGTCGACACCTGCCGCGTAGCGCTTTGGCCAGTCCTCCGGCGTGGCCGAAAAGGACATATCGACAACGCCAACCACACCTTTGGCTGCGGCATCCTGGGCCATGCGAACATGCCCCTGGGTATGCCTACCCTGCAAGGCCGGGTGAGTTTCCATGCGAGATAACAGGGCAAACCACTCGTTTTCGCGAAAGATTCCTTTTCGGGAGGCAAGATTAAACATCCCGAGGGCGGCCGTGTTCAACCATCCAGAATGGACATCACCGCTGATCACGATGGTGGGGATGTCCCCTGTCACCTGGTCCAACTGGGCAACCGTGGGCTCTTGAGGCCAGGCACTCGGGCGGAAACCTGCGGCCTCAATGATGTCTTCACCGGGCGGCAATGTGGCCCTACGTTCAGCTATCGTCGACAGGGTTTCTTCCAGGCTGTCGCTGGGGTTCAGGGCCAAACGCATGGGAGTGGTCGACCACAGATCGGCGTGAACGTGGGCATCCCACAGCCCAGGTATTAGCCAGCGACCATCTGCGTCGATACTCGGGCAGCCTGGGTCTGGAAGCTTGGGTTGAACTGCACGGACTCGGCCGTGTTCGATGTGGACATCGACAAGTTCGTTGGCGCCAACAGACCCCTCAGACTTGTGCCCATCGTGGGCAAAATCTACTACACGCACGCCCTTGAGCAGCAGCGATTCTCCAAACACATCCCAATCGTACTCCTTACCTTGCATTTTCTACATCCCCACGTCACGCGCTATGCACCAAGCGTTGCCAAGGGGATCACGTGCACACCGGAGGGCAGTGTGTAGGCATATTCGCTGCCCGTGATAACCGCCAGAAACGCAGGCTCACCGATACGTGTGATATCAACACGTTCACGCGCAAGTTTTAGCAGCGCAGCTTCTCCTTGGGCCACCCGATTCGCCCCCAGTTTGACCTCGATTCCTGCCCAACGCCCGTCCCATGTTTCGATGATCGCATCGATTTCCAAACCAGTGTTGTCACGGTAGTGAAAGACCTGGCCACCAAAACCGGAGGCATATATACGCAAGTCACGTACCACCATAGATTCAAAAACAAACCCGAAATACTCAGGGTCTGCACTCAGGCGTGAAGCCTCGACACCTAGCACTGCGCAAGCTAACGACGGGTCTACAAAATGCAGCTTTGCCGTTTGCCTGAGTCGAGATCTTGAACGCAGGTGTGTCGCCCAAGCTGGCTGCTCTTCGAGAATGAAGACTTGGCTCATCGCATCCATATAGTCGCGAGCCGTGGCAGGAGTCGTATTTGCCCCATCATGTCCAACTTCAGCAGCCAGTGTCGACACGGCGACCTCGGTGGCAATGTTTCTCGCAATAGCCTGCATTAATCGCAGCAATCGCCTGGGTTTGTGTGTGGTTGTAGTAGCCGTGGGGATATCGGTATGCGTCAGTTCATCAATATACGATTGCAGATAGATACGGACATCGGCTTGCGTGGCACCAATAAGAGCAGGCCATCCCCCAAAACACGCCGCTTGCGCTATGTCCTCGTAACCCAAGTCAGACCTTGCAGAGACCTTGTTTTGATGCTGGTGTGGTGGCTGAAATTCACCTTGCATTCCGTCCACCATGAGGCCCGTACCCTCACCGTATTCACCGCCTTGCCCATAGAACAACTTACGCAATGACACAACACCAGAAGATGATCCGCTTTCCGCCAACGACATGGGGCGCATATGGATTCGCGCAACTCTCCCAGCGCCGCTGTGCCGAGTTACATCGTCTGCGGGCAGGGCTGAACCGCTGAGGATGAATTGCCCTTTCGCCTGCCTTCGATCAACCTCATGACGCATCGCATTCCAAATCCGGGGCGCCAGCTGCCACTCATCTATGAGTCTTGGTGTCTCACCTTGAAGAACCTGCCCCGGGTTTAATTCCGCAAGCTCAATCATCTGCGGAGATTCATCGAACCTCACATCACTTTGCGCGTGGTGCAACCCGGTAGAGGTCTTTCCACATGCACGACACCCCTGAAGCAGCACAGCACCCATGACACCTAATGTGTCCTCGACATTTTTGTCCACACAACGTTCTAAATAAGCACCCATCAGGCAATAGTATCATTTGCAATGAATTTACAGAAGGCTTTGCAACGAATCTATAACCACTTTTGCAATTTCGTCATTTCTCTAGGGCTGCTTCGTAACTATCCGCTTCCCGCAAGCAGCCATACACGTGCCTGTCTTTAGCCGGACTCAGGGTGCAAGGCCAGCGTTTCACGTTCAATCCTGATAATGCCCACGACAGGAGATGATCAGTAACACTTGCTCCCCATCTTGAACATGAAATTTGTAGACCAATCGATGAGACTGGTCAATCCGCACACTAAGCAGCCCTGACTGAGAGTACTTGAGTCGTTCAGGTTTCCCAATCGTTATTCCTTCCGGATTTCGCTCCAGGGATTTTATTAGCGCATTGATCCGTTTCAGGATTCGCCTATCCTCATTTTGCCAGTAGAGGTAGTCTTCCCAGGCCTTCTCGGACCAAAGTTTACGCATCGCCATCCTCAAGCAGCTCATGTTCAACTGCCTTGCCCAACATCATTTGAGCAAGGATGTCCTCCATCTGCTGCGTGAACTCTTTTTCGGTCGGCACATCAACAACAGGAAAAGGGAACCCTCTATGCTTGATGAAGCTGCGTGCAAATACATTAAAAACCGCAGTAGGGTTCAGCCCTAAAGACTTTGAAACCTCCTCAACCTGGGTTTTTACATCAGCATCTATACGAATGTTCATCGTCGCTGTAGGCATGACACCCATCCTTTCAAACAGAGGAATCCACACACAGTGTATCCCTAATGCGCCACAATAGGAATATCCTAAGCCGGCTTGTACTCATCAAGCACCTAAGCCGACTGGCACCCTTAACCTGCGCCTGGCTTTAGCCGGACTCCACACTGGAACGCCAGCGTTCCTTCGCAGTGATTATATATTTGAGCAGTTCGGACACCGTTTCTACTACGCTGCGCCCCTCCGACAGGGCCTCGATGGCTCCCCCGTCCACCACGGCAATAATCATCGTGGCATCAATCCAACCCAGACCGGCCAACTGTAAAATCTCGTTGACTGCGGAGTCCAGGCGCGCACGCCCCCGACGATACGCCTTGGTAACCACCTCCGATTCCTCAGAGGCAACAAGTTGGATGTAGTGGTTACGATGCGTGCTGACGTCTTTTGGCAAACAGGCCTTGATAAGCAATTCGACAACCTTAGAGCGACACTCTTCGGGTGTCATCGCCTGGGCTTTTTCGACCACAGATTCAGCCCGCCTGGCCCACAGACCGATATTGTGCTCACCGGCATGGGAAAGCAAGTCCGTTATCGAGTCAAAGTAATAACTGGTCGACGAGGGCGACATCCCTGCCCATTGCGCAACGCTGCGGTACGTGACACCTGCAGGACCCTTTTCTCGCAATAAGGCAGCAGCAGACACTATCAGTCTGCTTTTTGCCTGCTCTGCTTTTAACGACTTCGGCAGATTCGCCACGATATGATCCTTCCTTGTCCACACTGACACGGGTTTCCAGATTGGAAGGGAGTGTCCGGCATCGTCACATCGTACCGGACACCCCCTACTGAACAGCAGACATTACTAGATCACATCAGCGCGATCCTGAATTGCATGATCACTTTCTGGCACGTCGCGTAAGTCGGTGCCACTGTGTTCATGGGACATGATCATGGCAACCAAGGCTGCCGAGGAGACCACTATCAAGTAACCTGCTGGAGCCAAACTTGAATCCGTCACCTTGATTAGCCAGGTACAGATGAATGGTGCCGTGCCCCCGAAGATGGCGTTCGCCAAATTGAAGCTAAGGGCAAAACCGGAATAACGCACATTCGTCGGGAAGGTCTCTGTTAGATACGTTGCCAAGGTTCCGTCATTGATCGTCAAAACAATACATAAGACTGTTTCGATTAGAACAATCATCCAGAAACCAGACGTGCCTAAAAGAATAAATGCTGGCAGAGATAAAACGATGAACCCTATACAGGCAGCGATCAACATTTTCTTTCGACCAAATATGTCAGAAATATGCCCTGCTGCAAATATTGCAAACACGTAGACAACAAGAGTAATGGTGGTAGCCAGGTAGGACTCGTCCTTTGGCATTTTAACTACTTCAATCATGTACGTTGGAAGATATGTCAGGACCACATAGAAACCAACCGCATTCAAAGAAGCAACACCGAAACTAATGAGTAGCGGCCTTCGGTAATGAGTGAAAATTTCACGGATAGGCTGCTTAACTATTTCATTTGGCCTGGTAGTCTCCGCTAACATTTCAACGTAGACAGGTGAATCTTCTAAGTGCACGCGAATGTAACGAGTGATTAGCCCTAGTGGTCCCGCCAACAGAAAAGGGATCCGCCAACCCCAAGTCTCGATCTGTTCAGAACTCAAGACCGCGTGCATGCCTGTCACAGACAGTGAGCCCAACAACAGGCCTGTTGCCGTAGACGCTGGGACCAAGGAAACCAACATGCCACGTTTTTCTATAGGGGCGTATTCTGCAATAAAGGTAGCCGCACCTGCATATTCACCGGATGCTGAGAAGCCTTGAACCATGCGCAGCACTAACAGCCCAAGTGGTGCCAACATCCCGATGGATGCCGCCGGAGGCAAACAGCCAATCAAGAAAGTAGCACCCGACATGAGCAGAATAGACATGGACAGCGCCCATCTGCGTCCCTTCTTATCCCCCAGGTTGCCCCACACAACGGCACCTATAGGACGAAGGATGAATGACAAGGCAAACACAGCAAAGGTGCTAAGTAAATCTAGTGTTGGATCGTCTGAACCAAAGAAAACCTTGGCGATAATAACAGCTAGATAGGAATATGATGCGTAGTCAAACCATTCAATAAAGTTCCCTAGAAAGGATGCAAAAGCAGCCTTCTTAACCATAATTTCTGATTGGGTTGGGGGTTTAGCTTCGTTTTCAGCTGTAGTGTTCGACATCTTTGTCTCCCCTTTCTTTTGTCTACGACAAAGGCTGTGGGGCAAGGACTTTTGCCCTTGCCCCACATTCCATAACATTAAACGTTTGCTGAGACCGGCTCGACCTCATCAACGTTGTCAGCTTGTTTACGGCTCTTCATTAAGATCATAGCCGCAGGGACTATTCCACCACCAATAACAAGGATACCGCCAATGACTGTGTTAATAGATAGCGCCTCTCCGAAGATTACCAATCCGACAAAGAGTGCCACAGGCACCTCCCAGTAGGCGATAATCCCGTAATCCGGAGCAGGCAGGTTCCTTCCAGCGACCAAAAGGAACCCTAGCGCAATGGGGCCACAGATGATCCAAAGGAGCACTGCTCCTATCCAGTTGAAGGTAGTGAAGTGTAGGTTCAGCGCCCAGGTTGGTTCGGCAATGCCGCTGGTCCCCAGGAAGTTCAAGACTGCAGTAAGCAGGCCGGCTGCAGTTGCGGCTGCGATGAAATTCCACACACCACGGGCAGCGATATCAGCGTCTTTGCGATACCCATTGAAGAACATTGAAGACCCGTAGAAGAATCCAGATAGCAATCCGAATGCGTTACCGATACCGGCCAAGGGGAATTCAGGAGTGGAAGTCGCCATATTGAAGTCCACGAAGAAGGCGCCGTCCTTGAAGCCCATAAGTTCGTTACCGAAAAGCATTCCAATGAACACCGCCACCAAACACACGTATTGCAGAAGGTTCATGGGTTCTTTACGGAATATTCTGGCAAGCACCACACACACGACCGGGCCAATGTAGATGAGCAAAATCGCGTTGGCTACCGAGGTGAGAAGAGTTGAGGTGACGTAGCAGCCCAAAGACAGACCGATCATAACGCCGCCCATAATAATGGCAGGACTAACCTTGAGTTCTTTTAGGGTTTTCCATTTCTTGGTGAGCATCACCAGCAGGACGAAAAACAAAATACCCATGGACATTCTGCCCGTCGCCATCAAGGCACCAACGCTATTACCAGCGTTGAACCCCTTGGAGCCATCGAACATATCGGTTCGTGTGGCCATGCGGCTAAACAAGGGGACCAAGCCCATACCGGTTGCCGAGATGAGCATGGCGATTACGCCCCATGAGCGGTTCATGACATAGCCACCAGAACTGGGGCCAACATTTGAAGACATATCTTGTCCTAATCAAGTAGGGGTCAGGTTATATGAATCCCAGTCGTACAGTGACTGCAATTCGGTAAAGCTGGGACAGCTGGCGTATAACCACCCGTCGAACGGCCTGATCCTTAGAGATCCACGCCTATGGGGTTACGGAGGATTTCCAGTGGGGATACTAAAAACGCAAACGACACCCATGTAGATTGAGTCAACGGCAGGGGAAACATCGTTAGAGGTGTTGTCCCCTGCCGTCGCACAGTGAAACTTAGCGTTTCAGTCTTCCACTACACCAGCGTTGTGTCGCCGGCTTGGTTCGGGAAGTAGTCTTCGCAGGTGCCCTCGCGGTACACGTCTGCTGTGGAGCAGTGCAGGCCGCCGCCGAAGGCGTAGGCGTCGCGGAACGGAACCGGGATGACATTCATGCCCAGCTTGTCCATCTGCTCTAGCTGATTTACCTCAGATGCCTCAACAATCACCGTCTTGTGGTCCAGAACCAAGCAGTTCATGGACAACCAGGTGGAGGAGTAGCACAAGGGCGGTGGCTCATCGTGCGCAGGCATAGCCGCATCGACAATCTGCCAGTCGTTTTGCTCGAAGATCTTGCGCTGTTCTTCAGGCAGACGACGGTGTGGGTTGTTGATGATCAGGCCCGGGCGCAGCGGCACGAAGGTCGCGTCGATGTGGATCGGGTAGGGGTCACCTGGGAAGTTCACGGCGTGAATCCTCAGGTTCGGGTAGTAGCGCTTGAACCATTCCATTGCGGTCCTGTTGGTTGTCAGGCCGTGCTGGATGAACAAGTCCTTGCCCATACGCATAACGTCAGCGGCATCCCACATGGGCTCAACTTCAGTCGTGACGAAGTCCTTGTTGGCCGTGCGCACCAGGCGCTCTTCCAGCGAGATCTTCTCATCGTAGTAGTTGTGCTTGTAGGACTTGTCCGTCAAACGAGGACGAGGTGCCTGGGTCCACAAGAACTCTGGGTCCTCACGGAAGTACTGGTCCATCAGGGGCCAGTAAGCCAGGTACTCAAAGTAACGGCAGCGGAAGGAGTTCGCCGAAGCCATGATCTCATTGCCAATCGTGAGCAGGATGTCACGAGGAGGCATACAGGTCATCATGGCGTCATTGCGGAAGTCCGGGGTGCCAATGGCCTGGTTCCACTGCAAAGGAGTCGGGCGATCGACTGTAACGCCGTTGTCCTCAAGAACCTTGGCCAGGTTGTCCAGCTGAGCATTAGCGGCCTCAACCGTTGCCAGAGGACGAGGTCCCCACATGCCGCGCATCTCAGAATCGATCGGCACCTTTTCCGAGGTAGCCGGCTCTTCCGGGACGATTACCGAGTGATCTGCACGACCAACGATCACGCGCTTGAGCGGATCGAAGTCGTTCCAGGAATTGACAATCTTTGCCATTTCTTAGTCTCCCTGTTCTTATAGTGTGTGTGCGTCTTCGCACGGTCCTGGAGACTCCCCAAACCACGTCCAAACGTGCCTTGAGGTTCTTCCCGAGGGCGCACTGAGCTACGCCCTCGGGAACGGGTTTCCCCATACCCGGAGTTTGTGTATTTTCGATTTGCCTTTAGCCGAAAGCTATCTCAGTTGGCGTTCATCCTTTCTTGCCACAATCACCGCAACAGTCTTACTGACCGCCCTCGGCGATAATGGTCCCGGATGCGCCAGCAACAATGTCAAGCGCATCTTCCAATCGTCCAATGGCAGCTTTCGCGCCAGTGCGTTCAACGAAGCGGCAAACGGCCTCTACCTTGGGCCCCATCGAGCCGGCAGGCAGGTTCCTTGCCCTCAGTTCCGAGGGCGTTGCGCGCTTGATGTCTTCTTCTTCGGGGGTGCCGAAGTTGTCCTTCACGAAAGGCACGTCGGTGAGGATGATCAGCATGTCTGCCTTCAGGTCCTCAGCCAAAACGGAGGCGGTCAGATCCTTGTCGATCACTGCCTCAACACCCTTGATGGTCCCATCTTCCTGGCGAATGACAGGAACACCGCCGCCACCAGCACAGATAACGACTGCGCCGGCGTCCAGCATGGTGCGGATCATCGGGGTTTCGACTACCTCTTGCGGCATGGGCGAACCCACGACGCGACGGAAGTACTGCCCGTCGGGACGGACCTCCCAGCCGTGTTCCTTCGACATTTCTTCGGCCTTCTCTTTTGAGTAGACCTCACCGACGAACTTCGTCGGGTTAGCGAAAGCCGGGTCCGCGCCGTCAACCAGAGTCTGGTTGATCATGGCGGCAACCTGACGGCCAGGCAACTGGTTTTGCATGGACTGAAGCAGCCAGTAGCCGATCATGCCCTGGGTTTCGGCACCGAGGGTGTCGAAGGGGTAGGGCATTGACAGATTCGGGTTAGAGGCAGATTCGAGGGCGAATACCCCCACCTGTGGCCCGTTTCCATGAGTGATAATGACTTCGTGTTCCTCTGCCAGCTTTGCTAGAGACTCGGCTGCTAGGTCCACATTGGCGCGCTGATTGGCCGCATCTGGCTTCTCACCACGCTTCAACAGGGCGTTGCCACCCAGGGCGACGACGATTCTCATTACAGTCCTTCTCCCAGGGTCGCAACCATGACGGCCTTGATCGTGTGCATACGGTTTTCTGCCTGGTCAAAGACCACGGACGCCGGGGATTCAAAGACCTCGTTGGTGACCTCTAGGGCCTCCATGCCGGTCTTCTGGAAAATCTCTTCACCCACGGTTGTGTTGCGATCGTGGAAAGCGGGCAGGCAGTGCAGGAACTTGGTGTTCGGGTTGCCTGTGGCATCCATCAGTGCCTTGTTGACCTGGTAGGGCGTCATCAACTTGATGCGCTCGTCCCAGACCTCGGCTGGCTCGCCCATGGATACCCACACATCGGTGTAGATGAAGTCCACGCCCTTGACGCCACCGTGGGCATCTTCTGTGTGAGTGATTTTTGCACCAGTCTTTGCCGCAATCGCTTCAGCTTCGGCAATGATCTCTGCGTCATTCCACATGGACTTGGGTGCCACAATGCGCACGTCCATGCCCAGCATGGCGCCACTAATCAGCAGTGAGTTCGCCATATTGAAACGGCCATCACCAACGTAGGCGAAAGAAATATCCTTGTATTCCTTGCCACTGTGCTCATGCATGGTCAGCATGTCACACAGCATCTGAGTTGGGTGCCATTCATCTGTCAGGCCATTCCACACGGGCACACCTGACATTTTCGCCAAGGTGGTGACGTCCTTTTGGGACTTGCCACGGTATTCAATGCCGTCGTAGTAACGGCCGAGGACACGGGCTGTGTCCTCCATGGATTCCTTGTGGCCAATCTGTGAGCCAGAGGGATCCAGGTACGTAACATGGGCACCTTGATCAAAGGCAGCAACCTCGAAAGAGCAACGGGTACGCGTAGAGGTCTTTTCGAAAATCAGAGCGATATTCTTGCCCTTCAAGTATTGGACCTCGCGTCCTTCTTTCTTCGCGGCCTTCAGCTGTGCTGAAAGTTCAAGAAGCTCAAGCCACTCTCCAGGGGTGAAGTCGAGTTCGCGCAAGAAGCTGCGGCCGTGGAAATTAGTGCTCATTGGGGAATTTTCCTTTCGATTTGTGAAAGTCGTATTGAACTTGTACTTACTTTGTCTGGGTGGCGCTGCAGCAAGTGTCCATACTCGCGCCACCCAGACACAAAACTCTTAGAGTTCTTCTCTCAGGATCGGGCAGGACATGCAACGGGGGCCACCGCGCCCGCGTCCCAGTTCCGCACCCGGCACCTCAATAACTTCGATGCCTTGCTTACGCAAGAATTCGTTGTCTTCGGCGTTGCGGTCATAACCGTAAGCCACACCTGGACGCTGGGTCAGTAGGTTACAAGAATCGTTCCACTGACCACGCTCGGCATGCATGTCGTCACCGGGGGCAACCAGGACTCGAATATCGCTAAGGCCTAAGCCCTCAGCAATAACCTTGTGCATTTCCTCGCCATCGCGGTACTTGCCTTGAATGCCATTGGGTCCAGCCCCTGGGGTGAAGGTGAGCGAAGGCAGCATGCCAAGGTGCTTGTACTTGACGAAGGTATCGTGATCCAGCATGGTCATTACGGTGTCAAGGTGCATGACCGCACGTCCGATGGGCATAATCAAACCGATGACCTTCGTAGCGGCACCGGCCTTGAAAAGGGTGCGAGCTAGGCGCTCTACACCGGCAGGTGTGGTTCGCTCGGACATACCAATAAGCACTACGCCTGGGGCGATGGGCATAACGTCGCCGCCCTCCAGGGTTGCTGCGCCCTCTTCCAATCCCTTTGACCACTGGGGGAATCCCTTGTTGGCAAAGAGTGGGTGATACCTGTAAATGGCGTCGAAGTTAATGACCTCGCGCTGACGGGCAACCTTCTGCATTGAGTTGAGGGCCACGCCCTCGCCGATCCAGCAAGAGGTGTCGCGCGTAAATAAGTGGTTTGGCAAGCAACGCAGGGTCATAAAGGAATCTTCTTCACATTCCAAAACCGCTGAGACAGTGTTGGGCTTGACCTGCAAGAGTTCTTCCTTGGTAATACCTGAAATCACCAGGTCGGCAAGGTCTTTGCCGTTCAGTGTTTCAGCGTATTCACGCATGGCTTGGTTGGCCACAACCCCATAGAACTGTTCATCGAAGGTCCCGGTCAAGACATCCTCGCGGGCTTCTGGGATCTCCAGAACCTCAGCAAGCAGCTTTTCCAGGAACAGAACTTCTGCACCCTGCTTACTCAGAGCGTCGGTGAAAACATCGTGTTCTTTCTGGGCTTTTTCTAACCAAAGTACGTCATCAAAAAGGAGTTCGTCCTTGTTCGAGGGAGTCAGGCGTTTCATTTCCCTGCCTGGGCGGTGCACGATTACGCGCTTGAGCTCCCCGATTTCGCTATTGACTCGAAACTCAGTTGTTGTCACTTCCGTTTATCCCTTCATTCTCATCGTCGAGATACCTCTATCTTGCACTACGTTTTGGACAAACACAATGGGTAAATTATTCAGGTCTCCGATTTTCCGCAGAAACCTGGGACAAAAGTCTTGGACACGTGTACAAAAATAAATAATATTTAATTTTTGAAATGCAAGACCTTTGGGCATCACCGTGCCAAAAACTTGACCTGGGTCACAAGTTGTGGGCTAACAAAAATACTCTTTTTGTGAACTAGCACACATTTTTTTCTGACTCAGTTGACAGAAAAACGATGGGTGCCTTCGGAATAACCGAAAGCACCCATCATCAGTATCGATGTTGCTAATTCAGGTCCCTTTCAGGAACCTACATTGCCGAACTAGGCATCCTTTTCCAAGAGATCCTTAACAACCGACTGGTCAATGCGGATACCGGGACCCATGGTCGTGGATACCGTGGCCTTTGTGATGTAGCGGCCCTTGGAGGTAGCTGGCTTCAAGCGCAGGATCTCTTCCAAAACCGCGCCATAGTTTTCGACCAGTTTTTCAACGTCGAAGGACACCTTGCCGATGATGAACTGCAGGTTTGCGTGCTTGTCGACGCGGAACTCTACACGGCCACCCTTAATATCGCTGACCGCTTTGGCCGTGTCCATCGTGACAGTGCCAGTTTTGGGGTTAGGCATTAGGCCACGAGGGCCCAAAACTTTGCCCAGGCGTCCAACTTTGCCCATCAGATCAGGGGTGGCTACAGCCACGTCGAAATCGGTGTAACCCTTGGAGACCTTTTCGATCAGTTCGTCGCCGCCGACTTCATCAGCCCCGGCGTCCAAAGCAGCCTGTGCTTTATCGCCCACAGCGAAGACCAGGACCCGAGCGGTCTTGCCTGTGCCGTGGGGAAGGATGACGGTGCCGCGAACCATTTGGTCGGCTTTCCTGGGGTCAACACTCAAACGCAGAGCGACCTCGACGGTGGCATCAAACTTTGTTGTGGATGTTTCTTTCGCAAGCTTTATGGCCGCCAAAGGCGAGTACACCATATCTTTCACAAGCTTGGACTCCGCATTGCGGTAATTCTTAGCGCGCTTCATGTCTGCTCCTTATCAGCAGTGTGGTCTTTGGGGCTTAGCGCCGCCCTGCCACGATTTCTTTTGTCTAGCTACTTCAGGCCTGAATGGTGACGCCCATAGAGCGGGCAGTCCCAGCGATAATCTTCTTCGCTGCTTCCAGGTCATTGGCGTTCAGGTCTGCTTTCTTGGCTTCTGCGATCTCAGCAACCTGTGCCTGAGTCAAGGAAGCGACCTTATTCTTATTGGGCTCGCCAGAGCCCTTGGGAACTCCTGCTGCCTTCTTGATCATTTCCGAAGCAGGAGGGGTCTTGAGGATAAAGCTAAAGGAGCGATCCTCATAAACCGTGATTTCCACAGGGATAACATTGCCGCGCTGAGATTCAGTTGCAGCATTGTATGCCTTACAAAACTCCATGATGTTTACGCTGTGCTGACCAAGCGCCGGACCAACCGGGGGCGCAGGGTTTGCAGCACCAGCCTGAATCTGGAGCTTAATCAGGCCAACTACTTTCTTCTTCGGTGCCATATTCTCGGGTCCTCATTTACTAACGGTGTCCACGTCGGATGACATGAACTTGACGCGCCCACACATATACAGACACACGTGTAGGCACACAGGGGAAAACTCTACCTTCGTAGGCCGCTACAGACAAACGCGCGCCCAGCCCAACAAACCGCCCGCGGCAGCCGCAACTTGATCACCAGGTGACGAAGTTGCCTCCGGGTGACCAAACACCGCCACCCCGGACCAACAACGACACACTGAACACGCGGCCGCCCTCGGAAAAGTGTTAGGACTTAGACACCTGAGAGAAACCAAGTTCAACAGGTGTTTCACGGCCAAAGATGGAAACCAAAACCTTGAGTTTCTGGGTCTCTGGGAAGACTTCAGCAATCGAAGCGGGCATGGTCTCAAACGGACCATCCGTCACGGTCACGCTTTGGCCCACCTCAAAGTCGGTGGCGATTCCAGGGGTCCTGGTGGCAGATGTCTCAACCATGCCGTCTTCGACACTGACCGAATCTGCTGCGTCCCCCTTGGGCGCCAACATCCCCACGACCTCGTCCATTGACAAGGGGACAGGGTTTTGCGGGTTGCCCACGAAGCCAGTAACCGCCGGAGTGTCCTTGACCACACGCCAGGTGTCAGAGGTCATCTCCATGCGCACCAGGACATAGCCCGGAATGCGCGGACGCTGCACAATGCGCCGGCGGGTGTTCTTAATCTCAATGACCTCTTCCATCGGAATTTCGATCTGATAGATGAAGTCCTCAAGGTCAGCGTTTTGAATAATCTGTTCCAGGTTCTGCTTTACACGCCTCTCATAGGAAGAATACGTGTGTATGACGTACCAGTCACCTGGCAAAAAGCGCAGCTCACGCCGCAGAGCTTCCTCACGTTCTTCGTCAGAGAGCTGAGGTTCAGCAGCTTCTTCAACTTTTTTCTTGGATTTAGGGGCAGCCTTGGCAGGTTTTTCTTCCTTGCCGAGGGCGGCTTCCTCAGTGGCCGCGGCACCATCCGCGTCCTCTGGCTTTTCACCGCCACCCAATTCAGCCAAAGCATCGGCAACAGATGCGCCTGCCTTATCCTCCAGTTCAGAGGGCTGTTCGGCAGTGGGTGCCGTGTCGACGCCCTCGGAAAAAAGCCCTGAATATGCCGAAGTGTTCGGCGCGTCTTTTTCCTGGTTATCGGACATGCAAGCCCTCTCCTTTATCGGTAGTCAATGGCCAGAACCGTGGTTATTTGAAAGCTATCTGCGAAACCCAGCCGAAGCCCAGGTCAATCAGGCCAACGAAAGCCATGATGAGCAAGACAAAGACGAGGACGACCGAAAAGTAGATGCCCAGTTCCTGACGGGTCGGGTAAGAGACCTTCTTCATCTCGGCCACAACCTGACGCACGAACAGGATCATGCGTCCGAAAATGCCGCCCTTTACTGCTGCGTCCTGAGGTGCGTCTGCCACGATTGTCCTTATCGATAGGGGTCAGGGCACGCAAAAGCTGCGCTAAACCCACAGTAGTTTCGTCCCGATACTACACCAGACCCAAGCATCGTTCACATTCAGCTATTTTTGGCGGGGCAGAGGAAGACCCCTCGGCGGGGTGTGGGGTGGGGTGGGTGGCCCAACGAACCAAAGTAAGCCAGCCGCCCACCCCTGGCGAGAGTTACTCGGCTGCAACGGCCTCAAGTTTTTTGGCTTTGGCTATGTTCCAGGCATCCCTGCCCAGCAACAGCAAGGCAACGACAATCCCCAGCACCTTTGCCCACAGCGGATGAGCAATGAAGATGCAGGCCATAGCGAATAAAATAGGTACCAAATACCTGAAGGCCCACACGATGTAGCCACCGAAGGCAGGCATCTTCACGCCAGCAGATTCCGCAACTGCCTTGACCATAAAGTTAGGGCCATTGCCGATGTAGGTGACGGCCCCACAGAACACAGAACCCAAAGAGATAGCCACCAAATAGACTTCTGGAACGCCTGCGACCAGTTGATCGGCGGGGAATTCCCCGCTGGCAGCCGCGTTGGCCCGTGCTATCTCGAAGAAAGTCGCATAGGTTGGCGCATTGTCCAAAACCGAGGACAAGGCACCCGAAAGCGTGAAGTACGAGATCTCATTGAGCGGCAGCTTCGGTGCGACCTGTGCCAAAAACTTCAGGGCAGGGATCATCGTCAGGAAGATGCCCCAAAACAAGACCGCGACCTCAACTATTGGCCCCCACGTAAACTTGTTCAGCTCGAAACGAGCCTTCTTGGAACCAAAGACGAAAGACATGAAGGCAGAACCCAGTAAGACGATTTCACGCCAGGGCACGTATTGGTTCCAAAGGGCGCTGCCGTCCTCGATGGCGTGCAGATCCAGGGAAGGAGCAAAGGCGACGCCAGCAATAATGGCGGCCAGCCACACCAGGTTGAACTTCCCGTGCAGGCCAAGCTTTTTTTGTTCCATCACATCGGACATGAGCGAAGGGATTTCCTCCTTTTGATACATGATCCGATCCAGGGAGTAATACGTGGCCAAGAGCATGGCGTTTACAAAAAGCCATTCGGGGAAGAGGTTGAAGGTCCAGGTGAAGGGCACGCCACGCAGAAGACCCATGAACAAGGGTGGATCCCCCAGGGGCGTCAGTAAGCCACCGCAGTTGGCAACCATAAAGATGGTGAACATCACCGTGTGAGCCTTGTGCTTGCGCTGCTTGTTGGTGTTGAGGATCGGGCGGATCAACAGCATGGCTGCACCGGTCGTCCCAATAAATGACGCGATCACGCCGCCAAATATCAAAAACAGTGAGTTGTTCCGCGGGCTTGCGGCGATGTCCCCCGACAAAAAGATCCCACCTGAGACGACGAAGAGCGCGAAGAGCAGGGATATGAACTGGATGTATTCAAAGACCGAGTGTCCAACGACCGTCCATCCTTGCGTGCGGGTCAAACCCACCCACAGAGCTGTGGGCACACCCAAGACCAAGGCGATGCCAAGTTGAAACTTCCAGTTTTCCCACAGATGCCCGGTTGCCGGTATGAGAGGCAAAATCGCTATACACAGCAGCATCGCCACAAATGGCACAATGCTCCACCACGGGTATTCCACATCGAATCCAATCTTTAGGACGGCCACGCTTGTGTGCTGTTGCGCCGTCGAACCTACCCTGACACTTTACTGTGCCCCTGGACAGAATGGACACGTTCAGCGCACAGGGGCCATATCCACCCCGCATACGCCTCAAGTTTCGCGCCCCTTTCGCCCCGCCCTCGGCGCTGTATTATTAAATGGACTTGGGTACGACTTTGCCCTAAAATCGGTCAGGCGCTCTCAACCCGTGCAACCCGCGGAAACGAGCGTGTAGGGCAGTGGCGCAATTGGTAGCGCAACGGTCTCCAAAACCGTAGGTTGCAGGTTCGAGTCCTGTCTGCCCTGCCAAGACGGGGTCCCTCTGGCGGGGCTCCTTTTCCATGCAGAGGCATGTGACCTACAAGAGGACATCCTCACACAGACGCTTTTCGAGGGCGGACCGCGAAGAACCGCCCTCGAAAAGTATTTTTGTATATAAAGCCGTCTGGCCTAAACGGTCAAACCAAAGACCGGAATAAGCAAGGTGAAGACGGTGATGGTAATCAGCGTGACAGCAATGACGTTCAACCATATGCCGGCCTTGATCATCTCGGTCATGCGCACGTAGCCAGAACCGTAGGCGATAGCGTTGGGCGGTGTCGCGACCGGAAGCATAAAGGCGCAGGTGGCCGCCAAGGCGACGGGGACGACCAGGATCATCACATTGATGCCCGAGTAGCCCAGTCCCAAAGCGACCCCACCCATAATCGGCAAGAAGGCTGCGGCTGTGGCCGTATTCGAGGTCATCTCGGTCAAACCGAGGACCATCAGGGTCACAATGATCACGATGACCAAAATCGGTAGGCCTCCAAGCCCCTTGGCCTGTTCGCCGATCCACATGGAAAGGCCGGTCTTGGAGAACTGCGATGACAGAGCCAAACCGCCGCCGAACAGCAGCAACACATCCCAGGGAACATCCTTGGCCGTGTCCCAGTTGATCAGGCGCACACCGTTCTTAGGATCTGACGGCACCATGAACAACAAGACTCCAAGGATCATGGCGATGGTCGCGTCGTCGATGGCTATCTCTGGGAACCATTTCTGGGTGATGAAGGGCACGAAGATCCACGACAGCGCGGCCAATATGAACAGGAAGGTCAACTGCTTCTCGGCCACAGACATGCGGCCCATCTTCTTCAGTTCTTCATGAATCAAATCGCGTCCACCAGGGATGTTTTTGATTTCCGGTGGGAACAAGAAGAAGGTCAACACGGCCCATCCCAAGATCAGGAAGGTGACGGCCAAAGGCACACCCACAATCATCCACTGACCAAAACCAATGGTGATGCCGTGCGCTTCCTTCATGTAGCCAACCATGAGCGTATTTGGCGGGGTTCCAATGGGCGTGCCTAGCGACCCGATCGATGCGGCATAAGCGATACCCAACATCAAGGACACGGCGAAGTTGGAGTGATGTCCTGCCTTTTTCTTAATGGTTTCAACCAGGTCTGCCGCACCGGAACCGATGGCTGCCGCCATGCCGCCCTTGGTCGCGTCCCTGGCAAGTTCACCCATGTCGGTTTCAATTTCAGCGGCCTCGTCCAGCTGGGTTTCAGGCACGAGGGCGGAAACCAGTTGAAGGACTGACAGGCCGATTGGAAGCATCATAACGGCGGTCGCGGTGTTGGACACCCACATAGACATAAAGCCTGTAGCCATCATAAAGCCCAATACCAGCTGCCTGGGCTTCGTCCCCACCAGCAAGACCGTACGCAAGGCGATGCGCCTATGCAGGTTCCAGCGTTGCATGGCTAATGCCAAAAGGAAGCCCCCAAGAAAGAGGAAGATAATATCCGAGGCATATGGGGCCGCGGCACTCTTAATAGTGGCCGCCTGCGACACTGGGAACATGACCAGAGGCATAAGCGCTGTGGCTGGCAAGGGAAGGGCCTCGGTCATCCACCACGCCCCCATGAGGACCGCTGTTGCGGCGGCAATCTTCATATTGAAGGTGGTCATTCCCTTGAGTGCGGCCTCATCCGCTCCTGAAGCGGTTGCCGCGCCTTGGGCAATGTCTCCGGCGTTGTCAGGGAAGATTAGGAAAACGATGATCGCTAGGACAATACCTAGAAACAGACCCCCAACACGGGTGTACCAAATCCGCTTGTCAGGCGGAGTATAGGACTTCCCTTGGGGTACAGAGGTTGACTCATGCACGGTAATCGGGACACTCATTTTTTTAACTCCATGGCTCTGTTTGCTTAAGATGCGCCTTAGCATCTATGACGTAGGACACACAATCCTGTCCAGGTGACCCAGCTTGCCACGTAATTTGATATTTATTCACAGTTTTTCCAACATGTGATGGTGAATTGTTGTAATTTTTTACTTTTGCGGAATTTGTCAACTTATTTGTGAGGGTGTGACTGGTGTCCTGGGTTACTGGCAGACTGGTCTCATGGAAAAAGCGGACTGGAACCAGGCACTCGGCACATTTACTGCCCTCCTGGAAAGCAAGGGCTATGCGCTCAATCCCGACTTCGCTGTGCCTACCGTCACCCAGGGTTCTGCCACCTCGGTGCCCACAGTCCACGACTGTCCACCTGCACACGTGGGGGTACTGCGTGATGATGCACTGACCCGTGCCATGTACTCCACTGACGCTTGCAATTACCGCATCCCCCCACGCATGGTTGTGCAACCGGCGACTAAAGAAGCCCTCGAGCTTGCCGTGCACACCGCCCTCGAAAATGGTCTTCCTTTAACTGCGCGAGGTGCTGGCACCTCCTGTGCCGGCAATGCGATTGGGCCGGGGGTCGTCGTAGACACGGCCCGATACCTGGGGCAGGTTTTATCCATTTCCGAGGACGAAGGGCAGGCAACCGTCCAGCCAGGTTGTGTCGAAGACGATCTGCAAGCCGCCGCCGCGGGTTACGGCTTGCGTTTCGGACCTGATCCATCAACGTCTAACCGCTGCACAATCGGGGGGATGATCGGAAATAATGCCTGCGGTCCTCATGCTCAAGCCTGGGGTCGAACGGGCGAAAACCTTATAGAACTTGAGGTCATTGATGGTTTAGGGCGCGCTTTCACCGCTCGCAATGGGCGCGGGTCACTGGATGTAATTCCGGGGTTACGTGCCTTGGTGCAAGAAAACCTAGAGCTCATCCGCACCGAGTGCGGGCGCTTCAAAAGACAGGTCTCGGGTTACCAGCTGGAGGAACTGCTGCCCGAAAGGGGCGAAAACCTGGCGAGGTTCTTGGCCGGAACCGAGGGGACTTTAGCCGCAATCACGCAGGCCACTGTGCGTTTAGTGGAGGTTCCGCGCGCGCCTGTCCTGGTGGCCTTGGGCTACCCGGACATGATTGCCGCAGCCCGCGACGTCATGGTGGTCAACTCTTTTGAGCCTTTGGCGGTTGAGGGCATGGATTCCAGGCTGGTTGACGTGGTGCGTCAAGTGAAGGGGCCGGGGGCTGTCCCGGATTTGCCGACGGGGGGTGGCTGGCTGTTGATCGAGGTCGGCGGCAAGGACGAAGAAGAGGCACTGTCCACGGCTCACGCCTTGGCTGCTGCGGCTTCCACGGACGCAGTTGAGGTCTATCCACCCGGGGCGCAAGCTCGCGCCTTGTGGAGGATACGCGCAGATGGTGCTGGATTGGGTGGGCGCACCCCCCAGGTTGTCGATCCGCATAGTGGGGAAATCCTCAGCGGTGGCGCACAGGCCTGGCCTGGTTTTGAGGACGCAGCCGTCCCTCCTGAAAACTTGGCAGATTACTTGGTGGATTTCACGTCTTTGATGAATGCGCACGGCGTCGATGGCCTGCTGTATGGGCATTTTGGGGATGGCTGTGTGCACGTCCGCCTCGATCTGGAGCTCGGCAGCAAGGCTGGCGTGGGGCGTGCCAAGGCCTTTTTGGAAGCTGCCGCCGACACGGTTGCTCGCCACGGGGGTTCCATCTCTGGGGAACACGGGGATGGTCGTGCGCGTTCTGAACTGTTGTCGCGCATGTATTCACCGGAAATGATCAGGCTGTTTGGGCAGGTAAAAGCGCTGTTCGATCCCCATAACCTCATGAATCCTGGGGTGCTTATTGACCCCGATGCTCTGGATGCCAACCTGCGCCGCCCTTACGCAAGGGCGTTTCCTGCACTGGATTCTGGGTTTTCTTTCGGGCATGACGGCGGGGACTTCACCGCGGCGGTACACCGCTGCACCGGGGTCGGCAAGTGTCACGCCGCGGGGCGGGCCACGGGTGCATGGATGTGTCCAAGCCACAGGGTTACGGGCGAGGAAAAAGATGCGACCAGGGGGCGTGCCAGAGCCTTACAAGAGGTCGCCAACGGACAGATCCTTAGCGATTTTTCCGACCCAGACCTCTTAGCTGCCTTGGATTTGTGCCTGTCTTGTAAGGCCTGCACCTCGGATTGCCCCGCTGGCGTCAATATGGCGCAGTACCGTTCCGAGGCCCTGCACCGCGCCTACAAGGGGCGCCTGCGTCCTCGGCCACATTACCTTTTGGGCAGGCTTCCTGCCTGGTTGAACCTCATGCGAGCCATTCCTTTGGGCGCTCGCCTGGGCAATTTCTTCTTGGGTCTTGGCTTTATCCGCTGGATAGTTTTCAGCGTGTTTGGCCTAGACACCCGCAGAAAAATGGCCACCTTCGAGGGCGAATCCTTCAGAACCTGGGCCACGAAACAAGGCCTAATCGCAGGAGTTCCAAGCGACATCCCCTCTCCCCCAGGCCCCGCCCACACCCCCACTCCCCCAGGCTCCGCCCACACTATCGACGAAAGTCTTGGCGGAAACCGCGCTTTCCGCCAAGACGACAGTGACGCGCCGCGGATTAGCGCGGCGCAATTAAACGCTGCCGCGGCGCAATTAAACGCTGCTAACCCACGAAAGCGCTTCGCGCTTTTGTGGGCAGATTCTTTCTCTGAAGGTATTTCATCTGATGGGGCGCGGGCGACGGCTGCTGTGTTAGAGGCTGCCGGGTACACCGTTGTCGTCCCCCCACAAAAGGCATGTTGCGGCTTGACCTGGATTTCTTCAGGCCAGCTGGACACAGCCAAGAAGAAACTTGACGAGCTGCTGGGGGTCTTGGCCCCCTTCGCTATGGCAGGCATCCCGATCATCGGTGTCGAACCGTCGTGCACCGCGACCTTACGTGAAGATCTTTTGGATCTCTTGCCCAAGGATCCGCGCACTCCTCTGGTTTCAAAGGCAACCATGACCTTGGCTGAGCTACTCACGGCCCCTGCCCCCTTGGGCCCAGGGGATGCCTGGCGACCCCCGGACCTCACAGGTGTTGAGGTGCTTGCCCAACCGCACTGCCACCACTATTCGGTCATGGGCTGGGATGCAGATCGCGCACTTCTTCAACGCTGCGGAGCAACCGTTCATGAAGTCACAGGGTGTTGCGGATTGGCCGGGAACTACGGCATGGAAAAGGGCCACTATGAAATGTCCGTGGCTGTTGCTGGACTCGAACTATTGCCCGCCCTCGAAAAATATCCTGAAGCAACCGTCTTGACGGATGGTTTTTCTTGCCGCACCCAAGTTCAACAACTTGCCAACAGGGACGGGATCCACCTGGCCCAACTGCTACACAATCAAGTGCCACACAATCCCGCCCAACAGTCGTAACGCTTTCCTTGGGACCAACGTTTTAGAGGGACAAGACCTTATGGGTTTAGACTATTTTCCATGACTCCTGTAGCAGCACGCGTATCTGCCCGTTTAGCCTCTATCGCCCCATCTGCGACCTTAGCGGTCGATGCCAAGGCAAAGGCCATGAAGGCTGAAGGCAGGCCTGTCATCGGTTTTGGCGCTGGAGAACCAGACTTCCCGACCCCCGATTACATTGTTGAGGCCGCCATTGAGGCCGCCAAGGACCCCGCACAGCACCGCTATACACCTGCCAAGGGCCAGCCAGCCCTTCGCAAGGCCATTGCCGACAAGACACTGCGGGATTCTGGCTACGAGGTCGACCCTGAACAGATCCTGGTCACAAACGGAGGAAAGCAGGCGGTCTTCCAGGCATTTGCTGCCCTGGTGAACCCCGGTGACGAGGTCATTTTGCCCGCCCCATATTGGACCACCTACCCAGAGTGCATCACCTTGGCCGGCGGCACGCCCGTAGAGGTCTTCGCAGGAGCCGACCAGGACTACAAGGTCACCGTCGAGCAGCTTGAGGCAGCACGTACCGAGAACACGAAAGCCCTGCTGTTTTGCAGCCCCTCCAACCCCACAGGCGCCGTTTACACGCCAGCCGAAGCCAAAGCTATTGGCGAATGGGCACTTGAACATGGGGTGTGGATCATCACCGACGAAATCTATGAACACCTGCTGTATGACGATGCCGAAGACGCTCACCTGGTGAAACTGCTGCCCGAGTTGGCAGACCAGACCATCATCTTGAACGGCGTGGCCAAGACCTTCGCCATGACCGGCTGGAGGGTCGGCTGGATGATCGCCCCCATGGACGTCATCCGCGCCTCGACAAACTTCCAGTCACACCTGACCTCCAATGTGTGTAACGTCGCCCAACGCGCCGCCTTGGCCGCGGTTTCTGGGGACCTGTCGGCGGCTCACATGATGCGTGAAGCCTTTGACCGCCGCAGGCGCATTATGGTCTCGATGCTCTCTGAGATCCCTGGTGTCAGCGTTCCCACCCCGAAGGGTGCCTTCTACTGCTACCCCAGCGTCGAGGGCGTTTTAGGTAAGACAATCCGCGACACGACGCCCACGACCTCAGGTCAACTGGCAGAACTGATCCTCAAAGAGGTTGAGGTCGCGGTTGTGCCAGGTGAAGCGTTTGGGCCTTCGGGCTTCCTGCGACTGTCCTACGCCCTGAGCGACGAGGACCTAGTCGAAGGCGTAGGCCGAATCCAAAAGCTACTCAGCGAGGCAAGATAGCCCCTCACACCCAACATCACCTGGGTGTATTGACACCTATCTGCCCAGGCAACGCAGGATAACGCCTGGCAAGTCCTCGCCGGAAACCGCCTGAGCATCAGGCTCCCACCCCAGTTCGCAAAGGGTTTGCGCGGTTTTCGGACCGATAGCGACGCAGGTGGGGCGCCTGCCTTCAGGGAACAGCGCTGCGCCAGCACGGGCAATAACGGGAGCGGTCGCAATGAACACGGTCGGTTGCGGGTCCTCAACACACGCCTCCAGATGCGCCTGTATTACCCCGGGCAAAGCCGGGAGTGTTTCCAGGGCATAGACGCTGGGAAAATCCAGTGTCCAGCCACTGGCCTCCAGGGATGTCACAATCACAGGATCTGGTTCCAAGGAACTTGGCATCAATGCAGTCGGGTACATTCTGGAGCCCACGAACTCTTGGAGTTCCAGGACAACGCCCTCGGCAGAACGTAAATGTGGCATCAGATCGACCCAGCCGCCAGCGCGCCGTACCGCTCTGGCGACGGAATCGCCCTCGACGGCAATGTGCACCCCGCGCGAATACGCCTTCCTGAAGACCTCTCCCATGTCGTAACCCGCGTCTACCAGTGACGTAACGGCGCGAGGCGACATGAAAATCACCCAGTCATACCCCCCGTTAGCCAACTTGTCCAAGGCCTTAGCAACCCGCATCCCGGGTAGTGGGGTCGTGCTGCTCAAAACGGAGGCGATCACCTGTGCCCCCAGCTCTCTAAGCTCGCGACAAAGGGTGGAATCCGGTGGGCGCGCCACTATGGTGGTGATTCCGCTGAGGGGCTTTTTGATCTGCGTATGCGCCCTTTCAAACTTCAATTCCCCTGACCCAAAGCCCGAAACGGCGACAGGGGTTTTTCCGAGGACGGCTTGGGCGGACATGGACTGAGGCAGACGCTGTGAGGCTATGAGCTCAAAGACGCCCTGTTGCTTTAAGGATTGGGCCACGAGCTTCGCAAGTTCTTTCGTGCGCTGCTCGTCTTCGGGAGTTCCATCCAGTCGAGTCGAAGACTGGGCATCTATCCGTGCTGCTCCTGTTGCTGAAAAGGCGCTCGCCCGCAATACCAGGGTGTCGCCCTCCACCGTGGAGTGGAAACCAATAGGTGCCTCATAGCCGACGTCCAAGGCGCGCATGGTTTCTCGCTCAGCCAAAACCTGCATATAGGCAACCCGATTATTGATGCCTTCCATCACCGCCGCAATCTGTGGATCTTGGTAGAGGTCCCTTTCGCGCACCTCTACCGCAACGGCCCCCTGCCCGACCTCTGTTCGCCAATGCAGCCCGTCAAATTCTTCAGCCACTAAATCCAACTGATCGCCGTAGGCAAGTTTCGCCTGTGCGATGATAAGCGCATCCAAATCGGTGACGTGCCCAAGCCCCGCACCCTTAAGTCGCTGCAAATGCGGGATGGTATCGCCACGCAAAGACACGGCGACGACATCGGGCCTGGCGATACGCAGCTGGGCAGCCCTCAAGACGGAAGATACGCCAACGCTAGACCCTGTTGGCAATTCATCTAATCCCAGTTTGTTACTAGAGCACAGGACATCGTGGGAATTGTCCCTAAAGGGGATGGCCGTAGACGCAATGCCGGGCACCTCAAACAGGGGCATCTCTATCACCCCGTGCACAATGAGATCACAGCCGCCCTGTAGCAAGACCTTTCGTTTCTGAACCACCTCGGGTGAACCCAAGAAGATCGAAGGCGCATCTCCGTCAGCGTTGTCGCCAAGGTCTTGGGAAGCAATCGGCACCAGTTCGACCTCGTAACCGCACTTGTGGATGGCAGCGGCAACGTGCTTTGCCAAGACGGCGTTCAGCCTGCTTTGTGCGACACCCAACCTCATGACACACCTCCACGGTTACCTAGCTGACAGGCAAGAACGTATCCGATTTCTCGTCTTATATCGAAACTAACCGAAGTCACGCCTCAGCGAAATACCTTGAGCGATATTGGAAGGATTTGGTGGTTCTTGATCCCCTGCAATAATTGCCTCGTGACGTCTACACACGCCCTCCGCAGCTTGCGCACACTACCCAAAGCACATTTGCACCTGCATTTCACTGGAGCTATGCGTCCGCAAACCCTGCTCGAACTGGCAGAAAAGGCCGGCTTACGCCTGCCCACCTTCATGCTGGAAGGCGATCCCCTGCGCGTGCCGGCAGACCAAAGGGGGTGGTTTCGTTTTCAGCGCTCATACGATGTGGCACGTTCCTTGGTTCGCTGCGAGGGCGTCATGCGGCGCCTGATCGACGAAGCCGTGGAGGACGACGCGCAGGAAGGATCCCAACGCCTCGAAATCCAGGTGGACCCTACCTCTTACGCACCTTGGGTAGGCGGCATAACCCCCGCCCTCGAAATAATCCTTGATCAGGCGAAGCTGTCTTCTGCCGCCTACGGGGTGGAAGTCGGTGTTATCGTGGCCGCCTCGCGGATGAAACACCCTTTGGACGCACGTACCTTGGCCAGATTGGCCGCCAGGCACGCAGGCGTTGGCCCCGGTGAAGTCGTCGGTTTCGGTTTATCCAACGACGAACGCAATGGGCAAACTTCGCAGTGGGCACAGGCTTTCCGCATAGCAAGGCAAGCTGGTTTGGCCGCAGTGCCCCACGGGGGCGAACTTTTGGGGCCAGAACACGTCGCCGAGGTCGTCGCGCATTTGAAACCGACCCGGCTCGGGCACGGGGTACGCCTGGCAGAAGACCCACGGCTCTTAGACATGGTGATCGAGGCTGGGATCTGTCTCGAACTGTGCCCCTCATCGAATGTCTCGCTTGGGGTGTATCCAGAGTTGAGCGCCGTGCCACTACCCACCTTGGTGGAGCGTGGCGCCACAATAGCCTTGGGCGCTGATGACCCGCTACTGTTCAGGTCACGCCTACTAGACCAATACCAGGTGGCCCGCGACGTTTTTGGATTCAACGATGCGACCCTCGCCTCTTTGGCCCGATCTTCCATCAAGGCATCCCTAGCTTCTGGAGAGTCAAAAAAACGCATGTTGCAAGGAGTTGACTCCTGGCTTCAACATGAGCCTGGAACGGCTACCCTACAATAGGAGCAATGTTCGTCTCTCACACGGAAAGACCCGATGATAGCACCGCTTCTGGACTTCGAGACTGTACTTGAATTTCCTGTCTCCCTGCCAGGAATCTTCATCTACATCGGCAACCTGACCGGCCCTATTATTGTCGTATTCATTGCCTTCATCGGCATTGCACTCAGTAAACCGCGATTCATTTTAGACTTGCCCGTTTTTCACAAAAGAGCCATTATCCATTCAGAATATACGTATATGTATTCGGTGCTCATCACCCTTATATCCGTTGTTCTTTTTCCTTACGCGCTTGCAACAGCCAACACCCTGCTTGGCACCCAGTTCTTCAACACGCGCACCTCTCTTATTTTGCTCCCAATTTCTGTGTCCTTCGCCTTTGTCGCCTCATACCTCATCTCCACTATCTTGTGGTTTGCTCCCACAGACAAAGCAGTCAACTATAAGATTTTTGACCTGACCAACAAGCTCCGTTGGTGGCAAACATTTATTGCCCTTATCCTTGCCTTGTCCACGGCCATATCTTTGTACGCCGTGGTGAAAGCCGGTTGGCGCAACGATGGACTGGTTGGCAATTTCACCACGACTCACGCTTTTTTTCTTGTGACCTTCGTGTTTTTGTCGGCACTTTTCACGGATATCCTGATCCGAATGATCGCCAGACGAGGCCCCATCCCCGATCTGCCATCATCCATTGACATTACGCGGCGCATCACTGACATTCACCGAATTTTGCGCTGGCAACTACTGCTACAAGGCGCAGTCGTTGTCTCGGGGGCACAAACGATTGCCCAGCTGGCATATGGCGAAGGGGACCTCCCACTAGCCAAAGGCCTCATGATGTTGGCCTGGGTAGAAAGCATCGCCTCCGTGCTCTTAGCTCTCTTACCTTCCTCCCTCTTCGCCGACCCCAACCATTCAAAGAAGTGGTTGACCACCCGTTCCATTGAGATGCGTATAGTCCGTGGGGAAGAATTCATCTTTATTCCACGCAAGCTACGCCCCGCCCTCGCCCTTGTTGAAGAAGACGAGGACGGCAATATCAAACTCATCGAAGGACCCTGCGGACAGACAATAGAAGATGTCGCAGATTCCTACACCTACTATCTGGACCTGATCGACGCGGCAGAGTTTCGCATCAGTAACCGAGCACGTGAAACGGTCTTAGAGGTCATTAACCGTTCACAGATGGCCCCCGGTTTCAATATGCAAGGCACTGGGTATCGCAAAAAAGCCCACTTCGCACCTCCGCGTGCCCGGCAGGTGGGTGCTGATGCTGATGCTGGTGCCGGTGCTGGTGGCGTAGTCATGGAGGGGCCAAGCACTGCTGCGGACACGTCTACACGCGCACAAATGGCAAGCGACCCTGCAGCACACGATGCCTCTCGGCTCTCATTACAGTACTGGGAAGATGACGCTCTTGATGATTTCGATGACCCCGGCTTCGGAGATGGTGCCGGTGGAATCTATAGTGTTCCTCTTCCTTCTTCTGCCGCTGGTGCCACACAAAGCAATTGGACGGAAACAAAATATGGCGAGGACGATACGCGCGACCCGGCTGACGCAGGTACCGCGCGCGGCGCACAGGAGGATGCTCACGACCTCCCCGCACCAGCACCTGTATCCGCACCATCATCGTCGGGACTTTCTAGGCGTGAAAGGCGTGCCTTGGGCCAGGAATTGTCACAAGGAGCCCCCGAGGACGGCGCGCCATCCACTGCCGCAAAACCACTATCGCGACGCGACCGGCGCAATGTGCGCAATGACGGTTCGTAGGGACAGGCATGCGCACATTTTCTGAGTTCACAACGCTGCAGGTAGGCGGGCCGATCAAAAGTTTTGTCCAGGTCCACGGCCCTAATGCTTTGGCGGAGGCTGTCTTAGAGGCTGATTCCGCTGGCCTAGACATGCTGGTTTTGGGCGGGGGGTCAAACCTCTTGGCAGCCGACAGCCTTTTCGACGGCGTGGTCATTCAGGACACCAGCAGCGAGCAGCGCACCCAGTCCCACGCGCAGGGGATGCTCGTTTCAGCCAGTGCCGGTTTCCTCTGGGATGAACTGGTCCAATACACGGTTGACGAGGGCTTAAGCGGCATCGAAGCCCTGTCGGGAATCCCTGGAACCGCAGGGGCCGCCCCGGTCCAAAACATTGGCGCCTACGGCCAAGAGGTCGGCGATTGCCTCCAGTCAGTGACCGTCTGGGACCGGGCGCTGGGACGAATTCGCGAACTCAGCCACGCCCAACTGCAACTGACCTACCGCCATTCAGTTTTGAAAGCCTCCCGCGCCTGGCTACGTCCGGCACCTGCCACCTCCCCTTCCCATCAAAGGACACCCGAAGGGCAAGACCACGCCCCGGCTTGGGGGTTCAGTGGCAGGTTCATAGTGCTAGAGATCCATCTTCTCTTGTCAAAGGACGGGTTGTCCGCCCCCCTACGTTTCGGCCCCCTGGCATCCGCCTTGGGTTTTACCGGCAGCGACAATGCCGAGGGCGACACGCGCGCTCCTCTGGCGGATGTGCGAGCCGCAGTCCTAGAGTTGCGCAGGTCAAAGGGCATGGTTTTAGATGCCACGGATCGCGACACGTACTCTGCAGGTTCCTTCTTCATGAACCCGATCCTCCAGGTCGGTTCGCCCGAAGAACGCGCGCTGCCACCCGAGGCACCTCGCTACCCGGTTGTACCCACCCCCGAGGCCAAAGACCCCGACCAGCTTGGTGTCCATTCGACAACGCAGCCGCTTTCGCCCGTGGGAGGCCAGCCGCAAGGCCAAGGGCCCATCCCCGCGACTGCAGTCGATACGGGTTCGCCCTCGGCAATAAAGACCTCTGCCGCCTGGCTGATTGACCATGCAGGGATGCCTAAGGGCTGGGCTGCCCCAGGCTCCAATGGCAAGGCCACCCTATCCACCAAGCACGTTCTGGCCTTGACCAACCGTGGAGGCGCCACCGCCGAAGACATAGCCCACCTAGCCCGCACCGTGCGCGCCAATGTCCAGACTCGTTACCGCATAACCCTAAACCCCGAACCCGTAACCCTAGGCCTAACCCTCTAACGTCTTGCCGTTTGGGCGGCGCGCGTGGCGGGGGTCGTGCCCAGCGGTGCACTGCCGAGCTGAAGCTCGGCAGGCATCCGACGCCCACCTACCGCTCCCACCCGCCCCGCGCCCCGCCCATCTCAGCGAATTTGGGTAAGGGGATAAGGAAAGGAAAATTTTTGACCCGAATTATTTTTTCCAAACCCGAATTTGCCGACTAGGTGGGGCGAGGATAGGGGTTGCGGGGTAGGCTCGGGCTTCGGATGCCTGCTCGGCTTCAGCCGAGCAGTGCACCGCTGGGCGGGGCTACCCCTATCCTCGTCCTGCCCAAACGGAAAACCTAACCCCGGACAGTAACAACGAGCGGGGCCGCGTGGCCCCGCCACACAGCCCAACGACCACACCCCGCCCTCGGCAAAAACAAGGAACGGCCCCTTGCGGGACCGTTCCTTACACAGTTACTGCTGCTTAGCGCGTTTCTTTGTGATCTGTCGACTTGCGGCAGCGCGGGCAATACTTCTTCATCTCGAGGCGATCCGGCGTATTGCGACGGTTCTTCTTGGTGATGTAGTTGCGCTCTTTGCACTCCGAGCACGCCAAGGTGATCTTCGGGCGAACGTCTGAAGATTTACTAGCCACTTTTTCCTCACTCTCCGCCGTAGACATCTGCCTTTGGCACTTCATGTAGCGGGGGCGGGGTTCGAACCCGCGACCTCACGATTATGAGTCGTGCGCTCTCACCGACTGAGCTACCCCGCCTCGAGATACCACCGAAGCAGCATCAGAGCCCCGACAGGGATTCGAACCCTGGACCTTCTCCTTACCATGGAGACACTCTACCGACTGAGCTATCGGGGCAGCGCGTTCCAGCCTAACCGATCCGCGCGCAGGGCACCAAGCCCTTTGCGGTGGTATGGGTCACGCCCACGCTGTGGCGGGTGAGGGATTCGAACCCCCGAAGCATTCCGCAATTGATTTACAGTCAACTCCCTTTGGCCACTCGGGAAACCCGCCATTGTGCCGTGTGCCGTGCGCTGCGCTAATGCACTGCGCCGAAGGCACCAAAGAACTTTAGCAAATCGCGTGCGCCCTGGCCAATTCGTTTACTGCCAGGTTCGCCACGTCTCGCCCTCGGAATAGATAAGCTTGCCGAGGGCGGTTTTCTGCCGCTGTTGTCTTTCTGGTCGTCTAGTTTAGTGAGGTTCTTGTGGCTGATTCTTCTTTCGACATTGTTTCCAAGGTGGACCGTCAAGAGGTTGATAACGCAGTCAACCAGGCATCTAAGGAGGTCGCACAGCGTTACGACTTTAAGAACGTGGACGCTTCCGTCGCCTTGGCGGGCGAGGTTGTCACGATGGAGGCGAACTCTCCTGAGCGCGTGCTGGCCATCCTGGACGTTTTGCAGACGAAGCTGATGCGTCGTGGGGTTTCCTTGAAGTCGCTGGATTTGGGTGACAAGGAGCCGAAGCCTTCGGGCAAGATCTACACCTTGAGTGGGTCCATTAAGGAGGGCTTGTCGCAGGAGATTGCGAAGAAGATCACGAAGATCATCCGCGACGAGGGCCCGCGCGGGGTGAAGGCCACCATCCAAGGCGACGAGGTGCGGTGTTCGTCGAAGTCACGCGACGACTTGCAAGAGGTGATTGCCCTGCTGAAGGGCAAGGACCTGGATGCCGACCTCCAGTTCGTCAACTACCGCTGACCATATCGCTGCGGCCACTTCCGGCCGATACACTCACGTAATTAGTCTTTGCGGTATTTGAACTGGGCGACGGAGGCGGTTAGTTCAGTGGCTTGCTGAGACAAGACAGCCATTTGGGTGCCCACGTTCTCGGCGGAGGCATCTGTTTTCTTGGCAATAACGCTGGCTTCCGTCAATGTTTCTTCGATGTGCTGGGTAGATTGCCCCGCTTGAGACAAACAATCATTGAGGTTTCGTGAAATTTCTTCTTGGTGCGCCAAAGCATCCAAGATATTTTTCTGAGAGCCCGTGACCTGGTCCATGCTTTCAGTGATGTTCCCAATGGCTGCTCGGGTGTCCTGGGTTCCGTTGCGGATCTCTTGAGCCAGGACCCCCACTTCTTCTGTTGCCACTGCGCTTTGTTCGGCAAGCTCTTTGACCTGCCCTGCAACGACGCTGAAACCGCGTCCGGCTTCCCCTGCGCGGGCAGCTTCGATTGTGGCGTTTAAGGCCAAGAGGTTGGTTTGTTCCGCAATTTTTGCGATTGCGATGGCAACTGTCGAGATTTTTTCTGATGCCACAACGAGTTCATCAATGGAAGCCTGTGCCTGGGTCACCAGGGCGGCCGCTTGCGCGGAAGCCTCGGTTGCCCCTTGTGATGCCTCGTCAATGTTCACCAAAGAACTTGACATGTCCTTGACGGAGTCCCCGGCACGCACTGAGCACATTCTGGCCTCGCGCGATGCCTCCATTGCCTCGTTGAGGGCGTCCGTGGTTTGACGTGCGTATCCTCTGGATTCTTGCGCTTCCGTTATTAACTCTTGTGACTGTCGATAGACACTTTCAGCTGTTACAGACACTTTTTCAAACACCGAGGCCAGCGCGCGCAACGAGTTACCCAGACGCCAGGCCATGCCTGCCATTTCGTCACGGCCTTGGACGTGGGGAATTTGTGTCACGTCCCCTCCTGCCAGGGCAGTCAGGGACCCGCCGAGTTGTTTAATGCGCCCTCGGACACCCAAAATGACGACGACCATGGGTCCCATAACGAAAACGCAGGCCAGGAAAACCGTGATGGAGACCAGCCAGGTGCCGACCGTGATCCAGTGTTGCAGCTTGTCGGGGTCTGCCTGGTTTTGGGCGATCATGAACAGGGAGAACAGTGTGGAGCCTGCGACCATTGTTGCCGAAATGACGGTCACGATTCCGTTGAGCACCAGCTTTTGCGTCAGCCCCAACCCCGGGCGAAACCCCTGTTCACTCTCCATCCCCCCATTGTAAAACCCCTGTCCCCCCGAAGCGTCAGTTATGCGCGATAGCCAGCCATTTCTTCCAGTCGAGCAATGCGCTGGTCCATGGGCGGGTGCGTCGAGAACATGCGCGCAAACCCACCGCCACGGAAGGGATTAGCGATCATCATGGCAGCCACGCGGTTGTTTTCAGGGTTGGACTCCATGGGCGCCATATCGTTGCCACGTTCCAGTTTCTTCAGTGCCGAGGCCAATGCCAGCGGGTCAGCAGCCAGTCGTGCGCCGTCCTCGTCGGCATCGAATTCGCGGGTACGCGAAATGGCGAACTGAATGAGCATGGAGGCGAAAGGCGCGACCAGGGCCATAAGCAGGCCGCCCAGCACACCCATTCCCCCGCCTTCTCGGTTGTTGCCTCCGCCAAAGACCATGGCGAACTGGGCGACTGAGGAGATCACGCCGGCCATCCCCGATGCGACCGAGGACGTCAAGATGTCACGGTTGTAGACGTGCATGAGTTCATGCGCAAGAACCCCACGAAGTTCGCGTTCGTCCAGCAGCTGCAAGATCCCCGTCGTGCAGCACACGGCCGCGTGTTGTGGGTCGCGCCCTGTGGCGAAGGCGTTGGGGGTCATGGAGGGTGAAATGTAGAGGCCCGGCATGGGCTGGCCGGCCTTGGCCGACAGTTCCTCCACGATGCGATACATTGCGGGGGCCTGTTCGGGCGTGACGGGAACGGCATCCATGGACGCAAGCGCCAGGGATGCAGAGTTCCAATATGAGTACGCCGTCATCGCCAGGCCGATACCTGCGAAAAGAAAAATAAAGATCGACTTACCTGAGCCTGCTGAGATCAATCCACCGATAGCCAGCAGTATTGCCCACATGCTTCCGAACAGGAAAGCAGTTTTCAGACCATTGTGATGTTTGCGCATGTTCAAATCCTAGTATTTGTGGCTGTGTCATGCCTGTGTGGGTACTGTACAGGTCGGGTGATTATTTGCGGACCATCCCCACCTGGCCTCCACTATTAGGGCTCTACATCCTTGAAAGCATCGGTTTTCGACATGACACCGACCCGGTCAAGAGGCCAGATCCGCAGGATCGGCGTGCCAACCACTTCCTTGGTATCGATAAATCCGCCCGAAGGGTCTGACACATGCGCGCGAGAATCCCCAGAGTGGTTGCGGTTATCCCCCATGACCCAGATTTTCCCAGGTGGAACGGTGACATCGAAGGGCTGCGGGTAGGGGACTTCGTCGGGGTTCAGGTAGGGCTCTTTGATGGCCTTGCCATTGACCTCTATATAGCCAGCAGTATCACAGCACTTCACACGGTCCCCTTCGACGCCGATCACTCTTTTTATGAGGTAGGCATCACCGGGTTCTGGGCGGAAGCCAATAAACTGTAGCGCTTTATCGACCTTTTGCCCTGCCTCTGTCGCAAAGAAACCCGTCGGCGCCTCTGTTGCCACTATGCCAGACAGCCACTTGTCACTGTCCTTGAATACGGTGATTTCGCCGCGTTTCACACCCGCGAAGAGAGGCGAAAGTTTCTCGACCATGATTCTGTCGCCTTCAACAAGTGTTTGTTCCATGCTGCCCGAGGGGATTCGGAAGGTTTGGAGGAGGAAGGCCTTAGTAACACCGGAGATAAGCAGGGCGAGGGCGATAATAACAACGAGGTCGCGAAGGAGGATACCCGCAGTCAGCAAGGGGCCACGTTTCTTGTTTTCTGTTGTCTGCCCCGTGCCATCTTTGGAGTGTCGCGAGTGCCTCGGACCTTTTGAGCGTTTGGGCAGTTCACTTGCCGTCTCGGTCGCTTCTTTGTGGGTGGCTACGCCGGGTTTTGTTTCGGTCCCAGCTTCGGCCACAGGCTCTGCATCACTTTGCACACCGCTGGATTCTTCATCCCCTGGGCCATGCGAGCCTTTCAAAGATTCTGACATTTATTCGACCCGCTTTGCTTTTTCGGGGGCCTCACCAATGAGGTCGGGCACTTCAGTTTCCTCGGCACCCAGCGATATTGCGGTCATTGCCTCGCGAGCCACGACCTTCACGCGCTCCCTTGGACCGCGCCCTCCTGGGACTTCGCCGTAGTCTTCGCCCAGTTGCTTTTCGAACTGGTTGAGCAGCTCCCAGCCTTGCCAGGTCGTATAGGGGACATCTTTGGCCTCCAAAATCTTAGTGATGGCCTCGTATCCACGCTCCATACTGCGTGCATGAATCCGCCCGGCTGCTGCGTCTTCCAACAGGTTGGCAATGGTTTCTTGGGCATCGGACTTAGTGGAACCGATCAAACCGACAGGTCCGCGCTTCACCCAGCCTGTAGCGTACACACCGGGCAAGATCGTGGCAGCATCTGGGGTTTCGCCCTCGGCAATGGGAACTGAAGTGACGCGGCCTCCCACATTTGGGATGATTCCGCGGTCCTCGTCGAAGGGGACGCCGGGCAGGGGGCTTGAAAAATACCCGACCGCGCGATAGACGGCTTGAACTGGGGTTTCAACGAGTTCGCCGGTGCCCGAGACCGAGCCGTCGCCCTGTAGCGCGGTTCGTTCAGTGACGAGGGCGCGCACATTGCCATGTTCGTCACCCAAGACCTCGACAGGAGAATGGAACATGTGAATATGGATTCGACGTGGGGCTTTGCGGTCTTCGGGCGGAATCATGGCGAAGTTCATCAGGGTTTTCACGACCTGCTTCGTCTGCTTCGAGGCGTTGATGGCTTTTTGTGAACCTTCGTCAAAGTCGAAGTCTTCTTCGTAGACGATGATGTCAACACCTGGAATCTGACCCAGTTCTCGCAGTTCGAGGGGGGTGAACTTGACTTGAGCGGGGCCTCGTCGGCCGAAAACGTGGACGTCGGTTATGGGCGATGTGGCTAGCATCTCGGCGACATTGGGCGGAATTTCAGTGGTCAGCAGGTCTTCGTAGTGTTTCGCCAGGATGCGAGCGACGTCCAGGGCGACGTTCCCGACGCCGATAACCGCGACCTGCGGGGCATTCAGCGGCCACGACCTAGAGTAATCCGGGTGCCCGTCATACCAGGACACAAAGTCTGCCGCGCCGTAGCAACCCTCAAGTTCCTGGCCTGGCAGGTCAATGGGAGCATCGCGATCAGAGCCCGTGGCGAAAATCACGGCGTCGTAGTGGTCGCGCAGGTCATCGATTGTGATGTCTTCGCCAATGTTGACGTTGCCCAGCAGATTGATGTCTCCGCGCTGCAAGATGGCATACAGGGCGTCAATAATTTGTCGGATGCGCGGGTGGTCGGGGGCCACACCATAGCGGACCAGACCATATGGGGCTGGCAGGCGCTCAAAGATGTCGACCGCGACGTCTATATCCGACTTTGCCAGAATATCTGCTGCATAGATCCCCGCAGGTCCCGCCCCGATTATTGCCACATCCAAACGCTGTCCGGTCAATGCTCCCCCTTTTATTTGGCCACCTTGCGCTTTAGCAACCTGGGTCAGTCTACAGCGAGACCAGCTTACAAGCCCCTTCGGATTGCCGAGGGCGCCCCTCAAAGTGGGCACGGACCCCGCCCCGCACCCTCCCCAACGAAAAAACTGAACTCAAGTCACTCACGACGAAGTGAGGCCAAGTGGCCCTGCCAGAGAATGCACTCAGTGCATGCGGTTGATTTGGGCTTCGGCGAAGGCCACTAACGCATCCTTGGCGGGCCCATCGGGGACGGGATCCAGCGCGTCGACGGCCTGAACCATGTATTGCCTGGCCATCTCGCGGGTTTCATCCACTACAGGGTGTGCCGCCAAACGCTCAACCACCGAGGCAATCAGTTCTTCGTCCTCGGGAAATTCTTTTATTCGCTTTAGGTCAGACAAGAGGACGAGGACGGATTCTTCCGAACCCTGGCCCTCACCCGAGGCACCCTCAGCGCCCAGGCCAGCAGCGCCAGCACCCCCAACGCCAACGCCCTCGACCCAGCGTTCCAGCAATAACACCGGCATGGTTTCCACGCCTTCACGCAGGTCAGTCCCCTGCACCTTGCCCGAGACCTCGCCGGATGACTGTAAATCCAGCACGTCGTCGGCCAGTTGGAACGCGACACCGATTTTTTCGCCGAACAGTTTTACTGCCTCGACCACCTGAGCAGAACACCCCGAGAGTTCCGCCCCGTATTGGGCAGCACAGGCCACTAGCGACCCAGTTTTACCTGCCAAAACATCCAAGTAGTGTGCGACTTTGTCTGCGCCGTCTGCAGGCCCAAAGAACTCTTGCAACTGTCCCACGCACAGGCGTTCAAAGGTTGTGGCATGGTTGGCAACCGCATCTGGCCCAAGCCCCGCGACGATCCTCGACGCCCTGGCAAAGATGATGTCGCCGGCCATAATCGCCACAGAGTTCGCCCACTGTTCTTGAACGGCAGGCCTACCTCGGCGCAACACTGCCCCATCCATGACGTCGTCGTGGTACAGGGTCGCCAGGTGCGTCATCTCGACAGACACTGCGGCCTCGACCACCTCGGCAGAAGCCACCACACCAGGCGCCCCAATCTGGGCGACCAATAGGGTCAAAGCAGGCCGCATCCTCTTCCCGCCAGCGGCGGACAGGTGGTTGGTCACCTCGGATATGACTTGGGAGTCGTCTGCCAAGTGCCTGGCCAAAGAAGTTTCAACAGCGCGCAGGCCCTCCTCTAAGAGGGCCTGCAGGCCAGCGTCATCATGAAGTGCGGTCACGGAAGCAGCATAGCCGCGTTGTTCAAGACATCCATCACCGGCCCGGGGAAGACACCGAGCACAACTGTCACGACAGCCGAAACAACCACGACGGACTTCGACAGCACATCCCCTGAAACCACCACGGTTGACTTATCCACATCGTCAAAGAACATGATCTTGATCATGCGGAAGTAGAAGAACGCAGTCACGGCCGAGGACACAATCGCTACCACGACCAGCCCCGCAGCGCCCCCAGTAACGCCGGCGGCGAAAACCAAGAACTTGCCCATGAAGCCAGCCGTCAGCGGGATGCCCGCGAAGGACAGCAAGAACACCACCATGGACACAGCCATAACCGGGTGACGAACGCCAAGGCCAGCCCACCTGACCAGGGAACCTGCTTCGCCCATGACATTGCCCTCTGCGTCCTTTTCGCGCACGATGCCGACCAAGGCAAAGGCCCCGACCGTGGCAACACCGTAAGTCAACAGGTAGAAGGCAATCGCTGAAATGCCTGCCTGGTTACCCGAGAGCACGCCAATCAGCAAGAAACCCGCGTGCGCAATCGAAGAGTACGCCAGCATACGTTTCACATTGCCTTGCACAATCCCCATAAAGGTACCGACCAACATGGTCAAGACGGCGACCGCCCACAGGAAGATGACCAGGTCCCAGCTCATGCCGAAACCGGCACCAAAGATCACACGGATTATCGCCCCGAAGGCGGCGACCTTCACACCTGCGGCCATAAACCCGGTTATTGCCGAGGGCGCCCCCTGATAGACATCTGGCGTCCAGGCGTGGAACGGGACGGCACCAATCTTAAACAGCAGGCCCACCAGCAACATCACGAAGCCGACCACCAATAGCCAGTCCATGCGCGGGATACCGGCACCGGCGTGTGCCATGCCGACCTCGGAACCCATGATGTCAACCAGGCGGACCGAGCCAGAGTAGCCGTACAGCATGGCCATGCCCATGAGGAAGAACCCAGAGGCGAAGGCCCCCAATAGGAAGTACTTGAAGCCGGCCTCTTGGGACAAAAGACGACGGCGACGCGACATGGCCGCCAGGACATACAAGGGCAGCGACATAACCTCAAGGGCGATGAACAGCGTCAACAGCGAAGATGCCGCAACAAAGACCATCATGCCGCCCAGCGAGAACAAGATCAGCGGGAACATTTCGGTGCGCTGGTACCCATGTGCCAGCGAGGATTCCTCTGCGGACGACCCTGGCCTGTCAGCCGGCTGGGCCGCAAAAGACCCGTCCACTGGGTTGGACCTGTCGGCCACAACCAGGATCACGAGGATACCGATGATCACCAGGATGCCCTGCAATGCCAGGGTGTTGGGGTCTTCGGCCAACTCGCCTTGAACTAGGTACGTGGCCTTGGCCTGCGCCCCACCGGCCCCTGTCGCCTGCCACCGCAAAATCAACGCAACCAGCGTGCCCAAGAGGGCAGCCAAGGACACAAGGATTTGCGCGGGGCGGCGTGCCCCGGCAGGCAAGAAGGCTTCAAGGATTATGCCGAGGACGGCCGCACCAAAGACCACCAGCAGCGGGCTTAGTGCCAACCATTGAACCACAGGGGCAGTGAAGGCTGCGGGCACCAAGCCCGCATCAAACAGTTGTAATGCGTTCATCGCTGGATCCCCCCTTCAATCGCGGCCTGAACATCCCAGGCCGGCCCCTGCGCCTGCGTTTCATCCACAACATGCCAGTTGCGGGCATCAGCCTTGTCCAAAACATTTTCAGACACGGGGTTTACCAGGTCTAGGACTACCCCGGGGAAAAAGCCGAGGGCGAACATGGCAAGCACCAGGGGTGCCATGACCAATTTTTCGCGGACACCCAGGTCCGGCAGTTCATCAATCCCGGCAACCTTGGGTCCTGTAAAGATCTTCTGGTAGGGAATCAGAATGTAGAGGGCCGCCAGGACAACACCTAAGACCGCGAACATGGCCACGATTTCACCATCGGTTTTGAAGGTGCCTACCAAAACCATGTACTCCGGGACGAAGCCGGACAAGCCGGGCAAGGCTATGGCTGCCAAACCGGACACTAGGAAGAGGCCTGCCAAAACCGGGGTGACCCTCTGCAAGCCACCCAGTTTGGCGATCTGTGCGGTGCCTGCGCGTTGGGTGACCCAGCCGGACAGTAAGAACAGCCCCGCGATGGAAACGCCGTGTGCAACCATGTAAAGCATGGCGCCTGACAGGGCAGTTTCAGACCCTATGTAGATGCCCAGAACCATGAAGCCGAAGTGTGAAATGGATGTGAAGGACACCAGGCGCAGCAGGTCTTTTTGGGCCAAGGCCGCCAGGGCGCCCCACAGGATGGACACAACTGCCGCCCAGACGATCCACACAGCAGAAGCCTTGGTGGCCTGAGGAAAGAGCGTCACACAAAACGCGATCATCCCGAAGGTTCCGACCTTGTCCAGCACGCCGACCAACAGCACAGATGTACCAGGCCTTGCGGCAGCGGCCGTGTCGGGCAGCCAGGTGTGGACTGGAACCATGGGTGCTTTCACCGCGAAGGCGAAGAAGAAGGTCAAGAAGATGGGCATCTGCCATGCGCCTAGCTCAGGTGCCGTGCCGCCCTCGGTAAGGGTTTCCATGAGGAAAGCCGTGGGCCCTCCGGGGCCAGCCACGTACAAGGCGACAACACCGAAGAGCATTACCAAGCCGCCCAGCAAGGAGTACAGCAAGAACTTGATGGAGGCCTTGCGGCGGCCATCTCCCCCGAAGCGACCGATCAGGAAATACAGCGGGATCAACATGCCCTCGAAGGCAAGGTAAAACAGCAGCACATCGCGCGCAGAGAAAATGAGGATCATGAAGGTCTCGAGGAACAAGATCAGTCCCACGTAACCGGCTTGACGGTCAGCAGTTTTGTCGTCGTTCCAGGATGCCAAGAGAACCAGAGGCGTTAAGGCCGCGGCCAAGATAATCATGGTCAGGCCCATACCGTTGACGCCCAAAGCCCACGACAGGCCAATAGCAGGCACCCAGGACACGGTTTCGCCCAACTGGTAGGCGGGACCGCGAACCGGATCCCAGTCCACAACGACGGCAGCGATAACGCCTGCCAGGACGACCAAAGACGCAATCAGGGCGATTGGTCTGGCAGCCACGCGCAGAGGCTTCACGAAGAGCAACACAGCCGCGATCACGGACGGGAGGGCAATGAGCAGCGACAACCAGGGCAGTGTGCCCTCAACTGTGGGTGCAATAGTTAGCATTGACTAAACCTCTCTAGATCCGTGTCGCCAGGACAATAACGACCGCGAGAACGCTGCCAAGCAGCGTTAATCCGGCGTAACTTCGGACATTGCCGGTGTGGGCCTTGCCAATCAGCTTGCCCAAGCCTAAAGAGCCCGCACCTGCGCCCTCGACTATGCCGTCAATAACCTTGGAATCGGTCACTCCAACACCCTTGACCAAAGCACCTGTGGGCACAATAAAGGCCGCTTTATTGATCTGGTCTTGGTACAGGTCGTTGCGGGCGGCCGTGACCAAGGCACCTGCCTCGGGCACAGCGGTGTCGACCGGGCGCTTAATGAACAACATCCAGGCCAGGGCCGCGCCAGCCAGGACGACTCCCAGCGTGGCAGCCATGATGACCGGGATGGGCAATACCGGGTGGTGATGCGCCGTTTCGCCGATTGATGGCTCAAGCCAGGTGACGAAGGCGTCGTTGACGGTTAGGAACCCGCCTAAGCCCACTGAGAACACTGAAAGCACAATCAAGGGCACCGTCATCAAGGGCGATGCCTCGTGTGGATGGACCTCTCGGCTCTCGGCCTTGGTGGTCCAGCGAGCCTTGCCCAAGAAGATCAAGAAGAACAGGCGAGACATGTAGAAGGCCGTAATCCCTGCGCCAATCAAGGCAACGAGGCCAAAGACCCAGGGGTACCAGTTCCCGAAGCCCTCGCGGGGCATGAAGGCGGCCTCGATGATCTTGTCCTTGGAGAAGAACCCGCTGAAGGGCGGGATGCCCAAGATAGCCAACCAGCCAATCCCGAAGGTCACGAAGGTGATCTTCATGGCACCGGCCAAGCCACCAAAGCGTCGGATATTGACCTGGTCTCCCATGGCGTGCATAACGGCACCAGCACCCAAGAACAATTGGGCCTTGAAGAAGCCGTGAGTCAACAGGTGGAAGATGGCGAATGCCCAGCCGACAGGACCAAGGCCAGCGCCCAGCATCATGTAGCCGATCTGGGACATGGTGGAGGCAGCCAGGACCTTCTTCATATCATCCTTGGCACAGCCCACAATCGCACCGAATAGCAGCGTAATCGCGCCCACAATGACGACCATCAAAGACGCAACAGGGGTTTGGACAAACACAGGCCCAGAGCGCACCATGAGGTACACACCGGCAGTCACCATGGTTGCCGCGTGAATCAGGGCAGACACTGGGGTCGGGCCAGCCATGGCGTCACCCAGCCAGGCCTGCAGCGGGAACTGGGCGGATTTACCACAGGCCGCCAACAGCAAGAACAGGCCTATGAAGGTCGCCTGCCACTGGTCTAGCTCGGTGAATAAGACCTTTTCAAAGGACACAGACCCCACGCTTGCAAACATGGCCATCATGGCCAACAACAGCCCCAGGTCACCGACCCTGTTCATCACAAAGGCCTTCTTGGCCGCCGCTGCGTACTCCGGTACGTGGTTCCAAAAGCCGATAAGCAGATACGACGCCAAGCCCACGCCTTCCCAACCAATGAACAAAGCCAGGAAAGAGTTACCCAGGACCAGCATTAACATGGAGGCCACGAACAGGTTCAAATACGCAAAGAAGCGTCGCCTATCTGCGTCGTGTTCCATATAGGCCACCGAGTACACGTGAATCAGAGAGCCGACGAAGGTCACCAGCATGACGAAGGTCAAGGACAAGGGGTCAACCAACAGCCCCAGTTTCACGGATACATCAGAACCGGGAATGAAGTCCCACAAAGGCACCGAGACATTGCGCGCCTCGCCCTCGTAACCCAAAATCTGGGAGAAAATCGCAAGGCCCAAAGCAAAGGAAGCCCAGGAGGCCAAGGTTGCAAACCAGTGGCCCCACTTGTCGCTGACCCGGCCCAAAACCAATAACAGCAAGGCCGAGGCCAGTGGGATACCAATCAATAGCCCGGCGAAAACGACTGCGCCCCCGCCGGCCGGGTTGTAGGTCCAGTCGATATCACCAGTGGGCAACACGCCAGTTGGTAAAACGCCAGTCGGTAAAATCTGTAGCATCTGCACTGTTTCTACCTCAGTTCTTCATCAGGTTCAGGTCATCCAAGGACGTCGAACGCCTGGCCCTGAAGATGGAAACGATAAGAGCCAGGCCGACCACGACCTCGGCAGCCGCGACAACCATGATGAAGAAGGCCATTGCCTGTCCATCCAAGTTGCCGTGAATCCGCGAGAAGGTGACCAGGGCCAGGTTGCAGGCATTCAACATTAACTCGATGCCCATCAGGGACAACACTGCTGACCTGTGCATTAACACCGTCAACGCGCCGATGCCAAACAAGGCCATTGCTAAAAATACGTAGAAGTCTGGGGTCATTTCGCCTGCTCCTTCCCCTCGTCGGCCGGGCCTTCGATTTCGCCGGGGGCCTCCGCATTTTCGATTTCAGCAGGCGTCTCACGTGACCAGTCCAGTTCTTCAGGCAACTGAGGTGCTGCCTGCCCGGGCATTCCCCAGCCACCGGACCTTGTAATCTGCGCAGATGTCGCAGCTCCGTGCAAAGCCTGGCTCGAATCGCCTTCGGCTTGTGCGCGCAGGCGGTTAACGGTCCAGGGTGAGGCTTCAGCCACCGAACGAACCTGATTATTCAGGCGCAGGACCTGAACGACCGAGCCCGCAATGGGACGTCCGGTTTCACCAGAGATGGCAGGAACGTCCATAGCATTGGATTCCGCGTAGGTACCTGGCGCAGGCCGCTGCCCTGGGTGCACACCCGACTGGGCGTAGACCTCCATCTTGCGGTTTACCAAGTCCTCTTGGGTGAACTTCTTTTCCAAACGGTCTCTGTGTGTCAAGGTCACTGCCCCAACAGCCGCAACGATCAACAACATGCCGACCAGTTCCATCGCAAAGTAGTACTGTCCAAAGATCAGTTCCGCGATGGCCTGGGGATTGGATAACCCACCTTCTTGGTTTCCAAGATTAATGCCGAGGGCGTCCGGTAGGCCACTGCGGTACACCGCAACAATCAGGACGACGATCAATGCGAGGGCCATGAGGGCCATTGCCGCAATGACCGCCGGTTTGGAGTCCTTGGGAGAATCTGAGGCATTGACGCCCACCAACATAATCACGAAGACGAAAAGCATCATGATAGCGCCCGTGTAAACCACGATTTGGGCCGCACCCAAGAATGGGGCACCTTGGGCAAAGTAGATAAAGGCCACGGACAGCATGACGCCGATCATGTAGATAGCGGCGTGAACAGCCTGGCGTGCAAAGGCCACGCCCAAAGCACAAGCCAAGGTCGTCAAGGCCAGTGCCACGGCCATAATCGCTTCGGCTGTTGAAATGGTGGGGGCACCGATGGGCGGTACAGCGTTGAATAAACTACCAGCAGTAACAGCGGTCAGTATCGCGTTCATTTCTTCACCTCCGTTGCCTGAAGGCTTGTTGGGTCAAGGCTCGGGTCCTCGGGGCGGTTTTCACGCACCCAGGCACGCTGTGCTTCTGTTGCACCGCTGACCTTGCCCTTGTAGTAGTCAATATCCGACATGCCTTCGACCATCGGGTGAGGAGCCTGCAACATTCCAGGCTCTAGAGGTGCAAGGATTTGGTCTTTTGTATAGATCATGTCCTCGCGGGTCTCATCCCAGATTTCGTAATCATTGTTCATGGTCAAGGCGCGAGTCGGACATGCCTCAATACACATGGCGCAAAAGATACAACGCAAATAGTTGATCTGGTAGACGCGGCCATAGCGTTCACCTGCAGAGTATTGCGCATTGGGTGTATTCGATGCGGCCTCAACATAGATGGCATCCGCCGGACATGCCCAGGCGCACAGCTCGCAGCCGACGCATTTTTCCAGGCCATCTGCATAGCGATTCAGCTGATGCCTGCCGTGATAACGCGGCTGGGTAGGCACCTTCACATAGGGGTATTGCTCTGTCACCGTGGGCCTGAAGATGGATGTGAAGGTCACACCAAATCCGGCCACAGGCGCGAACAACTCCCCGATGGGTCCCTTCTTGGGACGCTGGTAGAGGGACGGTGCAGCACTTATGGGTTTGTCGACTGCCTGGCCCTCCGAGGCGCCCGGCGTTCCAGGGGTGGTAAGTTCCTCACTCATTGTGGCCCTCCTTGTCGCCTAATGCGGCAGGCGTTATGGCATGCGCGACCTTCATACGGCCCGCCCTCGGCGAAGGCGGAAGAACTTGGCCCGGCATAGGTGGCACTGGGAAGCCCCCCGCCATCGGGTCAAAGGCGCCCTCGATGGGAGGCGGAGCCGGTTTCTTTTCTGGCACGAACCACAGGATGACGAAGGCCACCAAACACACGGCGGCAATCCCGATCATCAGCTTGTCAACCTCGACGGCAGAGAACTGGACGAAAGCCTGGATGACGGCCACGGCCACCAACCACAGCAAGGCAATCGGGATGAGGCGCTTCCACCCGAAGTTCATGAACTGGTCGTAGCGGAAACGCACCAGGGTTCCGCGCACCCATACGAAGGTGGCGAACAGGACCCACAGCTTGCCCAAGAACCACAGCATCGGCCAGAAGCCCTCGTTGAACATGCCGTCGTTGACCAGCGACAGACCGAAGGGGGCACGCCATCCGCCCAAGAACAAGGTCACTGCCACGGCAGAGACGTTGAACATATTGATGTATTCGGCCAGGTAGTACCAGGCGAACTTCATGGAGGAGTACTCGGTCATGTAACCGGCGACCAGTTCGCCCTCACATTCGGTCAGGTCAAAGGGCAGGCGGTTGGTTTCGCCGAAGACTGAAATCATGTAGATGATAAAGGCCGGCAGTAGGGTAAAGCACCACCACACAGAACTTTGGGCCTCAACAATTTCCGAGGTCGACATGGAACCTGAAACCAGGAAGACAGAGACCAAGGACAGCCCCATTGCCAGTTCATAGGAGATGATCTGTGCCGTTGAGCGCACAGCACCCAGCAAGGGGTAGGGAGAATTCGCAGACCAGCCACCCAAAACAATGCCGTAGACGCCAACCGAGGTGATGGCCAAGATGATCAAGACCGTCACGCTGGAGTCAAAGAGCTGCAAGGGCGTGCTGATCCCAAAGATGTTCACGACCGGCCCGAAAGGAATCGACCCGAACACGGCGAAAGCCGTGGTGGCAGAGATGATCGGAGCCAGCAGGTAGATGAGGGTATCAGCCCCGCGCAGCCAGAAATCTTCCTTGAAGATGAGCTTTCCGGCGTCCCCCAAGGCCTGAAACAGCCCCAAGGGGCCGCGCACGTTTGGCCCCGGGCGGGTCTGGATGCGCCCAATGAGGCGCCGTTCGACCCACAGCCCCAAGATGACGGACACAATCAGGAATACCACGATGAACACAGCTTTTATCAGCGCTATCCACCAAGTGTCATCCACAAATATGTCCTCTACAGCCGCTGGTTGCACAGCTTGATTTACAGCTTGATTTACAGCGGGTATCGACATGACGAGGGCGTTCACTGAGTCACCTCCGCAGGATTGAGTGAAACAACGGCACCGTAGGCGGCACCCAAGGTTGCATAAACCGTAGACCCGGCAGAACACTGGGGCACCCATACGGTCTCATCAGGCATATCAGTCACCACGAGGGGCAACGTAATGACGCCCTTATCGGTGCTCAAAGCAACACCGCTTTGTAGGTTATTGGCCTTTGCCGTTGCGGCAGAAACGCGGGCCACGGGCACGCGCGAGGTTCCCGCCAAATGAGGTTCACCGTCTTGACACCTTCCCGCGTCCAACAAAGGCTTCCACATCCCGAGGACGGCTTGTCCTGGCTGCAGTACCGGGGTTTGGTTCATCGGTTTGTCCCTGAAAGGCGCACGCGCACCGTCCCAGTCCTTCAACTGGGCCAGCTCTGTGTGGATCTCTTTCAGGGTATAGGTGCCCAGGTCAACACCACTGGCTTTAGCCAGTCGGTCCAAGACCGCATGGTCTGACAGTTCCTTGGACGTCAATGCCTGGCCAAAGGGACGCAAGCGACCCTCCCAGTTGATGAAGGTGCCTGCCTTCTCATGCGGGGGCGCCACCGGGAATACGACATCAGCATCAGGGGTGATGGCCGAGTGGCGCACCTCAAGTTGGACGACGAAATCCGCATTGGCTAAGGCGGCACGGGTTGCATCTTGTTCGGGCATATCTCGCAGGTCGACTCCCCCAATGACGAGGGCGGATAGCTTGTCCTCGTTGAGGTATTCGATGATGCGTTCTTGGCACCTGAACGGAGCGTCCGGTAAGGAGTCAACACCCCAAACCGCGGCCACATCCGCGCGCGCTTCCGCATCCTCGGTTGTGCGGCCAAAAGGAAGCAGATTCGGGAAGCAGCCGGCCTCCAGGGCGCCGCGCTCACCTGCGCGGCGAGGAATCCAGGCCAGTCGGGCACCCGTGCGCTGTGCCAGGGCACGCACCTGGGTGATGAGGCCCGGTGTGTCGGCAGCCCTTTCGCCCAGCAAGATGATCGAGCCGTCTTGTCCTAGCGAGGTGGCCAGATTGCCGAGGCCGCCCTCGGCATCTTTGGTGATAGCCGCGATGACCTCAGCTTCTGTACCTGGTTGTGCCTTTAACACTGTGGCTTTGAGTTTCTTGGACCCTGGCGTTGTGAAGGGGGACAAGACACAGACCTTGGTGGTCCCGGCATCTACGGCCTTGCGCAGACGCAGGTACAGCGTGGCGCATTCATCTTCCGCTTCGAAGCCCACGGCCAAGACCTGTGGAGCCTTTTCGACATCCGCATAGGTCACTCCCAGGCCAGAGCCTGCTACGTCGGCGCGCAGCAGGTCGGCTTCTTCCTGGGTGCAAGTGCGGGCACGGAAATCAATGGCATTTGAACCTGCCACAACCCGGGCAAACTTGGACCAGGCGTAGGCATCTTCGAATGTCAGACGCCCACCGGGCAGGAAGGCTACACCATTGGCTGCTTTTGCCTTGGCCAGCCCCTCGGCTGCTGCGCGCAGGGCCGTTGGCCACGAGGTCGCTACCAGCGTGCCGTCCTCGGCCCTGATCATGGGGGAAGTCAGCCTGTCGGGGGAAGCCTGCCAGGTGAAAGCGAAACGATCCTTGTCAGACAGCCATTCTTCGTTGACCTCCGCGTCTTCGCCGGCCAGGTGGCGTAGGACCTGGCCGCGACGGGCATCCACGCGGATAGCCGCACCGCTGGCATCGTGATCGGTGACAGACGGGGTGGAAACGAGGTCGAAGGGCCGTGAACGGAAACGGTAGGTTGCGCTTGTCAGTGCGCCGACTGGACAGATCTGGATGACATTGCCCGAGAAATAGGACGAGAATGCCCTGCCCGAGAGATCCCTGTCTTCGAGGCTGACGGGGCCTGCGTGGGCTGAACCGATGAGGCCGGCTTCACCACAGGGCCCGGTGAGGGACTCTGTGCGTGTCGTTGTGTGCCCGTCAGGGTTGTCGGCCTCGTCGACGAAGCCCAGGATCTGTGTGTCGAAGTTGCCGATCTGTTCGCCCAGGAAACCGTGAGCGTCCAGGGGGGAGGCACCGCCGCCGCGGCCTTGGAGGTCCAAGAAGGCGTCGCCGGGGATCTCTTTGCCGAAGCGCACGCAGCGCTGACAAAGGATGCAGCGTTCGCGGTCAAGCAGGATTTCGGAGGTTAGGCGTACCGGTTTGGCCTGCAGGCGTTTGGCTCCCGTGAAACGTGAGTCTGCGCGACCATCGGACATTGCCTGGTTTTGAAGGGGACATTCGCCGCCCTTGTCACACACAGGACAGTCCAGAGGGTGATTGACCAAGAGGAATTCCAAGACGCCCTCTTGTGCTTTCTTTGCCACTTCAGAGGTGTATTGGGTTTCCACCTCCATGCCGGGTGTGACCGTTGTGGAACACGCCGGTTGTGGCTTGGGCATCTTTTGGATGGTGCCGTCCCTGCCTGGGGTCGCAACATCAACCAAACAGGCGCGACATGCGGCCACTGGTTTCAGTAGGGGGTGGTCACAAAAGCGTGGGATGTGTACGCCAACCTGTTCAGCAGCGCGAATAACGAGGGTTCCTTTGGGTACCTCAACGGCCTTGCCGTCGATAGAAATGGTAACCAGGTCTTGAACTGGGGGTGTCATTATTTACCTGCCTCTTCGTAGAGAGCGGAAGCCTCGTAGGGGAAGAGCTCCCAAGCGGGTGTATGGCATCCGGCCTCAAACTCTTCGCGGAATAGCTCAATGGCTGACTTCGGCGGAGTAGCCGCAGCGTCCCCCAGGGCACAGAAGCAGCGTCCGGCGATATTGCCGGTGATCTCATACAAGAGATCAATATCCGTTGGCTTTGCAGTGCCCGCCTCAAAGGAGTGCATGAGCTGTTTCATCCAGTAGGTACCTTCCCTACAGGGCGTACATTTACCGCAGGATTCATGCTGGTAGAAGTCCGTCCAGCGGCTTATTACACGCACAACCGAGGTCGTTTCGTCAAAGACCTGCAAGGCGCGGGTGGCCAGCATGGACCCGGCTGTCACGACTTCTTCGTAGGTCAAAGGCACATCCAGGTGATCTGGGGTGAGCAGCGGCGTCGATGAGCCACCCGGGACCCAGAACTTCAGCTTGTGGCCCTTGCGCATGCCACCAGCCATATCAATAAGCTGTCGCATGGTGATGCCATAGGGGGCCTCGAATTGGCCAGGGTTTTCAACGTGTCCTGAGATGGAAAACAGGCCGTGCCCCTTGGACTTTTCGGTCCCCATTTGCGTAAACCAGTCGACCGAGTGTCCAAAGATACCGGGTACCTGGCTGATGGTTTCAACATTATTGACAACCGTCGGCCTGGCATAGAGCCCTTCGACTGCCGGGAATGGCGGTTTGAGGCGGGGGTGCCCACGCAGGCCTTCAAGAGAATCCAGCAAGGCCGTTTCCTCGCCACAGATGTAGGCGCCGGCACCAGCGTGTGCCGTTATCTTTAGGCCTTGCAGCAGGCCTGCCTCCTCGGCTTCACGGATTGCCGCCAACAAGCGGCGGTAGACATGGACGACCTCTCCGCGCAGGTAAACAAAGGCGTGTTCACAACGTATCGCCCTTGAGGTAATGGCCATGCCTTCAATAAGCAAGTGGGGATTTGCCATGAGATGCGGGATGTCTTTACAGGTCCCTGGCTCTGACTCATCGGCGTTGACCACCAAGTAGCGGGGTTTGCCGTCATCAGGAGGCAGGAAGGACCACTTCAGTCCCGTGGGGAATCCAGCGCCCCCACGCCCGCGCAGGCCAGAGGCCTTAACGGCCTCGGTAATCTGGGCGGGTTCTAAAGCGCGGGCCTTTTCTAGGGCCTTGTATCCGCCGTTTGCCCGGTAGACATCCAGGGTCCAGGAACGATCTTGACCCCAGATCTCAGAGACGATAGGCGTCAAAGGAACCTCTTGTGCAAGCGAAACGTCACTCACTTCCCAGCCTCCTCTTCCTTGGAAGTCGGGGCAGGTTCAGCAGGCACGCCCCAGCCTCGCTCGGATGCAATCTTGAGGCCCACCAAGGACGCCTCCCCTGCGCTCGGTCCCTGATCGACTAGGCCATCTTCAAAACCAGCCAAGGTACGGCTGACTTCCTTGAAGGTCGCTACCTTATCCGGGCCACGTGTTGGCTTAACATCACGACCTGCGCGAATATCGTCCACCAGCTTTATTGCCGAGGACGGGGTCTGGTTGTCGAAAAACTCCCAGTTGACCATGACCACTGGGGCATAGTCACAGGCGGCGTTGCACTCGACGGCCTCTAAGGTTATTTTCTTATCCTCGGTGGTCTCATCGTGTTCGATGCCCAAGTGTTCAGATAGCGCCTTATAGATGCCGTCCCCACCCATGACTGCACACAGCGCGTTTGTACACACACCTACCGTGTATTCGCCGTTGGGGTGACGTTTGTACTGGGAATAAAAGGTTGCCACAGCAGAGACTTCGGCGCGAGAGAGATCCAGGATCTCTGCGCACAGGGCGATTCCATTGGCAGAGACGTAACCGTCCTGGGACTGGACCAAGTGCAGCATGGGCAGCAGAGCAGAACGCTCGTGTCCTTCGGGGTAGCGGGCGATGATTTGAGCTGCCTCGCGGCGCAGGCGTTCATCTACCTCTGGGCTGTACGTACTCATCAGCGGTCCACCCCTCCCAGCACCGGGTCAAGGGAGCCCAGCGCAACGACAACATCAGCAATGAGCCCGCCCTCGCAAATGATGGAAGCGGACTGCAGGTTGGAATAACTTGGGTCGCGGAAATGCGAGCGATAAGGCCTGGTCCCGCCGTCGGCAACCAGATGGACGCCTTGGACGCCCTTGGCGTGCTCGATCATTTGGAAGACTTGGCCGGCAGGCACGCGGAAGCCCTCGGTGACCATCTTGAAGTGGTGAATCAAGGCTTCCATGGAAGAACCCATGATCTCGGCGACGTGTTCTGGGGACTGGCCTTGACCGTCCGAACCCAAAGACATCTTGGCAGGCCAAGCGATGTGTGGGTCGTCGACCATAACGGGTTGCCCCTCTGTGCCCTCCAGGCGATCTAGGACCTGGTAGATGATCTTCAGGGATTCGTACATCTCGTCGAAACGAATCGCCGTGCGGGTGTAACAGTCCGAATGGTCGTAGGTGGGCACATCGAAGTCATAGGTTTCATACCCACAGTAGGGCTGCATTTTACGCATATCGAGGGGGTAGCCAGCCGCGCGCAAACACGGGCCGGTAAGCCCCAGGGCAAGGCCCGCCGACAGCGAAATATAGCCCACGTCTTTCATACGCTTGACGAAGATCGGGTTGGCCATCACGAGGGCCTGCATCTCTTCCGCGTCGTGCTTGATGATGGGCAATTTTTCGCGGATCATCTGAATCGTGTCTGCCGGAATGTCTTGAGCCAGACCACCGGGACGGATGTACTCGTGGTTCATGCGCAGGCCAGAGACGTGCTCAAAGATGCGCAGGATTTCTTCACGGCCCCTGAAACCGATGGTCAACATCGTGGTGGCACCCATTTCATTGGCGCCAGTACCGATGGCGACCAGGTGCGATCCGATGCGGTTGAGCTCCATCAGAAGCACGCGGATCAAGGTTGCGCGCTGAGGGATCTTATCCGTGATGCCCAAGAGTTTTTCAACGGCCAAACAGTAGGCGACCTCGGTAAAGAAGGGGGCCAAGTAGTCCATACGGGTGCAGTAAGCCACGCCCTGCGTGTAGTTGCGGTACTCCATGTTCTTTTCGATACCCGTGTGCAGGTAGCCGGTCCCCAGACGCATGTCTTTTACGGTTTCCCCATCAAGTTCGAGGACGACGCGCAAAACCCCGTGCGTAGAGGGGTGAACTGGGCCCATATTGACCGCTATGCGATCGTGGGTCATGGAGTCAACCTCAGCAGAGATGGTCTCCCAATCCCCGGCGTCATTGACGAAGTACTCCTTGGCCTCGGGGTCAAAAGCCGAGGCGCCAGCGGTGGCCTGGAAGGGCGCTGAATCTGTTGCACTCTGGTTCATTTTTTCGCCATTCATCGAAGACACAGGACTCATGAATAGTTCCTCCTCGCATCTGGCGGCGGTATGGTCGCGCCCTTGTACTCCACCGGAATCCCACCCAGCGGGTAATCCTTGCGTTGCGGATGACCTATCCAGTCATCGGGCATAGCCGACCTGGTCAACCCCGGATGCCCTGTGAAAATAATGCCCATCAGGTCGAAGGTTTCGCGTTCATGCCAATCGTTTCCTGGGTAGAGGCCAACGATGGAAGGAATACGCGGGTCACTGTCCGGGCACGTCACCTCGATCCGCAACTGGCGCGCGTGCGTCAGCGAGAAGAAGTGGTAAACGGCGTGCAGTTCGCGGCCTTTATTGCCCGGGTAGTGAACACCGGAGACCCCCATGCACAGTTCAAAACGCAGATCTTGATCATCACGCAGGTGACGGGCCACATTCACGATATAGTCACGGTCCACATAAATGGTCAGCTCACCGCGGTCGGTCGTGACCTTTTCAATGACCTGTGTGGGGTCCAGGTCCTCGCTGCGCAGGTCTTCTTCCAGGTAGTCGACGACCTCGTCGAACCACGAACCGTAGGGGCGCGGGCTTTCACCTGGGATAACCACCTGGCGGACCTCGCCGCCAAAACCGGAGGTGTCTCCCGTGCCATGTGCGCCAAAGGAGCCGATGCGGATCTCAACTACTTCTGGCGCCGGGGCCTTGCGGGCAGAGTTTTGCGCAAGTGCCACAGGACTTGCGGATTCGTCCTCGGCAATGTCTGTGGAAGGTGTGTCACTCATGCCAATAACCCCTTCTGTTCGGAGGTGGGAAGGGCGGACAAAGCGGCCTCCTCAGCCTTACGGATGGCCTCTTCGCGGTGTTTGCCCAAGGGATCTTTTTGGATCGAGTCGTGCAGGGACAAAATCGCGCCGATAAGCATTTCGGGGCGCGGCGGGCAACCAGGGAGGTAAAGGTCCACGGGGACGATGTGGTCGGCTCCTTGGACCACGGCGTAGTTATTGAAGACGCCGCCCGAGGAGGCGCACGCGCCCATGGCGATAACCCACTTTGGTTCGGGCATCTGGTCATAGATGGCGCGGATAACGGGGGCCATCTTTTGGGACACGCGCCCTGAGACCAACATGAGGTCGGCGTGGCGCGGGGAGGCGCGGAAGACCTCAGAGCCGATGCGGGCAATGTCGAAGCGTGGGGCGGCTGTTGCCATCATCTCGATAGCACAACACGCCAAACCCATCGTGACAGGCCAAAGCGAGACGCTTCGAGCCAGGTTGACAACAGTTTCAACACCCTTGAGGACGGGGCCGGGGGGCACCATCTCTTCCAGGCCTAGGCGCTGTGTTTCCATATTCTTAAGCTTCCTTCTTCGTCATTTCCTGCTGTGTGACTACGTGTGGCTTGGTGGCTGGCTGTCAGGCAGCTACCGCAGCACTGCACGGTTTCAAGCCTTATGTCGGCCCTGGGTTCCTATGTCCAATCCAGCCCGCCTCTGCGCCACTCGTAGACAAAGGGCACCGTAATCAAAAAGACGAAGGTCATCATGGCAATCAGGCCAAACCACGACAGGGAGCTGAAGGACACAGCCCAGGGATACAAGAACACGACCTCGATATCGAAAACAATGAAGGTCATGGCCGTCAAGTAGTACTTCACGGGGAATCTGGCCCCCGACGCGCGCGCTGGAGTGGGGTCGATGCCGCACTCATACGTTTGAACCTTGGTTCTATTGGGTTTGAAGGGTCCCATAATGGCAGACACTGCCAGACCCGAAAGAGCAATAACCAGGGCCGCCGCCAACATGATCAACAGCGAAACATATGGGCTCATCTTTCCTCCGCGCGAACTCTTCTTGGCGCAACCCGGCTCGGGGCACTCCCAGCCGAACGCAAAGTTCAAACTTACCCTACCCACTTTAGAGGCGCTTGCTGGACTTTTTGAATCGAATCGGCTGTTTTTCGCCAACTTTCGCAGGATTTGAGTACGGGGCGGGGTGTTTTATCTCGACTTCGAGAAACCTTTATTGGCAACGTCAGTGTTTTCATAATTATCCCCGAGGGCGAAAGAGGCGCTTGCGGGTGTGGCACAATCCAACACCCCAGCTACCCAGGCAAGGGAGTGAAATACGGTGCGCCTGTCGTATCGCAGGCATATATTCGAGGCATGACTATTAATAACGCTGCTGTTATGCCTGTTATGCACACACCCGACGGGTTCTTGGATCACCCGGTTTCTCTGGCCGCATGGGTCGTGGCCCTGGGCTTTATTGTTGTGGCGCTTATGCGTTCTCGCGCAGAACTAGGTCCCCTGGGCAAGGTTGGCGTACTGCGCGCAGGCCTGGTCGCAGGCGCAATCTTTGCCGCCCAAATGATCAACTTCCCTGTTTCATCTGGAACGTCGGGGCACCTCTTGGGCGGGGCTTTGGCCGTGGCTCTTGTCGGTCCTTGGACTGCAGTATTGATATTGACCAGCGTTTTAGCCGTGCAGGCTTTCGTTTTCGCCGATGGCGGCATTATGGCCCTGGGCGTGAACATTGTCCTGATGGCAGTCGTTGGTGTTTTCGCCGCCTACGGCGTTATGGCCCTGATGGGCCGCGTCGCCAAGGGACGCCGGTCAGCCGTTGTGGGCGCAGGCATTGCGGCCTTGGCGTCCGTCCCTGCCGCTGCCCTGACCTTCGTCGCCTTTTACGCTGCGGGCGGTGCCGTCGCGATCCCCTTGAGCGCTTTGGCCGCCAATATGCTGGGCTGGCACGCACTGATTGGCGTCGGCGAAGCCGCAATCACTCTTGCCGTTGTCGCGGTTGTCGTTGCCCTGCGCCCCGATATGGTCTGGGCCTGCAAGGACGCCAAGCTTGGCGAGGCAGCAAACACACGTGTTCCCTTGAAGGTTTTAGCTCGGGCGGCTTTGGGTGCTTCTGCCTTAACCGCCGGAGGCCTTTCCCTCTTGGCTTCCTCGCATCCCGACGGCCTGGAGTTCGTGGCAGGCGCTTTAGGTTTCGAGGGCGCTGCCCAAGATTCCGTGATGGCATTGTCGCCCCTGGCCGACTACGCCCTGCCCGCCCTCGGCAATCTCGGCAATTCCGCCGCAGGACTGGTCGGCCTAAGCATCACCCTGCTACTGGCCCTAACAATCACCTGGACCACCACCCGCCTCCCCTCCCCACAAAAGGCCTAAACATAGAGCTGTCGCTGCGGTGCCGTATGGCACCGCTCGTAGTGACTGTCCGGGGTTAGGTTAATTTGTTTGGGCGGGTCTTGTGGCGGGGGTCGTGCCCAGCGGTGCACTGCTCGGCTAAAGCCAAGCAGGCATCCGAAGCCCACCCACCGCTCCCACCCGCCTCAAGACCCGCCCATCTCACCTTTTTCGGTGACGGCAAAGAAAATTCCTACCCACAAATTCCTTTCCTGTCCCCACAATCGGGTTAGGTCAAAGAAACGCTTGCCGACGAATTGCTTTTTCCCAATCCGAATTTCCTTACCTAGGTGGGGTGTGGGGAGGGAGGGCGCGGTAGGTTGGGCTTCGGATGCGTGCCGAGCTTCAGCTCGGCACTGCACCGCTGGGCACGACCCCCTTCCCACACCCCACCCCAACGAACAAACTAAACCCCAGTCAATAACAAAGACAGCGGGGCCAAACGGCCCCGCTTTGACGCCCTAGGCGCATGTACCACGCAATTCCGCAGCAGCGGGGCTTACTTTGAGTCAGATTCCTCAGCAGGTTCTTCGGTGCTTGCGGTTTCATCGATCGCATCGGCTACTGGAACGTCCGCGTCCACAGCGTCGTCGATGGTCCAGGGCTTCGTAGCTCTGTGCAGCGCCACAATGCCGCCCGTCAGGTTCCGATAGGCCACATCCTGCCATCCGGCAGCCAACAACTCCCGCCCAAAGGCAGTCTGAGCCGGCCATTCAAGGATGGATTCGATCAGATACTCATAGGCGGAAGAGTCTGAGGAGGCCACCGCGGCCATGCGCGGCATCACAATACGCAGCCACTTGTGATAGGCCCAGCGCAAGGGAGCGAAGGTTGGCGTCGAAAACTCGCAGATCACCAGGCGTCCCCCTGGTTTCGTCACACGCAGGAACTCTGCCAGTGCAAGCTCGCGTTCTTGCACATTGCGGATCCCAAAGGAAATGGTCACCGCATCGAATTCATCATCGCCAAAGGGCAGGTCACAAGCGTCTGCCTGCAATAGAGTCAAATTCGGATGGCGTTCACGCCCAACCTGGATCATGCCCTCGGACAAGTCCACGCCGATCACCTCGGCGCCATCTTGCGCCAAAATAGCCGTCGAGGTCCCCGTTCCGGCCGCCACATCCAAAACCTTCATCCCGGCCACTGGCGCAATCGCCGATTTTACGGCGCGACGCCACTGCCTTGTCTGATACAAGGATCCCAGGTCATTCATTCGGTCGTACTTCTTGGCGACCTGGTCAAACATTGAGGCGACCTCTTTCGGGTCCTTATCCATATGCGCACGCGTTCCCACGGCACCATTGTCCACCCTCGCACCACCTTCGCGCGACTCCGCCTCGCTGTAAAGTTCCTGGGCACAGGCAACAAGTGCTTCAAAAACGGGCGCCATCTTCGCCTGGATCTCTGCACGCTCCAGCCTTGGCCGAGACTGCGGCATAATGCCAGCACCTGCATAAACCCGGATCGTGCCTGAATCCTCGGAGTCGATCTGCCCGCATCGTAATGCCAGCCCCAGTTGCCCTTCACCCAAGGCATCTACCCAGCCCACAGGCCCTGCGTACCGCCCTCGGCCCTCGGTTTCTGCCTGCTGGATGATCTCTGCTGCCGTGGTGGTGGGCCTTCCGCACACGGCGGCTGTCGGATGCAGCGCGGCCGCCACCTTCAGGACCGAAGCGCCCTTTTCGGGCAGGGCACTAACAGAGGAGGCCAGGTGCGCCAAGGTGGGTTGAGGCAAGATTTCTGGCGAGGGCGAAGCGGTAATATCCGTACAACAGTAGGTTAATGCGCTGGTGACGGACTCAACGGCGATGACGTGTTCGCGCAGATCTTTTTCCGAGCGCATCAGTTCCTGCGGGTGGGCCGGGTCCCCAGTGCCGGCCAAGACCCGGCATTTGACCACGCCGGAACTGATTTCGACCAGCATTTCAGGGGTGGCTCCGACCAGGCCGTCAACTGCGTAGATCCAAGAGTCCTGTGCGTTTTGCGCCAGGTAGTGAGCAATGGTTGAGGCCTCGAACTGTGCGCGGGGCACATCCTTGGAGGTGTCGCCCTCGGAAATGTTTTTTTTGCTTGCCTTGAAGGTGGCGTCCATGGCGCGAGCCAAGACAACTTTTTCTGCCTGACCGCGTCGTAAGCGGCGTGCAAGGTTGCGAACGGAGGCCTCCCACTGAGAGTCATTTAGGCCTACGACCTGCACATCTAGGTGCCTGTGTAGCTCTTCAGTGAAACCGGGGGCGAAGGCATCTGAATTGCTCCAGGAATCGCGCAGGGTGATTCCTCCTGCAGACATTGGACGGGCTGAGAGGGCCAGCCTTGGGGTGTCGCTGGTGTCTGCGGCGTCGACCGAGGTGGCGGCGTCGGCGCTGTCGGCGCTGCCGACAGTTAGCTGGCGCCGCAGCTCCTCTATCTCTTGCTCTAGTCGAGCTTCCAGCTCTGTTTCAGAGCCGGCGAGGGCAGTGTGGGTCATCCAGGCACTGTGCGCATCGACCCCGATGATGAACTCGGGCACGACCAAAACGGGCAGGGTGTCTGGGCTGAAACCAAAGGAGGCGAAGGCGCACAGGCCTGTACCTGGCCTGTTCACGCGGTCGATCACCTGTGAATGTGCTACCAAAACCGCCCAGGCTGCTGCCCCGTGGGCGATGGTCGGATCGACCTGGATCTCCTGCGTTGCGGCAGTGGCCGCTTCAAGTTCCGGGGTCTGCTGCGTTGATGACTCACTGCCTGCTTCGGGCGATTGTTCCTGGGCAGGTTTCGACGTTGAGATTCTCCAAGTTTGCCCCCAGCCAGCCAGTCCGAGGGTGGGGTGCATCCACAGGTATTGCGGCGAAGAACCCGTCGAGTCAGTAATTTCGGTCAGGTTTCCGCAAGTATTCGCCTCTTGCAGAGCCGCAGTTATGTCATCAGGAAGAGCGAGGGTCAAAGAATGCACCATAGTGGCACCTATCCTAATGTGCTTCTTGTAAAGTGCTGAAAGGTGCAGGTAGCGGTGGTTTTACAAGCTGTTTTACAAGCTGCTTCATCAAGACCACCGCTGCTGCTGGCCTCACTGAAGCTGCGCATCTGAGCGCGTACGCAAGGATGCGTTGAGCTGCAACTCTTTACCGTCCCTGACGATCGTCAACCTCACCTGAGAACCTGAAGGGTAGCGTCTCACCCACCCAGTCAGCGCCTCACCAGAGCCCACCTCGTTACCATCAATCGCAACAATCACGTCACCGGCCTTTACTCCTGCCTCTTCTGCAGCCGTCCCCTGCGAGACCGTGCGGACCTTGGCACCCAGGCGCGTCACACCGTCGACGGTTGCGGTCCCGTCTCCTACACCGACCCCCAGGAAGGCGTGTTCTGCCACACCGTTGCTGATCAATTGCTTGGCGACCATCTGCGCCAAGTCCACTGGGATCGCAAAGCCCAGGCCAATCGATCCTGCTTGTCCTGACGATCCCCTGGATAGTGAGGCAATCGAGGAGTTAATCCCAATCACCCTGCCCTTGGCGTCGAAGAGCGGCCCCCCAGAGTTTCCTGGGTTAATCGAGGCGTCTACCTGAATGGCGTTGGTCGTCGTCAAAGTGCCGCCGGTGCTGCCCTGTTGTTGCCTGCCGAAGGACCCAAAGGGATCATTGGGGTCGACTTCTTGGGTTTGTGCGTCGCTTTGCTGAACCGTGACGGGCCTGTCCAAGGCCGAAATGATCCCAGTGGTCACGGTGGAGGACAACCCCAGGGGGTTTCCGATGGCGGCGACGGCCTGTCCAACCTTCAGATTCGCCGACTCGCCCAAGGTGGCAACGGTCAGATCCGAGGGCGGGGTGTCGATCTTGATAACGGCCAGGTCCGTCATGGCGTCTAGGCCAACGATCGAGGCCGCAAATACCCGGCCGTCCGAGAGAACCACGGTTATTTTTCCACCCTGGGCCGCCGAGGCCACAACGTGGTTATTGGTCAGGATGCGCCCATCATGATCCAAGATAACGCCCGATCCCTGGTCACCAGCGTTTTGAGTGACTACCTGGATAGCCACCACTGTGGAGCGCACCGCTGAGGCGACAGCCTCCCAATCAGGCTGTGCGGAGGTGGAGTTTGTGACTGGTTCCGCGACCGCCCCCGAAGCAGAATCGCTGTCCGAATTGTCAAAGAGTTTCGATGTATTGGATTCTGCGGCAAGGCGTTGATTATCCAATGAGAGCACGGCGTAGGTGCCACCACTGGCCAACAGTGCCATCAGCGCAGATACGGCAATAAGAGAAAACCAACCGGGGCCACGCCTGGCAGCCTTGGTGCCGGGGGCACCACCCGTGTAGGCGCTACCGGTAGCTGGCATGCCTGCTGGCGGGCCAAAGGGGTTTGATGCCATCGGTTGACCTGTTTGGCCAGGTTGGCCAGATTGGCCAAGTCCTCCAGCCTGCCCTGCCTGCCCGGGAGCCCTAGAAGGGGCAGCAAAGGGCACACCGACCTGCGGATAGCTTGTTCCGCCAGCCATCTGAGCCCCGCCCATCTGGCCAGGTGTCTGCGGCTGAGCGTGAGTGGTCTGCACGGACACATTCCCCGAGATGCTAGGGTACGAGGTTCCTTGAGCACTCCAGGTGTTCGTCTGCTGCGCCCCGCCCTCGAAACTGGCCCTGGCATCGGGAGTTTCGTTTACGCCGTTGCCGGTATTCTCTCCAGGCGTAGTGGTATTCGGATCGCTCATTTTCATCACTCCTGAACTCGTGAGGCTTACACCTGCGATAACTATGGACCCGCAACTCTTGTTCATCCCAGTTTTTCGCTGTGCCTTTTCTGTGAAGTTTTGTTCCTCGTATCAACACAGGTCAATATGGATAACTCGCACGCCGCTTAGTTTGTTCCCATTGCCGAGGGCGGCTCGAAGTTCGTCCAGGGAAGAGGTGCGTTCGTAGTCGGCGCCGACCGCGCGCGCTATGTGCTCGATGTTCAGGACCTGTGGGGTCGCAAAGTAGCGTTGCAGTATGTGTTCGGGGGCTTGCGCGTGTTCCAGCGTCCCGAAAATCTGACCGCCCCCATTGTCCATAACCACAACGTCCAGGTCAGGCACCTGTTCATGGACTCCGTGCATAAGGGCCGACATGTCGTGAGCGAAGGTCACGTCCCCCACCACCAGGCGCACACGCTGTTTGGACTCCAGGGCAATCCCCCAGGCCGTAGCGATGTTCCCGTCGATTCCGGCAAGTCCGCGATTGGAATACACGTTACTTGGACCTGGGCCGTGCGCGACGGTGTCGAAGGAACGGATCACGGTCGAGGCACCCAAAACCAAGGGTCCACTGGTTCCTTCCCAAATGACTTGGGCAACCTGGTGTTGTCCATAACCGGAGCTTATGCAATGTTCAACCCAATCGTGTCCTGATTTTAGCCACTGACTCAAGCGATAGGCCTTAACTCCGGCCCCAGGTACCCTTGTTTTCTCTAGCGGCGCAAGGGGTAGATCATATGCACTTGCAAAGACTCTGTTGGCAGCTCCCCACACATCTGTCCATGTACCCATCTGGGTAACTACATCGACACTCATCGTTTCTTTGTCCCTCAGCAACCCCTGCGTGGGACGGTTCAAGGTGGGATGTCCGACAACGATCACCCTACGAATATCTCGCAGAAGGTAGCTGTCCTTGGACAATACTTGTGAATATGCTGGCACCGCATTGGGATGCCCTCGCAGACCGGAGGCCACCTCCGCGAAGATCGGCCACTTGCGCTCAGTAGCCAGCCTGCCAACCACATCGCCCGTATCTCCCGCCCTCGAATATGCCCCTGTCCCAGCCACGACGACGGTGGCCTCATCAGGCCATTCATCGGACTCTACTGCGTTTGAGTGTTGGTGCCCCGTATTGGCTTGACTGTCCTTGGTGCTGGGCCAGTCATAAACGGGATGCGTATAAAACGTTCCTCTGGCCGCCTCGAAGGGCAGCAGCATCTCTTTGGCGTACCGCTCAAAATCCGTGGGCGTCAAAGGTTCCCAGAAGGCCGCGTTGATGTGGACGGGTCCCGGGGTGTTCGTCAAGGCCCCCAGCGCAGCAGCCACAATCCTGCGCGTTTGCCCATGCAGACCCATGTTTTCAACGCATTCCACCAGACGGGTTTCGTCTTGCCAGTCGAAAAACTCTCGCACATGCGACCCAAACATCTGGGTCTGGTCGGTGGTCTGATTGGCCCCGGTCCCGCGCAACATGGCAGGTCGGTCGGCTGAAACCACTACGAGGGGCACACCTGAATGTGAGGCCTCCAAAACCGCAGGATAGGCGTGTGCCGGGGCGGACCCAGAGGTTGTTATCAGCCCGATTGCGCGATGCCCCGCTTTGGTGCGTGGAACCTGCTGGTCAACGGGGAGGTGCGCATCGCCCTCGACAAAAGATGCGGAAGCCAAGGATAACCCCAAAGCCGTGAAGGCTGCGGCGCGTTCGTCAATGCGCACGTGTATGTCGAAATCCTCCATGTTGCGCCTAGTTTCCAGGGCGTAGGCCAGGGGTGCGCTACGTGAACCAGGTGCATACACCCAGGTGCGCACCCCCCAGTGTTTCAGGTGGTCTACCAGTTCAAGGGCACGTTCATACGAGGAAAGAATGTCGCGTGGCTCGGGTTCCGGGGTTTTTACTGACGCGGCCACTTCTTCTAGCGCTCCAAAATATATGCCGAGGGCGGGGGGTCGTTGACCAAGGCATTACTAATATCCTCAAGGCGCGCAACCCATTCGCGTTTCAAGCGCTCAAGCCCCTCGTCGTTTTCGTCGTACAGGATCACTGATCTGTCAGGGACAGGCGCGGTTTGAGGCATCGTGTAGAAACCGTCCTTCTGCACGATCCTGGATTCTTCATCGGTCACGTCGCGCAGGAACATGCGCGAGGTTCCCAGCCCACAGGCGAAGTCCATGGAAGGCAAAGCCGCAGCTAGAGACATTCCCACGTACAAGCAGATGGTGGAGCCTAAGGCAGAAGACACCACAATGGGCAGATCCGTTTCTTGCGCCAGTTCCAAGGCACGCCAAGGCCCACCCAGGGGCATGGCCTTAAACACCAGGATGTCTGCGGCTCCTGCACGCGCGCCTGCCAAGGGGTCTTTGGCTCTGCGCACACATTCATCTGCCGCAACGGGCACGTCGATCATTGCGCGCAGTTTGATCATGTCCTCGATGCTCTGACAAGGCTGTTCCACGTACTCCAGGCCGCCGGCAGCGCGGTCGTATTGCTGGATGGCGTTCTTGGCCTCGTCTATGTCCCAGCCAGCATTGGCATCAATACGGATTTTTCCTTCAGGCCCCAAGGCATCGCGGACAGCCGAAAGGCGCCCCAAGTCAAAACCGATACCGTAACCTGGCTCTGCAACCTTTACCTTCGCAGTGGTGCACCCTGATTTGCTGACCAGCTCCCAGGCTTCGCGCGCCCCGATGATCGGAACCGTGACGTTGACTGAGACCTTGTCGCGCACGGGGGCGGGCACCCCCCTGCGGGCTGTCTCTAGGCCTGCTACCAGCCAAGAAGCAGATTCATGATCGTCGTATTCGACGAAGGGGGCGACTTCTCCCCAACCGCCTGGCCCGTGTATGAGCAGCCCGTGACGCAAAGAGATCCCTCGGAAACGGACCTTCATGGGCAGGGTGTAAAGCAGCAATTCGTCGATCCCAAACTTCTCGAAAAGTGCGCGAGCGGTGGGCCCTAAGGAGGCCATAGGCATCGCCGCCACACGAGGCGTTTGCGTCATGGCTTCCTCGGCAACGTCCTGCATGTCTTGTCTGCCGCTCATCCCCTATGCCACATCCTTACAGTCGATTGGGTTACTAAGGTGTCTGGTCCTTTACGACGTTCAAGGCGCTGGTAACACCAGTGTTGCCGCCACACAATGTCCCAGTTGGCGCGCTTCTTCACTTTGTGTTGATGCCACAAAAACATCGAGCACATAACCAAAGCCTCTTTGCGAGATGACCCAGCGCATCATGGACTGAACTGTGGCATCTTCACCTTCTTTACGGGTCAATTTACATTCAAGCGCTGAGGATTGCGCAATCGTGAGTGCTTCGGCACTGTTGAGATACCATCCGCTCGGGCTGGCCAGAGCTTGCGTGAAGGCGCGCGCCTGTTCCATGTCTTGCGCGCGTTGGCTTCGCCACAAAGAAATCTGGACTTGGGTGTAGTTTTCTCCCGGTGAGGTCGCCTGCACCAACAGAGACAAGTGCGGCTTGGCAGGTTCTTGTTCTTGTGGAGCGTCATCTGCCTCGCCCTCGCCTGCCTCGCCCTGTGTGGGAGGTTCCGCCACGACGGGCACGTCGGGGATGGTACGCGGCCAATCCCGCGGCAATGCGATAGCCACCCCGGCAACCATGATGGGTTCAAGCTCATCCCATCCCAAGCGTCGCCTGGAGCTGCGAGCAGAAGATCCCCGCCGTTGAACTCGACGTATGGACTGACGATCCAGGTTCTTGTCTTCTTCCAATAACCAGTTTGGGCGCATCCACCTGGGAACGTTCACGGGCAAGAACGACCAAATGACGAGTCCAAAACCCACACCCGTCAAAATCAGGAACACCCCGACCCCAAGAGGCCTGGCCCACGATGATTCCAGTGCCCACTTGGGCAATAACAAAGCCTGTGCAACAGTCACACCCACACAAATCAAGGTCAGCCCCGGCACCATCAATAACAAGATCCTATTGCCGAACTCACCGCGTCCCAGGGAGTCTCGCACTGCCTTAATGCGCACCGTCACGTAGGAGGCCACCCACACACCAATGCCCAGCACTGCAGCAAGGGGGAACATGTAGTCCACATACCCTCCCCTCTTGCGCTGTGCGTATCGTTTTACCCTCAAGGTCCATGCTAGACCAGGGGGCGGACACGAACACGAAACACCACGGCCTTCCCATTTTTCAGCCACATCCACTGCGACACCGCCCTCGGCAATGTTTTTCTCAAGCCAGCGACTCGCCCAATATGTCTATGCTGGTTGCATGAGCTCCCTGCCTTTTGTATCCGACACATTCGACCCGGCGCGCTGGCGCGAGGTTGACCACGCCTTCGACCCTCGGTTCGCTGACTTCCTGAGCGGTGACCTGCAAGACCTGACTTATCACCGCGCCGTTTCGCGCGGCCTCGAAGCAGACGGGGCACCCGAAGGCGCGCTGTTGCCAGTCGTGCGCATTGCCTTCGACAGACCCGATCTGCGCAACGCCTTTCGCCCCGAAACCGTCGATGAACTCTACGCTTGCCTGGATCACGCACGTTGCACGCCAGACGTTGCGGCGATACTGCTGACCGGCAATGGCCCCAGCGCCAAAGACGGGGGCTACGCCTTTTGTTCCGGCGGGGATCAGCGGGTTCGCGGGCGCGACGGCTATAAGTACACAGGTTCCTTAGGCGACACGCCTTCCGCCACTTTGATTGCCGAGGGCGAAGAGGCCGAACACGTGGCGCGTGCCAGGGCTGGGAGGTTACATATCCTGGAGGTTCAACGCCTGATCCGTGCCACACCCAAGCCAGTTATTGCTTTGGTGCCCGGCTGGGCTGCGGGGGGCGGGCACTCCTTGGTGGTTGTCGCGGATTTGGCCCTGGCCTCCATAGAACACGCCCGCTTCAAGCAGACGGATGCGAATGTGGGCTCTTTTGATGCGGGTTACGGTTCTGCACTTTTGGCTCGCCACGTGGGCGATAAACGCGCACGACAGATTTTCTTCTTGGCCGACACCTACGGCGCCGAGGACGCAGCCAACTGGGGGATGGTAAATGCGGCTGTGCCACACGCCGAGCTAGAGACCACGGCCTTGGACTGGGCACGCAGCATTGCCAGCAAGTCACCCCAGGCGATCCGAATGCTCAAATACGCCTTCAATGCCGCAGATGACGGGTTATTAGGGCAGCAGATGTTCGCGGGTGAGGCCACCCGCATGGCCTATATGACCGCCGAGGCACAAGAGGGCAGGGACGCCTTCGTGCAGGGGCGCGCCCCCAACTGGTCCAACTTCCCCTACTACTACTAGCTGACTGTATCGGTCGGAAGCGTTCCTGCCGATACAGTCACACAAGCTTGGGCTTAGCTTATTTCGACCAAGCCGCCGTTTATGGGCACCAGTTCGACCCAGGTCGCCCCGCTGTTCAAGACGACGGGCATGCCGTTTTCATCCGTGAACTGGAAAGATTCGGCGTTTGAGGCTTTCGACCAAGTTATAGGCAGAATATGTCCACCGGAGGCCACCCAACCTTTACCAGAGGTCAGCAGCTTGGTATCTGGCACAGGGCTTCCGGCCCCGTCGCGGTAGCGCGTGTTAAAGGTCTCTACCTGCAAGACCACCACATTGGCCGCCACAAGGGGAGTTCCAGAGGCCGCAACGCTCTGGACACCATCGTCATAGCGCAGCCAAGCCACCCCAGACCAGGACCAACCCGCCCTGTGTGCTGGGAACTTGGCAATAATCTGGGCTGCGGGTTGGCCCTTGCTTACCGCACTAGGCTTTGTGGGGTCTGCGGGCTCCTCGGTTGCGGGGCTGCTGGTGGATGACGGGCTGCCTGCCGAATCTTTCGCCTCAGCACTTGCCGAGGGCGTTGCCTCCGCACCCGTGCCGCCGCCCGCGCCGTCACCAGCATCCCCTCCTACGGGGGGCTCCACAATTGGCCACTGCCGTTTTGGTGCCGTCAACTCTGAACCAAAGTTTTGCGCCAACATCTCGGTGTTGTAGTACAGGTTGTGTGGCATGCGCCTGTCGCGCGTGCGGGTCGCCGCTTTGCCAACGTGGTCTTCGTCGAGGCCGACCATCCCAGAGTTACGCACCTCGTAAATAAAGTCATCCTGACCACCGGAGAAAGCCAAAATCCCTCCCAGAGGCAAGGACAAGGGCACATCGACGGGTCGCACCGAACGCACAGGCCCCACGCTTGTGGGCAGAGTCGAATGCCACACGGCGTTGAAACGGGTCGAGCCTCCCTCAATCATTTCTTCATAAACGATGTCGGCAACCTCCAGGCCGGACTGAGGACGCGCCGCCGCAGAGTTTTCAATCTTCACACTCACCGTTGGACGTTTTTTGACAGCCTCCAACCCAGCGGCATCAGACCCATCCACAACAACACCAGTCAAAGGCCAGGTCACAGGAGGTGGTGGCACTTCTGGCGTGGTCTGTTTCTGTGTAGGCGCCGCCTCACCATCGCCACCCTTTGCTGTGGAAGAACAACCTGCCAGAGACAAACCGAGACCCGCTATGGTGACGAATGCAACAAACCTGGCCAGAAACGGTAGGATCAGCGTGGATTGATGGCTGTGCCCTTGCAGCACTCGAGAACGACGAAAATCGGTTAAAGACCTTCGCCCAGGCTGAATGTCAAAGTCGGTATGCGAGTTTGCGAACACGGTGATCCTTCCTGTCGCCGCCACTAGGCGGGGATTCAACCGTACCCGTCATTGAGGTTTTCATCGTGAAAGACACCGCCACAGCACCTGTACCCGTGCGATTCCGATTCATCACCGGCGGAACCGCCCCAGCAGATGTCGTGTCCCTAATTGAGGCACTCGAACCCCTAGTGGAAGCCGAGTTAGACAAGACCAGAGCACTGTGGCCAGATGGTATTTTCGGCAATTCCAACAAAAAAATTGCCGAGGGCGACGATGCACACACTGTTGCGCCCCCGCCTACACCAAGTTCACAGACCTCATCTGAAGATAGTCCCGAAGACGCGCAAGATTCTCAAGACCGCCAGGACAGCGAAGACGCCGCCCTCGGCAATGAAGCTAATAACGAAAACCTTGAAGTGCCGGCACCACCCGCGCCCCCGACACCTCCCGCGCCGCCTGCGCCGACCTTCAAAGAAGTCTTGGTACCCACTGCGCCTGGCGTGGACCCGGCAGATGCGCGCGCCACTCTTATCTCCCGCATTTCAGGGCACCTTCCTGCCCGCACCCAGATCGTCATGCAGACCTCGGGCTCTTCGATTCAAGACGGGCACTTGGTGGCGCTGTCCATGTCGGCGATAGTGGCCAGCGCTCAGGCGTCCTCGGCATTTTTAGGCAGGCCAGGGCGTTGGATCCTGGCTCTACCAACCCAACACATCGCCGGACTTCAGGTCCTCGTGCGTGCGCTTATCGCAGGAATCCCGCCGCTCATCGTTGACACGACCCGCGGCTTCCAACCCAAAGCTTTGGCGCGTGCCATTGACCGAGCAAAGGCAAAGGACACCGACACCCCCGCCTACCTTTCCCTCGTTCCCACCCAGCTTTCTGAATGTCTGGATGCGGGACAAGAGTGCGTGGAGGCGCTAAAACAACTCGATGCGGTCCTCTTGGGAGGTTCAGCAGCAACCCCGTACCTGCTGGATCGGGCACGAGCGCACGGCATCAAAATAGTCACCACCTATGGCATGACCGAGACCTGCGGAGGCTGTGTTTATGACGGCATCCCGCTGCCCGGCGTGCACGTCGCCTGCGTGGCAGGAATCGTATGGCTGAGCGGAACGATCCTGATGGAAGGGTATTTAGAGGCCCAGGGTGACAACGAAGATTCGCCTTTCGTCGACATGTCCAGGCGGCGTTGGCTGCGCACGAAGGACACGGGCCGCATGGACGGACCACGCCTGATTGTCCAGGGGCGCGCCGATGATGTCATCAACACTGGTGGCGTCAAGGTCCACGCCTCGGCCGTGGAATCCGCTGCGGGAGCCGTGGAAGGCGTTGGTGAAGTCTGCGTCGTCGGCCTGCCGGATTCCAGGTGGATCGAGGTCGTCACGGCAGTCGTCGTGGCCTCCGGGGATTTCGAGGGCGACTTGGTTGCGCCCATGTACGGCGCCGTCGAGGGGGTGCCCGCCGCCGAAGGAATTGACGAGGGCGGCCTCGTTGAACCTGATTCTTTGGCAGCGCGCATCCGCACAGCGGTCACGGCCGAACTGGGCGGGGCGCACGCACCCAGGATTATCGCCATCGTGCCTGATTTGCCGAAACTGGGCCCTGGAAAGATAGACCGGCGCGAGGTTCTAGCTCTGGCTCAGCGCGAATTGCGAGCTGGGCGGGCCTGGGTCAGATAACTTGCGCCGCGACCCTCCACTTGCGGTTTGAGCAAGGCGGCTGGAGGTACCATGTAGTGCATGAAAAGGCCCACAATTAGAGACATAGCCAAAGAAGCCCGTGTCTCGCAGTCTGCGGTCTCCTTTGCGCTCAATGACCGCCCAGGTGTTTCTGACGAGACCCGCGCAAGGGTGCGAGGAATCGCCACTCAGATGGGGTGGGCACCAAACCCCGCTGCTCGAGCCCTGACCGGGGCGAGTACGTCGTCGATCGGGCTAGTTATTGCCCGCCCTCGGAAATCTCTTTCTACGGAAAAGTTCTATTTTCAACTGATCTGTGGAATCGAATCCATCTTGTCACCTCAAAACTTCACACTGGCCCTACAGATTGTGGACACCATCGAGGCAGAAAAACAGGTTTACCACCAGTGGTGGACCCAGCGACGAGTCGATGGTGTGATTCTGACGGATTTGCGCAATCAAGATCCGAGGCCGGCGCACCTGCAAACCCTGTCGATACCGGCGGTGGCCATTGGACAGCACGTACCCGGATGCCCGTCCCTCCTGGCGGACGACTATGGGGCCGTGCGCTCGGTTGTGGAATATCTGCATCAGCAGGGCCATAAGAATATCGCCTATGTCGCAGGCATTATGGGGCTGGAATACTCCTTGGCGCGCGCCTCGGCTTTTGAGGTTTCATGTGGCGAGGCCGGGATAGAGACCCGCGCCCTGTCGACTGATTACACGGAGGAATCCGGGCAGGTGGTGACCAGGCACATGATCACCTCAGCCGATCCGCCCACCGCTATCGTTTACGATAACGAAATCCTGGCCTTGGGCGGCATGAGCGCCATAGAGCAGGAAGGCCTGCGGATCCCACAGGATATTGCAGTGGTGTCCCTGGAGGATGCGCCCTTGTGTAAGGTCGCTAACCCGACTATCACGGCGCTGAACCGCGACCCGATTGAGATGGGCGCCATGGCTGCAACCATGCTCTTGGAGTATTTAGAACGTGGGTCGGCAGGCAATGTGCATGCGCCCAGTCCACAATTGGTCGTAAGAGACTCGACGTGAGCGGCACGGTGTTTAATTGCGCCGCGATAATCCGCGGCGCGTCACTGGCAGGAAAGTCGGAAGGCGCGACTTCCGACTTTCCTGCTTTGCATAACTGTGGGCAGAGCATTATTCAAGGTATTGTGGCGTGGTTTTCCCAGTCCGTTCTATTAGCCCTTTACTGCTCCGGTTTCTACGCCGGCGAAGAAGAAGCGTTGGGTGAAGGCGAAGAGGGCGATGATTGGCAGCAGGGCAATGACGGTACCTGCCGCCACCACGCGCGGATCCGTCCCCAGGGTTTGATTAGATGCCAGGTATTGCATACCCACTGTCAAGGTGTACTTCGCTGGATCTGACAAGACCACCAGAGGCCACAAGAAGTCATCCCAGGCACCAATGAAGCTCATCAAAGCCACAACCGAAACCATGCCTTTAACATTGGGCCACACAATATGCCACAGACGTTGCCAAGTGTTTGTGCCATCAATGACTGCTGCGTCCAGAATTTCTTTGGGAATGGTTCTGCAGGCAGTTGCCATCAGTAACACGTTTAGAGCACCAATTGCCCCTGGTAAGAAGACACCGATAAGGGAGTTTGAAAACCCCAGGCTCTTGATCGTCAAATATTGACTGGTCAAGGTCACTTCGCCAGGAAGCAGCATGGTTGAAAGAATCAAGCCCAAGACGAGGGCCTTACCTTTAAAGGACATGCAGCTAATGACATACCCGGCTAGTAAAGCAAAGACACAGTTGGATACGACTGTAGCAACGCCAACCAGAAGCGAGTGCCAGGCGTAATTGAATACCGGGATTGTCCGCATGACTTCCCCGTAGGCGTCCAACGTTGGGTGCTGCGGGATCAAGGTTGGAGGGAAGGTGTACAGATCCTCCGTCTTGCCCTTAAACGAGGTCGATAACTGCCACACAAAAGGACCGACACACAGCAGCAATACCCCAATAAGCGCCACATATTTCAGCACCAACACGCCCAGGGTTGGCTTTTCCAGATTGAAGCTGCCGCGTTTGCGATAGGGAAGTTCACGTTCCTTTTTCTTAACCCCACGCGCACTTGGTACTGCAAGCTCAGAAGTCTTGCTCGCTTCGACCGTCACACTCATTGTGCACCTGCCTTCATTTTGCGTCTTTGTGCTCGGGTGAGTTTCCGCACCCTCAAGGCGTCTCGAATCTCATCCTTTTGGTTGATGTATCCGACCAAGAGCAAAGGACCGATCGTCAAGAAGAACAAAGCGACCGACACAGCAGAGGCATAGCCTAACCTGCCAGACAGGCCAGAGCCGACTTGTTTGACGTACATAACAATCGAGGTCGCATGCCCTCCTGGACCGCCATTTCCGCCAGTCAAAACGTATAGTTCCGAAAAAACGCGGATGGCCGCCACGGTAATAAGTGCCGAAATCAATAGGATTGCTCCCTTGACGCCCGGGACGGTGACCGTCCAAAAGCGACGCCACCACCCAGCGCCATCCAGGGCTGCAGCCTCATACAGTTCCTTATTGACACTTCCCAGTGCCGCAAGGTAAATAACCATGTAATAGCCGATCCCCTTCCACACGGTGAGGGTCACGGCTGTAAAAAGAATCCACTCGCGATAAATCAAGAAATCCACAGGCTGTATGCCAAGGGCTTTCAACGCACCGTTGATAACCCCCCGGCTTTCAAATAGCCAGCCCCAAATAATAGAAACGACAACGACAGAAGCAACAACCGGGAAATACGCTGTGGTTCTAAAGAATCCAATTCCTGGGATCACTCTTTGTACCAGCATGGCCAGGAACAAAGGCAAGAAAGTCAGTAGTGGGACACAGGCCAGGGCGTAGATGAATGAGTTGACAATGGCGTACCTAAACATTTCGTCATCAAAAAGTTTTTGGTAGTTGTCGAACCACACAAGGGTTGCCGGCTGAAGTGGCCTGGCGTTCGTAAAGGACAAGACGACCGTATTGAGGAACGGCCACAAAGAAAACACAAGCACCCACAACACTGCGGGACCAGCAAGTAAATATGGGGTATACCAACGATTAGGCTGCATCCAACACCCTTTCACCTAAAAAAATGCAAATCGCCCTAGGGTGCCGGGTTGTGCAAGGGCAAGGACATCCCGGCACCCTAGGAACGAAGATTTACTACATCTGATCGTTGCAGTACTTCTGTGCCTTTTCCAAGGCTTCAGCAGGCGAGATATCACCTCGAACTGCCAAGGAAACCTGCTGCTGGAAGTACTTGTCCATCTCTTGGGTGTATTGGATGGGGTTTTCCAGGTAGGCGGTTGTGACCGTCTTTGCAGCTTCCTCAGTCGCTGTCTTCTGTAGCTCGTTGGTGATGCCTTCCAACAAGACCGCAGGATTCTCATTCGAAGCCTTTGTTCCTGGGAAGAAACCACGCGCGATCTTCAGGAATGCGACCTGGTTAGCGTCATTTGTAACATACTGGGCAAACTTGAGGGCCAGCTCAGGACTCTTGGATTCCTTGGCTACCGAAATGCCTTGCACGAACAGAGGTGATTGTCCGAAACGAGGGGTCACCTTCGTTGCAGCAAGCAAGCTAGGTGCATCCTTTTCCAGCTCGGAGGCATACCCTGCCGAGGCGGTTGTCCATGCGACCTTGCCCTGCTTGTATGAGGCCGAGTTACCCAGCCAGTCACCAGTCAAGGCCTCTGCAGGCATGGCGCCAGACTTGAAGGCAGCTGCGTACTGTCCGATCAGCTTCTCTGCCTCAGGAGTATGGAAGACCCACTTACCATCCTTGAACATGGTGATTCCTGCATTGGACATGGTTCCCATCTTCGGTGATTCCGAGATGATCTTGACCTCACCATTGGTCTTGGCAGCGATCTCTTCGGCGAGGGCGAATAGTTCATCACCACTCTTCGGTATTCTGCTTTCGTCCAAACCGGCTTTCTTGAACTGTTCAAGGTTCCACCAGTTGAGGTCGGTGCCCAAGTACCAGGGGTACCCGTATGACCCCTCAACGTCTGGGAACTTGTAGGCCTCAACACCGCCCTTGACGTAGTCATTCAGGATTGCCGAATCGGCTGCTTCCAGGTCATTCAGTTTTCCAACCTTGGCAAGCTTGTAAGCAAATTCGGGAGGCAGGTTGACTACATCAGGCAACTCATTCGAGTTAGCCTGCTGCAAGATTTTGGCTTCGTAGCCTTCACCTGGCTGGTCTAACCACTTGATAGTTGTACCAGGGTTTTCTTTTTCGAAATCAGCAATGAGCTTTTCGAAATATGGGGTGAAACGGTCGTTTTTCAAAGACCAAGTCTGGAAGGTGATCGTGCCCCCAGCCTGGGTGCCCTTGTCACCGCCAGTTTCACCGCCGGCTTCTTTGCCACCACCTGTACAGGCAGCCAGCCCCAATGTAAGGCTGGCGGCAGCGAAGACCGCTAAAGATGCTTTGAAGATGCGCTTCATAACTGATGCTTCTCCTTCGAAGTTGAACACAGTAACGCCGCAGGGAACTACAACGCTTTAGTGTAGTGTGTCACAGGCTTCACCGCTTCGCAAGCTGTATATCGTTTCGTTACATTACCGCAATTCTTACGATTAGCTGGAGAACCCGGGGCTAAGCCCTTTCTCACCATTATTCCGAAAGGCTTGCCGAAGGCAACTAAAACGTATTACTATCATTCGAGACGGCGTTGTCACGGCGAGCAGATAGGCGTAACCATGCATGAAAATCTTCAAATCCTCGAATCCCGCGTGCGCAGGACCCTGATCGAACGCATCTATCCTGCTGTAAATACTTACATCACAGACCTAAAACTCGAGCGCTTCGATGTCACTGATACCGCCGAAGGCGCTGTCACAGGCCAAGGCGAACCCATCACTTTCCAAGAAGCCTCCCGCGCCACTTACACCCCCACCCATATCGGGACGCCTTGGGGTCCAGCCTGGGGCAACACCTGGTTCAAAGTCAGCGCCACCGCACCCAAAGCCGAGGCAGGAAAAGTTACTGAGCTTCACATAGACCTCGGCTGGGCCGATCACTCCCCCGGCTTCCAATGCGAGGCAGCCGTCTATGATGCGCATGGGACCCTCATTAAGGCCCTCAATCCCAAAAACCAGTGGCTGCCCGTACACGCCCCAGAAGGACAGAGCTTCACGTATTTCGTCGAGGCATCTGCCGTTCCCTTGCTCTTGGGGCTTCCCCCCTTCATCCCGACTGATGAAGGGCGTAAAGACACCGCATCCCCAGAGCCCATTTATCGGCTATCAACAGCCCGAGTTGTGCAGGTTGATGTACAACTTCGTGAATTTGCCGCAGATCTCGAAGCTCTCCTTGACCTCTGTGTCGAACTGGAAGACACAGATCCCCGGCGTTGGGAGCTGGCCACTACCATGTCTTCAGCCCTCAATCTGCTGGATCTCAAAAACCCTGGCGGCAACGCCAAAGAGGCACAAGCCTTACTTCAGCCTCTGCTATCAGCCCCCGCCGTTGCGGGCGAGAACCAAGTATTCGCCCTCGGACATGCCCACATTGACACTGCTTGGCTGTGGCCGCTTCGCGAAACCCGCCGGAAGGTCGTGCGGACCCTCGCCAATGTCGTAAACCTTTTGGACAGCGGGGAAGATTTCGTTTTTGCGCTGCCCGCAGCACAGCACTTGGCCTGGATCGAGCAAGACGCCCCGGCATTGTTTGAACGCATCAAGGAGTGGGTCGGCAAGGGCAAGATTGAACTGGTTGGCGGCATGTGGATCGAACCTGACGCGGTTTTGCCTGGTGGCGAATCTCTGGTTCGCCAGCTCTTGCTGGGGCAACAGTATTTCCAGGAACACTTCGGGCGCGTGTGCGAACAAGTGTGGCTGCCCGACTCTTTCGGATACTCCGGCGCATTGCCGCAGTTGGCGAAGGGTGCCGGGGCACGCTGGTTCCTCACACAAAAGATTTCCTGGAACCAAGTGGACACTTTCCCGCACCACACTTTCTGGTGGGAGGGGATCGACGGAACGCGTATCTTCACCCACTTCCCACCCGTGGACACCTACAACAGCTCCTTAAACGCCAAAGAACTGCTGCACGGTAAAACGAACTTCCGCGACAAAGGCAAAACTAAGGTGTCACTGGCGCCCTTCGGCTACGGAGACGGCGGGGGCGGACCCGTGCGCGAGATGCTGTGGCGGGCCAAACGTTACGAAAACCTGGCGGGCGTCCCTCAAGTGCGCCTAACAAACACCACAGAGTTCATTGAGGCCGCGCGCGCTGACTACCCGGACCCGGAAACGTGGGTGGGTGAACTCTACCTAGAGCTGCACCGCGGCACCTTCACCAGCCAAGCCAACACCAAACGAGGCAACCGCTTCGCCGAGGGCCTGGCCAGGGAGGCAGAACTGTGGTGCGCCACTGCGGCCACGCGCGGCCTGATGGAATACCCCGCAGAGGCACTCACGGACATCTGGAAACGCATCTGCCTGTACCAGTTCCACGACATTTTGCCTGGGACCTCGATCGGTTGGGTGTATGACGAGGGCGACACCGAATACACCCATATCTTGGAAGAACTGCGCCAACTGCGCGATCGGGCGCTAAGAGCCTTGGAAGGTGCAATAGGCGAGGGCACACACACTCGTGGCGGGCAGGTATTGGCGAATGCCGCGCCGTATCCGCAAACAGCACATGGGCACACCATCCCGCCGATGAGCGCCCTGGTTACGCGGGCAGGAACAACGCAAACCGCCCTCGGAAATGATGGAGCGCCGCAGATTACCGAAACAGACGAGGGTTGGGAGCTGCACAATTCGCGCCTTCGCGCCCGGATTGACCGGGCAGGACTGCTGACCTCTTTGGTGGACGTCGAAACGGGACGTGAGAGCATCCCACCAGGGGAAAAGGGCGGAATGTTGGTCCTACATCAGGACTTCCCGAATATGTGGGATGCCTGGGACGTGGATATTTTCTACCAGGAAACAGCGCAAGCACTGGATGGCCCCGAGGACGTTACCTCGATTGAAACGACAACCGAATACCGCGCAGACGGCACATACGTGGGCATCCGGCTGCGTCGCCGCTTTGGCGACTCGTGGGCCGATATTTCTTGGACGCTCGGTGCGAAAACCGGCCTGGGCATTCATGTGGAAGTCGACTGGCACCAGCGTGAACAGTTCCTAAAAATGGCCTGGCCCCTGGACATCCACACCCAGGAAGCCACCTTTGAGACACAGTTCGGCCACGTCACGCGCCCGATTCACACCAACACCTCCTGGGATGCCTACCGTTTCGAGGTCAACGCCCAACGCTGGGTTCACGTGCAAGAACCTGGTTTCGGCGTGGGTCTGAGCAACTCCCGCACCTACGGCTGGGACGTGACACGAGGCGAACGCCCAGGCGGGGGATCCTTTACCCGCCTTCGTGCGTCACTGCTGCGCGCACCCCTGTACCCCGACCCGCAAGCCGACCAGGGTTTCCACACCTTCGACTTTGAACTCCTGCCCGGGGCAACGCGGGAGGAAACCATGCGTGGCGGCTACCGCCAGGCCCTTCCCATTCGCGAAGTCACCGCCATTGCCGAGGGCGGTGTGGGTGCCGGGACTGGCGACAGGGTTGGGTCTGACGATCGTCTTGGATCTGATGCCGGCGCAATTATCCCTGCCCTGGTAGAGGTCGCAGGTGCCACTGTTGAAGCAGTGAAATGTGCCGAGGACCAGTCAGGCGACGTGATTGTGCGCGTGTACGAGTCCTCAGGTGGACGCAAAACCGCCAAGGTTGTGGCCCCAGAGTTCAACACGGTCACTGAATGTGACCTGCTTGAACGACCCCTGAGCAGCCCGGGTGCCGCAGAACTTCCGGTCGCCCTCGGAAATAAAAACCCTGAAAAACCCGAATGGACGCTGAATCTTCATCCATTCCAAGTTGTCACCCTACGTTTAGGAAGGAAGTAGTCATGCGGTTTGGCGCGAACTACACGCCCAAGGTTGGTTGGTTCCACTCGTGGCTGGACCTGGACATTGCTGAGGTAGAACGCGACTTTGAGGCCCTGAAGGCCCTGGGGTTGGACCACGTGCGGATTTTCCCACTGTGGCCCCTATTGCAGCCAAACCGTACCCTGATCCGCCCGCGTGCCATCGCGGATGTGGGCGCCGTGGTCGACGCAGCACATCGTCAAGGGCTGGAAACCTGGGTTGACGTACTGCAAGGACACCTTTCCTCCTATGATTTCCTGCCCTCGTGGGTGAGCACCTGGCATGAGAGCAATATCTTCACTAACCCTGATGTGGTGTCGGGGCAGCGCGCCCTGCTGGCCGCTTTAGCTGCTGAACTGCGGGGACGGCCCGGCGCTGCAGGATTGTGCCTGGGTAACGAGATTGGCCAGTTTGCCGCGCCACGGCACCCACACGCCGCAAGCTTGGATTCTGCGGAAGCTGGAGCGTGGCTGCACGCCATGATGGACGAATCGGAGCTTGCCTGGCCAGAGTCCCCCACAGTGCACTGCTTCGATGATGACCTGTGGTTCGTGCCCGAACATCCATTTGAGCCCGCACATGCGGTGGATTTTGGCGCCATGACGACCGTACACTCCTGGGTCTTCATGCAAGTTGGCCCGCGTTACGGAGAGAAACACCCGGCTTTGACTCGCTTCGCCAGGTACTTGTGCGAGTTGGCCACCGCGTGGAATGTGCACCGCGGCAGGGCGCAACGCCCCGTGTGGCTGCACGAAATCGGTGCACCTGCCCCCGTCGTGTCCGAGGCGGATGCTCCCGCATTCTTGGATGCCTCTTTGCGTAATGTCGAGGATCTGGCCGGGTTGTGGGGTGTGACCTGGTGGTGTTCTCACGACGTCTCACGGTCCTTAGCTGACTTCCCAGAACTTGAGTACTCACTTGGGCTACTGGATTCCTCCGGGAAGGTCAAGGGAATCGGCCAGGCTTTCGCCGAATACATCGCAGATTACAAGTCCAGGTCTTTTTCGGGGGCCGAGGGCGGTGCGCAAGGCGCTGTGGCGTCACTGAGCAATACCCCTGCAACGGCTTTTCATGTTGAGGGTGCTAGGACTGTGGAGCGGCCTGTTCTTGAGGTCCCCTCCGCTGCTGCACGACGTGCCGAGCTTTCGCCCTCGGGAGAAATCTTCGACACCTGGCTGCGCCTGTGGGACAACCACGGCACCCCACCCACCCTAAAACTTAGCTGAAGCTAGGAGGCGGCGGGTTTGGGGGCAGACAAGCGCGGAGTTTGCCAAACCAGTAAAGCCAGTTGCATGGCTACCAGCGCCAAGCCCAGCCAAATGCCCCACTGGGTGAAACCCAGCCAGAACTCTGACAGTGTGGCAGCGCTTGTTTGAGCGATATTGTCACGCAGGATAAAGAACAATCCCAGGGTTGCTATTGGCAAGACCGTAGCAAGCTCCAGCCAAAGCAAGCCGATGACCCAGTGCCAGCGGATGAAACCAATCGCGGCCAAGGCGCCACCAAAACCCCAGGCCAACAGGGTTGCAAATATTAGCAACACTGAGACAAGATCCGTGCCGGGCATGGACAAACCGTCAAACCTGTTCACACCGGTGATAGCGATGATCCCTACCACCAACAGCCCGATGACCCCCGCATGCATTCCTGTTCCAAGCAGCATCCCACCCAGCACCCGGGATCTGGCTACACCTGCCGCCAGGGCAAAAGGAAAGTAGTAGGTGTAATACAGGATTGTCACCACCAACACCATGATGGCGGTGGTGAACCACAGTTGACTTGGAATCATGGTCACCACATCCTCCATCACAAAGGAGCCGTCGACGATTCCTCTGGCGCCCCCGTTAAAAAGGACCTGAACAGCCGTGATGGCAAACAGTATGACAAGGTACCAGACTGAGAATATGCGCCCTGCCAATACACGTATGTGACCGGCATCTAGACGCGATGTTTCCTGGGTCTGCACACCCTCGGTTGAAGCAATACTCGTAGTCATCTCAGTTCCTTTCCTGGGCGTGATAAACGTGTTCGGCAGGGTTTCCCGTGGCATTGATCGCTTTCATAAAAGCGTCTTGCAAGGAAAGGGTTTCACCCTCACGGAAATGTGCTGCGTCTTGGTCAGCGATAACGCGCCCGCGGTCAATAATGACGACCCTAGACAGCACGTTTTCAAGTTCGGAAACCATGTGAGAAGAAATCACATACGTTCGCGGGTTGTCCGCATAGTCAGCCAGCAGTTCTTCTGTAAAAATCTGACGGGATGGAACGTCCATCCCCAGTTGAACCTCGTCCAGAATTGTGATGGGTGCGCGGCTTGCCAGGGCGATCACTGCCGCCAGGCAGCTTTTCTTTCCTCGTGAGAGTGAGTTTGAACTTTTCTTCAGCGGCAAATCGAAGCGCTGGAGCAAGTGCTCAGCAAACTCCATATCAAAGCCGCTACGCAGTTGAGAATGCAGTTTCACAACCGCGCCAACTTTTTCACCAGCGTTATCGCCGCCCTCGCGTGCCAGATGAATACGAGACGCAGCCCACGCACTGCCCACTACTTTGTCGCCGTCCATCAAGGCATGACCCTGTGTAGGAATCAAAAATCCCGCCATGATCTGCATCAGTGTTGATTTTCCAGAGGCATTAGGACCTAGCAGGCCAGTGATTTCGCCAGGGACAATCTGTAGGTCAACACCCTTCAATGCCTGTGTATGCCCAAAGCCCAGGAAACCCGAGCGGTAGGTGTGGGACACACCAGCCACACTGAGGCGTGGTAACAGGGTCGTTCCTTGCCCGCCCTCGGCAATGACTGTATTTCTCATTTCTTTTCCCCTTCACTAATGCAGGTGGAGATCATTTCTTGGATTTCTTGCCTGTCGAAACCCAGCAAAAACGCCTGGGCGATGGCTGGGCACAGGACCTGGGCGGCGAAGGTGGCGCGGCGGTTTTTCAGTAGCCGCTCCTTCGCATCCGAGACGACAAAGGTGCCAATCCCACGGCGCTTTTCTAGCAGCCCCTCGTCCACCAGGACAACAAATGCCCGCTGAATGGTGGCGGGGTTAATGCGGTGCGCGGCGGCGTAGGCAGATACCGACATGACCTGGGCGCCGCCTGGAAGCAAGTCGTCCAGGATTTCATGGCGGATTCCTTCGGCGATTTGCTCGAATACGAGACCATCGCCCATAAGCGGTGTTACGTGGTCAACCACTGCGCCACCTCCCATCTATCTCTTGTGTGACACCTCTGCTTAGCTGCCCATTGGTGTATTACTCCACCAGTACACCACACCACCAACCATCCTGTCAACCACGTGCTGAGCTTTCGGTTGGGTACTGAGATTAGCTGACCGTATCGCCGAAAGCGCTCCCGGCGATACGGTCAGCACGCTTGTGGGCTACGGGGGTTAAGGACCGAGCGTGGGATGATTGTTGCGAACAGACAGGAGGTCAGACACATGGCAGGGATTGGCCCCAAAGGCACCAACATTCCCCTATGGAAACGCCCCGTCACCATCATCACCCTCGCCCTTTTACTCTGCTCCCTTATCGTCATCGCCTCCTCCATTTTTTCTCCCGAGGGCGGCTACGCACCCAGTGCAGACCCACACAAAACCGCAATTGCGGCAGGGAAAGGTGCACCAGGCAGCGCCTTGGAGGTTTTGAACGGACTGGCCGTCGCCCCAGAAGATCGCAGCCAAGACTATAGGCGCGAATATTTTGGAAAGTCCTGGGTGGACACGGATGGCAACGGCTGCAACACGCGCAATGACATTTTGAACCGCGACCTGCACAACACCACCCATGTGCCAGGTACCTGCAAGGTTGCCACAGGCCTTTTGAATGACCCATATACCGGCAGAACCCTCACCTTCCTGCGCGGCGACAAAACCTCGGCCGAGGTGCAGCTAGATCACGTTATCGCGCTATCAAACGCCTGGAAAACGGGAGCTTCCCGTCTAAGCGAGTGGCAGCGCATAGAGCTTGCCAACGACCCTTTGAACCTGCTGGCAGTCGATGGGCACAGCAACCAATCCAAATCCAACAAGGACGCTGCCGCATGGCTACCACCAAACCAGGATTTCAGGTGCCCCTATGTCGCCAGACAGGTTTCCGTGAAGGCCAAGTACGGCCTATGGGTTACCGAGGACGAAAAGTCGGCGATGCTGCGAGTCTTACGCGGTTGTCCGCAGGAACCCGCTCTCTCGTTTTCCTCCGGCGCGTGAGCACTAAAGGATTTTCGGACCAGGCGGATCTTCTGGTTTTTCTGGTTCCTGGTCGCCGCCCGGACCCTCATGCTCTTGAGGTCCTTCTTGTTCCTCGGGATTCCTGGCTTGCTCCTCGGCTTGGCGGCGCTCGGCTTCCATCTCTTCGCGCTTCATGCGGCGCATTTCTTGCTCAATCTTGCGCAAGTACGCCGGATCGTCATCAGGGGCAAGAGGCCCTTGCCGCCTTCGCCCTCGGGGAAATTTAATACTGGCTGGCCCTGAAGAAGACCACAGGGCAGGGTCGACCTTCCCCCCACGTGTCTCGGCGCGCTGGACGCGAGAAATAATGATCCACCCAATAGCACCGAAAGGTGTGAGAATCAGTATCAACAAAATCCACAAAGCTTTGGGGATTCGAGCAGGCATTTCATCTGAGGGCGTGCGCGCGCAGTCCGCAATCGCGTAGACAGTCAACGCGATTACTAGCAAAACCATGAGGACACGAGCCATTCTTCTACCTTAACCTGGAAAGTTGGTGGGTGCAGTTTTACAGGGACCAGGTGGATATGAGACATCTCTCGAAACAAGAGGTGGTGATACCCACGGGGGTATGTTATCTTTTATTCGGAAGTTTTCATCTACCAAGGAGACACCATGTGCCGTGCAGTCAAATGCCGTCGTTGTAAGAAAATCACCTGGGCCGGTTGCGGTATGCACGTCAACCAGGTTATGGCCGGGGTTCCCCAAAGCGAACGCTGCACCTGCGACAAGTAGCTAGCACCACCTCGAAATAAATCGAGGCCAACTTTTGTTGACATGGATGACTTCACTGAGGTTCTACAAACCTCACACATTGGTCGATTTCGTCCAAAACACAAGACCTGTGAAGCCCTGGACACATCCGAATACACAAGGGCGCATAGTTTTGAGAGGAAGCAACATGTCAGTATCAAAAGTCGTAGAAACAGCACTTCAACAGGCCACTGTCGATCTAAACGCCTTAGCCTTACAAGGCAAGCAGGCACATTGGAACATCGTTGGCACAGGGTTTCGTTCACTGCACCTACTGTTGGATGAACTAGTGGACTTTAGCCGCACCTCTTATGATGAGTTCGCAGAGCGCCTGGTGGCCATCGGTGGAAACCCGGATGCGCGCGCAAACACTATTGCCAATACCGCATCCCTGAGCCCTATCGATCCCGGCCCTATTGGCGTTGACAAGGCCTATGCCCACATGGAAGAGGCCGTCTTACGAGTCGCCGAGGTCATGAAATCCCACATTGACGCCGTCGACGCCGAAGATCACCTCTCTGCGGACCTATTGATTAGCACCGCCCGTGAGCTTGAAAAGACCGCGTGGATGCTCCGTGCTGAAAGGCCCGTCGTTTAATTCGGCATTTTCTTTAGTGTCACTCTTTAGTGTCACTGACGTGACCACTGTCCAATTGGGGCAGATGGTTCATATCTACTGCAACCCCGCCCTTTGACTGCATTGCCAACCGGCTGCACAGCCAAGGGGCGGGGTTGATTCAACACCCAGGCTTCTGCGTCACGCAACCCCGCCGCAGCTGCCCACATTCGCACATTTGATACCGTTATAAAGGACGACAGGAGCCGGACATGTCACAAGACACCGCCACACAGCACAAGGATCAACTTTCTCGACTGTGGCAAAAGTGGCGCCAAGAGCGCGCTGAAGCATTGCGCGAACCCCACGGGTGGCTGTCCTTGACGAACCTGGTCTGGCTTGGACCTGAGGCGATACACATTGAAGGCCTGCCTGGCACCTGGGCGAGTGTCGATGCACCCAATAACGATGCCAAGACCTCAACTGTCGCACACCGAATACACCTCAGCCTTGCAGCAGGCGAACATTTATCCAGGTCCCTACCCAGCGGCGAAACTGCCCAATTGCACGGCCCCTTGGAACTGGATATTGAATTGGAACGCGGCCAAGAAAACAAGGTCTTTTCCGAGGGCCCAATACTCATTGAGCTCGCCTCACGAGGTGGGCGCGTGGCTGTCCGCCCTCGGGATTCTTCCTCACCTAAACTTGCCGGATTTACCGGGCTGGTCCCAGCCTATCCTTTCACTCCCTCCTGGATTGTCGAGGCCACCTTCCACCCCTACGACGAGCCTCGGGTCATGCCGATTTTGACCGCACAGCCCGGCTTGGAATCAACCGCGCGGGCACAGGGCACGGTCACATTCACCATTCCCGAGGGCGGGGCGGTAGTGGAACTGGTCGCAATAGGTTCACCCGACGGGCTGTCGCTAAATTTTACGGACGAGACCAATGGGGATACGACCTCGGCGTGGAGGATTGCGCCTATCGTGAACACCTCGCCTTTTGATGTGGCTGGTGGTGGCGACGCAGGTGGCGCCCAGGTGTGGATCGATTTCAACCGTGCCAAGAACTTTCCGGCACATTTCACCGCTTTTGGGACCTGTCCGCGCCCGGTGAAGGGCAACCACATTCCCGCACGAGTAGAGGCCGGCGAACTACGCCCCGAATAACCTTGCCAAAGTTATCGGTAGGGTACTGAGCACGCCGCTGAAAGGTATTCCGGCCGATATAGTCAGCAGGTGTTAGGAAATAGGGGCAGTCGTAGCTGGATCACCCAAATACTGCCAGCCGAAAGCTTTGGCTGCTTTTTTATCGAAGGTGACGGTTGTGTGACAGTTAGCACTGCGGGCTGCGGCAGATATTAGCGCATCCGGGAAGTCAGCTTTTTCTTCTAGAGCTTTGCCAATAGCCCACATCACGTCACCAGAGTCTTCAACCAAAACGTTTGAAAGATCTAGTAAATCTTTATATACATGCAGCACCTGAGTTTTGGGCAGCTTGTGGGCTCTGGTTAAAACCCAAAACGCCTCAACCAAGGCAGTCTTCGAGAAAAAACCGTATCGATCACCTCTTAAAGACTGCCCAAACTCTCGAGCTTTAAGTGCTTGATCCATATCGTCTACCGAGATCATGCGCACCAAAACGTTTGCATCTACACCGATCCTCATTCGCCACACGCTCCTGCAGCAATGGCCTCTTCCATTTCCTCCAAGGAAATCGGTGGACCGTCGTAAGGGATTGCACCAAACAGGTGGTCAAAATACCGGCGTGGCTTTGCGAACAGGTAGGTGCCGTCTTCTAAGAGCTTGAAGTCGACCACCATCCCAGGTTCCAGGTTCAAGGCTTTCCGGACTTCTTTGGGCACAGTAATTTGCCCTTTCGATGTCATCGTTGCACTAACCACAAATATCACCTCCTTACCTAAGTGTAAGGCGCACCCCTTATCCCTTCAAGCTTTTTCCGAACCCACCGCCGCTTCTTACTGGATGTATCGGCGAGAGGCGTTCTGATCGATATAGCCACAACACAGCCGATAAAGTTCAGAAGAAAATGAGTGGTGGCACAATTCAACACGCAGGCGCTTTGCTAGTTGATTTTCTTAAGAAGAACTCTTACACCTGCCTATTTGTGTCATTTCTTTATTCAACAACATTGTGATTTAGCTGCCTTGTCTTCATGCTGGAATACATGGACACCAAGGACGCAACACCACAGGACACAAGTCAACCGGCTACGGTCTCTCAAACCTCAGTGGCCACAGCGCCACCGTCACTGCCTGCACCATCTGCACAAGCAAGCCCGCTGAAGCAGGCTGTGATTTTTGCACTCATCTTGGCGCTCGTCATGTGTCTGCAGTTGATTGCTTTTATTGCACCCTCTGCCAAGGCAGAAGCAAGTGGGCTACGTATTGGAATCACAGGCGAAACCGCGTTGCTTGAGCAGGTGCGTCCCGCCCTCGAAAATGGGCTAAAAGACAGGGCCACCCTGGAAAACTACCCTGACCGTGAAGCCCTAACCCAAGCCATAAAGGAACGTAAGGCCGAGGCCGGACTGGTCATCGACGCGTCAAAACCCGAGGTTTTGACGGCTTCGGCTGCCGGACAAGCCATCGGCTCACTTGGTACTCAACTGACTGCCGCCATGCAAAAAGAGCTGAACACCCGAGTATTGGAGGGGATAAAGGCAGGGATCGCACAGGCACAAGCGCAAGCACAAGTGGAAATGCCAGCCAAAATCGCAGGTCTACTGGCGCAGATCCGGGCAAACCCGCAAATGCTGGCCGCCCTACCGGCTGATGGAAGCCTGCCGCCTCAGCTTTTAGCGCAGCTCACGGCCGGGGATTCACCCGCCCCTGAAACACCCGGCGTGCCCCCTACGGCCTCTAACCTTCCTGACCTGCAATTACCTCAGGTCACCCTCACCGACGTTGTGCCTGTCTCCGACACCGATCCCCTGGGAATCGGCATCACACTCACACCCGTCCCCTTGACTATCGCGGGTCTGATTGGCGGTATTGCAGTATTCTTCCTGTTCACGACCTTGCGCGCCCGCTTACTCATGGCCTGCGTGTACGCCCTTGCCTATGCTGGCCTCGGCATCCTGGTTTTGAACACCTGGTTGGGTGTGTACCCGGGAAACGCCGGCGCGGTTTTTGTGGCCATGACGTCTTCTATTTTCACCACAACCTGCCTGTTCATCGCCCTGGCGACACTGCTGAAGCACGCCGGCCTAGCCCTTGGTGTTGTCATCACGATTTTTATGGGATTGCCGTGGGCTGGACTGGCACTGCCTCCACAGTTCCTTCCCTCTGGTCTCGGCGACTTCGGCCAATACCTGCTGCCTGGCGCCACAACGACACTTATGCGCAACCTGGGCTACTTCCCTGACGCCGACGCAACTTTCGGCTGGCTGGTCATCCTGGGCTGGCTGCTTGCGGCAGGCTTGCTGATTGGCTTGGCAGTTTTGCGAGGAAACAGAGCAGTTTCGAGGGCGGGTAGCAAAGTAACGTGAACTTCATCAGGGGTCATTTTCGCAAGGGGACCCAGGTGGAAGACATAGCGTGCAAACACCAGACCAATAACGATAGAGCTCGTGGCGGCTGCTCGCCTAGTGGCTGAACGCCCGCCAAGGTGTTGTGCCAGCGAGGCGACCAGCTGTTCTTGCACATAGTCTTCGACGATTGCGCGCACGGCTGGGTCACGCATCGCTTCGAGGAGGATCGCGCGCATGGCCTCACTGTTGGCTTTTGGCTCCCATAGGCGCATCACTCCATCCAATAGGTTTGCGGCGGCCTGGTCTTGAGGGCCGGCAAACATGTCATGCAAAACATGTGAGGGTATGGCATTGACGGCTATGACTTGACCAAACAGTCCTTCCTTACGACCGAAATAGTACGAAATCAGTGCCACGTCCACGCCTGCATTGGCGGCGATCATCCGCAGGCTGGCACCCTTGTAGCCTTTGGTCAAGAACGCCTCGCGCGCCGCTTCCAAGATCTGTTCGCGGGTGGTGGCTGGTCCCTGTCCACCCTCGCGCCCTGCCAGCCCTACCGGCCGACCAACCTTGCGCTTTGCTGCGGGCTGTGTCACGTCCTGCCCCCTCTTTCTTGCTGACCATATCGGTGGTGTTCTGACTATATCGCTGGGAGCCCTTCCGGCCGATATGGTCACGGTACGACCGATACGGTCAGCCAGTTTGGAAGGGGCGAATGATCTGGGGGTGGAGCTGCCAGTTCTTGTGGGCACCCAACAGAGGGTTAACGCCCACACTCGGGCCCGTGGCTTCTAAGATTTCTTCCGCGCCACTGGCGCCCGGAGCAGCGCCCAAATAGATCGCCACGTGGACTGTTACCCCCGCGCGGTCAGTCCAAAAAATCAGGTCACCGCGCTGACGCTGTGAATAGTCCAGTTTTTGGAAGCGAGGGTCATGAATCATCCTCTCGGTTGTGGTCGTGTGGTGCCCGAACAGGCGCATTTCATAGGGCTGAGGGTCCACACCGGCCACGTGCAAACCCTGCAAAACTAAACCTGAACAGTCATAACCTTGTGCGTAAGGTCCTGCCCCTCCCCACACGTAGGGCGAACCGACCTGTGCGGAAGCGAAAGCAATCATGGCTTCGATGCGCTGTGCCCGCGTGGCATTGGGAGCCACGGACACCCCAGCCTTCCAGGTGTCCGCCTGCCAGTCGATCCCGGTGTTCAAGGCGTCCCAAGTAGCCTTGTCTACCAGCCCGTTTACTGGTAAGCCCACGTTTTGTTGAAACTGGATCACCGCTGCACTCAAGGTTTTCTTCCACATGCCTGCCAGTCCACCGATCCCCAGTCGGCGCTGCACCGCCGCGACCTTGACTCCCGCGTGATGTTCCCCCAAAACCTCTTGGGTACGCACAGGCAAGACGTCGACAACCGGCCGATAGTAGTCCCCACCTGGACACCAAGGCCGCTGATCAGCAGGCAAAGCCTCACGCGCCCCTGCCTGTCCAGGCGCGCAACCGCTGGCTTCCAGCGCCTTTGCCTCGGCCCTACGTTCCGCTGTTGCCGCGCACAGCTGGGTCGGGTTATCCCCCAGGGCGGCATCACCTCCAAGCAAAACGGCGGCCTGAACCCCGCCGCGCGCCTCAAGATAGTCAATATAGGGAGAAGACATGCACTTAGACCCCGGCACCATCAAAATCGGCCTCGCATTAGCAATTGCCAGAGGCGCGGCCGAAAGCGCGTCAGGAAAGTTCGTGCCTGTCGCCAACACCACACCACCAGCATTGGGCATATACGTGTTAGCCAGCGCATATGCGGTGCCATAACGATCCGCACCAAAGACCCTGGACATGGTCACCTGCGGCACGACGGCTTGCACCTGTGCAGATGCCTGGTCGCTCACAACAGAAGGTCCACCGACCACCACAACGGATGTGGGCTTCAAACGGGTCAAGGCATCCGCACTGGCCTTTGGTATCTGGTCAGCCTGAACCAACAAAAGCGGCGCGTTGCCCTGAGATGCAGCCGCAGGGGTCGCCGCCAAGGCATCTGCGTATCCACTGCCGGTGGCCACAAACACGGTCGTGGCACTATCCCACAGGTCCGCAACCCGCGCAGCGGTCTCAAAGCGGTCGACACCTGCAAGCCTGGTGACCTCTGCACCTGTCATTTGCGCCAATTGGGCACCAAGCTGCCCAGAGACTGCCGCCTGACCACCGACGATGACCAACTTAGAAGGACGCAGCGACGCCAAAACATCCAGGCCAACCTGGGCAATCGAGTCCTTAGCCACCAGCAACAATGGCGCTTGCAGTTTTGCCGACAAAGCACCCGCCACCAAGGCATCTGGATAGTCATCCCCCGTGGCAATAATCAAAGTTGCCCCACCGGCAGGTGCCACTGCCCCCACAACCGCAGCGTTGGTTGCATACCTGTCCGCACCCGCAAAACGCGGCGCACCTGTGCCAGCACCCGCCAACCCTTTTAAGGGCACAGAGCTCTGCAAGGAAGCAGCCGAGGGTGACCCACTGAGGGTTGGGGCGTTTTCACTACCCCCATTTGCATCCCCCTGCGCCCCCAAAGCAGGGGTAACAGGCATCAAAACGCCCAACACAAGGCATGTGACAAACACAGCCACAAGCGCCACAAAACCGCGCAAGCGCACGCCAAACAAGGAATTCGCCCTCGGAAATTTTTCCATACCCACACACTACCCGCCACCCTGGACACGAAGCCGGACGAAAATTTGAGCCAATGCCACACAAGCCAAGCACCATAGAAAACTCAAAGGAACATCACCGTTGATTCACACGACACACGCCTGTAGAATCTCATTATGAGAACCACCGTAGAATTAGACCCGCACACCCATCAGCGGCTAAAAACCCTGGCCAAAGAGATGAACCAGTCCCTCTCTGAAACCATTGGCCAACTGGCAACTTACGGCCTCAACAAGTACGCGCCGGATGAATCTAGAATCAAAATCGATCCCCTAACAGGCTTCCCCACATTCGACACAGGCCGCCCTGTAACCTCCGAAGAGGTCGCTGACATGATCGACGAAGATTTATAAGATGAGGTACCTACTTGACGCGAATGTGCTGATTGCTCTGGGTTCCCCTCGACATGAACATCACCAAATTGCGCACACGTGGCTTTCAAGCGTGACACATTTTTCGGTGTGCCCCATAACTGAGGGAGCCCTGGTCAGGTACATGTTGCGAGAAAAAACCCCTACGGGCATCATCACCGATTTTTTAAACACCATTCACACGATGAGCGGATGTGAGTTTTGGCCCGACGACCTGTCCTACACCGACGTTGATTACGACACCGTCATCGGCCACCGCCAGGCCACCGACACGTATCTTGCCGCCCTGGCTGCCGCGCACTCGGGCAAACTGGCGACCTTTGACCAAGCCCTAGCCCGCAGGCTTCCCGACCAGGTCACCTTGATTTCAGCGACTTGAGTCCTGCCGTCCACAATAGTTTCCGAGGGCGGCCGCACAATCACCTGGCACCACCGACGCCACCTAATTACTCCTTGTGGTACAGGTTCTTGCGTTGATACACAGGCTCAGAGGTCACGTGCACGCCCAGGTTCCTAAACACCCCTTCGTCGACAGATCCCAAGATCACGGAGGTGTGCACATCACAGCCCGCCAGGTTCTTTAGCTGATCCAAGGCCGAACGCGCACGCGGATCCGTGGTGGCTCCGACCGCTAAGGCAATCAGCACTTCATCCGTGTGCAACCTGGGGTTACGTGAACCAAGGTGCTGTGTTTTCAGGGACTTAATAGGCTCAATAGTTTCTGGCGCCAGCAAGGTCACCGAGTCATCAATACCGGCCAGAACTTTCAGGGCGTTCAACAGCATGGCAGAACATGCTCCCAACAGTGCCGACGTCTTTCCGGTGACAACCGTTCCGTCCGGCAACTCGATGGCAGCCGCGGGCCCCTTAGTGCGTTTTTCAACCGCCAAGGCGGGCCCGACAACAGCCCTGTCCGAACTGCGCACACCGACCTTCGACATGGACAGGGCAATACGGTCAGAGATAACAGGTTCAAGCTGGTCGCGTTTTTCTACCACCAAGGCCTTGTAGTAACGACGCACGATTTCTTGGCGTGAGGCCTCCTGGCACACGGCGTCATCCGAAATACACATGCCGGCCATGTTCACGCCCATGTCGGTGGGCGATTTATAGGGCGATGAACCATATAGGCGCTCGAACAACAGGTTCAGCACCGGGAAGATCTCGACATCCCTGTTGTAGTTGACGCGTTGCTCTCCGTATGCCGCCAAGTGGAAGGGGTCGATCATATTCACGTCATCCAGGTCAGCAGTTGCTGCCTCATAGGCGATATTGACCGGGTGATCCAATGGCAGATTCCAAATCGGGAAGGTCTCAAACTTCGCATACCCTGAAGCGATACCGCGTTGATGGTCGTGATACAGCTGGGACAAACAAGTCGCCATCTTGCCTGACCCAGGCCCAGGCGCGGTGACCAGTATCAAGTCCCGCGAGGTCTCAATGTACTCATTCTTGCCGAAGCCGCCCTCGGAAAGGATGAAAGAAGCGTCGTTGGGGTAGCCCTTAATCATGTAGTGCCTGTAGACCTTGACGCCCAGGCGGCCCAGCTTGCGACGGAAGGCGCGCGCCTGCGCGGAATCCTCGGAGATGTGCGTGATGACGACGGAGCCGACCAGCAGGCCGTAGCCGCGCAGCTCGTCGATCAGGCGCAAAACGTCGACTTCGTAGGGGATTCCCAGGTCGGCACGGACCTTATTGCGGGCCAAGTCCCTGGCCGATACGACGATGACGACCTCGATGTCGTCTTTCATCGTTTCCAGCATGGCGATTTTGGAATCCGGCGAAAAACCGGGCAAGACCCGCGAGGCGTGCATGTCGTCGAAGAGTTTGCCACCGAACTCTAGATAGAGTTTGCCGCCGAACTGTTCGCGTCTGGCCTGGATGTGCTGCGATTGCAACGCCAAGTACTTGTCGCGGTCGAAACCCAGCGCACGAGCCACTTCCTTTGCCTGCGTGGTCATTATTTCCTTCCGCGTCGTGCTGTTATTGTCCGGGCATGTAGGCCAAAACCACACCCACACTAACCCCATATGCCAGTGTCAAGAAACCTGTATTGCGTAAAACCGCGACCAGGGCCATGCCGCGCGCGCCCCGCATAACAGGTCGGGCGACCACGATGGCCGCAATGGCCAAAATCACGATCAATAAAAGCCCAGGCCACCAGGCTTTGGGCGCAAAGAAAACCGGGACAAGTCCCGCTACTGACAGGCCCAGCATGAGAAGGTAAACCGCGCGTGCCCGAGCGTCCCCCAGCCGCACAGCCAGGGTTTTCTTTCCCGAGGGCGTATCGCTGGAAATGTCACGGATATTATTGACCATCAACAAGGCACATGACAGCAGGCCAACCCCGCTTGCGACCACCCAGGCCTGCCATGTCAGGGCATGCGACTGCGTCCAGGTCGTCCCCAATGTCGCCAACCATCCGAAGAAGATGAACACGAAGACCTCACCTAGGCCCATGTAGCCGTAGGGCCGTTTTCCGCCTGTGTAGAACCAGGCGGCACCGATGGCCCCCGCACCTGCCGCCAAGAGGTTCCAGGCTCCTGACCAGGCAACCAGCACCAGGCCGACAACAGCAGCCAGCGCAAAATTCACTAAGGCCACGGTTAGAACCGTGCGAGGAGGTGCCGCGCCGGTCGCGGTCAGGCGCTGAGGCCCCTTGCGGTGTTCATCAGTGCCGCGCACCCCGTCCGAGTAGTCATTGGCGAAATTGACACCGACCTGCAGTAAAAGAGCCACTGCCCCCGCCATCATTGCCTTGCCGAGGTGCCCGGAACCCATCCCGTAGGACACGCCTGTGCCCAAAAAGACGGGCGCTATGGCGGCAGGTAGGGTACGCAGACGTGCACCTTCCAGCCATTCACCGGGTGTTGCCATATGTGCCGCTGCCTTCCATTAGAACCAACCAAGTCTAGCCCCTCCCGCGCAACAACGTCACCAGGTGACGATGTTGCACCCTTGCACCCTTGCACCCCTACAACCTCTGCAACACACACACCGTGCACATCGATTTCATCGAAATCTTGCGTTCGGGTCCAGGGTCAGTGGCAGGATATAGGCATGGCGCGAATCCGTACCACCTTCAACTGCTCCGAATGCGGCTGGTCCAGCCCCAAATGGCTAGGCCAGTGCAAGTCTTGCCAAGCTTGGGGTACTTTGGAAGAGCTTGGGGGCGAAGAACAAGTCCGCGACCCTGTGGCGCGCGCGGTTGCCGCCTCGACCAAACCCAGCCAAGCGGCCCTACCGATCGCACAGGTCGAAATCACACATACACGAACCTGGTCAACCGGGGTTTCAGAGATGGACCGCGTCCTGGGAGGTGGCATCGTCCCAGGTGCCGTCATCCTCCTGGCCGGCGAGCCTGGGGTGGGGAAATCCACACTTTTGCTGGATGTCGCCGCCCGCGCAGCCAAAGGCACACTCATTGCCGAGGGCGGTTTCGATATTCCCGGGTCGAATGGCGACGGCCTGGATCCCTTCACCCAAAAACGATTATCTGGCCTGGCGCACAAGGTTGCTGACGAGGTCGTGAGCACAGATATTGCCGCTGAAAACGTCTTGGACACGCAGGAAGATGAAACCCGGGACCCTACAGCTAGCCCCTTGCTGAGGCTTGTCCCCAGCACCCAGACCGGACCTTCCCCTTCACCACTGGAGACGGAGGCCAAAGACGCAGACGCAAGAAACAACTCCCGCGACATGCACCCTTCAGCCTTGCGGCCACCGCAAACGGTCCTCTACCTCACTGGGGAAGAATCTGCAGCCCAGGTTCGTCTGCGCGCACAACGCATTGGCGCCCTTGCACCGACCCTCCTTATCGCCTCCGAACACGACACAACCCAGGTGGCGGCCCAGGTGGCCACCACGAATCCGTCCTTGCTGATCATCGACTCTGTACAAACCTTCACGAACCCAGAGGTCGATGGGCAAGCCGGCGGGGTTTCACAGGTCCGTGCAGTTGCGTCCTCGCTGATAGCCATAGCCAAGGAACGGTCTATCCCGGTAATACTGGTGGGCCACGTGACTAAAGATGGCGGCTTGGCAGGACCGCGCGTCTTGGAACACCTGGTGGATGTCGTATGCGTGATTGAAGGTGAAAGACATTCTCGCCTGCGTTTGCTGCGTGCGGTCAAAAACCGCTACGGCCCCACTGACGAGGTCGGCTGCTTTGAACTTTCAGAAAAGGGCATCATTGGACTGCCTGACCCTTCAGGTTTGTTCTTATCTCACACGGGCAAAAACGTGCCAGGCACCTGCGTAACCGTGACCTTGGAAGGCCAGCGCCCCATGCCGACCGAAATCCAGGCCCTGGTTGCCACCAGCGGGGGCGGGTCACCCAGGCGCACAACGTCAGGCTTGGATAGCTCCAGGCTGGCCATGATTGTCGCGATACTCCAGTCGCGGGCTGGGATCGATGTGTCTGCCAATGACGTCTACGTCTCCACCGTGGGCGGGGCCAAAACCACCGAACCTGCGGTAGACCTGGCCTTGGCTTTAGCCATTGCCTCGTCTTACGCAGGCAAATCCCTACGACCAGGACTCATAGCTCTTGGAGAAGTCTCCTTGTCGGGCGAGGTTCGCCCAGCCATTGGCGTGCAGCGCCGCTTGTCAGAGGCCGCACGCCTGGGCTTCACAACGTCCATAGTCCCAGCCCAGGGCGCCGCAGAGATCGCCGCCCCAGAGAACATCGAAATCATCCCCGTTTTGGACCTGGCCTCCGCCGTACACTTCGCCCTGGAAAAAATTTCCGAGGGCGACTAGCAATACCGCAGCACAACCGGATAATGCATCTGCTGTGGTGTTAGCATCGGCCTATGACCCGCATAATGGCTAGGGCTTGCGCACTTGTGGCCGCAAGTCTCGTGGCCTTCAGCCTCGCTGCCTGCGCCAACACCAATGATGCCGCACCAGAAACAACCTCACCCCCAACACCCACAACGACCGCGCCAACGACCACTACTGAAACCCCCACACCCCCCTACGACCCGTACGCCACCGTGGAAAACCCGCAGCCGACCCAACTGAAAATTCCCAGCCTGGGCCTGGACCACCCGGTCGTCCCAAGTGAGACGAACGCTGAGGCCATCGACCCACCCAAAGGCACCCTCGAGTGGTATAACGGCCTTGCCAGGGTGTCTCCCGGCGATGTGGGAACTGCCATTATCTCCGGCCATGTGGCTTGGGGTTCCAAGCCGGATATTTTCCAACGCCTCTCAGAGCTGCAAACCGGGCAGACCTTTACCATTGGTGATAACCCGCAAGCCTTCACTGTCACCGACGCCTTCTTGATGCACAAAGAGGAACTACCCGACAACAACGAAGTGTGGGGCGAAAACCGAGACACCCGTCGCATAGTCCTGATTACCTGCGATGACGCCCTCGGATATGGATCTGATGGTCACAGAACAGCCAACTACGTCGTCATAGCAGAGGCAAAATAACCTGCCAAAGAACCTGCCAAAGAACCGCGTAGGCCTAAGAAAAAGTCGACAAAAGAGAGGCGTTGGCGGCGACTGTTTGCAGGCCATCGTGGATAATATTGGCCCGCTGCGGTCCCACACCCTCCACTTCCTGTAAATCCTCGCTGCTGGCACGCAACAGCGCCTGAAATTCGCCAAAGTGGATCACAAGTGCTTCGACCACAGCGAAAGGAAGTCTGGGAATTTTTGCCAACATGCGATACCCGTGCGGGTGAAGACCCAAGTCAAGACCCTCAACGCCGTGCAACCCCGGTTGCAAAATACGACCCAGCAAAGACAGGTCCATAATGTCGGTGGCGCTCAGGGCTTGAATTGCGTCCTCCATCTCCGTCAGACTTGCCCCGCGCGGTGCGTAATCGCGCAAAAGCCTCGTGCGTTCCCGCGCTGTGCCCCTAATAAGCTCATCCAATTGCATCGACAGCAGACGCCCATCAGTGCCCAACTCCGTAACGTAACCCTCTATCTCGAAAGAAATGCGACGCACCATCTCCATGCGTTGAACCACCAAGGCCACATCTCTCAAGGTGACAAAGTCTTCAATCTCAAGGGCAGACAGCGTCGCAGTGATCTCTTCCAGACGGGACTTGTATTTTTCCAGGGTGGATAGCGCTTGGTCTGCCCTCCCCAACAGGACGCGCGAATCTTCCAACACGTAGCGCTGCGAACCGAAATACAAGGCAATGGTTTGCAAGGAATGGGACACGGATATGACCGGAACGCCGGTCTCAACAGCCATACGGTGAGCGGTACGATGACGCATCCCAGACTCAAGTGTGGGAATCGAGGGGTCAGGCAACAGCTGCACATTGGCGCGTCGAATCCGCCAATCAGGCTCACTTAGCAGGACCGCGCCGTCCATTTTGCACAGTTCGCGCAACCTTTGAGGTGAAAACTTCACATCCATTTCGAAACCATCCGAGCACAGGGCTTGGACGTCTGGGCCATATCCCATCACGATCAGGGCACCGCCCCGCCCTCGGATAATGCGTTCTAAACCGTCACGCAGCTGGGTTCCAGGCGCCAGCGACACCAAGACCTCGCGCAAGGTGTCGTTATCTGTCATGCCTGCCTCGGTGTTGTCCTGCACTAGCGTGTCCCAAACTCATGCCCAGTCTACGAGGATTGTCTTTACTTAACCCGTCTTGACCGGTTACAGATTGGTTACGCTACAACATTTCCGAGGGCGAAGGGGCGCAGGTCTGGCCCCACAGCACTAATGCAGGACGAAAACCCGTTCTTCACCCAGGGCATTGCCATCCTTCATGGCGATCACGCGATACGTGCCGGCTTTGGCGATGCCCCCGGCAACCCCACATTCTGGGCCTTGAACGCGCGCATGCCAAGGGATTTGGGCGCTCCAGGTATCCCCCGGGGACAAAAGCAACTGCACAGGTTCAGAACCTGCCCCGCAGGTGGCCGAGGTCCAAATAATTTGGTTCCCTGAACGCAATTGAACTCCCAGAGTCCCAGGTCCGCTGTCCATGAGGCAAGGCAGCGTCCCTTTATTAGTGACCTCTACCCCGAAGATTGCCCCTGCACCCACTCCGAATTCGCCCGAGGGGGAAGATGCCTGGAAACCCAGTTCTTGGGCCGTGCAGGGCTGTGGAGGTGCATGCGTTGCCGCAGACGCAGCTTTTTCCTCCGCCTCTTTGTTCTCCTGGGCCATTTCGGCGCTGGCCTTCGCATTCGATTCGAAGGCACCGCCAATCGCAGCAATTATTGCTTTTACGCCAAAGATGACGCCCACGACGAAGAACAGTAAAACAGCTAAAACCAGTGCCCTCGCTGCCCAAATGCTGGCCTTTGAACGAGGTTTTTTATTCCTGGGTTTTTTGGCTACAGGTTTTCGAGCTACAGGTTTTCTGCCCCCGGACACTCCAGCTTCTGTCTTTTTCCCCGCAGGTTTTCCGCCCCCAGGTGTTCGCCTTCCAGATGTCCCCTGTGCCGCCCTCGGCAATGCTTGGCCGCGTCTACCTGGGCGTGGTGTGGCAGAAGGTGTTGGTCTCACCCTTTGACCGTAAAGCGGCAAAGCTGTTTCCCCACAGAGCCACGCCGAAATTCCTCAACACACAGGTCAATCACAGGCAATCTAGCGCTCATTACAAAAAAGTCCTGCGAGAATAACACCATGAGTATGAATATGCCCGGTCCTGCGTCCTCGAAAGCTCCGTACGGGTCGACCCTGATTCGCGAAGATGGCACACCCCTGCGCGTCATGGTGGTCGATGACGAAGTCATGTTGGCTGAACTCCTCGCACAGGTTCTCATGCGCAACGGTTGGGATACGCGCACGGCTGCCGATGGCTACGCAGCCATACGCCTGGCCGAAAAGTTCCAGCCCGACGTGGTTGTCCTCGATGTCATGATGCCTAAGATGGACGGCTTCGAGGTTTTGGAACGCCTACGCAAAACCCAGCCCTACCTGCCCGTCCTCTTCCTGACTGCCCTGGATTCAGTGGAAGACCGCGTCATGGGCCTAAGGGCAGGCGGGGATGACTACGTAACAAAGCCCTACTCTCTCGAAGAGGTCATGGCCAGGCTTGAGGCGCTGGCACGCCGCGCCGGTTTCCAATCCGAACAGCCAGACGCAATCCTCACGGTCGGCGATCTAGAGATGAACGAAAACTCCCACGAAGTCTCCCGCGCAGGTCAGCCCATCAACCTCACCAAAACCGAGTTTGAACTGTTGCGTTACCTAATGGAAAACCCCAATCGTGTCCTGTCGAAGGCGCAGATATTAGACCGTGTCTGGTCTTATGACTTCGGCGGGCAGGCCAACGTCGTCGAACTCTACATTTCCTACCTGCGCAAAAAAGTGGACTCCGGTCAAGAGCCCATGATTCACACCATGCGCGGAGTCGGCTACATCCTCAAGCCCGCCACCTCCACAACCACTTTTGAAAACATTTCCGAGGACGACACAGTCGAGACCGCCCCTGAATCCACCCCTGCTGCGGTCACTAACCCTGATGAGGTCATCTTGCCGTGAGGAGGAAGATTGCGCGCCTACACAAGGACGATTCCTCAGACGCCTCAAGCGCTCCCCCACCTGGGACGTTCCTAAATCCTACGCAAGAGATACATTATGGGCGCGGCGCCCTGTCTTTGAGGGTGCCTGCCCTCACCGCGATCGTGGTGGTCTTGATAACTGCCAGTGTTTCCTTGGTTTCCTCCTGGGCAATGAGCGGCTACATGCTAAGTCAAACCGACATTGAGCTGGAACGCGCCCTCAATAATGGCGTGCAAAGCGCGCAGGACCTGCAAAGTAGTACCCAACCATCCAATCCCCTCAACTCGCCACAAGGGGAGGCCAACAATCAGAATCAAGATTCAACCACCCAAGGAAATACCCCAGGCACCACGGATAACCCTGATGGTCAACAGTCCAAAAGGCTTGGACTTGGCTCTGCGTTATTCAAGGCTGAGTCACATTTTGGGGCTCTGCAGCTAGTGACCGTGGGCGAAACAATTGCTTCGGCCATGGTTGTCTACGATTACGATGTCGTAGCCTTAACCCCGGGCACCAGCATTGAATTACAAGAAAAAACCCAAGAGCAAATCTCCACACAGCAGTTACAGGAATTAGGCAGCTACCGCCTGGCCAGGCAATACCTGGTTCCCGCCCCAAGTTTGGGCGCAAGCAAGTGGCTCCAAACGCGGAACGTATCCCAGGCTACGAAGCTTGCCGAGCAACAAAATACTCAAGTAGTCACCGTGATTGTCGGTCTTCCTTTGGATCTGATTGAACAAGCTGTCTGGCTGTTTGCCATGCGCGGCCTATTGCTCTCCCTTGCGGGAGCCATGTTGGCCGCCCTTGTTGTATGGGTCATTATCCGCCACGATCTCCAACCTTTGGCCCGTGTCGCGGCTGTCGCCAAAGAGGTGTCGAATCGCGACCTCGGCTTTGGCTCGCCCCAGTTGGATGTGCGCATACCGGCCCGCGACGCCATACCCAATACCGAGATCGGCGAGGTCGGTCAGGCCATGAACACCATGCTTGAACACGTGTCTTCTGCGCTGTCTGCTCGCGAGGCATCCGAGGCCAGGTCCAGACAGTTCGTAGCAGACGCCTCTCATGAACTGCGCACCCCTTTAGCTTCCGTTGCCGGATACTCTGAGCTGCTCTCTCAGCTCAACGTGCCTCCGGATCAGCTGCAGGCCATTACGCGCATCCGCTCCGAGGCTGGACGCATGTCTTACCTGGTCGAAGACTTATTGTTATTGGCGCGTCTGGATTCTGGGCGCCCCTTGGAACGTGAACTCATTGACATCTCTGCCGTATTGATTGACTCTGTGGCCGACGCGCATGTCATGGCTCCCACCCACGCCTGGGTTCTTGACATCCCTGCCCTGCAGGACGAAACAGAGACCTCAAGCAGTTCGCTGCCCTGGTTCCTGATGCCAATCATGGAGGCAGCGGGACAGCAGTCGCACATCTCGGCCGCGCCCCCTGCTACTGTGCCGCCCTCGGCCACTGAAGAAACCCCGCCGAAGGGCAAAGCGAAGGTCCGTGCACCGATACCGACGCCCCTGCGGTATGTCCGACCGGTGTGGTATCCCGTGGATGAGACGCAACTGCTGGTCGTGGGCGATGATGCGCGCCTGCGTCAGATCGTGGCGAACCTGCTGTCCAACGCGCGCCAACACACGCCTGCCGGCACAAAGGTGACTTTGGCTGGCAGGTTGATGCGCAGCGAAGGCAGGGCAGACCACGTGGCCGTGTGGGTTCACGACGAGGGGCCAGGGATTTTACCCGAAGTCCGTGGAAAAGTTTTTGACAGATTTGCGAGGGCGGATTCCGCAAGATCATCGTCACAATCCACGGGGCTCGGGCTGTCGATCGTCAAGGCAGTGACCCAGGCGCACGGGGGGACTGTGCGCCTGTTGGATGACCCGGTGGGTTCGGGCACAACCTTTGAAATCTGGCTGCCCGCCGCCCCACAGTCCTAGCCTTGCCTTTGCCCGAGGGCGCAGTTCGAGGCCAGACGTGTGTTCAAGACTGCGGCCAGCGCCTTCTTGCTTGCAGTATGCTAGCATTGGACCATGGGTGTCTTATACGTGCGCGATGTGCCAGAGTCTGTCTCCGAGGTGCTTAAGGCCAGGGCTGCCGATGAAGGCATGTCCATGTCATCCTACGTACTTGCCCAGCTGAGGATCCTTGCCGACAAACCCACCAATGCCCAGATAGTTGAGCGGCTTCGAAGAAAAAATCGAGCTGACGGCCCTGGCACCCAACAGATCCTGGATACCGTGCAAGGCTCGCGCCGGTGATAGTTGTTGATGCTTCGGCCATGGTTGAGGCATTAGTGGGCCGCAATCCTTCTCCCGAATTGCTGGATCTACTTGAAGGACAGGTGTCTGTGCCGCACTTGCTGGACATCGAGGTCTTGTCTGTTTTACGTGGGCTGGTCCTTGGTGGCGCGTTATCTGATCTACAAGCAGATGAGGCACGAAAAGACTATGACGCATTTACTCTGACTAGATACGAGGCCGCTCCTTTGAGTGAGCGCATCTGGACCTTGCGCAACCGATTCACTGCGTATGACGCAAGCTATATCGCCCTAGCAGAAGGACTGAATGCACCTTTGGTGACCTGTGATAAAAAGCTTGTGGGGCCAGGCCACCACGCCCACGTCCTCATCTTCGGCCACACGTAACACTGAGCCGCACTTATCGGATGGGGATTTCCTAGTTTTTGAAGCCGTGGATGGGGCTGGGTAGGCGCCCGCCTCTAGCGAACATGTCGGCGCTGGAATACTGCGACACCGGCATGACCGGGGCGCGACCTAGTAGGCCACCGAACTGGGCCATGTCGCCAGGCACAGCGCCCGGAACAGGGATGACGCGCACGGCCGTGGTCTTGTGGTTCATGATTCCTATCGCCGCTTCATCAGCGATCATGCCGGCCAGGGTCGAGGCCGGCGTGTCCCCAGGGACGGCGACCATATCCAGACCGACCGAACAGATCGCGGTCATGGCCTCCAGTTTATCCAAGGTGATGGCACCCATCTGGGCGGCCTCGATCATGCCGATGTCCTCTGAGACGGGAATGAAGGACCCGGACAGGCCCCCGACATGCGAACACGCCATGAGCCCGCCCTTTTTCACCGCGTCATTCAACAGGGCAAGCGCCGCCGTGGTGCCGTGAGCACCGACGCGCTCTAGGCCGATTTCTTCCAGGATGCGGGCCACCGAGTCCCCTACCTCGGCGGTTGGCGCCAGGGATAAGTCCACGATGCCGAAAGGCACGTCCAGGCGCCCGGCCACCGTGCGGCCGACCAGTTCGCCCATGCGGGTGATCTTGAAGGCCGCCTTTTTTATGGTCTGGGCACAGGTCCCGAAGGTTGCACCGCGCACCTGTTCCAAAGCGCGTTTGACCACCCCTGGCCCAGAGATTCCGACCGAAATGACGCAGTCGCCTTCCTCAATGCCGTGGAAGGCGCCGGCCATAAACGGGTTGTCGCCCACCGCGTTGGCGAATACCACCAGCTTGGCGGCTCCCAGGCCACCGGCGTCTTTGGTGGCCTCGGCTGCATCCTTTACGACCTGGCCCATGTGTGCCACGGCAGACATATTGATGCCAGCGCGCGTCGTGCCGATATTGACCGACCCGCACACAATGTCGGTCGAGGCCAAGGCACGCGGAATCGCTTCCATCAGCGCATAGTCGGCCCTTGTGCGGCCCTTTTCGACCAGGGCAGAAAACCCTCCCACAAAATCGACGCCGACTTCTTTGCCGGCGCGGTCTAGGGTCTGGGCAATCTGCAATGCTGCATCGACGCCCGCTGCGATTTCAGCGCGGAAGGCCTCGCAATCGTGTGCCCCAGAAGGGACCGGCCCGCCCTCGACAATCTGTGTGGTGGAACCTGGGCCCATTATTGGGGCCAACAGCAAGGACACTGGTGTGACCGCAATGCGTTTGTTGATGATGGGCACGCCGAGCTCTGCGCCGACTTGGTCTGCGACCTCGACCAGGCGCGCGGCCTGCGTTCTCACGCGTTCGTAGACGCGTTCGCAGGTGCGTTTGACGTCGGAGTCGGCGCATCCCAGCAGGTTAATACCCATTGTGACGGTGCGGATGTCCAGTTTGTCTTCCTCGATCATTCGGATGGTTTCGAGGATGTTTTCTGAGGTGTTCACGTATGTCCTTATTCGCCGAGGGCGCAGGCGGCAGTTGATGCGGTCTTGGGCTGGGGGTGGCTACAGGGTGTGCATGGCCTTGAAGATGGCCTCGGATTGCACGCGGATTTCTAGGCCTTGGGTGGCCCCAACAGCGGTCATGGCTGTTTGCAGCTGTTCCAAGGGCAGCTGCTGGTCATCGAAGTCGACCTGCAGGATCATGGTGAAAAACTGATCCATCAGAGTTTGGGAGATGTTGAGGATATTGACGTTATTGTCGGCGCATGTGGTTGCGACGGCCGCAACGATTCCGGGATGGTCGACGCCTGTAACCGTCATGATTGCTTTCATGCCCCCATTCTTCCACTCACGTTGAAGTGTGGCGAACCCGCAGTCCCACGCCTTGCAGCCCCGCCTCACCAGGGGCTGCGACCGTTCGAGGCACCCCTCGCGTAGAGCCTCCCACGTGCAACACCGTCACCAGGTGACCATGTTGCCTCGGGGTGACCAAGTTCCCGGTCGGTGAACACTCTCATGACCGAAGCTAGAACTCCATGAGGGACAGGGAGCCGTCTTTGCCGGACTCTTGGACTGCGAAGTACCGGGTTTTACCCGTGTGGTCCACGTAGGAAATGCCGTTATTGGGGATGGTCCCAAAGAAGGTCACGTCCACCAGCAAGGGGTGCATGGTGTGCAGGTCTCCTGCCCTGTGGACGACCTGCGTTGTGAAATTGACACCGCCAACTCCGTTACCGTCCCCGCCAGATTCCGCATATTCCAAGGCCAGGACCCTGAAGTCGCGGAGCACACCGTCTGTGGAGAAAACGATCCGGGCGTCGGGTTCACCTGGGCCCAAGGTTACGTGTTCCGCATATTCCAGTCCCGAAGCCTCGCTTTCGTAGGAAACGAAGGCCTCAGAGTTCGCAATGTTTGGTGCTTCATTCGACTCCGTAGGGGGTTTCGTAACAGGAGTACTGCTGCTGGTTGTGGGTGCTTTCGTGGGCGTCTTTCCGCCCTCGGTCTGAGTAACGGACGCAGTGGGGCTTCCACTCGGCTTGGCCACATTATCCTTCTTGGTGACCAGCACAAACACTAAGGAAGCGACCAGGACAACAGCCAAAACCGCCAGGACCACGACGACAACAAGCAGCGGCCGGCCTGTGGCCTTGGGCGCAGGCTGCCACCCCGGCTGTTGGGGTGGGTACGGTCCTTGCGGGTTTTGGCCCTGCGGCTGCGGCGGATACTGCGGCCCTTGCGGATTTTGCGGCGGCTGTGGGTACATGTCGACTCCCGGAGAGATGAAGAGATGGACAAACGAATCCCCCCAAGTATCTCAGACCAAAGCCCCCGAAAGGAAGGTACCGACGTCCCCCACTTTTATCGCGCCCACCGACCATCCACCCATTTCATTTCCGAGGGCGAAAGATGCGTCGTAACCGCCGGCACACACCAAATCTACGCGTGCAACACCGTCACCAGGTGACCTTGTTGCCTCGGGGTGACCAAACACCGTCACCCCGAGGCAACAAGGTCACACTACAGACCACTAACCTGCTACAAGTCAGCCACCAACCACGCAGCCGACCACAACCGCACAGCGTGCCACCGACCACTCAGTGCACTCCATGAGTGGAGTCAATCAATGCAGCACCTGGCCTGTTGAAAGACAGCGCCACTTGGGCTAGGGGGCTGGAATAGGCGCATAGGTGGGATCGGATGTTCCCGGGTAACCACCACTGCCTGCTGCTTTATATTGTCCGCGCACAAAGTAACCAACGGGCCCGTCAACGTACCCGATTGTGGTTTCAGCGATATATCCTCCAGAACCATCTGACTGTACGTCAGCCCATCTCCCATACTGATCTTCCTTTGGAGCGTTGTAGACCGTAAAGAGGACACTTCCTAGCTTTGTGTTATCAACCGTCCCCGTGTAGGTTACAACAGCCTTGACTGTGAACTCAGTGGCATCCTTCTTTGCCGTTTGTGTTGGCCCCATAGCAGCCGTGACAGTTGAAGTATTTGCCTCTTGCGTGATTTCCAGAGTTTGGTCTGGGGCTTTGGCATGTAATGCATCAGGAATATGCTTGACACTTATAGTAAATTTCTTCTCTTCATTAGTTGTGTTTTGGTCAAAAAATATCGTTGTTTTACGTTCATTCCCAGAAACCCACAATTTGGTGGGTGTTCCACCCGCAGTTATTTGAAGTTCACCAGAAGGAACTGCCCCATCCAGCGCTGTGAAAGTAATCGTTAATTGAATGCTGCCGACACCTGCAGCAACTGTCGTATTCGGTGTAGTTAGTGCCATGGTCAAAGTCCCCTTCACCGTACCGCTTCCTGCGGAGCCTCCCGAACCTGCAGATCCTCCGGAGACTCCCGAACCGCCGCTGGGTGTAGCTGGTGTGGTGGCTTGGGTGGTGGCTTGTGTGGCGGTGCTTGGGGTGATGACGGCTGGGCCGCCGATCACTGTGGGTGGGATGCTCATGGGTGCCATGGCTTGTAGCTTCGCAGCGATTGGGCCGGGTACGGTGTCTTTTTGGACAGGCATAATGGGCCACCCCTGAAGGGCTGCATAGGGCCCAGCTGATAGTGCGTCGGGGAAGTTTTCACCCGTCACTACAACTACAGAGGCTGGTGTACCCCAATAGGCTGCGAGCTTCACTGCCGTATCGTAGCGATCGCTTCCGGCGGCAGATTCTTTCGTGATACCTGTCTTGCTGTAGGACTCAATGGCTTTGGCTCCTTGCACACCGGCACCCACCAGTTTCGTGATGTTCAAAGAATCCAGGTAGTCCTTCACCACACCCGGCAACACACCATCTTGACTAAGCAGCAATATGCCACCCATCCTGGCAGCCGTCGCACCCGCAGTAAGACCATCGGGGAAGTTTAGGCCTGTGGCAATAAACGCCACCGGCACGCTCCCACCCTTGCGGGCCACCACATGTTTAGCCACCTCAACCGACGTCCCATACCTATCGGCACCTGCGACACGTTCCGCATTCACGCCTAAAGCCTGAACATCGTGCAAAACCTTTCCAGGTAAGACTGCTTCGCCACCGACTAGGACCACATGATTCACCCCGCGGGCCTTCATGGACGCCCCAACCTGGGGATCCAGGCCTTCAGGGCCAGTCAGGTATATCGGTGCTTTGAGTACTCCCCCAAGAGGGGTAGCAGACAAGGCATCAGCAAACACGTTCTTGTTGACAATAATCGCTGAAGAAGACCATGCCGTCGTGGCCTCCGCAACCTTGATTGACGTAGCGACTCTGTCGTCACCGGCGATACGCTTTTCAGCCGCTACAGCAACAGACCCCCCAACAGCAGCCACGCACAACACGCCTGCTGCTAACACGCCCACAAACGAGCGCAGCCTCGACCCGATACTCATGACAAACACCCTCCCCAAGAGATGAAACATGCGGATCCCCGGACGCGCCAATACGCCCCACACCCCCACCATAAACACCCACACCAACCCAAAGGAATACCCAAAAGGGTGAAAATCACACCCAAAAACCACCCACAAGGGTGAACCCCCACCCACGACAACACCGCCCTCGGCAATCCGGGAAAAACTTGGCTCTTACCCTCGCTTTCCGAAGCTGCCTTAGTCTTCGACTTGTAAAAGAGGCGGGATGCTCCTAAACTTAAGTAGGCACATACCTACTATGGAGGTGGTTTCGGTGGCCAGTGTGACAGCCCAAGAATTCAACCGCGACGTCAGCGCTGCTAAACGAATGGCAATGGCAGGGCCCGTCGTGGTTACTGACCGAGGCAAAGACGCCTTTGTCCTACTTAATATTGCTGAATACCGCCGCCTGACACACGTTGATGTAGAGGATTTTTTGAATCTTCAACGCATGGACGAAGACATTGATCTTGAGTTTCCGCCCATGAAGTTTGAGCCAAAGATTCCTCAACTGTGAAGTATTTACTAGACACAAACGTCGTTAGCGAACTACGGAAAAAGAACCCAGCTGCCCCAGTTCTCAGCTGGATACAATTGAGGGACCCACTCGATTTACATATCAGCGTCATCACCATCTTCGAGATTCGCTTGGGGATCGAACTGAGAGCACGAAAAGACCCACAACAAGGGCAACTGCTGAACGACTGGCTGCAACGATTACTTGCGCAGGCATATTTCGGCAGGATTCTACCCATGGATGAGGCCGTTGCCGTGCGGGCTGCCGGATTACATGTTCCCGATCCACGCCCTGAACGCGATGCTTTCATTGCCGCGACAGCATTAACCCATTCAATGACCCTTATCACCAGGAACGTTACTGACTTCCACGTACCCGGCCTGCAAGTGCACAACCCCTGGGTCACTAATTGACTTGAAGCAGGCGTCGCATGGCGGTTTGCGCCTGCTTGGGTCAAGGTTTTCTTTGTGGCTGCTGCTGCGAGGGTCGGCGGGGGTCGTGCCCCGCCCAAACGACAAAACCCGACACCAGCCACAACGAACGGGGCCACACGGAACCGTCCACACCCACTAGGACGTCGCCCTCGGCAAATTGGCTCAGGCCGGGGCGGCTCCGGGGAATGTGGGGCCGACCCCACCAGCTCCCCCAACACCACGTTTCTTGCGTTCCTCGTCGTCCTCGTCAATGGCACACCAGTGCTCTACCAGCAGCGCCACGCCCAATAAAACACCGCACCCCACCAAGTCCACTGCTGCCGCCCACGCCTGCGCAGCCATGTACGTCGCTTGCATGTGCAGCAAGGACGCCAACAAGTGCCCGGTGAAATACCCGCCCAAAATCGCTGAAGCATGCGTACATGCCAAGGCAGCCGCCGCGGTCCTGGCCGCCCCAATCAAAGTGATCCACGTCCTTTGACGCCGTTTCAACTTGCGCACGGCCAACCCGAAAAACAGCAACACTGCGGCTACCACCAGCAACAACACCGCCGACCCGGACAAGACCAAGGGCGGGATCCACCCAAAACGGATCACCAGCACGACGGCCGCCAAAACAACCGCGGCAACCCCTACATACAGCCCCACCAGTACACGAACCCGCGTGCGCCCCATCACTGCTCCCCGCGCAAAGATGGCCAGCGCGGCAACAAACCACTGCGCCGGGCTTGTTCCGTCATATTTTTTTCCGAGGGCGAACCCGCACCTTCCCCAGTACCAGCATTGTCACCTGTCACCATGTCTTCGCCGCGCAGGATATCGACTCCGCTGTCGTCCACGATTCGGGGGCTTCTGCCCTCTATGGCATCTTCCCAAGACGGCAAAGCCAGCATCTCTAGGCCACGCACCTCAACGGGAGCGCCTCCAATGAAGGCCCTGCCCTCAAGCACCCCCGCGCCACCGGTCTCAAGCCCACCAGCACCAATATCCTCCGCAGACACAACCTCCTGTGCCCGAGTCACTGTCCCCGGCTCTAACCATTCGTGCCACAAGCGCTTGACACCTGGCCCGTCCACGGCCGCCTTGGCCAACTCCTCGACGGGCACCCCTCCCAAAAACGCGCCGGGATCCAAGGCAGCCCAAGGACGCAACACAAAAGCCCGCATGTAGGCCCTGGGGTGCGGCAATGTCAACGCTGGGTCATCAGACTCCAGCCCCTCGATCGAAATCACATCCACGTCCAGGGTCCTGGCCCCCCAGTGCTCATCACGCAACCTGCCGTGCGTATCCTCCAAACGCTGCGCGACAGCTAATACCTCACGCGCCGACAACACAGAACGCGCCACAATAACCGCGTTGTAGTAATCCGGTTGGGGCACTTGCCCCTCGGCCAAAACCGCCTGTGTCCTGGCCAAAGGCGATACCCTCACGTCCTGCAACTCCGGCAAGCCCCGCAGCTTAGCCACGGCCACCCTCAAGGTCCCCACAGGGTCCCCCAAATTTGAGCCGAGGGCCAAAACGATTTCGCGCGCTTGCGCAGGTCGCACATCCAGCGGGTTTTCCACATGCCCATCGACGAGGGCGTCTGCCACCCCCTGTGACACCGCGGCAGACTCAGGGACTTCGCCCTCGGCAAACTCTTCTGACTCGAAGGAAAAATCCGTGATGCTCAAGCCCTGCCCCCTGTAGGCTTCGTAGTCGGCGCGATCCCTGCGGATTGTGACGTTGACGTCCCTGAAGGCGACACCCAGGGGCGCTTCGGGTTTGTGGACTGTGATGTCGACGGCCTCGACCAGGGGGTTTGAAAGGACGATGAAGGCTGCGCGTTCGGCCAGGCGCTCGATCAGGAATAGCGGCTCGCCCGTCAGCAGCGCCTGAAGCTGGGTGGCCAGGACAGAGTAGTCGACGGTTTTGTCCAGATCGTCGCTCAAGGCGGCCGCCCGAGTGTCGAGGAATATGGCGACATCAATGCTGAATGCTTGGCCATTTTGACGTTCGAAGTCGTGGACGCCGTGAAAGCCTTGGGCGCTAATTCCTTGTAAACGGATGCAATCGCGCGCTACCACATCTGTACGTTCAGGCAGTTCGGAATAATCAACCATAGGTATTTCCCCTCCACATCTGGGCGACCTCAACGGCTGCACGGCTCAAGGCGGCCTCGTGTACTCGCACTGCCCACACGCCACGTTCGGCACACAAAGCGCTCACCGCGGCTGTGGCCCCGTCTCTGGGGTGCAGGTCTGCGTGATCGGCGCCCACACCAGCACCAGCACCAGCACGATGCCGAAGTAGGCGATGCCCGGACCATCGCGGCCACCGG
>JAUNUK010000001.1:98666-112285 GCA_030538185.1 Actinomycetaceae bacterium | reverse complement strand
CCAGCACCAGCACCAGCACCAACACCAACACCCACACCCACACCCTCAACACCACTGCGTCGAAAAGCAGAGGCCACTTCCATGGAACGCTTCCGAGAGGCACCCACCAACACCCTAAAACTGTAACCCGCATACTCATGCGACACGAAGCGTTCAATCTCGCGCAAGATCTGCCAGTCGTGGTCGCCGACCTTGGCGAAGCCCAAACCAGGATCAATGATGACCTGAGACAAGTCCACGCCTGCCCCTGCCGCAGCTTCAAGGCGCAGGTCCAGCTCCCTCAAAACCTCGCCCACCAGGTCAGGACCATATTCGGCCTGGGAATTCATCACAGAAGGCACACCGCGCCAGTGCTGCAAGACATACCCCAAGGGCCGCACCTTTTGGGCCCGAGCCACAACCGCATACATCTCGGGGTCAAATAAACCACCCGAAACGTCGTTGACAAACGAGGCCCCGGCCTCAATAACTGCCGAAGCACTCGATGCGTGCAGGGTGTCGACCGACACAACAACCCCATCTGCTACAAGCCCCTCAACAACCGGCAGGATACGTTGCAGTTCTTCCGCACTGGACACCGCCGAAGCCCCCGGGCGAGTCGATTCCCCGCCGATGTCAATCAGGTCTGCGCCACTGTCCACCAGATAACGCCCTCGCCCCAAGGCACGCTCAGCCGAAGACCACTTGCCACCATCGGAAAAGGAGTCCGGGGTGACGTTGACAATGCCCATCACCATGGTGCGCGCACCCTTGAAACCCGAGGTCACAGCAGCACAACCTATCCCAGAATCAGGCTCATGGCCTCTGCCCTGGTCGCCGCATTAGACATGCAGCCACGCACGGCAGAGGTAGATGTCTTTGACCCAGGTTTGCGCACCCCGCGCATGGTCATACACATGTGTTCAGCCTCTAAAACGACGATGACGCCCAGGGGGCTCAATGCCTCACACAGGGCGTCGGCGATCTGCGAAGTCAACCGTTCTTGCACTTGAGGCCGCTTGGCAAAACCATCCACCAAACGCGCCAACTTCGACAAGCCCGTCACCGTGCCGCCCCTGGGGATGTATCCCACATGCGCAACCCCCATGAAAGGCAACAGGTGGTGTTCACACATAGAGTTGAAAGAGATGTCCTTGACCAAGACCAATTCCTCGTGGTCAATATCAAATACCCGTTCCAGGTGCTTCTTTGGGTCTTCATGCAGGCCAGAGAACATTTCCCGGTAGGCCCGCCCCATGCGCGCAGGCGTATCGCGCAGGCCATCCCTTTCCACGTCCTCACCGACCGCGATCAGTAAATCGTAAATGGCACGCTCAACTGCCTTTTCGTCATACCCCATTAGGAATTCTCACTTTCCGAGGGCGGGGCGTAAGGGTTTGCCACATCCGTTTTCTTGGGGTCTGGGTCCTTGGGTTCCAGATCCTCGGGCGGCAAAACCGGGGCGTCTTCGTCCAGGATGCGAACTTCAGTAGCCTCGGATTTTGGACTGGGGATGACGGGCAGGCTTCCGCTGTCCAAGGATGCCTGGACCGGGGCGTCACCCACTTGGGTCTCCGCAGGCGTGCTGAGGCCGGCCTCTGCCATAGGTCTATCTTCTTGCGCTGTTGTGGTTTCTTCGGCGCTCATCTGTGCGGCTGGTTTTTCCTTGGGCGCCACTTCGCCTGGCGCCACGTCTGCGCCCTCGGCCAGCTCTGTCTCTTGCTTGGCCTTCAACCGTGCCGCTGCCTCGTCTTCTACCGCCTGACGTGCGGCTTTGACCCTGACCTTGACCTCTTCAGGGATCTCGATGGGTTCAGCCTCGGAGGGGACCAGCCCCGAGTAGGACTGCCAGGGGCCGCGCTTGGGGCGCTTAATGACGGGCGCAAAGATTTTCGCCAGCTCTTTTTCTTCCAGGGTTTCGTGGATCAAAAGCTTTCGGGCCAGGTCGTCTAGGACCGCGCGGTTTTCATTCACGATGGCCCAGGCCTCGCGGTTGGCGTATTCCAAGAGGGCTTGGACTTCGGCATCGACCTGGGCTGCCAGTGCGTCTGACACGCCGTTCGTGTGTCCCATGTCGCGCCCCAAGAAGGGTTCGGAGTCCCCGGCGCCAAGCTTGATTGACCCGATGCCATCAGACATCCCGTACTGGGTGATCATTTTGCGGGCGGTGTCCGTGGCCTTCTCAATATCCGAGGCCGCACCCGTTGAGGGGTCGTGGAAGATCATTTCTTCTACGACTCGCCCGCCCATGGCGTAAATCAGCTGGTCCAACAGCTGGTTGCGGGTTTTCGAATAGCGATCCTCAGAAGGCATCACCATCGTGTACCCCAGAGCCCTCCCGCGAGGCAGGATCGTGACCTTGGTGACCGGGTCAGAGTATTGCGAGGCCGCAGCACACAGGGCGTGTCCGCCCTCGTGATAGGCCGTCACCAGGCGATCGTGGTCATTCATAATGCGTGTGCGCTTCTGCGGACCGGCGATGACGCGGTCAATGGCTTCGTCCAAGGCGCGGTTGTCTATGCGGTTGGCGCCCGCGCGCGCCGTCAACAAGGCCGCTTCGTTCAAGACATTCGCCAGGTCAGCTCCTGTAAAACCAGGGGTGCGTTTGGCGATTTGGGACAGGTCAACATCCGAGGTCATCGGCTTGTTAGCAGCGTGGACGTTCAGGATTGCTGCACGTCCCTTGAGGTCTGGGGCCTCAACGGATACCTGCCTGTCGAAGCGCCCGGGACGCAGCAAGGCCGGGTCCAAAACATCTGGCCTGTTGGTGGCAGCAATCAAGATGACATTGGTGCGTTCGTCGAAGCCGTCCATCTCTACCAGCAGCTGGTTGAGGGTCTGTTCGCGCTCATCGTGGCCTCCACCAGTGCCGGTGCCACGATGCCTGCCGACAGCGTCAATCTCATCGACGAAAATAATCGCAGGCGCATTGGCACGCGCCTGCTCAAAGAGGTCACGCACACGTGAAGCGCCCATGCCGACGAACATCTCGACGAACTCGGAGCCAGACATAGAGAAGAATGGCACATCCGCTTCCCCAGCAACAGCCCTGGCCAAGAGGGTCTTTCCTGTTCCTGGAGGACCGTAAAGCAGCACACCTTTGGGGATGCGTGCCCCTACAGCGTGGAATTTCGCCGGTTCGGCTAGGAACTCCTTGATTTCTTCGAGTTCTTCTACGGCCTCGTCTTCACCAGCGACATCGGCGAAGGTCACCTTGGAGCTTTCCTTGTTGAATTCTTTGGCCTTGGACTTTCCAAAGCCCATCGACCCCAGGCCGCCTTGCATCCTGGACATGACGAAGAAGAACAGGGCAAAGATGATCAACAGCGGGAACATCATGGCCAGCATGGAACCCAGCCAAGACGAGGTGGGATAGATAGAGTTGAAGCCCTTAGCGGGTTTTGCCTCTTCGACTAGGGTGGCGACTGTTTCGGCTTGTGGGCGCACGTAGGAGAAGGCAACTTGTTTGCCCACATCTGCCTTCACGCCCCATTGAACAGCGCTTTCATCCAGAACTTCCTTAGGACGTGTGTAATTCTTTGTCAACTGCAAAGTCACCGTCTGGGTGCCATCGTTAATGGTCACTTTTTCGACCGTGTTGCCGCGCAACAGCGCATAGCCTTCGGAGGTCCCTATCACGGCAGGTGCTCGCAGGCTCGAAGCGATAAAAGAGCCGCCCATCAGCAGCAAAATCACGGTCAGAACGACCCACCAATAGGATCGTTTCTTAGGACCCTTGGCTCTCTTTGCCCCCCTGGACTCCTTGGACTCTTTATTCTTGTCCATACCTCGGTCGTCTCCCCTTGTCACAATCTGTCACAATCTCAGGCCTCAAAGTCGGCCGTTTAGGCTCCGTACACATGCGGGGCTAGCAGGCCCACAAAAGGCAAGGTGCGGTACCTTTCGGCGTAATCCAGGCCGTAACCGACCACGAACTCATTGGGGATGTCGAAGCCCACATAGCGCACGGGCACCTGCACCTTGGTTGCTTCAGGCTTACGCAAAAGTGCTGCAATCGACAAGGATGCGGGGCCGCGCGACTGCAGGTTGGACGCCAGCCAAGACAAGGTCAGCCCGGAGTCAATGATGTCTTCAACGATCAAAACGTGACGTCCCTCAAGGTCTGTATCGAGGTCTTTCAAAATCCGCACCACGCCAGAGGATTTTGTGCCCGAACCGTAAGAAGAAACCGCCATCCAGTCCATCTCACAAGGCGTGTGCAGTTTGCGCGACAAATCGGCCATCACCATAATCGCACCCCGCAATACACCAATCAACAAAATTTCTTGACCCTTGTAATCTGCGTCAATTGCGGCGGCCATCTCGGTCAACCGAGCCTGAATTTGCTCCTCGGTTAGCAAGATCTTTTCGAGGTCACCCTCAACGTCATGAGCATCCATGAAGTTCTTTCCTTAAACATTGGTGTCTGTAGTGCAAAGTAACCTACCAATCCTCGCACATTTCTAGGCTCGAACCATCCTTGAGAACACCGCACACAGCTAAGTACACGCCAATACATAGCTATTTCCGAGGGCGAATACCGTAGAAAGTGGTCGTTAACTCACACCTGCAGGTTCAGCCTCAAGGATCAGGTACCCATCTGTGCGCCTTGCCCACACCCCTCCAGGCAGAGAAACAGGCCCCTGCCCGGTGTATCGCTGACACAGCACGGCCATAGCGTCCAGGTGTTCGCGTTTCACGTCGCCAGCATTCCACCCGACCAGGATTCCTGCTTGGCGTAGTGCGCGGGTCAAAACGGCTTTGGGGCATCTGGCCAAGGTGGAAGTCTTAATGACGATGGGATTGCCGACCGACCAGGTCACGGCCCCTGGCCACGCTGATTTCAACATTTCAGAGGCAGCGTAATCTAGGGCCTCGTTATCTTCTTGGAGCAATTGCGCGGTCCTGGCCAAGCCTGGGACAGGGTCTTGGCCCAGGGATTCGCGCAAGCTCGGCAGTGCATCTTCGCGGACTGCCGCCCTGCGCAAAGGGGATCCGTCAGCTGCCCTCCAGGGACCGCCCTTAAAGTTTGAGGGGTCAACAACCGGTTCGATCCCTATCTGTTTGCACGCAGCATGCGTTGTTTCACGACGCAACCCCAACATGGGTCTGGAAACCATAACCGTCACAACGTCGGGTTGAGGCACCGACCAGGGTTCTTGCCCTGTTCCTGAAGGCACCGATAACCGATCGGACAGTGGCGCCTCCGGATCGATAATGTCGCGAGGAACACTGGCCCGCATCCCTGCTATGGAACGAGTGCCCGAGCCACGAGCCAAACCAAGCAAGACAGTCTCTGCCTGGTCATCCATGGTGTGTCCCGTGAAAACAATGGCCTCGGTCAGCCCCCTGGATTCCGCCTGGACTAGAGTCTGGGCGTCCAAGGCCCGCCACCGCTGGTCTCTCGCTGTGCCCTCGGGTCCAACCTTGCCCGCCCTCGGCCCAAGCTTGTCTGTGCCTAAGGTCAAAACCCTTGTTGTGTCAAAGCCCAGGTCATAGCAGATGTCTGCAGTGGCCTGGGCTTCGAGGGCGGATTCTTCACGGATCGAATGGTCGACGATGAGCGCGCACGTGGGCAGCGGGGTGCTGTCGGGACCAGCGACTTTAGCCACCCAGGTCATAGCCGCCGCTAAAGCTAAGGAGTCTGCGCCTCCTGAACAGGCGACGACGAGGATTGCCTCGCAGTGTTTGGGAATGGCTCGCTTAATGGCGAGCTGGATTTCTCCCAGGGGTCCCCCGGCATCTGCGTTCCACAGCCGGGTCTCGCGTGCTCCGGGCTGCCACCTTGGAAGAGAAGTCTGTGACATGAGGCCATTCTAGTGGAAGGCAGGTGCAGAATAATAGATACCGCTGAGCCTTTACTTGTGTACTACGTGTGTGATATTTGTGCGCCCCTGTACTTCGCGCCCATGTAAGCGTTTGGGCTGTGACCTAATGGCCACAGCCCAAACGTCTACCCAGGACAGAGCACTGTCTCCTCGGTTATGCCTTGACGATGCCGCTCTAAATGCGCCCACCGTAGGGCATGAGATTTGGATAACGCATGGGTGAAAACTTTACATTCAAGCCCGGCTTTGGCGCCTCAAGCATTTGATCCCCACCGACGTACATGGCCACGTGGTAGATGCCGCTTTGCGAACCATTGTTCGACCAAAAGACCAGGTCACCTACCTCTAACTGGTCAACCGGCACACGGGCAGTCCCCCCGTATTGCTGTGCGGCAGACCGCCCAATGTTCTTACCCATGGTCTGCAAACCGGCGTAAATAATGCCTGAACAGTCGTAACCATCTGGTCCCGTACCGCCCCAGATGTAAGGCAGACCAATCTTGTCTTGAGCCCAAGAGATCAGGGTCGAGCCTATGCCTGAGTTGCCACTGGCGAGGATCACAGGTGTCTGCGGAGTTGGCGTCGGGCTTTGGCCTTGCGCCGCAGCCGCCCGGCGCGCTTCCTCAGCTCGGCGTTCTTCTTCGGCCCGACGCGCTTCTTCTGCCCTGCGAGCTTCTTCCGCCCGGCGCGCCTCCTCGGCCGTTCTGGCTTCTTCCGCCTTGCGAGCTTCTTCGGCCTTGCGGGCCGCCTCCGCCGCTATGCGGGCAGCTTCTTCGGCCTCACGCTTCTTCTTGGTGTCCTGAACTGCGGCAGCTTGCGCCTGTTCAGCTACCTGAGCTGCGCGCGCAGCAACCGCAGCCGCATCGGCCACCTTCTGCTTTTCGGCCGCATCTTTAGCGTTTTGTTCAGTTGCTAAACGAGCAGCCAAAGCCGCCTGTGCCGCCACATTCTCGCGGTTCATGCGCTGGGCTTCCAAGTCGTTTTGTCGCTGCGTTTCTTCTTCGACGCTGACATTGCGCGAGGAAGCCAATCTGCGAATCACATCCGCGCGCTGGCTTTGGGCCTCCGCGAGCTCTTTGTACGTGTTTTCGGAGGCCAGTTGGGCCTCCGTTGCCATCGCACGCACTTCCTTCGCGGCATTTTCTTGGGTTTTGACTGCCTGAACGGCCTCTTTATCGAGGACAGCAGCAATATTTTCGAGGGCGGATAGTTGTTGAATCTTGGCATCGGCCTGTGAGCCCAGCACCCGTTCAACCCCGGAGCGCAGGGCCATGCGGTTCAAGGAATCTTCTTCGAGGACAATGCTCAGCATCTCGAAGCCTTGACGATTTTCGCGGTACATGGCTGCGGCTAGCCGACCTAAGTCTGCGCGGGCAACGTCCACTTCATCCTGGGCTTTCTTGGAATCTTCAGCGGTTTTTTCTGCCTTGGCCTTCGCCTCATTGAGCGAATCCTCAGCGCGCGCATATTCTTCTGTCGCTTGTAGGGCACGTTCTTCTACTGCGGCAACCTTGGCCTGGATCTGCGCGATTTCTACTTCCAGCGCAGCGATGCTTGAGGGATTGTCTGGGCTTTGTGAGACCGGGGCAGCCAGGGCTGTTGCGCCCCCCGAAATTAAGGCGGTTGTCAGACACACAATGGCCACACGTGCCGAAGCCGTGCCGAATCTATTTCTTCTTTCCACCAAGAAACCTTCCACCAAAGAACGCACCACGGTAAACACTAGTACCATGACGACCCAGAGGCAACACTAGATTCAATAATCACTTCATGAACACTAGTCACTTTAGTCACAATAATAACACTAGTAACATCGGCAACACAGCTTGATTCCTTAGAAATTGCTCATGTTTACACACGGGAAAGACTGCAGCCCCCGCATATTGCAGGGGCCACAGTTATAAGTCAGGAATTTAGAACGCTGGTTCTTCGCCTTTGGCGGCTAGTTCTTCTAAACGGGCGTAGGAGCGTCGGATTTCTTCCTCGGCTTCCTTGCGCCCAACCCAGCGGGCACCCTCTACGGATTTCCCGGGCTCCAGGTCCTTGTACACCTCAAAGAAGTGCTGGACTTCTAGTCGGTGAAACTCAGAGACATCGTCGATCTCGCGACGCCAAGACATGCGCTGATCGCCTGCCGGTACGCACAAAACCTTGTCGTCCCCGCCTTTTTCGTCACGCATGCGGAACATCCCCAGGGCGCGGCAGCGAATCACACAGCCCGGGAAAGTTGCCTCCTCCAATAACACCAAGGCATCCAGCGGATCGCCGTCCTCTCCCAAGGTGTCCTCAATAAAACCGTAGTCATCGGGATAACGGGTAGAGGTAAAGAGCATCCGGTCCAAACGGATCCGGCCAGACTCATGATCGAGTTCGTACTTATTTCGATTCCCTTTGGGGATCTCGATAAAGACATCGAACTCCATGTGCTCATTGTCGACGGCCATTCCTGCCTCACCTCCGGTTTTAGACACTTGGTTTCTGCCTAACTATTCTGTGGCGGCCACGCCGCGCCAAAGTTGTGCTTCTAGAATGACAGGATAGCCCTGAAAGTTAAGAAACACAGCCCCGCCACGTTTTGGAGAGCTCATGAATCGCTCACTTGTAGCCCCCGCGCTTGTGACGACCCTCATTTTAGGGGCCGCAGGAGGCTACGCCCTTGCCGACGCTTACGACCTAGTACCAGGGGTTTTGACACTCAAACCGGCACTGCCCACGCCTCAAGGGCCCACACAGTACACACAGCAACTGACCCCGCGTATAGAAACTCCTCCCAGTTTTTCTCACCAGAGCAACCCCATCGACAAGGCCGTCTTCAACACCGCCCTCGGCAATTATTTGAACGATCCCAGGCGAGACAAAACACAGCTGTCCCTGTACGTGGCACAGGTTGACGGGCAGGCCCTGGGCCAGGCGCGCGACCCGCAGTGGTTGGGCGAGCACACTAAAAGCCCTAATCCGCCGGTGTTTGACCCAGGCATATTGCACGAGGTGATCACTCACAATCCCGATACGTTTATGGCACCAGCGTCTTCGATGAAGATACTGACCGCGCATGCGGCTCTGGGTGTATTGGGGCCTGAACGGCGGTTTTACACTTCGGTGGTCTGGGATCCTGTCAGCGCCACCATGACACTGGTGGGGGGCGGGGATGTGTTGTTGGGGACCGGGGCATCCAATCCAGCGGTCGTCAACGGATATGCCGGGCTTGAAACACTAGCTGACCTGTGTGTGGAGCGCTTGAAAGAGCTGGGCGCCTACACGGGTTCTGAAGGCTCGCCCATGCCTGTGAACGTGCGCGTGGACGATTCTTTGTACGGCGAGGAGGTGCGAAGCCCTGACTGGACCACGGATGAGGTCAACTTTGTCGCCCCTATTCGCCCTCTCGCTGTGGGGACCGGGCGAGTGGATCCCGAAAAGTGGGAGTTCGTGCCAGAACCGGGGCTGCACGCTGGCCTGGGCTTGGCCAACGCCTTGAATGCGCGAGGGTTCGCGGTGCAGGGCGAGGTCACTCGCGGAGAGGCTCCCCCAGATTTTTCACCCCTTAAGCTGCTTCAACGAGGCAGGATTGCCGAGGGCGGCGCACTGGACACTGTGGAGGCAAAAGACGCCGAAACAGTGAAATCCGCAAAGCCCGGCGAAGCGGCAAAACCACCTGAGAGTCCTGTCGAGATCGGGGCCGTGGAGTCCGCTCCCGTGGCACAGATTGTGCGCCTGATGCTCAAGGAGTCAGATAACACCCTGGCAGAGACCCTGGGACGCGCTGCGGCTATCGAGGCCGGTAAGGGCGATGGTTTTGAAGGTGCCAACGCTGTTGTGCATCAGGGTGCGACGCAGAGGAATGACGCACACTCTCACCTGAAAATACGCGACTGTTCTGGGCTGTCAAAGGACTCGAGGGTGTCTGCCCGGGTCCTTGTCGACAGTCTGGCAAATTCGATGTTTTCTTCCAACCCCATGGTGCGGTCTTTGGCAGTAAACTTGCCGGTTGCGGGGGTGGACGGCACCCTCAAAGGACGCTACACCTCAACCGCCACATCTGGAGAGCTGCGGGCTAAAACCGGATCTCTGTCGGCGACTATCTCTTTGACCGGAAACTTCCAAGTGCAAGGCAAGGTCATCTTGTTCTCTGCGATTGTCACCTTGGAACCGGGCAGTAAGTACTACCCCACTCGCGCTGCTTTGGATGATCTGCTGCGCGCATTCAATGGAGAGACAGTCGACTGGCAAAAGCCAGAGCCGCAAGAGGTGCCGCCCTCGGAAATGACCCCGGGAAATGTGCCGTAAAACTGTAAGAACCCCATTTTAACCCACCCTGGGGCCAGGGCTTGCCCTACTCTGTTAATATATCGACGCAACGCCGCAAGGATGTGGCAGAGGGGGCTGGGATCATGGGACGTTTTTTAAGGGGCGTACGGCGTGGGCTTGCACCCGTTGTGGCTGCGGCATTGCTGGCGACTGGCGTGACCAGCGCGCATGCGGCGCCCAAAGTGGTGCGTATTGAGGGGGCTGACCGCTTTGCGACCTCGGCTGCGGTGTCTGCCCAGCATTTTAAGGATGCGCGGACCGTGTATGTAGCCTCGGGGCTGGATTTTCCTGATGCGCTATCGGCCGGGGCTGTCGCAGCCTATGAAGGCGCTCCGATTCTTTTGGTGGGCACCGGGGTAGCTGACAGCGTCGCTGCGGAAATCAAGCGCCTGAACCCCTCCAAAGTTGTCATTGCTGGGGGTCTTGCGGCAGTGTCTGCCCAGGTAGAAACCACTGTTCGACAGCTTGCGCCTGGGGCTAATGTTCAGCGTGTGGCGGGCGTTGACCGCTACGAAACCTCTGCCCTTTTGGCATCCTCTGGGTGGGTGCCTGCGGGGCGTAACGTCTACGTGGCCTCTGGCACGAACTTCCCGGATGCCTTGGCTGGTGGAGCGTGGGCCACGAGGAACAACTCTGCGCTGTTGCTGGTGAAAGAGGGGTTGGACAAGCCATTACGTAAGGCACTGGACACCATTCGCCCTTACGGAGTCATCGCCTTGGGGGGTGAAGCTCAAGTCTCTGAGGCCACGGTTCAAGAAATTTTGCGCTACACCATGAACCGCACGTCATCGCGGGTTTTTGGCGCTGATCGCTTCGACACCTCTGCCGCGATTGCCACAACTGGGTGGGGACCGGCGCCTGCCCGCGCGATTTACGCAAATGGCAATAACTTCCCCGACGCTTTGGCGGCTGTACCCTTGAGCCGCAAACTGGATGCACCGATCTTGTTGGTCGGCCCCACCTACATGCCCCCAAAGGTTTACGAAGTTTCTAAGGCGACCACCGAGCGCTACATCGTGGGTGGGCAGTCCGCTGTCCCCAACGGCATTGCAGAACAGGCCCCAGCAGAGTACGCCGGCAACGAAAAAATCTGTAATAAAAACCTGACTTTGGGCAATGTTGGCTCCGTACCCATGGTTAATGCTGGGGTGACCGTACCCATTTTGGCCGACGGCAAGCCCGTGAACTATTCAAGCTATGGCGCAGTCAAGGTTGAGGGCATGCACGCTGCCAGCGGTCTAACGGTTACGGGCGTGGATTCGAGTGCTGGTACCTCGGCTGGGTTGCGTGTGACGTGGTCTTCCATGGCGCTACTTGGTTGGGATCTGGCAGTAGCCCCCGTAAAACTGACACAGGGTTCTTCTACCTGCACTTTCGGTGGCAGCTCAACAGTGGTCGGATACCTGTCGGATTCTGGAGAGACACCACTGGTTGCCGCAAAGATCTCTGGCGTCGACTACAAGATCAGGTTTACTCTGCCTGGTTTTAGTAACACCCTGCGCCCAGACATGTTCCAGATACGAAGCCAGGCATTCAATATCGTTGGCGGCCCCGAAATGGTGAGGGTCACCTCTGGTTCTCCCGATACTGTTGAAGTCGACGCCTGGGATGCCACCCTTGGCAGGCCGAAACACAACTTCTCGCTCGGTGACAAGATCTGGGTCAATGTCGGCGGCCAAATGCAGTATTACCGTATTTCACAGCTAACAAACTAGTAGGGATCCGCAGAAGTATCCGCACGTGTGGGACTTCACTGACGAATAGGAATCAATATGAAATCACCCAAAATTACGGGTAGGGCCAAAGGGGCACTTGGCGCGCTCCTCGCCCTCGGTTTGGTGTGCTCCTCTGCCCTTGCGGCCCAGGCAGCCCCCACGGTTACGCGCATCTACGGTGCTGATCGCTATTCAACCGCTGTCGACGTATCTGTCAAGCACTTCACCAGTGCAAAAACCGTATACGTCGCATCGGGCACCAACTATCCTGACGCCCTGGCTGCAGGGCCTGCCGCCGCTGTTGCAGGGGCACCAATCCTGTTGGTGGATGCCTCTGGGCCCGCTTCCACCGTCAATGAAATCAGGCGTTTGGCACCTACGCGCATAGTGATTGTTGGCGGCGTTGCTGCGGTTTCTACCACAGCCGAGGCCGCCATTAAAGCGGCTGCTCCTGCGGCAACTGTCCAACGTTTAGCTGGAGCTGACCGTTATGAGACCGCTGGTCTTGTTGCCACCTCTGGCTGGGCTGGCACTGGCAAGAGCATTTATCTGGCCTCCGGCACGAACTACCCTGATGCCTTGGCTGGCGGGGCGTTGGCAGCCAAACAGGGCACTGCCTTGTTGCTGGTCCAAGATGGTCTAGCGCCTTCAATCGTCAACGCACTGACTGCCTTGAAGCCTTCGAAGGTCGTCGCCTTGGGCGGAACCTTCGCCGTAAGTGACGCGGCACTGAACGCTGCCGCAGGCTATGTGGGCGGCAAATACACTGGCCGCATTGCTGGTCTGGACCGCTTTGATACAAGCGCACGCATTGCTGCTGAAGGCTGGGGAGCCACACCTGAACGCGGCATCTATGTCAATGGCAATAACTACCCTGATGCCCTGGCCGCTGTGCCTTTGTCGAAGAAGCTGGATGCACCCCTGTTCCTGGTGGCACAAAACACCATGCCCGGCAGTGTCTATTCGGCCTCAGCCAGAACCAACACCCGCTACATTGTGGGCGGACCAGCTGTCGTGGCTAATGGAGTCGTTGAGCAGCAACCCACCTCGGTTGCTGGCTCAACTCAGCTGTGCAAAACAGGCAACACACTGACCCTGGGAACGCCCAGCACTCCTGTCTCGGACGGCTCTGTTGTCGTGCCGATCTTGGTCAACGGTAAACCTGTCGACTGGAGCACCTATGGCGTTGTAACACCCTCCGCAGTTTCGGCTTCCACTGGTGTGAGCGTTACGCCCGTAGCCTCATCCAATGGCGCTAATGCGGGCTTCAAGCTCAGCTGGATACCTACACAGGTCGCCTCGAGCACCCTCGCCTTGGGTTCCTTGAGAGTATCTCAAGGAACAGAGAGCTGCAGTTTCGGCACGACATCAACTGCTGCGGGAAGCCTGACTGGACCGCGGGATCCTGAGGCTGTTGAGGTAACAAAGGTCGATGGAAAAGCAGATGTGGTCAAGTTCTACGTCATCAAGAAGGCCCGTGCTCTGACTGCTTCCATGTTCCAGATCCGTGACCGGAACCTGTTTGTCGTTGGAGATACCTCTTCGGTAAAGGTCGAGGGCTCTGTCGACAATCCAGAGGATTTCTACGTGGTCACACTGTCGGTCCCCAATGACTTCTTCGAGGCAGGGGATCAAATCTGGATGAACTACCAGGGAGAAATAACCTACCTGACAATCTCTAACGTCAAGTAGTGCGCATATAGAAAGACTCTCGGGGGGGGGGGGGGGCCAAAACCCCCCCCCCCCCCCAAAAAACCCCCCCAACGGCGGCCGGGGGGGGGTAAGGGGGTGC
>JAUNUK010000001.1:0-98656 GCA_030538185.1 Actinomycetaceae bacterium | reverse complement strand
AAAAAAAAACCATAACATAAACAACCTAATATTTGGGCCCAAAACTCACCACCGGGGGGGGGGTGCGGCCAAACCGCCCCCCCCCCCCCACTACTTCCCCCACTTCTGCGTCGACTGAGTAGTAACTGGCTGACTGCGCAGGATTGTGGGGCGAAGGTTAGCGGTTTTGCAGTGCTACGGGCACCACATCTGGGTGTTGCACCTGGGCGCTGATGGCCATCACGGCAGCTTGCAAGGCCTGCACAGTCGTAATGATCGGTTTATCGGTACTGGTCGCAGCCGTCCTAATGCGGTAGCCCGCCACCCTGGACGACTTGGCGCCTGGCATATTCACCACCATCACGACCTTAGGCGAACGCACAAAATCAGAGAACTCGCGGCCGGTTTCAACACCGTTATCGTCCACATGCCTGTCACGCCCGTTCTCGCTATCCCTTTCGATGATGTGGGCAGGGATGCCGTTGCGGGCCAAGACCTTGGCCGTGCCGCTTGTGGCAACAATCGAAAACCCGAGTTCGACCAGGCGTGCGCAAGGCAAGACGATGCCTCGCTTGTCGTCGTCGGCAACCGAAACCAGGACTGTGCCGCCCTCAGGCAGCCCCCCGTAAGCAGCCTCTTGACTCTTTGCGAAGGCCAGTGGCAGGCTCGCCCCGATGCCCATGACTTCGCCCGTGGAACGCATTTCGGGACCCAAAACCGAATCCACCGTTTGCCCCCAAAATGTGCGGAAACGCTTGAAGGGCAAGACTGCTTCTTTCACACAAACATCCAAGGCCGCAGGCCACGAAGCGAAGTCGCCCTCGGGCAAAAATCTGGACGCGCGCAGGTCCGCAATGCTTGACCCCGCCATGAGGAGGGCTGCGGCCTTGGCCAGGGCCACGCCCGTGGCCTTCGCAACGAAAGGCACCGTGCGCGAAGCCCTGGGGTTCGCTTCGATGATGTACAAAACGTCAGAAGACAGTGCGAACTGGATGTTTATTAGGCCACGCACGCCAACGCCGCGGGCAATGGCCTCGGTTGCCGCGCGGATGCGCGCGATTTGCCCGTCCGAAATAGTGGTCGGCGGCAGCACACAGGCGGAATCCCCCGAGTGAATACCGGCCTCTTCCAGGTGTTCCATGACGCCTGCCAAGAAGAGTTCCTGCCCGTCAAACAGCGCGTCGACGTCGATCTCGGTAGCCCGGTCCAAGAACTTGTCGACCAGCAGGGGACCTGAGCCGACCTCGGCTGTGTCGGGGCCCAGCCGTTCAAGATATGTCTGCAGCCCAGCCGTGTCGTAAATGATTTCCATGCCGCGTCCGCCCAAAACGTAGGAGGGGCGCACAAGCACCGGAAAGCCGATCGCCTGCGCAACCTCCAGGGCCTGCGCGTTTGTTGTCGCCGTTCCGTGCGCGGGCGCTTGCAGCCCGGCCGCTTGGTAGACGGCCTCGAAGGCTTCGCGGTCTTCAGCTGCGTTGATGGCCTCCGGCGAGGTCCCCAAAATCGGCACCCCCGCATCGGCCAGTTGCGCCGCCAGTGACAAGGGCGTTTGCCCGCCCAACTGCACAATCATGCCCTTGACTGGCCCGCGCGCGCACTGCGCCCGATAGACTTCCATCACGTCTTCAAAGGTCAGAGGCTCAAAGTACAGCCGCGAAGAAATGTCATAGTCCGTGGAAACGGTCTCTGGGTTGCAGTTGATCATCACGGTGTCGAAGGTATCGGCCAAGGCCAGGGCCGCATGCACACAGGAGTAGTCGAACTCTACGCCCTGGCCGATGCGGTTTGGGCCAGAGCCCAGGATAATGACGGCCTCGCGCCCGGTTGCTTCGTGGCCGGCTGCATCGCCGTGTCCACTGGACGCCCCGCCCTCGCAAATCGTTTTGGCGTGGCAGTATGTCGAATACATGTACGTCGAGGTCGACGGGTATTTGCCAGCGCAGGTGTCGACCACGCGATAGGTGGGGTGCAGGCCGTAGGCTAGGCGCAGTTCACGCACGGTTTCGGGGGACACGCGCCGGATTTGGGCGATTTGAGTGTCAGACAAGCCGGCCTTTTTGGCTTCTTCGAGGGTTTGTCTGCCGAGGGCGGAGGCGCTAAAAATCTGGCGGGCTGCGTCACGTATCTGTACCAACTGTTCCAGGAACCAGGGGGTGATCATGGTCGCCTGATAGATGTCGGCAACTGAAACATCTGCGCGCAGCAGGTCCATGATCTGCCCCAGTCGCGCCTCGGTTGGGGTCTTTATGGCCTCCAGCAGGTCTTTCACCGTTTGCGTGTCAGGCACAGGGGTGGTCCAGTCGAACTCTGCGCCGTTTTTGTCCAGGGAGCGCATGGCCTTGCCCAGGGCTTCTGCGAAGGTGCCACCCAGGGACATGACCTCGCCGACCGACTTCATGGTGGTCGTCAAAGTCGGGGCGGCGGCCGGGAACTTTTCAAAGGCGAAGCGCGGGACTTTTAGTGCCACATAGTCGATTTCGGGGTCTTGTGCGGCCGTCAGCGAAGGTGCCAGGTCGTTCGGGATTTCTTCCAGGGTGTAGCCAATCGCCAGCTTGGCCGCGATTTTCGCAATGGGGTAGCCGGTCGCCTTGGACGCCAGGGCTGAAGACCTGGAAACACGCGGATTCATCTCGATGACAATCACGCGCCCCGTTTCTGGGTGCAGCGCGAACTGCAGGTTGCACCCAGCGGCCTTGATGCCGACCTCACTGATGATGGCTTCACCCAGGGCACGCAAGTCTTGGAGTTCCTGGTCAGTCAGCGTTTGGGCTGGTGCCAAGGTGATGGAGTCCCCCGTATGTACCCCCACGGGGTCGAAGTTTTCAATCGAACAGATCTGCACGCAAGCACCTGTGGCGTCGCGCATCATTTCCAGTTCGATTTCCTTCCAGCCCAGGATGGATTCTTCCAACAGGACCTCATGCGTGGCGGAGTCTTGCAGCCCAGCGCCCGCAATGCGGTCTAAGTCTTCAGGCGTGTAAGCCACCCCCGAGCCCAGGCCACCCATCGTAAAAGAGGGCCGCACGACCAGCGGATACCCCAGGTCGCGCGCCGCCGTGTGACACTCGTCCAAAGAGTGCGCAATAAAGCTTCGGGCGACTTCTCCCCCGCAGCGTTCGACCACTTTTTTGAACTCTTCGCGGTCTTCGCCTGCATTGATAGCCTGTGCGTTCGCGCCGATCAGTTCCACCTCGTATTTGGCCAGCACGCCTGCCTCATCCAGGGCAATCGCCGCGTTCAACGCTGTTTGCCCACCCAGGGTGGGCAGCAGGGCGTCGGGGCGTTCTTTGGCGATAATCCGGGTCAAAACCGGTGTCGTGATGGGTTCAACGTAGGTCGCGTCGGCCACATTCGGGTCGGTCATAATCGTGGCCGGGTTAGAGTTCACCAACACCACGCGCAAGCCCTCGTCCTTCAGGACGCGACACGCCTGGGTTCCCGAGTAGTCAAACTCTGCGGCCTGGCCTATCACGATAGGCCCAGAACCGATAACCATCACGGTTTTTATGTCATTGCGTTTCGGCATTTCCTTGCCCGCCTCTCAGTGCAGATTTAAAGGATTGTTTTACCCAGATTTCATTGTGTTTTACCCGGATATTTTTGGGCTCAATGATTTCCAATATGTCATCCTAATCCCACGTGTTTCGTGATGTTTCCCGTGGTCACATTCTGGACTCTTGGACATTCACACGGTTATTTTTGGCAAAATGCAGAGTTTCAAGAACAGCTCTTCCCAAGAATCCAAGAATTAGATAAGGTAAGCCTTGCCTAATTGAAATTCTAGAGAGAGTTGATATGACTTCTGCTCCGCATCACCGCGCACACATCAAATTCTTAGTCCCCGCTGTTATTACGTCCCTTGCGTTATTGGCTGGGTGCTCCGACAGGCCCACCCAAGCAGATCAGGGTGGCAAGGGTGCGCCCTCGGCAAGCAGTAAAGAAACGAGACAAACCGAGCCGATTGAACTCAAGGACCAAAGAGGCGCAACTGTCACCCTGGACAAACCTGCCGAAAAAGTGGCCATGACCGTTATTCCTGCCCCGGCGATTATGTCCGCAATCGACCAATCTTGGGACAAGATTGTGGGGATTAATGAATCCACGCTGAAAGCCAATAAGCAGGGAATCATTACGCGAATCTTTCCTCAGGCGGATCAGACACCGGTTATTTCGGACTCCAGTTTTGCGCCCAATATGGAAACCTTGCTTGACCTGGCCCCTGACCTGGTAATCCAGTGGGGCGATCAAGGCGGAGACGTTTTGGAACCCATCGAACAGGCTGGACTGCCTGTTATTGGCCTCAAATACGGCACGCACGAAGACCTGGAAACGTGGATACGGCTGTTTTCATCGGCCATTGGAAAACCAGAACGCGGCCATGAAATGATTGTCCGAATGGACACCGAAGCGGCGGAAATCAGCGCACAGGTCTCCACGCTTCGAGGCCCAAAACCTCGTGGCCTACAGCTTTCTTATTCCGCCGAACGCTTATCGGTGTCAAACAAGAAAACCTATGCGCAGCACATCTTTGACCTAGCAGGCGTTGAAAATATGGCTGCAGATAATGCCACGCAAGATGGCGCGGTGAACCCCGAACAACTTATTGCATGGGACCCGGAGATCATTTTTATCTCTGCATTTGATCCTGCGACCCCCGCAGATGTTTACGCCGATCCTCGCTTACACAACATTAGCGCGGTGAAGAACAAGCGCGTCTACCGCACCCCTCTGGGCGTGTATCGCATGCAGGTCCCCTGTGCGGAATCGGCAATCATGTGGCATTGGGCTGCTGCCTTGGCGCACCCGGGCACCTACAAGGTTGACTTGCGCGAAAAAATGCGTGAGACCGAAAAGTTTTTATACGGATATGACGTCACCGACGAGGACATTGATTTGACCTTGCGAATGGACATTAACGCTGGTTCTGCGCACTACGACATCTTTGAAAAATGAACGCACCCAGATAAACCCCAAATCTTCACACAAATGTCGCCATTCAAGGCTACACATCTCAAAAATAATTTAGTAAGGTTAGCCTTGCCTATCTGGAACTTATAGAAAGCTGATAATGACTTCGACTTCATCACACATTCGCCATGTGAAACTACAAATAGGCGCTGTGATCGCCGCCCTGGCCTTGATTGCCGGGTGTTCGGCCAGACCCGTACAAAACGACCAGAAAAACGACGAGACGCCCTCGGCAAGTAGCTCCCAAAGCGCCGACAGCGGGCCTATAGAAATAACTGACCAACGCGGCCAAACCGTAACCCTGGAAAAACCGGCCGAACGCATTGTCACCGCGGTCATTCCGGCCCCGGAAATGCTGGCGGCAATCGACAAATCGTGGGACTACATTGTGGGGGTCAACGAAAGTACCATCAAGTTCAACAAACTTGGGATTGCTGGAAACATTTTCCCCAAGTCTCTGACAACGCCCGTGATTTCCACAAGCGACTTTGTTCCCAATATGGAAACTGTGCTGTCGCTGAAGCCCGACGCGACAATCCAGTGGGGCGACCAAGACGACGGGGCGGTCATTAAGCCGCTGGATGAGTCGGGAATCCCCACATTTGGAATCACCTACGGCACCCAGGCGGAACTTGAAGAATGGGTCCGGGTGTTTTCTCAAATACGCGGAAAACCTGAACGCGGCAAAGAAATCCTGGACTGGATGGGGGCCATCAAGGCGGACATAGAGAAAACCGTCGCCGGGGCTGAGCCCATAACCGCCCTGGTCGCACAGTCGGGCAAGGACGACCAGATGCGCGTTTTCGGGAAAGGCTCACACGGCCACGACATGTTGGAACTTCTGGGGGCCAAAAACGTCGCCGAAGAAATCCCTTCTTCAGTCTCGACCATCACGCGTGAAGACCTGCTGCGCTGGAACCCCGACTACATTTTCATCTCAACGTTCTCGCCAGATAACCCCGCAGACTTTTACAACGACCCGGGCCTGGCGACCCTCAAAGCCGTCCAAAACAAAACGATTTACCGCGCACCTTACGGGGTGTTCCACTGGGTCATTCCATGCGCAGAAAACCCGATGTTTTGGCAGTGGGCCGCGAAACTGATGCACCCCGAGGCCTACGACGTCAACATCAAAGAGACCGTCACCGAAGGTTTCGAGTTCCTCTTCGGCTACACGCCCACGGACGAAGACCTAAGCATCGTCATGCACTACGAAGCCAACGGCGGAAGCAAAAACTATGACCTCATCACCGAGTAAGGTCGGGAGGGATTCGCGGGGACCCGGGTCTTCTGGAGGTTCGTGGGCTGGTACGCCTTTCCTTTCCAGACGATTGCCGAGGGCGGCCTGTCCAAACTCTCAGGGCTTTGAGATTTCTCAGTCGCGCAAACTGTCCCAAAAGGCGCTGATGGGGCTGGTTTTATTTGGAACCATTGCGGTATCCGTTGTGGCCATGGGCATGGGGCGCTTCAGCGTTCCCCCTGTTGAGGTATTGCGGATACTTGGCGACAAGGCTTTGTCCTGGATACAACTGAGTGGAACGATCGGTCAAACGTGGAGCACTGAGGAAGCCACGGTCATCTGGACCATCCGACTGCCCAGGGTCTTGTTGGCCCTCGTGGTCGGCGGAGGCCTGGCTGTTGGAGGGGCTGCTTTACAGGCCCTCTTTCATAACCCGCTGGTATCGCCCGACGTCATAGGCGTATCAGCAGGCTCGGCCTTCGGGGGCGTGATCGCCATAGCCTTAGGGCTGGGACAAGTTGCCATTTTGGGCGGCGCCTTTGCCGCTGGGCTGCTGGCCGTTGGAATCGTCATGCTCTTTGGGCTGATCAGGGCAGGCTCAGCGATTTTGATGATCGTCTTAGGCGGTATCGTGACTGCCTCATTCTTCCAAGCCCTAGTCTCCCTGGTGACTTACATGGCCGACCCCTACACAACCCTTCCGGCCATCACATTTTGGCTGATGGGCTCCTTGGCCTCGGCTTCCTACCCCAAACTCATGATCACGGCCATACCCGTGCTGCTGGGGTTTGCGGCGATTTTCGCTGTGCGCTGGCGGATCAACATCCTGGCAATGGGAGACGAAGACGCCCTGTCCTTAGGCGTCAACCCCAGGCGCATGCGCTTGGTTTTGATCGCGGCCGTCGCCATGATGACCGCCTCAACCGTCGCAGTTGCAGGCGTGGTCGGCTGGGTCGGCCTGGTTATCCCCCACCTGGTCAGGATGATGATCTCAACCGATTACCGCACGGTCATACCGGGCAGTTTCATCCTGGGAGGCGGCTTCATGGTTCTGATCGACACCTTGGCGCGCTCAATGTCAGCCGGAGAAATTCCACTGGGGGTCGTCACGGCGCTGATCGGCGCACCCTTCTTTGGGTACTTGTTAATGCGCAATCGGAATAAGGAGTTACGCAGTGCTTAAAGCCCAAAACCTTGGACAACGGTACGGCAAAGGACCCTGGCTCTTTGAAAACCTCACCATGCAGGTGGCGCCAGGCCAGGTCCTGGCCGTCCTCGGGCCTAATGCTCGCGGAAAAACTACCCTGCTAAAAACCTTGGCCGGGATACTTCCCCCCGCCAAAGGCTCGGTGGAACGTGAGGGGGTTGTCGGGTACGTGCCCCAGGCACACCAGACCTCGCTGTCGTATCCGGTGATCGAAATGGCGATTATGGGGCGCGCGTCCAAGCTGCGGGCGTACCAAAGCCCGGGCGAAAAGGACAAGGCGATTGCCAAGGAGTGCTTGGGGCGCGTGGGCATGTTGGGTTTGGCCGAGCGTCCCTTCAACCACCTTTCGGGCGGGCAAAAACAGTTGGTGCTGATTGCCAGGGCGCTGGCGACCCAGCCCTCGACTTTGGTCTTGGATGAACCCGCATCCGCCTTGGACCTGCGCAATCAGGCCTTGGTGATGCACGTGGTGCGGCAACTGGCCCGCGAAGGCATCGGCCTGGTTGTCACCACACATGACCCGGGGCACGCAAAATACGTGGCCAACAAGGTCTTGTTAATGGACTCGGACACCGTGCCTGTCCAGGGGCAGGCAGAGGCCTTGTTGACCTCCACGCAACTGTCACAGCTGTACAACACGCCCATCATTGTCAGCGATATCGAAACCCAGGATAGGAGGCAGCGGGTTGTAGTGCCAGATTTGTACACGGGCGAAGACGAGAACATCAGCGACGAAGTTGATGGAGTCTCTGAACTGACAGCACTGCGTTTGGCGTGATTTTTGATCTGATAACCCCGGCTTTGGAAGGAGCCTTTAGTGCAAGAAAACCATAAGACCCCATTGGGACAATCAGGTAAACCTGTTTTGGTCCTGACGACAAAGAGTTGCTGCGGTGGTCCTTTGGACCCCAGTGACCCCAGGTGCGAGTCAGCCGACTTCTACTCCCTGGCGGACCTGGACGACGCAACCTTAGCCACCTACCGCGGCATCTACGTCGCAGGGTGGTGTGACCAGATCTTCTTGGAATCCCAGCGCGAAAAGTTGACGCACTTCGTTGAGGAAGGTGGTCGGTTGTTTTTTAACGGGCATCCCGAACGAGCCGCCCTCGGAAATTTTCCAAGTTATCGGAAACTGGACTTTCGCGGGATGGACGACCTGAGCCTGCATCGGGTAGGTGAGCATCCCATCTGGGAAGGCGTGGATTATCAAGACCTGTGGTTGAAAACCGGGGTGCCTGGCAGCCACGATATCGAGGCCTTGAAGAAGATCGGCGTCGCCGGGTTTTATGCGCGCGCGTATTTGAGTGATGTGCCTGCAGGCGCGCAGGTGATTGGGGCAATCGGGCCGCACAAGTTGCCCGTGGACATTGCTTACCCCGTGGGGGCCGGCGAGGTCGTCTACCACTGCGGACTGGAACTTTTGATCTTCAACTACCCCGACAAATCGACAAAGAACCTGGTTGACAACTTGTTTGCCTGGCTTGCAGGAGGCGCGAAATGACTCTCACGGATGTGGCTTACACGAAACGTATTGCGATGATCCACGGCGGGTCATACCCGCAGTTGGCGACCTTGAAGGACCCTGCATTGGCGGCTTTCGATGTGCGAGGGATCTACGCCCTGGACATGACGCAGGCGTCTCTTGATGACGTTGATTCCTTGATTATTGCTGACCGGCTGCACCCGCGCGCTTTGGAGGCGGTGAAGGATGCGGTTGCGCGGTTTGCACAAAACCCGGAGCACAAGCTGGTGTTCTTTGGTGAGGACACACCTGTCTTATTGAGTGGTTCTGGTGGCGCTGGTGGCGCTGGTGGTTTGGAGTGGAACACGGCTCCCACAAACTTTTGGGCCTGGCGCACCGGCGACGACGTCGGTATTCGCCTGGTCAACACCACAAACCCCATGTGGGCCTACTTCAACCACGCAAGCGTCCACTGGCATTTCCACGGCTCTTACGTGGTGCCCAAGGATGCGGTGTCCTTAGTCGACTACGAACCTGTCGAGGGCGATGACCCCGCAGCCAAGTCCGGCTCGATCATGTACTTCGACGGCCACAGCTACCCGGCCCCCATGCTGGTCACAACCATGGATCCCGTCTTCCACCACGGAGCCGGGTTCATGCCTGGTGCCACCCAGTTGCTCTACCGCTGCCTGCGCTGGCTGGAAGCCTGACGCCTCGCAGTCGCAACACACTACCCCACAGAAAGGCCCTCATGGCAACAATACTTCGCCTGGTCATGCGCACACCCGCGCCCCGCGACCCCGAATCCAGGGTCGATGAAGCCGACCTCTACGACCTACCCCAAATCAACCTGAGCTCCTACCGCGGTGTCATCCTCGCCCTCGGCAGCGATCAACGATTCCTCAAAACACATCAAAACCAAGTGGAAGGGTGGATCCGCGCAGGTGGGCGCCTATTGGTCAATGGGCACCCCGTCCTGCCCTTCCTAGACCCGATGCCACGTTGGCGCAAACTGCATTTTCACGGGGTGGATGACATCTGGCTGTCCGCCCTCGACGACCACCCCATCTGGGCGGGCGTGGAGCGCCGCGATTTACTGCTACGCACCGGCGTACCTGGTCAACACAGCTTCGAGGACTTGCTGCGTATCGGGGTTGGGGGCTTTTACGCCCGCAACTACCTGGTTGGAATTCCCGAGGGCGGCACGGTTGTGACCGGGATCGGACCGGGCAAACTGGCCGTTGACGTGTCCTACCCTTTGGGCGCCGGAGAGGTCATTGTGCACGCAGGCAATGACCTGGAATCTTTCGACTACGCGGATACAAGCGCTGCTGGCATGCGTGAACGCATCTACAAACACCTGGAGCAATCATGAGTAAACGACGCATCGGTTTCCTGCACCCTGCAAGCTTCTACCACCTGGCCGACCTGGCGGACCCGGCTGTGCGGGCCTGGAACATCGTGGACTGCTATGCCCCCGAGCTTCAGGCAGCGGATTTAGAGCGCCTGGATTCCTTGTATGTGGCCTCCAGACAACACCCGGTGACCATGCATGCTTTGGCGCCTTTGGTGTTGGACTTTGTGAACACGCCAGGCAAGAAGGTGTTTATCGGGGGTGAGAACCAGGTAGGTTCATGGCTGCCCGGTGTTCGCGAAGAATACCGTGAAACCAATTTTTGGGCCTGGCGCACCGGCGAAGATTTGGGGCGTCGCAATAAGAACCCAGGAAACCCGCTGTGGCAGTACCTCAACGACGAGGCCCTACACTGGCATTTCCACGGGGCGTTGTTTGGGCCTGCGGGGGCGGTGTCCTTGGTGGATTTGGACGAGGGGCTTCCTGTCAATGGGTCAATCCTGTATCACGACGATGCCTCTTATGCGGGCGAAGTGGTCGTAACCACGATGGACCCCGACTACCACCACGGAGCCGGGTTCATGCCAGGTGCCACGCAGTTGCTGTACCGAATGCTGCAATGGCTGGGGTCTTAGCGCAAGACTGACACAGGCTCGAGACTCGGTTGAGGATAGCCCGACAGATATTGCGCAGGACGTGCATTCCTATTCGCTAGGCAGCAGTTTTCTTGCCATGCTTAGCATGTGTCTGATTTACGTCCACGCATCGCAGCAATCCCGGAGTTGACCGTTGAGATCCTGGACCGACTACGCCCGCATTACGGTGACATTGCCTGGTGGCCAGCCGAAGGCGACTGGGAGATGATGATGGGCGCGATTTTGACGCAAAACACCTCGTGGCGCAATGCGGAAAAGGCGATTACTGCCTTGCGTGGGGCTGGACTCTTGGAGGCACAGGCCTTTCACCAGGCTATTCACGCAGATACTGAAACGGTTGCGGCACTGATCAGGCCCTCGAGGTACTTCAACCAAAAGGCTGCACGCCTGGGACTGCTTGCCGACTGGTTTGCCTCTTATGACTTTGAGATTGGTGCTGCCAGCCGGCGACCCGGCCCCGAGCTGCGCAAAGAACTGCTATCAATCACAGGTATCGGCCCAGAAACTGCCGACTGCATACTGGTGTACGCCCTCGGAAAGCCGTATTTTGTTGTGGATTCCTATACCCGCAAGCTTTTCGAAGCCCTGGGCGTCGCCCCACCCAAAAAGTACGAAGACTTTCAGGCGTTACTTGCCGAAGACCTGCCCGCAGACCCGCGCGTCCTGGGCGAAGCGCATGGGCTGATTGTCGAATACTGCAAAGAGTTCCACAACCACCTGGGTGCCGGTCCCCTTGAGGGCCTGCAGTAAACGTGAGGCTAGTTCAGCGCGCCTATGGGTGGGGTCCAGGTGCGGGCGGTTCGGGCTTGGATGACACCGGCGGCCAGATACGGGTCATCGCCCAGGATTTCAAGGGCGGCCTCATTTGACTGCGCATTAATCAGGATTAATGCTCCTGGTGCCCCGTCATCACCCCAGGCGCCTGCGGCGACCAGCAAGCCCTTGTCATGTAGGGCATTGAGGTGCTCGCGGTGTTCAGGACGCAGCTCCATCTGCAGGTCGCGGCGTTCAGGGTCATATTCGTACAGGACAGCAATCATGTGTTCAGTCTATGCCTTGGGTGCACACCCGGCAGTGACTAATGATTGGTTGCGGGAGGTAAATCTACGTATAGGAGCCAGCCTTGCCATATAGCGAAGGCCGGCTCCTATACGTATTTTTAAGATTGCATCAGCCGGTTTTCGCGCGGTATCTCACGAGGCGCAAGGCATTGAGGATCACAGCCAAAACAGAGAGCTCATGGACCAACATGCCAGAGGCCATGTGTACGACTCCCCCAATGACGCCTGCCAATAAAAAGACAACGGTCACCAATGCAATCGCCGTGTTTTGACCCATATTCCAGAAGGTCGCACGAGCCACCGCCTTGGCATGGACCAGCTGGTCAAATCTGTTACCGATTAGAATCACGTCCGCAGTTTGTACCGAGACATCTGTTCCACCGCCCATGGCAATGCCAACATCCGCAGTGGCTATGGCCGGGGCGTCATTCACACCATCCCCTACCATTGCCACCTTGCCGCTATCAGCCAATTCACGCACCTTTGCGACCTTGTCTTGGGGCATCAACCCTGCGAATACCTGCTCGATTCCAAGCTCCGCCGCCACCGCGCGCGCCGTGTGTTCGTTGTCGCCGGTCAACATCACCATGTTCTTGACCCCGCTGCTTCGCAACGACGTCAAAGCCTTGGCCACCCCTGGGCGCACTTGGTCGGATATGGCAAGATACCCCGCCACATCCCCATCTATCACAACAAAGGACACCGTGTTACCAAGACGCTCCAGGTCTTCGGCGCCCGCAACCACAACATCCACATCCGTTTTTACGCCCTGCAGGAGAGTACCTGCCTTCACCTCACCTTGGATGCCACGACCTGTGGCAATCCAGCCATGTGCCTCAAGCAGTCGTCTCGAACCAATGGCGACCGACAGCGAACCGTCCTCGGAAAAACCCTTGGAAATCCCACCCAGGCTGACCTTGCCGGAAATGCCGATGCCAGCTTGGACCTGGACGTCTTGCGGAACCGCCCCCAAAACCAGGCCGCGTTCTTGCGCAGAGGCCACGATGGTTCGTCCTAGCGGGTGTTCCGAGGCCAGTTCCAGGGTTGCGACCGCGCGCAATAGCTCGTCTTCCTGCCAATCCCCCACGGGAACAATCCTGGTGACCCGTGGTTTCCCTTGGGTTAAGGTACCGGTTTTGTCAAAAACGAAGGTGTCGGCTCGGGCCAAACGCTCCAGGGCGTCTCCGCCCTTCATGAGGACTCCGTTCCTGGAGGCATTTCCCAAACCTGCCACCAAGGACACAGGCGTGGAAATCACCAAAGCACCAGGGCAGGCGATGACCAGCAAGGTTAAGGCGAAACGCAGGTCTTGGGTTACAGCGAAGGCAATGACGGCAGCGATGACAATGCCGGGCGTGTAGAAAGTGGCGAAGCGGTCCAGGAATTTTTGTGTGGCAGCCTTGCTGTCTTGCGCTTCTTCGACTAGTTCAATGATTTGTGCGAAGGTCGTGTCCTCGCCGACTCTTTCGGCGCGCATGTGGATATAACCGTTTTCCAGCACGGTCCCTGACCACAGGTTATCGTCTGTTGTTTTGGTGACACCGAGAGGTTCGCCCGTGATGGTGGACTCGTCCACAACCGCCGAACCGTGGATGACATGGCCGTCGACCGGGATGCGACCACCACTGCGAACAATGACCCTGTCCCCCACCTGGACGTCGTCTACATCAACGGTCATTTCGGTGCCGTCACGCAGGACCTCTGCCTGAGTGGGGGCCAAGTCGATCAGAGCTTTGATGGATTGACGAGTCCGTTCAAAGGTGCGGGCCTCCAGGAAGGCACCGAAGATAAACAGGAAGGATACGACACCTGCCTCCACGTATTCGCCAATGATCAGCGCCCCCACCACCGCGATGGTAACCAAGAGGTCGATAGAAAAGGCACGAACCCTCAGTGCTGACGCGGCCGACACAGCAATCGGCATCCCAGCCAAGACAGAGGATGCCACCAAAAGCACATCACGGACAACGCCGCCAACGCCACCGAGGTAGCCGAATAAAAACGCCGCCACCAGCAGCGCCGCGGCAGCAAAGGAAATCCACTTCTTGGCACGCAGTGTCGTAATAAACATCCCAACCTCCAAACAATGCGCGGTGCGCACTACCCCCGAAACGGCGTTACTTCACACCCAGGACCGGGTATCCGAGCTTGGTTATGGTCTGCGAAATCGCGTCCGCATTCACAAGCGCATCGTCGAAGGTAACCTTAACCTTGGATGAGTTGAATAAGACGGACACCTCGTCGACGCCTTCCATGCGACCGACGGTCGATTCGATTTTCTTGACGCAAGAGGGGCAGGTGAAAGCTTCGGTGGCAAATTTTGCGGTGATCATGACGGACTCCTTGTGTCGTTGTGTCGTTTCTTTATTCTTGTGTTCGCATCCCACAGCCATCCGCAGGACACATTCCGTATTCCATCACCACCTGCTGCGCCACTCCTTGACCCAGATCAAGAACGGTTCGTGACTTGCGCCACAACCTCAAAGGCGCCGGACCCACACGACAGGAACCCCTCATGAAGCAGCTCCCACTACACGTCCAAGACGATCTGTGCGTCACCAGGGTCCCGATTTTCAAGGGCCTGTCTCGAATTGACCAAGAACGCGTCGCTTCTCTAGCTCGCCCCATGCGCTTCCACAAAGATCAGACTGTCTCACAGCCGGCAGCCAAAACATCGGGTGCTATCAGCGAGGGACCCGACCTGCAATCCCCAAACCTCATGGTCGTCCACACTGGCAGCCTCAAGGTTTACCGAATTTTCGCGGACGGCAGCGAGCAATTAATCCGCATCCTCAAACCGGGCGATTTCTTCGGAGAGTCCTCTTTCCTCACCGGCGAACCCCCGCACCACTGGCTGACCGCCCTCGAACCGGGCTCCATGTGCGTCTTTCGACATGCCGATCTAGAAGATCTGGTCACTGCATTTCCGTCAATCGCCTTACGCATGCTGCAAACCCTCAGTTCACGCCTCATGCAAACAGAGACCCGCTTGTCTGCGGCTGTGGCCAGTGACGTGGGCACCAGGCTCGCTGAGTACTTGCTTTCTTTACCCACAATTATTTCCGAGGGCGGCCCGCAAGTGACTCTGCCGCTTGCAAAGAAGGACGTGGCGTCTTTACTGGATACCACGCCTGAATCTTTGAGCCGTCAATTGCGCAGATGGCAAGACGCAGGAGTGATCCAGATCGACAAGAACACCATCACACTGAAATCCTCGCTGACACTATCACCTAAGGCCTGAGCCTATTGCGCGGGTATGCACCCCAGTAATAGTCTCAGGCCTTGACTGATAGGCTCAGCACATTTTTTAGGCGCTCTACGTGTCCGGTGGCTTTCACGTTGTAGAAGGCATGGGTTACCAGGCCACCAGCGCCGACCACGATTGTCGAACGAATCAAGCCCAGGAACATGCGGCCGTAGTTCTTCTTTTCGCCCCATGCCCCATAATCCACGGCGACGGTTTTGTCCGGGTCAGAGCCCAGGGGGAAGCTAAGCGCGTGGTTGTTTGCAAATTTTTCGAGGGCGGAGAGTTTATCTGGAGACAGTCCGATCACTGTGTAACCTGCGGCTTTCAATGGCTCGAACGAATCTCTGAAATCGCAGGCCTCTTTCGTGCATCCAGGCGTGGATGCCTTGGGGTAGAAGTACACGATAACGCCTTTACACCCAGGCTGGGCCAGGGCTTCACTCAAGGTGAACCCACCGGTCGGCACGGTTTCGACACTAAAATCTGGAGCCTTATCTCCCACTGCCAATTGTCCCATCATTGCCTCCATATACATCGCACGCAGCTCTTGGTTTGGTCGCGCCGCAATCAACCGTAATCCAAACCATCAACAAGGTCACCCCGAGCCAACAACGTCACCAGGTGACCATGTTCCCCAAAAGAGTCACAACGCCAATGCAGAGTTTCAACGCCAGGCTCTGCCCACATTCAAAAGTGTCAAGGTCAATCGGAAACCACGCTTTCCGATTGACCTGAGTGACGCGGGCCGCAGGGGCGGCGGCCCGCAATTAAACACTGCCCAGCCAGCGGTGCGTTGCGATGTCTGCGACCAGGGTTGAGTTGAGCATCATGGCGGCTCGCCTGATGGCCTTCGCGTCGATCCCTTGCGCATTATCCACATGGGGGCGAACAGTGGCGCCCCCTGGTTGATCGGCAACCCGCAGGGCCACATCGTTTAGGCGCTCGGTAATGTCGCGGCTGAGCATCCACTTCATTGCGCCTCGCTGTGAGAGTTCAACGGCGAAAGGCTCGTGTTTATCGATGACCGCAGGGTCCTCACTCAACAACATTATCCCAGTTGAACGCAGCATTTGTTTGCCGTGTTCCAGATCTCCGCCCCCGAATTCCGCCACCGAGTCACGCAAAATCTCGTTTTTGTCATTGGCCTCATCTGCCAAGATGATCAGGTGCGCCCCCATAATGCGTTCCTTTTGGCGAGAGTGCGCATCCTCAGGAGTCAGCAGTATGCGCTGTTGATCAGGGCTGGACATGGCAGTCGAATCCAAGTACTCGCGTCCTCGCGCATCGCCCTCGGCGAAAGTATCTCGCAGCTTTAGGGACTTTACGAATATGGTGGATACGAAAGCCAGGACTGTCATGACGGGGAGCACCAGGAAAACTGAGTGCATGGCCCCTGCCAGGGCTTCGCGAAGTATGCCGGTGACCTCGTCGGGCAGTCGCCTCAAGGCATCTGGCTGCAAAACATCGTTGGGATTGACTCCGCCGGGCACCAGTTTGAGCAGGCGGGGTGTCATTCCGTCTCGAATGCCGGCCATCATGTGCGTGGTCATGATTGTTCCGGCAATGGCGGTCCCCAGGGTGTTGCCGATGTTCCTGAAGAACTGCAGGGTGGATGTTGCGGTCCCCAGATCGCGACGTTTGACGGCGTTTTGTACTGCCAGGACCAAGACTTGTGAGGACATGCCATAGCCGATTCCCAGGATGCAGGTGGTCAAAGCCACTAGCCACGGTTCCGAGGCAGCGCCCAGTAATAGCATCGACAATGCGCCTGCCACCTGCAGCCCTGCCCCTGTTACCGCAAGGAACTTGTACCTGCCGGTCCAGGTGGTCAGGTTCCCGACCACGACGCCCATCAAGAACAGCACGACGTTCATGGGGATCAAAATGACCCCTGAGATGGTCGCCGAAACCCCCAAAACGCCTTGGGCATAGACGGGCACATAAATCAGCACGGCCAAAATCGCCATGTTCATGAACATGCCGGCCAGGGTTGCAAAAGTGAAGATCGAGTTCTTGAACAGGTACATCGGCACGATAGGTTCGGCCGCTCGCAGTTCCACGAAAACAAACGCACCCATCATCAAGGCCCCACTTACAAGCATCGCGATCACGTGTGCTTGCCCCCAGCCGAACTGCCCTCCCAAGGAAATCCCCAGCAACAGCGAGGTCACCCCCAGGGTCATCGTCACGATCCCCGCGTAGTCAATGCGGGCTGGCACAGACAGTTCGGGCACATGCAGGTGGCGCACAACGATGAACATCGCAATCAGCCCCACCGGTATGGAAACGTAGAACAGCCACCTCCACGAAGACACGTCGGTGATCCACCCGCCAGCCAGAGGGCCTGCTACCTGCGCGGCTCCCATGACAGCACCCATGTAGCCCTGGTATTTGCCGCGCTGCCTTGGCGGAATCAGATCTCCTAAAATGGTTTGTGATAGGGGCATTAGGATTCCCATCCCTACCCCCTGGACGGCGCGCGCAAAGACCAGGAAAACGAAGTTCATGGCTAGGCCAGATAAAACAGAACCCAGCATAAACAGCCCAAGTCCCAGGATGTAAAACCTGCGGCGCCCAAAAATGTCCGAGAGTTTGCCACTGATGGGTGTCACCACTGCCGACACCAACATGACGATGGTGGATAGCCACGAGTACCATTCCAAGCCGCCCAGGTCGGCAACTATTTTCGGTAGCGCAGGTCCAATAATGGTTCCACTAATCGCGGAGGCGAACATACCGATCAGTAGGCCAAAGTACGCCCAGCGCACCGCGTGGAAATCGAAGGGGGCAAGGTCAACTTTCTTCACCGATAGAGTCTACGCCCTCTTTGCTGAGAGTATCGGTGGGTTGCGTTCCGGGCGATACAGTCACGACACGACCGATATAGTCAGCTAGTTTTTGGGGTGATTTGCACATGCGGCACTGCTTTGATTAGTATGACCTTTATGTTCCGTCGAATGTGCCGCTGACGAGTACGTCAGCCTTCGAATCCCCGGCAGCGTCCCGGCGCGCACTCAGGCATCTAAGCCAAGCGCCGCAGCCGCAACGAACCGCCCTCGGAAATGACGGAAGCCTAGACAGCACGAAATCTTCGTAAGCTGCGGCAACCCAAACCTTCTTGGATTCGATGTTGGAATTCGCGTGCTCGTCAGAGTTTGGAATCGGATTCCTCTTCATGACATCACAACATCGAAACCAACAAAGGAACAACAATGTCTGCCAACGCAACCGCAGCGAATCTCGGCCCCGACTACCGCCAGCACCCCGAGTGGGGCTTCGACACCCGACAGATTCACGCCGGTGTCCAGCCTGACCCCGTCACCGGAGCCCAGGTTTTGCCGATATTCCAGACGAACGCCTACCAATTCAGCTCTGCCGAACAGGGCGCCAACCGTTTCGCCCTGAAGGAACTTGGCCCCATTTACACGCGCCTGAACAACCCCACGAACGAGGCGGTCGAAAACAAAATCGCCAATCTGGAAGGCGGGGTCGGCGCCCTTTTGACCGCTTCGGGCCAGGGCGCAATCACGACGACGATCCTGACCTTGGCCCGCGCCGGGTCCAACATTGTGGCTTCGCCTTCCATTTACGGCGGCACGTACAACCTGCTGAACTCGACCCTCAGCCAGTACGGGATTGAGACTCGTTTCGTCTCAGACCCCGCCGACCCGCAGACCTGGAAGGACGTGGCCGACGAAAACACGGTCGCGTTCTACGGCGAGCTGATCCCCAATCCCGCCGGTGACATCCTGGACATTGAGCCCCTTGCCGCCGCAGCACACCAGGTCGGCGTGCCTTTCATCGTCGACGCCACGGTGGCCACGCCCTACCTGTGCCGCCCCTTCGACTTCGGCGCCGACATCGTTGTGCACTCGGCCACCAAGTACCTGGGCGGACACGGGGCGGCCATCAGCGGCGTTATCGTCGACGCGGGGCGCTTCGACTACGCCGACCCTCAACACGCCGCGCGCTTCCCTGGGTTCAACGAACCGGACGAGTCCTACCACGGCCTCGTCTACGCCCGCGACCTCGGGGTTGGCGGGGCGCTCGGGGCAAACCTGGCATTCATCTTGAAAGCCCGCGTCCAAATACAGCGCGACCTGGGCTTCGCGGCCTCGCCATTCAATTCCTTCCTGGTCAACCTGGGTTTGGAAACCTTGTCTTTACGCGTGGGCAGGCACGTCGATTCCGCCCTGCGCGTCGCCGAATTCTTGGAAGGCAAAATTGCCGAGGGCGGGGACGTCGTGGCCGTGGCGTATCCGGGCTTGCCTTCTTCGCCCTATTACGGCCTAGCGCAAAAGTACACACCAAGGGGCGCCGGGGCCGTACTGACCTTTGACCTGCGCGGTGGCCTGGAGGCAGGCCTGACTTTCGCCTCGTCTTTGCAGCTGCATTCGACTGTGGCCAATATCGGGGACGTGCGGTCCCTGGTGGCGCACCCTGCGTCTACCACGCACTCGCAGATGAACGAAGAACAACTGCGCGCAGCTGGCATTACCGCAGGCACTGTGCGTTTGTCCGTGGGCCTGGAAGATATTGAGGACATCTTGGCCGATGTGCAGCGCGGTCTGGATGCGGTCGCAGCCTTGCGCAACACGCAACGATAGGAACCAAAATGTCTATCCAATCGCTGCCTGCACAGGCACCGCCCACTCCATTGGCTGTCCCTCGGGCAAGTCAGGTGCAAGAATGTCTTAGTGAGGACATAATTCACCTCAGCGAGTGGCGAAGCTCGAAGGTTCGAGCACCGCGCGGCATCAAGGGTGCTTCAGGAGGGACTGTGCAGGCAGCGAATGGTTATGATGACCTGCCGATCACGGGTGCCTGGACGCCAGATGACCCTCCTGGCAACCGCCAGTTTGCACAGTTGGGTGGGATGAAACTTGAGGGCGGTGGGCAACTGCCCCAGACCCGACTGGCCTACGAGACCTGGGGCACCCTAAACGCTGAACGTTCGAATGCCGTTTTGGTGCTGCACGCCCTGACAGGCGATTCCCACGTGTGTGGGGAGGCGGGTCCAGGACACGTGACGCCCGGTTGGTGGAACGACATCGTCGGCCCTGGTAAGGCCATTGATACCGACACATTCTTTGTGGTCGCCCCCAATGTTCTGGGCGGGTGTCAAGGTTCGACAGGGCCTGCATCATTGGCGCCCGATGGCCGCGCTTGGGGCTCGCGTTTCCCTCGCTTGACCACGCGCGACCAGGTCGCTTGCGAGGCCAGACTCTCCGATTACCTGGGCATCGATCGCTGGGATCTGATCATTGGCGGCTCTCTTGGCGGGCAGCGCGCCTTGGAGTGGGGCGTCATGTACCCCGACAGGGTCCGCCAGCTGATCGTGGTGGCCTCGGGCGCTGCCACCACGGCCGAACAGGCCGCCTGGTGTCATGCGCAACTGCACGTTTTGGAACTGGATCCCTACTTTAGGGGCGGGGACTATTACGAGGCCGCACCCGGTGAAGGCCCTGGTCGTGGCCTTTCTTTGGCGCGCGAAATTGCGCACACGACGTACAGGTCCCCGAACGAACTCGACGAACGTTTCGGGGCCCAGGCGCAAAACGATTTCCACTCGCCCCTGCAAGGTGGTTCCTTGGCGGTTCAGTCCTATTTGGAATACCACGGGGCAAAGCTTGCCAAGAGGTTCGACGCAGGTTCGTATCGGACCTTGACCAGGTCCATGCTCACCCATGACGTAGGCCGAGGGCGAGGCGGCATCGAAGCAGCACTTGGCACGGTTACTGCCAGGACCTTGGTGATCGGCGTGGATTCTGACCGTTTGTTCTTCCCTTCGCAATCTTGGCAGATAGAAAAGAACATCCCGGACGCCAGGTGTTACATCATCCATTCGCCCCACGGGCACGACGGGTTCTTGATTGAATCGGCCGCGGTGTCTGGACAGATCAAGGACTTCTTGGAAGATGGCCGTCTGCCAGTGCGCCTTCCCCCACGTCGCCCAACCTTCAGCGAAAACGTCCACTACTTCGAGTAGTTTTTTACTGGCGAAAGTCTACAGTTCCCGACTCATTTGTATGTAGGGGACCTCTGCGTATCCGGCTTTTCGGTAGGCGGCACGAGCACCCTTGTTGTCGGCTTCTACCTCCAGGCGCAAACGCACAACGTCATCAGATTCACGAGATTGCATTTCCAAATATGTCAACACAGTCGAGCCGAAGCCCCGCCCTCGGAAATTTTCCTTGATGTATAGCTCTTCGAGCCATACGCATGTGCCTGCGAACGCGGTCGAATAGCTGCGGGTACACATGGCGTATCCGGCAGTCTGTTCATCCGTTTCCAAAATCAGGGCCCACACATCTTGGCGGTCGGCCAGGCAGTCGGCGATACAGCGCTGCATGGTTTCTTCGCTGATTTCCTCAGCGACCGCGGGGCTTGCGTAAAAATCGCGCATCATTTCTAAAAGTTCCGCGTAATCCCCTGGAGCCGCAGGGCGTATAACCAAGTCATCTGCAATTTTCTTGAGGGGAGTTATCGGACGCCCACGTCTGTCTTGGATGGAAGGGTCAGTTTTCTTGTATGAGTCTGCACTCATGATTATTCACTCTTTCAATTCTTGTTCCACAGAATGTAACACACAAAGACCGGCCATTTCATGCCGTGCCTGCGCCAAACATATGTGGGTGTTCTTATCCGATCTCTGTACTCACATGGGAAAACCAATGCAAATTTAGGATTTGCATTTGCTGCAAATCGACGTATTTGTGGACACGCCCCCGCCTTGCGCGCATAATGGTTACATCATGTCAGCGACAGGAGTATCGGTTTGCTCAGCGTAAATACCGAGGTACCTACATTGGCCTGGGTCCCGGATGACTTGGGACCTGGTTTTTTAGCGCAAAAAATTGACTTAGGTGAAGACCGTGATGGTCCTATTTCGATGACTTTAGTGCGCCACGACCCCTCGACCGATCCCCATGCAAACTGGCCTGATCGCCTACTGCCAAACAATATCGTCCCAGGTGGTGCGCTAAGCGATGGCAGCTACGTGCTATTGCCCGAAGGGGCCAGCCCACAAATTGAGGAAGAATTAGCGCATCAAGCCTCCTGGAGCACCACGCACCCTGAGGCAGCGAGTTCCGCCTTTGAGACCACACCGGGCAAAGAATCCGCCCTCGGCAATGATGTGGAGAACCTGGCAACTGTCCTTCCTGAAGGGGCCGAAATTCACCTTGACCTGGACAGGCCAGCCCGCGTCCAGGACGCGCCAGCCCAGCCAAGCTCACCCAGCTTCGCCGTGCTGTATGTCCACGGGTGGAATGACTATTTTTATCAGACCCATTTGGCGCGCGTCATGTCCGCTTTGGGCGCCGCGTTTTACGCCGTTGACCTGCGGCGTTATGGCCGTTCTTCGCGCGGCGCCAACAATGAGCCCTACGGCTTCGTCCGCAACCTAAACGACTATGGCCTCGAGTTTTCTTCCGCGCTGGACATCATCAACGCCGAGCACCCCGGCCTGCCGGTCATTATGATGGGCCACTCAACAGGGGGGCTTTCAACCGCGTTGTGGGCTGCCAAGAACCCCGAACGGCTTGCGTGTTTATTGCTGATTTCCCCGTGGCTGCGTTCTCAACCCGGGCATTATTTCTTCAAGAAACCGCGTTTTACCAGGGCTGTTTTGCGCGCCGGCACCCGCGTGGCACCCACCAAGTCCCTTCCGATGGCCTCCCTTAATCTGTACAGCCGCTCAATCAGCGGCTGGCACGAGGACGCCGACGGGCCACTACCTGCGTATTTGCGTCCCTTCACGGGCGACCCTGCCGTACGCGGCTGGTGGGCAAACCCCGCATGGAAAATCTTGCCGACCGCGCCCTACCGTTTCGGCTGGCTACACGCCATCGTGTCGGGACACTTGGAAATCATGGACGGGCTGCAAGCAGCAGTCCCCACGCTAGTTTTAAGCGGGGCACTGCCTTCAAATTCCGAGGGCGGCCCTGGCGAGGACTGCGGCGCTACCGCAAAACGTCTGGCAACTTGGCCACATAACGTGCCCAAAGATCCTGGGATCCCCTTGGTCTGGGACCCACAAATGCGGCACTTCGACATGGTTTTGGCGACCCACTACATGCACGAGGCAGCGCGCGACATGGGCCCCTTAATGGAAACCAGGTGTTTGTCGGGGGTGCATGACCTGACCCTGTCCCAGCCCCATGAGCGGGCAGAACTGTGGCGTGCAATCAGCGAGTGGCTGCACAAAACCCTGCCGCAGTCCTAAGCAAACGCTCCTTCAAAAGTGTGTAACCGCCTAACGTTTGGGCTGTTTTTGACTGTTACACGACCCTCAGGCTACACGACCCTCAAGGCTCGGTACCTGTTGAGGGCAGCGGCCAGTTCATAGCGGCGGGCACGCACCAGGTAGGCAGGCTTTTCACGCCCATGCCCAAGAGACGTCAAGGCGTCCAGGCCGCGTTTTTCGATTTCAATCTCAACCTTGTCAATGCACTCATCTACAGTCATCGAGTTATTCGCAAAGACCTCAACCACAGCGCGCACTGCCCAGGCAGCTGCCTCTACTTGACCAGGATCCACGAACTGCGCAACTGCTCCGACATCAATCTCTGACTTATCCAAGATGATTGTGCGCAGGCCAGAGGTTTTAGTCTTGTGCCTATCCCCTGTGCGTTTGGCCTCAACAGGCACGCGACGCGCAAAGTCCGGGAAGTCCTCTAGGCGCGCTGCGTTGTCTTCAACGCCTGCGCCAGCAGGCATCGAGGCAGAAACTTCCGCAGCACGCGCACTTACGTCCACGCAGGCAAAGTTGTCCATCATTATCACGGTGTCGGCAATGTCCAGATAATCCCCGGACCCACCCATCACAACGATGGTTGAAACCTGCCCCAGGTCACCAGCGCGCTGCGAGAGCGCCGAAATCCTGTCTACCAGCGGAGTCAGTGGTTCTTTGTCGCCTGCAACCAGTGCACGCATGCGTGCATCTCTGATCATCAAATTTGTTGCGGATGTGTCCTCGTCTATCAGAAGCAAGCGAGACCCGACTTCAAGGGCTTCCATAATCGCCGCAGCTTGGGAGGTTGATCCTGAAGCGTTGGCGGTTGAAAACCGTGTCGTGTCCGGGGCGTCGTGACCTGCTGGCGCAGGCAGCGCGGACACGAAGGGGGATATATCGACCCCAGCGACTGCCCGTCCGTCCTCGGCCCTGACCTTCACCGCGTCCGACCTGGTCGCACAAAGTTCACGACCGTCGCCCGGTATGTGGTTGTACACGCAGCGTTCAAGCGCGTTCAACAGTGTTGACTTCCCGTGGTACCCGCCACCGACGATCAGCGTAATTCCAGGTCGTAGGGCCATTCCCTGCACGGTGCCTGCGTGTGGAAGTTCCACCGAAACCCGCAAGGTTTCAGGCGATTCAAAGGCGAGGACGCCGGCCTCGGAGGACATGGGCGCATCCGAAATGCCGGAAGCCCTGGCCAAAACGGAACCGTCAGCTACGAAGGCCAACCAGCCTTCCTCCGACATGATTTCGCGCAGGCGCTGTTGGTCCTTGTATGCGGCAATGTGCGCGCGTAGCCCCTCCAAGGACGCGCCTCGCTGCGAGGTGACGTCAACCGCGTCAATAATGGATTCAGGCACCTGCCCGTCAAAGGACCTGGCAGCCCGAACGCCTTGAATCGTGCGACCAGAGGCAGGCAACTGGCAGGAGAATCTGAGCTCAACGCCCTCGGCCCCCACGACACACGAGGAACGCTGCAAAATTTCTTGACCTGGCTTAGCCACTGCCATCGGGGTGCCGCCAATCAAAGAATGAAAACAGCGCACCAGGTAGTCAGCGGCGGCCACGCGCGCGTCCTCGTCAGCAAGCACATCAGCGGGGATGCCCGTGGAAGCCAGCGGAATACGTGCAATGAAGTTGGACGGGGGCGCGAAAGGATCGGATTGGACATGTTGGAAAACCAAGTCGAAAACCCCGAAATCCCAGATGCCGATCAGCTGTTTATAGGCGCCGTAGGGCCTGCCGTCCAGGCGTTCCATCTGTTCAAAGAGGTTGACGGCCTGCCCTCGACGCGCCGTCGGGTCATCCACGAAACCGCCGGGCCTTTGCCTCTGCTCGCGCCCGCCGCCACCTGCACCGCGCCCACCAAAGTCATTCCCGTATGCGCTCACAGCGCCACCTTCCTTCGTTCTTCAAAGTCTCGGTCACAGCCTAGAAGGCACCCCGGACACAATTCAGCACAAGACATCCACACCCGACACCAACAGGCCCCAGATTTTAGTGCCGTGCTTGTTTAGTCTCCGTGGCAGATGAGCGCTCGATTTCCGCGTTCATCTCCGCGCAGGCCTCCGCCAGACTTGGCCCCTGAAGGTCACCCAAATGCCACGCCTCCCAGGCCTGCTCCAGGCCCAAGTCCCTAGACAACTCACGCAAAGCGGCTTCCGGGTCATTCCAGGTCCTACCGTCTTCTACAATCACCACACCGTCGCGCCGCAAGCCCGCCTCAATAACAGGCCCCTCACCGACCTGGGCACACAATGGGGCATCCCCGTCGATTATCGAGGCCAGCATCGCCAGGCCTTCAGGCGTGTGCGTAATCCACGCAAATTCTACGGCCTCCCCCGCATGACCAGCAGGTTCGCGGACAGCTTCGACGACTTCTTCAGTTTTTTCCACGTTTTCTACATTTTCCGAGGGCGGCGCGCTAGGCACTGCAGCGTCTTCCTCCGGCGCACCCAATGTGGGTCCATCTTCAGCTACAGGTTCGGTTTCGCTTGTAGCCTCGGTCGCCTCAGGTGCGACAGGCTCATCAACCGGCGCATCCTCGACTTTCTCTTGGACAACCGTGTGTGCGGGTTCCTTGCTCATGGCTGCCTGCATAATCGAGTGGCGCGAAATGGTCCCGGTCGTCACGGATTCATCGTCATCTTCATGTGCAGCAGGCGCCGGCACCTCGCTTGTTTCCGGGGCGATAGAGGCTTCGGCAAAAGGCACCGAGGGCATTGCAGGGACCTGCGTTCCTGCTTGGGCTTCAAGCTGCGCCCGCGCGTCATCCTCGGTCCACGCACTTAACTCTGGCAGGCGCGCAGCCCTGCCCGGCAGCAAAGTCGTATCGTGGCCAAACAGCGAGGAATGAACTTTTTGCACATCCAAGAAGGTGCGGCCATTCGACATTTCACGTACAGAGAGGTTGTGGACCTCAAGGCCAGAACTGGCCAAGGCTTCAAGTGCTGGGCGCACATCGGGATCGATCTGTGTGGCGACCAAAATCAGACGAGGCCCAGGGTCACACTTGGGTGGCATAGAGTCCCTGAACTGAGTCCAACCTGCCCTGAAAGCAGGCACGCCGCCCGGGTAAACCGCGGCCAGCTCATTCCACCCCAAGGAGGACACACGCCCAAGCCTGGCCAAGGCAGCAATCAGCGTCTGGGAATTCAAAATGTCCAAGACCTCAATCGATACGACTTGCCCCGAGCCATCAAGTGCCGTCAAACGCGGTAAGGTGCCTTCGCCCTCGGCAATCTCCTCGGAAGCGATGTCCTCAAGGGGCATGCCCTGAACCGACACGGGGACAGGTGCGGGATCCGACCAGGTGACGGGGAAAAGGGGACGCGAGATGACTTCGAGGACCTGTTGGCGAACGGAATCGAGGACTTCGTCTTGGACCCCGCCGGTGACGGGGCGGCCGAATTGGGCCGGGACCAGGTGTCCGTTGTCGAATTCGAAAAGAGCCATCACATTCCTCACTGGTCAAGACGCGAGGCGTCTGATTTACGCCTGCCCCATCATCTCACGAGCGGAAGTGCACTACTAACCGTTAGACACGCTTCTGCCTCACCTTTACCACAGAGGACAGCCAGCACAATGCACTTTTGCCTCCAGGCTTTGAGCGCCCAGAGGACCACAAGCGCCCAGGCCAGAGGTGCATAGCGAGGACGCAGAGCCGCCCACGAGTCCCAGGCGCGTGTAGTGATCGACCATCATTGTTACCTGGGCGACGGAAATCGCAAGGCTGCGTGAAATCGCGTCCAGGGTTGCGCCTTGACGCAATAACCCTAGAACCTGCGAGCCCAGGCCTCCGCGCGGCCAGTTCGGCGCGGGTTTTTTGGGGCTTGCCGAGGGCGGGGACGCTAGCGACTGCTCCGGTGGCGAAGTTGACGCGATCACGGTGCTCATAGGAACAGGCCACCGATCTGGAAGATGAGCACCGCCAAGACCCAAGCCGCAATAAGTTGGACAATTGTGGCACCAATGGCCCACCGCCACCCGATTTGTCTAACTTGCTCGGCAACCGTGGCCAGGCACGGCGTATAAGTCAGCACGAAAACGATGAACCCAAAGGCCGCCAGGGCTGCGTGTGCGTGAGAGCCGGCTGAGGCGACCATTGTGTCGCGCACAAGTTCTTTCAGATCCCCAAGATCTGTGCCGCCTTCTTCGGCGTCGCCCGCCGAGTACTCCTTAACTGCCGGGTCCATGGTGTAGGACACTGCAATGGAGCTAATCAGGGTCTCTTTGGCAATAAAGCCAGTGAGCAAGGCCCCCGCCATGTGCCAGTCGTTGAAGCCTGCCGGTTCGAAAACGGGGCTGATGGCCTTTGCGACCGCGCCATAAGCGGAGTTTGCCATAGGCAGTTCATCATCGGCGAAGCTGTAGCCAGCGACCACGGGCGTCGCGCCCAGCAACCAGATGACAACCGTCATCCCGACTATTATCTTTCCGGCACCCTTAATGAATGACCAGGTGCGGTTCCAGGTGGATTGCAGCATCACGAGAGCTCTTGGAGTCTGGTACGCCGGCAACACCAGCAATAACGGCGCCTTATTGTGGTTCTTCGTCACGAAGGGCTTCAACACCAGGGCGCCCAAAACCATCATCACCACGGACAATACGTACATGGCAAAGACGACGGTGCCCGCCCAGGTCGGGAAGAAAATCCGAGCCATCATCAGATAAATCACCAGACGAGCTGAACATGATGCGTAGGGAATGATGATCGAGGTAACTAGGCGTTGCTTCGCCTCTGGAATGCTGCGGGTTGCCGCCAAAGAAGGCAGGTTGCAACCGAAACCCACAATGAGCGGCATAATCACACGCCCATCTAGGCCGATTTTGCGCATCAGCCTGTCCCCCAGGAAAGCAACCCTTGCCATATAGCCTGAGTCTTCGAGCAGGGAAATCGCCAGGAACATAATGAACATCAGCGGCACAAAAGAGGCGACGACCGCAAGACCACCCACAACGCCGTCAATCAGCAGGCCATGAATCCACGGCTGCGTGAGGGCCACAGCGTTTAGGACCGCTGCAACGATATTGGCAATCGGCCCAGTAAAGAACTCTTCAAACCAGGTTTGAAACACAGCGGCGAAGGTCGTGGTCAGCTGGAAAATTGCCCAGACAAGCACCATGAACACCGCAACCCCAGCGACCGGGTTCAGCAGCAGGCGATCAGCCTTATCTGAACGAGTCAGGCTTTGCGCAGCCTCGCGGGCCTCCCCCGTCTTGCTTTCGATTTCAGCCACCCAGACGAAAAGTTCTTCGGCGCGTTCCAGTTCTTCCAAAGGCTGGACTGTGGAGTTTGGTGAGAGGCTTGTTGATGAGCTTGGCGAGGGCGTGGTTGCGGATGTGGTGGTGGTTGATCTTGGACTATCCGCGGGGGTGTTTTCGCTAGATTCTGCCTGTTTCGCCGCATCCCTAAAGGGAACGTCCTCGGGAAGGAAATTGTTGTTGTTGCAGCAGGTGCCTGGTCTGTTTTCTTCGCAACACGGTTGCCTGGCGGAAGAATCGGTGCAGGCGGCGCTGTTCGCTTGCGGACCAACGGCCTCGGCCAGCAGCTCGGTTGGCCCGAGTTCATGAACGGCCAGGCTGGTGGGTGCTGATAGGGCTTGAGCGCCGGCGACTGGGTTATAACCAGGTGCCAGAGGATCGGGTTGCAGGCTGCGGATTCTTGGTTGGTTCTTGAGGGCTTGACGCACAGTCGAGGTCAGAGAGTCTAGTCCCTGACCGCGCCGTGGATCGGTAGAGACCACTGGAACGCCGAGGGCTTGCGAGAGGGCTGCAGGATCTGGTTGTTCGCCCTGTGCTCGGGCTACATCGATCATGGTCAGCACGCAAATGTGAGGGATGCCGGTCTGAGCAACCTGGCCAAGCAAGTAAAGGGAGCGGGTCATGGCGGTCGCGTCCAATAAGACGACTGCAAGGTCAATGCCCAGGCCAAGGCGCGGGTCTGACAGGGTTCCGGGCAGGCCCGCTAGTGTGTCGACGACGACCTGTTCGTCGGGGGATTGGGGAAGCAGAGAGTACGTTCCTGGAAGGTCGAGGACGCGCATGTTTTGGCCCGACCAAAAACCGTCCAGGACCTCAACTGTGGTACCTGGAGCGTTGATGACCTTTTGGCGCGCGCCCGTCAGATGGTTGAAGAGGGTTGACTTGCCGACGTTTGGGTTGCCGACTAGGACGATGGTGGCAGTTGCCTTGTCGCCGGACTTGCGTGTGGGGTTCGGCAACAAGGTCGCGGTCACGGTCGAACCCGGCTCTGGTTGCTGACAACAGTCTTTCATGGAGTATTACTTCCTCTATTACTTGGCGAGTGCAGGGTTTGTGCTCGAAAGCAGGGACTGGGAGCCTGCACTCGAAAACAAAGCCTTCTTTCGGCACGTGGCCTTGGCTTGTGCAGGTGTGTGAGAGTCCTGTTGGTCACCCCTGCGCGGTTGCTGCGACCAGGCTTGGAGATGGTGCTGCGTTCTGTTGTGTGACGCCCTCGGAAATCCCTGTACTGTGGTTGACGATCTGTTCTACCTCGATGTGTCTGGTGGAGGCGCGGTTGATGGCGACGCGTGCGCCTCCTAAACCGAGGACGGCGCCGATGAGTCGTGATTGTTGGACGACGGTGGCTTCGGCGCCGGGGCGCAGGCCAAGTTCTTGGATGCGCAGGTGGTAACAGGGGGCGACCCCTATATCCTGGATGCGAACGCGCTGGCCACGCTTGGATTCCGATAGTTTCATAAGGCTTAGCATAGTAAGGTTTGCCTTGCCTGTCTACAGTGGAATTGTTCCATGTTGCCTGGGGTTGTGGTGTGTGAGGCGGCCTGTTTGCAAATGGCCTATCGGGTGTTCACAATTGGCCGCCTTTTGCGAGGTGTTTCGCTAGTTTTCTGCAACTTTTGGCCTTCGACTATGCATCTTCTCTGGTCTACGCGATATGTCTGCGCGCCGTTGCATTCCCTAATGCGAAGAGTAGGCCATTTGTCGACACCCCGTAGGCCATTTGTCGACACCCACAACACCCAAGGCTCCCGAAGGCGTAGATTATGCAGCATGCCCCGTTCCCCATTGCCCGCGCGTGCCGGTTTCGGCGCATCTTGGCTGCGCACCCCAGACGCTCCGGCAACAGCGCCTCCGCGCAGCGACTGCACGAACAACCACGAAGCGCACCGGCTTACGAGCAGCTCCGACCTGTCGCCTTCTAATAACGCCACCCCGGAACAAGAAGGTCACCCCGGGGCAACATCGTCACCTGGTGATGTTGTTGTTTCACCGACGACAATGTTGGACTTTGTGGTCTCGTGCGTGCGTAGCCGGACATCTGCGCAGATCCTGCAGTCTTTCCGGGCGGGCATGTGGTTCGATGCCGACGGCACAGTTTTGGATGAGCACACCCTTTACCGTCCTGGTATCGTTCTGTGGTCCTACCGCCCCTTGCCCAAGGAAGTGCCGTTCACGGGCGACATTGAGGTCGTCTACGAAAACGAACGCTTCCTCGTGGCCGATAAACCCGCAGGTCTCGCGTGTATTCCGCGCGGGTCGCACGTCACGCAAACTTTGACTGTGCTGCTGCGCGAGCGCCTCGGGCTGCCCGATTTGCAGTGCGCCCACCGCCTAGATTTACCCACACGCGGCCTGGTCTTGATGGTCAAGGATCCTCGCTGGCGCGGGGCGTACCAGGGCCTATTCGAGGGTAGATGCGTGCGCAAGGTCTACCACACGATTGCTCCCTTGTGGCCTTGGGTTTCGTGGGTTTCTTCAGGTTTCCCCCTCGGAGTTTCCCCCATTGCCGAGGGCGGTGTCGTCAGTGATGTTCCGGTCGGGCAGGGCGTAGTTGTGCGCACGTGCATTCGTAAGGATCGCGGTGTGCGAGGCGTGCAGAATTTATTGGATGCCGAGGCGAACTCTGAAACCAGGATTGCTCTGATCGAACAGGGTCAAGAAGAAGCCGCCCTCGGAAAGTATTGTGTGGAACCTGTAACCGGGCGAATGCACCAAATCCGGGCGCATTTCGCGTATGCGGGGATACCGATTGTGGGCGATGAAACCTATGGTGAGGGGTCTGGTGATGTAGACGTTACGGGACTGCAGCTGCTGGCGCATTCCTTGGAATTCACAGACCCCGTAGACGGTACCGCAAACTCCATCAAAAGCCATCAAACCCTGGACTACCTGCGGTAACACTGTTCAACATTTTCGTGTCCGGGGTTGGTTGTAACTTTTGAACATGACAACGCAAAGGGTGTTAACGCAGGCGGTGAGGCAACTGCTGACGTCAAGTGACCTCGAGCGTTCCGGGTCTATGGATAGGGTGAGTTATGGCAACGAATGATGACTTGTGGCTGTTGTGGGCGAAATCAAATGCGGGAGGGCGTCCTCATTCGCTGATCGGGCATTTACTGGACACGGTGGCTGTGGCAGAACTGATCTGGGATGAGTACCTGTCGGAGCAAACCAAGCGACAGTGGGATAAGGGGTCCGGCGGACCGGGGCATGGGCGTGACCTGTTCCGATTTGTGGCTGGTGTGCATGATATCGGGAAGGCTACGCCCGCGTTTCAACGCAAGAATGATGTGCTGCTAAAGCGAGTCTTGGATGGGATTCCCGGATTAAAAGATGTGGTTGTCAGGGACAAATATCATGGCATGGCTGGGGCACACATTCTTGACAGACTCTATGAGGAGCATGGTTGGATCAACGATAGCTCGGAAAACCATGGTCTTGACTGGCTGAAATATATCGTTCAAGGACACCATGGTATTTTCAGCGATTTATCACTTAGAAGGCGGGAAAAAGACGCTCTTGGTTGGGGATCCCGTGGCGGAGATTGGTGGACTGTTCAACAGCGCCTTATAAATTACCTGCTTGAAGAAACTGCGATCGATCCTAAGCAATTGATGGGATGGTTGCCGCTAGGGGCACAGCTCGCTTTTGCAGGCTATCTGTCGATGGCAGACTGGCTGGCCAGTTCAGACCAATTTCCTGGATTAGACACCGATGCTATCACTATGGAAGAAGCTCGCGGGCGGGCACATAACGCCTGGGACCACTTCGGATTCAAACCTGGTTGGGGTGTTAATTCTCCTCTCCTCAATGATCTCAACGTATATCACCGTTTTCGCATTAACAATCCTCGACCATTTCAAAAGGAAATACTCAAGGCCGCATTGCAGATGAGAACTCCAGGACTCATGATCATTGAGGCTCCCATGGGGGAAGGGAAGACTGAGGCAGGATTGGCTGCTGCCGAAATATTAGCCAAGAAATTCGGTTGTAGTGGCGTAGCTTTCGGCATGCCGACACAAGGCACAACCGATGCCATGTATAACCGATTCATCCCCTGGGTAGCTTCATTTAAATCTGGGATTCCTCTTAGTCTCCTTCACGGAAAAGCCTTCATGAATGAAGATTGGCGTAAAGCTTTGGACTCGCGTGCCAAAAATACGCCATCGAGTGGCGTCGATGAGTACGGCCTGCCATTTAGCTTTGGTGAAGTCTATGAAGACGACAAAACAGGAGACATCACAGATCGGAGTGCAACAGCCCCCAACGATTGGCTACTTGGACACAGACGTGGGTTGTTATCCAGCATGGTCGTAGGAACCATTGACCAGCTCCTATATGCGGCAACCAGGACACGTTATGTGGCTATGCGTTTTGCAGGTTTGGCCGGAAAAGTCTTGATTATCGATGAGGTTCATTCTTATGACATCTATATGAGCCAGTTTCTTGAAGATCTACTCCATTGGTGTGCTTCTGCCGAGGTGCCGGCGATTCTCATGTCAGCAACATTGCCTCCTGAAATGCGCCAAAAACTGGCAATGGCCTATTGGAATGGCATACCTTGGGCTGAAAAACCATCCAAAAACAGCCAGGATGCACCGATTTTAGAAGGAACCGGGTATCCGTTGATCAGTACTGTTGAAACGGGATGTTCACTTTCTTTTGTCTGCCAACCGCACAACACTGATGCCGACGTCACTCTTGAGGCTTTAAAAACCCCGGATCCAAATGATGTTGAAGTTGTTGCCGATGCAATTTTGAAACACGCCTCAACGGAAGGTTGTGTCCTTGCGGTAATGAACACTGTGGCCAGGGCACAAGAACTCTACAGACTACTGAGAGATTCTGGTCTGACAGTTCAGCTTCTTCATGGGCGACTAACCACCAAGGCTCGTGCCGACAGAACTGCAGATTTGGTCGAGCTATTAGGCAAGAGCCATACACGGAAAAACGGTCGACCTAAACAAATGGTTGTTGTGGCAACACAAATCGCAGAGCAAAGCTTCGATATCGACGCGGACTGGCTGGTTAGCGATATTGCCCCGATGGACTTGCTGTTGCAACGTATTGGTCGTCTACACCGACACGAACGTCCTATTGAGGATCGTCCCGAAAACATGAGGAAAGCAAAGGTTTTAGTGTGCGGTGTGGCTATAGACACGCAGCTTCCAGCATTTCCAAAAGCTTTCGAGTACGTGTATGGAAACTATGCACTCTATAGAACAGCTTCAAAGATCCTTCGGGGTGCTCTATGGTCACTCCCCTCACAGATCCCTACATTGGTCGCTGAAGCATATGACACTGACGACCATACGGATCTTCCACCCTCCTGGCTGCCTGGCGTCCAAAAGATGTTGGTTGAAGAAACCAGAGAAAAAGAAGACATCGCGAATCGTGCTAGCTCCTTTGTCCTGAGCAGAAACAGCGCCCTGGCATCGAAAAAGGACTTGTCGGGTCTTCACTCTCAACGTGCGGCAGATACTGAAGATGAGGCCCACACTGTTCGCGATGGCGAGCCCTCCCTTGAGGTTGCCTTGGTGGTTAAGCGTGATGGCGAATATTGGGCACTGGATTCCTTGGGGAAACCAGACGGGCAGGGAACAAGGCTTGGACATTTTGGTGAATGCTGTGCCAACCCAGACATTGCCCGACAGGTTCTTGGTGACACTGTTCGGGTAGCAGATCCACATGCGTCTGTGCCTAGCGGAAAGAAAGACAACCGTAGTGCCTGGGTTGTCGGCTTACAGCCCTTACCTTCTTGGAAGGACGTACCAATGCTCGCTCGGACTATCGCCGTTGAACTAAATAGGGACGGGAAAGCCAGTTTCGCAACCTCTCACGGCGAATTCACTGTCGTCTACGACCCAGAAACCGGTCTGCATATCACCTACCCGTGGAGTAAGTGATGTGCAGACCGGATGACCCCCGCGTGTGCGGGGACGATGTGACTATCTTGGAATCACTCTTTTACTACACATGGATAACCCTCATGTCTATGAGGACGTAAACAAATCGTAGCAATGTTGCCAACTCCTTGACCGTTTCAACAAACAAGCGATAAAGTATGATTTGTAATCTCATTTACTACACAGTTAGGAGTAGTATATTTCATGACTCACTCATTCGATCTCATTGAAAAACCTTGGGTTCCTGCCCTCATGCCACGGGGCCCGGATCTGCTAAGTCTTCGGCAGGTTTTTGAACAGGCTAAGGAGATCACAGATTTTTACGGCCTGAACGGCACAACCACTGTGTCACTTATCCGCGTCCTCGAGGCAATCCTTTTCGACGCTCACCGTGTCAGCGGCGACATGGAATGGTGGAAGAAAACCTGGGATTCAGGCAACTTCGACGACACCGTCCTCGGCTATCTAGATGAATATTCTGAACGTTTCGATCTGTTCCATCCCGATTATCCTTTTTACCAGGTTGCGGGTTTAGAACCCGTGAGCGACGGCGGCTTCAAGCCCATTGGTATTCTGATGCCAGGAGTATCTGCTGGGAATAACACGCCTCTATTCTCTTCCCTGATCGATAATGACCTCCCGGACTTGGCCCCCGCCGAGGCAGCGCTTCGACTGATAGAAATTCAAGGATGGGATACCGCAGGAATAAAGACTGGAGCCCTTGGGGATCCAGAGGTCAAATCGGGTAAGACCTCAGGAAACTTAACTGGATATCTGGGCCAGCTGGGGGCAGTTGTTCCGCTGGGAAGGAACCTCTTCGAAACCTTGATGCTGAACTACCCTCTGGATTCAAAGGACATTGAGGGCGATCTTCCTTTGTGGAGGCGCTCTGTGAGCGAAAAATGGGAAAAACGCCAACCCCGAGGAATCCTGGAAGCACTAACGTGGTCCTCCCGACGTGTTCGCATGATTCCTAATGAGGCAAAATCTGGTTTTACATCAGCCGTCGTCTCATCAGGGGATCGAACGGAATTCGTTCCAGATTTCGAACCTCAAACTGTTTGGCGAATAGACAAGAAAGCCCCAAACGGACGGCGAAGCTTACGTCACCAATCTGGCCAAGCTCCGTGGCGTGGAATTCCTGCCTTGACTACTATTGGCGCATCTGAAGGAGGCAAGGACACGTCTATTGGCTTGTCCACAATCAACAAACTACGCCACGAAAAATTCCTGGACGAAGACTATCCCCTAGATGTTCTACTGGTAGGAGTCTCCTACGGAACTATGTCCGCAATAATTGAAGACGTCATTACAGAGCGGCTTCCACTCCCCCTCCGTGGGCTTGTGCAGAACGATTCCGAAGTACATGAAGAGATGACTAAGGTTGCCGAGGCCTCAGAAAGTCTGGTTAAGGCCCTCAACAGTCTGGATGCAAACCTGCGCCGTGCGCAAAAGGCAGAGCCGATTCCTTGGGACAAGGGCCAACGGGTTGGGGACCGATTCTCTTTCACCATCGGACCTTCGATAATAGCGCTGCTTCAAAACATGCGTGACCCCAAACAGGATCTTGATGACCTGGTGTTGGCATGGCAGCTTCAGGCCTACAGCCTCGCTCGCTCTGTTGGGGATCCCCTTCTTGATTCAGCAATCAGCAAAGCAGGATCCTCTGAAGCTATGGACGACATAATCCAAGCGCGGATTTATTGTTACGGAGCCTTGAAGAATGCTCTGCCTGAAGCACATGAACATAGAAAAGCACAAGAAAGGAGTAACAATGACTGACCAGGAAACAACATCTGATAACAGACCTTTTTGGCAACTGTTCAATAAAGACCTCTCCGAACACACGGCAGTCTTATCCGCGTTTCGCCGCGGAATATCCAAGGAGCCTGGCGAGGTGCCAGAAATGTGGCCGTTTTATAGGGAACTTCAGGAATCCGGTTTCCTGACACGTAAGCTCCGCGCAGAACATCTGACCATGGTCCTCTTCGCTATCCATCAACAAAGTGCTTCATACAAGGTGCACAGGGGGGACGTGGAAGAAGCGCCTGGCGTAAGCATAGCCACGGCTCTTAGAAAGCTTAGAGACAATGACAAGTTCAGTAAAGAAGCCCTTGATAAACGGTTTATGCGTGCAGTTACAAACACTGATGTTACCCGCATGGTTCTACACCTTCAAGGACTAATTAAGCAGCTGAAAGCAGCAAAACTTGAACTCCCCCTGAATTATGACCTTTTGTTCCGTGACCTAAAAGACTGGCAAGACCCTTTACGAATTGCCAGCGTAAAGCGACGGTGGGCGGGGCAGTATTACGGCAAATCAACCCAAAACAAAACTGAGAAAGCAGAGACAGCAAAATGAAAAATAACACCTATATCGACGTCCACATTCTCCAGACGCTACCCCCTTCAAACATCAACCGTGATGACACAGGAGCACCGAAACAGGCAATCTACGGTGGCGCAAACCGTTTACGCGTGTCTTCGCAGTCATGGAAGCGGGCGACACGCCTTGCTTTTGCTCCCACAGAAGAAGGTGGCAACGCTGGAAGACGCACAAAGCGGCTTCCTGAATTGTTAACCGAGGCATTGGAAGATAGGGGCGTCTCAACTGAGGAAGCCCATAAAATTGGGTCCGCATTCTTGCCCGCCCTCGAAATTAAAGCTGGAAGAAAAGGAGACGATTCTTCCTACCTCCTATTCTTTGGCACTGGACAGCTAGCACGTTTTGCTGACAAAATCGTCGAGCTCCTCAATAGCGACCAGGTCGCACAAGACACTGATCCGCAAGAAGTCATTAAACTGGCTGACCCCAGGAAGGCCTTCAGTTCTGGGCATTCATTGGATGTTGCCTTGTTTGGGCGCATGGTTGCTGACTTGGCAGATCTCAATGTTGATGCCTCTGTACAGGTAGCCCACGCCATTTCCACACATGAGGCAGAGATTTTGACCGACTATTACACGGCCGTGGACGACATTGTTCAAGAATCCGATGATGAAACCGGGGCGGGCATGATCGGGGTGACGGAATTCAATTCTGCAACCCTGTACCGTTTCGCTTCCCTTGGTTTGGAGCAATTGGTTGAGAACCTAGATCAAGACCGCACAACTGCAGTTAGAGGGGTTGAGGCCTTCATTCGCGCTTTCACCTTGTCAATGCCGTCTGGGTTTGCCAATTCTTTCGCACCCAGAACCCGTCCGGCACTGGTTTTGGTGACCGTTCGTCAAGACCAGCCTGTAAACCTGGTCAGCGCTTTCGAAAAGCCCGTGCCAAAGAATCTCCAAAAAGGCTACGAGGCAGCCTCTGTGGAAGAACTGGCTAATACCTACACGGAAGAATGTGAACGTTGGGGGGACACTCCAGTGTTAACAGTTGCAAGTTACCGTACCCTCGAGGACAAGAAGGTCAAAGAAGCTGTGGAAGACAGCCTAGGCCAATCAGTACCTATGGAAGATTTACTGTCCCAGGTTCGCCAAACACTTGAAGGCCTAGACCAATGAACAACACCCCCCATTGTTTAGTGTTACGGCTTGCCGCACCACTGCAATCCTGGGGTTCTGCAAGCGAATTTAACCGACGCGACACAGATGGTATTCCAACAAAATCTGGCATCGCAGGCTTACTTGCAGCAGCCCAAGGCAGACGGCGGCAAGACCCTATTGAAGACCTTCTAGGCATGTGCCTGGCAGTTCGTACAGACCAAGCAGGCACTCTACTTCGGGACTATCACACTGTCAGTACCTTGGATGGAAGCCCCTTACCGAAATCTGAGCGCAACAAATCAGGTCGCCAACTGCCCACTAGCCCCAAGAAATTCACCCATCTAACAGAACGCTTCTACCTACAAGACGCCTGTTTTGTGGCAGTTATTGGCTTAGATGATCTCGAACTTCTCAAGGCACTGGCTCATGCGGTAACTCATCCCGGGTATCCGCTGGCATTGGGCAGACGATCCTGCCCACCGACCCAACCATTCCTACTGCCCCACGGTGAAAACAACAACACCCTGTGGCCGGGCACACCTGAAGAAGTCGTCGCTCACGTTCCATGGCAGGGCAAGCCACAGAGATACCAAAAAATCACAGACACCTCTATTTCTTTGGCAGTCACAGTTGATGCTGAAGGAACAAGCCTGGACTCACCCAAGGACGCAACTATCGACACCAGGAATGACCTGCCTACCAGTTTTGATCCCCGAAAGCGATCATTCGGTACCCGCAGAGTTGTCCACTACTGGGTCAACGCTCCGGTCCCTGAGGCTCTGATCGAGGAACAGACAAGGCCCGAACACGATCCCTTCGATTTACTGGAGGTCGGCTAATGGTCTATTTGTCATCAATCCCTTTGAACCCGATGCGAAAAGCCACAGGCCCCCTGTTGCAAAACCCGCAACGTGTTCACGCGCACCTCATGGGGGCATCACCTGAACAGCCAGTTCCTCATGACCCAAACAATCGGCAAGTCCTGTGGCGATGGGAAACCGTCGGCAACGATGACCCCGCATACGCCGATGCCAAGCCCATATATCGGGCAAACCTGTTGGTCCTCACCAAGTTCGAACCCTCATGGTCCGCACTGATCGAGGCTTGCGGATGGCCGGACACCGAGGCAGGAAAAGCCCGTATAGCTGACTATTCCAGGCTATTTGGGGCCGTTACCCTGGGCCGGCAGTTCTCATTCAAGGTAACAGCCAATCCGGTATCCAGTGTCCGCACCCTAGAGAATCCGACCCAAGAGCAGCAGAAAATACTGGACCGCCCTCGGGGAAGAATAACCGTGGGACACAGGACCGTAACCCACCAAATGGAATGGTTCTTAGACCGTGCGGCAGCTGACAACCAGCAGTGGGGTTTCACCGTGGGCCCCCGTGAGGACGCGAAGGTAAAAATCACGGGACGCACTCACCTGCAATTCTACAAATACCCGAAAAAGGAAGGCAGCCAGCATCAACAGCCCGTGTCCCTAAACCAAGCGACATACGAGGGAATCTTGCAAGTCACCGATGTGGAACTGTTCAAGCAGACCTTGTTGCAGGGCATAGGCCGAGGCAAAGCCTACGGCAACGGCCTGTTGACAATCGCAAACCCGTGAGTATGCAATGTGGTGGTTAGCCAATCCACACAGCCTGCACCGGGTATCAGACCGCATCAGCACGGTCTATGTGGAAATGTGTCACATAGACCGTGCTGACAACGCTGTCGTTTTCATCAATAAAGAACGCACCGTCAGGTTGCCTGCCGCTTATGTCGGAGCAATCATGTTGGGCCCCGGAACACGTATCACGCATGGGGCCGTGCGACTTCTGGCCGATTCGGGCACCTCCGTTTGTTGGGTCGGCGAACATGGCGTTCGCATGTATGCCTCTGGCCTGGGAACCTCCCGCAGTTCGGGCTTGGCAGTCAAGCAAGCACGTTTAGTTTCACACGAAACGCTTCGCGTGGGTGTCGCACGGCGCATGTACCAGATGCGGTTTCCCGGCGAGGACGTCTCTCAGTGCTCCATGCAGCAGCTACGAGGGCGGGAGGGTGCCCGTATTCGCAAGGTTTATGCCGATTTTTCGAGGGAGACAGGGATCCCGTGGCAGGGGCGTCGTTACAAAGCTGGCGACGCTTTTGCCGAGGGCGATCCGGTAAACCGACTGTTGTCTGCGGCGCACTCTTGTTTATACGCTGCCTGCCACGCCGCCATTGTGGGGGTTGGGGCAGTGCCATCGCTGGGGTTTGTCCACAGCGGGGGCGCTTTGTCGTTTGTGCACGACATCGCTGACCTCTATAAAGCAGACTACTCAATCCCACTGGCTTTCACTTTGGCTGCTGCCGGACAGATAGACGAATCAGACGCACGCTATGGCATGCGCCAACGCTTCAAGGATGGCCATTTCATGAAGCAGGTTGTGAAGGATGTTGTGGGACTTCTATCCGAAGGGGCTGATGGTGATGAAGCCTCATTTGAAGACGCACAGCATTCTGACGCATCCAATGTTTTGTGGGACGAGGACGGTGGGGTTGACAGCGGGGTTGATTGGTCCACAAATCAGGACTTTTTGGAATTGAGACGCCATGGTTTCCTTGCCGTCTCAGGGCCGGATGTCGCTGGAGTGTCCGAGGAATCGCTATGACCACGGTTATAGTGCTTAAGGCTGCTGACGAAGGGCTTCGAGGACATCTGACCCGTTGGATGGTAGAAGTTTCAGCCGGTGTATACGTGGGTCAGTTACGCAGAAGGATACGCGATGCCATATGGTCAACGTTAGAATCAGGAATTCGGGAAGGGCAAGCAATCATGGTTGAGCCAGCAGGCAACGAACAAGGCTGGGCTATTCGCACAGCCGGTGTGGACCGCTGGGCACCTGTCGATTTTGATGGACTCATCCTAATGGCTCGCGAACGCAGGTAAACTACCAGATAAAGAAGTGTCGTCCCCGCCCACGCGGGGGTCATCCTTGCGTCTTGCGTGACTTCCAAGGCTTTCATGTGTCGTCCCCGCCCACGCGGGGGTCATCCTTCTTGTGGTCTGGCGTGGCACGCAGACCCAGCGTCGTCCCCGCCCACGCGGGGGTCATCCTGCCTTCCAGGTCCGGGGTAAAGTCGCGGGCGTGTCGTCCCCGCCCACGCGGGGGTCATCCCAGGCCGGATTGATGCGCACACCGCCCACAATCGTCGTCCCCGCCCACGCGGGGGTCATCCTCGTGCTGCGTGGCACTGCAAAGGAAATAACGCGTCGTCCCCGCCCACGCGGGGGTCATCCTCATTTACACCCCGCATAATGTTGAGTTACGCGGTCGTCCCCGCCCACGCGGGGGTCATCCTGGGGGCGTAGCCATGAGTAGTACAGCAAAACCGTCGTCCCCGCCCACGCGGGGGTCATCCGGTCATGCTGGCCGCGCATCCCGGTATCGACACGTCGTCCCCGCCCACGCGGGGGTCATCCGCGCACGGCGCAGTTGTCGCAGTATGGCGCGACGTCGTCCCCGCCCACGCGGGGGTCATCCCCGTGCCGTGGCAGCGGTAGAAGATCTTGACCCGTCGTCCCCGCCCACGCGGGGGTCATCCGCGCTAGGTGGCGGGCATGACATAGGAAATCTCGTCGTCCCCGCCCACGCGGGGGTCATCCTTCGACGATATAGGCGACCTCATTCAAGAGACCGTCGTCCCCGCCCACGCGGGGGTCATCCCTCAACCGCGCTAGGGACAGGGACGGTGACGTGGTCGTCCCCGCCCACGCGGGGGTCATCCCACGTCAGCTCAGTCACGTTCACACCGTCATCGGTCGTCCCCGCCCACGCGGGGGTCATCCTGGCGCTAGTGCACGTGTGTCCCGGAATGGTGAGTCGTCCCCGCCCACGCGGGGGTCATCCGCCATGCTAGACACAATCGCCCAGGTGGTAGCGGTCGTCCCCGCCCACGCGGGGGTCATCCTTGTTTTCGAGGTGTTTTCTAGGCGGGTGAGCGGTCGTCCCCGCCCACGCGGGGGTCATCCTGGGGCCGCGTCTGGGCCAAGCGAGGAAATGTAGTCGTCCCCGCCCACGCGGGGGTCATCCTGTAGCTTAGGGTTTCTCCTGTCAGTAGGTGGCGTCGTCCCCGCCCACGCGGGGGTCATCCAACACCGCGTGGCTCCGGGCTTTAGCCGAAGTTGTCGTCCCCGCCCACGCGGGGGTCATCCGCTCACCCCCCGGCTAGTAAGCCTGTGGGTGTCGTCGTCCCCGCCCACGCGGGGGTCATCCTCGACCTCCATCACCGCCGGGTCCGTACCAACAGTCGTCCCCGCCCACGCGGGGGTCATCCGCCTCACGGTCCGAGCTGACTTCGGCCTCAATAGTCGTCCCCGCCCACGCGGGGGTCATCCTTCTGCGGTGGCCTCTTCGACCTTTGCCATAGAGTCGTCCCCGCCCACGCGGGGGTCATCCCGGTTGAGGATAAGGAGCAGAACAGTGAGTGACGTCGTCCCCGCCCACGCGGGGGTCATCCTAGGCCCACCCATAGGCGTGATGTGGGCAACTGGTCGTCCCCGCCCACGCGGGGGTCATCCCCACTCCTACCCCCAGGCATCAACTGCCAAGCAGTCGTCCCCGCCCACGCGGGGGTCATCCGCTCTTGTACTTGCTCTTTGGCCTCGGCGGCTTGTCGTCCCCGCCCACGCGGGGGTCATCCGCAGCGTTGGAGGCTGGTGTTTTCGCTGGTGTCGTCGTCCCCGCACACGCGGGGGTCATCCCAGTGTACGTCGTATCAACCTTGGCGTATCCGGGTCGTCCCCGCACACGCGGGGGTCATCCTCGAAGGGTCAACCCTAGCGAAAAACGCGCTAGGTCGTCCCCGCACACGCGGGGGTCATCCGGTCTCTTGGATAGTGGTGCCTTCTTCGATTTTGTCGTCCCCGCACACGCGGGGGTCATCCTCACGGTAAGCGGGCTGAGAGAAGTAAAGGAGGGTCGTCCCCGCACACGCGGGGGTCATCCGGCGATAAGGGCGCGAAAGTCACCCAGGCTGAGGTCGTCCCCGCACACGCGGGGGTCATCCCGACATGGACGCGGTCACACCGTTGTTATTCACGTCGTCCCCGCACACGCGGGGGTCATCCCCATCACCATCACGGACACGCCTGGCGCGGCCAGTCGTCCCCGCACACGCGGGGGTCATCCGAGACACACGTCATCACCCGCGCCGCTTTTGACGTCGTCCCCGCACACGCGGGGGTCATCCCCGTAGGCATCTACGCCTATGCCTCACAGAAAGGTCGTCCCCGCACACGCGGGGGTCATCCGTCGCTACAGTCAGAATCTCCGCAAGACTCCACGTCGTCCCCGCACACGCGGGGGTCATCCGACATTAGGGACCTGCAAGCCTGGCTGGATGCAGTCGTCCCCGCACACGCGGGGGTCATCCGCACACGCCGAGACGCTATCGACGGCAAAGAGTGTCGTCCCCGCACACGCGGGGGTCATCCACGCAGTCATCACGCCTCGCTCTCATCCTGACAGTCGTCCCCGCACACGCGGGGGTCATCCGAGTCTGCTCACTATAAGACATCGGAGCACTGCGTCGTCCCCGCACACGCGGGGGTCATCCCACAAGACGACGTTTTCCGGACCGATAGCGGCGGTCGTCCCCGCACACGCGGGGGTCATCCCAGAGGCCCTGTTGTTACCGAACTTGCCATCACGTCGTCCCCGCCCACGCGGGGGTCATCCTTTTCCTGGTTTTCATTAGTGCTGTGTCCTTTCGTCGTCCCCGCCCACGCGGGGGTCATCCCGGGTTTTGTTCGTGCTTGCTGGTTTGGGCAATGTCGTCCCCGCCCACGCGGGGGTCATCCTCACTACGATTTCCGAAAAACCAAAGGCAGGTGGTCGTCCCCGCCCACGCGGGGGTCATCCTTGCCATTGTTGTGCGCCGCCGTTTGCTGCATCGTCGTCCCCGCCCACGCGGGGGTCATCCCCCGTGAGTGTCGGGTTGCTTACTGGAAGCCACGTCGTCCCCGCACACGCGGGAGTCATCCCTCTCGCTAGATGCATGGCGCGGGCCTGGCCGCGTCGTCCCCGCACACGCGGGGGTCATCCCGCATATGCCTATCTCGGAAAATTGCGGGACGCGTCGTCCCCGCACACGCGGGGGTCATCCCTAGGGATCTGCCTCTCTTTTACCGCCACGATGGTCGTCCCCGCACACGCGGGGGTCATCCTCCCAAGGATGCCAAGGCTCTTGCCTGTGTCATGTCGTCCCCGTACACACGGGGGTCATCCCTGGTAGATCTGCTTGAGCCTCGACGGCTTCCTGTCGTCCCCGTACACACGGGGGTCATCCCTTGTGGGCGCGCGCCAACTCCGCGCCGCCCTCGTCGTCCCCGTACACACGGGGGTCATCCCGCTGCTATCTTTGCGAGCTGACCTGTAAGGACGTCGTCCCCGTACACACGGGGGTCATCCCCGCGCAAGGATGGACGTCCTCATGGCTGGCCAGTCGTCCCCGTACACACGGGGGTCATCCCTGGTAAATACCCGCCGAAGGAAAGGCGGGGGTGTCGTCCCCGTACACACGGGGGTCATCCCCCACTCATGCGTTCACCTTCGCTTTAAGTTCAGTCGTCCCCGTACACACGGGGGTCATCCCCAGGTCAGATATAGGTGTCTCGCTAGTGAACGGTCGTCCCCGTACACACGGGGGTCATCCGCCCCCGCGGTCGTTATTGACACTATGCCAAGCGTCGTCCCCGTACACACGGGGGTCATCCTTGTATGAATCGTGTGGGTACGTCGGGCTTTAAGTCGTCCCCGTACACACGGGGGTCATCCCCGCCTCTACACCGTGCCAGAATCAGAACTGACGTCGTCCCCGTACACACGGGGGTCATCCTCTGTGCGGGGCACGCACCTACATGCCCAGGCAGTCGTCCCCGTACACACGGGGGTCATCCGAGGGTTATCTTCCTCCCTCGGGTGGTAAAGAAGTCGTCCCCGTACACACGGGGGTCATCCGTCGCAGGTCACAGAGGTAAGTAACGGTAAGCCGTCGTCCCCGTACACACGGGGGTCATCCTCACACGCGCCCAGCTTCACACGGGCGCCGGTGGTCGTCCCCGTACACACGGGGGTCATCCCATCTTTGAAGTTTGATGTCTTAGTTGATACGAGTCGTCCCCGTACACACGGGGGTCATCCCGGCATCCGTGTCAACGACTCGTTATATCGCGAGTCGTCCCCGCCCACGCGGGGGTCATCCGCACTCGGCACCAGGATCCAGTCTCTAGCCGAAGTCGTCCCCGCCCACGCGGGGGCCATCCTCCTGGCCATGCAGGCACCCTTGGCCACACGATGTCGTCCCCGTACACACGGGGGTCATCCGCACTGCAACAGCTCTCGAGGTGCGCGAAGCACGTCGTCCCCGCCCACGCGGGGGTCATCCCCGTTTTCCACGAAAACGGCGCGGAGGTCTTTCCAGGGCGCGGGTGTCCAGTTTTATAGGCGTGTGGTAAACGGGCGTGAGAACTCTGCTCTGTGCCTGATTGCCTCAACCCAGCATTACCGGGTGGCTGATCTGCTTCCGATTCATCCCACTTGTGATTGCAGTGTTGAGCCGTTGCCGGATGATTGGCGGCGGTGGGAGTCTTTAGATGGGGATTTCAGGGTGATCGACAAAGAACTGTTGGAGGCTACGCACCAGCAGGTTGGGTTGATTGAAGGAGTGGCTGACCGTTCGGGTAAAGACCCGGATTATAGGAAGCTGATAATTGTGTCTGAGCACGGCGAGATCGGCCCCGAACTCAAATGGCGACACCTAGACAAGGATAAGAAACCGAAGCAAACGTCACAAGGCAAGGTAGTGTCATCACCGCAAGCACTTCCTAGATCGAAGGCATCTAGGGTTGATGATGGTATCGATTGGCTAGAAAGACAAAATGCATTACCGGTAAAGTTCAATGGTGAAATACTCGAACCTCACGAAGTGCGGTTCGTAGAAAGATTCACATCCCTTGGCAACGAAGTGGAGTGGATTCAAAAAGATCGTGTAAACATTCCACGTAAATCAACAAACGATTTTATTTGGATCAACCATAGTAATGAAGTATGTGAGCATAAAACCACAACAGCAAAATATGGGACTATAGCATTACGTATCAGAGAAACAGTAGAAAAAGCGCGAAAACATGATGTAGTTAAAGATGTATTTGTTGTGCAGATTGAAGACCATCAATTAGGTGCAAAAGTTGAAAGACAACTTGAAATGTATAACGCAAATAACCCTAATAATCCGATTAGAGAGTTGTGGGTTCTTGACAGTGATGGGTTGCGGCAAATCAAGTTAAGGAAATAATGAGCCGGACGGTGGTGCCCCTGCGTTCTAACGGCCTATTACTTCGAGGCTTGCGGGGGGGTCGTCCGGCACCTCCATTATAACAAGTACGTATACGGAAATCTAGCCCTGTCATCACAATGGTGCGGGGTTTTTTCATGCCACCGTCACGGTGGCATGCCTGATAAAGGAGAACAAGAAGATGGATACAGAGAACACCGAAACAACAGAGGTCAAAGCAGCCGACAGTAAACAAGAGGCTGGCACCGAAACGGTGACGGACACTGACCTGACAGCTGAGGTTGAAAAGTGGAAAGCCCTCGCACGTAAACACGAGGATCGGGCGAAAGCTAACTTCGAGAAGGCCAAGCAGTTCGACCAATTGGAAGAAGCCAATAAGTCTGCGCTGCAAAAAGTTCTTGAGCGTGCCGAAAAGGCAGAGACCGCGTTATCCGAGGCTGAAGCAAAGGTTTTACGTGCCGAGGTCGCGGCCTCCAAGGGTGTGCCCGTTGCCTTGTTGCACGGTAATGATCCGGATTCCTTGGAAGAGCAGGCGGACGCGATCCTTGCTTTCAAGGGCGATAAGCCTGATACGCCTCCAGCTGATGTTGTGGCCGGTAAGGGTGGGAAAACATTAAGGGCGCGACCCAGGTTGTGTCCATTGATGAAGTATCAAAAATCTCCCCGGAAGATGTACAGAAGGCACTCCAAGACGGGCGTTTGCCCTCGTCCCCGCACACGCGGGGTCATCTCGAAGGAACAAAAGCCAACGCAATTGTCATTTGTTCGATCTGGAACTTCTAGCACTTAAACCCAGTGGAAAAATATTAAATCACTGGACTCTACTATCAATGATCTCAAAGTTCCTATTGAGGTAAAGAACACGTCGGAAACGAAGAACTTTGACAGAATATCTGACGCGATCCGACACGCTAGAAAACAGTCACAAAGATAGTCTTCGCCTTACCGGATCACGAAACTGCAACACGGTACAATGTTCGCAGTTCGGTCGAAGGAGCAACGGGGAAACAGAAGGGCTATCTATCAAAGACAATGCTTAGCTTGCCGAATGGACAGACGATATACTGGCATCATGCGTGACCCATTGACGATTGTGCGCAGCTTCTACTTTCCCGAATCAGTCAAGGAAGACAAGGTCCGCACTGTTCTGGATGCCTTGGGAGACACCTTGGTTAGTTGGGACTTTGAACGAGCAGGCTATGACAAGATTCCAGAAGTGTATTGGGCACTTGACTTCTATACGACCACAGACCCTAATACCATCAAAACGACCCTAGAGAAACTACTAGGCTGCCGTATATATGATGATGACGAAATAGACGTACTTCTATCCTAATCGCGGTTATTAGCTACGATTCACAACAACCCCGTAACACATGTTGCGGGGTTTTCTTATGCCTACCGTCAACCAAGCCCAAGGGGTTCCTTGGGCGCGCGCGGACACCAGCGTGCGCATGGTTATTGGCGGGTTTTTCTGGTGGCCCTACTCCCCTTTGGAGGAAACAAAATGTCGGAAAACCAAGGCACAAGTAGCGAATCACAAGAAACCAAGGCCGATGCAGGGACTGCGACGGATGCGTTGCAGTCTTTTACTCAGGACCAGGTGAATGCGATTCTTGCAGAAGAAAAGCGGAAGACCCGGTTGTTCCAGCACACGCGGGGGCCGTGTCGGGTAAAAGTCCATGGAGTGCGTCTCTCGTCAGGCGTCCCCACACATGTGGGGGCATCCCAGCTCGACCGCTCGCTCTTTGGCTGTGTGGTGTAGGCAGTTTTCGAGGATGCCAGTGTCAGGGTCCGCATAGGGGTCAGGTGGATTATTGGATTCCATACTGCGCTCGAGCTTGCGCAGAAAATACTTTCGCGCTGATGTTTCCTTGAATGTACTGATTGGTGAGTTCCAGAGTCATACTGGTAACTCCATCTCTTGACTGTGAAGAGCTTGAACCATGTTCCAAGCGCGGTGTTCTCTCGTGAGAGAACGTGTCTTTTCAACAAACGGCTTAGACAGTGTAATACTCATTTTTTTCTATTCTTCTGCCGGTCCGTTTGTGTTGAGTCGTGATTTTTCACATTTTTGATGCCCAGGAACCGCTGCCCGTCCTTTACATGTATATCTACCGTTCAGGGGCGACGAGGTAGGGGATCCAGTCTCTGATTTCGAAGCGGGGGCTGGTGGTTGAGGTTTCTAGGGTTCCTAGCACTTTGCCTGATTGTCCGGTGGCTGCTACCCAGGTTCCGGCCCATGTTGTCGTTAAGGTTATGGCTGCGTGCCCGCGTGTACGATAAAAATGGTGGTTGGACATGTCTGGCCAAGGTGCTCCTGGGTGCGTGGTGTGTGTGACGCTGCCATCTCCCCAGTCCCAACGGTAATCTATGGCTTGCAGGGTGACAGTGATGGGGACACCAAGGACTTCGCCTTGTAGAGTTTGGCTTGTGCTGGTCGTATAGGCAATGGTCTCCATATTGACCAGCACCCAATCACGTTTTTCAACCGGGGGTGAAGAACCCAACTGTGGGTTGGCCACACCAAGAGACTGCACATCCGAGGCGGTGACAACTAAACCAGATGACCCTTCATCATCTTCTTCACTATCCCCGTCTCGATTAAAATCCGCCAAACAAAACCCCAAGCGCCCCGGGTGTGAATCACCAAACGAAGAATCACACAAACGAGGCCCACCACGAACCTCAATAGGATTTTCGTGGGCAGCACCCAAGTGTCCGCCGGGGTTTCCCAGCGGAGGCACAGATGGAACATCCGCTGCAGGATTATTCCAACCTGGAACGCTGGCCTCATTCGTGACTCTAATTTCAACTGTCGACGCACTGTCGCGCTCAACAGAGTAACTGGTTTGAGAATCGAAAGTACCTGTGCAGACAGGGTCTCCCGCAAACGGGTATCCAGCCATTAGGATCGCAGGACTAGCCAGAGCCAACAACACGAACCTCATTTTTTACCGTCCCCAAGATAGGTTGGTTTTCCAGCCTCGTAAATCACATGTTTCCCATCGATAAACCGAATTTTCTGTGCCCACTCATACGAACCTGCCGGATCTACTCGGAGCAGATTATTTTTGCTGTCATAGGTGGCACTATCGGTGTATTCGAGAACAAAGATGCACGTAACCTCCTCGGGGATCTCATTGAAGCATGTGGTGCCTGCCGCAGCATGATCAGCTCCTTCGATGCGTTTACCTGCCGATTGAAGATCATGAAGCTCATTAATTAACTGGCTACAACCCAAAGCTCCAGGATGGCAGATCTCTGTCATCGGTGTGCTTTCACCTGTATCTAACAAGTAGTTATACGTTTCGACCCAGTATTCTGCGAGGGCTTTTGCCCCTTCGAGGGTGTTTTGTGTGGCGGCTTGCGGTAAGACAGGCACGTCAATCGCAGCATCGTTTTCTTTAGACGTGACCGTCTCTTTGTTTCCACCCGCCTTCTCTGGTCCCGCAGGGCTTTTGAGGCTCTCGTTGTATTCCTGCCCGATCCTCTTGTTTTCTGCCAGATTGTGTTCGCGGATCTTCCCGCTGGCAAACCAGCCACCCCAGGCGATCACCACCACTGCTATAACACCCAATACCGGGTAAAGATTCGTGTAGTCAAACCGTTTACGGTGTAGCTCTTCAGCCAAATCCTGACCCACCCCACCAATCATCCACGTACTCCCGTTTCCTCATTGAAACCACGGCCACAACCACGCCCGCCCTCGGCAATCAAACAAACAAAAAACTAAATGTAAGGACAAACTAGACGCAAGCAAACGCTACCAAAACTACTCAGCGCCCGTCAATAGGATGCAGGCAGGAACGCCTGACACGCAGTTTTTACGCGGAGCACAAAAACAGCCGGGTCAGTAAACACATAAATCACTTAGACCGCACGACTCGCTAACCCAGCGGTATTACACCCCACGCCACCTGCACAGAAGAGTTCACAATCACCTGAGTTCGACATACGACTGGCAAACTCCTGTCACCCAGGAGCTAGCTCCATCCTTGCACCTCATACCCTAATGCCGTTAGGTGGTCGCCCAAAGATTGATAGATGGGGAAAGCGTAGCTTTCCATGCGAGCAAAATGTGTGGCCACGAGTTGAGGATCTACCCATATACCGGGATCGATACTGCGGCCTTGTGTAAAGACATCGGCGTAAAAACGCAAAAGCCTATCTGGATTACTGGGATCAACACGACGCTGTTCGTCGCTTCCGCTCCACCTGATACGCACAGGAGGCATAAAAGTGCGTACAGGGTGAAAAATTGGCTCCCACGCAACAGCAGGAGTGAACACATCACGACCTGGCCACACAGACCCATAGGCGACCAGTGGGGCTTGTGTGCGCTCAATGGCGGCCTTCATCTGGTCACGTATCCAGTCAGGGAAACCGCCTACACGCACCCATGTTTCTACCTGACCAGGAGGAACACCCCATATGTCGTCAAATGTTTCACACTCGGGCATGGAGGAACCCAGCACTCGGTCCATTTCACGCCAAAGGTGAATATCACGACTATCAACATCGATTCCGTGGTAGTCGCAAAGCGTGTCGAAATCCTCGCTACTGATAATGTGTGTGTCCAAGGCTTCACCCATCACGACTTCCCAGGTGCCCTCAGTGAATACTTCACCTGGTGGTGACATATCTACAGGGTGTGGATCGAATGTCCAGCGGGCAAGTTGGTCAATAAAGGCTTCATGCGTGAGTAAGCCAGCGTTGTATTGGTCAATAATCTCTAAGGCACTACCGCCAGTGAATCCTTCACGAACATCGGGCAGGTCACGCGCTGATTGGGAGAGTTCAGACACGGCAGGCAGGCTTATCCCCAGGGCACGAGCCACTTGGCGTTGGGTGTGGGTTTCAAGCAACTCACGTAAGGATCTTAAGAAGTGCGTGTGTAGGCCGCGTTCACCTGAGCGTGCGCGCGCTACTGATTGAACCGTGGGCGCTTGGGTTTCGAGTTCTTTGTGGAATGTTTCCTTGGGTGGGTCTTTGTCTGATGAACCTCTTGGCCCAGGGGTTCCATCCGGATCATCATCGGGGTCATCATCCGGCGGGAAAGGCCAGCCATCATCGCCATCATCGCCATCGTCGTCTTCGTAGTCCTCGTAGTTGGGCGGTTCTTCTTTTTCTTGACGAAAGGTCCCGTCAGGATCGATGTGGTGTTCCCCTTCAACCCATTCTTCATAGGTACAAAAATCGTTGGTGGCATCTGCCTCTAAAGGATCTATTTCGATTGGTTTCACGTCGCACGCTCCTGGTAGCCAGATAATTTAGGGTGTCTCTCAGTGTCCTTGATCCATAACCCAATTTGCTGTCACGACTCGCCATCTCCATCGCAGTGACATCACCACCTACCCTGCACCCACAGAAACAACAAAAACAGTGGTGGCCCGGTGCGTTACAGGCACCGGGCCACCACCATGCACATGGCACACAACTGTGATGTGGCTACCGCTCTATGGGCAACAGCCTAGCGCGCGATACTTCGCAGCGCAGCATCAGATGGTAACGGTTAAGCACCAGCTTCAACAGTTGCGCGTCCAGCTTCCAGACGCGCCACCGGCACGCGGAAAGGCGAACAGGACACGTAGTCCAGGCCAACCTGGTCGAAGAAGTGCACGGACTCTGGGTCACCGCCGTGTTCTCCACACACGCCCAACTTGATTGCAGGCTTCGTCTGGCGGGCGTGGCTGACACCAATCTCAACAATCCTGCCCACACCGTGAACATCGATCGTTTCAAAGGGCGACACGCCAAAGACGCCGTGTTCGATATATTCAGGGAAGAACACGCCTTCCACGTCGTCGCGGCTGAAGCCCCAGGTGGTCTGGGTCAGGTCGTTGGTGCCGAAGGAGAAGAAGTCAGCCTCGTGGGCCAGATCCTCGGCTGTCACGGCTGCGCGTGGAAGCTCAATCATGGCGCCGATGGCTATATCGAGTTCCACACCGTATTCGGCTGCGACCTCGGCAATGATCTTTTCGCCTTCCTCGCGAATGATCTGTAGCTCGCGGATTGAGCCGACCAAAGGCACCATGATTTCGGGCCTGGGGTCCTTGCCGGCCTTCTTGAGTTCTGCGGCGGCCTCGACCAGGGCGCGCATCTGCATGCCGAAGAGGCCAGGCAAGTACAGGCCCAGGCGCACGCCGCGCAGACCCAGCATGGGGTTGGCTTCGTGCATGCGGCGCACGGCCGACAACATCTTTTCGTCCGCGGGATCAACAGACCCGGTGGCCTTGGCAACCGCGACCTTGACCTCCAAAGACACCAAGTCTTGCAGGAATTCGTGCAAGGGCGGGTCGATTAGGCGAACGGTCATGGGCTTGCCGTCCATAATGGTCAGCATGTCCACGAAGTCTTGGCGCTGCAAGGGCTCCAAGGCGTCCAGTGCAGCCTGACGTTCCGCAGAGCCTTCCTCGGCCAGGATCAGGTTTTCGATGTAGACCTTGCGCGCACCCAAGAACATGTGTTCCGTGCGGCACAGGCCGATGCCTTCGGCACCAAAGGCCAGCGCACGCGTGGAATCCTCGGGGGTGTCGGCGTTGGCGCGCACGCGCAGGCGGCGCTTGGAGTCTGCATGGCTCATGATGCGGTCCACGGACTGCACCAGTTCCTTCGTGTCCTCGTCCTGGCAGGCGGCGTAGCCGGCCTCCAGGCCCTCAGCAAGGTATGCGGTAACTGGTGAATCCTTGACGGCAATGTCGCCCAGGAACACGTCACCGGTCATGCCATCAATGGCAATAACATCACCTTCGCGATACACCGTGCCACCGACTGTCATGGTCTTGGCGGCAGCATCAATCTCTAGGGCTTCGGCACCACACACACAGGTCTTGCCCATGCCACGGGCAACCACGGCGGCGTGCGAGGTCTTTCCGCCACGGGCCGTCAAAACGCCCTCGGCTGCGACCATGCCTGGCAGGTCGTCCGGGTTTGTTTCGCGACGCACCAAGATGCACTTGGTGCCGGCAGCGGCTGCGGCCTCGGCTGCGGCGTTGTCGAAAACGATCGCACCCACGGCAGCACCAGGGGAGGCAGCCATGCCACGAGCCAGCGACTGGGGCTTGGCATCGGGGTCGAACTGGGGGAACATCAGCTGGGTCAGCTGTTCACCGGTGACGCGCATCAGCGCCTCGTCCTTGGTGATCAGACCCTCATCTACCAGCTGTGTTGCAATGCGGAAGGCGGCAGCAGCGGTGCGCTTACCCACGCGGGTCTGCAGCATCCACAGCTTGCCACGCTCAATCGTGAACTCGATGTCACACAGGTCACGGTAGTGCGTTTCCAGTTTGCGCATCAACGCACGCAGCTCATCGTAGGAAACCTTGTCTTGCTCTTCCAGGGCCGACAGTGGCGACGTGTTGCGAATACCAGCGACGACGTCCTCGCCCTGAGCGTTCATCAGGTAGTCGCCGTACACCCCGGAATGCCCGGTGGATGGGTCACGCGTGAAGCACACGCCCGTACCCGAGGTCTCCCCCATGTTTCCAAACACCATGGTCTGCACGTTTACGGCAGTGCCCAGGTCATGCGGGATGCGTTCGCGGCGGCGGTAAATCGCAGCGCGCTCGGTGTTCCAAGAGTTGAACACGGCTTCAATCGCCAAATCCAGCTGGTCACGCGGGGCCTGTGGGAAGGGCTTGCCCGTCGCATCGGCAACAATCCCCTTGAACTGTTCGGTCAGTTCCTTCAAGTCAGCCGCATCCAGGTCGAGGTCGTCCGTTACGCCCTTCTTATCCTTCAGAGCGTCGTGGGCATTGAGGAAGAGGTCACCGTCAATGTCCAACACAGTCTTACCAAACATCTGGACCAAACGGCGGTATGAGTCCCACGCAAAGCGTTCAGACCCAGAAACCTCGGCCAAACCGCCCACGGACTGGTCATTCAGGCCAACGTTCAACACGGTTTCCATCATCCCGGGCATGGAGAACTTCGCACCCGAACGCACGGACATCAGCAGGGGATCTGCCGGGTCGCCCAGTGTGCGCCCCAGTGTCTCTTCAATCTGGCGTAGAGCCTTCGTAACCTGGACGCGCAGTTCCTCAGGTTCGTGCCCGTCTTTCAGGTACGCACGGCAAGCGTCTGTGCTGATGGTGAATCCGGGAGGGACAGGAAGGCCTAACTTGGTCATCTCGGCGAGGTTGGCTCCCTTGCCACCGAGCAGATCCTTTTGGTCCTTGTCGCCTTCGGAGAAGTTGTACACATACTTAGGCATGTTGGGTGAGCCTCCAAGGTCGCATATTAAGTCGTGCGGGACTTTCCGCACCGCGACAATACTAGCAACTTCAGGCCCAAAGGCCCACTTGCAACTTTTCTTCTGGCCTCGGAAATTTCCGGGGCAATATCCGGGGCAATATCCGGTTTACCAACTACATTGCCGAGGGCGACGCCCCAATAGCTCTTGTGTCACTCTCAGTGCAGCGCTAGCTAGTCTTTCAACTTTTGCTCATCGACAGCCAAAACGGTCCACACGCGCCCTTGCCCGTCGGTCATATTGTAAACGGGCATAACCAAGGACGAACCATCAGCTTGTTTCACGGACGAAGATGACAAAGAGGCCGAGACTATATCCACCTTGCCGCTAACCGGGGCACCGGCCACACCCATAACATCGAGCGGCCCGTACTTTGCATCGTTGAGTCGCTTGACGGCCTCCGCCTGCGAAACGACCTTGTAGGTGCCAAGTTTTTCTTGTGACCCCAGCTGTCCACGCACCGAAGAAACGCCCTTCGCGGTCACGGTCGCCTGCCAGGTTGTAGCGGTTTGCTGCCCATTGATCGTCACAGGAACGCTCAGTGTCGTCACCCCAGCATTCGATATGACTGTGGCCTGAGCCGTCGTAACCGTCGCGCCCAAAGCCTGAGCGACCTTTACAACCTCTGCCACAGCCTGCGCGCGAGAGGGGGCCGGCTGCGGAACACATTCGGGAGTGGTGACCACGTTCAGCTTTGTTGCCCCTTCCCCAACATTCACCTCGGCCGGAGGCACAGGCGTCTTAGTTTGTGAAAGCACGTTACCCGCCTGCGAGGGCGCAGGCGCAGAAGGTGTGGTCGTAGCCAGAGGCGTAGTGGCATCGTCTTTGGGATTCACCGTCTTGATGCTGACGGCCTGGGCAAAACCAGCGGCCCCTGCACCCGCGCCGCCAGCCGGGATCACAGCCGAAAGATGTTCGGCACGCTCTGACGTTGCCGCAGGGTTCGGGATCGCGATCCCAGGGTCAGCGGGTTTGATCGGCGGCGCCATCGTCCCCGTCGAAGGCGGTGTGGTCGGCCAATAGGTTGGTTCCGGGCTAGGGGTATAGGTCGGAGAGGGCGGGGAGGTAGGAGAAGTCGGGGAAGGCGAGGTTGGCGTTGTGTCTGAGGGAGACGTGCCCGGCGAGGTGCCCCCCGGATTCGTCGGCAAAACCGTCGGCGTTTCCAGAGGAATCCCGGCCGAGGGCGAAGACGGCGCGACCGTAGTACCAGGAGCACCCGTTTCATTCGGATTCTTGGCTACAGGAATGCAGTCGGGCACGGCCACCGCTGGGTTTGCAAAAACCAAAGAAGCCAAGGGATCGATCGACACCCGCAGGGAGGCACCCGACATGCCTGCCACCAGGTATGCGTCACCAACCTTCTTAACATCCCCGCCAAGCCCCAAAGAGTTCGCCAGTTTTGACACGTCTTGGGTGGTGGGTTTTGAGTTCTTCGCATAGGTAAAGACTGTTGCTTTGCCGCCCTCGTCAGATAGCCCGGAGGCTTCGAAGGTGACGTCTTTTTCTATTAAATCTAGCCTGGTGGAAGCCCCCTCAACCGACATCTGCGAGGCGGCAGGAAGCAGGGGTGAACGTCCTGGCAGTCCCGGAAGTCCCGGACCGCCTGGGATGGACTGTGCAAATACGCCCACACCGACGGCCACAACAGCCGCGACCGAGGCTGCCGCCGCCATGGGGGGAAGCCAACGGCGCCGTGCGGCGATCGCAATAACCTCTGGACCAGCAGTGTTCCTACGTGTCTTCAAAGGTGTAACGCTAGCCTCGGTTTCGACATCCGTAACGTTCGCAACATCCGCAGAGGCATCCACACTCTGCGCAGCGATGGCCGCATCCACTTTGGCGCGTAAAGCACCCAGGTCAAGGTCTATGTTTTCTCCAGGATCACAGGCGCGCAGCAGCGACATGAGGTCATCAGACCCGTCGGCTTGCCAGCGTGCCATCGTTATCCCTTTCTTACGCGCGACTATCGCGGGGTTTCCCCCGATTTCCTTGCTTTACATATACATGTGTCGACAAAGGCTTTTCTTGCAGGTCATATAGCACGTGTCTCACATCACATCCGTGATTGCTTGTTCTAGGCGTGTCCTTGCCCTAGACAGGGCCGCATCTGCGCCTCCTCTGGAAATCCCCAGGTGTTTAGCCAGCTGATCGCCACTCAACCCATCCCAGGCGTGCAGCACCAAAATTTCGCGATCGCGTTCACTTAATGAAGACAAGGCTCGACGCATGGCGTCTTGCTCACTGACTTGATCTTCTGGGTTCCTCTGGTCAGGGGTGTCTAGTAGATCTTCGTTGTCCCCCAGAGGCACGGCCTTAATGCGCCTGCGCCAGTTTTGCAGCGTCCACCCCGCAGTGCGATACAACCACGGCAACTCATATCCGTCAGGCACGACCTCGCGCTTGCGCCAGGCGGTCGCAAAAACTTCGGAAGCCAGATCCTCGGCCTCGTCATAGGCACCGCGCCGCAATAAGTACTTCACAATCGCGGTGGCGTGTTCACGAAATAGCTGGTCAAACCATTGTTCGTCGTGTGTCGGCGCGTCTGAGTCACGGTGGACATCCAGGCTCGCATCAAGGTCGATTTCTTCATCAACTACATCATTGCCGAGGGCGTCTTCCAGTTCATCTGGCGGTGAAGAGGGTGCCATAACCAGGGCATCATTGCCGTCCGAAGCGTTCTTCGCGGAAGGCATGCTCTGTTCACCCCCTAGTCACACGACAATAATCACAACAATACTCGCAGTATTTTTCCACAGACGTGTCGCTCCAGTGTCACATCATTGTAAGAAAAAGTTACGGCGAAGCCTCCGGGTAAGGCCACCCATTAGGAACACAACGGCCAGAGCCGCCTGTCTGCTGTTGCATGACGTTCGCTAACGCACCGTATCCGCTACACCTGATGTGATTGTGTCCTAATGCGTGGCCGACCTCGTGGTTAATAACGTAGATGCGATATCCGTTGATGTCTCCACCCGAGGCGACAAATGCCTGCGAACCTGTAACCCAACGCTCTGCGTTGATGACAACATTGCGTCCATTGCGACAACTTTGCGAACCTGCCGTGTACAGAGGTCGACACAGACGGTCCGTTGTGGCTGGTGTGGCAAGCACGACCGAGAACTTGGCGTCCTGTGTCGTTCGAGCAAAAGTGAATTGGCTATCTGAACTCCATGAGCGGTTGTCATTGAGTATTTGGAATACCGATTCTGCGAAGATCACACCATCGACAGGCACGCCTTCTTCAACCTCAACCTGGAAAGGGACGACCGGACCGGCCTTAGGTGCTGGTTGTTCCCCACCCATGAGAACCAAACTTCCCGATCCGCGGTAGGGCACGTCCTCATTGAGCACCCCGGCGTTGACGGTGGTGACCGGCATTAGCTCGGCGTTGGTTGACGGGTTTCCTTCGGTGGTTCCATCCGTGGTGACGGCTGGTTCATCGGAGTCCGGTTCAGGGATGTCGATGGGGAGGGCATCCATAATAATGACGGCAGCACCATAGGAATCAGTGGCATCCGGGGCAAAGGTCAGCAGGCGAAAACCCAGGAAAAGAGCGGCGCAAGAGATCAAAATGGCCACCCGCCCCACCCATATCTGCCAAGGTTTAGGGGGCGCAATACGGCTGCTGCGTTGACGTGCGCGCTGTGTGGGGGATTCCCTGGTGTCGCGGGTTGCGGCTGGGGTTGCGGACTCAGCACGCACCTCGGATCCTTCACGCAGCCCCAGATCTTCGTGGACATCCGTGGTTTTGGTGGCCAACTCTTGTTCGGCAGCAGCCAACTTAGCCAACTCGGCTAGCGCTGTGTTTTTCTGCTGCTTGCCTTGGTCTTGTTCCAGGCCAGATACAGGCTGGTCGGTGTCGAAAGTTTGAGGGTGCACCCTTAGGAAAGGACTGGCGCCTGTGTCGCCCTCGGAAATGTCCCTGTCCTCGGCGGTTTCCTTTAAACGAATACGCGCCGAACGATCCCTCTTGAGTCGACGTTTAGGCTGTTGAGGTGCCTGTGCTGGATCAACGTCCGCGTCGGTGAAGGCGGCAAACGGAGCGGGGGCAAGGGTGACGTCGGGAGCTTGAACTAAGGGATCAGTGTTTTTCGAGGGCGGCCCGTTGTTGCTGTCGGCAGGGGTTTCAGGCGCGGACGGAGAAAGGCTGTCTTGCGCCTGCGGGTCCTCCGGGTCTGTGCCCCTCTGTCCGAAACTCACCCCTAAATGCTAACCGAGTCTGTCCCAACCTGCCGACGCCCGCCCCACAGCCACCCAACCCCGCCACTACAGGAAGTAGCCCGCCGGTGCAGTGGCGTCATGACCACTTTCGTGGGATTGCCACAACAGTGCGAGTTATTTGGCAAGGTCCAAGTAAGTATCCATAAGGCCTGCCCAAGGTGCTTCTTGTCTTGGGGCGGTCACTGATACGACTGGCGGCAGTAAGGAGTCTCGGACTGCTGCTATGTTTGCGTTCCTATCGGTCTGTTGCCTCAGTATGGTCACTGCTTGGATGCACGCACCCCTGGCGGTAGCTTCAGGGGCATCAACTTGGTACACATCACGTCCGGTGTGATCAGCCAATACCTGCCGGTATGCCTGCGCCCTAGCGCCGCCCCCGGCGACTAAAATCCGACCCGATGTATCAACCCCCAGATCTTCAATCCTGCGCTGACCCCGTAATAAACCCACAATGACCCCCTCAAAAGCCGCCAGAGCAACATCTTCGGAATTCACAGTGTTGTTCAAATTACCGAGTAACCCCGCTGCCCCCGGACGTGAGGGCGAACGCTCACCATCCAGATAGGCGACTAACACAGGCCGCGGGGCACTCATATCAGCTTTCAATGCTAGGACCCCGAGGTCTTGGACAGATACGCCGAGCAGCCTGGCGAAAGTATCGGTGACTTTTGTGGCGTTTAGCGTGCAAACCAGCGGCAACCAGCCACCAGCCGCATCACAAACACCGTCAACCCAACCTTGTTCATCTCGGACAGGAGAATCATGCGTTGCCAAAACAACCCCAGAAGTTCCTAGAGAATAGGCAAGATCACCCAGACCCAAGCCCAGGCCAAGTGCTCCAACGTGTTGATCACCTCCGCCAATTGCCACGGGAATACCTGCTGGCAATCCGGTAGCCTGTGCCGCTTCTTGAGTGACCATTCCCGCGACAGCATCAGGTGGAAGAACCTCTGGCACAATAGTTTCCCAGGCCATGTCGCCGTCAATCGTGGTTCTTAACAGGTCATTGTCGTACTGTTGAGAGACAGCTGACCAGTACCCCGTTCCCGAAGCCTCTGAACGATCTGTAGCGAACTGCCCGGTCAACCTCCAAGTGAGGTAGTCATGTGGAAGAAGGATATGCGCGATTTTGTCGAAGTTTTCAGGCTCATTTTGTTTCAGCCACAAAAGCTTGGACACCGTGTGCGCAGGGTTGGGGATTATCCCCATGCGGTTCGACCACTGGCCCCTATCGAAGAATCCCATTAATTCGTCAACCTGGGGAGCGCTTGTCGTGTCGTTCCACAACTTGGCTTTGCGAATAACACGACACTCACTGTCCAAGGGAACGAGCCCGTGGCATTGACCAGACACAGATATCGCTCGAATGTCCGAAAGTCGAACACCTTGCGTGCTAAGCGTTTGAATGGCTGAGCACATAGCGTCCCACCAGTCATTGGGGTCATGCTCTGAAACAGGTGGGGTAGTTTTTACAAGCGGAATACGTGCCGTGCCCACAAGCTCGAAGGTGTCTAGCCTCCTAACCTCAACAGTTGAGGATTGTGTCGAAGAATCAACTCCACATACAAGATCCATCTGTACTCACTGCCTTCGGTTAGTTATTCAAGACTCAAGGGTTCTAGTGCAACAGGAAGATCTTTCCTCAGTCCCACGGCACCGCCAGGATGCGTGGACATCATCTGTTCCCAGGGTACTTTCCTTAAACGCATCAATACGTAGGCCAATGCATCCCCCCAGACACTTGTGACAAGGGTGGACCCCATAGCAATCGTGTTGCCAGGATCGGCACCCTCGGGTGTGGTCACAATAGCTTTTACGTTGCTTAGACGACCGAGGGTTGAATCTGCTTCGGCGGTGAGAGCGATAATTGTTGAACCTTTACTCTTTAAGATCGTACACAGCTGATTAATTTCAGCTGACTCCCCGCCCTTCGAGATGGCGATAACCACATCCTTGGGCGTGACAGCCCCCATCGTGCCGTGTAGGGAATCCATAGGGTGCAGGTAGACAGCTGGAGTGCCACATACAGAAAGCAGATGCGCCAATCTTCTGCCCGTGGCTCCCGAAGTCCCTGAGCCAGTGACAATCACCTTCCCCTCACAGACCAATAACAACTTGGCGATCTCAATAAATGATTCATCCAATTGATTAGCCACATCTGCAACAGCCTTAGCCTCAGATAAAATCTGTATTTTAGCTGCCTCAATAACATTTGCACCCATTTTTATCCGTCCGATATTCTTGAGTTATTAACAGATACCTCAGCACCCCACGCTAATTGCCTCAGCCTAGAAGTGTTGAGTTCCTCTACAGGTATTGATTCACCCACTGTCCGTCCTGAAACAAATACAGATACTCGGTCAGACACCTCAATTATTTCATCATCCTCTGAAGAGACAACCAAAACAGCTAGCCCAGACTCGTGTGCCATAGTCTTCAAAAGTCGATGTATTTCTGCTTTGACACCGATATCCACACCCTTTGTCGGCTCATCCAACATGAGGATCCGAGGCCGCTGCGTAATCGCCCTCGCAAGCAGAACTTTTTGTTGGTTCCCTCCCGAAAGAGACGTCACGTCATTAAAAATATTGCCTCGGATTTGCAGGCTATCGAGTATCCCTCGAGATTCCCGATCCATTGAACGACGCGAGAGCCAACCGAGTTTACAATAGCGTCCAACCACGGGTAGAGAAACATTAGACAGACCGTTCATCATTGGGATGATCCCGTCTTTCTTGCGTTCCTCGGTGAGGTAAACCAGCCCTCGTTTTCCTGCGTCCTTAGGGTTCTTAGGAATATAGGGCTGCCCGAATAGTTCTAAACTGCCTTCCTTAATTTTATCCAAGCCCAAAAGCGTTCGTAAAAACTCGGTTCTTCCTGCACCCACAAGGCCGTAGAGCCCCAATACCTCACCTTCGTGGATTTCAATATTCACTCCATTTAAAGAAGGTGTATGTAAATCTTTCACTACAAGGGCTTGATTCTTCTCGCCATTAACGTGAGTTGTTTGACCTTTTTGTTTCGTCAACGCATGTTTTGAAGCCTTGATCTCAATGCCTTCAAAGACTTCGTCTGCTGTCTCCACCCCAGCGATCGCTTCGACAACAGCGTCGTGAGGGACCTCTTTAGCGTTGGCATCAATACGCACTTGCCCGTCCACAAGCGCAACAATACGATCAGCGATGCGGTAGAGCTCATCAAGTTTGTGGTTGACGATCACAACGCCCAGATTTTCCTTCGCCGAAACCTGTTTCACATAATCCAGCAGGCTTTCAACCTGCTCACCTTCCAGGGCAGTGGTAGGCTCGTCCAGCAATAAGTAACGAGTGTTGAGCGTGGTCGCAATCGCTATTTCCATCAGCTGCCTGGTGGCTACTGGATAGTCCCCCACCTGCCTGTCTACATCGACGTCAATCTGGAATTTGTCCATGAGTTCTTGGGTGCGGATGCGCATCAAATCTTTATTAATGCCTGTCAATCCACGTAGTTCTCGACCCAGGAAAGTATTTTCTGTGACACTCAAGTTTTGCAGCAAGGATAGTTCTTGATACACAGTCGCAACTCCATTGGAGATTGCTTCCGCAGGCGACGAGAAATGGACTTCTCGTCCATCCAGATACACATGTCCTTCATCGTGCCGGTGTGCGCCTGAAAATATTTTCAACAATGTCGATTTTCCGGCTCCGTTGTGGCCAACAAGACCAACGATTTCACCAGGGCGACATTGGACAGAAACGCCCGAGAGAGCCGGAACTCCCGAGTAGTACTTCGCCACGTTTTGCGCCACAAGTCCAAGCTGCGCCTCGGGCGTTTCTGTTTTAGGCATGTCCCTATCCAACCTCTCCTGGGCCAGGTGTTTCGCCTGCCTTGAACATCTTGAGAGGACGCAAGATGTTTGTTTCTACCTTTTCTCCACCGATGTACGCCTTGACCTGATCAACTACCCTCATGCCGTAATCTTTAGGCTCTTGGGCGACACAGGCGGGGTAAAGCTTCGTATCGGTAGCCAGTTCTGCAGCACAGAAGCCGTACACCTTTACATCACGGCCACTGGCCTTGACGGCCTCAATCGCGCCTTGGGCGGCAGGCCCCGTAGAGGCAAAGATGACATTGAGACCTGGGTTGCCTTGCAGCAGTTCAGAAGTCTTGGCAAGTGAATCATCGAGCTTCACATTCCCGTCGACTTGAGCAACGACCTCGGCATTCGGGTTGGCAGAAATCTTGTCTTTGAAGCCGCCATCCCTCTGAACCACAGGCACTTCATCAGGCTCGGTAACAAAACCGATCTTCAACTCTGCATCTGCACCCATGTCTGCCAAAACTTGTTCGGCAGTCTGTTCGCCACCGGCGACATTGTCGGCACCGAGGTATTGAATCACATGTGCTCCCTGAGCTGTCAACGCCTTATCGTCAACAGTGACGTTGACGGTAAAGACTGGCACACCTGCATCATTGGCAGCCTTCACGATTGCCGCTGCGGGCTCTGATTTCACAGGGTTTAACGCCACAGCACAGGGACTCTTTTGCAGCATTGCTGTGGCCTGGGAAAGCTGGTTCGCATCGTCATCGTTTGCAATTTGAACCTCGACCTTGAATCCCTGCTTTTCGCCCTGGGTTTCAAAACCTTCCTTCATGGCCACATAGTAGGGGTTCGTCAGGTTTGGTAGCAGGACTGCCAAGTACGGGTTTTCATCCGAACATGCCTTGGGCAAGGCAGAGGCATCACCTTCGGCTGGTTTATCCGTGCTTCCAGTACCTGTGTCGATAGCATTTCCACAGCCAGCCAAGGCCAGAGCAGAGGCCAATAAGACCCCCGCAAACGTGAGTTTTCTTCTCATTGTGTGTCCTTTCAGTTTTAGTTGTATGTCAAGCTATTTGCTAGTCACCTATGGCGAATTTCCTCCCGAGGGCGGCTCGCTGCCGGTGCGTGCTTCTACAAGTTGTTCGGGTTCTTTGGCTTTACTCAGGCCGAAACGGCTAAGCAGTGCACGGATCGAAAGGGAGCGTCTGTTGGTGTCGATAAGGACTCCCACAAGGATGATCACGCCAATAACCAAAGGTTGCCAGTATGAAGAAACCCCAATGACGTTCATGCCGTTGGAGACCTCTGCAATCAAAATGGCACCCAGGAAGGCGCCCAAAATGGTACCCACACCGCCAAAGAGGCTGACCCCACCGACCACGGCAGAGGCAATGGAGTAGAACTGCTCAGTACCCGATCCGGCTGTGGGATACCCAACCATCAACCTTGAGGCAGTGATGATCCCACCGCATGCTGCGGTTACTCCTGAAATCATGTAAACCAGTATGGTTGTTCGGCCCACATCAATGCCCGCCAGCCGGGCTGTCTCTGGGTTGCCACCTACCGCGTAGATATGGACCCCTGTCGATGTGCGGTTAAGGAAGAGCACCAAGGCGATGGCTGCAAGCATAACCATCACGACTGGCACTGGAATTCCAAAGATCCGCCCTCGGCCAAAAAAAGCGAACATGGGGTCGATGATGGTGACCGACTTAGAGTCGGTGAGGATTTTTGGGATGGATGCCGAGATCCCGAAGGTTGCGAAAGTGACGATAAATGGTGGCATTTTGCCGAAATGGACCATGCAACCGTTGAAGAGGCCTACGCCAATTCCGGCGAGAATGGCACACAAGGCTGCTGCCCACCAGGGAATACCCATCTGCATGACCAGAGCGGCGACCATGCCTGTGAGGGCAATGTTGGAACCGACAGATAAGTCGATACCACCGGTCAAGAGCACGAAGGTTTGCCCGAGAGCAAGGAAGAGGACGACGGAACCGTTGAGCAGCAATACCTCCATATTGCCCATCGTCCTGAATTCAGGTGACAAGATTCCCATAACGATGCCCACCAGGACTATTACCCCGCCCACGCCCACTTCTTTGGGAACTCGAAAGCGACCCATTGAACGCTCCTTTGCGTTTTGCTCACATGAGCACTACCGTACACTTATGAGCAGGCTATCGAATATGCCTGCAGGATGCAAAGAATTTGTTTAAATCTGTCTCTTCGTCACTGAATCGTTATGTAGTCTCAAAGTGTTTACTCGCTACCAGGAAGGTGGTCGGCCATGGCACAACCAACTACTCCTGGTACGCCAAGTAATCACACAGGGCTTTTGGTCAAAGTTGCTCAGTACCACTACCGCGATCGTTTAACCAAGTCTGAAATCGGCAAACGCATGGGACTATCGCGTTTCAAGATTGCACGTCTCATTGATGAAGCGATTGAGCTGGGGATCGTAGAGATTCGCATACATGACTCCCATACAAATATAGATAAGGACCTGGGAACGCAGCTTGCCGCCCATTTGAAACTGGACACGTGTCTAGTGGTAACAGCTAAATCGGGCGATCTAAAACCAATGGCTCAACAGCTGGCACCATCCGCCGCTGCATACATGAAAAAGCACACGAAGCCTGGCGATATTGTGGGTTTTGCTTGGGGGCGCAGTGTCTTGGCGATGGTTCAGGAACTATCAGAAATGCCGCCTTTCACTGCTGTGCAACTGACCGGTTCTGTGGGATCAAATCTATCTCAATCACCTATTGAAGTGCTTCATCGCCTTTCTCGACGTGGTTCTCAAGACTTAATAGCCATTTTCACTCCTCTGTTCGTGGCTTCGAAAGAGGTTAGAGACCTGCTCAAGGCCGACCCATCCTTGAACGAGGCTTTCGAATACTATTCTCGACTATCGACTGCAGTATTGTCCGTTGGCTCCTGGGATCCACCAGTTTCACAGTTGATCCCGTTTCTTACACGCGAAGAGACAGAAACGTTGGACCGTGAAAACACAGCCTGCGAAACGGCAGGAATTTTTCTCAACCACGCAGGTGAACCTGTCGCGCCTGGTCTTGCAGCTAGGAGGATTTCAATCGCGATAGCCGAGCTGATGGACACCCCCAAGGTTGTTGCCTTGGCCGGAGGAACTGCCAAAGCAGGGGCTTTGCTTGCCTTGGCAAAATCAGGAATCATCACAGATTTGGTCACTGATTCTTTAACCGCTGCTGTGTTGCTTGAAAATGAAGCGGTGGACCAGACCGTGTTCAAGCGCTTCGACACCAAAGGAAACGCACGCCTTCTCAAGACATTCGCCTCCAGATAGGGCGGCAAAGTGCCACTCTATGCAGTCCTTCAACAGCCACTCGAGACTAACACTCCTGTCACTAAAACCGCGTATTGCGTCCAAAGCATCCAGCCACAGACCGTCAATTCCAGCATCCGATCGCTTCAGGCCCTACAGTGGTTTCTATGACCTTCACACTCCCTGCAGAATCTGTCGCTTTGTTGTCCTTTGCTCGTCCAGCCGCCGTTGAAAACGGTTTCGGTTACCTGGGACCAGATGGTCAAGTGGACACGAGTCAGCCGATCCAGTTGTGGATCACCGGCCGCATGACCCACTGTTTCGCCCTCGGCGCTATAGCTGGGGTGGAAGGTTGCGAAGAAATGGCCCGCCACGGGATAAAAGCCCTAGCCACAACCCTGAAAGACCCCGACAACCCCGGGTGGTTTTCAGCCATTAATATGGATGGCACACCAGCCAGCGAAGATAAAGAATCCTATGCCCACACCTTCGTAATCTTGGCCGCCTCATCCGCCCTGGCAGCCGGAATCGAAGAAGCCAGACCTCTTTTGGAAGACGCCCTCGGCAATATCGAAAAATACTGGTGGGACGAGGAATACGGGATGATGGCCGACCGTGCCTCCCGCGATATGACCCGCATCGACCCATACCGCGGAATCAATGCAAACATGCACTTGACCGAGGCTTGCCTGGCGGCGTGTTCCACCCCCGGCTGCGACCAACACCTGAATAAAGCTCTGCGGATCATTGACCGTGTCGTAGCCTTGGTGGCCGAATTCGACGGACGCTTGCCCGAGCACTTCTCTTCCACATGGGTCCCAGAGCTGGAATACAATCGCGACAAGCCGGCAGATCCCTTCCGTCCCTTCGGCTCAACCCCTGGGCACTGGCTGGAATGGGCGCGCCTGATCTTGCACGCACGGGCCGAACTTCAACTGCGTGGACGCGAGGTGCCCGCCAACTTTTTGCCGACCGCCCAACGCCTATATGCCCTGGCCATGTCAGAAGCCTGGGCACCGAACGAAGAACTGGGCTTCGTCTACACGGTCGATTTCGAGGGCAAACCTGTCGTGACCAGCCGCATGCACTGGGTGCTTTGTGAGGGGATCGGCGCGGCGGCGGCCTTGAGGACCGCGATTTCTTCCGAGGGCGAGGCTAGGGATGCCGAAGTAGAGGAAGAGCGCACCCGCTATACAAGCGACCTGGAAATGATGTGGGCCTATGGATACGAAAAGTTCCGCGAGGCACCTGGGGCGTGGGTACATGAACTGGATGAAATGAACCGGCCTTCAACAACAACCTGGAGCGGAAAACCGGACATCTACCACACCCTGCAAGCCACCATCGTCGAAAGCGTGCCCTTGGCCCCCAGCTTCTCCTGGGCCTTGGCACAAATGTAGCTACCAGGTTTACGCAGACTTGTTCAGTTCGCGTCCAGGTGGCTCCTACTCCCCTGGGCAATCGGGTTCTCACCATTCAGAATGTGATGCACTCCTGAATCTTGACGCTGACCGGTGATCCTCTTCAACAGCAAGGTAGCAGCCCTGATGCCCATCTCCCGCATAGGCAGCGGGATGGAAAATACATCAGGACGAGGTTCAGAGGCAAAAGGCATTGTCCCAATCACCGCAACCCTTATATCCTTGCGATCCAGCTGCGATAAGGCCCGTAAAACACCTAGTCCCACGAGGTTATTGGCCGCCAAAATTGCGTCTGGCAGCCCAGGATTCCCGGCAGAACCCTCGTTGGTCATGGGGTTTTTCCTCGGCGGCTTCTTTGAACCCGAAATCACCTCTGGCGCGAGAGTCCGTCCCAATTCGCCCTCGGAAATGATGTTGGAGAAGAGTCGGGCGGCTACCTCTTCGCCTGCCTCTACCCGGAAGTTTGTGTAGGCGAGCAGATCTTCGGGTGCCGATAAACCGCACTGTTCATAGGCTTGCCGCCAACCGGTTGCGCGATCCACGGCTGTCGCGATGCTGCTTGGCCCTGTCACACAGGCGATACGTTTACACCCTTGTTCAAGTAGCCAGTCCGTCCCAGATTTTCCGAGGAGGACATTATCGAAAACCACCTGATCAACTGGTAAATCCACGTGGCGGTCGACGACAACCAAGTGGCTGCCTGAGGCTTTCAGGGCCTCAACATCTGGGGTCTGACCTGCGGGAGCCAGGATGACACCTGCCATGCTTTCCGAGGCCGCAACCCTCAAATACCTAGATTCCTTAGCTTCATCGTCATCGGAATTACACAGAACCACGGAGTATCCTGCCTGTTGAGCAATGTCTTCAACTCCGCGCGCCAAAGCCGTAAAAAATGGGTTTTCGATGTCGGGGACAACCAGTGCGATCAGCTCTGAACGCCGTGTCCTCAAAGAACGGGCAGTTCTGTTTGGGATGTAACCCAACTCTTTCATCGCCTTTTCAACGCGCTGCACAGTTTCAGGGCGCACACCCTGATTATTGAGGACCCTAGAAACCGTCGCAGTTGACACGCCTGCACTTCTAGCAACATCCACAACAGTAGACACACTAACCTCCATCGCACACTACCCGGATGAGGCCAACAAGAACGCGGGAAAAAAGTTCCAAAAATATGGCGCTCGTTGAACAGTCTACAAGGAAGCTAAGTAGTGTTGAACGCCTTTGGTCTGCTCATATAGTTCACGGTAGCGAGCAAACATTTCCTGGTACAAACCCTGCAAAGACGGGTCAGGTTCAATAACTCGCGCCGGAGGATTCCAACGAGCCATATCAACCGCGTCAAGGCCTTCAACCGCGGCAGCTGCCATAAAGGCATCCCCATACGAGGCACCAATCGAATACTTGGGAATCACCTGCACCTTACCCGTCACCGAGGACACAATCTCGGTCCATAACCCACCCTTCGTGCCGCCTCCAACCGCGACCAGGCGCTCAATGCGGGCACCGGCCGACTCAAATGCCTCAATATTGTGCGCCACACCGAATGCCGTCCCTTCCAAAACCGCACGATACAGGTCTCCGCGCGTTGTCGACAGCGTCAACCCCGTCAACGTCCCACGCGCCTGCGGGTCGGCAATCGGTGTGCGTTCACCCGCAAAATACGGCAAGCACAGTAAGCCACCGGCACCCGCCTTGGACGCCCCGGCCTCGCGCGTCAAAGCCTCAAACCCCGGCCCACCACACAGTTCTTCCAGCCAGTTGGTGATCGCCCCGCTGGTCGCCATGCCACCCGCCAACGAAAACGTATCCGGACACACCCCAGCCGTCCCCCACAATGACGGGTACGACATGCGCTTTTGCCCCGTGCAAATCAAAAACAAGGTCGTCCCGTACATCAGCATCAAATCCCCTGGATTCACGGCATCCGCCGAAACGCCCTCGGCCCAGGCATCGATCGTCCCGGTGATGACGGGAATCCCTTGCGGCAACCCGGTCTCTCGCGCGGCTTGCGTGGTCACGGTCCCGGCTTGTTCGTTGCCCCACCGCAGTTCGGGGGTTTCCATATTGCCGAGGACGGCTCGGCAATACTGTCGGTTCCACGTTTTATTTCCGAGGTCGTATAGGGGGTCTAGCTGCGAGGCGGACTGGTGATCCATGACGTACTGGCCTGTTAGCTGGTAGGCCAGGTAGGTGGCTGGCATGAAGAAGCGTCGGGCGGCTTCAAAGGCCTGCGGGTTATTGTTTGCCAGCCAACGGAACTTGGGGCCACCTGCTTGGCTGGAAAGATAGGATCCGCCTATGTCGTAGATCGTGTCTTCACCGAAGGCGGCGTTTAATTCCTCGATTTCTTGGGTGGCCCGTGAGTCGACGCCGTAAAGGATTGTTGGGGCGAGGGGGTTCATGTCCTCGTCGGCGATGCCCACACACGGGCCCATGCCAGAGGTTCCCACTGCACGTATTTTGTTCGAGGTGACGTCTGGCGCCGCGCAGAGTTCTTGGGTGATGGATGTGAACTCTTCCCACCAGATACGTGCGTCCATTTCAAAGAAGCCTGGCTTCGGATTGTCGACCTTGTGTTGACGAACAGCCTGGGCAAGCAGGTTGCCTTGGGAGTCAACAATGACGCCCTTAGTTGAGGATGTTCCCACGTCAACACCGAGGTAAAGGCTAGACATTTTGGCTCCTTCGCTTGCTGCGTCGTTGAAACAGATCCTTGGAACTCCACTTTGAGTGCATCACTGGATTTTCGGTTAAACACCTTCCGATACCGTTATCCTACCGTGATGTAATCGATTTCACCAGGGATCAAGGCTCGGAAAAGTTCTTGCGCATAATGTGCCAAATGCATGGGGCTTACTCAGCCCACAACCTAAGAATCCAGGTCTTCGTAGATTTCGGTTAACTGGCCGGCGACATTGCCCAGGTCACGGTTGCAGGCGACCTCACGCCCGCGGCGCGCCACCTCAGCAATGCCCGGTATGACACCACGTAAAACTTGAGAACAGCGCTCGGTCATTTCCGTCAAACCCGGGACAATATAGGCGTTTTCACCATCTTTCAGCCACCCGGAATACACGGGGATGTCACGCACGACCACCGGAAGGCCACACGCCAAGGCCTCAAGCATCACAATGCCCTCGGTCTCCTCCCGAGAACAAAACACGAAGGCATCCGCCCCGCAGTAGGCATCCCGCAGGTGAGAATGTTCAACAAACCCCGGGAAGTGCAGGTTCTTAGGGGCAGACTGCACTGCCTTACGCACTTTTTCCGGCACGAAACGCGGGTCTGTGTACCCGAACCAGAAGAACTGTGCCCAAGGCATTGCTTTCGCCAGTTCGACAAAGTCCTCGACCCCTTTGCGCTCGATCATGTGGCCAGCGCTGATGGCCACCGGGACGCCCTCGGCAATCCCGTAACGGCGGCGAAAACGGGAACGAGCGGGAGTGGAAGGCGAGAAAAACCGCGTATCCACGCCGTTCGACAAAACCCGAACCGGCGGAAATAAACCGTAACTCGACAAAATCGAGGCCGAATATGGCGTCGGGGTGACGATCAGATCACCACGGTTATAACACCAGGTGATCCACATTTTAAAGAAGGGTGCGAACAGGTTGGAGCCCTTGAAGGAATTGCGGAAATCCTCTTTCGTCGAATGCGCGTAATAGACGATTTTCTTGCCGCGCAGGCGGGCGACGAAAGCCGCAAGCGGCGAATCCGGCAACACCGTGTTGAGCTGCAGAACGTCGTAACGATCCCAAACTGAGGACGTCCAGTGATGACCGTTGAGTTCCAAACATTCCCGCTGGTGGCGCATGGCTTGTCCGATACCGGATTTGGAAACCGCCTTGGCTGAGCCTTCAAACAGACAGACAGTGGTGCGTGCATGCGTTCCGGCTTGCGCCCGTTTGCGCCCGGTTTTGCGCGCCTGGCGCCCTGTAAGCGAGGCCACGAAGGCTGCAAACTTGGACTTCGGAATGGCGACCAAGTCTGAGAAGGGAGGCAGCGGATATGTCATTGGAAAAACGTCCTTACGATAAAGTCGAATCCCCAGCAGTAGACGATGATCGCCCACGGCTTACAAGTCAACATGATAATGGTGAAAGTCCGAAGACTCATGTTGGTAGTGCCGGCCAAGTAGACCAGAAAATCATCGGGAGCAAGCGGAGCTGCGATTGCGGCCGCAAAATACACGGTAAACCGACGGTTAGAAGTCCATGACTCGTAGCGTTCCAACAGGCGCTTCGAGAAATGCTGACGAATAAAGGGCATTCCCAGGCGTTTTGCAATCAGGAATGCCGCAAGCGAGCCGGCAACCAGCCCCACATAGTTGTAGATGAACCCCAGGACCCAACCGAACATGGCCGGGGCAACCACGGTTGAAATCCCTCCCGGCAAGACGGGGATGACAACTTGGATGATCTGGAATGCTATGAAAATAACGGGTGCAAGCGGGCCAAATTTCCCCAGGAATTCCTGTAGCGAATCCAGCGAAGTCAGGACGCCTGCCTTCCACGCCCACAGCGCCAGCGCCGCACATGCGACAAGGCCCACCCAGGTTGACCAGGTTGAGATGGCGTCGAAGTTGCGTTCAAAGAAAGACAGTGCGGAGCTCTTGCCACGAGCCTCCGCTGCTTGTAGCGAATTCATCATCTCAATGGTAACCCGTGAAGGTGAATGAACAATCATTCCAAGCGCATTCCAGGGTTAGTTCAGGGGCGGCTCGGGGGCGACTCAGGGGAAATCCTCAGGCTGCGCACAAGCTTCGAAGCTCCGTGAACTTGAGTAAAACGCACTTGACAAGTTTTGTTTGGGTCCGGAAGTGTTTGCTCCCATCCTTCAGCTATGTGGGTGCGTCGCGCTTCGATATACGCGAAGCGCGACGCACCCACATAGCTGAACAAAACCCACAACCTATATCGCGACCGGTCGACTCAAATGTCGTCGAGTCCGTAATAATGTTTTCAGCCATTCCTGCGTGTGTTGCCATGACACCCAAATCTGCTCGTAGCTGAGCCGAACACGGCTATATCCTTGCCTCTGAACAGCCATGTCGCGTTCACAATCGGTAGCAACTTGTCTGTACGAAGAATGAAATTGCTGGCTATCTGCCTCAATAATCCACGATTTTCCAACCAGCAGATCGACGTGCCCAACGCCAGAGATGACAGCTTGCGGCTCTACAGGCACTTGCTTTCTTTGAAAAAATAACCTCAGCCGCGTCTCAGACCCCGACTGCGCTAAAGGCGAAAAATGCTGCTCACTTCGCAGTCCACGCATCGGCACACTTTTCAACAAATATCGAGCGTAGTGTTCCCCCAACAATCCCCTATTAACCGCTGACTCCAACACGACAAGTCCCGTCTCTTCATCGTGTCGATGAAGCACCTGGGCAACGCTGTCTTCCAACGAAGACACCGCCCTCACACACGGAACAGATATGCGGTGAAACTGCACATCTGTCGGCCGCGGATTCGGCAATCGAACACCAGGGTTCGTCACCACATGCAATTCACGATGCGGAGGAACCCACAACCCATATTCCGCACAAGCACTCAAACACCCCAACCGACACCCCATTTGCACCGCACGCACAGCGCCCTTTGGCGACCCACTTTCGGCGTACCACCCCCGAGCAACCCTCCGCAACCGCCCCAAGGACATCAACCTTCGTAACTCTTTTTCATCTACTCCGCGTTCTGCGAGTTGGTTTTTGGTGTACGGCCCTTTGTCAATCATGCCCACCACCGTTCCAGGTGCACAGCCTCCAAAACACCGCATCTTACATCTTGTGGATAACCACGCCACCTCCAGCACCTGTGGATAAACCTGAAAGCCGCACCTCTGAATACGCAGGCCTGGGCTTTAACACCAAATCTCTAAATACGTTGACTCGCGATGCAATGTTTTGATACCGTTTGCTTGCCTCTAGTTTGTTCTTACATTTAGTTTTTTGTTTGTTTGATTGCCGAGGGCGGGCGTGGTTGTGGCCGTGGTTTCAATGAGGAAACGGGAGTACGTGGATGATTGGTGGGGTGGGTCAGGATTTGGCTGAAGAGCTACACCGTAAACGGTTTGACTACACGAATCTTTACCCGGTATTGGGTGTTATAGCAGTGGTGGTGATCGCCTGGGGTGGCTGGTTTGCCAGCGGGAAGATCCGCGAACACAATCTGGCAGAAAACAAGAGGATCGGGCAGGAATACAACGAGAGCCTCAAAAGCCCTGCGGGACCAGAGAAGGCGGGCGAAAACAAAGAGACGGTCACGTCTAAAGAAAACGAGACTGCGATTGACGTGCCTATTTTCCCAGAGAAAGCGAACGAAGACAGCCTCGAAGGCGCTCAAGCCGTTACTGAGTACTGGATAGAGACCTACAACTATGGTGTGCAAACCGGCGATCTTCGGCCGATGAAGCAACTGTGTGAAGAGGCTGCGAGTTTTTGCCAGATTTTCATCAAGGATATTGCTTCGTTTCACGCAAAGGGGGGACACGTTGAAGGTGCGCACCATTGGCCCACAGAATTGGCATGTGCACCTGAACAGAACACTCATTTATGCGTGTTCACGATGAACTACAACAGCGGAAAAACTATCGACAAGGAGGGCAATGTCGTGTACGACGATCCTCCAGGTTTTTTTGATTTCTCGATTCGCTCCAAGATGGTTGACGGCCAACGGAAAGTTGTCTCGGGAGGCCGCCCCGTGTTTGAAGAGGATGAAAAGTGAAACAAACGTTATTGTCCTTTTTGTTGAGTGCCGCATTGGTAGTTTCGGTCGCACCATTTCTTCCACAAAGCTTGTGGGCTGTAAATGCGGATCTTGACCATATCGTTTCAGTCGATGCTCCTGGTTACGACACGGTTGAGATTAGAGGAGTGATACAGAGTGCTACACCTCCCCCAATCAGAAGTGAGGAAGCTGGCAGACCAAACGATTTAGCTGTTCCAGATTATCGAAGGCCCTACGATATTTCTCAGCCCGAAATTGTGACTCGGGAGGCTGGGCCGTTGTTGTGTGATTCTTCGTTTGGTGATTCACACCCGGGGCGCTTGGGGTTTTGTTTGGCGGATATTAATCGAGACGACGATGAAGAAGAAGATGAAGGGTCATCTGGTTTAGTTGTCACCGCCTCGGATGTACAGTCTCTTGGCGTGGCTTCACCACAACTAGGGTCTTCACCCCCGATAGAGAAACGCGATTGGGTACTGGTCAATATGGAAACCATTGCCTACACAACCAGCACAAGCCAAACCCTGCAAGGCGAAGTCCTTGGTGTCCCCATCACCGTCACCCTACAAGCCACAAATTACCGTTGGGACTGGGGAGATGGCAGCGTCACACACACCACGCACCCAGGAGCACCTTGGCCAGACATGTCCAACCACCATTTTTATCGTACACGCGGGCACGCAGCCATAACCTTAACGACAACATGGGCCGGAACCTGGGTAGCAGCCACCGGACAAACAGGCAAAGTACTAGGAACCCTAGAAACCTCCACCACCAGCCCCCGCTTCGAAATCAGAGACTGGATCCCCTACCTCGTCGCCCCCAACACATAATCCCCACCCAATAACCGCCGAGCCTATCACCCAAGTCCCGAACCTATTCACCGGGCACACCCCCAATGAATAGGCTCAAACCCTAGACGATAGGCTCAGCGAGAATGTCAGCCGGCGCTTAGTTGGTTCCAGCGCTCGGCGTGGTCGCGGCGAAAATCGGTGACCATGTCTATGCAGTCCTTATCGTCAAGGACTAGGACCTCGACCTCGGCTGCACGCAACAGCTCCAATGCTCCTGTGTAGTGGTGAGCTTCGCCAACGACACAGCGCCCAATACCCGCGACAAGTGCCGCACCTGCACACATGGGACACGGAGCCTCAGTGGCGTACAAGGTCACGTCCGCCAAGGAAGCCCGCTTTTCCAGGGATGTCAAGAAGGACTCTAAACACTCGGTTTCTGCATGTGCAAGCCAGCGCTTCGACTGGATTTGCCTATTGTGACCTGTGGCCAGGATGTCGCCACGGCTGTTTACAAGGGCTGCACCAAAGGGCATGCCGCCCTCGGAAATCCCTGTCTGGGCTGCAGATATTGCTGCTTTCAAACCCTTTTGGTCTATCTGGCTAATCTCCATTGTTTACCTCCCCAAAAAGCTTAGCCTGAACAGCGATAATATCCCGGCGTGAAAGAAGGAAATGGAACAGGGCACCGAAACCTGCGCCAAAGAACCAAGAAAAGGCCGCCAACCCGGAAAACACTGGGACGTGGGCAATGAGGTTAGAAATCACGCCAGCCAAAACGAGGGCGATAATGGCCTTCGAGTTGAAACCCTTGTTGTAGTAGTACACGCCTTCAGGAGACGCGGTGTAGAGGTGTTCCAGGCTGATTTGTTTCTTGCGCAAAATGTAGTAATCCATAACAATAATGCCGAAGATTGGACCGATAAAGGCGCCCAAAGTGCCGAGGGTGTATTGCACCATAGCGGCGTTTGCGTACAGCTTCCAGGGCATCACTATGACTGCGACGACGGAGGCGACCAGCCCAGCCTTGCGGAAGGTTAGGACATGAGGAACAAGGTTGGCCAGGTCCATTGAGGCGGAGACGAAGTTTGCCACGATATTCGTGGCGATGGTCGCTGTCATAAACGTCAAGGCGCCCAGGAGGGCAGCGGTGTGGTTGTCGATGCGCGCGACCAGCAAAACCGGGTCGGTGATAAGTTCACCGAAAACCTGCAGGCCTCCCGATGTGGTGACCACTGCTGCCAGAGCAAAGAGCGTGAAGTTAATGGGCAAGCCGAGGAAGTTTCCAACTTTCATGCACTTGGGAGATCGAACCAGGCGGCCAAAATCCGCAAAGTTCAGGGTGGTGCCAGCAAACCATGCAACAGTGAAGGCCAAAGCCAACAGCCACTGGTGTAAAGCGGCTCCTCCGGAAAGCTGCTCAGAAGAAAGACTGAAGGAAATATGGCCCAGGCCTCCCGCTTTTGCAACAATCCAGATGGCCAGAACTGCCATGACCACATAGATCGCAGGACCTGCCCAGTCACAGAACTTTCTAATGGCCTCCCAGCCGTAGTAGAAAACCAGGATTTGTGCAGACCACATGATTGCAAAACAGATCCATCCCAGGGGTGTCAATCCAAGGAAGGAACCTTTGGCGAGCCCTCCCAGTGACGGCCAGAACTTTAGACCCACGACGACCAAGGCATTAGAGGCAACCCACGTTTGGATGCCGTACCAAACGGTTGCAGTGGTGGCCTTGATCATGGAAGGGATGTTGGCCCCGAAAACCCCGAATGCGGGTCTACACGCGGCGGCGAAAGCAATGCCCCACTTTTGTCCCATGGCTCCGGTCAGGTTTGTGAAGAAATAGATGATTGTCACGCCCGCGATAAGGGCGGAAAAGACTTGCCAGCCGTTTAGGCCTAAGGCAAAGAGACCCGCAGCAAAGACGTAGCCTGCAACGGAGTGAACATTGGACATCCACATGGCGAACAAGTTGTAGGTGGTCCAGTTTTGGTTTGTGACGGGTTTAATGTCGTCGTTGTGCAGCCTGTCGCTGACGGGAAGTTGTTGATTTTGTGCCGGATTTGATGGATCCGTGGCTCCATTGCCTTGGGAAATCACCGCATAACCTTTCGTCATACTATTCTGTATTGTGGAACTACTATTCCGCGATACGAAAACTAATATAACTAGTGTGCCATACGTACGCATAAATTTGTAGTACCTGGACAGATAGATGACTGAGGAGCTGTGTGAACGTTGATTGCAGCGAAATTTGCGGGATTGCTGTGGGGCAGATTGCTCGATAAAAATGGTGGTTTGACATGTCAGGCCACGAAAACGAGGTCCCAGCCACCACACTCACCACATTTATTTCCGAGGGCGAAGTCTTCCAAACCGTGACGGCACCTGAGATAATCAAAGGGTTCCAACTCTGCGTGAGGGTTGCAGCTAGGTACCGAGGGTGACGGTTGCTGACACCACCCTTCATGAACCAGGTGTATCCCTCATGAAGAGCTAGCGTCCCCAATCTCTCCGGGAGTCACCATGTATCCGCAGCAGCCGCAGTACCCGCAAGGTCAACAACCGCAACAGCCTCCTCAGCAGCCCCCGCCGGGGTATTACCCGCCTGGATACCCTGGTCAACCAGGTCAACCTGCGCAGCCAGGCCAGTACCCCTATCCACCCCAGCAGCCACCCAAGAACACGCGCACGCCGTTGATCATCGGCATTAGTGTCCTGGGGGTTTTGGTTCTGGGGCTGGGCGCGGCCCTCGGATTCGTGGCGCTAACACCCAAAGACAAAGACCCGGATACCAAGGCCTCGCCCTCGGGAACAAAAACTGAGCCACCCAAGCCTGGGCCGACCGAAACCACGGATGGGCCTGAAACTGGCAGCAACCTGGCCCCTGGCGAGTTCACTACCTACGCTCAGGCGATGGCGTTCCTCGACAATAACCTGATCCCTCCGCTGGATTCCTTCAATCCCCCGGACTTCCTGGTCAACGACACCGACATGCTGTTTAGGACTTGGGACGGCAATATGGTGTGCACCATCAGCAAAGATGACGGCCCGTATTACTGGCCGGAAGGCGAAAACGCCGAATGGATCCAAAAGGCGGCGACTGACCAGTCAGATACTGGCCGATTCTTGCCCGGGGTGGCCTGCGAAATGTTGGATGCCCCCGACATAAAACCCGAGGATTTTGATCACAACTGTGACCTCGCTTTTAGCAGCGGACACCTAACATTTGCCCGCACGTCGAACCAAGCGGAGTTCACCTACGGTGTTTGCCGCGGGGACATCTCACACATCGGCTTTGACGCAGGGCCGGAATCCGGCAATCCCAACCCCAACCAACGTTTTAATCTGCACGAACTGCCTTCAGATTCATACCTGAAGAACGGCGATTTCATGTGCTTCTTGAACCCCAAGAGCACACCGACACCCGGTTCGGGCATCGTCTGCCTGGACGAGGTCTCTAAACGCGGCTTCGCCATCGACCCCGAGGACTATCGCGAACTGCGGTAACACAGCGATACCCTGACAAACACAATATCTTTGCTCCCTCAATCTCTCCAGGAGTTAACATGTACCCACAACAGCCTCAGCATCCGCAAGGCCAACACCCGCAACACCCATCCCAACCCCAGCAGCCACAGCCGTCTGCGCAGCCCCCCGTGCAGCCGTACCCGCCTCAACCGACACCGTATGCCCCGGCGTACTCGCCTGACCATGACCCTGCGCGCGCAGCCAGAAAACCCCTGATCGTCGCCATTATCATATTGGCCGTGCTGGTTTCCGTTGTGACAGCAGCCTTGGCCTTCGCGATTATCCAAGGCAAGAACGCTAACAACGCCTCGCCCTCGGGAGAAAAACCTGTGCCCGGCGACACCGGCAATACCGGCAATACCGGCGACACCGGAACAAACAAAAGGACTGATATGCCTCCAACCAGCGGAATCACACCTGACCCGAACTGGGCAGATATGCGAGTGACGAACTTCCGAGACGCCCACGCGCTGTCACAAAAAATCCAAGAGGACCCGAAAAGTGCCGCCGACCGGCAGGCGTTTATAGAAGCCGACCACGTGCTGATGTTTCGCAGCCCGGACGGCAATATGGTGTGCACCATGAACACTGACACTTCTGCGATCGGTGACGAAGACTGGCCACAGCACATCTTCATGAACAAACCGTACGCCATGCGCGGGACCCTGGACGAGATAGCGACCGGCGACGGTTACCCCTATGACCCGGTGTGGGTGCCAGGTGTTCACTGCGACATGATCAAGGCACCCGAACCGAAAGGCAGGGACGCAGGCAAACTCTGCAATGAAGGCTCTTTGATGGGCGGGGTGGCCTCGTTGCTTGGCGACGGCACCGACTCACTCTTCACATACGGCGAGTGTCGAGGCGACCCCACGATGGTCCAGATGGATGCCATGCCCGACGGCGAGGACGGCCAAGGCCCACCCATCAACTCCCGTTTCGACGTCACGCCCCTGCCACTGGGTTCATGGGTCAATAACGGCGACTTCATCTGTCACATGCTTTTCGCCGGAGATTACAACAACAATGACGAGGGCGGCTACGAACTACTGTGCTTAGACGAGGCCACCCAGCGCGGTTTCATCGTGAACGAAACCGACTATATGGAGCTTCATAACTAGCCGCCACTTTCGCTACCAGGGATAAGGTAACGTGCCCTCTACAGCAGCGGTGTTCTAGCCAGTTTCCAGTATTAGAAAGGCGAGCCTTCTTGAGGCAAAGGCATGGCGGGGGCAGGCTGCGGGTCGCCACCAGGGCCACCGTCACCGGGACCACCGTCGCCAACAGGCCCGCCACTCCCACGCCCGAAGCCAGATCCGTCCTCGCCGCCGTCTCCACGCAGCTGCGACTCCGACATGGCATTCGCCGAGGCCGCTGTCACGTCAGCAAGTTTCTGTTTGCGCGACACGCCTTCAGGCAGGCCGGGGGTGTCCGTGAAGGTGAACACCTTGCCCTTGTCCTCGGTTTCTTCCACTCCAACCGTGATGGTCGAATTCGGTTGAACCTCACCGAACAGGATTTTCTCCGACAGTACGTCTTCCAGTTCGCGCTGGATTGCCCTGCGCAAAGGCCTGGCGCCCAGCACGGGGTCAAAGCCCTTGTCGGCCAGCAGTTCGCGAGCCTCAGGGGTCATGACAATGGCCAGATCCTGGTCACGCATGCGGTCATCCAGTTTCGCGATCATCAAATCGACAATCTGGACGATTTCTTCCTTCTTCAACTGCGGGAAGACAATGATTTCATCCACGCGGTTTAGGAACTCGGGCCTGAAGTGCTGTTTCAGCTCTTCTTGGACCTTGCCCTTCATGCGCTGGTAGTCAGTGGCCAACTCTCCGTGAGCCTGGAAACCAGTCAGCACGCCCTTGTTGATCTCGCGTGTGCCCAGGTTGGTGGTCATAATGACGACCGTGTTCTTGAAGTCCACGACGCGGCCTTGAGAATCGGTCAGGCGGCCGTCTTCCAGGATCTGCAACAAGGAGTTGAAAATATCGGGGTGAGCCTTTTCGACCTCGTCAAACAGGACCACGCTGAAGGGCTTGCGCCTGACCTTTTCGGTCAGTTGCCCGCCCTCGTCGTAGCCGACATATCCGGGGGGCGACCCGAACAAACGTGAGGCGGTGTGCTTTTCAGAGAACTCGGACATGTCCAGTTGAATCAGCGCGTCTTCGTCCCCGAACAGGAACTCGGCCAGGGTTTTGGCCAGCTCTGTTTTACCAACACCGGTGGGACCAGCAAAGATGAAGGAACCACCGGGGCGCTTGGGGTCTTTCAGACCAGCGCGGGTGCGGCGAATCGCCTGAGACAGGGCCTTGACGGCCTCGTCTTGGCCGATGATCCGCTTGTGCAGTTCGTCTTCCATCTTCAGTAGCTTCGAGGATTCTGCCTGCGTGAGCTTCAGGACCGGGATGCCGGTTGACATGGCCAGGACCTCGGCGATTTCTTCTTCGTCGACGACGGCTTGGGTGTCCATATCACCTGAACGCCACTGCTTTTCCTTCTCGGCGCGTTCGCTTGTCAGGCCTTTTTCTTCGTCGCGCAGGGCAGCGGCCTTTTCGAAGTCCTGCCCGTCAATCGCCATCTCTTTGCGGCGGCGGGTATCGGCTATCTTTTCATCCAACTCGCGCAGTTCAGGGGGCGCGGTCATGCGGCGGATACGCAAACGCGCCCCTGCCTCGTCAACCAAGTCAATCGCCTTGTCGGGCAGGAAGCGGTCAGACACATAACGTGCGGCCAACTGGGCTGCGGCGGCCACGGCAGCGTCTGTAATCATGACGCGGTGGTGCGATTCGTACCTGTCGCGCAGGCCCTTCAAAATCGCCACGGTTTCTTCAACCGTGGGTTCCTCAACCTTTACAGGTTGGAAGCGGCGTTCAAGTGCTGAATCCTTTTCAATGTATTTGCGGTATTCCTCAAGGGTCGTGGCCCCGACGGTCTGTAGTTCGCCGCGCGCCAACATGGGCTTCAAAATGGAAGCGGCATCGATGGCTCCTTCTGCGGCACCCGCACCCACCAAGGTGTGAATCTCATCGATAAACAAAATAATGTCGCCGCGAGTGCGGATCTCCTTCAAAACCTTCTTCAGGCGTTCCTCAAAGTCACCGCGGTACCTGGACCCAGCGACCAAGGACCCCATATCCAGCGAATAAAGCTGCTTGTCTTTCAGAGTTTCGGGCACATCGTTGCGGACAATTGCCTGGGCCAGCCCTTCGACAACAGCAGTCTTTCCAACCCCGGGCTCACCGATCAGCACCGGGTTGTTCTTGGTGCGCCTAGACAAAATCTGCATGACACGTTCCATCTCGGTGTGCCGCCCAATAACCGGGTCAAGCTTGCCCTCACGTGCAGCCTGAGTCAGGTTACGACCAAACTGGTCCAAGAATGCCGAGTTGCCAGCAGTCGGCGAATCCTTGGGCCCACCGCCGACACCGACGGCCTCCCCGCGTCCGCCGCCAGCAGCCCCTTGATATCCAGAAAGCAACTGAATCACAGTCTGACGCACAGCATTGAGTTCCGCACCCAGGTTCACCAAGACCTGCGAAGCCACCCCGTCGCCCTCGCGAATCAGGCCCAGCAAAATGTGTTCGGTGCCGATGTAGTTGTGTCCCAGCTGCAAGGCTTCGCGCAGCGACAGCTCAAGGACCTTCTTGGCGCGCGGAGTAAACGGGATGTGCCCGGTGGTCGGCGCCTCGCCCTCGCCAATGATTTCTACGACCTGTCCGCGGACCGCCTCAAGCGATATCCCCATCATTTCCAGGGCCTTCGCCGCGATGCCGTCGCCCTCGTGAATCAGGCCCAGCAGCAGGTGTTCTGTGCCGATGTAGTTGTGGTTGAGGCGGCGCGCCTCGTCTTGGGCCAGCACAACGACGCGGCGGGCTCTGTCTGTAAACCGTTCGAACATCACAACTCCTTAGGCGCGGCGGATACTACAAGCGCTTGTATAAGGGTTCCACAAACTGGGGGGTGCGTGCCAATCTGTTCGCCACGGGCAAAGTCGGCTGGGCTTTTGTTATGAGTTTGGGTTTTTTCAAGCAGATTGCCGAGGGCGTTGCGTCGATGACGTGGCACTGCAGGGTGGTTCAGTCGATGGCTTTGCCCCTTTGTTCGGGCAGCAGGTAGGCGGAGGCGGCTGCCAGAGCGAAAGCAGCCGCGAAGAACCCGAATGCCAGCGTCATCCCGCCTGTGGCGACCAGGATGGGCGTCAACATTGGCGCAATAATGGCGGCCAGGCGTCCGAAGGCGGCCGCTGCCCCGGTACCTGACCCGCGCACTTGCGTGGGGTAGAGTTCCGGGCCAACCGCATAGAGCGCACCCCAGGCACCCAGGTTGAAGAATGATAGGGCGCAGCCTGCGGCGATAATTGCTACCTCGCTGCCAGCCATGCCGTATGAGACTGCCGCCAGGGCGGAGCCTGCCAGGAAGAGGGCCAGGGTGTTGCGTCTGCCAAGGCGTTCAATCAGCCAGGCTGCTGCGGCGTAGCCCGGTATTTGCGCCAGGGTGATAATCAGCGTGAATGTGAAGGACTTGGTTATATCAAATCCGCGTTCTACCAGCAGGGACGGTATCCACATGAAGGCCCCGTAGTAGGACAGGTTGATGAAGAACCACAGCGCCCACAGGCCGGTGGTGCGCCTGCGCATGGCGCGTGACCAGATGCTGACGTGTGGGCGTACCTGGATGACGGCTTCTTTGTGGGCGGCTGCTTGTTCGGGGGTGTCGATCGTGGGGCCGTCGTACCGGTATTCGGCCCCGGCCGGTTCCTCGAAGTGGCGCACCATTTTTTCTGCTGCGTCGTAGCGGCCAATTTTTTCGAGGTAGCGCACGGATTCTGGCATGTTCAGGCGTGCAAATATGGCGTAGACGGCTGGCACTGCCCCGATGACCAGACCCCAACGCCACCCGTCCGGGGAGGCTGCGACAACGAAGGTGCCGATGCTTGCGGCCAGTATCCAACCCAGGGCCCAGAATGCCTCTAGCCAGACGATGACTCGTCCTCTTATGCGGCGCGGGGCGAACTCGGTCATCAGTGTGGAGGCGACTGGCAGTTCTGCACCCAGGCCCAGACCTGTTAAGAAACGCAGGACGATGAGCACGCCCAGATTTGGCGCAAGGGCCGATAGCCCGGTGGCCAGTCCGTATATGACGAGGGTGCCGACGAAAACTTTGCGCCGTCCGTACATGTCTGCAAGTTTCCCGCCCAGGGCAGCTCCGATGGCCATGCCAATGAATCCGACGGACAGGACCATGGATTTTTCGCTGGGCCTTAGCCCCCATTCTTGGGCTAGGGCTGCGACGATGAAGGAGACCAGGCCAACGTCCATGGCGTCCAAGGCCCAGCCAATCCCGGCGGCCAGAAGCAGTTTGGAGTGGCGCTGCGTGAAAGGAAGGCGGTCCAATCGCTCAGAACGCGTCAGTAAGGTAGCCACCCTCGTATCCTAGGACTTAATCCCTACCCCTCCTACCCCAAGACAATTCCTGCCGTAAACTACACGATTGGTCACTTGCATTGAAGGTTATTCAATCCACTCGTAGTTGCGGTCTTTTACACGAAAGCCCTGTTTTGTCGTGAGGTTAAACCCGGTAACTTCCTGGCCATCAAAGTGAAAAGCGTAGTTCTTGTATTTCACGCTTTGGCCTGGCTCCAGCTTCTTCACTGTCGGACAGGAAACTTGGTCTTTTTCCTCTTCGCTGGCTATACGACACCAATCCATTTGCGATATTGAGGACACACATCTGCCGAACATGAACTGGCCTTTCTTGTTGCCAATCGTCACATCCTGGGGAATATCAACCCCTCCGCCAACACAGTTGAATCTGTCAGCAGGGTCATCAAGTTCTTCTACCCGATATTTTTCGCCGGGGCGTTCCACGTATCCGCTTGTCCGATCCGGGCGTCCATCTTCCGTCAGGTTCAAGAGCCGCTGGCAAGAGGCATGACTTGAACTATCGCTCCATAACGGATAATCAATAACCGAACACATGACGTTATCCCCCACCATGAAACGAAGGCCCTCCAAGGTGTGTCCGGGAGGAAAAACAAAGGGAGCGGCATCAACTTCTTGGCCTTTGTCGATCGTTTCCAAGACTTTGTCTGCAGGTGTTGTTGCAGAGGCTCGTTCTTCAGAAGATTGTTGTTTGGTGGGCACATGGTCTGCGGATGCTGTTACCTCTTGAGGCTGTGTGGAATTGCTGGTCGAATCGGACGCCATACCAGACCCACCCTCACGTTGAGCAACCAGTACTGCCACAAAAACAATTGCAGAAAACACAACAGCAACCGCAAGTATTACGACCACAATGACCAAAAGATTCCGTTTCTCGGTATCGGATTGGGTGTAAGGGCCGGGATATGACATACCCGAAGCTTATCGCCGAAGGAGCGCTTGGTGCTCGAACTTCACACGCACCCTTCGCCTATACCCGTCTATTCATTGGTTTCAGACAGGTGTTTCCTTAAAACAGAAGCCAGTGGAGGTAAGTGGTTTTCCACAACGTCCCTTACGACATCAAGATCGACCCCAAAATACTCGTGAACCAGAATATTACGAAATCCCCTTATCTGCGCCCATGGAATCTGCGGGTAAGAAGACGTTAATGACTCAGGTAAACGGGTAACGGCCTCACCAACGATTTGAAGATTGCGTTCAACGGCATCTTCTGCCATCGCGATAAGGTTGGGATTCTGTTCGCCAATCACCAAATCAATGTAGAGCTTGGACTTCTCAATCGCTTTCAGAATGTCATCAATGCGCTCTTTAACTACCCTGCTCATAAAACCACTGCTGATTCAATTGCTGATGCTGATACTGGGTGCTTTAGAAGCTGAATAGGGAAAATATCTATGTCGTCGCGACCAAATAACTCTCGGGTCTCCTCCATCAATCCCGAAGCGCGCATAAGCAGGTTGCCATCTGCGGGATCCATGTCAACCAGAATGTCTATATCGCTGTCCTCATGAGCAACACCCTGGGCAACCGAGCCAAACAATCGGGGATGAGTTGCACTGTACTTCACCAGCAACGCACCGAGTTGAGCTCGTTTTGCATCAACAAGCTGACGCAATGCGAGCGACTCAGGCGACACAGCGATTTCCTCCATAACTCAAGGGTAACCCGAAGCCTGCAACCCTTTCCAGACCAGATTGTTACCATCAGAACCATAAAATGCGCGCACAGCAGGAAATGTATCGCCCTCGGAATTGATTGAGGCTAAAGGAAACCTGATAACGCGGGTACGTTTGGCGTTTACAACACCATGGCGGCTATCCAGCCTGCCACCAACAACGGGATGTTGTAATGAATGAAGGTCGGCACGACAGAACCCCAGATGTGGTTGTGTTGACCGTCAGCGTTTAGACCAGCCGTGGGACCCAGGGTTGAGTCCGAGGCCGGCGAACCAGCGTCACCCAAGGCACCAGCCGTCCCAATCAAAGACACGGTCGCCAAGGGCGAGAACCCCAGAGACATACACAGCGGCACATAGATCGTCGTGATAATCGGCAGGGTCGAAAACGACGAACCAATACCCATGGTGACCAGCAGGCCCACCAGCAGCATGACTGCGGCACCCACGCCCTTTGAGCCGGCAAAGAGTTCGACAGATGAGGCAACCAGGGATTCCACCTGTCCAGAATCGTTCATGACCTTCGCGAAGCCCTGCGCTGAAATCATGATGAAACCAATCATGGCCATGAGCTTGATGCCGTCGTCAAAGACCTTATCGGCCTCGTTCCAGGCCACCACGCGCGCACCGATGATGATCAAGAACCCTGCCATGGCGCCCAACAGCAGCGAGTTTGCCCAGATCTGGATGACCAATGACACCACAACAGCCACACCAGCAATCACGAGGTTGTAGACCTTTACCTCTTTGGTGCTCAGGTCAGCCCCAGCGACGGGCAGATCCTCGTACTGCCTGGGTGCACGGTAGCTGAAGAACACGGCAATCAATAGGCCAACGACCATACCCAACGCCGGTATCCCCATGGCGACCATGACGTTCACACCCGAGGTGTCCATCCCGGCCTTCTCGATATTGCCCAATAAAATGTCATTCAAGAAGATAGAACCGAAGCCGTAAGGCAACCACATATAAGTCGTGACCAGTCCGAAGGTCATAATGCTTGCCAGCATACGACGGTCGATCTCGAAGCGGTTGAAAGCCATCAATAGAGGCGGCACCAGCAAGGGAATGAACGCAATATGTATGGGAATCAGGTTTTGCGACATGATGGACACCGCCAACAAGACACCCAGCAACGACCACTTTGCAACCTTTGACCTGGACCCTTGCGCTTTCGCGGTCATCCACTGCGCAAAGACCTGCGGCACCCCAGATTTGGCAATCGCCACGGCAAAAGCACCCAACATCGCATAGTTCAAGGCGATTGAAGCGCCCCCGGCAATCCCTTCCGTGAAGGAATTGAGCGTTGCTTCCACACCCATTCCAGCTGCAATACCGCCAGTCAAAGCCCCTACCACGAGGGCGATCACAACGTGCACCCTCACCAAGGACAGGATTAACATGACGAGGACGGCCAGCACAACAGCGTTCACAGAAACCAGACTCCTAGCATTAACGGCCCCAAGCGCAAGGCCCCGAAAATCATAAACGCCCCACCCACAACTTCCAAACCCCGCGCTTTGCTACGAAGAAGGAAATTCGTTGGCAGGAATTATCTTTTCCTTACCCGAATTCCTTTACCTGGGCGGGTCTTGAGGCGGGTGGGAGCGGTGCTTGCATCCAAATACGATGCGCACCCTCCATCACTCCGGTTCTGAACTCGAAAGCTTCGCTTTCGACCCAGACCTGCGTTCAGTCGGGTAGGTGGGCTTCGGATGCCTGCCGAGCTTCAGCTCGGCAGTGCACCGCTGGGCACGACCCCCGCCTCCAGACCCGCCCAAACGAAAAAACGTAACCCAGGTCAGCAACAACGAAGCGGGGCCAAACGGCCCCACGCGGCAGTTCCAAGGAGGCAGACACAACCTTGCGCGGCAGTTCCTACGCCTCGACCAGAACCGTCACCGGTCCATCATTGGTGAAGGTCACCTTCATATCCGCACCGAAGCGCCCGACCTCGACACGTAAACCGCGCGCCCGCAACGCCTCTCCAACGGCGTCAACCAAAGGTTCAGCAACAGGACCAGGAGCAGCTTTAGACCACGAGGGCCGCCGCCCTTTACGTGTATCCCCGTACAAGGTGAACTGCGAAATCAGCAGGATGGGCGCACCCAGGTCCAGGGCGGATTCTTCCACGCCCATAATCCGCAGTTCGGCAATTTTACGTGCAATACGTTCAACCTGGTCAGGTCCGTCATCGTGCGTCACACCCAGCAAAACAACCAGCCCAGGGCCTTCAAAAGACCCGGTCACAGTCCCGTCAACCGCGCACGAGGCGCCATCAGCTACCTGAATTACTGCGCGCACAGCTACCTCTCCTTGTCACGGCATGGTCACCAGCGGCTTTGACCCCATTGGCCGCTGCCCATCGAACCGCCACCGCCACCGTTTTTCTTCCTGCGGTGGTACTTCACAGCCGGGCGCACATCGGCAAAATAGACACCAGGGATGACCAGGATAAACAACGCCATGAACCCGCTGATGAACTGCGCCGGAGGCAAGGCCAAAAACGCCAATAGCGTCCCCAGACCCGTCACGGCCAACCAAAAGTTCTTTGTCCGCTTTCCTTCAGACAGGAAGGCTTGCGCTGGTGTGGTTGCACAGTGGAGCAGGGCAGCCAAGGAAAACGCGAAGATCCCAAGCGCCAAGACACTAAGCAACAGGAACTGTAGGCTAGCCAGGGATGCAAGAATCATGCGCTAAGCATAGAGGACGGCTCCCGCTCACGCAGCTTCAGCCCTCAGTCTTCGTCCTCGTCAATGTCCTGCGCCCCGCACTTAAATTTGGAACGCCCGGTCAAGAGGGATTTACGCAGGCCGGCACCTGGCCGTTCCTTGGGAGAGTCCGCCGATCTGCCAACCGGGTCAACCAAAATCCGTTGAATCCCCGGTACTTCCAGGCCTGCCACCCATAGGGGTACCGCCACATCCACGTTCCTGCGCAGCACCGCAAGAGCCATAACGCCCTCGTCGACATGCCTTACCGCCGAGGTCACGCGCCCCACCGCGCTCTGACCGCCTTCGTCCAAGCTCACAACGGCCCCCACCTCGGGCAGCTCGGCCCCATCGAACATCAACCACGTCAACCTGCGTGGAGGCTTGCCCATATTGATGATTTTCGCGACGGTTTCTTGCCCACAGTAACAGCCTTTGCGCAGGTGTACAGCAGTTCGCAGCCAGTCCAATTCATGTGGCAAGGTCTTTTCGTCTACTTCGGTTATTTTCCGAGGGCGACCACTTGCGACCCTGTTCGCTTCCCATGCAGACATGCCAGCCCACCGCGCCTGTCCGGCATCCACACCAGAAGCAACGTCAAGCACGTCATCCATCAAACCCAAAGCACGCGCGCCAACGCCCTCAACGGCATCGTCGTACACAACTACCAGTCCACGAGAGAATTCCGAACCAGGATGCTTGTCCTCATCACCCATAAACGAGTAGCGTGTCCCGCCTTCGACCACTCCCGGCCAGGGATCCACCCACGTACCAACCAAGGCTCGCTCCTGTACGGCGCTGTTATACAGGGCCTTAAAAGACAGCGGGTCCCCACCCGCAGGCCACACGGCCCCTAAAACCCCACACCCATCCGAGACATCAGCTACCTTGATGTCCGCAAGGAAAATACGGGTTTCTAAGAAGGCGCTTAGACGTGCGGCCTCTTCTGCGCTGTCAACAATCAACAGAACGCGGCCGGTTTCACCTGTGTCAGTGCGACCAGCAGGGATCACCGCGAAAGCAAAGTCTAAACGCCCGGAAAAATCCAAGAGCAAGACCTCTGTACCAGGTCGCAGCACAGCCTCGGGGATGCGAATATCATCAACCGCGTCAACCCCACTACCGCCACGCCCACCCACAGAAACGTCCTCGGCAATAAATTCGGCGTGTTCGGGGATTACTTGGGAACTCAGAGTAGTCAACCAGCGGGTCGGGTGCGGTCCCACAACCTCGACAACCCCAAGGCTGGACAGGTCGACAATCGCGCGGCCTTCCTCCAGGGCACGTTGCTCCACCCCGGGTTGCCCGTAGTGCGCGGGCACAAAAGCGTCAATAGCGTCAACTACCACCGCGCCAGGTCGCGCAGAAAAGTCTACAGCCACGCCTAGGCCTCGCGACTAAGACGCCCAGAGATATACGACTGGAGTTCATGTCCCAGTGCTGCCACATCTTGGGCCCACATGAGGTCGGATTCAACCAAGGCAAATAACCTGGTGGCCGCATTCAACTCGGGCGCGTCAGGGCTGCGCACGACGGCGTCGGTAACCATCTGGATGCGTGGTCCCTCGGCCTGCCCGACCCACATCATGACGTAGCCGGAAGGATCCGTAGACAGGACCTCAAAGTGTCCACCAACAGCAACATTTCCAGCGGCATCTTCCGGATCGCCAAGGGTGTCAACAGCCTGTACGGGTTCGCCCTCGGCAGTGACCGCAGACGGCCGCCAATACGAGGTCTCTACACTCAAAAGCTGGCCCCTCTCCAGGACTGCAACCCCTTGCGCGCCGGTCATTTCACGTTCAACCAGGGCGGCGGAATCCTCGGTGACGGTGTAGAGGCGCGACTCTTGGCGTAGCCACGGGGTCTCTTCGTAAGTGAATGTGATGTCCTGCAGAACGACCTGGTCGGGGACGCCAGGATAGGAAATGACGCCCCAGCCTTTCCAGGCACCCGGCAACCAGGCGAGGGGATTCATTGCTGGGTTCAAACCTTCGGGGAAAGAGAACATGGCATAAGGCTAACGCTTTAAACGCTTAAGCGCCTAGTAACCGCGCCATAGCGTAGACAGGTAAAACCAAGGCCAACACTGGCACTGTGCCCAGCGTGAAGGAGGCAAAAACCGTTTTCGGAGCAAGCTCATCATCGAAAAGCCACATCAAGGCCCACCATGTGAGGCCAACAATCACACCCAGCGAGGCGCCCACCAAGGCACCCGATATAGCCCCAGGCCAAGGTGCCCATTGGAAGAGAAAAACATTCGCCCCCTCGGCTACACCTAGCAGCATAATGACCAGCCCGACAACGAGACCGGCTGCGCCGGCAATGGCAACGGACAAGAAACCACGCAAATTTGGGGACCACGACTTTGGTAGGTACTGGACCAAGGCACCAGCGACCAGGATCAAAGCAGCAGGCAGAACCAAGAAATGCCACTCTTTTTGACTACCCAAAACTGAATACACACCCGCGGTTAGCGCAATCAGCAGGCCAGCAATTGTTCCCGCTACCGATGCGACTAGTTGGGGCCGGTCTTTTCCGCGCAAGATCTCCGCAATAAAGGCACCCAGGATGCCGACACCTGCCACCTCGGTCACGATGGCCAGATCAGGGTAGATGCGCACAGCCAGGACAGAAACAATTCCGAACAGGGCTATCACCACTCCTGTCCCTCGCTGGGAAGGAAGCCTGAGTAGCTGCGCCCATCCCAGAGAGAAGCCCACAACGACGGCGACGGCAGCGACTGTAAGGACATCACGCGGGAGCCAAAAAGTCAGTCCCATCATTAGCGCCACAACAACGGTGAAGACCTGCGGGTTAGCAATAACACGGCCGAGGGCGGAAGAACCGTCGGGAGTCTTATCTACCTGTGGGTCTTCTTGTTCTTGCTCGCCTTCACGATGCATTTGAGCCAGCGATTGCCACGACTCTTGCGCAGTGACGGCGTTGATATCCACCCGACCATCGTGCCATGTATTGAATCCTCCATACTAATTCGCAACGTACATAAACGACATTCTCATCTATACTTGTTTACAGATGTCGGGTCGCGAATGCCCCGGGCTCCAAAAACTGCCGCTTCGAGCGGCCTTCGCGCCGACAGGCGCTTCGAGGCCCGGCATCCTCAACACTTCCTCGCATAACCTCACGGCGTGCCCCAAATAAATCCCCAGGTCCACCCCCTTCACACCCCCAACAACACGCCCTCGGGTTTGTCTGTTCACTTAGGTCTGGTAGCTTTACGCGAGGTGACCTAAATGTTCACCATCTGTTATAGATTTGTTCTAAGACTTGAAGGTCCCCCAGACGCTCAAGACGAACGGTCCTATACAAGCAGGAGCGAGCCACATGCATTTCAGGCCGAATGACAACGACGCCTCTTTCTTTTCTCTTCTCACCCAATCGGCGCAAAACTTGATTGAGGGAACTGCCTATCTGGCACAAATTCTCCAAGCAAATGAGGAACAACGCGAAGGCTTACGCCATGAACTTCACGCTGTGGAAAACGCCTCAGATGAGATAACACACCAGTTCATGAGCAAGGTCAACCAGACCTTCGTAACGCCTTTGGATCGCAATGATCTGACCGAACTGTGTTCCAATCTGGACACCTGCATGGATCGCACTGACGAGGCAGGCAACCTGATTGTCATCTACAAGGTAGGTCAACTGCCAAGCGGGGTTGCAAAACAGGTCGATATCCTCACCTCCTGCGCCCAGCTGACTGCAGAGGCCACCCCTGGCCTAAAAACCCTGCAAAACTTGCGCGATTACTGGGTGGAAATCAACCGTCTGGAAAACCAGGGCGACCAGATTTACATGAACACCCTCATGAAAATCTTTGAAACCGTCACGGATCCGATCCTGCTTATCAAGTACAAAGACATCATTGAGTCTTTGGAAAAAGCGATCGACTCCTATGAAACACTGGCAACGCTGATCGAAACGATTGCAATCAAGGAATCCTAGTGCCTCCTATCGATCTTGTACTCGTCTTGGTGGCATTGGTCACCGTTATTGCACTCGGTTTTGACTTCACCAATGGTTTCCATGATGCTGCCAACGCCATTGCCACCTCAGTCTCCACTCGGGCATTGACTCCAAGGCGTGCCCTGATCATGGCCGCCATTATGAACGTCATTGGCGCACTCCTGGGTACCGAGGTCGCCAAAACCATAGGCTCTGGGATTATCGATGTCGACACATTTGCCATGGCTGAAGACCCAAACATCAGGGTCATGGGCCTAATAATTGTCTTGGCTGGCCTGGTTGGTGCTATCACCTGGAACTTGGTTACCTGGTGGTTTGGCCTTCCCTCGTCTTCCTCCCACGCACTTATTGGCGGCCTGGCAGGTTCCGGGCTAGCCGCCTCCATCACTGTTCATTGGGATACCATCGCCTCCCATGTGTTGTTGCCCATGATTGTCTCTCCCCTGGTGGGTTTCACTATCGCCTACCTATCGATGGTGGCGGTCTTGGCCGCGTGTCGAAACTTGTCCTACCACCCCACGATGCGCAAATTCCGTTACGCGCAAACTATTTCAGCTGCCATGATGGCTCTCGGGCATGGCCTTCAGGATGCCCAAAAGACCATGGGCGTCATTTACATTGCCCTGGTCGCAGGCGGTTACCACTCCGATGAGACCATTCCCTTGTGGGTGAAAGTCGCTGCCGCCCTCGCTATCTCTGCCGGTACCTACGCCGGAGGCTGGCGCATTATGCGCACGCTGGGTCGCAAGATTATCGAGCTTGATCCCGCTCACGGTTTTGTGGCAGAAACCGTGGCCTCGGCCATCCTGTACTTCACTGCCTATGTCTGGCACGCCCCGATTTCTACTACACACACGATCACCTCGGCCATTATGGGCGTCGGTGCCACACGTCGCCTATCTGCGGTGCGTTGGGGCATGGCTGGCAATATCCTCTTCGCTTGGATAATGACCATCCCTGCCGCAGGCGTGACCGCGGCCATCTGTTTCACTGTGCTGCACCAACTTCCGATTTACGGCTAGGGGGTTCAGTGTCCAGGCAAAGATTTCCGAGGGCGGAGGCATCCAACCCTGGCACCTCCAGCAGGCTGCACACACGATTTTTCACCCTCGCCCTATGTGCATGCCTCTTAAGCTTGGGGGCTTGCACCTCAAACTCGGTTTTGGATCTGAAAACGGGTAACTGTTTCCTCTCCAGGGGCCTGAGCGCCGAGGACACGACGGTACGCGAACTGGCTATTGTGGATTGCGCAGAGGACCACAATGCAGAGGTCTTTGCCAGTAAAGACCTGAACGCTGCCTCGCAGGACGACCCAGACAGCACTGCCAATACCGGCAACACAGACAGCACAGACAAACCCGCTGCCCCAGACTTTCCTGGCTCCACAGAGCTTCGCAACCTGGCTCAAGGCTATTGCACTCAGGCCTTCGAACAGTTCATCGGAGTTTCGACCATGAAGTCTGACCTGGACATGCTGGAGATTTTCCCAACGAAAGAGTCATGGGAACACACCAAGGACTACACATTGCTGTGCGTCGTTATGACACCCATGCTCACCCAGGGAAGCCTAAAGGACTCTAAACGCTGACAATCAACCCAGCGATCACGGTGCAACCGACACCGCCCTCGGCAATGATTTTGCCAAAACTGGCCTAAACGCCTGAGCCGAGCTGGGTTAACTGCTCTGGGGGCACGTGTCGTTCCCATCCCACAATACGCGGGACCGTGCCTGTGGGGCTCTGTGCGACGTGCAAAACCAAGGCTTCGCCTGTGCGTAGCCAGTGCTCACGCCCTGGTCCTTGGGCGTGTACCGCGGCAGCAGTAACCCCGTGCGAAAACTCCAAGGCTTCATCCATCAGCAAGGCAAGGGTGGGGCCGTGGCTACACAAGGCAACCCCACCAGGCCCTTTACCGTTAGTCGCCTCGGTTCTGGATTGACTTGCGAGGATAAATTGTTCATGCAGAAGGTCGACCGCCAGCCCCGGGTGCTTCGCAAAGGCCTTTTCTGTCAGCTCTGATTTTTCTTTCACCGCAATGCGGGCGGCCTGTCCGTAGACATCCAAAGTCGACCAACACCTGACCCAAGGCGAAGACATCAGCGTGGAAATACCGAAGGCAGAAAAAATGTCTACCAGCCCGTGCGCTTGAGAAAAGCCTCGCTTTGTCAAGGGGCGTTCGGGTTCTTCGCCCAACCATTTTTCGCGTTTTACTGCCTTGCCGTGCCGGACCAACACGACAGGCCTGGTGGTGAATGCACCCTGAGCATGAACGTCCTCAAGCCGGTCCAAAAGTTGGCGGTCGCTGCGCCTGGAAATCAGCTCATATGCCTCGTCCATTCCGACCCATTTGACCTGGTCAATCTCGGCATCATCGGCCAATTTCACCAGTTTGCGCGCTGCGGAGGCACGTTTGAGCACGCCTTGCCGCGCCAGCCAGTAATGCACCGCCTTCCACTCCCCTGTGGGCAGGCGGTATTCATTCGTGCCCAGTTTAATGCCCAAAGTCGCCTGCTTACCGATTTCTTCGGCCACCTCCCGGGCAGCAGTTGCGGGTAGGGATTCGCCGGGTTCTAACTTTCCTTTGGGCCAAGACCAGTCGTCATACCGAGGACGGTGCACCAAGGCGACCTGGATATCTTCAAGCCTGGGTTGCGGGGTATCCGTCTGCGCTTTGACCGGGTGTGAAAGTGTCGGATTCAAGCGCCATACAACCGCACCGGCAGCTGTTACCTTGGGTACGCCTTGGCTACTTTCTAGAACCGGCATTCCTTGGTCTCCTCGTTCATCTAAGCACTTACAGACGCAGGTGCTTGCGTTAGTGCAAATCTCTTCCAGACACTCTAGATGAAGCCCTGGCCATGAGAGTTTCTTGGATGTCCTCTAAGGGCTGGCCCTCGGCGTCGTTCAGGAAACGCACCCATTCACCGTCTGGCATTAACCTCCATGAGGCTGTTGTATCAGCAACCCCCTTCGTGACCAAGTCCACTAGCAGCGACACCTGTCTGGGATCGATGATTTTGATCAAGGCTTCTACGCGACGATCCAGGTTGCGGTGCATCAGGTCGGCGGAACCAATCCACACATCCGGATCCCCATCATTGGCGAAACAAAAAATCCGCGAGTGCTCTAGGAAACGACCCAAAATCGAATGGACCCGCATGTTCTCTGAGAGGCCTGGAATACCCGAACGCAGCGAACAAATACCCCTCACCTGCACATCTACTGGGACCCCTGCCTGAGATGCTCGATAGAGTGCATCCGATATGCCCTCATCGATGATTGAGTTGAACTTGAGACGAATCCAGGCTTCTTTGCCGAGTCTATGGTTTTCGACCTCGCGCTCAATCCTCTCTACCAGGCCGTCTCGAATTGAGCGAGGCGCCACCAAAAGACGGTGGAAGGTCGTGCGGGGAGCATACCCAGAAAGCTGGTTGAAAAGCCTGGTCAGGTCTTGAGCCACTTCCGGATCGCAGGTCAACAACCCCAGGTCCTCATAGCCGCGCGCGGTTTTGGGATGGTAGTTACCTGTTCCAACATGACAGTATCTGCGCAGGCCATCGGCTTCTTGTCGCACAATCAAACACAGTTTGCAATGGGTTTTCAAACCCACCATGCCATAGACGACATGCACGCCGACCTGTTCAAGCTTCCTGGCCCAAGAGATATTGGCTTCTTCATCGAAACGGGCCTTGATCTCTACGATCGCAACGACCTGTTTTCCGGCCTCGGCGGCGTCCATTAATGCCTGGACAATAGGTGAATCCCCCGAGGTGCGGTACAAAGTCTGTTTGATTGCCAACACCCGTGGGTCGTGTGCCGCCTGTACCAATAGCTGTTGGACAGAGGTCGAAAACGAGTCATAGGGGTGGTGCAGCAGGACATCGCCGTTGCGAATGGAGGTGAAAATATCGACCGGCTTCGAGGATTCCACCTCGGCTAGGCCTTGGGCTGTAACCGGCACGTATGGTCGGTAACGCAGTTTCGGCAAATCGAGTTCGTGCAGGTCATTGAGGCCACGCATATCCAAGGGTGCCGGCAAACGCACCACGTCGCTTTCCTTAATGCCAAGGTTTCGCACCAGGAAGTCCAACACATGTGTGGACATTCCCTCGGTGACCTCAAGGCGCACAGCTGGCCCAAAACGCCTGCGCAGCAGTTCTTCTTCCATTGCGGTCAGGATGCTCTCTGCGTCATCCTCTTCGACTTCTAGGTCTTCATTGCGGGTCACACGGAAGGCATGCGCCTCGACTATCTCCATCCCGGGGAACAGGTGGTCTAGGTGAGCCGCGATCACATCCACTAAGGGCACGAAGTGAACCGACTGACCGGCGTTGATTTTCTCCTCGGGTTTCAACAAGACGCCCTCGTCGGAAACCGGAATGATGCTGGGCAAGATCGAGGGAACCTTGACCCGCGCAAAGTGTTCTTTCCCTGAATGCGGGTTGCGCACAATAACCGCAAGGTTTAGTGAAAGCCCCGAAATGTAGGGGAAGGGGTGCGAGGGGTCAACTGCCAGAGGCGAGAGGACCGGAAAGATTTGGAGGCGGAAATAGGCGTGCAGTTTTTCTTTCTCGGCCTCGCTGAGTTGCGAAAAATGTACGAGTTTCAGGCCGTTTTCATCCAGCTGAGGGCGTATTTCCTCATGGAAGTAGCGGTGGACCTGGCTCATAAGGTCCTGGGCTTTTTCGGTTATCTGGTCTAGCAACTGCCGTGGGGACAGACCAGAGGCCGTGGGTTTCGCGATCCCCGCCGCAATGCGCCGTTTTAGGCCAGCGACGCGCACCATGTAAAACTCATCCAAGTTCGAAGCGAAAATCGTGAGGAACCACAGGCGCTCAAGCAGCTCTAACTCAGGGTTTTGTGCCTGTTCAAACACCCTTTGATTGAAAGCCAACCAGGACAATTCCCGGTCTTGCCACCGCCCTTTGGGTAACTTCGGCAAGCCGTCGTGGTCCAGACCTTCGGGCCACTCAAGTTCGATCGGGGGATGGTCTTCCAGGCGAGGCGAGGGCGGATTATCCCAGGGGGCGTCATGTAGGTAGACCGCAGAACCATCTGTTTCACGGTCGTCATAAACAATGTCTTCGCTGGGGTCATGTTGTGCCAGGTACTCTTCCGGGACAGTCGTGTCACCTGACGGCAATGTTTGTGTTTCGCCTGGAACACTGTCAGGAACGTCATCCGTGTCCACCTCGAAATCGGAGTCTTCATATTCGTGGCCGACAAAATCGTCATGACCGGCGGGAATCTTGAAGAAATCATCTGGCGTTGCCGATTCAAAAGTGTGTTCTTCTGCGGCACCTATCAGACCGGCACCATCGCCCCCAAGCACATGTGTAACACCGGGATCCTCGGTTAAGGGTTCCACCTCGAGCATCTCACTGTTTTGGCTCTCATCCATTGCGTTCCTTCTTGCTTGGGTTGACGTCATTGTCGATATTTAACCGTTACTAGTTGAACATTAGGTTTCGCGGTCCGTGTAGTTGGCTTAGTTGACGAGTCACGCAGCTGACGCGCCTAATCAAGCCTTCCGTCACTATAACGCTGTGCAGCGGCTTCTAGCTCTTTGGCGGTTGTCAGTAGTGCGGAATCTCTAACAGTGATTGGGGTGGCCAAGGTGTCGGCGCTGTCGGTAATCCAGTTTGGGCCGAATGCCACATGTGCAGCCAGGACACGAAGCTCTTGAGCCGTGGTGGTCAGCAAGGCCGCAAAATCACCGGCGAAAGTACCGTTTAGCAGTGATGTCAGCTGCGCAATCCACTCATCCAGATCTATCGTCTTGGCAACCTTAGGATCCAGCAGGGCACCCAATTCTGTCGCGGCCAAACCCTGAGCATGGCGATTGCGCAGCAGCTCAGGGTCACGAGTCGCCCACTGCTTAATGAGGACAAGTCGCCACAAGACACCCGGCAAAGTTTCTGGAGGTGAGCTTGCCCACAAGGACGCGAGGGGATCGACACCTTCTGTCTCGATGATTTCAAGCAGACGATCCAAAACCTGAGGATCCGGATCTGTCCATTCGCCGTTCTTGGCTGGCACCAAGGCACGGGCCGTAGTGTGTGCAGCTTCACGGCTCATCTGGGGATCTTCATCACCTTCAAGGTATTCGAGCATATCTGGCTCAATAATGGCTGGACGACGAGGGCGTGTTCTCTCAGTCATTGGCGCTACCTTCCTTCATCGTGTGTTCCAACCAGCCTATACGGAGCTCTGGGTTTTTTCGTCCCCTAGAATGCGGCTACACTAATACGCGTTGCAAGTCGGGTAGCGGTAGTGACTGACGTGATCCAGGCGCGTAACGGGCCTATAGCTCAATGGTAGAGCACCAGACTTTTAATCTGTTGGTTCGGGGTTCGAATCCCCGTGGGCCTACCAAAAAGAGGGCACCTCACC